>CBDCWK010000002.1:0-2938880 GCA_965223515.1 Phototrophicaceae bacterium
TTGAGGGCAAATGCCAAAGCTAGCGCTAGTGGACTGGCTTTCTCTTGCTTAGCGAGGACGCTGCGGATGTACTTGCCGGCGGCGGATGGATCATGTGGCTCGTAGGTTAGGGTTACCCGGTCACGATGCGTCTGCGACAGCGTGCCATGAAGTTGACGGGCGATGCTGGATTTTCCGGCGCCGTCCATGCCTTCAATTACAAAGAAGAAGCTGTCTTCTTCCATAGAATTCCCGATTCTATCAATCGCCGCTACGTTAGTAGAATAGCGGTCGCGCCTATGGATGACAAGCGTGTGAAAACGAATAATTTCACATCTTAAGCGGCGGAGGACACGAGCGCGAAAAGCGGCAAGTTCGTTATACTGTTGCAAGGTAAATGTAGCAATGTGGGCGGATATGGCGCGGCCACCTCAGACGAATCAGTGCAAAGTCAGTCGACGGCGAATGCTGCGGCGGCTGGCTGTCGTTGGCGCGGCCAGTGCTTTGGCGGGATTGGGCGGAGCTGCGGCTGGTGTATTTGGCGAGCGGCCGAGAGTGGTAGTCCTGCCAAACGGCGATGGACTCTTCAACGTGGCGCAACGTCCAAACATCGTCAGCCGCGACGAATGGGGCGCGCTGCCTGTCAATTCAATGGCGCGCAACGAGAGTGGGATCTATAAGAAGGGCGTCAATCCCGAGGGCTGGTACGTCTATTTAGGCGATTTGCGCGACAGTTATCAGACCTTGGTTATCCATCACAGCGCCTTCTACGAAGTAAACGGAATAGCGACGTTGCTGGAAGTGCAGCGATTGCACCGGGATGATCGAGGCTGGGCTGATGTCGGCTATCATTTTATGGTGGATATGGACGGCGCGATTTATGAAGGGCGGAATCTTGGCGTGCGTGGCATACATACGCAAGGGCATAACAGCGGCAGCGCTGGAGTCTGCTTGTTGGGAGATTTCCGCTTTCGGTCGCCGTCGCAAGCGCAATGGGACGCGCTTATCGCGTTGAGCTGTTGGCTGGTCGATGAGCTGGATTTGACGCATCTGGCGGCGCACAGTCAATTCAACAAGGGGACGGTTTGTCCGGGCGCCACCGTGCTGGAGCAATTGTCGGCTTTAGCTACCTTGCTTGGCGTGGAATATGGCGTGGATGGCTACGTGCCGACCGCGCGTGTAGAGGACGCTTGTAATTGTCGTGCGCGGCTATGAAGTTTGCACCTGAGCAATTCTCAAGTTGTGACAGATTTGGACAAGATGTAAGAATGGAGATGGACAAATGGCAAAAGCATTAAGCGAAGCAGAAATCAGCGCGGGTCTCGCGGAACTAAATGGCTGGGCGCGCGACGGCGATGTATTGGTGAAGACTTTCAGTTTTGACAGTTATCTGGCGGGCGTGGCATTCGCATCGAGCGTCGGCGTGATCGCCGAAGGTTTGGATCATCATCCGGATATGAGCATTGGCTGGCGGCGGGTGAGTGTGTCGTTTACCACGCACGATGCCGGCAATATGCTTTCGGCGAATGATTTCGCTGCGGCCGCTGCCATTGACGCGTTGGGTTATCCGCGGTCGTGACGCGCTATGTCTCGCTTGACACTACCTGATTCGATCGTATAGGCGAGTCTTTCCGATATCGGGCGGTAGTGCTGGCTTTTGCGCCGGGCGATCAAGTTGCGGTCCTCTTCGCGCGGCTGAATACTGAGTTCTATTATTTCGAGAGCGAGGTCGCGCACGTATTTGCGATCGCTGCTCAGCCAAGCAAAGACGAAGGCGAGCGCTGCGATGACGCCGAAAATTATCGCTTCCGATGGGCGTAGCGCGCCCCGGCCAACGAGCAAGACGATAAAGCCGGAGAAGGCGAGAGCGAAACCGAAACTTATGGCCGGTAAGAATGCCGAACCCGGCAACTCACAGTCAACATACGTCCTGGTCTTATCCAACTCGCTCATTTGGCCTGTGGCGATTCTCCCATACGACGCGGCCTCATGGGTGTCATGGGAAAACGCACGCACTTCAAAATAGATCGAATCGTCGAGGGTTTCACTTGACACTTCATAAAGCGATTGCCGCTGGATACCGGTCCGCTCTCTTGGCAACAGGTCATGTAGGCGCGCCATCGCCAGATCGGCTGGCAAGGGTGTCTCGAAGCGGTAACGGTTGCGATCTCTGAATCTTTGGCGATGTTTTTTTCGCCATACCTCACCCTCACGCGACGGGGTGGCAGTGCGATTACAGTGTAGACTATAGCATAGCAGATACAGACATTTGCAACGGATAACCGATGACCAAGCTCCGGCTCTTGCTCTTCAATCTTATGACCGACGAATCTGATCCGGTGCTGGGATTCGCCTGCGGCTGGATTCGCGAGTTGGCGGCCCACTGCGAGTACGTCGATGTGATTACCATGTATCGCGGAGCCTATCAGTTGCCGGGGAATGTACGCGTGTTTTCGGCGGGGCGGGAACGTGGCTGGAGCAAGCCGGCGCGACTGCTTGGCTTCTACCGGCAGTTGCTGCGGCTGCTGTCGACGCGGCGCTATGATGCCTGCTTCGCGCATATGATGCCGCTGTTCGCCGGCATGGCGGGACCGCTGTTGAGCGCGCGCGGGATTCCTACGGTCTTGTGGTATACACATCGGCAGCGCTCGGCACAGTTGCGGCTGGGCTTGGCGATGTCGCGGCGGGTCGTCAGCGCGGACGAGACCAGCTTCCCTTATGTCACCGACAAGCTGCGCGTCATCGGGCACGGCATCGACACCGACATCTACGGGCCCCCACTCTCTAGCTCCCAAAATGAGGGTGGGGATAGTCAAGCAGTGGTGGTGCAGGTGGGGCGTTTGGCGGCGATCAAGCATCAGGCGACCACGATTGAGGCGGTGGCGCGGACGGATGCGCGGCTGGCGCTGATCGGTGGAGTGCAAGCAGGCTCTCCGCAGCATTATGAGCAGCGATTGCAGGAGCTGATTGGGCGGCACGGAATGGCGGCACGCTGTCAACTCCTTGGCGATTTGCCGCCGGCGGATGCGCGCGATTGGTATCGGCGGGCGACGGTGGCGGTGAATATGAGCCCGGTGGGACTGTTTGACAAGGCGGCGCTGGAGAGCATGGCATGCGGCGTACCGACGGTTGTCTGCAATCCGGCGTTTGCGCCGCTGCTGGGCGAGCATGCTGCCCTGCTGCTCACGGATGGTCCGGATGATGTCAGCGGCTTGCAGGACCGTCTTGAGCGCTTGATTGCGCTTTCGGCAGCTGAGCGCGCGGAAATCGGCGGGCGGCTGCGAGAGAGGGTCCTGAGAGAGCACAGTTTGCAGCGCTTGAGCGAGCGGCTGCAATCGGTGCTGACGACGGGTAAACTGCCTGTGAATTAAGCAAGCGCACGGTTGAGTTGCGCGGTGGGCGACTCAAGAGTCGCCCCTACAAGAGTCGCCCCTACATGTATTGCCCCCACATGTTTCGCCCCTACAAGAGCCGTTAGCCGGCGTAGCTCCAGCCGAGCTCGGTCAGAGACAAGACATCGGGCGGGGCGCCTTCCTTGATAATTTCGGCGTTGATGGCTTTGCCGACTACAATATCGTGATCGCCAGCGACATCGACGATTTTCGTCACCTTGCATTCGATATAGGCGGCGGCGCCCGCGAGCACTGGCACGCCGGTTGCGGGCGCGGCAGAGTAGTCGGCCTCATCCATCTTTTCTGGTTTCTTCGAGCGGCCGCTGGTGACGCTCATAATGGCTTCGGAATCGGCTTGCAGGAAGATATTCAAGCTGAAGACGCCGCCGGCTGAGACCAGGCCGTGCGAGTAGCAGGATTTTTGGATGCCGACGGCGATCAGGCGGGGTTCGTAGGACATCTGCGACACCCAATTGACGACCATGGCGTTGACGTCATCGCCGTTTTTGGTGGTGAAGGAATAAAAGCCGTAGGGCATCATTTTCAGGGCATCTTTGATTTTGTCGTCTGACATTTTCAGCCTCTCCTTTGGATTCGCACTTGATGCGGTCCACTATAGCAGGGCTGTCAGACCTTGTCCAACTGAGCCGAGATTCGCTCCAGGACTTCGAGGATTTTTTCTTCTGTGGTCGGCTCAGGTTCAGGTTCAGGTTCGGGCTCCGGTTCTGGTTCTGGTTCTGGTTCAGGCTCTGGTTCAGGCTCTGGCACGACCGGGGCTTCTTCTTCGTCATCATCGAGCAGGTCGCCGATATCATCGACAGCTTGATCCAGTTTGTTGACGAATTTGATCAAGAGGAAAATGGCGACGGCGGTAATGATAAAGTCAATCACTACATTGACGAAGTTGCCGGCGTTAAGCGTGGCGATTTCTGCCGATTCTCGGCCGAAGTTCAACCAGTTGAGAGGGATGACCCACTGGGAAAAGTCGAGACCGCCGGTGACTTGGCCGATGGGCGGCATGACGACGTCTTTGACGAGCGAGGTGGTGATGCCTTTGAAGGCGCTGCCGATGATGATACCGACGGCGAGGTCGACGACATTGCCGCGCATGACGAAGGTCTTGAATTCCGCCGTGACACTTTGGGCACCGTTTCTGAGTTTCGTGAACATGATTTGCCCTCCCGGGATTCTGATTGGTTTCATTTTAGCAGGGGTAGCGATTCACCACAGAGGCACAGAGGGGGCGGAGGGATTCCGGATGTTTTCGGATGTTTACCGGAGATGGAATATTTTTTTGTCCGAAAAAACTTACGGATAGCGAAACTCGATTCCTGATGCGACGCATGGCCGCGGGCGCCCTCACCCTGAATCCCTCCCCCAAAATGGGGCAAGTTCATTGCCATATTGCCAAAAAAACATTTCCCCCGGCAACGGTTCCCCGGCAAAACGGATTTTGTCGGACAAAAAATATGTCCATTTACGGATAATCTCCGGAAAACGTCCGAATCCGCCCCCGTCTTCACTAAATTCCCCTCTGTGCCTCTGTGCCTCTGTGGCAATAATCCATTGTTCCAACCCGCCATCCGCGCCATAATAGCCTCATGACCACCCGACTCATCGCCCACGACAACCTCACCTGGATCGATCTCGTCAATCCCAACGCCGCCGATGTCGAAGCGCTCCACCACCGCTACCCGCATATCCACCCGCTCAACCTGGAAGACATCCGCAGCCGCATTGAACGCCCCAAGCTCGATCAAGACGATGACTACCTCTTCCTCGTCTTGCACTTTCCGCTCTGGGACGCCCGCCAGAAGATCTCCCGCGCCAGCGAAGTCGATTTCTTCGTCGGTCCCGACTACGTGGTCACCGTCCACAATGGCACGCTCAAGCCCCTCGTCACCGCCTTCGAGACCTGCCAAGCCGACGAGAACGAGCGCAACGGTCTGCTTGGGCGCGGCGCCAATCACGCCTTCTACACCCTGGTTGACCAGCTCGTCGACTACATCTTTCCCATCCTCAACAAGGTCGATAAACGCGTCCACGCCATCGAAGACGCCCTCTTTGAATCCAACGCCAAACAAGTCATCCAGGAGATCGCTCTCCTGCGCCGCGATATCATCTCCCTGCGCCGCATCATCCGTCAGCAGATTCCCATCGTCCAGCAGCTCGAAACCGTCGACCACCCCATGCTGCACGCGCACATGGAGGAGTACTTTGGCGACATCGTCGACCACCTCTTCAAGCTCCGCGACATCGTTGACGAGAACTTCGAGATCATCAACAGCTTCGCCGATACCGCCGATACCCTCGCCAGCTACCGCATCAATGAGGTCATGCGCATCCTCACCGTCATCTCCGTCATCATGCTGCCCCTCACGCTCATCTCCAGCGTCTACGGCATGAACATCAATCTTCCCTTTGCCGATGAACCCCACGCCTTTATAATCACCGCCGGCATCATGCTCATCATCGCCATCCTGATGCTCTACATTTTCCGCCGACGTCATTGGTTGTAGCCCTGCCTATGCTTCCCCCCGCCAGCTATATCGACACCAGCGCGGCACTTGACGAAGCAGTTGAGCGCCTCAGCGCCCATGACCGCATCGCCTGCGACACCGAGTCGAACAGCTTGCACGCCTACCGCGGCCGCACCTGCCTCATTCAATTCTCAACACCACTCGAAGACCTGCTCATCGATCCGCTCGCCATCGCCGATATCAGCGCCCTCGCCTCAGTCTTCGCCGACCCGGCCATCGAGAAGGTCTTCCACGCCGCCGAATTCGATCTCATCTGCCTCAAGCGCGACTTCGATTTCGATGTCCACGGCGTCTTCGATACCATGGCGGCTGCCCGCGTCTGCGGTTATCAGCGCATCGGCTTGGGCCACATGCTGGAAGATTTGCTCGGCGTCCGCCACGCCAAGAAGCATCAGACCGATGATTGGGCGCGCCGCCCCCTGCCCGAAGGCTATCGCCGCTACGCCCAGATGGACACGCATCACCTCCTGTCCTTGCGGGATGCCCTGTACACCGAGCTGCGCGCTGCCTGCCGCCTCGAAGAAGCGCGCGAGTACTTCGACGATATCACCCGCTTCGAGTTGAAATCGCAAGACTTTGATCCAGATGGCTTCTGGGCTCTTTGCCGACCTAATTCGCTTAACGGCAGGCAAGTCGCTGTTCTGCGCGAACTCTACATTCTGCGCGACGAGCTGGCGAAATCGGTCGATCATCCCTCGCACCGGCTCATCTCCAACAAGACGCTGCTTCAACTTGTCAAGACTTCGCCGCGCCGCCTTAAACAACTTATGAAAATCCGCGGCTTGCCGGCTTGGCTCGTGCGTCAGAGCGGCGACGAGATCATCGAAGCGGTACGACACGGCATAGACAGCCACCTGCCGGACGGACCGCCGCCGCAAGAGCAAATACCAGCAGTCATCGTCGACCGCTACAGCGCGCTCCATAATTGGCGCAAACGGACCGCCGTCGCCCGCGGCGTGGAGTCTGATGTGATCATAAGCAAAGACGCGCTCTGGGAGATCGCCAGGCGCAATCCTTCCACAATTGGAGATCTGGGTGGTATCCGCGGCTTGGGTCCCTGGCGCCGGAAGACTTACGGCGCCGCGCTCGTAGATACCGTCAACGGACGCCCCGCCTAGGGCGACAGGGCGCTCACTAATGCCATGCCACGCGCGCCTGCCAGTCTGGGACGACAAGTCTCCCGACCAAAAGCTGGAAACTCTCCGCGCATTCGTGCTCGACTTATACAGCTATCAACTCAGCGAAGCGCGTACAGCCATTCTGGCGATGCTGGATGCGCACAAGCCCGCCGATGACAAAGAGGCGCGCGACATCAGACTGATCAAGTCAATGATCGCGGCGCATCCAAACATCTTCAGCATGAACTGCGAAGTCGGGCATATCACCGCCTCGGCCGTCATTGTCGAGCCAGCTTCGCGCCTGACCCTTCTTCACTTTCATAAGCGCCTGGGCCGTTGGCTGCAAGTCGGTGGTCACGCCGACTTCGAGA
The DNA here is from genome assembly GCA_965223515.1 of Phototrophicaceae bacterium. GTDB lineage: Bacteria > Chloroflexota > Anaerolineae > Aggregatilineales > Phototrophicaceae > UBA6055. The sequence goes on from CBDCWK010000002.1 coordinate 7,401, forward strand.
CCGACTTTGCGCTGGTGGCGCTGCGCGAGGCTCGCGAGGAAACCGGCTTGCCCGACCTCGCATTCCATGCGCCAACTGACGCGGTCGTGCCCATTGATTACGATGTGCACACCATCCCCCAGAGCGGCGACAAACCGGAGCATCTGCACCTGGATTTCCGCTACATACTGACGACGAATCAGCCCGATGCGCTGGCGCCGGCACAGGGCGAATCCACGCGATTCCGCTGGCTAAGCTTCGCTGAGGCGCTTGCCATGGATGACGCAATTGACGACTCTTTGTGCCGCCTGCTCCGCAAGGCGCGCGCCACTTTTGCTTCCGCAGAAGATGCACACAGTGGAGGAAACCCTGCGGATCGCAGGGCATAAAGCTTGCTCGCGCAATCTCTTAGAACAGCCGCCGTCAATGTGCTAAACTACGGCTACATCATCAGGAGAAAGCAGGGTCAAGGATGTCGACTGACCGGACGGAACAGTTGCGCGCCATCAAGAACGAACTTGTCAATTTGACCGAGTCTCCTCTATACGACTATCGTCAGCGCAATGGCTACTTTCCCGTGATCGGCCAAGGCAATCATTACGCCGACATCATGTTCATCGGCGAGGCGCCGGGCAAAAACGAAGCGGAGACGGGACGTCCTTTTTGCGGCGCGTCGGGACGTGTACTTGACGAATTGCTGCAATCTATCGATCTTGAGCGCCAAAATGTATACGTGACCAATATCGTCAAAGATCGGCCACCAAACAACCGCGACCCGCTCAAAACCGAAATCGACTTGTACGCGCCCTTTCTCGAGCGACAAATCGGCATCATTCAGCCCAAAGTGATCGCAACCCTGGGACGCTTTTCGATGGAATTCATTCTACGGCGGTTCGGCGCCTTCCAGGCGAATCAGAAGATTAGCCAACTACACGGCACCGTCATCAAGGTTCGTACCGCCTACGGCAGAACGTCGGTCGTGCCGCTATTTCATCCGGCTGCCGCGCTATACAACGCTAGCCAGCGCACCACATTGGAGGCCGACTTTCAGGTTCTGAAGCAGTTTGTTTCAAAAGAAGAGTCCGGTCCTATGAAACTGCTATAGTTTCGCCCTGAATTTAGGAAGCAGAATTCACGTGGTCATTGAGAGACAACGTATCAATTCAGCCTCTGCTCCTGTGGTAGAGTCGCTTTTACAGACACTCTGGGATTACATGCTAGTCCGGCACGAGCTTCGACCAGCAGATTGCATCTTCGTGCTCGGCAGCTATGACATCCGCGTCGCCGATTATGCCATTGCGCTCTTCAAAGATGGTTACGCGCCCTGGCTGCTATTCTCCGGCGGCGTAGTTCAGCGCAACGCCACGCTCAAGATCTTCTGGGACACCACAGAAGCCGAACACTTCGCGCGTCTGGCCATGACCAAAGATGTACCTTCCGAGCGGATTTTGATCGAAAATCAGTCAGCCAATACCGGCGAAAATTTCCGATACTCACGGCAACTACTCGACTCGCTCGGACTCGATTTCCGTTCCTTCATCTTGGTGCAAAAGCCTTATATGGAACGGCGTGTACTGGCGACTGCTCTACAGCAATGGAGCGCGGCGGACTTTGTAGTAACGTCTCCACCGATTTCCTGCGCTGACTACCTAAACGGCGACTTTCCACGCGATGCGCTAATTCAGTACATCGTCGGCGACTTCCAGCGAGTCAAAGTTTACGGCGAGAATGGCTTTCAAGTGCCGCAGGAGATTCCTGCAGATGTTTGGGAAGCATACGAGCAACTGGTCGCGCTGGGTTATGACCAGCGTCTGGTCTAATTGCGTTGTTTTATTCAGCCGAGTCTATGTCCAGCAAAATTGCCGCATGGTCGCTCAATTTGTCACCTTCCCCAGCGCCTCCCCAGTCATAATCGCAGGAGGTAACATACGCATGCAGCTCCGCATTCACAAATGCCTGATCCAGCCGGAAACCGTTTCTGTTGCGCGAATACCACGTTGGCGCGTCAACTCTGGGATTGAGGGCTCGAAACATATCGCGCCATCCGGCGGATTCCAAGGGATTCATGAATTTGTCTTTGTAGCCTTGCGGATACTCGGTCTCTTAGCCAAGGCCGTTCAAACCTGAATTCATGTCGCCAACGAATAGACCAGGTCCTAGTCGTCAGGCCTCGGCGACTTTCAGCAACGCCCTATAGTAATTGTGCCATCCTAACGGCAGGTTCTCTGACATTAGGGGCACATGAACTACACCTATCTGAATCGCCGGCTCTATATTCACTTTGGCGAACAGTCAGAGATAGGCTGGCTCCGGAGCACCATGAAGGTAAACCTGCGCAACTTCCGTGCGGCTCGCTAGAAACAGAGCATTCCACCTGGGTTCGCCTGCGTTGACTGTCGACAGCTGGTGTATGTATCCGGCGTCCAAAAGACTATTCGCGATGGATTTGCTGGGCGATGTGCCGCGAAACTCGGCAAGAGCGACTATGTCCGGATTCCATTCCTTGATCTGCTCGACTATCTTGCCGGCGCGCTGGCCGCCACCGTGCCAGATGTTCCAGAACAGAATTCGATGCGTCTTCTTGTGAGACATAGTCAGCGCAGCGGATGCTCATGCCGCGGGGGACCTATGTCGTCCGGTATTGGACACATGTAGGGTGTGCGCTCTATCGCAGCGCGAAACTCTGACTGAGCCTGCTGCAGCAGGTCGGACGACAAGACTAATTCTGCTGCCGATAGCGCCATCACTTTAGCCGCGTACATCATGCCCTTATGACCGATGGATGTCCTGCCAGTGGCGACTACACCCCAGGAATGCGCCGCCGCTCGGCTCGCCCAGGTGGCCGTCTGCAGCATACTGCAAGGCGCGTACCAACTCATGTCTCCCATGTCTGATGAACCCGGCGAGACATAACCCTTGTCAACGCTTGGCAGTACATCGCCGATCAGCGCTCGCTGGGCTCGCTCGGGATTAACGCCGTATCGGTCGATCAAAGTCTTCACGTTGGCATCGCCAAAGTGCTGATTGATCTCAGCAGCATAGGCATATTCTTCGTCAGTAAAATCAATGCCTCCAAGTTCGCACATGACTTTGTATTGTAAATCCGCTAGCGTGTCATTCGAGAGCACGCGTGTAGAACCGGACTTGTAGACGACTTCAACCTCGGTATCGGTCATCATCGCCGCGCCTTTCGCGATGCGGATGACCCGCTGACTGACATCTTCCAGGTTTAGGGGATCGTAGGCGCGCACGTAGTAGTAGCTTTCCGCATAGTCCGGCACGACATTCGGCGCCAGCCCACCGCTCAGGATAACGTAGTGGAGGCGCACGTCGTCGGTTACATGTTCGCGAAGGTAGTTTACGCCGATATTCATGAGCTCAAGCGCATCAAGGGCTGAGCGGCCCGAATAGGGATCAGCAGCCGCGTGGGCGGACCTGCCTTTGAAGCGGAAGTAATAGCGATTTACGCTGAGTAAACTACCTTTCATGGCGGAATTCGTGTACCAAGGATGCCAGTTGAAGGTTACGTCGAGATCGTCAAAGGCGCCGTCGCGTCCCATGAAGACCTTGCCACTGCCGCCTTCTTCCGCCGGGCAGCCGTAGTAGCGGACGGTTCCCTCGTATCCCGTACTCTGCATCCAATGCTTTAGGGCGACTGCTGCCGCCAAACAGCCAGTGCCAAGCAAGTTGTGCCCACAGCCGTGCCCCGCTTCGCCAGCGCTGATCGGATCGGGCGAGTGCTGTTCTTTCTGTGAAAGTCCGGGCAGGGCGTCGTATTCACCGGCGAAGGCGATGACAGGTTTCCCCGCGCCCCACTCGGCGGCGAAGGCTGTGCTGATCCCGCCCAGATCCCAGGCAATACGAAAGCCTTCGTCTTCGAGGAAGTCCGCTTGCAGCTTAGAGGCTTTGAATTCCACGAATTGAAGCTCAGGGTTATCCCAGATTTCGTCCGACATGGCGGTGAAGCGCACTTGATGTTCGTCAAGCCAGTCGGTGATGTCCATTTTTGATTGCATTGTGCTGTCCTTGTCTTGCTACAGATGTGCCGACATCATAACGCGGGGCGCGTCGGCAGCCTAGTGCTGCGGCGACTCAGCCTGATAGCTGAAACGTAAAGAAGTCGCAGTGCGACAGATCAAATCAGACGCTGACCGTTGCGATCACTTGCTGGTTGGGATCGGCAGCAGTATCTGCTGGCAAGAGCTTGGCGGAGAAATCTGGCAAGGCTAGTGTAAGCATACGAAAACCCAGCCGATGCCCCATATCGCGGATCGCCACTAGAAGTTGTGTGCTGAGGTTCCTGGGTGACCAGCAATAGACCTCGGCATTACGGTCGTTGTATAGTTGCTGATGGAAGCAAACAAGCGCTTCGTGGCCCGAGGCGTTGACATATTGCCGGTGTTTTTTACGTTCAATGATATGCGGAATGCTGCTCCAATGTTCGATCCATTCCTTCTCCCAGAGAGCGCGTGGACTGGTCAAACGCCCAACCGCCAGCGCCCAGCCATCGATCATACTGGCGTCCACTTTGCCGAAGTCTTGGCTCTTGTAAAAGCTCTGGCCGGTCTGCGCGTGCAAGGCATATCGCGTTAAACGTAATGATTCTGCGCAGCCGAAGTACTTGCGATAATAGGTCGCCTGTTCCTGGTCATAAGCGGGGTACTCGACCGAGAGCCGCCCCGGTCCTCGTGCGTCACCCAGGATTGCGTCGGCGAGCAGTAGATGCACTTCGTCAGCGCCGCCCTCTGTAACTTGCATTTCGGCGAGATGCAAGTGTGTGCCCATGGGCGTCAGTTCACGGTTTGTAAATGCTTCAGCGTATGCGATGATGCTGCCCTCGTCGTCCACGACATAGGCGAGCCCGTTCCCGCTCAAGACGTGGCTGAGCCAAATTGCGCCGGTCTCCAGCGACATCCAGGCGCCGCCATGCAACCAGCGCTCATAGATCGTCAGATCGTGGTAGGGCAGGTTTTCGACACGGCCCGACGCATTGAGCCGTTGCCAAACCGTCACGCGAGCGGTAAACAGCTCCACGATCTTTTGTGTGTCTTCCAGTGTGGCCTGGCGTACCAACATGACATAATCCTTGCCACTTTGGTTGCGTCCTATCGCTTCAGAATCTACTATATTATAGCGCAGTGCGCGCGTAGGCACGAAGGTCTGCGATCTTTAATTGCTTGCTATTTGGAAACACGATCGGGACCTGGGCGGCGAAGACAAACCTGTGAACCGGAGTGGGATATGCTGCTGGCATTCGACATTGGCAATACCAATATTCACCTTGGACTGTGGGACAGCGATGGCTGGCGCTTGTCTTGGCGGGCGCGCACGGTCGCTGAAAAGATGACCGACGAATATGCAGTCTTGGTGAGAAACTTTCTCGATACTGCTGAAGTCGATTCCGGGTCGATTTCGGCAGTATGCATGAGCAGCGTCGTGCCGGCCTTGACCACAACATTTCAGGACCTAGCGCGTCGCTACTTTGGTGTCGAACCGCTTAACGTAGGCAGCACTACCGACCTGGATATCGAGATTGCGATAGACATGCCGGAGCAAGCCGGTGCAGACCGCCTCTGTAACGCGGTCGCGCTTTCGCAACTGTACGGTGCGCCGGCCGTAAGTGTCGACTTTGGTACGTCCACCAACTTTGATGTGCTTTCGGCGGACAATGAATACATCGGTGGCGTTATAGCGCCCGGCATCCGACTGGCTCATGACGCCTTGGTCAACCGAGCCGCCCAATTGCACAAAGTAGATTTGGTTCCGCCACCGAATCCCATCGGACGAAACACAATTCACGCCATGCAATCGGGCATATTCTGGGGCTACGTGGGTATGATAAATGCGCTGCTGCAACGGATAATGGCGGAACTCGATTCGCCGGCGACACGGGTGGTGGCCACCGGCGGGCTGGCACCGGCTTTCAAGGAGCATATCGAGACGATTGATCATGTCGCGCCGGAATTGACCTTGGACGGATTAAGACTGATCTACGAGATTAGTCGAAGGAAATAAGATGCCCCTCTTTCAGGGGCATCTGGCAGGCTCCGTAGCTTGGACTTGAACCAAGAACCGATCGGTTAACAGCCGATTGCTCTGCCAATTGAGCTACTACGGAAGGAAGTGTCAGTATACTATCAGCGCGAATGTTTACTGTCAAGAATGTTTTGGCGTAGCTGCTCAAATTTTTTGAGCAAGGCAAGATGGGACCAGGCGACAGCATGTTGGACATACGACCGCTTACCGGCCGCAGCGATTTCAGCGAGTTCTTTCAGTTCCCCTGGAGGCACTATTTTGATGATGCCAACTGGGTGCCCAACCTCGTCTCAATGCGCCGTCAGCTGTTAGATAAATCAAGACACCCTGCCTGGAAGTACCTGGATGGCGAATACTTCGCTGCGTGGCGCGACGGTGAGATGGTTGGAACGGTCGCCGCCTTTGTCAATCACGAGCACAATCGATATCAGGGCGAGAACATAGGTTTCTTCGGCTTGTTTGAGTCGATTGACGACCCGCAGGTCGCTGGCGGTTTGCTCGAAGCAGCGGGCGCGTGGGTTCGTGAGCGTGGCCTTGACGCGATACGCGGTCCTGCGAGCTTCACCACCAATGAAGAATGCGGCTTGCTGGTCGACAACTTTAACCAGCCCGTCATCATGATGCCCTATAATCCACCCTGGTATCAAACGCTAGTGGAGGGTGCCGGATTCGAAAAAGTCATGGATGTGCATTGTATCTACCAAGACCGGTCGACAATACAAGCCAGCGATTCGCTGGAACGGTTGGAAAGACTGGTCAGCCGCGCTTCACAGCGCAGTGGCATTAGAGTGCGCAGTATGAATGCGCGTGACAAAAAATCAGAGTTCGAGCGCTTCCGCGAAATATACAACGCCGCTTGGGAGAAAAACTGGGGCTTTATTCCCATGAATGATGAGGAGTTACAGGCGCTTATCAACGACCTGGGAATGTTAGTTGAGCCGAAGTTGGCATTCTTCGCTGAGATAGCCGATGAACCTGTCGGCTTCGCGCTGACGCTACCAAACTTCAATGAAGCCCTGCGCCGCGCCTATCCCCGTCCGGGCGTACCGGATCTCTTTACGATGGCGCAGGTCGCCTGGCATTGGAAAGTCCGCAAGTCGATTCGCGGTGTGCGCATGCCGTTGATGGGCGTCAAAAAAGAACACCGCAACAAAGGTGTTGAACTGGCGATGCTGCTCGAGGTGATGAAGGCGCTGTTGCCCTCACAATATGACTATCTGGATTCCGGTTGGATCCTTGAGACTAATCCGTTAATCAAAATCAGCCTCAGTCTGGGCGGCAAGATCTACAAGACGCATCGCTTTTATGAAAAGTCGCTTGGCGCTTAACGCTCCGTAAGCTGGCTGAGCGCTTGACGCGTAGCTTCCGCCGCTGTGGCGTCGCCGTGCAGGACGTCTATCAATGCTTCTTGCATTAAGCGCGGTGCGGTCCCACCTTCGCCTTCGGGTAGGGGCAGGGCGGCGTCCGCCAGCAGTTCAGCAAAGAATTGGCTATCAACGGAAGCCGGCAAACTCGCCTCCAAGACATCTGGCTGAGATGGTAAATGGTAGAGTGCCTTGGCAAAACTGGCGTGGAAGCCAGGTTCCATCATCCATTCGAGAAAGCGCGCAGCCAATGCTTGACGACTAATATCCGGTGTTGCAATCGCCCACAGCCAGCCATCGCGGATCGACAAGCCGTCGCCAGAAGGCGTAGGAATGGTGGCGGCTAAGACATTTAGGTCATGCTGCTCAATCATGGCGAGATAATCGCTGACGTTGAAAATCGCTAACTGCAGAAGGTCGGCATGGTTGATGAAATCGGATAGATAAGCCGACGGCGCTTGATAGGTTAAGACGTCCGCTGAAATTAAGCCGAGATGAACGAGATCCTCATAGAACTCCAGCACAGTCTGTAGCGCGTTTTCGTTTATGGTCATCACGCCATTACTGGGGGGCAAGCCGCCGGCGGAAAGATACTGCAGGTAAAACGTTTGGTTTAAGCCGTTGGTCCTCGCGGCCGGGAATAAAAAGTTGGCCTCACTGGAGAGCACATCATGAAAGGCGAGCGTTTTGCCGATATTCTCCAGCGGCTGAGTATGGATACTTTGCAGAAGATCAAAGAGGTAGGGCAATCCGAAGAGCGCATCGCCGCCTTCAACGAGAATCTGACCAAAAATAACACTGTTTTCCAAATCACTGATTAGTGATGAGGGAAAGAGTGTTTCCATCGACTGCAGATATTCGCTTGCCTGCGTCGGCGTGAAGTCTCGCCGGCGGATAAGCGTGACATCAGGCAGAGCTGCCGGCGCAACGTCCTTGCCCGCACGAATGGTAGCCATAATGCCGCCAACCTTGCCGACGTCCTTGATACGAAAAACCACATCAATGTTATTGCTGGTGGAGAATTCGGCAGTGTGATCGCTGAGCAACTGAAAGGCGTCGCCCGATTCATCGGATATCAGCGGCGCTGGCAGCCAAACCTTTAGCGGCGCTTGGGCGCTGTCAGCAGCCGCGTTCGAATTATCTTGAGCACTGGCGTAGACGGTGCAGAGCAATACTGCAAACGTGGCTAACAGTTTAAGACGAAATGGCACGAGCGTGTTTTCCTTTTTACATGGCATAGACCTACGCTCATTGTACTTGATTTGGGCGTTTCAGTCTTACCATGGACTTTTCTCACCAGCGGCGATGGTGACGCGCAGCCGATTCTCTGCCGGAGTGATCGGACAAGACCAGCCATCGCTGAAAGCGCAGAAGGGATTATAGGCTCGGTTGAAGTCGACATGAAACTCGTATCCGGCGAGATTTTCGGGCTCCAGGTAGCGTCCACCGCTGTAAGTCTCGTCCCCGGCGCTGGCATCAACAAAGGGCAAAAAGAAAGTTGCCCCGGTCTGAAAGAGTGTCAGGCGAGCCGGCTCGCCGCAGACCTCAAGGCTGATTTCGCCGTATCTTCGGAACCAGCGGCTATCACCTGTTGTGGTCTTGAGCCGGACGTCTGACCTTTCAACAAAGGGGATGATCGCCAGCTTCAGGTCAAGCGCGGAATTATACGGATAATAACGCAGTCCCTTGAAGCGTTTTCGCCTTTCCGGGCTTAGCGGCGACTGCGGGCTAAGTTTAAAGAATTCGTTCTTTTGCTGTCGGAGCATATCAAGGGTTTGCGCGTTCATGTATATTGCGCTCCGTCTCTCGATTGCATTGCAGGCAAGACAAACAGTCAGGCGAGGATATCCAGCACAGCGGCGGGACTTTGCGCAAAGGCGATCATGCCGTGGTAGCCGTCGCCCAGATAGGTGCTGTTTTGAAGTTGACCGATGAGATTTTGCCACATTTGCCCATAGCAGACAAAGGGTCGGCGAGGTATGCCGCCGATCCGCATTAATTCCCAAGTCTCGGCAATCTCGTGTAAAGTACCGATCCCGCCGGGCATCGCAAGGTAACCATCTGTGTTTTCCACCATGTAGAGCAAGCGATCGCGCAGATCGGCAAAGTTTATGACTTCGTCGAGATAACTGTTGGGCATGACATTAAACTGGAGGCCAATCTGATCGGTAGTAACGCCGATGACATGGCCGCCGCCGGAACGCGCACCCTTGCTGATCGCTTCCATGATGCCGTAGTATCCGCCGCTCATCACTGCGCAGCCCGCTTGCGCTAGCCCGAGCCCGATGCGCTCTGCTGCCTGGTATGCCGCCTCTCCCGGGCGAACTTGCGAGCCGCCGTATACGGTAATTGTTTTCATCTGGCCTCACGTTTCCTATCCGGCAGAATAGGCTGGAGTATATCAGACAAGTGTCGGCAGATTAGTGTGCATTGACAAGTTCAACTGCCTTGAAAGACCGTACGTATATTGCAGTGCCCTTACTTTTTGGGGGGAACCGGCAGCGTATTCTAAGATATACTGTGATAGAAATCGTTAGTATCAGAAGGAGATACGATGTTGAAGAGAATCATGATATTGGTGGTTATACTCACGTTGCTGATTCCGTTTGCCAGTACCCAGGCAGATTCCATAGAAGCGGCACATATTTGCGGTGATCTGACAGATGAGGATTGCCAGATTCTGCTAGACAACTCCGCGACCATGGACGCGCTAAATTCGTTTGCTTTCACTGTAACTATGGCGTTCGAAACGAGCGGTGACGCGAATGAAGACCACATGCAGTTAGCTGGGCAAGGTGGCGGTGCCTTATCTCTCGATGATGAAGCCCTTCAAGCAATCGCCGAGACGGGCCACCAGAAAACGGCAGATGAGACGGGCGCGTTGTTCGAACTTCTGATCACGTCGTTGACCGGCGAAGTCTGGCTGAATCTGAGCGGAACTTCAGCAGATGAAGACTTCACGATGGAACTTACCTTGAGGTTGAAGGAAGGCGTTGTCTTGCTGAACGCAGGAGCGATGGAAGAGCTAAGCGGGCAGCCAATGACCGGTATGGATTGGATGGGCGTTGACGTGACTGGCGCGGTCGGCGACCTTCTCGCAGAATCCGGGATGGTACCGGAAATGGATGCAAACGGCATAGAAGAGGCTGAAGCTTCCGCTGCAAACGTTACCCGCTTGCCAGACAGCGAGATAAATGGTGTCGCCGTGGCCGTCTTTGAGACGCGCATAGATGTGAATTCGATCTTGTCTCTTATCAGCATCGAGGACATGATCACCTCTTCCGACTCGGAGGAGGATCCGGAAAAGACTATGGAAATGATTCAGGCTATCGACGTAAGGGACCTGTCAAGCCGGCAGTATATCGGATTGGATGATCACTACACTTATCGGCTTGACATGTCGGTCGATTTGACGGCGTCGGGCGAAAGCGCCGATCAAGTCGGCGGTGAGAAAGCAATCGTCATGGCTCTTGACTTAGGCTTATCTGGATTCAACGATCCGGTTGAGGTCGAGATACCGGAAGATGCGATGGTATTTCCGCTGGCGATGATGCTGCAGATGAATAACTAAGGCTTAGGCGCGAACGACGGCCGGGCGGGGGAAACCTTGCCCGTCCACGTGCATCTTGAAATCAAGCGAAGGAACGGAGAGGGTGGGATTCGAACCCACGGTACCCCGGAGGGTACAACTGTTTTCGAGACAGTCCCGATCGTCCACTCTGGCACCTCTCCCAAGCAATCAATCAGTATACACAGACAGCGTTGATTTTGAACACTAACTTGCGAGCGGTAAAGGGACTATTTCTGACCGTCATCCCGCAAGCGACGAAAGAAGGCACGGATTAGCTCAGCCGCTTCGTCGGCGAACAATCCAGCCTCCACCTGCACCTGATGATTAAGCCGGTAATGCCGAGTAATATCGGTAATGCTGCCAGCGGCGCCCGCTTTGGGATCGATTGCCGCATAAACCAGGCGTGGTAAACGCGCCAAGACCATGGCGCCGGCACACATCGCACAAGGCTCAAGCGTGCAGTAAAGCGTTACGCCATCCAGCCGCCACATGCCGAGGGAAGCAGCAGCTTCGCGTATGGCAATGATTTCCGCATGCGCGGTCGGGTCATTGTCAGCTTCGCGGCGATTATAGCCATGCCCAATCACCGCACCCTGATATACGGCGATGGCGCCGATTGGTACATCGTCGGAAGCGAGAGCGCGCTTGGCTTCGCCCAGGGCGACGCGCATCCATTTCCGGTCTTCGACTGTAATTGGCATCGTCAGAAGAGACTCATCTGTTGAGGAGATTCGGGATCATCGTCCGTGTCGCCAATGTCCTCTTCGGCGGCTAAGGGCGATGCAGAATCCCCGTCCTCGGATAACACGTTTTCGACCGTCAGACTGTCTTCGAAAGTGATCGAGTCTGTTTCATCGTCATTGAGACCGTCGATATCCGGTGCCGGAAAAACGTTACTGTTTTCCCAAATGGCTGCTTCCGGATCGTGGGCGATAGGTTGGCCATCAGCATCGAAGGAACTCTCGTCGACGGCACTACATTGCGGGCAGAGGCACTCGACAGGGTGGGGCTTTACCGCTTTTGTCTGTTCCAGGATGTGCATATCGGGGACGAAATCTTCCCCAATATCGTCGACGTGCATCGTCGCCTCGAGCCGCAGTTGCGTCAATTCATCTTCGCCAAATCCTACGCTCTGCATGACCGCGGTCAAGGTCGGCAGAGTCACCTTGTCGTCTATGCGAACGACGTGCTTGTATTGTTCGCGCAGGCTGCGCAGCCATTCTTCGAAAAAGACGCTGCGTTGATCCATTTAGCTTTTCCTTTGCCGCTATGGTCTGATGCGCTCTAGGAATAGCAATTCTATCATGCCTCGAGGCGGAGAAAGAGCGCTTGGCCATGTTCCAGCCCGCACAATCGCAACGCACCATCTGACACTTCGTAACGGCTGCCTGAAAGCAGGTCGGTCAAAACACCGTCGTTGGGGAGGTTTGCCAGCGTCGCGTCAAGCTCCGCCGGTGACATATTGTCGGGACCGCGCCAAGCGACCACTATCATTTGTTCCTGCCGCGACTGGCGCTGAAAGGCGATCAGGTCTCCAGCGCCGTGCAGAATCTGGAAGCCCCCTTGTTGCAAGGCGTGTGAACCTTTTCGGATTGCGATGACGCGCTGATGAAAACGGCGCATGTCGAGATCCCATTGCTGTTCATCCCAAGGCATGCAGCGGCGGTTATCGGGATCGTGCCCTCCATCCATGCCGATTTCATCGGCGTAATAGATGCAAGGTATGCCAGGGAAACCCATTAGCAAGGCTGTGGCCATTTTTACTAGCGCACGATCGCCCTCGGCGACGCGCAGAGGCCGACTGATATCGTGACTGCCGATCTGATTGAATTGCTGCAGCGCGATGACGTAGGGAATGGCCGTCATGTACTGGCGCCATTGCAGCGCCAGCGCTTCCGTCGGCATCGGGTTGGGGTCGCCGAACGATTGCGCCTCAGCGACGCCCAAGTCGCCTTTGCCTATCCAGCGGCGAAGCGGCGTGTTGAAGCCTTGATAATTCATCGAGGCGTCGAGTTCATCACCTTGCAAGTGGGCGCTGCTGTCCTGGAAGTATTCGCCCAGCATGTATGCTTGGGGATTCTCGGCTTTGATAGCGGCTCGCATCTCGCGCCAGACCTGATGGTCGCACTGTGTCGTCCGATAGTTGCCGGTCATATTGGCGACATCAAGGCGCCAGCCATCAATGCTGAATGGCGGGCGCAGCCATTTTCGAATGGGACTGTCGGCAGCGCGATAAATCTTGTCGCGCAACGTCTGGCTGTTGTAATTTAGCTTTACCAGCAGTGGCACACCCAACCAGTGTTCGACTTCGTCAGTCTCTGGATGTCGGTAGAAGTACTCGTTGCTTTCGGAGGCGGAATCCGCTTTCGCGTCCAGATACCAGGGATGATGAAAGCCGATGTGGTTCGGGGTGATATCGAGAATCAGCTTCATCCCGCGCGCATTGAGCGCTTCCCGTAATTCTTCCAGCGCGCGGTCACCGCCGAGGCAACCCGCCACGCGGTTGAAGTCGTGGATGTCATAAAAGTGGTTGGTTTCGGAATCAAATATCGGGCATAGGTAGAGCGCGGTAACACCAAGATCGGCGAGATAGTCGAGACGTTGCCTGATGCCTTGCAGGTCACCGCCGTAGAATTCTACCATACGCGACTCTTGATAGGGTTCCGGAATTTCGCCCCACTGACGCTGTCGGGCGGGCTTGCCCAACAAGGTTGGCTCGCCGGATTGCCGATCGTTGCTTGGGTCACCATTGGCAAAGCGCTCGGGGAATATCTGATAGAAGACTTGCTCACGCACCCAAGTGGGCGCGTCATAATCGCTAAGTACGGTGAAGTTGAACCAGTCCGGGCTATCAATCGGACTCAGGCCCTGCTGATTGAAATAGAATGACGTGCTGGCAGTCAGGAAATGAAAGCAATAATTATTATGGCGCATCGTTATCGGCAGCTCAGCGGACCACAAGTCATACCAGTCCTCGGTCGTCGATATGCTCATCCGTATCCGATTCCATTCGCCGTCGGGGCGGCTACGCAAATAGAGCGCGCGTAAATTCGCCTTGCGTGGGATGCGAATACTCACGCGGATGTCGTCGCCGATCCGGGGCGTGATGTCGCTTAGATAGAGTTCGGAGCTATCGTGGTGGATGTACTTTGCCCAAGCTGGCAAATTTGTCATGCGTGCCTCGTGACTAATGCCGACTCAATTGCTGCGGACACCTTGGCCGTATCATTTCGCCTGCTGATCAGGATGGCGTTGGTAAAGGCGAGTAATGTGCAGCAGAGCTTCCATTCCAGGGTGATCCAGCGCTTCTTCCGTAAAGCGCCAGGACCAATTGCCCGTCGGATCGCCCGGCGTATTCATACGCGCGGAAGACCCCAGACCCAAGACATCTTGCATCGGCATGATGAAGACGCGCCCAGATGAGCGCATGCCAATCCGCGCTAGTGCCCATACAATGTCCTGAATATCCTGGCCAAGGTAGTCTTTGACGAAGGCACGGGTCCGTTCGTCGACTTCGGTTTCCCACCATCCGCGGGTGGTGTTGTTATCGTGGGTGCCTGTGTAGATGATGCAATTGACCGGGTGATTGTGAGGCAGAAAAGGGTTGGCAGGGTCGCTCCAGGCGAATTGAAGCACTTTCATTCCGGGCAAGCCGAAATCATCCCGCAGCTTTTCCACGCCCGGTGTAATGACGCCAAGGTCTTCGGCGATGATGGGCAAGTTGCCCAACGCCATCTGTATTGCCTCGAAAAACGCTTTGCCCGGACCACTTACCCATTTGCCTTGGACCGCTGTCGGTTCGCTGACCGGGATCTCCCAGTAGGCCTCGAAGCCGCGAAAATGATCGACGCGGATGTAATCGACCAAAGAATAGAGAGCCTTGATGCGTTCAATCCACCAACGGTAGCCGGTCGCTTTCATCACGTCCCAGCGATAAAGCGGGTTGCCCCAGCGCTGCCCGGTCGGGCTGAAGTAATCGGGGGGGACGCCGGCGATGACCGTTGGATTTCCCGATGCGTCGAGCAAGTATTCGTGCTGGTGCGCCCAGACATCGGCGCTGTCATGAGCAACGAAGATAGGAAGATCACCGAAGAGGCGGACGCCCTTGCCGTTGGCATAGGTCTTCAAGGCGGTCCACTGTCGATGAAACAGCCACTGCCGAAAGCGTTCGGCAGCAACCTGATCAGCAAGGTTCTCGGCAGCGCGTGCCAGGGCAGTCTCATCGCGCCGACGCAGGTCGCTTTCCCACTCTGCCCATGGACGCAGCTTATGTTGTCTTTTCAAGGCTGCGAAGAGCGCATAATCTTCCAACCAGAATTGATTCTCTTTGACGAATTGCTCAAGCTCGCGCCCCAGTGTCGGGTGATCGCCATCGCGGAAGTTTCGCCAGGCGAGCGCTAGCTTTTGATTGTGGAAGGGGATGATCCAGCCATAGTCGACTTTGCCGCGGGGGAAAGGCGGAGTGTCTGCTAGGTCACTTTGACGCAGCAATCCGTCTTCGACCAGGGCGTCGAGGCTGATTAGATTGCTGTTGCCGGCGAACGCAGAGAGGGTCTGGTAAGGCGAATCTCCGTAGCTCGTTGGTCCAAGGGGCAGCACCTGCCAGATTGATTGTCCGTGAGCCTCAAGCCAGTCGACGAAGCGGTAGGCGCCCGCAGCCAGATCGCCGATGCCATATCTTCCGGGCAGCGATGTAGGGTGAAGCAGTATGCCACTTGAGCGTGGGAGAGAGATCATGACCTCTTTCCGGCGTCGCATAGCAGCGTCCGGGCTGTATCAGCCGCTTCTGCCATCCCAACGGTCAATTCAGAGCCGTCTGTCAAACGCCGTAACTTGACGACACCTGTATCGTTCTCATCGGGTCCAGCTATCGCGACGATTGGTATACCCTTTTTGTCCGCATAATTGAACTGCCTCCCCAGCCTTCGCGAGTCCAAATAGAGCTCGGTGTTGATGCCCGCCTGGCGTAGCTTGTCGGCAATTCGCATCGAGGCGCTGCGCGTGTCACTGTTGAAAACTGTCACCAGCACTTGTACCAGTGTGCCGCCGAGATGCGCTGGATAGAGTTCGAGCTCGTCCATAAGGTCGATGATGCGCTCGATTCCGAAAGAGGTACCAGTGGTCGGCAGGCTCTGGCGGCGAAACATGCCGATCAAATTGTCATAGCGGCCCCCGCCAGTTACGCTGCCCAAATTAGGTTCTGATATGACTGTTTCAAATATGGGACCAGTATAGTAACCGAGACCGCGCACCATCGTGAAATCGAAGTCGTAGCAATCGGGCGGCAGATCTGCATCTTGCAGCAGGGAAGCCAGTTCGCGCAGTTCGCCCAAGCCATTGTTTTCTTCGCCGATGGCGTCGGCCACGAGATCAAGCCCGACTGTGCCCGGCTCCTTTGCTTGAATCAGGTTCATCATCCGGCTGACGGCATCGTCGGCGATTCCGCGCTCAGTCAATTCGCGCCTTACGCCGTCGGCGCCTATCTTGTCTAATTTGTCGACGCTGCGATAAAGATCGGGCAGCTGCGCTTGTGGTACGCCGGAGAATTCGCCGATGGCGACCAGCAGTTTTCGATGATTAATCTTGATCACGTATTGAGGAAAACCGAGTCGGCTAAGTATACGATGCATCATCATGACGATCTCGGCATCGGCGTTCATGCCGGCGATCCCCACAATATCGGCATCACATTGCCAGAATTCGCGGTAACGCCCTCGCTGCGGACGTTCTCCGCGAAAGACCGGCGCGATATGATAACGCTTGAAGGGCAGGTTCAGTTGACTTTCGTATTGGCCGACCACGCGCGCCAGTGGCACAGTCAAATCATAGCGCATCGCCAGAGGTTCGCTTGTGCTTCTGCCGTGTTGGGCGGTGAATATCAGCTGTTCCGCGTCCTCGCCGTATTTGCCAAAAAGCGTTTCATGCAGCTCAAGAATCGGCGTGCCGATGGGCTCAAAGCCGAAGCGATGAAACTCTTCAGTAATGCTGTCGAGGACGTAATTCCGACGCAGCATTGTATCAGGCAAGAAATCTCGAAAGCCCTTGGGCGTGCGCGGTGTGATGAAATTGTTCATCAAGCCTCCATACGCGGCGGACCCAGCGATATCACGATCCAGCCAAATGACTCTATTGGGAAGATAGATCTGTTCTTAGATCACATATTTTACCGGCGACATTAGCCTTTGCTGCGGCGCACGGGCTGACTTAACCGGCTGTCGCGCGGGATGCCAGTGCCTGTCGCTTGACTTCTTCAATCTGCTGATAGTGACCGACTTCGTGCGACAAGGCAAAGAGGAAAGCGGCCGGCGCATTCATCTCGCCGAACCTGGCCGTAAAGCGTTCGGATACATCACGGACGACATCGAGCAGAGGCGTATCGGGCCAGGTTTCCAGGTATGCGTTGCGCATGCGTCGGCTCTCTTCCAGGCGTTGACGAACTTGGGCGACGGTAGTGATGTCGCGCCAGGGTGTCTCGTATCTGGGGCGCTCCGAGGCGCGGATGCCGCGGGCCAAAAGCGAGCTAAGGGCGGCGCCTTCTTCTGAGCTTGCGGTTACGTGGGCGATCAAGTGGCCGAAGGTCCAGCCGATGTTCTCCTCGCCTGCGACCGCGAAGGGATCATCAGCATTCGGATCTTCTGGGTCAAAGACGATATCGGCATCGGAGAGCCCATCCAGTAGGCTGAGCAGAAAATCGACGCTTTCGTCGCTATAGTCTCGTAGCGCGGTCGTTCCGATGTTTTCCCGCGCAGCGTATTCAATGAAGCTCACTTCGCCATCGCGCATGGGTGAGAAGTCAATCATGTTAGTTGCTCCTTGAGTCGCGTACTATTCAATTGTCATTCTACAGGTGGCTTTCACATCTGCAACCGTTCATGCCTCAGCCGTCACTGGTACGAACGCAGGAGGGTCTCCTCGTGAAATGGCGGCGGGGAGAAGACAATGACAGTTGGTTTGTGAAAAATTGGCACGATGGTAAACTGAAGTGGTCAGACAAAAAGTCGAGCGCGGGCAAAGGAAGGCGAGCCGTCACCTATGCTGACTGACGTAGAGAAAATGCTTTTCTTTCTATTGGCTTTGCTCGCCCTGGGCGCTAGTTTCGCCGGCTTCAAAGAGATGTTTCAGATCATCGGTCGCGGACAAGGTGAATTGCAGTTTGACGGAATCTTTGGCCGGGCCTTACGTGCGGCGGCGGTCTATTTCACTCAGCGGACAACGCTGAAGACGCGCGCATTTACAAGCGTGATTCATTGGGGCGTGGTGTTGGGATTCACTTGGTACTTCCTGGTGAACGGGGTTGATTTGCTCATAGGCTTCTTGCCCGGCTTTGAGCTGCGTCTATTGCGATTGGGCGCGGCATACAAAGGATTTCGCTTGCTGAGCGATGTAATGAGTATCGTGGTCTTGGTGGGGATCGCCTATTTCATCTTGCGACGCCTCGTACTTCCTAGCAAAACGGCTCTGCAGTTTCACGACAATATCTTGCTGCATCCCAAAGTATCAGCCGGCGCGGTCAATGCTGACTCAATGATCGTAGCCGCTTTCATTCTATTACACGTGGGTGCGCGTTTTCTGGGCGAGTCCGTCGCCGTTGCGCTGATGGGCGACGATATGTTCATGCCCTTCGCGACTTATGCCTCAGCGATTTGGATGGGGCTGAATATCGATGCGCTGGAATTATTGCGGCACTTGTTCTGGTGGATCGCCTTGGGTGGGATTCTGATTTTCTTGCCCTATTTCCCGCAGAGCAAACATGCGCATCTATTTATGGCGCCGATAAATTTTTTCACACGCCCGAAGCGCCGCTCGCTCGGTGCACTGACGCCGCTTGATTTCGAGGACGACGATATCGAGCAATTTGGCGCCGGACGCCTCGAAGATTTGCACAGGACACAGATCCTTGATGGTTTCGCCTGCATCATGTGCAATCGCTGCCAGGACGTATGCCCGGCATACGTGACAGGTAAAGAGCTTTCGCCTGCCGCCATGGAAGTCAATAAACGCTTTCACATGAAAGATCACTGGGAGGCTCTCGCAAATGGGGAGGATTCCGACTGGACGCTTGCGGGCAATTTGCTCAGCGAATCGGCTTTATGGGCTTGCACGGCGTGCGGCGCTTGCATCGATATCTGCCCGGTCGGTAACGAGCCGATGTTCGACATCCTTGATATACGACGCGACGCTGTCCTGATGCAGAGCGAATTTCCCAACGAATTACAAGGCGCTTTCAATGGCATGGAGCGGCAGGGCAATCCTTGGCAGATCGCCGAGTCGCGGACCGCATGGACGGCCGGTTTAGAATTTCCGGTCCCGACGGTGGTCGAGAATCCCGACTTTGACGTGCTCTATTGGACCGGCTGTGCGGTAAGTTACGATCCGCGCGCGCAGCAAACGGCGCAAGCGCTGGTCAAAGTGCTGCACGCAGCCGGTGTGGATTTCGCAATTCTTGGCGATGAAGAGACTTGCACAGGCGATGTAGCGCGACGTGCGGGAAACGAATACCTGTATTTTGAGATGGCATCAGCAAATGTGGAGAACCTGAATGCCGTCAACCCCAAACGGATTGTGGTCACTTGTCCACATTGTTTCCATAATATCGGCCGCGAGTACAGCGCATTTGGTGGCCATTACGAGGTCCTGCATCACAGCGAGCTAATTGAAGAATTGATTGCTGATGGCAAGCTGTCCACGAACGCGAGCTCGTCGAAATGGAGCAACGTGACCTTCCATGATCCTTGTTATCTCGGTCGGCATAATGATGTGGTTGATGCTCCGCGCAACGTACTCGAAGCTGGTGGCTTACCATTAATTGAAATGCCCCGCAGCCGTAAGAATTCATTTTGCTGCGGCGCCGGTGGCGCGCAATTCTGGAAAGAAGAAGAAAAGGGCGAACGTAAAGTCAGTATCGAGCGCTTTCAGGAAGCGGCTTCAACAGGCGCTGATACCTTGGCGGTCGGCTGCCCCTTCTGTATGCGGATGTTCGAAGATGCGAAGAACGAGATTGGCAGCGGACCGCAAGTAGCTGATATCGCCGAGATTGTCGCCGAGAACCTTTAACTAGCTGGCAACAGTGATCCCCGTGACCGGGACGCGTGAAGAGCGAAACTATTCTACTTGTTCTTGCGCCAAGTAAATGTGGAGCAGTTTGTGGCAGAATTCGACTTTGCAGTGGTGCCGACCTTGGAGACCGAACGGTTAAGATTACGGCGGATTCGAGTCGACGATCGGGCTGATTGGCTTGCCGTCTTTAACAGCCCGGGCACGATTGATTACCTTATCGATTTTGAAGAGGCTCCGCTCGACGAGGTCATGGACGAGATCGTCGAATGGGCAGACCGCATCTTTGAGCAAAAGTCCGGTATCCGCTGGGCTATCACGCTTAAGCCGGGCGACCGAATGATCGGGTCATGCGGCTTTCACCTTTATGATCCGCGCAATCAGCGCGTGGAAATCGGTTACGAACTGCATTCAAATTATTGGCGCCAAGGGATTATGTCCGAGGCCGTTGGCGCGGTGCTTGACTTCTGCTTCTTGCAGCTGGGTCTGCACCGAGTCGAGGCGGATGTGACTGAAGGCAATGTGGCGTCGGCTGCTTTGCTCAAAAGAGCGGGATTCGCACTGGAAGGTGTCTGGCGCGAGAGGATCTGCTGGCGGGGCGGCTTTCAGAGTATGTGGCAATACGGAATGCTGGAGCAAGAGTTTCGGTCGTTGCGATCGGTCAGCAGCACATGAAGTCGTTGCCCCGGATTCAGCTCTTCGCGATGTTGCCGGTCCTGCTTTTTGGCTTCGCATTAGGCGCTGCTCAGCTAAACGCAGATATCTTGTGGGTGGATGAGATGGCTTCCGTATCAGCCATGGGCGCGGAGGATCCGCCATACACTGTCTTTAGGATTGTCGAGTCCATAGTTGAGCACAATCCCGACCATGTGCCGCTTTACTACATAATCGGAGCGGGATGGGCACAAGTGGTGGGTTGGTCACAGGTGCCACTCCGCTACTTGTCGCTGTTGTTCGGTGTATTGACCATTGCCTGGGTGTACCGCCTTAGTGCGGATGTGCTTGATCGTCGCACGGCCTTTCTTGCAGCCTTCCTTTTTGCAACCAGTGCATTCGCAATCATTTACTTTCATGAGCTTCGTAACTATACACTTTGGACGCTCTTGAGCGTCATTCACGCGTGGCATTATTGGCGGCTCGTTGACGGCGCAAAAGCTGGCCGTGTGAGCTGGCTCATCTTTGTTTTAACGACTAGCGCCCTGCTTTATACTCATCCATTTTCTCCATTTGTCTTGCTCAGTCTTGCTTTCCATCATCTACTTTTTGTTGCCAAAGACCGCCGCTGGTTGAATGTAGCCATGGCTTGGGGAGCAGGCCTGTTAACTTTCCTGCCGTATATACCACTGCTTGCCATCGGCTTCAGTGAGGCGGCCGGCACCAACGTTCTACGCTCCAAGGCGCTCGCCTCTGGTGAGATGATCCCCATTCTGGCGAATGTCTTCGCCAACGGCGTCGACCTCCTTTGGCTCGCTATAATTTTGGCGGGAGGATGGACGCTCCGGCGGAAACGGTCACCTGCCGTTCTGCGGCTCTTGGTAGTTTGCGCGGGTATGGTTTTCTCGCTCTTCATATTCCATGAGCTCTTTCCGTTTCTGTCTACTACCCGGCTTCGCTATTTTTTGGTCGCAGTGGCCTTCGCCCTTGTCCTTTTTGCCCATTTTCTTGTTTCGATACCTAGTTGGCGTGTAATGGTCCCGTTGTTTGCGCTTGTCTGGTTGGGCGGCGGTTACAGCATCTATCAGCAGGCGGAACACTGGGAATACGCTGGCCATCATTCGCTGATACCTGCGCACCCGCCCTTGCAGCGGTTCGCAGACGCCATTCTGCCTCTGGCACGTCCACACGATGCTATTCTTGGATTCACTCAAGCGACATGGATGAACTCAGGTTTGCGGTATGGCTTCAGCACGGTGGAGTATTACTCGCGAGCAGTGCTCGGGATCCACGGTGCCTTTATCTGGACCCAGATGGAGGGCAGCGAACTGCGCGAAGAATTTTATCGTAGGGTGGACAACCATCCCTATTTGCTTTTCACATACGAACCCGGAAACATGCCGGGCAACTTTGAAAACGTGCGTACACTGCTTGAGCATGATTACGCTCCCTGCGAGGTCCTGGTTGATACGGACGGGGTATTTGTGCAACGATACACATACCATACGCTTGCGTGCGACCGGGAGTATCAGCCAATCCACTACGACAACGGGATCAAGATCGTCGACAAATTTGCCGACTATGATGCCGAGCGGCAGTTGGTTCGGGTCGTCACCGGCTGGGAGGTTGCCGATACTGCACAGCTTGAAGAGTATAACGTTTCTGTCCAAATCATCACTCCGGACTGGAAGAGCGTTGCACAGGCCCCTGATAGGCATCTTTACGACGATATCTTGAATTGGTACGTCGTCGAACTGCCAACTGCGGATCTACCGTCAGGTGACTACCGCGCCATGGTCATCCTCTACGACCGCGAAACCGTTAAGAAGGTAGCAGGCACCGATATGGCCACAGGTGGCTCGGGCGACATTTTTGCTGTTTTGACCTTCACAAAAGACGCTTAGAACCTGATGACCGCGAGCCGCATGCCAAGCAGAAATCTGCCACGTTTACGCGCGCACTGGAGCTTGCTGCTACCGCTGCTTCTGCTCGTGACTTTCATGGCTGCACAAGGCTTGAATGCTGATTTGATTTGGTACGACGAATTGACGTCTATCAGTCATGCCGGCGGAGTGACTGGACCGTTTTCCCCGAAAGATGTGATGGACTCGGTGCGCGAGCACAGTCCGAAGCACACACCACTTTTCTTTGAGCTAGTTGCTGGCTGGGGCGCGCTTGTTGGCTGGCATCATGCCGTGCTACGCTGCCTGCCGCTTTTCTTTGGCGTCATCGCCCTAGCTTGGACATTCCGCCTTGGCTTAGATTTCATCGATGGGTGGACTGGTATCTGGGCGGCTGCATTCCTGGGTTTGAATGTATTCTGGTTGGATTACTTGCATGAAATTCGCATGTATACTATGCAATTCATGCTGATCATGGCACTGGCGTGGCATTATTTCTATCTCGTTCGCTACGCACGGGCAGCCCGCCGGCATCATTGGGTAGGTTTGACGCTTAGCGCCGCCTTGTGTCTCTATGCACAACCATTTTCAATTTTTTTTCTCCTTGCGCTTGGCAGCTATCACTTGCTATTCACGAAGCGGTCAAAGGCCTGGTTGCAAGTGGCGCTGGCAATGATCGTCGCTGGATTGTTATTCTTGCCCTGGTTGCCGGTCACGCTAACGGGCTTGTCAGCGAAATTTGATACAGCGTACGACGCCATCACATTTGAACAGGCGATCAGCATATTCGTCCGTTTGCTGAGCAACGGCAACTGGATCATATTGCTCTTAGCAGTGCTGGCGGCTCTGCTTCAGTTGCGTCGCCCGGAATTGCGCCGCCGGAATTTCCCTTTTTTGTGGTTGGCGCTTATTGTTCTCGCCCTCTTGCTTGCTGCGAATGAGGCCTTTGGACTGATACCGTTGAGGCGCTCTCGTTACTTCTTCGTTTCCTGGACGATGTGGGCGCTGGTGATCGGCAGCGGCTTGGCCCGCTTGAAGCCGCGCTGGATAGCGCCGCTGATCCTGACTGTTTACCTCGTTTCAGGATTTGCGTTGCGGCGCGCTGATGATTACCTGCTCCACCAGGGTACAGTTGGGATCGTGAACGCCTATCCCCCGCTTGCAGATTATGTCGAGGCACTGCGAGGTAAAACGGAAGGGCAAGATTTTGTTGTCGGATTCACCCAAACTGACTTTGTCAATGCCCGAGGCAAGCGCGGCAAGACGACGGCCGACTATTATATGGAGCAGTTGCTCGGCATTGATGGGACATTCGTGCCGACGGGTTATGATGCCGAGGCACTGGCAACAGATTTGCCGCGGAAGTTGGACAACCATCCTCATCTATTAATTACATACGATCCGACATCATTGCCTGCTAATCACGCGGCAGCCAAAGCTCTTATGCTGAAAACGTACCGGCCTTGCGATGTCGTCTTGGATCGGCCGAAGCTCTTCGTTCAGCGCTTCACCCTGAAGGCGATGGACTGTAACCGAGGATACCAGCCGATTCACTACGAAAACGGCATCCGGATCGTCGACAAGTTCGCCGAGTTTAGCAAAGAAGAAGATTCCATCCAGGTCGTGACAGGCTGGGAAGTCCCGCATGATGAGCAACTCGAACTATTCAACGTCTCGATTCAGATCATCACACCGGACTGGCAGAATGTAGCTCAAGCGCCCGACCGGCACCTATATGACAAAGTCTTGAAATGGTACGTCGTTGAACTTTCGACTGCGCACCTTGCGCCAGGCGACTATCGGGTGGTCGTCATCGTTTACGACCGATATCATAGCAGCGCAAAAGTAAATGGCACCGACCTGACCACCGGCGAAGTCGGGACGATCCTGCCCCTCCTCCATTTCACCGTGGAATATTAGAAATGTCTCTTGCCCTGCTAAAGCGGCTGTTGCGCCCCATTTATGCGCCTATCGTGCGACCGTACCGCCGAGCGCAAGGTTTGCGCCGGGAGCAAAGCCGTATACGCGACGATGTCCGGCGAGCACAACAATCGGGTTGCGCTGTGAAAATCATCATAGGGGCGGGGCAGACGAGTATTGACGACTGGATAGTGACCGACATGCCTGCATTTGATGTGCTCAATGACGGCCATTGGGAGCGGTTATTCCTGCCGCATTCGATCGATAGAATGTTAGCCGAGCACGTATTTGAGCATTTGACAATTAATGATCTGGTGAAGTTCCTGGCTGTCGCGAGAATGTATTTGGCGCCGTCCGGTCGCATCCGTTTTGCCGTGCCAGACGGTTCCCATCCCGATGACTGCTACATCAAGAGTGTACGACCCGGCGGGACAGGCGAAGGCGCTGTTGACCACAAAGTGCTTTACACCTGCGATCTCATCGCTGATCTGTTGAGCGAACAGGATTTTCAGTTTGAGTTGCTCGAATACTTCGACGGAGATGGGCGGTTTCATCGGGAGCAGTGGAGCGCAGAAGACGGCTTCGTAAGCCGATCCGCCGAGCATGACAAGCGCAATTCCGATGGTCAACTCAATTACACCAGTCTGATCGTCGATTGCTGGCTATGATTCCGTCGGTTTCCCAAATGCTTTACAACAGTTTCGCGGATCGCCGCCTCGCCTCGTTATGCCAGCCGGTTAGATATTCAGGAAATGGCCTTCTAAGCCGTGCGCAGCTTCCTTAAGCGCCTCGCTTAGAGTGGGATGCGCGTGAACATTGCGGGCGATATCTTCCGGTGTAAGTTCGGCTGAACGCGCCAGGGTCAGCTCCGGAAGCAACTCGGTGACGTCAGGGCCGATCATGTGCGCGCCCAAGATCTCACCGTACTTCTTGTCACTGATGACTTTGACGAAGCCGATGGAATCGCCCATTCCTCTCGCCTTGCCATTCGCCTGGAAGGGGAACTTGGCGACATTAATCGCGTATCCGCGGTCTTTAGCCTGCTCTTCAGTGTAACCAAAGCTGGCGACCTGCGGCTGGCAGTAGGTAGCGCGCGGCATCATTTCGAAATCAAGTGTCACGGTCGGGGCTCCGGCGATATTCTCAGCAGCCACTACGCCCATAGTCTCAGCCACATGTGCCAGCATTAACTTGGCTGTTACATCACCGATAGCGTAAATATGCGGGATATTTGTCTGCATCTTCTCGTTGATTTCGATGCCGCCGTCAGGATTTAGAGCGACCCCGCTGTTTTCCAGTCCGTAGCCGTCAACTCGGGGCTGGAATCCGATGGCTTGCAAGACGCGTTCCGCTTGGATCGTCTCTTGTGCGCCGTCTGACCGGGTAACATTCACGTCGACATACTCGCCGCTGTCGTCGATCGAATCGACCCGTGTGCCTGTTAGAATCTGGATGCCAAGCTTCTTGAATTCCTTCGCCAACTCAGCACTGACCTCAGGGTCTTCCAGCGGAAGGACTCGATCCATGAATTCGATCATGGTCACGTTGACGCCGTAGTTGCACATGATGTAGGCAAATTCTACGCCAATGGCGCCAGCGCCGGCGATGATAATGCTGGCGGGCAGTGTGTCCTCCATGATTTGCTCTTCGTAAGTAACGATGCGGTCGCTGAGCGCCGTGCCGGGGATCAGACGCGTCGATGCGCCAGTGGCGATAATCAGATTCTTGAATTGGATCGACTCGTTATCTCCACTATTGAGAGCGATGGTCAGGCTATTGGCGTCTTCGATAGTTGCCCAGCCTTCGTAGCTATCGATCTTGTTCTTGCGCATCAAGAATTGCACGCCCCTGGTCAATCCATTTGACACGCGTCGGCTGCGTTTGTAGGCTTTGCCATAGTCAAGCGTGAATTCGCCGCTTATACCAAAGGTATCGGCTTGGTGCTGGAGGATGTAAGCAAGTTCGGCATTGTGTAGTAATGCTTTTGAAGGGATGCAGCCGACATTCAGGCAGACGCCGCCCCAGTATTTCTTCTCGATAATGGCGGTTTTCAGTCCGAGTTGGCTGGCTCTGATGGCACCGACATAACCGCCCGGTCCTGCGCCGAGTACGACGACATCGTATTCCTTAGCCATGTATCGTAATCTCCTGCTTTTAGCTTACTTTGATCATGTCGCAAGTCTACCGCATGGGACCCAACAATTGTAGAGGCGCTGACAAGCAGCGTTCCTGCGAAGGAACCTAACGCTGGCGCTGTCGCTTTGCTTCGAAAAGGAAAATGGCGGCGGCGCTTGCCACATTGAGTGACTCGGCTGCGTCGGACAAGGGTATTGAGATGACGTACCGTGCCAGGTCCCGCGCGTGCCGGCTGATACCGCGCGCCTCGTTGCCCATGATCAGCGCCCAGTCCGTCTGCCAGTTCGCTTCTGTGTATGAGTCGGCGGCTCCCGCGCTCGTAGCGTACACAGTCAGATCTTGGCAGAATGCAGTTATTTCCGCCCAAGACGCCTCGACAACGGGCAGCCGAAAATGCGCGCCCATGCCGGCGCGTAACACTTTTGAATTGTAAGGATCGACACAGTCCGGCGCCAGAATCGTGACTTCAACGCCGGCAGCTGCGGCTGTTCTCAGGATGGTTCCCAGGTTTCCGGGTTCACGGATGGCATCAAGCACGAGGACGCGCGTAGCAGGATGCGGGATCGGCGGTATGGGAATGTAGAAGACCGCCAAAATGCCCGGTGACTGCTGTGTATCGCTGACGAAATCGAGGACATCTGGGCTGACTGGCAGCAAGGTGCATTTCTTTTCCTGCAATTTCGCGATGACGTCGTAGTCGGCGTTTTCCAGAGAATACAAAGCAAAGTCAGGGGCGCCGCCGCGTGACAGGGCATCGGCGATCAGACGGTCGCCTTCCAGTACGAGTTTGCGCTCGCTACGCCGCAGCCGCGCCTTGGTCTGCAACGACTTGACATAGCGGACGCGTTTGTTCTGCGTGCTGTTGATGGCATCCATCTCGAGTTCTCAGAAATGAAAAAGGGTCTGTTTCCGGACCCTTTGGCTGGTTTGATTGAATTGGACGCGGACCTAGAGGCTTTGTTTCGCCCTATCCACGATCTTGCTAAAGGTCTCGGCGTCTTGAATGGCAATGGCTGCAAGGCTTTTACGATCCAGCTCAATGCCAGCGGTTTTCAGGCCGTGCACCAATCGACTGTATTTCATGCCATTGATGCGCGCGGCTGCGTTAATCCGCTGGATCCACAGGCGGCGCAATTGACGGCGGCGTTGGCGACGGTCGCGATAAGCATACCAAAGACTGCGCATCATCGCCTCATTGGCGCGCTTGAAATTCTTGCTGCGCGTTCCCCATTGCCCTTTGGTGAGCTTTAGGACTTTCTTGTGTCGGCGGCGTCTAACGAAGCCAGTTTTTGTTCTTGCCATGAGCATTCTCCGTACATGAAATACCCGGCACCGCGCTGCGCCGGGCTTAGAATCGTTATAGCTGCCAAAAGTTTAGGCGGGCGGATTTGCCTTGTATCTGCCTAGATAAGGAGCGAGGCGACGGATACGGCGCTTCATCGCCTTTTCGCCGACTTCAAGGGACTTGTCCCATTGCCGCTTCACGCGCTTCGCCGAGCGCCGACGCAAATGGCTTTTGCCGCCCTTTGTACGGACGATCTTTCCGGTCGCCGTCATACGGAAACGTTTGGCAGTCGCCTTATGCGTCTTTAACTTGTACTTTGTCGTCTTCTTCTTGCGGGGCACTATTGTTTCTCCGTGCTCTGTTTGATTTCTTTGGTCGGCGCCAAGATCATGAGCATATCGCGGCCTTCCATGTTAGGGCGCTGCTCGACGACGCCTACTTCTTTCAACGCATCTTCGATTCTACCTAGTCGATCTCGCCCGATATGTTGATGAGTGATCTCGCGGCCGCGGAAGCGCACCCTAAACTTCACCTTCTTGCCCTCGAGCAGCCACTCTTCCGCACGCTTAATGTCGAACTGAAGATGGTATTCGTCGGTCTTGGGACGGAGCTGAATCTCCTTGACAGTCACCTTGATCTGATTCTTCTTCGATTTGCGTTCCTTGCGGCGCTGTTCGTATTGAAACTTGCCAAAATCCATGATCCGGCAAACCGGTGGGTTAGCATTCGGCGCAACCTCGACCAAATCCAAACCAACATCATCAGCCCGATCCTGGGCATGCCCAACGTTTACGACGCCAATATTGGTGTTGGTCTCGTCAATCAAACGGACTTCACGAACGCCACGAATATCTCCGTTGATCCTGTGTGGTGAGTTTGCTATCGCTGCACTACCCTTCAATAGAATATGGCACAGAAAACCTACGCAGCGTACACTTCTACGCGGGCACGAAGTCTAACATGCCAGCCGGATGCTTGTCAACTCTGAGTCGGAGCCGGAGAATTGTCAACTGTCGAAGGCGAGATTGAGTTTGCGTAGTTTCGCGACTGAAGCCTCGTACGAGCTTATCAACTCTTCATCACTGCCCTTGTAGCGACGCAAGGTTTGCTGAGCGCAGGCCGCGCAGCCCCGCATTGCCCGGTAGCTGTCAGTTTCGCAGGCTAGACAGCCATTAAGCTCAATCATTACCGACATCAAGGCGATCACCTCAATGCTGGTTTCATGCTTGTCGGAAACGCGATCAATCAACTGCTTCCACAGACTTCCGCGTGTGTTGCGCAATGCTGGAATGGCATAGTGGGGAAACAAGATTTCGTTATCTGTGTACAATGGGCTGTGCTCTCGCTTTCTATCCTATAGAGGATAAGTCTGATTTCAACCTCGCGCAAGCTAATGAATGGCGACTTTTTAAGCCTGCAATGCGCGAATTAATTCGAATGTGGCCGCCATCGCTTCGTCACCGCCCCGCAGCGTGCCGTTCCAAAGGCTGAACAACACTCCAACAGTTTTCCCTTGTGAGAATACATGTCTGAGCGACTTTATGCTCTCGTTCAAGCTCGGTCCACCCGGTTCAGGGTAGCTCATTGCAGGCATCTCGTCGCAATCGACAACATCGGTGTCAAAGTGGATGTAGAGTGGTCGGTCGGGCAGAATAGTCGAATTCAAAGCATCTATGGTTTCGTAAATGGTTACATCGCTGTTGCGCAGCATGACGCCTTCTTCGGGATCAAGATTGCGCACATCGGTGATGATAACGTCGCGCTCCGATAGCGGCTGAAGATCGATGCCGCGCATTAAATGTTGATTGCCACGGCCGACCAGCGCTGCCAATGGCATACCGCCGAGGAACCCGCTGGGACTGGTTTCGGGCGTATTGAAGTCGCCGTGCGAGTCATACCAGAGGACGACAGGCGCCTTTTGCTCCAAGCCCTTGACCATTCCTAAGCAGCTTGTGCAGTCGTTGGCGAAAACGACCGGCAGTTTGTCAGCCTGAGATTGAACCGTGTTAGCGAGCGCGCGATTGACCGCCACTACGGGGTCATCGGCCGTGGCGAAGTTCGGCTCAATCTCGATCCACTCGGCATGCAGCTCATCCGCAATCCCGCTCCGCCGCAGCGCATCAACCTCCCGTCGGTCAGATTTGGCTTCTCCCAGATAATATGGTACTCCGATGCATACAAACTTTGACATGAGTCTCTCCTTCAGAACATAGAGCACGTTTCAGCTACGATCCAATTTTGGATTCGGTCATACGTTTTCAAGACATAGATGCTTCGTATATACAGCTTTAGCTTTGCCCTGATTTCACTTTATCGCCGTTAGATTCCGCTGAGATGGGTGAGAGGAATCTGAAGCACTTCTTTGAGCAGGTGCCAATGAAAGGCGAGAAACTCGCGTATGAGCGAATGG
This sequence comes from Phototrophicaceae bacterium, assembly GCA_965223515.1. Classification (GTDB taxonomy): domain Bacteria; phylum Chloroflexota; class Anaerolineae; order Aggregatilineales; family Phototrophicaceae; genus UBA6055. The sequence continues at coordinate 37,711 of CBDCWK010000002.1, forward strand.
GGATAGGAGAGCGGATGACGAATGTGGTGAGCCGGTACGGGACTGTTGGTGGACTTGATGCCCTGCTGCTGAAAGAGCCAGCTGGCTCGCAGCATGTGGTAACTGTCGCTGACCAGCACGGCGTCGTCAAAGCCGATTTCGTCGAATATGCGCCGGCTGAATAACGCGTTCTCCTCGGTACTGCGGCTGTGTTCTTCCATCAAGATGGCGCCAGTTGCTACGCCTTTGGCAAGCAGGATCTCGCGGCAGGCGGAAGCTTCCGAACGCGGATAGGATTCGGCTTGGCCGCCGGTGCAGATGACGTAAGGTGCGATGCCCGCATGCCAGAGATCGGCGGCTTGACGGCTGCGGCGAGTCAGCGCCCAACCGGGTCGGCCATCGCGGAGCAAGCCGGCGCCGAGAACGATGATGACATCAGATTCTTGCGTAGTGTCTTGGGTACCGGTGTGGTGTATGGTGGCGATAAAGGCGACACAGTAGAGCAAGGCGCCAAGTACAAGGAGTAAAAGAGGACGTTTGCTCGGTGTCAAAGTCGTGGGTCTCCTTCGTGAGTTATTCGTGTATTTCGCTATCCCGCCTGTACATCACAATTACGACAAAGCTAAGACTACGCCGGGGCAGTGCAGCGGCCACACACCGGATGCCCCGTAATCCTCAAAAGAATCTTCATGAACGCCGATAGTGCGGGAGCGCTTTTGCCTTAGGAAACAGACGCCCGCAGCGTCAGCACTCGCTGTAGCCGCAAGTCAGGCACTTGCGGCAGTTCTCGGCGCGAATCAATGTGATCGTCCCGCAAGACGGACACATATCGGCGCCGGATATTGACGAGTTGATAGTCGTGCCGCCTTCGGCGTCGACGGAACTCGAAGTCATGCCGCCGGCTTGCATCGGCAGATCCAATTGCAGCGGTTGTTCTTCCGGGAAAAACTCCAATTGCAAGACGCGCGCGACCGCATCGGGCAGCGATAGTACGCGCTTGGGACCAAAGCCGATGGGACGAGCGCCGCCGATATCTTGCAACTGCTCAATAATAAGCTTAAGCATCTCGCGGCGGTTATGCGGCGCAGTCGTGCGCAACTGCAGTGAGATCATCCGTCCAAGGCTTTCGGCATCGGCTTGGATGTCGCTGCCAGCCTTGCCAATAGCGACGAAAACTTCAAAGGGATTTCCCTGGTCATCTCTGTTGAAAGTGATATAGGCTTTGCCAAAGGGCGTTTGCGTCCGAACGGTCATGCCTTCGAGGCGGTCCGGGCGTGGATATACGCGATGCGGCGTTGTGGCTGGCTCGGCGCTTTCGGCAGATGCCACTGACTTCAGATCTTCCATTTCGCTCTCGGCGCGTTCATCGCCTTTAAGCATGAGGACTTGTTCATCGCGGCTGCCATCGCGGTAAATCGTGCCGCCCTTGCAACCGAGCTCGTACATATACTGGAAGAGTTCACTTACCTGTTCGACCGTGTAGTCGTTTGGTACGTTGCAGGTCTTGGAAATGGCACTATCGATCCAGCGTTGGAAAGCGCCTTGTACTTTGACATGTTCCTCCGGCGCCAGGTCCATTGCGGTGACGAAATGATCGGGCAGTTCGCTGGACTCGGGATTCGCTTCGTACCACTCTTGAACGATCGGCACTTGTTCTTCGTGCAAGCCCAGTCGACTCTTGCGGTAGTAGACCCAGGAGAAAAATGGCTCGACACCGGTGGAGGTATTTACCATCGTGCCGGTGGTACCCGTGGGCGCCTGCGTCAACAAGGTGACATTTCTAATGCCATTCTGGCGCACCTTTTCTCGCACATCGTTTGGCATCGCACGCATAAAGCCACTCTCAAGGAATTTTTCCGCATCAAACATGGGGAAGGCAGCTTTTTCAACAGCCAAGTCGCTTGAGGTCTCATAGGCGGTGACGGCGATTGTCTTGTAGATTTCGTCGATCAATTCGACCGATTCGTCGCTGCCGTAACGCACACCGAGCTTGAGCATCAATTCGGCGATGCCCATGGTGCCCAAGCCAACGCGACGTTCCGAAAGCTGAACGTCCTTGTTCTCCTGGAAAAAATAGGGCGTGGTATCAATGACATTGTCAAGGAAGCGAGTTGAATACTGCACCGTCTTCCGCAAAGTGTCCCAAGCGACATCGTGCGCGGCTTCGTCATAAAACTTGGATAAATTGATCGCGCCCAGGTTACAGACGGAAAAGGCGCCGAGGGGCTGTTCGCCACAGGGATTCGTGCAGATTTGGGGATTGAAGTACCAACTGTTGGCCATTTTATTGCTGCGCTCGCGGAACCATACGCCCGGTTCTGCGCTCGTCCAGGCGCTCTCGATGATCGCGTCCCAAAGTTCGCGCGCCTTGACGGTCTTGTAACTTATGACTTGTCTGCCAGCGGCGATCCAAGTCGTCAAGTTGCCATCCCAGAGATCGTCATAATCGGGATCGCGAGTATCGGGGAAGGCGAGTTCCCAGTCGTCATCGGCTTTTACCGCCTCCATCAATTTGTCGGAGACGCCGACGCTGATATTGGCGTTGGTGATTTTACCGGATTGGCGCTTGCTGTTGATGAAATTGAAGACATCTGGATGCCAGTCGTTGAGGATCAACATTAGCGCACCACGCCGACTGCCGCCTTGCTCGATCAGACCGGTGACGAAACTGTACAGCCCGCCCCAGGATACGGCGCCGCTTGACCTGCCGTTGACACCCTTTACGTAGGCATGACGTGGGCGCAAGGTCGACAAGTTGATGCCGACACCACCACCGCGCGACATGATCTCGGTCATCTGCGTAAGCGTCGTCATGATCCCTTCGCGAGAGTCGTTGGGGGAGGGGATGACGTAGCAGTTATAGAAGGTCAAGTCTTGGTCGGTACCGGCGGCCGTGAGGATGCGCCCGCCTGGTACGAATTTCCAGTCATCGAGCAACCAACGGAATTTCTCAGACCATTCTTCCTGTTTCGCCGGGCTGGCTTCCGTCGCCGCCACACCGCGAGCCACGCGGGTCATCATCTGTGCCGGCTTAGTTTCTATCGGCTTATCGACATGCTCCAGGTCGCGTACAACGGTATCGCCGTCGAGCAGCTTTACGGTGACCTGTGGCAAGTCGATTGAAACAGCGGTGCCGATTTCTCGCTGGCCCGTCTTGGCGTTGATAACTACGATTACCGTGTCGCCGACAGACAGGCTGCTCCGGGTCATATCCTTTTGCGCATATCGATCGAGAAAGATCTTATAGCCGAGGTCGTGCAATTTGCTAGTGGTGGTCTGCGACTGAATCATGACGAGGGCATCCTAAGGCTGTCGAGGTAGCGATTTACAGTAGTTAATGCATAAACGGATCGTTCTTGAAAAAACTCAATTCTAAACGGAACTGCTTTAGGATATTGATGTGTAGCGTTGCGATTTCTGTTTCCTGAAGGTGACCTCTTTTATAGCATAGTTCTTTGCCAACCGCACGACAAATACTTGTGTATTCGTAGAGAAATCCTCCACGATTCCTAACACGTGGCGCATCTTTAATACCTGCAAAGGATAGGGCAGTTGGTTCGAAAAACTAAACGGTTCAATAGGGCGAAAACAGTAGAATGGACTTGTTCAGCCCATTCTGACGAAATGCATCGCTGTGATCAAAGTGCTACTGGCGCCGGTTGCGCTTCCGAAGAAATGCCGGCAATTCGGTGTTCTTGGGGTCGACGTTATCGTACGTACGCGGATCTTCCTGCGGTGGGGAGGGCGGCGCCAAACGGCTCCGCTGGAAAGAGGATCCGCCACTGCTTGCTGACATGCTTTCGCCCGGCGCCTGGACTTCGACGTCTTCATAAATCGGGCGTTGCACCGGCGGCACCTGTGGCAATGGCGTTGTTTGCCGGATCGGCAAGGTGCCGGCCTCTTTCATCGTCGTCTCCAGCCGGCTCCGCTCGAAGCCAGTGGCGATGACGGTGATATGGACCTCATCACCCATGCTTTCGTCAATATGTGCACCAAAGATGAGGTTACATTCCTGGTGCGCGCTGTCCTTGATAATTGCGGCGGCTTCGTTGACCTCAAACAGGGTCAAGTCGCTGCCACCGGTGATCGAAAAGAGGATACCGCGGGCACCGTCAATGGTGACATCGAGCAAGCCGCTGGTAATCGCCTGCTCGGCTGCGGAGCGTGCGCGATCGTCGCCGGAGGCGCGTCCGACCGCCATCAAGGCTGCGCCACCTTCTGACATGACCGTGCGTACATCGGCGAAGTCAAGATTTATCAATCCCGGCACGGTTATCAACTCGGAGATGCCTTGAATGCCTTGCCGCAATACATCATCCGCTAGCGAGAATGCCTGCTGCAATGTAGAGCGCTTGTCTGCCATTTGCAGTAAGCGATCGTTAGGGATGACGATAAGTGTATCGACCTGGCTCTTCAGCGCTTCGATGCCGGTTTTCGCCAGTTGAGCGCGGCGTGTGCCCTCAAATGTGAAGGGGCGAGTCACGACACCGATGGTCAGCGCACCCAGCTCTTTGGCGATCTGCGCAATTACCGGCGATGCGCCAGTTCCGGTTCCACCGCCCATGCCACAGGCGACGAATATCATGTCGGAACCGCGCAGGACCTCAAGCAAGTCTTCCGAGCTTTCCTCGGCAGCCTTTCGGCCAATCTCCGGATTTCCGCCGGCGCCAAGCCCACGCGTAAGCTTATCGCCGATCCGTACGCGCGTTTTGGCTTTAGAGAGCATGAGCGCTTGGTTATCGGTGTTAACTGCGATGAACTCCACGCCACCCAAGCCTTCGTTGATCATACGATTAACGGCGTTGCCGCCGCCACCGCCAACTCCAACGACCTTGATTTGCGCGAAATTTTCCCCTGTTATCAAATCATTGACCATGATGACTACCCTTTGGAATCAGCGCATCAACCCAATGCGTACGGCAAGTTACTGTGATTATTGTACGCGCATTTGAATCTACTGCAAATCAAATAAGAGGCAATAATCTACATTAATTCAACTAAATTATCTCTAGTCATCTTGCGGTAGAAATCGGCGCAGGAATTCATTCATTCGCCGTCCCCAATTTGTGACTGGAAGTCCCATATTTGCTGCCAGGTCTGTTTCTGCCATCGAATCCATTTCCAGACCGAGCCGTAGCAAACCGACGCTTGTGCTGTAGGAGGGATTCTTGAGTGTGTCGGCAATGCCGGTGACCCGTTCCGGATGTGCCAGGCGCACGGGCAGATTCAAAATGCGCGAAGCGAGATCGCGATAACCGGGAAGTTGTGAACTGCCGCCAGTGATGACAGCGCCGGCACGCAAAAGGCCAGCATAGCCAGAACGCTTGATTTCCTTTTCCACCAGTTCGAATATTTCTTCAAAGCGTGCCTCGATCACCATAGCCAAGTCGCGACGCGACACTGGCAGAATCTCACCACCAAAAGGTTCGACCGGAAAAACTTCCGATTCGTTAACCGCATTCATATCGGCATGCCCGCGCTGAATCTTGACTTGTTCCGCCAAGCCAAAGGGTACGCGCATCCAATAGGTGATATCTTGCGTAACGTGGTTGCCGCCTACCGGGATGATTGCGGTATGCCAGACAGTACCGTCAATGAAGATGGCGAGGTCGGTGGTGCCGCCGCCAATATCAATGACAACTGCCCCCATCTCGCGTTCGTGGTCGGTCAGGACAGCATCGCCCGCCGCGAGTGGATTGAGGATGAAGCGATCGACCAATACACCGGCAGACTCCACAGCGTCTTCCAAATTCGCCAGGCTAGTTGTCGAGGCCGTGATAATATGCGCGTCAACTTCAAGGCGGAAGCAGTGCATGCCTATTGGACTGCGAATGCCGTCTTGGCTATCCAGTGTGTAGCTCCTCGGCACCACATGGAGGATTTCGCGGTTATGGGGGATAGCGATATTGCGCGCCACGCTCATAGCCTTTTCCAGATCTTCCGCCTGGACGCTGCGCGAACCGACAATGGTAGCGAGCCCGCGGCTCGTCAGCGAAGAAATATGGCTGCCAGCGACGCTGACGAAGGCGCGGTTAATATCATATCCGCTCGACTTTTCTGCTTTGCGAATGGACTTGGAGATGGCCGACGATAGAGCGCCCACGTCATTGACCACGCCCTTTTTCATACCGTCGCTCGGCTCAATACCCAAGCCGACGACATAGATATCTTCGGGGCGCACCTCGCCTACAATGGTGCAAATCTTATGTGTGCCAACATCTAGTCCAACTACCAAGTCGCCCATGCGGTTCTAGAGCCCCCATAAAAGTCTGTAGAACGGTGCATCGGGATTAGCTATATTCAGTTCCGCAACATCGATTGCGCGACTGCTTAAATCCTCCACCAGCACATCGTAAATCTTGATTTTCTCGTTCATCACCGAAGCCGAGTCAGTACCCATCCAGACTTGCCAACCCAACTCATTGGTCCAGCCCAGTCCATGAATCGGATGGAAATCCAAGTGGTCGCCCTCCGGAATTATTTCCTTAAGACGAAGCGCGCCTAGAACCATATCTTTGTCAAAATCATCCGCATCGGGCAGTGGCCTGACAGTGCCGTCGTTTACCAGGTTCACATGCAATAGATTGGGCATTTCAGCGCGCGCGCGCATCACTCGACCCTGAATATCGATCCAAGTTTCTTCGCCGGCATTTGACCAAACGACAGCAGGCTGCCGTTCCTGCACGAGCATCGTAACCAAATTGGGAGGCCAGCCGACTTCTACGGTTACATCCGCTACTGACGGTGATCGAAGCAGGTTTCGGCGGATCTCTGCTGGATCCAACCAAAACATGTGGTAATTGGCCAACTCTGAATAGGTGAAAACCTCTTCACGAGTGATGAAATTGTTTCCGCGCACTTGAATTGCTTTCACGTAAAAGACATCACTGGTAAAAAACACCAAGAGCGTCAAGCCAAACAGAACGAAGACCACTGCGCTGATGATACGCCAGCGCGAAAATACCTGCCGCCGCTCTCGACGCGCCGCCGGTAGCTTGGGCACCGTACCTGGCGCCGCCCGATGTAGCACACCAGGAGCACGGTCGGGTTGTCGCCTGTGCGCTTGGACATGACTTGCCACTTTGGATCGTCCACCGGTAGTTGGATGAAGCCTCCATTTAATACGAACTTCAGTCTACTATCGGTCAATTTACGGCGCAAACCGCATAAGGCGCAATATCACTACCATTCGCCAAGGATTTGAATCTCGAGCTCGAGGTTCACAGCGAATTTCGTGTTGACGCGCTCGCGCACCAGACTTACCAACTGAAAGTAATCACTAGCACTAGCGTTTGCGCTTAAATTAATGAAGAAGTTTGCATGGACTGGCGAGACTTGCACCGAGCCGCTTCGCAGCCCCTTCAGACCAGCCGCCTCGATCAGACGACCGGCGTAGTCGCCTGGCGGGTTTTTGAAGATGCTGCCGAGGTTAGCGCCTGGTGGTTGCGTACGCCGGCGGTAGTCATTGTTGTGATCCATTCGTTCCTGAATAAGCCCAGCATCGTCTCGCTGCAGCCGCAGCTCGGCGCACATTACGAAGAATCGTCTGTCTACGCAGTATTTCAGGAGGGAAGAGCGGTAGGCATACTTTAGAGATTCTGCATCGTACCAGCGCTCTCCGTGTTGCAATTCAAAGACAAGAGCGCGGGTCAGCGCACTTGCGATATCGCTGCCGTGCGCGCCGGCGTTGTTCACTACCGCGCCACCGACCGTACCCGGTACTGCGATTGCCCATTCCATGCCGCTGAGACCATTTTCCTGGCAGTAACGCGCCAAGCGAATTAGGCTCGTGCCGCTACTTGCTGTGACCAGAACAGCATCGCTAAGATCCTCTTGATCTACGCGCGTCGCCCGATTGATTATGGTCAGACCGCGAATGCCTGCGTCAGATACCAGGACATTGGCTCCGCCGCCGATTGCGGTTACCGGCATATCTAGTTTCCAAGCTTGTTGCAGCAGCGGAATCGTATCTCGATATGATGGATCTCGGGCCAGGTAAAGGTAGTCCGCCGGTCCGCCTAAACGAGCCGCTGTGAAGCGAGCCAACAATTGCTGACGCTGCAAGCCGTCGATCATGGGCAGTGCATGCGATCGCATTTTTGTCACTCCCGATCGTTGAGGTATTTGTCAGCGATGACGTTCGCGTCGCCAGCGCTGAAAACCAGCACGACGGCGGGCGGGCTGACCGACAGCCGCAGTATATCGATGGCGTCGTCAAACGTGGGCGCGAGGCTTGTAGGCACAGCTGGCTGAATCTCTGCTACCAGTGCGGCGCTGGTCACACCATCGATCGGGGCTTCGCGCGCGCCGTATATCGGTGTTATCAGGACCCGATCTGCTTCAAAAAACGCGCCTACAAATTCGGACCAGAATCGCTTGATGCGAGAGAATGTATGGGGCTGCCATATCGCCCAGATCTGATGTTGCGGATAACGCATTCTGGCAGCGCGAATGTTGACTCTGATTTCGGTAGGGTGGTGCGCGTAATCATCGACAACGATGACATCATCGCGCACGCCACGTATCTCGAAGCGGCGCGCCGTGGCTTTGAAGCTGCGTAGCGCAGCGGCGCCTTGCTCGAATTTTACACCGCGTTCGTCAGCCACGATCAGCGCAGCCAACGCGTTGAGCACATTATGCGCGCCAGGTATGCCGAGACTGGCTTTGCCTTGCGGAACGCCGTTTCGAACGACAACGAAGGTCGCCATTTCGCCGGCGAAATCCAAGTCAGTCGCCCGCCAATCAGCCCCATCGTTGCTTATGCCGTAGCTATGCACTTCAGCGCCAAATTCGCGGCGAGTTTCGGCGAGCGCCAATGCTGCCGGATCGTCAGCGCAGGCTACTAGCAGGCCGCCTTGACCTAGCAAGTCGACGAAGTGCTCAAAGGCGGCGGTCATATCTTCCGGTGACTTGAAGAAATCGGGATGATCATGTTCAACATTGGTGACGACCGCCAGGTTCGGCTTGATACCGTGGAACATATTGTCGTATTCGTCGGCTTCGATGACGAAGGAAGCTCCCATCCCAACAGCGGCATTTCTTCCAGTGTTGCCCATGGTACCGCCAACTATGTAACTTGGGTCTTTTCCGGCGGACTGCAAGATATGGATGATCATTGAAGTGGTAGTGGTCTTGCCGTGTGTGCCCGCCACAGCGATGGTATCCCAGCCACGCAGTATCACGTCCATAAATTCCTTGCGTCTATACACGGGGATGCCCATGGCTCTCGCCGATGCCACCTCGACGTGCTCGTCGCTGACTGCGGATGTCGCCAAAACAGCATCCGCACCGTGTACATAGCCTGCGTCGTGACCTAGAAAAATGCGCGCGCCATCTGCTGCCAATGCCGCTGTGACCGCGCTTGCGTTCATATCCGAACCGCTGACCTTACAGCCGCGTTCCAGCAAGATGCGAGCGATGGCGGAGAGACCGGCGCCACCGATGCCTACGAAATGAATGTGTTTGCCAGGCGACAGTTGCAACATCCAGCTCTCGGTCCTTTTCTTATCGATGATCAGCGGGAACTTCAGGTAATCAGGATGACGACGGCCAGGATCGCCAGAATTGCTAGCGCCAGCAACGCGCCGCTCCCTGCCAAGCCTCCGCCGAGCAATACGATCGGCATGACGCCGAGACTCTGAAAACTGGCCGATGTTTCGGCAGGCGCCGATACCAATTGAGGGAAGGGGTATCGGTTAATGTCGAGGAAATACCAGGTTGATCCGGCTATAAAGTAGCCGTTGAAGAAACCGGCCGCCGCGCCCAGGAGAGTGTCTCGTATCTGTTTCGATCGGCTACTGGGAACAAAAGTCAACTGGCTGCGATACGCGAAGGTGACGATCCCAAGGAAAAGCGCCATCTGCAAAAGAAAGGTCATTTCGTTCGTCATCAGGCTATACAGACTTCCACGAAGCAGACTGTCAAATTGAAAGATGGCAAAGAATCCCAGAACTACAGCTGTAGTTCCAATGAACTCGCGATGCCAGCCGCGCAGCGCGCCAGAGAGCGCAAAGAACCCCGCGGTCGCCCATATCAGGGATACGAGACTGATCATTGGTCGCGTCCGCCTACCATGTTCAAATCAAGACCGGTACGACTACAAAAAGTACGATAACCAGCAAAGAAATCAAGTCGCCGATACTGCAGGGATCCGCGTCGGCCTTCGCCAGGCTCTGCGGCCGCGCCAATACAGACAATTGCTCGTGTGTGATAGGCCAACAATGTGATAATCAACAGGATCCCAGTGCGAATCAAGAACTTGTTCTGGACTGAAAATGATGTCAGCAATTGCTCGCGCAGGACGTCGTCGAATTGATGCAGCGTGAAGAGCCCAAGGGTAATCCCCGCCATCGCAATGATCTCGCTGGATCGGCCTCGGCGCAAACCTATCGCAGCGAAATCTGCGATGCTGAACCAATCCACGGGCGTCGATTCCAACATCTCAATTTCCGCCGATTTCGAGCAACAAGTCCGCCAGTTGTTGCGCGCCATTGGGATTCGCCAGCGCTTTTGATTTGGCGCGCATCTCGGACAATCGCGTTTCGTTCTGGATGAGAGCGGTAATGTTCTCGTAGAGCTTGACTGACATGTCCTCGTCGTTCAGACGAATAGCGGCGCCGTGCTCGACAAGGTAGTCGGCATTGACCTTTTGATAGCGCCAGGCATAGGGGTAAGGCACCAGGATGGCCGGCAGCCCGAACAATGGCAGCTCCGCCAGAATGCTTGCCCCGGCGCGACAAACCACCAAGTCAGCCGCGGCGAATCCCATCCCCATTTCTTCGTGCAAATACGCGAAAGGGTGGTATTGCGGATGCTCGCTCAAAGCGCCGACCTGCTGCAGCGAACGCTCCCAATCTAGCTCGCCGGTGATATGGATGACCTGAAGACCGTTATCGAGAATGCGCTGCAAGTGCTGACCGAGGGCGATATTGATACTGCGCGCGCCGCGACTGCCGCCGAATACTAGCAGGGTTTTGCGACCGGCCTCCAGCTTAAAGTGATTGATCGCTCTTTCCCTATCGGCATTGAGACGATTTTTCTGCAAGGGATAGCCAGTTACGACTGACTTTCCAATGGGAAAATAGCCTGCGGAAGGCTCGACTGTTATTGCTATCTTTTTCGCAAAAGGTTGCAGTGCTTTTATCGTCAGACCCGGTTCTATATCCGGGAGATAGATGACTGTGGGAATTCCAAGCGCCCGTGCAGCCAGGGCGACCGGCATATTCGCCCATCCGCCTGTCAGGAGGATAACCTGTGGGCGTATTCTAAGGAGTTTTACAAAGGACTGCACGCTGCCTATTGTCAGCTTCAGGATGCTCGTCAGTATACGAAGCAGATTGACGCCGTGCAACGGTCCGGCGAAGACCTCGTGGTAAGCGGCAAAGCTCAGCCCTGATTCCGCCACCAGTTTGCCTTCCATGCCACCGACCGCACCGATGAAAAACAGTTGGTGCGCCTCATCATCCTTGTGGAGCAGCGCTTGGGCGGTTGCCATCGCGGGATAGACGTGACCGCCGGTTCCTCCAGCTCCGATCAAAATTCGCAATGTCGCTTCTCCGTTCCGAAGTGGGTTTCCGCCGGGTGGCCACGCGGTGCACGCTTAGCATAAGACCTACGCCTATCATCACTACCGAAAGCGAGGACCCTCCGAAGCTGATAAACGGCAAGGGCACACCCGTGGAAGGGACGACGCCGGTCATCACCGCGATATTCAGCAGCGCCTGAATGATTACCCAGGAAGTGAAGCCGACGCATAGCAGCGAACCAAAGTTGTCCTTTGAAATGCGTGCCATTTGAAAGCCGCGAATCGCGAAGGCGATGTAAAGCGCGACTACGACCGCGGCGCCCAACACGCCCAGTTCCTCACCGACAATGGCGAAGATACTATCCGTATGCGGCGCGGGCAAAGCGCCGAATTTCTGCTGTGACTGGCCGACGCCCACGCCGATCCAACCACCGCGCACAAAAGCGGTGATCGCCTGCAATGTATGATAGTCCGTCAAAGTAATGTCGCTCAAGCCGGCGAGAAAGTTGGCGATACGGTTCTGCGCATAGGGCCAAACTCGCACGACGATAATCGCGATTACGCCAGCCAGACCTCCCACCGTCAAAATATGGAGAATATTGGCGCCGGCCACGAAGAACATCACACCGGCCGTCAGTACGATAATCCCGGCAGAGCTCAGGTCCGGCTGCAGCGTGATCAAGAAGCCGACCATGCCCACCACTGCCAAGAAAGGTATTAGCCCAAAGATGAAGCTGTCTACTCGTGTTTTTCTGGAGCCGAGCCAAGCCGCCATATATAACACGATCGTAAATTCGGCCAATTCACCGGGTTGCAGCCTCCCCCCGGAGAATGAACGCCGCGCGCCAAATTTGGTCTCCCCGTAAAGGCGCACGGCGATCAATGCGATGATAGTCAGAAACAGCAGCCAAATGGCGAAACGTTTCCAGAATCGATAATCGACCGTGGCAAAGAAAATAAGCGCGAATGTAGACAAGACGACATTGCGCAGATGTTCCTCAACAAAAAAGCCCGCCGCAGTGCCGTAGGTTTGGTTGCTCCAATCCCAGGTCGCGCTAAAAACCATCAACGCGCCAATAATCAGCAGCAATAACACGATCGCCAGCATTGGTTTGTCAAAGGTCGACAAGAAGTGTTTCTTTTGATGCCTGACAGGACGGACACTATCGTCGTTGACGACAGTGAATCCGGGACTTCGCCGTATCTGGCGACGGATCCGACGCTGTCTCGCATCATGGATGGCCTGTTCGGTCACGCAACTCCCCAGCTGCCGGCTAAGCTAACAGATTCATTATAGTTCAGATACCAATTGGCGAAAGTGCTCGCCGCGTTCGGCGAAATCGACATAGGCATCATAGCTTGTTCCGCCGGGCGATAGCAGCACCACGTCACCCGGCTGCGCAACAGCGGCCGCCTGTGCCACTGCCTTATCCAGCGACTGCACTCGCGTAAACTGATCTTCGCCGACGCGCATCATATCAAGCAATTTCATCACCTTGGTTGTCACTTGACTCTCGCCATCCTTGCCGAATATGACAATATGACGCGACTTTCGCAGCGCGTACTGAATCGCCGCCTCCCACGGCAGGTCCTTGTCAGCACCGCCGATCAGCAGAACCAGTGGTTCCTCGTAGCTGTTAAGCGCAGCGAGCAGGCGTTCGGGAGCGGTGGCGATACTGTCATTTACCCAGGTCACGCCCGCGATATCACGCACCTTTTCTAGGCGGTGCTCGACAGGCTGAAATTCGCGAATGGTAGCGCGCATGATTTCCGGCATAACTCCCGGTCGGTCAATCGCCAAGCCCATGCTGCCGGTAATCGCGCAGGCTGCCAATACGTTCAATACGTTGTGATCGCCACGCAGGGGGATATCCTCGCGCTCGCAGACAACATGAGGGCTCATATCGAAGCTGGCCGAGCCCGCCACCAAGAGCCGACTTCCGAGCATAAAGGCGCCATCGGGCACCATATCGTACTGGCTGAAAGCGAGCAGCTCTCCGGAGACTGCCTGCTCAAATGCCTTGCTTCCGGGGCTGTCCCATCCCAGAATAGCCACGTCTGTCGCACCCTGAAAACGCAGGATATTAGCTTTTGCGGTGGCGTAGTTCTCAAAGGTGCCGTGGCGATCCAGGTGGTTAGGTGTCAGATTGAGCAAGGCTGCGACTTTGGGGCTCGAGGTCATTAGATCAAGCTGAAAGCTGGAAAGCTCCATTACGACAATGTCATCGATTTTGATATTCGGCAGCTCGGTGATTAATGGATTGCCGATATTGCCGCCTAGCCAGACTTTGTAGCCGGAGTTGGCTACGATTCTGGATACGAGAGCAGCTGTTGTGGTCTTACCGGCACTGCCTGTGATGCCGATTACCGGGGCGGGGCAACGTTCGAGAAACAGCTGAGCATCATTGGTAAAGCGGATTCCGCGTTCGCGCGCCAACTCGAGTACTGGCAGATCCAGCGGGACGCCGCCCGATACACAGATGCAGCGTGCGCCGACCAAGACATCTTCCGGATGGTCGCCCAGATAGAAGCGAACGCCAGGGAAGTCGCGGCGTCGCAGTTTCAACTGTTTGGCGCTACGACTGTCAGTGACGACTACTTCTGCGCCCACAGTCGGTAGCCAGCGCGCGAGTGCAACGCCCTGGCGTCCAAAGCCAAAGATGACCACCCGCTTGCCGGCCAATTGATCACGTCTTGCCATCGTCCTTCTGGCTCAAGTACCTGTGGACAAAACACTAATATTATAATGCATCGGTTTTTCGCGGCTGTGAAAGGCTGCGCCAGTTGTGGAGAATGCGAAAACTTGGAGAGCGCGCTGGTTTTGCTGCGGGCTTAACTAGAGTAGGGCAAAGGCGACGCCCACAAATGCGCTCAGGATGCCGATCAGCCAGAAACGCTGCACGATTTGCGTTTCGCTCCAGCCACCGAGTTCGAAATGATGGTGGATAGGGGTGCGCCGGAAAGGTCGAATATCGACACCGTAGAAGCGGCGGCTCAGCTTGGCGGAGGCGACTTGCAGCATGACACTGAGGATCTCCATTACTGGGACTATGGCGATGACGGGTAAGAGTAGCCATTCGCCACTCATGACCGCGACAGTTCCCAATGTCGCGCCCAGCGCCAAGGAACCCGTATCCCCCATGAAGAGCTGCGCTGGGTGGGCGTTATACCAGAGAAATGCGAAGCAAGCGCCTACGATGACAAAGCATAGCTCCACCATAAAGATCTGGTTCTGCAAAAAGGCGATGATGCCATAGGCGCCAAATGCACTGGCGATGATAATGCCTGCCAGCCCGTCCAAGCCGTCGGTGAAGTTGGTGGCATTTGACGTAGCCACTATGATAAAGGTGCTGACGCAGACGAATAAAACGGGGTGCATCGGTATCTCAATTCCAACTAGTGGCAGAGTCAAAGAGTTAGCGTAAGAGAATTCAAAATGCGAAATCACTGTCGAGGCGGCAAGCGCAAGTAAGATCTGTGCGGCGAATTTGATCGTGCCGGAGAGTCCCTCGCCAACGCTGCCGCGCGAAGTCTGAATGCCTTCCCAATCGTCGATGAATCCCAGCAAGGCGAAGCCGATGAGCACCAACAATGGCAAGAGGATACTGCGTCCGGAACCTTCTTCGACGATGCGAGAAATGTTTAGTGCGATAGTAATCGCGATAGTAGGCAGGATGATCATGATCCCGCCCATAGTCGGCGTACCGCTTTTGTGCACGTGATGACTATCCATTAGCTCGGCGCGGATCTGCTTGCCCAGCTTGAGGCGATGCAATATTGCTATAAAGGGACCGCCCCAGATGACGCCGAGCAAGAAAGTAGCGCCGCCCACACTGAGCGCCAGTGGTAATTGACCATCCATCTAGTGGTTAAGCCTAGCGTTCGTCTGTGTTGTAACCGGCCTCGGCCGCCGCCAGGCGTCTCCTGACATTATCATCCGGTATTTCCAGCAAAATAACAAGACGGTCAGCCACGCGTTTGAAAACCGGAGCGGCAACCTGATATCCAAAATCGGCGTCAGGCCGGTCCAGTTTTACCAAGACGACCACTTGCGGATCATCAGCTGGCAAGAAGCCGACGAAGGACAGAATCTTGGCATTCCTGCCTTCTTCAAAGGCAACTGCGGTTGAAATCTTGGCAGTCCCGGGCTTGCCTGCGATGGTATAACCGGGCAATTCGGCTGCCGGCGCACCATCTTTAACCACACGAATCAGCATGGCTTTAACGATCTCGGCGGTCTCAGCAGAAACTACGCGGCGAATCGTGGTCGGACGGGCGTCTTCCGCACCCTCTTCGCTAATAACTTGCCGGACAATTCGGGGCTGCCGCATAATGCCGTTGTTGGCGATCGCGGCAAATGCGGTGATCATTTGCATCGGCGTCACTTTGACGCTTTGCCCATGACTATTCAGCCCAAGGAAGCTTTCGTTCCAATCGGTGTCGCCGGGGATTCTTAACTCTCCTCGCTCCTCCGCGAATAATCCGACGCCGGTCGCTTGGCCCAAGCCAAAGGCGCGCATCATGCTGTAAAAGTCCTCGGTGCCCAATTCCAGGGCGATCGTCGCAGCGCCTATATCCAGAGAGTTGACCAGAATTGTTGCTGCATCGGTCGTGCCGTGAGACTGATAATGTGGATTGAATACGTCCCTCCCGCCGACCTCAAGATAGCCTTTGTCGTTGTAAGTCCAGAAGGGCGTGATCGTGCCTTTCTCCAGTGCGCTGGCGACGGTCAATACCTGCATGAGCGAACCAGGTTCGTAGGTCTCGTTGATAGCCGGGTTAACACGTAGATTGGGGTCGGCGATATCCAGGAAACTATTGGGGTCAATGGAAGGATAGTTGGCAAGCGCAAGCACATCACCGTTGCGGGGATCCATTACTATGATCGTGCCGCGGAATGCGCTGAATTCCTCGACAGCAGTTCTCAGCTCAGACTCCACCCAAAACTGCACATCGCGGTCAAGCGTGAGGACGATATCCTGCCCACGCTGTTCAGCGGCGCGGTCTTCGGGCAAGCCAAAGGGCACATTGCTGATCGATAGGTCCAATACGCGCCCAGACAGGGTATCGTTATACGCACCTTCGACACCGAGTGCGCCTCTAAGCCCGTCGTCAACAACGATGCCGATCACGTGGGCTGCCAAGTCCCCTTGTGGGTAGAAGCGCTTGGGAATCTCCTCAAGACCCAGCGAGATGTCGTCAAGCGCGGCGACGGCTTGTCCCGCTTCTGCCGAAATCGGCCCGGCAACAAATTCCCAGATTCTCTCGCTGGTGATCTTGCGATAAAGCTCGAACTCGTCGATATCGAGGATCGGCGCCAACTCTTTCATCAAAACATCAGCATCTGTTACCAGAATCGGGCTGACACCAAGGCGATACTGCACGACGTTAAAAGCAAGCGGCTCTCCGTCGCGGTCATAGATTTTGCCACGCTCTGCCGGGATACGGAGCGTTGTATTGGTGATAGAGTCGCCCATCCTTTCCAGCTCCTGCCGCACAGACCGGGGGAAAAACTGGAAATTGGCCAGGTTGATTATCAAGTAAGCAGCCAACAGAATCAGGAATATCGCTACGAAGGGTAGCCGGGCTTGAATGGTCGTTTGCTGCGAAGACATCCGTTGCATAGCGTGGTTCTCGTCACTTGCCGAAGGACTGGAATTGGTCCCGCAGGAGAGCGAACTGCTCTTCCAGCCAGCTACCAAAAGTTTCGTCGTAGGCGGGCTCTTTGGAACCCACGTTGTAGTTTTCAGTCGTGTTCAAGGGTGTCCGGTCTCGATTGGGATTGTATCCCTCGATCAGCAGATAGTTAATGTCGGCATTGGTAGCCGGGCGAAAGCCGATCGAGGCAGCGCGGGCGAATAGTCGTGGCACCGTGCGAAAACTGGCGATCTCCCCGATCAGCTGCTCGTTTTGGCGTTTGAGCTCGTCTCGGCGGCTGATTAGGTCTTCTATCTTTCGGTTGGTGATAGCGAAAGAGGCGACTTGTGACAAGTACAGGCTGCCCAATATTAAGAGAATAGCGACGCCTAATATCGCCAAAGCAGTAGCTTGATTGCGCGTCCTGAAGCGCTTCCGACTAAAGGTATGCTGGATCCAAGCTGGCGACATCTTATGCTTTCATCCGCCAATGAGAAAAAGACGAAAGACGGCAACTTTCGAAAAGCTACCGAACTGTACAATATCCAATGTATCAAAAACGGGATTATGCGCAACTCAACTTCAGGTCGCTTGCAACTTTTCGACAACACGCAGTTTGGCGCTGCGGCTTCGCGGATTTGCGTTTACTTCCACGCGATCAGGGACTATCGGCTTGCGATTGACCAGCTTGACCTGCGCGCGCCGTTCTCTTATGGAAGCCATGCCGGGTGGAGAATCTACGTTTGTCGAAAGCTGTTTGAAGTACTGTTTGACGAGCCGATCTTCGAGGCTGTGAAAGGTGACAATAGCGAGTCGCCCGCCGGGACGAAGAAAATCAACGGCGATGGGCATAACTTGCTTGACCGCATCAAGCTCTTGGTTGACGGCGATGCGTAAGGCCTGAAAGACTTTGGTCGCCGGATTAATTTTGGATGATCGCTTCGCCTGAGCTGGTATGGCGCTCGAGACCACTTCTGCCAGTTTTCGCGTTGACGCTATGGGACGCTGCCGCTCAATAGCGCGGGATATCCGGCGGGAATATCGTTCGTCGCCGTAACGGAAAAGCAGATCAGCCAGTTCGTCCGCAGGCAAGCCATTGACGAGGTCATACGCGGAATCGCCATCGCCGCCCGCATCGAAACGCATATCGAGCCGGGCATCGTGTCGAAAGGAAAAGCCGCGTTCGGGGTCATCAAGCTGCAACGACGACAATCCAAGGTCGAGCAGAATCGCATCGGCTGCCTCCCAGCCCAAAGCCACAGCCGCTTGCCGCAAGTTGACGTAACTGCCGCGAAAGAATCTGACGCGGTCGCCGAAACTCGAAAGCCGCTTTCTCGCATGAACGATTGCGCTCGCATCGCGATCGCAGGCGAGGACTTCGTCGATTCCGGCGTCCAAAAGAGCGCGGCTATGTCCTCCGCCGCCTACAGTACCGTCGATCAAACGCTTGACCGTCGGGTCGTCAGGGCGCAGCGCCGCCAAGATTGATTCAATGAGAATGGGGATATGTTGGCTCATCTACCTAGGATCAAAGATATCTGACACCAATTCAGCATATCTTATTGATGGGAATTGCGGGAGTCCAAAGGGACCGTCAGTTCGGTTCACTCCAATCCTTGATCATGTTAAAATGATTGAAATCTAGCCAGAAGCTCATCGGCGTATCAGCGCGTATGCACTACGAAAAACCGCCTCATATCGAGACGATTCTGAAAAACTTGCCCGCCAAAGCCGGCGTCTATTTGCTCAAGAATCGGCGAGGGAAAATCATTTACGTGGGCAAAGCGAAACGCCTGCGAAATCGCGTTCGCAGTTACTTCACGACACAGGCGGACGGCAACAGCAAAACCCTGCGTATGCGGGTGGAAGTCGACGACATCGACTTCATCATAACTGAGAATGAAGTCAAGGCGCTGATCTTAGAAGAGACGCTGATAAAGAAGCACAAGCCGCGCTTCAATATTGAGCTAAAAGACGACAAGCGCTATCCCTACATTCGCGTCGGCTGGGGCGACGCCTTCCCCAAAGTGGAAACGACCCGTCGCGTTGAAAATGATGGCTCGCGCTATTTCGGTCCCTATTCGGCGATGTGGGTTGTGCAAAAGACGCTGAGTGACTTGAGGAAAGCCTTCCCCTACTTGACCTGCGACCGCGATATCACTGGCGCTGATGAAAGAGCCTGCTTGTTTCATGATATCAAGCTTTGCAATGCGCCATGTATCGGCGCTGTTTCCCGCGATGAATACCGCTTTATGATTCAGGAATTGATGGATGTGCTGAGTGGGCGGGCAAACGATGTTCAGAGACGCTTGGTCGATGAGATGAACACGGCAGCCGCCGACCTAAATTTTGAGAAAGCGGCTGGCATCCGCGATCAACTCAAAGCTATTGATTTCATCACCAACAAGCACAAGGCTGTCGGCAAGAATATGACCGACCACGATGTAATCGCGCTGGCGCGGGACGACTGCGATGCGACTGTGCAGATCATGTTTATCCGGAACGGCAAGCTGATAGGCACTGATTCACGCATGATGGATAATACCGAGGGCGAAAGTGATGCCGCGGTATTGGAACAATTCATCAGCCAATTCTACGCCAGTTCCGCCAATATCCCGCGCGAGCTGATTTTGCCAAGCGAAGTGGAAGAAGCGCGCATCCTCGAACGCTGGTTGAGCGACATACGCGCGGGATCCCGCGTAACGATTCATGTGCCGCAGAGAGGTGACAAGCGCAAGCTAATCGGCTTGGCGCAAGAAAATGCGCTGGAAAGCCTGCAAATGATGCGCGCGCAATACGAAGCGGATACGACCAAGCATGAGCGGGCGATGGCGGAATTGCAAGAGGCGCTAGCGCTGCCACGCGTCCCCAACCGCATAGAATGCTTCGACATCAGTACCACGCAGGGTACTGCGATCGTGGCCAGCCGGGTGGTTTTCGTCCGAGGGGCGCCGCGCAAAAGTGAGTACCGCCGCTTCAATATTCGCACTGTATCGCACAGTGGTTCTGACGATTATCTCTCTATGAGCGAAGCGCTGACCAGGCGCTTCTTGCGTTGGAAGCATGCGGTGGACAAGGAACGGGAACTGTCCCCGGATGGCAAGGACAAGGACGAAACCTGGCGCATGCTGCCAGACCTCCTGTTGATCGACGGAGGCAAGGGGCAGCTCAATACCGCGCGTTCAGTGCTGGAGGAATTCGGCATTGCCGATCGGGTTCCGCTGGCATCGCTGGCGAAACGAATCGAAGAGATTTTCTTGCCGGACAAGACTCATTCACTGTTATTGCCGCGCCGCAGCGAAGCGCTGTATCTTGTGCAGCGTGTCCGCGATGAAGCGCATCGCTTTGCCATTTCCAGCCACCGGAAGCAGCGGCGAAAGCAGGGCATGGCCAGCCGACTAGAGACAATCCCCGGCGTGGGACCGAAGCGGCGCAAGATATTGCTCAAGCACTTCGAGAATTCCATAGACGCGATCAGGAATGCCAGTGTCGGCGAGCTTTCGTCCGTTAATGGGATCAGCAAAGAAGTCGCCCTTAACATCAAGAGCCATCTGGATTGACGATCGCCGATAATTGTCGGAATGGTATGTAAGCCGCTAAATGAGCAATTGATGTACGTGGCGGACGAATTCTTGCTGCCGCAAGATGTCCATTAGCGACTCGGGCAGCGGCTCATCGAAGTTGAGGACCGTCAAGGTATTGCCACCCGGATTAGCGCGCCCGGTATGCCAACTCGCGATATTGATGCCGTTTTCCGCCATCAAGCTACCCACTTCTCCGATGACGCCGGGGCGGTCGTAACTGCCCATGATTAGCAGATGTCCTCGCGGTTCAAAGTGGATGCGATAATCGTTAATTTGAAGGATGTAAGGCTTCTGCCGATCGAGCAACGCACCGGCAATGCTGATCTCTTCGCCATCTTCCAGCGTAGTCTGGCAAGTAATAATGTTGCGGTACTCGCTGATTCTTATGCCCTTCGCCTGTGTAATCTGCCAGCCTCGTTCAGAAGCTAGCACGGGCGCATTGACGAAGCTGACCTTGTCGCCGAGTATGGGGCTCAGCAAGCCCTTAAGAATGCCGACGGTCATCGGCTTTATCAGGCCGTTCATGTCCTCGCCGATGATCTCGATGGCGATGCGCCGAATCGGGCTACGAGCCAGAATGTGCTGCAAGGCGCCTATGCTCTCCGCCAATTGCATATAGGGGCGGATCTCATCGTATTTGACCCCCGGCAGCAGCGGCATATTCACCACGTTGCGGTAGTCGCGGTCGCCTAGCGCATCAATGACCTGCTTGACAATCTGAAACGACAGATCTTGTCGCGCTTCGGCGGTGTTGTCGCCTATATGTGGCGTATGGATGACCCGATCCAAGCCTATCAACGGGCTGTTAAAGGGCGGCTCTTCATTCCAGACATCTACCGCCACGCCACCTAACTGCCCATCCTTTAGAGCATCAGCCAACAGGGATTCCTTTATGATGCCGCCGTGCGAGGTGTTGATGAAGCAAGCGCCCCGTTTCATCAAGCGCAGCGTCTCGGCATCAAAAAAGTCAATCGTCTCTTTGGTTGACGGTACGTGCATGCTGACGTAGTCAGACGCGCCAAGCAGCTCCCGCAAACTGACCAGCTCAATGCGTCGATCATCGACTTGCTCTTCACGAATGTAGGGATCGTAGGCGAGTACTGTCATACCCAGTGCCAGGCAGAGACGCCCGACGCGATGACCGACTCGCCCTAAACCCACGATGCCGATGGTCTTGCCGTGGAGCTGTACGCCGACTTGCTGATTTCGGTCAAACAGCCACCAGCCCTCACGCAGACTTTCGTGAAGCGACGGTAGGTTTCGGTTTAATGCCAACATTAGCGTCAAAGTGTGTTCCGCGGCGGCTATGGCGCTGACGCCGGGGATATTCATCACCAGGATGCCGCGCTCGGTGGCGTAGTCGATATCAATGCCAGTCAAGCCGGCGGACATGCGCGCAATTAGTCGCAGCTTTGGCGCATCCTCCAGCAGCGGCGCATCCAGTTTGAAGTCGGAACGAGTGATGATCGCGGTGGCGTCCTCAAGAGCGGCGCGCACGCTGGATGTCTTTGGCGGAACACGGCTAACGCAGATGCCGGCGCTCGCTTCAAGCAGCGCGATACTCTCCGGCGTGAGGTCGGTCGCGACTACGATATGGTGCTGGCTCACTCGAATAGTCCCTCCGATTTGATCGCGTCCATGACCTCATACAGACTGCCGAATACGTTGTCATTGACCTCGGCGAAATCTTCCAGACGGGAATGCGAGAGATCCGGCACGGTGAAGCAGGTCATGCCGGCTGCAAGCGCCGAAAGGGTGCCGGCCCGGCTGTCTTCCAGCGCCAGGCAGTGTTCGGGCGCGACCCCCAATTGCTCTGCCGCGTGCAAGTAGATATCGGGTGCCGGTTTGCCCCGCGCCATGAACTCGGCGGAAAAACGATTGGGAATCTGCTCCTCCCAGCCCATAAGCCCCACGAAATGTTCGATGACGACCTGAGATGAACTCGACGCGATCGCCCGTGAGATATCTCGTGCAGCGGCATAGCGTACAATCTCTTCCGCGCCAGGACGCGAGCGAATTCGTTCCGCGGGTAGCGACAGAAGCCGCTCAGTAATCGCCGCTTCTATGGCTGCGGGAGATTCGCCTACGCGGGGATAGTATCGCTGCAAAATCGCGGCAAATTCGTCCACGCGCATGCCTATGCCCAGGTCACGCACCTCGTCAGCGTAGACATAGCCGAAGGATTCGATCAAGCCAATTTCAACTTCGTGCCAAACCGGCTCGGAATCGACCAAGAGGCCGTCCATGTCAAAGATTAGCGCAGAGAATGTCATAGCCTAGATGATGTCCTCAAATTCGCGGAAAAGAGATTCACGAAGCGCAGCCGTGCCAAAGATCACGGATTGAGCATTTAATACTGCGAGGATGCCCTTGCGATATACTGCCTCGTGGCTTGTGTCACGAATGGCATTCCAGCCGCGCCGGCCCGCAGCAAGCGGCAAGACAGGCGCGAGGGACTCGGTTAAAATGAAGACCTTCGACGCTTGCATTACCGTCTCGCGCGCCACCACGCCGCCATAGCCGACAAAGAGGTCAACCAAATCTTGCGTCGACAAATCCGAAGCGCCATCGCCGATCATCAGGCGCCGGCCGCGCAGGTCGCCTGCCAGATCGCTGATGATTCTGGACTTGCCGCTAGAGACGGTTAGCGGACCCTCGTCGTAATCCAGATAAGTTCTCGCTTGCTGCGCTTGTGGCTCATGATAATCCCACCAGCGTCCCGAGAGTTCATTGTATTCCAGTTCGACCGCGCGTATCCGCTCGGGGTCAACTCCCAAACGACGGCCGAAGCCTTTCACCGCGTCGATCAAACCGCCGCTGATGATGAAGACATGCTTGCCGAGAAAATGCAATGCCGCGATGACTTCTTGCGCGTCTTCGACAACGGTTTCCCAATATCGTTCTTCGACCGCTTTGAGTTGTGCGCGCGTGGGTTTTATCGCTTTCAATCGCTTGCCATAGACATCGGCAAGATCAAGTTCGCCGTCCATCGCTTTGTTGGTCAACAGACCAACGCGCCCCTCCTTGCCCTTCAGGCGGGCTAACTCGTCAATGCCTTCGATAGCCGACAATGTACTGTCGCAATCGAAGAAGAGGAGATCAAATGTGGGCCAGTTGGTCATCGGCATTGAGCTATCCGGCTACAAGACAAAATCGCGATCATTATAGACATTTGCGGTCATAAGTGAACGGTCGGCTGATGCGCAGACCGATGCACCGATGCAAGAACATCGTAGCTTACCGCTGCTTGAAAGCTGTGCGACCCTCAATTACAATCGAGCCATTATTTGATTACTCTGCGTCACGGTTAACGCGAAGGGGTAGGCGTTTGGCACGAAAGCCTGCAGATCAATCGGTAGATCGTGAAGATATTCTTTGGGCAGCGGCGGAAGTTCTGCACCGCAATGGCTACGACGCCACCACGATGAAAGACATCGCCGCCCAGGTTAACCTTACCGCTGCCAGCTTGTATCATCATTTCAAGAACAAAGACTTCCTCCTGCTAAACGTGCTGGAAGTCGGGCTGGACCTGACCATCGACAAGCTGGAAGCCATCGAGGCTTCTGACCTGTCCTGCGCAGATAAGCTGGGAGAAATGATCCGCTCGCACGTGGTCAGCGTCACCGGCAACGTAGCTGTTGGCGCCGTGATGGTTTTCGAGATTCGCGCTCTACTAAACGTGAACGTCAGCGCCAAAAATGGTGACCAGTCGTTTAATCAAGATTTTGTGCAGCGGCGGAATCGGTTCTTTGCCCGCCGCGATTACTTCGAGAGTCTGTTTCGTAATGTAGTGCGCGTGGGTATCGTAGCGGGCGAGTTTCGCCAGGTGGATGCGGCCATCGTAACCAAGGCCATGCTAGGCGCGCACAACTGGGTTGGCGTTTGGTTCCGTGATGGCGGCCGGCTGAGCGGCGCGGAAGTGGCGGATGTGATGGTGGAGACCTGGCTGGCGGCGTTGCGACCCTAACATTGAGCGAAAAGGAATGGCTCTACATGCAAAGAATCCTCATCACAGGCGCGAACCGCGGCATCGGCTTTGAGCTGACTAGACAATTCCTGCAGCAAGGCGACGCGCATATCTTCGCCGCCTGTCGAAGCCCCGAAAAAGCGACGCAATTGAATGACCTCGTGCAGAAGCATTCGGAAAATCTGACCGTTCTGCAAATGGAGGTTACAGACGAGGAGTCGATTGAAAACGCCGTCGAGGTGGTTTCAGTTGAAGCAGGTGCGTTGGACGTACTGGTAAACAATGCGGGCATAGCACCCAGGGGCGATCATCCGTCGCAAAACCTGGGGCAACTGTCTGCATCAGCCGTTGGTGATGTAATACAGACGAATGCTGTGGCGCCGGTGATCGTCTCGCAAGCGTTTCGGAGGCTGCTGAAAGACGGCGCGAACCCTCGCGTCGTCATGATATCTTCCGGCATGGGCTTGCTCCGAAGGGTGGGCGGCAGTTCTTACGCGTATCGAATGAGCAAGGCGGCGATGAACATGGCGGCGCGCGTTCTGGCTTTTGATGAAGCGATGTCGGGCATCACCACGGTTACTGTGAACCCCGGCTGGGTGCGGACGAACATGGGCGGGCCGGCAGCAGATTTAACGCCGGAGCAATCGGCGAGCGGTATACATGCGCTCATCCTTAGGGTGGATGCCTCTGATAATGGCAAGCTTTCAGCTACGATGGTGTCGAGCTTGACTGGTAATTGACCAGGCTCCTTAGAGCTTGCATTGTGCGGAGGCGAAAGGCGAAAGCATAGATGGGATTTCAGATCAAGAAAGCGGCGGTGATTGGCTCTGGCACGATGGGCGGTGGCATCGCTGCGCTGCTTGCCGGCGTCGGCATTGAGACCCTGTTGCTTGATATTCCACCGCCCGACAGCACTCCCGCGGATGGATCAGAAGTCCGCAACGCGATCGTAGCCGGCAACCTTAAGGCGCTGCAGCGTATGCGCCCGGCGCAGCTATTCAGCGCTGCTGACCTCAGCAACATCCGCATCGGCAATATCGAAGATGACCTGGTAAAAGTCGGCGATGCCGATTGGGTCATCGAAGTCATCGTGGAGAATCTCGAGATCAAGCGCGCGCTGATGGCTCGCTTGGTCGAGGTCGTCCGCGCTGACGCCATCGTCACCACAAATACTTCGGGCATTCCCATCAGCAGTATCGCCGATGGCTTGCCGCGACAGTTTACGCGCCGTTTCCTCGGCACACACTTCTTCAATCCACCGCGCTACCTGCGTCTGCTGGAAGTCATACCCCACGCCGGCACCGACCGAGATGTCGTTGACTTCATGATGCGTTTTGGCGCCGAGACATTGGGCAAAGGCACCGTTCTTTGCAACGATACGCCTAATTTCATCGGCAATCGTTTCATGTCGATGTCTGGCATGCAGGCGACAAACTACGCGCTTGACCACGGTTATACCGTTGAAGAAGTAGATGCGCTGACCGGTCCCCTCACCGGCCGCCCGAAGACCGCCACTTTCAATCTAAACGATCTGGTTGGCTTTGATATCGCAGTTGGCGTGGCGCGTAATCTCTATCATGCCATCCCCGATGACCCGGCTCGCGAGCTGCTGTTGCATGCCAAGAACGCCCAACTTTCGGACGAACTCCTGGAGCGCGGCTGGCTGGGACGTAAGACGGGCAGAGGCTTCTATCATATGCGGCGCGATGGTGGGAAGAAGGAACTCTGGGCGCTCAACCTGGAAACGCTGGAATATTCGCCGCCGAGCAAACCTCGTTTTGACAGCGTTGGGCTGTATCGCAAGGTTGAGCCGCTAGGCGAGCGCATCCGCCTGCTCATCAACGCCGACGACCGTGCCGGTCAATACCTGTGGCATTTGCACGCCTTTTTGCTGGCCTACGCGTCTAATCGCGTGCCGGAAGTCACCGATACGATCGTCAATGTCGATAACGCACAGAAATGGGGTTTCGCGCATCAGATGGGTCCATTCGAGATCTGGGATGCCATCGGCGTTGCGGAGACGATCGAACGCTTTGAAGCGGACGGCTATTCCGTGGCGGATTGGGTTAAGGACATGATAGCCGGCGGCAATGCGACCTTTTATCAACGTGACGCAAAGGGAAAAGTCACGGGCTACTTCAGCCCGCAACACCGCGCTTACTTGCCGCTCAAACTGGATCCGCGCGAAATCACTGCGGCCAATTTACGCGCTTCAGGTACAGAAGTACACAGCAACGGCGATGGTACGGTTTATGACATGGGCGATGGCGTCTTGCTCTGGGAATTCAATACCAAGCTGAACAGCATTACCGCCGGATTAATCGAGTCCGGCTGGAAAGCGCTTGAATGTCTTGACGGAGAGAATTACAAGGCATTAGTAATCGGCAATGACGGCGAGCGCTTTTCCATCGGCGCGAATCTCGATCCCGCGGCGCTGATGGCCGGTCTTGAAGGAATTGAACAAGTGCTGGTCAGCCTGCAGGACTTGACACAAGCCCTGCGCTATGCGTCCAAACCGGTCGTGGTTGCCGCGCACAATATGGCTCTGGGCGGCGGCGCTGAACTGGTGATGTCAGCTACGGCGGTCGTGGCGCATGCCGAGCTTTACATGGGGCTTGTAGAGGTTGGCGTCGGCTTGGTTCCTGCGGGCGGCGGCTGCAAGGAGCTAGTGCGGCGCTTGGTCAACCCGCTGGCGCAAAGCGAATCTGATGATGTTCTCGCCGATTTGCAGAAGGCATTCGAAACCATTGCGACGGCGAAAGTCAGTGCCAGCGCGAAAGAAGCGAAGGCGCTTGGTCTACTCGCGGACTCGGACAAGATCGTGATGAATCGTGCCCATCTTCTGGGCGAAGCCAAGACACTGGCGCTGGCGTTGAGCGAAACATACGCGCCTCGGAAACCGGAGGCGGTCTATGCAGCCGGCCGGGATGCTTACGCGGCGCTGCTGCTGGGCGTGGCGGGATTCAAAGAAGCTGGCTATGCCAGCGAACACGATGCCCTGATCGCGCAGAAACTGGCGTATGTCTTGACCGGCGCGGCGCTGGCTGAACCGCAGTGGGTCGATCAGCAATACTTGCTGAATCTCGAGCGCGAGGCATTCTTGAGTCTGATCTTGGAGACCAAGACGCAAGAGCGCATCATGCACATGCTGCAGACCAATAAGCCTCTGCGGAATTAGCAAGTTCGAGACAAGCGTCAGAAGAATCGACTGGACCGCTGGGAATCCCGCCTGATACGGGAGAGTTCGAAAGTGGGGAAGAGACTATGCGCCAAGCAGTGATCGTAGCGGCATCGCGCACGGCGGTGGGCAAGGCAGTACGCGGCAATACCAGAAATGCGCGCTCGGACGACATGGCCGCGACCATCATCATCGACTTGATGGAAAAGACCGAGGGCAAGCTCGACCCTGGAGAAATCGATGATGTCATCTTGGGCTGCGCGATGCCGGAAGGTTCGCAAGGCATGAATTTCGCTCGCGTGATTGCCTTGCGCGCCGGCTTGCCCGTCGATACGCCCGGGCAGACGGTCAACCGCTTTTGCTCGAGCGGCTTGCAGACCATTGCCCTGGCTGCCAACAGCATCATCGCCGATCAAGCGGATGTGGTCATCGCCGGCGGCGCCGAATCGATGTCCTCAGTCCCGATGACCGGGCACCACCTGAGTCCCAATCCGTACATGGCAGCCAACGACCCCAACGTTTATATGAGCATGGGACTAACTGCCGAACGCGTGGTCGCCGAGTTTGGCGTCAGCCGCCAAGATATGGATGAATTCGCTTACAACAGCCATCGCAAAGCCGCCGAAGCCACCGATGCCGGCTACTTCGCGGAAGAGATCGTGCCTTTTGAATGGGAGGAGACTGTAGTTGGCAATGATGGCATGCCGGCTACCGTTAACAAGATACTCGACCACGATGAGCATTTGCGCCGCGAAACTACGCTGGATGCGCTCGCCGGTTTGAAGCCCGCCTTCAAGCCAAATGGCTCGGTAACCGCCGGCAATTCCAGCCCACTTAGTGATGGCGCCGCCGGGGTGATTGTGATGGAGCGGGACAAAGCCGAGCGCCTCGGATTGACGCCGCTGGTTCGATTTTTAGGGTTTGCTGTGGCGGGAGTGCGGCCGGAGATCATGGGCGTCGGTCCAATCAAGGCGGTGCCAAAAGCTCTCGAGCGCTGTGGCTTGTCGCTTGATGACATTGACATCATCGAACTCAACGAAGCCTTTGCCTCTCAATCGCTGGCGGTCATGCGTGAACTGGAAATGAATCCGCAGATCGTGAATGTCAACGGCGGCGCGATCGCGCTAGGGCATCCCCTCGGTTGCACCGGCGCGAAGCTTACAGTGCAAATAATCAACGAAATGAAGCGCCGTGGCAGCAATTACGGCATGGTGACCATGTGTATTGGAGGCGGTATGGGCGCAGCCGGGATCTTCCAGAATCTGAATTAGCCCAAATCCTGGGCGATGCTCTCGCCCGAGGGCAGCCGGAACTGTACGGTTGTTCCACACCCGATTCCTTCGCTTTTTACAGCAACGGCGCCTCCGTGAGCCTCAATAATTGTGCGGGCAATGTCCAGACCTAATCCCGTTCCAGAACCATGGGATTGCTCAGTGCGATAATAGCGACGAAAGATGTATGGCAACTCTTCTGGGGCGATTCCCGTCCCATTGTCCTTAACCGAAATCTCTACGGTTTTATCATCTTTCATTGACGCCGCAACGATCACCCGCCCACCCTCTGTGTGCTGCAGCGCGTTGGCTATGATATTTCCCAATGCCTGACGCATTCGCGTCGGATCAAGCTGGATTGTTGGCAATCGCGGTACTGGATCTAGCAGCAGGCTAATATGGCGCGCCTCTGCATGAGGTTGCCACCGCTCAACTTCGCCAGTCAATAGCTGGTCAATTGCGCGTTGTTCAAGATTGAGTTGCAATTCGCTGGAATCCGTCTCTGCTAGCCAATTCAAGTCATTTGCCAGATTGCGGAGCATAATCACTTCCTGGATAATATGTCGTGCCGCTTGTGAGGATGTTTGCAGTTTATCAAGCAGCCCCTTTGCTTCCAGACGGATGACAGTCAATGGTGTGTTGAGTTCGTGCGCGATATCATTAATCAAGCGTTTGCGTAGATCGCGCTGCCTTTGCAGGGCGCTTGTCATTTGATTGAACGCGTTGCTCATCTGGCCGAGCTCATCAGAAGAATTGGAGGGGAGCAGAATCGCGTCATTACGTTGGGCTATGGCTTGCATAGCTTTCGTCAGGGCAATAACTGGCGCAGTGATACCTTTGGATAGAGACGTCGCGAGCAATAAGGCAATCACAAGGGTAAGCAATCCAGCAATTGAGGAACTGATGAGCAATTCGTGCAGAAAACCGAGCGATTCCCTTGCAAGAAAGTCTCCATTTACATCGAAATGCGAGTAGCCTACGACGCGTCCGTTCTTTAGATCCAGGACTTCCATTCGGTGACCACCCAACGCTCTATCGTTCTCGCCCACAACAAAATCGGAGAAATTATCTAGGATGATCTTTCCCTCCAGGTCTACTATTAGGATGCGAATGCGGTCAACGTGGAATAACCTGGACTCTTCTCGCTCGCGTTCAGCTTCATGCTCCTCGCCCTTTTCGGAACTTTCAGTGTAAACATACCCCGATTCCGACAACGCCGAGTCAATTGTGTCCCAGCCGTTAGACTCTGTGTATGCCCGGCTAAGGCGCTGAGCCAGTTTTCTCGCTTCATGACGACCGAGATCGCCTACAAAGGTATTTAATTGACGCTGCGTGGCATAGTGACCGATAGTCAAGCTCGACAAGATTGATAAGACAATCATCAAGATCAATACGCTAAGAATGCGCCTGCTTAGCGACATCATTCGTCCTCGCAGACTAATATGTAGCCGGCGCCGTAGACCGTATGAATCGGCTGACGATCACTTATGCAAAGGTGTTTGCGCAAGCGAAGAATATGGTTGTCAATGGCACGGTCAAAGCCAGCATAATCGCCTCCGAAGGCCAGCGATATGAGTTGTTCCCTTGAGAGAACCTGATTGGGATGTCTCATGAATGCTGATAGCAAGGCGAATTGTGTCTGGCTTAAGGGTATGGGGCACCCGTCGATCGCCGCTAACCGGGTCGTGATATTCAGACTGATATTGCTACAAGTCAGTTCTTGCTGAACTTGGCTGTGAACGCGGCGCAGCACAGCCTTGACGCGGGCGGCAAGTTCTTCTGGGTCGAAGGGCTTGACGATATAATCATCCGCGCCGATTTCCAAGCCCTTGATGCGATCAGCATGAGCCTCTTTCGCTGTCAGCATAATGATCGGCACATCAGACTCAAGGCGCAGGATTTTGCAAACCTCTATGCCGTCGCGGCGTGGAAGCATCAAGTCCAGAACAATTAAGTCGGGCCCAAGGCTGCGCGCAGCCGAAAGCCCTGCCTCGCCATCATAGGCAACTTCAGCGCTGAATCCCGCTCGTTCTATGTATACCCTTATCCAATTGGCAATTCTTCTATCGTCTTCAATGATCAAGATAGTTTGACGCATGATTCATCCTCGATTGCGATGGTTCGGACGGATGCCGTTCTTCGACACCCGTCTCAATTGTTTTGTTAGTCTGTGAGCTGCCCTAACATCATGCTGTGGTCACGGTCAGTCGCCATCGCCTTCACTGTTTCCATGCTCGCCCCGGCCCTCACTGGAACTGTGCTCGCCACCCTCTCCACCGCGTGAATTATCAGCCTCATGATTTGATTCGCCTATCCCGACCTCCGCATGAGCGGACCAACTATCAAAGACGTTAAGCACCACCGCTGCCTGTTCGCCGGGCGCTAAATCAATCGGGATTGTTGGACCCAGTTCGAGGCCATTAGATAAGTGGACTTCCACGCGAACCTGTTGCAAGATGGCATCTGTGGTGTTTTCCACGGTGCCAATGAAGCTATTGCTCGCAGCGTCAAAGGCGAGGATAAGCCGAGCGCCGCGGCGCACTTCGTCATAAATCTCGTTTGGAGCAAGTGCCGTGCCTTCTTCTTCACCGCCCGAATCGCTCTCGCTTTCACCTGACTCGCCCACTTCTTCATTGTCTGCTGTCTGGTGTTCGCTTCGTCCTTCCTCCCCTTCATCCGTATCCTGGCTTTGAACTGGTCCCATCATACTGGAAACTCCGATCAAGACGAACAAAAGCATCGTCACAATAGTGGCGATCCATAGCATTCTATTCTTCATTTCTTCACCCTTTCCTTATGTAAGGTTCTTGCGTTTTCCGAGGAGATTTCCTCATTGTCAGAAGAGTAGACAAGGATTGTCGCAGGAATATGTCAATTTGAATTTGATCTCCCCCGCCAGTTTCAGCGGAGGGGATGGTCTATCCTGCTTCAATAGCTATACTGAGGACATGGGCCATTAAATATAGGGTTGGGGATGTCCGCGTTTTACACAGCTGTGGCGCGCTTCTATGATGCCGAGAACGGCGACAAGACAGACGATTTGATCATGTATAGCCGCCTTGCGGCTGTCGGCGTAAATGGCATCCTTGATGTGGGTTGCGGCACCGGGCGAGTTCTGATTCATCTTGCGCAACAGGGGCATCAAGCGCATGGGATAGAAAACGATGCGTCCATGCTGGAGCGTTTGGAGCAAAAGCTGAAATTGCTGCCACATCTCGGCGACATTGTGTCGTACGTCCGCGGCGATATTTTGAATCATCAATGGGATCGCGACTTCGGCTTGATATTGTTGACCTACAACGTCTTGATGCACTTCCATCAACAGGAACAGCAAATCGCGCTTTTGCAATCACTGTGCCGTTGCCTCGCTGATGATGGCACATTGGTGATTGATTTACCCAACGCCGGTCTGGCCTTCGCCTCGGAAGACAGGGATACGATGACCCTTGAACGCAGCTTCCTTGACCCCGAAACAGGTCACTTGATTATGCTGCAATCGGTCAGCTATATCGATCGAGCGACGCAAATACTGAGTGTGGAATGGATATATGATGAGATAGACGGCGATGGCGCAATGAAACGTCTTATCGCCCCTCATCGGTTGCGATATTATTTTCTGCCGGAGTTACAATTATTGCTGGAGCGATGCGGATTCGCTGTGCGGGCGGTCTATGGTGATACAGAGTGTGCGCCCTACGATACCGAAAGCGAGCGGATGATCGTATATGCGGCAGGCGCCTAGTTTTTCAGTCTCCCAATACCTAACGTTCAAACTACGAGAAAATCTCTTGAATTTTTTCGGCATGCTGCTTGCCTCCACGCTGCTTTTGGCGGGCTGTCAGTTGCCGTTTGGCGCCGCACCGAAAGTACCAGCGACATCGACGCCCGAACCGAGATGGGATCCGCGGCCGACAATACAAGTATTAATCTCAGAAGAGCTGTACGGCGATGACAGCCGCTCTATCGGCCAGACGAGCCCGAGCCTGGCTTCGTTTCCCGCGGGTGCCGTACTGCCACCGGTGCGTATTGGGGACTCAGAACGCGGCGTGACTGTGTTGCTCGATGCCGATACAACAATCAGGGGTGAGCTCTATCTGCGTGGAGGAATTCGGCAGCCGGGCATATTGTTGCTGGGCGCGGATGCGTCTTCCTGGGAGGCCTTGCCTCTGCAATTGTCGCAGAACGGATTCGTAGTTCTGGTCCTGGAAACCGAGCCTCTGACTCAGGCGCGTCAGGTCGAGACGATGTTGCAATCGCTGATCGCAATTCCAGGCGTCGATGCCGGCTCAATCGGCGTCATTGGTGAGGGCAGGGCGGCAGATCTTGCGGTGCTTGGCTGCGCAGTCAACTCCCTCTGTGATTCGTTGGCGCTTCTAAGTCCGCAGTCGCGCGCTACGCTTTTGAACATGATTCCGACTTACGGCGATAGGCCCTTGTGGCTGGCTGCCGGAGCAAATGATAGCGAGACTTATGGCACGGCGAAGGCTCTGTCAGAAGCGGCACTAGGCGAGGTAATGTTGGTCGAAGTGGCGGAAGGACGCGGCGCGTCCATGCTGCAATTCCAGCCCGATCTGGCGAATCAGTTGGTTCAGTGGCTGCTAAGTCATCTGCGAGCACAGTAATCTTCATCCTTGGATGAATTGATAGGGTGGTATGAAATGTCTGAGTTGTTGCAGTTCTTCCGTAGCCGCCAAAGCGAAATGCTCGAATTCTTGACCGAGATGGTGGAGCGCGAATCCTTCACACGGGACAAACGGATGGTCGACATCTTGGTCGACTTCATGGAGGACAAGCTCAATTCGCTCGGGGCAGATACGGTTGAGCGACTGCCGCAAGATGAAGTCGGAGACTTTCTGCTGGCGACATGGAACGCGAGTGCTCCCGGCAAGCCATATCTGTTTCTGGTCCATATCGATACCGTGCATCCCATTGGCTCTTTGGCAACTATGCCGGCCAAAACTGAAGATGGACGCTATTACGGGCCAGGCGCATTCGATATGAAAGCCGGCTCTGTCATCGCTTTGGAAGCGATCAGGATGCTATGTGAGCGGGATCAATTGCCGAATCACCCGATTCACCTGCTTATGACCACCGACGAAGAAATCGGCAGTCCGTTTAGCGAAGCGCTGATAAAGCAGCAGGCGGCAGCGTGCGACCTGGTGCTAGTGACGGAGCCGGCTACTAAAGAAGGCGCCATCAAGACTTGGCGCAAGGGCGGTGGCAAGTATGATTTGCTCGTAGAAGGTCGAGCGTCCCATGCCGGTATCGCACCTCAAGAAGGCATCAACGCGATCATCGAATTCGCTCAGCAAGCGCTGGAAATCAATAAACTGAACGATCTCAAGCACGGCACGTCAGTGTCGATCACGATGGTCGATGGCGGCTCCGCGGGCAATGTGATTCCTGCGCAAGTACGGGCGCATATCGATACGCGCGTGCTCACCATGGATGCCATGCACGAATTACATGCGGCGCTCAGCGACCTTTACCCCAAGATGCCTGGAGCCAAAGTGTCGTGCTTGCGGCGGCGCCATCGCCCGCCAATGGAGCGGCGTCCGGGCTTATTCGATAGGGCAGCCGCGATCGGCGAAAAGGTTGGGGTGACGATTTACGAAGGCGGCACCGGTGGCGGTTCCGATGGCAACTTCACGGCGGCGATGGGGATACCGACGCTGGACGGGCTTGGGGCGCATGGCGATGGCGCCCATGCCCTGCATGAACATGTGATTATTGACAGCCTTCCACGCCAAGCCACCTTGATAGCGGCTATCGTGATGGAATGGGATGCCGAGACTTCGCATTAACGCGCTGAAGACAATCGCGGTTTGCGAGTCACGAACCTGTTGAGTTCCTACAATTCCAATCCGCTTCTCTTGTAGATTTATGCCCATACTGCGGCGCTAGTTGCTTGCTACCATCTGAGTTTGATTCGCTATACGTGGAACATCCGCTGATGGAAGTCCTCTTTATATCCGCGTTTGCCATGGCCATCGCCTTTGCCCTTCAGCCGGGTCCGATTGGGTTCGAGTCTTTGCGTCGCGGGGTGTCACACGGCTGGGGCGCTGCCTTGGGAGTCGAATTGGGTTCTCTGGTCGGAGATGGTGTCTGGACTGTAATCGCGCTTCTTGGCGCTTCGGTTCTATTCCAGAATCCGGTCGTCACCATGATCTTGGGATTGTTCGGTTGCGGGTTACTGTTGCGCTTTGCTTGGGGTGCTTGGCACGCCTCGAGTTCAAATGTGGACGTTGCTAGTTTTGGTGACAAGCGCTCCAGTCACTTTGTGGCCGGCGCCATGATCTCATTGTCGAATCCGCAAAATATCACTTTTGCGCTTGGCATAAGCGGCACAATTGTAGGGCTGGGTTTCCTCAATCCACAGCCGATACATCTGCTGGTATTCTTCGCCGGTTACATGATCGCGCAGGTTTGCTGGTGCTTCTTTTTCGCCACCGTCGTTGAGATCGGGCGCCGCCGCCTGCTCAATCAGCGACTCTTTCGCTGGATCAATCTGGTATGCGCTGTGTTTCTCGCCTATATGGGATTCAAGCTGCTGCTGCAAACCGCGCTAATGACGTTCGCCGCTTCTTAGTCTGTCGAGTTCCCCCCTAATTAGCCTTGCCGACAACCGATTCCACCTGTCTGCAGATGTGAGCGGGCACGTTGAATTGGCGACCATCGGATTGCGATACAAGGCCGAGCCAACCATCGCTGTAGACAAAAGCCACTATGTAGAGGCCGCGCTCAGCATCTAGATAGGGAGTCGTCAAGCGCACAGTCTGTCCGTGCGACCAATCATTTGGGTAATGCATCCGGCTGCTCCGGCGATGATGTATCATTCACACTTGAACTTGCGGAGTAAGGCGCAAGGTGGCCAAGCAAATGAAGATTAGCACAAATGTGCTAAGACTGTCAATTCGCAATGCAGAATCTGCTGGGACCTTGCTACGCTATAGGGACTAGATCTCGACGTAGCGTTTCCAAACTTCAGGGCCGGAGCCGAGGGCAATTACAAGGTAGCTCGTGCGCGGGGTTTTGGGTTCCCAAAGCAGGCGCATGCCAGCCACATTGTGCAGGCGGTTGCCCTTGCGGTGGTTGCATTTGGCGCAGGCGCAGGCGGTATTGGACCAAGTATCTCTTCCGCCTTTGCAGCGCGGCGTAATATGATCGATGGTGAAGT
This sequence comes from Phototrophicaceae bacterium, assembly GCA_965223515.1. Lineage (GTDB taxonomy): Bacteria > Chloroflexota > Anaerolineae > Aggregatilineales > Phototrophicaceae > UBA6055. The sequence goes on from CBDCWK010000002.1 coordinate 74,028, forward strand.
CTCGCTTGCTCAGGACTTTGCCTTTCACTTGAGCGCCGAGTTTGATGCCACAATAGATGCAGGTGTAGTCATCGCGCACCAATACGCCCTTGCGGCTCCAATGCGATTTGCGGCGCGGCACATTTATGTAAGACTTCAAGGCGATGACGGATGGTACTTCGAATTTCGTGCGGACGGTGTGCAGGTACCTTCCGGTCATTTCGACCGCGATGGCTTTTCCCCCGAGCATTAGATTTACGGCGCGCTGAACTGTGATCACCGACAACGGTTCCCAAGTACTGCCGTTGAGGAGCAAGACGCGGTACTGCAAGACGCTCGCTGTCGACACTATATCCAAAGCCTTTCAACTCAGCCGACAATCCCGGTAAAGTTGCTCGCACATATTATATACCACGAAATCCGGCGTTTGCCGAATGCCGCACGACCTTCAAACGAATCTTGGCAATGATTGCATATGAGTTGTTTGGAAGCGGGTATCGTCATCTAGCACGCAGCTAGTATCATTTTAGCGGCGGCGAGAGCCTTGCAGCTCTGACCTGCTTGTTACAGCTACGCTTATGTCGATATTGCTGATATATCAGAATCCGAAAGAGTGAGCATGCTCGAGAAATCAAATGTGGCTGATGAACGCATAATCGCCGAGCTTGAGTTGCATTTCAAGTTTCGCGTAATATGGCTCGAATTCTTGCCGGTTGGCAACGATCAGCGGGCCTGGGCTTATCGCGTAGCTACCGACGCCGGCGTTTTTTTCCTCAAGCTGCGCAAGAGCGGAACGAGGCAGGCTTCGCTTGTCACGCCTCATTATCTGAAGAGCCGGGGCATCAACCAAGTCGTTGCGCCCTTGGCAACATCAGCAGGCAGACTCCTCGTCGCTTGTGATGACTTTGATCTTATCCTCTTTCCTTTCATAGATGGGAAATCGGCCTGGCGAATGACGCTGACCTTGGAGCAGTGGCGATCCTGGGGCGAGATCTTGCGTAAGATTCACGGCACGGCGCTTAGTGAAGAAGTGATCGAAGCGGGCGCGGGAGAAGTCTTCGGCGTGAAGTGGCTGCGGACGCTGGAACAGGTGGAGGATGTCCTGCGGAGGCGTGATTACAAGAGTGAAGTGGCGGAAGCCATGGCGCGCCTTTGGCGGGAGAAGGCGCACGTGATTGAACGTTCACGCCAACGCTATCTGGCTTTGGGGGCGCGACTTACGGCTGACCCGCCTCGATTCGTCCTTTGTCATGCTGACATTCACACGGCAAATATCATCATTGACGGGTGCGGCTTGATCCATATCGTCGACTGGGATGAGACAGTGATTGCGCCCAAGGAACGCGACTTGATGTTCTTCATTGATGATGGTCATTCGCCCGAAGAAGTAGAAACGTTCTTCAAAGGCTATGCCAATGACCGGATCAATTGGCTCGCGCTGGCCTATTACAAGTATGATTGGGTGATTCAAGAATATGGCGACTACGGCGAGCGGGTGTTTCTCTCGAAAGAAATAGGCGCAAAGGACTTGGATTCCGCGCTCATCGAATTTAAGCGCTTGTTCGCCGATGATGATGTGATTGATATAGCGGATCAAACGTACGCGAGATACCTGGAAGTTTCCGGTCAATGACAGTCCCGCAGTAGGATAAGCGTTAGGTAGACCGCGCTACTGTCGTTTCGATTGCCTCTATAATGTAAGTGAGAACGCGTAGATCAGGAGGCTGACGATATGCGCCGGCGGATTCCTTTGCTCGTTTTGCTGCTAGCTGTCAGTATCCTGGCAGGCATCCCGCTGAGTATTGCGCAGGGGAATCGTGTGGCGCTGCTGCAAGTGTTTGACGTGCAGCCATCGTCTTCTGCCCCGCTTGCGCTGAATGACGCCATCGTCTTCTATTTCAATCACCGCGTTGACTGCGATAACACCGAAGCTGCCTTGAGTTGGACGCCGTCCATACCCGGTGAGCTACACTGCGACGAGTATACATTGAGCTTTACACCGGCCGGCGCATACGAACGTAATACAGCCTACACCTTCGCCTTAACTCCGCCTCTTGTTGCCTTTGACGGTGCACGGCTAGCGGATCCATTCCGCGTGACATATAAGACCGCCAGCTACTTGACCGTGACGGAAGCATTTCCGAGCGCGGAGGGCGGTCCGGTACCGGTTGATTCGGCGATCACTGTCGTTTTTGATCGCCCCGTCGTGCCGCTAATGTCTTCAATGAACAAGGACGACATGCCCAATCCGCTTAGGCTTTTTCCCTCAACCGATGGCACTGGCGAATGGGTCAACAGCGCGGTCTATATTTTCACGCCGGCATCGCCTTTGAAGAGCGGCGTTCGCTACAGGGCAACGATTGCGGCGGACCTGGAAGCGGTCGATGGCGCGGTCATGCGTAGCGACGTTTCCTGGAATTTCCAAACTGCTACCGCCACCATTCTATCGATTGATCCTCCGCTGGGCTCAGCCGGGCTGAGACTCGATCCCAAGATACAGGTGCGATTCAATCAAGTTATGGATCAGAGTGCCGTGGAGCGCGGATTTTATTTTCGCGCATTGCCTGCGGTTGCCGGCGCCGCTGTCTCAGGTCGTTTTGAATGGGCGGACGATAGCAGAGGCTTCGTTTTCTCGCCGGACACCCTATTGCAGTTGGATTCCACTTATGAGGCCGGATTCGCTCCCGACCTGCTTCCCAACCTTAACTTCAGCAACCTGCCTGGCAGTGGCTTCTGGCGCTACGAGACCGTGCCAGCGCCTGCCATTAAGTCAACCGAGCCGATTGATGGCGCGCTAAACGTCGATCGTGGTGGACTCTCCTTGTTCTTTGCATCTACGATGAATATCGACACGCTGGCGGAGCGGATTCAGATTGAGCCAGAGCCGGAGGCGCCGCCTCGCTATTATTACAGCGAATGGAGCAATCGCTACACGGTCTCGTTTGATGCACAGCCGTCCACGAAATACACGATCCGTATCGCTCCAGGTATGGAAGACATCTATGGCAACGCCATTAGCGGCCCGCTGATCTTCAGCTATACGACCGGTCCACGCACGCCAGTGCTCAGTTTGAACGTACCTGGTCCTGTAGGTTTCTATAATGCGTACCGCAATCCGACACAGCTCTATGTCTACCACCGCGGCGCCGATTTCATCGAGCTCACGCTATCACGCGTGCCAATCGCCGATTTTATCGAGCGCCTCACACAAACAGAGTTCTATGATCCTGCTCATACATTCGACGCGAAGGACGATCAGCTACTCAAGCGATGGCGGATCGAGTCGGATACGCCGGAGAATATCACCCGCTATGAGTTGCTCGAGCTTGGCGACATCGGGGCGGATAAAGGGACTGACTGTATTGGCGCGCTGTCTGCTCGGTTGAGTATAGGTGATATCGCCAAGGTGATAACCGAACCGGATCCGCTAAGGGCACGCCGCGCACCGGTCGACGGCGTCATCATGGAGTTGCTGTACTACGGCTACGAGTTTACGGTGCTTGGCGGACCGCGCTGCATTGACGAATTGCGCTGGTGGCAAGTAGCGCTGCAAGATGAAAGAATTGCCTGGCTGGCGGAGGGTGACAACGAGGAATACTTCCTTGAACCGCGCGATGCTGTGGACAACGGCGCAGCGGCGGACGCGGGTGGACTTGAACCCGGCGTCTATTTTCTGGAGGCAACCGCGCCAGGCCTTGAGAACAACTATGTACAGAATCGGCACTTCCTCAATGTATCGACGGCCGTGCTAACCGTTAAACAGACGACTGATCGCTTGACGGTTTGGGCGGTGGATGTCGATTCGGGCGCGCCGATAGTCAGCGAAGACATTTCCATTTATGGTCCGGGCGCTGTTTTGCTGGGCAGTGGCACCAGCGACGAGCGTGGAATCGTACAAGTGGATATCCCCTATACACGCGATCTTTACACGCCTTTTGTGGCTGTACTGGACTCGACCGCGCACTTCGGCATTGGGTACACCGACTGGTCGAATGGCACAGAGCCATGGAATTTCGGCTACAACTTTTCCTGGTCGCCGCGTGCGTATCAAGCCTATCTCTACACCGATCGGCCAGTCTATCGCACGGGGCAGCCGCTCTATTTTCGCGGCATCGTGCGCCGCAAGGACGATGTCGTGTATATGCCCGCGCCCGTTGAAACGGTATCGGTGACAATTCGCGATGCGCGTGGCGAAATCGTCTATGAGCGCGATTTGGCATTGAATGACTTCGGCAGCTTTAGCGGCAGCTTCAATATCGCCGCGGAAGCCTCGCTCGGTGCTTACAGCTTGTCGCTGGCACTGCCGTCGGAAGAGGAGTACTTGCGCGAAGGCAGCAGCATCAGTTTTCTGGTCGCTGAATACCGTTTGCCGGAATATCGAGTGGCGCTCTTGACCGAGCAGCCTGAGATCGTGCAAGGCGATACGGCAACCTTCACTTTGGAGGGGAATTACTTCTTCGGCGGACCAGTGTCGGATGCCGAAGCAAGCTATACCGTTTTCTCAAGCCCCTACCATTTCAACTACAAGGGAGAAGGCCATTTCGATTTCGCCGACTACGACAACAATGAAACCGGGCGCGATCCCTTTGGCCTCGACCGCGTCATTAGCGAAGGCGGCCTGACGACTGACGACAACGGGAAAGCGCGATTCGACTTGATCGGCGATCTGCAAGGCGAAAAGCGCAGTCAGCAATGGCGGGTGGAGGCGTCGATTCGCGATGAAGCGGGACAGGCTATCTATGGAAATGCAAATCTGATCGTGCATCAGGGCTTGTTCTATGTCGGCCTACGTGCTGAAAATGCGGTCAGCCGCGCAGGCGAAGATAGCCGAATACAGGTCATTGCGGTCGATTGGGACAGTCGGCCGATGGCGGAACAACTCATTGATGTTCAGGTCGTTGAACGGCGCTGGACTAGCGTTCAAGAACAGGATCCCAATACCGGCGCTACTGCCTGGACTTGGGATGTGGAAGAGATCCCGGTTACGACCGGCAGCGTGACGACCGACGCCTTCGGGAAAGCGAATTTTGTTTATCAGCCGCCGAATGGAGGGGTATTCAAGATCATTGCGACTGCGCGCGATACGGCTGGCAATCTAGTTCGTACCGCTACCTATTCCTGGATCTCCAGCCCTTCATATGTTAGCTGGCGTCAGGAAAACGACCGCACGCTCGAACTGGTGCCTGATAAGCGCAACTACAGCGTCGGCGACACAGCGAAGATCTTAATTGCATCGCCATATCAGGGCGCGGCGGAGGCGCTAATCAGCATTGAGCGCGGTGATGTCCTCAGCGTGGAACAAGTCACATTGAGCAGCAATTCGCAGATTTATGAATTTGAGATTTTGCCGCAGCATGCGCCCAACATTTACGTAAGCGTATTTCTCATCAAACCGGTTGATGAGAATAATGCAATCGCATCATGGCGGCTGGGTATGACGCAGCTTGCGGTCGATATTGAACAGCAAGAGCTAAATATCGACATCGCGGCCGACCGCGACATTGCCGCGCCGCAAGAAGATGTCCAATACCATGTGCGGGTGACCGACTACAAAGGCGATCCGGTCGTTGCCGAGGTCGGCATTGGTGTGACGGATCTGGCGGCACTCTCTGTGGCCGAGCGTAATAGCGCAAGTTTGCTAGAGACCTTCTATGGTCCCCAAGAGCTTAGTGTGCGCACTTCAAGCTCCCTGGTCGTCAACGCCGACGCGGCCACTGCGGACCTGTCCGACCGAAAAGGTGGAGGCGGTGGCATCTTTGAGTCCGGCATCGTAGATCTGCGTGGCGAGTTCATCGATACGGCATTTTGGAATCCGACTGTAGTCACCGACGCCGTGGGCGAGGCGACGGTCGATGTGCGCTTGCCGGACAATCTGACGACCTGGCGACTTGATGCGCGCGCGTTGACCGAAGGTCGAGCGGGACGGCTGCTGGTAGGCGAAACGACTTTTGACCTGCTTAGCACGCGTCCGCTGCTTATCCGTCCGGTGACGCCGCGGTTTTTCATAGTTGGCGATCGGGTGCAGCTGGCCGCGGTTGTCAACAATAACACGGGACAGGGCATCGCCGTCCGCGTCTCGATTGAGAATACCGCCGGGCTAGATGTAGCGGATGGCGCGGCCTTGCTTCAGAATGTGATGATTCCTGCAGGCGGCCGGAAGCGCGTAACCTGGCAAGTAAAGGTTGCTGATGTGACTTCAATCGCGCCTTATTTCGTCGTGCGCAGCGATGATGGCACCTACGCGGATGCGAGCATTTCGCCAGTCAGCGCCGACAGCGATGGCACGCTGCCTGTCCATCGCTACGACGTGCCGGAGACAGTGGGCACAGCTGGCACATTGACCGAGAATGGCTCGCGGGTGGAGGCGGTGCTGCTGCCGCGAGACCATGATCTGAAATCCGGGGCGCTCGGTATTCGCATCGATAAGTCGCTGGCGGGTTTGATAAGCGAGAGCTTGATTTACATGGAAGCGGAAACGCTGCGTTATCGCGAATGTACCACCACAATCGTCAGTCGCTTTCTGCCCAATATCGCATCGTTCCGCGCGCTCACTGAACTGGGCATGTCCGAGTCGGAGCTCAAGACCAAACTGGACGCGCTAGTCTCAGAGGGTTTGCAGGAACTCTATGCGCGTCAGTTGGCGAATGGCGGTTGGAGCTGGTGTTCATATCCCGAGGGAGACGAATTGACCACCGCGTATGCGCTGATTGGCTTGGCAGAAGCAAAGCGCCAAGGATATCTCGTCGACGAAAGCCTCATGCGACGGGCACAGCGCTTCCTTAAGCAGCGGCTGATTACGCCGTCGCTGAAGCTGGAGCAATGGAAACTGAATCGGCAAGCCTTTATCTTGTACGCCCTCGCGGAATCCGGTGCAGCTGATGTCGCGCGCAGTACGACGCTATTCGAAAGTTGCGACCGCTTGAACCTGGACGCAATTGCATTCCTGGCGCAGGCGCTGCATATCGTCAACCCGGATGACCGAATGCGTCTGGATGCGCTGACGCAGTTGATGTTGAACCGTGCAGTCACGCGGGCAACCGGCACCTTCTTTGAAGAGGCATATCAAGATCGCTGGAATTGGTCTTCGGATATTCGCTCGACGGCGCTGGTTTTGAACACGCTCATCAAGCTTCGTCCGGAGAGCGACCTGTTGCCGAATATCGTCAGGCATCTGGTTAGTGTTCGCGAGGGAGGAGGCTACTGGAAGTCGCGGCAAGAGAATACCTGGTCGATCATCGCCTTGACCAACTGGATGCTGAAGAGCGGCGAACTTAGTCCCGACTATGTTTATAGTGTCACCGTCAATGGTAGTGAGCTTATGCAGGACACGGCGATTCCGGATAATGCCATTGAAGCGGATGCCATAAGCGTCGATGTTGCCGACCTGATCCAACGAGAAAGCAACTTGATCGAGTTTGAGCGCGACGCCGGCAATGGTGCACTCTACTATACGGCGCATCTAAACCTCGATCTTCCCGTGAACGAAGTCGAACCTATCAGCCGTGGTATAGAAATCTCCCGCAGCTACACATTGCTCGGCGATGAATCCCGTATAGCAATAGAAGGCGCTACGATTGGCGACTTGGTGCAAGTGCGCCTGCGGATTGCAGCGCCCGACACATTGCGTTACGTCGTTATCGAAGATTTCTTCCCTGCCGGCGCCGAAGCGATCAACCCGGACTTAGCGATTAGTCCGCAGCTTGGCACTATCCCTGGCGGCGAACGGATTGATCCGCGAGAAGAAGGTTGGGGATGGTGGTTCTTTGATCACATCGAATTCCGCGATGAGAAGGCGGTTATCTACGCCAGTTTTCTGCCGCGCGGGATTTACGAATTCGTCTATACGATCCGACCGTCGATCGCCGGGCAATTTAATGTGATTCCACCAATGGCACAGGAACTCTACTTCCCCGAGGTATTTGGACGGGGCGTTGGGACGCGCTTCACTGTTACGGAGTGATTGATGTTGGCTACGTCTGAATCATCTTGATGGCGGACGTGTCGCCTTCAGCGAAGATGCCGCAGGGTCCGCCTCTTTCGCTCGTTTGCATGGCGACGGTTTCGCCGGCGAAATTCAAGAGCGGGTGATAGAACTCAGCTACCTTCTCTGCTTCACCAACGACATAGTGGGCAATTAGCGCGCGCCGAAATCGCGTCTCGCTGCTATTCGGATAGCTGCCGTGGATAACTTGGCCGTTGAAGAAGACGACATCGCCGGGTTGCATGAATACCGAGGTCGGCTGGCTGCCCGGCGGGAGCGGCACGGTACTGCCACTAAAGCTAAGCGAGGTATCGGCGTCTACCGTACACAGCTTGGGAATATCGTGAGTGCGCGGCACGATTTGCAGACAGCCGTTTTCTTCATCACAAGGATCAACTGCCATCCAGGCGGCAAGACAAGTACCAGGCTGTACGTTCAGGGGCGTTTGATCTTGATGCAGCGCTTGGCCGCGCGCGCCCGGCGGTTTGAAGTAGAACATAGTTTGCGCGGCGAACGGCTCTGCCCCGAGCAATGCCGTCGTCCATTCGCGTAGACGGTCGTCCAGCAGCCACTCGTGCGAATAGGAATCAAAGCGATGCGGATGGACAATGCGCGGGAAAGACTTCAGCGGGTCATCATCGCCGAGCAGCAGCGGATCATCGCCGGCAAAGCCATGTCCGGCTGCATTTAGCGCCATAAAATAGCTTCGAAAGAAATCGATTTCAGCCACTGAAAATAGCGACGGCACCACGACATAGCCTTCTCGCTTGAACTGTTCAACCAGTGCCTTCATATTCATCGCTTTTTCCCTGAATCAAATAATGTTCAGCAGACGTGGCGCAACCTTCGCATAAGTGTAATACAGCAGCGGCTGAGGCGCGAAATCCCAAGCGCCGATGTGCCGCACGAGTTGTCCGCGAAAGCCCTGCTTGAATTGATAAACGCCCCAAAGGGCATCGCTTTCTTCAAAGACATCAGGCGCGCCCCACATATCGTAGACGTCATAACCCTGCGCTTTAGCCCAGCTTATCGCCTGCCACTGCAAAGCGTAATTCGGCATGCGTGCCCGCTCGTCATTTGATGACGCGCCGTAAAGATACCAGCATTTGCGACCAAAGTGGAAGAGAATGACGTGGGCAATTGCTTTGCCCCCGAACTCGGCGATTAGGGCATGAGCGAGTCCGGCTGCCATAAACTCACGCCAGGCCCGTTGATAATACTCGTACGGGCGAATCAAAAACTTATCCCGTTCACCGGTGATGCGATAAAGTTGATAGAGCAGAGGCAGATCCTCAATTGAGGCGGCGCGGACGGTGACACCCTTCTTCGCGGCAATCCGCACTTTGCGGCGGGTGTTGCCGCTCATCTTCGCCAGCAACTCATCTTCTGAGTGGCGCAGGTCAATTGTCAGCGTGTTGCGGAATTGCACTTGTGAAGCAGAAAAACGCCAGCCGCGCTGCTTGAGAAGGGTATTCATGTCGGTACCTGTCTTTGCGACGTGGTCGTTTTCACTGTCGGGCTGGCCGGTTGCGGCAATGACGTCGGGGTCAATCTTCAGCCAAACCACGCCGAAGCGTTTTGCTCGCTGCTCCAACTCGTCGAAAACGGCACAGGTCAAGTCGATATCGGCGTAATCGAGGGCGGGACCTTTGCTGACGAGCATCACTTTCAGCGGTCCCAACTTTCTTGTCGCCAGGCTAGCCTGTGCTACGATCTCACCGCCGCGCTCGAAGGCCAGGCGAAGGGGCTGCCAACCGCCGGTCGCGCGCTTGAATTCACCCCATTCCCAGGTCTGCAAGATGTGCGCGTACGGCAATCGACGCAGGCTCTCATTCCAGCGGCCACCGTCTTGGATCTCATAAGTCGTGAGGATGATCCTTGTCCTTCCCGGCGCTACCGCCGGAGCCTGAGCGCCGCGCGATAGGCGGTGTAGACCAGCGGATTCCAGGCTTGGTCCCAGGCTCCCATCGTGCGCCGTACTTCGCCACCCCAACCGCGCTTGAATCCGTAGACGCCCCAGAGGCCGTCAGTGCGATCTTTGAATTGCGCTTCTAAAGTCGCTTCGTCAAAGTCTGGTACGCCCCAAAGATCATAATAGTGGCAGCCACGATTCTTCGCCCATTGAATCGCCGCCCATTGAACGCCATAAGTCGCGTAAAGATTGCCCTTAATGCGTGAAGAAGCGCCGTAAAGATACCAGGCCCTGTCGCCCAGCGCGAACACCATGATCGCGGCCAGCAGTTCGCCATCGTGAACCGCCAAAAGCAGCGCTCCGTAATTCGGTACGAAAAGCCCGAAGACTTCCTCGAAATACGCCGCGCTGTGAACGCCAAACGCATTGCGTTCGCCGGTCTGCTGCATCAGTCTGCCGAACTCAAGCAGGTCGGCGCGGCCTCCCTCTTTATATTCGACTCCATTTGTGAGGCTCTTGCGGATCTTGCGACGCGCGCCCTGATTCATCCGCCGCAAAATGGTATCGTCATCGCCACCGATATCGATGATGATCGTGCTAGGCGGCTGAATCGTCTGTGGGCTGAGTTGAAATCCTGAGCCGGCAAGATCGGGTTCGTCGCCTGCAGCGAAGTAGCCGGGCTCCAGCTTTAGGAAGGCGGCGCCGGTCTCGCTGCGGATAGCCGTCCATAGCCGTGGAAGGAGAGCAGAGTCGCTAGCGTAGCCGCCCATCGGTACATAAGCCATCATGCCCGAACCAAAGGGCAGGCGCTGCAGCAACACCAGCGCGCCGGCCTGAATCCCGCTCTCATCGCTAAGCGCGACAATCTGCGATTCCCAGCCGAATCTTGACTTTAGATCGCCCCAGCGCGAAAGCTGCAAAAGGTGAGCGCGCGGCTGTGCACAGACGTAGGCATCCCACGCCATGGCGTCCGGACAACTTACGACATAGGAAGAACATTCAGGTGAAGATGATGCAGTCATCAGGTGATTTTGGGATAGCTTAAAGTCTATTCATAGAGCGAATCTGCAAGTCTGGAGATGGAACTAATCATCGTGTGCCAAAGGTGTATGAAATCGAAAATCCCTATGCTAGAATTCCTGCCTTGATTGAAAAAGCCGTATCCAATAGTCCGTTGCATATCCAATTCCCTACTGCTATACTATTGCAGTTTGTGATAAAAGGCGCAAACTCCGCCGTAGCGGCACGGTTTGCCAACGATGATACAAGGCTAATCCCTTGCAAGTAAGCGGCATCGCGCGACCTTTGGCTCGCTGTCTAGGCTGCGCCAAACCTGTCTATCGTACAGCAAATTCTGGGATGCACCTCCGATGAATGTATTGAACGAATGGGCTTTTGTCGGCTTATTTGCGTTGATGGCGCCGATATTTCCGGCGCTGCCAATCGTCATCGCCTGGATCTTCCGTCCGCGTAAACCTAACGTTCTCAAAAGCTCCACCTATGAATGTGGCGTTGAAACTATTGGCGACACATGGGTGCAATTTCGAATTCAGTATTACATATATGGCCTGATTTTCCTGGTATTTGATGTAGAAATGGTATTCCTATTCCCTTGGGCGGTCGCGTATAACGAGATGAGCCTTTTCGGATTCGTCGCCGGTTTTCTTTTCATTTTCTTGTTGACGGACGCGCTTTTCTACGCTTGGAAGAAGAATGCGCTGGACTGGAAATAGGCACGAGCTGACGCGAGCGGGAGACGACTATGGACGAACTTTGTACGGGCTTGTGCCGCTTAATGGTGGAGTCGGGCGCGGATGCCGGACTGGCGCAGTTTATGTCCCTGCTGGTTGGCGTCTTGCTGGTCAGTGGCGTCCCCTTGTTGACCGTCATCCTCCTTATCTGGATTGAGCGCAAAGTTGCCGCGCGAATTCAAGATCGCATCGGACCGAATCGCGTAGGTCCCATTGGTTTGATGCAGACCTTTGCCGATCTTCTGAAGCTGCTAGGCAAGGAAGACATCACGCCGACAGCCGCCGACCGCTGGCTTTACAATGCCGCGCCGCTAGTGTCATTTGCCTCCGTAGTTCTTATTTGGGCGGTTGTACCCTTCACGCCCTTCCATTACGGTGTCGACTTGGAAATTGGCGCGCTCTTTTTTGTGGCGGTGGCCTCTTTCGGTACGCTCGCAATCATGGTCGCCGGCTGGGCGAGCAACAATAAATATGCGCTGCTCGGCGCCTTTCGCGTGGTGTCCCTGCTAGTAAGCTACGAAGTGCCGCTCGTATTTGCCCTGCTGGTGCCGGTGATGCTCGCGGGCAGCATGAGCATGCTGGATATCGTCAATGCGCAGAGGGGTATGTGGTTCGTTGTACTTTCGCCGCTGGCTTTCGTCATTTTCTACGTCTCTTCGCAAGCGGAGACGGGACGCGCGCCCTTCGATTTGATCGAGGCGGAATCGGAGTTGGTGGCTGGCTTCAACATTGAATACTCTGGTATGAAGTTCGGCATGTTCTTTGCGGCCGAATTCCTGCACGTCTTCACAAATGGCATCTTGATGGCGCTGCTTTTCTTCGGCGGCTGGATGGGTCCGCTGTATTACGAATCGCCGCTGATCGCTTTCGCCTGGCTGGGTGCGAAGGGTGGCATCATCTATTTGACCACACTTTGGCTGCGCAACACCGTCCCCAGGCTGCGAATTGATCAGATTATGGCTTTCAATTGGAAATTCTTGGTGCCGCTTTCAATCGCCAATTTGATCCTGATTTCAGCTGCGCTAAAAGTGATGCAGGAAATCGGCTGGGCACCGCGCGACCTGATCGCCGCGAGCTTCAGCGACTTGTTGCCGACGACCGTGATCTTGCTGCTGATCAACGGTCTAATGATCACCTACCTGCTCGGCATCTTGCGCAAACGCGGGCAGGAGGCACGCCGTGAATCAGTTTCGGCGCGCGCGGCGCTGGCACAAGTGGCTGCGGACTAAGGAGACGGGCGAGATGGAACTTAACGCAGTCACGATCGGATTCGTCGTTTTCACGATTTTCACGCTGGGCGGCGGCGTTGGCGTTGTGACCACGCGCAATCTGTTTCAAGGCACGATTTGGCTGATGCTCAGCCTCTTTGGCGTAGCCGGTTATTTCGTCTTGCTGAGCGCGCCATTCTTGGCGGCGGTTCAGGTCTTGGTTTACATCGGGGCCATTGCGATTCTGATTACCTTCGCCGTCATGTTGACACGCAGCGTCACTCGCATTAGGGAGCGTTACGTGCGCATTCTGCCGAGTTTCATCGGTTCGCTTGTGCTGTTCCTGATTTTGCTATTTGGTGTGACTGTACCGATTTTTGGCGGTCAATTGCCCGAATCGGCGCCGCAATATGTGGCGACTACGCGCGATCTGGGTGCCGCGCTGGTCGATGAAAACGGCTACGTGGTGCCCTTCATGCTGGCGTCGGTGTTGCTGACGGCGGCGATGATCGGCGCGATCTTCATCGCCCGCGACGAGAAGGCATAGGGAGGAAGGGATACATGGTACCTCTCTGGATGTATCTGGCGGTCGCGGCAGCCCTGTTTTCGCTGGGCACCTTTGGCGTACTCGCGCGGCGCAATGCGGTCGCGATCCTGATGGGCGTTGAATTGATGCTGAATGCGGTCAATATCAACCTGGTCGCATTCTGGCGCTACAGCGAAACCGGCACTGACCTGCTGCTCAACGGCTATGCCTTCACGGCCTTCGTTCTGATTGTAGCGGCGGCGGAAGCGGCGGTCGGCTTGGCGATCATCATAACGGTTTATCGCAATCGGCGTTCGGTGATCCCGGAAGAAGCCGTAACGCTGAAAGGGTAAGGACTGCTATGGATATCCTCAACGATCCGAACGCACTGCCTTGGCTGATCCCGGCTGGTCCCTTGCTGGCGTTTCTGATCATCACACTGATTACCAACAAGTCGAAGCTGGTGAAGGCTACCGACCATCACGAATACGGCGGACATCATCCCGATTACGATGGCATGCTGGTGCCGGTCGTTCATCCCTACAGTCGCGTTATCAGTGTTCTGGTCGGCATGGCAGGTGTCTTATTTGCGCTCTTGATCAGTTGGCAGACGCTCTACAATGCCTCGCAGCTGCATCACCTAGGGCAGGATGTATTGGCGAGCAGCATTGACTGGATGAATACTGGCGAAACCGCATTCTCCATGGGAGTGCTCGTTGACCCGGCGACAGTAATCATGCTAATCATGGTGCCAATTGCCGTTTTAATGATCTTCATTTATTCCATCGGTTATATGGCGCAGGACCCGCGGCAGGCGCGTTTCTTCGCGCTGATTTCGCTCTTTGCCGGCGCAATGCTGACGCTGGTAGTGGCGGACAACGTGCTCTTGCTCTTCGCCGGCTGGGAGATCATGGGCGTTTGCTCCTATATGCTGATTGGCTTTTGGTTTGAGAAAGAAAGCGCCTATAAAGCGGCGATCAAAGCCTTCACGACCACGCGTATCGCCGATGTGATCATGCTGCTCGGTATCGCCTATCTGTACAGCATCACAGGCACGCTTAGCTTCCGCGAAATCATGTACAACCCGGAAACGCTCGATATGCTGGCGACCACCGCACCGATTATCCTCGGCGGCTGGACGGTCAGCGCCGCGAGCATCATAGGCATCTTTCTCATAATCGGCACGGTCGGCAAGTCGGCGCAATTCCCGCTGCACGTCTGGCTGCCCGATGCGATGGAAGGCCCGACTCCCGTCAGCGCGATGATTCACGCAGCGGCGATGGTCTCAGCGGGCATCTTCTCACTCATCCGCCTTTATCCGCTTTTCGCCGCCGGTGGCGATCCGCATCACGGCATCATGACCGAACCGCTGGCTTTTATGGCGGTTATAGGCGCATTTACGGCACTGTTTGCCGCCACGATGGCGGTGGCGCAGAACGATGTCAAAGCGGTCTTGGCCTATTCAACGATTTCGCAGCTTGGCTTCATGATGGCAGCGCTGGGCATCGGCGCTTATGTCGCCGCCGCCTTCCATCTTATTACCCACGGTTTTTTCAAAGCGCTGCTCTTCATGGCTGCCGGCTCGGTCATCCACGGCATGGAGCATGGTGAACATCACGTCCACGAACATGGCACCGACAACGGCCATCATCCCCCTGATGATTCGGGGGGAACGAGGGGGGTAGACCACTTCGACCCGCAGGACATGCTCAATATGGGCGGACTTCGAAAGACGATGCCGGTCACCTTCTGGACCTTCTTGATTGGCGGCTTGTCGCTATCGGGCTTGCCAATTATTACCGCTGGCTTCTGGTCGAAGGACGAAATCCTTGCGGATGCCTGGCTGGGCATCGAGCAGTACGGCAGCGGCGCCCATGCGCTGGTTTTCGTGATGCTGGCGCTGGCAGCCTTCATGACGGCCTTTTACACGATGCGGCAGATTTCGCTGACCTTCGGTGGCGAAGCGCGGACTGAAGCGGCGAAGCACGCCAACTTGGGGCAGGGCATTGTCAGCATTACGATGACACTGCCATTGCTGATTCTGGCGGTGTTCGCAGTTGTTGCCGGCTTCGTCGGCATTCCGACCGATTTCCCGGTTCTGGGTCCGATCTTCTCGCCGGAGCACAACGGCTTCCATCATCTAGTGATTGAGGCGCTGCCCCTGCCGGAATCGACCGCCGCCTTTGCTTCCCTGCCGGATTATCATCCGCACGCGCCGCCCTTCAACATCGTTCCGGTGGCGACTTCCTTTATAGTGGCGCTGCTGGGATTGTGGCTGGGTTGGCTGGTCTATTGGCGCAAGCCGCTTAAGGCTGGGCAAGCCGATCCATTGGAAGCGGCGCTTGGTCCGCTGCATCCCTTGTTCAAGAATCGTTACTACCTTGATGACATCTACGGGCAGGTCTTCGTCAAGCCGTCGCAGTGGCTGGGTGTGCAGGTCATCGCCTTTCTCGATCGCGGCATCATTGACGCGATATTGCATGTGATCGCGCGGATATTCACCTGGCTCGGCGATCTGATCAAGGTTTTGAACCTCTGGCTAATTGATGGTGTTGGTGATGGCATCCCCATCGCGATCTTCAACTTCGGCGGCTGGCTGCGGCGCATGCAAACCGGACGCGTACAGCAGTACATGCTTCTGGTTCTGGTGGCGGCGGTGCTCATTGGCATCGTCCTGGTCCTGTCGGCCGGCGCAGCTTTGGCGCAATAGGGAGACGCATTTATGTTTGATGTTTTTGGGATAGACGCGCTCTCGGTTTTGGTCTTCGGACCCGCGCTCAGCGCCTTTGTCGTGGCATCGCTCGCCTCGCTGGGTCCGAGCAAACAGGTTGGACGCTGGGTCGCGCTGATTCTGTCGCTTCTGCTGGCGCTCCTGTCGATCAAGGTATTCTTCGATTATCAGGCGGCCGGACTGGCGATCGGTGATGAGCAATTTCTCTTCAAGCAAGACGCTCCGTGGTTCGAGGCGCTCGGCGCCCGCTGGACACTCGGCATCGATGGCATCAGCGCGGTGATGGTCTTGCTGACAGGCATCCTGACGCCGCTGGCGATCTTGGCGAGCTGGAATATCGAAGATCGTTCCAACATGCACCTGGCGCTCTTGCTTTTCTTCGAAACCGGCAGTATGGGTGTCTTTGTGGCGATGGACCTGATGGTCTTTTTCTTGTTCTACGAATTGACGCTTGTGCCGATGTACTTCCTGATAAATCAGTGGGGCAGTATGCCGAAGGCCGGCGTCAAGTTCAGCGGCAGGTTCTACGCCTCCACCAAATTCATGATTTATTCGTTCGGCGGAACGCTGGGTATGCTGCTGGCGACGCAACTGATCGGTTGGTCGGCCGGCACCTACAATATGGCTGAATTGACCGAGATCTGGCCCCTTTTCCGGCAAGGCGAGGCGCTTCTCGGCATCGATGTCAGCACGGTCAAGGCCCTGGCCTTCATAGGCTTCTTCGTCGCTTTCAGCATCAAAATACCGATCTGGCCCTTTCATACTTGGCTGCCCGATGCTCACGGCGAGGCGCCGACGGCTGGCTCAATGCTGCTGGCTGGCATCATGCTGAAGCTGGGCGCTTATGGATTCATTCGTCTGGTCATCCCGCTTTTCCCCGATGTCTGGCTTACCGAAGTCGTGATTATCGGCGTCAATGTAGCCACGCTCTTTGCGATATTGTCAGTGGTCGGCATTGTGCTCGGCGCATTCGCCGCTTTTGGACAGACCGACATCAAGCGACTGGTCGCCTACAGCTCGGTCAATCACATGGGTTTCGTCGGCATAGGCATCGCTGTGATGGCACAGACCTACGCGCAGATTTGGTCCGGCGCCAGTCCAACCGCCGACGTGCAGACGGCGATTCTGGCGACCAATGGCACAGTGCTGCAAATGTTCAACCATGGCCTAAGTTCGGCTGGCATGTTTTTGCTCGCTGGCGCGCTGTATCACAAAACGCATACCCGTGAACTTTCAGACTATGGCGGGCTTTGGGTCAAGGCGCCGGTGATGGGCGCGATCTTGCTCTTCACAAGTTTCGCCAGTCTGGGGCTTCCCGGCTTGAATGGCTTCGTTAGCGAATTCCTGATCGTGCGCGGCGCTTTTCCCGTATTCACAGCGCTGACCGCGATCGCGATGATCGGGCTGCTCTTCACCGGTGGCTACATCCTCAAGGGCATTCGCGCCGTATTGCATGGTCCCTTTAATCTGCGCTGGCGGGATTACAACCTGGAGCTGACGCCGGCTGAATTTCTCGGCATGGCGCCACTTGTAGTCTTGATGTTGTTGACGGGCGTTTATCCCAACTGGATATTGCCCGTAATCAATACCACGGTCTCAACCTTATTCGCCGGCTTGGCGAGCTAGGATTGCTTTTATGGAAGGCACTGGATTCTCAGTCCTCACAGCGATCATCTTTATCCCGATCATTGCGGGCGTGGTTATCCTCTTTCTCGACCGGAATAACCGCGATTTGGTCCGCGGCGTTGGCGTAACGGCAGCGGCGGCCGTACTCGCGCTTTCCATCGCTGTTTTCTTCGGCTACGACAACTACGTCAAGAGCCCCGGCGGCTTGATCGATGGGCAGACGGCGCTCATCGACGCCGGCGCGGATCTCAGCGGCGCGCAAATGTTCGCCGATGCGCTTGCCTTTGAACAGCGAATCGTCTGGGTCGAATCGCTCGGCATCGCTTACCACGTCGGTGTCGATGGTGTCTCAGCGCCGATGGTGCTGCTGACCGGCATGGTTGCGGTCGCGGGCGTGCTAATCTCCTGGAATATCACTGACCGTCTTCGCGAATTCATGGCTTTCTTCATGTTCCTGGTCGCCGGTGTTTACGGCGTTTTCATTGCGGTCGATTTATTCATGCTTTTCTTCTTTTATGAATTGGCGATCTTCCCGATGTACTTGCTGATTGCCGGCTGGGGATGGGTCAAGCTGCGCGAGTACGCCTCGATGAAGCTGACGCTCTACATTCTTGTTGGTTCGGTATTTGCCTTGGTCGCTGCTGTGGCCATGTACTTCGCTGCGGGCGCTTTCTTCGCTGGCAGCGGTACCGAAGTCTTTCAAGCGGCGCTGGAGAGCGGCATGCTTCCGCCCGACAGCCAACCCTACAGTTGGAGCATCGTGCAACTGACTCTTGCGGCGGAAAACGGCGCATTCGCTACTGAGATTTTGGGCATTGAAGGCTTGAGCTTCGCGCGCTTCTGGTTCCCCTTCATGTTTATGGGATTCGGCATTTTGGCAGGTGTCTTCCCCTTCCACAATTGGTCGCCCGACGGACATGTGGCCGCGCCCACCGCTGTCTCGATGATTCATGCGGGCGTCCTTATGAAGGTCGGCGCTTTTGCCGCCTTGCGCGCCGGTGTGCAATTGCTGCCTGACGGGGCGGATACGCACTTACCGTGGATTGTCTTTCTTACTCTGATCAATGTGGTTTACGGCGCGCTGATCGCCTTCCGTCAACGCGACTTCAAATATGTCATCGGCTTTTCCTCAGTCAGCCACATGGGCTTGGTCAGTATGGGTTGGGCGACGATGAACTTGACCGGTATGACCGGCGCCGGAATCCAGATGTTCAGCCACGGCGCTATGACGGCGCTATTCTTCGGCGTTGTCGGCATGGTCTATGACCGCGCGCACACTCGTGATATCCCGAGCCTGGGCGGATTCATCAAGGTGATGCCCTGGGTCGGCGTAGCCTTTGTCATCGGCGGTTTGACCAGTATGGGCATGCCCGGATTGAGTGGATTCATCGCCGAGTTTCCGATTTTCCAGGGCATGTGGGCTGCTTCCGAGCAAATCACATTGCAGCTTGGCAGTTTTCAACTCAGCAATTATTACAGCGTCATCGTCATCGTAGCGGCCCTGGGCATCGTCATTACGGCGGCTTACGTGCTGCGTGTGGCGGGGCAGGTCTTCTTTGGCGAGTTTGACGCTGAGCGTTTCCACGATGTCGGCAATATTGAAATGACGGACCGCATCGTACTGATAATTTTGGGCGCTCCTTTGATCATCCTCGGCTTATACCCGCCGATCATGGCGCCGATGATCGAATCCGGCATACGACCCCTTATCGCCTTGTTGGGAGGTGGCTAGATGGAATTTGATCTCTGGGCACAGCTGCCTTCAGTCTTGCCGGAGGTCGGCCTGACCACGTTGGCGATTGTTGTGCTTTTCGCCGATATTTATGGCTCGGCGGCGACACGCCGTAATGTCGTCTTCATTTCTGCGGTGGGCATGGCGCTATTGGCATTGGTGCCCTTGATCTGGCTGCCAGATCCGGCGCTCTTTGAGAACGGAGTCCTGCTGTGGGGCGGGATGGTCAACTACGACCCGCTTTCACAGATCTTCAAGGTGATGCTCCTGTTCGCCGGGGCGGTCACCTGCTTGATGGCGGCTGGCGACAAAGGTGTCGGCGACAAAGGCGAATTCTATCTGATTGTCATCATCGCTACGCTTGGCGGCGTCATGATGTCGAGCGCGAGCGACTTGATTCTGGTTTTCGTGGCGCTCGAGACCCTTTCTATCCCGCTCTATATGCTGGCCAGCTTTCGCCGCGGTGATAAGCGCTCGGCTGAAAGCGGTATGAAATATTTCTTATACGGCTCATTTGCCTCGGCAATCATGCTCTTCGGCTTCAGCCTGCTCTACGGATTTGCAGGCACGACGAACCTCAGCGGCATCGCGGATGCAATGAGCGTCGGCGTTGGCGATAGTGTGGTCGCAGTCATGACGGCATTGGTAATGGTAGTTGTTGGTTTCGGCTTCAAGATTAGCGCCGTGCCCTTCCATTTCTGGACGCCAGATGTCTATGAAGGCGCGCCCACACCGGTCACTGCCTTTGTGAGCGTCTCGAGCAAGGCGGCGAGTTTCGCCCTTTTGCTGCGCTTCATGACCGCTGTCTTCCCCGTCGACCTGGTCGTCGGCGGTGTCATCATCCAGGACTTTTGGGTAAACCTGCTTATCGTGATTTCAATTGTAAGTATGACACTGGGCAATGTGGTTGCCCTACGCCAAAGCAATATCAAGCGCCTGCTGGCGTATTCATCCATCGCCCAGGCAGGCTATACACTTATCGGTGTGGTGGCGTTGCAAGGCGCGAATGATAGCTTGGCGGTGGCGTCGGTTTCCTTCTATATGTTCATGTATATCTTCACGAATCTGCTGATATTTGGCAGCGTCATCTTATTCATTTCCGCGACCGATACCGAAGAAATCAGCGATTTGGCCGGCTTGAATCGCCGCAGCCCCTGGCTGGCGCTGTTCATCACGATCGGTCTGCTCTCGCTGGGAGGTATTCCGCCGGCAGCCGGTTTCTTCGGCAAGTTCTTCTTGTTTCAAGCGGCGGTCAATGCCAACTTGATTGGGCTGGCGCTAATCGCGGTCACCAATGCCATCATAGCGCTCTATTATTATCTGGTTGTGATCAAGGTGATGTACGTCGACATTGGACCGGATGACGACAAGGCGATCGCAATTCCGCGTGCCTATGCCTGGTCGCTAGGTATCACCACGCTGGTGGTCATTTTGCTGGGAACCGTTGCGGTAACGCCGATTTATGAGTGGGCGCTTTTGGGCGCGGCAGGCTTATAATCGCCGTAGCGACGTGTATGCGTTTGTGATAAAATTCTCGAAGTCTGTCTGAAGTGCGGACGGGCGAGCGATGAGTTAATGACAAGACAAGCAGGTAATGAAACCGGATAACAATCCCCTGTTGACATACGGACTTGTGGCGGGGGTCGTGGGGCAAGTAGGTTGTTTGGTCCTGCTTGTCATTTTGGGAACAGTTTTGCTTGGCTTGGCTTTGGACGAAGCGTTAGGGACGCGCCCGGCATTAATTTTGGTTATGTTGCTGGTGAGCGTGCCACTGAATCTCGCAGTACTTTTCTGGTATACGCGTCACAAAGCTAAGCAGCTGCAAGGCACCGCTAGACAGAAGGAGGAAGATATAAGTGAATAGTTTTTGGAACGGAAAACGCCGTTTCGTCGCTTTACTCATGTTCCTGGCTGGTGTGTTCGTCGCATTGCGCGTGCCGCCGGTAATCCCGGTGATTCAGTTGCCCGGGGAGAAGTATCCGGCCGGATTCGACCTGCCGTTCCTGGGCCTTCGCTTGACGAATACCTTCATGGGGTCAGTGGTCGTTTGGATTCTGCTGCTCCTGTTTGTGGTTTACGTCTCGCGCCGTCGGCCGCAAGACGGCGGCGAGGTCCCGCCTGGCGGCTTCTACAATATGTTCGAGGCGCTCTTTGAAGGGCTGATGGGCTTCGTCGGCGGTATTGCTGGCGGACAGCACTTCCGTCTGATATTCAATGTGTTCATGACGATTTTCCTCATGGTGCTGCTCTCGAACTGGCTGGAACTGGTGCCTGGTGTAGACAGTGTCGGCATAATCGAACCGCACGTCGAAGAAGAATACAATGCGGACACTGGCGAATTTGAAATCGTGACGACTGACGGCTTTGAGATTTATCCCAGTGTGGTCGGCTACGCGCTTAATGGCCAGTGCAATTGGGTCAGCGCGGAAGACGAATCTGCCGCCGACGCTGCTGCAATGGCGTCTGCCGAGTCGGCCGCTGTGGCCGCCGAGCAAGACTTGGTCGTGCAGGAGGCGCTGGAACGATTTGAGGCGGAACACGGTGGTGGACACAGTGACGACGCAGATGCCGGCGACGATCACGCAGAGGAATCAGGCGACGATCACGGAGAAGCAGAAGCTGAATCGGATTCGGTGAGCGCAGCTCGCGACGAGGTCTTGGCGGCGCGACTGGCAGAGAAACAAGCTCGTGCCGACCGCGGCTGCTACACCGGTATCGGACCTGTCCCGTGGGACGATCGCGCTGACGACGATCATGGTGACGATGACCACGGTGGTGAAGAAGCGCATCACGGTGTTCCTTCACATCCGGCGCCGAGCAGCGAAGAAGCGAAGCTGGTACCCTGGGTAGTCTTACCCTTCGTACGCGTCCCGTCGACCGACCTGAACATGACCCTGTCGATCGCCTTGATCGCTTTCGTCATGATTCAATACATCGGCTTCAAGGCGCTTGGCATCGGCTATCTGACCAAATTCTTTAACTTCGGCACACTCTTCAAATCGCCGTTGGGCGGTATTGATGTGGCGGTCGGCTTGCTTGAGCTGATTGGTGACTTTGCCAAGATTCTCTCGTTCAGCTTCCGTCTTCTGGGCAATATCTTCGCCGGGTCGATTCTGCTATTCGTCATGAGCTTCCTGGTGCCGATCTTGCCATGGCCCTTCTTCATCCTGGAGTTTTTCGTGGGTATCATTCAGGCGCTGGTATTTGCCCTGTTGACCGCGATCTTTATGAATCTGGCGACGGTCAGCCATCATCACGATGATGATCATGACCTTGCCGAAGCACACTAGCATACCAAGAGCAAATCTGGAGGAATTCTAAATGGATGCACAAGCAACGATTTTGTTGGGTAAAGCGATTGGCGCAGGCTTGGCAATGATCGGCGCGGCCGGCGGCGGCATCGGCATCGGCCTCGCGGTGGGCGGTGCGGTACAAGCGATGGGACGCAACCCGGATCACACACCAACGATTCAGACGAACATGATCCTCGGCGTCGCTTTCGCGGAAGCCGTCGCTATTTACGCCCTCGTTGTTTCGCTGATTATCCTCTTCGTACTCAATTAGCCAGTGCGAGAGGCGAACGGGAGCAGATTATGAGTCCACTTGACAATTTGGGAATCAATCCCGGGTTTTTGCTGATTCAGGGCATCGCCTTTATCGTACTCTACACGGTGATGACACGCTTCATCTACAACCCGCTGGTGAATGTGCTGAGTGAGCGCCGTAACCGCATCGCCAAAGGCTTGGAAGATGCGGCGGCTGCAGCGCGTGCGCGGGAAAGCGCCGAAGCTGAGGCGGATAAGATCCTGGCGCAGGCGCGTAGCGAAGCGCAGAAGGTGATCGACGAGGCGCGCAGCCGCGGCGAAGATGTCGCCGCGACGATCGAACAGGACGCGCGTCAAGTTGCCGCCAAGATTCAGTATGACGCGCAGACCGAAGCGGTCGCTACGCGCAATCAGGAATTGGGCAACTTGCGCGAGCAGGTGCTCAATATCTCGGTGGCGGTGGCAAGCCGCATACTCGACGAAAGCATCAGTAAGACGAAGCAGAAGTCTTTGGTGAACGGCTTTATCGCTGATCTTCCGGAAGGCGCGAAAGGTCTGGGCGGCAGCGTCGAAGTCGTCAGCGCCATGCCTTTGACAGCGGCAGAACAGAAAAAAGTCCAATCGGAAGTCGGCGCCGATGAAGCGGAATTCACGGTGGATCCCTCAATTTTGGGCGGTTTAATTTTGCGCTGGTCCGGCGGCATGGTTGATGGCAGCGCTCGTGCGCAATTGAACGAAATGGCGCGCAGCTTGAACTAGCGGTTAACTGCACAGCATTGAACAATCTCAAGCGCGTTGGAAGGTATCCAGCGCGTTTGTGTTTGTCATAGCCACTTAAGTGTGCTTGAATAAGAGTGTCGCAAGGTATTCTCGAATGACCGTGACAGGTCGCCATGCCCAAGCAGCTCAGCGAACTTCTCGCCGCAGTTTCAGCCGATCAGATCGTTTCGACCAAGGGTGACCTTTCGGCGGAGATTAGCGCTGGCGTGGTCGAATCGAGCTCTGAAGTTGCGCCTGGCGGGCTATTCGTCGCTCGGGCAGGCCAGTCCACAGACGGCCATCGATTTATTCCCGAAGCGCTCGCAGCCGCCGCCGCCGCTATCATAGGTGAGACCGTCCAGGCCGATCTACCCGTCCCTTACATCCGCGTGAAAAACGCGCTGCAGATTCTCGGACCGTTAGCGGCAGCCTATCACGACTTTCCCTCGAGGAAGTTGGTCGTCATTGGAGTGACCGGTACTGATGGGAAGACCACTACATGTCACCTTTTGCATAGCGTTTTCAAATTCGTCACAGATTTCAAAGCGGGCTTTATCAGCACAATCTCCGCCGATTTTGGTGACGAAGTCGCGCCGACCGGATTGCACGTCACCACACCCGGTGCCCCGCAGATACAAGAATATCTTGCGCGTATGGTCGACGCCGGCCTAACCCACTGTATTTTTGAAATGACCAGCCACGGCTTGGCGCAGGGCAGGCTGAACGGTGTCGATATTGATGTGGCTGTATTGACAAACGTCATGCACGAGCACCTGGATTTCCACGGCAATTGGGAGAATTACCGCGACGCAAAAGCCATCATGTTCCAAATGTTGAGTCGAACATACCGTAAACCGAATGTTCCCAAGATGGCGGTGATCAATGCAGATGATCCCTCAGCTGATTTCTTCTTCTCGACTCCGACTGATCTAGTCGTCTCTTACGGCATCGAAAAGACATCCGATTACCAGGCGAGCGTGCATTGTAATGAGCCTTCTGAAACGACGTTTCAAGTCCATAATCAGCGAATCGCCATGCGCTTGATGGGGGAATTCAACGTCTCAAATACGTTGGCCGCAATTTCCGTAGCTCGTGAAATAGGTGTTGAATGGGGTGCCATCAAAGCGGGCATAGCCGCTGTCGATCTGATTCCGGGTCGTATGGAGCGAATCAATCAAGGTCAGGACTTCACCGCGATCGTTGACTTTGCGCATACGCCCAATGCCTTGAAGCGGGCGCTGCAAGCCGGAAGAGATATGCTGTCGCCGAGCAATCGGCTGATTGCCGTCTTTGGCAGCGCCGGCTTGCGTGATATGGAGAAACGTCGACTAATGGCCGAGACCGCAGCTCATCTCGCCGACGTGACGATTTTGACTGCCGAAGACCCGCGGACCGAGTCGCTTGACGACATCCTCGCAATGATGGCGTCCGGCTGCGTCGCACATGGCGGCATTGAAGGCGAGACCTTCATCCGCGTGCCTGACCGTGGGGAAGCAATTTATCGCGCTTGTCGAATGGCAGAGACCGGTGATCTGGTCATGGCTTGCGGCAAGGGGCATGAGCAGAGCATGTGTTTCGGGACTACGGAGCATCCCTGGGATGACCGCGAGGCCATGCGTTCTGCGTTGAATGGCGCGCCGTTGTCCACGCTGCCCACTGCAGGAAAGGGTCTCGATGCGCCCGATTGACTGGATCGCAGTAACCATCCTGCTCCTTTTTGCCGCCGGTTTGCGCATCATCGGCATCAGTTACGGCCGGCTCGATCCGGATTATTTTCCATCGTATGCGCTTTACGGTATGGTGCATGAACAGTTGCCGATTCAACCGGACGAGTTCTTAAGCGTCGCCATTCCGGTCAATATGGTGTTGCGGAATCGACTGAATCCCGAATTTTTCAATTATCCATCCTTCATCATTAATACCAATTACGTAATGTTTCAACTCACAGGCGCTGTCAACGATCTCTCTCTTGCAGATCGCGATGGTTACAATTTGCGCTCCTTTGCCGGATTCTCTCTGTATGTCGTCTCACGCATGTATTCTGTTTTCGGCGGAATGTTGATGGTTGCTTGTGCCTACGCGGTTTCTAGGCTGGTGGCTGGACGATTCACGGCGTTAGTTGCGGGTCTGCTGGTAACGGTATCTTTTACGCTGGTGCAACACGCCCATTACATAAAGCCCGCCACACTTTCCACAGGCTGGATGATGTTGGCTACTTGGGCATGCTTTGCCTCGCTCTATTGCAAAAACAATAGTCAGCGTGAACATTTGTATATCCTGGCCGGCGTGGCTACGGGCTTGGCAGCGACAACTCGCTACAATGCGGTGGCTGTTGCGATTATTGTCGTTCCTGTCGGGCTGGTCTTGCTCTATCGTTTTCGAACACGCCGAATGTTGCGCTGTGTTTCACTAGCGTGGCTTGCGATTCCCTTAGTCTTCGCGGTGGCATCGCCTTACGTCCTGCGTGATTTTGAACATTTCTTGCAAGATTTTTCAGTAATTGTCGCTCAATACAAGGTGCCTGGCCAAGTCCCCGAATATTTCGTCGTAGATCAATGGATAGGCTTGGCGTACATGCTTGTCTTCATTGCCCTGTTTTCTCTCGGTATCCCTGCCGTAATTTGCATGGGCCTGTCGTTGATTGCATTGCGCCAGAATCTTCAAAGAGGATACTCACTGCGGCGGAACAACATCTCGCTATTTGTGATACTGATTGCTCTGATGGTCCTAGTTTATTTGCTGGTCGTGTTACGAACGATACGCCCGGGTCATAGTGATCACATGCTGATTCCGATTCTGCCATTCATCGCCTTGTTGTCGGCTATGGGCGCTAAATGGCTGATTGAAAATCTGCGCCTTCCGAAGCGCATTTTGGCGCCGGCTCTTGCTTTCATCTTGATCATTCAGCCGCTTGTGTTGTCCGTGCAGGTCGTAAGAATGTTCACCCAGCCCGATACAAGGCATATCATGCTGCAATGGATTCACGACAATATTCCTGCCGGTGCAATTTTCTTTCTCAATGGTCCGTACAATGTGCCGCTCGACGAATCGATCTATCCGAACGACCCGCAATTTGTGAAGTACGCCTCCGCCTTGCCCGGCGAAAATGACTACGACTTCATGATCTACTCAGATGTGTTGGCTTTTGATGTCCTCCGATCTCATGCTATAGTCCCATTCGACATTGTAGAGCAGCAGCGTGAATACCTGCGCCATCTCGACGAGACCTATCCGCGTGTTGCCGAGATCTATCGCCCGAGCTGGACTGGTTCTGAAGCAATGATGAATATGGCTGCCTTCTGGCATAATCCGACATTGATCTTGTATTGCCTCAATCCGTCAAGCTGTGTGGGGCTGGACTAGCACCGCTGCACGATCGATTGAAATTGTCATTGCGGCTTCTATGGTAAAATCGTAATAGAGTTGGGCGCACGAGGCGTATGTGCACGATCTGGGCATAGTCATCGTCAATTGGAATACATGCGAGTTTCTGCGACGCTGTCTGGAAACGGTCATGGCAAGCAAGGACCAAGACCGATACCGCACGGTCGTGGTAGATAATGCTTCGGATGACGGCAGCGTCGAAATGGTCGAGCAACTATTTCCACAGGTTGAACTCATCGCTAACAGCGAGAACCTGGGCTATCCAAGCGCGAACAATATTGGCTTGCGTCATTTGGGATATCGCGCCGCCGGGGATGTGGCTGATACCGCGCCACGCTATGCGCTCCTGCTAAACCCGGATACCGAACTGCCGCGCGAGGCCTTGTGCCGGATGGTAAAGTTTATGGATACTCGCGCCGATATCGGCGTCGCCGGTCCCAAGTTGATTCTGACAGATGGCAGCCTGGACAAGGCCTGCCGCCGCAGTTTTCCTACGCCGATGGTCAGCTTCTATCACTACTCCGGCTTGGCAACGCTCTTCCCGCGTAATCAGCGCTTTGGACGCTACAATATGACGTTCGCCAATGAAGACTCGGATCTCGAGGTCGATTCAGTAGTCGGCGCCTATATGCAAGTACGTAGCACGGTGATCGAGCAGGTCGGCTTGCTGGATGAATCCTTTTTTATGTATGGCGAGGATCTCGATTGGGCATTCCGTGTCAAGGAAGCGGGCTACAAAGTCTGGTATCATTCAACGGTGACCGTGCGCCATGTTAAGCGTACGGCGAGCCGCAAGAGCCCAAAGGCGCAATTCGAATTCTGGCGCGCTATGCTGATCTTCTATCGCAAGCACTTTCGGCGAACCACTGTTTTGCCCGTCCACCTAATGATCCTGACCGCGCTCTTGTTCAAGGGAGGTCCCGGCTTATGGCAGGAGATCCGCAACCCGACGCCTACACCATAACACCTCGGTCGATACGCTTGAGCAACGATCATCTCAAGGCGCTTTCCACGCTATCGCTTTTGCTCGTCGACCTATCCATGCTGGTGGTGGCCTTTGTCTTAAGCTATGAGGCGCGCGAGGTACTGCCATTCTTCTCCCGACCTGAGGAGCAGCCCGTTTTAGCCACGTACCTTCCCACGATCATATTGCACAGCACGACCATCATCGTGATGTTTTATTTTTCTCAGCTCTACCACTTGAAGCGCGCTTCAAACCGAATCGACCAATTGCGTAGCCTGGTCGGTGTGATCACGCTAGGTACGCTGCTTGCCAGCGGCACTCAAGAATTTCTCTTGCAGAACACCGCGCTGGAAACTCTCTATCCGAGAAGTTTACTCTTCTATGTCTGGTTCTTCAGCCTCATTTTCATGGTGGTCGGGCGCGAGCTGCATCGCCGATTCTGGACTTTCATGCGCCGGCGTGGAGTCGTCCGAGACAGCCTGCTGATCGTTGGGGAAGGCGAGATCGCGCATAAGATTACCGATCATGTTCGCAACAGCCCTGAGCTCGGTTATGATGTTGTCGGTATCGTCACCGCGGAGGCGAGGCAAGGCGACATGCTCGGTTTCCCGTATATCGGGGCTTACCAAGATATCCCGCGGCTTATAGATGACCAGCAAGTGGAACAAGTGATTGTCGCCTTGTCCGATTATCGGCGTGGCGAACTCGTTGAACTTATAAATCTCTGTCAGCGCGGAAAGGTGGATATTAAGGTCTATCCTGATGTGTTTTCATACATGGCGGGGGATCTAAATGTCGACGATCTGGGAGGAACGCCGCTGCTGACAGTGCGCGACATTGCGCTGCGGGGCTGGAAACTCAGCCTGAAGCGCGCTCTGGACCTACTTGGCTCCACGGTAGGGTTGGTCCTGCTCTCGCCTTTCATGTTGGTCACTGCATTCCTCATCCGCCTTGAATCCCGTGGATCCGTATTCTACTGGCAAACAAGAATGGGATTGGACGGTCGTCCCTTTCCTATGATCAAATTCAGATCAATGCGTGCGAACGCAGAGTCAAGTGGACAAACCTGGACGGTAGAGAATGACGAACGTGTGACGTGGCTGGGGCACCATATGCGTCGCAGCAATTGGGATGAGATACCGCAGCTGATCAATGTGTTGCTGGGTCATATGAGTCTGGTGGGTCCCCGCCCCGAACGTCCGATGTATGTGCAGCAATTCCGCGAACAGATTCCCAATTATATGGTTCGACATCGCGAAAAGGCTGGTATGACAGGTTGGGCACAGATCAATGGTTTGCGTGGCGATACATCCATTACACAGCGCACCGAAGCCGATCGCTTCTATGTCGAGAATTGGTCGCTCTGGCTGGATATCGTCATCATTATCCGCACGATCTGGCAATCGATCACGCGCTCCAATCCAAACGCATACTAGCTGGAACATGCCAATGGACCTCGACACCCTGACAACGGCCATGTACGACTTTGTGGAAAGCAAGGGTTGGCTCGCCGAAGATTCTCCCAAGCAGCAGACGCAGAGGAATCTGGCGATATCACTCGTTTTGGAAGCATCGGAAGTGCTTGAGCACTTTCAATGGAGTGATGAGGCCGATCGGCCAGAAGAATTGGCTGACGAACTGGCCGATGTCATGCTATATCTGATACAGTTGGCGAGTATCAGCGGTATAGACCTCGGTGACGCCGTGATGGCAAAATTGCATAAGAATCACGCGCGTGAATGGCGCCAAGGTCCGCAAGATTCCGGGTCTTCCGCCGTAGAGTTGCCGTAATCAAGTACGCCATAAATAAGAATCGCGAGTTCAAAAGGCGGCTTCCGCTCTTTCATTCTGCCGTCCGCGCATTATAATACTCTGCGTTTTGCATCCACTAAAAGCCATGACGCAAGGCGGATGCACATTTATGTGCAATCATCCGCGACCTTCCCGAGTGCGCTGAAACACGGTGCCTGTCCACCAATAAGGAATCGACCGTATGTCAGAACAATCTGTCACCGCACAAAGCGAAGACTTTTCGCGCTGGTACAACGAGATCGTGTACCGTGCAGATTTGGCCGCGCCCAGCCCGGTTCGCGGATGCATAATCATCAAGCCCTATGGTTATGAAATCTGGGAGGGTATTAAGTCTGGGCTAGACCGACGCTTCAAAGCGACCGGCCATCAGAATGCATATTTCCCCTTGTTTATCCCGGAGAGTTACATCAAACGAGAGGCGCAGCACGTCGAGGGTTTCAGCCCGGAACTGGCTGTAGTGACACACGCCGGCGGCAAGGAATTGGAAGAGCCATTGGTCGTTCGGCCGACCTCAGAAACCGTCGTCGGTGAAGCCTTCAGCGACTGGATTCAGTCTTATCGTGATCTGCCGCTCCTGATCAATCAGTGGGCGAACGTAGTGCGCTGGGAATTGCGTACACGTCCCTTCTTGCGCACTGCCGAATTTCTCTGGCAGGAGGGACATACGGCCCATGCAACGCATGATGAAGCCGAAGCCGAAACGCTTCAGATGCTTGATATCTATGCGGATTTCGCTATCAACGAAGCCGCCATTCCGGTCATCAAAGGCGAGAAGAGCCGTATGGAACGTTTCGCCGGCGCGCTCCGTACCTACACGATAGAAGCGATGATGCGCGACAAGCGCGCGCTGCAATCAGGCACGAGTCACAATCTCGGGCAGAATTTCGCCAAGGCTTTTGACATCCGCTATCTGACAGAAAGCAATAATCAAGAATACTGTTGGACCACGTCTTGGGGCTTGAGCACAAGAATGGTCGGCGCTGTCGTCATGGCCCATGGTGATGACAAGGGCTTACGGCTGCCACCAAAGTTGGCGCCATATCAAGTGGCGATTGTTCCCATTTACAAGCGTGAGGCTCAGCGCATCGCTGTAATGGAAACTGTAGAGCGTCTGCGGCTTTCGCTCGGATCTGCTGGCATTCGCGTACATGTCGATGACCGGGACGGGCACTCGCCCGGCTTCAAATTCAACGACTGGGAGATGCGCGGCGTTCCCGTACGCATGGAAATCGGACCCAAGGATGTCGAAAATAATAATGCGGTACTCGCACGGCGTGATGTCCCGGGGCGCAAGGGTAAGCAGTTCGTTTCGCAAGACGGCATTGTTGAGGTGGTTCAATCCTTACTGGAGGACATTCAGCAAAGTCTGCTGGAAGACGCGCGCGCATTCCGCGATGCTCATATCACCGATGTTTCCTCTTACGACGAGTTACGCGCGGTCGTTGCCGAGGGTGATTGGGCACGAGCGTTTTGGGATGGTTCCGACGCCGATGAACTGGCTGTCAAAGACGAAACCGGCGCAACAATACGCTGCTTTCCATTTGAGCAACCGCTTGAGCATGGTCTTTGCATCATGAGCGGGCGATCTACCGATAGGGTGGCGCTAATCGCGAAAGCATATTGAGCTGGCAGCGTGTATATCCTGCTGAAGTGGCTTTGAGCAAGTTCTCTTCTCGCTAGCTTTATCGATACGGGCGTAACATTGGGAATATTGGAATCACATTCGAAATACAATAGATTTATTGGGAGTGTCTAAATTGGTGGATTTTAGGATATTATTGTAAAATTAAAGTTATGAACCGATGTCCTTACTGTCAGGCGACAGAAAAGCAGATCAAAGCTGGTCTAACGGAAGCGGGCAGCCAGCGTTTCAGATGCAAGCTCTGTCAACGGCGTTATACGCCCGAGCCCAAAGCGCAAGGCTATCCCGAAGCGATGCGGCAACAAGCAGCGCGCCTGTATGCCGATGGCATGAACTTTCGGCGCATCGCCCGTCAGTTGAGGGTGAATCACCAAACAGTCGTCAACTGGGTCAACGCTTATGCAGACAGCTTGCCAAGCGAGCCCCCCTTGCCGGAAGCGACCCCGATTATTGAGTTGGATGAATTGCACAGTTTTATCGGGGAGAAAAAAACGAGGTCTACATAATGACAATGGTGGACCGACAAACGGCTTGCCTGGTCGGCTATCGTGTCGGGTATCAGCGGACAGAAGCGGTGATGCAGGCGATGCTGGATGAAGCGCCACAAGCAGATTTGTATTATAGCGATGGTTTCCTGACTTATGGCGCCCTGTTTTACGCGCCGGGCAGGCATATCAGTATGAGAGACAAAAGCGAGACCCATAATGTTGAGGGGGCGAATGCAGCCTTACGGCACTATTTAGCTCGACTGGCGCGGCGTTCGCGTTGCTTTTCGCGTTCTGTAGAGGCGCTGCGTCGCGCGGTGAAGCTCTTTGTCTACGCTTGGAATCAGCGACAACTATACAGACACAAGTATCCGCAATATGACGCTCATCTCATCCGCTTCCTTTATCCAGTATGTTAGACACTCCCGATTTATTGTGAAAATTGACACAATCAAAATTATGCTGTAGAATGATTTGATACGCGTCAAATTATGTTTTAAACTGTGATTTACTGAGCGCAATTATCAGTTTGAGCTTGTGTTTATGTAAATCTCCGGCTGATATACATTGAGCTAAGCCTGTGCAAAGACCTTACTTATTCGTTCTTGAAAGTTGTTATGACATTTCGCCGTAGCGCATACCGTAGACTAATTGCCCATGCGAATACATGGAACTATCGAGTTAAGCGCCGCCTTGATGCTTCGCAGGTTGGCGCTGTAACCTTTTGGACTAAATAATGGCTGCTTACTTGGTTGTAGACGTAGACGATCTGTTCAAATTCACTTCGCAAAATCGGATTGACTTACACGAGTTGGCTGTCGCTTTGCGTGGCAATGCAGCGCTGGTCGCCGGTCTATATGACACTAGCAACTTGAAGGCAATTGCTGTCGCTGATTGGCGAACGCAACCGGATGGCGAATGGCAGGTTGAGCCCGAGGCGATGTTCCGCAGCGTCGGTTACGAGGTGTTTGATGCAACCGACCGCTCCTGTTTGCCGGATTGCTTGATGGAGCATGTCTTCAGCCACGACCCCTCTCCGATCAGCGAGCTGATTTTGGCGACGACCAGCCTTGACCTGCTGCCGCTGATTTCCAGTGTCAATTTGACGCGCAACTCACGTATTCGCGTATGGGGCGCTGACGAAGATATGTTGGTCGGCACGGAGTTTGAAGACCTGGTCATCGTCCAGCTACTCAATGGCTTGTATGGGATTCAGACAAAAAATGTCTGGGTTTATATTGATTTTGAAAACATCTCTATAAGCCTGAACGAACAAGGATTTGTCGTCAATCTTGATCACTTGATCGAACGCCTGGTCTCGCAGGCGCAAGCCCACGGTCGCTTGGTCAAGATGGCTGCGTATGCGCCCTGGGGTCAGCGCGGCGCCTTGCCACCGCTAGTGGATTCTTCCGGGCGCGAAATCGCTGGGGAAGCGCCCGCGCGATTGATGATGGCGAATATCGACCCCGTATTCCATTTGCCAGGCAAGCAGAGCGCCGACATTCGTATCGCCCGAGATGTGCTTACTCACGCGGGGCATCCTGAATCTGGCGATGTCATCATTTTGGCAACTGGAGACCGCGACTTCAATGACGTCATCAACCCGCTGCTACAGCGCAATAAGACGGTTGTCGTATGGGGAGTTCGTGGCAGCACGGGCCGACTCCTGCAAGACCACCCGTCCTTGCAACTGGAGTATATCGATGACTTCACGGACTTGCAGACGCATCAGTCCCTGAGCGCGGTCGAGACGGAACACGATACCGAGAGCTTCATCCCGTCGCAATGGTCGAGCGTAATTATTCAGTTCTTCCGCTTGACTGCGGCAGAGCAGTCTGAAGCCGTTACGGTTGAAAGTCTAATCCACCAACTGATTGAAGCAGGCGACGTGATTTCACCGGAGCGAGGTGATGATTTGGTCTCGCAAGCGATTTCACTCGGCATTCTTAAGCAGCAGAGTGCAGCCGGCACTATCAGCCTCAACATGCAGCATCCTGTCGTCGAGAAGACCCTTCTGATCTTGAATCGCATGGTGCGCCGTGTCGCCAACACTTTGACCTCGCGAAATTGGGAGTATGTCAATTACGGATTTCTCCTGAAAGGCTTGGCGATGGAGCGCGATCTCGATCGCCCCGGTATGAACGAAAACGACCAGTGGCGATCCCATTGGATTGATTGCCTGGTGAGGGAGCGTGTGCTTCAGCGTGACCTTGTGCCGCATCGCCATAATCCGGATGATCTGGTGCCGGTAATCCGAATACCGTCGGCGAGCGATCACCCGACATTGCGTCAGACGGAACAAGAACAAAAACGCCTCGAAAGCACCGCACAGAATTGGCAAGGCGTTCCGCCACATCAGCTCTTCGATATCGACTCGGAAGTCGCTGGCATGGTGACACGGATTGTGGTGAGTGTGCAGCAATTTACCAGCTTCCGGAGTTTCGCCTGGTGCCCGCTGGGCAGCTTGCATCGCCGGCTGCGCGAATTTGACAGTGGCGCGATATTCCAGCAAGCGGTGGAATACCTGCTGGTCAACAGCATGGTGACGGTGAATGAATACGCCAACCCGCGCAGTGATTACAATACCAAGGGAATCGAGCTTGTAGAGACCAATCCCTTTGTCGCAGTCCTGCTCGCCGAACGCGATGAATTTGTCCGTGTCCTGCTGGAGATGTACCGCAATAATATCACCATAACTCAAGCCAATATCGAGCAACATTTGCCCGGCGAATGCGATGTTCCGCTGTGGATCTCTACTATGCGGATCGAGAATATTCTGAATCCTCTGCCCGGCAGAACTGATCAGTATAGTCTGTTCCGGACACACCACTCGGTCAAATTGGTCGCGAATGATGGTGTCGATGAGGTCGCTGCCGCGAATAGCTAGCTCGCTATTGTCCGCCACAGCCTAAGCTGATACAATCAGCGCGTTGTTTTGACCGACAGGCTTCCGATCCTGCCTGTCTGGTGGCTAGCGAAGGGACGGAACTCATGCCATTGGATAAAGCAACGAAGATCCAAATCATCAAGGATTATGCCCGCGAAGACGGTGACACTGGTTCGCCTGAGGTACAGATCGCGCTGCTCACGGCTCGCATTACTCAACTGACCGAGCATCTGAAGATTCATAGCCACGACGAACACTCACGTCGTGGTCTGCTCAAGCTGGTTGGTCAGCGGCGCCGTCACCTGAGATATATCTCGCGCAAGAAACCGGAAGTCTATCGTGAATTGCTGCAACGCCTTGGCTTGCGCCGTTAGTGGTGGGCGCCGGCCCGCGTCCGGGCAAGCCCTTCAATGAATTGGAGGAGCCGGGCAATACTGATCCAAGTGAAATTCCGCTTGGCATCAATCTACCGAATGACAGTGCGTCAGCCGTGAAAGGTGAGCGTAGCGCTAAGACGCTGCTGACCGGCCATGCTGACGCATTTCAACTATATGGAGAACTCTATGACACTCAACATTCGTGAATATCGCTGCATGGTGGGCGGGAAAGAGGTCATCATCGAAACCGGCCGCTTAGCCCAGCAAGCCGGTGGCGCTGTAACCGTCCGCATGGGCGATACCATGCTGTTTTGCTCGACGACAATGGGCTCGCCTCGCGCTCACTTGGACTTTTTCCCTCTGAGCGTCGACTATGAAGAAAAGATGTACGCCGGTGGTCGTGTACCGGGCGGCTTCTTCCGTCGGGAAGGGCGGCCATCCGAAGGCGCTATTCTGACTTCTCGCGTCATTGACCGCACACTGCGGCCCCTATTCCCGAAGAATATGCGCAATGACTTGCAAGTGATCTTACTGTCGCTTTCGCACGACAAGGAACATCACGTCGATATGTTGGGCATCATCGCTGCCAGCACTGCGCTGATGATCTCCGACATCCCTTGGAACGGCCCAGTTGCCGGTGCGCGCATCGGCTTGGTCGAGGGTGAGCTGACTGTCAACCCAACATACAGCGAGATGCAGGCGAGCAAGCTAGACCTGCGTGTTTCAGGCACAGGCGACGCGATCAACATGGTTGAATGCAATGCCGATCAAGTTGATGAAGAGACGATGCTTGAGGCGCTCTTCATGGCGCACGACGCCATTCAAGACATTATCGCGCTGCAGCTGCGCATCCGTGCAGAAATCGGCAAGGACAAGCTGGAACCATCTGTGGACGAATACTCCGACTCGCTTCTTGCTGATGTAAGCAGCAAAGTTGAGGCGCCAATCCGCGAAATCTTGACGGCTCACAGTGACCGAACCGCCCGCCGCGAGCCGCTGCAGCAAGTCAAGCAGGCGCTGCTTGATGAATACAGCCAGCTGAACGAGTCTAGCGCAGACGCCGAAGCGCAGGTCAGCATGAAACACGTCGAGCGCGCCTACGACGACGTCATGAAGAAAGTAGTGCGCGGACGCATTATCAACGAAGGCATCCGTCCCGATGGCCGAGATTACAGCTGTATTCGACCGCTGGCGGCGGAAGTCGGTCTCGTACCACGCGTTCACGGCTCAGGCATGTTCATGCGCGGCGAGACGCAAGTGCTAACGATCGCTACCCTGGGCACTCCTCGCGACTCCCAATTCATGGACGGCTTAAGCCCGGAAGACGACAAGCGCTACATGCATCATTACAACTTCCCGCCCTATAGCACTGGTGAGACCTATCCGATGCGCGGTCCGCGCCGCCGGGAAATCGGCCATGGCGCCCTGGCGGAAAAGGCGCTGCTGGCGATGATGCCAACTGAAGAAGAATTTCCCTATGTCTTGCGCGTAGTCAGCGAAGTGATGAGCTCAAACGGAAGCACCTCGATGGCGAGCGTCTGCGGTAGCACGCTGGCGCTGTTGGATGCGGGAGTTCCAATCAAGAATCCCGTGGGCGGCATCGCCATGGGGCTGATTAAAGAGGGTGACAAGGTCGCTGTCTTGACGGACATTCAAGGCCTGGAAGATAACATCGGTGATATGGACTTCAAAGTAGCGGGAACGGTTGATGGCATCACCGCGCTACAAATGGATATCAAGATTGCCGGTGTCTCTCGTGCCATCATGCAGCAGGCGCTGGCACAAGCGAAAGACGCCCGCCTGCAAATCCTGGAAGTGATCAACGCTGCCATGCCTGCTGCGCGCGCTTCACTTAGCGACTTCGCGCCGCGTATGGAATCTCTCAAGATTTCGGTCGATAAGATCGGCACGGTTATCGGACCCGGTGGCAAAAACGTCCGCGCGCTGCAAGAAGAGCATAGCGTCAAGGTCGATATTCAGGACGACGGCTTGATCTTCGTCGCGGGCGAATCCGGCGCGGAAGTCGATAAAGCGATCGATAAAATACGCGCGATGGTGGAAGATCCCGAAATCGGTCAAATCTACACCGGCAAGGTCACCCGCGTTGAGAACTACGGCGCTTTCGTCGAATTCTTGCCGGGTACCGAGGGCATGGTGCACGTTTCGCAGTTGGCGGACTACCATGTTAAGAGCGTAGAGGAAGAGGTCAGTGTCGGCGACGAGATCATGGTCATGGTCATCAACGTTGATGGCACCGGTCGTGTCCGCTTGAGCCGGCAGGCCGTTCTCGAAGGTTGGGATGTCGAAGAAGCCAAACGCCGCGATGCCGCTGGCAGTCGTCGTGGGGGCGGTGGTGATCGGCGCGGACCGCGGCGCGATGGAAATCGTAGCGGAGGAGACCGTCGCGGTGGCGGCGGTGGAAACCGCGACCGTCGCAACTAAGAACAACTCCCATTGATTGCTTGAACGTGCTGCTCCCAAATTGCAGCGCGTTTTTTATTGGTAATGAGGTGGTTACCAGGAGATCAACGCATGACCGACAGAAATGACTCCACGAATAGCGCCATCGCCGAAACGGAGAATTATATGGTCTGGGAAGTGCGCGAGCCCGATGACGAGATCACGTATCATGTCGAACTGGGGGCAGCAACCTTGCATTTCTTTCGCGAGGAATGGACCGAATTCCTTGAGCTAATCAAGGTGGCGATTAGCAACAGCTGATGGACGCGCGGCGAATCCAAGAGCACTTTGTCGCGGTGATGGCCAAGCATTTGCCGCCTAGCGCCTCGTCCTTGCGCCTTCTTGATCTTGATGGACGGTCTGGCAGCATGCTGGCGCAATGGCGTGCTGATCTGGAAATCCACCATACCCCACCGCGACATCTCGGCTTGTCAGAGTTGCCAGCGGAAACATTCGATGCAATCGTCGCTTACGACATTGAGTTGTCCTCTGCCTTATTGGATTCGGTCATGGACTTGCTGCGGCCCGGTGGCAGATTGATCGCCCTGCATTCGCGCGGAATTGTCAGCGACCGTCATCCGCAATTGCTTAGCGACAAGGGCTATGTCCGTATCTTGGTAGAGCCGGCGCTCGATAACCTCGGGGTCTTGCTTCGCGGTGAAAAGCCGCATGCCACTTCGGACACTGCAAAGCGAATCCGCTCAGTGGCGCAGGCGGACATGGATCTGCAGGATCTCGACCACTACAACGGACGCTACCTGCATCTCTTGATTCAACAGCGCCCTAATATTCCCGTCTGGAAGTTGACCGATTCAGAACCGATCAGCTGGCGCGCCGTTGCCGTCAAGCGCGGCTCACAGACTGTCTTGCTGGCTTTCAGTAGTCTGCCCAAAGCAGTTGGATTCATGCAGCCTGCTGTCCTGACTCGCCTCGTTCAAGAAGTCAACAAGGTGAGCAAGTTCAGCCGAGCGGTGGCCAATGGCTGGAACTGTGATGTGATCCTGAACCCGACTTTCGAATCCATCCGCGATAGGGCGATCACATTTGTTGAAATCGACCACTCGACTGCGGAAGCACCGGACGAATAGCGGCGGTCACTATGGCGCTAAGTTTGGACGATATCGCCTTTCTGCAGAGCGAGCGCGCAAGCCGAATCATGGCTGTTCACGCCGACAGCGATCTTTCGGTTGGCAATACGCTCAATCTGATTACCGAATTGCGTAAGTCCTTGACTCGGTCTGAGGCCGGCACAATATTGACGACATTGCGACTGCGAAAGAAAGCAACGAAGAAGTTCCCGCGCTTCGCCAACGAAATGCTTTTCACCGAAGATGGCTTGCAGCAAGCGAGCCATCCGCTGGTCCGCCGATACCGGGCCCGCGCGATCGAGTCTGCTAATGTGCTCGATCTCTGTTGCGGCATCGGCGCCGACAGTCTGGCGTTTGCGGCCGCCGGGCGCCATGTGCTGGGACTCGATAT
Source organism: Phototrophicaceae bacterium (assembly GCA_965223515.1). GTDB lineage: Bacteria > Chloroflexota > Anaerolineae > Aggregatilineales > Phototrophicaceae > UBA6055. Next base: position 113,268 of record CBDCWK010000002.1, read on the forward strand.
CGACTCCGTACGCATCGCCATCGCACGCCATAACGCCGAGGTGTTGGAGCTTGACGGCGCGTTCCGCTTAGCGGATATCCGCTGCTCAATACCAGACGGATTCGAATGCATCTTCTATGATCCTGGACGCCGCAACCCTCAGGGCAGGCGAATCCACCACGTCGAACATTATCTCCCGCCGCTCTCGCTCGCCCGTTCGTGGGAAGCCCAAGACATCATTGTCAAGCTCTCGCCCGGCCTAGATCTCCGCCAACTCGAATCTTACGGCGGACAGGTCGAATTTGTCTCGGCAAAGGGACAATTGACCGAGGCGTTGCTCTGGCTGCGGCGTCCCGCATCGCTGCCTATGGCGACTTTGCTCACCGGCAGCGAAATCCATCATTTGTTTCATCGTGACGTGCAAAAGGTCGACGTCACTGCGCCGAAGAATTGGCTTTTCGAACCCGATCCTGCAGTGCTGCGCGCCAGTCTGGTGCAAAACCTGGCGATCGATTTGAACGCAACCATGCTTGATGAGACCATAGCTTACTTAACCATGGACGAGCGCTCGGAAACGCCTTGGGGGCGCTATTGGAGGATATTGGACTGGATGCCCTTTCAGTTGAAGAAACTACGACGCTATCTGATTGAGTATGAAGTGGGGCATGTCACCGTCAAAAAGCGCGGCTTCCCTCTGGCGCCGGAAGAGTTGATCACACGTCTGCGTCTTAAGCAAGGAGACGCTTCCCGCGTACTGGTTATGACTCGCCATCACGGCAAGCCCATCGCAATCATTTGCGGCAGCGCTGCATTTGGGTAATGTGAACAAGTCCTCTATAATTGTTCGTAGTTCTTGACCACTTTTGCATACAAAGGGTACGACCGATGCTGATGCGTCCGGATGAACCGCGTCAGCCTCGCCTGATCACATGGGACGAGGTCGATCAACTTATTGATGGGCTCGTCCCGCGGATACAGCACCTGGGTCCCTTTGGCGCCATGGTGATGATCACGCGCGGCGGTGTGATCCCCGGCGGCTTGCTGGCAGAAGCGCTGAGCATACAGCACCTGTTGACGGCTTCGGTGGATTTCGTATCCACTCGCCAATCTGGCATGATGGCTTGGCCGACCTTTCTGCAATTCCCTGATACGGACTTGCTGCGTGGACGCCGAAGTTTAATCGTCGATGATGTGTGGGGCAGCGGCCGTACGAGTATCTCCGTGCGCGAACGCGTTAGCTCTGCCGGGGGCATTCCCGTAAACTGCGTGCTTCATTACAACCCTTACCGGACCATGTTTTCCAATATCACGCCAGACCTCTACGGTGACGTTACGGATGCCTATGTCGTCTACCCCTGGGAGATAGATCGAGGTTTGCTCGGGCGGACCTATGGCGATGCGCAGCCGGAAATTTAGCGCCGGTTGGGCGGGACCTGTTTTGGGAGTGCCTAAATTGGTGGATTTAGCCTTTTCTAACCCCCGCCCCGCCCGCCATCTCTATGGCGGGCATCCCAAAGCATTGGAGAGGGGAGTTTCGCCAGCGAATTTGTGAGTCTGAGCAGGTAATCTATGTCCACTGAAATTGACACTCCCCCTGTTTTCGACTGTGTGCCATTCTCACTACTTTGCGTTATAATGGCTGTTGCGTCGGGTGCCGCGACTTAGCGATTTATCCGCAAGCTGCGACGCCAGGACAATTCCCGAATTAGAAATTTGCTTAGGTAGTTGTGGTCAGAATTAGAGTAGTATATGATGGTGGTTCTTTTTGGCGTTATTACCGCCTGGAAACATTGTAGTCGATAGCGTCTGCCAAGCTGTGTCTTGCGGCGCGATGATGACCTGCTTAAGCAGGAGGCAAACCGAATCCCATGAGTGAAGCCCAAGAACAGAATGCCCCTATCGATGAGAATTTTGAGGAGATGCTCGCCTCTTCGTTCGATTATTCTTACACGCCGCCGCGGCGCGGAGAGATCCGCGAAGCGACTATCCTGCAAATAGACGAACGCGAGATCATTGTCGATCTTGGCGCGAAACAAGATGGCATTGTGCCTTCGCAAGACCTGGACCGAATGGAAGATTCGTTTCGGGAGAGCTTGGAGACTGGCGCTAGCGTGCCCGTATACGTTGTCAATCCTCGCGACCAGAACGAAAATCTCATCGTTTCAATCAATATGGGTTTGCAGCGCTACGATTGGGAGAAGGCGCGCGAATTGCTGTCATCACAAGACGCGGTTGATGTAAAAGTTAGCGGATATAACAAGGGCGGTGCGCTGGTACGCTGGAACCGGCTCGAGGGTTTCATCCCAAGCTCACATCTTGTTTCCACCAATCTGTCGGTCGATCGCAAGGAAGCTATGAACCAGCTGATCGGCAGTACGCTTGGCGTCAAAGTCATTGAAGTCGACCAGGATAGGCGACGGCTAATTTTCAGCGAACGCGAGGCGCAGAAGGAATGGCGCGCGCGGCGCAAAGCGAAGCTGCTCGCCGAACTCAATGTTAGCGATGTGGTGAATGGCGTGGTAACAGGCCTGCGCGATTTCGGCGCCTTTGTCAACATCGGCGGCGCCGACGGCTTGATTCACGTCAGCGAATTGGCTTGGCATCGGGTCGATCACCCGCGCGATATCCTGCATATTGGCGAAGAAATCGAAGTATATGTCCTAAACCTGGACCGCCAGACCAATCGCATTGCCCTCAGCCGCAAACGCCTGCTCAGCGATCCCTGGGACGACGCTCAGTTCCGCTACCACGAGGGCCAATTGGTGGAAGGCTACGTCACCAATGTAGTCGATTTCGGCGCCTTCGTCGCGCTGGAAGATGGCTTGGAAGGCTTGCTACACCTCAGTGAGATGGGCGATGGCGCCCTCAAAGAGCCCTATTCCTACGTGCAGAAGGGCGATCACTTGTCCCTGCGCATCAGCCATCTCGAGCCGGAAAAACGCCGTGTTGGTTTCACGCAGCGCTGGGGCACGGAGCTCGGCGAAGAGGGAAGTGATGAAGATTCTGAAGCCAATGCCGCTGACGAATCTGAAGTGCTTGCCGCTGACGAACCGGAAGCGGCTGATTCCGAAGTATCTGACGTCGCCGCTATTGAAGAGAGCGAAGCCATTGTTGACAGTGCGGCGCCAGACGAGGGCAGCGAAGAGGCTGACGCACAGATCGAAGGCGAAGCCAAGGCAGAATAGACTAAATTGGACGTTGTCGAACGAGTGCCCGCCAATACGGTGGGCACTTTGCGTTTTTCTTCGCTGGCAACATTGACAGGTGTTACAGGTAACTGTATAATGCCGTCCGGTTTCTGGTGAGGTCAATCCGTCCGTTAAAGCTTGTAATCGTAGACGAACTGGGGATTCCGAGCCTGGTTGTTCAGTGAAGAGCTGAGCCCGGTTTTGTTTTGTCTGCTTGCCAGGAATTGAAAACCAATCGTAAGGGGAGAGTGATTTACAATGCAATCAGATTCTGCAATAAATGAGTCGGTCGAGGAATTGGATTTCGCGGCGCTTCTGGAAGAGTCGCTCGCCGAGAGTCACCTCGAACGGGGCGATATCGTAAGTGGAACTGTGCTGTCAATAGACAGTCAGGGTTTGATTGTCGATATTGGCTGGAAACAGGATGGAATCGTCGCTCGCGGCGATATCGAGCGCATGGGCAAGAGTACGGCAGATTATCAGGTGAATGCAGAAATCGCTGTCGCGGTGGTGAACCTGAGTGATCATGACGGCAACCTGATCTTGTCTGCTTCGCAGGCGCGTCAATACGAAGATTGGAAGCGCGCCGATGATCTTATGACCAGCGAAACCCTCTTGACCAGCGAGATTACTGATACCAACAAGGGTGGCGTCATAGTGTCCTTCGGCCACCTGCGTGGTTTCGTTCCCGCTAGCCACGTCCTAGATTTGCCACGCGGAATGAAAGAAGATGATCGCCTCGCATTCCTGGAGAGTCTGGTGGGCAACGAAATCACGGTCAAAGTGATCGAGGTCAACCGCAAGCGCCGACGCCTGGTATTCAGTCAGTTGGAAGCCGAACAAGAAAACCGCGCGGTGCGGAAGCAAGCCTTGTTGAGCGAACTCGCCGAAGGTACCACGCGCAAGGGTGTGGTCAGTGGCCTTTGTGACTTTGGCGCCTTTGTGGATCTCGGCGGAGCGGATGGCTTGATCCATATTTCCGAATTGGCATGGCATCGGGTGCGCCATCCCAGCCAGGTGGTCGCGGTTGGAGACAAAGTCGATGTCTTTGTTCTCAATTTGGATGAGCAAGGAAAGCGCATTGGACTCAGTCTCAAGCGCCTGCAACCCAATCCCTGGAGCCTAGTGGATGAAACGTATCATATAGGGCAATTGGTCGAAGGTGTGATCAGTCGCCTGGAATCTTTCGGCGCATTCATCAGCCTGGATCCGGGCATCGAAGCGCTGCTGCACGTCAGTCAAATGTCGTCAAATCCTGAAGAGAATCCCCAGCGACATCTCTACGAAGGGCAAAAACTGCTGATGCGTATTATTAGCATTGAAGCGGACAGGCAGCGTCTCGGCCTGAGCCTGACGGAAGTAACCGCTGCCGAAAAAGCGCAATGGGATGAACGTCAAATCGAGCTGGTGGCAGCCGCGTCGGAGGCTGCACAATTGGAAGCAGAGCAGGCCGAGATCGACGCGCAGGCGGAGCAGGCTGAGATCGACGCGCAAGCGGAGCAAGCCGAGGTTGATGCGCAGGACCAAGCCGAAATGTCGGAAGAGACCGTAGAAGAGGCCGAGCTATTGTCGCAAGGCCAGAGTTAGTCTGTTTATCGCGGGCTTTCTCGTGTATAGTGCAGTGTCTGCTTAGGCAGTTATATTGATGAGTTAACCCAGAAGGTGGTGGTTAGAGCATGGCTTCAGTCAAACTCAAGCCAGGCGAAAGTCAGGAACAGTTGCTGCGCCGTTTTCGCAAACGTGTGACTAATGCCGGCATTCTAAGTACGATTCGTCGTAAACGCTGGCATATCTCAAAGAGCGAATTGCGTCGCATCGAAAAGAAAAAGGCGATCCGTCGCTCGCGCCGGCGCCAACGAAAAGACTAAGTGACGCGCTCAATCGCATCGAAAGCGCGTTTCTGACAGGTACTCATTTGTAAGGATGTCCGCTGAATCTCTGGTATACAGAGGCTCTTTACGTTATAATCGCGTTCCGCTTATCTATGAACGGGAGGAATATGGCTAAGAAAGAAGAAAAGATTGAAGTGGAAGGTACGGTTATTGAGGCGCTGCCCAATACGCAATTTATGGTAGAGCTCGATAACGATCACCGTGTTCTCGCTTATTTGTCGGGCAAGATGCGCAAATTTTACATTCGTATTTTGTTGGGAGACCGCGTCAAGGTGGAAATGAGTCCCTACGATATGAACCGTGGGCGTATCATTTATCGCCACAAGGACAATGTGCGAGCATAGCTCATACGCCGTCGACTGTATTTGACATCAGGAAAGGCGGCGAAGCGCCGGGAGCATTGGCATGTTTCCTCTATATCTTTAGAGAACGAGTCATCGCTAGATGGCTCGTTTTGTTCTCGGACGGCATCGGAGTGAGCGCAGGCGCCCTACGAGCAGATTACGTCCGCTTCACGGCCCAATGCACGGCCATTGTGCCAAACATCAGCGTCTTGAATTGCACATCCTCAAACCCGGCTGCTTCCACCAGATGCGCCAACTCCAGCGGCATCTTGAAGGCTTTCGTGGATTCTGGCAAGTAACGGTAAGCATCGCCCGCGGCTTTACCGCCGATCAGGCGCCCGACCAGTGGAATGCCGTACTTGAGATGAATCATGATCAGCGGTTTGAGCAAATTGTCCGGCGGTGGCGAAGTATCCAGAATAACAATGCGTCCGCCCGGCTTCAATACACGCTGTTGCTCGGCCAGCGATCCCGGAATATCCACCACATTACGCATAAGATAACCCGAAACCACCGCGTCAAAGCTGCCATCGGCGTAGGGCAGGCGCAGCGCGTCCGCACCCGTCCAGGCCACGCTCTGGCCGTGGGGTGTGCGCCGCTTGCCGACTTGCATCATCTGCAGGGCAAAATCAGCGCCAACGATTAGAGACGACGGCCAGCGTTTCAGCGCCTCGAAGGCGATATCACCGGTGCCCGCGGCGATATCAAGCAAGCTGCCGTCACGTGGCAGGTCCGCCAACTCGACTACCAGGCGTCGCCACTTCATATCCTGCCCGACACTAATGAGCCTGTTGATCAGATCGTAGCGACCCGCGATCCGACCAAACATCTCCTGCACGTATTTGGAGCGCTCCTTGCCGTTGAGCTGTGCCATTTGCATACCTAGACCGGCGGTCGCTCAACTTCGACCAGCATCCAGTCCCCCATTTGCCGACGAGCATAAGGCTGTAAGCCGGTCCTGCGCAGAGCGATTTCGACTTCGTCCACCTGCGTATCAATGATGCCACTGAAGATTGCTTTACCGCCCGGTCGCACTGTATCGCCCAGCCTAAGCCCGGTCATTTCTATGATAATCCGCGCCAGAATATTGACGACGACCAGATCGAAGCGACGGACGGAACTCAGCACGCTTTCGAGGCTGCCGCGCTCAGCGATGATCTTGTGGCTCACGCCATTCACCCGTGCATTCTCGCATGTAGCTGCTACCGCAATCTCATCGATATCCAGCGCCAGGACACGGCCAGCGCCCAGCTTCGCTGCCGCTATCGACAAGATGCCGCTTCCCGATCCCAAATCCAGAACATCCTGCGCTGGCTTAATCAAGCCTTCAAGTGCTTCCAGGCAGAGTTGCGTAGTGGGGTGCGTGCCCGTGCCAAAAGCCATGCCCGGATCGAGCGCGATCTCGATGTCGTCAGGCGCCAGCTCGACTACGATCCAAAGCGGACGGATCACCAGCCGTTCGCCGATTCGCAATGGCTTATAGTGTGCCTTCCACGCTTCCGCCCAGTCGTCCGCTTGCAGCTTGCGATAAGCCGGCGTCGGCATCGGATACATCAGCCGCATATGTCCCAATGCTGCCTCCAATTGCATTTTCGTGACTTCGAGTTTGTCGTCAGCCGGGAAATAGGCGCGAATAGTGAGACTCTGTGGCGGCGGGACTTCACTCTCGTCCCAGGCATCCGGAGGGATGCCGTCTTGCTCAAGCGAAACTCCCTGATGCCCAAAACGCTCCATGACTTCTGCCACGGCTTCCGCACTCTCGCCGTCGACGCGCATGGTGACTTCTATCCACTCGGAATTACTTGTCATCACCGGCGAGGAAGTCCATGACCTTGTCAAAAAAACCGCGCCCGCCAGTCTGCGGGACTATCTCATTTCCGAATGTATCCGCCAATTGCTCGAATAGTTCAAGCTGTCGCTCACTCAATTGAGTAGGCGTCCTCACCTCGACGTAGACTAGCTGATCGCCACGGCCCGAATTGCTGCCATCGGAGCGCAAGCGGGGAAAACCTTTGCCACGCAAACGGAAGACTTTGCCCGTCTGTGTTCCGGGCGGAACAGAAACTTCTTGCGCGCCATCCACCGAGTCCACAGTGATCTTATCACCCAACGTTGCCTGAGCGATGTTGATACTGATATCGAGGATGATGTCGTGCTCTCTACGCTTAAAGTAGGCGTGGTCCTTGACATGCACCACTACGAACAGGTTTCCCGGCGGCGCGCCTCTTTCACCGGCATCGCCATCGCCGCGCACTTGTACCTGTATGCCTTCGCTGACTCCGGCGGGGATCTTCACGTTCAAAACAGCGCGCTTGCGCTTGCGCCCGGATCCATCGCAGTTGCGGCAGGGATTCGTGATGACCTTGCCCTTGCCGCCACAATTCGGGCAGGCCTGCGCCTGCACCATTGAGCCGAGAAAAGTTTGCCGTACTTGCCTCTCTTCGCCGCTGCCATTGCATCTAGGGCAAGTCGTTGGCCGAGTTCCTTCTGCCGCCCCGCCGCCATCGCAGACATCACAGGTTTCCAGACGCTGAAACTCGATCTCTTTTTCAACACCGAAGACCGACTCGACGAAGTCAATCGTCACATCTACACGGCGGTCCCGGCCTCGGCTGGCTGTTCGCCGACGCCCGCCTTGCTGCTCGCCAAAGGCGCTATTGAAAATATCGAAGATGTCTTCAAAACCGCCGAATCCACCTGCGCCTCCGGCAAAACCACTGCCGGCGCCATTCACACCGGCATGACCAAAGCGATCGTAGCGGGCGCGCTTGTCATCGTCGGAGAGGACTTCGTAGGCTTCGTTGATCTCTTTGAACTTGTCTTCGGCGTCGGCTTCGTCGCTGACATCCGGGTGATACTGCCGCGCCAACCGGCGAAATGCGCTCTTGATCTCTCCCGTATCGGCGCCCCGCGATATACCGAGCACTTCATAATAATCTCTTGGCATGGATGAAGTCCTGTAAACTCTCTCGGCAACTACCGCGTCATTTAGAAATAATGGAAAACGGGGTATAAGTCAATATACCCCGTTTGAGTGATTTATGTGCCACACCGCTTAAGTCTCGGTGAATTCAGCATCAATGACATCTTCGTCTTCCGGCTGAGCGGCTGCCTGTCCATCCGCCTCCGCATCCTGATACATCTGCGCGCCGAGCGTTTGCAACTGCGCCATCAGCGCTTCTGTGGCTGCCTTGATCTCGCTGATGTGACTGCTTGCCTGTGCCTGCCGGACTGCTTCGATCTTTTCTTCAGTCTGCTGCACCGCATCTTCCGGCAGCTTGTCTTTGTTCTCGCTGATCAGCTTCTCGGCTTGGAAGGTGGCGCTCTCCGCCTGATTGTTGACTTCTGCCTGCTCTTTGCGCTCGGCATCCTGGCTGGCGAATTTCTCCGCTTCCGCCACCATCTTGTCGACTTCCTCGTCCGAAAGCCCGCTGCTGGCGGTAATCGTTATCGCTTGTTCGCGCCCAGTTGCCTTGTCCTTCGCGCTGACGTTGAGGATGCCGTTGGCATCAATATCGAAGGTGACTTCAATCTGCGGCATGCCGCGTGGCGCCGGTGGAATCCCATCAAGTATGAACTTGCCCAGCGACTTGTTGTCGGCCGCCATCGGCCGCTCGCCCTGCACGATATGAATCTCGACTTGCGTCTGGCTGTTCGCCGCCGTCGAATAGACCTGCGACTTCTTGCTTGGGATGGTGGTATTGCGGTCGATCATCGGCGTCGCCACAGCGCCCAGGGTCTCGACACTAAGTGATAACGGCGTGACATCCAGCAGAAGTATGTCCTTGACATCGCCGCCCAGAACACCCGCTTGAATCGCCGCGCCCAGCGCCACTACCTCGTCCGGGTTGACGCCCTTGGTCGGCTCCTTGCCGAAGAAGCCTTTGACCGCTTCTTGTATCGCCGGCATCCGCGTCATACCGCCGACCAGCAACACCGCATCTACATCGCCGGTGGATAAACCAGCATCTTGCAGCGCCTTCCGGCAGGGCTCGATCGACTTGCGCACCAATTCATCCACCAGGCTCTCCAGCTTGGCTCGAGAGAGACTCATGTTCATGTGCTTGGGACCACTGGCATCCGCAGTGATGAAGGGTAGATTGATCTCGGCGCTTAGGGTCGACGAAAGTTCGATCTTGGCTTTCTCCGCCGCTTCCTTCAACCGCTGCAGCGCCTGACGATCCTCGCGCAGGTCGATCCCATTCTCTTGCTTGAATTGATCAGCTATCCAATTGATGATGCGATCATCGAAATTGTCGCCGCCCAGATACGTATCGCCATTGGTCGACTTTACTTCGAAGACGCCATCCGCCACTTCCAGAATCGAGATGTCAAAGGTGCCGCCGCCCAGGTCATACACCGCGATGATGCCTTCGTTGCGGTCTGCCAAGCCATAAGACAAACTTGATGCGGTCGGCTCGTTGATGATGCGCAGCACCTCCAGTCCGGCAATCTTGCCGGCGTCTTTTGTGGCGTTGCGCTGAGCATCGTTGAAATAAGCGGGCACGGTAATCACCGCTTGCTCGACCGTTTCGCCCAGATAGGCTTCCGCATCGGCTTTGATCTTCTGCAGGATCATCGCCGAAATCTCGGGCGCGCTGTACTCGCGTTCGCTCAGACGAATCCGCACATCGCCGTTTGACGCAGAAGATACCTTGTACGGCATCAGCTTGGCGGCATCTTTGACCTCGGCATCGCTGAACTTGCGTCCCATGAATCGCTTGACTGAGAATACCGTGTTCTCCGGGTTAACCACCGCCTGATTACGCGCCACTCGCCCGACCAGACGTTCACCGGTCTTGGTGTTGATGGCGACCACAGAAGGGATTAGGTTGCCGCCTTCGGATGATGGAATAACGGTGGGTTCGCCGCCTTCCATCACAGCGACGACCGAATTGGTTGTTCCCAAATCAATGCCTATTATTCTTCCCATTTCATCTTCTCCTTACTTTCACTTCCTCTGTTTTTCCTTGTGTCAGCGCCGTACTCAACTTGCGACCTTGACCAGCGCAAGCCTCAGTACGCTTTCGCCGGCGCGGTAACCCTTCTGCAGGGTCGCGATCACATGACCGCTTTCCACTTTGTCACTTTCCTCGGCGCCGATAGCCTGATGCAGGTTTGGGTCGAAAGGATCGCCGGTCGGGTCTATCGCCTCGACTTCGTAGTGCTCCAGCAGCGCCATGAACTTGCGCTGGATCATTGATACTCCGCCGATCCACGGATCTTCGCCGAAGGCTTCCGGCACACTCTCAAACGCTCGGTCGAAGTCATCTATGACCGGCAGCAGCGCCTTAAGGGTGTCGAGTGCCGCCCGTTGAAAAAGTTCAGCGCGTTCGCGTTCGATCCGCTTCTTGTAATTAGCGAATTCAGCGCGGGCACGCTGCCAGCCGTCCTTGTTGGCTTGTGCTTCCTTCTGCGCCTCAATCAGCGCCTGCATCAGATTGGTGCCTTCTGGTAGATCTAATACGTCCTCCGATGTCTCCGCCGCCTCGTCTTCTTGCTCAGGTGGATCATCGCTCCGCGGTTCTTCGGCGCCAGCAGGCATTTCATCCTTGCATTCCAACTCTTCGGCTGGACTCTCAATGTCACTCATACAATGTCCCTCTGATGGAGTACTCAAGCAACGGACTTAGACGATCTAAGTATGCTGTGCCAATATATGACCAGCGTCAGAATGGGCAGAATTATATTAAGGAAACGGGCGCTTTTCGAGGTAACTTAAGAAAGTCTTACAAAGTTTATATGTTGGGCTGCCCTAGGTCTTCCACATTGTCTTGATAGAGCGTCGCCAACACATTGGTCATGAGATTAGAGACATAACGGACAGTGCTGATGGCGTGTCCATAATTGATGTGCGTAGGTCCCAATACACCGATGGCGCCGCTCATTTTCTCGGGGTCGCCATAGCGACTTAATACCATGCTCGTGCGGCTGAGATTCTCGTAGCGGCCGTCTCCAGCGATGACCACTTGAACATCTACCTCTTCGCTCGGCAGGCGATCTAGCAATTCAGTGAGCAGCGCGTTCAGCACTGTGCGCTCTTCCAGGATGCGGATCGCTTGCTGCGCGCCTTCTTCGTCCGCGAAGCTTTCGATGATTCTGCTAAGCCCATCGCGATAGATGAACCGCGCCCGGTTGTTATCCACATTCTCTATCAACTCTGCCGTCAATTCTGCCACTTCCCGTTCGAGCAAGGGCAGGCTTATGCTGCGCAACCGCACTTGCCGCGCGCCCAAATCGGAGCAAGTTTCGTTTATGCGCTTGGCTGCCTCGCCCAATTTATCTTGAGGCACCGGCTCAGCCAGAGTAAGCATCCGCTGATGCACGCTGCCGCTACTAAGTACCAGCACCATCAATGCCAGCCTACCCTGAATGGATATCAACTCGACGTGCTTGAAAGAATTTGCCTGGGAGATCGGCGGCGTCACAATCGAAGCGGTTTGCACCGAGCGGGCAAGCAGCGCCGCAGTTCGGCGCATCCACTGTTCCATGCCACTTTGCAGCGTACCGACCCGCTCAGAAATGTGGCTCTGTTCGCCACGTGTGAGGTTTCGCGTTTGCAGCAGGCGGCGCACGAAGTAACGAAAGCCGGCAGCGGTGGGTACGCGTCCGGCGGAAGTATGTGGCGCGGCGATGTAACCCATTTCTTCAAGCTGCGCCATTTCGTTGCGCACGGTCGCCGAACTGATGTTCAACTGATAATTCTCGACCAAGTGTCGCGAGCCAACCGGCTCCGGCTTTTCGGAATACGCTTGCACAATGCAGGTGAGGATGTCTTCCTGGCGGCTGCTGAGGCTGGGCAATTGCGATTTTCCGTTTCGCTTGTTTGAAAACGACAGATCTTCCAACTAATTCCAACTTAGAGATGCGAAGAAGAAATATGCTGTAGACGCCATGTCTCTTGTACCTGCCGAGATAGCGCCAACACTATATTCTCATATTATTCTCTTGAAACAACATAAGCGCAAGACGCCGGAGCGAGACACCGGCATCATTGAATACAACTGCATTACAGGGCGGAAATACTTGGAAATGAACTTCCCTATTTATGAATCAGTTCTCTTGGACGGACCGTGCCTCGATCGACGGAATAACACAAGCGCCGCTGCTGCGCCAACGATTGGCACAAGCCAGATCATGGCTCCCCAGAATATCAACTCCCTCGTTGTCACAGTCTTCCGATACAGCCAGATGATGGCGGTCACGCTTAGAGGCAAATGCAAGAGCAAAACTAACGAAAGGACTTGGATGAACAGATAACCTGTCGACATTTTTGCTACCGCACTGACCTAAAACGACTTGCTGCCGCGACATGAGTCCTTAAAACTTGTGTCCGCAATCCCGCCTGCGCTCATTGTAACAGTAAATGTGGCCGAAACGTTGGCTTTTTTCCCACCTTGATTGATCCATGATTTAGGCTGTACATGCGAATAGGCAATCAACCCGCCAACAGTTGTACCTTCTACCCAATAGACTGAATCGTCAATTCTGTAGAACGTGCGCGGGGAAGATGTGTACCATGCACTTGCCTTGAATTTGATAGTCTTGCTGCCTGCAGGTATGTAGTGAGTCTTGGAACAGCGCACGAATAAGAACGCGGAACTGCCAGACATACTAGTATTTTGCAGACTCTGGAGAGGTACTTCTTCGGGTACATCTGGAAGCAGATTGGGGTCTGCGACAGCCGCCTGCCGCATTAGAGCGATTTGTTCAACAGCTTGCTTGAATGCGGAGAGGTCTAAGTCGGATGGCGCCTCCGCGATGACAGTAAGACCGTACTGATCAGCTATCCTGCGGACCGCCTCGTTGACCCATATTCGATCCGCCGCTGAATCTTGTGCAAACGTTCCTGTCACAATTGAGAGAGAGATAACGAAAACGATAATGCGTATATACATTTTCCGCCTCACGAAGTTAGCAAAATTCCTAAATACTATTGTAATGCAACATTATCATATTGGAAGCGATCAATTTACCGAGCTTTCACCCTCTAGTGTACCTCTCAAGTTTGCTACGCAATTGAGTCTTTACTATCCAATACGCCTTGCCCTCACCGATCACCGCCTTGGGCTACGTTGACGCAAATCGCATGTATCGCCCCAATCTCTACTTGCGAGCGCTCGAATATAATGCCTGCCATGGCGCTCACTAGAATCATAAATCTCATTGCTTGTTAATGCAAAATGCGGAAGAATTTCGGAGAGGGTTGTGGACAATCTCACTCTCGCCACCGACCAGCCGATGCTTCAAATGCTATTCTGATGTAAGATGCCCGCCAGGCCAATCGTCCAAGTCATAGACGAGCGAAGAATGAAATTGCGGATGACCGCAAGGGCCCCCGCAATTTCGATAATCACAGGAGACAAACCGATAATGAGCGCCAAGACATTCGATGTCAACAAAGACGAATTCCAAAGCGAGGTGCTGGAGAGTAGTACCCCGGTACTGGTTGATTTCTGGGCGGAGTGGTGCGGTCCCTGCAAGATGATCGCCCCAATCGTCGATGAAATCGCGACTGAATACGAAGGCAAACTGCGCGTTGCCAAGGTCGATGCTGATGAGAACCAGGAAATCCTGATGAATTACGGCATCATGGGCATCCCGACCTTGATCCTCTTCAAAGGCGGCGAAGCGGTTGAACGTATTACCGGCTTCAAGCCCAAGGGAAAAATCGTCAGCAAGCTGGCTACGCACATTTAGCCGCCGCAGCGGAGTCTTACTAAACGCTCATCCTCATGAAATGGGCGTTTTTGCTTTGTACTTATCTCGGCGAGATCTTATGAAAACGGTACGAAGTCTCGCGATCATGAAGACAACGAAATGCCCATTCGTGTCCTCATCACCACCCAGCTTGTACGGCCACGATGGCGGTGCCGACAAAAAGAGTTGCGATGCACGCTCTCGATCAGAACGCCCTGTATCTGGTCGAGGACGGCGTAGTCGTCTGAAGCGATCAGCGCATTGGGCTAGGGCAACAGTTGCGGTGAATTCGTGATCGTTATTGCTTCTTTGACACTATCACGCCGGAAGAACTTGCTGGTATCATCAAACGTAACGACGCGGGAGATATCGATCCTCAAGGCACCGTGCGCGCGCTGCTCCCGAAGTAGAGCATAGGCCGCCTGTAGCAGTCATTTGGAGTTACCGTGAAGCAGATGCAAATGACGAACCTGGTGAAAGTGCCTGGCGCAAAGTTTCATCCTGAACCACCCCAGCAGGACGACCAAGAAGAGCGGCAGCACTCGTCAACCATGCGCTTCGGTTCGATGAAGGTCTTTTGCGGCAGCGCCTCGCAAGGCTTGGGCGGCGAGATCGTCGATTACATTTGCAGCATATCCGAATACAGCATCAAGCCGGGCGCCTACACCCGCGCTGTCTTTTCCAACGAGAATATCTTCATCAAGCTTGAAGAAAGTGTACGGGGCAAAGATGTCTACCTGGTGCAGACCATGGCATCGCCTGTGCACGACAACTTTATGGAAATGCTGATCATGATCGACGCGCTGAAGCGGGATTCCGCCTGGCGCATCAACCTGGTCGTCCCATATATGAGTTACACCCGCTCGGACAAAAAAGACCAGCCGCGTGTGCCGATTTCTGCCCGGCTCGTAGCAAATATGATCGAGACCGCCGGCGTAGACCGTTATATGACTGTCGATCTGCACTCCGGTCAGATTCAAGGGTTCTTCAATATACCGGGCGATGCGCTAACTGCCTTCCAT
This sequence comes from Phototrophicaceae bacterium, assembly GCA_965223515.1. Classification (GTDB taxonomy): domain Bacteria; phylum Chloroflexota; class Anaerolineae; order Aggregatilineales; family Phototrophicaceae; genus UBA6055. The sequence continues at coordinate 128,393 of CBDCWK010000002.1, forward strand.
CTATTGAGCGACTATGTCATCCAAAAGATGAATTCCGGGGAACTGGACGACCTGGTCGTGGTGGCGACTGACCTCGGCTTCGCCAAGCAGGGACGCAACTGGGCGGAAGCGCTGGGTGTGCCTCTGGCATTCGTAGAAAAACGGCGCGTCAGCAATGCCGAGAATCCACGCGCTTTATCGCTGATCGGCAGCGTCGAAGGCAAGAACGTCCTGCTGGTGGATGACGAAGTGAACACGGCCGGCAGCGTTGTCAGCGCGGTCAACGTCGTTCGCGAAAACGGAGCGCGGGATGTGCTCTTTGCATTCACTCACCCCTTCTTCTCCGACCGAGCGTATGAGCATTTCGCCTCGCTCGATTTGCGCGAGATCATCTTCACCAATACGCTGCCCATTCCTGACGACAAGAAGCTGCCCAATATGAAGGTGCTTTCCATCGCCCCTTTGCTCGGAGAGGTTATCTTGCGCGCCCATGAGGGCAGAAGCGTCGGCGCCCTCTTTAATGAATGAGTCAGACAAGCCCATCGCGGGTGACTCCCCGTCTCAGCTGCCCATTACTACACTCGCTATAAGCGGCGTCGGCTTTCTCGCACTACTTACCGTCCTCTACCTCCTCGTAGACACGGTCGGCATCGACGAGTTGCGAGTGATGATTGCCGATGCGGGCTTTTGGGGTCCGCTAATATTTGTCGGCATCAAAGCGCTGACCTTCACCTTTGCGCCGCTTTCCGCCGGTCCTATTCAATTCGCTTCCGGTATTCTGTTCGGCATTATTCCCGGAACTATTTATTCGGTTTTGGGCGAAGTCATCGGCGGATCTATCAATGTCCTGATTGCCCGGATGCTGGGCAGGCGTATCGTCGAGCGCTTCGTCGGCACAGCCGCCCTGCAACGCATAGACAGCTTCTATGAGCGACACCTCAATGATTGGAAATCACTGCTCGCCGCTCGTCTGCTGCTATTTTCGGTCTTTGACTTCATTAGCTACGCTGTTGGCTTCGGGAAGATCAGGCTGTCCGTTTATATCGTCGTCTCTTTTGTCGGCGGCTTGCTTCCCACTTACCTCTTCGTGAAGATCGGCAGCGAAGCCGCGCAAAATCAAGATCTGCTGCTATTCTTTTATGCCGGCGCCGCCATTCTATTTATTGCCTTTATTCTCTTCCGCCGCCCGATTTCTCGGCTGGCTGAGTCGATACACAACCGTCTCTGATCTGCCACTTCAACAGGAACGGCACACGCAGAATACTTGCCTTTTTCCTTATGATATAATTTGCTTTAGCAAGACGATCCAGACCTCGTGAGGATTTATGTTTCGCAATATCGTCAAGAAAGTATTCGGCGATCCCATGGAGAAAGCGCTATCCGGCTACCAAGAAACGGTCGACCAGATCAACGCCCTAGAACCTTCCATGCAAAAGCTCAGCGATGAGCAGATTAAAGCCAAGACCGCCGAGTTAAAAGCGCGACTGCAAAATGGCGCCAGCTTCGAAGACATCATGATTGAGGCTTTTGCCCTCGTGCGTGAGGCTTCCGTGCGTACTATCGGCCTGCGTCACTACGATGTGCAGCTCATTGGCGGCATCGTCCTGCACGAAGGGCGCATCGCTGAAATGAAAACGGGCGAGGGCAAGACTCTCGTTGCTACGCTGCCCCTCTATCTCAACGCCTTGGCGGGGCGTGGCGCGCACCTTGTCACTCCCAACGACTACCTGAGCAAACACGGTCTGCAATCCATGGGTCCCATCTATAACGTGCTCGGCGTGTCGGCAGCGGTTATTCAAAACACTGGCGGTCAGCCCGATAGCGGTTCCTTCCTCTTCGATCTCGACTTCATCTCCGATGACGCTCGCTATCAAAACCTCCGGCCGATCAGCCGCCGTGATGCCTATCGGGCCGATATCCTATACGGCACCAACAATGAATTCGGCTTTGATTATTTGCGCGACAATATGGTTTTGACGCATGACAGACTCGTGCAGCGCGAATTGCGTTTCGCCATCGTTGACGAGGTCGACAATATCCTTATCGACGAAGCGCGCACACCGCTGATTATCTCCGGACCCTCGGACGAGCCTTCCGACTTTTATCGCCGCTTCGCCTCTATCGTCAAGCGGCTAAAGAAGAGCAGCGAAGACAGCGTCGAGGCGGAAGAACCCGATGGCGACTTCGTGCTCGATATCAAAGACCGCATCGTCTATCTGACCGAGCAAGGCGTTGAAAAGGTCGAGAAGGCCCTCGGCGTCGCGCAGCTCTATCATCCCGACAACGCCGAAATGCTCCCTTATCTCGATAATTGCCTGCGCGCTCAAACGCTTTTCCAAAATGACAAAGAATACATCGTTCAGAATGGCGAAGTCGTCATTGTCGACGATTTTACCGGGCGTCTCATGCCCGGGCGCCGCTTTTCCGAAGGTCTGCACCAAGCGATCGAAGCTAAGGAAGGCGTGCAGATCCGCCGTGAGAATATCACGATGGCGACCATCACCTTCCAGAACTTCTTCCGCATGTACGACAAGCTCGCCGGCATGACCGGCACCGCCCTTACCGAAGCCGAAGAATTCGAGAAAACCTACGAACTGGATGTCGTGCCTATTCCTACGCATCAACCGGTCGTCCGTAACGATGAAAACGACCTGATCTATGTCAACGAAACGGCGAAATGGAACGCGATCGTCCAGACCATTCAAGAGCGTAACCAACGCAATCAGCCCATTCTCGTCGGTACCGTCGCTGTCGAGACCTCGGAGCGCCTCAGCAATTACCTGCACAAAGCCGACATCAAACACGAAGTGCTGAATGCCAAGCAGCACGAAAAAGAAGCCGAGATTATCACTCAGGCCGGGCGCCCCGGCGCGGTCACCATCGCGACCAATATGGCCGGGCGCGGCGTCGATATTCTGCTCGGCGGTAATCCCGAAGGCTTGGCGCGTGGCGCCTTGCGGCGTCAAGGAATCGACCTCACCGCTGCTAGCGGGGCGCAGTGGCAGCAGGCGCTTGCCGAGGCCGTAAAGATGGTCAAGCGCGATCGCCAAGTCGTGCTCGATTCCGCTGGCCTCTTTGTACTCGGCACCGAACGCCACGAAGCCCGCCGCATAGACAACCAGCTTCGCGGACGCTCCGGGCGTCAAGGCGACCCCGGCGAATCCCGCTTCTATCTCAGTCTCGATGACGACCTCATGCGACGCTTCGCCAATGACAACGTGAAGAAACTGATGAAAACCGCCGGCTTCCCGGAGGATGAGGCGATCGAGCATGGCATGATCAGCAAATCCATAGAGCAGGCGCAGATTCGCGTCGAGGGGCACAATTTCGACATTCGCAAGCGTGTGGTCGAATATGATGACGTCGTCAACCGACAGCGAGAAATCATCTATGCGCAGCGTCTTGATTGGCTGGGGAAAGATGCTGAGCAGCTTCACCGTGACTATCTGACGATGATCAACGATCAAATTTCCGCCGCCGTTGAGGATGTCTTCGCGGCCGATTCTCAGGGCGTTCATCTTGAAGCCGGCGCGATGTATCAACAGCTCGCGAGCACTGGATTGCCGCTTCCAGAAGAGATCACTTCCGACAACATTGATGACTTTGAGCCGGAAGCATTGACCGAAGCAGTTAGCGCCCGCGTAGGCATCCTGTTTGAAGAGAAACGCGCGCAGCTTGAGGAGGCCCGTGAAGGACTAATGGAGATCGCCGAGCGCCAAACAGTGATCCGCGCTCTCGATCATTACTGGCAGCGGCATTTGACGGATCTCGACATCTTGCGCGAAGGCATCGGCTTGCAAGCGATAGCGCAAAAGGATCCGCTCGTTGAATACCAGCGGCAGGGTTTCCAAATGTTCCGCGTGGTCGAGGATACCTATCGGCAATTCGCCTCGCGCAATATTTTCCTCGTACAGCCCGCAGTAGTGCAGACGCCGCAACGCCACCGGCAGATGCGCGAGTTCCGACCTGATATGACCATGGGCAATACCGACCGCCCATTGCAGCAGACCGTGCGCAAGAGCAATCAGCGCCCGGGTAGGAATAAGCCTTGCTGGTGTGGCAGTGGCAAGAAATATAAACAGTGCCATATGCGCGAAGATCAGCTCTCAGGCAAATTCCAGCAAGCCGGCTAGCCCTTTTCAGTCTATGTTTCTCATCGGCGATATAGAAGTCTATCTCTTCAACGACGCTACCACCTGGGTTGATCCTGGCGGCATTTTCGGCTTGGTGCCGCGTGCGCTCTGGTCGCGCTATCATACGGCGAACGAGCGCAACTTGGTGCGGACGGCAAATCATAATCTGCTCATCCGCACCGCCGGTCGCAACATCATCGTCGATACCGGCTACGGCAATTGCCTGAGCGAGTCTCAGCGCAAACGTGGAAGCATCACGGACTTTGATGGCACGCATAATGGCTTGGCAGCGCTAGGCGTCTCGCGGGCTGACATCGACACCGTCATCGACACGCACTTGCACGACGATCATTGCACCGGCAACTTCCGCCTCGACGCCGACGACTCGCGCGAACCTGCTTTCCCGAATGCAACCTACCTGGTGCAGCGTCGAGAATACGCGGATGCTACCAGGCCAAATGAGCGCACCCGCGCCACCTACCTGCCCGACAACTTTGTCCCGCTTTTCGAATCGGGGCAGCTCAGATTACTCGACGGCGACAGCCAGATCGCGCCCGGCGTGACGGCCTTGCTGACTCCTGGGCATACGCCCGCCCACATGAGCATTCGCATCGAAAGTGCCGGGCAGCACGCCGCCTTCCTTTGTGATCTGGCATCGCTAGCCATACAGTTCGAGCGACTCGCCTGGATGACCGCTTACGATGTCGAGCCGCTGGTCACATTGGAGACGAAGCGCGCCTGGCAGCAGTGGGCGCTGGAAACCGACGCTCTGCTGTTCTTCCCCCACGATGCGGTCAAACCGGCCGGCAGGCTGACAAAAGACGACCGCGGACGCTTCACCGTGAAGCTTGTCGACAACGCCTCCAACAATGCCCTAACCGACTGAGAGACTGTGCCGTTCTCGTTCATTGTCTCCGCGCCGTATTTGGCTGGCAATACTTAACTTCGCTCCGGCTGACATACAGGACAGAAATGTGTCCCTCGCTGCGCCACGCGAATCTTGTTGATTGGCGTCCCGCACTGCCGACATGGTAAACCAGTCCGCCCGTACGCGTAAAAATGATTCTGCGATTCGCCCTTTTCCCCGTCCGCTTTGCGATACCAATTGATGCTGGCGCCCTCGTATTTGATGCCGGCCTGCAGCGCATCGCGAATCGTACGATGCAGTAGCGCCGTATCCTCCTCAGTCAGTTTATCGACGCTGGTTGTTGGGCGAATTCCGGCTCTGAAAAGTGCCTCGTCTGCATAGATATTGCCGATGCCCGCCACCATCTCCTGATCCAACAACTGCGCTTTGATCGATCGCTTTCGGCCGCGCAAGCCTTCGCGAAACCCCTCGACGCTGAAGTCATCGCTCAAAGGCTCGGGTCCCAAGTGCGCTAACAATCCTGCGATGTCATCTGTCAAATAGACTCGCCCGAACTTTCGCACATCGGAAAATCGCAATTGTTTGCCGTTGTCCAGGTCGAAGCGCACATGCACCCATCGATCCGCTTCCTGTTTGGATACCGCCTCCGCCACGTAAAGCCGTCCGGACATCTTCAAGTGCACAACCAGCGTATCGTGCTCAAGCTCAATGAGGATATACTTGCCGCGCCGATTGACGGCTCGTATAGCCTGACCGGATGCCCGCGCCGCAAACTCGGCTGCGCCGGGGGAGTGGATAGCCGGTGCCCAATCGTGCCACATCGCCTTGATCCGACGCCCGATCAATGGCGCGCGCAAGCCTCGTACAACGGTCTCAACTTCCGGCAGTTCAGGCATGGGTTTTCCGCGTAATTGGCATCATGTTCATGTCTCCACTCAGCGTGATTCTGGTTGAACGTTTTGTTCGGTCGAGTGCTATAATACGGCTATCCTTCACCTATTTGAACCCGAAACGACTCTTGCAGAATCGGACATCATGACCAGCGATTTCGTCCATCTTCACGTGCATAGCGAATTCTCTTTGCTCGATGGCCAGAGCCGTATCAAGCAGCTTGTGGCGCGCGCCAAAGAGCTTGAGATGCCCGCCCTCGGCATAACCGATCACGGCGTTATGTTTGGCGCCCTCGATTTCTACCGCGCCTGCACCGACGCCGGCATCACACCGGTTATCGGCATGGAAGGCTACCTTGCAAGGCGCGGCATGGCTGACCGCGACCCGCGGCTTGATCGCAGTCCCTATCATATGCTGCTGCTGGCGCAAAATATGACCGGTTACAAGAACTTGCTCAAAATGGCGTCAGCCGCTCAGCTTGAAGGCTACTACTATCGTCCACGAATCGACAAAGAATTCATGGCAGAACACGCCGAAGGCATCATCGCTACGAGCGGCTGCCTGGCATCCGAGGTTCCGCGAATGGTCGCCGATGGCGATGACCAGCGCGCGCGCGAACTGATCGGCTGGTATCAAGACGTCTTTGGCGCTGAAAACTTCTACCTCGAGTTGCAAAGTCACGACCTCCCACAACTTGGCAGCCTCAACCATTGGCTCTGCGATTACCGCCGCAGCGGCCACAGCGCCGTGCAACTGGTCGCTACCAACGATGTGCACTATGTCCACCGCGACGATGCAGAGGCACACGACACCCTCCTCTGCATTCAGACCAGCGCCCTCAAATCCGAGCGCGACCGCATGCGCATGGAGCCCTTCAACAGCTACTATCTCAAGTCCGCCGAAGAAATGCGCGCTGGTTTCGCAAACGTCCCGCCTGAACTGATCGAAGAAGCCTTCGCCAACTCCCTGAAAATCGCCGAGATGACCGAAATTGATCTTGCACCCAAGGGCTACCACTTGCCCGCCTTCCCGGTGCCGGCTGGCTTTGACGAAAGAAGCTACCTGCGTCATCTTATCGAGATCGGCATGGAATGGCGCTTTGGCACCAATTGGCGGAGCGACCAAGTTTTCATCGAGCGCATCGAGCGCGAGTTGAGCATCATCCACAGCATGGGCTTCGACACCTACTTCCTGATCGTATGGGACCTGTGTGAATTCGCCCGCAACGCCGATATATGGTGGAATGTTCGTGGCTCCGGCGCTGCCAGCCTCGTCGCCTATAGTCTCGGCGTGACCAATATTGATCCGATTCAGAACGGTTTGCTCTTCGAGCGCTTTCTTAATCCCGGGCGCGTCAGTATGCCGGATATCGACCTCGATTATCCCGATGACCGGCGTGGCGAAATGATCGCATACACCGCGATGAAATACGGCGAAGACAAGGTCGCCGCTATCATTACCTTCGGCACCATGGGCGCCAAAGCCGCCGTCCGCGATGTCGGGCGAGCCCTCGATGTCGACCTCGGCAAGATCAATCGGGCCGCCGCTCTAATCCCGCAGGAAGCGCGCCAAAAGAAAATACGCGAATACGTCGACTCAAGCACTGAATTGCTCGCGCTCTATGACGGGGATGCTGAACTGCAGCGGGTAATCGACACGGCTATCGAATTGCAGGGGATGACGCGCCACGCCTCCACCCATGCCGCCGGAGTCATTATCGCCGACCGCCCGCTAGTTGAATTGGTGCCCTTGCACCGCATCACCGGCAAGGATCCGTCGGGCGGCGCGCTCAAAGCGGTGACTCAGTTCCCGATGGAGACGGCGGAATCTATCGGCTTGCTCAAGGTGGACTTCCTGGGCTTGTCGACCCTGACCATCATGCGCAAAGCGTGCGAACTGATCGCGCGCCATCGCAGCATCAACTATACGATTGACACCTTACCCTACCGGCACGATTCCGCCAGTGACCAACAGCGCGCCATGCTTGATGACGCCTTCGAAATGATGGGGCGGGGCGAGACCATCGGCGTCTTCCAAGTCGAATCCGGCGGCATGCAGCAGATGCTGCGCCAGATGCGGCCACGTGTTTTCGAAAACATCGTCGCCGGTATCTCCCTCTTTCGCCCCGGTCCTATGGAGTTCATCCCACAGTATTGCCGCCGCATGCACGGCGAAGAAGAAATTCGGTATCTGCATCCGAGGCTGGAACCCATCCTGCGCGAAACCTACGGCATCTGCGTCTATCAAGAACAAATCATGCAGATCGCTGGCGACCTCTTCGGCTACGAACTCGGCGAAGCGGACTTGATGCGCCGGGCGGTCTCAAAGAAAAAGCCCGAAGACCTGAACAAACATCGCGCTATCTTCATGGAGCGTGGTCCGCAGAACGGCATCCCGGAAGACGCTGCCGAAGCAATATTTGATCTGATCGAGTTCTTTGCCAACTACGGCTTCAACAAACCACATGCCGCCGACTACGCCGTCATCACCGTGCAAACCGCCTACCTCAAATGCCACTATCAAGAAGAATATATGACGGCTCTTCTAAGTGTACAGCGCGACGACCTGTCCAAAGTCTCAACCTTCCTCGAAGAATGCCGCCGGCTCAACATTCCTATCTTGCCGCCCGATGTCAACTACAGCCAACTCGACTTTGATATTGAGGCGATGGCGGACGGCCGCCGGGGGATCCGCTTTGGTCTGGCCGCGGTCAAGAATGCCGGCGCCCGCGCGCTGCATGACCTGGTCGAAGAACGCGGAGAGACGCCCTTCGATAGCCTGGTTGACTTCTGCCAGCGGGTCGACTTGCGCAAACTGGGCAAGCGCTCGCTGGAAAGCCTGGTGAAGGTAGGCGCGCTCGACCATTTCGGTACGCGAGCCACTCTCATGGCGGCGCTGGACGGCATCATCAGCCATAGCAGCAATTATCACCGTGACCAGGAAATCGGCCAAAAGGTAATGTTCGCCGCCGCCGCTGCTTCCGATGATATTTTGCTCAAAGATCTGAAACAGATGGAGGAGTATGGATCACGGGAGCTGCTCTCATGGGAGAAAGAATTGCTGGGCTTCTACCTCACTGGACGCCCGGTCGATCGCCACAAGCATCTCTTTATGCGGCAAAACCTGCACAAGATCACCGATCTCAAGAGTCCTGCGCTGACTAAACCAGAAAATGTCAGAGTGGCTGGTGAGATTACCGCGCTCCGCAAACTAACTACCCGGAGCGGCGACATGATGGTCGTGCTCAGCCTGGAAGATTGGCACGACAGCGCCGGCAACATAGAGGTCGTACTCTTTCCGCGGACTTATACCAAAGTGATGAGCGCTTTCGCCGAGCTCAACGCCGAAGCGCTGGACTCCGAAATAAAGCAGACCTTGGCCGAGGGCGAGATCGTCCTGGTAATAGGGCGTTACGATGATAGCCGTGGCGATCCCCAAATCATCGCCGAAGACGTCACCACCAATTTCAATTCGATATCAGCCGCCCAGCCTATTCCGCAGCCCCTCGCTGACACCGATCCCGTTTGGGCACAAGTAGGCGCGGAGTCGGCAGTCGCGAATCTCATGCCACAGGACAGCCCATCGGCTTCTGACGAGGACCAGCCAACGCAGGATGCGCCGCCTGAAATGATGGCCGCCGGGGACGCTAAGGACCGGGAAAACGTTGCCAGCGAGACTCCACAGGGCGCCGCCGACAAAGCAGAGCCTCAATGGGTCAACGGCGATGGCCATCTGGCGATGCCAGGTGAAGACGAGGGTACAGATCGCCTGCCGCGCACGATAACCGTAACTCTGGTGGCCACTGAAGATCCCGGCATAGACCGCCGCAAATTAGCGCGTATTTACAATGAATTGATCAAGTACCCCGGCATCGATCAATTCAGAATCATCATCCGGCGCGGAGAGTCAACCACGCCACTCACATTTCCCGGCAAGACGACCAACATTTGCGATGCGCTTCTTACGGACCTGATGAAAATCGTCAGCAGCGACGGACACATCGTCATAGAAGACGATGCCACCTTATGACACACACCCTTAACAGAAACAAGATCTTTAATCTTTGAAGGTCGTCACACAATCGTTTAGAATATGCATGCGAATTCAGATCTGCGAAGCCCACGCATGGGCAGACTGCCAGGCACGCAGGCAAATCGGAGACAGCCACGATGAAACGTATCGCCGTGATGACCAGCGGTGGCGACGCGCCCGGCATGAATGCCGCGGTACGCGCGGTGGTGCGCGCCGGGCTGGATAAAAATGTCGAAGTTTACGGCATCCGGCAAGCATACCAGGGGCTACTGGCAGGCGACATGGAGCTGCTCAGCAGCCGCGAAGTCAGCGGTATCTTGCAGCGTGGCGGCACTGTCTTGCAAACCGCACGCAACGAAGAATTCAAAACGCCGCAAGGGCAGCGTAAAGGCAAACGCCGGCTCAACGAAAACGGCATTGAAGGCGTCATCGTCATAGGCGGCGATGGCAGTCTGCGCGGCGCATTGGCGCTCCACAATATGGGTGTGCCGGTAATCGGCATTCCCGCCAGCATCGATAACGATATCTGGGGCACGGATACCAGCATCGGTGTTGATACGGCCCTCAATACCATCCTTGATGCGGTGGACCGTCTGCGCGACACCGCCACATCCCATAATCGCGCATTTGTAGTCGAGGTGATGGGACGCGATTGCGGCTATTTGGCGGTGATGGCGGGTATACTCGGCGGCGCTGAAATCGTCGTCACACCGGAAAACGGCGTCACCATGAATGAAATCGCGGTCTCGCTCGAAGACGCCTATATCCGCGGCAAAACCCACGCGATTGCCGTACTGGCGGAAGGCGCGCCCTACCAAGGTCCTGAACTAGCGCATTTCCTCGAGCAGAAACATATCGGTTTTGAGATTCGCCTGACCATTCTCGGGCATACACAGCGCGGCGGCAGCCCTACAGCGTTCGACCGGCTGCTGGCGACGCGTTTGGGGGTTTACGCGGTGGATTTGCTGCTCGCCGGCGAAACCGGCCTGATGGTGGCGCGGGTTGGTCGTGATCAGACACCGGTACCTCTCGCCGAAAGTACTTCGAGAACCCGCCAGATTACGCCAGAATATTTCCACCTAGCCCGTATTCTCTCGCGCTGACCGCCGCCGAATTACGTCTCGTTGCCATCCGCCGCGTCAATGATCTTGCAGCCCAGCAGATCTATCAATTCATCGGTTTTCAAGCGCAGTTGTGTACCGCGCTGGCCCCCGCTGATCACGATATGCGAGCACGCCAATCCCCGCCGGTCGATATAGACATCCCAGTTCTTCTGCATCAATGCGAGCGCGCTGATACCGCCGACTTTAAGACCGGTCAATTTCTCGGCGCTTGCGTGAGGCGCCAAGACTACTTTTTTTTCGCTCAGCGCCTTGGCCAAGCGTTTAAGATTTAGCGTGCTATTGCAAGGCAGCATCACCAAGACCGGTTTCTTGCTTGTCGGCTGCTCCACCACCAAAGTCTTGAATACCTCATCGGCAGGCATACCAACTGCCAGCGCCACCTGCTCGGCATCGCGAATCTGCGGGTCGTAGTGATGGACCTCGTAGGCGATTGAATTGGCATCCAGCAGCCGCATCGAATTGATCTTTCTAGTCTTCGCCATCGCGCTCTTTTCCAACCGTATTTGACGCTTCGCAGACTGCTTGAGTTCTATACCGATCGCGCTTTACAGCCGATGATTATCCGGCGCCAAGCGATTCATACTGCCTTCGCGCCAAGCGAGCCATGACACCCGGAACGATGACCCCGCCAGCGAGGATTAAACGGTCGAACAAACGCAGAATGACGTGCCCTGGCTTGCACGCCGCCGCCGAGACAATTGCCGCCGAGACTTGTTCCGCGCTCATGGTCGGCAGCCCGCTGCTATTCTGCTGTCTTGAGCCCAACCGCTTCTGATTGAACTCGGTAACCGTACGGCCCGCCAATACATCGGTCACCGAGATGTTATCGCTTTCCAGTTCCAGCCGCAGAGATCCCGCCAGGCTCGATACGAATGCTTTGCTCGCGGAATACACGGCGGTGTAGGGCGTGTGAATCCCCGCCACCACGGACGAGACGATAAGGATCTGACCGCCTCGGTTTCTGCGCATCGCCGGCACACAAGCGCGCACACTGTGTAGAACGCCGTCGATATTCGTGCGCAGCACTGTCTGCAAATCAGCCCAATCCGCCTCAACCAACGCTCCGTGTTGGCCCACTCCCGCATTGGCGACCAGCACATCAAGCCGACCAAAGCGCACCATCGCTCGCTCGACCGCAGCGGCCAGGTCGTCTATCCGAGTGACATCGCCCACGGCAGGCAGGAATTCGCCGTGCCCGTCCGGGAGCGCCTCTATCTCATATTGCAGAAGCGCCAAGCGCTCGCTGCGGCGTGCGAGCCCGCACACGTTGTAGCCCTCGCGCGCAAAAGCAATTGCAGCCGCCCACCCAATCCCACTCGATGCGCCGGTGATGAACACGACTCGCTTGGCCATGCTTCAATAATCCTCATACCCACTAATTCACGACAAGCAAGGCTAGGGCGAATTTAGTAAACAGTCATCTTTTGCCTTGCAAAATAGCGCATGGCCTCAGTATAGCATCAGCCTGCCATCTTCTGCTCAAGAGGCCTGGGGCTGCGAAATGACCCTGACATTCCAGCGACGATTTGACGCGCCAAAGGCGATTCGGTAACATCAACGCTGTCGATATGTCATGTGAATGACTCAAGAATCACCGTCCATTGACAAGCTCCTTTAATGTAAATCCATGAGAAGTCAGGACTGCTATGGTTGCCGGTGGAAAAACTGACTACGGAAGATTAATTCTTACTACTGATCCTGTGGCGGAAGCCGGGCGCAAAATCTTTGCAAAGCAGATACGGCGGATGAAACGCCACGAAGCCGGCAGCAGAACCGGCGATGACATCGAGTCTGTGCATCAAATGCGGGTAGCGATTCGCCGCTCGCGCAGCCTGTTCAGTCTCATAGGAGAATATTATCAAGCCAAGACGGTCGCCAGAACCGAGTCCGAATTGCGAAGTATCGCCCGCGCCTTGGGTGCCATTCGCGATCTCGATATCCTGATTCTTGACCTGCAAGAATTCTTATCGACCCAGTCAGCCGAACTAAGAGTGGCTATGGAGGCGGTCATCAACCGGCTGGATCGGCGTCGACGCAATCGCCGTAAGCGTCTCAACTCGCTCTTTGATTCGAATCGCTATGCGCGCGTCCTGCGGCGATTCGAAAGTTTCAGCAAGAAGCCCGGCAAAGGCGCGCGGCGGCTCAAGAAGCGAGAGCAGCCACATCAATTGCGCCACGTATTGCCGCTATTGCTGCACGAGCGGATGGCAATTGTCAAAGCCTATGATACCGTGCTGCCGGCTCAAGACATTGAAACCCTTCACGCCCTGCGCGTCGAGTTCAAACAATTGCGCTACGCCATAGAGTTCTTCTTGCCTGTGCTTGGTTCACCGGCGGGCAAATTCCTGCTTAAGGTGAAAGCGATGCAAAACATCTTGGGGCGGATAAGCGACATCGACGTTTTCGCTGCAGCTGTCGATCGACTTGACAACCTGCCGCCTGAACAGACATCGGCGATCGAATCCTACCTCGCCTTACGCAATGAAGAACTGGTCAGCTTGCGCGCCCAATTCGACAAGCAATGGGCGAGCTTCAATTCACGCGCAACCCAGCGTCAATTCTCTGACTCCTTGCTTGTCTTGCGCTAGGTCAGCTGCGTAGCCTGTGTATTCCCGGCAACTGAAAATACTCGCCAGCCGGTTCTCCCTCAGCTTCGTGGGGCAAATATCGCTCCTCCCGTGGATCCCATACGCTCAGTTCGAAGACGTAGCTTGTGTCCCGCTTCCTTTCTGTCTCCTCATCCAAATACAAAACGTGCCGATCATTCACGACCTCGTCTACATCCCACAACAAAGTTGAATAGTGGCCGTGTCGATGCGCTGCCGGTTTCAGCTTCCATTCCTGCACCACATCACCGCCGGTCGCCTTGCGTAACTGCAAGACAAACTGATAGTCGCTTTCCAGCTTTTCCAGGGCCCGCCAAGTGAGGTCCAGCGTCATCGGCGTAGTCTTATGTATCATCTCTGGATATACGCCGGCACTATGAACTTGCAACAGATTGCCAAACGAACCCCGGTTGTGTCTCTCCTGCCTGGCGGTAAATCTTTCGTTCAGGCTCTTGCGACGATTCAAATCACTCAATTCGTATAACTCATAGCTGAAGATCCCGTCGTAGTGCGACTTAATTTTCTTGAAGAGATCGTAACGACCCAGCGCGGCGACCAGCTGTGTCTCGACTGGATCCACACCTGTCTCCAGGTATGCCTCCCGCGCCTTCGCACCGTATATAAGATGCGTAGCGCCAAGTGTTTCAACTTCGTCGAGTGTATTCAATTCTGCGTCAATGATTTCGATCTGCGGAAAAAAGAAGGGCAGGCGCTCTTCTCCCGGCGCCAAAACGACCGGCCCAAGCGTCGACTCGCGTATGAAGTCTTCCAGTCCCAAGACCACTTGCATGAGCGATGGATTGAAAACCTCGTACTTTTTGAAATCGCTGTCAAGATCGTTGCGCAGCAGCCATATTGAAGTCCAGTTTACATCGGTCGCCACCGCGACGATGCCTGGCAGCCCGGCCAGCAGCAGAATCATATAATAAGCGCGGCGTAATGCTTTGTTCCATCGTCGCATACGATCGCGGTCCAAAATTAGTGAAAAGGCAATGGCTGTAGGCAGACAGAGCAGCGGTACTGTCGCGAATCCGAGCCGATAGTGATAGCTGTAAGAGAAATAGAAGGTGACAAAGTACGGCAGTGCGAGTAAGAGTGCGCCGCAAGCCGTGTCCAGCATTCGCGCCGCCTGCGGGCTAAGAGGGCGCTTGAGCAGATCCCGCAAGCTGTATGCAACCAGCGTCAAGCCAGCAACTATGCCCAGCACTTCTTCCAGCCGAAGATAACTCGCAGGTGGGTCGACCCGCGCCGGGAATAAAACCGAATTAGATGCCAGGGCACTCGCCAGTACCAGTACGCCCCCCACGCTACCCAAAATCAGATCGCGCCCTCTGAGATTGCGCCGTAGAGCCACAGCCAGAAAGCCTGCCAGCACCGCCAATACCAACGGCGCCAGATAATCGCCGTTTCGCAGCGCTCGCGTCAGCCAGATCGCCTTCGGCAGCGTAACCGCGTCGTGACCAAGCAGTATGTTGCGCAGGTACCAGACCACTCCCAATGGCAAGCATGCCAGCCCGGCCCAAAGCGCCAGCTTGAATTGTGGCAGCCAGCGGCGTACAACTATTCTCGATCGCAGTATTTCCGCTAGAACTAGTAGGCCAACTCCCCAGGCGAAGGCGCCGGCGGTCGGCTTAGTGAACAAGGCAATCCCCAGCATCACGCCAGCCATAATCGCATGCGCGCGCCGTTCATTGGTGTCATCGACTTCGTGCCAGGCGCTCAGGAAAAACAGTGCTGCCATGGTGAAGCTGAAGGTCAAGGGAATTTCCAAGTCGCCACGGAACGCCCACTGGCCAACGAAAGGATGCAAGCTCCATAAGGCCGCGCTAAACAATCCAACGCGACGATTCACAAGCCTTTGTCCCAAGAGATACGCGGCGAGGATGCTGCCAATATGCATCAAGGGCAGGACCATGCGGGCGGCATGGTCGTTGATCTCGCCGATCATCGCTTGCACATAGGCAAACTGCAAAGGCACGAATTGCGGATAATAGCCGATGAAGTCCGGGATATTGCCTTCAAGAAAATACAGTCGCCCCTGGTATCCATACACCCACAGCGCATCGTAAACTGTGAAGGGCCAAAACGCGGTATGGATCCAGCGCAAGATCAGCGCGATTACGATCATCACGACGATCAGCTTTTCGTCAAACGCCAACGACAGCGGCTGTCTAGGCACGGCGACTGAGTGCCTTCGCTTGCGCCAGACAACTGCGACGCCGGCGCCTGCGATAACGGCGCTACCGACCAAGATCCATTCCGCCGTCAACAGGCGCATTTCCAGCTGCGCGCCAATCACGCCCAAAAGCAGCATCCACGCGGTCATCCAAGCGGGTCCCAGCGCCAATGCCAGTGCCGCG
The DNA here is from genome assembly GCA_965223515.1 of Phototrophicaceae bacterium. Taxonomy (GTDB): domain Bacteria; phylum Chloroflexota; class Anaerolineae; order Aggregatilineales; family Phototrophicaceae; genus UBA6055. The sequence continues at coordinate 144,386 of CBDCWK010000002.1, forward strand.
ACCAACGCGCGCGATTGCCACTGCCGGGTAGGCAGCGCCGCCAATGCCCAAGGCAAGCCGACGCCGACGACCATCCAGATAGACGGCAGCAAACCTGGCAGAGATGCTTCAATCCAGTAGAGCGATGCCATCAGCTTTTACGTAGGGATTCTTCCGAAGCGCGGCCGCTAACACAACCAACGCGTATGAAACCAGGACGATCACTGCGGGAAGCAGCGGCAAATAATATCGCGCCCAGGGCAGCGGAGTCAGCCAGAGCGTTACCAGCGCCGAGCCAAGGATCCACGTTAACAGAAGCAGTCGATTTTCAGCTGAGATGCCACGATTGCGCGCTAGATCGAAAGCGCCGAAAGTCGCCAATAGTAGGCAAATTAGTCCCAGCCGTCCCGATTCGCCGACGAATAGTAAGCCCGCCAAAGCTGAACGCTCATAGGCTTCAATCTGCACAGTGATTGTGTCAAAGGCGGCCCAACCCGCCACCTCAAAATATTGACGTGCTCCAACAAAAACATACTGAAAGAAGCCATTGATTTGTTCGACAAATGAGTTGTATCCGCCGAATATGTTCACTTGATCCCGCAGCAATTGCTGACGCTGCACAACGACCTGCTGCGCGACGTCCCCCGGTTCATGCCACCAAGCCGGGTTAAGCAGAAGAAACACCAGTATTGTGATCACCCCGGCCAGTGCGATTCCCGCCAGGTCCGTTGCCGGCTTCCGCCAGTCTCTCCCACGACTTCGCGCCAACAGCCAAAGCGGACTCCCAGCGCATGCCAAGTATGCCAGCAGGCAGATGCTGACATTGGGATGTTTCGCCGCGATAGCAAATCCCGCACATACGCCCAATATCACATTGCGCCACCAGTGACGCTCCTGTATCAGCCAGGCAGCCGCGACCAAAATGAGCATTAGACCAAGGAGGTGACTGCCTTCCATCATGGCGCGCCGCCCGTTGATTAGAATATTCGGATGCAGTGCAAATAACGCGCTTGCGAGGTAGGCGCTTGGACGGTTCAGCGTAATCTTGGCGAATAAGAAGATAAGCGCCACTGCTAGCGCCAACTGCATCGCCGATACCAGTCGCGCTTGCCGCAACAACTCAGCATCAGGTATTGCGCCGTGCATGACATTTAGGTCATAGTCTCTGCCCCAAGACCAATTGCGGTTCAGATCTCGCGGACCGAAGCCGTTCATCACCTGTAGCCAACCGTAAATGGTCTTGGAGACTGTACCATTCAGCAAGCGCAATTGCTGTTCACCTGCGCGGATCGACCAGGTCTCGTCATATGCCACTTTGGAGAGATCGCCTTCAACGAAGATAGTGTGATAATCACGCGCCATAACCATTAACGTGGATTCATCGCCGTGGAAAGGCACGATGCCGGCGCCCGCCATGATATAGAGTGCCAACAAGCCTGGCCACAGCCAGTCGAGCCAGCGGAGGTTACTCCTTAGAGCAGACATTAGCGTTCCGACTTTTGTACACGACCGCAAGACTTCTTAAGATTACAGGAAAAACTTACAAGAGGGAAAATCACGCTTGGATTAGGCTTCCTGCGCCGGCTTGATCTCAACCAGCAAATCGTTCTTGTCCACTGCTTGACCGGCTTCGACGTGAATTGCGCGCACGACGCCATCGGCCGGCGACTTCAATTCGTTTTGCATTTTCATCGATTCCAGGATGATAAGCGTATCGCCCTGCGCCACCGCTGCCCCTTGCTCGGCGGTCACCTCGACAATCAACCCGGGCATCGGCGCGTGAACCTCGCCAGACCCCGCCACCGGCGCGCCACGCCGCTGCATCATCAGCATCGCCCGCTCATCGAGAACTTGGGTCTCAAACAGGCGGCCGCTCATCATCACCGCGATCTTTCCCTCATCATCATCTATAACCGCTTCCAGCGATCTATTCTCAGTAATCACCGAGAATAGCGAACCGCCCAGATTCAGGAAGTCGACATCGCGCGCTTCGCCATTCACCAGCACGCTGCCGTCGTTGTCGATCTCAATCTCGAAGTTTCGATTATTGATGATGGTGACGTATTTCATCGATGCATCCTCTCGAAACGTCCCATCCACTTCCAATTGCTTGCATCGCGCTTCGCTGGCGCCACCACTTGCGATGCCAATTGCCGCTTGCGATGAGCGTACAGCGTTGCCGCAATCGCCACCGTCTCCAGCTCGCCGGCGGTCGGGTCCTGCTCATAAGTATTCATATTGAATCGTCGCTCGACGAAAGTCGTATCAAATTGACCGGCGATGAAACTTATGCTGTTGAGCAGATTGATGTGGAAGGGGATGTTGTGTTTTAATCCCATGATGCGATACTCGGCCAGCGCTCGCCGCATCCGCAGCATCGCTTCCGAACGCGTCTCGCCCCAGGTGATCAGCTTGGCAATCAAGCTATCATAATAGGGCGTGATCTCTGCGCCGGAAAACACGCCGCTATCAACCCTCACTCCTGGTCCCGTCGGCAAGATCATAGTGCTGATTTGCCCCGTCGACGGCATGAAGTTGGCATAAGGATCTTCGGCATTGATGCGACACTCGATAGCCCAGCCCTTCGGCTCCAACAAACTCTCTGTCGGTCCCATGCGCCGGCCGCGCGCGATGCGTATTTGCTCTTTCGCCAAGTCAACGCCAGTCACCAGTTCCGTCACCGGATGCTCAACTTGCAAGCGCGTATTCATCTCCAGGAAGTAGTAATTCTTGTCTTTGTCTACCATACACTCGATGGTGCCGGCGTTGATATAACCGACCGATTCGGCTGCCGCGATCGCCATCGCGCCCATCTCCTCGCGCAATTCGCGATCCACGAAAACGCTCGGCGCCTCTTCGACTAGCTTCTGATGCCGCCGCTGTATCGAACATTCGCGCTCACCCAGGTGAACTGTATTGCCATGTGCGTCAGCCAGAATCTGAAATTCAATATGGCGCGCGCCTTCCAGCAGCTTTTCCACATAGACATCGCCGTTGCCAAAGGCGCTTTCCGCCTCACGCCGTGCCGTCGCCAGCGATTCTGCGAAGTCTTCTTCGCGGTGCACCGGCCGCATCCCCTTGCCGCCGCCGCCTGCCACCGCTTTGATCAGCACCGGAAAGCCGATGCGCCGCGAGGCATGAATCAGTTCTCCATCGGGCATGCCCGCTTCCGTGCCCGGAATCAGCGGCACTCTGTTTCGTCTGACGGCTGTGCGCGCTGCTTGCTTGTCGCCCATCGTCGCGATCGCGCTCGGCGACGGACCAATCCACACCAATCCCTCATCCATCACCTGCTGCGCAAAATCGGCATTCTCCGCCAAGAATCCGTAGCCCGGATGGATCGCATCGGCGCCGGTCTTGCGCGCCACCTCGATCAGCTTGTCCATGCGCAGATAGCTCTCCGCCGGACGCGGACCACCGATATGCACTGCTTCATCGGCATAACGGACGTGCAAAGCCGTGCGGTCGACATCGGAATAAACCGCTACGGTCGGGATGCCGAGATCGCGCGCGGCACGGATGATCCGCACGGCAATCTCGCCCCGGTTAGCGATCAGAATCTTGTTGAATGGACCTGTCTGCACGATGGATTACCTCAGCGCAACTTTTGGTGTGGATACGGCTTTACGTGACTAAAGCGGGATGTTGCCGTGTTTCTTCGGCGGATTCTCGTCACGCTTGTTCTGGAAAACCTGCAAAGCATTGATTAGGCGAGGCCGCGTATTGCGCGGCTCAATGATGTCATCGATGAAGCCGCGGCTGGCTGCGATATAGGGGTTGGCGAATGTCTCGCGATACTCATCAGCCAATTCTTGTTTGCGCGCGACTGGGTCATCCGCTTCATTCAATTCGCGCCGGTAAATGATCTCGACCGCGCCCTCAGGTCCCATCACGGCGATCTCGGCTGTTGGCCAGGCGATGTTGAGGTCGGCGCGGATATGCTTGCTGTTCATCACGCAATAAGCGCCTCCATAAGACTTGCGCGTGGTCACGGTCAGTTTCGGCACAGTCGCTTCACAATAGGCGAAGAGCAGCTTCGCGCCGCTCATGATGATGCCGCTATGCTCCTGATCGGTGCCGGGCAAATAACCGGGCACATCAACAAAGGTAATCAGCGGCACATTAAAGGCATCGCATGTCCGTACGAAGCGCGCCGCCTTCTCGCTCGCCTTGATATCCAGAACACCGGCCAGCACCATCGGTTGATTAGCCACGATGCCCACCGCATTGCCGCCCAGGCGTGCATAGCCAACCACGATATTGCCGGCATATTCTTCATGCACTTCGAAGAAATGCCCATCGTCGACGATCAGCTCAATGACGTTCTTTATGTCGTAAGGCTGATTGGGATTCTCCGGCACGATGCTATCGAGAACCGATTCTGTGCGCAGTGGGTCATCGGTGGTGGGCAGAGGAGGCGGATCTTCCATATTATTCTGCGGCAGATAACTCAACAGCTCCCGCACCAGGGTCAGCGACTGCGTTTCATCATCGGCGACAAAATGGCAGACCCCGCTTTTGCTGCCATGCACCGATGCGCCCCCCAAACCCTCAAAAGTAACATCCTCATTCAGCACCTGCTTGACCACATCGGGACCGGTGATGAACATATAACTGCTGTCCTTGACCATGATGATGAAATCGGTCAGCGCCGGGCTATAAACCGCGCCGCCGGCACAAGGTCCCATAATCACGCTGATCTGCGGGATGACGCCGCTCGCCAGCGTATTCTGCAGAAAAATATCGGCGTAACCGCCCAGGCTCTCCACACCTTCTTGAATACGCGCGCCGCCGCTGTCATTCAAGCCGATGACGGGCGCGCCAACCTTCATCGCCATGTCCATGATCTTGATGATCTTGGCTGCGTGCGCCTCGCTCAAGCTGCCTCCCATCACCGTGAAATCTTGCGAATAGACGTAAACGAGCCGTCCGTCGATGGTGCCCCAGCCGGTCACCACGCTGTCGCTCAGCGGCCGATTATTAGCCAGCCCAAATTTACTGTTGTGATGATGTACAAAGGCATCCACTTCGCGGAATGTGCCGGGATCGAGCAGAATGTCCAGCCGTTCGCGCGCGGTCTTCTTGCCCTTGTCGTGCTGCCGCTGGATGCGAGCCTCGCCGCCGCCCAGTTGGCTCTCGGCGCGTTTGCCGCGCAACTGCTCAATCTTGGGGCTGATGCTCATACAGGGTCTCCCTCAGGTGGTGATGTCGTCCGCATTGATTCGCTCTCCGCCAATTGTAACACCGACTCTACACGCGCGGCTCCGAGCGGAGCGAGAAAACAGCGCTCAAGTATAAGCTGTAGCCGGCGGAAAATGTAGTGGAAGTCACAGTCGGAACCGGGCTTGATTATGGCGTCACGCCGAAGCGATTAAGCAACTCCACAATAGCCGTGTTGTATCCGCTCGCGCTCTCGTCCGTGACCCGAATGGCGTTCGTCTGCTGGATTGCTTCCATAACTTCGGCAGGTACTTCACTCCATCTATCGTCGTTGATATTAAATCCGCTATGCCAGATCGGTATGACCGTCCTTCCGTATTTCAGAGCCCACTCAATCTCTTTCACCGTCATTGGCGATGAAAGAGTATCTATGCCCAACAAGACGATGAAGTAGTCGTTTTCCTTGATTCGCGCTTCCAGGTCAGCGTGCCAATTCCCGCCCGCTTCGAGCGCCATGTCCAAAAATGAAACGAGATTATGTTCCTTTAGTCTCGCTAGTACCAGCAACGCAAACGCACTACTTTCACTGCGCTTGTATGAAATGAAAACGTTGTAGGGCACAATTCCTTTCAGTAGCTCAAAAGCCTCCCGAGTGAAGTCTCTGAATGTATGGCCATACTGAGGAGTCGATACGAAACCATAACCCTCAAGAAGTTCGACCAGAAATCCCGGACAATGGATAGTCCATCTGGTTTTTAAGTAATTCCGCAGACTTTCTGGGTCAATGTATCCATCCCTGTACGCTTCAAATCTGCGACGCCAAAGCCCGCGCTGAACACCCTAAACAAGTTCTCTTGCGAGTTGTCTGATTTGTGCGTCCTCGCCGCCTGGAATCGGAATCTTCGACCGCTCCTCCAAAAAACTCTTCAATTCACTCAAACGACATCACTCCCCATTTTGCCATCATTCTCTGTGCCCTCTGTGCCTCTGTGGTTAATCCAAAAGATCATCCACACCCGCGAAAGCCTCAAAGGTACAATCCCGCGCAACCATCCCCAACTTCGCCTTCAACCCCAAGAATATGTACACATAACTCCCCGTCATCCGCCGGCAGCCACTCAAACCCAACGTCGCCACCACCCGCTCGATTGTCTCCGCATCCCCCTCGATCTCCGTGAAATTCCCATACGGCAACTCGTCCAGCACCACCTCAGCACCGTCCAACTCGTACGTCGTCCGATACTTCTCATAGACCAGTGCCACTTCATAGCCCAGCCGCCGCAGAATCACATCCATCATTTCATAATCGCTGACTTCTACCTCCGCCTCAAAGCGAGTCACGATGCCGCGCTCCACACTCGCGTCCGCCTTGTAGGTCAGCTTGACCGCCTCGTCCTGCCGCAGGCGCAGCACAATCCCCTGCGCCGACAGCATCCCATCCGCACGGTCATAACGGACGTTCCTTTCGAACACGCGCGGCTTCAAGAGCGTCGCGCCAGCCGCTTCCAGCGCGCCACGCACCATGTCCAGATCCGGTGTATATAGTTTGACCTCGACCTCTTGCAGCTTGTCCTCATTCATGCGCTACGACCTCAGTGGCACTTCCCGAATCGCTTCGGGCAGGTATTCATCGATGGCATTGACGATCGTCGAATAGGGCATTTCCGGCCGGTCCGGCGCCACCATGATCCCATGCACATGGGTACCCGCCGCTCGCTGAATCAGCCACAAGCTGCGGTCAGCATAAGACAAGCGCGCTTGATCGCCCAGCTTTGCGAACCTGACCCGCAGGAGCGCGGCATTCAACTGTTCCATTTTCTCCCGCTCGACCGCCAGCTTCAGCGGCTTATTCAAACTCACGCCTTGGAAAACCACCCTCAATTCGATCTCGCCTGTCTGATACTCGATAGCGTGCGCTACCGAATGCCGAACCCGCCGCTCGGCATAATAAGCCGACACCTGCAAGACGCTCATCACACCGGCCTGTGCCGCAATCCGCTCCAAATCCGGCAAGCCCAGCCTGCTAGCCAACTGATAAACGTCCGACCCATCAAATGCCATGATTTGCCTGTTGCATGGTTAATGAACTGATGCGGCAGAAGAGCCGAATCAAGCTGGAAGATTCCCCACGGTCGTCCTGTTCTTGTATTCCCTCGTATTCTCCGTCCACTAGGGGCGGAAGAGAGCCAGTCGTGCCTGGAAGTCCCTCTCCCTTCATGGGGGAGGGAGCGTAGGGTGGGGGAGGAATCCGCGCTACACCTCCAGCACAACCTTTCCGAAGACCGCATTCTCCTCGAGCATCGTCTGCGCCCGCCGCGCCTCTTTCAGCGGCAAGCGCGCCCCAACCACCGCCTTGATCCGCCCGGCGAATACCTGCTCCATAAATGCCATATAATCGCGATGCGGTCCCATCGTGCTGCCGAAAACCGCGATATGCCGCGTGAACAGTTGCGCCACATTAAGCTCGTATTGATAGCCGCTGGTGCCGCCGACAATGAGAATCCGACCGCCGATGCGACAAGCGCGCAAGCTCTGCCCCAAAGTCGCTTGACCCACGTTGTCCACCACCACATCAACGCCGCGCCGATTCGTCAGCTTGTAAACCGCCCGCGACCACTGAGGCTCCTCTTCCCGATTGATCGTGACATCAGCGCCGATCGTTTTCGCTTGCCGGCACTTCTCGGCGTTGCTCCCGATGACATAGACTTTCGCGCCAGCCAGCTTCGCGATCTGAATGCTGATGCTGTTGACGCCGCCACCCGCTCCTACGATCAATACTGACTCGCCGGCTTGCAAATCGCCCCGCGTGATCAACGAATGCCAAGCCGTTACGCCTACCAAACCAACTGCCGCCGCCTCTCCGAAGTCGACAGCCGCCGGCATCTTCATAACATTGCGCTGAGGCAAGACGACATACTCGGCCGCCGTCCCGCTGTGGTGCTCGCCCAGAATCGCGATTCGCGATTGATTCTCCAACCCCGTGTGCAATGCCGGATCGTCAGCTTGAACAATCGTCGGATTGATGCAGACGTGATCGCCTACTGCGACCTGACTCACACCATCGCCAAGCGCATCCACCACGCCTGCGCCATCCGCGCAGGTTACATGGGGGAAATCCAGATCCAAGCCCTTCCAGCCGGCTCTTACCCACAAATCCAATCGATTGAGCGCCGCTGCTTTGATCTTGATCCGCGCCTCGCCATATCCCGGCTCCGGCACCGCCAAATCATTTCTGTATTCGACAACCTCTGCGCCGCCGTGTCCCCGCAATACTGCTGCTCTCATCTCAACCCCAATTCGTTGCGAGCGATCACCATGCGCTGGATCTCGCTCGTGCCTTCATAAATACGTGTGATTCGCGCATCGCGATAATAACGTTCGATTGGCAACTCCTTGCTGTAACCCATGCCGCCATGAATCTGCAGCGCTTCGTCAGTCACGTAGGCCGCCGCCTCGCTACAGAATAGCTTCGCCATGCTAGCTTCCGTGGTATAACGCCCGCCGGTCTCCAGCGCCCCTTCCTTGGCGATAATCGCCTGGTAAATCAAGGCTCGTCCCGCCTCGATTCGCGTTTTCATATCGGCGATTTTCTGCTGGATCATCTGATAACTGCCGATCGCTGCGCCAAATGCCTCCCGCTCACGCGCATAAACCAGCGCTGCTTCGTAAGCCGCCTCGGCAATCCCTAGTGCCTGTGCCGCAATGCCGATGCGCCCGGCGTCCAACACAGCCATCGCAATCTTGAATCCCTGACCCACATTTCCCAGCACATTCTCAAGCGGGCACAGATAGTTGTCGAATATGATCTCGCTCGTGGCGCTTGCGCGGATGCCCAGTTTCGGTTCGGTCTTGCCCCGACTGAAGCCCGGTTCTGTGGTGTCGATCAAGAAGGCGGTGATGCCGCGATGCTTCTCTTCTGCTGCCGTCATAGTGAACAAGACGATTCGATCAGCGAAAGGCGCGCTCGTCACCCAGCTCTTGCGCCCGTTGATGATGTAATGCGTACCCGCTTCGTTCAGAAGCGCGCGGCTTGACATATTGCCGGCATCGCTGCCCGACATCGGCTCGGTCAAGCTGTATGCGCCGATGTCTTCCCCGCTCGCGACCGGTGTGATCCACTCCCGCTTCTGCGCTTCCGTGCCGAACCACAAGATGCCATTGCAATATAGCGAATTGTTGACGCTCAGAATCGTGCTGTGGCTGGCGTCGGCTTTGGCGACCTCGATCATCGTCAAGACATGCGCCAAGGTATCCATGCCGGCGCCGCCATATTCCTCCGGCATTTCAATGCCCATCAAGCCCATCTCACCCATTTTGCGCACTGTTTCCAGCGGAAACTCGCCAGATTCATCGTATTCGGCGGCCACCGGGACAATCTCGCGCAGGGCGAAATCGCGCACCGCCACCAGCAGCATCTCATGCTCTTCAGTCATCATCAGGCTCAGTGGACGCGCCTGCTTAGGTATGACCATACTTACCGTCCATATACAATCGTCACCTTATCGCTTTGCGCATTCTGCCTCTTATTATAACATTCAAGCAAGCGGGACTTTACTATCAGATTGCCCGCCGACAATGAAAGCAAGCCGCATGTCCAATTTTACGCTCAATCACCTCGCGCTCGTCGTCGACGACCTGGACGAGGCGCTTAGATTTTGGCGCGATAACCTCGGCTTGACAGCTGCCGGCGATGTTCAGTCCCTGCCGTCCGAAGCGGTCGATATCGCCTTCCTCGAACTCGGCGATGTACGTATCGAACTTATTAAGCCGACCTCAATTGAAAGCGGCGTCGCCAAGTTTCTTAAGAATCGTGGACCGGGCATGCACCACCTTTGCCTCGAAGTGCCGGATCTTGATGAAAAACTTGCTGACTTGCGCGACTGCGGCTATCAGCTTATCAATGAACAGCCGCGCGAGCGCGACGGCAGGCGCTACGCCTTCATTCATCCCAATAGCACCGGCGGCGTCCTGCTTGAGCTGTATGAAAGAAGCAGAACTGCCGATGGAAGGTGAATTATGAGCCGATGGCTAGTCGCGCTACTCATCGTTTTGCTCAGCACCATCGCTTCCGCTCAAGAAACCACCTGTCCCGCCATGCAAGATCAGGCCCTTGCCAACATCGCCGCCCACTGCGCCGAGCAGGAACCGGGCACACTCTGCTTGGGCCACGACACCGTTACCGCCGTACATCAACCGCCACCGCCTGCTAACGCTTCCATGCAGCAGCCCGGCGATACCATCTCTATGGAAAGCATCGACTGGTTGAGCATTAGCACTGAAGATCAAACCTGGGGCGCGGCGCGTGCAGTATTTCCCGCCTATGCGGGCGACAGTTTCGACCTGCAAACATCGGCACTGCTGGCTTTTGGCAATGTGGCGCTTTTCTTTCCCGCTCCCGCTGAGCTTCCCTCGCCGCTTGTTGATCTGGAAGTTACCGCCGCTCGCGGCGCCTACCTGCGCGCCCTGCCCAATATCGACTCGCGAATCGTTTCGCCGCTTGCCATTAGAACCAAGCTCAAAGCTATCGGCGCCAGCCCGAATGGTAATTGGCGACTTGTCTACGGAGCGCCAGACCTGCGCGGTTGGATGAGCGAGGAGGTGGTTACCGAAGCCGCCGGAGACTTGCCCGTCATGGCGAGCGACACGGATACCGTCCCGCTCTGGCAGCCCTGGCAAATCTTCGATTTCCATAGCGGGATTGACGACGCGTCCTGCGCCGACAGCTTGGAGAGCGGCATTCTTTTGCAAGCGCCCAATTTCATCGCGCCTCGCTACTTCGCAATCAATGGCATACGCGTCCTGCTTAGCGGCGCCGCTTGGCTGCAAGCGCAGGTCAACAGCGGCACGCGTATCAGTGTGATCGACGGTACGGCACGTGTTAGCGCGATGGACGTCACATACGTCGTCAAACGCGGCTTCCAAACCTCCGTCGCCCTCGAGCTGACGGATGACCATAAACTCATTCCAGCCGGTTCGCCGATAGCGCCCGCCGCCTACGATTATCAACATCTGCTCAGCTTGCCCATCCACGCGCTGCTTTACCCGAGCCGCGTAAGCATTGATGTCTACGCCGTCGCGACACCGGTCCCCGCAGGCGGCGGCAGTCCGTTGACCTACATCAGTTCTGACGATCCCTGCAGAATCTCTGCCGGTCTTGACGGCGCGAATATTCGCTCCCGTCCCGATCCGGAGGCGCCGATAATCGCCGTTATGGCCTACCGCGAAAGCGCCGAGCCAGTCTCCCGCGGCATCGGCGTCGATCGCCTGCCCTGGTGGAAACTCGCCAACAGCGTCTGGATCCGTATTGACGCCACCGTCTTTGGCGGAAACTGCAACGACGTCCCGCTTATCCTGCCCGGAAACTGAATCCTTGGACTAAAAGCCAGCGCAAATCCGTAAGTAATTGTAACCCTAACTCATCTATACCTATAGGGGTATATGTATATTGGAATGCTGACATGGCGACAGAAATAATCATGACTGAACATGCAGAACGTCACGACTTCAACCGCAAGACCATCAACCGCATCCGCCGCATTCAGGGTCAGCTAGTTGCCCTGGAAGACATGATCGCCGCCGATCAAGGCAGTTGCGAGGAGCGTGTGCTGCGCGCCCGTACCATTGAAAAAGGCCTGACCAGCCTGATCAATCATCTCTTTGACTGTTACATCGAAAACACGCTCCAAGGCGAGATGGTCGATGATCCCGCGCGCGCCGTCAGCGATTTGCAGAAGATACTCAAGCTGATCAATAGTTAGACAAGCGAGCAACCCATGACCACCAAGGAAATCAAGCTGCCGGTCACCGGCATGACCTGCGCCATGTGCGTCAAAAATGTAGAGCGCAGCCTCAAGAAAACAGAAGGCGTCGCCGATGTCAGCGTCAATCTGGCGACCGAGCAAGCCACCGTCCATTATGATAGCGCTCAACTCAAAACCGCCGATCTCGTTTCGCGCCTGGAAAAGTCGGGTTACGGTGTCGCTGCCGCATCCATTGACTTGCCCATCACCGGCATGACCTGCGCCATGTGTCAGAAAAATGTCGCGCGCGCCCTCAGCAAGGCCGAAGGCGTCCTCAACGCCACCGTCAATCTTGCCAGCGAAAAAGCGACCGTGACCTACCTGCCCGGTGTCGTCCGCCGCCGCGACTTGATCGAAGCCGTCGAGCGCGCCGGCTATAGCGTGATAGACACCTCGGCGATGGACACGCCTGAAGATGCCGAAGCCGCCGCCCGCCAAGCTGAGATCGATCGGCAGACCCGACTGGTCAAGATCGGCGCAGCCTTCACTATCCCGCTCACCGCGCTCAGCATGACCCGCCACCTCCTCCATCAGATTCCCTTCCTGATGGATAACTTCGCCTGGCTATTGAATGACGTCTGGCTCTTTATCTTCGCCGCCTTGGCGACACCCGTCGTTATCCTACTCGGCAAGCAGTACCTAATCGGCGCGCTGAAATCGCTGCGCAACCGCTCGGCCAATATGGATGTGCTGGTGTCGATGGGCTCGCTCGCCGCCTATGTCTACGGCATCATCGTGCTGCTCGGCATCCTCTTCGACTTCTCCCACCTGGTCGGCAAGTCCGACTACTTCGAGTCCGCCGCCGTCATCCTCACGCTGATCACCCTCGGCAAATTGCTGGAAGCGCGCGCCAAAGGCCGCACCAGCGCCGCCATCAAGAAACTGATCGGCCTGGCGCCCAAGACCGCCACCCTGCTTCGCGACGGCCAAGAAGAATCGATCGCGATCGACGCGGTAACGCCCGGCGATCTGCTGCTCGTCAAGCCGGGCGAGCGCATCCCCGTGGACGCCATCGTCAATGACGGACGCTCCGCCGTTGACGAATCCATGCTCACCGGCGAGAGCCTGCCGGTCGACAAAGCCACCGGCGCCGAGGTCATCGCCGGAACCATCAACCAGCAGGGCAGGCTGATCATTGAGGCGCAGCGCGTCGGCCGCGACACCGTGCTGGCCCAGATCATCCGCCTGGTGGAAAACGCCCAAGCCAGCAAAGCGCCCATCCAAGCCGTCGCCGATCGCGTCGCCGCCTACTTCGTCCCAATGGTCATTCTCCTGGCAGCCGTCACGCTGATAGGCTGGCTCACGCTCGGCGGCGCCAGCTTCCCGCAAGCCATCCTCAATATGATTGCCGTGCTCGTCATCGCCTGCCCCTGCGCCCTCGGCTTGGCAACACCCACCGCCATCATGGTCGGCAGCGGACGCGGCGCTGAAGCCGGCATCCTCTTCCGCGACAGCGAAGCGCTGGAACGCACCGGCAACCTGACGACCATCCTGCTCGACAAAACCGGCACCATCACCCGCGGCCAGCCCACCGTCACCCATCTCGTCACATCCAACGGAGTCGACGAACATACGCTGCTCCAATTGAGCGCCTCAGCCGAAGCCGTCAGCGAACACCCGCTCGCCTCAGCCGTCGTGACCGCAGCCAAAGCACGCGGCATCAACCCGCTGCCGGTGGATACATTCGAGGCGCTCCCCGGCAAAGGCATCGCCGCCACAGTCGCCGGCATAGCCGTTCTCGTAGGCAGCCCGCGCTTCCTCACCGAGAACCACATCGACATAAGTCCCCTCGCGGAAGACATCGCCAGACTGCAAGCGAGCGGTCATACTGTCGTCCTGCTGGCACTGGATTCAGAGCTCGCCGGCGCCATCGCCATCGGCGACACGGTCAAGCCAACGTCTCAACAAGCGATAAGCGAACTAAAAGCCCGCGGTTTGGAGGTGGCGCTAATAACCGGCGACAATCAGCAGACCGCCACTGCCATCGCCAACGAAGTCGGCATCACACGCGTTATGGCCGAGGTCTTGCCGGCCGATAAAGCCGGCGCGGTCGAGCAGCTGCAGCGTGAAGGCGCGCAGGTCGCCATGGTCGGCGACGGCATCAATGACGCCCCGGCCCTCGCCCAAGCGGATGTCGGCTTTGCCATCGGCGCAGGCAGCGACATCGCCATCGAAGCCGGTGACATCACCCTCGTCCGCGGCGACCTGACCGCTGTGGCCACCGCCATCGCCCTCAGCCAAGCCACCCTGCGAACCATCCACCAGAATCTCTTCTGGGCGTTCATCTACAATATCGTGCTGATCCCCGTAGCCATGCTGGGCGGTCTGCTGCCCATGTTCGCCGCCGCCGCGATGGCCTTTTCGAGTGTGTTTGTGGTGAGTAATTCGTTGCGGCTGCGAGGAAGGCTGATCCCTCACTAAACTACGTCGTTTTCATACTTACGGCACAACTGCGGGAAATACATACTGAGGCGCCATTCTCTACTGTATGCGTCTAACTAGATTTTTGGCGAAAAGGGAATGAAAAAGAGATTGATGCAATTCGTTGAAATAATAGTGCTCGCTGAAGCGCAATGATTCGTGCAAGGAGGTGCAGTCATTTGAAAATGCGTTACCCATTGCGCCGCTGTAGTGATTTACGACCGCGTTTACGTTTCCCCTGTAGGGCAAATCAAAGGTTGTGAAATATGGGCGTTTACCCTTGGCATTTACGGCAAGGCGATTAATTTCGTATTCGTGCTCAACAATGTATAGCCTGTATAGCTCAAGTCGATCTTCCAAGAATAAGACCGGTATAGTTCGCTTATGTTTCTTTTCTTCTCTCAAAACAAACTTTTGTAGTTGCGCCAATGTGTTAATTGCACTTAGGCTACGACGCAGGAGTTTCCGAGTTCTATGCAATCGGTATCTCAGCAATCCCAATCTGAAGAATTCGCGAATTAGCCAACCAAATCCTATAGTCAGTACTCCCCCTATCATTGTCTCCACAATTCCGCTGGCCGTTATCAACGTTCCGCCTCGCTTGATCTCTTTGGGTCACTTGCCCATGACGATGCTCGGTCAAGAGTCACTGTTCCTGCATCTTGCTCGACCGACGCCCTGGTTATGGGGTGATTCTCGGTGACCTCCACATCAAGTGTCCGAGTGCAACAGTGCATCCACATCTCGCTGAAAAGAGCTAACCAGGGTAGGAGTAGATATCCGGCGCAGTTCACAAAGCATTCGAGAATAAGGTGCCGAGTCTATGATGTGATTTTAGAACAAATAGGCGGATTCCGCCAGCGGGTAAGGGCAACCACGCGACCATATAGTCCCCACCCCACACCCCACCCATGCTACCCTGAGCTCAACCCGCCGCTTAACAACTCCATATCCCGCGCCCCACCGCCCATGCCAAATGGCAAAAAAAACTTTTCTCTCTGCCAAAAAAACTGCCATTCCTCTGTGCCCTTTGTGCCTCTGTGGTTGATTCACACGGTGACCTCGGTGTCTCTGTGGTGAAAAAACTTCCCCACCCATGCTACCCTGTCCTCAACCCGCCGCTTAACAACTCCATATCCCCTGAGCCCCGCCGCTCCGAAATTATCAATCTTTCGATACAAAAAATATTTCGCTCTATCGAAAGACGTTTATGATAATTCTCACATCCGCAATCCCCGTCCGCCAAATTGCCAGATTGCCGAAAAAACATTTCCCTCGGCAACGGCCATCCGGCAAAACGGATTTTGTCGGACAAAAAATATTTCCCTTTACGGAAAACGTCCGGCAAAACGCCAAAATCACCTCAAGCTTCTCTCTGTGCCCTCTGTGACTCTGTGGTGAAAAAACCCTGTGGTAAACTCGCCCGAAATCCCAAAAGCTCAACCCCAAGGATCCACCATGTCCGAACCCGACCCCAAGATCACCCCCGACCACATCGCCGCCGCCCAAACCCTCCTAAACATCGACTTCACGCCCGAGCAGCACGCGCAGATGCTCAAAGTGCTCAACGATCGTCTCGGGCAATACGCCGCCATCCGCGTCAACGCCCTCGATAATAGCCTACCCATGGCGCTGCACTTCAACGTCAACGCCGCCGATCCGGATCCCGCGCCCGTCCCGCGAGCCTACCCGCTCAGTCCGCAGCCGCCCGTCACTCGCCCCGCCGACCTCGAAGACGCCGCCTTCTATCCCGTAACCCAGCTCGCCGAGCTCATCCGCACCCGTCAGGTCAGCTCGCTCGAACTCACCGAGATGTACCTGACCCGCTTGCGCCGCTACGATCCCGTCCTCCAATGCGTCGCCGCCTTCACCGACGACCTCGCCATCGAGCAAGCCAAGCGCGCCGACAGCGAGATCGCGCGCGGGCGCTATCGCGGTCCCTTGCACGGCATTCCCTGGGGCGCCAAAGACCTGCTCGCTACCTGCGGCTATCCCACCCAGTGGGGCGCCAAACCCTACGAAGGGCAGCAGAACGACCTCGATGCCACCGTCGTCCAGCGCCTCGAAGCCGCCGGCGCCGTCTTGATTGCCAAGCTGACCCTGGGCGCCCTGGCGAACGGCGATGTCTGGTACGGCGGCGTCACCAAGAACCCCTGGGATACCAGCGAAGGCAGTAGCGGCTCATCGGCCGGTCCCGGCTCCGCCACCGCTGCCGGCTTGGTCGGCTTCTCCATCGGCACCGAGACCATGGGCTCCATCGTCTCGCCATCGAGCCGCTGCGGCGTCTCCGGCTTGCGTCCCACCTTCGGCCGCGTCAGCCGCTACGGCGCTATGGCGCTCAGTTGGAGCATGGACAAGATCGGTCCCATGTGCCGCAGCGTCGAAGACTGCGCCCTTGTCTTCAGCGCCATCTATGGTCCCGATGGCCACGACATGTCGCTGACGCCAGAGCCCTTCGCCTGGGACCCGGCGCTCGATCCGCAATCGCTGCGCATCGGCTATGTCGCCTCCGCTTTCGAAGCGGCGGATGCCGGCGAGACGGGGGCGCATCATCGTCCAGCCGGGGAAGCCTTGCAGCTTGCCAACCAAGTCAACAGCGCTGCCGTCCTTGATGTCATGCGCGCCAACGGCTTCGACCTGATCCCGATTGAACTGCCGCAGACGGATCTCAGCGGACTCTGGATGATATTGGCAGCGGAAGCGGCTGCCGCCTTCGATGAGATCACTCGCAATGGTCGGGTCGATACCATGGCGCGCCAAGATGACGATGCCTGGCCCAATATCTTCCGCGCCGCCCGCTTCATCCCCGCCGTCGAATACATCAACGCCAACCGCATCCGTTCACAGCTGATGCGCGACATGTCCAGCCTGATGCGCGAAGTCGATGTCTTCATCGTGCCCAGCTATAGCGCCAACGCCCTGCAGATCACCAACTTCACCGGGCATCCCACAGTGGTCGTGCCCAACGGCTTCACCGACAAGCGCACCCCCACCAGCATCACCTTCATCGGCGGGCTCTACCAAGAAGCCGAAACCCTCGCCCTCGCCAAAGCATACCAAGACGCTACCGACTGGCACCGGCAGTATCCGGCTCTTTAACGAATCTGTAAGGGCGACCCGGTGGGTCGCCCGTTCAACTGACGATGGAGGTGTAATCCTAGCCCAGCAGCGCCTCAATCTCATCCCGAACGCGCGGGTCCGCCTCTCGCTGATACAGGTCTGTCAGCAGCTTGCTGCTGTCAAGCTCCATCGTCCGCCAAAGCGCCCAAGCCGCATGCCCACGCACCAGCGCGCTCGCGTCATAGAGCAGCTGTATGAAATGTGGGATCGCCCGCTCGTTCCGCCAGTTGCCCGCGGCAATGCAGGCGTTGCGGACGATCCGCTCACGCTTTATCCGTTCAACCGGCGTACGCGTGAACATCGCCCGGAACGACTCCTCGTTCGACATCAGTATGTCGGTCAGCTTCGGTGCCACCCGATCCAGATCAAAGGGCAAGAAGGCGACCTCACCCGTCTCTTCCGCAAAGCGCTGAAACGGGCAGACATCCTGACAGATATCGCAGCCGAAAATCCAGTTGCCGAAGTCGGCGCGCAGATCGCGGTCGATCCAGCCCTTGTTCTCAATGGTGTGATAGCTGATGCAGCGTCGCGCATCGAGCACGAAGGGCGCGGGAAAGGCATCGGTCGGGCAAGCCGACAGGCAGCGTGTGCAGGTCCCGCACATGCTCTCGCGATGCGCCACGTCATAATCATCGAATTCAAGCGAGGTGAGGATCTCGCCGATGAAGAAATAGCTGCCCCGCCGCGGATGGATCAGCATCGTATTCTTGCCGATGAAGCCCATGCCAGCTTGCTGCGCGTGGCTGCGCTCAAGGACGGCGCCGGTATCGACATAGACCTTCTGATCCAGTTTCTGTGTGCTCGCTTCGGCCAGCCATCCGGCGAACTCTTCCAGCCGCAGCTCCAGCACCTTATGGTAGTCCAGCCCCCAGGCGTAGGATGCGATGCGGCCGCGCGCTGGGTCGTTCAGCGTCTCCTCATCGGCAAAGCGCGCATAATAATCCATGCCGACCAGTATCAAGGTCTTCGCGCTCGGCATGATCTCGCGCAGATCTTGCCGCCGTCGCACGCGATCCGTACGCGCCATATAGCGCATTTCGCCCTGCATCCCGCGTTGGATCCAGCGCAGATAGGCGGACAGCGTGGGCGAGGGCTGCGCTGGTGTTATGCCGCAAAGGTTGAAGCCCAGTTCGCGCGCCTTGCCTCTGATACGTTCAGCGGAAAGAGTCATTGTCACCGCGTGTCCAGGCTAGTGTTGCTGGATGTTTCGTGGCGCGCGCAATCGTTAAATAGCAGCCGGCGGATAGTCGATCTCTTTCAACGCCTCCACAATGGCTTCCCAAGTCGCCGGCAGCTCGTATTCAACTTGCATAGTTCGGCTTCTGACATCGCCGCTGACGCTCGCCACGCCCGTCAGGTCGGTCAATTCATTCTTGATCGCCTGTACGCAGCCGGCACAGCCAATATTCGGTACTTCAAATGTTTTGCTGGTCATATTCCCATCCCTCGAACGTATTTGTTGGTCTACATGAAAGCTTGGATGCCCGTCTGTGCCCGCCCCAAGATCAGCGCATGAATGTCGCTTGTGCCTTCGTATGTGTTGACCGCCTCAAGATTCATGACATGACGGATGACGTGGAATTCGTCCGAGATGCCGTTGCCGCCGTGCATATCGCGCGACGTGCGGGCGATGTCCAGCGCCTTGCCGCAGGAGTTCCGTTTGACCAGTGAGATCATTTCCGGCGTCGCCGCGCCTTGATCCAGGAGCCGCCCTACGCGCAAGGCGCCTTGCAAGCCCAGCGCGATGTCGGCCATCATATTCGCCAGCTTGAACTGAATCAGCTGATTCGCCGCCAGTGGACGTCCGAATTGATGCCGCTCCAGGGTGTACTGACGAGCGGCGTGCCAACAGAACTCCGCCGCTCCAAGCGCGCCCCAGGCGATCCCGTAACGCGCGCGATTCAAGCAGCCGAATGGTCCCTTCAAGCCCCATACAGCGGGCAGCAGATTCTCGTCCGGCACGAAGACTTCGTCCATCACTATCTCACCGGTGCTGCTGGCACGCAGGCTGAACTTGCCGTCAATCTTCGGCGCCGACAAGCCCTCCATGCCTCGTTCCAAGATGAAGCCACGGATCGCGCCATCGTATTCGTCACCGGAGGCTTTTGCCCAGACGACGAATACATCGGCAATCGGTGAGTTGGTGATCCACATCTTGCTGCCGTGCAGCGTCCAGCCACCATTGACCTTCGTCGCCCGCGTTTCCATTCCGCCGGGATCGCTGCCGTGATTCGCTTCGGTCAGGCCGAAGCAGCCAACCCATTCGCCGCTTACCAATTTAGGCAAATATTTCTGTCGCTGCTCCTCTGTGCCGTAGGCATAGATCGGGTACATGACTAGCGAACTTTGCACGCTCATCGCGCTGCGGTAACTGCTGTCGACGCGCTCGACCTCGCGGGCGATCAAGCCATAACAAACGTAATTCAGTCCAGCGCCGCCGTGCGCTTCCGGCAGTGTCGCGCCCAATATGCCGAGCTCAGCCATCTCGAAATAGATATCGCGGTCAAAGGACTCGTGCCGATTCGCCTCCAGTATGCGCGGCATCAGCTTGTCCCGGCAATAATCGCGCGCGACATCACGCACCATGCGCTCTTCGTCATCCAATTGGTCGTTAAGGAGGAAGGGATCGTCCCACTGAAACTGACTTGCCATTGAAGCCTCGATTGATTGTCATTCATGACTTGACTGTATCATACCGTTTCTGAGTTGAAATTTGTACGAGAAAACCAGAAGCAAGGCTGTCGAGCCCCCGCCGTCGCAGCTTGAATTGTCCGTTTTCTAGCGTGCCAGGTGCGGCTATAATGCTTGGCGGGAATCAGCCATTTGCTTCTCGACTGCAAGCGCGATATTGCTTCGTTCATTTGGTATGGCAGAATTCGCGCTGAACGCTCAAGGATTCTATAAGTGATGCAAGACAAGATCATCGTGCGCGGCGCTCGCGAACACAATCTCAAAAACATCGACGTAGAGATTCCACGCAACCGGCTCGTCGTCATCACCGGCTTATCGGGATCAGGCAAATCATCACTTGCTTTTGACACGATCTTTGCCGAGGGGCAGCGGCGCTATGTTGAGAGTTTGAGCAGTTACGCCAGGCAATTCCTCGGTCTGATGGAAAAGCCTGATGTCGACCAAATCGAAGGATTAAGCCCGGCGGTTTCGATTGATCAAAAGAGCGTCAGCCACAATCCGCGCTCGACAGTCGGCACAGTCACGGAGATTTACGACTATCTGCGCTTGCTCTACGCCCGCGTCGGCATTCCGCATTGCCCTACATGCGGAGTCGAGGTTTCAGCGCAGAGCGCGCAGCAGATTGTAGATCAAGTGCAGAATATGCCCGCCGACACGCGCATACAGGTGCTGGCGCCGGCGATCCATCGCAAGAAGGGCAACCACATTAAGGCGTTGGAAGACATCGGCAAGCAAGGCTTCGCGCGTGTGCGCGTAGATGGCGTGGTGCGCGACCTTGATGAAAAGATCGAACTCGATCGCTATGTCATCCATGATATCGAAATCGTGGTCGATAGGCTAATCGTCCGCCAATACGGCGAAGAACAGTATGAAGAAGCTACTGCCTTCGAAACGCGCCTCACCGATGCGGTCGAAACCGCGCTTGAATTGGGCGATGGGCGGATAATCATCCAGGATGTGACCGACCGCGAGAATGCGGTGGATCACCTGTTTAGCGAAGATCTGGCGTGCCCGAACGGCCATGGTAGCGTGCCCGAGCCTGAACCGCGCCTTTTCAGCTTCAACACGCCCAGCGGCGCCTGCACTACCTGCCAGGGTTTGGGTTATAGCCGGGAGATTGACCCTGATTTGATCATTCCGGATATGGACAAATCCATCGCAGACGGGGCGATCAACGCCAATGGATTCGGGCTGGATGACAAGAAGGGCTGGAATTGGAATGTCTTCCAAAGTATGGCGCACAGCTTCGGATTTCGGCTGGACGAACCCTGGAGGAAACTGAGCGCAAAGCATCAAGAACTGGTCCTTTATGGATCGGGGGAAAGGCGCTTTGACGTTACGTACTACCACTCCAGCGGACAGAAGCGCACGTGGTCAACCCGCCACGAAGGGGTGATTCCCAATCTACAACGCCGCTATGGTCAGACCGAATCTGAATTTATACGTGGCAAGATTCAGGAGTATATGCGAGACATACCCTGTAGCGCTTGTGGTGGGCAGCGTCTGCGTCCGGAGGCGCTTTCGGTAACCGTCGGCGGTAGAACCATTCACGAGATTACGCATTTGCCGATTGATGAACTCATTCAGTGGGTGGATTCGCTGCGTGGCAATGGCGCGATCCTGACGAAGAGAGAACAACAGATCGCAAATCAAATCTTGCGGGAACTAAAGTCAAGGGTAGGTTTTCTTAGCAACGTTGGACTGAATTATCTATCACTTTCGCGCAATGCGGCGACTTTGAGTGGCGGCGAGTCGCAGCGGATCAGACTGGCGACACAAGTAGGCAGCCAGCTTTCGGGCGTACTCTATGTTCTGGACGAACCTTCGATTGGCTTGCACCAGCGCGACAACAAGCGCTTGATCAAAACCTTGATCGGCTTGCGCGATATTGGCAACACGGTACTCGTGGTTGAACATGACGAGGATACGATGCGCTCGTCGGATTGGCTGCTCGACCTTGGTCCCGGCGCCGGAGAACATGGTGGTCAAGTGATTGCTTCCGGCACACCGGACCAGGTTGCGCGAACGGAGGGCAGCTGTACCGGCGCTTACTTGTCCGGGCGCTTTCAGATACCGTTGCCGGAATACCGACGCGAGGGATCGGGCGAATATCTCACGATCACAGGCGCGCGCGCGAATAATCTCAAGAATATCGATGTTCGGTTTCCCTTGGGTAAATTCATCTGTGTAACCGGGGTCAGCGGCAGCGGCAAGTCTTCGCTGGTAGTGGAGACGCTTTACCGTCGCCTGGCGCAGCTGATAAACCGCAGCCGCGAACGTGCTGGACCACATGACGCTATCGTCGGCGCGGACAAGATTGACAAGATCATAAATATCGATCAAAGCCCAATCGGCCGCACGCCCCGCAGCAATCCGGGCACCTATACGAAAATGTTCGACGACATCCGCAGTCTTTTCGCCGAGCTTACCGAAAGCAAGATCCGAGGCTACAAAGCGGGACGCTTCAGCTTCAACGTCAAAGGTGGGCGCTGCAAAAACTGCGAAGGGCAGGGGCTTATCAAAATTGAGATGCAATTCTTGCCAGATGTTTATGTACAATGCGAGGTCTGCCGAGGAAGGCGCTACAACCGCGAAACGCTGCAAATGCATTTCAAGGGCAAGTCAATCGCTGACGTGCTCGACATGACTGTCAATGAAGGATTGGCCTACTTTGAGAATCTGCCGCGCATCCGCCGCAAACTGGAAACCCTGGACGCGGTAGGCTTGGGTTATATTCGCATTGGCCAACCAGCGACGACTTTGAGTGGCGGCGAGGCACAGCGCATCAAGCTGAGTCGCGAACTTTCAAAGCGCGCCACTGGGCAGACGCTATACATACTCGACGAACCCTCAACAGGCTTGCATGCCTTTGATGTGGCGAAGCTGATTAATGTGCTGCAGAAGTTGGCGGATGCCGGCAATACCATTGTGGTGATTGAGCACAATCTCGACGTCATCAAAGTTGCTGACCATATCATCGATCTTGGTCCGGAAGGCGGTGGTGGTGGCGGCGAGATCATTGCGCAAGGAACACCGGAAGAAGTTGCGGCTAACCCCGTCAGCTACACGGGCCAATACTTGGTCTCCTACCTGAAAATGCCTGAGCCGGTCTGACTGCCCCGGCACTGGAAGTCAATGCGTGGCAACGTTCTGGTTTGTTTCCGCACCGCTATACAGCCACACGGATTGGGGAGGTTTCCTCAAGACTGCACAGACGCTGCATGCTCGCGACAACGATGTCCTTTGGCTGAGCGAGGCGCCGCTTGAACGCGCGATCACGCAGAAGGGCATTGCGTTCCATGCCATCCGCGAAACCGGATGGCTCTGGCCGCCACCGCCACCACCCGATTTGAGCAGCATTCCTCCGCAAGAGGCAGTTAAGCTTCGCTACACAAGAGCGCTCGATACTTGGCTAAGCGAAGAACTAGTCGCTGAGGCTGTCGATGCTCTCTTGGACCTGGAGGACGAAATCGGCAAGCCGGATGCCATCGTGTCCGATCCCTTCATGAGCGCATCTGCCATCGCCGCCGAGGTCATCGACGTGCCGCTGATCATCTGCGGCTGGCCCGCCCAAGCGACCCTAGATGCGAACAACCTCTTTCCCGTACAGCGCGACCTTAGCAGCGACAGTCAGCAACGGATTCAGCGGCTATGCGATCGTTTCGGCATCACTGGGCGCAACTTCTCGCGTGGCTCGACGCCGTCTATCGTCAGCGAAACGATGCATATCACCTACTTCACCCCTGGCTGGTATCAGTCCGAATTGGCGACCATCTTGCCACAGACGCAATTCGTCGGGGGCAGTCCCACTTTACCGGCTAGTCCGCCGCCGCAATGGCTGCGTGATATTCCGCGGGACCGACCGCTGGGGCTGGTGACGCTGGGCACGGTTTTCACCGGCGATTTGGGCTTTTACAGCTGGGCAGCGCAGGCAATTTCCGGCGCTGGCCTGATTCCCGTTCTAACGCTCGGCTGGAATCCGATTTCGTCGGATAAGAAAGCGGAATTGAAACGGGCGCTGCCGGCAGGTACGCGTCTCTTGAATTGGGCGCCTTACGATCATTTGCTGCCGCGCTGTCGCATTGTCATTCACCACGGGGGCATGGGCACGACTCACAGCGCAGTTGCTCATGGTTTGCGCCAGATCGTTGTACCACATGCGGCCGATCAGCGGATTCAGGCGCGGCGAGTAGCGGAAGCGAAGGTCGGTTTGCATCTGACGGCGCACGATGTGCGGCAGGGTCAGCTGCGCGAGGGTGTGCGGGCGATTCTGGAAGCCGAGTGGGTCGAGGAAAAGGCGCGCGGTTTGGCGCTGGAGATGGCGGCGCTGGGCGGGATCGAGCGGGCGGCGGATTTGGTGGAGGGGGTTGTGGACTAAGGCAGCACGTACGAAAGCGAAGTATTATTTCTAATTGTTTGCAATAAGCCTTATCTACCTAATTCCACGTTACAATACACCTTGTCTCTTGCCTATCCACCAACTCAGAAAGCACACCCCACATGAACCTTCCTTTAGAGAACATAGGCCACTGGCGCTGCATCGGACCCTTCCGCGGCGGACGCGTCGTCACCGTCGCCGGCGATCCAAACGACATTGGCACCTTCTATTTTGGCGCCTGTGCCGGCGGCGTTTGGAAGACTGAAGACGCCGGTCAATACTGGCAGTGTATCTCTGATGGCTATTTCAACACTGCGTCAGTCGGCGCGCTGGCTGTCTCGGAAGTTGATCCCAACGTGATCTACGCAGGAACAGGCGAAGCCACCATCCGCATCGATGTCTCGCACGGCGATGGCGTGTACAAATCCACTGACGCAGGGCGGAGCTGGAAGCATATTGGCTTGGAGGACACCCGGCACATCGGCAAGGTTCGCATTCACCCGAGCGACCCCGACACAGTCTACGTAGCCGCGCTTGGCCATGCCTTCGAGCGCAATCAGCAGCGGGGCGTCTTCCGCTCGAAGGACGGTGGCGAGAATTGGGAGCAGGTGCTCTTCGTCAGTGACAAAGCCGGCGCGGTTGATCTCAGCATCGACCCGAATAATCCCCGCATCATTTACGCCAGCATCTGGGAGACTTTTCGCAGTTTTCATATGATCAGCAGTGGTGGCGAGGATAGCGGCATCTGGCGCTCAACTGACGGAGGCGACACCTGGCAGAACATCTCGGCAAATAAGGGCCTACCTAGTGGCATTCTGGGAAAGGTCGGCATCGCCGCATCTCCGGCACAAGCGGGTCGCGTCTACGCCTTGGTCGAGCATGAAGAGGGCGGTATGTATCGTTCGGAGGATTACGGCGATACTTGGGTTTTTGTCGCGCGCAACAACGATATTATTTCGCGTGCCTGGTATTACATGCACTTGACGCCCGATCCACAAGACCCCGACACGGTCTACGTCAATAACTTGCGCTTCTGGAAATCGATTGACGGCGGCCGAACGTATTCGATAATTGGCACGCCGCACGGCGACAATCATGACCTGTGGATCGACCCGAGGAATCCGAAACGCATGGTGCAAGGCAATGACGGTGGCGCCTGCGTCTCGCTGAATGGCGGTTCTTCGTGGTCGACTATTTTCAATCAACCGACCGCGCAGTTCTACCATGTCGCGGCGGACAATCGCGATCCCTATTTCGTCTATGGCACACAGCAGGACAACAGCAGCGTCGCCGTTCCCAGCCGCAATGAAAAGTCGTCGCTGATGTGGATGGATGGCTTTATCGCGGGAAGCGGTGAAAGCGGTTACATCGCCGTCAAGCCTGATGACGATGACATCGTCTTCGTCGGCGCTATCGGCAGCTCACCCGGCGGCGGCAATAGTCTGCAGCGCTATGACCACCGCACTAAACAACTTCGTCTGGTGACGACTTGGCCGGAGATGACATCGGGCGAAGCGGCCGCCGACTTGAAGTATCGCTTCGCCTGGACCTATCCAATCGTGTTCTCGCCGCATGATCCTGACACGCTGTATATTGGTGGCAATATGGTTTTCAAGTCAACTGACGAAGGCCATAGTTGGCAGCCAATCAGCCCCGATTTGACCCGTGCCGATCCCAGCACCTTGCAAGTTACAGGCGGTCCCGTCAATCGCGAAGGTGCAAGCGCTGAGGTCTATGCTACAGTTTTTTCGCTTGTGGAATCAGCACATGAAGCCGGTGTGATTTGGGCGGGTTCCGATGATGGTCTAGTGCATATTACGACGGACAATGGAGAGAACTGGGCGGATATTACCCCCGCCGATCTGCCCGAGTGGTCGATGGTGAGCATGCTGGAACTCTCGCCGCACGATCCGGCAGCTTGCTATATGGCGGCGATTCGCTACAAGCATGATGATTACTCGCCTTATCTCTACAAGACAAGCGACTATGGACAGTCATGGGCTCGGATAAATGACGGCATTCCCGCTGATGACTTCACGCGTGTCATTCGTTGCGATCCTGCCCGTGCTGGTCTTTTGTATGCTGGCACTGAAACCGGCGTTTATATCTCATTCAACGATGGCGAAAGCTGGCAGCGATTCCAACTAGATCTGCCGGTGACGCCGATTCACGATCTGCTGGTGAAAGGCAGCGACCTCATTGCTGCAACTCATGGACGCTCATTCTGGATACTGGATGACTTGACACGATTACATCAACTGAGCGACGACCTGCAAGATTGCGAGACGCTGCTTCTACAGCCGCGCGGCACTCAGCGTATTTTGGAAAGTATCGACGCACGTCGCTTGATTGACCAACCCGGCAAGACCTATACGAGCTCAACTGGTGTCATGGCGCCGTACATCCACACTGTCACACCAGAGAACGTCGTAGAGCGACATTTCCTCGACTCGGGCGAGAACTTGCCGCGCGGCGTACTCTTGACCTACTTCTTGAAGGAAGCGCCCGCGAGCAAAGTTCGGCTGAGCATCTCAGATTCTGAAGGCAATAACCTGCGCGAGATTAGCAGCATGGAGAATGAAGATCGTCAGCAACAGAAGGAAAAGCCAGACAAGTCCATCGTCTACCTGACTGCGAACGCAGGCTGGAATCGATTAGTCTGGGATATGCGTCTGCCGACATCGCCCGCCTTGAACGGGAAAGATCCTCAGTTTGAGCGAATGTCAGGACCGTCGGTTGTACCTGGCCGCTACCAGGTTTCGCTGCAGGTCGGCGACGACGTGCAGACCCATACCTTCAATTTGATAAAGGATGCTACATCCTCGGCGTCCGATGTCGAGCTTAGCAAGCAGTTTGATCTGCTTGTGAAAATATTCGACTGTTATTCTGAAGCGACCGAAACTGTGAATACAATGCGCAGAAATCGTGCCCAATTGACTGGACTGGCGGAGAGACTGTCACAAGCTGCTGGGCAATCGGACTTGGCTGAAAGCGCTACGGCGCTGAATCAACGGATACTTAAAATCGAAAAGGGCATCTTTATTCCTGATCTGCGCGAAGGCTGGGCAGGACGAGTTAATCAGGGGACCGATCCCTTGCGCCGGCTGAGCGCGCTGCCGGCGGTCGTTGGCTTGGGCGAGTTTCCGCCGACGGTGCAGTCCTATGAGGTATTCGAAAAGCTGTCCGGCATGATTCACACGCGATGTGATGAATTCAACAAATTGCGAGATGCTGAATTGCTTGCCTTCAATCAGACGCTCGAGAAACGAGGAATCGTTCTTGTCGGATAGTGCCTAAGACACGGATTTCGGGCTTGCTATGATTTACCGTCGATTCTCGCGCAGTGTAAGCATGTCGGTTGTGCAGTAATTGAAAGTACCGAGTTCTGAAAATTAAGAATATCGTTGCCCGGTCGACCCGACGTATAACACATGCATCAAGCGATTCGTTAGCAAGATGGCTGTTGCCCCTCATCGGCGGCAACGGCGCCATGCGATCGTAGATATCGGACAGCGGGTGTAAGCCTGGGAACAGATCTAATACTTGGAAACGAGGACGCTAATCAACTCGCGTCCGATGGCAAGCAGTCGGGACACGTCATCGGTATCTTCCACGAGGACGATAAAAGCGACAGCGTTGCGGTCTTCAGGAAAGACAAAGCCATTTAGCCAGAGTTGAGTCTCCTCGCCGGAGCGTGACATAGCGAGTTGAATGCCAACTTCAGGCGCGGGGAGCTTCGCTTCATACCACAGAACACTCGATGATTCTTGCATGATTAGCTGGAGTCTGCGAGCGGTTGCTGCTGGCATCATTCGTCTGGACGCCGTGTTAACCGAGTGTGGCTGCCATTCGTTAGTCGCCGTCTCGCGCTGGCTCGCATATATTCGAGGCGTGATTGCGACGCCGTCATTTACAATTGCCGCAAGAATCGCGGTGAGATGTAGCGGTGTGGTGGTCAGATTTCCTTGCCCGAGCGCGTCTCTCAGGGCAAGAAGTTCGGGATCGATTTCATCATTGCCCGTGGCTGGGAAAATTGGCTCCGGCAAAGGGAAACCCGCCAAAGACATAGGCTCGTCGAACATGAAGGGTGACACAAGCTTATCATATTCTATGGCGGATTCCGTTTGCCGATAGCTTTTGAAGGCGGCGGGACAGCCAAAGACAAAAGCTTCAGTCAGTGACAATTCTGTCGATTCTGGTTTGATAACACAGGTTGCTTCCATACCATCGCCTAATTCCACCGGATCGGTGGCGCCGGTAAACTGCCAGGACAGATCGAAGCCGCTGTCAATAGCTTGTGCCAGCCAGAGGGCGTATATATTCCCACCTAGCTGATAATTTCCTTGCAGCGCTCGATTGAAAAACGGATTCCCTTCCGCTTCGATAAGCGTGCCCCAGTCCGCATCAAGGCTGTTTGGATCGTAACTTGGCAAGCTGGCGAGTGCCAAAATTGCACCGTTATGCACGTCCATGACAATGGCCGCGCCGAAGGTGCCCGACATAGCATTGGCCAGCGAGTCCTGAATTTCGGCGTCGACGGTCAGCATGATATCCGAGCCGATTTGCGGACGATGCAAAATTCTGCTGTTGACGTAGTCAGCGAGGCTTTCGACTGTGCTCGAGCCAGCGAGAATGTCGTCGTATGCAGCTTCCGCGCCGCCAACGCCGTAACGCAGACTGTAGTAGCCGGCAACGCTATACGTGGACGGCTTGAGATAACGGCGCTTCAAACCTGAGTCGGTATTGAAAGTCTCTGCCAGCGGCCGGCCGTCCCGGTCATAAATGCCGCCTCGTTGGATTCGTGCTTGTGCTTCGACAAGGCGCGGGTTATCTTCCCGAATCAGAAGCGTGTCGTGACCGGCCAAAGCCCAATATGTGGCGGACAATCCAACAAGTGTCAGACAAAACAGCGCGCTCGCGAGTACAAGACGGATTTCGCGCGAGAATTGCACCTAGCGCGCCCCCGATGATAAGCGCAGCAGTAGACCGATCATGATATTGCAGGCTAACAAAGAACTGCCTCCATAACTAATGAATGGCAGAGTGACACCGGTCAAAGGCAGTAGTTTCAGCACGCCGGCCATGATCATAAACGCCTGCACAAGCAACATCATTGTCAAGCCGACAGCCAGCAGCCTGTGGAAGGCGCTGCCGTTGTTCGCCAAGGCGATTGCTAGCCCACGCAAAGCCAAGACGCCGAAAAGGCTCAAGATCCCGATGACGCCCAACAAGCCCCATTCTTCCGCGATTGCGGCGAAGATAAAGTCCGAATGGACGACGGGAATATAACCCGGTGAACCCAGCCCGACGCCTGTACCGAAGACGCCGCCCGCGGCAAAAGCCATCAAGCTTTGTACGATCTGATAAGCGCGTCCGTCGGCTTCCGGCCAGGGATTCAGCCAAATATCAATGCGCAACTGCACGACATCAAAAAGCTGATACCCTACCAGTCCAGCAATTATGACCAAAACCGCGCCGCCGATAATTATTCGTAGGTGGCCGCTCGTCAGATAAAGAAGCAACAAGAAAACGATAAAATAGAGCATGGCGGTACCCAAGTCGCGCTGCCATACAAGGATAACCATTGAAAGCAACCACATCAGCAGCATGGGACCGATCAAGCGCAGTGATGCTCCCATGGCACGGGCCGATTCGTCATACTGTGTTCGAGTTGTAGCGCTTTGCTCTGCGAGGTAGCTCGCCATGAACGCGACCAAAATAACCTTCATGATTTCGGATGGCTGCAGATAGAACGATCCGAAGCCAAGCCAGAGACGCGGCGCGAATTCAAAGCCCGAGGGATTACGGCCTAGCACGATGGTCGCTGACAGGAGCAGCAGTGCCACGGCCAATAGACTGTAACGGTAGCTGCGCAGCCAACGTAAAACCTGAGGAAACACAGCAACGCCTAGCATTGCTAGCACACTGATTGCCAGCCAGAGCGCTTGGCGGTCAGCGAAGGGTGGCGCGAGCCTTTCGATCGCCACTAATCCCCAGCCAGTCAGAATCATAGACAGCGAAAATAGTATCGGGTCGTAATCGGGCAAACGACGAATCAGGATGACCGCGCCGCAAATTGCACAGACGATCCAGACCGCGAATCCGGTCCAGACATCCGGCTGAGACGGTCGCGACAGCGCTACAGCTGCCATGCCCGCGAAGACAAATACGCCCGCTAGCATGAGCAGGAGCCACTGATTACCTCGTCCGCGCGAGCCGACTAATACCCGGACGAGAGGCAAAGGCTTGTCGACGTCAGTTCTAGTCAAGGCTAAGCACACGCGCCAGGATCGGTTGCAGTTTGTTGACCGTCCCGGCAGCTATTGCGTCTCTTGAAGTTGCCAAAGCTGTGTCGAGCGCCTTATGCGCCGGCACAACCTTGTTCTCGTCCACTTGCGCGATCGCCTCCACAAGCGCTTGTTCGACTGTGTGGATATTCTTGGACAGTGTTTCAATCACCTTGTCGGATGTGACGTCTTCTTCCTCAGAATGCCAGCTGTCGTAATCGGTAACGTGAGCCAGAGAAGCATAATCGATTTCAGCTTCGCGCGCCAGAAAGGCTTCCGGAGCGGAGGTCATGCCGATCAGATCGCAGCCCCAGTTGCGGAACAAGTGACTTTCAGCGCGGGTGGCGAAGCGTGGCCCATCTTCTACCAAGATTGTACCTTCGCGATGCACCGTGCCGCCGACCGCCTCAACTGCGCCGGCTATGATTTCGCGCAGATAGCTACTTGTCGGATCAGGCACTGAAACATGCGCCACAACGCCGTCCTCAAAGAAGGACCGTGCGCGAGTATGTATGGTGTAGTCGATGACCTGATCAATAGCGACGATATGCCCCGGCGCATAATCCTCGCGCAAAGACCCGACGGCGTTTACCGCAATAATAAAGCGGACACCCAATGTTTTCAGAGCGTATATGTTGGCGCGGTAGGGCAGGGTCGAAGGAGACAGGACATGCCCCTCGCCGTGACGCGCCAAGAATGCGACTCGCTTTCCGCTCAAGCTGCCGATGCGGATTGCGCCGCTTGGCTTGCCAAACGGAGTATTGACCTCCACGGACCCGACATCGGAAATCGCTGCCATATTGTACAGACCCGATCCGCCGATTACAGCTATCTTGACCTGCTCCATTACCCGCCTCCATGAAGATAGTAACACTGACACTTTCTACAGATGGTCGTCCTAGCGCTCGTGCAATGAGGGGTCTGGATTGAGATGAAGTCGGTAACGGTAGTTTCCAATGCCGATCTCA
This sequence comes from Phototrophicaceae bacterium, assembly GCA_965223515.1. Taxonomy (GTDB): domain Bacteria; phylum Chloroflexota; class Anaerolineae; order Aggregatilineales; family Phototrophicaceae; genus UBA6055. The sequence goes on from CBDCWK010000002.1 coordinate 176,190, forward strand.
TCGTCGTCAGCTAAGATAGTGCGACGATAAATCGTTTCGCCATTCAGTTTTGTACCGTTGCGACTTTGCTGATCTTCCAGCCACCATTTCCCTTGCTCAAGCACGATCCGTGCGTGGGCGGCACTCGCAAAATCGTCCTTGACGATGATAGTGTTGCTGCTTGCCCGACCCAAAGTGATAATCGGACGCAGCGACCAGCGCTCGCTGTAGTTATCTGGCTGAGGCTGTTCACAAACCAGGAAACCGTAGACTGCGCCCACCGCCGCCGACTGCCGCTCGACCTGATTTAGATTACGCCAGATAATGACGAACAGCGCCACTAGAAATCCAGCCAGGCTCAGCCCCGCCAGCAGCCGCAAAATAAAGATAACAATTTCAATGCTCACGGTAGCGACCTAGCTAGACCGCAATACTTTTGTCGTTCCGTCGCCGACGCCGAGTCCGTTGACGTCAGTGTAGACCAGCGTTGTATGGCCAATGGTGATGACATCGCCATTCAGCAGGCGATGTTCGGCTACATTATTGTCGTTGACGCGAGTGCCTCCGCGGCTGTTGATATCATAAAGTGTATAGACGCCAAAGCGCTTTCGTAGCTGCAAATGGTGCCGCGAAACATAGTCGTCCACGATGACAATATCGTTTTGCTTTTCGCGCCCAATGTTAATAACCGATTTTGCCAAGGGCACCACACGCGCGCCGTCGATATGAAGCAGGGGATATTGCGTGTCACTTTTCCGCTCAATGGTGCTTACTGGCTGCATCTTGGCGGTTTCGCCGCTCGTCGCAGGGCTGTGTTCTGCCGTAATAACGGCTTGAAGTGTGGTCAGCTTATCGTTTGCGAGCAGGTTAACCGTGGGTTCCGCCAATAGCTGGTAGCCGGAGTCTTCACTTAAATTTATGATTATCCTCGACAATCGCGCAGCTAGATCGGGGAATTCTGCCAAGAAATCTCGGACGTTTTCCGGATTTAGTTGGATATGGTAAAGGTTTGGCCCGATGGGTTTGTCGTGTGCTGTAGCCGGAGAAGCGGCATTGTCTTCGATAGCCCGTAGTAGCAAAACGGCAATATCACGGGCGCCAATTGTTCGGCGAAATAGACGCGCGAAAGCACTCTCAATCAGCGATTCCAACTGACTTTCCAGTTTGTCGATCGGGTTGACACTCATGCCTGCATTATAGACGAGTCACCACGCAGGGCAAAGTGAAAACAAGCAGCGTTAGTCTTGAAGCGCAGGCGGTAGAACGAAACCGCTCCACCGCCTGCCGACAACTGACAAATTGCTTACTCAGCTTCGGGGAATGTGATTGAGCCAAATATCGTAAATCTCGAAGTCGTCGCCGTGGTCTTCGCGCAGGGAGTCTTTCAACTGCTGCAATTCCTGCTGCTTCGCCCGTTCACGCTGCGAATCTTGCTCGGCGCCGCTTCGTTCTTCTTTACTGCGAACCTGCAGAATATGAAAGCCGAATTCACTTTCGATTGGACCCACCAATACACCGATCTCGGCATCTTTGATGGCTTGGCGGAATTCCGACACGTAATTGCCAACGTAGGCTTCGCCAAGTTCGCCACCACGTGAACCGCTGCCCGGATCGGTAGAAATGGCACCTGCCAAGGCGGCGAAAGATTCGCCTTCACGCAGCGCCTCAAGCGCAGCAAGCGCAGTTTCTTCATCATCGACCAGAATATGCCGAACATCTGCGTAAAGCAGACTGGCGTCATCGGGGACAAGAACATCGGCAAGCAGCGTCTCCAAGGCGTTTCGCTCAAACAGGGCGTTCAATGTGTCGCCTGCGACGCCGGCGCGATCAAAGTAGGCGCGATAGTCGCGTTCGCTCAGTTCGAAGTTCTCGCGCACCTCGTCAGCGCTCAGCGTGGGCTCCACGACCGTCGGCTGCGGCGTTACCGCTGGTTCTTCATTATCATCGTCTGCTTCAAGCTCGACTGCCGCCTCCGGGTCAAGTGTGGCGGTAGGTTCGGGAGTGGGCGACGGAGTCGGCGACACGAAGGGAGTAGGCGTAATAGTCGGAACCGGCGTTTCAGTTGGTTCGACGCCGATAAGCGCTACCTCTGTTGGGTCGAAGCCAAAGTACCGTTCCACTGCTTGGCGCACGGCGTCATTATCAACGCTGACATTGCGGGAAGCTGCCTCACGCGCCAGCAATCGATCATCAACCATGTCATTCAGCACCCGTAGTCCCAGCTGATCAGGCACGTTGACTTCGTTGATCCAGGTGGAATAGGGTTTCTGCTGCGCCAACTGCTGCATATCGATGCCCGAGTTTTGGATCTGATTGAGTTGCAGCAAGAGTTGATTTCGTTCGAGCAGGTACTCCTGGCGGAATTCGCGCACGGTGATGCCTTCTCCATCAACCATCGCCACAACTTGATTGGGGATTATTAGTTGTTCAAAGGCAAAGGCGATCGCTACCAGAATGATCAGAATGCCGACTACTGCGGCGACACCGCGAATCACCCACTTCTGAAGCTGCTCTTCTTTTTCGGCACGACTCCTATAGGCGGAGTCTGACTGGCTCTGTGTGAGATTCTCGCTGCCTTCACCTGCAGCTGCCTGAGTTCGCCGCCTCCGGCGTTTAGGTACGCCAGTCGTTTGAGACCTCTTCGACATGAATCCGCAAGCTCCTCAATTGATTTGCAGTTGACGCCGCCCGCGCTTCCGACTGCCTATTTATGATGCAAGCGGGCAAACGTTATCAGGGGTTTTCACTAGTCTGCAACTACGTAGGGCAGCAAAGCGAGATGGCGCGCGCGTTTGATTTCACGCGCTAGTTCGCGCTGACAGCGAGAGCAATTGCCGGTTTGGCGGCGCGGCTTGATCTTGCCACTTTCGTTGATATAGCGGAACAAGGTGTCCAAGTTCTTATAATCAAAACACCGTCCTTTGGGGCAATATGTGGTCCGGCCTCGACGTCCGCGGCCACGTCCGCGCCACTGGCCACCTCCGCCGGCGCGGCGTCCGCCACGCCCACGATCTGGAGCGGATCTTGAACCTGACTGATCTCTCTTGTTTTCTGTGCTTTCGCTCACGGCTCTATTTCTCCATAAAACAGTTGCGTACGTTTGTGGCGTCCCGTTATCCCGAATTCTACCGAAGACACGCCTTACAAGTCGACACTAACGCGCTCGGCGTACTGAGGCGGCAGCCTTGACCTCGTCTTCTTCCCGCACCAGCAAATAGCGCAGGACAGCATCAAATAGCTTCAACTCGGTTTCCAATTCAACAAGGTGCTCGGGCTGAATTGATGCCTTGATGAAGACGTAGTGTCCCTCGCGTTGCCCATCTATCAAGTAAGCCAAGCGGCGCCGACCGAAGATCTTGCGGTCAACGCTTTTGACTACGCCATTGTCGCCCAGCTCAATGAAACTGATGACTTGGTCAATGGCTTGGTTAACTTCTTCGTCTGAAGGCAATATGCGGATTATGAACGTCAGTTCATAGTCTCTCATGAGTGTCCCTTTCCTCGGATCGCAGCCCCGGCTGTATGTAGAATACGGAGCGGAAAGCTTTCATTCAGTTGTAGGACAAGCATCCTAATACACACATGCGACTTGTGCAACGGTGGCTTTAACTCGAGTCTGATTCGCTTTCGCGCACCAGCCGGGAACTGGCGACGCAAAGTGCGACGATCAGCCAGAACCAGGTAATCGAAGACTGAAAATCGAGGCGGAAGAAATATAGATCTGCTACTGCGTTGACCAAACCAGTAACCAGCGCCGCATGGAATCCAAGGTGAATGGCAGCGTATTCAGGGTGCCCCTTGGCAGATTTCCACGCGCGCGCGCCGTAGGCCAGGACGCCGGCCATCACCAGCAAAAATATCAGCACGCCTGTCACGCCTATCTGATTCGCCATGATCAAATACATATTGGCAACATCGGTATAAATGTCAATGTCAGGTGTGCCGGTGAAACCCACACCCACAAAGGGATAGCGCCCGATCAAGCTTAGCGAGTCGGACCATTCGCCCAAGCGCATCTGCGTCGCCAGGTCCGCGCCCCGAAATGCTTGCATTAGACGGTCGATATAGCCCTGAGTCTGTGGCAAGACCAGGAACAGCATCGCAGACAGCGCGAGTATGGGCATCAAGCGGCGGTAGCGCACAGTTGCAATAATCAGGAGGCCGGCCGCCAGCGCCAGGAAAGACGCGCGAGACGCGGTCAAGAATAGCGCCAGAGCGACCAAAAGAAATATTGCAAGGCTCAGCCATCGCCAAGGAATTACAGGCTTCCTGGAAGCGATCTGCGGCGCGATGATGATCGCCGCTGTCGCCAGTATGCCGCCGAGCGCGTTAGGGTCAACCCAGGTGCCGATGGCCCGTTCACCCAAGGCCGGATTGCTCTCAATATAACGGATGACACCGCCGTCCGGGTAGCCAATTCGGGAAAGCCTTGCGAGCAGCGCTTCCGCCAACGAGTCGGGTGCAACATAGAGCACGACGGCGAGTAATGCCTGCGCGCCAATCGCCAACAGAATCACCAGCACCAAGCGACGTAGCATCGCGGGCTTCCGCAGAAGATCGGAAATGACGAAAACTAGGCTGATACTGAGAATTGTCTCGGCGAATTGACGAATAGTTGATGAGGTCGGTGCAGCATGACGCAACCCGAGCGCAAACGCTAAGATCAGCCACATCAAATAGATTGCAACCAGCGTATGCACCGGCGTAAGCTGGAAGCCGCCGCGGCGCCCAGTCATCCATTGAAACGTGTAAACCAGCAAGAACCCGCCGAGCGCCAGATCGAGAAGGGTGGGGGTAATAGCGATCTTGACCGGGAAGATGCCGAAAGGCAAAAGCAGCACGGTAGCGATTATCGCGTACAGCGCTATGCTAACATCGGTGATGACGTATAATCCAGCCAACACGCCAAATATCGCTGCGAGCGCCAGCAGGGGCCCGAGTCCGGCGATCAACAGGCCTATACCCGCGCCGACGACTCCGATGGAAAACCCAAGCGCGATCGCATAACGGCGGCGATCCAAGCGGCTAACCCAGATCGTTAAGTCATTGGCGGCGGACACAACTTATCTCCTCAATAGAGCCAAAATGGCGGAAATGGCCAGTCCAAGCCAAGTGACCGCGCTGAATAACGCGCCAAGGGCGAAGCTATCTGGCGAGAAGCGCAATGTCAGCTCATGGACGCCGGCGGGAATCTCGATAGCAGTCAATGCGGCGTACGCACGGATGGTGTTCACCGATTCGTCATTGAGTTGCGCTTTCCAACCCGGATAGTGCGGAAGCGATAGTGACAAGATGGCGTTATCCGCGGTCTCGATATGGAGAACGATTTCTTCAGCGGCGAAGGAGACTACCTCGACCTCACCTCCGGACGATTGCCCGGGCAGTGCCAACTTCGGAGGCTGGTTAACGACGATCTGGTTGCGCTCGTGATAGCGAATATCGTCCATCAATTCCAATGCCCATTGGTCGCTGTCCACCACGTCCGCTGCATAGTAGAGGCGCGCGAAAGGACGCGGATCCTCTAGCTGATGCAGCCAGACCGCGCCATGTTGATCACTGCCATGGCCGATGACTTGCGCGGGAACGGATAGGCTATCCTGGCCGCTGAAGACGTATTTTACTGCGAATAGCTCCCAAGATAGTGGATTGTCGACGTAGTCTGCGTAGACAATCACTCCGGGACCCTTGAGCCAAAGTGGGCTAATGCCGCGCACGTCCATGACGCCGTATAAACTGCCAAAATTATCCTCAAGCCCACGAAAGCCATCAATTCGAAATGGTTGAGCGCTACTGTCGTCGTCCAGTATGCGCTGCACCAGTGGCGGTGGAGCCATGGTCAGTTGCTCGGAGTGCGGCAGCGAGTCGTAAACGGCCGGATGATCCATATTCACTGAGAACAACTCGAAAACGATCAGCGCCACCAAGGAGAGTTGAACAATAAGCTTCCGCGGATCCGAGACATATCGCCGCAATACAAAGTAGGCAACTGCAGCGACCACGGAGCTGCGAACGGCGATGTTGAACATGTCTCCCCAGGTTGCGGTATCAGATGTCCAGGCAAAGAACGACACGATGGCTATGCCGGCTACAATGATGGCAAACACACCCCAAAAGCGAAGCGCGCGTCTCCGATAAAGATGATTGGGCCAGGACGCCAACGCGACAATGCCCAGGCCCGATAGTATCGCCAGGCTATTGGCAACGACAAAGGCAGCCCGTTCTTGTCCGCGGAAAAATCGTAAGCCTGGTACGAAGTTATAGCTCATATTGTAGAAGGCGCTATTTTCGCCCAAGCTGTGCAGTAAGCCAATGACCGCCAGGATCAACCAGAAACGGCCCTCGCGCAGGTTGCGACAGGCGGCGACAGCGACGAAGAAGAGTGCGGGTAAGCCGACATAAAGTGGCGACCATTGGCTGACCGAGCCGGGGAAGACAAGCTGCGCAATGTCTCTGAAAGGAAAACCATTGCCTTTTGCCGCGAAACTCAATTCCTCACGAGAAGTAAGCAGCAAGTATTCGATGCCCGGAAATAGCGTGACCGCTGTGACACCAATAGTCACGGCGGTCAGAAGTACCAAACTGCCAAGGAAGGGCCGCCAGCCCGCGCGAAGACCGAGACATCGGTAAGCCAAGTAGGCAACTGCAACATAAGTCAGGAACCAGCTGGTCTGTGGATGGCCTGCCAGCCAGGACATGCCCAGACTGAATCCTGCCAGCAGGATGAATCGGGCTGCGAGTTGGCGTCCACGCGTTGCCTCGAGGATACCCAGCGCCGTCAATGGAAGCCAGACGGCTGCTTCCAGCACCGCTAGTTGCAGTGGGGGATAGCCAGTGGTATAGCCGCCATAGCCTATGATGATAGCGGCAGAAAGGCCAGCAAGCGGACTGTGCGCATCGCGTAGGGTAAGCCGTCGCACGAAGACGTACATGAACAAGGTGTAAAGCAGCACATGGAAGGTCATTTCCAGTTGCAGCGCGTTGTAGCTCCAGCCGCCGCTTAGGGAGCTTAGCCCTACGGTGAGCCAGCGCGGCGGATAGAAAACTGCTGCCTGTGTGTCTGCTATGAAGGGCAAGCCTCCGTTATTATAGGGATTCCACAGCGGGATTTGTCCTTGAGACATACGCTGATACTGATAGCCGCCGAAGGCGACAAACTGCCCGGAAAAGTCGCCCGTTGCCAGAGAAGCTTGATCCGAGACGATTGGCGTAAAGAGGCGCCAAAAAAACATTAGCCACAGCAGTAGTAGCGCGGTAATCGCGCGAAAGTCCGTGTTGTGGAAGATTATGCCAGCCATTCTCATCAGAGGATTCCATCAACGGCAAGCATTGTAAAATGCGACCGTGTGGCGCGCGATCACATCCCAATCAAAGTGCTTGCTCAGCTGCAAGGCGCCGGCTCGCAGCATTTTACGCTGTTCCTGATTTGTCAAGAGCTGCATGACTGCGTTTTCGATGCCCTCTACCGAACGACGCGGGACTAGCCACAGATTGCATCCGTGCACAAGGGACTCCTCCTCGACGATTGGCTCGGTGGTCACGATCGCGCAGCCTTGATGAATCGCCGCTATCAAGCTGCCGCGCCGATAAGACGCGCCGTCTTCAAAGGGCAACACCATCAGATCGACAGCATCGAGGCAAGCTGCCACCTTTTCATCAGGCAGGAAACCCGTCCAATGTAATGCTTCTTCGAGATTGAGAATCCTGATGCGCTCATCCATCGCTCGCAGATAATTTGTATCTATGCCCTCGTCAACGGTGTTATTGCGCCCGCCTATGAACACCAGGCGCAAGTCTATACCCCTTTTTCTGATCTGTGCCAGTGCCTCGATAAGGTAATCCACTCCTTTGATCGCCTTGATGAAGCCGAAATGTCCCAGCAGGAAGCTGTCATCGTCTGCGCCAAGCTCTAGACGGCATCTTGCTCGATCCTGCGGGTCCCGCGAACGACGCAGGATGTTGCTGCCGATTGGTATAACTCGGCGATGCGGCAGCGGGTTCAATTGCTGGTCGTCCTCTCGATTAGTAGTGATTATGCCGTCAGATGACCGGGCGAGCTGCTTTACAATCCAGTCGCGTAGGGGTCCCGCTTTGGGAAACAGATAAGGGAATCGCAGATCGTGAAATGTGGTAATCAGCGGTGCGCCGATAGCTTTGGGCAGAAAGTGTACGAACGGCGACATATCAAATGCGGCCGTCTGATACTGCAAGTTTGCAATGTCCAAATCGCAAGCTCTTACCCAGTCTCGAATCTGCCCTAGACTGGCAGCGCCCCAGCCGCTGACCGTGCTGACTGGTAGATTCGTACTTACAGATCCCGCGCGGCTTAGAACAAACACATCGTGTCCCTGAGCTTGCATCCGTTCGCCAAGTATCCGCGAAAAGTCGCCGACGCCGCCGGGCATGGGTGGGAACTCGCCGGAGATCAGCCCGATTTTCATGGTTTCGCTTTCAAGCCGCTCCGTAGCACTTGCCAGTATTGGCGCACGCGCTCCGCTCTTAGTTGGCGCTTGTGGCCAAGCGCGCATTTGGCAGACTCGAGCGCCAGCTGCCAACCGAATTGCAGAAGAAGGATAGTCCGCAAGAGGAAGTAATGCCCGAAACCGTGGTGCTTACGAAAATAGCGCAACTTGCTGGTGTGGAAATGTATTTGCTTTAGTGCGGCGATTTGCTCACTGCTTTTGCCGCCGTGATGCGTGACCGTAGCCCCCCCGTGATAATAGACCAGCCAGCCCGCGGTCTTCGCGCGCCGGCAAAAGTCAAGTTCTTCAGAGTACATGGTAAAGCCTTCGTCCAGCCCACCAATGTCCCGATATAAGGCGCGCCGAAGCATTAGCGCCGAACCTTGCACCCAATCGGCCTCGATGATGTCGTCATCGCAGGTGTCAAGCATGCGGTAATTGCGCTCGACATTCGCCGGAGCCCAGGCTGAAAGCCAGCTGCTTTCGAAAATGCCGGTCATCAGCGTCGGAAAGCGCCGTCGTGTAGACTGATGGCTGCCATCGCTATTGAGCGTCTTTGGACCGGCGATTCCCAGCTTTGGAGTCGCCTGCATAAAGTCGATCAGCGTCTTGATCCCGTCTCGGCTGACCTCCGTGTCCGGGTTGAGCAACAATAGGTATTCCCCCTTTGCCTGCTTCAATCCGATATTGTTGCCGCGTGTGAAACCGATATTATCTGCTTCCGACACCAGCTGAACTGCCGGGTATTTGTTGCCTACCATGTCGATACTGCCGTCGTCGCTTGCCGAATCTACCACGATGATCTCGAGGTCGTCAGCATCAATATCCGCCGCACAAATGCTCGCTAGACATCGGTCCAGCAGATCACGCACATTCCAATTTACAATGATTATTGAGAGGTCCACCAAGATGCGATCCGTCACGTCGTGAGCTAAAAGCAGTTTAGCAGGCTTTGCTCGTTTTCGAGAGCGCGCTTGCCTGCTTTAGCGAGCAATCAAGATAGAGCGAAAAGCCTTTCGGCGTTAGCCGTGGTCTGCACTGCCATCGCTTCGGTAGAAACGCCATGCAATTCAGCCAGCTTCTCGTTGACAAAGTGGACGAATCCCGGCTCGTTGCGTTTGCCTCGTTGCTGCTGCGGCGTTAGGAAAGGTCCGTCTGTTTCAATAAGGAGGCGGTCACGAGGCACACTCGCCGCGATTTCCCGCAGCTCGTCGGCTTTTTTATAGGTAATCGGACCGGTGAATCCCAGGTAGAAGCCCAGTTCCACCGCTTGTTGCGCAACTTCTACGGATGCGGAAAACGAATGCAACACGCCCAGGCGCTGTTTCATACTTGCTGGTAATGAGGGCGCCCAGGCGGCAAGCAACGACATGACATCGTCTCCAGCTTCGCGATTGTGAATGATGACAGGCATCTCCAAGAGTGCTGCAAGCTCAAGTTGCATCTCCAACGCTCGTCGTTGTTTCGGTTTGGGGCAATTGTCCCGATAATAGTCAAGCCCGATTTCGCCTACGGCAATCGCCCGTTCGTGGCGCGCCAAAGCCTGCAATTGTTCAATGGAAGCGTGGTTGAAATTGCTGCATCCGTTGGGATGGATGCCGACAGAGAAGTAGATACCTTCATACGTTTCCGCCAATTCGAGCGCTTGCCCACAGCTCTCAAGATCGATCGCCGGGACGATGATCCGTTGAACGCCAACTTCACGCGCACGTCGCAGCACCTCCGCGCGGTCGCCATCGTAGCTGTGAAAGTTGAGGTGACAATGCGTATCGATCAACGAGGGGGTGGACATCAAATGACCAGATTCGGGCTGTCCCGCAGCTTCTTCAAATCGGATTCAACCATCATCCCAATGAGTTCTTCAAAGCTGATCTTGGGCTCCCAGCCGAGCGCCTGCCGCGCCTTTGCGGGATCTCCAACAAGCAAGTCGACTTCAGCTGGGCGCATAAATCGTTGGTCTTGCACGGCGTAATCGCGCCAATTCAGCCCAACATGACCGAAGGCGACTTCCAGCAGCCGTTTCACCGAATGCGTCTCGCCGGTGGCGATGACAAAATCATCCGGCTCTTCCTGCTGTAGCATGAGCCACATTGCGCGCACGTAATCGCCTGCGAAGCCCCAGTCACGTTTCGAGTCCAGATTACCTATGCGAATCTCATTTGCCATTTCCAGCTTGATTTTAGCTGCGTGATAGGTCACTTTGCGTGTGACAAACTCCATCCCGCGGCGGGGCGACTCGTGGTTGAACAGGATGCCGCTGCAAGTATACAAATCGTAGCTCTCGCGATAATTGACCGTTATCCAGTGTCCGTAAACTTTGGCAACGCCGTAGGGACTGCGGGGATAAAACGGCGTAGTCTCACTTTGCGGCACCTCGCGGACTTTGCCAAACATTTCACTGCTCGATGCCTGATAAAAGCGGATGCCTGGATTAACGGTGCGGACCGCGTCCAACAAGCGTGTGACACCTAGGCCGGTAATGTCCCCGGTAAAAACCGGCTGATTCCATGACGTTGGCACGAAGCTTTGCGCTGCCAGGTTGTAGACTTCATCAGGCTCGACGGTGCTGATCGCCGTAATGAGACTGCTGAGATCGCCCATGTCCCCTTGAATCAGTTGAAGCTGATGCTGGATACTCTGAATGCGTTCGTAGCGCACGGTGCTCGTGCGCCGCACCATGCCGAATACCTCGTAGCCCTTGCTGAGCAGGAACTCCGCAAGGTAGGAACCGTCTTGCCCTGTGATACCTGTGATTAACGCTTTCTTCGTCATCTGCGTCTTTCTCTCATGTCAAGCCATTTCTCTGACGGCAATCTGCCAACACGTCCTTTAAAGTCTCATGAAATGTAAGCGATGGTCGCCAGCCAGTGTCACGACGCAACTTACTGGAGTCGCCGCGGATTTCCGGTACATCCACTGGTCGCAAACGGTCCGGCTCAACCCGAACCTCAATGTCGATGTTGCTTAGATTGAGCAGAGTGTTCAAAAGATCTCGGATACTGTATGCCACGCCGGATGCCACATTATACGCTTCGCCGGCCTTGCCCTTGTCAACGATCATGCTATAAGCGCGGACTATATCGCGCACATCGGTGAAGTCGCGTTTCGCCGCCAGATTGCCGACGTATATAACCGCCTCACGCCGGCCTTCCTCAATATTGGCGACTTGCATGGCGAAGGCCGGGGCGACAAATCGTCCATTTTGTCCAGGACCGATATGATTGAATGGCCGGGCGCGCATAATCGGAAGGCTATGGCTCAGATAGTATTGCAATCCAAGCATATCTTGCGCCACTTTGCTTACACTATAAGGATTCGTCGGGCGGATTGCAGTATCTTCGTCCAAAGGCAGTTGATCGGGCGAAACTTCGCCATAGATTTCGGCCGAGCTTACGATCAATGTACGTGGACGTATCTCCAGCTCCAAGCACGCACGAATGATATTCAGCTGCGACCGGATGTTATTCTCGAGCGTCTCCCACGGCGCTTCAAACGACTGGGGCACGAATGCCTGCGCAGCCAAGTGATAGATCGCGTCGGGGCGGCAATCGGCCATCAGATTGCGCACCTGCGCGTAATCCTTAAGGTCGATTAAGCGGTTTTCGCTTACCGCAGGATGTACACTCTCGCTGGGAAAGAGAGTGGTGCCAATTAGGCGCGCGTTGGCTTGTGTTCGTCCGAGGTGAGCGGCTAGATGATTGCCGACGAACCCGCCGGCACCGGTGATCAAGATGTGCAACGCCTGCATCCTCTTGTTTCCGTATTGAGTTGTGCTACCAAACGCATCGGTTCCAGGATAGTCACAACTTCTGTAACTGATGCCCGCGACAATATCTATCCAGACATGACGCTGTTGAACCAAAGTGACATTATAGACTATCGAGTGACCGCCGCCAGCCTGAAGCTGGAGGCATACTTCGCCAGAATTGCATAGTAAACAAGTGCGGCTGGCCACATTCGCGGCCTATTGGAGTTGACCTGCTCCGCGTCCCCCCAGCTATCTTCCAAAATCATCGAGGCGCGGCAATTGACCTTCCAAGAACGTGCGAGCATATTGTCGACCGTCCATGGTTAGCGCGAGGTAGTCCGCGGCGACCCAACCGCCTTCGCCATCATATTGGACTTTATACCAGCCACCACTTTCGTATATGCCGTCCAGGCTCAACACAGTTCCCGGCGGGATGAGAGAAAGCGACTCAGACGTGGCGTCGGGGTATCGCCTCAGATGCAGAGCGGAATCAAAATTTACATTAACCTCGCCAACGATACCTGCCGCCGGCAGGTTAGGTGCGGCCGTATCGCTTTCTGCCATCGGTTGAATTAGGCCCGAAACACTTCCGCTTATCAATCGTACGGTAGTTGGATCCAACGAGCGCAAGGTGTCAACCTGGACGGGCTGTCCGTTAAGCAACAACTGGATGAAATCCCTGCTGGCCCAGCCCTTTACCAAATTGCCCTGTTCGGATTCGTATTCGACATATGCCCATTCTTCGGCGGCATCGAGTCCGATGAAGCCGAGTATGGTTTCCGGCTCGACCTGTGTCAGCACTTCTGAATTGGAGACATTGCCCATGCGCAGATTGAGCAGCGCAGAGGGACTAAGACCGGAAACCCTGGCAGTGACGTGGTCGGACAATTCCGGCGGTCGAATACCTGTATTGTAAGCGCTTCCGGGCTGATTCTGCCTTACAAGCGCTAAGCTCGCGAGTCGCTGCCTTTTGCCCCACTGGTCGAATACATCCAGATAAAGGGCGTTGACCCAGCCGTAGAGAGCGCCTCCATCCGGTGTTTTGTACATGACAAAGAGCCAAGCGTCAGCTGCTGGCAAGTCTTGGTAGGGCAAGAGTGCTGCGGCGGCGTCAACTATGTAGTCGCTCAAATACTCGGGCAAATCGGTCGGATCGCCGAATTCAACATCGGTGAGGCCACGTCGGCCAAGCACAATCAGACTGCTCTCTGCCGGCAGTAAACTCAATGACATCGACACGCTCGAAGGGAATTGCCGCATATGGAGTGTCGCGTCCCGATTAACATTTACGATAGCGTAGGGTGTGACTGCCGTAACTTCGTCTGATGCCACAGCGGCAGTTTCCACTTCGACCGGTGCGGAATCCCGCGCGATAGCGTCGCCTTCATCGGGAATCTCATCTTCATCCGGCGGCGCGCTTGAGGCCTCATCCTGCGTCTCGGTACCAGGGATTGGTTCGGCTTTTGATGGGTCCGTCACCGTCTCCTCGGCGGTCGCCACCGGCTGGATTTCGTCTTCAGCTGTGAATGCGGACATTGTTGCCCGCACTTGGCGCTGGATGCTAGTTTCCGCAATCAGCAGCCGTGGTGCAGAAAAAACTCCCCCAGCCAACGCGATTAGATTGTAGTAGGAACCGCCAGAAAAATAGTGCGCAGGCACTTTTACCTCACCACGATCATCGCCGATTTCAAGGAAGATCGTCATCGACTGCCGGCCGGGGATGATACGCGCGGCGTCGCCCGTTTCACCGAAAGGCACGTTTAAGGCGACGATTGAGCCACTCTCCAATTGCAGGTGGCTGATGACGCTGCCCGGTATCGCATTTATCAAGCTGACGACGGCTGCCGTTTCGTCAACGCCGCCTGGAGCGTCGTTAAAGCTGCGCATTCTCAATCCCGCAGTCGAACCCATCAACACGACGGTATTCAATTGCCCGGCTCGAATGTCCAGGCGCTCGGACATTATCTCCGCTTGCCCGAGGTTAAGCGCGATACGGTGCGACCCGCTGGGCAGCGCGATATGTTCGGTAGGGGCGGCGAAACTAAGGGCGGGAACAATGAGTTGATCGTTGATGCGCAGGTCGACTGGGGCGGCGCCTGCCACAGCGTGTACGAAACGTACTCTTGCGCTGCTTTCGCTGCCGTCGGCGGCGGCCGGTACATTTAGCGCCTGTGAATCGCCCGGGCGTCCATGAATGATCATCAGATTACTGGTGCCGGCAGATAGTGCTTCGCTAGTCTGAAGTTCCGCCTCATCGCTTGCAGCATCGACAGAATGGAAAGTGATTTCGTGCACGCCTGCGTCCACATCAAAGGGACCTTCTAACGCTCCTGAAACGAAAGTATCGACGAGAACACTTTCGCCATTTGGCTTAGCGATGGATAGAGCCGCCGCATCGTCAGTCGCATTAAATACCGAAAGACGTGCCCTGCCAAATGCCAGCGGGCTAAGCTGTTCTGGCGCAATGTGGAAGAAATCATCGTCACGGGATGGCAGTAAAATCGCTGCCGATTCCCCCACGAGAAAGACACGGTCACTGAACATAGGGACTGATGTAGCAGGAAGATAGGCAGAAAGCTCGGCGTCTTCCCCTGGAACTGTTACGTAGGTGGTGTATTCGCCATAAAGCAAGTCGGGGGCAGCGAGTTCGCCATTCACGTAAATGTCAACGGAGGGGATGCTGTCATCAAGGTGGATAAATCGAATGGGCGCTTCACCCTGCGCCTGAGCGGGCCCCATCAGCAGCAATGCAGCCAAAACTAAAGTTAGCAGCGACTTAAGGTTGTCGATTCCAGTCATGCCATCCAATCCCACTCGCTCACTGTGACCGACACGTCTATCCGTGCAAGCGCAATGGGATCAGAGTTTTCAGCGGTGCGCGCTGTTTGCCGAAGGACGAATCAGGTGCCTTCTTGCCACTGATGAAGGTAGGCTTCCTGTTGGTCGGTCAGCTTATCGATATTTACGCCCATCGCCAGCAGCTTCAGCCGGGCGATTTCCATATCTACATCGGCAGGTATAGTATAGACCTGTGCGGTAAGATTTTCCACATTGCGCATCATGTATTCGGCGCCCAAGGCTTGATTGGCAAAGCTCATATCCATCACCGAGGCGGGGTGTCCCTCCGCTGCCGCGAGATTAATCAGCCGGCCCTCACCCAGCACATACAGTGAGCGCCCGTCCAGTTTGTACTCTTCCACGAAGGGACGTACGCGGTTGGGTTCATCTCGCGCCATTGCCTTAAGGGCATCCAGATTAATCTCGACATTGAAATGTCCGCTGTTACATATTATTGCGCCGTCCTTCATCTCCGCGAAGTGCGGCTCATCGATGACATTGATATCGCCCGTCGCTGTGACAAATATTTCGCCGATGCGCGCGGCTTCCAGCATAGGCATTACGCGATAGCCGTCCATGACCGCTTCAAGGGCGCGCAGTGGATTAATCTCGGTTACGATTACATTGGCGCCCAAGCCGGCGGCGCGCATGGCAATCCCGCGGCTGCACCACCCGTAACCGGCAACGACCACCACACGCCCGGCCAGCAGTATATTCGTCGCGCGAATGATGCCATCTAGCGTACTCTGACCGGTTCCGTAACGGTTATCGAAAAGATGCTTGGTAGAGCTGTCATTGACGGCGATCACGGGAAATCTCAGCGCGCCATCGTTTGCCATTGCTCGTAGGCGAATGACCCCGGTGGTTGTCTCTTCAGTACCACCTACGATTTCATCTAAAACGTCGTGCCGATCCTTGTGGATGGTGCCTACCAGGTCAGCGCCGTCATCCATCGTGATGTGCGGCTTGTGATCGAGCGCCGCGTGAATGTGTTTGTAGTAGGTATCGTTGTCCTCGCCCTTGATGGCGTAAACAGGTATCTCATCGTTGGTGACTAGCGAGGCGGCCACGTCGTCTTGGGTGGAAAGCGGGTTTGAGGCAGTCAGCACTACATCGGCGCCACCCGCTTGCAAGGTCTGCATGAGATTCGCCGTCTCGGTGGTGACGTGCAGGCAGGCAGAAACGCGGATGCCAGCAAGTGGCTTCTCGGCCGCGAATCTCTCGCGAATTTGCTTTAACACGGGCATTTCTAGCCCAGCCCACTCGATGCGATAGCATCCCCCGGTAGCTAATTCCAAGTCTTTGACGTCGTGTGCGATTGCCATATCTTCTCCTAGTTTCGCCGATTGCTGGCGACGCGGCGCTCAAACGCAGGCATTCTATCATAGTTGCGAATGTCTGTCGTCAAATATGTCTTGGATTGTGGCTTCCAAACGCGTTACGGCAAGCGGTCAAGCAGTCCGTCGTCGTCAGCCAGCTTCCGGAAGCGCTCGACGAACTCTACAGTCGTAAAGCTGTGATTCTGCGTACCGACAACTTCCAGCGCGTAGGTTGCGCTCAAAGCGCCGACCTGCGCCGATAGCTTCAAGGGGAAACCCATGCTCATTCCCAGGATCAAGCCTGCTCGATAGGCATCACCCGCTCCTGTAGGATCAGCGATTTGATTGGGCGGGAAAGCTCCGACTTCAATGATTTCGTTGTCCAGGTAGATCTTGGACCCCTTTTCGCTCTCGGTGATGACGACGATTTCCACTTGTTCGCGCAGATCGTCCAGCGTCAGTCCGGTCTTCTCGTAGACGACGCTTGCTTCATAGATATTCACCACAAGCAAATAGGCGCCGCACATCCCGCGCCGCAACTCTTCGCCGTTCAATCGTGACACTTGCTGACCCGGATCATACATGAAGCGAATGTCTTGCTCGCGGCATTCATCACATAGTTGATTCATCGCGACTGGGTCGTTGGGAGAAATAACGACCAAGTCCGGCTTTTCGTTAAGCACATCGGCAATGCGATAATTTCGCGCCAGGTTCATCGCGCCGCCGTAGAAGAAGGCCAGTTGGTTGTTGTCATCGTCGGTGTTGGCGAAGAAGGACGCCGTGAAGACATCGTCGATTTGCACTACCGTGCTGCAATCAACGCCATTGGTCTCCAGCCAGTTCCGATAGTCTCCGAAGTCCCTTCCCACGGTGCCCATCAGTTTGGGCCGCATACCGAATTTCGCCATGCTGAAGGCGATATTCGCCGCGACGCCTCCCCAATGTTTGGTCATGTCATCCACCAAGAAGCTGAGACTCAAATTGTGCAGCTCGTCCGGGATGAAATGCTGTTGGAACCTGCCTGGAAAACGCATCAAGTAGTCGTAGGCGATTGAACCGGTGATCAGAGTTTGCATCGCTGGCGTCCATCGTGTGCAAGCGGATAAGACAACGCGGAAGTATAGCGCAGAAGATTACGCGAGGGTACGGAAGATTCAGCTGGCTAGCCGCCGGTGCGATCGGCTGTCCGTTCCTCGGCAACGAAAGGCAGTCCATCGCGGATTTCACCGTTGATTACGTAAGGGTGCATATCGGTTTCGGACGGATAGAACAGGCAATGGTAGGGCGCTGCCGCTGTCAGAATTCGGATTTAGCGTAAGTCAATCTCGGCGAAAATGAGTGGCGCTATACTTGTTGACCCGCGACGGCGCGTCGCAGGCTGCCCACGAAGGGCGCGCGCGCGATACCAAATTCGGTAACGATGCCGCAGAGATAGCGATGGGGCGTGATATCAAAAGCCGGATTTCGCGCTTTGAAATGCGCCGGCACGATGGGATTGCCATACGGGGTAGTGACTTCAGCCGGGTCGCGCAATTCGATCGGAATCTGATCGCCGCTGCTCAAGCTCAAATCGATGGTCGAGGTCGGCGCTACGGTATAAAAGGGGATAGCGTGAGCCTGCGCCATAATCGCCAATTGATAAGTACCGATCTTATTAGCGAAGTCTCCATTTGCCGCCACGCGGTCGGCGCCGACCAAAATGATGTTGACTTCGCCCTTCTGCATGTAGAATCCCGCCGCTGTATCGGGGATGATGTCATAGCTGACGCCCAACTGCTCCAATTCCCAGGCGCTGAGTCGCGAGCCTTGCAACCGCGGGCGTGTCTCGTCCAGTAAGACGTGGAATTCTTTGCCCGCTTCAAAGGCTGCGCGTATCACGCCAAGCGCGGTTCCAAAGTCGACCGTCGCCAGTGCGCCCGTGTTGCAGTGATGGAGGACGGTCGCGCCATCCTGGATCAAGACGGCGCCACGCGCGCCCATGCGCCTATTTATCTCAACATCTTCGTCTGCGATCTGCTGCGCCGCACTCAGCAACACCTCGCGCAGATCGTCAACGCTGTTGAATTCTCCGCTTTTGGCAATTTGCAGCAGTTTGTCCACCGCCCAAGCCAGATTTACCGCAGTAGGACGGGCAGCTTTCAGTAATTCGCCGTTCTGATGCAAGTCGCTCACAAGCGCGTCAATAGTGCCGGCGTCGCTCCGTTGGGCAGCCAGCGCCATGCCAAATCCAGCCGCCGCGCCAATCGCCGGCGCACCCCGAATGGTCATGTTCTGTATGCTCTCGGCGACAGCTTCGACCGTATGCAGTTGCACGAATTCGAGCTTCCAGGGCAAGGCGCACTGGTCAATCATCTTGACCACGCCGTCATCCCACTCCACACTTCGCATCAAGTTAGTCCTGTAAGCCCAATGTAGGTTTCACGTTCGTTTCAGATTGACCGTCACGTACTGGGCGCCGCGCGAGAAATATGCGTTTCGCCTTAACCCCGCGTCGTTCCGCTACCCGCCGACTTCCTGCACCAGTATGCCAAGCTGTTCGAGATTAGGCTGCTGCCCGAAGCGCGTTTTCTGCAAAGGACCATTGCCATAGCGCACAAAGACCGTTGGTGTTCCCGTAACGCTGTTCTGGTTGGCCAGCCGGATATCTTTGTCGACCTGCGTGGCATCCTGCGTACACTCGAGCAGCTCAGTGTAGGACATGTCCATCATCTCGGCGAAGGTACGTGACGAGGCGTCGCTAAAGGTCCGCGCGCTGGCGATTTGGAAGAGGGCGTCATGCGCATTCCAGAATGAGCCGGGTCGCAAGGTGTCGGAACATTCCGCTAGCTGCGCTGATAGACGTGAGTATCCTGGATGGACCACCGGTAGCAACCGATATTCAAAGCGTGCCTTGCCGGTAGCGACGTATTGTTCAATGAACTTCTCTGTGGTTGCCTTGTAGCGCTGGCAATGTCCGCAGAGGAAGTCTTCGAATGCCACTACAGTGATCGGCGCATTCGGATCGCCCAAGACGAATCCGCCATCTTCCTGCCGCGCTTGCGGGATCTTTGAGTAGTCGGTTGATATTTCGCTGAAGGAGCTCTGGCTGGAAAGCAGGGCGAAAGCCAAAGCGACTATGGCAGCCACAACAATGATGGCGCCGAGCATGAGTCGATTGCGTTGAGGCGAGCTTTTGGTTTTCTGGGTCACGTCTATTACCCTCGTTAAATTCTAGTTTCTTGCCGAAAAGCGCGATGCGCGCAGTCCGCGCAAGCAGATCGTACAAATCAAACGCGACGACGTCAATTCTTGACTGCTCACCTTTTCCGACGGATATACGACCTCGGACTTGATGTATGATAACGGTGCTGTTCGCAATTTCGGCACTTTAACCGGGAGCATAGTTTCATGCGAATGATTGATCTGATTGAAAAGAAGCGGGATGGTCGCGCTTTGAGCGAAAGCGAAATCCGCTATTTCATAGAGGGCTATACCGCCGGCGACATCCCCGATTACCAGGCATCTGCGCTGCTGATGGCGATCTTCTTCCAGGGTATGGATCGCGCGGAAACTGTGAATTTGACAATCGCCATGGCGGAATCGGGCGATATGCTCAACTTGACCGATATCACCGAATACGCCGTCGACAAGCATTCTTCGGGCGGTGTTGGGGACAAGACGACGCTGATCGTTCTGCCTCTGGTCGCGTCATTCGGTGTACCAATTGCCAAAATGAGCGGTCGCGGGCTGGGCTTTGGCGGCGGCACTTTGGACAAGCTGGAGTCGATCGCCGGTTATGACGTCAACTTGTCCGAGGATGCGTTTCGCCGAACCGCTCGAGATACGGGAATAGTGCTCTCTGGCCAGAGCAAATCTCTGGCGCCGGCCGATGGGAAACTATACGTGCTGCGCGATGTCACTGGGACGGTCGCCAGTCTGCCGTTGATCGCCAGTAGCATCATGAGCAAGAAGTTGGCAGCGGGCACCAACGGTATCGTTCTGGATGTGAAATTGGGCTGCGGCGCGTTTATGAAGACGCTCGATGAGGCGCGTGCGCTCGCGACTACCATGGTGAGGATCGGTGTCGATGCCGGCCGTGATATGGTCGCGCTATTGTCCGATATGAATCAGCCACTGGGTGTTGCTGTAGGAAACGCGCTCGAAGTAGCGGAAGCGGTATTGACCCTTCAAGGAGAGGGTCCCGCTGATATCCACCAACATTGCGTCGAAGTCGCCGCCCACATGTTGCGGCTGGCGGGCCAAGGCGAACGCTGGATCGATCTGGCTGAGACACGCGCCGAAGTTGACCGGGCTCTGAAAACTGGCGCGGCTTATGAACACTTTCACCGAATGATTGAGTCACACGGTGGCGATGTTCGTCAGATCGAGAATCTGACACGGTTGCCGCATGCCAAGCTGCGCTACAGCCTGCTAGCGCGAGACAGCGGCAATGTTGCCGCGATCTATGCAGACCAGATCGGCTGGGCGACGCTGGCATTGGGCGCGGGCAGAGCTACCAAAGATGATGAGATAGACCATGCCGTGGGAATCGAGGCGCATGCCAATGTAGGCGACGCGGTCGCTTCCGGTGACCTCTTGATGACAGTGCATGCCAATGACGAAAATAGATTGCAAGCTGCCCTGGATTTGCTTGCCGAAGCCGTGACATATAGCGTTGATCCCGTCGCTCGCCTGCCGCTATTCCATGGGGTCATAGAGGATAAGGATTCTTAGCCCGCTGCTCGCAAGCGCAGACCGTCCTCGAAGCGAAAGCGGCTGAGAGGTGAATCCTTCCAGAAGCCATCTTTGAAGCGGATCTTGCCGTCTAAGCGCGGATGCGTGATTGAGGCGTTCTCCGTACCGTCGCGCCAGGCGGCATCCTCAGCAGCCATTTTGCAAATGCTGGTCAAAAGTGACGGCAAAGTTATGATAATGAGAATTGTCGCAAGCGGCGCGGAAATAGAAGTAGTCGGACTCTTCCGGATAGACAGCGGCTTGGATGGCGGATAAGCCCGGGCTGGCGATCGGACCGGGTGGCAATCCAGGATGGAGATAGGTGTTGTAAGCGGATTCCACATCGCGATAGTCGGCCTGAGTGATCTGCGGCCACCAGGAACCACGTTCCCCTTGAATGCCGTACTGCACGGTCGGGTCGGCTTCTAGCGGCATATTGATGGCGAGTCGATTGCGGTAAACGCTGGCGATCAGTGCATGTTCATCGCGCCAGACTGCCTCGCGCTCGACGATTGAAGCCAATGTGACCGCTTGATGAAGAGTAAGATCCTGTGATAGCGCCGCCCCTCGCAGCGAATCACCGACGCGCTCGCGAAACGTTCGCAACAAGGTATCCCGCAGTGCCACTGCCGTGATATCAGGTGGCAGTTGATAGGTATCGGGGAACATAAAGCCTTCCAGCGAAGCGCCTTCTGGAATGCCAGCCCATGCCGCGAAAGCTGTCGGCAGCACCGCGCCCTCATCGACTAGAATCTGAAAATCACTCCCGGTGAAGCTAAATAGGGCGTTTTGATCGATCAAGTCAGCCAATTCTTCAATGCGTGCGCCTTCCAGTGTACGAAAGAGAATGAAGCTCTTGCTTGAGTCGGTCAAGATCTCAACGATGCGCTTGATTGACTGCGTCTGATTGAGGAAGTATACGCCCGCTTCAAAACGCCGATCGTAACCTTCGACGCGCGCATAGTCCAAAAAAAGTTCAGAATCACGGAGTAGCGTCGCCTCAAAGAGCGCCGTGGCGATTGCGCCTGCGCTCGATCCGGATGGAATAGAGAAGCGGATAGGATTGGCGTCGCTGCTGAAAGGGGAATCCAATTCCGCTTGACGATTCGCAAGCTGGATCCGCAGTACGAAAGTTTGCGCCATGTGGACGACTTGCCCATCGGTGACGACATATATGGCAACCGAGGCAATAGCGCCAAGGATGACAAAGAATATTAACCCCAGAATAAAGCCTTGAATTGCGCGTTGCAAATCGCTCGCCTTTGCCCTCGGCCGCAAACACAGCAGTTTATGTCACGCGGTGTCCCCTTGTGGCGGTCAACGTTCGCTTATGACTGCGTTGGCGCGCTTGTAGTGGGGGACGCCGTCATATCAGTCAGCTCGCCGCTTATTTCCACCCAATCAAGGGTGCGCAAGAGCGTAATCCATGTCCGACCGGGTTTAAGCATTATAGGCTCGCCGCCGGCGAAGATTAACCGAATTGCCTCTCCGCGATTCTGATTGCGACGCCACCATAGTCCCTTGTGGAGTTTACCTTCGCGCAGGACATAAGCTGGTCCCTGGCCCCACAGAGCCAATTCATACGATTCGTCAATCGAACCAGGTGTAAATAGATCTGGGCGGCGATTGTGTGCGACTTGCAGCATCACCAAATTATCCGCCCATAGCTGTAAATTATCGACTGCGTCGCGGTGCGGGACTCCGTCTGCATAACGAAGATATCGCTTGCTCGCATGATCATACTGCCAGCGCACATCGGTTCTGCTGTACCAATTGATATATGTTTCCTTGGCTAGAGAGCCGCCTTCATTCGCTTGCAGATCAAAAGCGAAGCCATTCGCGCGATAGCCGAAGTTGAGATTTCGTATAGTAGCCAGCTCCCACATCTTCCGTGTATCACCGAACAACGTATGTTCGTAACCCCGATCGATTACCGAGTCGTCACGGCAGAAGCCACCGCGCTCGCAGTTGTCTCCGAGCGACGGTGAAAGTAGAACGGGACGATAACTGGCGTTCTTGTAGATCTCGTGGATTGGCCCACTCGTGCCGGAATATGCCAGGAGCGCGGAGTACATACTCAACAATTCGATATCGAGCAGGCGCGCGCTTCGTATTGATCCGACTTGCTCCGGCGCGTTATTGCGGTAAATCGCGGCAAATCGGGTAACACCGCCTTCGGCCTCGTATTCGTATACCAGATCCGCTTGATTGACGGAGTGCTGCGGCCGCACTCTTGGCGGCCAGTTGGAGACCTTGACGATGAGATTGCGCCGTTTGAGCGCTTCATCGCTTGGGTAGGGCAAGCCTGTCAAGGGATTGATGCCGTGGGGATAATCCCAGGGTCCAACTTCTTCCCTTGGAGAAGGCGAAAAGGTATTGGCGATCGCTGTGCCGACTATGGCTGGCGATTGCAGCCAGGTTTCTGGCGATGCAGTCGCGTTGACGGAGGCCGTCTGATTATCGTCACTCGGGGTGGTGTCATCTTGTCCCAGAACGATACGCGTACACGACAATAGGCTCATTGCAACTGCGAAACAAGCTATCAGACCTGGCCGAGAGAATCGAACCATTGATGCTCACTTTCCAAATTCGTATTACTTGCCCACGATAGTATAGGGAAGCGGCACTGCCTTCGGCAAGGCGCAGTCAGTATAATGAGTTAATCGTATTGAAGACGTCGGCTAGATGTGGTGAATTAATGGAACAGCGGCGCCTGCTGATTAGCTATGCGCATCCGGACGACGAGAGTTTTGGCTTGGGCGCCGCCATACCGAAGTGGATAGATGAAGGCGTCGATGTTTATCTGATCTGTGCTACTAACGGCGATGTCGGCGACGTTCCTGACGAATTGCGCGGAAAATATTCTACGATAGCCGAGCTAAGACTGAGCGAGCTGCATTGCGCTAGGCAGTATTTGAAGTTTAGAGAGGTATTCATGTTGGGCTACCGCGATAGTGGTATGCCCGGAAGTGAAACATCGCGCCATCCGGATTCGCTGTGCTATCAATGGCAGCACCATCCAGCGCGCGTCGCAAACGCTGTTATAGACGTTCTGCGGCGTGTCAAACCACAGGTAGTGATTACCTTCAATCGCTATGGCGGCTATGGTCATCCGGACCACATCGCGATTCAGAGGGCAACCGTACGCGCTTTCGAATGCCTGCAAAAAGAAGCCGACGGACAGGGTGCCGGACACACTTATCGACCACAGAAGCTCTATTACGCCGCCTTTCCCAAGTCAACGCTTTGGTTGCGCATACTTAGTGCAAGGCTTAAAGGAAAGGATCCGCGGCGTATGGGCAGAAACCAGGATATAGACACGGTAAAGATCCTCGACCATATCGAACCAGTGCACGCTCTCATTCCGATAGCACGATACTTTGATGTTTGGGAGAAGGCGAGCCGCTGCCACGCCAGCCAGGGCGGCGGGCGAATTACCCGGACGTCACGCTGGTTGCGTCGGCTCCTGTTTAGCAAGCAAGGATTCACTCGCGTTCATCCGGCACCAGAAAACGATCGCGTTGACGAAGACAATCTCTTCGCAAATGTGAAGCTTGATCCGAAGTGATGGTGCTTAGGGCAAGGCGGTGAACGTCTCGCAACTACTGCTTGTCCTGCTTTGCTCTGTATCCAGCCAAAGAAACTAAATGTTGGCGGCGGCGGCGCTTCCCGCCCAATGACGTAAAAGGTTGAGCGCAAGGGATACCGCCGGTCTTGCATGCTGTCTTGCGTCGGATAAACGCCGTTGACTGCCGAAACCTTGACCCGATCGTCGACTACGCTAAGCGGCAAATAACCAACGGCACCCTCATCTTCGGCAACTTGTTGAAGCATCGCTTCGAAGCCGGGCATTAGCAACGCGTTGCCGGTAATACTTGTCCATCCCATAACCATTCGGTGAAACTCAAGAGAAACATCATTGCCCGTCCGATAGGTCAGGGCTGTGATCTCTAGCGCGCGGTCGCCGAATTCGCTTCAATCTCGTATTCGTCCGCTAAATACATCACGGAGTTGGTCAATTGTAAGATCCGTGCTGCCGTTTGCTCTATTGAAGACAATGACGAGGCCGTCAACCGCGAGTGGCGCTGCCCAAATATCGTCACGCACAGGCACATGGCTACTGATTAGATAATCAATAGTGCCGGCTTCCAATTGCTCGAACAAGGTATCAAAGGAGCGTCTTCGCACTTCGGTAATGACATCGCTGTAGTCAACAGCATATCTCTTCGCCAGGCTGCGTGCCAGGGCATAGGTAGCCGTCGTCGTGTAGAGCTGAAGTGTGGTCTGAATTGTCGTTGGGGTGATAGCGGGAGACTTCACCGTGCAGCCTACCATTGCTGCAAACGCTACTATGACCAACGTTGTAGGGGCGTGACACATACCCCATTGCACCTATTCGACGGTCAGATCGTGACGCAGATACCGCGGTAAGAATCTGGCAGCGTATTCCTTGAACGTTCCCGCGATGATAGCGCGTCGCATGTTGTCTACATGACGAGCGAGAAAGTCGATATTATGCACGCTAATAAGATAGTAAGCCAGCAATTCTTTCGCAATGACCAGGTGCCGCAAATACGCCCGGGAAAAGCCGCTTGCGTAATTGTCTAGCGCTTCGTCTATCGGAGATTCGTCAGCCCTATACTGCGCATTTCGCAAGTTGATACGGCCGTCATACGTGAAGGCGGCTCCGTGCCGCGCGAGACGCGTCGGGATGACGCAATCAAAGATATCCACGCCACGGCAGATTCCCTCGACAAGGTCATCAGGCTCGCCAACACCCATTAAATATCGCGGTTTGTCTGCCGGCATAAGGGGCATCGTCTCATCCAGCGTCTCATACATTTCCTGTTTGGTCTCGCCAACTGCCAGCCCACCGACGGCATATCCCTTGAGATCCATATTGGTCACAAATCGTGCAGATGCTTCTCTTAAATCGGGAAAGATGCCCCCCTGTACGATGCCAAAAAGTGCCTGCATGTCGTCGTCAGGATGCGCGACACGACAGCGCTCGAGCCAGTGATGTGTGCGAGTCAATGCTCGTTTGACTTCTGCGCGGTCATTTGGAGGCGGACATTGATCAAAGGCCATAATAATGTCGGCGCCTAAATTCTGCTGAATCTCAATTGAGCGCTCGGGAGTCAGCCTCTTCATACTGCCATCTATGTGGCTGCGAAAGGCGACGCCGTCTTCATCAATCTTATTGATCTCGGTCAGGCTGAATACTTGAAATCCGCCGGAATCTGTAAGAATGGGACCGTCCCAGCCCATGAAACTGTGCAAACCGCCCATATCACGAACCAGTTCATCTCCGGGACGCAGAAAAAGGTGATAGGTATTTGACAAGATTAGCTTGATATTGAGATCTTCTAGGTCGCGCGGGGGGACCGCTTTAACCGTACCGGCCGTGCCTACGGGCGCGAATATCGGTGTTGGTATGTTTCCGTGCGGAGTATGCAGGATTCCTGCTCTTGCATTGCCATCGGTGGCGACAACCTCAAAAGCGAAGGACATAGCGTTACCTGAATCGATGAGTTCGAAGTTTGCTGCTCGTAGGACTCGTGGTTTTGTCTTCTCGCACCGGGCTCCCGTCGGCTCATACCTAGCGGCTTATCGACCGCAAATATTATATCACAACAATTGCGCCACTCTCTCGACAATCGCGGCGGCAACTCTCGGCACGATATCCCCCAGAAATGCTGGCAGCCAGCGTACCGCACAGCTATACTTTTGGTGTCGCGTTGCTTTCGAAGCAGTTTCGCATGTGTACAGATTAAGTGCGCGCTCGGCGCCTTAATGACATCGATCGGTTGCCCAAATCCATATCAATTTTTGAGAACGAATTGACTTGCCAGGTTCCTTTCCCATTCCCTAGTCGCGTCATGATCGACCCTAAGGCGCTAGCGTCCAACCTCAGTTGGATTAGGGCGCGGGTCGGGGATGATGTTTCCCTCATGGCGGTGGTCAAAGCCAACGCCTACGGTCATAGTGCCGTGGCGGTTGCGCGTATCGCTCTCTCCAATGGCGCAGAAATGCTAGCCGTCTCCAACGTAGTAGAAGCGGTTGAACTCCGTGAGGACGGCATCGACGCGCCCATTTTGGTGCTGAGTTATGTGCCGGCTAATGCGATACCGCGCGCGATCGATCTCAACCTTGAGATTACTGTTTATGATTGTGCGCAGATAGAGCAATATCAGGACACCGCGGATGGCGTCAATAGTCGTCTGAGGGTGCATATCAAGGTAGATAGTGGAATGGGTCGGCTCGGAGTAGCGTTTGATGACGCCCTGGCGCTATGTAGCCGACTGCGAGAGATGCCTTCGCTCAAGTTCGAAGGCATCTACACACATTTCTCTTCTGCCGACGCCGATCCCGATTTCACCGCCCAACAGCTCTCACGATTTGAGCGGATTCTGACGCAACTCAACAGGGCTGGCTTTAGATTCAAACATATACATGCGGCCAATTCCGCTGCCCTGCTTACCTGCCGCGACAGCCATTTTAATTTGGTCCGTCCGGGATTATTGCTGTACGGCTTGAATCCCTTGGGAAAGGGTCAGAATCTTTCAGGGTTGCTACCTGCAATGTCTTGGAAGACCACCGTAATGCAAGTTAAGACGTTGCCTGAAGGTTCCGCGGTTGGCTACGGAAATACTTATCTAACGCGAGGAAACGAGACAATCGCGACGTTGCCGGTGGGCTATGCCGATGGCTTGCGCCGGTCGCCGCGGACTTGGCGGGAAGTGCTAGTTCGTGGAGTTCGCGCTCCGCTGGTTGGGCGGGTTAGTATGGAGAAGGTCACAATCAATGTCAGCCACATCCGAAATGTCCAAATTGGCGAGGAGGTGGTTTTGCTGGGGAAACAAGGCGAAGATGAAATCAGCGCCGACGAAATTGCTGAGTGGATCGGCAGTATCAACTACGAAGTTGTCACATCGATCGCGCCCTATGTACCACGTACATTTCTGAAATCGTAGCTCTTGCCCTTTACAAGTGCAGCAGCGCTTGTAGATCGGACGCGATCCTGCCCGGCGGGACGCCAAACTGATAACGAATGGTCCATCGCCCTTCCGGATCCAGCAAGAATGAGCCGGCGGAGTGGTTTACCATGTATCCACCGCGAGTGTCTTCTTCGCCGACTTCAAATGACAGGCCTAAGGGCGCGCCCATCTCACGGATGAGTTCTTCGTCGCCTGTCAGGGCAATGATGTCCACCAGCCGGCGAAACGCGAAGTACTCGCTAAGCGCCTCGGGTGAATCCCGCTTGCCATCGACGCTGACAAAGACGAACTTAATCTTTGCCGCTTCACTGCCCAGCAAGTTCTGAATCTGTTGAAAGTCGCTCAAAGTGAGCGGGCAGATATCTGGGCAGTGAGTGAAGCCAAAGGTCAGCAACACAAAACGGCCCTGAAAATCGCTCGAGCTTAGCGGCTCCCCTTCGGAACTGGTCAGAATAAACCCAGGCAGATCGACAGGTGGATTGATCGCAATCACTCCATCGTACTTCAATGAATCGTCGACTTGAAAATGATTTGTCTCGTACGCTTCCGACTCCCGCCGACGATCATAAAGCAGGAAAACCGCCAGCGCCGATATACCGATAAGCATGCCGGCAATCAAGCTGTAGAGGACAAGGTCTATCCAGGTCGCTTTGCCCTTAATCTTCAACGATCTGCTCGCGTTCCCCAAGAGACGAAGTGAATGATTCCTCAAATCATATCAAGTTCTCGACTGCTCATGAAGGTGGAACGCAAGACAGCAATTCCGCAAGATCTAGCTCCGATGCATTGCGGACGAAATGGAAACCCGCTACAATAAAAATCCCTCCAGAAGAGAGATTTCGCCTAAGGGCGAAACGCCGAAGGGGCAAGCGACAAGTACGCCAACTTGCGTGAAACTCTCAGGCAAAAGGATTCTTGAGGACAGATTCTCTGAAGGTAGAACGAACCGACAGGGCGCATTCTCGGCATGAGTTGCGCCTTTTCTGCTTTGTATTCAGAAAGGTAGATAACAATGGGCGAATGGAAAGTACCTGCAGAATTGAAATACGCCGAGTCGGACGAGTGGTTTGCCCTTGATGGCGATATGGTAACAATAGGCATCACCGACTATGCGCAAGATCAACTCAACGATATCGTATACGTCGAATTCAAAGACCCGGGCGATGACGTGGAGGCTGGCGGCTCCTTCGGCGAAGTCGAATCGGTGAAGGCGGCTTCAGAGCTCTATAGCGCAGTCGCTGGTGAAATCATCGAAGTCAATTCCAACTTGGAAGATGAACCCGAAGTCGTGAATGCCGATCCCTACGGAGCCGGCTGGATGGTCAAGATCCGTGCCGCAGACGTTTCCGGACTCGACGGTTTGATGGATGCAGCCGCTTACGACGCCTACTGCGACAGCCGCTGAATGTGGCGTACCCTTACGAAGCAGCAATCACTCAATCTACTCGGCAATTCTGTGCATGAGGTCAGATAAAACGTGAGCTACATACCACATACACAAGCCGAAACCGAAGCCATGCTTTCGGAGATCGGCGTTCAAACAATAGACGATCTATTCGAAGCGGTGCCAATGTCTCACCGCTTCCCTGCGCTGGATCTGCCGCCGCCAATGAGCGAGATGGATGTCGCCGGCGAATTGCTGGCGATCAGCGAAGCGAATGACCACGGTCAAGACTTTGCCATTTTTCGTGGCGCCGGCGCCTATCATCACTTCATACCGTCTGTTGTGAATCACATGCTGCTACGCGGTGAATTCTACACGGCTTATACTCCTTACCAGCCCGAAGTGTCGCAAGGTACGCTACAGGCGACCTACGAATACCAGAGCATGATGTGCGCGCTCACTGGAATGGATGCAGCCAACGCCAGCCATTACGACGGCGCCACCAGCCTCGCTGAAGCGGTCACCGTCGCCGTCGAGGTCACACGACGCAAGCGCAAGAAAGTCATCCTCAGCCACGCCATACACCCGCAATACCGCGAGGTCGTGCGCACTTACCATCAAGGGCGCGACATCCGCATCATCGGCGACCGCGGGCGCGGCGAAATCGTCGATTTGATGGAAATGCTGGACGACAACACCGCTATGGTCGCCGTGCAATATCCCAATTTCTTCGGTCAAATCGACGAACTCGCAGCGCTTGCCGACGCCGTGCACCGGAACGGCGCACTGCTGGTAGTGGTGGCGAATCCCATGGCGCTGTCACTATTCAAGAGTCCCGGCGAGTTGGGCGCGGACATCGTGGTTGGCGAAGGCCAGCCGATGGGCATTCCGCTCGGCTACGGTGGACCCTACCTGGGCTATTTCGCCATCCTCCAGAAGCACGTGCGCAAGATCGCTGGCCGCATCATCGGCGAGACCCTGGATGCCGATGGCACACGCGCCTTCGTCATGACGCTGCGACCCCGCGAACAAGACATCAAGCGTGAGCGCGCCAGCAGCAATATCTGCACCAATCAAGGCTTGATGGCCCTGGCTGCGTCGATTTATATGGCGTTGATGGGCAAGAACGGCTTGCGGCGCGTCGGCGAGCTCAATTATCACAAGGCGCATTATGCCGCTGAGCAGATCAATCGGCTGGATGGCTACACCGTCGACATGAGCAAACCCTTCTTCAACGAGTTTGTGGTCGCCTGCCCGCGACCGGTAGCCGACATCAACGAAGTTTTGCTGGAAGAGGGCATCATCGGCGGCTACGATTTGGGGCAGCACTATTTTCACTTGCAAGACCACATGCTGGTCTGCGTGACGGAAACCAACGGCAAAGATGAAATCGTCCGGCTTGCCGAGGTCTTGGGAGGGCTGAGCTGATGTTAGAGCCGCTGATCTATGATCTGGGCGCGCCGGGACGGATTGGCGTCAATCTGCCGGATTGTGATGTACCCAAGGCAGAACTGCCGGCGGATCTCATGCGCGACGACCTGGCGCTGCCGGAAGTCGGAGAAGTGCAAGTTGTGCGTCACTTCGTCAAGCTGAGCCAGCTCAATTATTCCATCGACCAGGGGCTTTATCCACTGGGCTCCTGCACAATGAAATACAATCCCAAGGTCAACGAAGACGCGGCACGCTTTGCTGGCTTTGCTCAGCTGCATCCGCTGACGGACGAGGGCGGTTCGCAAGGCGCGCTCTTCCTCATGCACGAGCTGCAGCAGTGGCTGGGTGAAATCAGCGGCTTTGAAGCTGTCAGCTTGACGCCGGCGGCGGGCGCGCAGGGCGAATTCGCCGGCATCTTGATGATCCGCCAGTATCACATTGACCGCGGCGAGAGCCAGCGCGACATCATCCTGGTGCCTAATAGCGCGCATGGCACCAACCCGGCGACCGTGACCATGGCTGGCATGAGCGTGCATGAGCTGCCGGCCAACGACCAGGGAAATGTCGACATGACCGCGCTGCACGCCGCTTGCGAAGGCGACCTGCGCGGCCGCATCGCCGGCATGATGATCACGGTGCCCAGCACACTCGGCTTATTCGAGTCGACCATTCTCGAGGTCATATCGACCGTGCACGAAGCTGGTGGCTTGATGTACATGGACGGCGCCAATATGAATGCGCTGATGGCGGTGATCAAGCCGGGCGAGCTCGGCTTTGATGTGATGCATTACAACCTGCACAAGACCTTCTCCACGCCACACGGCGGCGGTGGACCAGGCAGCGGGGCGGTCGGCGTCAACGACAAGCTGGCGCCTTATTTGCCGGGTCCGATCGTGGATGTCATCGAAGAAGCTCCCATTTCCACAGTGAGGGAGGGACGTGAGGCAGAAGGCGCGCCGCTATATGGTTTTGTCATGCCGGAGAAGAGCATCGGCCGCATGAAGGCATTCCACGGCAACTTCGGCATGCACCTGCGAGCCTATGCCTACATACGCGTTTACGGTGACAGCGGTATCCGCGATGTCACACGTTTTGCCGTGCTCAACGCCAACTACTTACGTGCCAAGCTGATGCGGACGTACAAGGTGCCTTATCCGCGCTATTGCGGGCACGAATTTGTGCTGGAAGGGCATGTCGACGGCGTTGAGCAGGTGCATGCCCTGGACATCTCCAAGCGGCTGATGGATTACGGCTTCCACCCGCCGACAAATTATTTCCCGCTGATTGTGCCCGAAGCGCTGCTGATTGAGCCCACCGAGACCGAAGTCAAAGAAGACCTGGACGCCTTCGTCGATGCCATGGAGCAGATCGCCGAGGAAGCGCGTACTGAGCCGGAGACCCTGCTCAATGCGCCGCATACCGCGCCCGTCCGCCGCTTGGATGAGGTGCACGCAGCCAAGGAGTTGATCCTCTGCTGTGCGCCGGCGCTGCGAGCTGGAGGGGGCTAGGAGCGGCAGGCCAATCAGGTCGTTGGGAATCCGACTTTTTAGACCCGTTCCCGTGTTATGGCGGAAGAGCCGCGTTGGCCCATCGCCACTAGTCGCCGCACTTGAGCAAACTGCCTAGCCTGATTATCATGCTTTCTGTTTTGCGCAGTCCAAATGGCAGGGCGATCAGGTGCACGAACTGCTCAGTATCTTCATCGACAATATGATCCCAGTGCTGGCTATTGCCGGCGTCGGCCTTTACCTGCGCCGACGCTTTGATGTCAGTCCGTCGATGATCTCGAGCATGATGTTCCATGTTTTTTCACCCGCGTTGGCCTTCAACGCGCTATATACGCGGGACATTAGCGGCGGCGACTTTCTGCGCATGTACGGCGGAACCTTGGCGCTGCTCTTGACGATTGCGTCTATCGCGTTCCTGATTCTGCGCTGGCAGAAGATCAAGCCGACTGAACGCGCGGCTGCCTTAGTTTCCACTTTCGTGTTTAACGGCGGCAACTTCGGCATATCGATCGTCAGCTTCGCCTTTGGCGCCGAAGCGCTGAGTTACGCCGTAATCGCCTATGTGGCTGGCTCCACCACTGCCTACACGCTAGGCGTCTACGTTTCATCAAATGGCAAAGCCTCAATGCTGCGATCGCTGAGCAGCATACTGCGCACGCCATCAGTATACGCTTTGGTCTTGGCTTTCGGCTTGAAGGCTGCCGGCATTAGCGAGTTGCCACCGGCGCTGAGCCGCACCTCGCAACTACTAGCTGACGCTTCGATTCCCCTAATGCTGGTTTTGTTGGGGTTGCAGTTGGGGGGCTTAGGCAAGCCGGGCCGCTGGCGTCTGGTCGTGTCTGGCACGCTGATTCGACTTCTGCTCGCGCCTTTGCTTTCTGTGGCATTTGCATCTCTCTTCGGTTTGGAAGGTTCCGCGCGGTTAGCCTTCATTCTGCAAGCTGGCATGCCCACCGCCGTCATGACCATCGTCCTGGCTTACGAATTTGACACTGACCGCGATCTGGCGCTCAACCTGATCATGACCACGACATTGATAAGCCCAATCACCTTGTCGCTGCTGATCTATCTGCTGCAGAACGGGGCTATTTGATTCGCGATGGAGCCGAACGGATATAGCAGGATTCCAGTTTTATAGTCTGCCACTGATGTCTACGCATCGCGCTAGTGATGGTGCGCCCGCTACGTATCTTCGCGCCGATATCGTCGTGCGCGGCGGCGATACAATAGTGCTGTTCGCCCAGCACGACGCATCGTTGAAATCCTCGGTCGCAACGAAAGCGGCAGTAGCTGAGGATGGAGCAAGGCTCATTTGCGCCGGGGGAAACGCCTAAGCAGCGTGACCGGCTCGGGCACTTTGACACGCTGGCTGAAAGACAGCTCACCCAGGTTGGTCGTTTTGGCACGGGCGGAACCGGCGTATAAGGCCAGTTTCGTTCCAGGTTTGCGGAAGCCTTTTTCCAGCAGCGCTTGCCCGACTTGAAAGCTATCTGTGTCGATATTGCAGCTGGTGACTTTGCCGACGACGCGTCCCCGCGGGCTGACGATGGGGTCACCATAATGCGCGGGGCGGGCGCCGCGGTTGTCCATTCGGAAGCGGCTGACTTGGAACTTGCGCTGTGCTTCGTGGGCGATGAAGGCGCTTTTGCCGATGAAAAATGGTTTGTAGAGCTTGACGTATGCGCCGAAGCCGGCATCGGCCGGATTCATGTTGAAATCGCCCGCCAGCTCTAGCCCATAGAGCGGCAGACCGGCTTCCGTCCGCAGGCTGTCGCGCGCAGCCAGCCCACATGGCGTCACGCCTATGTCGACCAGCGCACGGAAAAGCGCTTCCGCCTGATCGGGATGAATGAACAGTTCATAAGCCATCCGTTCGCCAGTATAGCCAGTTCTCGAAACGATCAGGTCAAAGCCGCCGAGTGTTACTTGAGTCACGGCTGCCCACGTCAGCCGCATTACGCTTGCCTTATCGGCATGGCTGCCTTCAAGCGCCAGCAGATAATCGCGACTTTTGGGACCTTGCAGGGCAATATCTGCTCGGCGTTCGTCTCCCCATTGGCGCAAACGTAAATCGCGCAGTTGGAAGCGATCTGCGCCTTCGATGCGCCGGCTTGGGTCGAGCCGGTCAATCATCACCGCGCCGTCAATGACAGCGTTGAGCCACTGCCAGTCCTTGTCATTGTTGGAGGCGTTGACGACGACCAGAAAATGTTCTTCCGCCAGCCGATATATCATCAGATCGTCCAGCGGAATGCCACCTACGTCGAGGAAATACGTATATTGAGAATTGCCGACCTTCAGGCGCTTGACATCGTTGGTGGTGACCTGGTCAAGGAAGTGCGCGGCACCGCGCCCCTTGACATCAAATACGCCCATGTGGGCGACGTCAAAGATGCCGGCGTCGTTGCGAACAGCGCTGTGCTCCTCGCTGACCGAGCGATACCAGAGCGGCATGTCATAACCGGCGAAGGGAGCCATCTTCGCGCCCAGCTTGAGGTGGAGAGCGTGCAGTGGTGTTTCTTGCAGCATATCTACCATGGCGACGTCCGACACGAATATCGGCAGGTCCGCCGCCGGCTGGCACGGGTAATTCTCGCCGTTCATACCGATGCAGTAGGTTTTGCGGTCGTAACCTGCGGTTCCGGCGAGCATCTGCGGCTCGCCTTCGCCCAGCACACGCACCGTCACCGGTCCCGGCGCTTTGGCGTGGATATCAGTGCCATCGAATAGGGCGAAACCGTCGCTCAAGCTGCGCAGCCATGCGACGGCGCGCGCCGCTCGCCCGGCGATATTCAGGCGAAACTCGCTGGCCGACAAGCGCTCGACGCTGCCGCTCGCCATGGCCGAGCCGTCTTTCTCGAGGATATGTGTCGGTTGGCTATCGCCGTCGTTGAGCGCCGCAACATCGCTGGTCAGCACGACATGCAGAAAATCGCCTACTTTAAAAGGCTCTCCCCTTACGCTGATTTCGAGACAGCTCTCGCCCTCATCGTCGTGCAGCTGATAGAAGTGCGGGTAGCCATCGGAAGCGGCGTCGGTGTCGATGCTGAGCTGCGCTGCCAGCTGAAGAGCGCGACGCTGCGCCGCTTGCAGGACATCGAAATCGACCTTGGCGCGAGCCAAGGGACGTACGCGACCTGTCAAGCTGAAGGGGACGCAGGCTTGCAGGACATCGGCAATGATATCGCCGAGGGCGTCGATCTGGCTTCCGGTCATGCCACGCTGCGTCAGCCAGGTGGCGCCCAGCCGGACGCCGCTGGGTCGCAGCGCCGAGCTGTCGCCGGGGATGGTCTGTCGGTTGACCACAATGCCGGCCAGGTCGAGGATGCGCGCCGCCATGTCACCGCTGAGGGCTGTGCCGTCCGCCCCCGTCACTGACTTGCAGTCGAGCAAGAGCAAATGTGTATTCGTGCCGCCGTAGGGCAGGCGGAATCCGCGGGCTTGCAGTTTGGCTGCAAGGCGCGCGGCGTTAATCAAGGTCTGCCGCTGCAACTCACGAAATTGCTCGGTGGTCGCCAAACGCAGCGCGACCGCCAGTCCCGCCATGGCATTGATATGCGGTCCGCCTTGTTCGCCGGGAAAAACTGCGCGATCGATTCTGCTCGACAGGTCTCGCCGGTGGGTGATCAGCACGGCGCCGCGCGGACCGTTAAGCGTTTTGTGCGTGGTGAAGCTGACGACATCGGCGATGCCGACCGGGTTAGGATAGACACCGGCCGCGATCATGCCGGCGACATGGGCGACATCGGCGAGCAAGTAGGCGCCAACTGCGTCGGCGATCTTGCGATATTCGTGCCAGTCGGCGGCGAAGGGGTAGCTGCTGAAGCCACCGATGATCAGTTGAGGTTTGTGCTCAAGCGCCAGCTTCATCATTTGCGCGTAATCGAGCTTTTCCGTCTCCGGGTTGATACTGTAGCTGACAATGTTGTAGTACTTGCCGCTGCGATTGACCGGGCTGCCATGCGTGAGATGACCACCCATGATCAGGTCCATGCCCATAACGGTATCGCCAACATTGAGCAGGGCAGTGTAGACAGCGTTATTCGCCGGCGCCCCGGAAAGCGGCTGGACATTTACATAGAGATCATCGGCGCTCAATCCGTTTCCAGCGAAAACCTCAGCTGCGCGCCGCCGTGCAAGCGACTCCAGAATATTCGTGTATTCGGTGCCCTTGTAGTAGCGTTGATCGGCATTGCGGCGAAACTCCGGCAGGCGCAATTCATAATCAAGGATTTCTGCCTGCGTCATTCTTCGTGCGTTGTCTAGCGGATAGCCCTCGGCATAGAGATTATGAAATGAAGAACTGAGCGCATTGCGCACTGCATAAGGTACAGAACTTTCCGAGGGGATTAGTATAAGTTTTTCTCGTTGCCGCGCCGTCTCGTGGCGGATAAGCTCAGCGGCATCGGGGTCCAATTCGTCGATGTCGCCACGGAATAGAAAATCGTTGGTTGTCATTGGTGCATCCGTTGTCTAGGTCGCCAGCACTACCACGAGATTCTAGCACGCCGACTGACGCGATTCTATGCAGAATCGAGTCGCAAATGCTGCATCACCTAGCCATCGGGCGGTGCAAACTCCGCCAGAACTTGGGATGGATCGCCAAGGCGCGGCAAGGGGCAAGCGCCGCTCTCGACGCAGTCGATGATGTGCTTCGCAACCACTTCAGCTACGAGGAAATGTTTCTCCGGTCCGTAGTGCTTCGTCGCACTCCAATACTTGCCGTCCACATAAGTAATGTTCAATGTACTCTTCCGTAGCGATGTAGTTATAGGTATCGCGACAATGGTCAAGCAGCAATTTGTATGGCGCTTCAGCGCCACCGTGATAGCGAATCAAGTGACTTTGTAAAGGCAAATGCAGGACAATGAAGTCTTTGGCCTCTTCCATGACATCCTTAGCAAACGCGTCGATGATTGCTCTTGCAAGCTGCTCGCCTTCACTGTCCGGTCCGAAAATGTCCGGATCTTCTTCATTCTGCCTAAGCGCTGCAAACGCGGTGACGAGTTGCTCAGGCGGCAAGGTCGGATAGTTGATCAATTCCAATTCTTGATCCGATAAGTAAAAGCGAGGTTTGGAATAAGGAGGTCCGCTCGGATGCAATAACTGTCTAAAGACATTGACATTTCGTGCCAGGTTCTCCGGTTGCAAGCCGAAAATAACGATATCTGGATCAAAACTCTTTCCCGCGTTCTGCCATCTCAGAAAGGCTTGCCCCATTCCATAATTTCCAGCAGAATCAGCGTAAGTAAGAGGCTGGGGCAAACGAAAAAACATTAGATACGATTCGTCCAGCCAACATGGCCTCCTGTGGCCGACTATACCAAATGCACCCATGACCATCTTAAGGATAATATCGAGTTCCGAAGCTACATAGTAGTTGGAGATTGCTTAATTGCCTTATCGCTGCAAGCAATTGTCCGATATGCGCTTTTGACAATACGTTAACCCACCTATAGAATCCTTCACATTCGTGACTGTTTAGGAGTCATCATCTGTCAGAGTGTAGATTTTCGGTTGGCGCTGCTTGGGAGGCGACCCCTCATGAAAGAATATGAAACAGAAAATATAAGAAATGTCGCTCTTGTTGGGCATCAAAGTTGTGGCAAAACATCCTTAGTTGAGGCGTTGCTTTACAGCACCGGCGCCACGACACGCATGGGACATATCTCTGAAAAGAATATGGTTTCGGATTGGGATGATGAGGAAAGGGAGCGCGGTCTGTCGCTCTCCACATCTTTGGTGCCCGTAGAATTCAACGATATCAAAATCAACGTGCTCGATACCCCTGGATTCACGGATTTTCAGGGTGAATTGAAGAATGCCATTCTAGTTGCAGACTCGGTTGTTGTGGTTGTCGACGCGGTCTCCGGTGTAGAAGTGGGCACCGAGTTGGCTTGGGAGTATGCCCGCGCTACTGAGCAGCCAATCATGGTCGTGATCAACAAGATGGATCGTGAAAACGCCAACTTCGATCAAGTCCTTGAGCAACTCCGCAGTCAATTTGAAGACTACAAATTCATTCCCATTATGCTGCCTGTCGGCGCGCAAGCTGAATTCCAAGGTGTTGCCAATGCGTTGACGCAGAAAGCTTATTTCGGCGACGGCTCGACGCCAGCAGACTTGCCAGCGGAGTATGCCGATGCGCTTGAAGAAGCTAACATGGAATTGATGGAAGCAGCCGCGGAAGCTGATGATAAGCTGCTCGAGAAGTACTTTGAAGAAGAAACGCTTTCGTTTGATGAAGTCCGTGACGGCATGCGCAAGGCATCGCGTTCGCCGGAGTTGAAGACCGTACCGGTATTCGCCACTTCGGCAACGGAGAATATCGGCACTGTGCCTTTGATGGAAGCGCTTGTTGCCTATACCGCGTCGCCTGCCGAACGCCGAGTCAATATCGTGAAGAGCGATGAATCGGATGTCTTGCAGCCTCCACATAGCGATGGGGATCCATTGGTCGCCTACGTTTTCAAGACGCTGAATGATCGGTTCGTCGGCACTTTGAACTATTTTCGGATTTTCTCCGGCACAGTTTCCAGCGACGGACGAAATCTCAACGCCAACAGTGGAACCGATGAACGCTTCAACTCGCTCTTCGTTATGCGTGGCAAAGAGCAAATGTCGGTAAAGGAATTGCACGCCGGCGATATCGGTGTGGTTGCCAAGCTAACCGATACCAAGACTGGCGATACGTTTGTCGATACCGATACGAGCATCCGCGTCGCCGCGCCGGACTTTCCGGCGCCCCTTTATATGCTAGCGGTCACGCCACGGGCGCAAGCTGACAGCGCCAAAATGGGTCCCACGCTCAGCAATCTCTGCGACGCCGATCCGACTTTGCGGTGGCGGCAGGATAGCGATACCCGTCAGACTGTCCTGGAAGGTATGGGACAGATCCATCTCGAGGTCACTCTCAAACGGGCCGAGGCGCTCGGCGTCAATATCGATACCGATATGCCCAAGGTCCCCTATCGCGAAACGATAACCGGCAATGCCGAGTCAAGCTACACGCACAAGAAACAGACAGGGGGCGCCGGACAATACGGCCGTGTTGACCTGACAGTAGAGCCGACGACTGAGGGCTTCGAGTTCAAATCGAGAGTCTTCGGGGGAGCAATCTCGCAGCAATTTGTATCATCGGCTGAAAAGGGAATCCGTGCAGTCCTGCCTGAAGGCGTTATCGCTGGATTCCCGGTCGAACACGTAATGGTCAATGTCATTGATGGCAAAGAACATCCGGTGGACTCCAAGGACATTGCCTTTCAGATTGCCGGGCGCGAAGCCTTCCGCGCCGCCTTCCGTAAGGCGAAGCCGGTTCTGCTTGAGCCGATAATGGATGTTAAAATCACCGTGCCCGAGTCCATGATGGGCGACATCATGAGCGACCTCAACACCCGCCGTGGCCGCGTACAGGGTATGGACACAGTAGGTTTCAGAAGTGTTGTGACGGCGGAAGTGCCCCTGGCGGAAATGCTGCGCTACGGCAATGACCTGCGGTCGATGAGCGGCGGGCGAGGCATTTACACCATGGATTTCAATCGGTACGACCGCGTCCCTTCTTATGTGCAAGACGATATCATCGCCGAGGTCGAAGCGGCCGCCGCGCAGTAAGCCTCCAAAACAAGGGCGAGGTCGCTCGCCTCGCCCCTTTTTCGTCTATCGGCCGATTCCGTCGGTAACTAACGAAGGCACTATTCTTCCAAGTCAACCGGTTCTTTTGCGTCCGAGCCATTCTGCTCAGCAGATTTCGGCTCACGTAGATGTGCCGCCACCGAAGTCGGAATGAACTCTTCCGTATCATCTTCCAAGCCAAGGATGCGCAAGATTTCTTCGCGCTCAACAGTCTCTTTCGACAGCAAGGCTTCGGCCAGTGAATCGAGTTCGGAGCGATGGTCTTCCAGTAGTTCACGAGTTTCCTGGTAAGCCACATCGATAATACGTTTGATTTCAGCATCAAGCTTGGCGGCTGTATCATCGCTATAGTCACGCCCGCTCGCAATCGAATAGCCGATGAAGGGCTGCTCGCCATCGTCGCCGTAGTTGACCATGCCAACCGAATCGCTCATACCGAACATCTTGACCATTTGGCGCGCGATCTGCGTCACTTGCTGAATATCGTTGGCTGCGCCCGTGGTCACGTCATCAAAGACAGTCTCTTCGGCTATGCGACCAGCCAATCCCACTCGTACAAATGCTTCCAGTTGCTTACGCGACTGATGCAAGGAATCATCTTTGGGCATGTAAAAGGCTACCCCAAGTGAGCGGCCGCGCGGAATAATCGTGGTCTTCAATAGTGCCATCGCATCCGGAATCAAGAAGGACACCAAAGCGTGGCCAGCCTCGTGATAAGCCGTGATGCGGCGATCTTTGTCATTGGACAGCGGCGGACGTTTCGTACCCAAACGGATACGCTCGTATGCCGTCGTGAAATCCGACATTGTGATCAAGCGCCGGTCATAGCGGGCGGCATGCATCGCCGCTTCATTGGCGAGGTTAGCTATATCTGCGCCTGAAAAACCTATCGTCGCCCGCGCCATCGACTGCAATTCGACGTTATTCGCCAGCGGCTTATTCTTGGTATGAATCTTCAGAATTTCGTGACGGCCCTTGACGTCCGGCAGATCCACAGTAATCTGTCGATCGAATCGCCCCGGGCGAAGGAGCGCGGGATCCAGCACATCGGGTCTATTGGTGGCGGCGATCATGACGATATTGGTATCGTTGTCGAAGCCATCCATTTCCGACAGAAGCTGATTCAGCGTCTGCTCGCGTTCATCGTGCCCACCACCCAGACCGGTGCCGCGACGGCGGCCAACCGCGTCGATCTCATCGACAAAGATGATGGCGGGAGCGTTCTCTTTGGCGCGCTTGAACAGGTCGCGCACACGTGAGGCGCCAACACCAACAAACATCTCCACGAATTCTGATGCAGCGATGCTGAAGAACGCGACGTTCGCCTCGCCGGCGACAGCGCGTGCCATCAAGGTCTTGCCAGTGCCAGGGGGACCGATCAACAAGACGCCGCGCGGCACCTTTGCGCCTACTTTGACGTACTTCTCCGGCTGCTTAAGAAAGTCGATGATCTCTTCAAGTTCCAGCTTGGCAGCGTCTTGGCCCGCAACATCGTCAAATCTGATGGAGGGCATCTCAGGCGTTTTCTCACGCGCTTGCGACTGACCAAAGGAAAAGATGCCATTCATCTGTCCCTGCGCCCGGCGTCCCATCCACACGAAAAAGCCGATGATGAGCACGAGCGGCAGGAAGTTGATAAAGAGCGCCAACCAAGGCGAGGTACTGCTGTACTCCTGGGATACGGACCCGATCCCGTTTGCCAGCCGCAGCCTTTCGATTTCTGGTCCCGCGAAAACCGGAATCTGAGTAGAAAAGCGTCTGACGCTCTGCGTCCTTCCCGAGGGAGACATGATTATGATACTGCTCTTAAAATCGCCGACGACGGCGGTTGTGTCCTTATAATCGAAGGTTTCTACGTTATTGAGCAGCATCTGCTCGTAGAAGTCGGAGTAGGCTATTTCTGGCGTGGAAGAAACGCCGCCCAGTAACCCTGGCGACGAGATGAGCGCAAGCAGCATAACCAAAACAAGCAAGCCCGGCGACACCCACCGGCGCCAATTTGGCGGGGGCTGCGGCGGTCGGTTGCTGTTTCCGCTGTTGCCTTTGTCCTCGTCGTTATTGTTATCCCAAAACTGCATGGAATGATAGTACCTGCTAAATGTGGTTTGTGTACCCCGATTATACCGCATCCGCGTGACGAACTGTGCAAATATTGTCTTAGAATCGGCATAGATCTAGGATCATTTCTTCTCTCTCTGTGGTGTAGTTTAGTCATCTGCACAAGATATCCTGCTTCGCTTGCGTCCGCGGACTTAGACAATTGACCGTTTGCGTAGCGGAAGACAAGGAACGCAGGTTAACAATTTCGCTTCTCGTCGATGTCCGTTATGCTATTGTCCGATACCTGTTGCACTGCAGACCGACCTGCCAAGGCGGGGTCCGTTTCGAAACCCGCGTGTCGGAATTGAGGATGGTTATGAATCGCCTGAAAGACGAAAGCAGCCCCTACTTGCTGCAGCACGCCGACAACCCGGTCGATTGGCATCCTTGGTCTGACGAGGCTTTTCGCATGGCACGCGAACAAGACAAGCCGGTCCTGCTTAGTGTCGGTTACAGCGCTTGCCATTGGTGCCATGTGATGGCACATGAAAGCTTCGAAGATGATGGCACTGCCGATATGATGAACGCGCTCTTCGTCAATATCAAAGTAGATCGAGAAGAACGCCCCGATGTTGATGACATCTACATGCAAGCTGTACAAGCGATTAGCGGGCAGGGCGGTTGGCCAATGACCGTATTTTTGCTGCCCGATGGGCGCCCTTTCTACGGCGGCACATACTATCCCAAGGAACCCCGTCACGGCATGGTTTCGTTTACCCAACTGATGGGGGCGGTTCACGACGCCTACCGCAACAAACGCGATCAACTCGAGGAGCAGGCGAAAAGTCTTCATCAGGCACTGAAACGTGATGTTCTAGCGATCGGCCGTACGGATGACAGTGGATTAACGGAAAATTTGCTGGATGAAGCAGCCGAAAAACTTCTGAGTAGTATCGACCGTGTCAATGGCGGCTTCGGCACACAACCGAAGTTTCCCAATCCGATCAGCCTGGAGTTTTTGTTGCGGCACTGTGCTCGAACTCATGACGACTTTGCGCTGCAGCTCGCGACGCTTACATTGCAAAAAATGGCGGATGGCGGCATCTACGATCATGTTGGCGGGGGTTTCGCGCGTTACAGCGTTGATGCTCACTGGCTCGTGCCGCACTTTGAGAAAATGCTTTACGATAACGCGCAACTCAGCCGCCTATACCTCCATGCCTGGCAGATTACGGGCGATGACTTTTTCCGCTCTATCGCCGAGGACATATATGATTACATCCTGCGCGAAATGACAGCCGAGAAAGGCGGCTTCTTTAGCGCGACCGATGCCGATTCGGAAGGTGTCGAAGGCAAGTTCTTTGTATGGACGATCGACGAGGCGCGGGAGGCGCTCGAGCCAATTTTCGATCAGTTGCCGCGCGCCCTGGAGATCGCAA
Source organism: Phototrophicaceae bacterium (assembly GCA_965223515.1). Classification (GTDB taxonomy): domain Bacteria; phylum Chloroflexota; class Anaerolineae; order Aggregatilineales; family Phototrophicaceae; genus UBA6055. The sequence goes on from CBDCWK010000002.1 coordinate 219,678, forward strand.
TCGAATACTTCGGCATGACGACGCAAGGCAACTTTGAAGAGTCGAATATCTTATTAATTCCGCGCCCGCTTGCGGAAACGGCCGACAGCCTGGGCTTGACGCTTGGGCAACTGATGGACGCTGTGAGGCAAGTCAAGAATCGGCTCTACGTCGCCCGCGCGGAGCGCATAGCGCCGGGACTGGATGATAAGATTCTGACCTCGTGGAATGGCTTGATGCTGGCGAGCTTGGCTGAGGGCGCCCGAGTATTAAAGCGGTCCGACTATCTCGTTGCGGCGCGCCGAGCGGGCGATTTCATAATTGAGCACTTGATCGACGGGCATGGCCGACTCTACCGCACGCATAGAGATGGACGCAGCAAACTCAATGCCTTCTTAGAAGACTATGCGAATCTCATCGACGCCTTGCTGGAGTTGTACCAGACGACATTTGAGGAACATTGGTTTACAGAAGCGCGGCGCTTGGCTGACGTGGTGCTGGCTCGTTTCGAGTCCACGGACGGTGGTTTTTACGATACAAGCGACGATCACGAGTCGCTGATTGTTCGTCCGCGCAACCTGCAGGACAACGTGACACCCTCCGGCAACGCCATGATGGCGCGACAACTCTTGCGCTTGTCGGCGTTCACTGGCGACGCTCGCTATGATGAGGCGGCTAGAGACGTGCTGAGAAAACTGAGCGACGCCATGCGTCAATATCCGCAGGCATTTGCCGAGTCGCTTAACGCTGCCGATATGTTGATCCAAGGACTGGATGAGGTCGCCTTGATTGGTGACCTGGAGAGCGAAACAGGCGTCGAGATCCTCACGCTGCTGCAGGCTCCGTTCCGCCCCAACCAGGTTACCGCCTGGAGACGGGACGATGCATCGCAGCACGAGACCATTCCGCTCCTTAGTGGGCGTGTGATGCAGGCGGGGCGCACAACCGTCTACGTTTGCCACAATTTCACGTGTCTCAAGCCAGTGACATCGGCCGCTGAGACGGCGGCTGCCTTAAGCGCACGCTGACGGTTTGCTGGATACTGCACATGGCAATTCGTCGAGACAGCATAATCATTGTCGATATTGAAGCGACTTGCTGGGATATCGAACCGCCGCCGGCTGGTCAGTTCAACGAAATTATTGAAGTTGGTTTATGTATCTATGATTTCGATGCGGACGGCATCCGCGATAAGCGCAGTATCTTTGTAAAGCCTGTCACTTCGGAGATCAGCGCATTTTGCACGGAACTGACCGCCATCACTCCCGATCAGATCGCCGAGGCGGGTCTCGACTTCGCCCAAACCTGCCGAATCTTGGTCGAAGAATACAAAGCGCGGAACTACATTTGGGCGAGTTGGGGCAGCTACGATCGCAAACTGTTTCGCAAGCAGTGCCGGCGACTGGGCGTAAGCTACCCATTCGGTGCCAAGCACTTGAACTTGCGTAGCGCCTTTGCAGATTGTCACGACGGACGGCGCCTGGGAATGCTTGCTGCGCTTCGGCTCGCAGGGATCGAACCGACCGGCACGCTTCATCGCGGCGCAGACGATGCCTGGAATATTGCCCATTTGCTGCAATACCTTATTCACCAACAAGGCAACACTTTTCTCGAGACTCTTTGATAGTCATGCAGGAACGTCAAGCGGGCCAAGATTATTTTCGCACCTTACTGCGAACTGTGGTCGGGCAGGCATTTGTCGCTGCCGGTTACCACTTTGAAGACGCGCCCTTGCAGGGGGCCGGTGGTCGCTACCGCTTCATCAAGGCATTCAGCGATGACAGCTTTGGTTTGATCGATTTTCAGGTGCTGGTATACAGCGACACGATGTGGTCGGCCGGCGCGCCGTCGCGATTTCGTGTGCGGCTCGCACGCTCTAGCGAGCGTTCCGGATTGCCAGGCGTCGGCGACGGCTATGCCTTCCGCAGCTTGAGTCAACTGGTCGTTGGCGACTTCGGCGTCAACATCTTGCCTGATGCCAATCACTGGTGGACCTATAACGATACCGATTCTCTCGGCAAAGCCTTGGCGGAAGCCGGTCATCTGGTCGTCGGCTATGGCATTCCGTGGCTTGCCGGTGAGCTGAGCCCGCCAATCGGATTAGATTCCGGTGACCTTGCTTGACAAGCGGACACCTGCTTCGTACCATAACTGAAACGGTTCAACTTGGCGGATTCAACTTTATGCGCTGGTCCGGCGTCGTCCTGCTCATGCTCGCTCTGATAATGACCGCCTGCAATTTCCGCCGCGCGGACGATTCGCTTCCGACACCTGACGCAGACAACATTATCTATGTAACCGCCACGCCCTTAAGCGTAGTCGTTCAGGCTGTTCCCACGGATTTGCCTACCGAAACCCCAACTCCAGAGCCGTCGCCGACGCCGACCATCGAGCCGCTGCAACTCATGCAACTCGGCGAGCGCTATGTGCTTAACGGTTATTTGGAGGACGCGGCGGGTATTTTTCGCCAGCTGCTGAATTACGGCAGCGGACTTGCACCACAAGACCGGGCGCTTTCCACGTTCCGCCTTGGACAGGTTTCGTTGCGTGCCGGTTATTTTCAGCAGGCATCAGATGCCTTCACCTTGCTAGTAACGGAGTTTCCTAACGATGCGCAGATTGCGCAAGCATATTTCTTGCGTGGCGACGCCCGCCTTGGCTTGTCGCAATGGGCAGCCGCAGTTGCCGATTTTCAGCAGTATCTCTCGCTTCGTTCCGGCTTGATCGACAGTTACGTCTACGAGCGCATTGGCGATGCGCAGATCGCTCTGAATCAGACGGGTGCTGCATTGCAGAATTATGAACGTGCAATCAGTGCCAAGCGTTCGAAAGTGCCGTTGCTTATTCTGCGTGAGAAGCTGGCACAGATTTACATCAACCTAGGGCGTCACAGCGATGCCGTGGCGCAGTATGATGCCGTCTTGGCTGTAGCGCGGAACCTGCCATACCGCGCGAATATCTCCTTCACAGCGGCGCAGACAGCGCTCTCCGGCGGCGACTTGGCTGAGGGCGTGGAACGCTTGCGAGCGGTTTTTGAGAACTACGCTGGCACCGCAACCGCATGGAAGGCGCTCGACCTGCTGAGCCAGCATGGCACATCATATGATGGCTTGCAGCGCGGGATGGCCGCATTCATCGCCGGCGACTACCAAGCCACAATTGATGCCTTCAATCTATACACCACGACGCATGAACTTGCAGCGATTCCGGCGGAACTCTTCATTACGCTGGGGCGTGCCTACCGGCAGATCGGCAACTCGGACGCGGCCATCATCGCCTTTCAAACTGTGATCGATCAGTATCCGCAAGATCCGCTTTTTGGCGATGCGCTGTTGGAGCGTGGACGGACCCGTTTTCTCGCCGGCGACAGCGCGGCCGCAATACAAATCTATCTCGCGATCGCCGACATTTACCCGCTTTTCGAACAAGCGGCTGGCGTGGCACTGTGGCGTGCCGGTTATCTATATGGAACCAACGGCGAACCGGCACTTTCACGGCAGGTTTTCATGCGTCTGGCGGACAGCTACCCCAATCACGAATTGACCATCAATGGGCTATTCAACGCTGCGTCCGCCGCAGTGAGAGATCAAGCGTGGATGGTCGCCGAGAATCTTTACGCGCGTATTGCCAGCTTGACGAGCGGCAACGATCAAGCGGCTGCCTATTTGTGGATGGGCAAGATCGGGCTGCGCCGAGGTGATGAAGAACTTACAAAGGAAGCTTTTAATCTGGCAATAGCTGCGGCGCCTGACAGTTACTTCGCAGCGCGTTCAGCAGACTTCCGCGTCGGTTTACATCCCTTTGACCCTCCCGCCGCCTGGCAATTTGACTTTGATGAATCCACGGAGCTGGCCGCGGCCGAGAAATGGCTGCGCGAGACCTTCGCCATTGAAGTAGAAGGCGATCTATGGCGCTTGTCTGCCGAGTTGCACACAGACTCGCGAATGATTCGCGGACGCGAACTCTACGCAGTCAGCGCTTTCGATGAGGCGCACACCGAATTCGAAGATCTTGTTGATGAAGCGCGCGATCAGGGCGATGTGCTAGATAGCTATCGGCTGGCGGTGTACTTGCGAAGTCTGGGCATTTATCGCGAAAGCATCATCGCGGCGGCGGATGTCATCATTGCTTCAGGGTTGGGCACACTTCAGGCGCCGCCCTTCCTCGCCCGCATGCGCTTCCCGGCTTACTATATAGACGTCATAAGGCCGGTGGCGGACGCACGCGGCATCGACCCCTTGCTAATGCTCTCCTTGATCCGGCAAGAGAGTCTCTTTAACACCTTCGCCACTGCCGCGGCCGGAGAAAAGGGGTTGATGCAGGTAATCCCGTCGACTGCGCAATACATTGCCCAACAATTGAATTGGAACGATTATCAACATAGTGACCTATTTCGTCCTTATGCCGGCATCGCCTTTGGCGCATTCTATATCGACGAACAGTTGGAACTCTTCGGTCAGAATTCGATCGCCGCACTGGCGGCCTACAACGCGGGACCCGGCAGGGCATATGATTGGAACGAGCTTTCCGGTGGTGATCCGGATTTGTTTATGACTACCATAACCATCGATTCTACGCGCCACTACGTGCAATTCATCTATCGCAACTACAATATCTATCGAGCGCTTTACGGTCGCGGTGAAACCCAATAGTGCAAAGAATTGTGGAACCTTCACTAGTCAATTTCGTACGATCTAGTAGACAACGTATTGGCAAACCTTCGCGTCGGTTGCTGTGATTCCAAATGTAAGTCAGTCCGCTTATTCGATTTAGTTTGATGTGTTAGACTGCAAATAGAGCGATTTCTCGCGCGATAGGGTGGACATGCAGGCACAGCGCTTACTGGATAATCTTCAGGCACAACAGCACAAAAACCTGGATGAATTCTTTGGCAGTCCCCGATTGACGGACGACCGGCACCAGGTGGAGCCTTTCGCGTCGGTGAAAAAGGTCGCGGTTTTAACCGAGTCGTTTTTGCCAAAAGTCGACGGTGTCGTCAAGACTTCTTACCTTACGATTCGCTACTTGCAAGAAACCGGACGCGAAGTTTTGGTATTTGCGCCGGATATAGCGGTCGATCGTGTAGGGGATTCGCAAGTTATCCCCCTGCCATCCATTAGCGTTCCGCAAGCGCCAGAAACCCGCATGGCGCTGCCGAATCCGGTTGTAGCCCGCCATATCGAAGACTTCCAGCCTGACCTGATTCATCTTTTCAGCCCCGCAGCGATGTCCGTCAACGGCATGGCGGTCGGTCGACATCTGAATCTACCTGTGATAGCCAATTATCAGACCGATCTACCCGGTTATACGGGGCAATATGGTTTCCCCCTACTGTCCGGACCGGTCAATCGCTGGTTACGCTACATTCACAACGGTTGCCACCTCACGCTGGCGCCGACCCACACCATCATCAGACAGCTGCGTGAGGTGGGATATCGCCGCGTCCGTCATTGGGGGAGGGGGGTGAATACCGAGCGCTTCAATCCATGTCACGCCCGTCCGGCGATGCGGCAACGCCTGCTCAATGGTCGCGATCCAGGGTCACTGCTATGCATCTTTGTCGGACGCCTCGCAAATGAGAAGCGGATTGATCTCTTGCTGGACGTGGCGCGGTCACCCGGCATCGCCTTGACGATCATCGGCGATGGCGCCTTGCGCGAAAAACTTGAGCAGGACTTTTCGGATACTGATACTTTCTTCACTGGATACCTCATAGGTAGCGAGTTGGCGCAGGCTTTCGCCAGCGCCGATGTATTTGTATTTCCGGGCGAAAACGAGACTTTTGGTCAGGTAATTCAAGAAGCAATGGCGTCCGGTTTGCCATCGGTGGTAGTGAATGCTGGCGGCGCGCCCGATGTCATCAGCGATGGCGTCAGCGGTATCGTTGTCGAACCCACAGCGCAGGCGATTAGCGATGCGATCCAATATTTGCGCGACCAGCCTGATGTCCGCATCCGGCTTAGCCATAGTGCGCGCTACATGGCTGAGCAGCGACCGTGGTCAGCCTTAATGGCGCAGCTCGAAGCCTACTATGAGGAGGCGTACAGCATGAATCAGCGATTCAAGAGCTTGTTCGGCTTTACGAATTATCACCGGCCGCTATCGATTCCCGCGCAGCTCGTGCGTCGCCCACGCAGTTCCTCGCTACCAAGATGAAGTTTCCCGATAGCCAAGCGAAACGCTCAGTTCTGTTGAGACCGAGCGGCTTTGTCGAGTCGCGTCTGTCAACCGCACAGGGGTAGGTAATTGTATGGCAGCGAATCCGAAAAAACGTACGCTCGCACTCATCTCACATGATGGAAAGAAAGCCGATATGGTCGCCTTTGTAAAAGACCATGTCGAGCGTTTGTCCGGCTTTGATCTGGTGGCGACTAACACTACCGGCCAGCTCATCCATGAGAAAACGGGGCTGCCGGTCACATGTGTGCTATCCGGACCCTACGGCGGTGACGCGCAAATCGCGGCGATGGTGGCGAAAGGGCGCATCAGCGCAGTCTTTTTCTTTGTCGATCCGCTGGGCAAACATCCTCATGATCCTGATATACAAGGCCTTCTGCGCATCTGCAATGTACATAACGTGCCGCTGGTGACAAATATTGCAACCGCCGTACTCTTGATCAATGCCTGAGTGTTCGCCATTCTTACGTGATTCTTTCTTTTGCCACTGTCCATCACACTCCATAATAAGGTATGTGCACCTGCCAAACACTGCAGGCAGCGTCACAATGCTTTGGCGGGAAGAAACATCCGCCCTCAGGGACTGAGGTATTCCAGTGGCTGAACAAGATCGCATCATTGTTGATTGGGTCATAAAGGCAAGGCTAGGGGACCAAGAGGCTTTCGCTGAGTTGGTTTACCTGTTTCAAGACTCGGTTTTCAATTTCTGTTATCGAATGCTGGGTGAAAGTGGCGAGGCGGAAGATGCGTCGCAGGAGGCCTTCCTACGTGTGCACAAAAATCTACACCGTTACGATATCGCCCGATCTTTCAAAACATGGCTGCTTTCGATCGCTTCCAATCACTGTATTGATCGGCTGCGCAAGCGCCGGATGCAATACGTATCGCTCGATGACGGACCTACAGCTGCTGCGCTGGCTTTGAGCAGTAGCGATCCGTCACCTGAACAAGCGACGCTTCAGGTCGAGCTCAGTGACGCGATCCAAGAACTTCTTCAGCAGTTAGACGAGCACTATCGTCTCGCTGTGATTTATCGATACTGGTATGAGTTTTCATACGCCGAAATAGCCAAAGAAATGGGCACGACGGAAAGCGCAATAAAGAGCCGCTTGCACCGAGCGCGAAAGAAGCTAGGCGACTTGCTCGACGTCTCCAAGCTCGATGATGATGACAGCCGGCTGGCTGACCAAGTAACGAAAGGGAATTGAGATGTCCGACGAGCAAAGCCTGCCTAAGCAGGAGATGATGCAAGAGGCGATAGACGGACTGCTCTCTGAAGAGATGGCTAAGAAGCTGGTCGATATTCTGGGGCGAGATCAATCGGCAGCGCATGAATTCAGTCGATTACAGCGCGTAGAAACTTTACTTAGACGCGCGCCCCAGCAACGCGCGCCGGCGCGGTTAGCTGCTACGATCATGGCACGGGTGGCAGCGCGCATGCAAACCGAAACTGAAATGTCCGGTATGTCGCCGGAAATGCAGCGCGTGATGATGTTGGGCCTTTCAGCAGCCATGATGGCGATGATGCCTATGATGGAAGCGGCTGCCTGGCTCGTGCTCAATGCCCAGCGCGATCCCGAATTGCTAGGTGAAGTAATGATAGAGACGATCGGCTGGATGTCGCTTGTCACCAATGCCTTAATTCAACTGCTTGAGGACGCGGAAAACCTGGCACACACTGAACCCGAAGTCGCGGCGGCGACGCTGGCGCTTACTCCGTATATGCTTTCGACTATCCTGGACTATCTTGACGAGGTATCCTTGCCGAAATAGTCTACTAACTTGCGAATGTTGCGCAATGTCCCGCGTGGGGCGGCCAGTTAAACAAATAGGGGTACTGCCATCCAGTACCCCATCGAAACCGAGCATGTCGATATATCGTTAGTTGCCCTCGTCGGGGATCATTTCAATCTTACGCACCTTGTATGTCACCAAGCCATCCGGCACTTCTACTTTGACACGATCGCCAACATGTCTGCCGAGCAGCGCTTTGCCCACCGGCGAATCAAGCGATACCCCTCGGCGACCATGTGTGATCTCTTCGTGATCGAGCAAGTCCATCGTGAATTCTTCTTTTTCCGATGCGTCATAGACAGTAACGCGGTTGCCGGGCGTGATAGTTTCCGGGTCTTCGTCCGCATCAATGATTTCGGCGCGCGCCAGAACATTCTGCAAGTGGGAAACCCGTTCATCTAGCCGCTCTTTGGAAACCATCGCGTCAAAGAACACCGCCTCTTCGCCCTGATCATCCTCGCGCGCCTCGGCGAGCATTTCAGCGACTTTTGAATTCTCTACGCTGGTAAGTATGTTGAGCTCGCGCTGCAACGCGTGGAAGCCCTGTCGTGTCAATTGAATGCGTCGTTCTGCCATGATATGTTCCTTTCGTGTTGCAATCACCCTTCTATACGGCGACCCATGAAAAAAGTCTTATCTACCGCCTTGTTGGACGCAGCAGAACAGGTAGTAGACGAAACGCCCTGCCCAAGGGGCAGGACGTGCAATTAGACTCTCTCGATTAGTTAGACACGTATTATATTAGATTAGTAGCAAATAATCAAATCCTCTAGCCCGCGTCAGCGACTGACGTAGTCACGCAGATGTATCCGCAACTCCACGCGGAACCCCGACCAATTGGTGAGTTGGACGCGCGGACATTTTGATACACTTAGTATGATTTGTCAAATCCTAAAGGAGAATTGATGCCGCATGGGACGAATACTGATGTCGACGCAAAACGAAATCACCGGATTAAACATCACGCACACACTTGGTCTGGTCGATGGAATCGGCAGTACAATCCATCAGCAGTATCGGAAGAACGAACCCTTTCTAGAGGAAAACTTGCAGGAAGCGCGCGATGAAGCGGTTGAGCGTATGCTGGAAAAAGCGGAAATGCGAGATGCAGACGCCGTTGTGGGCGTTCGTTTTGCATCTGCTGCTGTTTACAATCAAGTGGCTAACCAGCAAGCCTTCGTGATCCATGCCTATGGAACGGCCGTCATAACAGAGTTACACAGCTAGCCGATGCGATTCTCTCTACGGAAGACTTCAGGATTGACGCAATTCGGCAGCGCTTCGCCCTTCAGTCCGGCGATCACGTTGTCCACTGCCATTTTTGCCATTTTGGCGCGAGTGGCGACGCTTGCGCTGGCAACGTGCGGCACGACCAGGCAATTGTCAAGCGTAAGCAAGGGATCACTGAGCGGTATTGGTTCCGGTTCAGTAACGTCCAAGCCGGCGGCAAAAATGTCTCCAGCGCGCAGTGCTTCGTAGAGCGCCTCGGGATTGACCACTCCGCCACGGGCAGTATTGATCAGAATAGCATTCGGCTTCATCGCTTTCAGTTCGCTTTTGCCGATGAGATGATAGGTTTCTTCCGTCAGCGGCACGTGCAGGGACACGTAATCACTCTCCCGCAGCAGTTCGTCCAGGCCGACCCTTTCTCCGCCGATTTGCCGAATCTCCGCTTCATGTCCACGCGAGTTTACCAGGACGCGCATTCCGAATCCGCCCGCCCGCCGCGCCATGGCTTGCCCGATTCGCCCAAACCCGACGATTCCCAAGATCGCGCCGTAGATGTCTTGACCAGACAAAACTGTCGGATGCCAGGTTTGCCATTCGCCCGCATCAACATACTGCTTGGCTTCGGGTATGCGCCGCGCCACCGCCATTAACAAGGCGAACGCAAAGTCCGCCGTGGTCTCCGTCAACACGCCCGGAGTATTGCCAATAGGGATTCCACGTGCGCTAGCTGCATCGACGTCAATATTGTCGTAGCCCACCGCCATATTGCTTATCACCTTTAGAGCCGTTCCGGCCTGAATCAGCGGCGCATCAATACGGTCAGTGAGCAAGCACAAGAGGCCAGTGATCCCGGAGGCTTTCTCCATGATGGTCTCGTAATTGGGCGGCAAGAAGCTATCCCAGATCTCGAGGTCGTATTGCGCTGCCAAGGGCTCAAGTGTCGCCGGCGGCAACTGACGCGTGACAAATACCTTGTCCGTGGTCATGGCTTTGCTCCTGGTGGGTCAATCCGCGGCGGATTATAGCGCAGAAGCGGCAATGCAGGAACTTGTGGCTGCGCAACTGCCCCGTCGCACGTCGAGAATGCAACGCCCAGTGTGTGGAATCATCAGGAATCTAGGGAAGGGTAGCCAGCGTAACTTTTACCAGCGTACCGCGCGAGGGTTCGCTGCTCAACGAGATCTTACCGCCGCAGCCTTCGATATGGCGTCTGGCAAGGTAGAGGCCCAGCCCCAGCCCAGGGTCTGCAATATCCGCTTGCCAGAACGGCTGAAAGGCAGAATCTCCAGCAGCCCTAAACCCTTTTCCCTTGTCGTAGACGGTGATATCGGCTCGGTATCCATACTCCTGCACGTTGATGCTGACTTGGCTAACTTCGGCGTGCCGCCGAATATTGTGTGCGATCTCCCCAAATGCGTATGTTAGGTAGGCTTCATCGCCGATAGCGCAGAATCGCGTATCGAGCTCGGGCATCGCCATGCCCTTCAATTCGGACTGCAATTTGTGGATCAGCACAGAGCCATCGAATTCGTCGTCCGCGTACGCCAGTCGCTTATGCCGCAGCAACGAATAATGCCAAATATTGGTCATCATGCGCTCGACTGACAGTACCGACTCCAACACGTGCTCGACGATGATCTGCTGCTCCTCATTCAGTGGACCGTCAAAGCCAGCAGAAAGATTGTCCAGTGCAGCCTTAGTTGGATGATTCAAGGCGTTGAATCGCTCGAGCACAGCGGGGCGGGTCGCGGCATTCTCAATGCCAAGTGCAGTAATGACGTCCATCACCAAGGTATGCAACCCCCAACTATAGGCGTGAATGCGCTTACAACATTCGCGTTGATCGCCTGTGGTTGCGCCAAGAGCGCCCGTCATCATTGATTCCATCAGCGAAATAATGTCGCTAACCGGATCGAGAAGCTTGCTATAGGAGATGTTTGTCACGTCAAGGAACTCAAACTTTACGCCTGTTCCATTATAGCGCACTAATTCTCAGCATGGCATGAATCCATGCTTACGGGAGGATTATCGGAAAGCTCGAAGAATGATCATTGCCTAATGCAAACCAAAGCAGCCGGCCAGATGCCTGCTGCTTTCTAGTTTAGATTTTCGTGCCATAAGGATAGTGAAACATTAGGCCCGGGAGCGATTTGCAGAACCGCTATTTGAGTTCTACGACCGCTCCGGCCTCTTCCAGCTTCGCTTTGCCGTCTTCAGCCATGTCTTTGCTGACTTCCTCAAGCACGGTTGCTGGGGCCGATTCGACCAATTCCTTGGCTTCTTTCAAGCCCAGCGGAGTTATGCCCCGAATCGCCTTGATGACGTTGATCTTTTTCGGTCCAATTTCCTTCAAGATCACATCGAATTCGGTCTGCTCTTCTTCCGGCTCTGCATCTGCGCCTGCGCCCATGGCGCCGGGCGCCATCATCATCATGCCGCCGCCTGCAGCCGCTTCTACACCCCAGGCGTCTTCCAGCTTCTTTTTCAAGTCGGCGGCTTCTAAGATGGTCAATGCGCTGAGTTCTTCTACCAGCTTTTCAAGGTCTGCCATTGTTTTGCCCTTTCCTCAAGTTTCTATCGCTACTTCATGACTTCAATTGCTTGCACCACCTCGCCGGGCCAAACGCCCAAAGAGGCTATTCGCTGGCGACAGCGCCTTCATTGTGTTTGTCCAGATACGCTTGAAGGACGTTGACAACTCCACCCGTCGCCTGATGTATTACATTGACCACGCCTTGCGCCGGCGCAACCACAATCCCTGCCAATTGCGCGCGAAGCTCGTCGAGAGTGGGCAGTTTGGAAACGGCGTCAACCTGCTGCGCGTCCAAGACGTCGCCGCTCATCATTCCGCCGGTCACCTGCATCTTCTCGTCGAATTGCTCGTCCTCAATATGTTTGATCAAGGCCTTGGAAACACCAGGCATATTGTCGCTACCGAAAACGATCGCGACAGGGCCTACCAGCAGATGCTCGGGTACAATCCAATTTGCTTCTTCCAGCGCCTTTTTCAGCAGTGTATTCTTAGCGACGATATACCGTCCGTTTTGCTCTCGCACGGCATTGCGCAGCCCCTGGATCTGGGATACGCTAAGCCCCTGCGTCTGAACGACAACGAAACCGTCATTCCCATTGAGGATTTCAACGTACGAGGCGACAAGCTCTTCTTTCCGTGCCCTTGAAACTGGCAAGTGTCGCTCCTTTCTTCGTCAGACACGCATCCCTTTCGATGGGCGACCTGACCGGTCAAATCAAATAAGCGACCCGTAAATTGAGGTCGCATTTAGTTTCAATCACGAAGTGCTGAGTGAAATTATCTGCGTATCCTCGGCAGGCTATTAAGGGCGGCTGCCCTCCTGCTGTCTACGGTATACGTCGCTATGCGGTTGTAAGTCAGTCACGGATTATAGGGACAGCTGCGAAGAAGTCAAGGTTCATGTTATGGAGTTGACGCCGACGCGGCGCCGCGATACAACTTGTGCGAACGAAATCTAGCCACGGACAGTGAAGACATGGAATTGGATCGCGATGCGCTGCAAAAGAAAGTGCACGAACTCTACGCCCGGGAACACGCTGATCTAGGAGATGCGGGTACATTGGATCATCTCGATCGCGGGAGGCAGTGGCAGCTCGACGGCACGCTTAGCGCCGGCGGCGTCTTGGTATTTCCACACGCCGGTGTGCAGGACTGCGGCTATCAGATTGCCGCATGTGTGCACGCTGCGCTTGATAGCGGCGCGGACAGAATCGTCGTACTCAGCGTCTTGCACGCTTTCACGCCGGCGATGGAAGCGGCGCGCGTCGCCGTAGCCGCGGGCGAAGACCCAGCTCTATTCGAATTCTGGGGAATCCAGGGACCGGGTATCGATGGGCGGCGCGAATGGACCGGCGATCATGCCTTGATCAGTTGGCGACATTTCTGGAAGGCAGAGCTGAATCGACGCGGTATTTCCGAGCGACGAGCGCCAAGAGTCTATGAGCGTTATCCGTATTTGGCAGGAGGGAATCCTCAGAACATGCCCGGCATCGACGAGCTGGCGCGCTTGATGGAGGATTCGGTGGTATTAAGCACTGCCGACCCCTTCCACCATGGCATCGGCTATGGCGATGCTTTAGCGAACACTTTCGATCACGATGAAGTGGGCTTGGCACACGCCAAGACCATGATTGAATCCGGAATTCGTATCCTGGAGAAGGGCGATTATTGGGCTTACAACTTGCATTGCGTCGAGTCTAAGAGTGATGCCCGCGATACGGGACAAGTATACCGATACCTGCGTGGTCCGATGCAAGGCAAAGTACTCGATATCAGCTTTACAGATTCGTCCGAACTTTATGATCAGCCGAAACCGACGTGGGTGGCGGGCGCCTTGATCGAGTGGAAGCTTACAGCCTGATCCCGCGATGCCGGTCTAGCCAGTCGGCTGCGGCTAAGAGGCTTCGCCGCGATTATCATTTAACTGACTCTCAAAGTCTTTAAGTGCAGCTTGCAACTTCTGCTGCCGCAAGCTTTGTGTCAAATCGCCACGAGTCCGCTCAAGTACGCCGCGCACGACATCTGTCTGTCGGCGCAGTCCATGCGTCAGTGCATCGGGAAAGTCAAAAGTCACTAGCTGATCGTAGATTGCATCCATCACGAGCAGAAGGCGCTCGGCTTCTTGACTGTGCCCGTCTTCTCGCCGCATGATATCAAGGATAAAGCGTCGTAATTCAGTCGCGGCTTCTCCCAAGCCTTTGAGGTAGGTCGCGCTCTTCATATCGAGCGCGCATGCTGAAGGCAGCGCCTCCCCAGCGATGATTGCCCGCGTAATAAAGGCCTCGGCGACTTCTTTTAGCGCATCTTGTGTATACCCGGTGTAGTAAAGATCCGGGAAATCGCTGACTGTCAGTTTTAATTCGTTCGCGCCGTCCTTAACCTGTACCAACTTGCGATCCGCGGCTTCCAGATCTCGCCGGTGGATCGCGCGAATGCTCTCCGAACAGTGGCGCACCAGCTGGCGCGACAGCACGATCGCCTGATCACGCGCGGCATTCCGCTGCTCCAAATCCTTGCGAAGCGCTTCACAGATCGGTCCCAGATTATTCATCGTCATCTTCCGCTGGTTTCACCGTACCGAATAGTTGATCCGCCAGAGTTTGACGTGCAGGGGTGTCGAGCTCGCCATGGCTGGCTTCGTACTTCGCCATGTTTTCCCTCAAGGCATTCAAGAATAGTTTGCTATGAGTTGGGGTCATCATCACGCGTTTCTGCAAGCGAGCGCGGTCGTCATTGGGCAATACCTGTATAAAATCGAAAATCACTTCGTTCGCCGTGTGTGTAATCATGACCATATTGGAGTAGATCGCACTGGGATCCTTGGGAAGTTCAATCTTGACCTTCCGTTTCCTGGCTTGATTCTCTGCCATATTCGCCTCGCAGTGGTCCGAAGTCTGAAGATATTATAGCCGATGGTCAATGCCCCTCTAAGGTCGTATTCGCGACGGATGCGTGAAAATTATCGGCATCACGAAAGGAACGAATACAGTATGATAAGCCGGTTGAAGAGACAGATTGAGCATCTTTGCAGTTCTAGATTTCGGTTACTCTATTGACAGCCTTGGGGACCATGCAACGAGGAGATGGCAATGCCAACATATATCTATCGCATACAGCCGGTGCGCCCCGAGATGCTCTCGGAGGGTGCAACTGCCGAGGAAGCGCGCATCACCGACGAACATTTCGGTTACTTAAAAGAGCTGATGAACGACGGCATTCTTATTCTCGCCGGACGTACGCTAAACAGCGATTACTCGTCCTTCGGCATTGCTGTCTTCAATGCGCGGGATGATGCACACATGCGCCAGATTACTGAATGTGATCCCGGTGTGGCGCAGAAGCTGTTCCGCGCCGAATGGCACCCTTACCGCATCGCCCTGCATGAGCCGAAGAATTCGCCGGGGGAATAGCTGGCTTCCGAAATTCCAGCTCATCTTGTTGCGGCCTCTGCACTGACGCGCAATAGCATAGAGAAATTCCGCTCGTCCGTGCCGATTTCCGCGGATGGGAATTGCCGGGTAGCCAAACGGAATCGTCTTTCGCAAATATCGCGAATAAACCGTAGACGAAGCCGAAGAGCACGGCAGCTATTGAATAGGCTCCCGTTCGGGCAGCCCGGCATTGCGCGGATAACGCCGCGGAGTGGGCCGGATCTTGTCCACGACGACTAAGTATCGTGGATTGTCTAAAGTAGGAAGCCTGAACTCTTCGATCGTGAAAAGCTCGCCGCCCAAACTATCTATGGCTTTGGCTGCCAAGTTAGTTTCTGCGTATGCGTCCATCCCACGCATGGCAATCACCTGGCCATCAAGTTTCGCCAGCGGCAGCGTGTATTCCATCAAAGCAGGCATCCTGGCGACGGCGCGCGCAGTCACAAAGTCGTAGGATTCCCGATGGGCCTTATCTCTTCCCGCGTCCTCCGCGCGCGCATGCAATGTTCGGATGTTAGCGAGATCTAGCTGATCGCCGACATGCTCAATAAAGCGCAACTTTTTTCGCGTTGAATCCATCAAGGTGACACGAAATTTAGGAAAGACAATTGCAATTGGCAAACCGGGAAATCCAGCGCCTGTGCCCACATCTATGAGGCTCATGCCAGCAATTCTTGGCAAGGCAGGCGCAAGTGTAAGCGAGTCCAGGTAATGTTTTATGGCGACCGCGGACGGATCAGTGATGCCGGTCAGATTCATCCGCTGGTTCCAATCCAGCAATATGTCCGTCAGGGCATCAAATTGCTTAAGCTGTCCAGCCGACAACTCAATATCTAGCAAGGATTTGGCGTAAGTTCCAAGTGTGGACAATTGGGCTAAGCCGGGTTATTCCTGCGGAAACCCAGGATAGGTTTTGAGCGGCATTGCCGGCTGCTCATGCAAAACTGCGATGCCGTAAGGATTCTGCTGAATTAAGAATTGGCAACGGCTGCCCAGCCTTTCGTTTTCCGTTCCCGGTCCAAATTCCTCGTAACCATCACTGATCGCCTCGGTCCAGCCGACAGCGAAATTAATGTCATATATACCGGGCTCCCACTTGTCGCCGAAATTGACCGTGTAGAATACCCACCAATTTAGGCTGCCAGGAATCTGCTTGACCTCGCTGACTTCTACATTGGGAATCGTAAGCGAATGCAAGGTGATGGCATATTGCGCCTTGGCAATATGGTCTTGTACTTGTTCAGCCGTCTTTGCATACCATGACCAGAATACTCTGATTACGTCAGTGTCGTACAGTATGCCGGGATCTGCCCCCTCAACATCGGCGCATTCCGCGAAGATCAGTCCTGGGTCAGCCGTCCTGTCAGGTAGAATAACATCGCTTGGTCGCGCACCAATCTGCACAATAGGCTCATCGGGGCGTGAATAAACCGGGTTCAGCATGCTTCCGTTGGGCGTGAACACGCCGGAAGACGAAATGAGCGCGGGCGCCGCCGAAATGTCGGTGCCTTCTACCAGCGTGCTGCCCGGCTCTTCGCAGGTGCCCAAGGTGTCGTCCGAAAGCTCCTGGAACAAGGTACTATCCGGATCGTTCTCGCGCCCGATTCGGATCACGACGCTTATCGGTGTATTCAAAGCGCGCGTCTGGCCGTTCAGCCAGTAGATCACCTGACTCACTGAATAATCGCCATCGACGCTGATGCGCCGCAGTCCGGTGATCGCCTCACCCAAGCCACCAAAGGCGTCAAAGGCTTGAAAATATAGATCGTAGCCAAGTTCCATCGTACCGGACAAGTCGATTACCATGCGGTCTTCACAGGCGGAATAAAACCAATTGACCGTCGATGTAAATTCGCTGTCGTCTTGCGCCTGGGTGCCAAAAACTAGTGTAAACAGAAGCAGCGTAACGACAATAGGCTTAGCAAAACGCATGAGATCTCATTCCTGTCTGAGCCGTCAAGGACAGTATATCGCACTTATTCTACCGCATTTGGGCGAAAACCTCAGCCCAATTCCAGCCGAGCCGCGCTCAAAGACGATTCTCTGCACGGAAAACCTCGCTTACAATGGGACAGGAGTCCCCTCGCTTTGAATTGGAAGGCACGCTTACATTGAGCGATCACACGATCTGTGTACTGCAAGGCGATGAAACCGGACAAGAGTTGCTCGACGAAGCATTGCGCGTACTTGATCCAAGCGTGATCCGCCTGGAGAGCCTTGCATTCGAAACCTTTGACCTTTCGCTGGAAAACCGACGGCACACCAACAACGAGGTAGTTCGAGAGGCGGCTGCGCGGGTACTTGAGACGGGCTTGGGTATCAAAGCCGCTACGATCACGCCGGGCGATCCTGACGACGTTGGCAGCCCCAACGCGCTTCTGCGCGACCTGGTGCATGGCAGCGTGATCTTGCGCACCGGCCGGCGGATTCCCTCTATACGGCCGCTCGCCGGCGTCCATTCGCCCATAGCGGTGGTGCGCATGGCGGTTGAAGGCGCTTATGCGGCTGAGGAATGGCGCGAAGGAGACGGGCTCGACGAAATTGCCTACAACAAACGCTTTATTAGCCGTAGAACCTGCCGCGCAGTGGCCGAATTCACTTTCCAATATGCGGCGCAGCACGGCGCGACCGTATTTGGCGGACCGAAATATACCGTGAGCCCGATTTACGAAGGCCTGTTCAAAGAGGAGTTGGACCGGGCGGCGAGTCTCCATAAATCCGTCCGCTACGATCCGCAACTAATCGACGCGACCTACGCTCTGCTGCTCGAGACTTCCGGCGAACCACTTGTTATTCCAGCCCTAAACCGTGATGGCGATGCTCTAAGCGATCTAGTTATCAAGATGTTCGGCACCATCGCTGGCGCAGAGTCAGTCATCATTGCTTTTGACGAAGATTTCAATGTCAAGGTGGTGGTGACGGAAGCGCCACATGGCACTGCGCCCAGTCTAATGGGTAAAAACATCGCCAATCCCATGGCGATGATTCTGGCCTGCGGCGCACTGCTGCGCTATATCGATAGCAAGGAAGCAGCTCTCGCCAGCCGCGCGATCTATGAAGCCACTTTGGAGTCTGTCTACAATGGTATAAAGACGCCCGACCTGGGCGGCCAAGCCAGCACATCGGAATTCGTCGATGAAGTGATTCGCGAAGCGCGTGGTAAACTTGAAGTATGGGATGCACTGGGCGACTGATGACTAGGGCGGAGGCGGCTGGCATTGGACGACAAGCTTAACCGCGATGTAGCGGAACTGTGGTCGATCCTGTTTGACATAGTCACCGATGGCGAAAAACGCCTGGCGAGCCACTTCGAAGCGCATCAGCTCACGCCGCCGCAATTCTACGTGCTAAAGACCCTGTCAGAAAACGCCGGAGAATGTCGCATTGGCGATATCGCCCGCGATCATCATTTGACCAGCGCCACGATGACCGGCCTGGTAAACCGCCTTGAAGCGATGGATCCACCCTTGGTGCAACGCCGGCGAAATCAAAATGATGGGCGTTCCGTCGATGTCGTCTTAACGTCTGCAGGTGCGGACCGTTTTTTGGCGGTGCAGCGGTCCCTAATGAATCAGCTGCGAGTTGTCTTTGGTATACTGCCGGAATCGGAACGGCGCGATATCATCGGCCAGGCGCGCCTTTACTTCACTGTATTTTCCCAGCGGTTTCCAGTCGGGCACATTTCCTAGCGCGGGTGGCTAGCCGCCAGCGTAGCGGTCAAACCAATCCACCATTTCGGTCAAGCGGCTGATCCGGTGCCCGGGCTCGCCACTGCGAGATAGCTCATGCCCCTCTCGCGGATAGCGCAGCATGTGGATTGGCGTATCGGTGGCACGCCGAACCCAGGCGAAGAGCTGCTCCGCTTGTTCAATGGGCACGCGGAAGTCGTTCTCGGAATGGATCAATAGCAGTGGAGTCTTTATGTCCGCCGCATACTTCAGTGGCGAATTGTCCCAAAACACATCATGGTTATCCCACGGTTCGGCATCAAACTCGTTCGACATCAGCAGCGGCACGTCAGACGTGCCGTAGAAACTGGAAATGTTGTATACACCGCGCTGAGCTACCGCTGACTTGAAGCGGTCGGTATGAGAGACGATCCAAGCGGTCATATAGCCACCGTAGGATCCACCGGTGATCGCCATCCGCTCTTCATCGGCGATGCCCAAGCGCAGGAATGCTTCCACACCTGCCATGATGTCGTCCATCGCCACTGGTCCCCAAGCGGCATGCAGCTTACGCTCGAAAGCTTCGCCATAACCGCCGCTTCCATGCGGATTGCAATAAAAAACTGCATAACCTCGCGCCGCATGGAATTGCCACTCGTGCCACATTGATTTGGTAGAGAAGCCCCATGAGGCATGCGGTCCGCCGTGAATGTTCAACGCCAACGGATATGTTTCGCCGGCTTCATAGTTAACCGGCAGCAGATACCAGCCTTGCACTTCGCCATATGGCGAATCAAAGCGCAATTCGTGAACTTCTTGCACCATGACTTCGTCTAGCCACCCGTGATTGAAGCCAGTCGCTTCCATAAGCTCACCGTCGACTAGCAGGTAAAGTTCTTGCGGATTCCGCGGCGTGGAGACGGTCATCGCCATCAAGCTGCCAGCACCGATGTCAATCTGCTCGATGTCGTATGTTCCTTTGTCAGACTGGCAAAGAGTGTCGGTTGCCGGTTCGTATCTCCAGGGCAAAACATTGCCTTCGCTTTCAACTGTGAGCGCGAGTACGTTGTCCGGCGACCACGCCCAATCGAGAGCTTCGCGATCGATCGACTCGTTTATGACCCTCGTCTCTGTCCCATCGCTCGCCATGATAAGCAAGCGAGTCGGCATATCAGTGACGCCGATCTGACTGCGTCCGCACGCGATCCACTTGCCGTCCGGGGACAGCTGTGGCGCGTAAACGCTGTATTCGCCATCAGTCAGTGCTTCCTCAACGCCCGTCTCGGCGTGAAGGCGAAAGACACTCATAGCTCGCCAAGGCTCATCGCCGTCGGGAATGAGTGTACGCGACGTATAGATTGAACGGCCGTCGCCCGACCATTGTGGCACCGAGTAATTGGCATTGATTGCAGTCAGCCGCCTGGGTTTGGCATCAGACGATTCCGCCGTATCGATCACACATACCTGATCGTAGCGCTCGTCAACAAATGCTGTGCCCTGTCGATATGGGATGCGCCACACGGGACGCGGATCCCAACGCTTGTTTTCTTCGTCGTCTTTGCGTTCCTTGCGATGCTGATTCTCCAGCTTGTCTGCTGCTTCGGGCGAGGTTTCTTCTCCCGCGTCCTCTGCCGCCCGTTCTTCGCTGCTCATCGGCGCAAGAAAGGCGATTCGCCTGCCACCGGGCGACCAACCCGGGTTGTGCCCACCATTGTCCATGGCAGTCAGCGCGCGTGCTTCGCCACCCGGCGCGGCTGTCGGCAGCAGGTAAATCTGGGGCTTGTTGCCGCGTCCGGAGACGAAAGCCAGTTGAGTGCCGTCCGGCGACCATCGCGGCTGGCTGTCTTTGTCCCCGCGTGTCAACTGCGTGGCGCGACCATCTATGATCGAATACAGCCAGATATTGCGCTTGTAGGATTTCTCAAGCGGGTCCGGGGTCACTTTGACGAAGGCGACAAACTGCCCGTCAGGGCTGATTTGTGGGTCTTGCACGTTGTGAATGCGGTTGAGATCTTCTGCATTTATCGGTCGTCTACTCTGAGGCATGGACATGTCCTTGCGATTGGATTGTGACAAAAGGAAGACCCGCGTCCAGGAGACTTGCGAATCGCGGTTCGTTCGTCAGGTCGCCTATGGTCCGAGGTGGGCGAGGTGACTCAGGCATGGGGCGGAGCTCAAGTTGCCACCAGCCGGTATCGCGCCAGTCGCCCGCTTTGAATCCGACGTTTTCCAAAACGCCGATCTTGCGGAACCCAATCGCTTCATGGGCGCGAATGCTGCCCTCGTTGGGGAGTGCGATCACTCCAATAGCATTGCAATATCCTTGCTCACGCAAGATGGCAATCAGCGACTGGTAGAGCGCGCGTGAAACACCGCGCCGTCGGAAATCGGGATGAACGTATACGGTAGTCTCAGTCGTCCATTGGTAAGCGTAGCGGGCACGAAATGCGCTGGCATAGGCATACCCAACCATCTGCCCGTCAATCTCACAGACGATCCAAGGGTATCGGGTAAGCGCCTTGTCGATGCGGGCGGCGATTTCGTCAAGATCGGGCAGCGAAACTTCAAAGGAAATATGCGTTTCACGGACGATCGGGCCGTATATCTTTTGAATGTCGGCAGCGTCTGAAGGGGCAGCAAGCCGAATTACTGCACTCATAGATCTTCGGTTACCTCGCTCGCAAGGACTTCCTCGTCCTCTAGTCGCCAGACGTCTTTTGCGATGTCAATATACAGTATGCCGTCAAGGTGATCAATCTCGTGTTGAAAGACCCGCGCCAACCAGCCCGTCGCCGTGTGGCGGATAGGATTTCCGTGTCGATCTTGCCCCGTTACTTCGATGTTCTCATGCCGCTCGACATCTCCCAATAGACCTGGCAAGGAAAGGCAGCTCTCGACATCCGTCACCATATCATCGCTGCGCCTGATGATTGTAGGATTGGCGATCACGTAGAGTTTGCCCGCAGCTTCGCCATATTCCTGCTGGCTCTCTTCGTCATCTGGCAGACGCACCAATATGATGCGCAAGCTTTGCGCGACCTGCGGTCCCGCAAGACCAACGCCTGGCGCGGCCGTCATGGTGTCGAGCATATCATCTATCAAGGTCTGCAATTCGGCGCCGAAGTCGTTGACACGCTGGGCTTGTCGCCTCAATTGCGGATTATCCGGTTGAATGATTTGAAGCACTGTCATCACGCTGATCTCGTTCTTTTGTCACTGATGTCGGGTATTCTAATCGCAATCAATGTGTATACATATAGAACAATCTGAGAATCTTTTCGTATATCTTCAAAGCAAATCCTCGTCTTGTGCCGACAAGCTCGCGACGAGCATTTACAATTATTTTACATTGTGCTAACGCTGCTATGATATTTTTGTACCAGGGTGGATCTAGGACATCACTGTAAGTTCTTTCGCGGAGTTACAGTTGGGCGCTGGTCGTTCGTCGCATGTCCTTCGCTCCGTTCGCTGAAGAGCAGGTGTCGGGCTGGGGGTATCTTGCAAGATCTCGTTTCTTTGACCCAAACTTGCGCCGTTCGCGTTATATAAGTAATGACAGCGGGTGCGCACCTGATTCCGATTGAGCGTGAGCGATGAAAAAGGAGACTGCTTGCAGTGGGGTGGGCCATGACCGAAAACATTTTAGTGGTAGACGATGAGCGACGGATTATCGACCTTGCCGGGATGTATCTTGAGCAAGACGGCTTCCGGGTGACCAGCGCCACAAACGGCACTGTGGCGAAGAGCATGATTCTGCGCGAAAAACCCAGCTTGGTTGTTTTAGATCTCATGCTTCCAGGGATGGATGGATTAGAAGTTTGCCGGCGAGTGCGCGAAGAGTCCGACGTGCCAATCATCATGCTGACCGCACGCAGCGAAGATATCGATAAAATTGTCGGCTTGGAGATCGGCGCCGATGACTATTTGACCAAGCCGTTTAACCCGCGCGAACTGCTGGCGCGCGTTCGGGCAATCCTGCGGAGAACTGACCGCAGCGGCGAGCTGGACGATCCGCCCCCGTCAATCACGATCGGCAACCTTTTCATCGACCCGTTGCGCCGCCGCGTGGAACTTTCAGGCAAACCCGTTGACCTACGCATGAAAGAATTCGACCTGTTGCAAGCCTTGGCAGAGAACAAGGGCGTAGTATTCAGTCGCGACAGGTTGCTGAACGTAGTCTGGGGATATGACTTCGCTGGTCAGACGCGCACAGTTGACGTGCACGTTGCCCATCTTCGCCATAAACTGCGCGGGATGGATCCCGCCATCGAAACGGTTTGGGGAGTAGGATACAGACTGGATGATCGATAGAGAGCGACGTTTTTCCTTCAATCTGCGCCTGCGACTGCTAACGTCGTATTTGGTGCTGCTTATGGTTACACTTAGTGTTATTGCATTAGCCCTATTCGTCTTGATCGGCAATCGCGCGGCGCCGCCCGAACCCACTTACGAGCGACTTGCCGCTCTGACGCAAGGGCTGAATTATATCGAATTCATCGCTGATTTTCCTGTCGACCTCGACTCCCGCTTCTTGCAAGAAAGAGTGCGCGAGCTTCTCGAAATCTTCTCAAATACTCGCAGCGTCCGTACACTGCAAATCAGATTGTCCGCAGATGGTACGCGGGTTGTCTACGACAGTTCTGGAAGCTATCAGACCGGCGACGCGATACAGCTGCATCGAGATAAATATAAGAATCTTCAGTTGGAGAAAGTGCTGTCTCGTGGCAGCGATCAGTTCTTCGGACACTTTATGGATCCTGGAGACGGCGAGTGGCTCTACAGCGGAGTCATGTTTGGGCGGCCGCGCCAAGCCTATGGCGACTTGTGGCTCCTAGCCGAACCGCGCCCCAAGGTTAGCCTACACGATACTTTGGCGGTTTTCGGGAGTGCCTTGGCGCCCCCGCTCATACAGGCCGGTATCGCCGGAATCGTGTTCGCGATCCTGTTGGCGGCGCTGATAAGCCGGACCATCGCACAGCCCTTGCAGCGTTTGGCAAAGGCGGCTACCGACGTAGCGCATGGCGACTATTCGGTGCACGTTCCTGTTAGTGGTCCAGCCGAAGTACGCTCGCTGGCAGATTCGTTCAATGTGATGACGGCTGAAGTTCTGGTGGCGAATACAGCCCAGCGCGATTTTCTGGGAAATGTGTCGCACGATCTCAAGACACCGCTGACATCAATTCAAGGCTATTCGCAAGCAATTATCGACGGGGCGGCCGAAGACACAGAAGCGGCCGCCCAAACCATCTTTGAAGAGGCGAGCCGGCTAAATCGAATGGTGGTAGAGCTCACTGATCTGGAACGTCTGCAAGCTGGCAAACTCTCAATGAAGCGCGAGCCCTTAGACATGGGACAGCTCAGCGAAGCGGTTGTGCAAAGCTTGTTGGTCGTGGCTGAAAAACAAGACCTACACCTCGACTCATCGATCGCGCCTACACCCAAGATCGTCGGCGATGGCGACCGGTTGGCTCAGGTTCTGATGAACTTGATCAGCAATGCTTTGAAGTACACGCCGGCAGGTGGGACAGTGCGTGTAATCGCAAGGGCAGAAACTGACGGTATCATTGTCTCGATTCATGACAATGGCATCGGCATTTCGCCAGATGAACTGCCCCGCATTTTCGAACGATTCTATCAAGTTGACAAGGCGCGTGGACCGCAGCGTGGTACCGGCCTGGGTTTGGCGATCGCAAAGGAAATCGTCGAGGCGCACGACGGGCGTATCACGGCAGACAGCGGGGGCCGGGGACAAGGCACAATCGTTCGTATTTGGCTGCCGAGACATTGAAAAACCTATACACGTAGCGACCAGGTGCTAGCGTCATGCTTATGCCTTTGCACCGAGCATTGCGTCAATCTCCTGCATATTTGCCGTCCGAATCGTAGGCCAGTGCCGGCAGCGCCAGCGATACCCGTACCTCATTTCCACGGCGGAAGTACCGATCGACGCCGGTACGCGCGACCAATTCTGTCCCGTCTGCCAGCGCCAAGCCAAGCCGCTGATAGTGCCCATAAAACTCGCGCCAGCGTACTGTCGCTGGTGTTCCTTCTTCGCCATAATCAACCGCCAGCGCCTCTGGACGAATCATTAGCTCAACGCTTCCTGATTTGGGATGGAAGAGCTTGACCTCACCCAGCCGACTCTCTGCGGTCATGCCATGCGCTTCGGCTGGCAGAAAGTTTGCTTCGCCGATAAACTTCGCCACTTGCACATTTATTGGGCGATTGTAGATGGCGTGCGGCGTCGCGACTTGAACAAGCTTGCCCGCAAATATGACAGCAATCTCATCTGACAGGCTCAGCGCTTCCTGCTGATCGTGAGTGACAAAAATCGCGGTCGTTTCTGTTTCGTGCAAAATATTCCGCAGATCGCTCCGCACCTGGGCTCGCAAGCCGGTATCGAGATTGGAGAAGGGTTCATCCAGCAGCAAGATATGGGGTTCAGGCGCCAGCGCACGCGCCAAAGCCACCCGCTGCTGCTGACCGCCCGAAAGCTCATGAGGCATTCGCGTCGCAAACTGTGACAAACCCACTAGCATTAATAGCTGGTTTACTCGTTTAGCTTGACCGGCCCGCGACCCGCGTAAGCCGAATGCAATATTTCCCGCCACATCGACATGGGGAAACAGCGCGTAATCTTGGAATACCATCCCAACCTTGCGCTGTTCCGGCGGTACAAAGTGCGTATCATCGGCAACGATTCGGCTGCCTATTTGAATCCGGCCGCGCGTCGGCTTCTCAAAACCCGCCAGGAGTCGCAGCATGGTCGTTTTGCCGCCGCCGCTTGGACCCAGCAGCGTCAAATACTCGCCGGGTTTCACCGTCAGCGATATATCCTGTACCGCCGGCGTCCCTGCCTCGAAGACTTTGGTGAGGTCTTCCGTTTGCAATGCGAATTCCATGGCGTCTTTCAGTCGTGCACTACTTGGTCAAGCGTTCAAGCATAAGCGATTTTAGGGCGTGGGACAGGGCAAAGTGTCCAGAGCAGCGCCCGCGGAATTGCCCGCTTGAGTAAACGCGGTGCTTCTCTACGCTACGATATCTTCCTGATGAAGAACGATAAACAACACAAGCGCGGACACCAGAATCAGTACCAGACCAGGCAGCGCAATTGATGACAGAAAGGCTTCGTCGTAGGCGCTCCAGATCCACGTCGCAAAGGTGCGAAATCCTATCGGACGTAAAATCAACGTTGTCGGCAATTCCTTCATGACGTTGAGAAACACCAGCGCTAGCCCGGCCAGTATGCCGCCGCGAGCCAGAGGCACCGTGATGCGTACGAGCGCTGCCCGCGACGATAAGCCCAGGCTGCGCGCTGCCTCTTCAAAGCGCGGATTAATCTGTGCGAAGGCGCTTTCGGTCGCGCTTATGCTGAAGGGCAGATACCGTATGGCATATCCCAATACCAGCAGTGGCAGGGTCTGATACAAACTGAGCATGTGCTGCGAGGCGAAAAATACCAGCGCAAGGGCAATTACTATTCCAGGCAATATATTGCCCATATACGCAAGCCTGACTAGCCAGCGGTCGAATCCGGATACCGAGCGCATTGCCAGCAACGCCAAGGGGAATGCCGCCAGGGTAACTACCAGCGCTGCGACGGCGCTGACGCTGACAGTGTTATTCACCAGTTCCGCAAGCGATACATGGATAGGATTGGTCAACGTATGTCCGAATAGCCAAGTGGTCAATACCAAGAGCGGAACTACTACACCCATGAAGATTACGGCGCTGCAGAAAATCATGCCCGGGTATTTCCACTTACCCAATTGCACTGTTTCGAGTTCACGTGTTGCGCCCGTTCCTATTCGATAGTGACGTCCGCGGTGTTGCAAACGCGATTGCAACAGAAGCAATATCATCGTCATGGCAATCAGCAAAAGTCCCAGCACCGAAGCTCTGTCCATTCGGAACGATTCCGTCTGAATGAAGATTGCGCGCGTGAAGGCGTTGAAGTGCATGACGGCGACCGCGCCAAAATCGCTCAAACTGTAAAGCGCTGTCATCAACATCCCGGTGGAAAGCGCCGGCCGCAGTTGAGGCATAGTGATCTGACGAAAGACCTGCCAGCGACTCAACCCCAGACTCTGCCCCGCTTCTTCCAGCGCACGGTCGCAGTTGAGTAGCGCCGCCCGTACCGGTAGCACTATGTAAGGAAAAGTCACGAAAGTTAGTGTCATTGTCGCGCCAGCAAAACCCTTTATCCCAGGCAGTCGATCGACTCCCAGGGGTTCCAGCAACGACTGCAATATACCTTTGGGTCCAAACGCATCACTATAAGTGACCGCAGTGAGATATGACGGGATGACCATTGCGGCCAAGCCCAGAACCAGCCAAATACGCCTACCGGGCAAGTCGGAGCGGCCAGTCAACCAGGCGAAGGGAATCGCAATCACTGTCGCGCAAAGTGTCACCGCCAGCATCAGGCCGACGCTATTCCCAATGATCAGAAGCGTACGTGTCCGCAACAAATAGTCGACGCCGTCTTGCCCGGCACTCGTCGCTCGGATCAGCAAATAGACCACTGGAATCATGACCACCGTCACTACTGCCAGGCTTACAGCCTGCACGATCTGCCGATTGCCGACAGCCTTGCGAGACAGCATATTGCGATGCTGTCCCTTGGGTCTGAATCTTGGTGGGATGACATTTGCCAATTGCATGGTTTGCCGTGACCAATAGTAAAGGGCGAGTAGATTCCTCGCCCCGACTGCTGAAATAGTGTTGCGACCTAATCCAAAGCGCCGCTTTCCTCAATCATGTCCAGCGTTCCTTGCAGATCATCAAGGTTGGACAAGTCTATTTCCGGGGCTTCAATGTCCGCCAGAGCAGGCAAGTCTACCGTGGGTTCGACAGTATCGACGAGCGGATACTCAAAGGTGTGCTCGGCGAAGTATTCTTGCGCCGTGTCGCTGAGCAGGTAGTCGATTAGCTGAAGTGCCAGCTCCTGCTGATCGCTGGTTCGCAAGACGGCCGCGCCCGCCACGTTGATTAGCGATCCAACGTCACCGCCGGGAAAGAAATGTAATGTCGCGGTGATCTCCGAGTCTTCGGCCAGGAAGCGGAACAGGTAGTAATGATTAACCAATCCGGCGACGATCTCACCATCAATAACAGCTCGTACGATCGGAGTGTTTTTTGGATAGGCTTGTATGCTGTTAGCAATCATATCAGACAGCCAACGCGCGGTTTCCTCGTCGCCCAGCAATACGCGCATCGCCGTCACATTGGAGACGAAAGAGGCGTTGGTCGGTGCCCAACCTACTAAACCGCGCCATTTCTCGTCGGTCAATTCGAGAATTGATTCGGGCAGTTCCAAGCCCATCTCTTCTAGCAGTTCAGGGCTGTAGACCAAAACGCGTGCCCGGCCACTTAAGCCCACCCACATACCGTCCGGAGAAACGAAGGCTGTGTCGACGCGTCCAAGCGTTACGTCAGGCAGCGCCTGGAGCATATCGGCCGCTGCCAAAGCGCCCAGGGCACCGCCATCCTGGGCAATAAAAACATCAGCCCGGCTATTATCGCCTTCAGCGAGGATTTGATTGGCGACGGCGCTAGTTCCACCATAGAGAACCTTGACATTGATGCCGGTGTCCTCGGTGAATTGTTCCAGAATAGGGCCGATCAAGCTTTCATTTCGGCCGGAGTAGACAGTGAGGACCTCATTCTCATCTGCCAATACCGGTAAACTAATTAGCCCAATCAGCGCTAGCGCCAAGCTAAACAGGGAAAGACGTTGCATGGACATAACCTATACTCCTTGCGTTTGCTGCAAATCCACGTTAGGATTTGCATAGATAGACGAAGGTCAATTGGGAATGTGAGCAGGTGACCAAGCCTTCCAATCCTGATTGACCTGTCTATTTTATCAAGAATGTATTCCGCCTGTCCACGCTCGCAGTAAATTTGACTTTGTCGTCTTTGACACGCGCGAATTGATATCCCTTACACGTCAGACTTAATCGAGACGCTTGCAAGAGTTGCACGCGGTTAAACTACTTCCCCCGGCTCCATATGTTTCAACGACGCAATGCATCTTAGGGCTAGCTAAATGCGGCATTTGCACACTGCTGAACCTAGACAACAGTTGACTTAGTCAATAAAGTTGATTTGGTATGATGGAGTAAACCGTTTCACGGAGTTCAGTCTATGTCGAATTGGTGGGGCTCGCGCAAGAATGTCTCAGCCCGACTTGTCTGGGAAGTTGAGGCGATGAAAGCCACCTTTGGCAATACCTTCAAGTTGGTCGTCCCTCCCTTCGGCGGCTTGCTCTATTGGCAAGGCGTGGTAGAGATTAATATGAGTATTCTCGATTCCGCGCATCATAGCCTCAAGCTCGTCTATCCCAAAGAATATCCAAACCGACCGTCCGAAGCCTATTGCATCAAACCGCGAATCTACAGCGAAAAACACCAATACGAAGATGGTCAGCTTTGCCTCTTTAATCCCAAAGACGGCGAACAGTATGGCTGGAACCCATCCAAATCCACAGCAGTGACCGTTGGAGGTTGGGCGATCCAATGGCTCTATGCCTATTACACTTGGCGCTCCACCGGCAATTGGCCCGGCATTGAAGAACGAATCAAAGCGAGTACGCCATTGCCCCGCCGTCGGAGACGTTGATCATGCGGACAGCGGATGAACCGGAAATTATCAAGCTCGTACACTTCGAGCTTGAACATATCAGGAAGCGCTTGCGGGGGATGGCCATGATTTCACGCGGTATAGTACCTAACCTGGTCTTGTCCCGACGGGCGGTAAAGCGCATGCTCTCGGCAGCGAGCCAATATATGGCAGACGAAACTGGTGAAGCCATGGTTGGCTTCGTCATCGCCGACGACACGCCGGAAGGCTTGCCCACGATTTACGTGCTCGACACTATCTCACCGGATGAGACGGCTGTTCGCCGCTCCCACACCTTCCAGCAAGGCGACGCCTTGCAAGACGAGATAATCTGGTGGCTGCAAGAGAATTGGCATTTTCACCGCGAACGACATCGCGGCAGCGATACCTTACCGGATCGGTTTGATGTTCCACTGCGCTACTTGGGTGACTGGCACAAGCAGCCCGGCTCGATGATTCAACCTAGTCACGGTGACCTGATGACGGCGCTCTCATGGCTTGACGATGATGAACTGGGCATGGATTCTTTGCTCGTCCCGATCGTCACGGTTGGCCACGCGCGCATCATCGGCGAGTCCGATTTGTCAGTCAACTATATAACCGTGCCGATGGAAAACGGCACCGATATGCGCGTTGACTGGTGGTACATCCATCGCGACGTGCGCGTATTTCAACCCGTGCATCCCAAGGTGGTGTCTGCGGAGCAACTGCCCCAGATGATGAAATATGGCTGGCATGTCGTGCTGGCTGATCGCTTGACAAGTGAAACACTGGCGCTGGTGGACGACGGTTTGCTCGTCCGCACCCTCTTCTACGAATGTGATGGCGAGGTGCCGCTGGAGTTTTGCTTCTTCACTATCCGGCAGGGCGGGGCTTCCTTTCTGCTCTTCGTTACGCAGCATGACTACCCTCAGAGCGCCCCTCGAGCATATCACGCACCTTTCGTGGCGGGCTTGGACTTGATGGATCCTGTAGCGACGTTTCAGCAGCTGTGGAAAGTAGCCACTCCAGTCACTGACCCGTCGGAATGGCAGTGGTCAAGCGACAAGTACCTCGTCGATTATGTTATTGCAATCGAGATCAATATGGGGCTGCGTCAACCAGCTACGCTGTCAATCCCGGTCTTTGTTGATGAAGAGGCTGAGTCGAGCGGCAAGGATTCAGACGGCACTTTAGTAGCGGACGCGAAATCTGGCGCAGCAGCCGGCGACAGCCTGACTGATGATGTTCGGATCGTAGATGACGAAGAAACTGATTTCGAGGCACTCTAACATGACTGACATTTGGGAACGCGTTGAAAGACTCATAGGCTCAGACAACCTGGGCCGGCTCGCCGAGAAGAAGGTTGCGGTTGTCGGCTTGGGGTCAGGTGGCGGTTTCGTCGCGTTGAGCTTGGCGATGAGTGGTCTCGCGAATTTCGTTCTCGTGGACAACGATGAGCTCGAGCGTGGCAATGTAACCCGCCACGTTGCCGACCTACGTTACTTGGGACAGAACAAAGCCAGAGCCGTTGCCGATCTGATTATGAACCGCAATCCCGACGCGAGGGTTGAGGTGCGTGAGGGCTTGATAGAAAACCACTGGGATTGCCTCGATGA
The DNA here is from genome assembly GCA_965223515.1 of Phototrophicaceae bacterium. Lineage (GTDB taxonomy): Bacteria > Chloroflexota > Anaerolineae > Aggregatilineales > Phototrophicaceae > UBA6055. Next base: position 250,711 of record CBDCWK010000002.1, read on the forward strand.
CGTAGACATCCTCGTCGTGGCGGTAGATAACGAGCAGGTCAAATTTGCCATCAACGAGAAATGCCTGGAAAAGCGGCTAAGTGCCTCGTACGCCGGTGTCTACGAGCGGGGAGAGGGCGGCGACCACATCATCATCAAGCCCTTCGATGGTCCTTGCTATGCCTGCTGGTCGGAAGCCACGCGCGACGGGGTATTGGTCTCGATGAATCCGGTCGGCGAACTCGACTATGGAATGATTAGTGAAGCCGGCACGCTGGAAGCGGAACCTGCTCTTTGGGTAAACGTGACCAAGGTCGCTGGCATTCAGACGGATCTCATCATCCATGAGCTGTTGCGCGGAACCAGCGCTCACGAGCCGATGCCCGCCAATACACTGATTGTCGCCAACGGCTACCTGGACATCATTGAAGGACAAGAGAGTGACCCTCATACCGGTATTTGGATAGAGATTGGGCGCGACCCAGATTGCCTCGTCTGCGGCGAACGCCTGAAACAAGGCGTCAGTATGCTAGTCAAAGAAGACACGGGCAGCGTTTCTCTCGCTGACTTGGCGGCATCTGGGCTGACGACCGATATCGAATTTGAGGATGAGGAAGACTAACCCGCTTCCAACTCGTCTCGCCATAGCTGTACGTTTTTGCTGAGCGACCGACGATGTGTAAGGCGGTCTTGCTCTTGAAAGCGGCAATGCAAGCGATGGTTATCCCCTGCTACTGGCGGATCGCCAGGATCATCATAATACATCTTGAAATTGCTCTGGATGGCGACGCGGTAAACGCCCGCATCATAAACCGCCGCGCGATAGGGCAGTCGCCGATCGCCGATGCTTAGCAAGATCTCGTCGCCATCATAGTGCGCCCAGACTCCAAACAAGGTTAGCGTCTGATATCCGTGATAGCCTTTGCGGTGGGACCAGACGACCACGCCTGACCAGGCCGGTCCGCGTACGGACTTGGGCCCATAGCAAAGGTATTGCGCGTAGCTGTTCCGAGTCAACCGCGCGAGCGAATCGAATGCGTTGATAAGGTCGAGGACGCGATCGTGCGGCGTCTGCGGCGGTGCTTCGCACCGCTTGCGTCCGAAGGGCCTTCGCCCGGCGATTTGTTCCAGGACGTCTTCGTAGCGTTGTTCGTTGTCTTGAGAGGGCATTTCTGTGGGTGTCGTTTCTAACTCTTATAGATAGACTAGACGCCGGCTAGAAAACCGCCTACACGCGCCCCAAACAGCTCCGGTTGCTCCATATTGGGCAGATGAGCCGCATTAGGTATGACCTCCTTGCTTGCGCTTTGCAGATGCTCAACCAAGTAATCCGCCGCGAACTGCAAAAACGGCAAATCATTCTCGCCTACGACTACCAAGGCAGGCATGGTCAGCTCATGCAGCCGCTCAGCTGCGGGCTTAACAAGAGACTCTCTAACGTGCTTGCCGATGCCTTTGAGTTCATGTTCGGACACGAGGCGCGCCATCTCATAAGCCTTCGCCCGGACCGCCATATCGACGTCACCGCGCGAACGCCCCACGCCATCAAACCAGATCTGCATATCCAGTTCGGCGACGCGGTCAGTTTTCCCCGCCTGAAATGCCTTTTCGGACGCGGCGAAAAGCTCATCAGGCCACTCGGCTTCTAATTCCAGGCCTTGCGCGTCGCCTCCGACGAGGATAAGAGCGGACACTCGCTCAGGCTCGGACAGTGCGAAATCGATCGAGAGCCCGGCACCCATTGAACAGCCCATCAACACACTTGGTTCGGAAATACCGAGTTGGGCAAGCAACCCACTCAAATCATCCTGAATATTGAATTCGCCTTCAACCGGCAAGCTTTGTCCGCAGCCGCGCATATCAAAGCGCAACACTTGATAGCTTTCAGCAAAACATGTGAATTCGTTGTCCCACATTCGGCTGTCGGCGATGCCGGCATGAATCATGATTAATGCTTTGCCGCTTCCAGCCACCTCGAAGTAGAGTTGGGCGCCATTGACTTCGGCGAATCCTGACTGTGCTTGCATGACCTGCTCCTTATCCTTTGAATAGCGATCGAATAGGGCGATGATATCTTGTCAGAAACCACCGGCCTCGTTAATTGTGTCGCTTCACTCCATTGCCACCTTAGCCAATTCAACGCCCTCGCGCAGCACCTTCTCGTACACCGTATAGCGCCGATACACATGCATTCCCGCCCGCTCATAGAGCGCAACCGCGTTGGTCAAGCTTTCGCCGTCCACATCAAGGTGCACGGTCTTAATACCACGATCCCAAAAGGCGGCAAAGCTGCGCTGCAACATGGCTGATGCCAAGCTCCGTCGCCGATACGGCTGGCGTACGCCGACGGTATCAATATAGCCGGCAGACGGATCGCGGTGGTCCTGCGTCAGCCCGAGCAAGCAGCCGGCCACTTCGCCGGTCGCTTCCGCCACCGGGAAAATGACTAGCTCCGGAGCAAAATACGGGTCGTTATCCAGCCAATGGCGGAACAGCTCAAGGTCCTTCTCGTAGGGCTCTTCGATATAGCCAAAATGATCGGAAAACGAGTCGCGTACAACATTGACCAGCAAGGGCAGATCGTGCCCATGGTCATAGGGCCGGACAACGATCCCGGCTGGAAACGCAGGTGCCGCCGGACGCCCTTTCATCTTGATTTCCATGTCGTAGAAGGACCGGCTCGCAGAAAAGCCGGCTTGCACCAAAGCATTTTCGGCGAAGGCGTATCCCTGATGCGTCTCAGTGCACAGACTTATTCGCGCATCCGCCGGGCAGCGCGGGATAACTTCGCTGCTCTCTTTATTCGCCCAGCCCAGCAGATGGTTTTCAAGATTGTCATTGTGATAGCGGGGATGCACGCCCCAATCGACACTGGGTCGCACGGGGGTCTCCGCGGTCGCCCAAAACGTCGCATATCCTGCCAGCAGGCCATTGCCGTCGAATATTCCAATCGATGACCTGCCGAGTTCAAACCCCGGCTCATTCCATTCCAGCAGCGCGCTTTCAGGTTGAATCCGGTCGTCTATACCGATATGTGCCGAAATCGCGTTAACAGTGTCCGCGTAGCAGCCTGCGTCATCTAAAGTTAAAGGGCGCGTTAGAAATCCTGAAGGAGTCATCTTCTTCCCATCTATGTTTCCAATCGGCTCGATTTAGGGAGGTGATTGGGGCGGGCATATCGACAGCGGCGCCATTTCAGCCCGTGGCGGATTATAGGGAGAAAAAGTCTTGCTTAACAGTGTTTCCCTTTTGCGGTATTATGGCGGCGCTTTGACCGCACTGCTGGAGCCAGGCTTGAATGAATAAAACGACAAAGACATTAACCTACGTAATCGGAATTATCATGACGATAGCCATGGTCGGCAGCTTGATTCTACCGATGTTAACGGGAAATATCGGGCAGGCTGATATCGACGCGGAAGCGGCACGGCCTACTCCGCTGCCCGAGCCGACCCTGCCCGCACCACCCGATACATCCGCAATCGACTTTGACAGTAAATATCTCCATGATTCTGGACTGTTCACGCTTGGCGCACCAACCGGCTGGATTCCCAGTGCGGGCAGCAATACAACCGACGAATTGCGCGCAAATTTGACGAATAGCGCCGCTCTCAGTGTTGTCGAAGTGCGCATAAGCAAGAATCATGCGGGGATTGCCGATTCCGAGGCGCTCAGTGCCTTTCTTGACAAGACCTGGCTGAGCCACACCTGGAGCGGTTATTCCAGATGGGATGAGACTGGTCGGAAGGTCACCGGCGACGGCGTTGTCCAGATTGACTTCAATTTGTCGCGCGGACGATCTCACATGATTGCTCGGCAAGAATCATGGCTGGAAGATGGTGATATCTACACCGCGCGCGTGGTCACGGCCGAGAATGCGTCTCGGGAACTCAAGTTCATTATGCAGGGCGTCGTCAGTACCATAGAGCGACTAGCGATATACGCAGACGCTCCCTTCGGCTGGGTGGCCTATTTCGACAATATCGACAAGCATATCTTTCGCTTCCCTTCAGAGTGGGAACTTAGCGATTCAGCGGATGGACTTCCCGCCACTGTCGTCGGCGATAATGCGACACTAGTGGTAGCCACGGTAGATGTTGCGGTCGCCAGCGAAGACGATGCCATCGGCTGGATTCAAAATTGGCGCAGCGGCGTGCGAGCGCGCTCAGTCGAAGCTGTAGAGGTCGACGGCGCAACCGGCTTCAAAGTATCCTATCTCCTATCCACGTTGGATGGCGCGTCAGAGAGCGGTTTGGCTATCATGCTAAGCGGAACAGATAATCGCCTTCATGTCGCTAACTTGCGCCTCAGCAGCATCGACGAAGATCTGCTTTCTGCTGATTTGGCCGATAGCCCATGGCTCGCTGTAATCGATTCATTCCGTCTGGTGCCCGAACTGCAAGTGGACCTGGAATAAGTCGTCGGTCCCGGAATACGATTGCAGCGCGTGGCGGAGCCGTATTAGTGCTGCACTTCCCAAGCGAATCAGCCGGATAGTAGTGATGCGGCAACTGAAAGAAATCCGACGAAATCTATGGACATATGAGGCATCCGCGTTAGGGATTTCGGTGCGCGGCGCAATTGTGGTGGGCGCGCATCATGCCGCCGTCTGGGACACCTTAACGCACCCGACTGACACTTCAGCTTTGAGCTCTGTCTTGGGCGACAAGCCCTTTCACGTGATCTATAGCCACGCGGATTGGGATCATTGCTGGGGTACAGGTGGCTTCACTCAAGCGCCACTTGATATTATAGGCCATGCCGAATGTCGACGCCGCTTTGATGTCGATTTGCCTCGTACCTTGAGCCACATGCAGCTGGCAGAACCTGGAAAGTGGGTTGATATTCAGTTCGTCCCGCCCAATCTGACCTTCAGTACGCGAATGACCTTGGACCTTGGCGACGTCACCCTGGAGTTGCATCATTTGCCCGGTCACACCGTCGACAGCATTGTCGGCTGGATACCGGAATGGGGAGTGTTTCTCGGCGGAGACGCCATTGAAACACCACTGCCGGTTGTGAACAGCGCGCCGCTACTGGGCAATTGGCTGGCTCGCCTGGAAACATGGGCTGCATTGAGTGAAATGGATGTTTCAATCCCATCCCACGGCTCAACGAATGGTCGGGATGCCCTTGATCAATCCATCTCATACCTGCTTGCGTTGACGGGCGATCGCGATTTCGAATTGCCCGCAAAACTTGAAAACTTCTACCGTGAGACGCATCGGAATAATCTGCTGGTCCTCGATGAAGAGCTCGAACGCCATGATTGAGATACTGCCCGATGTTCTCGACTTTGGGCTGGTCATGGTATTCTGTGGCACAGCGGCGAGTACGGCCTCGTCGAAAGCCGCTGCCTACTATGCCAACGGCACTAATGCCTTCTGGCGCACGCTGTACGAGACCGGTGTTACGCCCAGGAAGTTCGCGCCGAGCGAATTTCGCGACTTGCTTAAGCTGCGAATTGGACTGACTGATGTCGCAAAGTTTGTCGCCGGAAACGATAGTGACTTAAGTCCGGGCGAGTTTCATCCGAACGCTCTTAGCGAGAAAATCCGCTTATATTCTCCCCATATTCTGGCATTCACCAGCAAAGCCGCCTGGCGCGCCTGGGCACGCTGGTCGGCTGCCGACGCAATATCCTATGGCTGGCAGGAAAAGCGAATGGGTACTACACATTTCTTCGTGCTGCCTTCGCCCTCTGGCGCCGCCCGCGGATACTGGGATGTCAGAGCCTGGCAAGAATTAGCCCATGCTTACCACTGCCGGTTTAATTCGCCCTAGGCGGTCGCCATGCGCGTTTTCCGAAATGAAAGACTGCAAGCGCTTGACATCGAATTCGCCGCGCCGCGCGCCGGTGATGCCGGCTATGACCTTTTCTCTATCGCCGAATACGACGTCGCCCCACAGCAGCGCGTGCTGGTCGAAACTGGATTGCACCTTGAGATTCCTACAGGCTTTGTCGGTTTGGTCAAGGACCGCTCCAGCGTGGCATCGGCAGGTATCCACACCCTAGCGGGCGTCATTGACGAATCGTACCGGGCGAGCTAAAAATCTTGCTGGTGAATCTGGGCAAGACACACTTTGGGATCAGCGTTGGTCAAAAGATTGCGCAACTGCTTGTCGTGCCGATCTATTCGAAAGCGGTGGCCTTTGTGGATTCCCTTGAAGAACTTTCAACCACCGAGCGTGGAAGCGGCGGCTTCGGCTCGACCGGGCACGGCGGACGGTAAGATTGGCATCGACGGCCGAAACAGGGCAACAATCAAACAATAGACCTGCCGCCATCAATTACGAGGACTTGCCCACTTATGGAGCGGGCTGCGTCGGAGCACAGGAACAGGGCGGCGCCGGAGAGCTCGTCGGGACATCCAATTCGTTGGGGCGGCGGATCCTCAGGTAGGGGTGGCAGGCCTTCGTCCTCATTGAGTTTTCGCACGGCGATGGCGTTGACGCGAATTTGATGCGGCGCCAATTCGCGCGCGGCTTGCCGAGTCATTGCGATAACGCCTGCTTTGCCCGCCATGTATCCGATCCCCGCTGGAATTGTTGAGCGCCAAGCCTCCACAGAGGTCAGGTTGATAATCGTACCTCCGCCTTCGTCCGCCATCACCCGGCCTACCAATTGCATGCAGAAGAATGTACCGGTGATGTTCACCTCTAGCTGACGGCGCCAATTCCACTCGTCTATTGTCAGCATTGGCTCGGGATGATATACCTCGGCGGCATTGATGAGGATGCCTATCATGCCGAAAGCGTCGCGGGCGCTTTCGATCATATTGGCAGTCTGAAAGCGGTTGGAGACATCCACATGAAGCGCAATCGCCGAACCTCCAAGGCGCTCTATTTGCTCGGCGGTATCTTCAGCGCGCTCAATATTGATATCGCCGATCGCGACCGATGCACCGCTAGCAGCCAGCGCAAGAGCGATCGTCCTTCCACGGCCGGCGCCGCCACCAGTTACCAAGGCGTTGTGACCGCTTAAGTCAACTCTGTAATTGGACACGGCTTATGATATGAATTATCGGGTTTGAGCCAGTAGCGACTAAAACGGAATATCATCGACCGTGGACGGCGAATCCGGATAATTCGAGGCTCGGTCACTTTGCTGAGAACTTCCTCGCTGCCCACCACCCTGCCAGCCACCGCCTTGTTGATCGCTATCGCGGCCGCCTGAGAGAAACTTGACATCGCGGGCGGTTAAATCCAGTGATGCCGCGGCCTCGCCGTTATTATTGAGGTAGCCACGCGCCTGCACATTTCCGGTCACCATGACCTGCCGCCCTTTTGACAGATAGGTATTGCAAGATTCGGCTTGGTTGCCCCAAACCGCCACGCGATACCAAGTGGTCTTTTCTTGCTGCTCGTTTGATTGACGATCGCGCCAACGCTCCGTTACTGCAACGCTGAAGTTGCAAACCGCCCGTCCGTTCTGCATGTATCGGAGTTCAGGATCGCCACCCAGGTTGCCTACGATAATTGTCTGGTGCCATGTCATCTTGTTATTCTCCCAAAGTCTCTCTTCTATTCTTTCAGGCTTTCGAGTCTTTTCGTAAGAATCTGCCGGACGACTGTCGGGTCGCCTTTGCCGCGCAACTCGCCCATGATCCTGCCAAATATCGCATTGATCACTTTGTCGTTGCCCGCGAGGAAACGCTGCACCATGTCGTCATTCGCGCTCAGGACTTTTTCGATTGTGTCTCCAATTAGTCCTTCATCAGAAACTTGCGCCAGTCCGCGTTCGTCCACGATCGTGCGGGCATCTTTGCCAGTCTCCCACATCGCCGGCAGGACTATCTTGCGAGCGGTGCTTTGGTTGAGCACGCCCGCCTGCACCAATGCCAGCAATCCCGCGAAGTCCAGCGCTGAAATAGGAATCGTGCCAATAGCTTCCCTTTCGACTTCCTTTGTATTCATTAGGCGGAATAGATCCGTGGTAAGCCAATTCGCTGCCAGTTTCGGCTCCGCGCCGCTCTCGACCACGTCTTGGAAATACTGGGCGACGGCGCGTTCCGCAGTGAGCACGCCGGCGTCATAGACGCTCAATTCCATGTCCTTGATATATCGCTGCTGCAATTCGTCGGGTAGGGCAGGCAGCTTGGCTCTGATCTCCGCCAGCCATTCACGGCTGACTTCCACTATCGGCAAATCAGGCTCCGGAAAATAGCGATATTCGTCCGCGCGTTCCTTGTAGCGCTGTACAATGATTCGCTGTGCCGCTTCATCCCAACCCAAGGTTGCCGGCTTAACTGTCTCGCCACGCCGATAGAGCCTAATCTGCCGCTCTACTTCGGAATCAATCGCCTTGACCATATTGCGTATGCTGTTGAGATTCTTGATCTCCGTACGCTCCCGCAACTCAGCATCGCCCTTCTGCATCACACTGACATTCGCTTCGAAGCGCAAAATGCCTTTCGACATATCGCCACTGTTGACGCCCAGGTAGCGCAGGATCGAGCGCAGCTTTCGTGCGTAGCTGGCGGCTTCCTCTGCGCTCTGCAAGTCTGGCTCGGAGACGATTTCCAGCAGCGGAACGCCCGCCCGATTGTAATCGACCAAACTGCCGCCCATGATATGGCTGAGCTTTCCGGTGTCCTCTTCCATGTGTGCCCGCCGGACACGAATCTGCTTACTGGATCCATCTTCCAGCTCAATACTGACATTGCCATTCAATGCCAGTGGGCGGTCATATTGGCTGATCTGATAGCCCTTAGGCAAGTCAGGGTAAAAGTAATTCTTGCGTGCGAACTGGTTGATCGACGGTATCTCGCAATTTAACGCCAAACCGACCATGATGCCATATTCTATCGCTTGCCAATTAACCACCGGCAAGGTGCCTGGCATGCCTAGCGACAAGGGATCCACCGCCGAGTTAGGGTCGGCTTCGACGCTGTCCACCACTGGGCAGCTGCTGAACATCTTGCTGGCTGTTTCCATCTCGGCATGGACTTCCAAGCCGATTACCGTTTGCCATTCAGTCATAGCGAGATTCTCGTACAAGATATGAACATGAATCCAACTTTAGCACAAAGGTTCTCAGACGCAAGGGTTGGCAACTGAAGTTTAGAATCGCGTTTCCAACCACCTACAGCACAAGTGCAGTCTCTCAGGAGTAGGTTCTACTCGAGACGAGCGAATATTGCAACTTAGCTTGGAGTGTAAAAAAGACCCCCGCTTGGGCGCAAGGGCATGATGAAGAAATACTCCGTGAATTGATATTTATGGCACGGGCACTGTGGTCTCGCAATGCCGGGCCCGGTCCTGTCTAACCAGGAACCGCGCCAATCTGTTCAGCGCCTCATGGATAGTGTCTTCGCTGGTCGCGTAGCTGGCACGGACGAAACTACGTCCGCTTGCTCCAAAGGCGCTTCCGGGGATGAGCGCAAGCCGTTCTTCATGCAGCAATTCTTCACAAAAGGTCTCGTCATCCATGCCAGTGATCGCTATGCTGGGAAATGCGTAGAAGGCTCCGCGCGGTTCAAAACAGGTTAAGCCGAGCTGGTTGAAACCGTCGACGATCAACCTGCGGCGTTTGTCATATTCCCGTCGCATTGTTTCGACATCGTCTTCGCCAATGCGAATTGCCGCCAGCGCGGCGGCTTGTCCCATGGTCGGTGCCGACATGATCAAATACTGATGGATCTTATACATTGCTTCAGTAAAGACTCGTGGCGCCGTGACGTAGCCTATGCGCCAACCGGTCATCGCATAAGACTTGCTCATGCCGCTCAAGACGATCGTCCGCTCGAACATATTGGGCAGAGTAGCAAAATTGATGTGCTCAATGCCATAGACCAGCCGCTCATAAATCTCATCCGAGATCACTACCAGATCATACTTGTCGGCGATCTCCGCGACTTGAAGCAAGTGCTCCATTGTCAGCGCTGCCCCGGTCGGATTGCTGGGATAGCTGAGCAGAATTGCCTTGGTCTTCGGGGTAATCCGCGATTCAAGCGCGTCACCCGTCACCTGAAAGTCGTCGAGCACGGATGTCGGCACCATCACCGGTACGCCGCCGGCCGTCTCCACCAGCGCCGGATTGGCAACGAAACAAGGTTCAACCACCAGCACTTCATCGCCTGGATCCAGTAATACTTTGAGCGCCAGATAGAGTGCTTCGCTCACACCTACGGTCACCAAGACTTCGTCATCAGCTGCGTAACGGAGACCGTATCTTTTCTCTATATGGGTCGCTATTGCCGCTCGCAATTCGTAAATCCCTGCGTTTGAGGTATAACCAGTGTGGCCGTCCCGCAGACTTTGGAGCCCAGCTTCTACGATATGCGGCGGTGTAACAAAATTTGGCTCGCCGATGCCCAGCGTCACCACATCGTCCATGGTAGCGGCGATATCAAAGTAACGGCGGATGCCCGATGGACGCAGGTTCTGGACGCCCGTAGAAAGATAAGGACTCATCAACTCAATCTCCTCTGATCTTAAAACCCGACAATTTATATCATTTTTCGCGACGATGGTCATCGCACAGCGTCTTTCAAGAGTATCGCAAATTCTGCTACACTATGTACGAAGATTTAGGCATCAGTATCGTTGACTGGCGGATCCTTAATCCAGAGTGTAGGAAAATTAACCCTTAACTTAGCTCTCGCTAATCTAAAGAGTTCAGAATTAATGTAAGGGACGAATAGCGGCGCAGGAGGATTTATACATGGCACTTCCCACCTTGAAGAATTGGGAAACCACGCGAGACGCTCTGCATCAAATTGCCTTCGGTTTCGCGCCTTTCAGCGACGGGCTGGCACGACCCTATATCTATGCTTATGCCTGGTCTAAGCTCAAAGGATATGTTCAAGTGCCCCTGGAGGCGCCGGCGCAAGCGATCACCGAAGGTTATACAGGCTTGTACGTCGCTTACGACGATCTGTACCATTTGGATGATACTAACTCGGCGCTAGAGGCGATGCTTCTCAGATATTAGTTTCTGGCTTCAGCGCAATTGCGCTAGAGTATATGTCTGGACATAGCGCAGCGCTGAACAGAACCGGGTCTACTATCGTCAGAGCACGGGATAGAATCATCGGCTACCGCCAAGCGAATACCGTAGGGCAATCGGTTGACACATTCTACGACCTTTTCGCAACGGGGCGTATTATCATGGAGCGGATGACTTGGGCTGATTACGACCGTTGAACATCAGCCTGCAAGGGACATAATGTTATGTCGCGATCAAATTCGTCATATTGACCGCCGAAAGGAACTTGGCAAACGCAGCGTCTTTCGTCTAAACTAGAGTATCGTACGCAAGCGCCACAAACTTTATGAATACAAGCAGCGATTTGCTATACGACGTCACTACAGAGGTAAAGCATGAGCGACGAAAACAGAAATAGCAACGAAGACATTGATGACAGCCTGAACGGTCCTCCGAACGAGGATCTCGGCGACCGTCTGGAACGCCTAGGCGGTGAGCCGGCGCCCGCCATAACGCCGGAAGAATTTGAACGCTTGCAGAAAGCTGGGCAAGTCCATATTGACTCTCGCGGTCGTGTGCGCACCGCGCGTCGCAGTGGCGCTGAAGCTGGCGTTTCTTTGCGTAAACGTCGGGCGTGGTATGGCCGAGGCTGACCTCGCACAACTTCAGCAAGACTTGGCAGATGAGCTTCGACGAAAGCTAGCACTCACAGATGCTAAGGTGGAGACGGCATTCTCCGCTATCCCACGGCATTTGTTTCTGCCCCATATTGATCCGATTTCCGCCTACCTCGACCAAGCTGTCAGCCTCAGAGCTGGTTCAGCCGGCGAGACCATCAGCTCCGCAAGCCAGCCTACTATGATGGCGATCATGCTGCAGCAGTTGGAACTCAATGCCGGTATGAACGTGCTGGAGATCGGCACTGCATCCGGCTATAACGCCGCGCTAATCAAGCACGTCGTCGGCGACAGCGGAAGCGTCACGTCGATTGAAATCGACCCAGAGCTTTCGGACCGCGCTAGGGACAACCTCCACGCTGCCGGCTTCTCGGATGTATTGGTGGTCAATCGCGATGCTGTGAGTGGCTACGAACCGAGGGCGCAATACGATCGCATTATTGCTACCGCCGGCGTCTGGGATGTGCCGGCGAATTGGCTGCGGCAGCTGCGCGAGGAGGGCAAGCTTGTCGTGCCGATTTGGCTCGATGGCGTACAAGTGAGCGCTGCCTTTACACGGCAGCTGGATGGAACCTTGCTGAGCAGCGACAATCGTCCTTGTGCCTTCGTGTATCTGCAGGGCTTGGCAGCCGGCCCTCGCGTCCGCAAACGTGTTGGTAGCACGTCGCTCGAGATTCTTGCGGACGATGTGGGAAAAATCGATGCCGCCGCGCTGCACTCGCTGCTCTCCGATGAGCCAGAGACGCATCGCTTGGCGGCTAATCTGGCACCGGAAGATTACTGGTTCGGATTCCAACTGTACTTGCTGTTGAACGAGCCGCCGCGATACGTATTCGCTGTTTACTCGATTCCCGCCGGCGAAACCGCTTATGGCATGGAAGGCAACGGAATCCTCATATTTTCACCGGGTGGCGTGGCCTTTGCGCCTTACGATGGCGCCGGCGCCGTGCATAGCTTTGGTGGCTCCGCCGCGTTTATGAAAATGGAATCACTATTCGTGCAGTGGAAGGCGAGCGACAAGTCACTGGTCGAGCACTTACGGCTGCGGTTGATTCCCAAGTCATCAGGCCATCCTGCTATCGAAAGCGGAAAGTTGTTCTCCCGCGAAGACAATTACTTGCACGTATGGTTGGACTGATTAACTTCGGCCACGTCCTCCAAGCGCTTGAGCTGAGTGACTTCAATTCGGCTGAGGCGCAGCAGCGCATGGCGCCCGTCCCGCGTGGCTGGCAGAAGCGCAATACGCCACCTGCGCTCGCCGCAGTAATGATCCTGATCTTCGCCGACGACGACCGCCGGCTCAAGACCGTCTTGACTTTGCGCAATGAGTCGCTCCGAGGTCACAGCGGGCAAGTTAGTTTTCCCGGAGGACGGCAGGATGCGCAAGACCCGACCTTGACGGTCACTGCGCTCCGCGAAACCTGCGAAGAAATTGGCATTTGCAACGGCGCAATAAATTTACTTGGAGCATTGCCGCGCCTTTACATTCCCACCTCTCATTTTGATGTCTACCCGACAGTGGCATGTCTTGATGGCTTACCTACTTTTGTGCCCAACCCGGCCGAAGTGGCAGAAATACTTAGCTTTGCGTTGGAAGATCTACTGCATCCGCGCTTCAAATCTGTCGAGCAGCGCCTTATACGCGGCCACGATGTGCGCGTTCCCTTCTATAAAGTTGATGGGCACAAAGTGTGGGGCGCCACTGCCATTATGTTGAGCGAGCTTGAAGGGCGACTGCGCCGCGTTTTGCCGCAAGACGTACTGCTTGAACTGGCTTAGGTGAGTGAACTATGGATTGGTTTACGGCTGCGGTAGTCTCCGCCATCGGCTTGTCGGCACAGGCGCTCGTCTTCCAACGCTTGCAGAGGCACTACCCGATAAACACTTTCATGACCTGGGCATGGTTTGGAGCCACGGTGGCGCTGGCAATTCTCTTCCTGCGCCCAACACACTTTGACGCTATTGCCCGCAATATCGTCCCTTTGTTACTCGCCGGCGTAGCTAGCATGGTAGGTAATTACGCCTACAACCGGGCTATCCGCTTGCAAGGAAATATCGGCTATGTCGAAGCCATCATGTCTTGGCGCCTGATAATCACCTACTTTTACTCGCTCCTTATGCTACACGCTGCATTTGAGCCGCTGCCTCTGGCTGGCATGGTTTTGATCATCGCAGGTGTGCTAGGAGTCTCTGGCGCCTGGCACATGCGAGCATCTGACATCGGAATTGCCTGGCTGAGCTGGGCGCTATTCGGTGGACTGTCATTTGCCATGCTGTCTATCTTTGCACGCTTCGCCAACGATGATGGCGTAAGCGGCGAAGTGTCGCTTATTATCATTCTGCTTGTCGCGGGATTCGGATTTCTCGGCGCTGCCATTGGCGAAAAATCCTCGCTTAAGATCAGGCTTGCACACAGCCACCTCATCGTCGCTGTAATAATCTGCGCTGTGCTCGGCAATGCAGCACAACTGGTCGCCAATGCTAAAGTGCCAAATCTCGCCTATGCCATTGCCATTGACAACTCGCGCATCATTATCTTATTCCTGGTCGGATTGGTGATGTTCAGCCAAACATGGAACCGGGCTAAAGCCATCGGAATCGCCTTGACTTTCGGCGGCATACTCCTGCTTGCCTAACCGCTCAAAAGAAGCAGCGATCTATGGGAAAGACAAGACAACGCTTATTGGCTTGTAGACTTTTCGCTTGATTGTTATGCTTGGCTCAACTCAAAGCGTGGGCACAACCTAGACCTCGTCGCTTGCCCCTAAACGGATAGCATGGACAGCATCCCCACAATTATTCCCATATTAGCGGTCACAACCGGCGCGGGCGGCGCTGGCGAATGGGGCGCGCTCGTCTTCTACGTCGTTATCGCGCTTGGCGTTTCCTTCCTTTGCTCAATCTGGGAAGCGGCGATGCTTTCAACCCCGGTCTCGCATATCGAATTGCTGGTGGAGCAGGGCAACAAAGCAGGCGGCATAATGCAAGGCTTGCGCCAAAACGTTGAGCATCCCATCTCGGCTATCCTCACGCTCAACACCATCGCCCATACCGTCGGTGCTGCCGGTGCGGGCGCTGAAGCCACGGCTATTTTCGGCAGCGAGTTTTTCGGCATCATCTCCGCGGTCCTCACTTTGATGATACTCATATTCTCAGAAATCATTCCCAAGACGCTGGGCGCAGTCTATGCCAAGTCCCTCACACCCTTTACCGCATACTCCTTGCGCGTGCTCCTCGTGGCGCTCAAGCCAGCCGTGTTCGCCTTTGAATTCGTCACTCGTTCGATGCGCCCGACCGAGGAAGCGCCGACGGTTACCCGTTCTGAACTCCAAGTTATGGCGCGTATCAGCGCCGAAGAAGGCGGCATACAAGAACGCGAAAACCGCATCGTCTCCAACCTGTTGCAATTAGCGGAAGTTCAAGTCGAAACTATCATGACGCCAAGAACCGTAGTCGTGATGTTTCAGGAGGACGAGACGGTGGGCGAAGTTATGCAGTCTGATGCATTTCTTCCATTCTCGCGCATTCCGGTTTTCGGCGAATCTGCCGACGATATCAAGGGCTATGTTCTGCGCCACGAAATCTACAAGCGTGCAGCTGCCGATGAACACGATGTCAAATTAAAGGAGATTGCGCGGCAGCTTGATGTGGTACCGGAGACGAATTCAGTCGCGCAAGTGCTTGACGAATTCATTGCCAAGCAAGATCACATCTTTCTAGTGATTGACGAATATGGCGGCACGGCCGGCCTGATTACGCTAGAAGACACTGTCGAGACCCTGCTCGGCATCGAGATTCTGGATGAATCCGATCGTGTAGCCGACCTCCGTCAGCTGGCGCGCCGCCGCTATCAGAGCCAGCTGGACCTACTGCAGCAGAAGGACAGGCATCAAAGCCCCGCAGTGCCGGATGGGGAAACGCCCGAATCCGGTCGCGCCGAATGACGGAAATCCGTCTCCCGCTGCCGCCCTACGCTTACCGCTTCGACCTGCTCCTGGAATTCATCAAGCGGATCGCCTATCCGGCACGGCTCGTTGTGCTCGATGATACGATCTGGCGATTCACAGGAGGCCGCTTGCTTTCTTATCGTCAGTCGGCGGACGCCATTATCGTTCGTGGTAAGGGGATTACGGCAGAAAACGAATCCCGAATTGCGCAGATCTCACGACTCTGGCTGGGGCTTGGTAAAGATCTGACCGCATTTTATGACCTGGCGCATGCTGACAAAGCACTCTGGCGCGTAGTAAAGCCGCTCGTCGGCTTGCCGATCATCTGCACGGAAACCGTCTTCGAGGCTTTGATCACGCTGATCATAGAACAGCATATCGCTTGGAAATCTGCGACGCGCTCGCAGCGCAGCCTGATGCAGCTCGTCAGCTGCTCCGCGACCGTAGGCGACGTTGAGGTCTATGACTTTCCTTCACCTGGGCAATTGGCTCGAGCTACCCGCGACCAACTGAAGCCGTTGAAAATCACCAACAAGAGGATCGACCTCATCATAGAAATTGCGGACGCCGTTCGCCACGGTGAACTTGATCTGGAGAAGATTCGTTCCATTTCTCCAAGGCAAGCTTACGACAAGCTGCTCGCCTTAAAGGGAATCGGCCACTGGACAGCGGGCAACGTTATCGCGCGTGCGCTCGGCAGCTACCCCTACGTCAGCCATAACGACGTCGCCCTGCAAGCGGCCGTGCAACATTATTTCTATGAGGATGAGGGGAAGAAAAGCGCCGTGCAGGTAGTTGAAACACTTAAACCATACGGTGAATTCGCGGGATTGGCCGGGCACTTTGTGCTGCTCCGCTGGCTGCTGGATCGCTATCCGTCTGTGGTGATCTGACCGGTTTTCGGGCCACATTTTCTGGCGAAAGGCGATATTTCTTACGCGCCAAGCTCGTTGTAGAGCATATCCGCATTGAGCGATTGCAGCACCGTATCTTCGCTCTCCAAGGTTAGTGAGGCCGCCGCCACACCGAGCCGCATCGCTTCGTCTATCGGCACATCGTTAAGGATGCCGAAAATAACCGCACCGGAAAAAGCATCGCCGGCGCCCGATGTATCCACGACTTCGGTGTGAATCGCCCGCAAATAACCTCCCCCGCTGCTATCAGCATACGCCAGTCCACGCTCACCGAGTGTCACTACAGCGATGTTAGCGCCCATATTGACCAGTTGCTGTGCCGTGCCAATGGCGGATTCGCGTTCGGTCGCTGGTTCATCCAGCGAGCAGAGCGCAGCCGTTTCGCTAGCATTCGGCACGATCAGATACAAATTGGCGATATAGTTGCACAAGCGGCTAGCCATCCGAGGAGAAGTTGGGTCGGCGCAGACGCGTACCTTATATCGAGCCGCCAATTCAAAGAGTGTGTCCAAGGCATCTTCGGAAAGTGTAGCATCGACGACGACCAATGCGGCATTCTCGAAAAGCCACTCGTGTTCCAATAGATAGTCGGAGTCAAGCGAGTCGGCGATGCTGAGATCATCGACACGCGTGCAGTTGTCTCCGGATTGGTATAGCAACATAGAGGTGGCGGTGCGCGCGCCACTCAACCGTAATACATGGCTGCAATCTATGCCGGCCAAGGTCGAGTGCGTGATCAGATGTTGCCCGATATCGTCATCAGCGATGGCTGACAGCAAAACCGTCTCGATATCGAGGCGTGCCAGATTCTCGGCAATATTGCGCGCCACTCCGCTGACCGAAGTGTGAATATGCCCATTTTGGCGCAGGCCCGGCTGCAGAACTTCAATCGTCCGGGCGCTTATTTCCAGCACTGCTGAACCAATCACCAGAACATAGTCGCCATCCATTCGCCTGCTCCTTAAGGCCGTCTAACCGGCCGAATTCGATGTGCTGCTGTCATCTGACCGGTTTGCTTCCGGTGGGGGCGGCTGCGTCGGCTGTGCGTTGGATACGGCAGATTCCTGAGGCGGCTCAACCGGCACCTCAATGCCCAATGTCGCGGGATTCAAATTTGACGAGCCGATTAGGACCGCGTTGGGAGGGTCTTCCACGCAGCGAAAGCCTACCCAGCGCTGATAGGCTTTGGGGTCTTCAGATTGACGATGCACTGAGCGACTGAAAAAAGGCACACTATTCCATGATCCGCCGCGCAAAACCTTCTGCTGCCCCGCAACCGGACCCTTGGGATTGACTGATATGCCCAACCCTGCTTGTTCTTCGTAATAGCGTTCGCTGTACCAATCGCTTACCCATTCGGCGACATTACCCGCCATATCATAAACGCCGTAGAAGCTTGCGCCATTTGGATAGCTGCCGACTGGGAACGAGGCCGGCGTCTCATGGCGATTTGTCTTTGCCAAGGCATTGTCCCAACGGCTGCCCCAAGGGTAGATCCGATCGTCATCGGCGCGCGCGGCGCGTTCCCACTCCGCTTCCGTGGGCAAGCGGCGACCTACTGCTTCACAATATGTCAGCGCGCCGTAATATGTCACAGCATAGACCGGATGTGGACGTAAACCCGCGCCGATGCTGTAGTTGGTGCCATCAAAAATGATTGGAGCATCCGCGCTCTCGTTCTGCGTTTGTATGCAGGGGAATCCGGCACATCCATTAACGTGTGTATCCGGACCGCGAACATTCAGAAAGGCGACGTATTGATCAAAGGAAACTTCTGTAATCTCCATCAGGAATGAGCCAACCGTTACCTCGTGAGCCGGGTATGAGTCGAATGCGTAGCTCGCTTCACAAGTCCCCCCATCCCGCGTACATTCGTTCACCGCCTCCGTGACTTCAACTGGCGACGTACCCATCGTAATTGTACCGTCCGGAATACTGACGGTCAGACTACGTACCAAGATCAATACTTCCGGCACGCTGTCTGTCGGCACCGGTGTCGCGGAAGGGATTGCCGCATCGACATCGCTGGGTACAGCTGTAGGCTGCACCTGCACAGATACGATCTCGTTGGACGCGGCCTGTATCGGTGTCGGTTGTGCCACCGTCACGGCTCGGCTGGCGCCAGCTGGTTCCGGCGTAGCCGTCACCACGATGAATTCGGAAACGGGTGTCGGTGGCGACAGATTCGGATCTTGCGTCGCAGTTACAATTACGCGAATCTCTCTCTCGATCACCTGCGGGACAGGCGTAGGCAGAAGGTACTCTGTTAATGTGCCTTCCAGCAATACGGCCGCCGTCACGATAATTCCACAGAACAAGCCCGGTATAAAGCCAATCAGACCCCATTGCCACGCGGCACTGCGATGCCGCCTACCGCCGATTGGTCTATACGACATGAACCGTCTCCTTCAGCTGCGCTGCAAGTAGCCATTTTGATTTACAGTTCTATACAATAATAGTCTAATCGACAAGACGACCTTGTGTAAACAGCGGCACTCACTGCCGCATTGATGCACAGCATTTCAGAATTGACAAGTTGTAAGGCTATCAGTGCTTCGTCTTGCCACCTAAAGATTATTGCGCGCTCTACGCGCTGTGGAAAAAATCTCCGAGTCCTTCCTGATACGAAGTGATGTCTGCGAAAAACGCCGCATTTTAGACTCGCATCGCTTGACAGGGGCTAGCTCAGGGATTAGGCTTAACGGGACTTATGCAGGTCAGAACAAGCGGCAATTGGCACTGCGCTACGCCTGACGTAAGAGAGATTCAACTTGGCAAATGCGGCGAGCCCGCCTTCGGGGTAACGCCATCGTGACTCGAATCAGCCTCCGCCCGATTACTGCGCCCGCGCTTGAACAAGACGGCGTTCGACCGGTCAATCTGCGCACGGACCTGCGTCTCCTGGCAGATTTGATTGAATTGGTCTTTGCCGATTCTATGGATAGTAGCGGCCGTTCTGCCATTCGAGAGATGCGTTACTTGAGCCAATTGGGCTATGGGCTAAAGTTAATCGCGCGGATGAACGAGTTGGCTCTCGGAATAAGCCTTGGCTTTGTCTATATCATGGACGGCAAGCTGGTTGGCAACGTCTCGGTCTATCCTGCGAGTTATCCGAAGGCACTTGGCGAGACTTGGATTCTGGCGAATGTCGGTGTCCATCCCGAATATCAGCAAAGAGGTATTGCGCACGAATTGATGCGGGCCAGTCTTGAAATGATTCGCAAGCGTGGCGCCGCCCGAGTGATTTTGCAAGTGAGTTGCGATAATTCTCCTGCGCTTCAGCTGTACGAAAGACATGGTTTCATCTATGAGCGCGCCTGGCGTTTATGGCGGCGCAGCGGATTTCTTCGTACGCCGCTGGCGAGCAATCGTGACTTTCGAATCTCTCATCGGCGTCGTAGCGATTGGCATGCAGAATTCGCTTTGGCGCAGGCTGTTCGTCCTAACAGCCGTGGCGGTCTAGGATGGCTCAAGCCTGTACAGAAGGCGGAATTCTACAAGCCATTCTGGAGGCAATTGCGTGATCTGATTTCGCTGAATAGTACTGAAAGGCTGGTCATTCACGACCAAGGCGCTGGCAAGATTCTGGCGTCTTGTTGGATCGAAAGCGGCATGAGCTTCGGCAATATTCGCTTGCGCTATTTCGCTGCTCCGCACCTCGATCATCGACCCTATGCCGAGGCCTTGATAGGCAAGTTGGTCTCCCGCTATGACCGCGCGACAATCATGTTCGAGCACCCATACGATGATGAAGTTGTCAACGATCTACTCAGAATCTATCAATTCAAGGTCAAGCGAGAATTGTGGCATATGCGCCTCGACCTCTGAAGCGTGAAGCGAGAGCTTGCGCCTCAAGTCTCGAGCTGATCTGGCTGGTCCGGGCGAAAGCGCTGCGGACGATGTCGGTTGCTAAATCCACGGTCAGAACTTGCCTGGCGCTCTTGAACGGAAAGAGATTTCCGCGGCAGTCGCGGCGGTCGGTTGCGATCCGGGTTATTCGCCATCCGAATCTCTCCCGTGAACCTTGCTTCTCGCCGAGCATCGGCATTTGCCGCTTGGCTGCCGCCACCCGCTGCCGTATTGATGTAATTCGCCGCCGTTGGCTGAATGCCATCTCCCTGCACGACGCCGAGGTATTCGCCAATGATTTGTCGCTGTTGCATGGCATCGTAACGGGCGCGACGCTGGGATTTATTGTGTTGGCGGCGCGAGATTTCCTGCTGTATTTCCTGCGGTTTCGGCACTCTGATAAATAGTTTTGGCTCGTCCGCCCCGACCAGCGACATGCTAACGTCGCCATATTTCAGCAAGGCGGGGAATAGTCCGCTTGTAACCGATTCCACATTGTCGATGCGTTCAACCAAGATTTGATCACGCAGATTCTGCAAGAAAAACGGGCGCTTGTGAACAAATGTAATGGTATCGTCGGCGATAATGTAGAGGTCGTTACGCCAGTCCCAATCCAGCCAATAATACGTTAGGCAGCCAGCCAACAACGCAACCATTGACACAGGAAAGGTTACGATGCGCAGGTCAGGACTCACCAGCGCGAACGTCAACAGCAGCGCGGTCAGCGAGACGAGTATGATCACGAGAGGAAGCGCGGTGTGTTGCGCCCATACGCTGACATGCTTGCGATAGACAATGTCACCGTTGCTCATTTCTATTCGGGTGGCGAGATAGCCGTTGCTGCCCGGCAGTGGCTTTGGAGGATCATCGGCTGAATTGCCAGCTATAGCCTGGTCCTCCACAGGTGTCTCCCCCGCCATCCAGCGCTGCATTTCCGCCCTTACTAACTTGTGTTGGCGTTGTGCCTGCCGATTTTCGAAGTATTGCCTATCTTCGATGATCAGCTTCTGGAACTGCTCGGGCTTGGGCATCAGATCTAATTCAAGGTTGCCTTGCGCACCGGCCGTCTTTACGATGACAGTCCCATAGCGGAAGAGCCGGGCAAAGGGATCGTAAGACGGGATGTCAAAGTTTATTTCGTGCACGCTTTCCAAGCCGATTTGAGTTACCTGTCTAAACATAGATAGTATTGTGCGATTGATCCGGATTATTCGCTGGTCGGTGACGATGACACAGTCGTTGCGCCATTCGAGAAAGAAATAGACCAGGGCTAAGCCGGGCAGAACAATTGATAGGGCAAGCAGGGCGATTGCGAGGACTTGCACTTCGAGAAGAAATACGCCGATCCACATAACGGGCATGAGGAGCAAGGGCAGCCAGGCGGTTCGTACGAACGACCACCAGTGGCGATGTGTCTGAATGAGAATTTCTTCGTCTTCGCGCTGTTCGGCAAAGCGAGGATTGATTTGCGCGTCAGCTGCTTCGGCGGCGTCCAGGCCTAGTGCCGGCCGTAACTCGGGGTGCTGCAAGAGGAGTTGCGAGAACTTCGCTCGGCTTAGTTTGAGCAGTGTCACTGGCTGCGCGGCGCGCAGCGTTGCGGATTGAAGAGCTTCGGAGAAAAGCGCTTCCTGATTGATGCTCTGGCCGGCGGCGACCGTTGCCAGCGGAGTCTGGCTGCCGTCAGCATCGCTCCGGAATAGTACGGCTTGACCCGTAAGCAGGATAATCATGCCGTCAGCCGGCGCGCCCTGTACGAAGATGTCTTCACCGGCACGGTAGCTCCGTCGTTCCAGCAAACTGCGTAGCTGCCCGAGTTGAGGCTCGCGCAAATGCGCGAAAAGCGGAATGCTTTCCAGGCGAAACTGTTCCTGCATATAAGCGTTTCTCGTCATATGC
Source organism: Phototrophicaceae bacterium (assembly GCA_965223515.1). GTDB lineage: Bacteria > Chloroflexota > Anaerolineae > Aggregatilineales > Phototrophicaceae > UBA6055. The sequence continues at coordinate 272,903 of CBDCWK010000002.1, forward strand.
TTGCGCTGCATGAATTATAGCATGATGTTCGCGAGCCCAGGTCGGCGATAATAAGTCCCTTGAATCAGCTTGGCGTTTTCAATTCTCGATAAACTGACAAAGCGTGTTACAATTGCGGCAGGCTGTAACGCGAGATTTGGAGTTTAGTATGGCAAGCTTGGGACCAACGGAATTAATCATCATACTTGTGATTGTCGTTTTGCTCTTTGGCGTGGGCCGTGTTTCCAGAATTGGTGGAGAACTCGGCTCGGCAGTGGCGAATTTCCGCAAGGGATTGCAGGATGGCGCCAAGGGCAAGGCTGAAGAGACAGAAAAGACGAAAAACGTCTAGTCTGCGCGAATTAGGCAATCGGATATGTCATTTGAGCGCATGCTTGATAAGATCTTCGCCGCTTAGAATCGGCTGGTGACGTATGCCGCCCGGCACTTTCAGGTTATGTAGTAGCACATCGCGATTGTGCGTGTCAACGCGCTCACAAAAGTCCGCCGTAAAACGCAACCATTCCGCTTTTGTTTTCCCCATCTGAGTTGCCTTCAAATCACGCTTGAAAGTGTGCAACGCGTGCAGGTATCGTTGTGCCCGCGCCTCTATTTCCTTCCGCAGGCTCGCCTCGTTTCGCTCCAGCGCTTTACCCGACGTTATCCATTCAGGCAACACGTCATGGTCTTGCATGATCTTGATGGCAGTACGTTGCTCGATAGGCGTGTGGCAATCGTCGTGTAGCGCAAGGGGTTTACCTGCTCCAGGCAAATGCGAAATGTCGCCATTGCCGATGATCTCGCCGATCAAGCGATCGACGATGCGTGTCCAGCGGTCCATTGGAGGCTGTCCATTCTCAATCTTTAACGGGCGTTATCCGTCGTCATTCGGCGACGGAATCTGGAGAGTTTGCACGACGCGTCCTTGAGGATCGAGAAGGGTCAGCTCTTCTCCGGCTATCCAAACACTTTCCTCTTTGCCCCAAAACCGCGCATCCGCCGTGCTTGTCCCGCTGCGTGTATACAGAACTACTCCCGTCTGCGGGAAGAGCAGCATATTTTGGAAGGTGTAATTGTTGCCGTCTGAGTCGGACACGGTCCAATCGCTGATGTTAATTGTGCCGCCATTATTCTTGAGATGGATGACTTCTGCAGTGATGTCGCCCAAGCCTTCTACTCTTACAATTTCGAATTGCGCTACAACGGGAGTGCTTGTGGTTATTACTTCCGGTGTTGCTGTCGCCAAAGGTGCGTCTGGGATAGGCTCGCCGGTGCGTTCATCGACACGACAGCCCTCATGAGGGATAAGCAGCCTCTGGCCAATCTGCAGGTTTGCGGCAGTATTAATTGTCAATCGATTGGCTCGCAGCAGATCATCGAGTTCGACGCTTTTGCGCAGCGCTATGAAATAAGCGGAATCACCGGCTAGGACGCTGTAAAACTCGCAAGCCGAGCTGATGATGGGTCCACCCGCAATCGACGGCGTCGGCGTGCTGATGACCACGTCGCGGGCTCCGAGCGCGGCGGGATCAATAGCGCCGGTTTGTTGCCCTCCGGTTTCAGCGGCGATATCCGCGGGCAGGTCAACTTGCGGGCGCTGCGCACCTGCCGCGCCGGCGGTGGTAACTTTAGTGGGCAAGGGCGTCGCAGTATAAATCACTTCTACCGTGATAATCTGCGGAATGTCTATGCTATCCCTTTGGCTCTCATACAAGCTAAGCGCAACATACGTGCCGCTTACGGCAGCAACGAACGTGAGGGCAAGGAACACAAGTTGAGGCAAGATCTTCTGCTGTTGCTGGGGGCGCTGCCGTTGGATCATTTCTTGTACCCGCGTTGTAGAGCCACCTGATTCGAATACTAGCACAGGCATCAGGGACTGGCAACGCGGTCGGATACGTGATTGTACCTATCGGCCAGATGTTAAGCTACAATGGCGAGCGGGCAGGTCTTCTCTGGGAGTTTGTATGAACATGAAAGTGCTGCTGGCGAGCGCGGAAGCTGTGCCATTTGCCAAAGTGGGCGGCCTTGCCGATGTTGTTGGTTCATTGCCGGCGGCGCTGCGTCGTCTGGGTGTGGACGCGCGCGTCATATTGCCGGGCTACGGTTTTATCGATCACCTCAAATACGAAATACAGCCACTCTTTAGATTTGACTTTCATCATCGCTTGGGCGTGAATGAAGTCACGGTTTACACCTGCGATCATGCGGGAATTCCCTTTTATCTGCTGCAGTCATCCCCCTATTTTGGCTTGGAGGGCGATGTATACAGCCAATGGAACTGGGACATGGAACGGTTTATCTTTTTCAACCAGGCGATAATGGCGGCTCTGCAGCGCTTGGACGAGATCGAGGGCTGGATTCCTGACTGTATCCATGTCAATGATTGGCATACGAGTCTCTTGCCTTTCATGATTTGGGAGCACGGCGACGAAAACTGGGCATCTATGGCGAGTGTCATCAGCATCCACAATATCGCTTATCAGGGCGATCACGCCGGCGGGTTTTTATGGCACGCGGGGATTTCTGGACGGCATCATCCGGATTTGGTCGCTTTCGACTTGACCGACAATTTGCTAGGGATAGGCATTGCTTATAGCGACATGATTTCCACCGTCAGCCCACGTTACGCTGAGGAGATAAAGTATCCATATGCTGGTTATGGATTGGCGCCGCTGATCGGTCAACGTGCGGATGATCTGCGAGGTATCCTCAATGGCCTGGATAGCAACTTATGGGATCCGGCAACCGACCCGAAGCTCGTCCAGAACTTTAGCGCAGACAACTACCTGACTGATCGCCCGCTTAACAAAGGGCATCTTCAATCATTTTGTCGACTGCCAGTGCGCCATGAAATTGCTTTGGTGGGCATTGTAAGCCGCCTGGCGACGCAGAAGGGATTCGACCTGGCGCTGCCTGCCTTGCGCAATATCCTCGGCGAGCGCGACATGCAGTTGGTGATATTGGGGACGGGCGATCCTGAGATTGAGAAAGCCTTTTGGCAGTTGGATCAAGATTTTGGCGACAAAGTGCGGGCATTCTTGCAATTTGACGGCGCGCTGGCACAGCAAATCTATGCCGGCTGTGATATCTTCTTGATGCCGAGCCATTTTGAACCATGTGGCATGGGGCAAATGATGGCGATGCGTTATGGGGCATTGCCGCTTGTGCGGGAAACGGGAGGCTTGGCGGATACGGTCATCAACTATGATAATGAGGATGCGGATGTCGGCACTGGATTCGTCTTCCATTGGCAGGAGCCGCAAGCGGTAGAGGGAACACTCAATTGGGCGCTGGATGTGTTTCAGCAGCGGCCTGACGCCTGGCGGCGCATGCAGGAGCGCGGTATGCGTATCGATTTCAGCTGGCATAAGAGCGCTAGAGAGTACATAGAACTTTATGAGCAAGCTCATGCGCGGGCCCGAACTAGGTAACCGTAAGAGTGGGACACGGAAGATTAATACAGGCTATCGGTTGAAGGAGTAGCGTGTGAAAATTAAGGCAGTCATTTTGGCGGGTGGCAAGGGAACACGCTTGGGAGTTTTGACGATCAAGCGCGCTAAGCCGGCTGTGCCATTTGGTGGCAAGTACCGAATTATTGATTTTGCATTGAGCAATTGCGTGAATTCCAACGTCTTTGATGTGATGGTTTTGACACAGTACCGACCGCATAGCCTCAACGATCACATAGGCAAAGGGCGGCCCTGGGATCTGGACAGGTCATTCACCGGTGGCGTTCGGTTGCTGCAGCCGTTTCAAGGGAGCTTCGATACCGATTGGTATGCTGGCACCGCGGACGCGGTCGCGCAGAATCTCAATTTCGTGCGTCAAGGCCGGCCTGAATTCGTTTTGATCCTGTCGGGCGACCATATCTACGAGATGGATTACGATATGCTGGTGCAGTATCATCGCGATAAAGGCGCCGATGCCACAGTCTGTACGATCCGTGTGCCCTTGGATGAGGCGAGCCGCTTTGGCATTGTCGATACGGACAAGGATTACCGTGTCACTGATTTCGTGGAAAAACCGCTGGCGCCGCCGGGCAATCTAGCAAATATGGGTGTCTATGTCTTTGACTATGCGGTGCTGGAACGCGTGCTATCAGAAGATCAGGCTGATCCTGAGTCCGAGCGCGATTTCGGCAGGAATATATTGCCGAAGATGGTGGCGAATGGCATGAATATCTTTGCTTATCCGTACGGTGGCTACTGGATTGACGTAGGTACGATAGACGCGTATTGGGAAGCGCACATGGATTTGCTTGCCAGCCCGCCGTCGCTCAATCTGAATGACCGCACATGGGTCATCCATACACGCAGCGAAGAGCGCCCGCCGGTGCGCATCGGTGCGAACACACAAATCATCGATAGTATGATAACCGATGGTTCGGTTATCGGCGCCGGCGCCGTAATTGAGCGCTCGATCTTGTCGCCCGGTGTCTTTGTCGGACCTGGAGCGGTGATCCGCGAATCGGTCATTTTGAATGACGCTTATATTGAGGCGGGTGCCCACATTGACCGGGCTCTGGTGGACAAGATTGCCGTTGTTGGCAAGAATTCGCGGGTTGGCTCTTGGCAAGATATGGGAGACTTAAAGATCACGAGCATCGGCAAAAACGCGCGAATCCCGCCAGAATTTACGATTGGCGCCGGCTCGGTCGTAGGTTCGGATTGTACACATGAGAGTTTCACTCGCTTCACGAATATGACGGTGCCGGCTGGCAGCGATGTCGAATTTGCAACGCGAGTTAGAAGATAAGTCGTCGTTGGCGAGCTCGCGCGAATTGTGCGAGAAACGTGTAGACGGAAAGGTTAGGAGATGGGAAAGATAAAAGTTGGGGTGCAGTTGCATCCGCAGCATGTGAGCTATGCAACGTATGCTGAGTCGGTAGAGGCGACGGAAGCGCTCGGCGTCGACTCTATTTGGAATTGGGATCACTTTTTTCCGCTTTATGGCGAAGGCAATAACAACCATTTCGAGGGCTGGTCGCTGCTGACGGCCATCGCGATGCTGACTTCAAGTGTTGAGATTGGCACATTGGTCACCTGCAATAGCTATCGGAATCCTGCCTTGTTGACGCAGATGGCGAATACGGTCGATCATATTAGCGGAGGAAGACTGATTTTGGGCATCGGTGCTGGCTGGTTCGAAAAGGATTACGAGGAATTCGGCTACGAGTTTGGCACGGCGGGCAGCCGACTACGCGCTTTGGGCGAGGCGCTGCCCGTTATCAAAGAGAGGATGGGCAAAGAGTTGCCGCCCCCGGCGCGCAATCCCATCCCAATTATGATTGGCGGCGGTGGGGAGAAGGTAACGCTTAAACTGACGGCGCAGCATGCTGACTTGTGGAATGGCTTCGGTCCGCCTGACACGTATGCGCACAAATGCCGAGTACTTGACCGTTGGTGTGTGGAAGTTGGAAGGGACCCGGCAGAAATTGAGCGAAGCGTTTCGCTCAATCTGGCGAACGACATTCCCGACAATCTTGACGCTTACACAGAGGCGGGTTGCACACATTTCATAATGATGACAAAGGTCCCGCCGGATTTCAGCAAGGTAGAGACGCTAGTATCTTGGCGCGATCGCATGAATAGCTGAGGCAAAAGGAACAGGTCTCCGATATGGAGACCTGTGCATATGGTCAAGTGGTGATAAGACAATTGTCGCTGCCATGCGGATTGGGAACATAGCGCTCTGCCTCCCAATCGTTGTGCCATTCTTCGCCGTTGACCAGATAGCGAAACTCGTATTCGCGATTGGGCTCAAGCTCAAGCGTGACCTTGAATCGTCCGTCTTTCAGCGACTTCATCGGCGTGGTAGATTCATCCCAGTCATTGAAATCACCGACCAGGAAAACCCTTTCTGCATTGATCGTTTCCGCTGTATAAAACGTGACCTGGACGGTATTCCTACTCTTTAGGAAACGTTTCTTCAGCATCAGACTTATACCTCGACTACTGAGTTTTCTCCGCAGAATGGGTTCGGAACGTATTGGTCGGCTGCCCAATCGTTATGCCATTCGCTGTCATTGATGAGATAGCGGAACTGATATCGTCTATCTCTAGGCAGCTCAACCGTTGCTTTGAAACGTCCGTCCTTGAGGGGCTTCATTGGTGTGGCTTGGTCACTCCAATGGTTGAAGTCTCCGACTAGAACAGCTCTTTCCGCTTCCAGCTCCGGCGGTGTATAAAAGGTTACTTTGCAGGCGTCGTTACGTTTCAAGTACTGTTTCTTCAGCATGTATCCTCTCCATTTGTTAAGCAAACATAGTGAGTAAAGCAGCGACATTCATATCGTATCATAATCAGAATGCCCTTTGAAGCAATACCGCCTGTTTAACCAGCAAGCAATGCGCGGCTATTGTAAGAAATGGCTATGTTCTTACTGGCAAAGTGGATTACGTTGAGTTGCTTTGGTTTTCTGCCTGCGGACGGATTGATGTTTGCAAGGCGATGTCTGCAGAGGTTCACTGAGCGCTGATGAAATAAGGGTTACGGGGCGATCTGTCGTGATGAGTATTTGCGGTTGCTTTCGATTCCACGCCTGTCATAGGCAATTCTAGATGTGGAAAACGTAGGGAATAACGATACAATGTTTCGTTTGAAAGTCTCACTGAATTGCTATCAACACGGGAGACGACAATGGTACAGCCGGTAGCGAGAGTCAATGTAGCGCCGAAACTTCCCGCTGAATTGCGTCGTTTGCATGAACTGACCTACAACCTTTGCTGGGCCTGGGATCACGAAGCCATTTCGCTTTTTCGGCGACTGGACCCCGATCTCTGGGAGGAAACGCATCACAATCCCGAATGGATGCTTGGATTGATGGATCAGGACAGACTCAACTCGTTAGTCAGCGATTCTTCTTTCATGGCGCATTATTCTCGGGTTTGCCGCTCCTTCGACGATTATATGCTTGCTGATGACACTTGGTTTGCCAAGCAATACGGGCACTTGGATACACTACCGGTCATTGCATATTTTTCGATGGAATTCGGACTGACGGAATGCTTGCAGAATTACTCTGGCGGGTTAGGGGTATTGAGCGGCGATCATCTGAAAAGCGCAAGCGATTTGAATATTCCCTTAGTCGGCGTGGGCCTTCTATATCAAGAGGGCTATTTCCAGCAGTATCTCAATGCCGATGGATTCCAGCTGGAGTCTTATCCGATAAATGATTACGTGAATCTGCCGGTTAAGCTGGAGACGGACGAGGCGGGTGCGCCGATCAAAATATCGGTGCCGCTACCCGGGCGGGAATTGGTCGCGCAGATATGGAAGGTGCAGGTTGGACGCGTATCACTTTATTTGCTAGATACGAACATTGATGAGAATGTGCGGAAAGAAGATCGCAACCTGACAGACCGGCTCTACGGCGGCGACCGGCGAACGCGCATACGTCAAGAGATCCTGTTGGGCATCGGTGGCGTCCGGCTGTTGCGCGCTTTGGGCATCACGGCTGACATCTTTCACATGAATGAGGGACATGCGGCCTTCCTGCTTCTGGAGCGCATTGGAAACAGCATGCGCGACTATGGCTTGACGTTTGAGCAAGCCAAAGCATTAACTGCAGCGAGCAGCGTCTTTACTGTGCATACGCCGGTGCCGGCTGGCTTGGAACGCTTTGGTTTTGATCTCATAGATGAACACTTTGCTGAATTGATGGGTGAATTGGGATTGTCGCGCGATGAATTTCTTGACCTCGGGCGCGAGAATATGGGGCACTACGAGCTATTCTCGATGTCTGTCATGGCATTGAATTTGTCTTCAGGTACGAATGGCGTAGCGCAGCTTCACGGAGCGGTATCACGTGCGATGTGGAATTGGGTCTACCCTGGCGTGCCGGAGCACGAAGTGCCTATCCGGGCGATTACCAATGGCGTGCACGTTCAGACCTGGGTCAGCCAAGAGATGGCGCAGCTATTTGATCGTTATCTTGATCCCGCATGGCGTTCTGAAGAATCTCGGAGGGAAATCTGGGAAGGCGTCAAGAGTATTCCTGATGCGGAATTGTGGCGTACACATGTCCGCCGACGTGAACGGCTGGTGGCCTTTGCTCGCGATCGCCTTCGCTTGCAATTGCAGCGGCGCGGCATGTCTCAGACAGAGATTGAAGCCGCCGACGAAGTGCTGAATCCGGACGCCCTGACTATCGGTTTCGCCAGGCGCTTCGCGACTTATAAACGCGCCACGTTGATCTTCCGCGATTTGGGACGTTTGCGCCGGCTGGTAACCGATGCGGATCGTCCGGTGCAGTTCATCTTTGCAGGCAAGGCGCACCCGCACGACAACGAAGGCAAGGAATTCATTCGTACGATTGTCAATGTCGCCCGCGATCATGATTTCCGCAATTCCATCGTATTCCTGGAAAACTACGATATGAACGTCGCGCGGTATATGGTCCAGGGTGTAGATGTCTGGCTGAACAATCCGCGCCGTCCGAAGGAAGCAAGCGGTACGAGCGGGATGAAGGTTATTTACAACGGTGGCTTGAATTGCAGTATTCCCGATGGCTGGTGGGCGGAGGCGTACTCGCCGGATGTGGGCTGGTCGATTGGCCACGGCGAAGAATACCCAGAAGACGAATGGGCGCACCAGGATTACGTCGAAAGCCAGGCGCTGTATAACCTCTTGGAACAAGACATAGTCCCACTGTTTTATCGACAGGCGCGCGATGGGTTACCACGCGAATGGATCCGCCGAGTCAAACGCTGCATGTCTAAGCTGGCGCCTTTCTTCAACACGCATCGCATGGTGCAGCAGTATACTGACGAATTCTATTTGCCACGTTTCGAGGTAGGCCAGGCGATGAGCCGAGACAAATTCGCCGGTACGGCAGCCTTCGTTGATTGGCGACAGCATCTCGATCAAGCTTGGCACGAAGTCAAAGTTGTGGATGTGGACATTCGCGACGGCGATGTCGAGATCGGCAGCCGAACCGATATCCATGCGCGAGTTAAACTAGGCAGCCTTAGGCCGCAGGATGTCAAGGTGCAGCTTTATTACGGCATGCTCGATAGTGTGGGAAATATCAAAGACGGGCAGTCAGTCGATATGACAATTCAGTATGAAAACGGAGATGGGGTCTACACATTTAGTGCAGAGCATGTCTTCCAACTCACCGGCAATGTTGGATTCTCAGTGCGGATTCTTCCATACCATGAATACATGCATAGCTCGTTTGTGCCGCAGAAGATTGTCTGGGCATGATGCCTGCCATTGCGGATACCAGCAGCCATGCCTCCACATGTGTCCCGCATTGACCGCAGGACGGGCATCGACTAGAATATGCGCGCAGATACGAAGGAAACAAAGATCGAATCCATGCAATATCATATCTGGACTCTCGGCTGTCAGATGAATGTTGCCGACTCGCAGTTGTTGGCATCTGAGCTGGAGAAGCTGGGACACCGCTCGGTGCTGAACAGCGATGAGGCCGATATTATGGTGGTCAATACCTGCGTTGTACGGCAGAGCGCAGAGGACAAAGGCCTTGGGCGCCTGCATTTGCTTGCCAAAATCAAGGAATCGCACCCGGGAAAAGTGATCGGCGTTATGGGTTGCATGGTGGGTGTGCGGGATCCGCTTTGGATGCGGCAGCGCTTGCCCTTTGTCGATGTATTCATGCCGCCTTCGGACCCGGCGCCAATGGTCAGTTTTCTCAAGGAGCGGATGGCCGAAGCGGATGTGCTCAGTCTTGAGGCGGAGGCGCGTGACCGTCGCGACGCTCTGCAAGATGGTGAGCTCATTTTACCTTTGCGTGAGCGTGGCCAACTGGTTTGCGCTCATGTTCCCATCGTCTATGGATGCTCCCATGCCTGCACCTTTTGCATCATCCCCTTTCGCCGCGGAATCGAGCGCAGCCGGCGGGTCGGCGAGATCGTGGCACAGGTGCGGAGCTTGGCAGCGCAGGACGTAAAGGAAGTCACGCTTCTTGGGCAGATCGTTGATCGATACGGAATGGATATCCCGGATGGTCCGGATCTGGCGGACTTGTTGTGCATCGTGAACGGTGTCGCGGAAGAAGTCGGCATCAAACGTATTCGATTTCTGACGAGCCATCCCAATTGGATGACTGAAAAGCTGCTAAAGACCGTTGCCACGTTGCCGCGGGTGATGCCGCATATCGAAGTGCCGATTCAAGCGGGAGACGACAGCGTATTGGCACGGATGCGGCGCGGTTACACTGCGGATCAGTATCGCAAGCTGGTGGCGAAGATTCGCAAGCTTATCCCCCACGTGGCGATCCACACCGATATTATCGTTGGGTTTCCGGGCGAGACGCGTGAGCAGTTCATGGAGACATATCGGGTACTTGAAGAACTGAAACTCGATAAGGCGCATCTGGCGCGCTACAGTCCGCGACCGCAGACCGTCAGCGATCGGCGTATGGAAGATGATGTGCCGGACGAGGAAAAGCGTCTTCGGCACAGGATGCTTGAGGATTTGCAGGCGCGGGTGGTAGCGAATATCAACTCGCAATATCTTGGCCAACAAATAGAAGTCTTGGTGGAAGACAAGCAGAAAGGCAGATGGCGCGCTCGCACACCGCAGAACAAGTTGGTCTTCTTTGAAGCTGAGGGTAATTGGAAGGGCCGGCTGGCGCAGGTCGAAATCACCTGGACGGGTCCCTGGAGCATGCAGGCGCGCCTGCGTCAGCTGCAACCGCAATTGGACCCGATGCTTGTCGTTGCTGGTTAATGTTTGCGCATCGCCGCAGCACAATTGGAACGTTGGCATGGCGAGTGCTGCCCCTCTGCATCAGCGTTCTCCTCTCCGCCTGCAACCTGCAAGGTAGAAGTACAGACACAAGCCAAACGCGGGCGACAGCCATCCCGACGGGTCCACCGACCATTCAGATCGCTTCGCCAAGCGGAGGCGATGAATTCGTCATCGGCGAGGAAATCTTGGTTTCTGTGTTGGCCGGGGACAGCATCGGCGTCAACCGTGTGCAATTATTCGTTGACAACCAGATCGTTCGCACGGTTTCTTCCGAGTCGCTACAAGGCGACCTCGCCTTGCAAGCAATCTTGAATTATGTGCCGCAGCGGCGTGATCTCGGCACGATTACGCTACGGGCTGTGGCCTATCGCGGACCCGTCGTCAGCGAGCCGGATGAAATTGACGTTTTTGTCCGCGAGTCGCCCTCGCAGATTATTGCGACGCCGGTACAACAAGGGAATATACCCTTCTTACCCGATGATGGGGTTTGCCGCGCGCTGGTAAATGTGGGGCTTAATTTCCGTACCGGACCGAGTACCGGCTACCAAATTATTACTGTGCTCGGTAGCGGGACGCTTGCCCCGATCAACGGGCGCAACAGCGAACATAGTTGGTGGCGCTTGACCGTTGATAACCAGGTCGGTTGGGTAAGTGGAGACTTCACCACGGAATACGGGGATTGCAGCACAGTTGCGGTGGTTGCCGGCTGAGCCGCGATTGATTGGTCGGCGCGGCCACATATGATAAAATCGATACAGACACGTTCAATTAAATAGTCCGGGTTTCGCCATGGCGATTGCGGTTAAGCAGATCATGCTAGTCACACGCAACGTGCAGTTTGCCATAAATGTCAAACGCGCGTTGGAAGCGCTCGGCGAGTATGGCGTGACGACCGTGGCTGAAGTTCGCAATGCGATCGAACAACTGCGTGAGACGCCGCAGCATGTGGTCTTGCTTGACACAGAGAACTTGACTGTTTCCCCTGCCATCATGATAGAGATGATTCGGTCGCGTCAAACGGAAATCGCAATTGTCTTGGCGCCTGACCGCCCCGAAGTGCATGAACTCGCCCGCAAATACAATGTACAAGGCGTAGTCGATCTACCGGTAATGGCTAGGTCGCTCATACCGGTTTTGGATAATTCGATCCAGGCCGCATATGGCGCGCTGCCGCAAACACAAGAAATACAGCCGGTTGAGCCTGGCGAAGACACGATCACAATAGAGACGTTAGTTGGAGATGTTCTTGGCGAAGAAACCGGGCTCAACTATACGCGGCGGCGATTGCAGGCCTCGCTGGATTTGCTAAATCCCCATTCACAGCCGAATACTATCAGCGATGCGCTGGAACTCTTAATCGAACCACATGACGAAAGTGATACGGTTCGCTATCGAATAATAAGGGCAGGGGATGAGGCAGCGTCTACGACACTGGAATTGGGTGGTGCGGAATTTGATGAAACGCCGGTATTGGCGAAACGCGAGAGCGAAACGATCAGGGATTTAGCGGAATCATTTGGGGCTGAACTCAGCGGACGACCCAAGCTGCAGCTCGCCAAGCCGTCAGTAGAGGGCGGCGAGAGCGACGAGATCGACATCGAGGACAGCGCAGCTTTCGAGCGCATGCTCAACGCGGTTATGGATGAAAGCACCTTGTTAGAAGACCTAACGATGGAGTCGCTTTTCGATACGACACGTGAATTGCCCGGGGTGCCCGGCTTAGACGCAATCCCCGCCTGGCTACGCGAAACAGAAAAGTTCATCAAGGAACCGAGCTTCCTGCCCGAAAACTTGCCGCCATTGGACGCGTCGGAAAGCGTCGGCGAGACGACCTTGCCGTCCGTCGTTTCTGATTCGCCGCCTACGCCTGCTGCGCCGCTGGAATCGCAACCGGAGAAATCGACGATAGAGCAAGCGGTGCGGCCCGAAGTCAGCGAGTCTGTCCAGGATTGGGGACCGCTAGCTAGCCGCGAGAACGATCCATATTTGGCGCAGCTAGCGGTTACGATGACTCAAATGATGAGCGACCTGTCAGCCGATGCGACTGTTTTGACGCGTTCGAATCGTATTGTTGCTTTTTCCGGTAGCATGGCGCTGGAGGACTTTCGCGCTGTCCGCGGTGTCATATCTGACGACTGGAGCGCTGAAGAAGAGCAGTCTCGCATTCGCTTCATCAAGCTCCCGTCCTCGGGCGCGGATTATATGCTCAGTTCACGGGGTACGGCCGCCGAGCATACCTTAACGATGATTTTCGCGGGTGGCAAGCAATTGCGGGACATTCGTCGCCAAGGCGATCGTATGTTGAGCGCCCTGGCAGACGTGCCCGAAAACGAACCGTTTGCCGCTGAAGATCAGGAAAGAGCGACGGTGTCAAGTAAGGCAGATTCGCGACAACCATTTTCCTTCGTCTGGTCGGTCGCAGATCCGGCGCAATTGCTGGGCAAGGTGGTAGCTGATCAGTTGGTATTCTGGCTGGAAGTTCAGTTGAACGCTTTGAGTTGGCGAGTACATCGTTTGGATGTGCATCAGGATTTCATATACCTCTATGCGGATGTGCCAGGACGGGCCTCTCCCGAATTGCTCGCTCGCACGTTGATGGAGCGCTCGCGGCAGATTGCCTGCTCCGAAGACAAGACCTTGCCTGCGGACTTATGGGCAGATGCCTACCTTGTCTTACTGCCCGGGCGCGAAATCAGCGAACGGGAGCTGCAGCGCTTCCTGCAATTCGCCCGCATCTAAGAGTGGGCGCCCGCAACATATTCGCCACCAATTGCAGCAGCGTGAAAGGAATCAAGTCCGTCTGTGACAATCTTAGGGCGTCGATTATACTTTTCGACATCCTCGGTCGATTTGGGCATTGAGTTGGAGCTATGGAAACGCGACAGGTTTTGTATTTGATTGATGGCCATGCGCTGGCGTATCGCAGTTATTTCGCTCTGTTGCGCGGCGGATTCTCCACTTCAAAAGGGGAGAGCACAAGCGCTGTGTTTGGCTTCAGCCGGACGCTGCTCGATGTCTATGAGCACTATCAGCCAAAGTACCTCGCCGTCACTTTCGACGAGGGGCTGAGCGCGCGTGAAGAAATCTATCTGGATTACAAGGCGACACGGGAGAAAATGCCGGAAGATCTGTCGAGCCAGTTTGATCGGATCCGAGAATTAGTTACGGCCTTCAATATCCCATGCTTGACCATGCCGAATATGGAAGCGGACGATATTCTCGGAACCATCAGCCGGCAGGCCGTGGAGCAGGGCTTGGATGTGCATATTGCCACCGGCGATCGTGATATTCTGCAACTGCTGGGACCGCATGTTCGGGTACAGTTGCCGCAACGCGCCGGCACCGATGTAGTGTTTGATGTCGATGCCTTTCGCGCGAAATACGGGCTTGAACCGAGCCAACTGGTCGATCTCAAAGCCTTGATGGGTGACAGCTCGGATAACATACCGGGTGTGGCTGGCGTGGGCGAAAAGTCGGCCACCAAGCTGCTGCAGGAATACGGCGATCTGGAGACTATTTACGAGCATTTGGATGATATCGGGACACGTGTACGCAATAGGCTGATAGCGGGCAAGGACATGGCATTCCTCAGCCGCAAGCTGGCGACGATCATGCGCGATCTGGACATTGAGCTTGATCTGGAAGCCTGCGTCGGTCAAGATTTTGATTTGAGTATGGTGGATGGAGTCTTCTCAGATCTCGAGTTCCGAACGCTGCGCGAGCGATTGCATCAGGTCTATGGGCAGCTTCATGGCGAGAATTTCGAGTCGAGCATTGCACATGCTCACGAGGTGGTGGAGACCATTGTCGTCCGCGACGATAAGCAGTTGGATGAACTGATCATCGCATTGAACAGCGCCGAGATAATTGCCTTTGATACAGAAACGACGAGCATAGACCAAATGGCGGCCGAGTTGGTAGGCATTTCGCTGGCGGTGGATGAGAAGCGCGGCTTTTATGTTCCCGTCGGTCACCGCGTAACTGATGGCGAAGGGCAGACTGATATGTTTGCGCAGCCAGTTGGCAATCAGTTGCCGCTTGATACAGTGATCAATGCCTTGCGCGCTCCGCTCGAAGATCCGGACATCCCAAAGACGGCCCATAATGCCGTTTATGATTTGATGATTTTGCGGCGTTACGGTATCGAAGTGGCGCCGATCACATTCGATACGATGCTGGCGGAATGGGTCAAGAACCCGATAAGCAAGTTTCTCGGACTGAAAGCGTTGGTGGCGCAAACACTCGATGTGCAGATGACCGAGATTTCCGAGTTGCTGGGCAAGGGCAAAAACCAGACGACGATGGATATGGTCGCGATAGACTCCGCGGCGCCCTACGCTGCGGCCGACGCCACGATGACCTTTCGTCTGGTTGAACCATTGCATCGCGAGTTGAATGGCTCAAGTCTTGAGCGGCTTTACACCTCACTCGAGATACCACTTATACCGATTATCAGTAGCATGCAGTATAAGGGCGTGACGCTTGATGTGGACTTCTTGCGGGATATGAGCAGCCGGTTGGCTTTGAAAATCGCAGGATTGGAAGAGGCGATCTTCGAGGCGGGCGGCGTTGGCAAGTTCAATATCGGTAGCCCGAAGCAACTGAACACCGTGTTGTTTGAGGTGCTGGAGTTGCCAACCGATGGCTTGAAAAAGACCAAGCTGGGTTTTTCCACCGATATGTCTACCTTGGACGCACTGCGCGACAAACACCCGATTATCAATATGATCGTGGAGTATCGCGAGTTAACGAAGTTGAAGAGCACCTACGTGGATGCGCTGCCGGCGCTTGTGAATTCGGGGACCGGGCGATTGCATACGAGTTACAATCAAGCCGGGTCAGCGACTGGGCGCTTCAGTAGCAGCAACCCCAACCTGCAGAATATCCCCATCCGAACGGAGATAGGGCGTGAGGTGCGGCGTGCATTTGTGGCGCCTGAAGGCTATGTCCTGCTTGCCGTCGACTACAGTCAGATAGAGTTGCGGGTAATGGCGCATATCAGCGAGGATGAGACCCTGATTAGAGCATTTCATCAGGGGCTGGATATCCATCGTGCTACTGCGGCGACGGTCAATGGTATCACCCCGGACGAGGTCACCTATGAACAACGGAGTTTTGCCAAGCGGGTGAACTTTGGTTTGATGTACGGCATGGGTGCTTTCCGTCTGGCGCGCGACAGCGATTTGTCGCTTGCTGAAGCGGATGAGTTTATTTTGACTTATTTTGAGCGCATGCCTGGTGTTGAGCAATACATCAAGGATACCAAGGAGTTTGTCTGGCAGAATGGATATACCGAGACGCTCTACGGGCGGAGGCGAATTTACCCGGCGATCAAGTCAAATGGCAACCGCCGCAGTACCGCTGCCGAAGAGCGCGCGGCCATTAATATGCCAATCCAAGGCACCGCCGCTGATATTCTCAAGCAATCTATGATCGATTTGCACAAGCGTCTTGCAGAAGAACAATATGACGCAACGATGATTTTGCAGGTGCATGATGAGCTGGTGCTGGAAGTGAAGGAAGCCGAACTTCCTACGGTGAAACGCCTGGTAGTCGAAACGATGGAATCCGCATTCCCCGATGGCAAGCCGCTGCGTGTGCCGCTTAGGGCGAATGCAAGCAGTGGCATAAATTGGTGCGACATGGAAGAGCTCAACTGAGTGCATTGGTGGCTGTTTCCGGCATTGCGCAGGGCAGATTTTATGGAGCATCTGGCCTGTTGTTGTGAAAGTGAGTAGGTCGTTACGTGAAACATTTTCTAGATTTAGCAAGCTGCTCAACCAGCGAGCTGCATGAGTTGATGGAAGTTGCCCTGAGGCTAAAGACTGAGTGGCGCGAAGGCGGAAATTCACCGATCTTGCGAGGCAAGACGCTCGGCATGATCTTTCAGAAGCCGTCGTTGCGAACAAGGGTTTCATTTGAAATGGCGATGAAGCATCTTGGCGGCGACGCCATCATGCTGGGTCCGCAGGAGATCGGCTTGGGCGTACGTGAGAGTGTGCCGGATATTGCGCGTGTTCTTTCGCGCTATGTGCAGGGCATTATGGCGCGAGTTTTTGATCACAATGACGTGCTTGAACTGGCTGAGAACTCATGTGTGCCTGTGATCAATGGCTTGAGCGACGACTACCATCCGTGTCAGGCCTTAGCCGATATGCTCACTGCCCGCGAGAATTTTGGCAGGCTGAAGGGCTTGAAGCTGGCATTTGTGGGCGACGGAAATAATGTGGCGGCGTCGGTGGCCTTGGCTTGTGCCCACTTCGGCGTAGATTTTAGCGTTGCGACCCCGGAAGGCTATGAAATGAAAGCGCCGATCCGCGAGCAAGCTTATGCGATCGCTAAGCGAAACGGAGTGGGACTGGAAATGCTTACGCGCCCTCAGGCAGCCGTAGCAGACGCGGACGTCATCTACACGGATACCTGGGTTAGCATGGGGCAAGAAGCGGAAGCAAATGAGCGGGCTGAAGAATTCTATACATTTCAAGTAAACGCCGAGTTGCTGCGGCACGCCAATTCGAAGGCAATCGTCATGCATTGTTTACCGGCGCACCGTGGCGACGAGATAACAGACGAGGTCATGGATGGACCGCGATCGAGAGTTTTTCGGCAAGCGGAAAACCGTATGCATGCGCAGAAGGCGGTCCTGGCTCAGCTGCTGGCTTAGTAGTGGATATTTATCCACTCTTTGACATGTACCTTATATATATGGGCAATACGCTTCGCTTATCTGCGGTTACCCGACGTCTGTGCTTGCCTGCGTGGAATACTCCCTGATATCAACTGCGTGCGCCTTTAAACGGTGTTAGAATGTCATAACTTCCGGCGCTTTGGCGTGTTAATACATATGGCTAAACCTTCGCTTGGTCGTTTGGCGGTCGCCGCGCCACAAATGGTGAAAGATTTACTGTGGAACAGATCCTTCTAATTCTGCAAAGTCTGGATTTGACTGACATCGTCGATATCGGCATTGTCACGTTGCTCTTCTACAGCATTACGTTCATGTTCCGCGGTACGCAAGCGGTGGCGCTCTTCCGCGGGATTGCGCTGCTTGTTATTGGGTTGATCTCGGTGGCCGCAGTGCTTCGTTTGGAGGCATTGAGCTGGCTGATTGCCAACAGTTTGACTGCTCTGGCGATCGCCATTCCGGTGATCTTTCAGCCGGAGATTCGGCGCGTCCTGGAGCGTTTGGGCCGCGGAATGATCATTGGTACGCGGCAGGCGCCCCAGGCGATCCGCGTGTCTGTTATCGACGAAATCTGCGCTGCATCCGAGAAACTATCGGAACGGCGGCATGGCGCATTGATCGTTATGCAGCGCAATAGTAGCTTGCAAGAATATATTCGCACAGGCATTCAACTGGATAGCATCGTTACATCTGACTTGCTGGTTACGTTGTTTTGGCCGCGCACGGAGTTACATGACGGCGCAGTGATCATCAATCGCAGCGGACGTATTGCGTCGGCTTCCAGTGTATTGCCCATCACCGCGAGCCGTAATCTGCCCAATCCTAATCTGGGCACGCGGCATCGGGCTGCGGTGGGCATCAGCGAAGTGGGCGACGCGCTCTGCGTAATTGTGTCAGAAGAAACTGGCAAGATTTCCGTGACCAATGCCGGACGGATGATTCTCGATCTCGATTCGCAACGTCTACGGCTAATCCTAAATGCCTACTACGGTCCAACGGATGAGTCTTGGCAATCGCTGCGAGGGCGGCTCCGTGAGATGTTGGCTGACCTCCGACTTCGGATGCAGACGCGCAGCAGGCAGCAGGTTCAGCAATGATACGTCGTCTCGTGCGCTCGGAAACGGCGGGCAATCTTCTTTGGCTAGCGGTGTCAGCGCTGCTGGCGACCGGCGTCTGGTATATTGCGGTAACCTCGGCGGACCCGATTAGGCAGCGCCTCTTCTACGGCATTCCCATTCAATTCGTTCCCAGTACGACGGCGGTGATGACGAATAGCCCTACGCGTTCAGTTGATGTCACTATTCAGGGTTCACAGACGATAGTATCGTCTCGGCTCGCTAACGACATTGTTGTTCGCGCCGATCTCTCCCGTCTGGGTCCGGGGACGCATTCGGTGCCGCTGGAAATAAATGTAATCAAGCCGGATTCTGACGGCTTTCGCCGACTGGTTTCTCGCAGCGAGCCATCGCAGCTTACCATTGAGTTGGAGCCCATAGAGTCGCATGAAAACAGGATAATCATTGAGCTTTCGGAGGCGCCGCCGATTGGTTTCAGAAACGATGAACCAGAGCCGGATATTGCACAGGTTGTTGTGAGTGGCGCAGCGAGCAGAGTGTCTCAAGTTGTGGCGGTTCGTGGTGAATTGGACTTGTCCGCCAGCCGAAATCCGATAGAAGTTGACTTGCGCCTGCACGCAGTCGATGCCGATGGCAATCGTATAGAGAGAGTCGAGTTGGAGCCGCAGACCGCGACTGTGTCGGTAAACATCACGCGGCGGGATGACATACGACAGATAGCTGTGCGTCCCAACGTCTTGCTCAAGACACTGCCTGAAGGGTATACGCTAAAGAACCAGAGTTACGAACCGGAGTCACTGTTTGTTAGTGGCTCGCCGGATCAGTTGGAGAGGATTTCGGATACCCTACTGACCGCACCGATCAGCCTTGAGGGTCGTGAAGAAGGGTTCGTTACCAGCGTGCCGGTGCAATTGCCTGATGACGACCTTTTCGTGATGGGCGGTGACAGCAACATCACTGTTTCAATAGAGATAATACCGATCATGGTCTCGCGCCAAATTGATAGCCTTGAGGTTGGTCACATAGGGCTGGGCGACGACTATGGAGTCTCAATTGTGCCTAAGACCGTGTCCGCCATCGTTACGGGACCAGTTGTACATGTTGATGCACTCACTGTTGAAGACGTTCAGGTGGTAGTCGACCTGGAAGGCTTGGCGGCCGGAGTGTACGATATGTCGCCGTCTATTTCCATCT
Organism: Phototrophicaceae bacterium; assembly: GCA_965223515.1. GTDB lineage: Bacteria > Chloroflexota > Anaerolineae > Aggregatilineales > Phototrophicaceae > UBA6055. Next base: position 292,558 of record CBDCWK010000002.1, read on the forward strand.
CACAAGGCGATTTGAGCGAGGGCAATGTCTCGCTGTCACCGGCAGAATTGAATGTTGAGATCACCTCGCCGGACGTGCCGAACTCGGATGAATCATCCCTGGATGCGCTCGAGGACCGGTAATCTTTCTTGACCTGACCACATCTTGACCAGCTGATGCATCGTGCCGCAGAGTGAATTCGCTGATACGTTTGTGGCCAATTAGTGGCCTCTTTCCCTACCTAAAGCTGGGCGAGACGGTTACAATCATCTGGCAATCAGTGAATGTCCTCCGGAGTAACACAGGGTATGACGAGTAAAAAGATCGTCGCCTTAGTAGGTCGCCCCAACGTCGGCAAGAGTACGCTTTTCAATCGGCTGGTGGGGGAGCGGCGCGCTGTTACCCATGAGATACCCGGTACAACGCGCGATCGCTTGTATGGCGAGTCTTTCTGGAACGGGGTGACGTTTCAAGTCATTGATACCGGCGGAATAGAAGTGTATCAGCCGTCTGGCTCGCGCGATGAATCACCTTTGGCAGAAGGCAGTGCCGATTTTGTAGCCGAGATAATTGAACAGGCGATGATTGCCATTGCCGGTGCAGATGTCATCATTATGGTGGTGGACGCGCAGGTTGGTGTTACTGCGGCAGATGAAGCCATCGCCGAGATTCTACGTCGAACCGACAAGCCGGTACTGGTAGCGGCAAATAAGATTGACGACAAAATACACGAGCAAGAAGCCTACGATTTTTACAGCCTCGGGCTTGACGCGGTATTCGGCATAAGCGCGATTCATGGATTGGGTGTTGGCGATTTGCTTGATGAATTGGTCGTAGCGATGGGAGATTTGGAAGCGGAATTTGAAGACGATGAAGACAACGATCATTTGAAAATAGCGATCGTGGGAAGGCCAAACGCCGGCAAGAGCACGTTATTGAATAAGCTGCTCGGTTGGGACCGCGCAATCGTCAGTGAAGTTGCTGGCACGACTCGTGATGCGATTGATACGGATATCAACTGGTTTGGCGAGCGGGTTACGCTCATCGATACGGCCGGAATTCGTCGCCGTGGGCGCATCGAAGCCGGCGTAGAAAAGTACAGCGTTATCCGGGCGATGAAGTCTATCGGACGCGCGGATGTCGTGCTGCTTGTGATTGATGCCAACTTGGGCGTGACGGAGCAGGATGAACATATCGCCGGCTATATAATTGATGAGTACAAGAGCCTGGTCATTGTGGTCAACAAATGGGATGACATCGAAAAAGATGCTTTCACAATAAACGCCTTCAGCGAAAACATCCGCGACCGCTTGCATTTTGTCCGCTATGCGCCGGTCGTATTCATCAGCGCATTGGAAGGGCAGCGCATCCATCAGGTGCTGGAAGTCGCGCATCGAGTATGGGAAGCACGATTCTTCAGAATGCCAACCTCGGATGTTAACCGACTCATGAGGGAGGCAGTTGACAAACATCCGCCTCATGCGAAGGGAACGAAACGGCTAAGATTCTTATACGCTTCGCAGGTACGTACTGATCCGCCGCTGATACTTTTCCACGTTAATGATCCTACTCAGGTGCATTTTACGTATAAGCGATATCTGGAGAACCAGTTTCGCGAAGCCTACGAGTTTGAAGGAACACCGATTCGAATGAGTTTTCGCGCGCGGGACAGCAAACGCGCGCAGCCCTTGACGAGACCGGCTATTGAAAACTAAGTTGTGCGGTCGCTGAGCGTGAAGCGGACCGATCAGGAACAATATCCATTGCGGCGCTTACGGCACAACCCTATAATCTGTGCTGTCAGCCGCGAGACTCGAAACCGAGTCGCGGCTTTCTTGTCCGCTCGGTAGCGATACGGGTTACGGCAATTGCGGGAAAGGAAACCATTGTTGCACTCTGAGTAGAGTGAATCATTGAAAAGCAGGGCATTTAAGGAGAGCTAATGTTCCGCAGCCATATCGACGAATTGCCGCGCCCGCGCCTGCGCACGCCGGGAATTGTTGTCGAGGTAATAAGCACGGTCGTCTTTGTCATTGCGGTTACTGTGCTGTTTGATCTCGCGATACCGCGTTCGCTGGTGGATGGACATAGCATGGAACCGACGTTTTATGAAGAAGATCGGCTGGTAGTTAGCCGAGTGCATTATCTGCTTGGAGAGCCTCAGCGTGGTGATATCGTCGTATTCAATTCATTGGTGCCGAGCGAGGCGGAACGCGGCATTATGCTGATAAAGCGCGTGATAGGCTTGCCGGAGGAGACCGTGGAAATCCGCGATCAGTTGGTGCACGTCGATGGTGAGCCGCTAAACGAGCCTTATATTCTGGAAGCTTGTCGTGTCAGCCGTTGCAACGACCAGACCTGGATGTTGGAAGAGAATCAATATTTTGTAATGGGAGATAACCGCAATAACAGTCGGGACTCACGACGCTTTGATGCGGTACCTTTGCATAAGATTGTCGGGCAGGTGGTATTCCGGTATTTCCCGCTGAATACTATCGGGATCATTCCGAATTAGGTGGTGAAGTGATGGAATCCAAAATCAGGGGTTATGCTTGCCCACGATGCACGGTAGGGCGCTGTACATTGCAGAAAACTACGTTTGCAGATGTCTATCACGGTCAATTGCTAAGCATTCCCAACACACGCGCCTTCATTTGCGATGTCTGCCATTTCTCTGAGTTTGAGCAAGAGACGCTCGACGCTCTTTGGGAAGAATTGTATGGAGAAGTGTCGGTCGAAGATGTTCATCCTGTCGCTCGGCACAAGGGCGGGTCGACATACGGCGAAGGTTCAAGCTGAGTGTAAACGGCAACTTCGATTGAACCGCATATTTTAAGGATCCCTGCAATGCTGCAAACTGAAAGTGAAATGCGGGAGCAGATCTGCCACGTCGGTCGGTTGATGTATCAGCAAGGCTATATCGACGGCACGGTGGGAAATATCAGCGCGCGACTGGCTAACGACCACGTGCTGGTAAGTCCAAGCGGATTGGCGACCGGCTTTTTGGCGCCGGAGCAATTGATCGTCGTCAATCTGGCAGGTGAGCGCGTTGACGAGCCGAACAAGGCCAATGCTGGTCTTCGCGCAACCTCTGAAAGCGCCATGCATCTGGAATGCTACCGGCAGCGAGAAGATGTCCAGGGCGTGGTCCACGCGCATCCTCCGACTGCCATTGCGCTGACTTTGATCGGCTTTGATTTTCAGCAGTGCATTATCCCTGAGATGGTGGTGCTGCTTGGACTCGTACCGACGGCGCCGTACTCCACGCCATCGAGCAAGGAGAATCGCGATGCAATCACTGAATTGATTCGTGAGCATGACGCGATCATGCTATCGAATCACGGTTCTTTGACAGTGGCGAAGTCGCTTTGGGATGCCTATCTTATGCTGGAATCGTTGGAGCACAGCGCGACTATACTGCACCGCGCGCTGCAACTGAGCGATAGCCTCAAGGAGATTCCGCCGGAGCAAATTGGAAAACTGGTGGCTTATCGGGAAAAGTTCGGCCTTATGCGCCCAGGCGATCGTGAGCGCTTCGCGACTTATACTAGGGCCCCTGGCGAATAAGGGCACCAAGTTCGGCGCAAACGAATCTTGACTTGAACGTAACATCATTGTATTGTATTGCGGCTCGCTGGCCCCTTCGTCTAGCGGCCTAGGATGCCACCCTTTCAAGGTGGAGACACGGGTTCGAGTCCCGTAGGGGCTACACGTGTAATGAAACTGGGATGCCCTTCGCGCGCAGATCGCGGAGGGCGTTTTCATTTTTGTTGTGGCGATGCTTCGAATGACAGGTGCGACTCGCGTTGGCAGCGCAATCCTCAATTCAAAAGGAGAATCAGCAAGCAGTTAGTCTGACATCAACGATCGCTTGACCTTCGCGCGACCGCCTGATTCCCTCGCGCGCGAGGACTTCGCGGCACTGGTAAGGTCGCTGATAAATTTGCTGGCAGTGCAACGGGTGACAGATCGGGCAGGTCAATTGGCGGACGCATCGGCAGCGTAATAACCTCGCTAGCTGAGTACGGATAAGCCGGAGCAGCTTGCAGACCAAGCCGTGAAGTGGCTCAGCGCCGACCGGCGGATCAGGATGCTCCAGATCGTCGGAACCGCCGCTGCATAAGCTCGAAACGGGTATGCCGATACTTTAGGTTGTAGCGTGGATGTCATCGGCGTAGTTCGCATCACTCCGAAGTATCCCCATGCGGTAAGCTCGACGCCATCAGTGCCGAAGTCGGCTGCGCGTTGGAACTTTTCACTCAAGCTGTCTCCGGGCAATAGCGAATGCTGAATTGCAAGCTTCACAACCAATTGCTCTCTAATTGGGATTCTTGGCCCAGTCTGCAAACGTACCCCGATTGTGGAATGATCCAGTCGCAATAGCTCGCGCCTCTACAAATTGGAGCGGCCTCGCCATTTAGGAATCTTGGCGCTCGGCTGTTGTCGACGGCCATTTACCATGTCAATACTGGCGGTGACTTGCTGAAGCAGCTGTGAAAGCAGGTTCTGTTTTGCAGAGGCATAATCAGGATCGTCCCAGAGATTGCGCATTTCCAGCGGGTCACGAATTCGGTCAATTAGCTCGCCCCAGGTTTGATTGAGATAATATGTCAGGCGCCATCGATCGGTGATCAGAGTACGCATTCTGAGATCAGCGAAGTCATCATCGTTTTCGGTTAGCGCACATGACGGTCGCTGTTTGCTTGCTCCGTTCAGCAGTGACCTAATCGATACGCCTTGCATACCTTCTGGCTCAACGATTCCAGCCATGTCCAGAATCGTCGGAGCGATATCGAGCGTGGATTCGACGCTGTCTATTGTCTGTCTCGCTTCGACGCCGGGACCGCAGTATATCAGCGGTGTACGCAGCACGCTCTCGTATGGCAGACCCTTGCCATAGAATCCATGATCACCGAGGTAATCGCCGTGATCGGACAAGAACACGATTTCCGTGTTCTCGGTCATGCCCAGTCGTTCGACCGCGTGCAAGATTCGCCCAATGCTATGATCGACGAGCGATACCATGCCGTAGTAGATCGCTTTCACTTGCTGCCAGTCTTCAACTGTGCAGGTGGCGTACTCATGCGGTGGCGTACCGATAACGCGGTCGGTTGGTCGGGATAAAGACGCTGCCTTCGAACCCGGGCCTGCATAGACTTGCTCGTGCAAGCGCGGCATGTGTTGCGACTCGGTAATGGGAGGTATCGGCGGGGGCATGTTGGCAGGATCATATAGGCTGGCATAAGGCTCCGGAACGGTAAAAGGATAGTGGGGATCGGGAAAGGAGACGTGCAGGAAGAATGGTGAGTTATCAGCGGTATCCAGGAATTCAATTGCTCGGTCGGCAATATAGTGGCTCGAGTGCACGTCTTCAGGCAGGTTCCAATGCCAACAATTCAGTCCGTTTTCGTAGGGGCTTGTTTCGTTGAGGCGAGCTTCAACGTTAGTGACCCGTTCGCGCAACCAGGCAGAGTAGTGATTGCCGAAGCAGCGGTTGCCATGCCCGTTGACCAAGTCGACTTCATGAAAGCCATAGTAGGATCTTTCGTCTGACGAAAGTTTCTGCGCAACGATCTCCGGTTCAATGGCCTGCGGGACGAGATGTATCTTGCCGATCGAAGCGGTGCGGTAGCCATGGTTCGCCAAGACAAGAGGCAGAAAGCGAGGATCCTCGGGTGTGTGACAGCCCACCATGCGCGTCCGCAGAGCAGATGGGTAGCATCCGCTCAGGATGGAAGCACGGCTTGGCGTACAAGTGGGCTGCGTCACCATACACTGTGAGAAACGCGTCCCGTTTGCCGCCAGTCGATCTATGTTCGGTGTCTGTACAATCGGATTGCCGAAGCAGCCCAAGGCATCGGCACGCAGTTCATCGCACAGGATCATGATGAAATTGGGCTGCCTAGTCATCGCGAACGGGTCCTCGCCGCCAGCCAATCAAGGTCGAAGCGCGCCAAGGTTAAGTGATCATCGGTATCATGGCTCATGTTGCTGCCACGCTCAAAGAGGCAGAGAATTGTCTTGTCGGGGCAGACAGCCAATGCGCTGTAACCGGCGTAGCCCGCTTCAATGACCTGTGCGATTGGCCATGTTTGGCATTCATCGTAAGAGAGCTGCACTGTCAGATTCTTGCGGGTGCGGAAGATAGATGAGCCTTTGGCATCTTTTCCATCAACGTTGTCCGGATTGCAAAAAAGAATGCGGCTGCACCCTTCGCTTGACCAACTGTGGCGATAAAGCGTGCCTTGACAAGTGGGCTCGAGCAAATGCGAGTCAAGCTGAGGAGTAGACCAATTGCCAATGCCGTCGTCACTGTAACTAATCACGCGGCGCGTCACTCCTATACCGTTTCGCATGTTGAGCAGAAATGTGCCGTCTTCCAATTCAACGATGCCGGCTTCGTTCAGATTGGGTACAACATTAGGTACCAGCTCGCCGCGCTTCCAAGTGCTGCCCTTGTCGTCGCTATAAATCGTAGCGCAGCGATTGGGACGATGCGACTTGGTTCGCGAGGATGAAAGCCATACAGGAATCAGTAGGCGTCCGGAGTGGCGCAGGCAGATTCCGTTTGGCAGGCCTATGGCGAGCACGCCCCAATCGTAGTCGCTTCGAAAATCTTCAAAGGTCGTTGTAATCTCTGTCGGGTGACTAAAGGTTTCGCCGTCATCGGTTGAATGCATATAGAATGCACGGGCGTAGCCAACGCAGAACAAGATATGAAGCATTTGGTTTTCGTGATCGACGATGGTGTTGCAGTTGTGCAGTGGTCCAGCGCCAAAGTCTGCGCGATCGAGAAGTTTACGAGGCGGCTCCCAAGTTTTGCCAGCATCGAGACTGCGGCGCATCACAATGTCGCTTGCGTCCCAGTCGCTACCTTTGCCATAGCGCGCCTCGGCGTGTGCCAGGACGACACCGCCTGGCGTCACGCAGATACCGGGAATTCGGTACATGGTGTAGCCGCCGGCGCCGCGAGAAAACAGGTCTTGTCGTTCAAAGCGCATCGGCGTCAAAACCTGGTAATCTGGTCGGTGCCACGATCGATGGCGAGGGCGAGCGCATCGAAACTCTTCTGCATGAGATCAATCTTGTTCGGCATCATACGAGGGTCGTCCCATAGATTCACGAATTCGCCGGGGTCGGCGTCGAGGTCGAAGAGCTCACCAAGGCCGTGCCCGTGATACACAACCAGCTTGTAGCGCTCTCCCCGAATCATGGTGGCGTGGGAGCCGCTGAAGTCTTCGCGCGCGGCCGGGTTGAGCGCCGAGTAATATTCGCAGCGTACGAAATCGCGATGATGATCGTTGGCCTGTCTGTCGCAAAGTAGCGAGCGCAATGAAAGCCCTTGCATGCGAGCGGGAATCGGAACGCCTGCCAGTTCCAGAAGTGTAGGGGCGATATCGGTCAATTCAACCAATGCCTGTCTGCGTTCGTTTTGCCGGAAGCGACCGGGCCAGGACATAATAAGCGGCACTCGAACCAGCCCTTCATAAAAGCGACAGCCCTTTAGCAGCAATCCGTGATCGCCCAGCATTTCGCCGTGATCGCTCATGAAGATGACGATTGTGTTGGTAAGTTGCCCACTGTCTTCCAGCGCGTCCAGCATGCGGCCGACGTTATCGTCGATCAGTTCGATCATGGCGTAATAGGCTGCTTGGATTCGCTTGGCATCAAATTCCTCAGGGCGACGTGCTTTTGTCTGAAAGTCAATCTCGCTCAGCTTTCGTTGCGCATTCAGGTCGCTCTCATGGAAGAGGGGACCGGACATCGAATCGACATCAAAGCGATCGATATATGGCTGCGGCGGGTCAAAGGGCGCATGGGGATCAAAAATGTTGACGCTCATCAGCCAGGGTTTACCGGCGTGATCGGCTTTGATGAATTCGATTGCGCGATCGCTACACCAGGTGGTCTGATGAAGTTCGGGCGGTGTGTCCTGCGGGTGCTCAAGCATTTCGGAGAGAGAGAAGCCTTGTTCGCGCAGCCAGTCCGCATAGTCGTGCCCCTCATCCCAATGGTCGTGCGGTCCATGACTCCAATGAAAAAGCCGATAGCCATCGTGATTCGGGCGCGGTTCAATTCGACCCTGTGCTCCGGCTAGGTGCAATTTACCCGCGAGGACGCAATCATAGCCGGCGTCCGCCAACCGCGCAGTGACGAGGGGCGCAGCTTCCGCCCAGCAGTCATTGCCGTTGCCGCAGCCGTGCACACTGCTTGGATACATGCCGGTCAAGAAGCTGGCTCGGCTCGGGGTGCAGATCGGGCTTTGGCAATAGGCGCGCTCGAAGCTGACGCCGCTCGCGACGAGTTTGTCGATATTTGGTGTATGCAGTTGTGAATTATTCAAGGCGCCTACGGTGTCATATCGCTGCTGGTCGGTGCAAATCCAGAGGATGTTAGGCGGCATCAGCGGATATCTTCCGGTTCTATGTTTATGCCAATCAAATGAGCGGTATCGACGACATCACCGGCGTTCGTGTAATCTACCAAGTAGATGCTGCCGTCCTCATGCTCGATCCACGATGAATAGCCGTGATCGGGCCAAGGCTCCTGTGCGGGATGATTGCCGTGAATCTGGATCATTCGGTCGCGCTGATACTGATCGGGATATTTGCCGGCACTTGCGTCCCAGGACCAGGAGAAATCGTCGAGGGTTGGATTGCCGAGCCGATAGGATACGCTCCGCCAATAGCTGCGACCGGTGTTGCCAAATTGCCCGAATTGCGTGCGGCGCAATGGCTGGCCGCCGTGAAAATCGCTCGCCGGCGCGTCTTCGCGAAAAACACATTTGTGCATGATAGCCTCGCCATCAAGCTTGACTCGCAGCCAGCCACGTCGATGCTGAAGGGCGACTGTATGAAACTTTGTCATGTCCACCGGATGGCGGACGTCATGCCGCCCGCGACTGATCGCGATGTGATCGGGCGCTATTTTTAGTAATTGTCCCAGACGCGAGACTGACATGAAGGCAACTTCAGCGTGCCCGGCGGAGGCTTCTACACGCAGTTCAGCTTGAAAGTCGACATCGCTGAATGACGATTCTGGAGGCAGCAGAGTATAGCGGCATTCGTGCTCGGGACGGTTGCGAATGAGCAGTGCGTTGTCATCCAGGTTGGCTGCGTACTTTCGACGAGGACCACCGAGAGCGTAGCTGCCGGCTTCACCTGCCAGGTTACCGATCCAGGCGTAGGCGCCGAGTCCGCCATTGACGTGGCGTCCGGTCACCATTACACGCCCGTCAGCGAGTTGTTTGGCGTAGGGGCGATGGATGGCGAAAGGCATCATCTGCGGCTCAGACCAGGTATGGCCGTTGTCGTCCGAAAAGGCGAAGAAAGAAGGAATCCCGCCGGAATGGTTCTCGCGCATGACACAGGCGAGGCGCGACCCGCCATCGAGCAAGACGATAGCGCCTTCGCAGAAGCGGTGATAGCCATTGTGCGCGATGGTGCTGCGTTCAGACCAATTTCGGCCGCCGTCAGCGGAGGTCCACAAGACCTGGGCGAATTCTTGTGATTCGCCGCGCATCAGATGAGAAGTTACGCCGAGCGTGCCATCTGGCAGGTCAATGACACGATCGGGTTCAAAGCCGCCGATTCCGCTGTCTTTCTGCGCCGCCGACCAGGTATCGCCATGGTCATGGCTCCAATAGAGCCAATTGCCCGGCGGTTGATCTTCGTGAAAGTGACCGTCATCATCGTGGTCAATGATTGCTACCAGGCGACCATCATTGAGCCGGCTCAGTCGCGGAGTCACCAGTCGTTCTTCGCCTTGAGTCAAATCTGCCCGATCGATCTCGCAATGTTTGAACCAGGTCTCGCCCCTGTCATCGCTGGCGAGAATGGTTAGGATTTGATTCTTAAGCGACCAATGGGCATCCACATCGCTATAGATCAATAGGTAGCGACCTGATGGCAGCACTACGATATCGGGATTCTTGGTGAAGCGCCCTGGGCTGCGCCAAATATCAAATGCCTTGTGAGCAATCGATCTGGTGTGTATCAGCACGGCATTCTCCTCCTTGCACATGACTAGACTAGACAATGCCACCAAAGCGGCATACCAGTTGAGGTGTATTAGTGGTGTGAGTATGGCTCGACAAATGCCAACCTCAAGCATTCGTAGGGATGATTATCGCCCCGTTCATAAAGACACAATATGCGGCCGTCCGGCCCCACAGCAAGATCGGAGTAGGCGCTCGGTCCCGCATGCAGCGTGATCTGTTCAATCCATGTCTTGCCATCATCCGGGCTAGCGCGCAGGGTCATGTTGATGCGCTTATCATCGCTTGCCGGATTGGCGAATAGCATGAGCCCATTTTCGTCTGTTCTTCCGGATTGGTAGCGAAGAATGCTCGCCTGACAGATCGGCTCGATCAGTTGATAGTCAATGTGCTGAGCCGAGAATGTGCTACCGCCGTCGGCGCTTGTCGCGATTTGCCGAGCTCGAGTACCCGGTTCGTGGCTGCGCATATTGAGCAAGATGTGTCCGTCGGTGATTTCAACGACTTGGCATTCGTTGACCTGCGGTTTAGGCGATCGCCCGCCCAATTGCCAATTCTCGCCATCGTCGCTGTAAATTACGTGCGAGTAGTAATCGTTTGTGCCGGACTCAATGTGGTCGCAGGGGATGACGAGCCTACCAGCGTAGCGCCCCTGCTGAAGTTGGATGCCGTGACCGGGTCCGGTCGCGTACCAGGTCCAGTTGGGTCGTTTTACCTCGGGGGTTATTTCCCTAGGCGTTGCCCAAGTTAATCCGTCGTCAATTGACGATGTCGCAAAGACGCGCCGCGTATCCTTGCTTGTGTCGTTGACGATGTCACGCTCGCGGTCGTCTCCCCGATTCCAGGTCATCAGCAAATGGACTGTACCGGTTGCGCGGTTGATCACCGGCGCTGGATTGCCACAAGTATGCTGCGGGTCGTCCCAGATAACTCGCTGCTCGGACCAGGTCTTGCCGCCATCGATCGAGTGTTTGACAAGCAGGGCGATATCGCCGGTATCGCTGCGCTGATGCTTACGCCCTTCGCAGAAGGCCAGAATCGTGCCGGCTCTTGTCAATGCCAAGGCTGGAATGCGATATGTATGAAAGCCGTGGGTTCCACTTCTCCACAAGTCGAATTGTTCGATTGCGTCGTTGAACAGCGGCATCAGCCTTTTACACCGCCGATCATGATGCCTTTGACAAAATAGCGCTGTACGAAGGGGTAGATGAAGAGAACAGGTACGGTGCTGACGATGATCAGCGCTGATCGCAAGGAGGCTGCCGGAGGAGGATCTTCGATGAACGCGAGTTCCTCCAATCCTTGCATGTTGGTCGTTTCAAGCAGACTTCTGAGGATAATCTGCATTGGCTTGAGGTGAGACTTGTCGATATAGATTGCGGCGTCGAACCAGGAATTCCAATGCCAGACGGCGTAGAAAAGCCCGATTGTGGCGATCACCGGCATGGACAATGGCAGCACAATTCGCACTAGTACAATAGAAGGCGAAGCGCCATCAACAATTGCGGCGTCAAACAGTTCTTCCGGTAGGCTCATGAAAAAGTTGCGCATGATAAGCATATTCCACGCATTGATTACGCCGGGAAATACCATGGACCATAGTGTATTACGCAAACCGAGGGCATCGACGAGCAAGAATCTTGGGATCAGACCGCCGCTGAATACCATAGTGATAAAGACGAAAATTGTGATCGGAACCCGGCCGGGCATATTCTTTTTTGCCAGCGCATAGGCCATGGTGATCGTAAATGCGAGATTGAATCCGGTCCCGACGACGACGCGGAAAAGTGTCACTCCGTAGGCGTTGAGGATGACCTTGCTGCGCCCGAAAAGGATATCGTAGGAGACAGTAGAGATAGCTTCGGGATAGAGTACGTAGCCTCCACGACGGGCATATTCTTCATCGCTGATAAAGGATGTCGATAGGACGATGACGAAGGGAATGAGAAAGGCGAGCGTCAGGGTGATCAGCAAACTGTAAATGACGGCATGGGCGATTTTCTCGTTACGCGACAGCTTTAGCATCGGCTTTCTCCTACCAAAGTCCCGGTTGACCGAGGCGATTGGCCAGTTTGTTCGCCATAACCAACAAGAGAAATGCCATGACGCCCTTGAACAAGCCAACTGCTGCCGCAAATGAATATTTTAGTCCGAGCAAGCCTTCGCGATAGACAAAGGTGTCGATGATATCGGACACACTGTAGACTGATGGCGAGTAGAGCAAGAGTATCTGTTCAAAGCCGGCGTCCAGCAGATTGCCTATTTCGAAGATAAAGAGAATGGTGATGACAAAGGCAATGCTCGGAATAGTAATGTAGCGTGCCATTTGGAAGCGGTTAGCGCCGTCAATGGCAGATGCTTCGTATATTGCAGGGTCGATAGCAGCCATGGCGGCCAGATACAGGATGCTGCTCCAGCCCACTGTTTTCCATACGTGGGTCACCGTGAGGATGCCACGGAATTGATCCGGATTCGTCAAAAAGCTCCAGCGTTCTCCGGTAATATTGTTCAACATTTCTGTGATAAGCCCACCGCTGGTCGCTAAGAGGGCGGTTACCAAACCAGTGGTAACTACCCAGGAGATGAAGTGGGGCAGGTAGGACACCGTCTGCACGAAGCGCTTGAAGCGAAGGCGCATAACTTCGTTGAGCATGAGCGCGAAAAGAATCGGCGCGGGGAAGCCAAAAATGATTTTCAATCCGCTTATGACGACAGTATTTTCGATGACATCCCAAAAGAAGATGGAGTTAAAGAAGCGCTGGAAATGCCGGAAGCCTACCCACGGGGCTTCTATGATGCCTGCGACACCACCAAAGGGAGAAATGTTTTTGAAGGCGATTACAATGCCAAACATCGGAATATAGTGAAAAATAATGAAGTACAAGATGCCGGGCAATGCCAACAGATAATAAAAGCGGAAAAACCAGATGCGTTTCAGGAGACGCCGCCACTTGTCGTCCCTGACGGCTGGAGTGGGATTCCCGGACCGCGACCTGGAAGTGTTGCTTACTAACGACATGGGTCTTGGCTCGGGGCGGCGACTGATGAAACCTGTTCTCCTTTGGGCGTTTCGGCGCGCCAACCTGCTCGTAAGCGAGTTGAGAGATCGGCGACGGTCTCCGCGAATTCTGCATCGTCGGCGACATTATGAATCTCCGAATGTCTGTCGCGATGATCATAGAGCTCGCGCGCCAGACACTCTCCGGTGTGAAAATCCAGCCACTCGGTAAAGCGAAAGCTGTCGGTACGCATACTGTATCCCATTACATTCGGCTCACCGTGGTATGACCATGGACGGGGAAACTGGCTGAATGCGGCTGTCTTCCATGGGCGGCAAGGGTTTCGCAAAAGTGGACCGAGGCTGACCCCCTCAAGATCATCGCGCGCGGGAAGTCCGCAGCTGTCGAGCAAGGTCGGGTAGATATCAACAAACTCGACTAGCGCATTACATGTGCCCGGATTAGCGTCCGGGACTGAGATAATCAAGGGTGCCCGCGTATCGAGTTCGTAATTTGTCGTCTTGCACCAAAGCGCTTTTTCGCCGAGGTGGTATCCATGATCGCCCCAAAGGACGACCACGGTATTGTCGCGCAGACCTTGCTGGTCCAGGGCGTCCAGCAGCTTACCCACTTGCGCATCCATGTAGCTTACGCAAGCGTAGTAACCGTGTCGCAGCTTTCGGATCAAGTCATCTGAAAGCGCACCCTCGTCGGGGATATCACCATAGCCGCGCAATTCTATACTTGTGTGCCAGGCAAAGTCGGGAATGCCAACTGGCTTTTCGGAATATTCTGGCACCGCTATCGCAGCGGGATCATAGAGATCCCAATAGCGCTTCGGCGCGCTGAAGGGGAGATGTGGCTTGCGGAATCCGACCGCCAGGAAGAAGGGTTTGTCGCGTTTTTCACACAGCAAATTGACCGCTATATCGGCGACTTCACCATCGCCATAGGCATGGTCCGGCACATCGGCGGCTTCAGTGGCAGCCATCTTGAAGCCGGGCCATCGTTTGGCTCGCGGGGACTGGTTCTCCGGCAGAAGGTAATCAGCGCGCTTCCAAACCACGTTGAGGATCGCTTCTTCAGACCAGGACAACGGATCCTGCGTCTGTGGCGAACCATGATAAATTTTGCCGACAGAAAGCGTATGATACCCATGCTGTTTGAAGTATTGCGGCAGTGTAACGACAAGCGGCGCGGCATGGCGAAAATGCGTGCCGGCGCAGAATTGAGGCAGGTCGGCCATGTGGGCCGGAAGCTCATGACGAAAATGTGATTTGAGATCCCAGACTTTGATAGTGTCGGGACGCAGACCGGTCATCAGTGAGGCGCGCGAGGGATTGCAGACCGCTTGCTGGCAATAGGCGCGTTGAAAGAGCATACCCTGAGATGCGAGGCGATCGATATGAGGGGTGATCGCGTTAGGATCGCCGTAGCAGCCAAGGGCAGTCCTAAGGTCGTCCACAGCGATGAAAAGTACATTTGGCTGGTCCATAGGGTTCAAATGATCGAGCGTCAATTGGATAAAGGAACGCTAGAATTGGGTCCTGAATGTCTTGGGCCCGCAGTCTTTATAGAAAAGCGGGGGACATTAACTTGCCCCCCGCCATACGAAATACTTTGTCTAGCTGCCGGATAGCTCGTTGAATTGGGCAGTTATAGCGTTGACCCAATCTTCGACCCCCGCGCGTTGCAGGTCGTTCATGAAGTCATCCCATTGGTCAAGCGGGCGCTGACCCGTAATGAACAAGATGGTCTGCTCATCCAACAAGCGCGTGAGATCGCCTAGGGTGGGGACTTCGTCCGCGATCCTGCTCAGATTGTAGGCGAGTCCGCCGTCGAAGGGCCATTTGGCGTCACTCAGGTCGATCAATTGCCCGCCGAGATAGTCGGTGTGCCAGCCACGGGAAGGATCGTCAAGGCTGTAACGGATCTCAATGTTCAGGTTGGGAAGCATGTATTCGCTGACATAGCCGAAGCTCAGATCTGGATCTACAACGCGATTTTCCTCGTCGAGGTAATCCCACATTTCGCCCTTGATTCCGTAGCGGGCGGTCAGCTGGTTATCGGTGGTATCGGCACTGAAGGCCCAGTCCATGAATTGAATCACTGCCGCCGGGTTTTCCGCTTTGCGGGAGACGACGTAAGCGCCGGCGTTCTGCGGACGGGCGGTGGCAATGTAACCCATGTCAGTGGTGATGCTGGTGCGAGCCCAGTCAATGCCTTCACAGGCGCTCGCGATCTGCGGCGTGATCAACGTGATACGGGAATACCAGGCTTGCCATACGCCTAAGTTGCACGTGCGGAATACTTCCGGCGCGTCGTATGAGGTGAAGGTATCGGGGTAGAAGTAACCGGCTTCCCACCAGGAGTTGATTTCCGTCACCCAATCCAGGACGCCAGGTTGCAGCACCCAAGGTTTTACTTTACCGTCATCGGGGTCGAGCCAATTGGAGTGACCGTTAGGCGTGAAGCCACCGAGGGTTGACCAACGGATGTCTTGAGGACGCGTGGCAACGAAGGCCTCAGGATTATGTGCCTGGAAGGCTTCGATCGTGGCTTCTAGCTCGTCCCAGGTTGTAGGCACGTCTATGCCAAGCTCGTCCAGCCAGTCCTGGCGCACCCATGTGATGTAGGGGCTAGTGGGGGTTGAGCGCGGGATGCCCATGATTTCGCCGTCGGCATTGCGCATGATATCCCACTGCTGTTCGGGGATTACCTTCATAAGATTCTCGCCGTGCGCGGCCAGCAGGTCGGTAATGGGTATGATCGCCATTTCGTAATCGTGCCAACCGTTCCCAGGTGCCGAGAATAGATCGACAGGGTCACTGGACGCGAGGAGCAGGTTTAGCTGCTCGGTGGCACTGGCGGCGCCGCCGGGTACGATGGTGACTGGACGGACACCGGATTGCTCAGCGATATGGTCTTGTACGCGCTGCAAGACATCGGGGTCGCTACCGCCCGCGTCAAATTGAAGCGTACCGGAGTTGTTGAAAATGTAAATGACTGGCTCGTCCTGCGCCTGTACAACGGGCAGCACAAGCATTACGACCAACAGAAGGGTGACAACGCGAAACTTGTTCATTTTCTCTCCTTTGCGAATCTAGAACTAATAGCGCATGATACAAAGATGTTGCTTGCTGGTCAGTTCTTCACCTCCTACCGCCACTGATGAATCAGATTTACACGTGCGAAACAAGACGTTTTGCGCATGATTTCTTATAAAGTGATAAGCCGTATTTCCAAGCAATTCAATAATACTGAAGGCACGTTCAATAGCTTGTACACTTTTGCTCATCAACTCGCTACCAGATCTTTCGAAATCAATTCTATCTTAATCGCTCACGTTTCCATAAGTCAACAATATTTTCCACTTAATGGAAACGCTATTGGGATTGGTGAATATCAACGATATAAGAACTCCATAGGATAAGCTTTGTATTGTGGAAGCTGCTGATGATCCAACTATCGGTGGTTCCAGGCGTGAGCAGAGCGTTTATTGAAGGCAAGTATATCCAATCAATGTTTGCATGTCAAAAAATGTCTATCCGGTAGCGTATGGATATAAACTGAAGGGCTATTAGTGGAGCGGCTCAATATTTCGTGATTCATTGAGTACCCATGCGCGATCGACGCGGACGCCGCCCGAACGTAATCGTAATTGTAGCTGCTACTAATCAAATGAAATTGTTTCCAAGATTATCTGGTTGCGATATATTTGATCCAGCATCGAAAATTGACGAACGATGACGGTCAGTGGCTATGCACATGGCTGGCTCTGTGCGACGTATGTACGGCGGATGCGCTAGGCGAGATAACTGCGGGAGAGATTCTGTGAAAACTGAAGGCGCAAAACGAGTCACGCCGGTGCCACTGAAGCGGGTTGCGATTAAGACCGGTTTTTGGGCGGAGCGTCAGACTGTAAATCGCGAGCGGACGATTCCTGCGATTTACCGCAAGCTGGAAGAAACGGGACGCATCAAGTCATGGTCGATGGTGCGCACGCACGAGGTGCCGGTGGAGCGCTCAACCGTGCACATGTTCTGGGATTCGGACACGGGCAAATGGTTGGAGTCGGTCGCCTACAGCCTCGCTACTCATCCAGACCCTGACTTGCAATCGCTGGCCGATGACCTCATAGAATCCATTGAGGGCGCGCAACAAGAGGATGGCTACCTAAATACCTATTTTCCAGTCTTGTATCCGGAGGGCAAATGGTCGAATCTGCGCGACTGGCATGAGATGTACAATGCCGGCCACCTGATTGAAGGCGCGGTGGCCTACTTGCAAGCGACTGGGCAGCGCAAAATGCTGGACGTGCTCCAGCGCTTTGCCGAACATATTGATGCGACCTTCGGCAGCGAGGATGGAAAGTTGCGCGGCTATCCGGGCCACCCGGAGCTGGAGCTGGCCCTGGTAAAACTGTATCGCGAGACGGGCGAAGAACGTTGGATGGAATTGGCTGCCTATTTCGTCAATGAACGCGGACAGGAGCCACATTATTTCGATCTCGAAGCGGCAAGGCGCGGCGAAAAACGCGAGGACTTTTGGGCACAGACTTACCGCTATTGTCAAGCGCATGCGCCGCTCCGTGAGCAGACAGAGGCGAACGGTCATGCGGTGCGCGCCTGCTACCTGTACGCTGGCATCGCTGATGTTGCGCTGGAGACTGGTGACGAAGAATTACTGACCCTGTCCCGCCGGCTGTGGGATGACCTAACGCAGCATCAGATGTATCTTCACGGCGGGATTGGTCCGTCGCATTCAAATGAAGGCTTCACCTTTGCCTATGACATGCCGACCGAGACAGCTTATGCGGAAACCTGTGCTGCCATTGCCTTGGCATTCTGGGCTCAGCGCATGTTTCATCTCGACCCAGACAGCCGCTACATTGATATTATGGAGCGCGCCATCTACAACAGCAGTTTAAGCGGCGTTTCGTACGAAGGCGATCAGTTCTTCTATGGCAATCCGCTGGCTGCATATCCGGGGGTTAACCCGCTCGGAAGATGGAGCGGCATCATCGATAGCGGTCACTATCGACGCGTCGATTGGTATTTCTGCCCTTGCTGCCCGCCAAACATCTCACGTCTGATCGCAAGCATCGGCGAGTATTCGTACTCGCAAGCCGGGAAGCGCATCTACGTGCAGTTGTATCATGACAATTCGGTCGCTCTCGAGATCGCGGGACAAGCGATGACGCTCGTGCAATCCACCAACTATCCCTGGGACGAAAGCGTAAAGTTTACGGTCGAGACGGAGAATCCTGTCGACCTGGAGTTGGCCTTACGGATACCTGATTGGTGTTATGATTTTCGTTTGTCGATAAACGGCGCAGAGCAAGAGACAGTGGCTGAGAGTGGCTATGTGATTCTGTCGTGCCAGTGGGCGGATGGTGACACCGTGGATTTGACGCTTTCGATGCCGGTTGAGCGGGTGATGCCCCATCCGCATATTCGACAGACGGCTGGGCAGATCGCATTGCAGCGCGGTCCGCTGATATACTGTCTGGAAGAGGTCGACAATGGTTCGCGTCTGGCAAACATCTGCATTCCATCGTCGGCTACGCTGGGCGCCTCTTTCGACAGTGAGCTTTTCGGTGGGATAACGGTGGTAACTGGGGAGGCACTTCGTTTAGAGCCGGCTGAGAAAAGCAGTACCCTGTATCGACATGAAAGCCAGGCTGAGTACGCTAGTGATTCGTTTGCATTTAGAGCCATCCCTTATTATCTTTGGGCGAATCGAGATCCAGGAGAAATGCGCGTATGGATTCGCTCCACATAGGTGGTGTAGAGCCGGGCGTATACTTTACACAACGCCCGTAAAAGATTGACCGTTAGCACTTGCAAAATGATAGGAGAAATAGAAATGAGTATTTCACGCAGGGAGTTTTTGAAGCTGACGGGTTCGTCCGCGACAGCCGCGGCCTTTCTCGCTCAGCTGGGGCACCAAAGTCCGGTGCAGGCGTAAGAGGTGACCAATATCGCCTTTGGTGGTTGGGGCGGTGTCGCCGAGGACGAAGGTGTTAAGGAAGCCATCGCCGTATTTATGGAGGAAAACCCGGATATCGCGGTGCAATGGCAGCATACACCAAGCGCAAGCGAATATTCACGCGTGACGCTGACAAATATTGCCGCGGGCACCGCACCGGATACCAGCTTTATCCGCTCGGACGACTACGAGACGCTGGCAATTGGCGGCGCGCTGATGGATATCACGGATCTTGTCAAGACTGATCCGCTGCTGGGGCAGCCGGGATATTTCATCGAACCTCAGGAATCTACCCGCTGTGAGGTGAATGGCCGCTGGTATGGCATTGGCTCAACATGGGTGGCGCATCATTTCATTCCAATGGCGGCGAGTTCATTACCGATGAGGGCTTGTGTGCGTTTGACACGCCTGAAGCAATGGAAGCGTTACAGCGCGTTGCTGATCTTGTTCACGTGCATCATGTCGCTCCGCGTGGCGCATCGATTCAAAGTCTCGGCATGAACAACACGCAGATGATCGACACCGGGCGCCTGGCGGTGGGTGTCGATGGTTCCTGGGCGCTGTCCTGGATGAATCCGAATATTCTCAGTGTCGCGATGGGCACGGGCCACTACCGAAAATGGTAAAACCGGCCAGCGTCATGCAGGCGCATTTCCATGATGGGTTATTTGTTCATCATGCCGTTTATATTGGGTTTTCTATTCTGGTTTCTGATTCCAGCGCTTGTTGCCGGAAACTTGACCTTGCATAGATGGAATCTAATCTCACCGCCGAAGTTCGCAGGCGCTTACAACTTCAATAAGATGATGTCCGACCCGCTATTGGGTCAATCGTTGAGAGTAACCGTTTTATTCTCGGCTATTTCGGTTCCACTGGGTCTGGTCTTCGCGTTTTTCCTCGCATCGCTTATTAACACCAAGTTTCGCGGAATCGCGGTATTCCGCACAATTTATTTTCTACCCAGCATCGTGCCGGCAGTGGCTAACGCGATCCTTTGGGCATGGCTGTTCAATACTGAATTCGGCTTGATAAATTTTTTCATTCGCGCGCTGGGCGGTCCCAAGATCGGCTGGCTGCAAGATCCGAATTGGGTAATGGTCGCGTTCGTCATTCTCACGATATGGGGCGTCGGCGGATCGATGATCATTTTCCTGGCTGGTTTGCAGGGCATTCCACAGATCTACTACGAGGCGGCGGAAATCGATGGCGCCGGACGCTGGGACCGTCTTATATATGTAACCTTGCCGATGATGTCGCCGATTATCTTTTTCAATTTGGTCATTGGATTCATCAATTCCTTCCAGATCTTTGTCAGCGCCTTGCTCATCACGAACGGTGGACCGCAGCACGCGACGTTATTCCTTGTACTTTACGTATATCGAACGGCTTTTCAGAGCCAGAAGATGGGTTACGCGGCTGTGTTGTCTTGGCTGCTCTTCGCGATATTGATGGTGTTGTCGTTTATTGTATTTCGCTATATCGGTTCACGCGTCTATTACGAAAATCCAGGCGACTGGGGGAGAAGCGCGTGGGATTCAGCGAGAAGCCTTCGGAATTCATCGAATCTGGACGGTCCGTCAGATCAATTGGCGACCTACTTTTTCATTGGCTATCCTTGTTCTTGCTGGTATTCTTCGCAGTCGTGATGATTACCCCGTTCATTTGGTTGGTCTCGAGTTCCTTCAAATCTCAAATCAACATTTTTCAGTATCCGCCTCAGTTGTTCCCCGATCCTGTGGTTCCGGAGAATTATGTTTACGCGCTGACCTATAAGCCATTCGGAACCTATTTTCGAAACACGATAATCGTGGCGGGCTTGAATGTGCTGGCTGTTGTCTGTACCTCGTCTTTCTGCGCCTACGGTTTTGCCCGCCTTCGCTTTCCCGGGCGTGATTTTTGGTTCGGCATCGTCATGGCGACGCTCTTCTTGCCATATGCGATATTGCTCGTGCCCAGCTTCATCATTTTTTCGCGCTTGGGCTGGGTGGATACCTTCTTGCCGCTGGTAGTGCCGCCGTTCTTCGGGGGCGGCGCATTCAATATTTTCCTTATGCGACAGTTTTTCCGAACGATACCAGAAGAAATCGCTGATGCCGCGCGTATTGACGGCTGCAGCGAATTTGGGGTGTACTGGCGGATCATGCTGCCGCTGTCCAAACCGGCGCTGATTACGATTGGCATCTTCACGTTCTTGTTTGCCTGGAACGACCTAATAGGTCCTTGTAGTGGACCCATAAAAGTGGACACGAAATCGCAGAATCTTAGGGAGGAGGTTTTCACCTCTGTGCCTCGAATTCTGCCGGCGTCTGGTAGTCTAAGGCGCTGTGAATCCGTTGCTGCGGATAGACTACTTCGATGAAGTGTGCGATTTCCTGACGCGCTTGGTGGATGTTTTCGTATTCGGCCAGATACACTTCTTCTTCTTTAATGGTACGAATCACTCGTTCCGCGTAACCGTTCTCGCTCGGCTTGCCGACTGCCGTCATGCTGATCTGCACCTGGAGCTTGCGCAGATGAGCCACGTATCGTCTACCTGCATATTGGACACCTTGGTCGGAGTGATGGATTACCGGTGCCGGGTAATGCCGCAAAGCCGTTGTCAATGCCGCCAGCGTCAACTCTTGGCCGGATGACGGGCTCAGCTGCCATCCTCGAATATTGCGTGTGTAGACATCCATCAGAATCGCGAGAAACGCCGGTGCCTTTGGCAAGTGTAGGTAGGTAATGTCTCCCACCCAGACTTGATTCGGTCGTGTAATCAGCAAGTCTTTGACCAGATTTGGATAACGATGGAAACCATGTCTGCTATCCGTCGTACCTGCCCCGTTCTTCCTAGGTTTGGCAAGCAATCCCCGGGCGCGTAACACCCCTTGCGCATACTTACGGCTCACTTCAATCTCGTATGGTGGACGCCGCAATTGCGCCCGGACACGCCGACTGCCATAAGTCGGGTGTGCACGCGCAACTTCAACTATGGCCTGCTCAACCTGATGCGCAGCATTGCGCTTGACCGGCTTGCGATAATAACTGCTGCGCGGCATATCTAACGCTTCACAGATTGATTTCACCGGATACTCTCGCCCTAAGCTGTCCACTAAACCGCGCTTCCGCCCGACGGCGACTTCAAGTAATGAGATGCTTTTTTTAAGATCTCGTTGTCCATCGTCAACTGTCCCACCTTCCGCTGCAGTTCAGCAATCATCTCCTCTTTCCGCTTATCCTCAACATCCTGCTTGTCTCCAAAAATCTGCGGCAAACGCTCCCAAAACTCTGACTTCCATCGATACAATACGCTGTCCTTGATCCGATATTCCCGACTGGCTTCCATGGTCGTCTTTTCACCAGTCACGATTTCCATCACGACCCGCGCCTTGAAGTCTGGCGGGTACTTACGTCGCTTGCCCACTGTCTTTCCCCTTCGCTCGAACACCAGTATACTCTCTAAGCTTGGTGTCCAGCTTTTGGGGTCCACTACACCCTTAACCTATTTGCGATCGCCTGACAACTTCACAATCGCCGTTGGTCTCGCGTCGTTCCGTAGTCAGACGGACATTCACTGGGACTTGCAGCTCGCGGCCTCCACGGCGGTGACGCTGCCAGTGATCGTCTTGTTCTTCCTGGCGCAGCGTTACTTCATTCAAGGCGTCGTGATGACAGGATTGAAAGGCTAGGAAATAGGGCGAGGAAAGCACCGAAGGTAAATTCGAAGATGTTGCTTGGCGGGGAAAATGGTCCAGAAGCGGGTTAATTCACTCGACTGGAGAAAGCGACTTGCGGAACTGAAGTTTATGCCCAGAAGGCTTTCTCGAGATCATCAAACTCTGACGCGGGACCCTCAAACTTGTTGCGTCCCAATTCAAGCACATAGACATAATCGGCGATCTTGAGCGCCTCGCGGATTTCTTGATCGACGAGCAAAATGGTCAAGCCCTCTTGGTCGCGCAGATCAACCAGCATGCGGTAAACCTCTTCGCTCAGCAGCTTAGCTAAACCCGCAGTCGGCTCATCAACCAGAATCACTTCGGGGTCGGTCATCAGGGTGCGGCCTATTTCCACCATTCGTTGCTGGCCGCCAGACAGACTACCGGCTTGATCGTGTTGCTTCTCGCGCAAGATGGGAAAGCGCTCGTAGTTTTCTTCTATCTTGATTTCCATCCGCTTCTTGTCGTTTTGGAAGGTCCAGGCGCCCATCATCAAGTTTTCCCGCACGCTCATGTGCTTGAAAACGCCGGGCTGCTGCGGAATATAGCTGATGCCAAGGCTAATCAATTGGTGTGTCGGGGTTCCGGTGACGTCTCTGCCGTTGAGCAGGATGTTCCCGCTGTGAGGTTTCAGGAAACCATAGATTGCTTTCAGCAGCGTAGATTTGCCGACGCCGTTCGCGCCCAGGATGGTAGTGAGCTTGCCTGTTTCGGCTGCGAGGCTAAGCCCGCGCAAGATATGCAAATCTTCGTAGTAGCCGACGTAGAGGTCCTTTATCTCGAGCATGCTTAGTCTTCCTCGTCGTGGCCGAGATAAGCTTCGATCACGGCAGGATCATTCTTCACAGATTGCGGCTCGCCATCGGCGATCAGCGCGCCGTTATGGAGCACGAGCAAGCGCTGACTCAATTCAAATACGGCACCCATATCATGGCTGATGAGGATGATGGCTTTGCCGTCGTCGTGAACGCGGAATATGTATTTATAGATCGTCTCTTGAAGACGAGGATGCACTCCGGCAAAGGGTTCGTCCAGGATTATGACTGACGGTTCAAGCATCAGCAGGCGGCCCAATTCCAGCAATTTGCGCTGTCCGCCGCTCAAAGCTCGGCTCAATTCGTAAGTCAAGTGTTCGATTGTAAGCAGGCCTAGAATCTCGTGCGCTCGTTCTTCCAGGTCCGTGCGTCGTGCGCTTGGCCTCATCGCGAGACCCGGCACCATCATATTTTCCATAACCGTCATACGGCCAAGCGCGCGCGTGATCTGGAAAGTACGACCCAGGCCCGCGCGAGTCACATCGTAGGCGGGATGGCCGTCGATGCGTTTGCCATTGAGGTAAATGGTGCCTGAGCTTGGTTTCAGCATGCCACTCATGACATTGGTCAGGGTGGTCTTGCCGGCTCCATTTGGACCGATCATGCCGATTAGCTCTGGCTTGGTAACGCGAAACGATACGTGATCCACTGCCTGATTACCGCCGAAGCGCATGGATACCTTATTCAACTCCAGGTTGATGTTATTCATCGTCCGTCTCCAACCACTCAGAGTGTTCGTCGTCGCTTTTGCGCTTGGAAACTGTTTCTTTCATCGCCAGATTGCGACCGCTGAACCATGTGATAATGGGGTAGAGCAAGCCATTGCGCATATAGCGCAAGGTAAAGACCATGACCAAGCCAAATAGGGCAAAGCGCCAGGCGCCCGTCTCCCAGACAAAAGCATCGGAGCCATCCGGCATGGTGAGTCCAAGCGGCAGGGTGATGACCACCTCGCGCATCGCTTCCAGCATATATCGCGAGATGAAGGCGCCGGCCGCCGCGCCCACAAGGCTTTCCATACCTCCGATGACGGCGTAAGCGATGATCAAGGACATTTGCAGGACTTCAAGCTGTTCGGGGATTATTCGTTCAGAGCCGACATCGCTGTAGAAAATGGCGCCTGCCAGTCCGACGATCATGCTCGTGAATACAAAAACCAGGATTTTGTAGCGTACGACATTCACGCCAAGTGCTGACGCCGCGTCTTCGTCTTCGCGCATCGCCCGCAGAAACAGACCGATGGGAGAATTGGCTACCCAGTGAAGCGCCAGTAGGCAAACGATCAAGAGCCCAAACATCAAGTAATACTCGACTTGCCTCGCGGCATCAACGTCAGAGATTTGCAGCAATGGGCGCAATGACAGGCCGTTTGAACCGCCGGTGTAATCATATTCGGTCAGCATCATGATGCGGAACAATTCGGAGAAGGCGATAGTGAAAAGTGCCAGATAAGCCGAGCGCAGACGCAGCAGCAGCCAGCCTATCACCAGACCGACCAAGCCAGCGACCAACGTGCCGATGATGATGGCGCCAACCGCGGATATTGATTGTGGCGAGATGGCAATGCCCAGGGTGGCGAACATGATGCCATCGCGGGCAATTAAACCTGCAACATAAGCGCCGATCCCCATAAAGGCCATGTGGCCAAAGGAGAACTGACCGGCGATGCCCGCCAGCAGTGCCCAGCTCGAAGACATGATCGCGTAGAAGAAGCCGCTGATGAACACCGTCTTGGCATAGTTTGATTGCGATGTATCGTTGGGGAACCAGAGGAAAAAGAGGATTATCACAGCCAGTACGACGAATCCCAGCCTGCGGCGGCCGATGCCGTCGTCAATGATTGACTCAATTCGTCTGAGGAAAGCCATGATTAGTGCTGCTCCCTTCCGAAGAGTCCTGTAGGCTTGAGCAGCAGGACAAGAGCAAATATGACCAGAGCAAAAGCTTCTTTGTAAGCGGCGCCTCGGCTTGGGTCAGGGTGACAGCCCGCGCCCAGCGCTTCTACTATACCGACAATGATGCCGCCAACCAGCGCTCCCGGCACAGAACCCAAGCCGCCGAGCACAACGATAACATAGGATCGTCCGACCATCTCTGCGCCGACCCAAGGCACCCAGGCGAATATCGGAATCAGCGCTGCGCCGGACATCGCCGCCAGCATAGAGCCCATTCCAAATGACAAGGTATTCATATTTGTGGGATTGATTCCGGTAACGGCGGCGGCTTGCCTGTCTTGGCTGGTAGCGCGCAAGGCTCTGCCTGTCCAGGTGCGCTGTAAGAAATAGAGCAGGGCAAGAATCAGCACGATGCCCACAACCATAGTGAAGGCTCGGTCACCAATGATATTTATGGGACCAAAGGCGAAGTCGTCGGTAATCTGCGTACGCGGCAGGGTAAAACGGCGTGTCTCGATGAATCGTGTTGCGCGCTGAGGGAACGGTCCGGCGATTGCCAAGGTAGTGTATTCGACGACGAAACCGAATCCGAAGGTGATAAGAATGGCATATTCCGAGGCGCGCTCGATTAGCCCTTCGTGCATGGGTTTTAGGAAAATGCGTTCAAATATCGCGCCCATAGCAAAGACGATGACCGCGGCAACAGGAATGCCCCAGATCGGATTAACCGTGATATCAGTGCCGGTTAATTCGCTAAGGATGTTGCCGGCATGCAACAGAAAGTAGAAGGAAAAATATCCGCCTACCATATAAAGTTGGCCGTGCGCAAAACTGACGATGCCTTGCACCGAATAGATCAGTGTCAAGCCCACCGCCATCAACGAATAAATACTGCCGATAACAACGCCGTTAGCTGTCTGCTGTGTCAAATAAGTGACTTGATAGGGTGCCAACACACAGGGATTGCTCGGATTCTGAATGGCAAAGAGTGTGTAGATTTGCCAAGCACCCAACGAACCCAGCGCGATAATCCAGTTCCGGTTGACCTTAGGCGTGTTTTTCCACATCAGGCCAAAGATGAGTGGGCCTATCGCGAAGCCGCCGAGCGCTGCGGCGGTCAGGACGTCGCTGTCGGTAGCTTCGGCAAGGCGATACTGCCGCGGAATCAAGTAACTGGCGATACCTGCCCACAATGGACCCGCCAAGAGCAGCCATAGTGCAGATGGCAAGTTTGGATCACCGACGCGCACCAAAGCTTGCGAAGAAACAAAGACACTAATGAATAGTCCAAGAACCAGTGTACTTCGGCGAATAAGACCTGGTATAAAATGAAACAAGCCCACGCCAATCGGACCCAGAGCGAAGCCACCTACCACGCCGGCAACCTGTAGTCGTGACTCAGTAAGTCCGCTGTCACGCTTGCGTTTGCCGGGAACTCGTGGCAGTGCGAAGAGGCCGATCGCCGCCCACAATGGTCCTGCGAGCAAAAGCCATAAAGTGAAGGAATCATCCATGATTTCGTCCTTGCATTCAGCGAGGAGTTATTTCGCAATCAGAGGGTAGGCGTAACACCCACCCGTCTGGATTGACGAATTAGGGGCGACAATAAGATTTGCCGCCCCACTATCTGAAAGTGCTATGGCGAAGTGCCCGGCACGACATAGGATGTGCCATGGGTCTGATAAACTTCGGGATAAATGACCGCGGCTTCCAAAGAGCTTTGACCCTCTTCAAAGTATTGCATTACGGTCACGATCGGGTCTGGCCACTGATGCCACATGAAGGTAGGCGTGTCTTCGGGCAGATTAGGATTGTGGCTGCCATATCTGAAGTAATAGTGCCCTTGCGAAAGGGTGATATCAGAAGCTTCGATGGCCGCGACGATGGCATCGGCATCAGAGTAGCTGCCGGCGCGTTCCATCGCGTCCCTCATCATGAACACTGCGTCATAGGAAGCCATGCCGAAGCTGGGAACAATGTCCCCGAATTTTGCTTCATATTTCGCGTTCAGTTCGATCGCGGTGTCATTGAACAGGCTGGGTATTATGCCTACGCGGTTGAAGGCGCAGTAATTGCCGTCAGGCACTGTCGCCCAAAACTGAACGTGTTGGAAGGCGATCTGGTTGGTGACACAAATCGTCTCCGGCGTCGGCGCGATGCCTAGCTCTGCCATCTGCTGAGTGAGGTTGAAGGATGTTTCACCGGTCACGACAATTCGAATGGCATCGGGTGCTTCGGCGCTCGCTTGAATACGGCTAAGAATCGGGACGAAATCTTCTGTACCCAATTCGATATCGATCTGCGAGACGTTGACGCCCGCTACTTCCAAACGAGCCTGCTCATCGGCAGCCGCCGGTTGGCCGTAATCGGTGTTTTCGACGATCAAGATAACATCTTCAACACCCAGCGAAATCAGCCAGTCGGTGACAACGCTGCCAACCATCGAACTGGCCGGTGAGATACGGAAAATATAGTCGATGCCGTCGGCGAATCGCGGTGCAGCGCCGTCGAATTCGATAATGCCGTTGGCACTGACATTGTCGTTCCAGGGCTCGGAGAATATGGTGGGAATTCGGTTTTCCTCCATGATCCCCATAGTCGCCAAACCAACCGCGCTGTGGTAGACGCCTACCATGCCATCAACTTCGTTTTCCTGGATAAGCCGTTCAGCAACCGCTTGCCCACGTTCTGGACTTCCTTCTGAATCACCGGTGATAACTTCGAGACGATAATTGACGCCGTCGATTTGGACGCCGCAATCCGCGTTGATATCTGCGGCCGCTTGCTTATACGCCCAATCCATGGCGACGCCGCCGGCTACCGCGCCCGGAGCCGACATCGGTGCCAGGCCGCCCAAGGTGATGGTGTAGTCATCGAATTCACAGTGACCGTCCGCTTGCACCATGCTCACGGGCAATAAGGCGATCATCGCGAGCAGCGCGAGCAGGCTGACGAATAGAGTCTTGCGTTTCATGTTTACATCCTCCGCTAAATCAACAAATCATATCCTCTGCGGCGATATGCTACAGATCAATACCGATAGAGTAGCCGTGGCAATGGACTTCCAATAACGACGACCATGTAATTTCTGCACCTTTGCATTGCCAATAGCAGCGCAAAGCCAGTGTGAGAAAACGCACGCGACGATGGTCGATTTCTGCTTGAGTGACAAAACTGATTGTGGCGGGCGGATTCAAACACTAATAGAGACTACCGCGTGGGCGAGATTTTGTCAAGCAAGTGGGATTGCGGGGGAGTGCCTAACATACTGGATAAAGGAAGCGGATGAGATGAGCGTCATATTGCGGATACTTGTGTCTGTATAGTTGTCGCTGATTCCAAGCGTAGATGAACAACTTCACCGCTCGCCGCAAAGCCTTCACACAACGCGAACGCCGTGCCAGTCGCGCTAAATAGTGAGGTCAGGCCGCATTCGCTCTCTCAACATTATGGGTCTGGCTCTTATCTCTCATGCTTATGTGCTTCCCCGGCGCGTAAAACAGCGCGCCATAAGTCAGAAAACCATCGCTATAGTACACATCCGCTTGTGGCGCTTCATCCAGCATCGCCTGCATCACCGCTTCTGTCCGCTGATACCCGACACGATAGCCGACCAGGCAAGCCGTTTGTCGGTCCACCATTGTCATTATGTAGACCTCGTTTTTTTCTCCCCGATAAAACTGTGCAATTCATCCAACTCAATAATCGGGGTCGCTTCCGGCAAGGGGGGGCTCGCTTGGCAAGCTGTCTGCATAAGCGTTGACCCAGTTGACGACTGTTTGGTGATTCACCCTCAACTGACGGGCGATGCGCCGAAAATTCATGCCATCGGCATATAGGCGCGCTGCTTGTTGCCGCATCGCTGTGGGATAGCCATGCGCTTTGGGCTCGGGCGTATAACGCCGCTGACAGAGCTTGCATCTGAAACGCTGGCTGCCCGCTCCCGTTAGACCTGCTTTGATCTGCTTTTCTGTCGCCTGACAGTAAGGACATCGGTTCATAACTTTAATTTTACAATAATATCCTAAAATCCACCGAGCTAGACACTCCCCAACAGCGCAGCACTTGATCGACAGCGGTATTGCCATGAACGGGCGGATCGGCATCATGGGTGGGTCTTATGGCGGATATATGACCATGGCTGGCTTGACAGAGTATCCGCAACTGTTCGCCGCCGGTGTCAATCTCTTCGGCGTTGTTAATTTCAAGACCTTCTTCGAACAGACGGAACCCTGGATGGCGAGTATCTCCAAGGTTGAGTACGGCGACCCGGAAACGGAGAGTGATATGCTGGACGCCCTGTCACCGATTTACAAGATGGATCGTGTAGTTGCGCCTACACTGGTGTTGCACGGCGCTAACGATACCAATGTGCCGGTGTACGAAGCTGAACAGGTGGTGGAAAAGCTTCGCGAGCGCAACGTTCCCGTCGAGTACATACTATTTCCGGACGAGGGGCATGGCTTTCGCAAACAAGAAAACCGCATTGCTACCGCGCTGGCAATCGTCAGTTGGTTTGCGAAGCACCTTGGGGATCGGCAAAAATAATCGCGGTACTAAATCGAGCAGTGCAGGCTCCCGCGAGATTCGCTAAGATTGGGCAGTCAGGTCGGCATAAACGGACAAGGTGATCAACATGAGCGAAATGACAATTGGCTGCGCGCTGTGGACATTGGGCGCAACTCCCGACGTGCAAGCGCTTGCGCGTCAAATGGAAATTGCGGCGGAGGTAGGCTGTACTTCGGTGCAACCCTGGATTGTTGATTTTGAATACCGCCCCTGTATTCTTGATCCCGAGGTGGGCACGGCAGCCGAACGCCGCGAAATTGCGAGTATCGCCGAGTCGCTGGGACTTTCTTTCAGCGGTTTCTGCGCTCAGTTGCAAGGCGCAGTGACTTACGGTGGTTTGGAGGAGAGCGAGGGCTTGCGCTGGCGGATAGACAAGACCAAGCGGGCGCTGGATACTACGGCAGAGCTCGGTGGCGATATTGTCACGACGCATGCTGGCGTGTTGCCGGAGGACAAGTCCGGCCCAGCCTATCAGATCCTGCTTGGTTCTGTGGGCGAGATTTCCGAGCACGGCGCAAAGGTTGGCGTGTACTTTGCCATGGAAACCGGGCAGGAATCGCCACAGGCGCTGGGAGAATTCATTGATGAGATAAATAATCCCTGGCTAAGAGTGAATTACGACCCGTGCAATCTGCTCAGATTTGGCTCAAAAGAAGGAACCATTGAAGGTGTGCATATCCTTGGCGACAAGATTATTCACACGCACGCGAAAGATTGGAATCCGGAGACGAGACAAGCGACTTGCGGCGAAGGTCTGGTACCTTGGGACGGTTATATTCAGGCGCTAAGGGACATTGGCTACCAAGGCGTTCTTGCCATCGAAGACGAGACCGGCAATGAAGACATGGTCGGCTCAATTGCACGCAGTTACGCCTTCTTGCGAGGCTATCTCGATGCTTAATATTGGTATCCTCGGCGCCGGCGGCATCGCTGCGTTAAGCCATTTACCAGAGATCGCCGAAGTTGACGGGATGCAAGTGACGCATATCTGCGGGCGTACCGAAGGTCGCTTGCGGTTGCTCTGTGAGCGCTATGATGTACCGCGCTTTTCGACGAGTTGGGCGGACCTGCTCAACGACGATGCTCTGGATGCCGTCATCGTGGCGCTGCCCCATCCCTTGCACGCCGAAGCCGGCTTGGCTGTGCTGGAGCATGGTCTTCACCTATTCATGCAGAAACCGTTGTGCACAACTTTGGCAGAGGCGAACCAATTGGTAACGGCATGCGAATCTCGCCCTTCGCAAGTTGTGCTCTGCCGTCCTTCGTTTGACGCCGTTGTATACGAGATGAAGCGGCACTTGGCAGCTGCCGCAATTGGACGGGTTTCCGGCGCGCTGGCTCGCCATAGTCATGGAGGTCCTGAGATCTATTATGCCGAGGTGACCGATAGCTTCGACGAGCCACGAGTCGAGAACGACTTCTGGTTTTTCGATGCCGGTTCTGCTGGTGGTGGCGCGCTGATCGACATGGGTGTGTATTCAATCG
This sequence comes from Phototrophicaceae bacterium, assembly GCA_965223515.1. Taxonomy (GTDB): domain Bacteria; phylum Chloroflexota; class Anaerolineae; order Aggregatilineales; family Phototrophicaceae; genus UBA6055. The sequence continues at coordinate 323,989 of CBDCWK010000002.1, forward strand.
CCAATCTTGTTGTGCTGTTGGGCAAGGTTGATTACGTCACCGCCCGCATGAGCACAGTCGCCAAGCCGACGGCGATGGAAGATACGGCGACGCTCATCCTGGAGATGGCAAACGGCGCGCTGGGCACGGCTGAGACCAGCTGGTGCGATCCGGCGCGGTCGTCGTTTTTGCGCATTCATGGTACGGCCGGCAAGCTGGTCAAGCGGGGCGAAATGATTGATTACATTCGTCCAAGTTCTTATGAACGGGAATGGGCGGAACCCCTCGCCGAAGAAATCTCGCCGGCGCCGGTGCTCAATCAACACGAGGAATGGTTGCGCTGCATTGTAAGCGGAAGACAGCCGGACTTATCTAACGTGTGGACCGCACGCCACGTCACCGAGATTATGCTGGCGGCCGTCGCTTCCGACGAAAGTGGGGGACGCGTCGCAATCGAGACCGATCCGCACGCACCTTGAACGGGAAGCGGAGCCTAGATTTCGACACCAAGTGCTGTGAATGACAGCGGCGGCAAACCCAATTCCGCAGTGCCATCAATGATGCGCGGCGCATATATCGCCTGCGTTGTCAGTTGATTCGGGTTCTCCCAAGTATTGGATGCCTTGGGATCGTCGCCGGAAAGTTGATGTGCCGATGTGATGCGCTTCGGCTTGACGTCCTGCCAATGGATTTCAATCGGCACTCTATCGGTCAGGCTGCGATTAATGATAAATATCGTATTCTTGCGCGTTGTGGGGTTGTAAGCTGCGGAGACATCGAGCAGCGGCATGTCGCCGTATTCTTTGGTTTCGTAGCGAGGCGAATCGACCAGCAAGTCTAGCGAGTTTCCGCTTGCCATTTGACTGAACAACAGCAGCGGATAATAGATGGTCTGCTTGAGCATATCATCACGCGTTGTCAGAATCGGCGCGATAACATTGACGATCTGCGCGATGCAGGCGATCTTGAGCACATCGGCTTTGCGCAGGAAGACATTGAGCCATTGCGCAACAACCAATGCATCTTCCAAGTTATAAACTTCCTCTATTAGATGGGGCGCTTCCGTCCAATGTCCGCGCATGCTTTCGACATCGAAAGTCTTGTTCCAGACATTCCATTCATCCCAGGAGAGGTAGACATCTTTCTTCGAGCGAGTCTTGGCTTTGACGTAACGAAGTACGCCCGCCAATGTGTCTACAAAGTCTTCAAAGACAGTACTGAGTGCCAGGTAGCTTGGCGTATCATCGGTCCGGTTGCCGGCGTAATAGTGCATCGAGTGATAATCGACTTGGTCCCAGCATAGCTCAAGCGCGACCCGGTCCCACTCTGGATAGCTTGGCATTTCGGAGTTTGAAGAACCGCAAAGTACCAGCTCAATCGAATCGTCATGCCAGCGCATCATTTTGGCGGCTTCCCGCGCCTTCTTCCCGTATTCGACTGCATCGAGGTGGCCGATTTGCCAGAAGCCGTCCATCTCATTGCCAATGCACCAATACTTTACGCCATAGGGCTTTGGCTGTCCGTTGATAGCACGCAAATCGGAGTATTGAGTACCAATTGGGGAGTTGCAGTATTCGACGAGATTGGCGGCGTCTTGAATACTTCCGGTGCCCATATTCACGCCCATCATCGGCTCGGTATTGATTTCCCGACAGAATTGCATGAAGTCGTCGGTGCCAAACCGATTAGTTTCGATCGATTGCCAGGCGAGGTCGCGCCGGCGGGGACGCATCTCTTTTGGTCCAATACCGTCTTCCCAGCGGTATCCGCTAAGAAAATTTCCGCCGGGATAGCGCATGGAGCGAAAGTTTAGTTCGCGCAGCGCCGCCATGACGTCTATACGCAAGCCATTCTCGTCGGCAAGCTTCGAGGCAGGGTCGTAGATACCCTCGTAGATGCAGCGGCCCATGTGCTCGGCGAAACCGCTGAACAGCAGCGGCGAAATCTCGCTGATGACGCGTTTGGTGTCAACGTAAAGATGAGCGGTAGCGGATGTACTCATTCGTGTTCCTCACGATAAGGGTCCAACGCGGGCTCAGAATCTCGCTTCTATGAGATCCGAGCAAGCAACAATTGTAGCCATCAGCAGACTGCTGCAAGCAGGTACTCTAAGCCCGAAAGCTTGTCAGGTCGTTCGCCCTCAGTCGGCATCAACCAAGTCGAGAACTGAGGCATTCCAGATATCGCGATTGTACTCTGCGATCGTTCGATCTGACGAAAAGAAACCGGAGCGCGCCGCGTTGAGAATGGACATGGTTGTCCAACGTTCCTGATTGATATAGGCTTCGGCGACCTGCTTCTGGCATGCCAAGTAGCTGGCAAAATCGGCGCAAAGCATGTATTCGTCATGATACAGCAAGGAGTCGACAATTGGTTGGAAGATCTTGGTATCGCCGCCGGAGAATTGCCCGCAGGCGATCCAGTCGATTGCTTCGCGCAATTCTGCATTCGTCTCGTAGAAATCACGCGGATCATAGCCGCCTTCTTTTGCTGCGAAAACTTCTTCTATGGTCAAGCCGAAGAGAAAGAAATTGTCTGCGCCGACACGTTCGCGGATTTCGATATTGGCGCCATCAAGCGTGCCCACGGTCAAGGCGCCGTTGAGCGCGAACTTCATGTTGCCGGTGCCGGATGCCTCCTTGCCGGCCAGTGAAATCTGCTCCGAGATGTCGGCCGCCGGATAGACCAATTGACCGGATGTGACATTGAAATTCGGGATGAAGACGACGCGCAGCCGCTCGGCGGAAACCGGATCGCGATTGACTACGTCAGCGACCGAGTTGATCAGCTTAATGATCAGCTTTGCCATGTGATAGCCGGGAGCGGCTTTGGCACCGAAGATGAATGTGATTGGCGCTTGCTCTGCCTCCGGGTCCAGCTTGAGCTTCTGATACAGATGAATAATATGCAGCGTTTTGAGCATTTGCCGTTTGTATTCATGCAGCCGCTTAACCATGACATCAAACATTGAATCGGTGTTGATGCTAAGACCGAGGCGCTCGTCGATGAAGTTAGCCAATTGCGATTTGTTTGCCTTTTTCATAGCACGCCAGGCTTGGCGGAAATCTGAGTCATCGACGAATGATTCCAGCTTTGCCAATTCGTCAAGGTTAGTGAGCCAACCATCCCCAATCCGTTCGTTGACAAGCTCCGCCAAGATGGGATTCGCCAAGCGCATGAAGCGGCGCGGAGTAACACCGTTAGTTTTGTTGCCGAATTTCTCGGGCCACATGGTGGCAAAATCAGGGAAGACTCGATTTCTAAGCAGATCCGACTGAAGCGCGGCGACGCCATTGATCGAGTAACTGCCGACGCAGGCAAGATTCGCCATGCGCACTTGTTTCTCCAGCCCTTCTTCAATAATTGACATGCGCTTGACCCTGCCCGTGTCGTTGGGGAAGATCATGCGGACGGTGTCGAGGAATCGGCGGTTGATTTCGTAGATAATCTCGAGATGACGCGGCAATACCCTTTCCATCAGCCAGACGGGCCATTTTTCCAACGCTTCCGGCAGCAGCGTGTGCTGAGTCGAAGCGAAGGTGGCGGTCGTGATTTTCCAGGCACGATCCCACTCGAGCCGATACTGATCAATCAGAAGGCGCATGAATTCTGCTATGGCGATCACCGGATGCGAATCGTTAAGGTGGATCACCGCGACCTTGGGCAGCTCCTCCCATTCCACATTCTTGATCATGAAGCGCTTGATGATATTGTTCAGCGAACAGGCGACGAAGAAATACTGCTGCTTCAGGCGCAATTCTTTGCCTTGAGGTGTATTGTCATTCGGGTAGAGCACCTTGGTGACATTCTCGGAACTTGTCTTTTGCTCTACCGCGCGCGAATAGTCGCCGACATCAAAGAGCTGCAAGTCAAATTCTCGAGTGGCGCGCGCGCTCCAAAGCCGCAGCATATTCACCGTTTTAGTTTTGTAGCCAGGCACCAGCGTGTGATACGGCTGGCCCATTATCGTTTGTGCCGGGGTCCAGCGGACGCGGTAACCGTCGTCGTCGGAATAGTGCTCGGTCCTGCCACCAAAGCCCACTTCCACCATATCGTCCGGTTGCGGGAACTCCCAGGGATTGCCGTAGTAGAGCCATTCATCGGGGCTTTCGACCTGCCAGCCATTGCGGAAAGATTGGCGAAAGATGCCATATTCGTAGCGAATACCGTAGCCCACTGCGGGAATATTCAGCGTTGCCAACGAATCCATGAAGCAGGCGGACAGCCGCCCCAAGCCGCCGTTGCCTAGACCTGGCTCAATGTCGAGGGCAATCAGATCGGCGATATCTATATCGTGCTTCTGCATGGTTTCCTGTGCCAAATCGTATGTATTTGTGTAAAGCAGATTCCTTTCAAGTTGCTGCCCGACGAGGTATTCGGCGGATAAATAATACACAAATTTAGGATTCTGGCGAAAGTAGCAGTCTACATTCTGCTGCCAGTTGTACATCATGTAGTCGCGAACGGTGTGTGCAAGCGCCACGAAGAGATCGTGGTTCGTCGCCGTGTAAATGGCCTGTCCGCGGGTGTAATACAGGTTATCGCGAAACGCTTGAGCGAAAGCCTCCTGCGAATGCTCGACGCGTGTGATATTCTCGAAATTTGCAATTGCCATCTTTCTCCCTCTCGACTAACGGCCACTGAATAGCGCTTGTGAATTCTGGCTCTCGCAGAATTCTATCTGCTGTGGAACGATGTCAGTAACATACATAATAGTCTGGCCGCGGAGATTTCGCTAACAAGCGCGAAGAAACTTGCCGGTGACGAGACCGTGATAAAATGGCTGTTGCGAATGGGCGGAGGAGCGAAGGCATGAATCGTCCCAACATCTTGATTCTGTACACTGACCAGCAGCGGTCGGACGCTCTGGGCGCTAACGGGAATGGAGATATCGTTACGCCGAACCTCAATGATTTGGCCGCGCATGGAATGAGTTTCACCCACAATTTTGTACAGAATCCGGTATGCATGCCGAGCCGAATCAGCATGCTTTCCGGCCGCTATCCTTCTTCGCTGGGAATAACCCATATGGGTGTACCTGTGCCGGAGGACATCACGACCTTGCCGAAAATCCTAAAGCAATATGGCTATCGCACAGCCAATATCGGCAAGTTGCATTTTCTGCCGCATGCCAACAGGGATCATAAGCTGCCACACCCTGCCTATGGTTTTGACCACCTGGAGATTGCCGATGAGCCCGGTGTATATGAGGATGCCTATCGCGCCTGGGTGAGGCGAAAGGTGCCAGAGCAAATGGACGGGATTAGCGCGGGCATTCCGCCGGCGACACGCGTATGGCAGCGCACACTCGGCATTGACGACGACGTTGTGCATCGCGGCAGCCCGGACGGTCGATATGACTTTGACGGCGGAATCCCTTTTGCGGCCGATGATGGTCTGACCCACAGCGCTTTCGTCGGCGAACAGACGATCGAGTTTATCGAGCGAGCGGGCGATGAGCCTTTTTTGTGCATCGCCGGTTTCTACTCGCCGCACGCGCCCTGGATGGTGCCTCAGAAGTATCTCGACCTCTACGACCCGGAGCAACTTTCGTTACCAGAGTATCCAGAGAATATTGATCAGCGACGCCCAATCGAGCCGGCCGCGCCCTTTTCAAACGCGCAGTTACGGCGGGCGCGACAAGGGTACTACGCCATGGTCAGCGAAGTGGATGATTACGTTGGGCGGATTCTCGAAAGCCTGGAGGCTCGTGGCAAGCGTGACAATACGATTATCGTCTTTACCTCCGATCATGGTGAGTGGCTGGGTGACCATCTGCGTTACGGCAAAGGCTACCCGGCGGACGATTCAGTAAGCCGTGTGCCGCTCATCATTTCAGCGCCTGGCGGAAGACAGGCTGAAATTCATCATGGTATCGTCGAAGCGGTCGATATCGTCCCGACCTTGCTGGAACTTGCCGGCATTCAGATCCTGCCAATCATGCAGGGTGAAAGTCTGGCGGGCATTGTAGAAGGCGATGGCAGACGGCGCAATGAGGTCGCGCTCACCGAGGGCGCTGGCTGGAAATGCCTGCGGACGGCACAGTATCGATATTTAGTTCACTCAGACGGGCGAGAGAAACTTTGGGATCTGCACAATGATCCGGGAGAGTACCATGATGTCGCCTCTAACAGTGAATATGCAGGCGCGCTGGCTGATTGCAGGAAGACGCTGGTGCGGCGGCTATTGGAGATCGAGCGTCCGCTGCCGCGGTCCTGGACTTACTAGCGCCATAACTCCGGTGACTAGTTGAACGGATATTCGGAGATGGTGTGCGGGATGATGCGCTGCCACAACCCTTCAACCGCGCGGATGTCGTCAGCGTTCAGGCTGATCTTTTGCGGGTCGCGCACGAACGGTGAGTCCAGAACTCCGCGCCGCCAAAGCACGTATTTGTGCAACGAGATGCCGTAAACCATAGCGTAGTTCAGCAGCGGAAGCAGTATAAAGCTGATGCGCTCAGCTTCGTCGATTTGCCCGGCCTCAAACAGGTCGTAGATCTTGACTTGCACGTCGACCATGCCGCCGGCGGGCATGTTGCCACAGGCGCCACGCTTGAGCTCATCGACGAGATAGATGCCGTTGGCGCCACCGAATACGCCTTCGCAGTCGCCCTGATCTAATTCAAGAATCAGATTAATGTGCTGGAGAATCGGAACTGTCTCTTCTTTGATGTACTGAATGTTGGTTTCTGCAGCCAGCAGATCGACCAATTCCCGCGGGGAAAACGGCGTTCCGATCGGCGCTGGGGCATTTTGAATGATAAGCGGGCAATCGAATTGGGCGAGCTGGCGGTAGTATTCCTGGACTGCTGACTTGGGCGCTTTGCGTAGATAAGGTGGCATCGCCATCAAAGCCGTTGCATCCTGCTCGCATGCGTGATGCGCGAATTCCAGTGCGATCCGCAGATTCAGCCCCTGCACAGCGACGACCAAGGGAACTCTTCCCGCAATCTGTTCTCCGGCGAAAGCTACGACTTGCTTACGCTCGGAATCGCTGAGAGTAAAGAACTCACTGGCGAGCGCAGGGACTACCAAGCCGTGCACTCCTGCGGCGAGACAGTAATCGATTTGACGCGCGTAGCTGTCGAAGTCGATTTCGCCGTCGTCGGTGAATGGTACCTGCAGTATCTGAAAAATTCCGGCTAACACAATTAGCTTCTCCCGTTTCGATAATTCGTTGCGGAATACCTCCCCACCACCTAAACTATACCCGTCCTTGAGGGCTGTATCCATGTGCGAGAATTAGCGAGAGGTCGTCAGTGCGGATATCTCAGGTAGAAGCCATCCCACTTCGGATCAAGCGAGACGAGGCCTATCTTGGCGGATTGCCGCTGGGCGCCGGACAAGAAGCGTATTTCCTGCGACCGCCGTATCGAGCACTGTATTCCGCATACTTTGAGACCGCCTTCGTCAAGATCACTACCGACGCCGGAGCGTTCGGCTGGGGCGAGGCATTGGCACCGGTGGCGCCGGAGGTTGTGCAGCAGATTGTCGAGCAACTGTTGGCGCCAGCGCTCATCGGTCGGGATCCGCTAAATGTAAATGTCTTGTGGAATGTCATGTACGATCTGATGCGCGAGCGGGGCTACTACGGCGGCTTCATGCTCGATGCGATCAGTGCCTGCGATATCGCGCTGTGGGATTTGTGCGGGAAGATTCTGGACCAGCCAGTGCACCAATTGCTTGGCGGAGCGTTTCGCGAGCGCATACCCTGTTATGTATCGGGACTGCCGCGACCGACAGCCGAAGAGCGAGTTGAGCTGGCATTTGAATTTGTTGGCAAGGGCTTCAATGCATTCAAGCTGGCTGCAGGGCACGGTGTCCGCGCCGACAGTGAGAGCGTACGCGCGTTGCGAGATGGCCTGGGCGCTGAAGCTACGCTCCTCCTGGATGCACATTGGGTTTACTCGCTGGACGAAGCGGTGCAATTAGGACATGCGCTGGAGGAACTTGGCGCGGGCTTCTTCGAGGCGCCGATCAATCCAGAAGACCTTGAGTCACATGCGCTGTTGGCGCAAGCGGTTGCCGTGCCCATAGCAATAGGCGAGACCGAACGCACGCGCTATCAATTCCGTCCCTGGTTGACACAGAAGGCGGCCGATATTTTGCAGCCAGATGTCGGGCGGGCCGGTATATCAGAAGTCATTAAGATCGGTACGATGTCGGAAGCCTTCAATGTCAGGTTGGCGCCGCATCTCAGTGTTGGCTTGGGCATCTGTATCGCTGCGACGCTGCAGGTGGCGGCCGCGATTCCCAATCTGTATCTGCTGGAATATCAGCCGCCTGTTTTCGAGATTGCCAATCTCTTGCTTGAGTCGCCTTTGACCTGCGGTGCAGGCTACTACGAGATTCCATCGGGCGCGGGGCTGGGGGCGGCGCTTGACGAGGACCGCCTGCGGGAATTGCAAGCTTGAACCAACTTAGGCAATTATACAGAAAATACTCATTGTTCCTTCATGCATTATGCACGAATTACTCTTGACAATATTTTCCCCCTGCGATAGTCTGAAAATGGCTGCCTGTGTAATCAAAGTCAAAATAGCAGGAAACGGAGGGGAATGATGTTGAGAAAGAACGCATTGCTCAAATCGGTATTCTCCGTTCTGTTAGTGGTTCTGCTCTTGCTGTCGGCAATAAGCAGCGCGCAAGCGCAGGACGGGACCGCAGTCGGGTCGATGGTTGTAGATTGCTCTACGCTATCTGGCGAAGCTCTTCAATATGCACAGGATAATGATATCTGTAATGTAGCTTCTCACGGTCAAGGGGAGGTGGCATATGATATCGGCTCAAACACAGGGAATTGTGCACAGTTTCAATCGTAGTTGAGAATGCGTCTCAAAGCGACATAGCGGTGATGTCAATGCGGGCAGTATCGAGTATTGGCATTATCACGCAGCTTTCCTACACCATCACATGGGATAATTGGTATACGAACGAATCCGATGTGGTAAACGGCAGGACGGGGATTCACGCCTCAACAGTGTATCAATCCCCTGTACATTATGTTGACACGGGACATTCGGGCGACAAGAAAGTTCAGGGAACTCTAACCGGGCAGGCAACAGTCAATCTTCATATCACTTGTGTCTTCTGGCCAACCATTGCTAGCGCCAGGATTACGTAGCCCATTATTCTTCGCAAGAGAATCACTGCAGCTCGAATTCATCGGGCTGCAGTCTGCTTCATACTGGCAAGGTCCGCATGGAGAATGTAATATGAATATCAATAGGGAAACTAGGCTCTTAATGGCGCAATTACGAGCGATTCCCCGTCTTCCTCCAAACACCTTGCTGGAAACCGACCAAGAAATGGATGAGCAACTATTGCAAGAGTTGCTGTCAATCGATCCGAATTACGACCCCGTTCAATGGCTGATGGATAGCCGTAGCGATTTATGTGTAAAGCTGTTGTTGTGGAAACAGCTAGACCTTTTGCGACTCAATTTTCTTTCGGCGCGGCGCGTTATTGCTAGAAAGAAAAAGAACATCTTTGGTGATGAATATCAGCAATCAACTTTAAACATTGGTTACACATTTAACCCACCTGATCTGCACTGTTAAGACCTCTTGTTTACACCCATCCGATAACTGTTGACGCGCAACAATTGTTGCAGGTATTTTCCCGGCTGGGTCGTCGGGAGATGGTTGATACAGCAGATGATCGCCTCACTGATAACAGATGGGAATTGCAGAATGGATTATTGTTATTAACAGATGATGTTAATCCTCTAGTCTGGCTACGGGAAAATCACCTCCAATATGCCGCTGAGTCGACTTTGCAATATCTCATGCGCCAGGTCTTTCCCCGTTCACGCAAGAGCGCGGTAAATCGACTGCTGCCTGAAAGCCACTACCCGAAGTTCCAGCCCATTCGGTGTCACGCCAGCGACATTGCCTTTAGCTTAAGCCGGATCGTCCCAATTTTTGACATCTTGGCTATCGAGATCTCGTTCACCGTAACGAAACGGCATGTGCGCGGTTTGGATGCCAAGCCGGAAGGTTACGCATTGTGGCGGGGCATCCCTTCACTGTCCGATGATCTGGGCAATCGTTATCTCATATCTTTTGGCGGTGGGCAAAGGGATCTTAAGTTTCCTATGAAATGGAAGCAGCTTTTTGCCTGTTACCCAAAAATTGTGGAAGCAGCCGAAACATTTATTTTTTCCTATGACAATGTATTGCTAACTGTCGAGGAAAGGAAAATGCGCAGCGGTCTTCCGCATCCGGACCATGACATCAAGAAATACTATGATATAGCCCTTGATAATCTGAAATGGATGGTTGATATTGCCGCGCTTCGGCGACGATTCCCCGGCTTCTATTGATGTGACTATCCTGGGGGGTTGGGCACCAAGGGCGCCTGCGGCCGCACAATCTGCAAGCGCTCCGGCGTCAATCGTGCGATCAATTCGTCGGATACGCGATAGCCATGTCGGAAGTTCCCCCAGGACGGTCCATAACGAAAGACGATGATTCGCCGGTCGCCGGGGTTCACCCGCTTGGCCGAGCCGTGCGCAATGCAATCGACGAAGAGAATGGCATCGCCGGCTTCCATGTTGATTGCGATGGCGCCTTCAACGTTGTCGACATAAGGTTCATCGCTGCGCATCTGATACTTCTCGATATCCGGATGTGGGAAGTTCGATTTGTGACTTCCCGGGATTACCATGGTGGCGCCATCGCCCTCGCCGATATCGGTAAGCGCCATCAGAACGTTGATCTGCCCGCAATGGAATTCGCCATCGTGATAACGAAATTGTGTACGCTTGGTACGTTCATGCGCGCCCGAATGTAGGCCGATTGCCTGGCCCGGTCCGCGAATGCTGGCAAAGCACTCGTCGATAAAGAGCGATCCGTGGTGGTAATCGAAGGTGCCGGCGCCACCGACAAATGTCTTAACCTTGTCGATCCATGACGGGTGATCGATGAGGCGCTCAAATGGCTCGCCGCCTTCGTAGATCTGCTGCAAGTTAAGACCCTCATCATCGCCATATGTGTGGCCATGCACGCGGCCATTCCATTGGCCTGGCTGCATCGGCAAAAGCGCATCAATTGCCGTATTAATTTCGGAAACATACTGCTTTGAAAGTGCGCCTTTGAGCAGGAGGTATCCCCGCAGATCAAAGAAAAACTTGTCGCGTTCGCTGACCATCAGTGCTCCTCTGGCCGAATCAGGCGTAGCATTGAACGGCAAATACTGACGCAGGCACATCACCATGGCAGTCGACAATTTCGACTTGCAGATGGCTGGTCTCGATTGGCTCGTCGAATTTGATCGTATTGACCGTCTGGTGGTTGTCGGTGACGTCTGCCAAAATCGAACCAGCGCCGTCTTTGAGTCGATAGTGCTTGACCGCGAAGGGCATAACATCTTCCGGATGTCCACGCAGCGTGGTCTCCATCGCGTGGTCAAAATCGGTGTCGAACATCAACGTCACTTTGCTTACGCTTTGCGGCATAATCCAAGTGATATCAATTTGCGGCGCCGGATCCAGCGGATCGGCGACCCAGGCGTTCACTTGCGATGTAGGGCGAGCGACGCCGTTGCAGACATTCTGCGCGTCGAATCCGTTGATCGGTGGCATGAATGTCATCGCCAGATTGTGTCCTTCTGGGCGACGCGGAGGCGTCCAGAATTCAAAACTCTCGACGCCGATATCGTGCACCGGCGTTTGCGTCCGGCGATACTGCAGGGCAAGCAAACCGGTGACGCGCGTAGCGCTCAAATGCAAGCGAATGGCAGGATTCTCCATCACGCAGATGAACAAATAGCGTCCGTCGTCGATCAGTTGTTCAAAGTCGAGCGCGATGATCTGATTGTCGCCCGCCGGCAAGTCGAAACTTAGTGTCTTCAAAATGACATCGGGGGTGTGGTTGTCCACTTTGCTGCTCATCCGCAGTTGCACCTTGAGTTCTGTGGCTTCGGCGGCATCGATGGTGATGCTCATGCGAGGAATTCGCCCTCGTTGCATAGGCAGCATCTGCGCGTAGGATTGCTCCAGAGTACGTCGCGGTCCGTCGTCGGGTAGGCTCTCCAGACATAGCTTGCTTGAAGCAGTTACCCTGGCTTCCCTCACCAAGTTCTCGTCGTCCTCCAGCTTGAATTGCGGAATGTGACCGCCGACGCGTTGCAAATCGCGCTGAAGCAGTTGGACATTTTCGGGATCGGCGATGTCGCGGGGAAGCCGGCCTCTGCGTATGCAGTGGGCAGCCGCCATACCGACCGACTGGGCAGCGGATGCCAGCGTAAGCATCACGCGCGTCGACCCGAAGGCGACATGCGAGGCGCTCATGATGCGGCCCGCGATGAAAAGGTTGCGGATATTCTTGCTATACTGCGTGCGGTAGGGCACTTGATAGACTCCCTTGGCATGCCATTGGTCGCAGCCGGGAAGCTCGCTGAATACGCCATCGGCGGGGTGTAGGTCAATCGACCAACCACCGAAGGCAATGGCATCATAATGCTGCCGCTGCTCAACGATATCCTGCTGGATCATCATGTAATCACCTTCAAAACGCCGGCTCTCGCGTTTGCCCGGGATATGCCCGACCCATTCCAATGTCAAGGTCTCGGCGTCGGGAAACTTGCCCGAATTTTTTATGTAGTGCCAGACGCCGTAAACGACTTTCCACAATTGCCACTTGATAGTCTCAGTCTCATGTACGGTGTCAAGGCGTCCACCGTATTCGATCCACCAAAGGCGACAGCCGTCGGTCGCGGTGTTGAAGCTGCGGAAGCGGGGGATCTGTGAAATATCCCCCAGCGCGTAGCTTGGCGGCACGAACTTGACCGGTTCGCCAATATCCTTTGTGTAGAAATAGATCGAGTGGCCCAGCAAATAGCCATATTCTTCTGTAGGGGCGAACTTTTCGCCGAACTCCTCGCGCGATTCGGCGCCCATGCGGAAGGCGGCGCCCGCCTGAAATGCGACGATGCCGTCTCCCGATGCATCGCAGAATAGGGGGGCGCGTAGCTCGTACTGTGTTGAGTTTTGGCTACAAAACGCGGTGACGGATTCGATCGTTTCGCCGTCGGATTTGCTAACACTCGCGGCGGCGGTGTTGAGCAGCAGCGTGATGTTTTGCTCTTCTACAACCTTTTCCAGCAAGATCGTATCGAAGATGAGCGCGTTGCCTGCCTTATTGCGGTACAAGTTTTCGACCAATAACTCGTCGATGACGCCGCCCTCGCGCGCCCAACGGTTGTTATTGTTCATGTGCGATGTGGCGCCCAATGCCCAGAGGCGGACTTCACTGCTGGCGTTGCCTCCGAGCACGGGTCGGTCTTGAACCAGCACGACTTTGACACCTGCGCGGGCTGCGGTGATGGCGGCGCAGGTGCCCGCCAGTCCGCCACCGACGATTACGAGATCGCTGTCGATGCGCAGGGTCTTTGGTTGGCGGCCCTCGGGCGTGAACGCCTCACTGAGCATTCTTGGGATTTGATTGTCTTGTTTCATAAGTTGTCCCGCTGCCTCTGGAAATCATGCAATCTATTGACTGAATTCATGCTAGTTGTAAAGCTCGACTTCGCCCATTCTAAAGACCCAGCCGATCTTGCTCCACTTCGTACTGCGCACACCATTCGTTCAGCGGATTGAGTCCGCCGCTCGGTTGAAACTCCAGCGTTTCATCGATTTCCTCGCCCACCAGATACTTTTCTATCTCGCTGAGCTTCTCCAAAAATGGCAGATCTTGCTTGACGTAATCCATAGGCTTAAGCCAGCGATAGGCATATCCGATCATCACCGCCTTGCGGGTGATATCGGTGAAATTCGGCGCGCCGGCGTGCCAAGTGCGGTATTCGAAGATGACACAATCACCCGGATTTAGCAGCGGCTCAATCGCGTTGGCAGGATCCGCTTTTCCATCAGGGATATCGATGCGCTCTTTGAGCTTATTGCTGCCAGGCGCGAGCATGGTTACGCCGGAATTCGGCGCGCTCAAGTCGGTCAAATAAAAGGCGCACTTCAAGCCGATGCGAGGATAATTAACGGTACCCAGATCAAGCGATGTCCTGCCGTTATCACGGTGCCAGCCAGGGCGTCTGACCGTATCCGGTGTCCCGGGCGGGTCAGGGCAGCGATGGATGAGGTGACTGGTTGACAGCTGAAGATTCGAGCCCAACAGTTGAATGACTAGCGAGAGCGTGATTTCATTCGTAAGCAAGGGTATGAAGGCATCGTCCATCGTGATGCAGTTGCGATAGCCATCGTAAAGCCCTCCGTTGGTCATGAAGCGATTGTAGCGTTCACCGGTGGCGAGCAGCCGGTCTCCCGCTTCGATCAGACGGCCAATCATGTCTTCTTCGAGGACGTTTCGGACGATCAAGTAGCCTTCGTCGCGAAACTGACCCCGTTGTTCATCGGTCAGTTCGGTAAATCCATTCATATTTTCATCCCTAGAAGTTGGAATACAGTGACATGTTGACTAAGTATAGGTGAAATAGGCAGTGGCGACACAGTCATCCAGACAACGGATTCGTGCCCAGTGAGCGCTGTAGCCGTCAGGAAATTCATGATGATGGTAGCTATTCGCCTCAACAATGAAGCTGTCGTATTGCCCCCATTTGCCGTTTCCCAAGAAATCGACTTCGAGAATGAAGTTGACAGGACTATGGCTTTCGTTGCTGAGGTGAAGCACTTTTTTGTCGAAGCCGGTCATCAAATAGGGATCGGAGGCCTCGCCGGCGTTGACCTCATCTTCCCACCAGACGCCGCCCCAGCCTGAGGGCTTGCCGAATTGCCAGAGATCATCGGTCTTGCCAAAGTACAAGCCGGATTGCGGCTCGCCGGCCAGGTGGTTGGCTCCGCCATGCGGGCTGGCGTTATCCGAGCCGAGAACCAGCATGCCGCGGTAGGTGCAGAAATCGCCGTGCACCCAGAGATGAGAAGAAATCGGGCGGATGCCCCAGATGTGGTTTTCGTATGCCCATGGCGACAATTCGTAGAACATGCCGTGGCAATCCATCAGAAAGCGTTCGTGATCGACTTCGCGAATACGCGGCCATTCTGTCTGCCACATATGGTCAAAGCAGTGGCTGGCTTTTGGTAGGCGATAGCGTTTCCATTCGCCGTTCGCTTCGGTAAAGACTTGGAGAATCGCCGAGCGTTTGTCCCAGCCCATAGCGAAAATAGTGCCGGCGAAGTCCCCGCGGCCGTTCACCTCGATAAAGGGATTGCGCTCGATAATTGTCCAACGCTTGCCGTCCCATTCCGCCAGTCGGCCGGCAGCCTCGGCGCCAGTGAAATCGCGTTCGTCGTAGCTGTTGTTGGCGACTACGACCCGTCCAAAGTTGCTGTACGCCGCTTTGAAATGCGCATACTGATGATCAGGCACACCCAACTCATGCACTAGGTCGGCAAGAAAACGGATCTCCAGCGTATGGACATTCAATTCATAGAATTCACCTTCCATACCCAGCATGTACACCATGTTGTCCGGGTCACTGAGATGGCGCATCGTAGAGCAGATTCTGACCTCGAGCAAATCCGCGACCGTGCGAACGTTGCCTTGCGCGTCGATGACGTGCGGTCCGATGAAGAGTTGGTTAGATTGCCAATGGACCATTCGGTTAGTGTAAGTGCCTACGAAGCTGGCGGGGTGTTTACTGATTTCGAGTTGTTCGTCGATCGAGTATAGACCTGTGCCCACGCCGCTTGCCGATTTGTGCGATACGTAAGTGACGAGCCAGAGTTTGCCCGCCCAGGCCATCATGGCGCCGACTCCACATTCGGTTCGCGGTGGTCCCAGATCCGCAGTCAGTGCCAGGTGCGGATAGACGCCGCTTGCGTTCAGATATTGACTTGATGCCATCCGTCTTCGCTTTCAGATTGAAGGGTAGTTAAGGATTCGCTGTGGTTTCGTCCGCCGAGCACAACCCGGTCGTACCAGCTTGCCAAAGCTTGCTCTAACTCGGCTTGAATGTCCGCGCAGGCCGGGCCGCCAAGGCGATTATCGAGTTCATAGGGGTCATCCGCGATATTGTGTAGCTCAGCGGCTTCGAGCGTCCGCCCTCTTGTGATCAGCTTGTAGTGCTGTGTAGTCGCGCAGAAACTGCGATACTCGCTGATGACGATCCGGTCCGCAGAATCGTGCTCGCCTTCGATTTTCGGACGCAGCGAGAAACCTTCGGCATTTGCGCCAACTTGACAATCGGCGTAGTCAAGCAGGGTTGGCATAAGGTCAATTGTAGCCGCCGGAAATCTTGTGCGCTGTCCTGTCAATTGGTCGGGCACCCTGAAGATCAGTGGTATGTGCAGAGCCTCTTCCTGCATTACGCCCTTGCCGAACTTGCCATGTGCGCCGGCCATCTCGCCGTGGTCAGATGTGAAGACGACCACGGTGTTTTCACACAAGCCTAGACGATCCAATGCCGTCAGCAGCCGGCCGAATACCGCGTCAAGTTGGCTGATTTCGCCGAAGTAAAGTTGGCGGAAGCGGGCGACAGCATAGTCGGCATTCCAGGCGTCGTGCTTGAACCAGGCGGATCGATCAGTGTTTGGCTCCAGCAGGAGGTCGCGAGTCTCGTATGGCTCGAGGTATTCCATCGGCGGGGAGCAGGGTGGGTGCGGAGATTGATATGACAGCATCAGAAAAAAGGGTGAATTGGATTGGGCGGCTTGTTCGAGTTGCCGAATTGCAATATCGGTCAAGGCGTCAGTTTCGTGACCGGGCATTTCAGTCGCGGCATCAGGGTCATCCGCCCAAATCTTGCCGGCGTAATGGTTTACATGGTGGCTCTCCCAGCCGATGAAGTTCTGAAAACCGGCTCGCTGATGTGGCGCAACCCAGCGATTCTCTTGCGGAGCGCCGCTCAAGTGCCATTTTCCAATGTAATGCGTCTCGTATCCATTATGGTTGAGGTGATCAGCGACACTGGTCAGATCCGATGGGAACGCCTGTCCATTTTCCAGCACACCAGTCTGCGAGGGATAACGACCGCTTAGCAAGCAGCCGCGGTAGGGTGTGCAGACGGGAGAAGTCGTGATGGCGCGCTCAAACACTGTGCTTTGGCCAGCGAAACTATCGAGATGAGGCGTCGAAACGACGGGATGGCCATACATCGGCAGCCAGCGCGCTCCGAGCTGATCCGCCAGCACAAACACGATATTCGGAGACGAATCCATCGGCGTGATCCTTAGCCCTTCAAGCCAGAGATGTTGGCGCCCTGGATAAACTGTCGCTGGAAGAGGAAGAATACGATCAACACCGGCAGCACCATCATTACCGAGGCCGCCATCTGTTGATTGTAGATGCCGCCTTGTCCGGGCAAGGCCGTGAATTTGTACAAGCCGATTGCCAATGTGTGCAATTCGGGATCCTGCAAATAGATCAGGGGACCGAGGAAATCATTCCAACTGCCCTGGAAGCTAAGTATGCAAATGACAATGATGGCGGGACGCGCCAAAGGCATCATGATGCGCAAGAATATGCCAAACTCGCTTGCGCCGTCAATCTTTGCGGCGTCGATGAGATCTTGAGGGATGCCGAGAAAAAACTGCCGGCATATGAATATGAAAAAGGCGCTGCCGAAGAACTCGGGGACGACCAATGGATAGAACGTATTGATCCAACCTATCTCGCTGTAGGCAACATATATCGGGATAAGGCGCACTGCAAAAGGCAGCATCAGCGTTGCTAGTAGGATTAGAAAGAGGGTATCACGGAACGGGAAGCGAAAACGGGCAAAGCCATAGGCGACAACCGTCGAGGACGTGACATGGCCGATCAAGTTCACTAGCGTGATGAAGAGCGTATTTCGAAAGGTAATGCCGAAGTCCCAATGATCCAGCGCGTTCGTGTAGTTCTCAGGCTGCCAAACGCGCGGAATCCACTGTACGGGAAAAACGCCGACTTGATCCAGCGGCATAAAAGACGACATGAACATCCAAAACAGCGGTGCTATGAACCAGAGGCTGCAAGCGATCAAGACGAGATACAGCAGAATCCGGCCGCCTACACGGGTGAGCGTCGCGACCGACTCGTCGCGCGACCGCTGCTGATCCATTGCCGATACTGAGCTGTAAAGGCTAGCCATAGATAGCCCTCCTAGCCTTGATAAAAGACCCAACGCCGCGAACTGCCCACAATGATCGCAGTGAAGATGAAGATTATGATGAATAGTGCCCAAGCCAGAGCGGAGGCATAGCCCATCTCAGGTGGCAGATATTGAAAGGCATAGTCAAAAAGATGCATAACATACGTTCGCGTGGCGTCTCGGGGTCCACCTGCAGTCATAATGAACACCTGCGTGAAGACTTGGAATGAGCCGATGATATTGATCAGGACGTTGAGATAGATTGTCGGCGTCATCAGCGGTATCGTTACGCGCCTCAAGCGTTGCAGGACACTCGCACCATCAATCTTTGCCGCGTCGTAATATTCCTCCGGAATGCCCTGCAAGCCCGCAAGGAATATAACCATGGTTACACCCACCCAGGTCGTGCTCATGATCAGGAAGCCGATCATGGCAATATCGGGGTCGGCAAACCAGCGGTAGCGTGGCAAACCGATGGCATGCAGGAATGAGTTGAGCAAGCCGGCACGCGCATTGAGCACATAGAGCCAAATGACCGAGAGTGCCACTATGGGCACGACCGACGGCACATAAAAAAGCGTACGCCAAACGCCCAGGAATCGAACTTTAGTATTAAGCAGCAGCGCCAACGCAAATCCGAGTACGATACGAATTGCGGTTGAACCGCCGACGTACACAGCGGTGTTTCTGAGCGACTTCAGGAAAAGCTTGTCCCCTTCAAACATGCGCTCATAGTTTTCTAAACCTACCCACTCAGGTGGCGTAACGATGTCATATTCGGTAAAGCTTAGAATAAAGGACGCGAGGAAGGGTCCCAGGGTAAAGAGCAGCACGCCGATGATCCAGGGGCTTATGAACAGAAGACCGATCCGCGCTTCACGCTTGCGCATCGGCGAGAGGTCCCGCCAGCGCAGGCGTTTCCGCTTGCGCAAAATATCCAGTTGCGAGCCAAATGAGCTTGCCATTTTCTGGTTCCGCCGCTCTCGCTGATAATCGAAGAGATGTATGGGGCACCTTCTGATGCCCCATACAGTGCAATGTCGGGCCTAGCCGTATTCTTCCCAGAATTCGTCCAGCAGTGCTTGCACTTCCGCCTCGGCGCTAGCCAAAGCGTCTTCTATCGAGCTGTCACCGAAGAGCACATCTTCCGCCATGCGATTGATAATCTGCGCGGCTTCAGGTTGTACCGGTGAAACAGGAACGACATTGTCCAAGGCGGCGACCCCCAGGAGCGATTCGGCGCGCGGATGCGTCACGCCGTCCTTTAAGTAGCCATCGCACTCGACCAAGGGCGACGGACGCTGCTGCTGCTGTATAAACCAGCAGGCGCCCTTGTCATCAACTTGAGCGGTTAGCCACTTAACCAACTGCCAGGCTTCGTCCGGATGGGCGGCGCTCTTCGGGATCATGTATCCCCAGCCGCCGTGCGTAGAACCGCGACGATCGGCGCTGCCACTCGGTCCGAAGGGAATCGGCGCCACATCGTAGTTGAGCGTCTCCGCATGGGATTCAACTTGGAAGAGCGTCCAGGAACCATTCACCTCAATTGATACCAGACCTTGGATCAGAGGACCTTGGTCAAATTCGCCCGCCATCTCCCAGAAAGCATTCAACTCTTCGATACTGTAATTGATGTCAACCATCTTCTGCATGAAATCCAGCGTTTGTACACCGGCTTCATTGTTGATGGTGACCGTCCTCAGATCGGCGCTGATCCAATCCTGACCGTTAGCATTCAGCCAGGTAGCGAAGGAAGTAAAGCCCCCCACAGCCTGGGCGTTGAATCCAACACGTTCCAGGAAGCTGCCATCACCGAGGCGCAAGGATTCGGCAACTTCCAGCATTTCATCCCAGGTCTCGGGGAATTCCTCGATGCCGGCTTCGGCGAATTGATCGGCGTTATACCAGGCGATCTGCAAGGCGCCGCCGCCTGGCAGCGGCAGCATCCAGGTTTTGCCGTTGTATTGGGTGCCGGCAAATTCTGATGGCAAGAACATATCAGCAGAGATGCCATCGGCAGCCATATAGTCATCCAGCGAGATGATCGACTCAGTCGCCGCGAAGAATGGCAGATCATGGCGGCCGAACATTGTCACATCGGGCGGGTTGCCGGCGGCGATGGCTGCCAGCAGGTTCTGCAAGCGGTTGTCCCAAGGCAAGAATACGTTGTCGACACAGATGCCTGGGTTGGCGTCTTCAAAAGCGGCAACTTGCTCTTCCATCAGCGGAATACGATTGCCGCCCCAGTGATGCCAATAGGTCAAGGTAACATCACCCTCGCAGTCGGGGTTCTGCGCTGAAACCGTCATCGACAGCGGCAGCATCGACAGCACGACCACTGCGACGAAAAGCAAGAGCGTTGATTTCTTAAACATTGAAATGTCCTTTCATACGAGATAGTGACTAACACGATTGTGGGATTCTGGAAACTTTGCCGGATGCCATCAGGCTGGTGAGACCGATGATTGCACGTCTGGCTACACCGAATGCTCCTTAGCTTCGCCCATCATAACGCTCGATCTCACGTAGAAGCCCTCACGATCAATCGTGTCGATACCGTCATCGTGTGCGGGTCGTCCGTCGCGCCGTCCATCAAGTTGCACAAGCGCAATGCCGCCAAGCGCCCCATCATCTGCATGTCAAAACCAATGGTGGTCAATGCCGGATCGGCAAATCGAGCAAAATCATAATTGTGAAAACCAATTACGGCAATATCTTCGGGCACTAAGCGTCCCGAATCCCGTATTGCCTTTAAGCCGCCAACCGCCATCCCGTCATCGGCATAGATGATGGCATCCACTTGTCGACCTAGCTCCAGCAACCGAGTCGTGGCGTCGAATCCGTTTTCAACATCAAAGCCATCTCCCCGTGTCGACTGATATGGCTCGTACAGCAAATTATTCAAGCTGAGCGCCAGCCGGAATCCCCAGAACTTTTCGCTGCTGGTTGTAGTCGCCTCGGGACCATTCACCAGACAAATATGCCGGCGGCCGCGGGAGGACAAATGTTCAATCGCGAACACCATGCCCTGCACGTAATTCGCCATAACAGAATTCGCATCAAGCGGAAACGCATGGGCGCCAGCCGTGACAAACGGGATTGACTGTTGCCGTAGCCGGCGCAGCAAGTTGTGGTCAAACAGACCGCCCAAGAAGATTAGCCCAGTGATGTGATTCGCGTCGATTACCGCACTCATTTGATCAATGTCAGCGAAAGATTGGTAGATATGTGTAGCAACGCGCTTTTCTTCAAATACGGATTGAGCACCTCTAACGATGAGCTGTTCAATTCCGCCGGTTATCGCCGGCAGCCCGTCGGAAGAGAAGCTTCCTCCAGTCGAAAGAAAAGCTATCGTTCGGAGAGCTCTCGCCGCTTGACCTCGGAGTCGCGCCAAGGGGTAATCCAAGTCGGTCGCCGTCTTCCAAACGGCTTGGCGAGTCTGGGAATCGACATGCGGATGGTCGTTTAGGACACGGGAAACGGTAGAAATTGAAACGTCGACTTCGCGTGCAATATCGCGAATCGTCGTCTGTCCCTTATTTCGCTGCAAATGCTCAACCATATCGAGTCAACGTAGCCGCAAACGCTTGAAAACGAATGTAACATAGTTGCTGAAACAACTCAAGGAATTGCCAGAAAATTGCAGAATCATGTGTTTTTGTATAGGCAATTCTATTAGCACTGCGAACCTATTGGTTCAATCTGCGAGAGTGACCGGCAAGCGAAATGTCTAGATTCGAAATGTTCTCAGAAGAATGTCGCGACTGGACTGAAGCGATCTCGCGACTTTCGGCAAGTCTGGATTGAGCTCCAAACTGATGGTGCCCTGGTAATTGATTTCACGCAGCGCGCGGCATGTAGCGACCAGAGAGTCCTCGGTCATTACGCCGTCTAGCAGCGACCAGTGCAAGTCGCTTATGCCGTCGTTATCATCGAAGTGGATATAACCCAAGCGATCACTGGCATTTGTGATGACAGTCTCGGGGTCTTCGCAGGAAATCTGAATATGCCCGCTGTCGTACAAGAGATATAGATTGGCATGCCCGGCTCGGCGGATGAATTCGAGGGTATCGGTGGCTGTTGGTAAGGCTGTGCCCGGGAAATGCTCCACTGCGAACTTGATGCCTCGTTCGCTGGCGGCATTGGCCAAGCGCCTCAGCGAGTCTCCGTAGCGCTTCAAAGCGCCGGGGGACTTGTCCTTGCCGGGCACCACGTAGACGGTGTCAGCGGCGACGCGCGCGGCGGTATCTATGGCGCCCATGACGTGTTTCACGGCTGCCAAGCGCGCCGCCGGATCGGCATGGCCAAGCGACGCGCCCTCAGGCATGCCGAAAGAGGCGCCAAGGCAAGAAACCTGCATGCCAAGCTCCTGCAACAGTAGCTGGCTTTCCAGCGTCTGCAGGTGCATTGGCTGAACATCGATCCAGTCAAAGCCAAGCTCACTGACTTGCCGCAAGATGTCAGTTTCTGTACCTCCCAGTGCCCAGATGCAGCACGAAATCTTCATCCACTTGACCTTTCTTTTTACCCAAGGGCGAGACCAATACTAACGCAAGGAGCCAAGCTTGTCACAATTTGACAATGGGACAGGCGGGTCGTAAACTTGGCGGAACTTGCGGGGAACGGGAGAATGAATGGATCGGCGAATTGCACTGATTACGGGGGGCGGTTCAGGCATTGGAAGGGTTGCTGCGCTAGCTCTTTTGAAAGAAGGGTATTCGGTGGTGCTGGCTGGCCGACGAGAAGAGGCGCTGCGCGAGACCGTCGCCATGTCGAACGTGAACGATGATCGTGCACTGGTCGTACCGACCGATGTCACAGACCGCCACGCGGTAACTCGGCTCTTTGCCATCACGAAGGAGAACTTCGGCCGATTGGATGTGCTCTTCAACAATGCCGGCATGAACGCGCCGGCGATCCCATTGGAAGATCTGAGCGAATCACAGTGGCTTGAAGTCGTCGCAGTCAATCTAACCGGGGCGTTCTGGTGCCTGCAAGAAGCGTACAAGATGATGAAGTCACAGCGCCCCCGCGGCGGCAGAATCATTAACAACGGCTCAATTTCAGCGCAAGTGCCCCGCCCTAATTCGGCGGTGTATACGGCCACCAAGCACGCCATGACCGGCTTGACAAAGTCGACAGCGTTGGACGGCCGAGCATTTGACATTGCTTGCGGCCAGATTGATATCGGCAATGCCCGCACCGAGATGTCCGACACCCAGCAGCAGCATTTAGCGGATGCAGATGGCGCTACGGCGGTTGAACCGCAAATGGATGCGCGCCATGTTGCCGATGCCATCGTGTATATGGCGAATCTGCCACTGTCGGCCAACGTGCTATTCATGACCGTCATGGCCAATGGCATGCCCTACGTGGGTAGAGGTTAACGGCGCATGACTGACCTGGTTTGGATGACTGCGGTCGAATTGGCGGCGTTGATCCGGCAAGGCGAGGTGTCGGCCGTTGAGGTTTTGCAGGCGCATCTGGAGCAGATAGAGACGGTAAACCCGCAACTCAACGCGATCATCACCTATCTGCCGGAGCAAGCGCTCGCATTGGCAAGATCAGCCGATGAAAGGCAGGCGCGTGGCGATGCGCTGGGTGTCTTGCATGGCCTGCCCATCGCGCATAAAGACCTATTCGAGACCGAGGGTATTCGCACAACTATGGGCTCGCCCGCGTTCAGCGATTATGTGCCGGAATCGGATGACTTGATCATTGCACGCTTAAAACGCGCCGGTTGCATCAGTCTTGGCAAAACCAACGTGCCTGAGTTCGGAGCGGGCTCGCATACATTCAATCCCGTCTTTGGCGCGACCCGAAATCCCTATGATTCGTCGAAGACCTGTGGCGGCAGCAGCGGTGGCGCCGCAGTGGCACTGGCCGCCGGCATGATT
The DNA here is from genome assembly GCA_965223515.1 of Phototrophicaceae bacterium. Lineage (GTDB taxonomy): Bacteria > Chloroflexota > Anaerolineae > Aggregatilineales > Phototrophicaceae > UBA6055. The sequence continues at coordinate 347,906 of CBDCWK010000002.1, forward strand.
CCCATTGCTGATGGAAGCGATATGGGTGGTTCGCTGCGCAATCCCGCGAGCTTTTGCAATGTAGTCGGATTGCGTCCATCGCCCGGTCGTGTACCGCGGTATCCAAAGAGCAACGCCTGGTCGACACTCGCGGTTGATGGCCCAATGGGGCGGACAGTGCAGGATGTTGCGCTGATGCTGCAAGCAATAGCTGGTTACGACAGACGGTCGCCAATTTCTCTACAGCAGCCGGGTTCACTATTTGCTGATGACCTCGAGCGTGATTTCGCCGATGTGAAGATCGCCTGGAGTCCCGACCTGGGCGAATTGCCGGTAGATAGACGCGTCGTCGATACGATACAGAAGCAGCTTTCGGCGTTCAGCGATTTGGGCTGTATCGTCGAGCGGGCCGAGCCCGATTTCAGCGATGCCTATGACATCTTTCAGACTCTGCGCGCATGGAATTTTGAGCTGTCGTTTGCCGAGCATTTCGCCAATTTTGGCGAAGACGCGTTTAAAGAGACTATCCGCTGGAATGCCGCTAAAGGCAGAGGCTTGAGCGCCGGTCAGATTAGTCGGACAGAAGTCAAACGTACAGAGCTTTTTCATCGGGTGCGCGAGTTTTTGGAGATTTACGATTATCTTTTGCTGCCAACAGTGCAGGTGCCACCTTTTCCCATTGAGTGGGAATACCCCGAGGAAATCGAAGGTGTGGCGATGCAAAGTTATATCGACTGGATGATGAGTTGTGCCTATATCACCATCACTGGTTTGCCAGCGATTTCCGTGCCCTGCGGCTTCACAAGCGACGGGTTGCCGGTGGGTCTGCAGATAGTCGGGCGCCACCACTGCGATTTCGCCGTACTGCAATTGGCATATGCTTTCCAAGAATCAACTCGCTTTTACGAAAGTAAGCCGCCCTCATGTAGCAATGAGTAATGACTGCTTGCCGCGGCACTAGCAGCGCCCTGCGTATTCCGCGCCCATGCATGTGAATTGACGGGCGGCTGGAGAATTGACTTGGAACTTAATATTGCAAACTGGCTGCTGGCATTGCTGCCCGTTCTGAGTGTGCTATTCCTTATGGTCGGCTTGGGCTGGGGTGGCAGTCGGGCGGGTATGGCCGGTTTCATCGTCGCCCTTTTCCTGTCGCTGACCATCTTTGGTGGCGATTTGCTGCTGGCGGCGGTAGCTGTCGCCAAGTCGGTATTTCTAGCTGCGGATGTCTTGTACATCGTCTGGATGGCGCTCTTCTTCTATAACGTCACGAACGAAGCGGGGGCAGTGGCTGTGATTGGACGCAGCTTGCCGCGCTTGACCTCCGACCGCGCCGCGCAAAGTCTGCTCATCAGCTGGGTTTTCGTTTCGCTGCTGCAAGGAGTAGGCGGCTTCGGCGTTCCGGTAGCCGTGGTGGCGCCGCTTTTGGTGGGGTTGGGATACACCGCGACACAGTCGGTCATTATGGCGTCCTTGGGTCATGGCTGGGCGGTGACCTTTGGCTCTCTGGGAACTTCATTCGTCGCTTTGACGGCTGTCACAGGGTTGTCCGGCGAAGCCCTGGCACATGACGCGGCGCTGATCCTCGGGATGGCTTGTCTTTTCAGCGGCGCGCTAGTTGCATATGTCAGCGCCGGTTTTAAAGGATTCTTGCGCTCGATACCAATGCTGCTTATCGTCGGCGCGGCGATGGGGCTTACTCAGTGGTGGATTGCGACGAACGGCATGTGGACGCTCGGCTCAACATCAGGAGCGCTGGCCGGCGCGGTCGTTGGCGTCCTGTTCGTATTGTCGCCACTGCACTCTGGCAGAGCTCTAGCAGGCTCTGAAAAGGGCGGCGATCACCCACGCAGTATCGCGCTGGCACTGGCCGCGTACATCATTCTGCTGGTGTTGGCATTCTCCGCGAATCTGATTGGTCCTCTCGAGCAGTTGGTGGACAGCCTGATAATTCAAGTTGAGTTTCCGGCTGTGGCGACCGACTTTGGCTGGCAAGTGCCAGCGGAAAGCGGACGCAAGATAAGTGTCTTCGGCCATGCCGGCGCGATATTATTCTACGCTGGCGTGATCGCCTTTCTGCTTTATCGACGCGCGGGCTACCTTGAGAAGCCTTCGGTTTGGCGCGAGATCTGGGCTAAGGTCCGCAAGTCGGCGTCAAAGTCGACGATATCGATCTTGGCGCTGGTGGCGATGGCCGCGCTTATGACGCACAGCGGCATGACGCAGATCATTGCTCGAGGCATCAGCGAAACAGTCAGCGAGCAGCTGTATCCGCTTTTCGCACCCTTCATTGGTGCGCTGGGTGCCTTTATGACTGGCAGCAACACGAATTCCAATGTGGTATTTGGCGCGCTGCAGCAGGAAACAGCCACCTTGCTGGCTTTGAGCGTACCGATTGTGCTGGCTGGTCAGACGGCGGGCGCCTCGCTCGGCAGTGTGCTCGCTCCGGCGAAGATCATCGTAGGCTGTAGCACCGTTGGTCTGGGAGGACAGGAGGGACCGGTTATTCGGCGTATGCTGCTGTTAGGTCTGATGCCGGTAGCATTCGTCGCTCTGGTTACCTTCTTGAGGCTGATCGGCTCGTGATCAGACTGGCAATCATTGGTACGGATACGATTACGCAGTTGCACGCCATTGCAGCGCAGTCTCTCGCTGGCTGGTGGCAGCCACATGCTGAGGGCACGGTCGGATCGACACATTTTTGTGGCAGCGAAGGCTATGCGCGCTTTCTGCCGACAAGATTCTCGCGTATGGAGCGGCGGGGCAGGGAAGCACAATTGGCGCACTTTTTGGACTGCATTGAGGATGGCATTCAACCCGTGCGGGAGGTTCGCGCGGGTATGTTAACATGCAGATAATTGATGCTGCGTATGAGAGCAATCGACGAGGGCAGGCAGTATTTCTGGAGGAACAGCAATGACTGAGTTGGCACTTTTCGGCGGTGAGAAGACGCGAACTGCAGCATATCCGGCTTGGCCCGTGCACGATGAGCGCGATGTCGATGCAGTTGCCGAGGTCGTTCGGAGTGGAAATTGGGGCGGTTTTCCTTATCCGGGTCCGCAAACACGTCGCTTTCTTGATTCGTTCATAGAGTTGCATCGCGGAGAATATGCTGTCGCTGTCATGAACGGTACTATTACGATGGAAGTGGCGCTGCGAGCGGCGGGGATAGGCTGGGGCGATGAGGTGATCGTTCCTGCTTACACCTTTCAGGCGACCGCGTCGGCGCCAATGATGGCAGGCGCGATTCCAGTACTTGTAGATATCGATCCGGATACTTTCTGTATTGATCCAGTCGCGATTGAGGCCGCAATCAACGAACGCACGCGGGCGATCATACCGGTCCACCTCGCATCGCAGATGGCGGACATGGATGCCATCATGGCAATAGCAGAGGCGCACGACTTGATCGTTATCGAGGACGCGGCGCACGCTCATGGCGCAATGTGGGACGGAAGAGGCGCAGGTACCCTTGGGCATTTTGGCTCTTTCAGCATGCAGTCAACAAAGATCATGACCGCGGGCGAAGGCGGGGTTTTGCTGTGCCGCTCGGAGGAAGATGCCTGGCGCGCGGCGAGCATCATCGATTGCGGTCGCCCGCACGACCCCGCCGGCGAATTGTACACGCAGGGCGGAAACTATCGTATGACTGAGCTGCAAGCAGCGCTGCTCAATGTCGCGATCGAGCGCTTTACCGCGCAATTCCGCTTACGTGAACAAATGGCCGACTACCTGGATGAGGCATTAAGCGAGGTCGTGGGTGTCCGCGTTTTACGCCGAGACCCGCGTCACGAAAGACGGTCGGTCTACCGTTATACATTTGCCATTGATCCAGCATCCTTCGGCGCGATAAATGCCGTGCTGGACCGTGCTTTGCAGGCCGAGGGAATTCCTTGCTGGCGTGGCTACGATCCGATGTATCGCTACGAATTGTTTCGGCCGACGAGCTCGCGCTTGGCTGTTCCGTCCGCGTTTCCGCAGTATTTCGACTATGACCGGATGCATTTGCCTGTCACCGAGCGCATCAGCGCGGTCGAGGGCATGTGGCTTGACGAGGAGATATTCCGCGCTGGCAAAGAAGGGGTGGACGGTGTCGTAGCCGCGCTTGCGAAAGTACAGTCAGCGCTCGCTCGCGATCCAGCGCTTGCGGAGAAGATTCTCGCGCTATGATGGTTGTGATTCGCGCACGGTAGTTGGATAGCCGACCGGATCAATCATGACATCGATCAGCATGGGTTTGCCTTTAGAAAGCCCATCGCGGAATGCATCGTCGCAGTCCCGCCTCGATTCTACTCTGCGGTACGCCAATCCATAGGCATGGGCGATAAGCTCGTAATCCGGATTCTGAAACTCAGTACCGAACGATGGCCGTCCCTGACGAAGCTGCGCCGAGCGAATCAAGTCAAGCGCAGCATCATTCATGACAACAACAAGCACCGGCAATTGCCGCTCAACAAGCAAGCCTAGTTCGCCCATGACCATCGCCAGCCCGGCGTCGCCCGTGATACAGACTGCTGGCATACTCGTAACCTCGGCGGCGGCGATAGCACTGCACAAGCCGAATCCCATCGTCGAAAGTCCGTTGGAGACGAAGTATCGATTCGGGACACGCGCCTGCCAATTCAACGCGGCAAATATCTTGTGCGAGCCAACATCGGTGGTCACCAGAATCTCATCTGGGGTATTCTCGCGCATCGAGGTCAGGAACGTTTGGGGCAGAATGCGGTTCGCCTTCGGCCGAAGGAAATCGGACATCGCCTGTGATTCACGGAAGCGGCTCAAACGTTCCGCGCCCCAATTAGCTTCGGTCTCCGCTTTTGCCTGGCTGAGCGCTTCCAGAATGTCGTCGATATTCCCGACAGCTTCCAGCTCACTGAGAATTTGGGGGTCGCTGTTTTCCCAATTTGCGATCCAGATTAGCGGCGTAACGTAGCCCCAAGGCTTGACAAGCTCGACCACGTCAAAGCCGATAGCGATGATGCAGTCGGCTTCGTCAAGCAGTTCATACACTGGATCATCGCGCGTTAAGCCGATAGTGCCGGCGAATAGCGGATGATCGGCCGATAGCGCGCCTTTGCTTTTCGGCGTATCGATGACCGGCGCCCGCAATGATTCGGCCAGCAATCGAACCGTCGAATACGGTCCTTGCGGCTCGAGACCCAGGCCGACCACTATGATGGGTTTTCGCTTGTCGGCGAGCACCGTATGAATTGCATTCATGTTGGTGTCGCGACTGCTAATGCCTGATTCTGCTGGTTCCGGCACGCTGTCGTATTCGACTTGCTCCAGGGCAATGCGGTTGTGCAGACAGAGATGTACTGGTCCCGGGCGACCCGCCCTCGCAAGCCTCATCGCCTTGTGAATGCTTTGTACTGCGTTCGCTGTAGAGAGTTCCGCGGTGAATTTGCAAATAGGCTGGAAAATTGCACTGAGGTCAAGCGCCTGATGCGTATGCCGACCTACGAGGGCGGGATCGCTTACCGCGGTGATGAGCAGGATGGGCGCTCGATCGAGGTAGGCATGGGCAAGCCCAGCGTAGGCATTGGCGGCGCCCGGACCCAGTGTCGTCAGCGCAACGCCAATCTTTCCCGTTAGCCGCGCATCGGTAGCGGCCATGAAGCAAGCGCTGCTCTCATTCTTGACCAGTAGAAAATCGATGCCCTGCTGACGAAGCGCCTCCAGTATTTCGACGTTTTCGCCACCGGGCAGTCCATAAACGCGAGTTACGCCGGTAGCGCTCAGTCGTTCGGCCAAGTAAGCGGCGACTGTCACCATGCGTGGTGTCCTTTCATAGACTGTCAAGGCAATGTCATTATGCAGCTTGCGGAAATCCTGTCAAATGCCCGCGCAATTCACGCAGGATGGCAGTACAATCTAGCGCAGATTCAGAGATGGTGGTTTGCGCGGTCGCGGGTGAGATATGGCTTTCTTGACGGTAGCCAAGTCCGGCACTCTCTCGTTGAATGAGAAATCACAGAACTTGGAGCGCGCTGGGCGAAAAGTCTATCGTTTCGGCTTCGGCGAGTCGCCTTTTCCGCCACCGGCGCGGCTGCAGGAAGCATTGATCCGGGCGACGCACCGCACCGACTATACTGCGGTCGCGGGTTTACCGGAGCTTCGTGAAAAGATCGCCGAGTTTCATCATGAGGTCGACAGATACCCGATTTCCGCCGATCAAGTCTTGGTCGCGCCGGGCACCAAGCCGCTGCTCCACAATGTCATGCATGCCTTCCAAGATGCCGAGGTCTATGTGCCGGGTCCCGCTTGGGTCTCGTATGGACCGCAGGCGGTCATCGCCCGCCACAAAGTAATACGTGTCCCGACATCATTCGAAGAGCGCTGGCGTGTATCACCTGATGTGCTTGAAGACGTAATCACTCGACAGGGCGGGGCAGCCAGGCAGAAGCTGCTAGTATTGAATTATCCGGGCAACCCGGACGGTTTGACTTATAGCCGCGACGAACTTGAGGCGATTGCGACCGTATTGCGCGCTCACGGTGTCTGGGTAGTGTCTGATGAGATCTATGGTCTGCTCGACCATCGCGGGACGCATGTCTCGTTGGCGACCACTTACCCTGAGCGGACAATGGTCACGACCGGATTGTCCAAATGGTGCGGCGCCGGCGGCTGGCGGTTGGGCGCGCTGATCTTGCCGCCTGATGCGCCGCGAGACTTGCACGACGCGCTGGTGGGTTTGGGATCAGAAACCTATTCATGCGCCCCTGCGCCAATTCAAGTAGCCGCGCTCGCTGCCTACGAACTAAACCAGGAGGTACATCGATTCCTGAGTGCGCAGCGAAGCATTTTGTCTGCCATAGGCATGGCGATCTATCGCACGCTCAGGGAAGCGGGCTTGCGTGTGCATCCGCCGCAGGGTGGCTTTTATCTCCTGCTTGACTTCAGCTCATTTGCCGATGAATTGGCGAAACGCAATATATCAACCGACACGCAACTCTGCGACCGCCTGCTCGATGAGCAAGGCGTCGCGCTTTTGCCGGGAAAGGCATTTGGCATGCCATCGGAGGCACTGACCGCACGCTTGGCTTATGTCGATTTTGATGGGCAGGCGGCGCTGCAAGAGGCTGAGACAATTGAATCGTGTGTGGCTAAACTTGCTGCGAAAATGCTTGAAGGCATCGGCAGGCTGAGTGCTTGGCTAGGCTAGCTGAAGAGCAGCAGATAGACGCTAAGCACGAATAGGGGAATCATCATCAGCCACTCGAATACTTGCTGATTAATGCGGTCAATAAGGTAGCGGGCGACAATCACTGCGGGCGGAATCAGCAGGAATACCCAGGCGATACTTAGAAGCCGTTCTAAGTCAAAAATGCCGATGAGGAGAAAGCCGGGCACTTTTGTCAGATTCATCACGGCGAAAAAGAGGGTAGTGGTGCCAACGAATCGGCGCGGCGTCATCTTTGGCTGAAGCAGCAGATAAGCGGTGAAGGGCGGCGCGCCCACGTTGGCCAAGGTTGAGCCGAAACCGGAAGCCCAGCCGGCGAAATAACCGTGCCATTTTCGCGGTTCGTATGCTAGCGCTGCAAAGCGATCACTGGCGAATTTGAAGGTCAACGCGAGCAGTGTCAAGCCACCAATGATGCGCTTTAGCGTGATGGGATCAATATCTTTCAGCACTATGGCGCCGACAATAACGCCGATCAAGCCGGGCACCATCATTAGCTTGATAATGTGTCGATCCCACTGCTTCCAGTAATAGTAGAGCGCGAAGACATCGGCGAAGATCAGCAATGGCAATATCAGCGCAACGGCAATTTGCGGTTCGATAATCAGCGTCATCATAGGGACGGTAAGGGCTACCGGCACAGGCCCACCCAAGCCGCCTTTGGAAAAGCCTACTAGAATGCCAACCAGCGCAAACAAAACGGTTTCCGCCATAGTGTTATGTCTTCGCCCACGATCATTCATTCAGTTAGATTATTATACGCGAACTGCAGCCGCCTACCGAGTTTAGATATGGCTGTCGGTCGCTAATGCAGGGACAAGCATCGCCCGCTTTCATGATCGTCATTGCAACAGTAGAATCGCTATACAGTCGCCCTCGTGGAGAAACCGAATTGGACAGCAGCAGCCTGAACAAAGAAGGTCGAGAATTGTGGAACCGTAAAGCTCGATTCTGGGACGAGCTGCACGGCGATGAAGGCAATGAGTTTCACCAACGCTTAATCGAACCGAGTGTCATGCACCTGTTAAAAATTCAGGCCGGCGAAGCGGTCCTTGATGTTGGCTGCGGCAACGGCGCTTTGGCACGGCGGCTCGCGGAGGAAGGCGCGATCGTCACCGCCTTTGATTTCAGCGAAGAGCTGATTGACCTGGCGCGGAAGCGCAGCGCTGCGGTCGGAGCAAGCGTGGCATACAGGGTTGTTGACGCCACTGACGAAGTCGCAATGCTGCAACTTGGCGTACGAAAATATGATGCCATCACATGTACCATGACCTTGATGGATATCCCGACGATCGTTCCGCTGTTCGAGGCTGCGAGCCACCTGCTACGCGAGAAGGGGCGTTTTGTCTTTTCGACGATGCACCCGGCCTTTAATTCCAACAATCCTGTGTTCATACACGAAAAAGAAGATCGCGATGGAAACGTCAGCGAAAATTTCGCAGTCAAGTTGCGTGCTTATCTTGATGTGCCGCCGGTTAAAGGCGCGGGAGCGCCCGGAGAGCCGACGCCTCACTACTATTACCATCGGTCATTGAGCGAATTGCTTGGCGCCGCGTTTGCCGCGGGATTTGTTCTTGATGGATTGCTTGAACCGGCGTTTGCGGCGGACGACGCGTCGCGTTCGGATCAACTAAGTTGGTACAAGTATTCGCAGATTCCGCCAATTCTCAGCGGGCGCTTGCGTCTAGTCTAAAAGCCGGGCTTGTCCGCATCGAGTACTGCCGACTCGAAAGTCCCGCCAGCGTGCTCGGCTAAAAGCGCCGACAGCTCGTCGAGGGCGTTTTCAATATCAGCCCCGCCACCCTTGTGATGCGCTTCGATCGTAATGACGGCGTTTGTCGTGGAGTCATTGGCGGCGCTGGTTGCGCTTTGACGCCAGCACCAACGGCGTGCCACCACCATCTTGGCTTCGTCGGAGAAAATGACCTCGCCTGTTTCCGGGTGCATCGTCTCGCCGGTGGCGAGCTCAACGTACTGCTCGCTGCCATCTGAATAATGGACAGTGATGGGCTTCGCAATCTGACTTGTATCGAAAATGGCGACCGGTAAGCCATAACGGATGCTGACCAGATTTCCGATATCGACAAGTGTGTTGATACAGGGAATATCGCCCTTTTTGGTTAATCGGCGCAGCAGAGCTTCGGCGGCGCTGCGGTACTTGGTGGGGGAGACGCCAAAGGCGCTGAATGCCCGGCGCCAGGCACTCAATGTTGGCAGTTCGCTCAGCGGTGTCCCACCGATGCGCGCCTTGACCGCGCTCTGTTCCGCTAGATATATTCCCCGCAGCGCATCTGATGTCGGTGCGTTTGCCATGCCCTGTGCGACGATGACACCGCCGACCAGATCGGGGTAATTGGTAATAATCTGCGTGTCGTATTGGAAGCTCGTCATTCTATCCTCCGGCAGCCAATTCGGGCGCGGCCAACACCGCCCCTGATTCGTTCTTTTCCAGCATTTGCACTACACGCAGCCAAATGAGAAACGGTGCGACGGCGGCCAGCGCCGATGCAAATACGATGGCTTGCATACCACCGTCTCCAAACGCATCAATCGCGAAACCTACTACCAAGACGCCGATGCTCTGCACCAACTCGAAACCGGCAAAGTCGAGTGAAAACATTCGGCCAAGATATTCATCGGGAACCTGCTGTTGAATGATGACTGAACTATATGTCCAGTTTATCGAGCCACCCATCGCGCGAACAATCACGGCAAGCGTGAGTAACTCCAGAGAGGGTGCCAAGCCCCAAAGCAGCCAGCCAATGACGATCAAAGCGAAGCCGACAATACAGAGGCGTCGCAGACACCGTACTGAGTCATCGCTGAATCGGTTGGTAATTAGCGGGCCGATGATAGCGCCTAAACCGAAGGCAGCCCACAAGATCGCCATTGAGGTTATGCCCTGGTCTCCCAAGATGAATACTTGCGTACCGTAGAATATCAGCAGGGTATCAGAACTAGTAACGCTCAATCCGCCCTTTACGAAAATTGCCCAAGCGGTCTCAGGGTGCCTTAAGAAATAACGGATGCCGTCAAAAAATGTTCGTTTTGACTTGTCCTTAGCCAAACGCGTTGCTTGACCGATTTCAGAGCGCGGCGATTCCGGTATGGCGATCATCGTTACCAGAATAGCTGAGAGGACAAAGGTCATTGAATCGATCAAGAGCGCCATCTGTGTGCCGAAGATTTCCGCTACCAATCCTCCGATGATTGCGCCGATCGCCAGCATCGCTGACCAGGTGACGCTGCTGAGCGTATTGCCGATGACAAGCTGGTGACGATACAGAATGCTCGGCATGATGGCGTTGCGTGCCGGTTCAAATATTGAAGAGATCAAGAATTGAATGATGACGAAGACGTAAATCAGAGGAAGATAGTCTGGACTTTGCGAGGCAAAAAGCAAGCCAAGCACCACTAGAGCGCGCAAAAGGTCGCTGACGATCAACAGTAGCTTGCGGTCGAAACGATCAGCTAGAACGCCAGCCAAAGGACGCATCAGCAAGGGCGGCAGCATTCGGGCGATCAAGAAACCGCTGACGGCGATCCCCTGATACCCCGTACCTTCTGTATAGGTGATCAGAAGCACCGATATGACGATCGTGCTGAACCAATCACCGAGCAGGCTAATGAACTGTGCCGCCCAGAGTTTGGCGAATTCGTGGTTGCTACTGATGAGTCTGATGTAATCCATTGGTTGCACCAATTGTGGGTCGCTAGTGTACAGCACAAACAGGCGTGATGCACGACGCAAACGACCGGCCCAGGACTTGCTGGCGAAGGAGCCACATTCGCGCCACATTGACAGTGCATGTACACTGGCATAACATAATCGAAATACATGGTGTGGAGCGGCGATGGAAAGCCTGATCTATGTTGGCATTGGCGGTTTCTTTGGTGCCAATGCACGTTACTTGCTGGCGCTTGGAACGAATAATCTTCTGGGGCCGCGCTGGGGCATGTTTCCGTACGGAACGCTTGTGGTAAACATTATTGGATCGATTGGCTTGGCAATCTTCGGTGTCTGGTTTAGCGCACGGACAGGCATGTCGCCGCAACTGCGCTTGCTGGTGGGTAGCGGGTTTTTCGGCGCCTTCACTACCTTTTCGGCATTTGCCAACGAGAGTCTCGCAATGTTCGACAGCGGCGCTACAATGCTGCTCTTGCTAAATGTACTTGCAAACAACGGATTGTGTCTGCTCGGCGTCGCGCTGGGATTGTTCCTTGGCAATCGTTTTTTTGGCGCGGTGTAAGTGTCCCTGATTTGCCGGCGGGTATGTGGATAAGCCCATGATCGAAGACATCATTAAAGTTGTCATCCTGTCGCTGATCGAGGGTGTAACTGAATTCCTGCCTATATCATCAACCGGACATCTGATAGTCGGTACATCGTTACTCAACTTTGATGTGATGGGCTCGGTCTTTGAGATTTCCATACAGTTCGGTGCTGTGATAGCGGTTACGGTCTATTACCGCCAGACTCTTTGTACTCATTTCGTTAAGTTTCGTTCATCTCAACTTGTCCGCCGCTTCTGGTTACTGGTGGCTCTCGGTTGTTTTCCCGCTGCTGCGTTCGGGTTTAGTTTTGGTGAACAGCTTGAGACTCTGCTTTTCTCGCCGCAAGTGGTTGCGATGTCTTTGATCGTCGGCGGTGCTGTCTTTCTGCTTGTGGAGCGGCGGCTTCCACCAATTCAACTCGAATATGACGATCAAGAAAGCATCACTGATATAAGCCTGGGGCAGGCGGTGACCGTCGGAGTCGTACAAATGCTGGCACTCATTCCTGGTGTATCGCGCTCCGGCAGTTCGATCATCGGTGGTATGCTTTCAGGCCTGAACCGCCGGGTCGCAACAGAATACTCGTTTTTTCTGGCTATGCCTCTTCTTGGCGGCGCGACGCTATATAAGTTTGCAATGGTGCTGGATTCGTTGGAGCCGGGCGATCTCTCCCTCTTGTTCTTGGGCGCAGCGCTCTCGGCGGTTTTCGCCTGGCTTTCGATCGATTGGCTATTGCGATTTGTGGCGCGCAATAATTTCGTCGTATTTGGTTATTATCGAATCATCGCAGGTTTGCTGATTGTTGCAGCAGTGTCCGCCGGTTGGATCGACTGACAAGTAATTGACACGCGATAGAAGCCCACTAGCTCCAAAGCCTGTCCGTATCTCGTTTGTCCGATATTCCGACTGTACCTATAATGAACTTGACTTAGGGGAATGTCTGGATTCTTTCTTGATTTTGGACAAGGGAAAGATTGGTAGCTAGGACAGTCGACCTTGTGATGAGGAGTTGCCGATTGATGTTTGACTATTGCCGGCGCTTTCAACTTGTGCTGCTTCTGTCTGCTGTTGCGCTGCTGCTGACGGCTTGCTTCCGAGATACGTCGGAAGTGATCCAACAACAGCCGGTAGCGCGTGAATACGCATCACCGATGACAATACAAGAAGTAGAGCCTACCGCGATCCCTACTACTGCAGGTGTGGAACCAATTGCGACGGAGCCTGAAATCGATCAATTTGCGCTCACCGCGACAGCGATGATCGCGCGACAGACGCAGCCCGCTCCGGATCAACAGACATCTTCTGCAGACAGCGTGCAGAACGATGCGGTATCTGCTGAAGAAGCGAAACCGACCCTGCTGCCACGTGCGACTATTCCACCGGGCGAAGATTGCGTCCACGAAATCCGAGCGGGTGACACCTTGTTCCAGCTTTCCCTCGCGTATGGCGTGACGGTAGACGCGATAGCCGAGGCGAGCGACATAACGAATCCCGATCGGATCGCAGTCGGCCAACATATCACTATTCCGGAATGTGGAACAACAGGATTCATTCCGCCGCCCACATCGATCCCGACAGCGACAATTGACCCTGATACGATTCCAGCGACGAGTGAACCGGCTGAGCTTGAAATCGCCAGCGCCGACGACGCTCGCAGCGCTCTGATAGCACAGGCGCAGGAGGCGCTGCTTGACAACGCGCTGTCCAATCCCGCCGACGACTTTAGCGCGCAACTGGCTGGAGAGGCGACACCCAGCGGCACATACACAGTGCAGCAAAATGATACGCTCTTCGAAATTGCCGCGCAATTTGGCACAACGGTAGAAGTTCTCGCTGCGTTGAACGATATCACTGATGTAGATAGCCTGAACGCCGGCGAGATATTGCAAATCCCCTAAGCCGAGCTATGAGTGACTGGCTGGAAAGTGACTGATCTCTAGTTCAGGTACGAAATCGTTCGTGCTTGCCCTTGCCGCGCCAGACGGCTGTGCTACAATGCGGGCCGTTGTGTACGGCAGTTGGACGCCTTCGGGCGTGTTTTTGTGGGAGAAGGTCGCCATGAGCCAGGAATTGATGCAAGCGCTGGTAGCCGAGAATCACAGGCATCCAAGAATTGAGTCGGGCGACACGGTGAAGGTACACGTTCGCATCGTCGAAGGTACTCGTGAGCGTGTCCAGGTATTCCAGGGTGTTGTAATTCGGGCGCGCAAGGGTGGAAACGAAGCCAACTTTACCGTCAGGCGCATTGCGAGCCATGGCATCGGCGTTGAGCGTACATTTCTTTTGCGCAGTCCACGGGTTGAAAAAGTGGAGATTTTGCGACGGGCGAAAGTGCGCCGAGCGCAACTATACTACCTGCGCAACCGTCGCGGGAAGTCCGCTCGCCTTAAGGAACGCCGTTAAACAGCACTCAGCGCTGGCAAGTCAACAATCGGCCCGTACCGGCGCGCTCAAACTTCGCTGCTGCGGCTTTGGTCACGCAAAACATAGTATGTGCCTTTGTTTGCGCCAACTTTGCTGAGTATTCCTTTTTCCACTAAGTCAGCCAGATCCAAGCGTAATGTTTCCGCTGAAACTGTGTGTATCAGACTGCGGTATTCGCGATTGGCAATTGATCCATTTTCGCGGATATATTGTAGCGCGCGCGCCTGCCGGTGGTTAGTATCCCGTGACCATTCAGGCACTTTCGGCCTCGTACGTTCGTTGTGCAGGGCGACGGCGAAGCTGTAGGGACGAGCGTCAAATTTCGGCGGCGAATGTCCCGCTTGTTCCATAACTTCAATCATCCTGTCGATGCCGAGCCCCAATTCTTCGATGTAACCCCATTGGAACAAGCCCCCGACCAATCGTGGATTCCGCGAGAAGTGTTCGTCTTTGATATTCTCAACGGTGATGAATCCGGGAAGGCCGCCGGGCGAGATTACTTCTAGCCGATCAGAGAACATGCGCACTTCAATGCGACGACCGCGTAGACGATAGTCGCGATGACATATGGCATTGACCAATGCTTCGCGCACCGCAAACTGCGGATATTCAAACGTTTCTTCGCGTTCCAAGCCCTTGACAACCGCACTGATCGCCATTTCGCTCCAAACGAGATTCCAGGTGGCTTCAATTAGACGGGGGAGCGGTCCTGTTATTTCTTCACGGCGCGAGTACCCGGCCAAACCTTGTTCTCCACGCGGCGTCGTGCCAACAAATCTGGCGAAGACGACGCTACTTTGGGGAAGCCAGCGCTGCGGATACTCGCTGAAGAGCAGCAAGCCGCAGACGGTAGGTGCGCCTTCGGCTGTGATAGCGCCTATCTCCATGAGCAGGCGGTTTACCTCTCCACTGTCAGGACGCTTGGTACGCTCGGCGCGCTTATCTAGATATTCATCGATCAGTTTGTGGTTGAAATCGTCGATGGTGGCGCCGGTCACCGCTTCTGTCTCGAAGTCACCAGTGTTTTTTGCGCTGGCCAAGCGCAAGATCTCCTGGCCGCCCAATGGACGGTTAACCTTTCCGCTGCGTATTAGGACTCGACCATCGGCAAGGGCGTGCAATTCGGTGCTGCGTGGTACGCGGATTACATGTGCCGGTAGAGTCAACGGCGACAAAGTGGAAATCTCGCCACGGTTACTATTCTCATTTGGCGCAGACGCTACTGCGTTATCGGTTATATGCAACTGGATCTCTTCATAGCCGTCAATGACGACCGGCGGATTATATAGATTGTCAGCGATCTTCAGTGAACGCTCGACTTCGTAGCCTTTCGTACGCGCCGTCGCCGGGCTTCCGTCGGCACACAGCCCGATGATGATGATGCCGCCTTCCGTGTTCGCGAATGCGACAAGATTCTCGGCGATCATTGTTGCGTCAGCTTCTTGAATGAACGCGGTCCGTGGCCCTTCGTGCGGAGCAAGTGACGTGGCAGTGGGCATTATCTCACTGTTTGGCTGTCTAGCCCAATTCTTGAATTCTACAGATGCAGGTCATAATCGCATGATGACATATCTGAGATTATAATGGGATTTCTACAAACTGATGTTGACTATCCGAGTCAGATTAGAGGCGCAAGCGAAAATGCTGGATCTCGTCAGCCCAATGGGTTCCGTGTTGCTAAGCTGGCTGTTGTTTTTCTTGGTATTCAGCGGACTAGGCGTCGCCGGCACGAAATTGCTAGGTCAGCCGCTCGCGACCGGCTGGGTCTGGTTGGATGCCTTTTGGTTCGGCTGGGCGCTTGCTATAGGCGTATTGCAGCTTTGGCATTTCCTCTTTCCGGTAAGCGATACAGTTCTCTTGCTATTCGCTGGCGCGGCAATTCTCTTGCTGTTTTCACAGCGCCGAAGGATCGCCTCGACAATTGCTCAATTGCGAAATGACAGATTCTTTCTGGCGGTCTTTGCCTTGTTGGCGCTTTGGATGTCGAATCGGGCGCTCGGCATGCCAATTGCTTATGACACCGGGTTTCGCGATATACAGGCGGTTATGTGGATCGATAGCTATCCGATAGTGCCTGGACTTGGCAATTTATTCTCGTCACTAGCCTTTAATCACTCTGTCTATTTGTATGACGCCTTGCTGGACGCGTCGATCTGGTCCGGACGCTCACATTATATCGCCACCGGTTTATTGATGATGGTATACCTGGCTTACGCAGTGAAGGCGGCGCTCAAACTTTATCAATGCCGAACCTTGGATTCGCCGCGTTGGTCTTGGCTATTCGCTACGTTGACAATTCCCTATATCTTGTTTCAAACAGTGAGCTGGGGCGGGATTACGCATTTCCTTACTGATTCAGCCGTCGACTTGGTTGGATTTCTAAGCATGATATATATGCTTGATTTTATCCAAGATTGGTATCCAAAGGCGGGGCGAACGAATTATCTGATTTATCGGCTGGCGATTATCATTTTGACGGGATTCACGATAAAGCAGAGCTTCATCGTATTCGGTCTCTGTCTCGGAGTGTTCGTTTTTTTTGTGTGGTTGCAACGGAGTGGATTCCGACCGGACGGTGAGCGCGTCGTGCGACTCGTCATGCCGTTGATGTTAGTGGCAATTGCAATGGTCATACCGTGGGTGGCGCGTGGTGTCATCACTAGCGGTTATGTCGCGTTCCCGCAAACGCTTGGCAGAATTGATGTCGATTGGGCAATTTCCGCTGAGAAGTTGGAGGAGCGGCAGCTAATCATGTCGGTCAATACGCGTTTACGTGGAGGTGACCAAGAGCAGGTACTGGAGTCATGGGGGTGGCTGAGATCATGGCTGCAGAAATTTGCTCGAAGTATTTTCCCCGGCGCTATGCCGACGGTCATCGCAATTGGCGCGCTTTGTCTATACTTTGCCGGCAGGTTGCGATATCTTGGAGAAAAACGAGACCGTGGACCGGGATTGTGGGTGCTGACACCATTGCTGGTTATGTTGACATTTTGGTTCTTCAGTTTTCCTGAACCGAAATATGTCCGTTACGTTTTCTGGAGCTTTGCAGCGCTGTCGATCATACTGGCCTTTCTAACTTGGCACACCATTGGATGGCGCCGGCGGATTCATGCAGTTTACATATTAGCTGCGTTTTGTCTGGTTTACGTTGCGATTCTGATTGTTCGGCAGGGGACGTATCCGCTGCCTGCGGGACCGGATGAAGGCTTTTACGCCCACTGGACGGTTCCTTATGAGGAATTCACGACGGACAGCGGATTGAGCCTAAACGTTCCTGAATGGGGCGGGTCGCAATGTTGGCACGTTCCGCTGCCGTGTACTGCGTTTCCGGACAAGAACCTAGAGGCACGCGTACCTGGCGATCTTCGGCATGGGTTCAAAGTTGATGGCAAAGACGATTTAAACTCTACTGATGCGTAGATCCGCAGACTGTGTCGCGCCAAGTATGAGAACGAGGGAGCAGGAATAACTCGATGTCAACTGCATTGCCGCTGGTGCTGTTTGCGATCTCGCTCCTTTTCCTGCGCGCCTGTCTGGTTACGCTGGGATTCTACAAGGAGCCTATCCTTTCAGCGTTTCAGCAATATGGCGACGAGGTCGGGTTCAGCCCTTTATTCGAGTCTTGCATCTGGGGACTTGCGCTTGCGTATTTGATCTTCGTTTTGCTCGTGCCTTCATCGTTTCTGGTTCTAATAGGCATATTCTCATTTGTCTTGTTTTTCATGCTTTACTGGCGCGTCAGGGACAATATCTTGGAGTATCCGGAGATATTCTTGCGATTCCCGAGTTGGTACCGCGATATCGTGGACCATACCACGCGCGAGGAACGGCGCAAATTATCCTATATGTGGCTGGGATTGCCGCTGCGTACGCGCTTGCTCTACAACGCGCAGCATGAAGAGTTTCGCAAATGGGTTGAGTTAGTCGTGCTTTCCGTCGCCTAAACCTCGGTGGCGTCGGCCCGCAACATGGAAGCCACCAAAAAAAAAAATACCATCCGCTTGAAAGGCAGATCGCGTTTTGCTGGGAGACCTGGACTCGAACCAGGAATGGCGGTTCCAGAGACCGCTGTTTTGCCGATTAAACTATCTCCCACTTTAGAGCGACAATGCTATCACCGCCGCTTAAAGATTTCAAGACTCGAGCAGTCGAGGTCTCGTTTCCCGCGTTTAGCTGCCGAAGCGTTACAATGGTGACGCGGAGTTTATGGTACCAGTTGCGATAATGAAGCCAGTGCTAGCTCAATGCGACGAATTGATTCCGATCTTCCCAAAATTTCCATAGTCTCGAAGGTTGGCGGCGATACGCGCTGACCGGTTACGGCTGCACGCAAGGATCCGAATACCTGGCCATTTTTAAAGCCAGTAGTCTTGGCGTATTCCGTCATGGCCAAGTGCTGGCTGAAATGATTGAATTCCTCAAGACGCTGCAATACGGGGATAGAACCGCTTAAGATTGCTGATGTGCTGGCGGCATCCATTTTTCGCTGAATCAAGATATTGGGCGGTGGCGCTTCAAATGTTGCCCAATCCGCAAAGAAGAATCCCGCCATCGGCACGACATCATTCAATGTCCTAAGTCGAACTTGAAGGATTGGCACTACACGGCGCAATCGCTCGTCATCTACCACGAAGCCACAATTCTCCAAAACCGGCTTGAGCAGACCTGCCAAATGATCGACATTCGATTTCTGGATGTATTGGCTGTTGAGCCAGTCCAATTTGGCGATCGGGTAGGCGCTGTTTGCCGTGTTGACATCCTTGAGATCAAAGCGCTCGATGGCTTCCGCTGTCGAGAAGACTTCTTGATTGTCGCCGTAATTCCAGCCGATATTGGTCAAGAAGTTCATGACCGCTTCGGGCAAGTAACCTGCATTGATGAATTCATGCACGAGCACGGGAACGCTTTTGCCATCACTCGCGAACTGTTGCTTGCGTTTGCTGAGTTTGCCCCTGCCGTTGGGATTAAGCAGCACTGGCAGATGGGCGAATTGTGGCTTTTCCCAGCCGAAGGCGTCCCAGATTTGCAGATGCAGCGGAAAGGATGGCAGCCATTCAACGGCGCGTGTAACGTGTGAAATGCGCATGTGGTGATCGTCCACGATGTGCGCAAGGTGGTAGGTGGGGAAGCCATCAGACTTCAGCAATACTGCGTCTTGAAGCTTGGCATTGTCGAATGTGACCTCGCCGCGAATGATGTCGTCGCCGACGGTATGGCCGGTCAAAGGCATCTTGAAGCGGATGACGTAGGGTTTGCCCTGCGCTGCCAGGTTTGCGGTTTCCTCAGCCGGAATATCGCGGTAACGCCGGTCATATCCCGTTCCTGCCGCACGCATCTCGGCGAGCTCGTCGGCCGTGGCGAAACAACGGTAGGCGTGACCGTTTTCTACCAGCCAGTTCGCTGAGGTTTGGTATAGCTCCAAGCGCTCGGATTGAATGTAGGATCCATACTTGCCGCCTTGCCGAGGTCCTTCGTCGATATCCATGCCTAGCCAGTCGAACGACTCCAGGATTTGGTCTATCGCTCCAGGCACACTTCGCTTCTGGTCGGTGTCTTCAATGCGTAAGATAAATTGTCCACCATGACGGCGGGCGAAGAGCCAGCCAAATAGTGCCGAACGGATGCCGCCAATATGCTGGGGTCCGGTAGGGCTCGGTGCATAGCGCGTCCGCACCGGGCGGCCGTTTTGATTGCTCAAATCTGTCACTCCTACGTTTGAATGCGCGAAATCGAGTTTTGCCGCTCTTCCTAAGTGATGATGCGTCGGCGGCGTACAATTACGCTCTGAACCAAGCCGATGCCCAACATGGTAAATAGCAGCGATGTGCCGCCGGAGCTGACGAAGGGCAAGGTCAATCCGGTCACCGGCATAAGATTAAGATTCATACCAATGGACACCGTCGTCTGAAAGAAGATCATGGCGGCCACGCCGTAGCAAATCATACAGCCAAGCGGATCGCTCGCTTCTCGGGCACCCTTCAAGATGCGCGAAAGAACCAGGGCAAAGGTGCCCAAAAGGATGACGCCGCCAACCATGCCAAATTCGTGGGCGATTACGCTGAAGATAAAATCGGTATGGCGAACCCGCAAGAAGCGGCCGGTATTCTGTGAACCGACATAATAGCCCTTGCCCAAGACGCCACCCGAACCGATGCTGATCAGCGCTTGATCTATATTGTAATACTCATCTGATTTGACATCCGGCGAAAGAAAGGTCTCCACGCGGGCACGTTGATAAGGCCACAGCTGCGGAAAAACGACAATCAAGATAAGCAAACCGGCGCTGAAAAACAGAGCGATATGCCGCAGCTTCAAGCCGGCCGACCAGATGATCACTGCCCAGATAACGAAGAAGACAATTGTCGTGCCCAGATCAGGCTGCATAAAAACCAGCGCTGTGGGAATAGCCGTATGCAGCATTGTCCCAAAGACGGTCGACAGCTTGCCCAGGTTGAGGTAGCGCTCGGCAATGTGCTGCGAAAGCGTAATGATCAAAATTATCTTACCGATTTCCGATGGTTGAATTCGTATACCGACGTTGAGCCAGCGCTTTGCGCCGCCAGCACCTTCCACGCCGAAGACTTGCACCAGGATAAGAAGGATTACCATGCCGGCGTAGAGCCAAGCGCTAATCCCGCCCAGCAGCCGATAGTCTATCGCCGCGAAAATTATCACGACGGTAAATCCTATAAGCGCGAAGTTGATTTGATCGCGGACGCGGCTGATGATGTCATCGTCAATCGCATCTTGTGTAGCGCTATCGATCATCAAGATGCCAAATACCACCAAAACGACAGTAGCGGCAAACAAGAGATAGTCGAAACGGTGCCAGATACTTACCCTGTCAACCATTCAGGTCGCTGCAGCTCCAATACTTGATTGGATATTATACTGAAAGGAAGATGTTAAGACAGGGCGATAGCGCCCACTAGCAAGTAACGAAAGCGACTCGGACCAGATCCTATAAGGTCGTGGACTGGCGGAGTTGCCCTCGGCCCATCCTCAGGAAGAATAGATTGCTGCCACGCTTAGGGCTTCTCGTCTTCTTCTATTTTGTCGCCATTCGTCGAGTCTGCAACGTCGCCGCCGTCATCTCGGGATTCTTCGGCTTCGTTTACTTCGGCAGATTTTTCCGCGCCGTTTGCATCCGAACCAGCGGCTGATGACTCCGGCTGCAAACTAATTGGAGCTTGCTTCTCCTTGGCAAATGGAATCTCCGCTACGAGCTTGCTATGCGAACGATCACGCTGCTCCAGGGCAATTTCTACCCGATCCTCGTCAACAACTAGATACTTCACGATCACCGCCAGAACCTCTCGTTTCATTTCTTCCATGCGTTCGGGCGGCAGATTGATGCGGTCATGTTGCAGGACGAAATGCAGTCTGTTCTTGGCGGTGGCGCCACTTCCTTGTCTCGCGCGTCCAAACAAACGGTTCAGGAGGCTGGTCATGGATATTTCCTTTACTTGTAGCTGTTGCTGACTATGTCGTCGACGCTAGATTGGTTTATCGACCTTCAATGAGTCTGACCAGGCGTCGGAAGAAACCGGGATTGTCGTCAAGGTTCATGAAAGGAACGTCTTCCCCGATTAGCCGACGGGCGACATTGTTGAATGCCATGCCGGCTTTGGAATCCATATTGAGCGTAACGGGAATCCCACTGTTGGAAGCGGAAAGCACCAATTCATCTTCCGGGATGATGCCGATGATCGTGAGCCCTAGAATATCAAACACGTCTTCCGAGGACAGCATCTCACCTTTCTTGACCATATCGGGCTTAAGACGGTTGAGGATCAATCTTCCCGGACCTTTTTCTGCCGCTTCAATCAAGCCGGTGATTCGGTCGGCATCGCGCACGGCGGAAACTTCCGGATTCGTCACAATCAGCACTTCGTCAGCCGGCGCAAGCGCATTGCGGAATCCACGTTCGATACCCGCAGGAGAATCAATCAGGATATAGTCATAGTCTTCGCGCAATTCGTCTGCTAATTTGACCATATCCTCCGGGCTGACTGACATTTTGTCGCGCGTCTGCGCGGCTGGTATCAGGAATAAATCCTCGAACTTCTTATGTTTGATCATGCTCTGCCGGAGCTTGCTTCGGCCTTCGACGATATCGACCAAGTCGTAAACAATTCGGTTTTCCAAACCCATGATGACGTCAAGGTTGCGCAAGCCGATATCTGCATCAATAACAACAACGCTCTTTCCCAGGCTCGCCAGGGATATTCCAAGATTGGCGGTAGCGGTGGTCTTGCCGACGCCACCTTTACCTGATGAAATCGTTATAACTTTCCCTGCCATTCGGCGCCCTTTCTCGGCTTACTCTCTGGTTTCTACAATGATCTGGTTGTCGCGAACCAGCGCGACTTCCGGCACAATCTTCTTACGCTTGTCGGGAGGCGATGTGACCCTATAGCCAGCGATTCTCAATTGACTGGGGTTCATATCCAGCGCGCAGACCACAGCATTTTCGTCTCCATTGGCGCCAGCGTGCACGTAACCGCGCAATTTGCCCCAGATAACGATATCTCCGGCGGCGATTACCTTGGCGCCTGGATTGACATCGCCAAAGACGACAATGTGCCCTTCGCTATGTATCGTTCTGCCTGAGCGCAAGGTACGTTTGAACAGCGTGCCGTATGTGCCAGTCTCTTCCGGATTGACCGGTGCGGTTTCTTGCGGCACCGCAGCCTCTGCTGCAGGGGGAGATGGCGCTTCCCAATTGCTGTTGTCCTCGGTGGGCACCTGCAAAGCTGTCGCAGACGTTCGGGTGGTTTCGCTTTCGCTTAGAACCAGGGAAAGCGTAAGACCACGACGTTCGAGCAGCGCCTTCAAGGAGCTAAGCTCATACTTCGGCACCGGCCTGGCACCGAGCTCAACCGTTATGTTGGCGCCAGCGTAGAATTCCGCCCGTTCGTCAATGCGTGCGGCAAGCTGATCTGTCACCGATTGCCATTTCTCAGTCGTGCTAAGCGAGATCAGCAACCCTTCGTTAACGCCCTTAATGGCAATCAGTTCTTCTTGCATGTTGGATTAGATCCGCATCTGCGAGCGGTATCGCCAGCGACATACCGTTTAATATACTTGTTTTTGAATAACCTGCTTGTTGCCCCTACCAGTAAATATACAACGGGGCGGAACGTCGAAGAAAACTTAGATCAACGACCAATCGGCATGTTAACTGTTCAAGGGATGCTACGATTGTACGATATTCAGCAGCAAGATTACAGGAAGAAGAAAGTATATTGCCGATATGATGTGTATCCACAAGCCGTCAATATTATCGAGCGATTTGTTGACCCATTGCCCGATGGTGTTGACAGCGTAGGTCATCCACATTACTTGAACAATCGTGAGCGGAAGCAGCAGCACCTCACGATTTTTGCCGAGGTATACCAGGCCAAAAAAGACGTAAGCTGCGTAGGCGAACATCAAGACCACGCCAAGAGGCGGGTACCAGCGGGAGAGACGAGCCAAGCCAAGAACACCCAACGCAATGCCCACGGGGCTGAATTGCGCGACGACTAGCTGCCCCAGCTCGATCCAGCGAATAGCTTCACGCCATCCCCATAGATTCACGAAAGGCGATTGCGGTAGAAAATAAGCGCGCGCAAGCAGGACGAGGCCACAGCATACGGCAAGGAATGTACTGAACCAATACCAGGCTGGCAGCCGTGCATATGAAAGGAAAAGGGCGAGCAAGATTGCCGGCGCAAAAAGCGCTATCAACGGGTCATTTATTGTTCCAATTGCAAAGAGGAAAAGCAGCCCTAAGGTTTGCCAGGGTTTAGGCGCTTTGGCTGGCTTTATGCCGGGCCGGGGATTGGTCAGCAGAATCATATCAACCAGCAAGTAGAGCAGCCAGGCGGTAACAAGGCCCGTAAGCCGCAGGCTTTGCGCCATGCCGATCTGGCTCCAAAAGATGGCTACAAATACCGCGATGCCCAGACCGATGCCGATATCCTCGCGCTTAAGCAGGAACGTAGCGGCTAGCATTGCGGAAAGGGTGACGCCTGCTGCAATTACGATGGTGGCAGGCTGTGTCACGCCTCCGCCGGTCTGGGACCAGAAGACCGGACAGAGAGCCAGGGTCAATCCGCCGGCGATGGAGGCGACGAATCCCATTGAGCGCATGCTTGCTGTCACACCGAGAATCGCCAATGCCAAACCCGACGCTCTTGCCACGGGTGTATCGCCAATAAGCAGCAGAAGCATCCAGGCGACTCCGGCGGCGATGAAGGCTGGGCCCCACTTTCGCAGCAACTGTTGTCTTCCCTTTGTAAGATACTGCACCTTAGCCCTCGCTGGCCGATGCGAATCTATTCGGCAAATTGTCGCCCCTTTCCGCCTTCAATCGGTAGTACTCCTCCATTGTCTTGCGCACGATCGGCAGGGCGGTCAGTGAGCCCTCGCCACCGTTATAGACGAAAGCGATGATGATGATTTCAGGGTCATCATAAGGCGCGTAGCCAGTATACCAGGCATGCGAGGGCCATTGACCAGGAACACATAGATTCAGCGGCCGTGCGACATCATCGCAGTACTCGGCTGTGCCAGTCTTTCCAGCGACTTCGACGAAGGGCAACACCGCGGGTTGTGCCGTGCCGCCTTCGCCGATCACCGCCTTGCGCATCCCTTCACGCACTAATGAGAGCGTATCATGGGATACAAAGGCAGGAATGTAGGGTTCGTTTGGCGTCCGAAATCGTACGTCTTGGCACACGGAACCATTGAAGCCGTAATTCAGAGGGATATGTATGCGATAAGTATGTAAGTCTTCAATACCTGGATCGGGATTTAGATCTACAGTATTGCGATAGCCTTCTGGGTCGCAACGGTTCGGATCATACCACTCTGAGTTGGCTTCGCAGACACAAGCAAGGCTCGATTCCCTCTTCATCAACATATCTTCGAGCAAAAGCAACGTTAGCTCGTCTCCGGGCGCCGTGATCGCGCGATTGATCGTACGCAGGATCTGTGGTTCAAAGGGGTCGATGATCTGCCGCTCTTCATCGAGAAATTCGCGGATGATAGTCGGCTGATAGAGGACGCCACCGTTTATTGTGGCGGCAACGGCTGCTATCAATTGCAACGGAGTCACATTCACATAGCCCTGACCAAAGGCGGCGTTGTAAGTGTCTCCGGTGGACCAGCTTTCGCCTTCGTTTCTGCGCTTCCAATCTTTATCAGGCATGCGATTGGGATTTTCAAATGGAAGCTCGATGCCGAGTTCGCTGCCGATTCCGAAAGCAGTACCGTAGCGAAAGAGATCGTCGATACCCAACCCTCCCGGCCTGATCGTCTGCGCTGAGAGATTTGGATTTCCGCCACCAATTTGATAGAAATAGACATCACAGCTCCAGGCGATGCCGTTGATCATGCTTACCCGTCCGTGCCCGGTGCGAAGCCAACAGACAAATCGCTGGGAAGCGGCGCGGTCGTTCGGCGCGTAGCGGTTTTCCACCAGAATCTGACCTTCGTCTAGCAACAGCGTATTTGGATCAATGACATTTTCTTCCAGGACAGCGGAGGCGGTAATGACTTTCCATACCGAACCGGGCGGGTATTTGCTCTTGATGGTATTGTTCACTAGAGGTCTCAACGGGTCATTGGCGATTTCGAGGAAGTATTCGCCATCAATCGCGCGGGCAAAGCGTGAGTTGTCATAACTCGGATAGCTAACCAGCGCCAGTATCTCTCCTGTACGTGGATCCATCGCGATAACAACGCCTTGCTGAGAGATAGTGCGTCCGGCGGCGGTATTGAGTTCGTCTAGTTGAGTGATCAGTGCTTGTTGCGCGAAGGCCTGTAGCTCGGTGTCGACGGTCAAGCGGACATTTTGCCCGGGAATTGGCTCTAGCTGCTCAACTACTTTGACAACCTCGACGGCGACATCTACTTCGCGCAAGATCGAACCACGTACACCGGCCAGCCGACTCTCAAGATAACGCTCGACCCCATCGTAGCCGATACGATCAAAAGCGGGATTGTAACCCAGGGCTTTCAATTCCTCTGCTTCTTCCGCCGGGATCGGTCCCATGTAGCCAATGATATGCGTGGTCAGCTCCCCGGTTGGGTATTCTCGCACGGAAACTGGCTCTATGTCGACGCCAGGCATATAGATGCGTTCTTCCAGAATCTGCATTGCAGCCAGCTGCGGAACATCTTGCGCGACGATTACCGGTCTGAATGGTTCGATGCCTGCGCCCTCTTGCACCAATTCTTGCAAGCTGCGGACGAATTGGCTTGCCTGTTCGGCAATTTCTCGAGTTGGCGGCACATTGACCAATGCCGACAGTCGGTTATAGACGGCGAGTTCCGCTTCTTCTTCATCCGGCAACTGCGCGGGGACAATAGTGATGTTGAAGGCTGGCACGTTGAAGGCAAGCCGTCTATCGTTGCGGTCAAAAATGGCGCCGCGACGTGCGGCGATTAGCAACGTCTTGAGTCGGTTTTCGTCCGCATCGTCCTGAAACTCGCTGTGATGGACTACCTGCAACTCATACATCCGGATCACGAAAATCAAAAACACAGCGAAGATCACCGCCTGGAAGAAAGTTAGACGCCAAGTCTGAAACGGGATGAGCCGGTTAGCCTTCATTCTTGCGCTCTCGCATTGCCCCCTTGTGTCAAGCTTTGTGGAGCAATCTGCATTCCGCCTTCCAGCCGACGTTGAATCAGACGGACTATGGCGTATACCGGTATTACAGCGAAGAGATTGTAAATCATCGACGGAATCATGACCCGACTCACTACCGTCATGATATCGTAGGTATTGCCCAGCATTGCCAGGGCGGCAAGCGTAAAGGCGGTAAGGAATACGGTGGCGACCGGTGCCATGGCGACCAGGAAGAGAATGCGAACGCGAAATAACTGCTGTGCGACACTGTTTGCGACAAATGCGATGAGGATGAGGGCGACTGATGTCGTCCCAAGAGGCAAGACAGACAGCAAGTCAATGACAAGACCGCCCACCAGCGCCCAAATCAAGCTTTCCGTGAGATCGGCGCGAATCGACCAGCACAGTACAAAGAGCATGACGAGACTGAGTTGTCCGCGGGTACTGGCAAGCACGGGCAATATACTGCTCAGTAGCGCGACCATAAAGGAGATCGCTTGCGGGATGACACTGGCGGACAAGGCGGCGGACAGACCTAGAACCGCAATCGAGAGGTAGCGCCCCATTTTAAGTGTCGCCCATTTGATCAAAGATCATTAGATCGATCGGCTCAAAGCTAGTGATTACCAAAACAAACTCAAGCGTCTCAAAATCGATTAGGCTGCGGACTTCCGCTTCCTGAAACAATTCAAATTCGAATTGGCGTACGCTAGTCACCTGACCAACCACGATGTCGGCCGGAAAATTGCCGCCCAGACCCGACGTGATTACGAGATCGCCTTGCCGAATCTCCTCGTCAAGATCTACCAGCGTCAAGCGGAGTAAGCCGGACGCCTGTCCAATGATGCTGCCGTGCGCGCGTGTTGCTTGCAAGCGGGAGCTAACGGCGCTGTTTTCGTCATTGATCAGTTGCACTTGCGTGGCGTTGGCGCTGACGCGCATGACACGGCCTACCAGTCCCAAGTCGGTCGTTACCGGCATGCCAACCGCGATTCCGTCACGCGTGCCTCGATTGATGATGATGCTGCGAGCGATTCCTGTTTGCTCCAAGGCTATCACATCCGCGGTGAGATATTCTTGGTCTTCCAGAGCGGACGTGTATGACAGCAAGCTGATCAAGCGTTCGTAGTCGCTGGCTGCCTCACGCAATTGGATAGACTCAATCTGCCGGCGGGCGAGCTGCTCCTCCAATTCTGCGATTCGATCACGCAGTTGACCAAGATTGTTGAATTCTTCAAGCGTCGCGCCGATGGATAGTGACAGCCGGTTTAACATGCCAGATAAGCTATTGAGAGGGGTCGCGACGATGCTTTCGACCGGTGTCAGGATACCGGTTACGCTAAGCAGAACCAAGCCGCCGCAAAGACTCAACATCAGTATCAGCAGATAAAGTCGGCTGGGGCGCCCGAGCGATCTCAAACGCAAGTCCTCACGCTAGCTGGCTCAGCCCAATTTTATCACAACTTGAGATAAGGCTTTGTGGACACTTGCGCCGCTCGGCATCATCAGAACTGAGCGACACGGCAAATTGGAGGTTTTCAGTGACGCGTACTGCCGCGTTCCGGACCAGTCAGCAAGCGGCGAAGATTATTGTAGTCTTCAAGTATGCGGCCCGCGCCACGCGCTACGCATGTCATGGCATCGTCAGCAAGCCACGAGCGAATGTTGACTTCTTCGCGCAGCCGTTCTCCCAGCCCTCGCAATTGACCGCCACCGCCGGCAATGGTAATGCCGCTCTCCATCAGGTCCGCCACCAGCTCCGGCGGCGTGTCGTCAAGCGCGTCCTTTACCGTGTCTATAATAATGCTGACGGATCCGCTGATCGCTTCACGGATTTCGATCGAACTGACTTCGACCGAGTCGGGTAGACCAGTTGTCAGATTTCTGCCCTTTACCATATATGTTCGTTCCTGCGGCAAGGGATAGGCTGAGCCGATATCTATTTTGACTTTTTCCGCCGTCGGCTCGCCGATAAGAAGATTGTGTTTATTACGCAAGTGCTGCACGATGTCTTCGTCCATTTCGTCGCCAGCCACACGAATCGAGCGGCTGATGACGATTCCACCGAGCGAAAACAAGGCAACTTCAGTAGTGCCTCCTCCGATATCGACGACCATGCTGCCACGCGTTTCCAAAACCGGCAGATTCGCGCCAATTGCCGCTGCCACCGGCTCTTCTATGAGATGTGCCTCGCGCGCGCCAGCGTCCAATGTCGCTTCGATGACAGCCCGTTTTTCTACCTCGGTGACGCCGCTCGGAATGCCAACTACAACACGGGGCCGCGGCACCGGCACCCAGCTCTGCTCGTGCGCTTTCTTTATCAGATAGTCCAGCATTCGCGCCGTAATTTCGTATTCGCTGATGACGCCGTCGCGCAATGGCCGTACGATCAAGATATCCCTAGGATTCTTGCTCCACATCTCTTTGGCACGTGCGCCAACCTCAATGGGAGTCCTTGTCTTGCGATTAATGGCGACAAAGGATGGTTCGTTTATTACGATGCCCTTGCCGCGCACATAAACCAAGGTATACGCCGTACCCAGGTCGATACCAATATCGAGCGAGAAAAGCCCGAAAAGGAAATCTAAGGGACTTAGCACTGATGAATCCTCGACGTGTTGCGTACGCGCCGCATTATATCACAATTCCGCACAATCAAATGCAAACCAAAACAAGCGCTACGCAAACAAAAGAGGCGACCGCGTTTGCCTTTTCACAATATATCATTGAATCCCTCATTATTCCTAAGATGTGAGAACGAGGTTATGATTGAAAAATCGATCGTGTCGTCGGGTATTCGTTGGATAGCGCACGATGATCGCTGAGATTGTGCTGAAAACCATTGAGCAGTGCGATGCATTTGCCGACGCTGAGACGGTCATCGTGGCAGTTTCGGGTGGTTGCGACTCGATTGCGATGCTGCATGTTCTAAAACTGTTGCAAACTCGCCTTGGAGTAGATCTTCATGTCGCTTCGTTGGATCACGGCATACGTGGCAGGGCAGGAAGACGCGACATGCAGTTCGTCCGCGATTTAGCCGTGCGTTGGCGCATGCCGTATACATTGGGGCAGATTGATGTGCCTCACCTGTCTCGGAAATGGCGCGTGGGCATTGAAGCTGCGGCGCGGCGCGCGCGTTATGACTTTCTGGCGCAAGTGGCAAAGCAGGAAGCAACGACTTGTGTCGTTGTTGGGCATCACGCACTCGATCAGGCGGAGACCGTCCTTATGCACATTGTCCGCGGAAGCGGTACGCGCGGTTTGGGCGGTATGCGCACTGTATCTCCTTTACCCTATCATCGCGAGATCAATTTGGTTCGCCCGCTGCTCTCGCTCACAAGAGCCGAGTTGGAGGCTTACTGTGCCGAGCACAACCTGGAATACCGGCACGATGAGTCCAATTGCGATACGACATATGGACGCAATTACTTGCGCCATGAGGTGATCGACAAGCTGAAGCGCTTGAATCCCAGCGTCTTGGCCGCCTTCAGCCGTCTCGCGGAATCCGCCACGCTAGATGAGGACTTTATCGCGGAAGAATTCGAAAGTCGTGTTCTTCCGGCTGTGCATTGCTGGCCGGCTGGTTGGCGAATCAAAAAGTCTGTGTTCTTTGGACTTCATCAGGCGCTGCAACGGCGTCTGCTTCACGAGGCGTTTCGGCAACTGGCGCACGAAGATGCTACACTATCGCACGCGATAACGCGCGAGCTTATAGACTGGTCTAGGGTGGCACGCGCTGGAACGCGTCGAGATATTGGCGCTTCGCTTCAGTTAGGTATCGGCTACGAAGATATATATGTGCTGCGAGAGGGTGGTCAAGAAGCTACTTCGGGCTTTCGAACGATTCCCATTGAATTGGACTACGTTTTGAGATCGTCGATGCCTTTTATGCTTTACGGATTGTCAATTCGAGTTATTAGTGCGCCACCCGAATCGAGCCGGGGCATCGCGATTTCTGTGAGAGCCGACTGTGAGTTGCGGCTGCGAACCAGGCGGGCCGGCGATCGCTTCAAACCGAAGGGCATGGGTGGGCGGTCACGGAAGGTCAAAGACTGGATGATAGACCGCAAGATTCCCAGGCATATCCGCGATCAGATTCCCCTGATCTGTGCTGATGGCGAAATCATCGCGATCTGCCTGGGCGATATCTGGCACTTGGCAGACCTTGATTCTCAAGCGGAACTTGAAGAAGCTTCCATTTTCGTCTTGCTTGAGTGAGAGCGCTGTTTCAGGGCAGACATGCTTGGCGTAAACTTCAATGCTGGTGCTATAATTGAAGCTGAAATTGCTTTTCAGGCTCGGTGGTCAAGATGGCTGAGAGACAGTTGATGCGGGTCCTGCTTGTTGATGATGATGGCGTCAATCGATACACCGTGAGCAAGGCTCTACAGCGTGCCGGCTACATGGTGGCGGAGGCCGGTGGCGGAGAAGCGGCGTTAGACTGCTTTACCAACGGCGACTTTGACCTGATTCTGTCCGAGATTGACTTGCACGACATGAGCGGAATTGCCTTGTTGCAAGTCATCAAGAAGCACTCGCCGGATGTCATAGTCATTCTAATGGCAGAAGCCGCGAGCGTAGAAACAGCTATACTGGCGCTACGATACGGCGCGAGGGATCTGTTGGTAAAGCCGCTTTCCAGCGAAGATATCCGTGAAAGCGTCGAGCGGGGAATCGAAACCGCGCGCAGTTTGAGGCGTCGCCGGCGCTTGCTAAACACAATTGAGCGGACGGTATCAGATTTGGCGCGGGAAGTTGCGGTTGCGGCTGGCGAATCTCTTGAAGGTGCAGACGAGATCGAATCTGTGCCAAGGCGCACCGGAAAAGCACCGTACGGCAACGTAATCAGTCTGGGTCCACTGTCTGTCCTGCCAGGAAAGTATCAGATTACGTCCGGTGATAGATCAGTAAGCCTAACGCCAACAGAATTTGACCTGCTTCTTTACTTGGCGGCGCATCGCGGCCGGGTCGCTTCTTGCCATGAATTGGTGCGCGAAGTGCGGGGTTACCTTACGGATGAGACGGAAGCTCGAGAAGTCATCCGTCCACATGTCAGCAATCTTCGGCGGAAACTCAAAGGATTGGGCAACATAGACCTCATCGTAAACGTTCGCGGTGTCGGCTACCGCCTTGGCGAAATCTCGGACGACGATTGATACTTGTCTCCCGTTCCTAGCTTCCTGTGATATTATTCTGCCCGCAATTTCATATCCATGCACTTGGACGGAGTAAGTATGCGCCTGGCGTACATCTTATTGTTGCTTACGATTGTGCCTATGATGCTGCAAGCTCAGGGCGAGGATCGTAGCGAAGCAGGCACACTCACACGCGAATCATTTTTCGGCGGCGGTTCCGCGCGCGAACGAAGATTCCATGTTTACCTGCCGCCCTGCTATGCCTCAAGCGCCGAGGCGTATCCTGTTTTGACACTGCTGCATGGCTCTAACGCAGATGATCGACAGTGGGCATTCCTAGGATTTCTACAGGCGCTGGAGACGGCCATTCTAGAAGCCGGCGCCACGCCAATGATTGTTGTGATGCCCTTCGGCGGCGAGGTGGCCAATGACAATAGTTTCAGCGGAACAAGCTACGACAAGGTGTTGATTGATTTGCTGGTGCAAGTGGCGGAGCGCTATCGTACTAACGGTTCGCAAGCAATCGGGGGCATCTCTCGCGGGGGCTTCTGGGCATATCATGTTGGACTGCGATTCGCCGATGAGTTTGTGGCGATAGGCGGCCATAGTCCGTTTTTTGATCCCGACCATGTGCCGGAGTTATTCAATCCCGTGGACCTGGCGGAAACGCTAAGTTCAGATACGCACCTTAAGCTCTGGCTCGATCGCGGCACGCATGATTATGCTGCAGCCGGCGTCGATCGAATGCATGTCAAACTACTACAAGGGCAAGTGCCGCATGAATTCGTAGTCTATCCCGGCGGTGACCACAGCGAGGAGTCCTGGTCGCGCAACATTGACGACTATATCAGTTTTTATTCTGACGCGTTGTCGCCCACGCCAGTTGCAAAGACGAGTGCAGGACGCGAAGAGACCGAAGATCTGGAATTGTGGCTGCCTGTCGCCGGATTTGGTACATTGCTCGCGTCGATTAATTCAGCTGACCTTGATGCTGTGCTCGCCGGGCAATTGGATAGGCGGCTGATCCTTAGCGAGTCGGCCGCTAGCCGATTGAAGCTGCACGGCTTCGAGTTTCACGGAAGCACGCACATTGTCGCCTATGAAAAGCTATTCAACGCACTGTGGAGGGACAAGCGAAGTTTCACGCTTATGCCCTTTGACGAGCTACACCTGCGCTTGCGCCCACTATGGATAGACGATATGCCGGTCGTCGATCAGTTGGAACGCTACCCGCTCGTTTTCGAAAGTCAATTCGGCAACTTTTCGCACGATAAGCTGACGCGGATTACTCTGTCCGGCACAACCGCGCTCGCGCGCCACACGCTGCCAGCCGTGGATGCGATAGGCATAGATCATGCGGCCAGCGGAATCCGCGACTATGTGATGCAATCCGACTTTTTCCATATCACAAACGAAGCCTCGATTGCGCCGTCTTGTCCGAACCTGGATGTTGTTGGGCTGGCCGGCAGCAACTACAGCATGTGCATGAAGCCTGAACACGCCGAGATTTTTGACCTGCTTGACGTGGACGTGGTTGATCTGACGGGTAACCATATAAATGACTTTGGATACGACCCGCTTCTTTATACGCTCGATGTATTCGAGCAGCGAGGCATGGCAGTAGTCGGTGGCGGGGGCAATTTGCAAGAGGCGCGCGAACCGCTGATCCTCGTACACCACGGCTCGCGGATTGGCTGGCTGGCTTGCAATTCGATTGGTCCTGCCTTTGCCTTCGCAAACGACAATCCGGAAGCACCATATGGACAGCGACCGGGCGCGGCCTTCTGCGACCGTAACTGGTTGCGGGAAGCACTAGGTGTTTTGGCGGCGGAAGTTGATTTGGTGCTGATGACGATACAGTATAGAGAATTCGAAAACTTCACGCCAACGGAGCGACACCAATTCGACTATCGGAGCTTCGCTGAATGGGGTGCTGATATCGTCGTGGGCACCGCCGAACACAAGCCGATGACTTTCGAGTTTTATCCGACGCAGCGCGGCGAAACTGCCCTTATTCACTACGGTTTGGGCAATCTGTTTTTCGATCAACAGTCGTGGGGCAATCGGCGCTTTTTCCTCGATACACTCTATATCTATGATGGCAGGTTGCTGACGGTCGAAGTCTTTCCGGGAATCATCGACGATCGCGCGCGCCCGCGACTGCTCACCGGCGAAGATCGCTTTAACTTTCTCCACTTCATGTTCATTCAGAAGAACGAGTTTTAGCTGATCCGTTGACTGTTTCTTGATTCGCCGCATCCATTCTGATGGATTTCAAACGTTGCCTGCGGCAGAATCAATAGTCAGCGGAGCGGTCGCAAAGGCGCCACCTGTACTAGGCGAAGCCTATTTTCCTAAGCTATAATGGCGGTGCTCCGCGAAGACTACTCGATACGAGGCAAACAGGGATTCAGCTAATCAATGTCGACCCTAAATCCTGATCTTATTTCCAAGGATATGGATGCCGTCTTGAACGACGCAGTGCCGATGCTTGACGAGTACCGAAAATCGTCGGTTATGCCAGAAATGGTTCTGCTCGCCATGCTCCGCCGTGATAATACCGCAGCGCATCGAATGCTAAAGTTGTTCGAGTCAACCCGGGGCGTGGACCTTGAACGGCTTGAACGGCAGGTCAACGTGGCAATTCAATCACGCCGCGATCCCGATGGCAGCCTGGATTTTATCGCCATAGGCAACAAGACGGTTTCACTCAGCCGCCAGTCAATTATCTTGCTTGATGATGGACTGACGATTGCCAATTCGATGAACGAGCAGAAGATTGACACAGATCACGCACTTGCCGTTCTGGCGGAGACTTCGGTCAGCACAGGCGGCATCCTACGGCAATTCAGCATTACGCCCAAGTCGATCAAAGACGCCTACAATGACGCCAGCAAAATCATCCCCGCGCGCGAAGACAGTACTACCGTAGACTATGTGAAGCGGGCGAAACGGGGCTCGTTGCGTGCCGTGCATTTCCGCGAAGACTTGCTGCGGAACATGATCAACGTGCTTACACAGTCTGTGAATCGGCATATTATCTTGGTCGGTCCGGATGGCGTTGGCAAGCGAACACTGGCATACAGCCTCGCGCTGTTGATGGCGGAAGATAAAGGACCAGCCGGCTTGTCAAACCTGGTGCAGATAAGCGAGACGGCGTTGCTCGACGGTGATCAGGAAGCATTTCGCGCAGGTATGAGCGCGGCCAGACGCGGTATCCTCTTCCTCCCATTGATTCACCGCTTTTTTGGTGGACCGATCAAAGCGGATTTTAATAAGGCGACCTCGCTCGTGCAGAAGGCATTCTTGAGCGATGATCCGGTCGTCATCTGCACGACCAGTTTGCAGGAATTCGAGGCGCGCATCCAGGGAGTCAGCGCCATCATGGAAAACAGTCAAGTCATACGCGTTGAAGAGCCCTCGCTTGATGAGACCGTCTGCATATTGGAGACGATTTCGCCACATCTGGAGTCTGACTACCAGATTGCGATCGACCATGATGCGCTGAAGATGGCGGCGCGTATGGCTCAAAGGTATCTCACTATCAATCCCTTACCGCAGAGTGCTGAGCAACTCCTGCATCGTACAGCTGCGATGGTAAATATGGGCAAACAAGCCCATCTCGCGTTTAGGCCAGAGAGCAACGATGCCCAGTTAGACGTTGAAGATGTCACCCTTGTAACAAGTCAAATGACCGGCATCCCGGTGACGAAGCTGGGCGCCGATGAACGGTTGCGCTACGCGAATATGGTGGAACATTTGAGTAAAGGCCTGATCGGACAAGAAGAGGCGGTTCAACTCGTCAGTCGCGCGATCAAGACAGCACGCGTCGGCTTGAAAGATCCGCGTCGTCCCATTGGCACCTTTCTCTTTCTGGGACCAACCGGCATCGGCAAAACAGAAATGGCGCGGGTGCTGGCCGACTTTATGTTCGGCAGCGAAGAGACGCTCTTCCCGTTGGACATGAGCGAATACAAAGACGAGAGCAGCATCAACCGGCTGATCGGTTCAGCTGTCGGTTATGTTGGCAGTGACGAAGGCGGTCAGCTCACTGAGCGAATCCGGCAGCAGCCCTACACCATCGTATTGCTGGACGAGATAGAAAAAGCGCATCCCCGTATCATGGATGTGCTGCTTCAAGTGATGGAAGAGGGGCGGCTGACCGATGGCCGTGGCAATGTTGCGCGCTTCAGTGAGGCGGTCGTGATCATGACCAGCAATATCGGCTCCGAGCATTTGATGGTGCGGCAAATTACCGATGATTTGCGAGAACAGATAATGGACGAGGTTCTCGATTTTCTGCGACCCGAATTCGTCAACCGTCTGGATGAGGTAATTCTGTTTAACGCCTTGAGCGATGACGACTTCGTCCTGATTCTCGACTTGCTGATCGCCAAAGAGAACAAGCTGGCAAAAGAACGAGGCTTGTCACTGAGCTTCACCGAAGGCGCCAAAAAATGGTTGCTGCAGCAAAACGACGAGCCCGAATATGGCGCCCGTCCGTTGCGTCGAATTCTACGGCGGAATCTGCGTGAGCCGCTGGCAGATTTCCTGTTGCGCTCGAACCCCGCCGAAGGAACTGAAGTGCGCATCAGCTCGAGCCGCAAGCGTGGCGGAGGCTTGGAATTCTCCTTCCGTTAAACGCGAGGAGTTCAATGGAAGCGCGTCCACAATAACTAAAGAGGAATCAATGGCAACACTCGACCGATCAATCTTCAGAAAATACGACATCCGCGGTACCGCAGTTGGTGACAAACCTCAATTGACACCGGAAGTCGCCTTGCTCGTTGGAAAGTCGCTTGGCACTTACTTGCCGCAGCAATTCGGCTCACAGCGAGTCTTTGTTGGTTCCGATAATCGTGTGACTTCCGGACCGCTGAAGGCGGCGGTGACCGACGGATTGGCATCAACCGGTATGGCAGTTACAGATATCGGCGAGGTATTGACGCCGACAGTGTATTTCGCGGCAGCGTCTTTTGATGGCGCGGGCGCCGGCGTGATGATCACGGGCAGCCACCTCGATACCCGCTACAACGGAATCAAGATGGCGTACGGCAAGCTAGCGCTCGCGGGCCAGCAGATACAAGATCTTCTTCAAATCATTGATGACGAAGCGTTTGCGGTGGGCACGGGCGATCTAGCAGAAGACTATGACATGATCCAAGAGCACATGTCCGCAATTCAGAGCAAAGTCACCATAGCGAAGCCGATGAAGGTCGTACTCGATGCTGGTAATGGCTTGTCCGGTACTTATGTACCGCCGGTTCTGACCGCGCTCGGCCTTGAAGTGGAGTGCTTATACTGCGAGCCGGATGGCACCTTTCCAAATCATTTGCCCAATCCGGAAGATCCTGAGATGACCCGCGATCTTGAAGCCAAAGTTATCAAGCTGGGCGCCGACTTAGGATTGTCATTCGACGGCGATAGCGATCGCTGCGGTTTTATCGACAACCGCGGGCATCATATCGCTGCTGATCGGCTTTTGGCACTCTTGGCGCGCGACTTGCTCGGTCGCCATCCAGGTACGCCAATTGTATTTGACGTCAAGGCGTCGCAAGCTCTGCCTGATGAAATCAAGAAGTTCGGTGGCAAGCCAGTGATGTGGAAATCGGGCCACAGCTTGATGAAGCAAAAGATGAACGAGATCGGCTCGCTCTTGGGTGGGGAGGTCAGCGGTCATCTGTTCATCGGCGAAGACTATTTCGGCTTTGATGACGCGCCGCTCGTTGCGCTAAAGACGCTGGAGATTATCAGCCAATCCGACCAGACGATCGCCGAAATCTTCGACGAGATTCCCAAGCTGGTCGCCACACCGGAGATCGTATTGTCCGCGCCGGACGACCTGAAATTCAAGATGATAGATGAAATGACGGCGAGCCTGCAAAACGACTACGAAGTGGTCACCGTTGACGGAGCGCGCGTTATCTTTTCTCAGGGCTGGGGACTAGTGCGTGCGAGCAATACGCAACCGGCGGTGACGCTTCGCTTTGAAGCGTACACGCGTGAGCAGATTTCCGAATACATGCAAGTTTTCAAAGCGCTGCTCAATAACTATCCGCAAATCGATCAAAGCAAGTTTGATGCTCAGGTCGAAGCGTTCAGTAGCTAGACGCTAGTTCGACCGTAGATTTGCCTTGTTAGTCCTTCGCTGTTCCGCTAATGTCTGATCACTTCAGAAACATATATCGGCATCAAGCCGAGAAATATGCTCGCCTGGCTGCACGGGAAGACCAACATGGCAACCTTTTCGCCGCCCTCAATGAGATCATTCTGCTTCACGGCCTCGATGTGGTGGAATTTGGCGCCGGGACCGGCCGGTTGACACGCCTGCTGACTGTAATGGTTGATCTTATACGCGCATTCGATATGGAGCCAGCCATGTTGGCGCAGGCAAGGCCTCTTATGACGGCGACAGGCATGACCAACTGGTCTTTCGCGGTGGGCGACAACGGACGGATGCCGGTCGCGTCTGATTGCGCCGACCTTGTTATCGAAGGCTGGAGCTTCGCCCACGTCATGCAATGGTATCCGCAGAATTGGCTCCAGCACGCCGACGCCATGCTGGCGGAAATGGAGCGCATCCTTAAGCCCGGTGGCACTGCCATACTCGTAGAGACCCTGGGAACGGGCCAGCGTCAGCCCCAGCCACCGTCCAGGAAGCTGGCAAATCTGTATGCTTACTGGCAAGACCGGCGTGGATTTTCGTGGCGCTGGATCCGCACTGATTATCAATTTGCATCGCCAGCCGAAGCCGATGAATTGACACGCTTCTTTTTCGGCGATGAACTGGCAAAAGAATGCCTCTCGGGAGAGAAGGTCATTCTGCCAGAATGCACCGGGATTTGGTGGAAGCACATTCAATAGCAGAGTTGGCTGATACGTGTTTGGACTAGAACGGAGCGGCGGGTGAGATGCCCTGCGCCAGAAAATTGAAGGCGGTTAGGAGAATCAGAATGGTCGCTCCGAAAAGCATAAGCAATGCTCCGTAGGCGATTTGACGCCGATCCCAAGCGCGCGTTCTGCGGGGAAGGGTATCGCTGTGCCCACGTTGAAGTTGCCGCTGCCAGCTGCGGTCACGATCGGCGACCAATATAACGCCCCAAATGATAAAGGGAAAGCCGAAAATCGAGCCAAAACACAGCGCC
The DNA here is from genome assembly GCA_965223515.1 of Phototrophicaceae bacterium. Classification (GTDB taxonomy): domain Bacteria; phylum Chloroflexota; class Anaerolineae; order Aggregatilineales; family Phototrophicaceae; genus UBA6055. Next base: position 386,666 of record CBDCWK010000002.1, read on the forward strand.
GCAATCACTGAGTTTCCTTGCCTGCTGACTTTGAAGACCAGTGCTGCCGAGTTGACAGAACTTATCTGATTGTCGCGACAAATATCGGTTAACGCCAGATGCGGTACTATTGCAACATGGCCGATTTCGATTATCATGCTGATACAATGCTGAAATTGACCCCCTGCGAGTCTCGCAGCGGAAGGTTATAGGATGTTACGATTCAATCCCCCGGGCGAAGTGCCAAGCCTCGAATTTGAAGTGGACAAGGAACACTCCGGTGTTCGCTTGGTCGGCTGTCTCACATTTCTGATCGGGGCGGTGGCAAGCTACTTGATCATCAATACGATCATTCCCAACGGTGGCCTTATCACCGTGGGCGCCGCCCTGGCGATCGCAGTTGCCCTGACCTATGGCGCCGATTATTTGAGCAAGATCTATTGGCCCAGCAATCGAGCCATTCAGTTCATGGACGATTTGATTCTGCTCGTAAAGGGCAATCAAATCCAAGGTGAAATCAATGCCGGACTGAATGTCAACCTGATTCAATGGCACTTTGAAGCCAAGCGCCATCCACGTGTTCCCAAAGGCTGGTATGTCGTGGCGAATGCGTTGGAACAGGACGGAGAGTTTATCGTCAGCTACAGCATCGCCTCGCCTTCGGATTTCGATGCCTTGCCACTATCTCGCCTTTCGCAGAAATTTCAGAAGAAGAAGGGCAAGAAAGACGATACACGCGATCTGCGTGAAGCCGGGAGTCAGCGCAGGATTGCGCAAGCGGAGTTTCATCGTGGAGAATATGGCGCGGAAATGTCACTCGACGACTACCACGCCTATCTTGATTACCTGGCCGATACTTACACTTCCTGGATGCCCAAGGACAAATGAATTCGCTCAGCAGAGTCGTTATCTGCATCGCATGCTTGCTCGCTGGCTTGGCGCCTCTGCGGGCGCAGGACAACAGGCTGAAGCTGGGCGACATTATCGAAGGCAGCCTTGAACACGGCGCAATCCACCGCTATTCCTTTGCCGCTCTGGATCTTACCCTTCTGTCCGTGCGTATCGAGTCGCTCAGCGACTCGCTGGACCCCGTGCTGAAAATGTACGACCGCGATGGCGATCTGGTCATTGAAAATGACGACTACGACTATCCGGGGACGCTGGACGCAGCGATACAAGCCTTCGTCGTTGCTGAATCCTCAACTTATACCGTCGCCGTAAGCGGGTACGCTGACAGCAGCGGCGACTATCGCCTGCACCTATTGCCAGGATTCGACGTTTTGGCGCAGCGAGACTCTATAATGGAGAAGTCCGACTGGGTGGTAGCGTTTAGCGATACAGCTGTCAACGTCTCCGAATCCAGCTTATTTGCCATAGAATTGCGAGGCTACGCGCGTTCCGCGGTGGTGCTGAGTCAGCGATTCCCGCGGGAGCAAGATCTTTACTATGAAGCCGCCTTTCACGAAGTAACGTCGGCTGTCGACTGGAAAGTGGGCTTGGTGTTCCGTTATATTGATCTTGAAAATTACCACCGCGTTCTTCTCAGCAAGACTGGATTCTGGCGAGTGGAAAGGATAGCAGACGGCAATCGGGTGCAATTGAAGAATTGGACAACTCATCCAGCGATCAGGCCGGGTGAGCCCGATTTCCGCCTCGGTATTCTGGCGAGCGGCCAGCACTTTGATGTGGTATACAACGGGCAGGTTGTCGGATCAGTGTCTGACGAGGCGCCGCCACAGCCGGGCCGGCTGGGGATTGCAATGCGCACGGATGAGGCAGTCGGCGGGCTAATGTCCTTTGCGGTTTTGGAGACCGTATTGACCTTGCCAACACGTGTGAATGATGCGATTCTCTTTCCGCAGTGGGTAGTGGAAAGGCGGAATTACCTCGTGGCGCATGACCTTGCGCGAAAGCAATTGGCGCCCGCCGGCCGTGACGTGAATTTTGTGCAGCCGGAAAGCTCGGTGAGGCACGTGAGAGCCGGTGTCACCCGAATTGCGATCGCATCGGACCGAGCTTTTGAGCAGTTTGCAATTGGCGCGTCGCTAACGTTAGACACGGACGAAGGAGGCAATGGCGGCTGTGGATTCTTCTTTCACTTTAACGATGACAACAATTACACACTCGCCTATATGACCGGCGAGGGCGACTTTGGCTTATCGCGTCGTGTTGGCGACAAGTTTGAACCCGGCATCTACGGTAAGCGCCCGGCGTCGGAAGATCCGAAGCACTACCTGCTTGTCATCGCGTCGGACGAGGTTTTGCACTACTACTTGGACGAAGAATATGTGGGAAGCATGGAATCCCAACCAAGAACAGGCAGCATCGGCATCGCCGTGGTGAATTATGAGCCTGTCGACACATCTTGTCGCTTTGAAGACCTCTGGCTGCAAAGCTTTGACGATTGACGGTTGTCGGTTATTGCAGGTTTCCGCAAAGAGAAAATGCCTCACGTTTTGGTGAGGCATTTTTGCGTATCTGGCTTCTTGCTCGTCTCAGACGCCCATCGCGGTAGCGAGCGTTGCACAAGCCGGGCAATCTCCGCCGGGCCTAACGATGGCATAGCCAGCTTGCGGATCTGCCGCGAATAGCGTCGAATCCACATTCCATACAATCATAAGTCGGACATAGCCCGAACCTCGCGTAACGTTCACCGCGCCAGCCAGCCAATTCGCTTGTTCGACAAGTGAAGTTCCCGATGCCCAGGCGAAACTGCCTGGCAAATCACCGATGCCTTCGCCAGTAAGATAACCCAGTTCTGTGAAGCAGAGTGGCTTGGAGGGGAATATTTGGCGATACAAGGTCATCATTCGCGGCAAATACCAAGAGTAGTGACCGGAGCTGCCAACCGGAGCGCCACTCATCTGGTCCGGCGGTACAATGCCGGAATTATAGTGAACACCGACACAGTCCATGTAACTCGCAGCGCCGGCTTGCGCCATTTCTTGAATGAAACAGTCATCATCACTGCCGTTTGGTGAGCAGCCTTGGAAGAACCCAGTCGGTGCCGGAGCACCGCTTACCACCATGGTACTGGAATTGGCGGATTTTATCGCGTTGTAGGCGGCAGCAAGCATCTTTGTGTAATTGGCGCCACTGATCTGACCTACAGGCCACTCGCGATCTATATTCATTTCGTTCCAAACTTCTATGGCATCGGCTCCGCCCGCAGCCAACCCTGCCAGGAAAGCGGCGAAGCGCTGGTAATATCCTGCAGGGTCTCCACCGATTTGGTCCTTTTCGCCGATTACGCTGAGCAGTACCTTGAAGCCGTTAGCGTGGGCGGAATTGATGACGTGCTGGAAGCTGCCAGCGGATTGGTCGCCGTGCCACTTCACCTGCCTCTTGACCCAATTCATACCTGCGCTATGCATCAGACCGGGGTATGCAAAACTAAGCGCCTGACCGCCCAATTCGAAGCCGCCAACGTTTGCCGTGCTGGCAACAGCTTGTGCCTGACCAGGGTCGCCGTCTGCAGCCGTCGCCACCGGCGCATATCGCGGGGGCACATGTACTTCGTCGCATACGACTGAGTCCTTCAAATCATAACTGACGCGCGCCTGATATTCGTTGTTAGAGGTGTCCAAAATGGAAAAAGTCCAGCCGAAGAGAATATGGCTCCGCTTGAGCAGGACTGGCACATCGGCGGCACAATTGTCTATGCCGAACGATTGATATAGATTCCAGCTGGCAATGCTGCTCCAGTCGTCTTCGTAAAAGCGCCAGCGCCGGATTCTCAGAGGAGAGTCAAGCTCTTCTTCGATTATGTCGCGCGCGACTTGCAATCCAAGCATTACCGGATTTCCGGACGGCGACTCTTCATCACTGTCGCCCTGTGACAGCGATATTGAGCCTACGCTCAAAGCGCACAGCATGGCTAGCAGAAACACTGAGTATCGGACAGATGCTCGAAAGATTGGTTTTGATAGCATATCTGGTCTCATTCGATTAGTTTTGGGTCACGACGCAAAAGCATAGCCAAAATGCCAAAGATTTCCATAGTTCGTTTGCATATTTTGCGTTTCGGCTGGCAGGATCTAACTATAGAAATCGCTGCGATTGCAGAGCACATGTTGCTGTTTCCCGGCGGTATTCAATGAATTGCAGGCATGTGCTAATCTCGCGGGATCGTAAAATAAAAGGTCGATCCACTTCCTACCTGGCTTTTTAGCGAAATTTCGCCCCCATGCGCTTCTACGATGGCTTTTACCAAGTATAGCCCGAGGCCAGTGCCTTGCGTTCTCCTCGTCAAGGTATCATCTATACGGTAGAAACGGTCGAATATTTTGTCCATCTCTTCTTTGGGTATGCCGGTGCCCTCATCCCGCACGAACACAGTCACATTCTTGCCGCTATAGCGCCCACCTACTGTGATTGTCCTTCCTTCCGGAGAATACTTGATCGCGTTGGTAAGCAGGTTGTCTATGACCTGCCTCAAGCGCGTCTCGTCGCCCTGGATCGCCGGGAAGTTGTCCGGAAAGCTCAACTCAATGCGGTGCGTCGTTTGGGTTTCAAGACGGGCCGCCGCTCGCGCTGCCACGGAACTTAGGTCGATATCGGTCCGGTTTAGTTGCAATTCGTGCGCTGTCTGAATTTTGCTGGCTGTCAGCAAGTCTTCAACGAGGTCGGTCAGACGGTCAGCCTCATCTTCAATGATCGCCATCTTTTCGCGGATGACGTCTGTTTCCCACTCGACATCATCGCGACCCAGCGTGCTGGCGTATCCCTTGATAATCGCTATCGGCGTTCGCAGCTCGTGGTGTACTGTGGAAATGAAGACGGACTGCATCTCTTGTGCCTTGCGGAAGTTCGTGATATCGCGCACATTGGCGATGATGCTTTTCAAGTGGCCATCGTTGGCCATCAGCGGGGCATAAGTAATTCCGATGCTGAGCTTGATTCCGTCTCGGCGGATCATGTCCCCCTCGACGTATAAGGTATCGGCGCGTTCACCTTTTGAATTCGGTCGTGCCCAGCCGGCTGCCAAAGCGCTTTCGATGTCACAATTTTCCAGATTGCTCCAGACGATCACTTCGCTTTTGGGCAAGTCGATTAGGTCTTCCTTAAGCCAGCCTGTCATCCATTCGAAGGCGCTATTTGCTTGCTGAAACCTAAGATCGGGATTGAGGATGAAAACGCCGTCGCCGCTGCTGTTGATGATAGCTTCCAGTCTCTGATGTTCGCTGTTGATTTCGCCGTACAATAAAGCGTTGTTTACGGCGATGGCAGCTTGGTCGGCGAAGCTCTGTAGTGTATTCAGGTCTTCCGGTGTTATGGACGTTTGGTAGGAGCGGAAAACGATAAGCAAACCGAGGGGATCGCGCGCAAATACCAATGGCATAGCAATTGATTGCGCCAGTCCAGTGTCGATAGTATCGGCCATTTCCCGAAGCTTGCTGTTGAGAAACTCACGACTGAAGCCACCCTCATCGTGCGGGTCCATCAATTCCTGCAGCTTCACATTCAGATTTGGCACCGCGCCGGCGGCGATTCCGCTATAGGCGCGCACATAGAATCTTCCGTCGGCCTTGTCGCTCAGGGCGACGACTCCAACACGTCCCGCCAGCATCACCAGCGAAGCGTGCAAGACGCGCCGCAAGACTTCGCTCAGGTCAAGCTGTGCGGTAATAGCACGCGTAATCTCCAGCAGAAAGTCTCGCTGTTGGGTGCGCAGATCCGGTCGCATTAACATAGCTAGATTGTATCACGCTCCAGGATGGCGGCGGCCGAGGTCGGATTCTCGAGGAAAAGCCAAGGCTTTAGAAGAGCCTATCAAGCTCGCTGATGTCCATGTTGCCACCTGCAGTCGCGACCAGAGCCGCTGCGCCGACCAGCGCCACATCGTCTCCAAGCGCCGCCTGTTCTATCCGCAAATCTCTCACAAAAGCGCTATCCAATACATGTTCGTAAACGGCTTGACGCATCGGTGAGAAGAGCAGGGCGCCAGTCTTGGTCACGCCTCCGCCTACAACGACAATCTCAGGATTGAAGAGGAGCAGGGCAGTGACGATTCCTAGCCCGATTGTTCGTCCGGCATAAGCGAGAGTTTCTGTCGCCAGTTGGTCGCCTTCCGCTGCCGCTAGACCGACGGCTCTTGCATCTATCCGACTCAAATCACCCTCGACCATGTCTGTCAGACAAGAAACTGCGCCGGCTTCTAGCGCGGCTCGGACGCGGCGCGCTATGGCGGGTCCGGCGGCTTCCAACTCTATTGACGAAACCTTTCCTTGCTCAACGATGATCGGAATATGACCCAGCTCTGCTGCCAATCCGTCGCGTCCCGCCACCAACTTGCCATCGCTGATGATTCCAGAACCGATGCCAGTACTGACGGTAATGTAGACGACATGGCGACAGCCCTGTGCTGCACCCTTTGATGACTCTGCCAGCGCGGCGACGTTAGCGTCATTACCTATGAACACCGGCAATCCAAATTCTTGCGCGATAAGGTCGCCCAGTGGCACATTATTCCAGCCGGGCAGGTTGGGCGGCGCGATGACAACGCCCGTTGTAGGATTTAGAGGTCCTGGAGAAGAGACGCCAATGCCGATTAGATCGTCGCGGCAGCTAGGCATGACCTTGTCAATATAGGCTATAAGACGTTTGATGGTCGACTGCGGTCCTAGCTCCGCCCGCGTCAGCGTACTTTCACGCTGTAGTAAGTTAAGATCATGGTCGTAGCGGGCGGTACGCAACTGAGTGCCCCCCAGGTCGACCGCGATGATCTGCTTTGCCATCAGGTGAACTCCGCGAGCTTACATCAGCAAGTCATCAGGTTACGCATCGTCGGCTGCATTTTTCAATGGCTCGCCTCATTTTTTACGTATCTTGCATAGTATAGAACATTTCTGCTATCTCGCTTGTGGACGCGAAATGACGCTGATAGAATAACATGGATCATGCCGAGATTTAAGCTCAGTAGCACGATAGACTTTGGATAAATTGATGGCGCGTGTCACACCGATGCGGCGGCAGTATCTTGAGATAAAGAGTCAGTATCCGGACTGCATCCTGATGTTCCGCATGGGTGACTTTTACGAGATGTTTGACGATGATGCCGAATTGGCGGCGCGCGAATTGGACATCACGCTGACATCTCGCGCACAGCGAAAAGGCGGCGAAAAGATCCCGATGGCGGGAGTGCCTTATCACTCGGTCGATGGCTATATCGCGAGATTGATTGAAAAGGGTTTTCACGTCGCCGTCTGCGACCAGGTAACGGAGCCGACAGGGCGCGGCATCGTTGAGCGAGAGGTCACACGGGTGCTGACGCCCGGCACCGTTGTTGAGCCTGCTCTGTTGGAAGAAGGCAAGTCGAACTACTTAATGGGAATACTGCCGGTTGGGGATGCGGTTACCGGTACATGGTCACGCGCGGGTATCGCCTTCGCCGATATTTCCACGGGCGAATTCAACGCCACGCAATTCGACGATGAAGATGTAGGCATGCGCGTCTTTGAAGAGCTGGCGCGGATCGAACCGCGCGAAGTGATCTTGCCGGAGAGTTGGGTAAACCGCGGTGTGACCTTGCCGGAAGGCATCCACCTTAGTTCAGTGCAAGATTGGACCTTCGAATTCGACGGAGCGGAGCAGCTTCTGCTGGATCATTTCCGGGTAGCCACGCTAGACGGCTACGGCTTGAAAGGTCAGCACGATGCTGTTTCGGCGGCCGGCGGCGTCTTGCAATATTTGCGTACCACACAGAAGCAAGCGCTTGGCCAATTGGTGACGATCCGCGCCTATTCGACGGACTCGTTTATGGTGCTGGATCAGTTCACGCGCCGTAATCTTGAGCTGGTCGAAACGATCCGTGGCGGTAACACACGCGGCAGCCTGCTGGGCATCCTGGATCGCACGGTGACGCCGATGGGCAAACGGCTGCTGCGTCACTGGCTCAATCAACCCTTGCTAGAAATCAATCGCCTCAATGCACGGCTCGACGCGATCGAAGTATTGTTCAACAATGATTTGTTGCGCGGTGAAATCGCCGAGGCGCTAAAGCCGGTTTCGGATGTCGAGCGGCTGGCCATTCGCATCGTAACCGGGAAGGCGGGTCCTCGTGACTTGGTTGCCCTCAAATACGCGCTTGCCGTTGTACCGCGGCTGCGTGAACTGATTGAAGAATCGTCGAGCCTGGCTGTGATTGCGGATCGGCTGGATCCTTGCAGCTCAGTATTTGAACTAATCTCGGCTGCCGTTACTGACGATCCGCCGGCTACGATGAATACTACGGGCGTAATTCGCGAAGGCTATTCGCCGGAGCTGGATGCAATAATGACTTCTTCGCAAGATGCGCGTGAATGGATCGCCAATCTGGAATCCCACGAAAGACGTCGCACGGGCATCGCTAGCATCAAGGTCAGCTATAACAAGATTTTCGGCTACTACATTGAGGTCACCAACGCGCACACGGACAAAGTGCCCGAGGACTATTTGCGCAAACAGACCCTGGTCAATGCAGAACGTTATATCACGCCGGAGCTGAAAGAGTACGAGTCGCGGGTCCTTAGCGCCGAGGAAGAGATTCTGTCGATTGAGCGCCAACTTTTTGCCGATCTCTGCGCGCAGATCGGTACAGAGCGAGATCAATTGCTGAAAACTGCCCACGCCATCGCTCATCTGGACGCCTTCTTGTCTCTAGCGGAGGTGGCAGTACGTGAAGGGTATGCCCGGCCGCAACTCACCGAAGACAACATCCTCGAGATCAAGTCGGGGCGGCATCCGGTAGTCGAAAAATTGTTAGAGAGCACAACCCGCTACGTCGCGAACGACAGTCGTTTTGATTTGGCATCGCGGATTCATATCATTACTGGCCCCAACATGTCCGGCAAATCGACCTATATCCGGCAAGTGGCGATCATCACATTGATGGCGCAGATCGGCAGTTTTGTGCCGGCTGATTCTGCGACAATTGGCTTGGTGGACCGCATCTTTGCGCGCATCGGCGCCCAAGACGAAATCCACGCCGGTCAGAGTACCTTCATGGTGGAAATGGTGGAGACGGCACGCCTGCTCTCCGGCAGTAGTCCGCGCAGCCTCCTGATCCTTGATGAAATCGGGCGCGGCACCTCGACCTATGACGGCATGGCGATCGCGCGCTCGGTCATTGAATACATCCACAATAATCCACGTCTCAATTGCCGCACACTATTCGCCACCCATTATCACGAGCTGACCGAACTGCCCAACATTCTGCCGCGAACAGCGAACCACAATGTAGCCGTAGCGGAGCAGGGTGAAAGTATCGTGTTTTTGCATCGCGTAATGCCAGGCGGCGCTGACCAGAGCTACGGAGTGCATGTGGCGCAACTGGCAGGTATGCCGCGCTCGGTAGTTGATCGGGCGCGGGAGCTCCTCCAGCAACTGGAAGAGGGCGGCAGCGACTTCGCCATGTTCAAACCCAAACCACAACATCAGCAATTGAGCTTTTTTGACGCGCCTGAAAATCCGGTAGTCGGAACACTGCGTTCGCTTGAGGTTGATGGGCTAAGCCCGCTAGAGGCTTTAACCGCACTCTACGAACTCAAGCGCATGATAGTGGAGGAATAGATGTTTGTCTTTAACACAATCGTGATCGCCACTCACCGGCGCTCCGGTACGCAATGGGCGATAGACGCCTTGCGCCATAACAGCCCCGATATCAGCGATACTTTCATGGCCTTGGAACAGATCGAGTCCGGCCATGACGCCGCTATTCCGCTGGCGAATTTTCGCCGGCAGCTGCTCAACCTCAAGGGTCACGTCCTGATTAATGTGCACGATTTGCCGTCTGCCGACTATTGGAAAAACTTGGATGAACGGCTGTTCGCGCGGACCATATTGCGGAATTCGCCGACAATCTATGTGCATCGCGATGGGCGAGATGTCTTGGTATCCCTCTACTACTATATGCAGTCCTTTAGCGAGACGGTGCGCAATCAATCGTTTTCGCGATTTCTGCGTGGCGAATCGGCGCTGGCGGACGTCGACAGCGGATTAAGCCGTCCCGGCTATTGGTCGTACCATGTCAAGACCTGGCTGGATAAGGACAACTTGCTGGCAATTGGATATCGTGAACTAGAGACTGATTATGACAATACGGTCGATCGGATGGCAGAATTCCTGAATGTCAGCTTGAATGACAAGAGGCAGCCGATCAACTCGCTCGCTCGACAAGACAGCGAAGGAATGCTAGACAACGTGCTGGGGAGACTTGGCATGCGAAGAAGACGCGGCTCGCATCCAGATCGCCCACGAATCGGCAAGAGTGGCGACTGGCGCAGCTTATTCGACAAGCGAGACCATGAGTTTTTCATGCAAGAGGCCGGCGACATGATGCGTCATTTGGGCTATGTGAAGTAAGCTGCAATCCGCGGATCGGCCAGCAGCCCTGCCTAATCACCGGGCGAGTGAGCCGCTTCGGGCCGTGGCTCGGGAATCTGCGCTTCATCCTCAGGAAGGATTCCTTCGGAAAACAGCACTCGCTTGAAGGCCGTAATCGCGACCTCGATCATGTCGAGACTTGGCTCGTTGGTGGTCAGGTGCTGCAAAGCCAGATTAGGCTTTATCATGAAGCGGATCCAGGGCTTGTTCAAGTTGGACGCGGTATACTTCAAGAATTCGTAGGCAACGCCGGCTATGATTGGTATGAATACTACGCGCGACAAGATCAACAAGCCAAATGTTGGACGCCCAATTAGCGAGAAAACCAAGACACTTACGAAGACTACGGTCAGCAAGAAGGCGGTGCCGCAGCGCGGATGCTCAATTGGATAGCGGCTGACAACCACCGGCAAAAGCTCGTCGCCGGCTTCGTAAGCATTGATCGTCTTGTGTTCCGCCCCGTGATAGGCGAAAATGCGCCTGCCGTCCGTCGTCCTGCCGACGAACCAAATATACACCACCAGAATCGACAGCTGAACGACACCCTCTATCAGATTGATCAGAAAGGCGTCCAAACCGACCGGCAATGCCTCGTACGCCAAGATGTTGCTATTCTGGTTCGCAACTTCTATTTCGTTGCCGTCGTCGTCAACGATGATTTCATGCGCCGCCGTGCTCAATCCGAGGAGGTTTCCGATTCCGGTAGCGGCGGCTGTGGGCAGCAGAAAAAAGATGCCGACGCCAATAAGTAGCGACACCGCAATTGTCACCCAGCCTATAGGTCCGTTGAAGCTGATATCCTCTTCTTCATCCAGGGCGATATCAGCCGACCACATTAAGGCGCGGATGCCCAGGCCCAGCGCATCCCAAAGTCCGATGAGGCCACGAAGAAAGGGCGTCCGGGCGATGCGACCACGATACAGCGCGGCGCTTAGCGGCTGTTCATGAATGACGATCTGACCTTTGGGATCGCGCGCGGCCACTGCCATGGAATGCGCTCCGCGCATCATTACGCCTTCGATGACGGCCTGCCCGCCGTAAGAGAACTTCAACTCGCCGGCTTCTCGCGGCTTGGATTGCTGCAACCTTACCCCCTGATCCGAGACAACCCGCCAACTATACGACGCGTGGCGGCCACGGTCAAGCGGAAACAGTTCACGCCGAATTCTCCGCCGAGCGGATATCGAGCAGGTGCATTTGCAGTGTGCGCTTGCCATTCCACTCGTTAGTTTCCGGTTGATAGACGGCGTCGATTCGGCGCGGCATCTGCTTCGTCCATTCGCCCAAGCCGAAGCCAATGGCATCGAAAGCCGGGGAGCCATCGCGGGCAAGCCGAAGCTTCAAATGCTTTCCATCTGCGCCCACGCGTCGGTGATGTAAGACATTCAGATTCCGCGTTAGAAAGGTCGCCGGTGGATTCTCATGTCCAGTCGGCTCCAGTCGTTCAAGCTCAGCAACCAGATCCCAGTGGAGTTGGGGTAAGCCTAACTCGCGATCAATATGCAGGCGACGCATAAGCTTCTTCCCGCTCAAGGCAGCCTGCGCCTTAAGCTGTAATTCTTGTCGCAGGACGTCCAGGTTGCTGTTAAGTACGGTGAAACCAGCCGCCATCGCATGCCCGCCATGCCTGACGAGCAGATCAGCGCATTCGTCCAAGGCGCGGGTGATGTCGAATTCGGGGATGCTGCGGCAGGAGGCGCGACTCTGCTCCTCGCCGATTTCCAGCACGACGGCTGGCCGGTAGAATTCTTCGGTGAGCCGGCCAGCCACCAAGCCGACTATACCGGGCTGAATATTCTCGTCACCAGCGAAGATTAGCGGGACCTTCTCCGCTTCGACAACTTGCTCGCTGATAGCGGCTTGTGATTGACGGGTTAGCTGTTGCCGCTTGAGATTCAGCATTTGCAGTTCGACGGCACGTGGCATCGCTTCTTCCATCGTTGGCGCTGCCAACAGATTGAAGGCCGTCATAGCTGATCCCAGCCTACCAGCAGCATTGATACGGGGACCCAAGCCGAATCCGATATCACTTGCCATGATACTGCCTGGTTTAAGCCCAGCGACCTTTGCCAAGGCCGCGATCCCCGAACGCCGCAGCTGGTTGATGGTATCCAGCCCATGCCTGACAAAGCGCCGATTCAGACCGACATTCAGCGCCATTACGTCAGCCACTGTGCCAAGCGCGACCAAATCCAGCAGGTCGGACAAGCGCAATCCAGATGGGTAGTTGTCGCGGTCGGTTTCCCAGCGATGGAGCAGAAGCGCCTTGGCCAGCATGAAGGCGACGCCGACGCCTGCCATCCGCGATTCGCCCTGGCAGTCAATTTGCTGTGGGTTGATCACTGCGAACGCCGCGGGTAGGTCAGGTCCAATGGAGTGATGATCAGTGATAATTATGTCCAGCCCGGCGGAATTGCCGGCCTCTACTTCCGCGACGGAGCGAATCCCGCAATCAACTGTGACAACCAGTTCGACGCCGCTCTGTGCCAAGTGCTGCAACGCCGGAATGTTCAGCCCGTATCCTTCGTCTGCGCGGTTGGGAATGTAGGGCGTTGCCTCGCCGCCCAATGCCCTCAGCGCCTGCACCATGAGTGAAGTGGCGCAAACTCCGTCTGCATCAAAGTCACCGTAGACCGCAATTGGCTGCTGCCGTTCGATTGCCAGGTTTATACGCCGTACGGCAGGCTCCATGTCCTTCAGCCGGAATGGATCTTCGTCGAGGTCTCTGCCGCTGATAAATTCTCGGGCGGCAGCGGGATCTTCAAAGCCGCGATTGTAGAGCAATTGAGCGAGGATCGGGCTGAGTCCTTCGTAGCGATAAAGGTGCTCGGCCGGTACAGGCGGCGCAAGTACCCACTCCTTTTGCAACATAGACTGAGCCCGTATTATTCCCTAGAATGGAGGCTCGATACTACCATCACGCGATACGAGGCGCTATGGCAAAGATTGTATTCATGGGCACGCCGGACTTCGCTCTGCCTAGCATGAAGGGGCTTATTGCTGCACACGAGGTGTGCGCCGTCGTAACGCAACCGGATCGCCCAGCCGGACGCAAGAACCAGCTCCGACAGTCACCGGTTAAGCGGCTGGCTCTCTCGGCGGGCATCCCTGTTTTTCAGCCTAAGCGTATTCGTGAGCCCGAGGCGATCAATGCGCTTACCGTGGTAGATGCGGATCTATTCGTCGTAGTCGCCTTTGGACAGATCCTGCCAGAAGCTCTTCTGGATCTGCCAAGACATGGAACGATAAACGTGCATGCCTCCTTGTTGCCACGCTGGCGTGGCGCCGCGCCGATCCAGGCCGCTATTCGCGCTGGCGACAAAGAGAGCGGTATTACCATCATGCTTCTGGATGCCGGGTTGGATACAGGTCCTCTCCTTGCCAAACGTCCGCTGAAACTAGCACGGGATGAAACCGGGAAAAGCTTGCACGACCGGCTGTCCTTGCTGGGCGCGGACTTGCTAGTGGAAACTTTACCGCGCTACCTGGCCGGAAAAATCACACCTCGGTGTCAAGACGACACCCTCGCGACGTACGCGCCTCAGATCAACAAAGAGGACGGCGAAATCGACTGGACAACGTCTGCATTGGACATCGAGCGCCTCGTGCGCGCCTTTACCCCTTGGCCCGGGACATACACGCGCTGGAAAGGCAAACAACTGAAAGTTATCTCGGGACGACCGGATGACGGACAAGCGCCGGCAGGGCAGGTCGTCGAACACGGCGGAGCAATTGCCATCGGTACGGGCCAAGGATTGTATCACCCTTCAGAATTACAGATTTCCGGCAAGAAGAGGCTGAAAATTGCCGATTTTATCAATGGACATCGCGATTTTGTCGGTACTCAACTTGGAAAGTTTCAAGACACATAAGACGCAACCCTTGCACGACACGGGCAAACCTTTGCTGCCCATTCGTATCATTGACGCGGATACCGATTTCCCAACGTATTATGCCGCGTTGGCAAAGAACTCAAGCACATTCGATCATGTTGCCGCCAGAGGCGTCGGCTGCGGACATGACAGCTTCCGCACTCCTCAACGTGAAGGCCTCAATCATTGCGCCAGTTGAACATGACCTTTAGGTCCCCGCGTGCCCTCAAAATGATGATACACTCGGTTCCATGTCAATCAGATCGCGTAGTTCCCCTCGAAACCTGAAAGGAACCAGATTCATTCATGCTTGTAAACAGCGGCGCTCATTCCTTCGAAGCGTCAGCGACTGTGGTTATCGCTTTAGGCTTTCGTGCAGTGTGATGTCAAGCGTGCTGCGTCTAGCTCGACATCTGTGCATCAAGGCTGACCCGGCAAGCGCTTGGACAACTCAATGAAGTCAAGTCCACCGGCGTCTGACAGCCATCCTTTTTTGCGTAATCCAAGCCGAACGATTCTGTATCTCTCGTTGCCGATACTTTTCTCTCTGATCGCCGAGCCGGTAACCGGATTGGTCGACACCGGATTCGTCGCGCAGCTGGGCTCGGCGCCCCTGGCGGCGCTGGGCGTCGGAACCAGCGCTCTGAGTTCAGTATTCTGGATATTCGGTTTCCTCGGCATTGCCACGCAGACGGATGTGGCACACATGTACGGCCGCGGTCAATTCACGTCTGCCAGCAAAGCAGTCAGCCTGGCAATCGCTGTCGGGATCGCGATCTCTGTATTGCTGAGCGCCTTGCTGATTCCGGGTGCCGAAATCGTGTCGAAAGCGTTGGGAGCCGAGGGCACTGTCTTAGAATTTGCGGTGCATTACATTCAGTTACGTCTTTTGGGCGCGCCGGCGGTCATTGTGGTCATCGTCGGATTCGGCGCGTTGCGCGGCCTTCAAGATATGCGGACGCCGCTTTGGATTGCGCTTGGAGTCAACATAGCCAATATCGGGCTAGACAACCTCTTCATCTTCGGCTGGTTCGTAATACCCGCGATGGGCGTCGCCGGCGCTGCGTTGGCAAGCGCTTTGAGTCAATGGCTGGGCGCCTTTTGGATGCTTTGGCAGGTACATCGCCGCTTGGGGCTGACACGGGATATCCAATGGCGCGATGGCTTCCGGCTGATACATGTCGGCAGGGATTTGTTTGTGCGCAGCGGTTCGCTGACGATATTCCTATTGTATGCCACACGCGTGGCTACACAGATGGGCGCCGAGGCTGGCGCAGCACATCAAGTCATACGGCAGGTCTGGTTTTTCACCGCCCTATTCGTCGAAGCCTTCGCCACGACCGCGCAGAGCTTGGTCGGATACTTCTATGGATCCGGGCGCAGCGAATACGCCAAGCGAGTGGCGGCTTCGACCATGCGTTGGAGCCTGGTGTCGGGCTTCATGCTGATGTTGGTCATGCTGGTCGCCACGCCCATCGTGTCTGCGGTGTTTGTGCCCGTCGATGCCGTCTTTTTGTTTACGCTTCCGTGGATTATCGCCTCGATATCACAGCCGCTCAATGCGCTTGCATTTATCACAGACGGCATCCATTGGGGCACGGGTGATTATCGCTTCCTCCGTAACGCCATGATCATGGCCACCGTTAGCGGTCTATTTGGCTTGCAGTTTATCTCGATGGACAGCGCGGAAGCCTTTAGTGGCGTATGGCTAGTGACGGTGGGGTGGATCGGAATCCGCGCTTTTTGGGGTGTGCTGCGTATTCATCCCGGGATTGGGAAGAGTCCCATTCGCGCCCAAGTCACTTCTGGAGAATCACATTAACGCATTGGCTTTAATTGCGACGGATCCCAAGCCGAAACGTATATAACTATGAGTGTTGCAAAACTTCCAAGGCGTTCTAGGCCGAACGGCGAAATCAAATGCCTTGGGAAGTTCAAGGCAAATAAGTACAGATCGGGGAATGTAATTCGATGAAAACCAATGTAAACAAGCGGCTATATCGCTCGCGCAAGAACCGACGCGTCGCTGGCGTCTGTAGTGGCATCGCCGATTATCTTGCAGTAGATCCCACGCTCGTGCGAATACTTTGGGTGCTTTTGGCGATCGCCGGCGGACCCGGTGTCTTGCTATATATCATCATGGCGGCGATTGTGCCTGAGGAGCCGGAATTCATACAGACAACGGCGCAGAAGACCAAGAACGACGACTACGTTTGAGACAGATCCCTGTCGTAAATCGCCGTAGAAATTTCAAAGGGGCAGTGTGCCGTATTCTACCTCGAAAGCCTCACGAATTGACCGAGAACTCAGAGCAGATCGCTGATTGCCTCGCGTTCCGCCAAAAGCTCCGCTTCGGTGGCTCGGACTTTTCTCATGGCGAAGTCGCTCAGTTCAAGACCATCGATGATTTCGATAGCCCCGTCACTGCTGCGCCGCAGCGGGAAAGAGTAGATCAATCCGTCATCGATGCCGTAGGGATTGCCCTCGCTAGGTATTCCAGCGCTGAACCAGTCGCCAGCCGGAGTCGGGGAAACCAAGCTGCGGATGGTATCGAGGGCGGCGTTGGCGGCGCTTGCGGCCGAACTTTTGCCGCGTGCGTTGATGATCGCGGCACCGCGCTTCTGCACTGTGCTCATGAAATCTTGTTCGAGCCAGCTTCGGTTGTTTATGACCGCCTCAGTTGCGTTGCCCTTGATTAGCGCATGTTCAAAGTTGGGGAACTGCGTCACACTGTGATTGCCCCAGATCGCCAAATTGCTGACATCGCTGACTCGCACCCCAGCTTTCTGCGCCAGCTGAAACTTGGCGCGGTTTTCGTCAAGGCGTGTCATGGCAAACCAGCGGTCGGCAGGGATGTCAGGTGCGTTGGCTCTGGCAACCAGGCAGTTGGAGTTGCAAGGATTGGCAACTACAAGCACGCGGATATCTTCGGCGGCGCATTCGTTCAATGCTCTTCCTTGAGCCACAAAGATGGGTCCGTTGGCGGCGATCAAATCACTGCGTTCCATACCGGGTCCTCTCGGCATGCCACCGACTAGAATCGCCCAATTCGCGTCTTTGAAGGCGACCATAGGATCATCGGAAATGATAACGTCATGGAGCAGGGTCTGGGCGCTATCCTGCAATTCCAT
Organism: Phototrophicaceae bacterium; assembly: GCA_965223515.1. Taxonomy (GTDB): domain Bacteria; phylum Chloroflexota; class Anaerolineae; order Aggregatilineales; family Phototrophicaceae; genus UBA6055. Next base: position 404,010 of record CBDCWK010000002.1, read on the forward strand.
AACTACGCCCCGCAGCGCGTCCATGGCCGGCGGGATTTCCAAGATCTGCAGGATAACCGGCTGCTTCGAACCGAATACCTCGCCATTGCCGATGCGGAAGAGCAGACTATAGGCGATCTGCCCGGCGCCACCGGTCACCGCAATTCGAATTGGTGCTGTCATGCCTTGGTTTCCTCTCCGATTGAGTCATACGACAAAACGCCGCGATTGTACTGGAAAAGGTTGCGTTTTGCATTGATGATCCTGGCTATCGTGCAAAATGCGGCGTTTCGGCGAAGCTTCGGATTCTCCAGATTTCTTGGTAGCGCTCAAGCGTGGTGATTGAGGTATTATGCATGGGCTTGGATGGCAAAAAGGCGAACATCGAGGCAAGGAAGATCATCATCGCTGAGCTGTGCCCGACTATTGCCACGGTGTCCACATTATTGTCGGCGCAGGCAATCTCATCCCATGCTGACTGCATGCGCATTTGAGCTTCGTGGCGGGATTCGCCACCCGGGACGCGGTATCGTCGATAGCCGGAATCCCACTTCTTGTAGGCATCGGGAAACCGTTCCGCGACCTCGGCGAAGGTGTAACCTTCGAATTCGCCAAAGGCAATCTCCGCGAGTCGCTCGTCTTCTTGGACGGAATGATGCAAGACCTCTCCAATAATCTGTGCCGTTTCTTTGGCTCGCAATCGCGGACTGGTAAATATTGCATCGATCGATATCGTCTGCATGTACTCTGCAAGCGCATACGACTGTCTAATCCCACAGTCATTAAGCGGTACGGGCATCGCGCCTTGGAGACGGCGTTCGACGTTAAAATCGGTCTGTCCGTGTCGAATGAATAGCACTTCTCGTACGCTCATTAGGCTCTCTCAGGCTTGACGGATTAGCCGGTGAAAGGCAGAATTCTAGATAACAGGGGAGTGTATCATATAGAAGGCCGTTAACGAGTGACAGACGAAAAGGGTGGCCACGTGAAGCAGCCGGGCAAGCTAACACTTTATGGATTGGCAATGATAGGCGGCGCAGGTTTGACGCTTATGATTCTTAGCGCGAGCGTTGGCGTTATCTACGGGGCGGCGCTGGACCTGGACGCAACGCATTCCCTGGGCTTGCTGCTTGTCACAGGTTTGCTTCTGCTGATACTCGCCATAGGTTTTTGGCTGGGATGGGTACGGCCTTTCGAGCGCTTTGATGACATCAACATCCCGGCGGAACCCGAGCATCACTAGACGCCTTCATGACAAATCAATCGATACCAGAACGCCAGCCGATCGCCGAGCACGTAAGGGGAGTGGTGACGCGTTTCGCCGACTGCGTGCTTCTTTCCCGCCACGATCTCAATGACGGTGAGGCGATTGCGCGGGGCGAAATTGTCGTTCGGTATGGCATAACCTATCTGGGCAAACCGCAGTTATCGATAGTGCCGGATCTCGTTGTAGCGGATTACGGCGAGATGCTGGTCGGCGAGGACGCTTGGCAGTTCCTGATGTACAGCGGTCATCTCTATCCACGCGCCGATGTTTGCGGCTTGCGCAACGATGGGGAGGACGACATGCTGGTGCTGAAACAGCTTGACTTTGACTATCCCTATGATGTCTTTGCCTATCGCGAGGCGGCAGACCGTCAGCCTCTTTCCAAATTGTCTGCATTGATTGCCGACGACTATGTCGACATTCCTGAGCGTTTGCTCAAGTATTTACCACGATTCGACACCGCAGTCGACTGGTTTGATCATGGACGAACTTGATTCGATCTTCAGCGATGATTGGGGCGAGGATCATCGCTCAGGAATGGTCGCCGTTGTTGGGCGCCCCAATGTTGGGAAGTCTACATTGATCAATGCGGTGCTTGGCCAAAAGATCGCCATTACAACCGCAAAACCTCAGACCACCCGACAGCGGCAATTGGGCATCTTCACGACCGCGGAGGCACAGATCCTGTTCATTGATACGCCGGGTTTACACAAGCCACGTACTCGCCTGGGCGACTATATGGTGAATGTCGTGCACGGTGCGCTAAAGGACGCGGATGCTATTCTCTGGATTGTCGATGTCTCGCGTCCGCCAAATAACGAAGATCGCCGCGTAGCTGATTTGATGGCGCGGCTGGTTCCCAGTACGCCAATCGTTCTCGTCCTCAATAAGATTGACTTGGTCGGCGGCGAATACGACCGCAGCGCGCATCTTGGCTTATGTGACGCTTTGCTGGTTTTGGAAACCAGCGCTAGACTTGCCCGCGGAATAGCAGATCTACCGACAAGCTTAATTCCGCTGCTGCCTCTGGGTCCACGCTATTTCCCTGCCGAGCAAGTAAGCGAAACTAATATGCGCTTCATTGCCGCGGAGAGTATCCGCGAGAAGATTATCGATCTGACGAGCGATGAGATACCCTATACGGTCGCCGTTGAGATCGACCGATTTCGCGAGAAGCCCAATATAACCGTTATTGAAGCGACAATTTATGTCGAGCGGGAATCGCAGAAGGGCATCGTCATCGGTAAGGGTGGAAGCATGATCAAGCAGATCGGGGTCACGGCGCGCAGCGAATTGGAGCGCTTGCTGGAAACGCATCTGCATCTGGAAACGCGCGTCAAGGTGTTAAAAAATTGGCGCAGCAACGAAGCCTTCATGCGGCGGGTCGGCTACGCCATGCCCAAGCGCAAGCTTGACTAGTTAGGCGCTTTTGCCCGCAAATGAAGTTGAGTGGCCGCGATATCCGATCTTATTTGCGCGATCAGTTCATCAACGCCATTGAATTTCCGCTCCGGCCTCAAGCGCTTTTCGAACCTCAGTTCCATTTGTTCACCGTAAATGTCACGATTGAAATCCAAAAGATGTGCTTCCACCGTTACATGGTCGCCAGCGAATGTGGGCCGCTGACCGATATTCGTCGCCGCCATGAAAGCTTCTTCGCCGAGTAGCGCCCAGGTCGCATAAACACCGTTAGCCGGTACAATCTGCTCTGACCAGACCTGCAGATTGGCGGTCGGAATGCCGATCGTACGACCGCGCCGTTCGCCTTCAACGACTTTTCCAGTCAGCTCATAGGAACGCCCTAGCATTGCGTTGGCGTCACTCATTTCGCCTCTAATGACGTGGCTCCGAACTTTCGAACTACGAATCAAGGTGTCGCTATATTGTGTAGTGATTAGCTCTACCGCATTTACTGTGAAACCGCGCGATACGCCCTGCGCCTGCAAATAGCGCACATCGCCTTCGCGTTGGAAGCCCAAGGCAAAGTCAGCGCCCACCCAAAGTTCTCTGATGCGGAGGTAATCGACCAGCAGATCGACGAATTCCGCTGCCGTTAGTTGACGGAATGCCTCGTCAAATGGGAGTGTTATGACGATGTCGACGCCGAGCTCAAGCATCAAATCCGCCCGTTTTTCGGGGGGTGTTAGATAGTAACGCTTAGTAACATAGTTGAGCACTTTGTCAGGGTGGGGGAAAAAAGTTATGGCGATGGCAAAACGCCCGGCGGCATGGGCACGATCGACGAGCCCCTTAATTAACTGTTGATGTCCGAGATGTACGCCGTCAAAAACACCAATAGTCACGAGCGAGTCGGTGTTGAGTTTTGCATCCTTGAGGTTACGCAGATGTACCATCGCCTGCTCTTGCGACCCACCATCCCACTACAGGTTGATTGTATCAAGATTGCCGTCGGAATACCTTATGCGGTTTCCACAGCTGATCTCGGGGCTGCAGGACAGCAATGAGTTGCTGATCCGCGTCGAAACCGAATATGGTGGATGACTGCAATTCATGCCGAGAGGATATGAATCCGCCTTGCTGGACTCGTTCAATTTCGTCCGCTGTAAGCGTCACGCGGGTATGCTGTGAGAGCGCCTCGTATGGCGAGATGATATGCCGCATCCATTCGTCGTCTTTCAATACAGTGTCTAGCGAGATGCTTTTGCCTAGGTGAAAGTCGCCACTTGCCACTCGCGTCAAGCCAGACAAGTAGGCGCCCACGTCAAGTGCTTCACCCAGATCGTTTGCCAGTGAGCGAATGTAAGTGCCGGCAGAGCATTGAATTTCAAGTGTAAGGACAGGTTTTTCCCAGGAGGTGATTTCTATCGAATGAATCGTCACGTTGCGTGCCGGGCGAGCGATTGACTTGCCTTCTCGCGCTAATTCGTAGAGCTTTTTCCCTCTGGCTTTGATCGCGCTGAACATAGGCGGAATCTGGCCGATTTCGCCGATGAATCTTGGCAGAACCCGCTTGACCTCCGAAGTCGTGATGTGACGAACGTCGCGTTCCGCAAGTACATCGCCGGCCGCATCATAGGTCGAGGTGGTGGCTCCAAACGTTATTTGCGCCCGATAGACTTTGCGGCTCTGCATCATGTATTCGCTAAGCCGGGTGGCGGTACCCAGGCACACAACTAGCACTCCGTCCGCAAGCGGGTCTAATGTGCCAGCGTGCCCAACTTTCTTCTCGCCGGTTTGCGCGCGGAATCGACGCCGTACCGCTGCCACTACATCGTGGCTGGTCAGTTGCAGTGGTTTGTTAACGTTGAGGAAACCCGCGGAGACGAGGTCACTCAAGCGCGCTAGCCCCCTTAGCGACGGCCTGATGTGCCAAGGGGAGGACAATCTCCTTCACCTGCTGAGGAGTTCCGGGCACAGTACAGCCAGATGCTAGTGTATGGCCACCGCCACCTAGCTGCAAGGCAAGGCTCGCAACATCGTAGCCAGGTTTGGCGCGGAAGGCCACCTCAACCTGGCAATCTGGCAATTCCTTGAAGACGATGGAGACATTAGCCTGATCCACACTAACTAGGTAGCTAACCAAGCCACCGTCTGTCATATTCTCCAGACCGACGCTGCCTATATCGCCTTGCCCAATCGTCGCGAAGATGAGACCGCTTTCAAGCTGAACCGATGGCAAAACCCGCTTCCACAGTTCGACTTCTTCAAAGGGGCGCCTATTCAGCGTTTTCGCCATGATTTTAGAAAGCGACGCGCCCCGTTGCATTAAATCTTGTGCAATTTCGAGTGTGCGACTGTTTGTCGCGCTGATTCTAAAGCCCTGCGTGTCGGTAACTAGCCCGGTTAGCAGCGCGAACGCGACATCAGCTGAGATTTCGCATCCCATGTACTCGAGAAAGTCATAGACAATTTCCACAGCGGCGACCGCCTGCGGGACAATCAAATGTATATCGCCATACCGTGTATTGGTCGGATGATGGTCGAGATTGATCGTCCGCGTGCTGTGCGTTAAGCCGTAGGCGCCAACCACGCCGATACGCTCGATGTCGCTGGAATCGACCGTGATCAGCAGGTCAAATGAATTATCACAAATTGCCGGCGCGATGGTTTCACTTCGCGGGACGAATGAAAGGTCCGGCGGAACACCTTCATCAATAGCGGCCGTCACGTCTTTGCCGCGGTCGCGCAGTGGTTCGGCTATGCCCAGTAGCGAACCTATAGCATCGCCGTCTGGCGCAATATGAGCCACCACCAGGATAGATTGAGCGGCATCGATAGCTTGGGCAGCTTCATTCCATTGAGGCTCAGTCTTCATCGCCGTTTCCATCGGCAACTACATCTGGAATATCGAGGTTCGAGATGATCTGATTGATACGATCGGCACGCTTAAGCGTGTGGTCCCAATGAAAGTGCAATTCCGGTGTATTGCGCAGGCGAATACGCTTTCCGACTTCGCGCCGTAAGAAGCCGTTTGCGCGGCGAAGTCCAACCATGACTTTGGCTTCTCGGCTTTCGTCGCCCATCGCGCTGACATAGACTTTGGCATACATCAATTCAGGATCCAACTGGACTTCCATCACTGTGATATCACATAGATGCGGATCCGATACCTCACGCAGAAGGAGGTGGCTCAGTATTTGATGTATTCGATCGCTCATGCGCCCTTGCTTTATGGACATTTTGCCACCCTAGTTGACGCGCTCGCGCACGAAAAACTCTATCAGATCACCTTCTTTGTATTCGTTCACGCCATCCAGGCCGATTCCGCATTCGAAGCCGGCGCGCACTTCGCGAACGTCTTCTTGAAACCGCTTAAGAGATGAAATGCCGGCACTATCGACGGCGAGCTTTTCTCCACGTTTTACCCGTGCTTTGGCATTGCGCCGGGCCACGCCGTCGCGAATCATGCAGCCGGCAATTAGCCCGCTGCGTGGGATTTTGAATATTTGACGCACTTCCGCTACGCCGATGACTCGATTGGCATATTTAGGTTCTAGCATGCCGTGCAAGGCCAATTCGATGTCTTCGAAAAGCTGGTAAATAACTTGATAACGCCGGATTTCAACACCCTGCACATCGGCGGACGCCAGAGCGGCATTGTCAGCGCCAACATTGAAACCGATGACGATAGCGTTGGATGCGCTCGCAAGCATCACATCGGATTCAGTGATGCGACCGACTTCTTGCCGCAGCACACGCACAGCGATCTGCTCCTCGTTGCGTTCGGAGATATTCTTTAGTTCGTCGGTGATCGGTTGGAGGGAGCCTTGTACGTCCGTCTTCAAGACTATCGACAATTCCTTGGTGTCACCGGCCTGGAACTGCGCAAAGAATTCGTCCAACGTCAGCGCTACCGGCACTTGTCCATTCGTATCGCGCAGGCGTTCTTCATCGCGGCGACCTGCCGCGATGCCGCGTGCCGTCTTGTCATCTGGCATAATCTCGAACATAACGCCAGGCGCTGGCGGCGAATCCAAGCCCAGCACCGCGACCGGCATGGAAGGCAGCGCGCGTATCACCGCCTTGCCCGACGAATCAAACATGGCTTTGATCTTGCCGTGGGAGGTACCGGCCACGATCGCATCTCCACGATTCATGGTGCCGTTCATTACCAACAGAGTGGCCATCGTACCTCTGCTTTTGTCAACCTCCGCCTCAATCACTGTCCCTCGCAAGCGGCCATCTTGATTGGCGACAATGGCATTGGCGTCCGCAACCAGAATTAGCGCTTCGAGCAAATCTTCAATGCCGTCGCCGGACAAGGAATCGACGGGAAGCATCATGGTTGAGCCATCCCAATCATCGGGGATCAGATCCAACTCTGCGAGCTGCTGTTTAACTGTGTCCGGATTGGCGTTGCGCCTGTCTACTTTGGTAATGGCGACCACGATGGACAGATTGGCGGCGCGTGCATGATCGAGGGCTTCGCGCGTGGTCGGCATGACACCGTCATCTGCGGCAACTACCAGGATGGCAATGTCGGCACCGTGAGCGCCCCTGGCGCGCATGGCGGTGAAGGCTTCGTGCCCGGGAGTATCCAGAAAAGTCAGGATCCGCCCCGCATGTTTCGCCTGATAGGCGCCGATGTGCTGCGTGATCCCGCCTGCTTCGCCTTCCGCCACGGCGGTTTTGCGAATTGTATCAAGCAAAGTCGTTTTACCGTGATCGACGTGGCCCAGAATAGTTATGATCGGTGGCCGAGGCGCCAAAGTATCAGGCGACTCGCCCTCATACATTGAGCTCCATTTTTCTTCGCGTTCTTCGGCGCGCTTTTCTTCTTCTTCTGCCGCGGCTTCTGCGCTGGCCGATTTGGCTTGGAAACCTAGCTCTTCGACGACGATGGCAGCCGTGTCAAAGTCAATCGTCTGGTTGATAGATGCCATGATCCCGTTGGAGATCAAGGTCTTCATAACATCAATCGGGCTAATGTCTATCAGCGTTGCCAGTTCGCGGACTACGATGTAATCCGGTATCAGGATTTCATTTGGTGATTCTACCATTCCTACCTCCCTAATTTTTGGCGACCATTCGAGGCAGGATGGTTGATCCTGCCTCCGCTAGCTGTGCTGGTTCATGACGGCGTCATCTGCCGTAAGTATTCACGGTCACCATCGCTCAATTCCTGTCGAAGCGCACGGCTTACTTGTGAGCCCGTCGTGGCCAAGGCCCAGCAGGCCACTTTGCTGCACAGATAAGCGCCACGTCCCGTCATCTTGCCTGAAACATCAATTAGCAGTCTGTTTTTCACCATAACTAGACGGCTTAATCCGCGCTTGTCTCTCTTTTCCCGGCAAACTACACAGCTTCGTTGCGGTTGGTGTTTGCTATCCATCACACGCCTTATCTAAGGGACTAGAATTCGTAATCCTCCCACGTTTCTTCATCCCAACTGCCACGAGCGCCCTTTCGCCGTCGCTTGGCGATAACCTCACCGCTCTGTTCGTCCAAGACGAGCTGGCGCCGCTTCTGGCGATCCTGCCGCCGCTGTTGCTTACTCTTGTTAAGGTCAAGTTCGAATTTGAGTTCGCTTTCTTCCTCAGGGTCAAAGCTAGCATCGGTCGCTTGCGGCTCTGTTTGCGGCACACCCACCATCGGTGCTTCAAGGTCCACCGCTGCTGCAACCTCGGCCTCAAGCTCGGTTATCCCTTCTGCTTCATCTTCTGGCTCAATCTCCACCAGCGGCTGACCAAAGGCATCGTAAATAATCTCCCGCTGCTCTCCCTCGAGAGCAGGTTCTTCGTCGCCGTCGATCTCAGCCTGTTCTTCAGTTTCGGTTGGGGCGGTTTCGGGTTGCTCGCCTTCGCTATCTGGTGCAATCGCTTCTACGTCTTCCTCATCGTCTGATTCTTCGATGGAAATCGCTTCTGCTAGCAGCTGGTCAATATCTGCTGCCATGACGGTATCGAGGGCGGCCTGTAATTCCACCATCGGCTCGCCCTCCAATTCAGCAAGCCTCCGTTTGACTGTCTCCTCATTGACCAGGGAAGTCAACATGACTTCGCCCACGTTTTCGAAAGGCTCGAGGATATCGAGGATTTCTTGCGAGACCGCCAAGACATCAAGCGGCAATTCAAATAATTTCGGCGTAAGCGTGGCGCGAACAGCTTCGCGCTGCCGCAGGTAGACTCCGCGCGTTTCATCTCGATGTTCTTGCAGCAGCTGTTCGACGATGGCGGCGAGACGAGCGAGCGACTTGTATTCTTCGGGCATGATCGCGAGTTCTAGTCGCTTCTTCTCTATGATGCGCAGCGACTCGGCCACCAAATCTGCGTTGCGTTCGGCAAGGCCGCTTAGCGGAGCAGAGTCGAGGTCTTCCAGCGCATGCTGGACCGTCTCGGCTACGCTCTTGATGTCGATCCGCCAACCGGTCAGTTTTGCGGCAAGCCTCGCATTTTGTCCTTCGCGGCCGATCGCCAGAGATAATTGGTCGTCCGGTACGAGGACCACCGCCGTCTTCCCATCGATAGGATCATCGTCAAGGTATACACCGGTGACCCGTGCCGGGCTAAGGGCTTTGGAAATGAAGGCAACAGCGTCATTGTTCCATTCGATGACGTCGATCTTCTCGTTATGTAGCTCTTTTACGATATTCTGAATTCGGATACCACGCATACCGACGCAGGCACCGACCGGGTCAATGCCATCTTGCAGCGCCGCGACAGCAACTTTCGAACGGTGACCGGCTTCACGGGCGATGTTCTTAATCTCAACTTGTCCGTTGTAGATTTCCGGCACTTCGTATTCCAAGAGCCTCCGCAGCATATTACGGTGCCCACGGCTAACGAGAATCTGCGGGCCGCGGTTGCTTTTGACAACCTCCACCACGTAAACGCGGATTTTCTCGTGCGTGCGGTAGCGCTCGCCGGGGATCTGCTGTTGGCGCGGCAAGTCGGCTTCCGCTCGACCCAGGCTTAACGTAACTTTACGGGAGTTAACGCTCTGTACGGTACCGGTTATGAGATCGCCTTCACGATTGATGAATTCGTCGTAAAGCGAATTGCGTTCGGCTTCGCGAATCTTCTGCAGTATGACTTGCTTCGCTGTTTGTGCGGCAATACGCCCGAAGCTTCGGGTGGTATTGTCAACTTGCACCATCACGATATCGTTGATTTGCGCCTCGGGATTAAAGAAGCGCGCCTTTTCGAGCGTAACTTCCGTTGCTTCACTCAGGACGTCTTCAACCACTTCTTTCTCGACAAAGACTTTGGCACGCCCGGTATTTGGATCGATTTCCGCTTCAATCGCCTGCGCGGAACTTGCGCCGGTGTCCTTGCGATAGGCTGAGACCAAGGCGCTCTGCAGCGCGTCCAAAACGATGTCAGCCGGGAGTGCCCGCATCTGCGCAATCTCATTGAAGGCGATTTGCAATTCGTTCGACATTATGCTTCACTCCAACAGTCGAGCGTTCCGGAATTTCTTTGTCCCGTGCCTGCCCGATATAAAACGAAAAGTGGGGGATTCCCACTTTTCCGTACACTAGCATCCGTACGAATACTAACATGACAGGAGCGAGTCGTCAAGCCACATCGCCTCTCGGCGACTTTACGCGACGGTCGAAACCGCGGAAGATGAACCGCTTCGCGTATCGTGTTTCCCGGGTTACTCGCGCAAAAAGGGCGCGTATTTCACTATCTTTCCTGCGGCAGAATCACTGATGTATACGAAGCCCTCTTCATCGACAGCAATACCGCCTATCTCCTTGAATTGACCGGCTGACGCTGAATCACCCGCTTCGCCAAAGGAACCAAAGCAGTCGCCCGCAATATCGTAAACTAGAATACGCTTGCTATCCGGGTCGGTGATGTAGAGCGTTTCACGGCTTTCATCCAGCGCCAGATATGGACGATTGAAGACATTGTTGTACCAGCCACGAACTCGAAAATCGTCTAAGTGGTTGCCATCAACGTCAAACACGGCGATCCGCCGATTCCAGGTGTCAGCGACAAACAGACGACCATCAGAGTGGACTGCCAGCCCGCTAGGCTCGTCCAATTCGCCGGGACCGCTTCCTCCACCGCCGATATCGTATTGATGAATCGCTTCGGAGCCGTCGAGCGCATAGACGCGGATTCTCTTGTTTCCAGTATCGGCGATGAAAATACGCTCGGCATAGTCGACCGCGACATCCCGAGGGCCCCAGAAACCGTCGGACGGATTGACCGGTGCATCGAATCCGAATTCTCCGGCTTGTCCCCAGGTCGTTAGTACGGCGCCTGCTTGATCAAGATGTTGAATGCGGTAATTCCACGTGTCCACAATCAAGAGAGTACCATCAGGCATGACCGCCACACTGTTGGGGCGATTGAAGGTGACAGCGTCAGTATCGCCGTAGCTTTGAGTATGTTGCCCATCGACCCCAAAGACGTACACCCGATCGGCATTCTCGTCGGCGACGTAGACCTGGCTATTGACAACAGTCAAGGCAAGCGGATGAGCCAACTGTTGCGAAGTCATATCGAACTCAAGTATGGGGCTCAGGGACCGCCAGTTTGAGGCGCACTGATTGATTTCAGCCGGAATATTGCTGGGAACGTCACCATCGCCCAGTCCGTATTCCCAGATCATCGAAGCGAAATCCTTGCGCACGTACACGTGCATGCGATCCGAGACAGGCCAGTTCGTTAGAGAGAAGTCCTTGCCCGTAGCTTCGCCGTATTGGTCATAATCGCGTGACCACCAGATCTCAAATATGCCCTTTCTCAAGGCAGCCGCATTGGTATTCTGCGGCGAGAAATCCAATACATTCATAATCCGCTGTGGCGTAAGCCCGAAATATTCCTGCATGGGCCACCACATGCGCATATGGTCGCGTCGCAGGTATCGATCTTCCAGGATTGGCTCAACATCACCACGGTGCCCGGAGCCGACCACGACGAAAATAGCGTCTTCAGTGTTTTGTACGGTGGGATTCGAACCGACGAAGACTGCATCGGTGAAATTGCGGAAATACCAACTATATGGCCAGGAGACTTCATCGTCGTAAACGAACTTAAGGTCCGGGCCATCGGTCATCCTCAGGCTCATTTCTTCAATGTCTTCCAGCGCCCATTTGACAGCTGGGCCAGCGTGAGCGTAGACAAGTAGCTCGGTCGGCAAATCGTAATTTATAAATGACGCCATCCAGGCTGCGCGGACGGTAATCATGCTCAAGAGACTAAAAATCGTCACAGTGAGTATTCGACGTAGATGTATCCAACTGGTCAGGCGCGCCAGGCGCAGCAATATATATCCCAAGCTGATGCACACGATAAGAGACGCCAGCCACTCATAAGTACGTTCCAGTTGATCTTTTGATAGGCCAGTAAATGGCGGGTCGCCGGCGATGAATGCGCCGATCACTTGAATGAGGCTGACCAAGAACAAGGGCGTGATCAACAGCGCTATCCAACCCCGAGACAAGAATCGTGACTTATCAGCGCGAGAGAATATGCCGCCGAAATACCAAGCGGAGATTAGTATCATCGGCGTGGTGAGATGGGTACCGAGCCACGGCATCTTCTCTCCCGCAAGTGAATAGCCGACCAAATTCAGAATCGCCCACCAGGCGAATAATAGTAAGAAAGGCAACCTGCTCAGCTTGCCATCGTCTTGGACGCTTCCATCAGCTTGAGCCATTGGCGTGGTTTCCGTCTTATCGCCAATTGTCAAACTAGTAGAGTCTTCGCTCGCTCGCGATTGGCTTATGAATTCCACGTCCTCAAGGCTTGCATCAGCGCCAGGCGACTCGCTATCTGCGTCTAACTCATCATTCGCGCCGTACTCGGCTGTAGCTTGCCGCTGTTGAAGTATTTCAACGTCAATAAGGCGCTTTCGCCTCGACTTCCAAAAGCAGGTGACGCCTGCAAACATAGCGCTGACTGTGCCTACGATCGGCAGAAACTCGTACGTGGGCATGATGACAAGCAAATAGTAATACTGTGGTTGACTGCCGCGGCGTACGCCTTGCTGTTCCAGCCAGTAACCCAGGCTGTATATCATTCCCGTCCCTAAACCGGCGATATTAGTGAACACCGTAGTGAAAAAGAAAGCGAATATCACGTGGAAAATGGCGGCTGATTTCAGCCAGCGCTTCCAATTCCATGCCAATCCGATGGCGAATGAAAGCGTTATGAGGGGCACGAAAACGGAGGCGCCCGCAAGAAACTGCCCGACCTGTGCCGCGCCATCCAAGCTGGGCAGGCTGAGCAAGAAGTTGTAAATCCCCTCTGGCAGCGACTCGGCGACGGTGGCGAAATCGCTGTTGGAACCACCCATTAAGCGTGTGAAAAGTGCTGTGGTCCAAGGCAAGATAAGTGTAATAATAAGAACGAGAATGTCGACTTCCGGGAACTGATAAAGAAAGCCCCACAAGCCGCCGGCTTCGCTCTTGTCTTCCGCCAGCTTGTCCATTGTCGCGTCGCGTCGGCGGGCATCGCGGATCATGTAGGCGACAACAGCTATCGCGATGATCCATAGCGCCAATGCCGGCGTCGCCCGCATTCCCTCGCCTGCTGAGCTTTCCAATGCTTCAGCCTCATCAATGCCAGGGACCGTTGGCTCTGCTGTCTCTGTGGACGTGGGAAAATGGGACAACTCTTCAATGTAAAGCAATCCGCCAGCAGTGATGAGCGCGAGCAAGAAAATCAACAGCATTTCGCGCCATGGCAACCGGCTCCATCTATCGCGGAAAGCGTAAAGCGCAGTCGTTACTAGCACAAAGGCGCCGCTCATAATGGAAAGCGCCATCCAGCTCAGCCAGCTTGTGCGCTGCAAGTCAGACAGGTCTTGAAAGGGAGTGCCTTTGCCGGAGATGATTTCGGCCGGGATAATATCGACAACGATATACATTCCGAGTGTGATCATCCCGCCCAGCAAGATGCCTAACATGATCGCTTGAAACAGGTACCGCCCGTTCAATCCTAGGCGATGCTGAGCCAGCCGAACCAAAAAGTAGATCGCCAGGAAGCTGCCAAAGACGGCGATATAGATGAAAGCGGTTTCCTTTGAGCCCAGATTAAGGATCATTGCAGCGGCGAAGATGTATAGCCAATATGCGCGGCGGCGAAAACGTGGAGCACCATCGAGATACATAAGAATGCAATACGCCATGATCATGCCGAAAAAAACTGAAGGCGTATCGTGGCGAATGTAGCGGCTGTAATACATGAGGAGCGGCGATATAAGCAGCATCACCGAGGCGAGCAATGCGCCCCACCTTCCAAGCCATTTTCGCCATAGAATCGGGAAAATCACTATCAATACGCCTAGCAGCGCAGTGTAAATCCGTCCCGAAAAGTCGCTATCGCCAAACATATAGAAGGACAGGGCGGTGGCGTGGAAGAGCACCGGACCGTGCATCAAGGGCGTATGCTGGAAGTTGCCTTCGTTGTAAAGATTGTAAGAAAACCGCGTGTGCAAGCTTTCGTCGTGGCTCATGACACGATCTTCCAGCATGTAGAACCGCGTGAAGACCGCTAGCAGCAGGATGACGACAAAAGCGGTGAGCTCCCAATTGGTTGTGACACGCTGCGCCAGCACCCGGCTTAGTGCGTTGTCTTCGAGCTGGTTGGGTGAGGTTATCATCGCTATTGAATCCGTAGAAGGTGACTGAAATGAATAATAGAAAGGCCGTTAGAATCGCGGAGACGGCGTGTTCTGCAGCAAGGGAAGGAGCGCGCGAGACTTTGAGTGAGATGTTGCGACAATAGGGCTGCGCGCCTTCTCTGGAGTAAGGACGAAGGCTGCATGTTGCGGCACGCGCGGGTGGTCTACAAAAAGCATTGACGAGTGGTATCCGATCATAAGTGGCAGCATGAGCGCAATTGATATTGCAATGATGACGAGCCCATAACTGAATTGCAGGCTTGAACGCGCGCCGAAGTCGCTGAGCCAGGCTGGACGGGGCGACGGCTTCTGCAAATCCATTTGCAGCGATGACCATAGCTCGTCGAGCCGTTCGGAACTGGGACGACCAAAAGTCGGCAGGCTTCGCTCTAGTTTGAGGGCGAATTCGCGATGGCGCATGTATTCTCGGAAGCAGTCCTCGCTTTCGTCGATGTAACGCGCGACACGTCGACGTACGTGCTCCGCGAGGTCGCCACTGAGGTAGCGTGCCATGTGCACTTTGCAGTAGCGGTATTTGAACTCGACCATATTCCCGTTAAAACCTCAAGCGTAAGCGCTAGTGCACTCTCAGCAGCTCTTCCAGTAGTCCCAGCCCGACTGGCTGCAGAGATTTTCGCAGGCGCTGATGGCCCAGGCGTACCCGACTTTCTGCCGTTTTCTGCGGGCAGCCCATTACCTCGGAAATCTCACGATAGGTCATTCCCTGTCCGTAACGGAGTACGATTGCTTCGCGCAATCTTGGCGACAGATCGAGCAGCGCTCTGGAAATCGAATCGCTGGCATCGCGCCGTATGACGGCGGCCTCCGGCGCTTCGGAAGGCGGCGCCTTCAGCTCCAGTCCCAGCCACTGCGTGATATCGACAGTAATGAAGCGTTTGCGCCGATAGGTGTTGCGGCAGCGACTCACCGCTATCGTATAAAGCCAGGTCTTTGACGATGCCTTGCGTGAATCGAAGCGGTGCAGATTCTTGAAAGCGTACAAAAAGGATTCTTGTAAGATGTCTTCGGCGTCTTGCTCGTTCATCAGCAGGCTGTAACAGAGCCGGTACAGGCTTGCAGCGAAACGGTCATACAGCTCCGCATAGCTATTCTGATCGCCGTCAAGAGCGCGTCTGATGATCGCATCAATCTCTGTGCGCATAGCTGCTCGCTTGTCAGTCATAGTCCCTAGCCTGTATAACAAGATTCACGGGCGCTTATCATTGTACACGTAGCTCGGCAATCATCCTCACTCTAATGGACGCTGATCGAAAGGTATGCCGTCATAAACATCCTGCCGCAGCCATAGTATTGCCGATTCTTCAGTGAGCGGGCCAGCCCCAAGCCGCCCTTGTGACCACCACGCAGGTAGATCCCAGATTCCCAATTCTGAGAATGACCGTTTGCGCCGGAGGACAAAGCGTTGACCCACATAGTCGCCAGTGAGAGCACTGGCTTGAAACTCGTCATCGGCCATTAGAACGATTTGCCGCGTACTTGCCACGCCAGCGGTGCTAACGAAACGAATATTGGGAAAATCGCGTCCCAACCACGCGAGTAAGCTGTCGTCGCGGATAATCCCGCTCTCGTCGGTCACGATTGTCAGCTCAATTGTGGGAAATCCAGACGTGTCACGCGCCGCCAATTCGAAAAGCGTTTCGCGCAGGAGATAGGCGTCTCCGGTGATGGCGCTCGCTCGCCACAAGCCGTCGGGAACATGGGCTTCGGCAACTGAAGCCTGCCAAGCGCCGCCGATGCCAGAGAGCAACAAGAGCCACAGAAAACCGATGCCCGTACCTTGTAAGCAGGTACTCACGCCCCAAAAATTCGCCACCAATAGAAAAACAATTGCTGAGATTATCAGGCTCATGCCGAGCAATCCCAAGCCTTGGGCAAGACGGACATGCGATGATTCTGCCAGGAGCGCGAATAGCTCAGATAAACTGGCGCTGGAGGGCAATTCGGCCATCAAGCGCGCCACTTGCATGAATTGGACTGACAAAATAAAGAGGCACATCAATACGCCAGCGGATATTGCCCACTTGGCCCACCAGAATTGCGTTGTATAGAGCGTGCCACTGGTTTCGTCCTCGTCGCTTTCATCGCCCACAGACCAAAGAACGACGACGCGCCGATTCACCATCAGTTGCGTAATGCCGTAGCTTGCCAACAGTGTTAAGGGCAAGACGACCCACATCGCATCAGCGGGTCCCGCGCCGGGGTACAGGAGCAGCGCGGCGCTGCCAATGGCTGACCATGCCGCGGCGAAGCGGTCGATGTAGGTAACATCACCGTGCTTCCACAAGAGCCAGGCGCCGCCAAGTGCGAAGACGATTAGGAGTGGTTCTTGTGCCAGCAATACTGCTAATCCTAATCGCGCGCCGTCTGCAGAATGACTTACAATGAATCCACTGACGGCCGACTCGATAAGTTGTCCGACGGTGCTTAACCCAGCCGGATTGAACATGAAAAGAGTCGCGCTGGCGACGACGACAAGGGGTGGGATAAAGAGCGCTTTAGCAAATGGAAAGTCACGAGTGCGCGAAACCGCCATTTGAAGAATATCGTTACCGGGCAATTCAAGTCGTTGCGGCGCGCTCAGCGCAGTGCGCCAAACCGCAAGCCAGCCCGAGACAATCAGGACGATCAGGAGCGGAATACCCGATGGACTCGACAGGAGCAACATGAACGTGACAAACGCAATCGCCCAGTAGGCGTCTTTAAGCTGCATAGAATACCAGTACCGCCTGATCATCCAGACAGCCAGGACGGTGAAAAGCAGCATAAAACTAGTACCGTCGGCTAACCGCGATACCGCCAGCGGCACTGTAAGCAAAGCGAGTAAGGCAGACCAGACAAAGGTTCGCGTCCGGCCCAGGCTGTCACGAAAGAGCAGAGGCGTCATGGCAAGGGCGAATCCGGCCAACGCAGAACCAATGCGGGTGGTAAATTCGTCCGCTCCAGCTAGCGAGAACGTCACCAATTGAGCCAGATAGGTGAGCGGGCTGCTTGAGGTCAGAAAGCTACCCGGGGCACCGTCTTCTATAGTATGCCAAGCGTGCAGAGCGTGTCGTGCCTCGCCTTCAGAGATGGGCACAGTATCTAGCATTGTGACGCGCAGAAACAAGGCAAGCAGCGCCAACGCCAAGTAGGCCAGCCATTCGGCTGAGATGGTTCGCGGCGACGAAGACGCTCGTGAGCCTTCGCCAGTGCGGTGCTGAGCTGAATCGGCGTACAACATGTGAAGCTCAGATTCCATCAATTACACACGTTCGGTAAGCAAAGTGAATAAGTCCCGGGGTAATGGCCTGCTCTACTAGGCGCCGGCATAGAAAACTCTTGACGAGCCCGATTCGCAAATGATTGGCAGATTATCCATGAATTTCTCTTCTCCAAGACTGCCGTAGTGCTGTCGCTCGGTCGAGCCGTACAGAATATGTGTGATCTTATAACGCTCTATAATTTGCTCTACTTCGTCAAAATCGTGTCGCGTGTAAAGGTCTTTCAGGTCACTTGCCCGCGACCCCGCAATCTCATAATACGTGGCTCCACGCCATTGCCGCTCGTGATTCTCCCAGCCTAGCACGACCGGAATGCCGGCCAAAGTACCGACCCGTCCAAATGCGATGTTGTAGGCTTGGCCCACGGCTTCCGCGGCTACGGCACTTGAGCGGCCGAGCGATTTGTCTAGGCAGTCGATGACCTGCTGATCATCGTGTTGTAGCAGGCCGTGCGCGCCGTCCAGCGTTAGCGGCTCATGAATGATTGTGTCGTAACCATCAAAAGTCGCGATACCGTCAATTTCAGCGCGAAGAATTTCGGTCTCGGTAGCGTCGGCCAGCCTGATACGCGAGTAAAGGACCGTGCCACGCTCGACGACTTCGCCATCGTATACTTGCCGGATAGCGTTCTCCCATTCCGTGGGCGGTGTATAGCGGCGTTGCTCCGATGCATACTGACGCCCGGTTTCAATCCAAGCGCGATGATGGACTGCTGCGAAACCATAAAGTAGTCCCGCGACGATGCCTATACTCAACAGTACGCCAATTCCTAAACGTATAATTACGCTCGGCAATCGAAGCACGTGATCGAAGAGAATACTATAGAGGGCATAGGCCGCTGCAATGCTCCAAATCACCCAAGCCTGATAATAGAGCTTGAAAACGGTATTGATTCGAACAAAGAAATTGTCCTTCAAGTAGAAGAATTCGCAGAAAAGAGTCAGGCCAAGCCCCATGCCAATTAGCAACAAAACGAATCCTGTAGCCTGCGGGTACGAGATCCAGTTGATGGCGACTTCGCCCGAATGAGATTGACCGTTGCGAGCCGGGAAAAGGCGCGCCACAACGACGGCGATTCCCAGCAGTAAGACTAAAGAGGTCAAGCCATATTCAATGCGGCGCTGCACAAGCTGCCGTATCAATTCGTCACGATCATTGAGTAAGCTTACCACCTTGCCCACAATCGGCTGAGCGGGATTACCTATGGCAATGATGACGCCCAAGGCTGTCATGATCGATAGCATTGCGACGAGAAGCATGCCACTGACTTTGATACCTAAGCGCCAATTCAGCTGGCGCGCCGAAGATCCGCGCCAGCCCTCCACCAGCATATATGCGCACAGAATGACGATCAACGGTCCAAACATGAGGAAGAAGCGCTGAAACTGCGACGGGTTCAGCAAGTTGGGTAGAATACCGCCCGCTTGCGAACGAAAGCCGACAAAGTACGGCAAGTAGGCGGCTGCGGCGACAATCACCAGTGAGGCGCCAAACTTTACAAGCGCCAGCCAGTCCCTTGCTTTTAACCGACCATATTCGCTAGCCAATAGCCGGCGTAAAGCCTCAGCGCCCACCAAGCCCACGAGAAACGTCGGACCGTCCCAGGCATTCAGGAATGCCAGACCGCCTACTGCGATGCCGTATAGCAACACGGCTTCGGTCTGCGGTTCGCGTTGCCAAAGTACAAGGTTGAGCATCATGCCGATGACTGTGATTACAAAGGGCAGCGAGAGGACGTGGGGGTGGTTGTCCGACAAAATGAAGCTGAATGCTGGAAATTCGCCGATCGGTTGCGTACCGGTAAGTTGATTATCCAAATTGTAGTCGGTCGGGACGCGACTGGCGTTGAACCACCACCAGTGTTTCCAGGCAGACGTGTCCAGGTTAACACGTGCATTGCTTTCTTGCTGGTATTCGATTTGATCGAATTGAGGGAGTTTCTGGGTCCCCCAAAACTCGAAATAAGATTGGGGCGCAGAGCGAGTGGCTAGAGGCGCTTCAACCAACAGAAGCTGGAAATTGCCCATAAGCACCATGAAGAGCATTCCCGCTACGCCTGTTGCGATAGCGATGGCACGGGACACTGGCAGGTCACGCGTGCGGCTGGTCAAGCCAAATGCACGTGAGCGTACGAGATTATATGTCACGCCAAACGCAGCCAAACCGGTGAGGGCAAATTGCGACGCCACGGTCAGGTTGAAGCCAATTGTGCTACCGATGCCGCTCAACATCGATAGCGCTGAGGACATGACATATCCCATATAGTAGTAGCTGATGGCGTAACCGGACATCCACGGGTCATTCGGTGGAAAATCGGTGCTGCGCTGGGTAGCGCTAAGGAAGGCCAATTCCATCGGCTTTTCCGTGCCCACTAAGTCATTCTGATGGGCACGATATAGCGCCCAGCCTACAAAGAGCACGGCGAATAGAAGCTCGGTAAACAGCACCAAGGCGCGGTTCTCCCGCCACCATCTCGAGAATTCTCCACGTTCTCTATCACGAAAGTAGATCGCCAGCGAAGCAGCCAATACCAGCAGCCAGGACAATACAATGCTGCCGATTGCGTTTTCGAGGAAGCCGTAGCTCCCCAAAAGCCAAAAGACCCAGGTAACGAGAAGCATACCGAGCGCGCGCGCGAGCGTGTAACCGCCGTCAGGCAGTCCACCAAAGAGACGCCAGCAAAGCGGGAGAACTGCCACGCCGGCCAGCGCAATCCAGAGCCACCAGGCTAGCAGTAAGTGCCCCTCGCGCGAAAGCCAATCAAATGCGAGGGTCATGAATGACGCTCCACCAAGTATTGCATTACCGCATCTTCGTTCACGCGATAAATCTTTCCCCCGTCGACCTCATAGCTGACAGCAAGTAAACCCATGTCTACCATGCGATCAAGCTTGTCCAATCCCTCCGGCGTCGAATGCACTTCCTCCAGTCCGCTTCGAATGATGTATTCGACACTAAAGTGATGAATGATATCGACCGCCACATCAATGTCGCTTGTGTTGTAGAATTGCTGGATATTTCGCTCTCGTTGGAATATCCAGTCGTGCATTGGGTGGAAGGTTCGTTGCTGCCTTTGATGCCAATTCCAGCCGAGCACGGAGGGCAAGCCAGTCAAAATGGATATCCGACCATTCCATTGGTATTCGCTGCCGGGTCGGCGTCCCTCCATGATAACCGGCGACCCTTCGACATTTTCCTGCATCCAGCGTACTAGCTGATAGTCAACAGCTAGCTCAATTTCCGCGCGGTTTCCCGTGTCGGGAGCCGTCTCCACATGCGTCGCCTGCGTCATATAGTCCATACCGTTGAGCGTCAGTGGCAGGTCCGGCGCCATCCGATCGAAAGAACGCCCACGGGTGGCCATGACAGGAAACATTCCGGCGATCGCAAGCAGTACGATGCAAGGTGTATACCAAAGAAATTTCAGGGATCTGCTGAATTGCTGGGATGCCCGCAGCAAACAGGCAAAGGCGACGCCGCCTGCTACGCTTAGCAGCAGCCACACTTGAATATAGAACTTGAAGACTGTGTTTTGTCGTCCGATATCCCCGCTTATGACAATAATCTCGACCCCCAGCGTCATAGAAAGCGCCAAGCCTATCAACACCAGTATAAAGCGCATGGGCTGCGATTGGCCGGGGCGGAAGAATAGAATCGCGATCCAGCATAGAAGGGGCAATACAATCAATGCGACTTGGTAGCCGCTAGCGGTGAGAATTAGGGCGAGCAACCCGATGCCGATTGTAAGCGCAACTATGCGAAATGCAAATGCTCTGTGCGCCACGAGTTGCTTGACCCTAGTATTCCGTAACCAGAAGACGGTGTCCCAAAGCAGAAGCGAGATAATTAGGAAGAGGAATAATCCGTGAATATCGAAGTACGCCCAAAGCGGCGTTTTGCCACCGTCCCAAAGTTGGATGCTGTTGTAGGTCGCAGCATACCAAGAGGTGTAGGGGAGGGCAAACGCCAGATTCAGAAGTGTGAAGCCGCCCACAGTTGCGACCAGCTCCAGCGCCGACACGCGTACAAATAAGTGCCGGATAGCCAGCCAAATAACTACGGAGCCGATGCATCCCAGCAGCGCAGTGCGCAAAGCCGTCGCGATACTTGATGCGGCAGTTGATCCTGGACCGATGTCAATCGCGGCGGTCGTCAACGGTGTAATAATCCCAACAGCCGCCACGAGCGCTGCTATGACCACGACGTAGAACCGAGCGTCCAGAATGGGACGAAAGGTCGATTGCCAGCGAATCCACCAGGCGTAGGTCAAGGCCGCAATGGAAAACAACGTCATCGAGGGCCAGTCCCAGGTATTGGTCGCCCGCATGACACCGACGACCAAGGAAATAAGTGCTATGGCGAGAACGCGCTCTAAATGACGACGATTATCGCGTCCCGCCTGAATGACTTCATTGAATAATAGCAGCGAAGTCAAGAGTATAAGCGGCATGCTGATCATGTGGGCATGCAAATCGCCATAGAGAAAAGTGAAATAGGGCATTTCGGTGATCGCCCCGCCACGGACGCCCGGAGTCTCCGCCAATACCCGCGAGGGACCCCAATACCAGCGATCGCTCCCGATAGGCAAATACTCGCCTTGCAAAAAGCGCCCGCTGCCATCGAGCAAGCCTCTCACCAGCGAGACGGAATTGTTGATCTCGTAACGTAGGCTGTCCCACGGGTGCAGCTCCGCCGCTCGCACTGCCAGATCAGTGCTGATATCGGGTGAAACGGTGACGTCATTTGCCGATTCGTATTCGCTTATCAGGAAGTGCTGCAGACCCTGAGGTGTGCGGTAGCCGCCCAAGGTTGCCAAGCCGTTGCCGACTACGCGCACCGTATCAAGATTGCCCAATACGACACAGAGAAGCAGCGCCATAATGCCGGCAACCCAGGGATTGCCCAGCCTTCGGCGAGAGAGCTTGCCCTGCTCGAAATCGCCGCCAGACTTGCGCCAACGTGACAGGATGTTGTAGGCAACTGAGAATGCCCCCATGCCGGTCAAGCTGAACACTGTGGGTATCATCAAGTTGTAGGCGAAGGCGGGCACGATGCCCAGCAGCAGCGTCGGTGCGCCCAGAAGGACGTAGCCAAAGTAGTAGTAATTGATAAAACCGCCCGAAAACCAGGGATCTATCGGAGGAAATGTTGTGCTGCGCAAGACGCCGTTCAGATAGGCGAAGTCCATCGGTTTTTCGCCGCCCTTGAAAGGATGCCAGAGATCGGGGTTTGTCAAGCGAACAACGATCATCGCCAGAAAGGCGGTCATGGCTATCACTTCCATCCATGCCAGGCGCTTCCAGTTGTCACGAAGGAATTCGAAGATCCGAGTGCGTACCAGCGTGGCGCTTAGCACAGCCAAAAACGCAAGCGAGAGTAGTATTCCGCTCTGACTCCAGATAGGGATCTTCAAGCTTGACACCGCCCAGGCTATCCAGGCGACGACGAGCATGCCGACCAGCTTGCTGACGCCGTAGCCGCCATCCGCCATGTTCGGGAGTACTGCGAAGACCAGCGGGAAAGCGAGGGCGCCAAAGACGAATATCGCGGCGTACCAGGCGACAATACCTACCACCTGATTGGTGTTCACAACACTCTCGCTAAAGAATCGCTGAGACCAAGTGCCTCCAGTGCTCTGCACGTCTCGCTCATCCGGCGGAAAAGTCAAGGCTGTCGGGACAGGTTGGGCATCGGTGATGCGCCAGTTAAACACGCCAAGAAGTTGCGCCTCGTCGCTGGCCATCTGCAATTCGTGCGACTGTTTGAGAGAAACCTGGGACAAAATGGCTTCGACATGGGCGCGCGAATAGTCATCAGATTTTTTGAAGATGAACACGGCCGGATGGTCATAAACGTGGAAGGATTCGTCGGCTTCGAGTTCGTTCAGCCAAGCTGGCGAGTCATAGACGGGCAGGTGCTGATCGTCAACGCGCCAGGGTCCGAACTCAAAGGTTTCTTCGAATGCAGCTTCAAGTTCATATCCGAGCTCGCCCGCGAAGAGCTTTTCGTAGTAAAGCGTCGTCAGTGGCCAACGCATAAGGTTGCGTACTTCCGAGTCATAAAATCGATTACTTGCTATCGTCAAGTAGTCGCCAATTTCCAGTGTACGCACTATGTCATCATATTTGACTTGATTATCCACCGGAAAAGACATTATCTGATCTTGCGAATTGATGACCGCGTGATGAGGATATGTTCCTCTGCAGTCATGTGCGCTGACCAATCCGGACGGAGGGTCGTCTGCCAGCGTGACACCGTCCGGCATTGGGCAGATATGGGTGCCGGTGGCCCGATTGTCCCAGCTTCCTTCGGCGAGAACGACAGAACCGGAACCGATTACATCTCCGCTGTCCGCTGCCACTTCCACTGTGAATGAATAGCGCTTTCCTTCAACGACATTAAGCGCCGGGTCCAAAGGAATGGTGTACGACTTGCCAAGAGGATGGTGGTCGCGGACGAGGTCCGTGCGCAGGACAGCTCCAGCTAGTATGGTTGTGGCGTCTTCAGCGTAGATATGAAAGACGACCTCTTCGGGCTCGTGGTCATCAAGCGGATCGCCAAGGTGCGGCGCAAAGATGCTTCTAATTGTGCCGCTCGCAGGCGCAGTGAACTCGAATTCTCTCCGCTCGCCTTCTTTATAGTGATTAGCTTGATCAAAGGGCGAGCCGTCAATATCTCCGGATGAAAATCCCGTATTGTGCATCGCGATGTTGATCAAGGGCACGTTGTTGTCTGCGCCTTCGATCTGCATGGCGAAGTCGCCCGGAATGCGTTCGAATATGTAGTGTGCGGATTGCACTAGTGTGGTCTGATGTCTGTATACATTGGAAAACATCAGTCCCCAGACCATTGAGAACAAGATGGCGAATATTCCAAAAACCAGGGGACGCCATTTGCTTACACCAGGAAGGGCAATAGTGACAAGCAGGATTGCGCCTATAGTCAGCGCGGTGATTGACGTAGCGTCAGTCGTGGCGCTGGACAGTTGATAGCCACCGATCGCGACAAGCATCGTGCCGAGAAGCCCCATAGGGATCACGACATTTGGCAGACTACGCCCGTGAAGCCTGGCGTGAAGACACCACTCATAGAGGCACCAGGCCGCAAATACAGCCAGTGCACCGTAAATGGGCAGATAGTAGCGCATATTGAGCGATGTCAGGCGGCTGACAAAAATAAAGTACCCGCCGACCCAAATCACAGGGATGAGCAAGCCGCTTGAAGCGTTTCGATTGCGCAGGAGCCGATAGGCAGACCAGCACCAGCCAAACCAGGCCAGTACGCCAAAGCTCAATCCCATGCCCCAAAAGAGCATATCCTTAAAGGGATATACCAAACTAGAGCGCGCCAGCCACTGCCAACTGGGTGGGAAGTCCTGCAAACCAGATACACCGGCGCTTATGCGCTCAAGGTTTTCCAGCCAGCGAAGGTTAGGCATAAAGCCGAAGAACCCGGGTCCCATGAATGCGTACGGATTGAGAATCCTAAAAGCCAGAAATGCGCCTAAACCCGCCACGACCACTCCCACGAGGTGACGGGCGGCAATCGCCTTGCGCTCGTTAGGGCTGAGCTTTGAACATAATATCGGTGCGGCCTGAACAAAAGCGGCAAAAATGATAACGGACGCCAATGGCGCGACATTGATTCGGCAGGCGACGGCCGCGCCTGTAAAGATGCCAAAAAGGAGATAGGATGCCAGTTTGCCACGCTGCTGCACCGCTACCGCATTATAGAGTGCCACCGTCACCATGAAGGAAGTTGCTGCGTTTACTGTTCCATAGTGAGCCTTCTGAATTGCCAATGGGGCGGCGGCGTAAAACAGGGCGGCAAGCAGCCCGACCCAATTGCCCCGTATTCTCCTGCCGAGGGCAAAGACTGCCAGAATCGTTAGCACGTCGAACACCACGGAGATTCCGCGCCAGACCAGGTGCCCACCTTGGTAATCAAAGAGCGGGAAACCAGATGTGGTCGCGTCTTCAACGATTCGGCTGCCGAAGTGCGCGAGGAAGAGCGGAAACGAGCCGTACACATAGAATCCATGCGAAGCGTTGTGTGGATTCATTGGCGAGCAGAGCGTATCAAAATAGCCGCCAATGCCCTGCGTCTCCGGATAAATGTGTTTGCAACGCAGGGATTGAAGTTCTACTGATGACAATGTGTCGGCGCTGCGAAAAAAGTCAGAATCGTAATTGCCTTGTGATTCGTCGAACAGAAGTGCGTCGACCTGGCGGGAGAGCAGGGCGTCCTTTGCTTGGCGAATGTCGCCGACGACCTTTATATTGCCCTCTTCAACTAGCCAAGTAGCCGCATCCTCACCGAGCGAATCACGTATCGCACCAAGCAGAATCGAGGGAGAACCGATCAGGTCTTCAGTGCTGTCAATATCGCTGGCATCGCGCAAGACGAGGATATGCTGTTCGGGGAAGTTGATTTCGTCTGAGGTAAACGAATTACTGCCGCCCACTTGTGGTAGCAATAGTGCTGTCAGAAAGCGTTCATCGGGATGGCTGTGGGAAAAATCATCCCAATTGTGGCCAACTAAACGCAAGGCGGCGCCATACATCAATACAGCTGCCAACAGAATGATCGGGAGGAATCTCTTCAACATCAATTGTTGCTCGATCTTGTTGTTGGTCTGATTGTTCTGAATGCCGTCAATTCGCTCCGCCTCCGCCATGATTCTAGGTATTGTCTTCCAGGAAAGCCTTTACTCCTGCCTCACCAAGGGCTGGTACCCGATATATGAAAAAACTATGAGCAGGAAGTTCTGTTTGGATCGCCAGTTCCCTGCCCCGAGGAAACCATTCTTTGAGCTGGGCCAGCGCGTCGTCGGCGTAATTTGGAAAGAAGAATAGTAGATCGCGTTCGGGATCCAGTCTATAGTCCCTCTGCCTGTACAAGCCGCGATTCATTAAGTTGGGTATCTGCTCTAGTGAACCGCCGCTATCCCAAAACATTTTGCCCGCCTCTATACCGACTGCGCGGTTGTCCCACCAATGCGGATAACTAACTATGAAGGCATTTCCATAATTTCCATCGCTTTCGGCAAAGCCGCGTAGAATCTGCCCAGCTTGCGAATGTGGGTGCGATGAGCGCTCGAATCGGTCAGTGAATTCACCAAAGTATAAGCTGGAATTGTAATGATAGGCGGAAAGCAGCACACCGGCCGAGAACAGCACTGCTAATGCAGGTCCAAGCAGCTTGGGCAGTGATGACCACAAGAGCCGGCAGATAATTGCTACCGGCAGCGCCGCTATTAAATAGGCGGGAGCAATTGCACCACTTGCACGTATGAAGCTGGGCACCTCAATTGGAAAAGAAAGAGCCAGTGCGGAAGTCAAAAGGGTGAAAAATAGGAGAACCGGGATGAACCAAATGACAGGGTCCCGCATCTTTACCATCATCGATAGCCACGCCGCCACTCCCAACAACATGAAGGCGGCGGTGGTCGTGTCCATGGCCGGCTCACCGGGCACGGCAGCTACCCAGGTTCTTTCGTAGGTATGGTGAAAACCTAGAAATGCGTTTCGAAGATTGCTCAACAGGACGGGGGCTTTCTCGCCGAGGATTTGTAGACGCTCTTCGGGCGATGTTGGCTCGTCGCCAAACATGCGCGTGCTCGTCCGGCGAAGGTAGTCGTCGGGGTATTCCGTCCAGTAGTGGAAGAGCGGCAAGAATACCATCAGTGAAACGAAGGCCAACACCGCCAGATTAAGCGTATACGCCGCACGCGTGCGCCAGCTAAACCGCTTAACAATCAGTGTTATGGCCACGCCAGCCACCAGAGCCGCGGGTAACATTCTAACTGCCTGATAACTCATCAAGCCGAAACCAAGAGCCAGCCCGGCTTTGACGAAATCCGTACGCCGATTGTAGCGCAAGGCGCGCACATAATAGATCGATGTTAACGCGGTGAACAATGAAAGCAGCGGGATGCGCATGCCTTGGCGGCCGATCACGACGTGCCAAAAGCTGACAGCTACCATGCCCATGGCAAGCAATCCAACTGTAAGCCAAAACTTACGCCGGCGCTCGCCAATGACCTCGATGCTAAGCCAGAAAACGAGTGGTAGCGTGACTAGAGACTCCAATGCCGTAAGTAGCTTAAGAGAGTAATGGTTGAACTCGAGACCAGGTTGACTAGCGAGTATAGCTAGCAGGTAGAAATGTACGGGCTCGCGTCCTCCATTGTTTGACAGGAAGATGCGATAGTCCTGCTGATAACGGATCTTGTAGGCGTCCTGAATCTTTTCAATTAGGTCGCCGAACATCTCGGGTGGTACGGTATCCAACCGGTCGAAGCGAAAGCTAGCGCCTAAAATCATAATCATGATGAACGCCACAAGCGTCCATCGATGACCCTTCCAAGTCAGGCGTCGGACCTTGTCAATTGTGTCTGTTGCCCAATCGATCAGGTTCCAGCGCAAAGGAGAGAAGACGAATCCCCACAATACCGCGCTCAAGAGCCATAGTTGTACGGTAAGGGGGTCAATCCGATTACCGCTTGTATTAGTCCAGACGACGAGGCTGCACAATGATGCCAACAGGAACATGAGCTTGCGCAGATGACTAATTTCTTCCAAGAAGGCGCGGTGCAGCGGCTGGCGGGACACGATAGATTGCGGGGCAAGTTCTGACAGTCGGCTGTCGATTTCCGAGGCTGCGGACGATACCAGGCTGTTCTGAGCACGCCGGCCCGCGATCTCAATGACCAGCGCGAGGACAACGCCACCGGCGAATCGCGTCATTGAATCCAGCGCCATTCCTACTGCCAGTTCGCTCGGCGCGGACATCGATTGAGCCAAGAGAAAAAGCGAGTTGAGCACGATGATCGCAGGGACGATCCTTGCTATCCAGCGCAAACGCGCTAGACGATCGCACCCGTACCAGAAGTCTCTAATCTGCGGCAAATGCCCTACGATGTCCCCAGCCAACCAGACCAAGAAACCCAACCATAGATAGGGCGCTGCAAACCGAAGCGAGAATTCGCCCGCTCGTGAGAGATCTTCTGTGCCACGAGCCAATCCGCTGCCGATTAAAGCCAATACGATGGCGATGGCGTAGGCAGCCATCCGCGCGTTTTCTCTCCGTAGAAGTTTCCTCGACAGTTCATGTATTGCTGCACGGACATTCCAGCCGGAATCCGCTCCGGCTTCTGACTCGATAGCAGCCGAGTCCACCCTTGTTGCGAATTGTATGTCTGCGCTGGATGCCTCTACGGCAGCCCTCAGGCGGCGCCAAGTTAGGATAGGCGAGCGCAGCAACTGCGTAACGAGCTCGCTGATCGGCAACTCTTCGATTGACGGTATGGGCGCGAGGCTCGCAAGTGGAACACCGTGATCGTCATGAGTTGAAAAGTCAGCAGCATCTTCACGGCTTTTCTCGTGTTTCATGGGATCAGGATCTACCACTGCTGACGGTTGCGAGTTTGACTCGAGCTCTTCGCCAATTCGGTCAAGCGTACTAGGCTGAGGCTGCAAGTCGTTACAGTCAGATGACATCGTACATAAGTCCCGTTTTTCGTAGCGAAGCCGGATCCCCCTATCGCTATTTCTCAATCTTGAGCGCAGAGAATCGCGCGGCGACAATTTTACACTTGTTTTGCCGGCAGGGCAGTCGCTTAAAATATGAAGTGTCCACGCAACTGCTAATTGTATCCTAAGACATTTTCTTGCTACGCTATGTTGCCTGCGTCGCTACAGCGCTCTTGCGAAGTACCAGACCCATAGTTCAGCTTTCTACTCCTTCGATCTATATCCTCTTTTGGACGGGGCTATACAATCTAGGACTGAAAGTTGACGAACTGAACGGTGTGATGGCAGTGTTATTTGATTGCAAATTCGCGGAAAATCGCCTCATATTGGTTTATGAACTTCTCGAATGAAAATATGTCCGCAATATATTCCCTAGGTTTGATGTACTCGGACGGTTCGTCCAGTACGTCGATTATCGTTCGGCCTATCGACATCCAGTCGCCCTGCTTGGCCAATTTGCCCATGCCGGTCATCATCACTGGTACGCGCCCGCCGGGGATATCAGTCATAACCACTGGTGTTCCACAGAGCATAGCTTCGACCTGCGCCAACGCGAAGCCTTCGCTGTCGCTTGGCATAGCAAATACGTCGCAGGCGGCGTAGAAGTTTGCCAGGTCCTGTCTGCTCTTCAGCAACCCGAAGAATAATAGCTGCGAGCCGTATTGCTCCACCAGATGACGATGACGCTGCCACGTGTCTTCGTAAGGAATATCATGTTGGCCAGTGAACAGGATCCGCGCGTTGGGATACTTTTCGTTGATGACTTCCAGCGACCGTATCAACAGGTCGGGGCGCTTTTCCTGAACGAAACGCCCAGAGAAGCCGATCAAGGGACCATGTTTATGCTGCCACTGCTGACGCAGCCGCTTCACGGTAGAATGATCTGGCGCAGGAATGTCTATCGGCGGAAAGACGGCTTTGACCTTCCCACGAAAGGGCGCAAGCCAGGCGGAACTGTCGACATAGTCGTCACTCAGTCCGATGATGACAGGTGCGCGCCGGGCCATATACTTGAAAAAGCCAAACATAACTTGAGTTATCAGGTCATTTGCGGTGCTCTTGGGCAGGACCAAGTCGCTTGTATGTGTTACTACGACTTTAAGGCCGGCAATCTCTGCGAGGAATGCCGCCAGCGCCGTCTCAAGCATCGGAGTAAATACATTGACCACATCATGCTTTCGCAACAGGCGATGGAGTCGCCATGGATATGAAGGCATAATCAGGCCTCTACTGATACGTATTGGCGCCCAAAGGCGGACCACCCGTACGCCATTCAGCATTGACTCGCCTAGTGGCGTCTCCTTCGTATGGCGCGATGCAAGCACGGTGACCTCGTGACCCCGCCTGGCAAGGCCCTCGGCGAGCAGTTGCGCATAATATGTTAGTCCCGTCGGTTGAGGATGATAGTAGAGCAGAAGCAAGAGGATCCTAAGCTTGCTCCCGGGCTCGCCATTACGGCTCGTCACTGACATTTCAAGACTATCCTCACTTACGGTAATCATGAGGTCATAATAGTACAACTCTTCACTGCATATGCCAGTAGAAAGACTAATGGCTCGCGCCAACGGCCATGCGCTCAATGGAAACTATACACTTGTCACGGTTTGGGGGCTCAAAGCTAAGTGTATTGCAGCTAGAGCCTTGCGAGAGGGCCTTCGATTGCGTTGTGGGAGCTTGACCTGGACAGTTGAAGGGTCTACAATGTCTACATCATGCGGGTGTAGCTCAGTGGTAGAGTGCCTGCTTCCCAAGCAGAAGGTCACGGGTTCGAGTCCCGTTACCCGCTTTCCAATACAAGCCCACCTCGTCGTGGGCGCTTTTGTACGCCTCCGGCATTGACGTGCGAAACTCCAATAATTAGAATAGATGGGCTTTTGTCTAATTTTGCAGCGCACCACCACCGCGGAGCTTACCGCGGGTAGTTTGAGAATATAGGAGATTCGGATCATGGCAGAGTTTCAGCTCGCTGCCGAAGTTCGTCAGGCACGCGGAAAGAAGAATCGCCAGTTGAGGCAGGAAGGCTTTGTGCCCGGTATCGTTTACGGCCCATCCACTGACCCGATAGGCGTGCAGTTTCCATATCGTGCAGTCGAACTTACTTTGATGAACGCCGGTGGCACTAACCTGATTGACATCGAGGTAAATGGCAACAGCTATCCCTCACTGGCGCGCGAAGTTCAGCGCGACGTCGTGCGGGGCGACATTTTACATGTCGACTTTCTTGCGGTTGATCAAACACAGCGGATTAGCGTTGAAGTGCCAATAATCATGGAAGGTCGCAGCCCGGTCGTAGTCGCCCGCGAGGGCATCTTGATCACGGGCAGAAGTTCGCTGACACTTGAAGTTTACCCCAGCGACATCCGTGACCGCATTTTGATTAATCTGGACGAGTTGACGGAATTGGGCTCTGAGGTTTTGGTACGGGATCTGACCTTCGGTGAATACGTAACTGTCCACAACGATCCCAATGAGATGTTAGCCAAGATCGTTCAGCCCCCGGCTGCGCGCGCTGATGCCGAATTGGATGAGGAAGACAGCGATCTTGAAGGTGTGGAAGATGGCGAAGATTCTGCAGACGATACTGTCGCCGAATGACGACTACCCCCGTGATAACCTAGGTGGCAATTGAGGGTCTTAGCTGAGGCAGCGGGCCCCTCGTCTGGTTATAGATACAAAGTGGGCGAAACTAGCTGTCGTCGCTTTCGGTGGCGCCATTAATGCTGAAGCCGTTATTGTTCAGATTGTCTGCGTCATCTTCAGCGCTCATGATGGCGATCCCGGCCACTTCATCTCCGAGTTCGAGATTCATCAAGGTGACGCCTTGGGTGTTGCGGCCGGTCTCCCGTATTTCTGAGAGTTGCGTTCGCAATACAATGCCATTCCTCGAAATCAACATGATCTCGTCGTCGCACTTAATGCAGCGGACGTCGATAACCGGTCCAGTTCGCTCATTGCGCTTGAGTGTACGAATGCCGAATCCGTATCGACCTTGCTCCCGATAGTTCGCAACCGGGGTTCGTTTGCCGTATCCATTGCGTGTAACCACCAGGACATGCCCGTCGTCGTCGGCGACGACGTCCATTCCCGAAATCTCATCGTTGTTTCTAAGCGCCATGCCCCTAACGCCTGCGGCTTGCCGTCCCATCGCCCGCACTTGCGCTTCGTGAAACAGGATACTCTGGCCATTGGCGGATGCCATCACTATTTGTTGGTCGCCGTTTGTCCACTTCACCCAACGTAGGGAATCGCCATCCAGCACATTCATCGCGATCAAGCCACTATAGCGTATACCAATAAATTCACTCTGTTCGACCCGCTTGACGCGCCCCCGGCTTGTCGCTAATACAAAATATCCCGTCTCGTGAGAGATCTGCTCCTCAGACAGCGCGAGCACGGCAGTGATCTTTTCACCACCTTCTAGAGGCAGGACGCTTTGTATGAGGGTGCCGCGCTTCTCTCTCTGTGTTTCAGGGATTTCGTAGGCGATACAGGAATAAACCTTGCCGCGATCGCTAAAGAAAAGAATCGTGTCGTGACTGTAGGCGAAGAAGACGTCCATCAACGCATCATCATCCTTGAGAGCCATGCCACGCATGCCTTTGCCGCCGCGCTTCTGTGACCGATAGTGCCGCGCCGCCACACGCTTGATGTAGCCGTTTTCGGTCAACGAAATGACGACATTTTCCCTGCGATAGAGGTCGCCTTCGTCCAGATCGACATTGCCGTGGATAACGCTCGTATTGCGATCATCTCCGAATTCCTCGGCGATCTCCGTCACGTCAGCACGAATGAGGTCCAGGATTTTGTGAGGGGAGTTAAGAAGATCCTCCAGATACTCGATACGTGATTGCACGGTATCGTATTCGTCTTGTAGTTTCTGCCGCTCCAGAGCGGCGAGGCGGCGAAGCTGCATGTCCAGAATGGCGTTCGCCTGGACGTCGTCCAATTCAAAGTTAGCCATCAATTGCGACCGTGCGCTATCCACATCTGGAGAATTCCTGATGGTGCGAATGACGGCGTCAATGTTGGCGACCGCCTGGAGCAAACCGCTTAAGACGTGGGCACGCGCGCGTTGGCGTTTGAGATCGAA
Source organism: Phototrophicaceae bacterium (assembly GCA_965223515.1). GTDB lineage: Bacteria > Chloroflexota > Anaerolineae > Aggregatilineales > Phototrophicaceae > UBA6055. The sequence continues at coordinate 437,205 of CBDCWK010000002.1, forward strand.
CTGCGAACGCCTAACGATAACATCATACCGATGCTCAACGTAGATCTGCAGGCAGCGCTTGAGGCTAAGTGTTCGAGGTTCGCCATTTACCAAAGCCAGCATCTGAATGCTGAAGACGCTTTGCAACTGCGTATACTTATAGAGTTGATTTAGCACACGCTGTGGCTGTGCATGTTGCTTGAGTTCGACTACCAGGCGCAGACCCTGACGGTCGGATTCATCGCGCAGGTCACGTATGGCTTCTATCCGGCCCTCGCGGACCAACGCGACGATACGTTCGATCATGGCCGACTTGCTGACCTGGTAAGGAATCGATGTAATTACGATGTTGATGCTGTCGCCGCGCCCCTCCTCAAAGTCGGCATCAGAACGGACGACAACACGTCCCTTTCCCGTGGCATAGGCTTCTCTCAATTCATCGCCGACCATAATTGTGGCGCCGGTTGGGAAATCTGGACCCTTCACAAACTGCATCAAATCGTCAACGGATATCGTGTCGATGCTTTCGTAGTTGTCGATCAGATATGTGATGGCATTGACCAACTCTCGCAAATTGTGTGGCGGGATGTTCGTCGCCATTCCGACCGCGATACCGCTCGCGCCGTTGAGCAGCAAGTTAGGAAGTCGGGCAGGCAGTACAGTGGGCTCTTCTTGCGTACCGTCATAATTCTCAGCGAAGTCCACCGTGTTCATATTGATATCGATAAGCAATTCGCTGGCAATATTTGCCATACGTGCTTCCGTGTAGCGCATGGCCGCTGGCTTGTCACCATCCTGGCTACCGAAGTTGCCTTGACCATCCACAAGCGGATAGCGCAGCGAGAAGTCTTGCGCCATTCGCGCCATCGCGTCATAAACCGCTTGATCTCCATGAGGGTGGTACTTGCCCAATACTTCGCCAACCAAGCGGGCGCTCTTCTTGTAGCCGGTGCCGGGGCGCAATCCCATATCATGCATGGCAAACAGGATGCGCCGATGCACCGGCTTCAGCCCGTCGCGCGCATCCGGCAAGGCACGTGCCACAATTACACTCATCGCATAATTGAGATAGCTGCCTCGCATTTCCTCATTTATGGTTATGGTGCGGATCGTACCGGTATTGTCATCAATATCCTGCGGATCGAATCTATCCATCGGTGGCCGCCAATCTAGATTTCGATTGGCTAAGCTCTCCTTTCAACGGTGGCTAAGCTGGGGTCAGTTTTCTGGCAGCTCATCGCAACGCGCTCTACCCGTCGCACTTGCGCAAGCCCAAATCTTGCAGAAATTCTCGATGATTCTCGATAAGTAGAATCAGACGGCAAATTTCCTAGTTTCCACTGTTGCGCCTTCGCTATTATTTGCCAGTATTTTAGCATAGCGGCTCAGGATTCGCTACTTCGATAAGGCGCTTAACTGGGTGCCTTACGTGGCAGGATCTACGATAATCCAGGAACACAGCCCCTGTGAAACGAGCAGTTGCATGCGCGCAACCGCGCCGTTTCTTGAGCGTGAATGTCTTAAAGCAACAAGTCTTAGCAAATATCTCTCCTGATTTACTTGCCCTCCCAATATCATACGTATATAATGTAGCCAAATGACATAGTTGAGGTCTTATTAGAATTGGCTAAAAACTTATGTCATTATATCGCTGTGTCGCAATCCGCATCTCTAAGTGTTTTTAGGAGGAACTTTTATGAATAGCGATGATATGAGGAGGGGTGTAGTTCCGGGGGTAATTGCCGGATATCTATTTCTCGCCTACACTGGTCCGGATATGCAAGACATGGTTGGCGGCATGATTAGCGCTGATGCGTTTGTCGGCTTCATCTTGCATATCATCATTAGTATTGTAATCGGCGCCCTTTACACCGGTGTCTTCATGCAGTACGTGAAGTTAGGTAACCCGTTGGTGGACATCGTGGTTGGCGGTTTGATCTACGGGCTAATTTGGTGGATCATTGGCGGAAACATCGTCATGCCAGCAGTGGCTGGTGGCGATGTCCTGCAGCTCTCAATCGGACCGAGCTTCTACGGCCACATTGTTTTTGGTCACGCACTTGCCTTCCTAGTGGTCCTACGCGATGCGGCGATGGGGATGGGCGAGGAGAAGTAGTCATTCTCTTTCCGTAAGTCCAAAGACAAATAATCTGAGGGTCAGTGGAATCAGTTCACTGACCCTTTTCATTTCTTGTACACACTAGCTAACAGTCTTCCGCTATCTGCTGAATTCCTTCGGGTGCTTCCACGTGGCGCCGTCGCCGTAGATTTCAACTCGACCGCTTCCAAACGTCATTCACAAGGTTGAACAGCATGATTTCTTCTGCCAATGGGCTCTCTTCACCCACTTCGACTGTAACCCGCAATTGTGGCGTTCCTTGATCGGTTGTCCAAACCAATTGATCGACGACCCTTTGCGGTCGTACTGGCGCATTCTGATTGAAACGTTTATAAGCTGCTACGCGTACGCTTTCTTGAGAGGTGTCGTATAGTTGAAGCCATTCATTTTCCGCCTGCGCGGCGATCAACTCGGCTTCTAGGCCAAGGCGCCACTCGATAAAGTCGTGCCAATCTAAACCTGCCTGCTCAATTGGATCTGGAATCACTTTTCGCAAGATTGCCATGCTGTCGGTCGCGCTCAGGCTGGAAAGCAACTGTGCTACCTTGTCAACGCCGTATTTTACTACCAGGGAGCGGACTAATGTCTCGCTGTGTTCGGTACGGGTGAGCCACGAACTGAGCCAGTCGATTATTGCTGAACGCAAGAAATAGGCATCGTGCGGATAGGAGGCAGCCCTGAACCTGGTATGTGCACTGACGGTGCGCTCCGCGAGAAGCCGGCTCGAATGAAGTTGGTATGCGCTATCAAAGGGAGTGTCAGCGCGGGCGATATCAACATAGGGCGACCGGACTTCCAGACGCATATTGCGTTGATCTTTCCAGGCCACGCTGGCGGTAGCGTCAAGCACTACGTCAACGGTTAAGCGAGGCAGGTCATCGCAATCCAGTAGGCCACAACTGCGCAGTATCCACTCCGCAAGCGTGTCACCCAGCTGCACGGCAAATTGCTGATCCACAGCGCGATAATTCACACTAAGGCCGGTGCCATCATATTGCAGGTTCTCGCCCCACAAAGAATGATCCGGCGCGATATGAAGCCAGCCGGAGTCGGTACGCTGATAAAACCAGAGACGAGAGTAGGGTAGATCATTGATATTTTCCTGCACCAAGACGCGAGCGCGCTCGCCTTCTATGTTCACCGCCAGTATGCTGCCGGTTAGTTCGAGAGAACCATCGGTTTTCAGTTCGCTGTATTGGCGAAATACTGCGCGCTGTCCGCTGATCCATTCGTCGTTTTGCGCATCTTGAATCTTGAGCCAGGTGTTAAGGTCTCCAATACGGAGCGCTGCGACCTCTGCTTTGACCGTATCTTGCAGCAGTTGCGCGTACTGATTCTGCAAATCAATAAGCCGCTGCCTAACCAAGAGTGCGCCGAGCGCGAACAAGGCCAGCAGCAGAACCACTAGCAGCAGGAGCCGCAGGACGTTGCGTCGGCGCGTGCGTTTTGCGTGGGGATCTTCGCCATCAGACCTGTCGATCTTGTGCGATTCGATATTCCATTCGAATCGAATTCTGCTCATTCAGCGCTCCTCACATTCGTCAATGTGAAGATATCTCCTGCATTAACTTCGCGTAGACCGGCCATATCATCCTCAATCAGCAGTGTCCCCTTCGCTGTAACGTCCAAGGCGTAGCCGATTGACCCAGCGACCGTTACGCGATTTCCCAGCATGTTGAGGCGGCCCTTCCAGGTCTCAAAAACTTCGTCTGTGGCGATCTTCCGATACCAGTGGTCGATCCGGTCCAAAAGCTCATGAACCAGCTCCGCGCGATCCAGTTGCTCTCCAATCGCATGTTCCAAGCTGATCGCCGTATCATGCAGCGCTGTTCCGCTGAAATCGTTCCGCACGTTGACGCCGATTCCCAGCACTACGCCGATCAGCCTATGCCGCTCCCAGACACTCTCCACCAGGATACCGCTGAGCTTCTTGCCATGTACTTGCACATCATTGGGCCACTTGATGCCGACAACTTCGCAACCAACTAGCTCTGCCAAGTCGAAAACGCTCAGTGCGCCGATCATATTGATGCGTTCGACATAGGTCGCCGCGGGCTTAAGAATGACCGACACTGCGAGTGCCACTTTCGGCGGGGTGTGCCAAAAGCGCCCTTTTCGGCCGCGCCCGCGCAGCTGTTCGTCGGCGACGACGACAGCTCCATCCGGCGCGCCTTGCTGGAGCCATGACTTGGCAAGATTGTTGGTGCTGTCCACGCGCTGTCGGTATTGGAACGGGCGCGCTAGTCTCTGCCGCAGGATGTTTTCTGATAGAGTCATGTTGAACTGAGCCTTCACGTGATTCTGCGCATTGTATCAAATTCATGAGCGCCGCTAAAATGGCTTTGTCGGCGAAGCGCGGTAGGTAGCCAGGGAATGTGGAATGAATCACCTTTGGACACCGTGGCGAATGGAATACATTAGAGACAAACGCAGCGGTGAGAACCGTGAGTCTTGTTTATTTTGCGAGATTGCCGCGCAGCCGGAAAACGACAAATCAGCGCATGTGATTGCGCGTTCCTCGCGCACTTTTGCCGTGCTAAACCGCTATCCCTACACGTACGGGCACACGATGATCATTCCTTTCGAGCATGTGTCATCGCAAGAAGAATTGGCAACCGTCGCACTTACCGACCTGATGGTTATGACCAATCGCGTAATGAGTGTGCTTCGAGCTATCGCTGATCCATCGGGCTTCAATATCGGGGCGAATATCGGTGCGGCGGCCGGTGCTGGCATCGTATCTCATTTTCACTTCCACGTTGTTCCGCGCTGGACTGATGATGCCAACTTCATGGTCACGGTCGGAGGCACGCAAACCGTTCCCGATACATTATCAACCATTCTCGAGCTGATGCAATCGAGCTGGGGAGACTAATCTCTACCAGATTGCGTTTCGTCTAACTGCAAGGACGTGGCGTCAAATTTCAATTTCTATCCGCCGGGTGCAGCTTATATCGGCGTGTGGTTTCATCTGCTGGGCTTTAACGTTGTCACCTCTTACAACTTGACAACCGCTTTGTCTTGGTGCGTGAGTAGCCTGACATGTTTATGTTGGCGAGAAAAGTCATGCCCGATAATGCTGCCTTGCCCGCGGAGGATACGACTTGCGCGCAGTGACTACATATTATTAGTGCGATATGTTCCGCCAGCTGCTTATCATTGTAGTCGCAACGGCACCAATTACCTGTCTGCCTCAGCCTTATCCGCTGGCGAGTTTTCGTAATTCAGGTCTTCGCCTGCCTGCCCATCTTCGGCGCCCTCTGTTGTCGGCTCGGGGGTGGGCGTCAATTCAAGCACCTCACTCGCGATGTCCCAGGGGATTGTGTAAGAGTCGAGCACGACTTCCTGTTGCACATTATCATCTGCCGGCAGCGTATCGTCGCCAAGCATGGTGGCTTCTGCCTCTGCACGGTCGACGTCTTTGGCTAGGTCCGCTTCGGTTGAAGGCTCATTGTCTTCGGGCGTAACCGTCTTGCGATATTCTGCCTTTGGATAGGATAGACCGTCATTAATGTACAAGCCAACGATCATCTGATGATCGATCATTGTGTACTCTCGGGGGAAGCGGTGGAAGGTAGAATATGACTCGCCCCAACGCCAGTATTCGGTTGGCAGTCTCGGGGCCGCATCGGCTTGTGTCAAGATATTTCCGTCTCTGTCCAACATGTGAGCGAATATGGTGTAATTCTCCGACGGAGCAGATTCCGCCTTCCAATTCAGGATGATTTCGTTCAGCTCCAAATCCAGCTGAAAAGACTCCAGGAGAATTGATTGGTCGAACTTGGGCTGCGAATCTGCCGGAATTTCATTGAAGCCTGCTGCGGCCGCTTGAAAGCGCACCGTGACCACGGCGCCGATGTCTAGCAATACAGGCTCTATGCGTTCGCCTTCTAGATTGGTGGCAACGATTGTGTTTTCGCTTTCAATGTCTTCCCACTCTACATGCAGGTCAAATGTGTAACGCCCGTAGGCCGCTTGATTGATGTTGATGATGTATTCATCAGGGTAAATTGCACCAGGTGTCCAGCGGGAAGTGCGCAAGCTACCTGCACCGGGGAAAGTAGTATAGCGGCCTATTTCCTGTCGATTGTCGTCAACCAAGGTTAAGAGAATGCTGTTATCCGCCGTCGATTGACCGAGAACTTGCCAATACAATTTCAGCCTGACGCGGTCGCCCGTGGTGTAACGCCGGTCAATCCGTTCGTAGGCGACCAGAGCGACATCGCCGAACTCGGCGTATACAGGCTGTGCCCTGTTGGGGATTGCCGACACCGGCTGCGGGGCGGCGTATTGGCTGGCGATAACGGTTAGAGGTGCAAATAGCGCGACCACACCGAGGATTCTTAGCTGCCAAAGCATGGTGTCATGCAGCAATTCCTTTGGTACGGCGTCACCGGCGCGTACGAATTCTAAGTTGGGCGGACGCAGCGAAAATACGATCCACCAAACGATTTCCACCAAGCCCACAGCTAGCAGCGGGCTAACTACCGAGATCAGCGGGAACAGCATTCGTCCTTCAGCCGTCCGTGACAGCGTACTCCAATAAACTATTCCCAACGTCGCGAGAATGAGGGCGCTAGACAACGTGAGCAGATGCGCCAATTCATAACGTGCGTAGGCGAAATCGCTTATCGCAAGCAGCTGCAATATCAGGAAGGCGAAGCCGATGACGCTCAGAAATGTCATCAAATCTAGGAGTACATAAAAGATGCCGGCGACCTGGATATTCAGCGCGCCAAACAATCCCCAGAAAGACATGCGGTAGTGCTGAAAATCGGCAAACATGTCGACCAAATTGAAAGTGACACCACGTGGTCCGGCGATATTCGCCATCGTGATAATGCCAAAGGGTTCGCCGTAAACCTGGATGTTGCGGACAAACCACCATCCTGCAATCAGCAGCCAGCCTAGCATGAGTAGGTAGAAGAAGATAAGCATGCCACGCCGGTCGCTGGTCTTGCGCTGTACAAGAAAGGCCACGCCTAAGAGTACCGGTAGCAAAACGAGCGCAGTGAGCTTGGTCAGACAAGATACGGCGAAAAGCAGGCCTATGACTACTGAGTAATGCAGCTTGAAGCCATCGCGCAGGGTGCGCAGCAAAAGCAGGACTAACGCACCGTTCAGCAGCATCGCCAAGGAATCATTGTTGACCGAGGCGGTGACGAAGATGAACATGGGATTCATGCCGGTGATCGCCGCAGCGACAAAGGCAACAATCGGGCGCTGTGGCGCTACCAACTCGCCTACTTTGTAAACCAGAATGATTGTGCCTGCTCCCATCGCGAGACCAAGAACGCGCACGATGAGGACCACCAAGCCCGTCCCGCGCAACATCGACAGCGACTCGTCGTGAATGATGAGATTCTTGTTGCCAAAGGAGTCTGGCTGATGAGAGGTGACATGGGGATTCAGCTGTCGGTAGCTTCCGGCGTCTTCGATGCTAAACGGCGAAGTGACCAGCGCCATCAGCAAGTAATAGAAGGGTGGTTGGCTGCCATGCTGCTGGTAGATAGTGTCTCTGCCATCAAACTGCTGCAAAGGCAGGCTTCCGCTCTCGCGGATATATTGCAAGTAGCCAAAATGCCAGATTTCGTGGTTGGCTTCGAATATGGGCGTTGCCGGCAAATAGAGCGCGCCAAAAGCCAGATAGAACAGTAGGATCCATTGGATCGGGCTCAGCGGGATGTCCAAAGAATCTGCCCAGCGCCATGCGAGTATGGCCAAGCCTATAAGCTGCTCAAAGCCACGCCGAAGGTAGCCTGCATGCTTCAGGACCGGTTGATATAGTTGAGTGATTCTTCCGCGCATTTTTCCGATACAGACCCCGCGCTTAGTAGCCGTTTCGTGCGTGTTCAGATTCAGCGAGTATAATACCTGTTTTCCACAAGCGATGCCGCCTAGCCGTTCTATATAACCAGCTATACGTTCCATCAGCGTTGCCGGTCGCGCAAATATTATTCACGCGGAATCTGGTTCAAGCGCTAGCGGATGCGAACATCTCTTTGGCTTGTTCCACGTAATTCAAGGATTGATGCCGAAAATAGGTATTGTACAGTTCGGCATAGTGACCGCCACTGCGCATCAGCTGATCGTGATCGCCCTCTTCTATGATCTCGCCCGCACGCAACACTATGATGCGATCAGCGCTGCGAACTGTGCTCAGCCGATGGGCAATGAGAATCGATGTTGAGCGCGCCAGGATTAACTCAATGGCATCTTGTATTTGTGATTCAGTGAATGGGTCAATGCTGGCTGTAGCCTCATCGAGAATGAAAATAGACGGCTTCTGCACCAAGACTCGCAGCAGGCTTACCAACTGGCGCTGGCCAAGACTAAGCTGACCGCCACGTTCGCCTACGTGTGTGTCCAGTCCGTCTGGTAGGCTCTCAAGCCAGTCTCCGTTTCCGATGCTCTGGGCGATCTCGTAGATTTCCTCCAGCGTCGCCTTTGGATTGCCGTAACGAATGTTGTCGAGCACGGTGCCGCTGAATAAGAAGGGCTGCTGCGGTACGATACCCAAACAGGAGCGATAGCTGTTCAGGTCAAGTGTACGGATACTCTTACCGTCAATCAGGATATTGCCCTGCTGGAATTCATAATAGCGGGTGATCAGCTTGGCAATTGTGCTCTTGCCCGCACCAGTATGCCCCACGAAAGCAACATTCTCGCCCGGTTTGATGTCGAGGCTGAAGTTGCGTAAGACCGGCTCGCCTTTATCGTATTGAAAGTCGACATTTTCGAAGTGGACTCTTCCTTGCAACGGACCAATCACGACGTTATCGGTCTGAACTACTTCGTTTTCCGCGTCGATCAAGGCGAAAATGCGTTCCGCTGCGCTAAGCCCCTGCTGAAATTGGCTCCAGAACGAAGCGAGATTCATGAATGGAAACCAAAAGCGGTCGACGCCCTGAACAAATAGATACCAGGTGCCCGCGCTGATAACGCCGCCCAGGACCGAATGAGAGCCTGACCAAACTATAACCGACAAGGCGATAGCAGAGAGTACGCCCAATACGGGGAACACCAAGGACATGACTACGCCCCGGCGCAGGTTTATCTTATAGCTCAAGACATTTACCGCGGAGAACTCGCGGTAAATCATTTCTTCCTGGCGGAAATTCTTGGCGATGCTGATGCCAGTAACGCTCTCTTGAATATTGTCATTGACCACCGCCATCGCACGAGCGCCTTGCCGTGTAACTATTCGCGCCAAGTAGCGAAACACAAGGGAAGCGAATACTACAAGCGGCATAGTCAGTAGCAATATCACAGTCAACTCTAGCGAGTAGCCTAGCAAAGCAACAAACAAGACGATGACGGTGAGAAACTGAGACACGACCTCGCTTCCGAGCAGCATCACATCGCCAAATTCCTGAGTATCGCTGGTAATCCGGCTTATGACCGCTCCAGACTTATGCCGATCGTAAAAGGCCAAGTCGCGCTCAATGGCAGCTTTGAAGGCGTGCTTGCGCATCTGCGCCACGACCCGTCCAATTATTCGCACTGCAAAGCGCCGCCTGACGTAGTTGCACATGTATTCGGAGATGGCGACCAAAGTCAGCATGAGTACGATCAGGTTTAGAAGATCGCCACCACCGGCCAATTCGTCCACGCCCCGACTAATTAAGACCGGCCGCAACGCCCGCGTCAATCCGACAACTAGGAAACCAAGCAGTGTCCAGATAACCGGCAATTTGTGCTCAGAGACATAGGCGCCGATTCGCTTGAACAAGCTGAAGTCTGAATACTGTCGATCGTATTTGTCGCTCTGCAATCCACCGAAAAGCGCTGCCATCTCATTCGGCCTTATGTGATTGCGTGGAAGAATCCGACGAGGAGTAGCGGTCAAATATATGGCGATACGATTCAGACGTCAGCAGCAAATCCTGATGAGAACCTTGCGCCACAACACGCCCTTTTCGCAACACAACGATATGATCCGCCCAACGGATCTGTGAAAGCCGGTGTGTGATCAGCAAAGTCGTGCGTCCGCTCGCCGCAGACCAGATCGCCCGCTGGATCTTATCTTCAGTAGCGCTATCGATAGCGCTGGTGCTATCGTCAAGTATCAGGATCGGCGGATCGGTCTGAAAGGCGCGGGCGAGCGCAAGCCTCTGACGCTGCCCGCCGCTCAGGGTCATGCCGCGCTGCCCAATGATGGTGTCATAGCCCGCGGAAAAGGACGAAATGAACTCATGCGCCTGTGCAGCTTTGGCTGATTCTACTATGCCGTCGAGATCGATATCGTCCCTGCCGAAGGCGATATTCTCGGCCACGCTGCGGCTGAAAAGAAATATGTCTTGCTCAATAATGCTGATTTGCGAGCGCAGCGCTTGCAGATTCCATTCGCGCACATCGACGCCATCCACAAGCACGCGTCCACCATCGACATCATAAATCCGGTTAACCAGTTTGCTGAGCGTACTCTTGCCGGAACCGGTTTGGCCGACGATCGCCACGGTCTGTCCGGGCTCGACGTGGAAAGTAATCCCGTTAAGAACCTCCTCGTCAGCGCTGTATCCGAAGGTGACATCTTCAAAACTTATCCTCCCGTTGATCGCACCACGGTATCCTTCGGCGTTTTGGTCTAGTTTCGTCTGCGTCGTAATAACTTCAAGGATGCGCGCGGCGCTGGCATATCCCGAGGCAATGCGCGAAGAAGAAAAGAGCGAAATGAAGACCGGAAATTGAAAGAGAGTGATCAATCCCAGAAATGCGATTACCTGTCCCTCGCCTATCTCACCGGCGCGGAATAGACTAGTTGCGTGCAGCAACCCGCCAGCATAGGTTATTCCCAAAAGAAAAACGGAAAAGTAACGAGCTTCGAATTCGCCCTGATCAATAAACCGGTCTCGGACGAGATCCGCTAGTCCGTTGAACGTACTAATCTCGCTGCTTTCCTGCGCTGCACCCTTGACCACTTCCAAGCCATCAAGTGATTCAGCCAACCTCGCGTTCATGTGCCCAAAACTACGCCGTACATTTTGTGCGATCGGGTGTAGGCGCAGGATAAAATAGATCTGCACTCCGATATGTGTCAAAATGAAGAAAAGAGGCACCAGCACAAGTTGCGGATGGAGGCCCGGCGCGTAGAGTGCAGGCATGATCAAAAACATATTCGCGCCTGTTATCAAGTTCAGGCCCGGATTCATCATCAGGTTCATTTCGCGTACATCATTGGTCACACGAGCCATTGTCTCACCGACCGGCTGCCTATCGTGGTAGCTCATGCTTTTGCCGAGCAGGCTTGAATAGAGTTCGTCGCGGATATCGCGCTCAAAGCGCTGAGCGAAGACTTCAGCCGAGAAATTACGCAGGAATTGCAGCGCGGAACGGAGCGTTTGTGAGCCGATGATGAGCAGTACGCTGTTCAGCACCAGATTGAGCGTCTCGTCATTTCCAAGCAGGATCGCATTGAATGCGCCGCCAACGGCTCCCGGTACCACCCCTGCCAGAAAGGCATTGCAAAAGGCGCCGACCACTAGCAGCAGAGCCGCTATCGGGTGGCGTGATATGTGCGAAAGGATGAAGCGAAAAGGGCTACTGTGGTTGGTGTTGATGGGAGACTTAACGCTAAACTCAGCAGCCATCAATGCTCCAATGAAAACGAAGACGAAACAAGCGCCGAGTGTATCCGATTGTCGCAACTTCCAAAATGGAGGATTTCAGTAAGGTATTCCTACACTGGCTAAATTACCGCTTGCTGACTCTACTCTATCTGAAGTGTCAAAGGAAGCACGCCTATAGTGCCGTCGCCCGTGACCTCTGAGCCCCGAACAGGAAGCCGTACAATGTCGCCCGTATTACTGTCGATGTAATATAGAACTATCCATAGGTGATAATCACCCGGCCTGGCGTCGACTGGAAGCCGAACCGCCCGGTTGTCCCATATCGGAGCAGCCGGTTTCCAGTCCGTTGTCGGCGCGAAGCCACTCTGTGGTCCGGAGTCGAATCCTTGCGCGATGGGCTGGCCAGAATCTGTGTCAACGACAAAGGTTGCAACAGTGTAACTTTGTTCGAGGGAGATTTCAGTTTGCCACAGTAACGAAAATTCCACTACTTCTCCCGGACGGTAATGGCCTTTATTCGGCAGCACGAAACTCAACAGCGCTATATTTTCGCCATAGCGAAGATCGGTTGCGACATCGCCGTGATAGAGTGACATTGGATTGGGTACCTGTGACCGCACACTGTATTCCAGCAAGCGTACGATGTCGGAGGGCTCGGTCAGGCGAACCTCTTGAACTGGATAAGCATGCAGAGCCAGGTAACGCTCAAGCGGCCTAAAACTCCATAACATGAACGGGCTGGTGTTTTCTAACACCCAGATCCGATCGTGATGGCTGGCCAAGTGCTGAATGACACGCACGGTCTGCACATCGAACCAGCTATTCGAATTGTTCGAAACGATTTTAGCCGACTGTTTGTCGCTTGCTGCTTGTGCCAGCGGGCGAGGCAAGACAATGGGTCGGGGAGCCGCTTGATCAAGATGATTCAAGATGAAATCGCCGTAGTCGTTGCCAGGAAGTAGCAGTATGTCGTCTGCTCGAGCAGCCGTTTCAAAATAGGCAAGCATCTCATGAAGCGCCCGCTGCTGCGAATGAGTTTGCGGGTCCTTGTAATACACCAATGCGAGGTTGAGATAGATTAGGGAAAGGCAAATTGTTGCCAGTAGTGGAGATGAAAAGCGCCAGCGGCTTTGCCGCCGTTTTAGCAGACGGATTATGATAGCGGAAATCACGCACGCAAAGACTGCGAAGCTGATTCCCCAAAACGGCAAATTCGAGCGCGTCCACAGAAAATCGAATCCCAAATCGCTCCATCTCTGCGGGAGTACAACCCAGCGAAAATACTCGGGGCGCATCATTGAAGGCAGCCATTCCGACAATCCCTGAGCCTCTGGCGGCAACGTGCTGCCGAAATGTTCCCAGCTTACCGCTACGCCGTTGAATTGGATCCAAGCGCCATAAGCAAACAGCAATACCCAGAAGACTCGCAATACTCTATGACCTGGCCGAAGAATCTTCTCGGCTAAGGGAGCGGTCGCCAGCATAAGGGCAGGAAGGACGGGCAGAAGGAAGCGCGGAGGCCAGCTGAGACCACCAAACCAGTAAGGACCTGTCGATAGTGCGTGGCCTATCGCGTAGCAGGCAACTAGCACACCGGTCGTCAGCACTAGCTTGTATTGGCGTTGACGCCAGAGCAGAACGCTGCCCACAATTGAAAAGAGAACGATCGGGGATGTGCCCCAGATGCTGGCGCCGGGGCTCAGAATATAGCTGCGCAGAGCAGCGCCGACGTGGGAAGTGCCAAAGGGAAACGGCTTAAGATAATCTTGTAGCGCCGACGGCAGCGGATCGACTATCATCAGCATTCCCAGGATGAAAAGCATTAGAGAAAACAGGGCGAGCGCCAGCCGATGTCGTACATGCTGACTGAATAGGCGGACGTCAGGCAGAGCGAAAAGGAGAGCCGCAGGAATCGCAAGGGCGGCTGAGAATTTCGTCAAGTAAGCAAGGTATAATCCCGCCGCCGCCACGATCAGGCTGAATAGTCGAACCCGGAAACGATGACGCCGACCAAGCTGGATGACCAAGAGCGCCAAGAGTATGAAAAACGCGCTCAGCGGTTCGCGAAAATATGTCTGGCTGTACGCCCATAGGTTGGTGCTCAAGCCTGCCGTAATCGCAATGACAACCGCGACTTCGTCCGCGTAGTCCAGCGCGCAGACAAGCAGATAAATCAAACCGACGCTTAGAGCTGTTACAAAGACGTTAAATAGCCAGACCGTATGGATAATGCCTAGACGCGGGAGCGCTTCGGCGATCTTTATTAGCGGCAGCGACAGCCGGACATTCAGCCTCTCCTCTACATCGTATTCGCTTAGCGGAAGATCAGATTCATGGCGTATGCTTAAAGTTGGCTTGAACCAGCTCGATTCGTCCATGAGCCAATCGTCGTGGCGAGAGAAGCTGGTAAGCGCATCAAGCGTGCGCAGCGTATCTCCCGATTGAATAACTGCCCGATACGTCAGCATATAAATGCTCGTTATCAAGCTGACGAGCAGCAGGAAGATACTGAGTCGAAAAGATTTTGGCGATCTGAGGGTCATCACAAGCGCGTCACGATGGTGTCGGCGACCGGCCGTTGGCTTCACGTCTTTCATTGATGATGACGAACAAGGCATCGGCGATGCGGTGCAGATCTTCCTTTTCAATGTGTCGGAATGCCATCGCGAGTCGGATGAAGGCTCTGTTCTCGTTGTCCGCGGCGAATCCAATTAGGTCTGCATCGTGGTCAGCAGCAATCGCATGCGCTATGTTCGATTGCGCGCCGTTGCCATTTAGACATTCAGAATCCACAAAGTAGCTCAAGTCTCGACGAACGGCCTGTGCCAGAACTGTCAAATGATTGAGCGGGATCATTGCCTGACCGTATTCATAGCTTCTAAGCAGCTCAACTGCGAAGCCGGTACTAGCGCTCAAATCGTGTAGTGTCTGTTCTTGCGTCCGCCGTGCGAATTGCAGTTTGGCGCCGATCAAGCGTTGCCGAAGTAGGAGATACTCATCGCGGCAATGAAGCCTCAAGGGCATTAATTCAGCCGCGTCCTTGGAGACTGGTGTCTTGAGGAAATCCGTTAGACCTTCGAGTTGCGGTAGGCTGGGTACTTTGTCACCGAGTTCCCAAGCTTCAACCAGATTGGCATCTATTCGCAGAAATGAAGCACAGTCTTCTGTTGAGCGCTGGGCGGCTAGCCGGCCTCGGCGGATCAATACGCCCAATATCTTGCCGCGTAGCTCGTGGGCTATATCATGATCATAAGGTACTTTTGTGGATGACGGCGAGGGTTGCAGTGCCCTTAGCGCTGCATGCGTCAGATCAACGTATTCCATCGAGGGTCTCGTAATTGTGTATCAAGGATTATAGACCTTTGCGAATGCACAGGCAAGCGAGGCGCGACAAGATTCCGAAGATAAAGCTTGATGCAGGAGCCAATTATTATCACTTTAGCCATCTGCTTCGTTTGTCGTATCAGCGCTCGAATCGCGCTTCTCAGCCGTTTCTTGGCTCAGTGGTCCGTGCGTATGGATCTTGATCTCACGCAGGTCGTTCCTTGCGTTGATCGAGATAACGATTTTGATATCGACCTCGTCCGGTATCAACCCAACCTCCTGCAGGGTCCATACTGTAGTCAAACGCCCACTGAGATTCGGCCATTGATCTTTCGCCCATGAATAGCGCTCGCGGCAGAACTGCCAAATCGCTTCTGGTTGCTTCTGCCACTTGTATCGCTGAAACTGTTCGAATATCACATCCTCGTTGGAAAGGGGGAACAATAGGCTAATCATCGCCTTCTGTACATCAGCGGCATCGCGTCCATGTACGAGGTTGACCCAGTTGGCGTAATACTTGTCGATGAAGGTGAAGATACCGTAATGAGAATAAGTTTCGATCTTGGCTAGGATGTCTTCACGTGCATTGAAGTATTTGGAGTAAGTCGCGTCGAGGTCTTCACTGGGCTCGTGCGCCAGATCGTCATCGTATTCCGCTTCCATCTTTTGCAGTTCGAATGCATCGTCTTCCAAGCTGTAGACGAAGGTGACCAGCCGCCTAATGCGGGAGGAATCGACGTTGAATTTAACCAGGGCGCCTTCCTCCAACAGCAAGTTTACTCGATCGATAATGCCGCGAGCGCGCGCCTTGTCATGCGCTCGCTGAATGCCGCTTGCGTAGTCTGGCCTGCGGTCCGGCACCGGCGTGTAAGCCATCAACTTGCCCGGGTCTTTGCGCGGGCCACCGAATGCGTAATAGAGTTGAAACAGAGTGAGCAGCACGGCCAGAACGGCGATAGCGCCCAGGGCATCTGTCTTCTGCGTTATAAGTACGATGCCCATAGCGTAGCTGGCGATCATGCCACGCAAGCCGGCGAACTTTAGCGAACGCGCCTCGGGGGATTGTGGCTTGATGCCCCGATCTCGCAATGCGTCGTCGCGCACCAAGAACACCGTCGTGCTCGTGATGATGAAAGCGCTGACGAAGCCGAATGCGTAGTAAGCCTCGACAACGACTACCTCTCGAATCAAAGGAATGAATGCGGCCGAGAATCCCCATATCACCACGATTCCAATTCGATCATTGGCGAAGAAACCGGGTAATCGACCTAGCTTGGCCGCGTTTGCTGCGACAGCGGCGCCACCGATATAGCCGCCGCCCTGCGCTGACAGGAGAATAATTGCCAGTAGAAGTGCTGCCATGGACAAGATGCCTTGAGCGTCGGTACCCCTTAGCGAGCCCTCGATAGAGCGGGCTATGGCAAGGTCTTTGGCAATCACACCAATATTGTTTTCGCGGTCGCTAAGGCTGAGGTCGTCGCTGTGATCCGTGCCATTACGCAGCAGCGATTCCTGTCGCGCAAGTTCTTGCCGTTCTTCGTAAATGAGTTCCGCCGCGACAAAGTCCTCGTCGACAACCGTGATCTCAGCCGGATCGATTCCGCGGCCGAAGGTTTGCGCCGCCACTATTTCGTATTCAATGAGCAGGGTGCTATAGCCTTCTGTCGAGGGGATGTTCCAAGACTTGGCTGCGCCGAGTTGCAGAACGCCGGTGCCGATCAGAAAAACGGCGGCAAGGGTGAGAGCGGTATTGATAACTTTCCATTTCGGGCGTGCCGCGTGCTTGCCGCTGGCGGGGATCACTTCGTATCCTGAGAATCCAAGCATCGCGCTGCTCATTGAACGGAAGAAAAGCTGGAAGAACAGGACTGATCCAATGGCCGGAGCATCGCCCACAGCGCGCACAACATGATCGACAACTTGTGCTTCTTCCAGACGATGAATAATGCCACTGGTGAGAAAGCCCCATTCCGGATTGGCGAGCGCACTGTATCCGACCAGCGATAAGGCAAATAGCGTAAAAATGGTGAATGCGCCGCCTCCCAGCAAGAAAAGGGGCACGGCTCGCTTAGGTCCGAGGGCAACCAGTACCGACATGATGAAGAAGGCGAAGCACTCAGCGATCAAGATGCGGTATGGCGCAAATTCGGGAAACAAGAGCATCAAAACATCGGCAGCTGAGATCGAACTGATGATGATCGTGAGTACTGCGTCAAGGAAGAATAGACTGGTACCGACCCACGACAGCCAGCGCAATCGCGAGGGGCCAATCGCCTCAACCAGAGGGCCGCTCCCGCCGGCGGTAGGCCGGATGTAAGCGCCGGCTTTGTAGGCTGGAACGATGCCAAAAAATAACATGGCTGACAGGACAACAAATGCCAGGATTGCGATGTCGTGATAACCGTTGGCGCCGTGGATAGCGAGCAAAGTTTGATACGCGGCTACGCTAAAGGCATCGGCGGCGATCTCGAAGATCAGCGCCAGAACGCCAAGTCCCGTTCCGCCGAGTCACAAGCCTTCCACCATCAATCGTGGGAGCTTGCGCGAAGCCTGGCGATTCTCGGTCGGATCGATATAGCTGCGCAGAAACATGCGGAGATTTCCCAGATTTGACAGTCGAACACAAAACCGATACAGCGTACCATAACGCGCATACTTGTAAAGTCGTTTTCGCATTGCTAGAGCTACTACGCCCTCTCATTGCAGTAGCCAATTTGAGCCGTTAGAATCGGAGTTTGCGGCCGGACGAAGGAGCATGTTTATGCCCAATAGGGCTCACCATGAAATCAATCGGCTTTCCTGGAATGAGGGCACGAAAGCGCATAACAGCCACAAGGGCGACCAAGCGGCGTTTTTCCGTGCCGGCGGGAATACGCTCTTTCAAGAGGAGCGGACCTTGCTTGGCGATATAGCGGGCAAGACTTTGCTCCATTTGCAGTGTAATAGCGGCCAGGACACGCTTAGCATTGCCAATCATCTTAGTGCCCATGTGACCGGAGTTGACATAAGCGATGAGGCAATTCGATTCGCTCGCAAACTGTCCAACGAAAGTCGTATACCGGCGGCCTTTGTGCGCGCGGACATTTACGATTATTTCCTGATCAATACGCGGAAATATGACACTGTATTCTCATCTTACGGCGCACTGTGCTGGCTTTCCGACTTACAGACCTGGGGAAGAGGAATTGCGAGCTGCTTGCAGCCCGGCGGTCGTTTTGTACTGGTAGACTTTCACCCGGCGCTTGTCATGTTCGACGAAGAGTGGTACCTCAAGTACGATTACATGGGGGGTAGCTGCATCGAGTTCGAGTCTGGTATCGGCGACTACGTTGCCTTGACCGGTGAAGCGGCTGAGATTGGCGAACTGAAGACGGGCGTCGAGAATTTCCACAATCCATATCCTGGCGTTGAATATATCTGGGGATTGGCGGAGGTGGTGATGGCGTTGATCGAAGCCGGATTGACGTTGACTCATTTGCGGGAGTATGAGTATAGCAACGGCTTCAAACCCATGCCCGATATGCGTGAACTGGGCGGCCGGCGCTATGGCTTGGCGCATCATTTGCCCAGCAATCTTCCGCTGATGTATAGCCTTGTAGCTGAGTTAACTCCGTGAACGTGCGCGATCCCGAAGAGACCTACGATGCGGCAGAGACGCTGGCGCGGGGTCTCTTTGGTTTCGCTCTCGTCGCCTGGCTACCTCTACTTCTCACTTGGTTTCTTTTGCTATTTTCTGGATCATCGTCCACCGAAACTTACGCGCAATTGCAAAGGACAATTATCGCTAGCTTCGGCGCTGCCACATTCTTGGGCTTGGCTGGGACAGTTTGGACTTATCGACTTGACACGGCACGAGCTATCCGACTTTCCAGACGGTTTGCCGCGCTATTCGGCAATCCGTGGCTGGCGATAGCGCTAGTGCTATTGCTGGTCGAGGCAAATATTTTGGCCCGAATCATGACCCGAGACATCGCTCCGTCGGTGACCAATCCAGCGATGCTACTTTTATTGTGCTGGACGCTTGTCTTTGTTGGCCTGCTCCTGACCATCCATTGGCCTGATGCAAAAGGAACGTTTATACGTGGCCGCAACCTTTGGGCGTTTGCTGGCGTGACGACCAGCGTGCTAGTTCTGCTGGCGATTCTTATCGTGTTGAGCAGCAGACTTGTCGCCGAGACCCGAATACAAGAAACATTACGAGGCGGCCTGGATTACCGACCATTGCGATTTGTTGACGACGGCGGCTCTCCAACTGCGCAGCAATTCTGGACGGAACAAGGCCAAACACGAGTGCGCTGGCTACCCCTCAGCTATTGGACAGTGGAGCCAATCGACGGCGAGTTTATCAACGTGGATGACGCTGGATTGCGACGTACGATCGCAGTTAGCCAGGATCCGGACGCGCCGCGTATTTACTTCTTCGGCGGTTCAACCATGTGGGGCGAAGGCGCCCGCGACGCCTATACGATTCCGTCTCAAGTGGCGCAGCTGCTGGCGGACCGTGAGATTCCAGCGATGGTGCAGAATTACGCGCAGACCGGCTATGTCAGCTCACAAGACCTGATTCTGTTTCAAGCGCAGTTGGCGCTGGGAAATCTGCCCGATCTGGCAGTATTCTATCAGGGCTTCAACGATGTCTACTCCGCGCGCACGCAAGGATTGACCGGGATTCCTATGGGTGAAAGCCGGAGGGTCAGCGATGTCGAGGCAGGGCGATTGCTGCGGCAGGGTCAACCTGTTCTGCGTCCGCTGCAAAGCAACCTCGAACAGGTCGATTGGAGTCTGGTCACCACCGCCAGTGCCAGCGCGCAAGAGATCGCCGACCGCTGGCACGGAAATCGTCGCCTTATTCGCGCTGTGGCGCAGGAATACGGCGTGAAGGTCTTGTTTGTCTGGCAACCCACGCTTTTTGCTAAGCAGCAATTGACTGACTTCGAATCCCAAGCCATGGCTGAAATAGCGCGCGCGCTGCCCGGATTCTTCGAGCTTTATCGCGCTGTGGATAGTTTTGTGCATGAGCAGATGCTGTCGGCGGCAAGCGATGACGTGATCATGCTGACTGAATTGTTCAGCGAAAGCAAAGACGAAATCTTCTTTGATGAGGTCCACGTTAATGAAATTGGCAATGCACAAATAGCCCAATTCTTGCTGCATCCGATAACCGATCGCTTAGGCGGCGATTAGCGCATTGAGAGATTCACGAATTGCACACCATAATTCTGGTGTCTTCGTCGATTTCCGCCATAAGCCGAAGCGCTTCTGCTTTCATATCCTCTGTTAGCGCAAAGTCCCGGCTGAAATATACCGACTCGGGGAAGCGATAATTCCAGGCGCGGTAGAAGTCGGCCCTTTGAACATCACGGCTTAGATTGCAGTCGAATCTCACCAAATAGCCATTTTCCATGCGCCGGTCGTTTTGGTGCTGAATATGGGATAGGCCCCAAGTAATGCCGCGTCCATCGCCGGAACCAGCAAAAGCATCCGGTACAAAGGGTCCCGCGGCGACTGGCGGCGCACTTACTTTTCCTACCACCTCGAAATTCAAGCCATCGGGCGCGTACTGCACCGTGTTCTTTTCCGGACCTTCGACGCTCGTGATGGCGACTATGCCATCGCGAAACGGAAAGAGAAAAGTCTCATGCCCGCTGTTGGTCACCGGATTCAGTGTCGACTTGACGAAAGGACCGCGCGGATCATCCGCGATGGCGACGCCCCAGCCAACGCCAAGGTCGTGGCGGTAGGTGCGCCCATATTGCACGCCTTTGTAGTACAGCCAGACTTGACCGCGATACTTGAGCACAAAAGGATCGTGCAACTTATGAGAATCCCATTCGCCATAGCTCGCGATCGCGTCGGCGTCATCTGCCTCGCCGACAAACGCGCCGCGTCTGCCCGGACGCAAAACAGGTTGCTCCATTTTTGTCCAAGGACCGTCAGGGGATTCCGCCCATGCCATACCAATCTGGTGGAGCGACCGGTGTCGCCAAACGCCTTTCAATACTTGATAATAGAGATAATATCGGCCTTCATGTACCAGAATATCGGGCGTGAAAACTGACCGGTCGTCGAAGGAATCCGACTCCCCTCTGCTGACCGCGGCGCCGCGGTCCTCCCAGTTGAATCCATTCTGTGAGCTGGCGTACCAAATGTCCGCCATATCCCAATCGAATGCCGGGCGCGTGTCGCTGGCGTACGCTACACCTCGCCAGGTCTCCTCAGTTTGTCGCCGCGAATACCAGACGTAGTATGTATCGCCGACCTGTATCACCTTGGAGGGATCGCGCCGCGTTACGCCGTCTTCTTTGCCGATCCCGCTGATGGCTGAGTACTTGAAGGCGGAGAAATAGTCGCTGCCTTGATCTTTGTAAACGCCATAAATGTCGTAGGCCCGCTCCATAGCCTGGCTGATGGACCCGGTAGGACGCGCTTCCGATGGGCGCACCGGCTCGCTGTCGTAGGTCAGCGCCTTCATATTCTGCTCGTTCAGCGCCATGTCGGGAGAAAAATATACCTCTTCCGGATAGCGAATATTGCTGCCGCGGAAGCCTTGCCTTTCGACATCACGCCGCAGATTGCAGTCAAAGCGCACGATATAAGAATTCTCACTCTTCATTTCTTCTGTGGCAATATGAGACAGCCCCCAAGTGATGCCCGTGCCATCTCGAGTATCGCAATAAGAGTCAGGCGCGAAGGGACCGGCAGCCAGGGGCGGTAGTGTGACATGCGAGACAACACTAAAGTTTAGCCCATCCGGCGCGAATTGAATCGTATCTTTTTCGGGACCGTCGTGTCCGCAGATTGCGAGTATGCCGTCGTCATAGGGGAAGAGACAGGTCTCGTGTCCGCTATTGGTGACCGGATTCAGCGGCGACTTGATGAAGGGTCCTTCCGGCTTGTCCGCCATCGCCACGCCCCAGCCAATGCCCCGTGAATACTTTGTCGTCCAGCCCATCGGCTGGCCCTTGTAGTAAAGCAGAAACTTTCCATCGCGCACCAGCATGAATGGGTCGTGTACCTTGTGGCTGTCCCAATCGCCGTATAGCCGCACTTCGTCCGAATCATCGTCGCCCAGCCATTCGCCGGCTTGGCCTGGTGCGAGTACCGGTGACTCGGCGCGCTGCCAGGGTCCATTTGGCGACATCGCCCATGACATGCCGATAGTGTTACGCGTTCGATGGCAATAGGGATAGTCGACTGCCTGATAGTAGAGACAAAACTTGTCCTTCGTCATCAGCACATCAGGCGTGAAGACCGAGCGCCCGTCGTAAGCGTCCTTGGGTCCACGCCTAACCGCTACACCTTGCTCCTTCCAGTGGAATCCGTCTACTGAGGTAGCGTACCAAATCTCGGCCAGATCCCAGTCAAATACGGGCGTGTCCCAAGTCTGATTGCGATGGGGCGGCTTGTTTGCATGATCGCGGTCTTTCGTGGTTTTGCGCCGCGTGTACCAGACAAAATACGTGCCATCAATCCGCAGGATGGTACTTGGGTCGCGCCTTGTCACTCCCGCTTCCTTGCCGATTCCCGTGACACGGCTGTATTTAAAGGTTGTGTAGAATTCGCTGGTCGAATCTTGAAAGCGACCCCATCTATCATAGAGACGCTCGGTGGTCGCGCTGAGCGGACGATCGGCCGGCTTAGATAGACTCGGCTCGCCAGGAATATACGGTTTTCTGCTGCCAATTTTTCCCAAGCTCTATGCCTCTTCCAATATCATCGCAGCGGCTTTTTCGCCGATCATAATGCAGGGCGCGTTTGTATTTGCGTTGACGATATGCGGCATGATCGATGCATCGGCAACGCGCAAACCGCTAAGCCCGTGAACGCGTAGTCTGTCGTCAACGACAGCCATTGGATCATTCCCCATCTTGCAACTGCCAACCGGATGATAAATTGTCGTGGCGAATTCACGGATGTAGTAGATGAGATCATCATCCGATTCGACGTGCTCACCGGGAAGAAACTCCTTGCCACGGTACGGATCGAATGCTGAAGCGGAAGCGATCGCGCGTCCCAATTTGACGCCCGCCAATAGCACTTGAACATCATCATTGTGGCTAAGACAGCCGAAGTCTATGAGTGGTGGCGCTGAGGGATCATTCGACTGCAGTTTGAGGTCGCCTTTGCTCTTGGTGCCTACCAAGCCAGCCAGGATTGTAAAACCGTGCCCGTCGGGTGTCTCGAACCCATGACGGATGAACCAATCCGGTCCAAAATGGTATTGCAGTTCAGGCGCTGGCGAATCCTCCTTAAGGCGTACAAAGCCGCCAGCCTCGCCTAAGTTTGATGTTAGCAAGCCCATTCTGTCCTGTTCATAACGCTGTAGCTGTTCCGGCGCTTCCCTGCCGACCAGACTGATCGGAGCTCGGCAATGGTAGGCAACCGGAACCTGGACATGATCCATCAAATTGTTTCCGACGCCGGGCAGGTCGCAGATGAGAGGTATGCCTAAGTCTGTGAGATGATCGGCAGGTCCAATTCCTGACAGCATAAGCAGCTGAGGTGATTTGACTGCGCCACCGCAGACGATGACTTCGCAAGAAGCGCGCGCTTCCCGTTCTTCACCTTCATGAAGATACTCCACTCCTACGCAACGGCCTTGCTCAACGATGAGTCGAGTGGCAAGGGCGAAGGGCAGGGCAGTTAAGTTGTTGCGCTTCAGCGCGGGATGAAGGTAACCAACCGCACTGCTATGCCGCTGCCCCCTCTTCTGCGTGACTTGGTAGAGGCCAAAGCCTTCTTGCTCACCATCGTTGAAATCGGCGTTGTGGCTGTATCCTAATTCCAGAGCCGCGGCTACGAACGCACGGCTCAGTGGATTGGGATCCTGCGGGTCGGCAATGTTTATCGGCCCGCCGACACCATGATGTTCTGATTCGCCACGTTCTTGATGCTGCATCTTGCGAAAGAAGGGCAGGACGTCGCTGTAGCTCCAGCCGCGATTTCCTCTCAACGCCCAGCCGTCGTAATCGGAGGGATGTCCGCGTTGGTATACCATCGCATTCATCGAGCTTGTGCCGCCGAATACTTTGCCCCGCGGCACATACTCACGTCTGCCATTAAGCCCGCTCTGGGGCACTGTTTCATAATCCCAATCTAGGTCGCTGTGGAACAGATCAGAGAAGCGAGCGGGAACATGGATATTGGGATCGCTGTCCGGCCCGCCGGCCTCTAGCAGCAGCACCGAATTGCCTTCATCTTCACTCAGCCGGCTTGCCACCGCAGCCCCGGCGGAACCGGCACCAATGACAATATAGTCGGCGACTATCATCAGGACCCCAAATCTACATGTCGCTGTAAGTGGGAAGCAATAATTTGACCTGCCTATGTCTATTGTCTACAATTGACAAATTGTATCTTGCGTGGCGCTGCCAGGCAATTCACTGATTCGAGATTATCAGACGCGTTTCGGGAGGAGACATGAGAAAAATTGAGGAAAAGCCAGCGGCGTTCCCCAGTCGCTTGCCACTGGAAAAGCCGACAGACCGTCCGCTGAGCGCGGCTACCCAGCGGCTCTACGATATGTGGACGCCGAAACAGGATACGGGCAACCGCTTCTACACGATCTTTAAGTACTCGCGCGTCACTGGCATTGGCAAGGACGATTCGGATATGTCGGTTTCGCGCCGAGATCCGTCCAAGGTGCTAAAGATCGGCGACTCATATTATGTCTGGTATACGCGGCGACGTACTAAGTGCATTCCTGTCGGACCGGTGAATATAGACCAAGCAGACGATGAAATCCCGGTAGTTGATTGGGATCTGGCCGATATCTGCTTTGCGACATCGAAAGATGGTTTCAATTGGGTCGAGCAAGGAGTTGCTGTACCGCGCGCGCCCAAAGGCTCGTACGGCGATCGCTCGCTCTCGACGCCAGACATACTCGTTTTCAAGGGGCGTTTCTATCTTTATTATCAGACTTTCACCACCATGTGGCGCAAGAATGACTGCGTCAACGTCAGCGCAGCCTGGTCGGATTCGCCCGACGGACCGTGGACCAGGCTCGATCGTCCAGTGATTCCACAGGGGGAACCAGGGGAATGGGACAGCTGTGCGATTCACGATCCATTTCCGCTGGTGTACAAGGGAAAAGTTTGGCTCTACTACAAAGGTTCGCCAGTCGATAAGTCGCCCGGCAACCTGCTGCGCTCACAGGGTGTTGCCATTGCTGACAGCCCAGAAGGTCCCTTCGTGAAATCAGAATTGAACCCAGTCACCAATTCGGGTCATGAAACGATGTACTGGCCCTACGAGGGAGGAATAGCTACATTGCTCATTCTCGACGGTCCTGAAAAGGATACGATTCAATTTGCGCCGGATGGGCTGAATTTCGTACCAAAGGCGCATGTACAGTTGTCGCCTATTGCGCCCGGACCGTTCTGCCCGGATGCCTTTGCTGATGACGGCGACGGGCGCGGTATAATCTGGGGTTTGTGCCACATGAATCCGCTGGGAGTCGGCAATGAAGAAGGCTTGCAGCTTATTCGCTTCGACTGTGATTTGAGTCGAGACGTCTTTCGCCCGGAATTCAAGCGCAGCAATTTGCACTGGGGAGAGGGCACCTGGTTTCAGCGCATGATGGAATTGCCGGCCGATTGGCGTACGCGCATCCTCGCGGAGCAGGCGGACTTCGACAAGCCCACAGCAGGAACGTGAGGCTCAACTTAAGCTGGAATCGGACTAGCGACCCATCCAGCCGCCATCAACAACCAGAATCTCGCCGTTAACGAAGTCGGATGCCGATGAGGCGAGGAAGACTGCCGGACCCTTGAAATCGTCGATAGCGCCCCAACGCCCGGCCGGAATCCGCTCGAGGATGGCTTGGTAGCGGTCGGGGTCGTTTTGCAGCGCTTCGGTAACATCCGTGCGCACATAACCCGGCGCAATCGCATTGACCTGAACGCCACGCCCAGCCCACTCGTTAGCCAGCGCCTTGGTCAACTGACCGATTCCACCTTTGCTCGCCGCGTAACCGGGCACCGTGATGCCGCCCTGAAATGTCAATAGCGAGGCAGTAAAGATAATCTTTCCACTGCCGCGCGCCAACATCCACTTGCCCAACTCCCGGCTGAGTACGAACTGTGCGTTTAGGTTGGTCTCTATGATCTTGTCCCAATACTCGTCTGGATGCCTCTCGGCAGGTTCACGCAAGACTGTACCCGCGTTATTGACCAGAATATCGATAACAGGATGGTCGACGGACACTCGCTTGGTGAAGCGATAGACGTCATCGCGGCGAGAAAAGTCGCATCGATAGCCTGCGAATTCGCGCCCTATTGCCTTGATATCTTTCTCGATATCACTGTCAGCATCTTCGAGATTGGCGCTGACCGCGATGATG
This sequence comes from Phototrophicaceae bacterium, assembly GCA_965223515.1. Lineage (GTDB taxonomy): Bacteria > Chloroflexota > Anaerolineae > Aggregatilineales > Phototrophicaceae > UBA6055. Next base: position 463,537 of record CBDCWK010000002.1, read on the forward strand.
TCTGCGCCCGCTTCTGCCAGCGCATTTGCCATTGCCCGGCCGATGCCCCGGCGCGCACCTGTCACCAATGCCGTTTTGCCATCAAGCCGAAAGCTTTCGAGTACGTTCATTCACATCTCCAGCAGTATCTTCATTACGCGCCCACCCTTGGCCATATCCTCAAAGCCGGATTTAAGCGCACTTAGTGGACGGACGTCTGTAATTAAGTCATCAAGAGGCAGAGTGCCTCCAGCAGCCAATTCGATGGCGGCGGAAAAATCTTCAGACTCGTATACCCGCACACCTTGTAAACGCAATTCTCGCCAGAAAAATTGGAAAAGATCGATCTGTGGTTTCTGCGCAAATATGGCAACCACCACAGCCAATCCACGGGTGCGCAGCAAATCTGTCATGATTGCCGCTCCCGCTTGCGAACCCGAAACTTCAAAGATGATATCTGCGCCGGCTCCTCTTGTGCGCTGCATGACTAACTTTGTCAGATCGGTCTCGCTCGGATTGATAGCGTCCAAACCGAGACGATGGGCAAGATCGACTCGATAGGGATTGACTTCGGAAACCAACACCTTGGCACCGGCATGACGCGCTACCAAGGCAACCAGCATGCCAATCGGTCCGCCACCAATTACGACAACCTGATCGCCTTCATTCACATCAGCCAAACGAACATCGTGGCAAGCGACTGCCAGCGGCTCAATCAAGGCGCCGTGCTTCAGCAATAGATGAGCAGGCATGCGGTGCAAGGTGTAGGCAGGTACCGTCCAGTAGCTTTGAAATGCGCCGGGTGTATCTATGCCAAGGAATTTTAGATTGTGGCAGATATGGCCATGTCCGGCGGCACAGGCTGGACAATCGTCGCAGGGCGCCAGCGGCATGACAACTACGTTTTCGCCCACAGAAAAGTCCTTGACGCCATCGCCCAGCTTGTGCACGGTAGCGGACATTTCATGACCCATCACCAAAGGCATCTTCACGCGCGCGTCCATTGCGCCATGGTAGATATGTAGATCAGTTCCGCAGATGCCACAGTATGAAATCTTGAGCTGCACTTCGCCGCTCATCGGTTTGACCTCATCGCCGGGACCGTGGCGTATCCTGTGGTTACCTTCGTAGTAGGCTGCTTCCGCCATAATTCATTCCTATGATTTAGTGCATGGATTCAACGGACACGGGTGAGTCACGAATGGAGTTCTACTGAATATTGGCTACCAATGCATTGACCGCGGCCACTTTATTTCGGGCTCGAATCGCGTCAAGAATGCGTTTGTGTTCGCGGTAGCTATCCATAATGTCGTCCAGGCGATTGTATTGCATCATCATGCGCGTCGCTATCGGCTGCCAAAGCGCGAAAAGATCCTTGTCATCGTGGCTTCGGATTATCGCCTGGTGAAATCGCAAATCGTGTTCGGTTAGAGAATCAACATCATTCGACTCACAAGCCAACTTGATATCCGCCAGGATATCTTCCCATTGAGCGACATCGTCTTCGGTAATCCGTTCGAAAATGCTTTCGAGCACGAAGGCTTCAATTGTACTGCGTAGGTCAACAACTAGGGGCCGTACTTCCACGCTCGGATTATGAGCCACCCGAACACCTTTGTTTGGCTCCAGGACCAGCAGACCCTGCTGAGTGAGTTGTCGGAATGCTTCTCGCACAGGTCCGCGGCTGACGCCAAATCGTTCCGAGAGATCAACTTCGCGTAGCGGGTCGCCCGGCTTAAGCTTGCTCGAAAGCACCTCCTGACGTAATCGCGCAGCAATCTGCTCAGGAAGCGTGCGATAGATTTCGGTTGTTGGCATCAGATCGTCTCTACCTTTTGAGATTGAATACTCCGGGAGTCCAAGAACGTCTTATTTGTTATCGCCACAGTGAGCCTCCTATCTGACAGGTCCTCTAGGATCATAGCGCTACTGCTTGTAAGGGTCGGCGGCATCGCGCAAGCCATCGCCAAGAAAATTGAAGGCGAGCACTGTGACTATGACAAAAAGGCCAGGAATCAGCAGCCAGGGACTCTGGCTCAAGCTGCGGATGTTTTGGGCATCTCGCAGTAAAACTCCCCAACTGACTGCGGGCGGGCGGATTCCAATCTCCAAGAAGCTCAGCGCCGTCTCCGCCAGTATCATACCGGGGACCGACAGGCTCAATACCACGATCAAAAAACTGGCGAAGGAGGGTAGCAAATGTTTAACGATGATCTCCATGTCGCCCATATTGGATATCCGCGCCGCCATGACGAAGTCAGCCTCGCGTAATTCCAGCAGCTTGCCACGGACGGCGCGCGCAAGGGTCGTCCAGCCTACGGTCGCCAATACGATCGTAATACCAAAGTAGACCTTTATCGAGCTCCACTGGTCCGGTAAGGCGGCCGCCAGCGCCATCCACAGAGGAATCTGGGGTATCGAGATTATGAATTCAATAATACGCTGAATCACCACATCAACCGTGCCGCCAAAGTAGCCGGAAATACCGCCGATAAGGCAGCCAAGACCGAAGCTGATGACCACACCCAAAAAACCGATCGATAGCGAAATCCTTGCCGCGTATATCGTGCGAGAGTAGAGATCGCGACCAAGCTCATCGGTGCCAAAGGGGAAATATACTGCCGGCTCATCGACACCCACCAGATGAATATTGGTATTGATCAGTCCAAAAAGCCGGTACGGCTCGCCTTCAACGAAAAACCTTAGGTGGAATCGTCTTGAGGTGATCTCGGTGTAATTACGCTGAAGCGTATCCATATCGAGTTCTTGCTTCAGCTCATAAATGAAAGGCACTAAATGAAAGGTGCCGTCTTCATCGACAAAGTGAAGCGAATGCGGTGGCGCCTTGGCATACTTCACATGCCGCTTCTGATGATCGTTGATCGAATAAAATTCGGCGAAAACCGCCAGGGAATACAGGAAAGCAATAATCAGCAAGGAAAACATCGCGAGGCGGTGACGGCGGAACTTGCGCCAGACTAACTGCCACTGCGATGCGAGATAATAGCTCTCATCAAACTGAGTAGATGCGGATGCCGCTTTGCCACGGCCGATGCCGATTCGCTGCAACATAGACATTCTCAGCTAATTCGCCGCGCGTTCCATACGAATACGCGGATCCACTACTACGAGCAAAATATCTGACACAGTGGTTCCTATAACGGTCAGAATTGTGACGAACATAAGCAGCGTAGCCGTCAGGAATGTATCCTGGGTTATCAGCGCACGGTACAGCATGGGTCCCGCCGTTGGCAAACCTAGGACTATCGCTGTAATCGTGCCGCCGGAGATCAGCGTAGGAAACAACCAAGCCAAACTACTGACAATAGGATTGAGCGCGACTCGCACGGGATACTTGAACAGAAGCCTAACTTCACCCACGCCCTTGCTGCGCGCCGTGATAACGTACTGCTTGTTGAGCTCATCAAGCAAGGTGCCCCGCAGAACCCGGATCAAGCCCGCGGTTCCTCCGGTTCCGATTACGATAATAGGAATCGGCAGATGAAGCAGCAAATCTCCTATCTTTGTCAAATTCCAGGGCGCGTCAAGGTATTCCGGGGAAAACAGCCCGGTCAGATTCAACCCGAACTGTTTGAAACCCACATAAAGCAATATCAGTGCCAGCATGAAGTTAGGAATGGCCAGACCTACGAATCCAACAATAGAAACAATGTAGTCACCGATCGAATATTGGTGTGTGGCGGAGTAGATGCCAATGGGAATAGCCATGGCATAGGTAAAGACGGCGCTGAGGATCGCGATGGTAAACGTGAGGGCGAGTCGCTCGCCAATTATGTCCCGAACTGGCTGCTGCCAACCAAAGGAAAAACCGAAGTCACCCTGGACCACTTGCCCAATCCACCTGAAATAACGTAGAAAGAGTGGCAGATCCAATCCATACTGTCGGCGCAGGTTTTCAACTTCTTCGTCGCTCAGCAGTTGACCCGCTTGTTCCAGCCTGCTGATATAGCTGGACAAGTAATCGCCCGGCGGCAACTGGATGACAATGAAGGTGACAACAGACACCATCCAGAGCAAGAAGACAAGATAGACTAGACGCTGAATGACATAATTTTTCATGGAGAAACGGTTCCGCAGGTATTCCCTGCAACGAGTCCATTATGTCGTTAGCCGTAGAATAACGCCAATGGTAGCGCTGTAATTGCAGATTGTCAACAATGTACACTTGACAATCTTTTGTAAATCGAATAATTCTTGGTTATGATCTTTTCCGACGACATTTGTCGGCGAGTAGTTGGAAGCAAAACCACTGCCCTGAGCCGAATCATTGCGACCGGTTGGTTATCCTGTGAAAATCAGATGCGTTGAAACCAAGCACTATCATCTTCCTCTCAGCCATCCCATGACTGACGCGTCTCACGGCGTGATGACGCACTTCGAGGTGATCCTCGCCAAGCTGGTAACGGAATGCGGCCGTTCTGGCTATGGCTACACATACACCATCGGCTGCGGCGGCGCAGCGATTCGTGCGCTAATTGAGCGTGACTTGCGACCGATTTTGCTGGGCGCCGACGCCAACTGCATTGAGCAGATCTGGGACCGTATGTGGTGGAGCATGCACTATGTCGGGCGTGGCGGTCTGGTTTCTTTCGCCATGTCGGCTGTTGATATTGCGCTCTGGGATCTAAAAGGGGCGAAGGAAGATACACCGCTCTGGAAACTGCTCGGCGGCTATTCGGGCGAAGCGCGTCCCTACGCTGGTGGTATTGATCTGCAACTCGGTCCTGATGAGCTCGTGGAGCAAACGCGTCGCAATCTGCAGAAGGGCTTCCGCGCGATCAAAATAAAGGTTGGGCGCGACAAGTTACGAGAAGATGTCGAACGTGTTCAGGCGGTGCGTGAGTGCATCGGGCCCGACATACCATTGATGGTCGATGCCAACATGCGCTGGACCGTGGAGCGAGCGATCCGCGCGGCGCAGCGATTCCGTGATTACAACGTCCATTGGTTAGAGGAACCAACCATTCCCGACGACTACAAAGGCATGGCACGTATCGCGATCGAAGGCGGCTTGCCAATCGCGGCAGGGGAAAACCTGCATACGATATACGAGTTTCGTCACACGATTGAAATGGGTAAGATTGCCTTCCCCGAACCGGATGTTTCCAATATCGGTGGCATTACCAATTGGATGCGTGTCGCCAAGCTGGCTTATGCCCACAACTTGCAGGTCACTTCTCACGGCGTACACGAGCTGCATTTGCATCTACTGGCGGCGATTCCCAACGCATCGTTTTTAGAGGTACACAGCTTTGGACTGGAGCGATTCTTGAAGAATCCACCACTACTGAAAGACGGAGTAATGTGCGCTCCCGATACGCCGGGGCATGGTGTGGTGTTTGACTGGAAACGGCTTCAAGATTATGAAGTGCAATAGGAGCGAGCCAGTCTACAAGGACGCGATTGGGCTCGCCGGAATCCAATTGCGATCGTTAGAAGGATCATCTCAATCGGGTGGCGACTTAGTGTTTCACTTTGCTTCACATTGCAGTTCGATTAGGACAAATAGATTCATTTCCGGGAAAGGAGGCTGGTCGAGAAAGCAATCTAATCATTTCGATTCTGTATGTAGAATCTCTTCCAGGAGGAATGAACCCATGAAACGAAACACTTTTAGCCTGATGTTGGTCCTCGTCCTGATTCTGCTTTCAGCCACCGCGCTGGCGCAGGATATGAGCGAAGGCGAACTCATTTATCCGTTCCAATATGCCGACCTTGATACCTACGCCGCTGCCACCGGGAATTCCATCGATAGCTGGGGCGAGGCGCCGATGTTGGCTGATTACGTCGCCGCCGGTGACTTGCCATCGCTTGCTGAACGCCTGCCGGCACAGCCCGTCGTCGTGCATCCACTGGAACAAATCGGCGAATATGGCGGCGAGTTAAGGGGACCCTCTGCGCTTCCCACCTGCTGCGGCTGGGATGTGCTGGAGATGCGCTTGCAGAAGCTGCTCACCATCGATACTGACCTGCAAACGATCATTCCCAATGTCGCCCAATCTTTCGATGTATCAGACGATCAGACCACGTTTACCTTCCATCTGCGGGAAGGGCACAAATGGTCGGACGGCGAGCCCTTTACCACCGAAGACTTCCGCTTCTGGTTCGAGGATGTCATCGGCAATACCGATCTCACGCCCGCGCCTAGCGGTCCATGGGTTCTCGATGGTGAATTGCCGCAGATCGAAATCCTCGACGAGACGGCTATCCGCTTCACCTACCCGGAAGCTCGTCCCACGCTCATCATCGCGATCGGCAGCGAAGTCAACCACCGTGGCTATCGTCCATCCCATTACTTCCAACAGTATCATCTCGACTATAATGCGGATGCCAACGGGCTGGCTGAGGAACTGGGTTTCGAAGACTGGGTGCAGATGTTCAACGCCAAGATGAATCCCTACAACTTCACCTGGAATCTGGGCTCGGAGACAGATCCTTACTCGCCGACGCTGAACACCTTTGTCTTCGTCAATGAAGACACCTTTGGCAATAAGCTCTACAAGCGCAATCCCTATTTCTTCAAGGTGGATACCGCCGGCAATCAGTTGCCCTACACCGATACGTTGCGCCGCATTCTGGTTGAAGATGTTCAAGTGCAGGATTTGAAGGGCATCGCCGGCGAGTACACGCACTTCGGCTGGGGAACGCTGGGCAGCTATCCGACATACCGTGAGAACGAAGAAGCCGGTGGCTATCGCACCGCTCTGGCAGAGTACAGCCGCGCCAATGAATACTCGCTGATGTTCAACTTCACCACTGAGAATCTGCCGCTACGCGAGATCTTCTGGGATGTACGCTTCCGTCAGGCAATGTCGGTCGCCATTAACCGTGACGAAATCAACGAACTGGTGTACTTCGGTTTGGCAAATGCATCTCAGACTGGCATGGTGCCCTCATCCGCCTTCTACGAACCCTGGATGTCCACCAATTACGCCCAGTACGATCCGAACCTGGCGAATCAGCTTCTCGACGAAATGGGGCTGGATCAGCGGGACGCTGAAGGTTTCCGCATCCGCCCTGATGGGGAGACCCTGTTCATCAACTTCCAGGTCTACGTGCCCGAAGATGCCTGGCGACAAATCGGTGAATTGATCGCCTCCTACTGGAACGAAGTCGGTGTAAAAACACAATACAAGCTCATTGGCGACGGCTTGTTTCGCGAGTTGCGAAATAGCAATGCGCTGGACGTCTCGGCTTGGGCTGCTGATATTCTTGATATCGGTGAGGTAGCAAGTGGTCTTGGGAATACCCGGGTAAGCTGGGGCAACCGCGCTTCTGGTATTCCTTGGCGCCAATGGCTCCTCAGCGACGGTGAAAACGGCGAAGAGCCGCCACAGGAAATCAAGGATTTGTGGGAGCTTGGCGAGCGGTATCTCGAAGCCCGTTACGGCTCGGACAAATGGTTGGCTACGGGTAAGGAATACTTAAACGCATCCTTCGGCGGTCTCTACCAAATTGGCACGATCCAACGGCCGCCGCAACCGCTGCTCTTCAAGACGAATCTGAAGAATACGCCGCCGAATGACACGACAGGCCAGTGGAGCTGGAGTTATCGTCAGTGGGTCATGTTCATGCCCGAGCAGTGGTACTTTGAAGGCGATAGCTAAGCCGTAGATTCACAATAAAAGTAATGTCGTGGCGTGACGCCTGTCACACCACGACATCTTTTACCGGGGACTGAAATATGACCCACAGCGCCGCCATGCAGCGCTTTCGATTGCGGGACAAGGACAATCCCTGGTTCACGCGCTTCAGCTATATGCCTGCGAAAGGGCTCGGTTATGAGCGCGGGATCGTCCGACGAGATCCTAGCTGCATCGTGCAAGTCGACAGCGTCTATTACGTCTGGTATACACGGGGTGCCCATCCTTGCCCGCCGGTCGGGCATGAGCTTACGACCGATGTCGTTCCGGCTATGCCCTGGGATCTTACTGATGTCTGGTATGCGACCTCGAACGATGGCTACAACTGGCAGGAACAAGGACCGGCTGTAGCGCGCGGAGCGCCCGGCAGCTATGACGAGCGTAGTATTTTCACCCCTGACGTCTTGGCGCACGACGGACGCTTCTACCTGGTCTATCAAGTGACAGCCGCGCCCACCTGGCGCTGCACACCTGAGTCTATAGCAATCGCCTGGGCGGATAATCCTGCTGGTCCCTGGACGAAAAGTCCGGCGCCTGTCGTCGAGCCGGATCCGTCGGGCGAGGTCGATATGCGAGTCCATCCCGAGCAAGCCACAGTCCAGGGCACATTTGACAGCCTGCGCGTCCACGATCCAGCGTTGCTCTTTCGTGAAGGGTGCTACTGGCTCTATTTCAAGGGCGAAGGTATCGGCCACAGCAACATGGATAGCAAGTGGGGCGTCGCCATCGCTAATGATCCGCTCGGACCCTATGGGAAATCCCCGTTTAATCCGATCACGAATAGCGGCCATGAAGTGATGGTGTGGAATCATGCCGGAGGTGTCGGCGCCTTGCTGACCCGTTGCGGACCGGAAAAGAATACCATTCAATTCGCCGAAGACGGCGTCAACTTTGAGATTAAGTCAGCGATCATTGAGCCGCCGCAAGCCGCCGGCGCCCTGCGAATAGACGAGGCAGATAACGCCGAGCCACTGTCTGGATTGAGCTGGGGGCTTAGTCACGTGACGCAATACAGCTCGCACTTCACACAGCAAGGCCGTGACGCGCTGGGAATTGCTGTTATCGATGAACCCTGGGACTTCATTATCCGCTGGGAACGCGATGGACAGCGGCTCGGCTTCGTGTAGCTTCTCAATCATCCTCGGGCTCTCATATGTCTCAGCTTCCCAATGTCATTTTCATCATCACGGATGATCAGGGTTATGGCGATATCTGCTATCACGGCAACCCGGTACTGAAAACGCCGAGTCTCGATCAGATGGCACGCGAAAGCGTCCAACTCGACAATCATCATCACGACCCCCTGTGTTCGCCTTCGCGCGCCGCTTTGTTGACCGGTCAATATGCTGCGCGCAACGGTGTTTGGCACGTCATCCACGGACGACATCTTCTTCAACCCGACGCCCTCACCATGGCTGATCATTTCTCAGCCAACGGCTACCGCACCGCTATGTTTGGCAAGTGGCACCTGGGTGACAATTATCCCTTTGCCCCGCAATTCCGCGGATTCGATGAAGTGCTCTGTCATCGTGGCGGCGGGGTCGGCGAGTTGCCGGACTACTGGGGCAACAACTATGTCGATGACACCTATTTCCACAACGGTGAACCGCTGCCCTGCAATGGGTACTGCACCGACGTCTTTTTTGCCGCGGCAACCGACTTCATCAGCGAGGATGAAGACAGACCTTTTTTCGTGTATCTGGCGACAAATGCGATGCACGGTCCACACATCGTACCTGAAACTTATGCCGCTCCGTATCTGGAAGCGGGCGTTCCCGATGAACGCGCGAGATTCTACGGTATGATTGCCAACTTCGACGAAAATATCGGCAAGCTTTTCGCGCGTTTAAAGCAACTCGATATTGACGACGATACCATTCTTATCTTCACAGCCGACCATGGGACGGCTGCTGGATTCGATCCGACGACAGGCAGCGGCTACAATGCCGGCCTGCGCGGAATCAAAGGATCCGTCTATGACGGCGGCCATCAGGTCAACTTTTTCCTGCGCTGGCCTGGCATGCTTCCGGCTGCACGCAAGATATCGCAGCCGACTGCCCACATCGATATTCTGCCGACGCTAATCAATCTTTGCGGCCTATCTGCTGATAAAATGGATGACTTTGATGGCATAAGCCTCGCGCCATTGATTCGCGGCGAAGAAAATAAGCTTGCCGAGCGCTCGATCGTCATTCAGCTGCAGCCCGACAAGCCACAAAAATGGCACCACAGCGCCGTAGTAGGCGGGCACTGGCGTCTAATAAATGGTGACGAGCTCTACAATGTGGAAATCGATCAATCACAAGAGCATGACATCGCTGCCGAATACCCGGAAGTGGTAGCTGCTCTCAAAGAAGAATATGACGAATGGTGGGCGAGCATGCAAGGTGTCTTCTCTCAATTCGTCGCGATACCGGTCGGCAGCCACCATGCAGACCCGGTTCTCCTATCGGCGCGCGATTGGCATCCTACAGTCGGGCGAGTACCCTGGAGGCAAGTTTGGATTGATGATCCGGCATTTGACGCCAATGGCTTTTGGATCATTGATGTGGTTGCCGCGGGCTGTTACCAAGTCGAATTGCGTACCCATCCTCGCGAAGCGAACTTGCCCATGTGCAGCGCTTACGTGACGCTGCAAATTGGTGAAGTCGAATTTAGACAGTCCACATGCCAGCAGCAAACGAATGCGGTGTTCGAGGCTGAATTACCCCTTGGCGAGGCATCGCTGCGCACGTCGATTACGAGCGCCGATCGTCGGCGCGATCGCGGAGCCTACTACGTGTACGTGAGCAAGCTGTAAAGTTCGATTGGAGCAGCCGACATGACATTGAAGCGCTCGGATGTTCTCGTTACTCGACCATGCGGCATGGACGTTTATCGCCGTTTCCGCGCCACCGGGCTGGGATGGGGTTTCCTGCCTGAACCGGATCGCCGCGGTTTGCCGCCCGACGAAGAGATGATGCGTGATGTGGATGAGGCGCATCGCTGCGGGGTCAAATTCCAGGGTCGCGTCGAGCTGGACGCCGATTGGATGGGCATGATCGATTTCGATTCCAACTTCATGGAATCAACAGTGCGCGATCTGAACAATAAGCCGGCCGTAACCTGGTGGGTCCATACCTACAAAGGGCACCCCTCATATTACTTTTGCACCAACGCACCCGGCTATCGGCATTACCTCATGTATCAACTCCGACGCGTCATGGAGGCGGGTACGGACTGGCTTATGATAGATTCAGCTATCCCGACAATCGGCGCCCTCAACGCGCGCTATGGCGGCTGCTTCTGTGATCACTGTATGACGGGCTTTCGCGACTTTCTCAAGCTAAACCTGGGTCCGGAAGCGCGTGAGTTGTATCAAATCAGCGACCTTGCAGGATTTAACTATCGTAAATACCTGGTTGCGCGCGGCATTACTGACGAGCGCTACCGTGACGAGATCTTGGCTTTCCCGCCGGTAATTCCCTTGGCGCGCGAATACTTTGATTATCAGTGGCAAGAGGTCAATGCGCTTTTTCGCCTATTCAAGCGCTACGCGCAGGAGTTTGGCGAAAACGTTCCGATGAGTTCCAATTCGCCATTCTATTGGGCTGAATTCACATACGCGGTCGATGCGCACGACTTCTACACGAACGAGATGGAGTACCGGCCGCCCGAAGAAGAGATCTTGCCATCCGAGCCGATCTACACTTTCAAGCTGGCGGACGCGCTCGATAAACTGGTCGCGATTACCGGTGTGCCGCGCGCCTTTGAACCCTGTCGACTCAAGGACCACCCGGGGCATATTCGCCTTTGGATCGCACAGGCATACGCCCACGGTCACGTCTTCATGGTGCCGGAAAAGATGTGGACGGATCGGATTGCCGGCGAGCCCGACCGTTGGTATTACAGCAAGCCAGGTGATTTCGAGGACCTATATCATTTTGTACGCGACTATCCCGACTTGTTCGACGGCTATGAATCCGTCGCGACGGTCGCATTGATATTTAGCAATAACGCGGTTCGGCAGTATCTTGGCGACCGCCTAAGCTGCGGACACCTCGGCGGTCAGAATCGAAGCGCGCCAAAGACCGAACTCGTTCAAGCTTGTCTCGTCCTCAGTGCGGCAAACATTCCGTTCCGCATCATCGTGGCCGGCGATGATTGGATTCGTGACCGCTTGCTCGCGGCTGACTTGTCTGCCTATCGCGCTGTGGTCCGTTTTGCGCCTTCTTACCTGAGCGAGGAACAAGAAGCCAAATTGGCCAGTATCAGTAATCGCCTCGTGACTTGGTCGGGGCTAGATGAACTGATGGACAATGTCGACAGCTTTGTTGAAGTGATCGGCGCGGACAACTTGTCCGTGCACCTTCGTCACCAGCCGGGCGTGGCCGACTCGCCTTTGCTTTGCCATCTCATCAACAGCAACTATGATCCGCAGACCGATGCTTATCAAACATTGCAATGCGTGGAATTGACGATCGCAGAATCAATGCTTGGGAGAACGTTCTCGAAGGCGACTCTATACAGGCCTGGGCATGAACCGGTTTGTCTTGATTGTCGGGCAGGATGCGATAGCTCGGTGACGATCCCGTATATGGATATGTGGGCGATTCTCCAATTGGAATGACGCCGAGGTTTAGGCGCGTGTTTGCCAGTTTTCACGCACTTCCCCCAATTGGGACAAAAGCTGCTCGCGCGTCCATTCGTCTTCAAAGAAACTGCATTGCTCAAAGTAGCGAAATAGATCGTCCAGGCGTGCCATTAGTTGATCGTGTGAAATCGAGGCGCTGGCGGTTCTGAACAGTCTTACACGGAAGGGTACGGCAAGCCACTCAGGGGGCGGCTCGCCCGTTTCGAGGATATATTCACTCGCTTTGAAATAGTTTGTAATGGCACTATTCGATGCGCGGTCTGTCGACCAGACGATGACCCGGGCGATAATTAAGGTGCCTATCAGCGATGCCAGGATAAAAAGAGCCAGCAGGTCCATCAGCCGTCTTCATCGACTCCGCGTAAATCCAACTCATCGGCAAAGTGACAGGCGGCGAAATGCCCAGGTGAAACTTCATTCCACTTCGGCGCTTGCGTACTGCAAATCTCTTGCACATAGCGACAGCGTGGATGGAAATAGCAGCCGGAAGGCGGATCCGCTGGATTCGCCACTTCGCCTGGCAATATGATCCGATCCATTTTTACTTCAGGGTCGGTGGTCGGTACCGCAGATAGAAGCGCTTCGGTATAAGGATGCTTCGGATCCGTGAATAACGACTCAGTGTCCGCCATCTCCACCAATTGACCCACATACATGACACCGACGCGATCGGCAATATGCTCGACAACTGATAGATCGTGCGCGATAAAGAGGAAGGTCAAGTTGAAGTCTTCTTGCAGATCTTCCAGCAAGTTGAGGATTTGCGCCTGAATCGAAACATCCAAGGCGGAGACAGCCTCATCGCAGACAATCAATCGCGGATTCGGCGCTAGCGAGCGGGCGATGCCGATACGCTGCCGCTGTCCACCGGAAAAAGCGTGCGGATATCGGTTGAGATGCTGAATGTCCAAACCCACAACATCCATTAGTTCCCGTACACGATCCTGAATATCACGTGATTCCGACAATAGTTTGTTATTGCGAATTGGTTCGGCGATGATATCCAGCACCGACATACGTGGATCTAGAGACGAATACGGATCTTGGAAGATCATGTGAAAGTGCTTACGCACATCGCGCAATTCGCGACGATCTAAGGCTGCGATATCCACTTCCACGCCTTCAGGCAAACGGAAGTAGATCTGCCCCTCAGTTGGCTCAATCGCCCGAACGATGCAACGCCCGAGTGTGGTCTTGCCACTGCCTGATTCGCCAACCAATCCAAAGGTCTCGCCCTCTCGGATTGTGAAGCTAACGCCGTCTACCGCTTTGACGTGACCCTGAACGGTGCGGAAGAAACCTTTTTCAATGGGAAAATACTTTTTTAGATTGCGAACCTCGAGCAGCACTTCGCCAGTTTCCTTCCTGACTGGCGTTTGCGTCTTAAGCATAAACTGGCTCGCTTTCTTCGCTGTGCAGATAGCAACGCACGTAGTGTTCGTTTCCCATATTGATCAGGGAAGGCACAGCGGCGTCGCATTTTCCGGCGATGAACTCATCACAGCGCGAGGCGAAACCACATTGTGGCGGCGGATTCATCGGCACTGGAACATTGCCACGGATGGCATCAAGCCGTCCCCGTCCCCTGCCGCCCAGGCGCGGAATCGATTTCAGCAGCCCATGTGTATAAGGGTGCAGCGGATTCTTGAATAACTCGACAGTTGAAGCGCGTTCGACCACGCGTCCGAGATACATCACGTTGACCTCATCGGCAATCTCGGCAATCACACCCAGATCATGCGTGATGTACATGATCGCCATACCAAACTCGTCTTGCAACTCTTTCATCAACTCGAGGATCTGAGCCTGCACAGTTACATCTAACGCGGTTGTCGGTTCGTCAGCGATCAAAAGCGACGGACTGCAAGACAAAGCCATCGCGATCATCGCCCGTTGTCGCATACCGCCTGAAAGCTGGTGAGGATACTCGTCATAACGCTGTTCGGGGTTGGAGATTCCGACCCGATTGATCATATCCAGAGCGAGGCTCTTCGCTTTACGTTTGTCTCGAGTGATATGCAATTGAATTGCTTCTACGATTTGCGCGCCAATGGTATGAACCGGAGACAGGCTAGTCATTGGCTCCTGGAAAACCATAGAGATTTCTGCCCCGCGAATGGCGCGAATCTCTCTGCCGCGAGGACTCAATTGGCATAAATCTACCAGACTACCGTCGCTACGACGCAGGTTGATCGCGCCCGACTCAATAGTGCCTGGGGGCGGGACAATCTGCAAGATTGACTGGGCGGTGACACTCTTTCCCGATCCGGATTCGCCGATGACACCAACGGTTTGACGGCGCGCAACCGTAAAGTCTACGCCGTCTACGGCCTTGAGCGTTCCCTCGGGCAAGTTAAAGTATGTTCGCAAGTCGCATACTTCCAAAACGTAATCATTGTCCAAAGTCTGCACCCTGCTAATGCCAAGTGGAAAATATTGTCATACTGTAGACAATCTACAAAATCCTGTCAAGTATCTGGCGGCGCTGCGAATTGCTCATCGGCCTCGCGCTGATGCATAGGTCTGAGCTTGATGCAAACAAAAAAGGCACCTTGCTCGGTGCCTGAATCCTTCAATTGCCTAGTAGTGGGCGATGTAAGACTCGAACTTACAACCTTCCGGGTGTAAACCGGATGCTCTGCCAATTGAGCTAATCGCCCGTCGTCTACGGATTATAGCCTCGTCCGTTACACTCGGTCAAGTCTTCCTTCCTTTACATTCGCGGCGGCGTGACGCCAGTTTGTCCCTGATACTTGCCTTTCTTGTCCGCGTATGATTGTTCGCATATCTCGTCCGCTTCGAAAAAGAGGACCTGTGCCAACCCCTCGTTAGCGTAGACTTTTGCTGGCAGCGGAGTCGTATTGCTTATCTCCAGCGTTGCGTAGCCCTCCCATTCAGGCTCGAAGGGCGTGACGTTTACGATCAAGCCGCAGCGGGCGTATGTCGACTTACCCAGGCACACGGCCAAGACGCTGCGGGGAATGCGAAAGTATTCAACCGAACGTGCCAGAACAAACGAGTTCGGCGGGATAATACAGACATCACCACGAAAATCGACGAAGGACTCACTGGCGAAATCTTTGGGATCAACAATAGCGGAATGCACATTCGTAAAGATCTTGAATTCGTCCGAAACGCGAAGATCATATCCGTATGATGAGACACCATAACTTATGGCGCCCTCGCGGACCTGTTGGTCTACGAAGGGATCAATCATCCTGTTTTCACGCACCATTTTCTTGATCCAGTGGTCGGGTTTGAGTCCCATGTTAGATTCCTTCTTCTGTGGATCAAACACAAAGCGGATGCCATGTGACGGATTCAATTATTATTCGCGCCCACATAAGTCTGTCGCCAACTCGGACGGCTCACATGCGATCCGGAGCCGACATGCCCATCAATCGTAATACATGATAAAAGACGACGGCGGCTGCCCGGTAAAAGCGCAGACGCGCCTTGGCCACATTTGTCGGTACCTCGCTATGCAGCACTCTAAATTTGTCGTAGATGGGATGAAATACGGCGGCGAGCTCATGGGCGTAAAAGGCGATTTTATGCGGCTCGTAATTGACGACCGCCTGCTCAATCACGTTGCCTAGCTCTAGCGCCTTGCGGATGAAGGCGAGCTCGTCCGCGCCCAGCAAACTCAAGTCCGCCTCGTCATCGTTGAACCCGCGCTCCTCCGCTTCACGGAAAATGCCGGCGCAGCGCACATAAGCATTCTGTATGTAGTAGACCGGATTCTCGTTGGTTTGCTTTATCACTTGATCGACATCGAAATCAAGCTGCGAATTGGGGCTGCGCGCCAGCATGTGGTAACGCACCGCGTCCGCGCTGGTCATCTCGACCAAGTCATCGAGTGTATCAAAGTCGCCTGAGCGTTTCGACTGTTTGACAGCCTCGTACTTTTCGCGCTCCGCGTTCCAGCGCACCGCCCGTACCATCTGTATGAAAATGACGTGGATTGGATCGGGATTCATGTTCATCGCGCGGATGCCGTACTTGACCACGGCCGCTTGCGAAAAATGATCGGTGCCCAGCACATTAACGGCGATATCGAAGCCACGCTTTAGCTTGTCACAATGATAGGCGATATCGGGCAGGGTATAGGTGGGTAAACCATCGCTTTTGACCATCACCCGATCTTTTTCATCGCCGAATGTCGTACTGCGGAACCAGATCGCTGGTTTGTAACATTTGGCTTTGACATCGGCGATCTCTTCGTCGCCGGCGCCTTCCCAATGCGTTGATTCGTAGATATGACCGTTTTCGCGCATCGTATCCAGTACTTGCCAGATGAGTTCCGATTCAAAAAGAGAGGTCTCATTGTAGAAGTCATCATGCTTGATATCTATGGACGCTAGCGACCGATTGATCCAATCAAACATGCGGTTTTCGGCAATATCCTTGAAGGTTTCCCAGGTCTCGTCTCGCAGTGAATCTCCGGATTCCACGACCAGATCTGCTGCAACCTCAATGAGGTACTCGCCTTGATAGTAGTTCGCCGGGAAGGTCAGACCGTCGCCCAACTGCTGCAAATAGCGCAGCATCAGGCTCTTGCCCAACACCATCATCTGGTTTCCGGCGTTGTTGTAGTAGTATTCGCGTTGCACTAGGTAGCCAGCCGCCTCTAGCAGTCGCGCCATCGCATCGCCAATGACAGCGCCGCGCGTGTGCCCGATTGTTATCGGCCCACTAGGGTTGGCGCTGACGAACTCAACTTGCGCCGTCTTCCCTTTGCCGAAATCGAACCGAAAGAAGTCTTCGCCCTCGACGATGATGGCATCGACTTGCCGTTTGAGGTATTCGACGGACAATACGCAATTGATGAATCCAGGCGCTACTACATCGACATGGCCAATGAAATCAAGCGCGGGCATTCGCTCTACGATAAGCTTGGCAATATCGATAGGTTTTTTGTGTGCAAGCTTCGCTAGTCCCATTACGGGATAAGACAGGTCGCCTTGGCCGGCACGCTTCGGTGGGCTGACCGGAATCTCTGGAATCTCAAAAGCTGGCAGTTGACCGTCCGCTTGCGCCGATTGCAGTGCCAAGCCGATGGCGGTCTCCAATTCGTGATTGAACTGTTTCAAAGAATGAATCCCTCTTGCTAGACGCGGAGCAAACGGCTTCGGATTCTAGCAAACTTGTTCAGCATTCGTAATGGGAAGTTAAAGCGCCCGCCGCAGAACACTCTCGAGACGCCCGCTGCCGATTGGCAGAGAGTCACCCGATTTCCGTGCCCAGACTTGACTATAATCTTCTTGCCAGATCGCGATCTCAATATCACGCATTCCACGCAATGCCAGTTCACTGCGCATCTTTGCTTTGCTCCATGTTCGGTCGGGCATCCAGCGTGTGTCGATCCGGATAGTCGTCAAGAGCAAGCCGCCATGACGTAGGACTCGAATCATCTCTGCCAGCGCCGCTTGCGGATCCGGCATAAACTCCAGCGCCTCAAGACAGGTTACGACATCGAAACTGCCGTCGGCGAATGGAAGCTCGCTGGCATCGTGATGTAGCAAGGACGCGAACGACTCGAAGCGGGCGGTTGCGATCTTCTCCTGCGCTCTGTTCAACATCCGGCGGCTGGCATCCAGACCGATGACATGCCCGTCGAATTTTGCATTTCGCGCCAGTATCAGTGGTAGGCGCCCCGTACCGGTCGCCACATCTAGGACTAGCGGTCCGGTCAAGGGTGCTACACGATCGAGAATCGGTTGGGAAACTAAAGCGAAGTCGGCGGTGTCATCGAATTGTTTAATGTGATCATATCTGTGAGCGTACAAATCATAGAGCGCGATTACTACACTTCTGCCTAAGTAAACGCCCTCAGTTTCGAAGATCAGCCACCATATAAGAAAGGCGCTGAACGATATTCCTAGGATTAGAATTAGAAAAACCACCCAGATTTGCATTCCAGAATAGTGATACGTACGCGAGATACGCGATAGAAATGTTGCTGGCTAGCCTGCGACCCGGAGGTCTGCCTCGCGGAATTGCATTTCATAAAGCCTGGCATAGAGTCCGCGCTGCGCCATCAAGTCTTCATGGCTTCCCAATTCTATTATGCGCCCCTTATCCAAGACAGCAATGCGATGCGCCACTCGTATGGTGCTCAAGCGGTGGGCGATTATCAATGTCGTGCGATTCTGCATCAGCCGAATTAACGCTTCCTGTACCAATTGCTCGCTTTCGCTGTCTAGGCTGGAAGTGGCTTCGTCCAGGAGCAGAATAGACGGATTCTTGAGCAGTGCCCGCGCGATCGCCACTCGTTGGCGCTGCCCACCACTGAGTTTGATGCCGCGCTCGCCCACCACCGTATCGTATCCATTGGGTAGCTCCATGATGAAATCGTGAGCGTTGGCAGACTTCGCTGCCGCAAACATCTCAGATTCCTCGGCGCCAAGCTTGCCGTAAAGGATATTCTCGCGGATGCTCCCGCCAAAGAGCAAGGTCTCTTGCGGTACGATGCCAATATGTTGCCGTAAGCTACTCTGCGTTACATCGCGGATATCATGCCCGTCAATTGATATGGAGCCAGAATCCGGATCGTAGAAACGCGGGATTAAGTTGAAGATGGTACTCTTGCCCGCGCCACTTGGACCAACCAAGGCGATGACTTCGCCTTCCTCGATTTCCAAATCGATTCCGCGCAGGACTTCTTGCTCGTCTTCGTAAGCGAAGCTGACGTTATTCAGTGTAATCGCGCCCCTAACCGCCTGCAGCCGATGTGCGTTGGGCGTGTCACGGACATCGGGCTCGGCATCAAGGATCTCGAAGACGCGTTTGGTAGCGCCCAGTGCCTCCTGCAACTGAGAATAGACGCTGACGACACCGGCGAAACTGGCAGCGACGGTCAAGCCATAGATCAGAAAGGAGATCAACTCGCCCGCGCTGAGACGCCCATCGAGAACTTCACGACCACCAAACCAGAGGATCATCGCCAAGCCTGCGAAGGCAAAGAAGGCGATTATCGGGCCAAAGACTGAGCGCACGGAAAGCAGTTTGACTGCGGCCCGGAAGGCAATGGCGATGGCACCGTTGTAGCGGCTGATTTCGTAATTCTCGCGGACGAAGCTCTTGACCTCGCGGATATTCTGAAATACCTCCTCGGCGACAATAGTAGCCCCGGCGATTTCGTCCTGTACCTGTGTACTGGTGCGGCGAATAACGCTGCCAAGGACAAAGGCGATCGCGACAATGACCGGCATCAGCACAATGATGAACATAGTCAGGCGCCAGTTGAGGTAGAACATGATCGCTACCGACCCAATTAACGTCAGCGTTTGCTGCAGAAATGTACTGACATTGCCGGTCAGCACAGTGCGCACAACCGTGACATCGGAAGAGATGCGGCTGATCAATTCTCCGACGCGCCGATCGGTATAGAATCGGATCGATAGCGTCTGCAAGTGGGCGTAGAGTTCGCAGCGGATATCGACCACAATTCGCTCGCCTACATAATTCAAATTGTAGTTTTGCAAGAAGCTGGCAAGCGATCGGAATACAAATACTGCCAGCAGAGCCAGCGTTATTCTATCAAGCAACGTGAAATCGGCGTCCGTTAAGACGGTGTCGATGACGCGCTGAATAACGGCGGGGAACACCAGGCTCAGTGCCGAGGCGAGAGTCAAGCCAATAGTCGCTAGCAGCAGGCGCAGCTTGTAGTTCTGCAAGTATCTCAGCAGGCGGCGCCACTGCATCTTTGTCGCGGGAATGTCACGTCGGTCGGTACCTCCAGGCGAGCGGACGCGGTATATCATGACTGATGTCGCTGCATCATAGATTGTACAAGCAGGCAAAGCCGCCGAGCCTTGCCGTGTCCCCAATGCCTGATTCCATCAATGCGGCTAGTCACAGGGCGTGCCGTCCGCATCAGAATCATCGGAATCGCTTGGCGCTTCGTTCTCAGGTTCACTTGGACTATCGACCCCTGCCTCAACCTCTATCGTGACTGGACCTGCAGGACCATGCTCACTTGGCAAGTCAATGTCGGGAGCGTCAAGTGATTCCGGCGTAAGCTCGTCCTGTGGAAGCGACGTTGGATCTTGTACCAGCTGCCAGGGCGCGCCCGCAGCGAGTGTCGCAATGTGGCCAGACGGAAACTCGATGCGGTTCTCCTCGACACTGCGTCGTACTATGACACCGTGCTGCTCGACCATTATCGGGCTCTCCCACGTGAATTCACCGCCCACCCAAACTTTGTCAGCAGCGACAACACGGATACCGATCACATCGCCAAGGAGTTTCAGAGGCACGATTCCGCCTATGTGATGCTCCTCACCGAAACCCTTGGCTTCATCGGTATGATAAAATTGCGACAGCTTGCCTTCCCGTTCTAAGACGCGCGCCAGCATATGCAATACGCGCTTGAGAATCTCCGTGGCCTCTTGGCGGTAGCCGGCTTTGACCAGGCCTTCACCGACCAGCGTAAGCCAGTACATCCAGATGCCCCCGCCGCCGCGCGCATTGGAGGGGTCGTAGTTGCGATCGCTTGCGCTGACCATTGTCAATCCATTTGGGCGAAGGAAATGCGCCTCATCCATAGCAAGGTTGACGATGGCGGCGGCGCGTTCAGGTGATAGGCGACCAGTCCACAACGGCATTAGTGCATTAATGTCGAGCCGGCTGCTGTCGATCGTGCGCGCATAAACTTTGTAGACGCGGCTAAGTCCGCGGATCGCCAGCCGCTCGACCCGCGATAGCGGTTGTTTGGTGGTGTACACGCCTTGTCGGTTCTGCCAGAGAAAATCATCAACTGACGCTTCTATATTGCAGGCTGCGCCCTTCTCGTCATTTCCCTCCAGCTTTAGGTTGATACGCGGACGCTGGCTGACCCCACCGACGACTCGAATCATTACGCGAGCCGGCTTCAAAAGCTCTTGACGAATCTTGTGCACTTGATCGCCCGCGCCGCGATGGAGCAACTCAATACCCTCGCTGGTCAAATGCGAATCGCGGTCGCGGTAGGTATAACGATTGCCATCCCAGAATTCTTCCTGCCGCGCATCCAGCTCGCTTAACTGAGCCGCCATGTGTTCGGCAGTCTCGCTTTCGCCCGCCAGCTCAGCCAACTGCCGCAAGGCATCAGCTTCCGAAATCAGATAAGCCAGCAGATCTGGCGTCTCCATCTGACGGATTTGGGCACCCTGGGCCCAGGCTTGACCACGCCCGAAGGTGGGAAGGGCAATGTAACCCATTTGTCTTTCGGATTGCCATTCCGGCACGCCGTCACCATCGACATCCTCGACAAACCAACGCGTAAAAAATGCAAGCAGCGAAGGCAGGATATCGGCAACAAAGGCTCTGTCCTCCGTCTGCTCGTAAATCATGAGGGAGAGGCGCGCCAGGATAGGAATCAGCATGACGCCTTGACGCTGTCCACCGAGTCCCGGTTGACGATCTATGAAACCAGACTCGTCTTGCACTGCAAGGTAATTCCTAACGATAGCTTTGGCCATGTCGCCCTCAACGCCGGCAATTGACGCTACTGCCAAATATGCTAGGGTCGGATCTTGCCCTGACCAGGCGCGGACATGATCGCTGCCATCGCCGCGCCGGCTCCAGCCGCGTTCGCTGGCTCTATTGGCGACCAGCGAGTGATAAGGCAAGTGCTCCGACGGACTCATGAAGGACTTGACGAGCTGCGCATACGACAGGTCAATTGCCAAATCCCATTCCGGGTTTCCGGTGCTGATCTTCGGTATGGAGGCTGCATTCTGGCTGATCGTATCAAAGTACGCTGACCAAGGTCGCGACATCCAATTCATGGCCACGCTGAAAGAATCGCGCATATCCGCTAGACCAGCAACCACAAAGGGAATACGGCAACTCTCGTCAGGTGCCAACTCAATGCGGCATCCAATCTTGGGGCTATTGATGCGGCCGCCGTAGACCTCGACACTCGCCCCTTCCATAGTCGCGACCGGGTTTAGGTTTCCGATTTCTCCCAAATGAAGCGCCAGGCTGTAATCAGCCATGGTCAGCACATTCAGTTTTCGATTGCGTCCGCCGATGCCAACATGCCCGAAGAGATCAAGCTGCAAGCTGAGATGATCGTTACTCTGATTTCTAAGTGTGAATTCGCCGCCAGCCGCCCGTGATTCCATCGCCCAGAATCGTCCGATCAATTCCAATTCGGGTAGCGGCGATGCTTCAATCTGAATGAAATTGGGCGCGAAAAAAGTAATGGCCGGGCGTCGGGCGTAGCCAAGCGCCTGGTAAATGACGCCGCCGTCGATTCGCCACATTGGCACTAAACTGACTAGACCGGCACGTCCGCCAAACTGGGTTTGGAAGGCAATTGCCGCTTCGTCGCGGGATCCGAGTCGCAGCACCCACACCTGATCATCGCAGTAGTCGGTGCGGCTGCTGCGCGCATCCGCCGCCAAATGAAAGTCAAAGGGCCGGTTAGGATCTATCCTTTGTCGACGGAGGTTCCGCATGGGGCTATCCTGTTGGCTCTCAGCTGACAATCTCCCAAGAAAAGTTCTCTTCGTTGAATCGGAAGGTGTCACCGCTTACGCTCTCTACGAGATGATAGCCCGGTGCTGGCACATATTCATTGTTTTCGTCGAGATGACCACCCTGGCGGTACTCATACCGCGTCGTGTGCCCCATTTCGAGCTCCAGTGCCCAACCCATTATCTGCCGTACTTCAAGGTTTTCCCGCCACAACTTGCCAAAGCCGCGTACAGGCTGATGACGATTTTCCGGCGCGACCAGCTGCGGATCGAATTCGACCTCTCCATCGACAAAAGTGTCATTGTAAACGGTCCAAATGTTGTTTCCTGAAAAGTCCGCGGTGAGCACCCAAATCTGCGCATTAGGCTGTAGCCAGAGCATCCAGCCGCTTTCAAATCGCTGTTCAGCGACGTAAATCGCTCCGATCACCGGCGTTGGAAAGGGATCGGGTGTAGATGTAATGGTCGCCGTTGCAGTCGGAACGGGGCTTGCGGCGGGCTGCACCGCCGTCTCAGTCGCAGCAATACTGCCTAGCGTTGCGATGTGATGGGCGACCGCTTCGGCCTCAGCTGTCGACGTCTGCTGCTCAGGTGAAACCGTTGGACCCTGGCAGCCGGTAAGCGAGGCGAAGAGCATCACAAGCCAGACGATGCGCGTTAAAGTGGTCATGTAGCTGGCTCCGCTACTTTGATGTAAACGATGGTGACGCCATTGTAGCAGAGCGAAAGCGAACTGCAAGCTAGGTCGGCTCTGCGCAGTTTCTCCATATTAGCCAACCACGCTGCTTGGGAGCGCAGAAGGAATAGAATCTTCACCGAGCGCGGCTAATTGTCTCACTCCCATAGGTCAGTATCGCCGCGACCGTCGGCGGCTTTCATCTATTTATTTCTTGATGCAGCTTATACGATACGTAAGCGTAAACAGATCCCTAGGCTGGCTGAATGGATATCAGGCCGCAGGCAATTACTTTAAACAAGACAGAACGAGTGCTGGAAATCATGTGGGTGGATGGCTTGGTCAGCCGATATCCCCTGAGCCATTTGCGTGAAGCCTGCCCTTGCGTCGAATGCCGCGGCGGGCATGCCCATATGGGCTTGGAACATGCACCGGAGGATTTGCTTGCCCTAATACCGCGGCGCTCTTATGGCATCACGGCTCTAGTTGCGGTAGGGAATTACGCCCTGCAGCCAACCTGGGACGACGGTCACAGCACCGGCATTTTCACCTGGGAATACCTTCGCGTCATTTCCCCACAGCAACCTAATGAGTGAAAGCGCCTTCGCAGTTTCTAGCCGGTTGCCCAAATCTTGGATAAGCTCTACACATTGATAATTGAATGAATTCACGTAGAATTGACCTACCACTTCGCACGTATCGTTCACTAACGAGAGTAAAGGAATACCTGATGAAACACATGCGATTTATGGTTCTAATCATGGTGTTGACGCTCAGCGCATTGGCTGTCTCGGCACAAGACGAGAGTTTGACGATTTGGGCGGACGACACACGCGCGCCTATCCTGGAAGAGTTGGGGGCACAATTTGAGGAAGAATTCGGCATCCCGGTGGTTGTGCACGAACTCGGCTTTGGCGATATCCGCGATCAATTCAAGACGGCCGCGCCCGCTGGCGAGGGACCGGATATTATTATCGGCGCCCACGACTGGTTAGGCGAGCTGGCGGTTAACGGTTTGTTGGCGGAGATTGATGTCTCCGACGTAGCCGATCAATTCCTGCTGGCCTCCTTGTCTGCCTTTGTCTATGAAGGTATTCAATACGGTTTGCCCTACGCGGCGGAGAATGTCGCTTTCATACGCAACACCGAGCTAGTACCTGAAAATCCCGAGACTTGGGACGATGTCCGCGCGATCAGCGAAGCGCTCATCGCCGATGGGTCGTCGCAATACGGCTTTATCATATTCGACAGCGATCCCTATCACTTCTTCCCGCTTCAGACCGCCTTCGGCGGCTATGTTTTTGGCTTGACCGATGACGGTTACGATCCAAGCGATGTCGGCATCGATAGCGATGGTTCGATTGCCGCGGCCGCCTATATAGAGGCGTACGGTACAGACGGACTGATGCCGAGCGGCATAGACTATGATGTCATGCATACGATGTTTGAATCGGGAGACGCTGCGATGATCATCACGGGTCCATGGGCGATTCCGCGGATCGCAGAATCGGGTGTCAGTTTCGAAGTTGCGGGCCTGCCTTCCGGTCCTGGCGGCGTTGGCAAACCATTCCTGGGTGTTCAAGGATTCATGGTTAGCGCCTTTAGCGAGAACAAGATTCTGGCGGAGGCATTCCTCTTCGATTATGTCGCCACGCTCGACACCATGGAATCGCTTTACAGTGCTGATCCGCGTCCACCGGCACATCTGGAAGCGCGCGAAGGTCTGGAGGATGAGATCATGCTTGGTTTCGTCGCCGCTGGCGGCGAAGGCCTGGCGATGCCGGCGATCCCCGAGATGTCTGCCGTGTGGAGTGCCTGGGGCAACGCCATGCAGCTGGTGCGTACCGGCGAATCAAGTGCCGCGGATGCCTTTGGCAACGCCGGCGAGCAAATCCGCGCGCTAATCGCAGGTGATGAATAGGCGGTATTGTCTTTCGCAGTGCGGGAAATCTGAATAACTATGCAGCGGGGGATAGCCGAGAAGGTGTCCCCCGTTTATGTTACACGTCAGCGCTGAGTAGAAAGGAAAACGGCGCAGACCTGGAAGTGTTTAGCGCTTGACCAAATGGCTGACAACTCGCAAGTAGAAAAAAGAAAACGCGGGGGCACAGGTCCTGCATTAATTCTAAGGATGGGTGCCATATATCTGGGCTTGGTGATTGTCGATGCCTTTGCCCTGTTATTGGTGTATGCCTTCGCATCCGATGGCGTTTGGGAATTGGCAATTACGGTCGGATTGATCACGCTGATGGTCAATGTCATTAATTTGCGCTCCGATCTCTACGCTCTGCGCTGGATCGCGCCGGCGCTCTCCTTGATGTGCCTGATGGTCGTATTTCCAATTGTTTATACCGTTTACGTTTCCTTTACTAACTATGGCGATGGCAATCTACTGACGAAACAGCAGGTTATTAAGCTGTTGGCGCAGGAGTCCTTTGTCCCGGAGGGCGGCAAAGTCTACTTGTGGGACCTGTATCAGAATGCTGATGGCGGCTACGCCCTTTGGCTGACGGATGAAAACGATGGCGACAACTACTACTTTGCCACCATGGACAGTTTTGAGGCGGTTTCATCTGTGGCGGCCGGCGCGGAGCTGCCGAACGATTATAAGGGTTATCGCAGATTGGACCGGGGCGAGTCACTGCGAGCGAGTGGAGAAGCGCAAGACCTGGTATTCGGCACAAGTGCATCGCCGATCGGAATCGCTGGACGAAAAAACGCCGGCGACTTCACACAGCGCTACATTTACGATAGCGAAATTGACGCTGTTCTGGACAAGGCGACAGGCTCACTATTCTTTCCTGTGTACGAAACAGGAAGGGATGGGGACGGAACACCATACCCGACAGGGCAATTCCGAAACGATGAAGGCGACACCTTACGTACCGGCTTCATCGCCGGCGTGGGCTTAGAGAATTACCTGCGCTTCGTCACCAGTCCGGCTATTGGCGGACCGCTCACGCGGATTTTCCTTTGGACGATCGGCTTTTCCCTCGCTTCAGTTTTGTCCACTTTCACCGTAGGTTTGCTCTTCGCGCTTCTATTGCAAAATGACCGCATCCCGTACCGCAAAGTTTTCCGCACGCTGCTTATCGTTCCATACGCGATTCCCGCCCTGATTTCGGTTGCGATTTGGAAGGGTATGCTCAACCCCAACTTGGGCGTGATATCCAACGCCCTTGCATCGCTTGGCTTGGAACCACCGCCATTTTTCATTGATGCTGGCTGGGCAAAGATAGGCATCTTGCTGATCAATCTTTGGCTGGGCTATCCCTATTTCATGCTGGTTTGCAGCGGCGCACTGGCGGCGATTCCGTCCGACATGTACGAAGCGGCCGAAGTTGACGGAGCGAATTGGTGGCAGCAATTCTTCGGCTTGACCCTGCCGATGCTGCTGGTGGCGGTGGGTCCGCTGCTGATCGCCTCATTCACATTTAACTTCAACAATTTCGTGATCGTCGAAGCCTACAACGAAGGCGGACCACCTATGGTCGAAGCCGGCACGCTGCCGGCCGGCCATACCGATATTCTCATCAGTTACGCCTTTCGTCTTGCCTTTGGCGGAGGACGCGGCGCTGACTTTGGCTTGGCTTCAGCCATCACTATCATCATCTTCTTGATGGTGGCCGGCGTGACCTTGATGCAATTCCGCCTGACAAAGGGCTGGGAGGAGACATCAGAAAATGTCTGATAAATCCAAGATAAAACGCGCAAGCAAGCGTCCGGTGAACAATATCGCCTTGGCGCTACAAATAGTCATCTTGGTCATCGCTGTTGTCTTTGCCTTGTTCCCAGTTGTCTGGGTCTTGTCGGCGGCGCTCAACCCCAGCCAATCAATGAGTTCGCAATCGGTGATTCCGCCATTGCCGGAAACTAGAATCGTCACAGCGGATGCAGCGGGAAAACTGCTGCGCATCGCCTCGCCCGGCGGTACGCGGGTCGAACGCAGCGCTGAACTGATCCTGCTCGTAGAGATTGAGGGTGAAGAGAAAGAGCTTCGCGCGCCGAAGAATGGCTACGTTGAAAATATCAGGATTGCCGAGGGCGAGACCTTTGATGCCGGCGACGAACTATACGATATCAGCTCTAGTTATCTGATTAACTTCGATACCTTATTCAACACGCCGCGTAAGCCTTTCGTCCGCTGGCTCTGGAATTCGGCGGTGGTGGCGACTGTTACCACTATCCTGGTGGTCTTCGTCACTTCCCTGAGCGCCTATTCTTTTTCGCGCTTCCGCTTTGCCGGGCGCCGCAGTCTGATGCTGCTGATATTGCTTGTTCAGGTATTCCCCAATCTGTTAGCGATGGTTGCAATCTTCCTGATGTTGCAGCAGATCGGCCATCACCTGCCGATATTCGGTTTGAACACGACCGGCGGATTGATATTGGTTTATGTCGGTGGGGCGATGGGCATCAATATTTGGCTGATGAAAGGATTCTTCGACTCGGTACCGCGCGAAATTGATGAATCGGCGCTGGTGGATGGCGCCAATCATTGGCAGACGTTTTGGCGCTTGATTTTTCCGCTGGTACGACCGGTGCTGGTCGTGGTCGGCATTTTGTCTTTCGTAGGCGTCTTCAATGAGTTTGTGTTGGCGCGTGTATTGCTGCGCGATAAGGACAGTTGGACGCTGATGGTCGGCTTGTGGGGCTATATCAGCGACAACTTCGCTCGAGATTGGGGCATATTCGCCGCGGGCGCGATAATCGGCGCCATACCTACATTGATCATCTATTTGTCCTTGCAAGATCAGATCGTAGGCGGCTTGACTCAGGGTTCGGTCAAAGGCTAGCTAGGCAAGCTTTCCTTGATGACTGCGGGTGCTGTTCGCAGCTACTCACCGGCCTTTTCTTCGCTATACTATGCGCGCTAATGTGGCAGTGCCATCTGCAGCGGACAAAGGATATCATGCATGCCACCTCCTTCGCTGGCAACCGTCGGTCGGGTCATCGGCTTAGAATTGGCAAGGACCAGCTATACTTACGACGAACGCGAGGCTGTGCTTTACGCCCTAGGTATCGGCGCGCCGGCACATTGGCTGGATCCCGACGAATTGAAATTCGTCTATGAGCTAAGCAACGATTTTCAAGTGTTGCCTACCTTTGCCGTCATATTCGCCAAAGAACTGATCAGCCTTCTGCTGGCCGGAAACATCGGCGGCATCAGATATGATCCCATGATGTTGGTTCATGGTGAGCAGCAATTGGAGGTTGCCAAACCCTTGCCACGAGCGGCCACGGTAGAATCGACGTTTACCGTCGCCGATATTCTAGACAAAGGCAGTGGTCTGCTCTTGGTCGTCGATGTGGCCAGTCGCGATGAGGACGGAGAGCATCTTGCGACATCGCGGACATCGGTGTTTATCCGTGGAATCGGTGGATTCGGTGGTGAGCGCGGTAAGAGCGGCGCGCTCGATATTCCTGACAGGCAGCCGGATTTCGTGCACGAAGAGCGCACACTGTCGCGTCAGGCATTGCTCTATCGGCTGGCGGGGGACACTAATCCTTTACATGCCGATCCGCGGATGGCGGCTATTGGAAACTATGACAAACCGATATTGCACGGTCTCTGCACTTACGGCTTTGCAGCGCGCGCCATCTTAAAATGCTTCTGCGACAATAATGCTGATCGTTTGAGAGGCTTGGATGCGCGCTTCGCTTATCATGTTTTTCCTGGCGAAACGCTCGTCACCGAAATGTGGCGAATTGGTTCAAACGAAGTCCGCTTTCAGACCAAAGCCAAGGAAAGGGACGTGGTGGTGCTGAACCGGGCCGTGGCGCGACTGAGAGATTGGTGAATGGCATTCCAGCTTAGCCAGCACCCGCATCGGCGTTACAACCCCTTGCTGGATGAATGGATTCTGGTCTCGCCGCATCGTACCAAGCGACCTTGGCAGGGCGGGCGGGAAACGGAAACTATTGACAGTCGCCCTCGGTATGACTCCGAATGCTATCTTTGTCCGGGCAATCTGCGCGCCAGTGGCGAACACAACCCGCAATATGACAGCACATTCGTATTTGTGAATGACTTCGCGGCCGTTTTGCCCAATGTGCCGCGCATGGAAACGGATCTGCACCCGCTTTTTCGGCTCAAGTCAGTGCGTGGCGAGGCCCGTGTGATCTGCTTTTCACCGCGCCATGACTTGACTCTGGCTGAGATGCCGCTGGCGGAAATCAGACATGTTGTTGAACTCTGGGCGCAGCAGACGACCGAGCTGGGCGAACGCTTCAGCTGGGTACAAGTGTTCGAGAATCGCGGCGCGTTGATGGGCTCATCCAATCCGCACCCGCACGGGCAGATCTGGGCGACCGACGCCTTGGGCACCATAGCTGCAAAGGAAGATGCGCAGCAGCGCGACTACTTTGATCGACAGGATAGCAATCTGCTTTTGGACTACGCCCATCAGGAGATTGAGCGCGGTGAGCGCGTCGTGGTCGAGAATGATAGCTGGCTGGCCGTGGTGCCGTTTTGGGCTCTCTGGCCTTTCGAGACTTTGCTGCTGCCGAAGACGAGCCTCAGGCGCCTGCCCGACCTGGATGAAACACAACGCACCGACTTGGCGGAATTAATGAAGCGTCTGCTAGTCAAGTACGATAATCTGTTTGAAGTGTCATTTCCCTATTCCATGGGCTGGCACGGTGCGCCATACGACGGTGGAGACAGCAGCCACTGGCAATTGCACGCGCATTTCTATCCGCCCTTGTTGCGCTCGGCAGCGATCAAGAAGTTCATGGTCGGTTACGAGATGTTGGCCGAAGCGCAGCGAGATATCACTGCTGAGCAGGCAGCGCAGCGCCTGCGCGATACGTCAGACTACCACTATGGTTTGCGCTCCACCCCATAGCGCAATTTACACCGAAGCCGATTATTGACATCTAGGCTGAACGCGCTATACTGCCCTAGCTCACATGCCGAAGTGGCGGAATTGGCAGACGCGCTACGTTCAGGGCGTAGTTCTCTTCGGGGAGTGTGGGTTCGACTCCCACCTTCGGCACTGTTCAAACCCGGATTTCACGCCGGGTTTTGCTTTTCTCCCGTGATTTCAATGCTTGGTGGTCGAAATGCGATTCGTGTGGACTCGCTGCACGAGTGTATCTGTTGTACATCAGTCTGGCCGAAAGACGCGCCTGATAAATGTGTTTGCCTTGCGCTGGCGGATTCGCTGCGCTGTATTATGATAATGGCTAGAGGTCAGGTAGAGTTGCACATCTCCATGACGGAAGCTGGATTGAACAGTGGCGTAGACGTTGGTGCGGCAGGACGACGCAACTCAAGCAAGCGATTGTCCAGCATTCAACTGATGTTGGCGGTCGCGTTGACGATTGGCTTGGTTCTCGCGCTCAATTTCAGCAGCCGCATAAAACTGGATCGTGATCTTGGCCGAATTCATGATGAATTTGCCAGTGAAATCGAAGCTTTGCTTGCGGAACAGAAGATGTTGGCGGCCGAGCTCAACTACGTCAAGAGTGACGCCTACGTAGAGTATTGGGCGCGTGACGAAGGCAAGATGATCCGGGAAGGCGAGTTTTTGATTCTGCCTCAAGGCGTCGGCGTCGAAAGTGCTACACCGGCCACAACCCGTCGCTTGGTGGAATTCGAAACGACCAAGCCCGAACCGAAAAACTGGGAATTGTGGTGGGCGCTATTTTCCGATGATCCGCCGCCTAATCAATAGCTCATTCCGCGAGCATAGACGAGCCGACTAAATCCCGTTAGTGAACTGCCGGATAAAAGATGGCTGGGCGCCGGCATAGCCGATGACGCGTGCCAAATCGTCGCCTCGTCCAACGCTGAGCAGATTTCCCGGCCGACAGCTGTCCACCTTGATTACAGCCAGCGCGTAGATGCTGCCATCGGGGGCATTGGCGCTGCTCGTAAGGACACCGACCGCGCGTCCGTCGGCGCGCAAGATGGATGGCGCCGGCGCCAAGTTCGAAAGCCCTACTTTTACTATGGTCTTGGCAAGTCGTCCGCGGCTTTCCATACGAGCAATAATCTCTTGTCCGGTGTAACAGCCCTTGCTGAAACTAACCTCGTCCCACAGCCCCACTTCCAGGGGAATATAGTCTGTCGACAATTCCAGACCGGCGGGTCGGCCGCTTCGTATCCGCATGATGTTGTAGGTAAGGGAACCGGCTGGCTTCAGTCCCATGTCTCTTCCAATTTGCAGCAGATGCTGATGGATGGCGGCTGCGTCTTCGGCTGGGCAGATCACCGACCAATGTCCGCCACAGATCGACTTTCGCCGCGCCACCGTTATCGTATAGCCATCTGCTTCTACTTCGATACTGCCCAAGGCTGGCAATTCCAAGAGCTGCGCATCAAGCGCCTTAACGACCTCGTCAGCTTGATCGCCGTGTAGCGTAAATTGCGCGGTCATCGCACTGATATCATTGACGGCCACTTGGTCTCCGAAGAATATATTCCGACGCAGGAAGCCTGCAAGCGCATTTCCCTGGCTCGCTTCGCTGACTAACAGCAATCCTTCCGGCCGCTGGAAACAGACCGCTCTGAACAAGATGCGGGCGTTGGCGTTGGTGAAAATGGTCGCCCGTCCTTCGTTAATGACAAGTGCGCCGACATCGTTGGTCGACATGCGATTGACCAATTCTAGGCGGTCATCGCCGGTCAACAGAATACGTCCTTCGTGGGAGCGGTCTAGGAGGATGCCGGTATTCTGCGCCGCCTCGAATTCGGCAAGCAAATTGCCGTAATCGAGGGGAATATGATCCGCTGCCAGATGCGCGCCCAAACCGAGGTGATGTTGCGACAAGGCACTCACGTCAGCGCTCCCGGCAGGTTGCGTGCTGCCAATTCGCGTTGGATAATTGATCGCGTACAGTCAATAGCTGTCGGCAACGCATCGTTTACTACCACATAATCGCATTGTGATTGATAAGGCAATTCAAGGTTTTTTGCCCGTTCCAACCGATGTCCGATATCAGTGCTGTGGTCGGCGCGGCAAAGCATTCGATTCCTCAATATCGCCAGTTGCTCTGACAAATCGGCGCCCGGCACCGTGACAAAGATCTGAACCACATTTTCTGAGAATGCATCGGCAAGCACCTTCGCGCCCAGTACTTCTATATCGGCAATGCGGATTGTACCGGCGGCCAAGCCGTCGGCGACGGACTGACGTGGGATTCCATAATACTTGCCGGGTGTAACTTGCTGAAACTCAAGCAGCTCCCCGCGCGCGATCACCTGCTTAAATTGCTCTTCGCTTAGGAAGAGGTGTTCGCGTCCTTGTTTTTCGTCGTCGCGCATCTTTCGAGTTGTGGCGGTGGCAAGTTGACGGATTGCTCGCGATTCGGTGATTAACGCCTTTATAATGGCATTTTTGCCCGCGCCACCGGGACCTATCATCACAAAGATGACACCGGGAAGTTTCTCCGAAGCGCTCACAGTGTGTTATCCTTAGACGAAACAATCGTAGCCCAAAGTGTAGCAAGAGGACTGATTATTCTCCATAGTGGAACGTCTACGTATGTGTAGTCGAAGACCCTCGGCGAGCGCCGTACGCTGTCGCTCGATTGCGGCAAATGCGTACCGGACACCAGGTCATAGGGAAAGGACACTGACATGCCGGCGAAGATTATCGACGGTCGTGCGGTAGCCAGGCGCCTGCAAGGCGAAATAGGCAGTGCTGTCGCCGATTTCCGCAATCAGACAGGAACCGTGCCCGGCTTGGGTGTCGTCCTGGTAGGTGATGACCCGGCTTCAGCTATGTATGTTCGAATGAAGCGACGCGCATGCGAGCGCGTAGGCATTCGCTCTGAGGCGCAAATCCTTCCCGAGTCATCGACTCAATTGGAAGTAGAAGGCGCCGTTCGCAGATTCAATGACGAGCCCTCGATTCACGGAATCCTGGTGCAATTGCCCGTGCCCGCCCACATTGACGAGGAGGCGGCGCTCAATCAGGTAAGCCTGGCGAAAGATGTCGACGGCATTCATCCGATGAATCTGGGACGGCTTGGTATGCGCGGGCGAGAACCCAGTTTCACGCCGGCGACGCCTACCGGCGTTATGGTGCTGATCGAAGAGACCGGGGAGCCGATCGAAGGGGCGCAGGCCGCAGTCATCGGGCGCAGCAATATCGTTGGATTGCCAGTCGCGCTGATGCTGACCAATGCCAACGCCACCGTGACCATCTGCCATAGCCGTACGCGAGATCTGCCGGGAGTGGTCAAGCGGGCCGATATCGTGGTGGCGGCGGTCGGCCGTGCCGAATTTGTCAAAGGGGACTGGCTTAAGACCGGCGCAATCGTTATCGATGTCGGTTCCAATTCGGTGCCGGACCCGCAAAGCGAAAAGGGATATCGCTACCTAGGCGATGTAGAGTTTGAGGCGGCCAAGGCGGTGGCCGGCCATATCACCAAGGTGCCCGGCGGCGTTGGACCGATGACGATTACTATGCTTTTATCGAACACGCTTAAAGCAGCGCAACGAATTGCACGTAATAACAGCTAAACAGGCTAGTCTGTCCGCCGATCCGCGAGAGATGCAGGTCAATGGGGCGGGCTGCCACATTCTTTGCATGATAGAGTGATTTCGGTATTGACGATGACGACGCTATTACTAAGAAATATTCAGTGCTTGGCGACTATGGATGAAGAGCGGCGCGAGCTGTCCGGGACCTGGATTCTGGTTTCTGATCGGACTATTGCCGCCCTCGGCGAAGCCGAAGATTTGCCAACTCAGTTGGAAGCGGACCGTGTCATTGATCTTTCAAACCATGTCGTGCTACCGGGTCTGGTGAATACGCATCACCATATGTTTCAGAGCCTGACGCGTGTTCTGGCGCAACAAGACGAGCTCTTCAATTGGCTCAAAACGCTGTATCCACTATGGTCTGGGCTGCGGAGCGAGCACGTTTACACAGCCGCAAAGCTGGCGATGGCAGAGCTATTGCTCTCCGGCTGTACGACCGCCAGCGATCATCACTACATATTTCCCAACGATGTCGAGCTCGAAGACGAAATTCGTGCTGCGCAGGAGCTGGGAATCCGCTTTCATGCGGCACGCGGCTGCATGAGTCTGGGCGAGAGCGATGGTGGCTTGCCGCCCGACAGCTTGGTTGAGCGCGAAACGGATATTCTGTGCGATACTCAGAGGCTTATAGAAACCTGGCATGATCCGGCGCCGCAATCGATGCTGCGTCTTGTTGTTGCGCCATGTTCACCTTTCAGTGTCACGGTTGATTTGATGCGCGAATCAGCCGACCTGGCGCGCGCCTACGGTGTAAACCTGCACACGCATCTGGCAGAGAATGACAAAGATGTGGACTATAGTCGGGCAAACTTCGGAGTTGATCCGGGTCAATATGCAGAGGACATCGGCTGGCTTGGTGAAGACGTATGGCATGCACACTGCGTCAAGTTGAATAATGAAGAGATCGGCCTATTCGCGCGCAGTGGAACCGGTGTTTGTCATTGCCCCTCGTCGAATATGCGCCTGGCGTCGGGAATCGCGCCTGTACGGCAAATGCTGGATAGCGGCGTAAATGTGGGTCTGGGCGTCGATGGCTCTGCATCGAACGATGGCGGACATTTGCTCAACGAAGCGCGACAGGCGCTGTTGCTGCAGCGCGCGCTAGGCGACCCCGCTGCATTGTCGGCGCGTGAAGCACTGGAGATGGCGACCCTGGGCGGTGCCCGCGTTCTGGGACGGGACGACATCGGGCGGATCGCTACGGGCATGTCGGCTGATATTATCGCCTACCGACTCGATCAAGTCGGTATGGCGGGTGCGCTGCATGATCCTTTGGCTGCCTTGGTTTTCTGCCAACCTCCGGCGGTGGATCTGTCCGTTATCAATGGTGAAATCGTTGTGGAGGATGGCATTATACGCACTGTCGAGTTACCAAGCTTGTTGGAAAAACACAACAAGCTGTCAGCGAATTTGATCCGCGAAACAATGTGAACCGGTAATGCATAGACGGAGCGGCAAGGTGGAGGGAAACTGATGTCTATCGTCGATCGATTGGCGGCGGCGCGCGGTGAGATTCCCGCTGATCTGCTTTTACGCAATGGCAATCTGGTCAATGTTATCAGCGGCGAAATCTATCTGACCGACATCGCCATACATGACCGTCACGTAGTGGCCTTAGGCGCCGGATATCAGGGGCAAATTGAAGTCGATTTGGCGGGCAAATATGTTACGCCCGGCCTCATCGACGCCCACGTTCATATCGAAAGCAGCTTGGTGACGCCGTCGGAATTCGCACGGGCCGTCCTGCCCCATGGCGTGACCACCGTGGTCACCGATCCCCACGAGATCGCAAATGTACTGGGATTGGAAGGCCTGCGCTATATGCTGGAGCGGGCCAAGCATGGCTTGCTTAACATGTATGTGATGGCATCAAGCTGCGTGCCAGCAACCGATATGGAAACATCAGGTGCCCGCTTGGAGGCCGAAGATCTGGCCCCATTGGTCAATCATCCTTGGGTGCTGGGCTTGGCTGAGTTGATGAATTATCCCGGCGTGGCGCTAGGCGATGAGGGTATGCTCGACAAAATAACCTTATTCAAAAATCTGGTACTGGACGGGCACGCGCCTGATATGACCGGTGCCATGCTCAACGCCTATGTTGCGGCGGGCGTTCAAAGCGAACACGAGTGCACCACGGTGGCCGAAGCGCGGGAAAAGCTGCGCCTCGGCTTGACCATCTTCATCCGCGAAGGCACCACTACACGAAACCTTAAGCCGCTGCTCCCCGTGATCACGCCGGCGAATCACGCAGCAATCTGCTTTTGCACTGATGACCGGATTCCGGCCGATCTCATTGATCATGGTTCAATTGACTATATGATTCGTGTCGCTATCGACGAGGGCATAGAGCCAATGCTGGTGATCAGAATGGGCAGCATCAATACAGCCCGCCACTTCGGTTTGAAGAAGTATGGAGCGGTTGCGCCAGGCAAATATGCTGATTTGATTGTGGTAGATGATCTGCAAAACTTCGTTCCGGAGCAAGTTTATCGCGGTGGTATGCTAGTCGCGGAGCATGGCGACATGTTGGTGGAGTCCAGGAAATCTGTCGCTGTCGAACTTCGCAGTACGGTAAATGTAGCGCTGGCCGACCTAGATTTTGCGATTCCGGCGGAGAGCGAACATATCCGCGTCATCGGCACAATCACTGACCAAGTGGTGACAGACCATCTGGTGCAACCCGCCAAAATCGTAGATGGCCTCGCCATCAGTGATATCGACCGCGATATTTTGAAATTCGCCATGGTGGAACGGCACCAGGCCAGTGGCAATATGGGATTGGGTTTCATCAAAGGCTTCGGTTTGCGGCGCGGTGCCATGGCTGGAACAGTGGCACACGATCACCATAACCTGGCGGTTATCGGCGTGGACGATGCCAGCATGAAGACTGCCGTTATGGCGATCGCGGAAATGGGCGGTGGATTGGTACTCACCGATGGCATGCAGGTCCTGGCGCGCTTGTCCCTGCCGATTGCTGGATTACTGAGTGATGAGCCTATTGAGGAAGTTCGTCGATGCTACGACCACATGATACAGGTCGCGCATGAGTTGGGCTCTAACATGAGTGATCCCTTTATGGTCATGAGTTTCATGGGTCTGGAAGTCATTCCTAAGCTCAAACTTACCGATCTGGGCCTGGTGGATGTAGAACAGTTCAAATTGGTCAAGCTCTTTGTCTAAAACTGCCTGTATTTTTTGCCGTTTTTCGTTAAAGTACATGATTTGATGACAGGGTTATGCATAGGGTACGGCATGGTAGACCATACACAATTGCAAGATTTGCGGCATCGAGTGGAAGAGCAGCGCGAGCCGATTGTTAGTTTCCTGCGAGAAATCTGCGCTATTCCTAGTATGGAAAGCCAGATTCGCGACTGCGGTGAACGAATTGCGGCGGAGATGACTCAACTCGGCTACGATGAGGTTTTCTGGGACAAGATGGGTAATATCGTCGGCCGGATCGGCAGTGGTGACAAGATCCTTCTTTACGACAGCCACATTGATACGGTGGGCATAGGCGATCCCGACGAATGGGAATGGGATCCGTTTGAAGGCAAAATCGAAAACGGCATCCTGTATGCGCGCGGCGCCTGCGATGAAAAAGGCAGTACACCGGGCATGGTCTATGGCTTGGCATTGGCGCGTGACCTTGGCTTGCTCGATGCTTTCACCGCCTATTACTTTGGCAACATGGAAGAATGGAATGACGGGCAAGCACCGCATGCCTTCGTGCAGACCGAAGGCATCAATCCCGACTTTGTTGTGATTGGCGAGCCGACCAAGATGCAGATTTACCGCGGTCACAAGGGGCGGGTAGAATTTAAGATAGTGGCAAAAGGCAAAAGCGCCCACGCCGCAAGCAATTATCTTGGCGATAACGCCATCTACAAATTGTTGCCCATCATAGAACGTATCAGTCATATCGAACCGGAGTTGGGAGATCATGACTTCTTGGGGCAGGGGCGGATTACCGTCACCGATATGGAGGTCAAGACGCCAAGCATCAACGCCGTTCCGGATGAAGCGACAATTTATGTCGATCGGCGCATCACCTTTGGCGAAGAACCGGAAACCGAATTGAAGCGTCTGCAGGCGATCATTGGCCAGCGTGATGATATTCACGCCGAAATCCTGACCTATGACGAACCGAGTTACACCGGTTTTGTCTTCCCGCTCGACAAAATCTATCCTGCCTGGGCTTACGACGAAGATGAGCCAATTGTCAGAGCGGGCTTGGCTGCGGCTGAGGTGCTATACGGCCCGGTCGACACCGGCAAGTGGGATTTCTCAACCAATGGCATCTATTGGGCGGGTAAAGCCGGCATACCTAGTATTGGCTTCGCGCCCGGCAACGAAATTCATGCGCATACTGTATTGGATCAGGTGCCGCTGGAAGATGTGGTGCGCTCTACCGAGTGGTATGCGCTATTTCCGGCAATACTCCGGCAGACGCTCAATGGTGCCAATGCGGAGTAGATCAGGCTGAAAATGCAGTTTTGCGATGACATGACATGAATGTGTCCCGGATAACTACAGAGATCTTAGACTAGGGAGAATAGGGAGCAAGACATGCAAACGGACCTAAGGGGTCGTGACCTCATCAGCACTCAAGATTGGTCTAAGGAAGAGATTGAAACCTTGCTTGATGTCGCCTGGGATCTGAAACGAAAGCGTGCTTTGGGCGAATCGCATGCCTTGCTGCGCGACAAAGTGCTAGCCCTGCTTTTCTTCTTTACCAGCACTCGTACCCGGATCAGCTTTGAAGCGGGTATGGCTCAATTGGGCGGCCATGCTCAATTCATCGACCACAGCACTACTCAGATCAGCCACGGCGATACCGCCAAGGAAATCGGCGAAATCGTCGGACGATATACCGACGGCATCGCAATTCGACAATGCGATTGGGGCTTCGGCAACGGCTACATAAACGCTGTGGCGGAAGCGAGTCGTGTGCCAGTGCTGAACATGCAATGCGACATTTATCATCCCTTTCAGATTCTGGCTGACTTGATGACGATCCAGGAGAAATTCGGGCGCGATCTTCGTGGCAAGTCGATCAATATCAGCTGGGCTTATGCCTCCAGTTATCAAAAACCGATTTCGGTGCCTCAAAGTTTGGTTCTTTTGATGTCGCGCTTTGGAATGAATGTGCGCTTGACGCGACCGCCAGAATACAAGCTGATGCCGGATATCGTCGAACAGGCGAAGGAAAACACGCGGAGGCACGGCGGATCCTTTGAGATCTTGGATAACTTCGACGCGGGTTTCGCAGGCGCTGATATCCTTTATCCCAAGAGTTGGGGCAGCTGGCTAACGACCGAGGACGATGACGAGTCGGCTGAGATCGGCGCCAAGTACAAAGACTGGATCACCGATGACAAGCGAATGTCGCTGGCCAATGATCATGCGATTTACATGCACTGCCTGCCAGCCGACCGCAATATCGAAGTGACGGACAGCGTCATCGATGGCGCGCAGAGCGTGGTATATGACGAGGCGGAAAACCGCCTTCACGTACAGAAGGCGGCCATGGCGCTGACCATGCGCTAGACCATGTGCCCTGTGCCTAAAATTTTGGGACGGGTCGCTGGTAGTTGCCCGTGGAATCGCAAGCGATTCGTCCGATTACTTGAGAGACTATGGCGATGATTGACAAACTGGTTGTGGTGGCAATCGGCGGTAACTCGCTAATCCCCGATCCGCGGGATCCGGATATAGATAGCCAATGGGAGGCAGTTCGAGAAACTTGTCGTCATATCGCCGATATGATTGCCGATGGCTGGCAAGTGGTGGTGACTCACGGCAACGGACCCCAGGTCGGCTACATCATGAATCGTTCCGAGATCGCCAAGCGAGAAGCCGATATCCATGAGGTTCCGCTTGATCTGGTGGTAGCCGATACCCAGGGCAGCATCGGTTACATGCTGCAACAAGCTCTGGACAACTCTCTGAGGCGCGTGGGTATGAACCACACTGTGGCAACCATAATCACCCAAATGCGCGTTGATCCTGATGATCCCGCCTTCGCCAACCCGGACAAACCGGTCGGCGGTTTCTTGTCCGAGTCGGAAGCGCGCCAGGCGGTTGCCGAAGGCTGGCAGGTGATGGAAGACGCTGGCAGGGGCTGGCGACGCGTCGTTGCCTCACCCAAACCACTGGTTGTAAATGAAATCAACGCGATTCAAGCCTTGGTTCTGGCCGGTTATATCGTCATCGTCTGTGGTGGTGGTGGCGTGCCAGTCGTCCGTAACGAATTCGGCAGCCTTCGTGGTGTCGCCGCCGTCATTGACAAAGATCGCGCAAGCAGCATGCTGGCACAGACGCTGCGCGCCGACCTGCTGCTGATCTCAACTGGTGTAGAGCGGGTCAGTCTAGACTTTAATACTCCGCAGGAGCGCCCCCTCGATGTTTTGACGCTGGAAGACGCCCGGCGCCATCTTGCGGACGGTCACTTCGCCCGTGGCAGTATGTATCCCAAAATTGAGGCGGCGATTGACTTCGTACATAGTGGCGGACCGCGAGCAATTATTACCGATCCGCCCAATATTACGCGCGCCTTGCATAATGAGACCGGTACAAGAATCATTCCGGGTGGAACCGGATAAGAATACGTTCTTAAGTAATCCAGTCGAAAGGCTGACGGCCGATTTTAAAGACGAAACAGTGATGGCGGAAATTAAGGAATTGCGCTGTGTCATCGGCGAATGTCGCTACGCGATCGACGAGGTCACGTATACCTGCCCGCTGCACGGCGAATTGGGTACTTTAGACATCCTCTACGATTATGACAAGTTGCGAGCCCGCGTCGATCGCGATGCGATCAGCGCAAGCGGCTCGAACGATTGCTGGCGCTACAAACAACTGCTCCCCATTTCGCCCGAGGGCAAAGTGCCGCCGCTGGCGGTTGGCTGGACACCGCTCTATAAGACGCCGCGTATCGCCGCGCACCTCGGTTTGCAGCGTGTCTGGGTAAAAGACGATGGCGCCAACCCGACCGGTTCCTTGAAGGACCGTGCCAGTGCCTTGGTTTTGGCGCGGGCGCTGGAAGCGGGCATCGGCGTAGTATGCACCGCCAGCACTGGTAATGCCGCAGCCGCGTTGGCTGGGGTCGGCGCCTCGTTGACCGAGATCGACATTGTCATATTAGTTCCGGCGGCGGCGCCCGTGGCAAAGATTGCCCAACTGCTGGTTTACGGCGCGCAGGTGTTACTGGTCGAAGGCAGTTATGACGATGCCTTTGAACTTTGCATGGCAATCTGCGAAGAACAAGGTTGGTATTCGCGCAATACTGGAGTCAATCCCTTCACAACCGAGGGGAAAAAGACCGTCGCCTTGGAGATCGCCGAGCAACTGAACTGGAATACGCCCGATGTGATTGCCGTTAGTGTCGGCGACGGGAGTATCATTAGCGGGGTACACAAAGGCTTCAGTGATTTGTTGCGCTTGGGCTGGATAGACAAGGTGCCGCGCTTGATCGGCGTGCAAGCCGAGGGCAGCGCGCTGCTGGCACGCGCTAATGAGGCGGGATTGTTGCCGCAGGAGATTCGCCGTCAACCGGTCAATACTATCGCCGACAGCATCGCCTCCGAATTGCCGCGCGATCGTGCCAAAGCCTTGCGCGCTGTACGCCAAAGTGGCGGCGACTTTGTCACGGTATCGGATCAGGCGATCCTTGGGGCGATACCGCTCATGGCACAGCTTTGCGGTGTCTTTGCCGAGCCGGCGGCGGCGGCGACCTTCGCAGGATTGGAACGGGCGCGGCAAATTGGAATGATTCAGTCTGAAGAAAGCGTTTGCCTTTTGAGCACGGGAAACGGGCTCAAAGACATTGCGCGGGCCCGCGAGTCGGTTAGCGGCGGCCTTCGCGTGGCAGCCAATATCGTGTCAGTTAGGACGGCGCTGGCTAGCGCAGGCGTGTTATGAGCGACCGACCGGAATATTCGATCGTGGCGCCGGTTTATAACGAAGTCGGCAATTTACGGCCTTTCTGTCAGGAAGTCGAAGCGGCGATGGACTCGACTGGGGAAAGCTGGGAATTGCTGCTGGTAAACGACGGCAGCAGCGACGGCTCGCACGAATTGATGCTGGCGCTGGCCGACGAAGATACGCGTTTGCGCGTCATAAGTCTGGCGCGCAATTTTGGACATCAAATCGCCGTTACGGCCGGCGTTGATTATGCTCGCGGCCGTGCAGTCGTCTTGATTGATGCCGACCTGCAGGATCCCCCAGCGGTCATCCCGCGCTTGATTGCGAAATGGAAGGAAGGCTACGAGGTGGTCTACGCAGTGCGCGCAGAGCGCAAAGGCGAAAGTTTCTGGAAGCGACTCAGCGCGAAGCTATTCTATCGCATGATCCATCGCATCACCGATATAGATATTCCGGTGGATACCGGCGACTTCCGTCTCATGGACGAGCGTGTTGCCCAGGTATTGCGGCAGATGCGCGAACACCATCGCTTCGTTCGTGGAATGACTAGTTGGGTCGGTTTCAGGCAAACCGGCATCGACTATGTACGCGAGCAGCGCGCCTGGGGCGAAACCAAATATCCCTTGCGAAAGATGATTGCATTTGCGCTGGACGCAGTAACCAGCTTTTCGTTTTTCCCTCTGCAAATCATGATATACATCAGCTTGTTTTTGGCCTGCGCATCGCTGGTCGTCGGCTTGGTGATATCGGTCCTCCGTTTGGCCATGGGTGAGGAATTCTTTGGCGGCCAAGCCACCACTATCGTCCTGCTGCTGCTGCTCAGTTCTTTTCAACTGTTTTTCCTCTTTATTATCGGCCAATATGTCGCGCGCACTTACAATGAATCGCGCGATCGTCCGCTCTATGTGGTAGCTTCAACAAGGGGTGTACACCAGCCGCAAGTGCCCAGTCAGCGCAACCGAGTTTTAGTGCAGAGCGCTCCGGCGAGTATAGACCCCAAAGAAGAAGAGATGGTGGAGGGGCGCACGCTATGACGGCATCTGAGGGGAAACAGCTAAAGCTGGTTACGCACTATCGTCAACTGGTAGAAGCGTATGAAGCTGTCGATACCAAGATCGACGATTTGATCATGACGAACCGCAGGAAAAGTGAAGATATGTCCGCCGCCGACATGCGCATCTACCGCGATTTGGCGAACAAGCGGAGCGAGCTGCTAAACGAAATGCGTCTTTTGGAACGACAATTGAATCTGATGGAAGATGATTCGTCCGGCACTGGCTGAGGAGAACTACATGGTCACTGGTCCAAGCTTTGAAGAGATGCTGTACCCGCAAACGATAGACCCGGCAATTCGCGCGCAGGCATTGGCTGCACTGGAGGCTGACCCGCTTAATTCCTTGAATCTATATAATATCACGTGGCGCGATCCGCAAAACCAGGTCTACCACATCGTTTTGCCCAGTG
Source organism: Phototrophicaceae bacterium (assembly GCA_965223515.1). Lineage (GTDB taxonomy): Bacteria > Chloroflexota > Anaerolineae > Aggregatilineales > Phototrophicaceae > UBA6055. Next base: position 506,834 of record CBDCWK010000002.1, read on the forward strand.
AACTCACAGGAGTTGACGCCAATATCGTCTTGATCTACGGCAGGCATTTTCCCTCTGGCAGCCACAAAGTTGGCGCGGCCTATTCGGTCTTGCTGGAGCAACAATTGCTGGGTGAGGTCGACCCGAATGTTCATACGCTGGTCTGGCCCTCGACTGGCAACTACGGCATCGGCGGGGCATTTATTGGCTGCCGGATGGAGTATGACAGTATAGTGGTGCTGCCCGAGGAGATGAGCCAAGAGCGTTTTGACCGCATTACCCGCTACGGCGCCCGGATCATCCGCACCGCAGGTAGCGAGAGCAATGTCAAGGAGATTTACGACGAGGTCAAGCGTCTACGCGGCAGTGATCCAAAGGTTCGCGTACTGAATCAGTTCGAGGTGATGGGCAATTATCGCTTTCATTATCACGTAACCGGCAATACCTTGGTGGAGTTGGCGGCCGAACTGCAAATGGCAGGCATCGGCGCGGGCAAAATTTCGGCTTACGTTTCGGCGATGGGAAGCGCCGGTACTATCGCCGCCGGTGACCGGCTCAAGCAAATCTGGCCCGACCACAAAATCGTCGGCCTGGAGCCAATTCAATGCCCGACCTTGTTCAACAATGGCTACGGCGCCCATGAAATCCAGGGCATCGGAGACAAGCATGTAACCTGGATTCACAATGTTCTGAATATGGATGCGCTGATGGCGATTGACGATATGGATGCGCTGAATGGTTTGCGCGTCTTGGCGGAAGCTGCCGGACGCGAGGGCTTGTCTGCGCGATTCGGTCTTACCGCAGAGCTGGTGGATCAACTTTCCCAATTATTGGGCATCAGCGGAATCTGCAATATTATAGGGGCGATCAAGACGGCGAAGTTTTATAATATGGGCAGCGATGATGTAGTAGTGACCGTCGCGACCGATGCCATGGAGCGCTACGGCTCAGTCATGGCGAATCAGCGCGATAGGTATGGTGCGCTAGACGAGGCGCAGGCTACGGCAATCGTCGACGGTGTCTTCCACCGCGCGGGCATCGACTGGATCATGGAGGGCGGACGAGAGGCGCGCGAACGCTGGCACAATCTGAAGTATTACACCTGGGTTGAACAGCAAGGCAAGACGGTCGCCGAGCTAGACGCGCAGCGGGATCCGTCTTGGTGGATCGGCCATCAAGAGCAAGTGGCGGAGATAGACAAGCGTTTGCTGATGCAGCGTTCACAATGAGATAATGGTCTGGGATGTACGATGTATGCTGATGACAGAGTGCTGGTCGGGGTGCTCAATCGAAGAATAGACTTTGAGATTGCGCGCCGACAGAAATGGTATCGGATTCCGCAAAAGCAGTTGCCGCGCGGTTTGAATGCCGAATACATCGCCTTTTTTCTCAGCGGCAAGACCTTCCGCGAGCGCAGCGGCACTGTCGCCTATTTCGCTCGAATCACTGGGCTGGAGCTCGCCCGGCGAAGCGACTTGCTGCCCGGCGAGGAAAAGCGAGCTGAAGACATATATTACAAAGTACAATTCCGCGACTTGATTCAGAAAGATCCGCCTATAGCGAATTATCCGGCGCGTTCGATTAGCTTCATCAGAACGACTTGGGATCGTTTCATCTCCGCAGAAACTATCGTCGACTTGTTCAGCGCCGCCGATTATTATGTCGACCGCATTTATCATGCATTGAGGAATTGAACACTGAATCGAGGGTTGAATTAATATATGCTAATTGTCAATGCGAACCTGATTACCTTGGGTGAAGACCCTCGCATTTTGCCGGATATGGCGCTTTACCTCGAAGGTGAACGTATTGGCGCGATCGGCAGCCGCATTGAGTTAGAGGCGTCGTATCCGGCGGCCGAGATCGTCGATGCCCGCGGCCAATTCGTCATGCCGGGGAATATCTGCGCTCATACTCACTTTTACGGTGCTTATGCGCGAGGCATGGCGATTCCGGGACCGCCCCCGCGCGATTTCCCTCAAATCCTCAAACGCTTATGGTGGCCGCTTGACAAGGCGCTAGACCGCGAGAGTGTGCGCGCCAGCGCCTTGGTTTGCCTGGTCGATGCGATTAAACACGGCGCCACCAGTTTGGTTGACCACCATGCCAGCCCCAATTTCATTGATGGGAGCCTTGATGTCATTGGCGAGGCGCTCGATATGTCCGGGCTGCGCGCAGTCCTTTGCTATGAAGTGACCGATCGCGATGGCATGGAAAAGATGCACGCGGGCATTGCCGAGAATCTTCGCTTCCATAGCGCCACGGCGGGAAATTCCCGAATCCGGGGCACTTTCGGATTGCATGCCAGCTTGACCTTAAATGACGAGAGCCTGCGAGCTAGCGCTGATGCGATACCCAATGATGGCGGATTTCATATACACGTAGCCGAACACGAGGCGGACGAAGACGACAGCATGCGCCGCAGCGGTGCGCGCGTGGTGGAACGCTTGGACAATTACGGAATCTGGCGTGATACGACCATTGCAGCGCATTGTGTCCATATTGACGATAACGAGCGGGATATCTTGCTGGATCGCGGCGTATGGGTCAGCCATCAGCCGCGATCCAATATGAATAATGGGGTAGGCGCCGCCGATATTGATAGCCTGCTGGAATCGGGAATAAACCTATGCCTCGGCAACGACGGATTCAGCAACAATATGTGGGCTGAATGGAAGGCTGCTTATCTCTTGCACAAGGTCGCAAATCGCGATCCGCGACGAGCCGATGGCATGAATATTGCCCGCATGGCTTGGCAGAATAATGCTCGCTTGCTGGAATGTTTTTTCAGGGGTGAAACGATCGGCGAAATCATGCCTGGGGCGGTGGCGGACTTGATCTTCGTCGATTATAAGCCATTCACGCCATTGACCGCCGGCAACTTACCCTGGCACTTGCTCTTCGGCTTTGAAGCCTCGATGGTCACGACCACCATTTGCGCTGGCCAAATCTTGATGCGCGATCGCAATCTGCTTACGCTGGACGAAGCTGAAATCGCTGCGGAAGCGCTCGCGCTTGCGCCGAAAGTTTGGGAGCGGTATACGCGAATCGCGCAAGATACATTACAATCTTAGCTTGAAGACGACCAATTCGACCGAGGCAACGATGAAGACATTGGCGATTTTGGGCGGAACCGGCAAGGAAGGCGCCGGATTGGCGATGCGCTGGGCATTGTTCGGCTACCGTGTAATCATTGGGTCGCGCTCCGAAGACAAGGCGAAACTACGCGCGGCCGAAATGAACGTCGAACTAGGCGGCGACTATTTGACCGGTTTGGCAAACGCGGAAGCCGCCGCCGCCGCTGACATCGTGATACTGAGCGTACCCTATACCGCGCATGAACCGACACTAAAGGCTGTTCGTGATCATTGCCGGGGCAAGATCCTGGTTGATTTGACCGTGCCGCTGCAACCGCCCGAGGTTATGGCGGTCAATCTGCCGGCAGGAGCTTCAGCCGCCTTGGAAGCGCAAGCGCTGCTGGGTAGCGAAGCAACCGTAGTTGCCGCTTTTCAAAATGTAAGTGCTGTCAAGCTCAAACAGCTCGATCGCGCTGTCGATTGTGATGTGCTGGTCTGCGCCGATTGCGCAGAAGCCAAAGCGGCGGTGATTGAATTGGTGACAGCCGCCAGTATGCGCGGCCTTGACGCCGGTCCACTGAAGAATGCGGTGGCGGCGGAATCGTTGACGCCCGTCCTTCTGCACATTAACCGGGCATATAAGGTCAAGGGCGCCGGCATCCGCATCACGGGCTTGGATGACTAGGCATGAGCCACGCGCCAAGTCTCGTCGCCCACGCGATACCGGGCATCCCGCTGATTGAAGCGGGAGATGATATTGTTGACATAATTGTGTCAAAGGCGATGGCCGCCGGATTGGAATTCCGGGGCGGAGATGCGCTGGTCGTCGCCTCCAAAATCGTCGCCAAGGCGGACGGACGCTTTGTCGAGTTGGAGAGCGTTTGCGCGTCGGCTGCAGCACGCCAACTGGCGGCGGAGACGGGAAAGGATCCGCGCCTGGTCGAACTGATCTTGCAAGAATCGCTGCGCGTTTCGCGCAAGCGAAGGGGGGTGCTGGTTACTGAGCACCGTCTAGGCTTCATCTCGGCAAATGCCGGAGTGGATCAGAGCAATATCAAAGGTGGCGATGAGGCAGCGCTGCTTTTACCGCTTGAGCCGGACAGGACGGCGGCCGAGATTCGCGCGGCAATTCGGCAAAAGCTGGATATTGATGTTGCCGTCGTCATTAGCGATACCCACGGACGCGCATTCCGGGTCGGTAATGTCGGCGTGGCCATAGGTGTTGCTGGCTTGCCTTCGGTGAGAGATTTGCGAGGCAGTCGCGATCTTTACGGGCGAGTTCTTGAAGTCACACAGTTGGCATACGCCGATCTCGTGGCATCGGCAGCGCATTTGCTTTGCGGCGAGGCCGATGAAGGTCTGCCGGCTGTCTTGCTGCGCGGTCTGGATCTGCGCGGCCCGCATGGTCGCGCGGCCGATATGATCCGCGCAGCCGAACATGATCTCTACCGCTGAGCCCGCGATGAGTGCCCGCGAATTGTTGGATTCGATGCGCGAGCGGCGTTCGCTGCGGCGCTATCGTGGAGAAGCCGTACCGCAAGCGTGCATTGAGCAAATCCTGGAAGCCGCGATCTGGGCGCCTTCGGCTCACAATCGGCAGCCCTGGCGCTTCGTGATTATCAGTCAAGCATCTACAAAAGAGAAACTGGCGCGGGAAATGGGAGACCGGCTTCGACAGGATCTTCTTGGCGACGAGCTGGCGCATGACATTATCGAGGCGGATGTCGCTCGCTCCTACCAGCGGATCACCTCAGCGCCGGTTGTGATCATGCTTTGCATGAGCCTGCGCGATATGGATGTCTATGCAGACGAACAGCGCAACGACCACGAACAGACTATGGCACAGCAGAGTACGGCGATGGCGGGCCAAAATATATTGTTGATGGCTGCTAGTCTTGGCTTGGGTGCGTGCTGGATGTGCGCGCCGCTCTTCTGTCAAGACGTAGTCGCGTCAGTGTTGGAATTGCCGAAGGATTGGCAACCGCAGGGCATGATAACTTTGGGTTATCCAGCGCAGAGCCGGCGTCGAAGCCGAGACTCGTGGGAGTCCAAAACATTGTGGCGTTAGAAAAGAGCATTGTGGTCTTGATTGGCGGGGTCGGTGGCGCCAAATTGGCTAGCGGCTTGATGCGGACCGTCTCACCCGAACGGCTGACCTTCATCGTCAATACTGGCGACGATTTCTGGCACCTGAATCTTAAGATCTGTCCCGATCTTGATACCTTAATGTACACGCTTGCCGGCATGGTAAACCCGGAGTGGGGTTGGGGAATTGAAGGCGATTCAGTTACCGTCTTGCAAAGTCTTGAGCGGAATTACGCGGTCGAGCCCTGGTTTCGGCTAGGTGACAAAGATTTGGCGACCCATCTTCTTCGGACGCATCTGCTACAGCAGGGGCTTTCGCTGACCGCAGTCACCGCCTGTCTAGCCGAGCGCCTGGGCCTACGAGCACGGCTGTTGCCGATGTGCGATGCTGAAATACCGACTATCGTCGATACCCAGGATCGGGGCGAATTAGGCTTTCAGGAATACTTCGTGAAGCACAGTTGGCAACCGGTGGTCAGGTCCATACGCTATATGAATAGCGAAAGGTCAGAGCTGTCGCCAACGGTCCGAGTTGCTCTAGAAGCAGCGGAAATAGTCTTGATCGCGCCTTCGAATCCTTGGCTGTCTATGGCGCCAATTTTGGCTGTTCCTGGAATGCGCGAATTGCTGGCAATTCTGACCGTACCGATCGTGGCGGTTACGCCTATAATTGCCGGCGCCGCGGTCAAGGGTCCGACTGCAAAGATCATGGGCGAATTAGGACTGGTGGTTTCCGAAGCGGAAGTGGCGAATTTCTACCGCGGCATTATCAATGGATTCGTCAACGACATTCGTAATCAGGACTTATGCGTTGAAAGTCTGAAGACGGTTAGGCTGGATACGCTGATGATCGACTTATCGGCCAAGGTAGGCTTGGCGCGTAGGACGCTAGAGTGGATTGACGGATGGTCGTCATGAGCCTGTGGGCGATCATTCCTGTCAAGCCGCTTAAGAACGCCAAGAGCCGTTTGGCGCCGGTTTTGTCGCCCGATCAACGCTTTGAATTAGCGCAAGCGATGTTTCGTCATGTCTTGTCCGTTACCACGACCATTCAACATGTGACCGGTGTTTTGGTCATCTCGCGTGATACCAAGGCCCTTGCGATTGCCCGGGAAATGGGCGCCAAGACCTTGCAAGAAGGCAGCATTTCGAATTTGAATCCGGCCTTGCTACGTGCGACCATGGTTGTCAGCAGTTGGCGCGCCGACGCCGTGCTAGTCCTACCGGCCGACCTGCCATTTATCAACGCTGAAGACATCCGCGCCATGATCCAGCGGGCCGCTGATCGCTCGGTTGTGATCGCTACCGACCGCGGACGTGATGGCACCAACGCCTTGCTCGTACGCCCTCCCGGCGCCATTGAATACGAATACGGCAGCCGGAGCTTCGAGCGGCACATCGAGCTGGCTAGAGCTGCTGGATTGCGGGTCTCAGTCTACCAATCCGATCGATTGGCACTGGATATCGATATGCCCGAGGATTTGCAAGACTATCAGGACATCCTGGCTCGCGGGCACTTTGGCCACCTTCCATCGTTCCCGCTTGTTTTCAGCGCCGGTTGACAGCCGTGCGTCATTTGCCTGTTGAGCAGAAGTTGATAGATAATGAGGACGAAGATTGAGTAAGTAGCTAACTGGAGACATTTCATGGCTGATCGGGTAGCACTTTATTTGCAGGACGCGCACGCATTGGCAGACGCAATTGAATATGTGAAATACGCTGAGTTATGCGGCTTTGAAGCGGTATGGCAAGCTGAAAGCCGCCTTGTCCGCGATGCCATTGTGCCTATGGCCGCCTTCGCCGCTGTGACCTCGCGCATCAAAATCGGCTCAGGCGTGATCAACAACTGGACGCGCAACGCCGCCGTGATCGCAGCCACATTTCTAACCCTGGATGACTTGGCGCAAGATCGTATCTATTGCGGGATCGGCGCCTGGTGGGACCCGCTGGCGGCAAAAGTCGGCATTACCCGGTACAAGAACCTGCTGGCGATGCGAGAAGTGGTGACGGTGGTTCGCCGCCTGTTGAATCGCGAGCGAGTTAGCTTTGACGGCGAGTTTGTGCAACTGGACGATGTCGAACTGGATGTGGTACATGGTCGCAAAGAGCCGCGAAACGTACCGATATACATTGGCGCAACCGGACCCAAGATGATGGCTCTTACTGGCGAAATCGCCGATGGCGCCGTGCTCAATTATCTGGTTTCGCCTACGTACAACGACATGGCGATGTCTCAGCTGGAGACCGGCGCCAAGAAGGCCGGCAAATCGATAGAAGATATAGATCGCCCGCAGTTGGTTGTTTGCTCGGTAGACAACGATCGGGCCAAAGCACTCGATGCGGCGCGCAAATTGGTGACCCAATACCTGGGCCAGCAACCGCACATAATGAAAGCGAGTGGCGTAAGTCAAGATTTGCTGGACGAAATCGGGCAAGTATTGACATGGCCCGCCACCGAAGAACAGATCATGGAGGCGATGAAACTGGTGCCTGATGACGTGGTGCAAATGATCACCGCCTCAGGTACGCCGGCTGAAGTCAAAGCAAAAGTGCGCGAGTATGTTTCGGCCGGCGCCACTTGCCCCATCCTTTATCCATTGGGTGCGGATGTCCGTCTCATGATTGATACCTTTGCTGGCGGTTACTCTGGCTAGGCTCCGCCAAGCAAAGTTGGGATGCTGCCCAGGAGAGAAAGCAGTTGGCGTGGTGAAAATTCTCTGTGTAAGTGATACTGAGATGCCCCAACTGCATAACGCGGTTAATTTGCGCCGGCAGTACCACGATATCGACATAATTATAAGCTGCGGCGATCTGCCGCCAGGCTACCTTGACTTCATATCAAGTATTATCAATGTCCCTATGTTCTACGTGCGCGGCAACCATGATGAAGCCTATGATGAAGAGCCGCCCGGGGGAATTAATCTGCACGGACAAGTATTGGCGTATGGCGGCATCACTATGGTAGGCTTGGAAGGGTCAATCAAATACAATCGTGGCGTAATTCAATACACCCAATCGCAGATGCATCGCATGGTGCTTGGTTTAGCGCCTGCGCTTATGTGGAATCGCTGGGTGAGGAAACGAGGCATTGATCTGTTAGTAACGCACTCGCCCGCACGCGATATTCATGACGGGGCCGATGTCGCCCACCGTGGCTTCAGCAGCTTTCTCACTTTCATGAAATGGTATCGCCCACGTTACATGCTTCACGGCCATGTACATATTTGGGATCGGCGCAAAACGGTGCGTACAAAATATGAATCAACCTGTGTGATGAATATCAATCCCTTCACGGTTTTAGACCTTGAAACAGCTTAGGCGACCGGGCGTCGGGAAATAGGAGGCAGGTCCAACATGTGGCGAGCATATCATAGTGTTAGCAGTGTTGCCGAGGCGCTTGCGCTACTTGATCAACACCAAGCGTCGGCGAGGATTGTCGCTGGTGGCACCGACCTCATCATTGAGATGGAACGCGGACAGCATCCTCAGCTCAAGGTACTGGTAGATATCACGCGCATACCCGGCTTGGATCAGATCCGCCTTGACAACGGCACTATCGTTTTGGGTCCGTTGGCGACGCATAACCACGCTGTCGGAAGTGACTTAATCCGTGGGCGCGCGCTTCCTCTGGCCCAAGCCTCGTGGGAAGTAGGCGCGCCCCAGATTCGCAATCGCGCCACGATAGCCGGGAATCTGATTACGGCTTCACCCGCCAACGATACGATCACTCCACTGATTGCAATGGGCGCGGCAGTGACCTTGGCTTCGGTGAATGGCGAAAGGTCCGTGAAACTGGAAGACTTCTACAGCGGTTTCCGGCAGACAGTTTTGCGCCCGAATGAGTTGCTGAGTTCCATACGCATTCCGGCGCTAAACAACGAAGAACGGGGTGTATTTCTCAAGCTGGGCTTGCGACGCGCACAAGCTATATCGGTTGTTGATGCCGCGGCAGTGGTACGTCAAGACGACAATGGTGTAGTTACGGATGCTCGGATTGCACTTGGCAGCGTCGCCGCGACGATTATTCGTGTCCCGGCTGCCGAGCAGTTTCTTCTGGGGAAACCGCTTGACAGCGCTACGATTGTCGAGGCCGGGCGTCTAGCCAGCGCGACTGCTACACCTATCGACGATGTGCGCGGAAGCACTGGATACCGCAGCGAGATGGTTAAGATTCTGGTAGTGCGCGCATTGAGGCAACTGGCGGCCGAGGTACAGCAGACCGGTTTGCCGTCAGCACCGCCAATGCTTTGGGGCGAAAACGGCGGACTGGTTCATCAAGGCTTGGCGCAACAGATTGTTCATTTGCCTGACTCGCCCATCGAATGCCGTGTCAACGGCACAGACGTCTGCATTTCCACCGGTCAGCAGAAATCGTTGTTACATTGGCTGCGCGACGAAGTCGGACTACCCGGCACCAAGGAAGGTTGCGCTGAGGGCGAGTGCGGCGCCTGCACGGTCTTCCTCGATGATGTAGCCGTAATGTCCTGCATGGTGCATGCGCCGCGAGCGCACGGCGCCGAAATTGTGACGGTCGAAGGCTTACGGCAGGGCGATGTCCTGCATCCCATTCAGCAAGCATTCATTGACGAAGCCGCGGTACAATGTGGCTATTGTACGCCGGGTTTCCTGATGGCCGGTGCGAAGCTGCTGGAAGAGATTCAGGAACCGGATATCGAGCAAATCAATTACAGCATCAGCGGCAATCTTTGCCGTTGTACCGGTTATTACAAGATTGTTGAAGCCTTCCGCCAAGCCAGCAAAGCGAATTACCGAGTCCCCTAAGGACAGCCAATGGATCGACGGGTACCCAAGACCGGCAGTGAAGATATCGAGCTTTACATGCGAACATACTATTCGCTGCTGCGCTCCAGCGATAGCATCAAGATTGAGACCCTGGTGGAGAGCCACTTGGCTATGGCGTCGTCGCTCCACGGGCACGCGGGCGCTGCCGAACCCGATGCCTCCGCCCTAATGTATAGCGCGCTACGTTTGCCTTCCTGCATCATCCAGGTGGATGAGGTCTTGATCGGGCAGATGGAACGCGCATTTACCGCAGCCGGCTACAAAGACATTTCCGCCTGGCAGCGCGTTTTTGCTCCGGGTCGCCGGCGCCGTACCCACTTCAACGGTCATAGTGCCTTGGCGGTATTCATTATGAGCCGCTCCGACATTGACGACCTGGTGCCCATATTGACCGCTTTTCAAATCGAATGGAATAAACTTCATCATCTTTTGCAAAACCAGGGCGTGCATGAATTGCTGCAGCACTACGCCGTCGATGGCGCGCTGCCGGACGAAGAATTCGCTTCGCTGGCCGCCGGCTTGCACATGGCGGTGAGTGATCTGCAACGCTTGCAGCTCTTGTGGCGAACCGAGTTCGTCAGCAATTTGCTGTACATCAGCGGGCAGCGCAAGAGCATGACGCTTCGCCTTATCTCCGGTTCTTTGTCAGATTATCGCCGCGCTACCGCCTCCTGGTGGCATGAACTCTGCGAAGAAATGTCGCTTGCCAGTATTGACTTGCAGGAGCGTCCCGTTTACTTCGTTTCCAGCAATACTCATTCATTGATTAATTTGCTGGCGGGCTTTGCTCGGCGCTTTGAAGAAAGCCTGGTGAACTACATTGAACAATTTGAAGAAAAATCATTGTTGACCGAGTACGAGGACCTCAAAGAGAGCTATCACAAAAGCACCGACAATTTTCTTTATTTTGTTTTGCGGCAGTATCTTTCAGAGCAAGGCAACCGGGCGAAGCGCCTCTTCGAAAAGGAAGAACATCGCTTGGGCATTCATCGGGTACCCAGTCGTCATGGTTTCGAAATGGAAACACAAGTGATTGAGCTGGGCAAGCTTGAGGCACAATGGTTTGATCCGCGGCTGGGACGGGCTGATGATTTAGAGCCCCTGCGCCACAGCAATGCAATAGTCATCAATGTGGATTACCCCTTGGGCATGGCATCATACGAATTGCTTAGCCGTGTTTCGCAGGGAGTAGGCAGGCTCGATGGCGTGTACGTCATGGGCAAAGCAGCTACCCTGAACGGCCGCATCGGCGATATGATGATCCCCAATGTCCTTCATGACGAGCATTCGCAAAATACTTACCTCTTCCGGAATTGTTTCACCGCACGGCATGTGCGGTCCTGGATGGAGCACGGCAACGTCTTGGACAATCAGAAGGCGGTTACCGTACTCGGCACCTTTTTGCAAAATCCCAACTATATGAGCGTATTCTATAAAGAAGGTTATACCGATATTGAGATGGAAGGCGGTCCTTATCTCTCGGCTATTTACGAGGCCTTTCGTCCCCAGCGTCATCCCATGAACGAGATCGTCAATTTGCATTCGGTTAAATTCGACATCGGTTTTCTGCATTATGCTTCGGACAAGCCGATGAATCGGAGGCAGAATCTTGGCGCTGGCAGCTTAAGCTATGGAGGTGTAGAGCCAACGTATGCGGCCGCCATCGCCATCTTGCGCCGCATCTTTTACAACGAAACGGAAAAGCTGATAGAGACGACATTTGAGTCGCTTCCATCGTATTGATCTTCTTTGATCGTTTTGGAGTTACCTGTCTTTAGTCTAAGGATACGAGCCAGTTGAGCGACCATACTGCTGCCATTAGTGAATCCATCAAACGAATCGACGCCTTGGGCAAAGTCACGGGCGAGACGCGCTATCCCGGCGACATCGACATCGAGGGCCAACTGTGGATGCGTATCAAGTTTAGCGAGCGCCCCCATGCCCGTGTGATTCGCGTGGATGCCAGCAGAGCCGAAGCAATCCCGGGTGTCATCCGTGTCTTTACTAGCTGTGATGTGCCAGTAAACGAATATGGCTTGGTAATGAAGGATCAGCCGGTGCTCTGTGGGCCCGGAAGCGACAAAGTCGGCGCCGATGTGGTCCGCTGCTATATGGATATGGTGGCTACGGTGGTCGCTGAATCTGATGCGATTGCCAGGCAGGCGCTCGATATGATCGAAGTGGAATACGAAGATCTGCCAGCCCTGTTCGACCCCGAAGAGGCGATGAAGGATTCCGCCCAGCAGCTACACGCGGACAGTCCAGGCAATCTGGTGGCGCAATATAAGATACGCAAAGGCGATATAGCGGCGGGCTGGGCGGAAGCCGACGTTGTAGTCGAAGGTGAATATGAGACGACCTGGCAAGAACATGCATATCTTCAACCCGAGGCTGGCTTGTCATACATTGACGAAGAGGACCGTGTAACGGTGCTGGTGGCTGGTCAGTGGACCCATGAAGATCAAGAGCAAATCTATCACGCGCTGGACCTGCCGCCTGATGAAGTACGCGTGATTTACCCGGCGATCGGCGGCGCCTTTGGCGGACGCGAAGATATGTCGGTGCAGATCGTCTTGGCCCTGGCAACCTGGAAGCTGCGTCGGCCTATAAAAATCCAATGGAGCCGCGAAGAATCCATCCTCTATCATCACAAGCGCCATCCGATTAACGTTCGCGCGAAATGGGGCGCGACCAAGACGGGCAAACTGACCGCGGTCTATTCCGAGGTGGTTGGCGATGCTGGCGCTTACAATTACACATCAAACAAGGTACTCGCTAACGCCCACCTTACCGTAAGCGGTCCCTACGTTATCCCCAATATTCATATCGATACCTTTACCGTTTACACCAACAATATCCCGTCGGGGGCATTTCGTGGATTCGGGGCGCCGCAGGCTCTGTTGGCGGCCGAAGGACAAATGAATCGCCTGGCAGCGGCACTGGAAATGGACCCGCTTGAGATCCGCCTGAAAAACAGCATCCGCGAAGGCAGCATCGGTTCGGTGAACACTCCCTTTCCCGCTGGCGTTACGATGCCACAAGTTTTTGAGGCTTGTGGGCGGGGATCATGGTGGAACGAGACGGCAGCTGGCTGGGCGTTGCAAGATCCGCCGCGATCGGCTGATGCCAGCAAGCGGCGCGGTCGCGGTATTGCAGGTGGATTCAAAAACGTGGGTTTCAGCTTCGGATTCCCTGAGCACTGCTGGGCGGGCATCGAATTGCAGGGCAGCGCCGATATAGAGCGTGTAATCCTTTACCACGCCGGCGCCGATGTGGGCCAAGGTGCGCATACGGCGCTGAGCCAGATGGCGGCCGATGCGGTCGGAGTTCCATTTGATCGCGTCCATATCGTCGCTTCCGATACCGCTACCTCCGGTTCTTCGGGCAGCGCTTCGGCGTCGCGACTTTCGTTCATGTCGGGTAACGCAATCCGCGGCGCCGCGGAAATTGCCTTGCGCAAGTGGCAAGACGAGGAACGACCGGCCAAAGGTGAATATATGTACCACCCGCCACCGACCACGGCCTTCGATCCTCAAACAGGCGAAGCCGAACCGAACTTTGCCTACGGCTACGTTGCCGAAGCGGTAGAGGTGGAGGTTGATATCGAAACTGGCCAGGTGCAGGTACTGGATGTGGTTTGTGCGAATGATGTGGGCAAGGTCATCAATCCGCAGCAACTCCAAGGCCAGATTGAAGGCGCGATTGTTCAGGCGCAAGGCTATGCGCTCATGGAGTACCTCGTATCGCGCGAGGGCAAGATACTAAATCCTTATCTCTCGACCTACCTAATTCCGACTGCTCTTGATGTGCCGCCACGGGTGAAATCCATTGTCCTGGAAAATCCTGACCCGATCGGTCCCTGGGGCGTACGCGGTATGGCGGAGATGCCTTTCCTACCATTGGCTCCTGCTATCGCCGCCGCCATTTACAACGCCACTGGCGTCTGGATGGATTCGCAACCCTTCACCGCGGAAAAAGTAGTTAGTGCGCTGCGTGAGCAGGGCATTGGCGCCATTTGAGTCTGGGGACTATTGCGGCTATCACTGCTGAAATTTGCCAGTCGGTATCCGAAACGATGAACTAGCAGAACGCGACGTACAATGGGCATTCGCGTCTGAGCAGCTTGGTGAAGGCTACCAGAATGCGCGATCTCAAGCGGCCGATCACTGCAGACTTCAGTGATTCAAATCGCTGTATGCGTACTTTGGTTGCTCATCAAGCACAACTGATCCCTATGAATTACGCCTGCTGGTGCATTCGTGTTATGATTGAAACTGAAAATATTCGGAAGAATCGATTCGTATGATGTGCGGCTCCCGAATTGTCGGGCAGTATGCGGAGACGCAATGAAACTTAAGCAGGCGTTTGACCTGGTGCGTGGCGATGTTGTGGCCTTTGTCGGAGCCGGCGGCAAGACATCGCTGATGGTCAGTATGGGTTATGAACTGGTCGAAGCGGGCTGGCGCGTCTTGGCGACAACTACTACACATCTCTCAGAAGATCAGTTAGGGCTCTTCCCGGCTACGCTGCCATCAGACGCCGACGCGCCGATGATCTCGCAGGCGCTCAGTGAAAAGCAGTTCGTTTTGTTGCATGACGAAGTTCGAGGCGGGCGCGTTTATGGACCGACGCTTGAATGGACGCGGCGGTTGCTCGACAGCGTCGATTCCGATGTCTTGCTTGTAGAAGCGGACGATGCGGACGGCTTGCCATTCAAAGCGCCTTTTGCGGATGAGCCGCGGATTCCCCTGGAGACGTCGCTGGTAATAGCAACGGCTTCTCTCAGCGCTTTGGGCGCACCGCTGGATAAGGACCATGTATATAATCCACAGGCCATGATCGATAAGTACGGCTTCGTCGAAAATAGCCCCGTAAAGTCACCGTGGCTGGCGCAAGTCTTGCGTGACGAAGAGCTGGGTTTGCGCGGCGTCCCGCAAAACGCTCGTGTCCGTATCTTTCTGAATCAGACGCCGGAGCATGGTTATGTACGTGGGCGCGCCCGTATGATTGCGCGCTTGAGTCTACAGAGTAAGCGGATAAGTGCGGTGGCGCTGGGCTCAGTGCGTGGCGCCGAACCGGTGCATGAATTGCAACGACCGGTTGGTGCGCTGGTTCTCGCGTCGGGCAATCCTCGCAGCCCAGACCTTTCAACGATGCTGCAGCCCTTGGAGCGCGGACAGACTGCGCTGGCGCGTGTCACGGAGCAGATTATTCGCTCGCGCATTGATCATATCCGCGTGGTTACTGGTCATAGCGCTCACGATGCCCGCAAGGCCATAAAGCATCTTGGTGTGAAGGTTGCGCACAATCGCGCCTGGAAATCAGGTGGATTCATTTCCTCGCTGAAGGTGGGTTTGGAGTCGCTGCCGGACCATGTCGCGGCCGTGCTGGTCGTACCGGGGGACCAAGCACGGATCCAGCCAAAAACGGTCTATCAGATCTTGTCGCTATACGCCCGCTGCGAAGGCGATTTTCTCATTCCACGCTATAGGAATCGTTGTGGCTATCCGGTCTTGATCGGGCGAAACTACTGGCCGGAGATATTGAAGATGCCCCGGTACTACGATCTACCAGCCGTCATTGAACATTACGCTACTGCGATAAAATTCCTGGATGTGGATTCCCACTGCATACTGCGTGAAGGTGATATCAGCGACCACCGGCAAATAAGCTTGCCGGCGCGCGTCAAGAGCCGCGGCTCCTAGCTGCCTTCGTGCTGCTCAATCAATTCACGAATCAGATCCCGTGACCAGGCGCCACTGGTCATTACATCCACTTGGAGACGCAAAGTGGCCGGACGCTTGTCTTTGTGGCCCGTGGCGTTAGAACGCATTTCGTCGAAGTATTGCATGGGCGTGATTATTATCAATACCTCATGAGGCTGTATCACGTAATCGAGTGGCGGCGCGTGCTCAAAACTTGTGCCATCTGACTGGCGGATGCCGATGACGCCAGCGCGAAATCGCATCGAAAGCGCCAGGGCTCGAATCGTGCTGCCGATC
The DNA here is from genome assembly GCA_965223515.1 of Phototrophicaceae bacterium. GTDB lineage: Bacteria > Chloroflexota > Anaerolineae > Aggregatilineales > Phototrophicaceae > UBA6055. The sequence continues at coordinate 522,780 of CBDCWK010000002.1, forward strand.
CAGGGCGAGTCGTCCTCCATGTATAATTCTGCCGTCTCCAGCCCGGTGATTTCATTGTAAAGAACATGCTGTAGGAAGTCGGCGATATCCGGGCGAGTCGTGGAAAGCAAGACAAATTGCGCGGCGACATGAAATGGACTGACGACGCGGTCGGCACCTGAACGCTTCAGTTTTGCGATCATATCGTCCGTGGGCGCGGTGACGGATATTAGCAGCGACTTGCTTATGCTGCGGGCCGAAAGCACCGTGAGCACCGCCGCTGCCTTATCTTCAATTGAGATCATCAAGGCTTGAGCCCGTTCGACACCCGCTTTTTTTAGGACATCTTCACGCGTCGGGTTGCCATGAATAACTCGGAAACCACGCTGCAGCCACTTCTGCGCAAGTGGCTGATCATTAGTGAGCAAAACGAAGGGACGTGAGGGATCCAGAAAACGAACTGCGCTTTGGATAATATGATCGTTGCCGCAAATAACAAAATGCTTGGACAGTCCCTCTATCGTGGCTTCGCATTCAGCCAGGTTCATTGTCTTATCCAAGCTTTTGATATTACGTGACTGCACCAGCCGCTGGAAAGTAGCGAAGCGCATCTCGTTCCGGCCGGTTGGGCGGCACTCATTTTGCAGTTCGAGAATCATCTGCCCTGGCGCGACGCTCAGCAATATCTCATCTTCGCACAAAATGCGGCTGCCGCCGGGCGCATGCACGAAGCTGCCGGTCTCGAGCCGTATACCAATGACGCCCGCATTGTATTTCTCCTGAAGATTCAAGTCACTTATGCGCTTGCCAATCCAGGGCGAGTCTTGCTCCAATTCCAACTGAGTGATCTGGTGATGCGTCTCCTGGTCGAAAAGTATGCTGTTGAAAAAGTCATTTACCGCCGGCCGCAACGTGGCGCTATTGAGAAATTGCGCGGCCACTTCGTAGGGTGCAAGAACTATATTGGCGCCCGCCTTAATCATCTTGGGCTTCAATTCTTCTTCCACAGCGGCGGCGGTTATATACAGCCGCGGATTCAGGTTGCGCGCCGTTAAGACGGTAAGCAGACTTTCTGTGTCTTGATTCAGCATAACCATGATCGCTTTGGCGCGCGCGATACCGGCCGCCAGCAATGAATCGTCATCGGTCGGGTCGCCATCAATGACCAGGATGCCGGCACTGCGCAAGCGCTCGGCATATTCAGGATCTACGGTGATAACGACGATAAGGTCCAGCAGGGTAGTGTGTTCGACAAAGTAGTTGTGATACAAAATGAACGAACGCCGTACAAGCTTGCGCAGTCCTGCGAACCGGCCGTGCTTCGATTTCCCTAGAACTCGAATCGTTAGCGATTCGATCGGCCGCAAATATGCGTCTTGATGCTGCTTGAGGCGAATCTGTGCACCGTGAAGAACATAACCAATGGTCTTATCGACCATTTCACCGGTACCGCAAATAATATAATGGCTGTTTAGTTGGTCGATCTTTTGCTTGATACGGATATTTCGTCGACGCGCCATCGCTTCAGCACTGAAGAGCAGAGCAAAAGATGAGGACAAGAAAAACGCCAAGGCGCCCAAGCCTGCGAACACCAAGCCAAGGGTGAAGACACGGCCAATTTCTGTCGAGGGTACAACATCGCCGTAACCGATCGTCGTTAAGGTAATTATCGTCAAGTAGATGGATTCAAACAGCGTCCTCTCTTCAAATATCATATATCCAGCAATTCCGATGGGTACGATGATCAGGATCAGTATCGTTGCTGCACGAAATTGTCTGCGGACGTCGTTCAAGCCTGTGATCCCCTAAAATGCGGGTCATGCTACAACGCCTATTATATCGGAGAACCCCAAGTTGTGATAATATGACGGTATCGTGGACGACCGTGGTGCCGCGCCGTATTGTGAGGCTGGCGCCTCTGCGGCAGACGATAAAAGGAGCGGAGATTTGTATCAGCGTAAAGATTACGAGCAGGCTGCGGCGGTTATCCGTGCGCGCACGACGCTAAAACCGACAATCGGCTTGGTACTCGGTTCCGGATTGGGCGGACTCGCTGATACGCTGGGCAACAGTACCATCGTGCCATACGGTGATATCCCTGGCTGGCCGCAATCTACCGTGCAGGGCCATCAGGGCAATCTCGTGATCGGCGAACTAGCTGGGCAAGTCGTCGCTGCGCAACAAGGACGCGCTCACTACTACGAGGGCTATACCCTGCAGGAAGTCACCTTTCCCATTCGCGTTATGAAAGAATTGGGCATCGACGCAGTTATCCTGACCAACGCTGCCGGTGGCATCAATCCTGCTTATCAGGTCGGCGATTTGATGCTCTTGGAAGACCATATCAATTTGCCCGGCATGGTGGGCGCCAATCCTCTGATGGGACCAAACGACGACGAAATGGGTGAACGCTTCTTGGGTGTGGCGCAAACATATGATCGCCGATTGCGAAAACGCGCCTTGGAAGTGGCGCGCGAAAACGCCATTCCCTTGCATAGCGGAGTTTATTTCGGCTTGTCCGGTCCTTCTTTCGAAACGCCGGCGGAAATCCGCATGATTCGGACACTAGGAGGCGACACCGTCGGTATGTCCACTGTGCATGAAGTCCTGGTTGCTCGCCACGGTGGTATGCGCGTGATGGCGTGTTCCGGCGTGACAAATGTAGCCATCGACGCGGTCGATTCTGAGTTTGAAACCAACCATCTTGAGGTCTTGGAGGCGGCTGAAATCATCGTGCCGCGCCTCACAACAATTCTGAAGGGTGTGCTCAAAAACCTCCCGACATGACCGTCATAATTGCTCTCATCGATCAGATCGCTATCGGCATCTATTTTCTGATCGCCGCGGGCATCTTACTTGCGCTACGGCGCTACCTGGTCCATGGAGAAGATTATCGCTCATCATATTTTGAGTTGGAGCGCGACCTCGCTGGCTATCGTCGGACGAATGCAGTCACTCTTGTCGTACTTCTTATTGAGCTGGCAATTATCGTTTTAGGCGTCCAGCAGGTGGTCGTGCCGGAGCTACTGGACGACCGCAGAATAGAAGATTTACTCGCCGGGACTCTGGCGGAAGACGGCGTCTTCGAAACGCCGGTTCCGGCACAGCCAGCGTCTGATCTCGGCATTGACCCGGTTGCCCTGCCGCGCTCCGCCGATATCACAGATCGGATCCAAGCCACTCCTTTGCCCACGCCGACACCCGTGGGCACCATCATTCCTGCTGATCCGCCCCTGGGTTGCGACTCGCCGCAAGCTCAACTCCTGATACCCGGCAATGGTATGCGTGTTTTTCAGCCGATCCCGGTGGTCGGCACGGCGTTCACCGATCAGTTTTCATACGCGTCCTTGGAGATCAATGGTCCCAGCACTCGCGGCAGCTTTCAACTGATTGGCGATCAGCCAATTGAAGTGCGGGAGACCGAGGAATTCAGCCTGTTTGTGCCCGCGGGATACGAGCCGGGCGAATACGAATTTCGCCTGATGGTGTATGACATCACCAACGCGCTGAAAGCTTCATGCCTGGTTCATATTTATATTTCGGCACCACTGCCTACCTTGACGCCAAGCCGCTAGGCCTGGCCTGCGTTCACACTTCAGATTGCCACGCCGGGAACAGCCGGTAGCCGACGGTGAAGAATTGTCAGGAAAATGACCTTCTAGGCAAGGTAGAAGATTAATCAGTTTAAGCTAGACCAGCCGATGCCTAACGGCTGATATCGCGTACTTTGCTATTTACGCGTCGGCGCCAGCGGCGAGAGCGGGACCGCCATTTAGCTATACGATACTGTACGTGGCGTCGCTGGCGATTCAGCATCGAGCCTTGCTGCTCGCTCGGTTTGGGTACGCCCCAGCGGATGATCATCGCCGCCCAAGTCAAGCCGCCGCCGAATCCCACTAAGGCGATATGATCTTGGTCCTGGATTCGCCGCTGCTCGATGGCTTCGCAGAGCGCAATGGGTATGGAAGCTGCCGATGTATTGCCGTAACGTTCTACATTACTCATAAACTTTGTGATTTCGATGTCGAGCTTTCGCGCAGCTGCCTGCAATATGCGCAGGTTTGCTTGATGCGGAATCACTAGATCGATATCTTTCACCTGAATACCCGCCGAGGTACAAGCCTGCTCGATGCTCTCGCTGATCACTCTGGTGGCGAATTTGAAGACTTCACTGCCGGCCATATATATCTTGTATAACTTGTTGCCATTTGAACCGGCGCGCGATTCGTCGGCGTCGATACTGCCAACGCTGGGAATAGCGAGCAAGTCACCGCCGGCGCCGTCGGAGCGCAATACACTGGATAGCACACCGCCTGGAGCTTCGCTCGCCTTCAAGACCACGGCGCCTGCTCCATCACCAAACAAGATACAGGTGCTGCGATCCTGCCAATCAATTATGCGGCTCATGGTCTCGGCGCCGATAACCAGCGCAGCCTGAATTGATCCAGCCCGGATAGAGTCGGCTGCCATATTTAGGGCGTAAACAAAGCCGGAACAGGCTGCGCTCAGGTCAAAAGCGCCAGCGTCGTGCGCATTCAGCCAATCTTGTACCAGACTGGCGGTACTGGGGAAAATATTCTCTGGCGTGGAGGTAGCAACCACGATCAAGTCGAGATCGGTGGGCAAGATATCAGCGACTTCCAGCGCTTGCTGAGCCGCTTTGTATGCCAACGTGGCTGTGGATTCTCCTTCGTCAGCAATATGGCGCTGGCGGATACCGGTTCGAGCGAAGATCCACTCATCGTTAGTTTCCACGAAGGTGGACAGCTCGTCATTGGTCAATACCGATTCCGGGACCGCCATACCCCAGCCAATTATGTGGGCGTAGCGCCTAGGCACATCGTTGTTGCTGACGTTACTGTCGAAGGTTGCCATTGTCTTTGTATTCGCCAAAGATAACTACAGCATTGTGCCCACCAAAGCCAAAGGCGTTGGACATAGCGTAGCGGACGTCGTGCTGGATTCCCGAATTGGGCACGTAGTTCAAATCACAACTTGGGTCCGACTCTTCCAGATGAATAGTCGGCGGAAGAAAATTCTCGCGAATTGCCATGATGCTAAAGACCGCTTCTATTGCGGCGCCGCCGCCAAGCAGATGACCGGTCATCGATTTTGTCGAGCTGACCGGTATGTTGTATGCCGTTTCACCCAGGGCGCGTTTGAGCGCGTTGGTTTCGGCGGCGTCATTCAAGGGTGTGCTGGTTCCATGGGCATTGATGTAGTCAATGTCGTTGGGCTCGAGATCGGCGTCTCTCAACGCGAAGGCAACCGCTTTGGCGGCTCCTTCCCCGCTTTCCATTGGCGCCGTAATATGGTGCGCATCCGATGTATGTCCGTATCCAAGCAACTCCGCGTAAATCTTGGCTCCGCGAGCCAAAGCATGGTTCAAGTCTTCCAGGACCAGAATGCCGGCGCCTTCGCCCGGTACAAAGCCGTCTCGATTCAAGTCAAATGGGCGAGAAGCGGTGGCCGGGTCGTCATTGCGGCTCAAGGCGGTCATGTTATTGAAGCCTGCCACGCAGAGGGGTACGATCGCTGCTTCAGAGGCGCCAGCGACCATCGCTTTGGCATCGCCCCGACGGATGATGTGCATCGCTTCACCGATTGAGTTGTTGCCCGAGGCGCAAGCCGTAACAATACAATGATTCGGCCCGCGCATATTGTAGACCATCGAAACTGTGCCTGGACAGGAGTCGCTGAGAATCTTGGGGATGGCAAGCGGCTTGATTCCGCGATGCCCGCGTGAATCTATAGCTTGTTGAGCTTCAACGAATGAATTGATTCCGCCCACGCCTGAACCAATGATGCAGCCGACTTCGTACATATTGTCTACGGTGATCTCAAGGCCGCTGTCTTCCATCGCCTGCCGACTGGCTTCCAGCGCAAATTGCGCGACTCGGTCCATGCGCCTCGCATCTTTCCTTCCGAAGATCGCATCGGGATCGAAATCTTTGACTTCGCCCGCAAGCTGATTCTGGGTTAGCGCCCGGTCGTAGCGCGTAATGAAGCTGATGCCGTTGATGCCGGCGGCTGTGTTCCTCCACGCTTCCGCCACGGTGTTGCCAGTCGGGCAAACAATACCCATCCCGGTGACGACGATTCTCTTTTTGTCCAAGGGCTCCTCCAGGTTAGTGTACTGCACATATCGGCTTCACATTCATTGTAACACTGTGAAGGCTCGTCCGTTGCTTTACAGGGCATGCATTGCCCCCTATAATACCGCCTTATGCTTGTGTGGATGTAGTGGCAATTAGTCCATAAATAGCCGTGGGCAACTCATGATTCTAATCACGGGCGCGACCGGACTGGTCGGGCGGAACCTGGTCCAAAGAATGATCAAGGAGTCAGTGCCAACGCGCTGCTTGCTGCCTGAGCGCAGGTTACGGCGCCTTCCTTGGGATGTGGGACACCCCCACGCGCCTGAAATCATCGTCGGAAGCGTCACGGACGAACAGGCTTTTTTCCGCGCGGTGACGGGCTGCCACACGGTGATCCATCTGGAAAATGCCTTTTGGTGGGGTAAGCGGCGCGATCTGGAACAGGTGGAGTTGGCCGGCGCGCGAGCATTGTCAGCGGTTGCGCGCGCGGCACGCGTCGGAAGGATCATCGCGTTGAGCCAATTAGGAGCGGCGCCGTCCTCGGCATTTGCGCTGCATCGTGTTAAAGGAGAAGTGGAGAACTTACTTCGCAATAGCGGTGTTGCGTTCACGGTTATACGCAGCGGCATCGTCTTTTCGTCTGAGGACGCCTTTATTAATCATATTGCCAGCATGTTGCGCGCCAATCCCTTGTTCTTCCTCATGCCCGGCCGAGGCGAGGTTGTATTGCATCCCATCTATATTGACGATCTAGTGGAAGCTATCTACCGCAGTTTGAATCTCCTGCGACTCGTGGATACGACCGTCGAAATCGGAGGCGCGGAATACGTTTCGCTGCGCGACCTCATGCGCACAGTTATGCGCGTGACGGGTATGCGACGGATTCTCGTGGCTATGCCGCCCTACGTCCTCCGTTGGACCGTCAGCATCTACAACCGACTTCTGCCACGTTCGCTAATGACCGGTCAGTGGCTCGACATATTGGCTGCGAATCGTACAGCACCGCTCGGCAACACCTATGATTACTTCGGTTTCCAGCCGCGTAGATTCGAAGAAACTCTTCTGGGCTATTTGCCGAATCGCCGGCATTTTGTGGGTCTCCTTAGAGACACGTTCCGCCGCCGACCGCGACCGGCTTGATATCATACGGCGGAATAATGGATCAGATAAGAATTCAACGGTTGCTAAGTACCGAGCAGCATGATGAAGCGGTCGAATTGCAGAAATTCTACTGGGGCCAGGACGCCGAAAACCTTGTACCTCGGCACATGCTGCATTCGATATCGCATCACGGCGGGCATATACTAGGAGCTTATGATGGTCAAGAGATGGTGGGCTTCGTCATGGGCTTCATCGGCACCGATATTGATTTTGAAGATCGGGATGCGCGACCCGCAATGGCAAATCTGCTTATCATGTCCAAAAGAATGCTGGTACTGCCCCAATATCGCGGGCAGAACATTGGCTTTCGCCTGAAGATGGCTCAGCGTGAAATCGCCATGAAGCAGGCGATCCGTCTGGTTACCTGGACAGTTGATCCCATGCTGGCGGCAAACGCACACCTCAATATTCGTAAATTAGGTGGCGTCATCCAGCGTTTCACAGCCAACTATTTCGGACTGTCTAAGCCGGCTGACCTGCGCGCGGATCGGTTGACCGTCGAGTGGTGGGTAACGCACCGTCGCGTTGCCGAGCGCGCCAGGGGCAAAGGTAGCAACGTGACGCTACAGCAGTACTTTGACGTTAGTGCACCGATAGTTAATCGCGCCGATGCAAGTGGCGACTGGCTGCAGCCACAGCCCATGACCAACGTCCCGAGCTCAACATTTGCTCTGATAGAAATCCCGGCTGATTTCCTCGAGCTTGAAGCAGCCCACCGCAGTCTGGCGGACAAATGGCGCTACCATACGCGAGACGTCTTTGAACGGATCTTCGCAGCCGACTATATCGTGACCGATTTTGTCAGCGATGATGTTGACGGTCGAAGGCGTTCATTTTATTTGCTCAGCCATCATTTTGATGACGAATATCGCAAGAATTAAGGTGAAGACATGGCATTCAACGGTGAAAAGATCGCCTTCGTCGGCGCAGGTGTAATGGGCGAGGCAATGATCAAAGGCTTGCTCAATCAGAAAATAGTGCAGCCGGCAAGTATTACAGCGGCCGATCCGCGCGCTGAACACTTGGAGTTACTGCGCGAGCGGTATGGAATTTGTACTACAACGGACAATGCCGATGCGGCTCGCGGGGCGAATGCCTTGGTGCTGTCGGTCAAACCACAGGTGATGGGTAAAGTTCTCCCGGAGCTTCGCGGACAGGTGGATGACGTCGGCTTGATCGTCAGCATTGTCGCCGGTGTTCAAATCAAGTCGATTGCTGATAGCCTTCTCAATGTACGCATAGTGCGTTCGATGCCCAACACCCCAGGGCAGATCGGCCAAGGTGTCACGGTGTGGACCGCTTCACCTGAAGTCGCAGATGCCCAACGCAAGCAGGCGGAGGTGCTATTGGGCGCCTTAGGTGAACAGATCTATGCTGATGACGAACGCTTTCTCGATATGGCGACAGCGCTCAGTGGTTCGGGACCAGCTTACGTATTCATGTTTATGGAAGCGATGGTCGATGCCGGCGTTCATATGGGATTCGCTCGTCGTGACGCCGAGAAACTGGTGACCCAAACACTACTCGGCTCGGTACTTTATGCGCAGTTTTCAGGATTGCATCCGGCACAATTGCGCAACCAAGTGACGAGTCCCGGCGGTACCACGGCGGCGGCCTTGCACGAAATGGAAAAAGGTGGTTTGCGCACGGTTTTGTCGGAAGGCATTTGGGCAGCATACCGGCGCTCAAAAGCCTTGGGCGAAAAGTCGGACTGAAATCTGCTCACGACGGCGTGTAAGTCTCCCGTTGCCTCATTCCGTTTGTGTTGGCAGAATAGCACAAGTCAATGGCTGGCTAAGCATGGGAGACTATCCGGACTTAGCCCGATGCATCTTACACTTGAATCCGTTTGTGAAATAATGGACAAGTGTTTTCGTTTGCGCTACAATGGCGAAGTATTTGCGCAGCTCAGTCGGGAGCTTTTGCTTCATCAGAGACGCGCGGTTACGAGTGGATAGTTGATGTAACTTTCGCATCGCCCGCCAGGGTGAGTGCCGTAATCTGCAACTGAAGGAGCAAAGGCAAGGAGCCTGCGAATGGCAGACAACATATACGAATCGATTCTGGAGCAAATAAGCGAAATCGAGCTCGGCAAGCTCGAATCTGTCGAGGTCGGCTATGTCGCGGAGGTTGGCGACGGAATCGCCCGCGTCTCCGGCTTGGATAATGTGCGCTACAACGAATTGGTGCAATTTGGCAACGGCGTCGCCGGCATCGCCTTTAACCTCGAGAGGGACAATGTCGGCGTCATCATTATGGGCGCCTACGATGACATTCAAGAAGGCGACGTCGTCAGCGCACTGGGCCGTATCGCGTCGGTGCCAGTGGGTATGGGCTTGGTTGGCAGGGTGGTCAATGCCCTTGGACAGCCGATTGACGGCCGCGGACCGGTGCAATTTGACGAGTATTATAATGTCGAACGGATTGCCCCCGGAGTTATGGAACGGCGCAGCGTAGATCGACCGGTGCAGACTGGCATCCTGGCAATTGATACGATGATCCCGATCGGGCGCGGACAGCGCGAGCTTATCATCGGCGACCGTCAGACGGGCAAGACCGCTTTGGCGCTTGATACCATCGTCAATCAGAATGGTGAGGACATGTACTGCATCTACGTCGCCATTGGCAAGCGCCGCGGCGAGGTGGCGCGCATCCGTGAGACGCTGGAGCGCGAGGGCGCGATGGACTACACGACGATAGTAGTTGCATCCGCTTCTGATGCGGCCGCGCTTCAGTACCTTTCGCCCTACGCCGGATGCGCCATTGGCGAGTGGTTCATGGAAAATGGCAAGGACGCGCTCGTCATCTACGATGACTTATCCAAGCACGCCAATGCCTATCGCCAGGTTTCACTGCTGATGCGCCGCCCACCTGGACGCGAAGCCTTTCCGGGCGATGTTTTTTATTTGCACAGCCGCTTGCTGGAGCGCGCCGCTCAATTGAGCGATGAACGCGGCGGTGGCAGCTTGACCGCTCTTCCGGTAATCGAGACGCTATTGGGCGATGTTTCTGCCTTCATTCCCACCAACGTCATCTCTATTACAGACGGTCAAATCTATCTCGAATCGGAACTGTTTAACGCCGGTTTGCGTCCAGCCTTGAATACCGGCATCAGCGTTAGCCGCGTCGGCAGCGCCGCGCAAACCCGCGCCATGAGAGATGTTGCTGGCGGTTTGAAATTGCAGATGGCGCAGTTCCGCGACCTAGCCGCCTTCGCTCAGTTCGGCTCCAATCTTGACAAAGCAACGCAACAACAATTGGACCGTGGCATGCGTTTGACTGAGCTATTCAAGCAGGTACAGTACCAGACGCTCTCACTGGAAGACCAAGTGGCGCTGACTTATGCGGGTACCAGTGGCTTGACCGACGACGTGCCAGTAGAGCGCATGCTCTCGTGGAAAGAAGAGTTCCTGCGCGCCTTTCGCACTCAATTCTCCGATACGGGCGAATTCATCCGCGAGAACCGCAGCGAACGCGCCAAAGAGCAGATACAGGAAAAACTGGATACTGCTGTCAAGACCTTCAATGAAGCTTGGGCATAGTGTAACCGCTGGCTGAAGAGAGGAATCACTAGATGCCCACGCTCAGAGAAGTCAAGAACCGCATTCGTAGTGTAAGGAATATCACTCAGATCACGCGGGCGCTGGAAGCTGTTTCCGCCTCGCGCGTCCGGCGTGCGCAGGCTCGCGTCTTAGCAAGCCGCGCCTACGCGGAAAAGGCCTGGGAAATCTTGGTTAACATTCAGGCGGCTAGTAAATCCCAACCCTTGCATCCACTTCTGAAGCCTCGCGACGAGATCAACCGCGTCATGGTTGTGGTCATAACTTCAGATCGCGGCTTGGCCGGTGCCTACAACACCAATATCTTGCGCGTCGCACAGCGCTTTGATTCTCGTTTGGGCAAGCCGGTTGATTATGTGGCGGTCGGGCGAAAGGCACAGGACTCGCTCGTGCGGTCTGGCGCAAATATCGTCGCCTCTTTCAACGACTTGCCGGCGACACCAACGATCTCAGATATTTCTCCTATCGCGCGTATCGCCATGGATGCCTATCTCAGCGGCGATGTGGACGAAGTCCTGATCGCCTATACGGATTTTATCGGCATGCTGGCGCAACGTCCCGCCGTCTTAGGCTGGCTGCCGCTTACTACGGAAACTGTGGCGCAACAGGTGGCCGCCGAATATGTCAAGGATGTAGCGGTCGTTAGCGAAGGTACAAAGAATTACGAATACGAACCGAATGCGACTGCCGTCGTGGAGGAAATCGTACCGCGTTTCACCGAGTTGCAGTTATATCAAGCCTTGCTGGAAGCGCAAGCGAGCGAACACGCGGCTAGGATGGCGGCCATGCGGAACGCCACCGACAACGCAACTCAAGTGACAGCGGACCTTGTATTGCTCTACAACAAGGCGCGTCAAGCTGAGATTACCGCCGAAATCCTGGATATTGTCGGTGGTGCGAATGCCCTACAACAAGCGATCGACAATACGGCTGACGATATCGTTAATGCGCGAGAGACAACTGGACAACTACTAGATGCCTGAGCTGATTGCTCGCTCGGTGTACCTGCAAATCAAATAAGGAGCTTCGAAGATGGCAGAAATTCGCGGAACGGTAACCCAGGTGCTGGGCAATGTGGTGGATGTCGAATTCCCGGCCGGTGAGCTGCCGGATATTTTTGACGCAGTAGAGATCCCGCGTGAGAGCCAAGACGATTTGATTCTGGAAGTCGAGTTGCATCTGGGCGATGGCGTCGTTCGTACTGTGGCGATGGATTCGACCGACGGCCTCGCGCGCGGCATAGCAGCCTATGCCACCGGGCAACCTATCTCGGTGCCTGTTGGCGCGCCGACATTGGGTCGTATTTTCAATGTATTGGGGCGTCCGGTCGATATGGGCGAGCCGGTGCCTGACGATGCCGAGTGGCGTCCGATCCATGCAGTCGCGCCATCCTTTGAGGATCAATCTCCGACGATCGAGGTCTTTGAGACTGGCATGAAAGTGATAGACCTGGTCGCGCCGATGACCAAGGGAGGCAAGACGGGTATTTTCGGCGGTGCCGGCGTCGGCAAGACCGTCACAATTCAGGAGTTGATCAACTCGATCGCTACCCAGCACGATGGCTTGTCCGTCTTCGCCGGTGTCGGCGAACGTACTCGTGAAGGCACCGATCTTTATCACGAAATGAAAGAAGCAAATGTGCTTGACAAGCTGGCGATGGTCTTTGGGCAAATGAACGAACCGCCCGGCGTTCGCCTTCGCGTAGGACTTTCCGGTTTGACGATGGCGGAGTATTTCCGCGATCAAGGTCGCGACGTGCTTATCTTCATCGACAACATTTTCCGCTATTCCCTGGCCGGTGCAGAAGTTTCGGCGCTATTGGGCCGGATGCCTTCCGCAGTCGGTTATCAGCCTAACTTGGGCGAAGAGATGGGCATGTTGCAAGAGCGCATCACATCGACTAAGAGCGGTTCTATTACTTCGATGCAGGCGGTTTACGTGCCGGCGGACGACTACTCCGATCCGGCCCCTGTCGCTGTCTTCACGCATTTGGATAGCACCATCGCCTTGGAACGTTCCATCGCCGCGCGCGGTTTGTTTCCTGCGGTTGATCCCCTGGCGAGCACGAGCAACATTCTGCAGCCGGAGGTAGTTGGCGATGAACACTATGGCACCGCCCGTGAAGTTCAGCAGGTGCTGCAGCGCTACAAAGACTTGCAGGACATCATCGCCATTCTGGGTGTAGAGGAACTGTCCGATGATGACAAAGTATTGGTTGCGCGCGCGCGCAAAATGGAAAACTTCCTCAGCCAGCCGATGTTTGTCGCCGAGCAGTTCACCGGACAAGCCGGGCGATACGTTCCTATCAAGGACACGGTGCGAGGTTTCCGAATGATATTGGACGGCGAGGTCGACCAGATTCCCGAGCAGGACTTCTACATGTGCGGACCGATCGAGGATGTTCTGGAACGCTACGCGAATCGTGACAGCGCCTAGGAGGCGATCATGCCGATTCATATCGAGTTGGTAACACAGGAAAAGAAGATCTTCGACGAACCGGAAGCCGATATCGTAATGGTGCCCGCGGTTGAGGGCGAAATGGGCGTGCTACCGAATCATGCGCCGGTATTGACGACCTTGACTTTTGGCGAACTGGTCGTACGCAAGGGCGCTGCTGAGGAACGCTTTGCTATCTACGGCGGCGTTGTCGATGTAAGACCGGACAAGGTGGTCATCTTGGCGGATCTCGCAGAATCGTCTTATGCCCTGGATATGGAGAAGGCGCAGGAAGCGCGGGAACGAGCACGCCAACTGCTGGAAGAGGGTTTGCCTGAAGTGGACAATCGGGAAGCCGAACTGGCTTTGCGTCGGGCCAATCTGGCGCTGCGTATCAGCCAGAAAATCCGCAGCCGCGGCTCAATGATCCGTATTCTAGATCAAGAAAGCGCCGAGGTCTGAATCGCCAATCGTTTTCGTGACAATCGAGTATCCTCCCGCACCCGGCGCTGCATACATAGTCCGGGTGTTGTTTTTGCTGTAGAATATCCATAGCGTACATGATTCGAAAGTCTTGGTGAATCGTATGGCTCGCTTTGGAAAACGGCTGGGTGTCGATCTCGGTACGATAAACGTGCTCATATATGACAGCGGTCGGATCGTGCTTCAAGAGCCATGTTTGGTTGCCCTGTTGGCGGAAGAAGAACGAATTGTTGACTTCGGTCATCCGGCGCGCGAAATGCTAGGACGCGTCGATGACGAAGACATTCAGGTGATGCGGCCCCTGCAGAATGGCGTCATTGCTGACTATGAAGTCACCGAAGCTATGCTGGAGTATTTCTTTAGCAAGGTGGCCGGCCGCATGCGCCTGTTCAGGCCGTCGGTGATGGTCTCGGTGCCCTATGGCGCCACCAGTGTCGAAAAGCGGGCTGTACGCGAGGCAATCCTTGCGGCTGGCGCGCGCGAGGTACAGTTGATGTGGGAGCCTCTGGCATCAGCATTGGGCGCCGGTTTACCGGTCAGTACGCCTGCCGGCGGGATGGTCGTCAACATTGGTGGCGGCATTACGGAGGCCGCGGTCTTAACGATGAATAATATCGTACGGGCGGAGAGTGGACGAGTCGGCGGGCTGCGCTTGGACGAAGGCATCATCGGCTACGTCCGTCGCAAGTACAACTTGACCATCGGCCAGCCAACAGCCGAATCGATAAAGATTCAGATCGGCGCCGCTGTCGATCAGCCTCAAGAGTTGACGATGGAGATACAGGGACGCGACAATGTTTCCGGCTTGCCCCGCACAGTTCGTGTAACCACAGGCGAGGTTGTGGAAGCGTTGGCCGAACCTTTGAGTCAAATCGCAACAGTTGTCAAATCCGTGCTTTCTACAACACCGCCGGAATTGTCATCAGACATCATCGATCGCGGGATCGTCCTCACCGGCGGAGGCGCCTTGCTGCGTGGCATCGACGCTTATCTCACGCGGGAGACCGGTGTACCCGTCTATCAAGCCGATACCCCCTTAATCAATGTTGTAGTAGGGTGCGGCCGGGCATTGGAAGATCCGGCAGTTATGCGCCGACTGGCGCAAACCAACTACTTCTAACTGGACAAACAGTCAGCCCTAATAAGTCAGCCTTCAAGATAATAAGTCATACGCTGGAGATGTGTAACCGGGTCAATGTACTGGATCTGGATATCGGCCGGCACAGTGATATTGATCGGCGCGTAGTTGAGAATGGCCTGCACACCGGCTTCTACTAACTGCTCAGCTACTGCCTGCGCGTGCTCCGCCGGCACAGCTAACATTGCGATCTTAATACCTTCCTTGCGAATCGTCTCGCTCATGTCGCTCACAGGCAGTACGACGAAGCCGCCGATATGCTTGCCAACTATCTCTGGACTGATATCGAAAAGATGGGCAATGCGGAATCCGCGATCTTGGAAACCGCGGTATCGGGTTATGGCGCTACCCAGATTTCCGGCACCAACGACCGCCACCATCCATTCTTGGTTTACCTGCAGTACATCTTGCAGCTTATCGATGAGGAATTCTATCTGATAGCCGGTGCCCTGCTTGCCAAAACCGCCAAAGTGCGACAGGTCCTTGCGAATCTGGGCGGAACTGATATCGAGGCGCTTGCCCAGTTCATGTGACGATGTCACAAGTTTGCTTTCTTGCTGCAAGCGTCGCAGCGCGCGCAAGTACAGGGGTAATCGACCGATGACAATATCAGGAATGGTCGGCTCGGTGGTGCCTGGCATCGACAACTAATCCTCACGTCGAGATTGTGAAACTTTATACAAAGATTATCTTACCACCCTGTCTTATTCCGCGCTAGAGAATTCATCCGCTACTGAGACGTCATAAACTGGAGGGCAATACGCCGGAATCTAACCGCGCCTCTCGTTTCGCTTGATAGCCGATGTTGGCAATGATAGAATGACCACGGTGTGCAAAAGCGTTCACGCTGACGAAGCCGCCAGTTCTTTGTTACCCATTACTCTAGTGAGAGTGTTTGGTCTGTTATGCCGGAAGATAACGATGACAAACTGAGCAGCAGTCGCCTGCTCGCCAACGACCTGCAGATCGTCCATGATAGTATGTTGGACGGCTTAAGCCAGTTGGCCGACTACTTTGGATTCGGCAAGGTCATGGGCCAACTCTACGGTAGCCTGCTGCTGAGCGCGGAGCCCCTTTCCCTTGACGACATGATGGCTCGCTTAGGCATTTCCAAGGCAAGCGTAAGCACTAATATTCGTTCGCTCGAGCATATGGGAATGGTGCGACAAGTCTGGGTTCGTGGTGGCAGCGGCAGGCGCAAGTATTATCAGGCGGAAACGGATTTCTGGCAGATCTTTTCAAATTTTCTGAGCGGCCGCGAACTGCGTGATCTTGAACATGCGCTCGCGGTGATGCAAGAAAACCACCAGCGCGTTTCCGGTGTGATCGCTGATCTGCCGCCCGATCAGCAGATCTTGGCGAGGCTCTACCTTGATCGTATCGCGCAGATGCAAGCACTTTTCCGATTCGCTCAGCTGATCATTAACAGCATTCTGAATCAGGTCAGCGGCATCGATGTCTCAGATGTATCGAGTGTCGAGTTGCAGTAGTTTCTCCCCTTGTAGGCTTTTTGCCGTATGCCTATAATTCCAGCGTGGTCTTCTCCGTGAGGAAGTGGCGGAATTGGCAGACGCGCATGACTTAGGATCATGTCTCTTTGAGGTGAGGGTTCGAGTCCCTCCTTCCTCATCACGAGCAATCAGCTGGGGCGCAAGATGCGCCTTTCGAAACTTGATGTGACATCGTATTTTGGGTATGTCGCGTGAAAATGCAGCAAAATGTGCGAGAACTTAGAGGCGAATCTTGAACCTTCAGACAGAACGAATCGACAACCATCGCGCCCAATTAACCATTGAGATAGAGGTGGACCAGCTGGAAGACGCCAAGCGCAATGCCGCACGCAAGATATCGCGGCAGGTAAGCATCAAGGGATTTCGAAAAGGCAAGGCGCCTTATGGGCTGGTTGCACAACATGTCGGTGAGGGCACAATCCTTGAGGAAGCTATCGAGGCGCTAGGCGATGTGCTTTACAAACGGGCGTTGGAAGAGTCAGACCTGGTGCCATACGGACCAGGCGCCTTTGACGACTTCCAGTTGGAGCCGGCGCCGACCTTCGTCTTCTCCGTACCGCTGCAGCCTGAAGTAGATCTGAAGAATTATCTGGATGTTCGGATCGACTTTGAAAACCCCACCGTTAGCGACGATGAGGTAAATCAAGCGCTTAAGCAAATGCAGTTGCGAGCGGTCGAAGTTCTGGATGACTCAGCGGACATCGCTGCGGCGGGAAATCGTGTAACTATTGCTGTCACAAGCGAATTCGTTGATGGTGAATCTGCCGATGATTCTGTTGATGACGAAGCCGAATCTGAAGGAGAAGATGCGCTTACCACCGAAGACGACTCGGCTGACTCCCCGCAAGCGAAAACCGAATCGCCGCCATATGTACCGAAAAAGGGCGATAGTTTTGTCAATGACGAAAACGCGATCATCATCCTCGATCCCAATGAGGATCCATTTACTCACGGATTCGTCGAACACCTTATTGGAGCGACAAAGGGCAGTGATGTCGAGTTCGAATTGACGATTCCTGATGACGATGCCGACGAAACTATCGTCGGGCGGCGCGTCAAGTTCCTCGTTACGATGAAAAACATTGAAGCAATTAAGATTCCAGAATTGGATGACGAATTCGCACTTCGGGTCAGCAGGAATCGCGGCGACGAGCAGCAAGATTTGGCCGGTTTGTCTGCTGCAACCAGGGAAGATCTCGAGCGTGCCGCGCTGGCGGAATCCAAGTCAACGTACAGCAATCTAGTACTGGAAAAGATTGTAGAAAGTGCTGTGATCGATTATCCAGAGATGATGTTGGACGAGCAAATCGAAGGCATGATAGGAGAGTTTGAACGCAACCTTGCGCAACAGCGAATTAGCCTTGACGATTATTATCGCTTGACAAACAGCACCAAAGACGACTTGCGTGATCAGCATCGCGAAAGCGCGGCACATTCGCTACGACATACTTTGGTTTTGCGCGAAATCGTCCGTGCGCATGAGATCGATATTAGTAATGAAGATATTGAGACCCGAATGGACGCGGTAACGGCTGGCTATGGTTCCAGCCCAGAAATCCGAAAGTTGTTCGACACTCCGCAAATGCGCAACAACATTCGCAATGAGCTGGTAATGAATCAAGTTAATGAGCATCTAGTTTCCATAGGGCGTGGCGAAGAACCGGCGAAAGCTATTGAAGCATTGCGCGCGAAAATGGCGGCCGATGCGCAGCGTGGCAAAGAACGCAGTGAAAGACTGCAACGTTATCAATCTGAGGATGAATCCGCCGCCGCCGAATTAGCAGATGAGGAACCGGTAGGCTCCGGCGCCGAAGACAGTTCTGAAGAACGGGTAGCGCTTCCAAATGAGGGCGTGACCGACGGTACCATCAATGCTGAACGGCCGTAGATAAGACGATGTGATTCTCCTACACCAATGAAAGGTATGCATCAGCGAATGAATGACTTTCAAAACGTAATCCCCATGGTGATTGAGCAAGGCAGTCGCGGTGAGCGCGCCTACGACATTTACTCCCTGCTGCTGAAAGAACGGATCATCTTCGTAGGCTCGGGGATCAATGACCAGATCGCTAACTTAATTGTGGCGCAATTGCTTTTCCTCGAGCGTGAGGGGCCTGATCGTCGCATTCAAATGTACATCAATTCGCCTGGCGGAATTGTCTATTCCGGTTTGGCTGTTTACGACACCATGCAGCAGATCGCGGCACCGGTCAGCACTGTCGCGGTCGGCATAACAGCGAGCTTTGGCACGGTCCTTCTGACAGCGGGCGAAAACGGAATGCGCCTGGCCTTGCCAAATGCCACTATCCACATGCATCAGCCCTTGGGTGGCGCTCAGGGACAAGCATCCGATATTGTGATCCAGGCAGAAGAAATTGTGCGACTGAAAAAGCGCATCATTGAGATCTTTGTCAATCACACTGGTAAATTGCCTGAAGAAATCGAGCGCGTCACTGACCGGGATGTATACATGACGGCGCAGGAAGCCACTGACTTTGGCTTGATTGATTCTGTTCTGCTAGGTGAAAACCGCGAGGCAGAAGGAGAGTGAAGTGAGCTTTTCGCCCATTAAACATCGCTGTAACTTTTGCACCAGGTCGCATGAAGAAGTTGAGCGCCTTATCGCGGGTCCTGAGCACATCCATATTTGCAATTTCTGTGTGGACCTTTGCCACAACCTGCTCATGCAAGAGGAAGCCAACGAGACGAATGGCGAACGCGGCATTGAATTCGAATTCTCTTTATCTCCGCGTCAAATTATGCACCGGCTAGATGAATATGTCATCGGCCAGCAAGACGCAAAACGTGTGCTGAGTGTAGCCGTCTATAATCACTACAAACGTATTCAAGCAGTTGACGAGCCATTGGATGTCGAATTGGACAAGAGCAATATCCTGCTCATTGGACCTACCGGTTGTGGCAAGACCTTACTCGCGCAGACCTTGGCGCGAATCCTCGATGTGCCTATTTGCATCACTGACGCGACCGCACTGACGGAAGCCGGATATGTCGGCGAAGATGTCGAGAATATTTTGCTTCGTCTGATTCAAGCTGCCGATGGCAATATAGATCGCGCCGAGCGTGGCATCATCTATATTGACGAAATCGACAAGATCTCGCGCAAGTCCAACTCGAATCCCTCGATAACGCGCGATGTCTCCGGCGAAGGTGTGCAGCAGGCTCTGCTCAAGATTATAGAAGGCACCTTGGCAAACGTACCGCCTCAGGGCGGCCGTAAGCATCCGCACCAAGAATTCTTGCAGATTGATACCCGAAATATTCTCTTCATAGTGGGCGGCACGTTCACCGGCCTTGAGGAAGTGATACGGCGGCGCATCGGCATGAAGAGCAATATGGGTTTCGGTGCACAGCAGGGTGAAGCTGCGCGTGGAGACAAAGACCTATTGAGCGTGGTATTGCCTGAAGACTTGGTCCAGCATGGTCTGATTCCGGAAATGGTGGGGCGCCTTCCTGTGCATGTCGCGCTAAAGCCGCTTGAGAAGGACGAATTGCTTCGCATTATGATCGAGCCTAAGAATGCACTGATACGTCAGTACGAACACTTGCTTTCACTCGACAATGTCGAATTGGTCTTTCAGGACGAGGCGTTGCGCGCAGCTGCCGAACTGGCTATCCAACGCGAAACCGGCGCGCGCGGCTTGCGCTCTATCATTGAATCCTGCTTGCTCGAAGTGATGTTCGAAGTACCCAGCCGCGACGACATTTCCAAGGTTGTGATCAGCGAAGCGGTGGTATGCGGAGACGAGAAGCCCGAAACTTTCAGCCGAGATGGGCACGTTATTACCCTCACTGAAAAGATTCATCCTGCTGCCTGAATTATTTTCTGCCCTAAGAACTGACAGGCAAGAGCAGAACCTCGGTCGCGCCCGAGACGCTACTCCTGAAGCTTTGAGCGTCAAGTTGCGTCGCTTCTTCGCCGGCGCCTCCCCAATTGTATGGTATCGCCCACCTCGGTTTCATCCTCTCCACCAATTGCAACGCATCGGCCACTGACAGGCGACCATATCCGTCAATCGGCAGTAACACAATATCCGGCTTTAGAAACGTCAATCCCGGGACGATCTCTGATTCGCCAACGTAATAGATATCGTAATAGTCAAGCGAAATCAGGAAACCAAGCCTGTTATCGTCTTTCTGGTCGCGCGGGTCACGCCATGACTTGGCAGGAATCGCTTTGATATTCGCCCTGTCGACGCTTATGCTTTGCCACGCCCGTAAAATTGTTGTGCCCGGGATTGTGCGTGCCGCACTTTCGCTTCCAATGATTACGGTGTGTTCGCCGCGGATCTTTTCTATATCAGCGGGCGAGCAATGATCGTATTGGTCATGCCCGATAAGAATAATATCAGGTGGAGATTCCCGCTTCACTACTCGCCAAGGCGCGATTTGGATGAAGGGCTGCCCTTCGATAGTAAAACTACCGTGACCCTGCCAGCGGATTCGATCGATCACATAGATGTCCTTCGACTGTCCTGGCCGAATTGAATCCAACAATGAAACTGTGCCTAAGGGCAGACGTGCAAATTATAGACTGCGCAAAGCGGACTTGCCAGAAGCATTGCGGTCACCGTTGGGCTCGGCAACTACCTTTCCATCTACTCGCTGGTGACAAACTACTGTATGCTTTTCCCTCAATCTAGTTCGGCCAGCTTGGCGGTGCTCTAGCAATGCTTATTGATGAAGCCAAGGTATATGTAGCCAGCGGCAAAGGTGGCGATGGAATGGTCTCCTTCCGCCGCGAAAAATATGTACCGCGCGGGGGACCGTCCGGTGGAGATGGTGGGCGCGGCGGCGATGTGATGCTAAAGACCGATGCAAACCTCAATACCTTGTATTTCTTCCGCAGAAGAATTCACTTTAGAGCAAATCCAGGTAGCAAGGGTGGGTCAAGCAACAAGACCGGCGCCGATGCAGATAGCCTCGTCATTCGCGTACCAATGGGCACTGTGGTTCGTGATGCCGAGACGGGTGGTGTCATCGCCGATTTGGTCGGTCCTGAGGCGGAATTAGTGGTAGCGCCTGGAGGGCGGGGCGGCCGCGGCAACGCTCACTTCAAATCGTCGGCAAACCAAGCGCCTCGAATCGCGGAGAAGGGCGAACCCGGTGTCGAACGCTGGATCGCGCTCGAGCTAAAGATGATCGCTGATGTCGCGCTGGTTGGCTTGCCCAACGCCGGTAAATCCACCCTGCTCTCGGTTGTGAGCAATGCCAAGCCTAAGATTGCCGATTATCCCTTTACGACTTTGGAACCGAATCTGGGTACCGTCGTCTATGACAACAAAGATCTGGTATTCGCAGATATACCCGGACTAATCGAAGGTGCGCATCTGGGGATTGGCTTAGGCCATTCCTTTCTTCGCCATGTGCAGCGAACCGCGCTGATTGTGCATCTCCTGGATGGCTCGGCTGCAGACCCGCTTGCGGACTACAATCAGATCAGAGCCGAACTGGCGCTTTATGACGATCGGCTGGTGGAAAGGCCAGAAATCGTCGTGGTGAACAAAATCGATCTCCCCGCGGCGCGCGAGTATCTTGAGTTGCTTGAGGAAAGCTTGATCGAACGTGGTATCGAACGACCGTTGGCTATCTCCGCACTAACGCGTGAGAATGTCGAAGGTCTGATCCAGCGGGTCTTTGAGCTATACGCCAGACTGCCAGAACGGAATGTTAAACTCTACAACGAGACGCCAGTTTACGAGTTAAGCGACGATGAGGGCGTGCCTTTCGATCTCGAAATTGACAATGGCATCTACTACGTCCGCGGTGACCGGATTGAGCGCGCCGCAGCCATGACCTATTGGGATTATGAGGAAGCGGTGATGCGTTTCCAAAGGACGCTGGAAGCCATGGGCGTGGCCGCCGCGCTGGAGCAGGCGGGTGTGAGCATCGGCGATACTGTCTTTATCGGCGACTTTGAATTGGAGTGGTCGGAGTGAAGAAGCAGCGTATTGGAATTCTTGGCGGTTCCTTTGATCCGCCGCAGATAGGTCACTTGATCCTGGCGGAATACAGCCGGGAAGCCCTGAAGATGGACCAAATTCTGTTTGTCCCGGTTGCAGATCACCCCGTCAAGAGAAACGAATTGCGACAGCCCGTCGTTCACCGACTGGCAATGCTAGAGCGCGCTATTTGTGATAATCCCAAGTTTAGCATTTCCCGCGTCGATATCGATCGAGCAGGACCACACTATTCGGCGGACACCGTTAAGCTCATGCGTGCCCAGTATCCGCACGCCGAATTGTATTTTGTTATGGGGGGAGACAATCTGCGTGCCTTGCCATCATGGGAACGTGCACCGGAACTGTACCGTTGTTGCCGTCTTGCCGTGATGAAACGTGCGGACGAAAACATCGCGCCTGATATGCACGACGATATTCTGCCCGATCTTTCTGTACAAGTTGATATCATTGATGTGCCAATGCTTAGCGTCTGGCTATCGTCGTCCTACATTGTCAGTCGCCTGCGCGCGAATCACAGCATAAGGTATCTGGTCCCTGATGCCGTGCTGGAATACATCAATGACCACAATCTATATTACTGATCATTAATGCTACGAATCTATCTCGCACTCCTTGCTTCATCAATTGTAGTGGTGTCATCATTGTTCGCTCAGGACAATCCACCGGCGCCAACAATTACCGCTCCTACTCTTGTGCCGACGGAATTCACTGGCGAACCTGTGGATATCCTTATTACGGAGTCGGCGATAGCTGACATCATTGCTTCGGGTACATTTCGCGTTGGCGTACTCTTTAATGACCCGCCCTATAGCGAACTGACGCTACGGGGTGAATTGCGCGGCTTTGATGTGGATTTGCTGCGTAAAATCGCGTCCGCATGGGATAGCGAGCTTGAGCTCGTACAAGTCACGCGGCTCAATGCAGTCGACAAGCTCAACAGCGGCGGCCTCCATGCGGTCGCCTCGGCGGTCGTTCATTATCGTGACTGGGATACTGAGCTGGAGTTTAGCCAGACGTATCTTCAGGGTGAGCAGTCACTGATGGTGCGCGCGGAGAGCCCAATCACGGCGCTCTCTGAGGTGAGTGATCAACAACTTGGATACGTCATGGGTACGCGATCCGAGTCAGCGCTTGGCATCTGGAGCGACAGAGTCAGAGCAGCACTGAGCCTCCAGCACTATCTTACCTTGGATAGAGCGGTCGCTGCCCTGACTCGTGGCGAGATTGCGGGAGTGGTCACCGAGAAACAGGCATTGTACCGGGTCAGCGCAGATTTTGCGGATTCCATACGGATCTTGGACGATGCCGTGGTTAGCGAAGCGCACGCCATTGCCGTCAGGCGACAAGACGCGCCTTTAAGAGACGCGCTCAACAAAACGATACAGTTCTTAGCGAAGGAAGACGAACTGGATCTGCTCGTCCGCGAGTATTTCCCGGATGACAACTATAGCTTAGAGGTGGTCACCGTTTGGTCAGGCATCGGCGACGAGGTGGTACCATCGCAGTTTGAGACCGAGATTGCTTATCCATCGACCTACGGGCTACCGCGAATCAAAAGCAGCGGATCGTTGCGAGTCGGCGGTATTTCCGATGTTGGACCAAACTTGTCTGCTGGAAGGCAACAACTGGATACGTTGAATCGCTCTCTCGTTTCCGAGATGGCGAGGCGCTGGGGAGTTATCGTCGAGATCGTCCCGAGCGATCCCGAAGACGCTGTCGATTTGCTTAGCGGCGGTCTGGTCGACCTGGTCGTCGGCGTGAAACCGGATTGGAGCCGGGCGGCGGTGATCGACTTCTCCATGCCTTATCTATTGCACGGTGACCGTCTGATGGTCCGGACGAACTCGGGTATCGAAGGCTTCAACGGCCTGCGCGGGCGCTTCCTCGGTGTGCTGATAGGCGATGAAACGGCGAGAGAGCGTGCGGAAGCCTGGGCAGACAGCATCAACGCTTCGGTGAGGTTCATTCAGACGACCGAAAGCGACGCCGCACTGACGCTCCTGGACTACAACAACGCCAACGCGATATACGCCGATAGCTTGGCGCTGTTGGCACACCTTGACGCTAATCCCAGCGCACTGCGTTTGACTGATCGCTGGTATAGCCGTTCTTACTACTCAATTGGCATACCCTATAACGACCTTGACTTGCGATTGCTGGTCAATTATACGGTCCAGGAGCTGATTGCAGACGGTACGCTGTATCGATTGTCTGCGCCGCTGATCATGTCGGATGAATTGCCCGCGTTTGAAGCTGTGCCCGGTGCAAGCAGCTTCGCTGGCATTAGTCTGTCGCGTTCATCGGCTGACTCTGCCCCCTGAGCACAATGGCAACACCCAGTAGCAGAATCACACTGCCGAAAGCTTGCAGCGGGGTAGGAATTTCGCTGAAGACCAATAGCGCCCAAACTGCGCTAAGCACCGGCACAGATTGCATAGTCATCGTCAGCGTGGTTGGCGACATATATTTCACGGCGAAATTGAGCGCCCCGTGGCCGATAATCTGTGCCAAAATCGCTAGCAGCAGCACCCACAAGTAGCCGCGCGGATCGTAGCCGATTAGTGAGATGCGGCTAAGGGCGGTGATGAACAGGGTAACCGCCGCACCGGCCGCGTAGACCAGCCAGATGTAAGGGACGAAGGATACGCTGGACCGCACTTTGCGCCCAATGATGATATAGAGTGAAGCAGAGCAGGCGCTTATCACAGCCATCAATATGCCCAATCCCGGACTACCGCCAGCGACAATTGCCGGCTGGCCTGAGGTTGCAAAAGCGATCAATATACCGCCGGCCAGCGCGACCAGGATCCCCGTCCATATCGCCGTGCTTAGCTTCGACTTTAGGAGCGTGACCTCGAATACTGCCACCCAGATCGGAATCGTGGCGATGAGCGCCTGATTGATAACTACGCTAATATGCTGCAATGAAGCCGCCATCAGCGTTATGTTGATACCGAACAGTGCGCCCGCAGCCAAGGACAGCCGGCCACTTCTGGCGGGCATTTTGCGGATCTCGTGCCTGCCTTTGTACCAAATATAGGGTGTAAACATTAACGCGCCGGTAATCATGCGACCGAAGGATACTAGCGCAGGCGGGATGTCATATTGGAAGGCATAGCGAACGCAGATGGGTCCGAAGGACCAGGCGAAGGCGGATAGCGCCACTAAGCTCCACAACTGCGCTAGTGAGGGCGCTGCCAGATTAGTCCGCATCATCACGCTTGGTCTTGGATTGGCTGATCTCGCCGCGGCTAGCGACAATGACGCCCAGCACAATGATGATGCTTCCGGCGATCTGCTGGTCGGGCGGCAACTCGCGGAAGAGAACTAGAGCCAGAATGGCGCTGCCAATGGGTTCCAGTTGGGAAAACATACTGACCAATGCTGCTGGGAAGTGTTCGAGAAGATAGTTAAGGGATGAGTGACCTAGCAGCTGGGGCACCAATCCCATAGCCAGCAGAATAAGGTAGCCTTCTAATCGGAATCCGGTTACCGGTGTAGATGTAAACATGATCACAGCGATTGCGAAGATCGCCGCCGCGCCGTAGACCAGCCAAACATACGGTATGACCGGAAGCCGCGTCCGCAACTTTCGCCCTATCAGCATGTATACCGACACTGACAACGCGCCCATCCAAGCCAGAAACGCGCCTGTGACTGTCGCGCTGAGGTCATCACTGCTCAGTGCCGCCTCCGAAGAATTGCCGTTGATCGGTAGCCCGATGATGACGCCTCCGATGAGCGCAATCATCAGGCCCGCGATGACCAGGCGAGATAGCCGAATACGAAGGAACATGACTTCGAGTATCGCCACCCAAATAGGACCGGTGGAGACAATGACGACACTTACCAATACGGTGGTGTATTGCAGGGACGATACCCAGGCGGTGAAATGGACAGCCAAGCAGAGCCCCGAAAGGGCGATAAGCGTCCATTCCTTATGTGACAGGCTGCCCATCTGCGTTCGATATCGCCTGAGGGCTAGCGGCGTTAGCGCCGCTGTCGCCACCGCCAGGCGCGCGGCCGCAATCAGCAGTGGCGGCATGTTCTCCGCCAGTGCGTAGCGGATAAGAATAGCCGCTGACGATGTCGCCACGATTGCCACGAGAATGACGAAATAGGCACTGAAAGGAGTTATTTTTGCGCCGGTCGATTGTTTCGACTGCAAGGTCTGCTCTCCGCGGGGCATAAGCGCTTATCATCATGCGAATCTGCCAGAATACAAGTCGAAATCGAAGATGACAGCTGCTGCATGTCACGCACGTCGGAAGCACTTGGTCTATGAAGTTTCTTGGTCTGTGAGTACAATTCCGTTCCATCGTTCGCCGACGTCATGCACGCCTATTGGTGATTTCGCGTCCAGGCGTGTTAGAATGTCAGCGGATTGCCTTCGAATAAAGAGTAAATAAGGAGTTAGTTGAATCATGGCTTTCGAACTACCGTCTCTTCCCTATGCAGAAGATGCGCTCGAGCCGCATATTGATGCCCGTACGATGGGCATTCACCACGGCAAGCATCACGGTGGCTACACCACCAAACTGAACGCAGCGATCGCTGGAACCAAGCTTGAAGGCAAGAGCATTGAAGCGATCCTCGGTGATCTCGGTGCCGTGCCAGAGGGTATTCGCGGCGCGGTGCGCAACAATGGTGGCGGTTACGCCAATCACCGCCTTTTCTGGGAGATCATGAGTCCCAATGGCGGCGGCGAACCTAGCGGCGCGCTTGCGAACGCAATCAACAGCGCGTTCGGCAGTTTCGCTGACTTTCAGGCGGCGTTTTCGGCGGCAGCCGCCAATCAATTTGGATCCGGTTGGGCCTGGCTTGTGGCTGATGGCGGAGCCGTCAGCGTCACTTCAACGCCCAATCAAGATACACCGCTTATGGACGGCAAGACGCCGATCCTCGGAATCGATGTTTGGGAACATGCCTACTACCTGAATTATCAGAACCTGCGTCCGGACTACATCGCCGCTTTCTTCAACGTCATCAACTGGGACAAGGTGGCTGAACTTTACGCAATGGCTGGCTGAACCTGACGAGTGACTTGAACACAGCGCGCCAACTGGTTCGCTGTGTTTTGCTATATGCAGCAAATCGCTTGAGGAGAAGTTTTCATGCCACGGAAGAAGGACACATTGAGTCGCCGCGAGGTTTTGAGATTGGCGGCGGCTGGAAGCTTGAGCGCTGGGCTGGCGGGCGTACCAGTGATTGGGGCAGCTCAAGAACAGCGTACCGTGAAAAGCGAAAGCGACGATTGGCGCTTCGAGCTGCCGCCGCTGCCTTACGCTGAAGACGCGCTGGAACCCTATATCGATGCGCGCACCATGGGCATCCACCACGGTAAGCACCATGCCGGCTACACTAATAAGCTGAACACAGCCATCGAAGGCACTGAGATAGCCGGCAAGTCGATCGAAGACATCCTGGCGAATCTCGATTCGGTGCCGAGGGATATCCGCACCGTGGTACGGAACAACGGCGGTGGTTATGCTAATCACAGCCTGTTTTGGCAGGTCATGAGTCCCAATGGGGGCGGCGAGCCACAAGGCGCGCTGGCTGACGCTATCGGCAGCGCGTTTAGCAGCTTCACCGGCTTCAAAGATGCCTATTCGGCGGCGGCTGCCGCGGCTGTTTTCGGCTCCGGCTGGGCTTGGCTGATTGCCGAAGGCGGCGCGCTAAGCATCAGCACGACGGCGAACCAGGACACGCCCCTCATGGAAGGCAAGACGCCGATTCTGGGTATTGACGTCTGGGAGCATGCCTATTACCTCCACTATCAAAATCGGCGCGCGGACTATATCGCCGCCTTCTTCAGCGTGATCAACTGGGAGCGGGTCGGCGAGCTTTTCGCGACTGCTTGATCGGCTGGTCGTTCAAATCAAAGTTGAAGGGCGCTACAATGATGGTGCCCTTTTTGCGTCCTTGAGCAAGTGCGGCGGCTCGCAGTTGAAGCTGACAGGAGATGATCCGATGACAGAGTTTCGTGTTGAGGTGGATTCTATTGGCGAGGTGAAGGTGCCGAAGGATGCGCTCTATGCGGCGCAGACGCAGCGCGCTCTGGAGAATTTCCCGATTACGGGCATGAAGCCGCTGCCGGCCTTCGTCTGGAGCATGGCGCTGATCAAGCGGGCGGCGGCCGAGGTCAACAAGGAGCTCGGCTTGCTCGATACGGCGCTGGCGGAGGCGATCATTCAGGCGGGCGACGAGATCCTGGCGGGGCAGCATCATGAGCATTTCGTGGTTGATCCCTTTCAGGCGGGCGCGGGCACCAGCCACAATATGAACACGAACGAGGTGATGGCGAATCGGGCGAATCAGATCCTCGGCTATGCCGTTGACGCGAGTGACAAGCCGGTGCATCCCAATGATCACGCGAACATGGCGCAATCGACCAACGATACGATTCCGACAGCGATACGGCTGGGCGTGCTTTGGCGGCTGGACGAGCTGCTGGCGACACTGGCGCGCTTCGTGGAGGTGACGCGGGGCAAGGCGGCGGAGTGGGACGATGTCGTCAAGACCGGGCGGACGCATTTGCAGGACGCGGTGCCGGTGCGGCTGGGGCAGGAAGTGGGCGCCTGGGCGACGGCGATTGAGCGACAGATCGACAAGGTTAAGTTCGCGGCAGAGGGATTGCGGCGGCTGGGCATCGGCGGCACGGCGGCGGGAACCGGTTTGAACGCGCATCCGGAGTATCATGGGCGGATGGTGGCGAAGCTGTCGGCGTTGACGGGCATCAGCCTGTACGAGAGCGATGACCTGTTCGAGTCGATGCAGTCGATGCAGGACGCGGTCTTCTTCTCGGCGGCGCTGCGCAACTTGGCGATGGATTTCACGCGGATCGCCAACGATGTGCGCTTGCTATCGGCGGGACCGACCACGGGCATCGCTGAGCTGACCTGCCCGACGGTGCAGCCGGGTTCATCAATCATGCCGGGCAAGGTGAATCCGGTCTTGGCGGAGATGCTGAATCAGGCGATGTACCACGTGATGGGCAATGATACGACGGTGAACCTGTGCGGTGCGGCCGGGCAGTTTGAGCTGAATGTGATGATGCCGGTGATCGCGCACAATTTGAACGAGATGATGCAGGTGATGATCGGGGCGGTGGGCGCTTTCACTGAGAAACTGATGGCGGGGCTGGTTGTGAATCGCGAGCGGACGGAGAGCTGGCTGTCGCGGAATCCGATTCTGGTAACGGCGCTGAATCCGATCATCGGTTACAACAATGGCGCGAAGGTTGCGAAGATGGCGCTGGCTGAGGGGGTGAGTGTGCGCGAGGTTGTGCTGGCGCTGGGCTTGATGGAGGCGGATGAGCTGGATCGGGCGCTGGATGCTTATGCGATGACCGAGGGCGGGATCCAGGGATAGCGTTTGTGTCCTCGATGTCGTGATTAAGGTTGGCAAAGCGCACTCTGCGAGAAGGGTAGCATGGGTTGGGGTGGGTTTGGTGAGTGGATGGTCGCGGATGAATCGGGTAAGAACAAAAAATTACAGGATTAATCCCTAATGGTTGAGAATATCATTTGTTCTTCGACCGACGGTATCGAGGTTTTGGGGCTCAGTGACCGTGTACATAATGCGCTGAGGCGTTCATATATCAAAACCATTGGCGAGCTCCTTGAGCTTAACCAAGACGAGCTTTTCGCAGTGCGAAATATGGGTGAGATAGGCGTGTCTCAAATCTTGGAGAGGCTTGAGAACGTCACGCTAGTAGACGCGCCGCTACCGGCGCAGCTGGGGCAACCTGACTATCCCTGGACGGCGGAAGTGCCCATTGATTGCCTGGGACCGCCGATGATTCCACGTCACGAAATTGTTCATTGGCAGCAAATAATAGTGGAAGCGCAGATCCATGCCAAACAGTTTCATCCCAAACTGAGGATCGACGGCCTTTCGCTAGAGGAATTTGTGGTTAGTCCTATTCAAACCGACGGGAAATACGAGCAACTGGTGAAGACCCTAACGGCACCTCTTTCCGTTTCGCAAGAGTTGGAGTGTCTGCTCGGCGCCTTGCCAGAACGCGAATTGGACATTATAGAGCGCCGCTGTGGTTTCGACGGGCAGACTTTGCAGTCTGTAGCGTTCGCTGTTGGTGTTAGTCGTGAACGTGTAAGGCAGATTCAGCAGCGGGCCGTCGGTCGAATGTTGTCCGCAGCGGTAACGCAACCACTTCTACGAATTCGCAGCGCTGTCTTGTACGCTGATGACATGAATCTATCTTTCGAAGAGTGGGCTAAAAGCCTTGTAACAACCGGCCTGTTGGGCGACTGGGCTCAAGAAGGATTCGCGGATTCGGACCAGCTAGAGCTTCTGATTATCGTTTGCAGAATACTGGAGAAATCAGAGGTAGCATTTGAGATTCCATATAGCCTGAAGAATATGATCAGGTTGCATGGAGAAGACATGTCTGCGACTCCTGCAAGAATGCTAGTGTTGCTTGATAGGTTTACCAAGGAAATGGAAGGACTTGTAAAGTGGTGCTTGCGAAACAGTGGTGTGGTGTCGCTCGACTGGCTGGTCGATCATGATGACACAGAGACTAGCAAAGTTGACCTGCGCTTAGTATTGGAGCTAAAGGGTTATATCGGGATGGACGAGAATTGGTACATGTCATTGGAATACATGCCTGAGACTCTTAAGAAGGATACCGTTTTTCACAGATCACTGCTGAAGATGTTTCAGTTTTGTGGACCGCTAGAAATCCACGATGTGGACTTTGGTCTTGAGCACTCTCTGATCAAGACAGATTTTCCTAGACCGCCTGTCAGCGTTCTCACTGAAGTCCTAATCAGTTATGGCTACGAGTGCGAAGACGGTCTATGGTATTGGGACGGAGAAACTAATGAAGAGCTCAACCGAGGTGAAGGAATCATAATGCAGACAATTGGTGATAACGACGGAGTCGTTCATCATTTTCAGTTAGGCATTGCGTTTATCAATAGCCCATTGTCGCTTACTTCACTTCACGCAACATTGCGCCGTTCACCGTTATTTGACAACTTTGAACACAGTTTGTACAAGTTAAGGGGAGCAATACCCAATCCCACTAGCATTCAGAAGGCACATGAAAGCGCAATAGAAACTCCGTTAAACTTGGATTACTATTTCGACATGGATGGTAATATCGTAGTTCTTGCTAATCTTGGGACGTTGGCTTTAGGACACGGCACGATCATGTCCGCAAAACTCCCAAACCTTGTCGGATGCTGGGATATGGTAGAAATCGACGGCGAGTCTGTGGATGTTGAAGTTACTGAGAATGGAATCCGAGGCTTAAGGCGAACTCTCCAATTGCTGGGTTGTGCAGTCGGAGATAGGATCAAAATGACATTTGACACGGATACTCATGAGATTTCTGTATCGCGAATAGAGGAAACTCTATGCCCGTAACGCCAAACAGACAGCTTCTGACCGTGGCATTAGGCAATTTGGGCGGTCACGAGCACAGTGTACACACAGAAGATGTCGCGCTAGAAGCAGACAGGCTCGCACCTGGGAGATTCACATGGCGCAAGTATCCTCAGTATGTCGACATAAATGTCGTGTTACAAGGGCTTGGTGACGCTCGTCGAGAGAAGTACGGTGGTTTCGTAGTTGGCAATAATGTAAAGGGGTGGATGCTCACGAAAGCAGGACAGATCTGGGCAAAAGACATGCTTGCGAGTGATCGGTTAGAGCTGTCTTCGTTGATTAGATCAGGAAAGGGCTCAGTGATTTTTTCTCAACGCCAGGAACTGTTTCGTCTTAGAAGCACAGACGCTTATCGTCTTTTTGCCAAGGGACATCAAGCAGAGATTACTCGTAGCCATCTGTTTGAATTTGCGCGTATCAATGAGTACTTTTCAACAAACGCACGTGGGCGCCGTTTCAGCTTTGTCGCTGCGACGCTGTGCGGTGATACTGAACTGGAAGACCTGTGGAGATTCTTTGAGACAGAATATGAAAGTGAGTTCAGATAAATGGGCAGACCGGTTGATGCCATATTGGTAACGTCGCACGTATCTCGAGATTTTGAGCAGAGTGCCGCAGTCTTTAATACCGTCGAGAAAGTTGTTTGGGAGTACGTCTCCAATTCAATTGACTCGGCAAAGGATGAGGGGACCATTACAGTCTTCGTTCAAGTTAAGCCAAACTCAATTACGGTTAAGGACAACGGAAGAGGCATGTCCCGCAAGGAGTTGGCGGGTTTCTTCCAAATGCACGGAGAGAACTTGCACCGTAAGCGCGGCAAGGCAACTCGCGGTAGATTTGGCACTGGAAAGTCGGCGGCATTCGGCGTAGCCAGAATGCTGACAATCGACACAGTCCAAAATGGCCTTAGAAACATGGTAAGTCTATCGAAGGGCGACATTAGATTGGCGGCGGATGGCAGGCCTTTTCCGGTACGAGACAAGTTGGTTGATATTCGCACAGACGCACCTGATGGTACTACAGTATCGGTCACCGACTTTGCGCAAAAGAAACGACCGAGAGTTGAGAAAATCGTTAGGTTCGCAGAGAGACATCTAGGGCGTTACAAAGTTCGAGCCAACGTATTCATTAATGAGATTAAATGTGAGTATAAAGAGCCACCACACCGTGAAGTTATCCAAGTACATCCTCCTGCACGAGTCGTCGAATACATCGGTGACGTGGAACTGACTATCAAAATTGCGGCGACGCCTCTGCCAGAAGAATTTCAGGGCATTGATATTCTTTCGAAGGGCATTTGGCATGAGACAACCAATGTTGGAATCGAGAACATGGAACACACCAAGTACATATTTGGCGAAGTCGAAGTTCCAGTATTGGAGGATCGCGATTGGGACGTACCGGCGTTCGACAACACCAGGAGTTTAAGGCTTAATGACCAGAATCCTGCGGTGTCACGTCTGAAAGGGTGGATCACGCACGAACTACAATTGGTACACGCGAGATTAGTTGAGGAAGCTGAAGCTAAGCGTCAGACTGAACAGGCGAAGCGGCTGAGGCGAGAGGCGAAACGCATTGCGGATGTCCTCAACGAAGACTTTGCAGAACAAGAGATGAAGCTGGACAACGCGCGAAGGGCTACAGATCAAGATGGTTCAAAGCCGGTTGATGACGCCCCTGGCGTTGATGGCATATTGCCAGGTGATGGCGACATACTGGTCGATATGCAACAGGCTGCCAACGAGCATGGTGATGGGAAGAGCGGCTCGCAAGCCAGTGAAGGTGATACGCCTCGCCCCGGACCTTCACTCATAGATGGCTACGGCAAGGCAAGCAAGTCTGGCCAACAAGCAGGAAATCGTCGGCGACGCAGTGCGGTGTTCTCGCTTGAGTATGAAAACGTAACTGCTGACGAAGCCCGCTCAAGATACGATAGTGACATGAAAACCATCTTCATCAACTTGGACCATCTTCAAATCGAGAGAGCTTTGCAGTACAGTAAAGGGGAAACTAGTGGACAGCAATTTCGTGAAATGTGTTACGAAGTGGCCGCTGTCGAATATTCGTTGGCGCTAGAACATGAGCGCGTCGATAATGAAGAAGTAAATCATGCTGACGACGCACTTTACAACATGCGCGAAACCATAAACCGCATTACGCGTCGCATTGTAACCGCACTCTATAAGTGAATAATTGTTCACTTGCATTTCGAGCTTGGTGTGAAGGAATGCACCGAAGCCAAGCCAACGACATTGTCCCCAAACTCGTCCGATCCGACCCGTTGTGTATGCACTAGCTGGCACACGCAGCGGGGTATGAATCGCTAAGCTCCGAACATGTAAGCGGTTTCGCCGTGATCGGCGGCGTCCAGACCCAGCGCCTCTTCCTCGGGCCTAGAGCCCAGGCAGGTGAAACTGTGCATAGCGGTCGCCAGGGCATTCTTGCCACTGACCAATCCACTGTAGAAGAGGCTGAGGCCGGGTAGCATGACCATAACCAAGGCAGTGGATGCCATCACCCATGCCACATTTGCCATATTCATCGCGTCCATAAGGGTTGCTCCATTTGGTAATTTCTGAAAGAAGAACACTTCTATTTTTATTCATATCACAGGTATTCGTCTCAGACCGCAATTTTGGAGGCCGTTGGCGAGGCTTGGGTCGGCGTCCCCTGCCAATTTTAGTGGGATGCCGACAGACGTGTTGTGCCTACCGAAAGTTGATATTTGAACAGCTGCTTGCAGGGCGGCCGTAGGAATGCGCTATCGCTGGTATCCAATTGAATTACTTTGTGTAATGTGTTCGCCATTCACGTCTGAACCCGCTATAATTTCGCCAAACATCGTCGCGCCGATACTTTCGCGACAGTACTGGCGGTTGACGCAGCCACGGGAGGTGAGTATAGCGATTACATTTACAGCGCATTTCAACTATTGTTTCGTTCGCATTTGTCAAGAAGAGAGGTACGGAAAATGAAGAAAGCATTGCTTTTCCTGTTCATCTTGTCGTTACTGCCCTTGGGTGGTGTGCTGGCGCAGGATCAGCCGCATGCCGGGGCGGAAGTTGTGAGCACGTTCATGCAGTCGGGCACCTACGACATTGGCGCCGAGCAGCTTGAGCCGGGCTTTGAGGAATTGACCGGCATCGACTTGGAGGTCGTGGCCTCGCCATTCGTTGTTTTGGTTCAAAACCACATTACCGACCTGAGCACGGGTACGGGCGAATTTGATGTGATTTCGGGCGACTTCTGGATCGGCAGCGTCTGGAACCAGATGCATCCGCTGGATGAATTAATCGAGCGCGACATGTGGGGTGGCTCGTTCATCGAGGGTCTGATGCAGCCGGGTCCATCCGGGTACTTTGATGGCAAGCGGATCGGCATCCCCTATAGCGCCGATGCCTATGGCTTGATCTATCGCACCGATATCTTCGAAGAAGCCGGCATCTCGGCCGATTGGGAGACCTGGACCGAATTCATTGAGGCGCTGGACGCGCTGGAGATGCATCTAGAAGGCACGGACATTGCGCCGAATGTCTTCGCTTTTGGCGCAGCTGAGCAGACACCGGCCATCTTCCTGGGTATGTACGACGGCTATCTGGTGGATTCGGAAGGCAATTATGCTCTGGAT
This sequence comes from Phototrophicaceae bacterium, assembly GCA_965223515.1. Lineage (GTDB taxonomy): Bacteria > Chloroflexota > Anaerolineae > Aggregatilineales > Phototrophicaceae > UBA6055. The sequence continues at coordinate 558,169 of CBDCWK010000002.1, forward strand.
CATGATATGGCTGTCGCCGCCTTGAACCAGATGAAAAGCTTGCTGGGTTATAATCCTGAAGGTGCCACGGGCCTGAGCATTGATGAAGCCAATTCAGTATTCCTCACCGGCAAGGCTGCCACCATGATTTGCTGGGTCAGCTTCGTGCGGGCGGCCGCGCAGGATCCGGATTCGTCGCTGGTGGTCGATAATTGGGCGACCGCTCCCTTCCCGGGACCGGGCTTCCCCTTCCTTTCGGCCTGGAATCTCTTCATTTCGGGATTAAGCGAGAATCCCGATGCGGCTTGGGAATGGATCAAGTATTACATCACCGAGGAAGAGGCGAAACGGCGCTTCGTGGAGCTGGGTGTAGGGTCACCGTTCTTGAGCACGTATGAGGATCCCGAGTTGATCGACAAATACAGCCACGACTTCCCGAACATGGTCGCCAATCTGAACCGCGCGGAATCCGTGCCCTGGATATTTGCGGCCTTCGAGATTTTCTTCCGCCATATGAGCGAGTTCGTTATCGGCGCGGTGGATGTCGATACGATGCTGGCCAATACGCTGGCTGACTGGTCGGAGCTGGAAGTGCCGGAAGGTCTGGTGCAATCAGCAGCGGCACAAGGTCAAATGCAGGAAGGCTAATATACATTGAGGCGGGAGTTTCAGGCTCCCGCCTTTTCTGTTTTGCATTTGAGCAAAGTCTTGTTGATCTCGTCGACATCAATCCATTGTGCTTGAATTATCGGATTTATGACTTCTCCTTCAGCATCCAAAACGAAAACAGTGAAATCAAGCTGGCATCGCCGGCATGATTTGCCTTGGCTGGTCATCTTCATGATTCCGGCATTCTTGATCGTGGTGGCGGTGCAGTTCTATCCGCTGGCATATTCGGCATTTTTATCTGTGCAGGATTGGGTTCTGACCGAGTCGCAGGTGCCAAAGGGCTTCGTTGGGTTTGAGAACTTTGCCAAGGAGCTGTCTGACGAAACGTTCAAGCGTGCTGTGCGCAACAGCGTTCTTATCACCGGCGGGGCACTGGTTTTGGAGATGTTTTTGGGTGTATGCCTCGCGTACTTGACGATGGGGTCAAGCCGGCGGATGCGGGCGATACGTACGTTGCTCATCTTGCCGATGGTGATCGCTCCGGTGGCGGCCGGCACCTTATGGCGCATCTTGCTCAATTCACGTGCAGGGCTGGTAAATCACGTTTTGAGCCTGATTGGCATAAAGGGTCCGGAATGGCTGGCGACGGCGGATGGGGCGATTGTGTCGGTCATTCTGCTGGATACTTGGCAGTGGACGCCCTTTGTCTTGCTGGTGGTGGGCGCGGCGATCGCGAGCATTCCCGACGATCTGCTGGAGGTGGCGTCGATTGACGGGGCGTCGCGCTGGAAGACCTTTCTCTATATCGAGCTTCCGCTTTTGATGCCGCTGCTGTTGTTGACATTTGTTTTCCGCATGCTGGAATCGCTGCTGTCGCTTGATTCAATTTATTCACTGACGTTTGGCGGACCCGGTTACAGCACCTATACCTTGACTTACTACATCTACACTCTTGGTCTGCGCAACTTTGACTTTGGCGCCGCGGCGGCATCATCTTGGATATTCATGGTATTTGCCAGCTTCGCCATAGGGCTGGTCTTCTGGTTTCAGCGCAAGGATTGGTAGCATGACGGGAGTATCCGGAACACAGAGAATATGAAACGGAATAGATCACCAAAACAGCGGTTCCTCTCATTTGCGCATGGGTTCGTATTGCTCATCGCCTGCCTTGTCGTCCTTATCCCGTTGGCGTATTTAGTCATCAATAGTGTCAAGCTGCCGCGCGAATTTTTGACCGTGCCGCCGACGATTTTGCCGACCGAGGTAACTTTCCAGCACTATCAAGACCTCTTTGAGGACAGCAAGACCTTTCGCTACTTCAGAAACAGTTTGACCGTGACTTTGTGGACGACTGGCGTCACCATATTAACCGGCACACTGGCTGCTTATGGACTGGCGCGTATGCGGCTCTCGGCAAAGATTCTGGCGCTGGTTACCTTCATTTTTCTTTTCATTCGCTTTTATCCTCGTGTGACTACGGTAATACCGTTCTTCTTGGTGATGCGGCAGTTCGATTTGCTGGATACAGTTTGGGCGATTATCGTCGGGCAGCTTGGCATCACCATCCCTTTCGTGACCTGGCTGATGCTGGTGGTGTTTCAGGATTTGCCGCAGGAGATCGAAGAAGCTGCCATTGTAGACGGCGCAAGCGTATGGCAGCGATTCTGGCGCGTAGTCTTGCCCATAGTCATGCCGAGTGTTTCGGCGGCGGCAATATTGACGGCGTTCTTGTCTTGGAATGAGTTCTTAATTGCTTCGAGCGTTGCTCGGCGTAAAGCCAGCGTGCTGTCCATTGCGGTTGCAAGCTTCGTGAGCGACAAGGGCATTCAATGGGGACCCATGGCGGCCATGAGCGTTGTGATGATCGTGCCGATGATCGTCTTTGCCCTGTTTGCGCAGAAGTACTTGATCCGCGGGATCACATTTGGGGCGGTCAAGGGCTAGCGATATTGGGAAGCGCTCCGCCGCCAAGCTGAATCGAGTGTGGTGGCTTCTCAAAACCCCTGCTTGTGTTCTCATCCCTAACGTGGAATATTCAAAGGCTGAAATTGACTCGAGCATATGAGCTTTGGTTTGCAAAAGCAATGGAGGGAGATGGCATTGGACAGACAGAAAGCCTACGAAATCGTTTGCGAACACGTAGGGTCCGACTCGCTGCGCAAGCACATGCTGGCGGTGGAATTCGCCATGCGCGCCTACGCAGAGCACTACGGCGAAGATCCCGAATCATGGGGACTCGTCGGGTTATTGCACGACTTCGATTGGGAGATCCACCCGTCGCTGGAGCAGCACCCGATGGATGGGGCGCCGATCTTGCGCGAGCGCGGACTTGGCGAGGAGGATATCCGTACGATTCTGAGTCATGGTCCGCTGGCGGCTGGTGACCGCGTGACCTTGCGTGATAAGGCGCTTTACGCGGTTGATGAGCTTACTGGACTGATCACCGCCGTGGCTTTGGTTCGGCCCAGCAAAGACATTCACGATGTCAAGGTCAAGAGCATCCGAAAGAAATGGAAAGACAAAGCTTTTGCAGCCGGCGTAAATCGGCAGGATGTGATTGATGGTTGCGCGGTGCTGGGCGTGGATGTCTGGGACTTCCACGTGCCGCTGGTGCTCCAGGCGATGCAGGATCACGCCGCCGAGCTGGAGCTGGACGGCGTGAAAGTGGTTTAGTAGAAGCGGACGTGCACGGGCGTTCCTACAGGCGCAAAGTTGTAAAACCACTGGGCATCGGCGTTGGTCATGTTGACACAGCCGTGGCTCATCGGGGTGCCAAAGTTATTGTGCCAGTAGGTGCCATGGAAGGCGTAGCCCTGGTAGAAGTACATGACCCAGGGGACGTTGGGCAAATCGTAGTCGGGCCCGACCATGTGCCTGTAACGCAGCTTGCGATAGATCTTGTAGTTGCCTTGAACCGTTGGCGTGGCTGGCAAGCCGCTGGATATCACCGAACGTTTCTGCAGTATGCCATTTTCGTATGCATAGGCGGTTTGCGTACTGAGCACGACAACCAGCTCGCGGCCGACCCCAAGGTGCGCGCCGGGATCAGTGACCGCCGGGTAGACGGGACCATAGCGCGCCGCTTCTTCGGCCGTCGGGACTTGAAGCACTGCGCTGGCATAGAGCGAGTCGGGATCGCTGATGCCGTTGATCGCGGCGATTGCCAGCCAACTCATACCTAGCTTGGCGCCGATAGTTGACAGGTATTCGCCCGGCAGCACGACATATTGATCGCGATTGGCGGACGGTACCGCTGGCGCAGTCGCAGGGCTGGTCGCTTGCGGTGGAATCGCCGTTTCCAGGTTGTGCACGCGCAGCTCAAGTCCGGAGTGGATGCGACGCGGATCGGCGATGCCATTGGCTGTCATCAGCGCGTCGACAGTCACATCGTACTGTTGCGCAATGCTAAAGAGCGTTTCGCCGCGCTGAACGATGTGAGTGTCTGGCAGTACGGCCAGGGTGGGGCCCTGAGTGACGGGCGACTGGCTGTCAGGCGCCGGAGCTGTCGTAGGTGGCGTACCGCCGGCCGGGATCTGCAATTCTTGCCCGGCGTATATCAGGTAGGTCCAGATATCGTTTATCTGCTGCAGGTCGAGCAAGCTGACGCCGTAATCAGCGGCGATCGTGCCCAGAGTTTCGCCAAATCGAACCACATGTGATAGGCCGCTTGCGCTCGGCGCCGGACTGGTCTCTATCGGCGCAGGGGTCGTATCTACAGAAACGGGATCTGCTGCAGGCGTTTCTGGGGCAGGACCTTCAACAGGCAGCGCCAGTTCGTCGCCGGGGAAGATCCAGGCATGATAGATGTTATTGAGCGTCTGCAGCTCGAACAGGTTGATGCCGTAGAATTTAGCGATGCTATCGAGGGATTCGCCGGGCTGAACGATATGTGTGCCACGTACAGATGTTGCCGGGTCAGCCGGAAAGGCTTCAGAAGGAATCGCCAGTTGCTGCCAGGAAAAGATGAGGTGGGCATTGCTGATGCCGTTGAGCGCGGCGAGCTGGTAAATGTTGACGCCATAGCGCTGGGCGATGAGGCCCAAGGTCTCGCCTGGTCGGACGATGTGGGTCGCTTCCGCACTGCGTTGTGCCTGGGCGGGCAGCATGGAGATTAGAATGACGGCGACTGTTAGTAAGAGCGAGCGGAGGGTTGCCATAATTGCACTGCTTATGTCTCTCTTCGGTTACTTAAACACGTTACCTCATTTTGATAGCGGAGGCGAAACGCGCTATTCCGAATTGAAGCGGGTGGATTTTGACTGTAGAATCGTCATATTCCGCCAGGCGACGCGCTGGAAACTGTATCTCAGCGCCAGATTGCGGGTAGTGGCGCTGGCTGCGTAATGCGTCGGAGGCGGCGTCTTGCGAGATGAGAGCGTAGCTGTAGCGTTGGCTGATCGTGTGGCGAGCGTCGCGAGACTTCGCTACACTTCGTAGCGCAATAGGATTCTTGCGTTGGATGGATGGAGGACTAGAATGTCCGAATCAAATCAAAGTGTCCGTAGAATCTGCGCGTGGCTTTTGCTGCTGCTGAGCATAGGTATTCTGCTTACTGTGCCCGTGATGGCGCAAGATGGCGGCAGGATCCTGATATCCGGTACGACTTTGGCGGATTCGCTTGGTCCTGATGCAGGCGCCGCAACTTATGTTTTCGATGCGGCGGCTGAGACAACGGCAAGCCTTTCTCTCGACAATGTCCAGGGCGGTGAGCTGGCATTGCACATAAGTGACATCAACGGGAATACCACAGCGCAAGCGAGTACCAGTGGATCGGCGGATTCTGCGGCTGCCGTCGATGTAGCGCTAAGCAGCGGTGGTCGCTATTTTGTCTTCATATATTTTGCGCCGGGAAGCAATGCGCAAGCAACAACGTTCGACTTGGGTTTTGATTTGGCCGTCAGCGATAGGACTGAGGTCGAGGTTGAAACCGGGGCGGTACCTGACCAACTGTTGCTTGGCGCTGGCATTAAAGTGCATTTAACTTGGTCAGGGGCGGCGGATTTGGATCTGGAAGTCCGAGACCCGACTGGGCAGACTCTGTTCTGGAATTCGCGAACGACCGATAACGGTGGCGACTTCGGTTTTGATGCCAACGGACTTTGTCAGGTGATCAGCGATAGCCCGGAAGAAACAGCAACCTGGCAGCCCGGATTCTTGCCCACCGGCAGCTACGAAATCATTGTCTATTACGAGCAGGCTTGTGACGGGCTTACTGCATCTGTGCCCTTCAGCGTTGAAGTTATAGTCGATGGTGTGACGAGTGGAACGATCACGGATACGCTTGCGCCGGGTGTGGCGGGGCAACAGAATATATTCGTCGCCCGCTTTGAGATTGGCGGCGACGGTGCAGCGGATGTAAGCGCGGGTGGACTGTATCCGCCTTCCAGCGTGACATTGCTGCCGAGCACATTGAACTTCGCCATCGATATTCCGACGCCGATCCCGCGCGATGAAACTGTTGTCGGCGAAATCAGCAACAGTCAGCCCTATCGCACCTTTTCATTTGAAGGTGTTGCGAACGAATTGATCTCGGTCAACATGCAGGCCATTGGCGCGAATCTCGACACGCTGCTGCAGATTGTGGATCCTAGTGGGAATGTAGTTGATGTGAACGATGATGCCGTCTTAGGTGAGACGACGGACTCGGCAGTTGCTGATGCGCGCTTGCTGAGCAGCGGGACGTATACCATTATCGCCACACGATATGCCAAGGAAGCCGGTGGTACTGAGGGTCAATTCCAATTGACATTGAGCGGACCGACGGGCAATGTCGCGGCGCAAGCCAGCACGTTGAATCTGCCCCAGGGTGTTGTTGAAGTCAGCTTGTTCTGGAGTTCAACTGCCGATTTGCAGCTGCTGGTGCGCGATCCGGTTGGGGAGTCTGTATTCGATGACAATCCGCTGGCGACGAGTGGCGGGATCTTGCAAGAAGTGGGCAATGCGGACTGTGTAGCGGCTACCAATGGCGCACCGGTATCCTACGTGTATTGGCCGGCGGGATCCTTGCGTCCCGGGACCTATGAAGTGGAAGTGTGGTATCAGGATCCGTGTTCCGATTCTCCCGCACCGGTAAACTTTACCTTGCAGATTGAGGTCGATGGCGTGGTGGTCGCTCGTACACGGCAATTGCCGCAGCTGGATCAGCGCTTTGTTACCAACTTCACTGTGCAGCCGTCGGGCTTCGCAGTTGCGGGCGAGGCGGGATTTATTGATGGGGGAAGCAGTACTTTGCCTTACCAGGAAGAAGCGCTGGACGCGCCGACGATTGTGAGCGGAGAATCGGTCACTGGCACGATTTCGCCGGCTGATACATTTGACGTGTACCAGTTCGATGGTGTCGCAGGAGAGACAGTGACTATCGGCATGTCGGCGGTTACCCTGGCGCTGGACACCAATCTGTACCTGATCGGTCCGGCCGGGCGCGAACTGGCGGCGAATGACGATGGAGATCCGGTCACGCTGGGATTGGACGGCAGAAGTACCGATTCTCAGATCAGCGGTTTCGTTCTGCCAGACAACGGTCCCTATACAATCATTGCTACGCGTTACGGCAATCAATATGGCGGAACGATCGGCGTCTACGAATTGACGATGACGAAGAATTAGCGCTTGGATTGTTCTGTTACGTAAGAGGGCTCCGCGGGTCTGGTGGCCGGCGTTGCGCTCTGGCTCAGGCGTTAGCGAAGGTGCGAGCGGGCCAAAGATGTTGCCGCTGTTAACCGTACTATACAAAGCTCGACGCCTTTGCTATGATCTTCGGCTGATGTCGTTGTAAATCTTGCGAAAGTGATATTGGATGAAACGCGGCCTGCTACTCCTACTAGGATTGTTTGCGGCAGTGGCGCTCGCCGCTTGTTCTGCTGACATAAATCTGCTCGATGAGACAAAGCTTAGCGACACCAGTTTGCTAAGTGGTGAACCATGCGCGGCGCCTTGCTGGAATGACATTTTGCCCGGCGAGACGCGTTATCGCGATGCCAAGCTGATCATCGAGAGCGACACACGCTTCAAAATCACAGATGAGCCTGCGCCACAAGACGATAACCTGGCGCGGAGCTTCACCTTTGCCGAAGGCGAGAATCCAGGCTGCTGTCAGGTCGTCAGCCGTGATGGAGAGACGGTTTCGTCATTCTTGCTGCAAACTGCGCCCGTGATGACCTTTGGCTCCGTGTTTGACATATTTGGCGAGCCGGATTATCTGGGTGGCGAGCAGGTCAACGACGAGCAGGGGTATATGGCGCTGGTTTATAGCGATGTACCGCTGATCCTCTATGCCTACGTCGCGAGTCCGGCGACAGGCGCGCTTTCTGTTTCCAGCCAGATCATCGGTACGATGTACCTGGGAGAAGTGGAAATTCAGGAATTGCTTACTTGCGCCAGTCTTTATCAGTGGCAAGGTTTCCTGGAATTCACGAGCTATGTTGAACGGGAATTTGACTACGTTGGCGAAGGCGTCGGCGATGAGGATATCTGTCCCACGAGTTAGGCACGGAATCAGCCAAGAGCAAGACTTTCGATGCGGAGGAGCAAGGGCACGATGGCAGTAGAGATACAAGCGCTAGCGATCGGCGCAGAGGTTAGGGGTAGGGTCAGGCACCTGGGCATGTACGGCGCCATGGTAGATATTGGTACGGGGCAGGATGCCCTGTTGCATATTTCTCAGCTTGCCGAACGGGAAGAGCGCAAGTTTGAAGAAGTCGTGCAGCCGGATTGCGAAATTACCGCTTATGTCTACAAGACCCGCAAGGATGGCTATGTGGCTTTGACAATGGAAAAGCCGCCATCAGTACCCTGGCAGACGATCAAGCGGGGAAACACTTATACAGGACAGGTGATTCGCGTGGAAGATTTTGGCGTATTCGTGGATTTTGGCGCCGAGCGCCCGGGAATGGTTCACGTGTCGGAAATGGCTGATGGCTACGTAAAGTCTCCCAGCGATGTTGCTGCGGTCGGTCAAGAAGTTGTGGTACGCGTTATCAAGAAGAATGGACGTCCGCGGCAGATTGATCTCTCGATGAAGCCCGCTGTAGAGGAGCTTGAGATCGAGGACGATGCTGAAGAAGAGGATGATGTACCGACTTCAATGGCGCAGGCTTTCCAGCGGGCTATGCGGAATGAAGATGTGGACGAGTCGCCTTCGAACCATCAGCAGAACTCGCAGCGTAACCACCGACAAAGGCAAGAGGAAATCCTCGCGCGTACCTTGCGCAATGCACAGAATTAAGGTCAGTCAGAATCGGCTTGAACAGGGGAGCGTTACTACGCGCTCTTTTTATTTCTCCTGTTCGCCGTCCTCGCTGAAAAACTCGCGGTAAACGCGGTACACAATCGTTATAAAGAGGACGGTGAAATTAGTCTCGTGCGTCAGGCACCAGGGGCACAGTGCTTCGAGCAAGAAGAACTGCACGTAAACCAGCCACATGGAGAAGAGCCAAGCGAACAGGCCCAGGCCGAAGGTTATCAGGCTAGCGTACTGGCGGAGCAATTCGGACCGAGATTCCAGCGCAAAAACCAATCCGATGAGCAGGTAAACTGCGAAACCCAGCCAGGCGATCGGGATGCCGGCAAGCTCGGAATATTGGCTGTTGAGTACGACGTTGCAATTGAAGGGACCGGATTCAACGCAGACCGCCGGTGAATCTACGATCTTGAGATAGCTGAGGTAGCCGGCGACCAGCAGCCCAACAATCACAAGGAGCCACTGAAATTGGCGCTGAGTCGGTTTTCTTGTCCCAACCGCTTTGATCGCGCCTTCGGCGTCGGTATCCATCGTCACCTCACGAACTTGAATCAATGTCTCGCAAAAGCAGCACAGGGAGTTCCGCACCGGCTTGCACGTGGGTTGTGCCCTCGGGGATTATCGCCAGTCCGTCGGCCAGGACCATAGACATCAACGCGCCGGAGCTTTGGATGCCGGTGCTGCGAGCCATGACCCTTCCTCCCGGCTCACGCGATAAGGTGACGCGGTTGTAGCTGCGGCGCCCGTCCGATTCGATATCGTCGGCTATGGTCGCTTTGACTATCCGCTGCTTGATAATACGTCCGGCTAGTTTCGCCAGAGCGGGGCGGACGAGCACCTCGAAGGTTACCATCGTTGAGACTGGGTTGCCCGGCAGACCAAAAAATGGTAGGCCGTGCAAGCTACCGTAAGCCAGGGGTTTGCCGGGCCGCATATTAATGCGCCAGAAGTCAATGTCGCCGAGCTCATCCATGACAACTCTGACCAGGTCCGCGGCGCCAACAGAGACGCCGGCGGTGCTGATGATCATGTCGGGATTAATTTCCAGCGCGCGGCGATAGAGGGCGCGGATAGATTTCAAGGTGTCTTGGGCGATTGGCAGCCGGATGGGGATGCCGCCCGCCTGCCGGACAAGGCCTGCCAGGGTATAGCTGTTAGTATCGCGAATTTTTCCGGGTTGGAGCGCGTGATGGACATCAATCAACTCATCGCCGCTGCTGAGGATAACGACTTTCGGCTGGCGGATCACGCTTAGCTTGGCGCAGCCGATGCCCGCCAACATGCCAATTTCAGCCGGTCTGATCAGGGTGCCGGCAGTGGCGGTCGTGGCGCCCGCGTTAATGTTTTCGCCCGCTCGGCGAATGTTATCGCCGAATCTGAGGCTGGTGTAAAGGCGTACCTGCGACGGCAGGGGACTGATATCGCCCTTTTGCCAATTATCGTCAGTGTCTTCAACCGGGACGACGGCGGTGGAGCCTGCTGGAGTCGGCGCGCCGGTCATGATCCGTGCGGCACTTCCGCGCTCGAGTTGACCGGCGGGTGTGCTGCCAGCGAGGACATCCATGGAAACAGAGAGCGCTACTGGTTCCGAGGCGGAGGCGTTGATGCTATCCTCGTGATGGATGGCATAGCCGTCCATGGCGGAGTTGTCGAAAGGTGGCAGATCTATCGGCGAAACGATGTCGTCGGCGAGGACGCGGTCGAGAGATTCGGAGAGCGAGACGGTTTCTGCGGAAAGGGTCCGCATATCGGCGAGAATGCTTGACAGGGCGGTATCGACATTGAGCAGTGGTGGCACGTCTTGTATCCTGCTTGGTGCAAGCGCGGCCATTGTAGCATAAGCAGTCCAGCATCCAAGGGTAGCTATAGGATGCATGTCGGCTACAGGATTGGACAATGAGAGCAGGGAGATAAGCTTGGGGAGTGGTAAATGCTGAATGTTTATAGTACAATAATTGCATGATGAATTGTCCACATTGTCAAGACACAGCACAACAAATCAAGTTAGGCTTCAATAAATCAGGAAGCCAACGCTACAAATGCAAGCTTTGCAATCGGGCATACACTCCCAAGCCCAATCAAAAAGGTTATCCCCTATCGATTCGTATGTTGGCGATTCGGCTTTACCTGGAAGGCAACAACTTTCGCCGGATTGCTCGTATTTTGAAGGTATCTCATGTGAGTGTGATGAATTGGGTTAAGGCGCATGCCGATCAGTTGCTACCGGCTCCTGTCCCTGCTGAAAGTCCTTTGCATATCGTTGAGATGGACGAATTACACACTTTTGTCGGTCATAAAAAAACGATGGTACATAATCACTCTCGTTGAGCGAGCTAGCAGTTGCCTTCTCGGCTTTCTGGTCAGCCAAAAGCGGGACGAAGCGACCTTGCAAAAGCTAATCGATCAAAGTCCAGGTGCGCGCTGGTACTACAGCGACTTGCTGGCTTCGTATAGAGGAGTGGTCTATTATCCTGGAAGCCATATACCTATGCCCAACAAAAGCGAGACCTATCGAGTAGAAGGCATGAATGCGGAACTTCGGCATTATTTGGCTCGTCTGGTGCGGCGCTCGCGTTGTTTTTCCCGTTCTGCTGATGCGCTTCGGCGAACTATTAAGCTCTTCGCTTATGCCTGGAATGGTCGGCAACTGTATAAACAGCGGTATCCGCAGTATGAGGCTTTCCCTATGGATTTCTTAAACACTTGATGTTTACCACTCCTTAAGCTTGATGCGCCTTGACAAGTATTGTCATTTCGTCGTACAATAACCTTTCTATGATAATCGCGGAGTAGTCACAGTAGGTTGAGGCGCAGGTAGTATTTTATCTGACGTCCTGTTAGGTGTTTGTGGTGATCTTATCGCGAACATTTCATCCGTTCTTCAACATTCTATGTACAGTAGCATAGCGCAGAGGAGGTTACGCCTTGGAGGCGAAAGACTTTAGCGCATTACGTATTAGTTTGGCTTCTCCGGAACAGATTCGTTCATGGTCCTACGGAGAAGTGACGAAGCCCGAAACGATCAATTATCGGCGACTGCGTCCGGAAATGGACGGGCTGTTTTGCGAGAGAATTTTCGGACCCACGCGTGACTGGCAATGTTACTGCGGAAAGTACAAGAATATCCGTTATCGCGGCATCATCTGCGACAAATGTGGCGTCGAAGTGACGCGCTCGTCAGTACGGCGTGAGCGGATGGGGCATATCGAGTTGGCCGCACCGGTCGCGCATGTTTGGTATACGCGGCGGGTGCCGAGCTATTTGGGCTTGCTGCTGGACGTCAGCCGACGAAACCTTGATCGCGTGCTGTATTTCGCCCAATACGTTGTGACCAGCGTTGACGAGGATGCGCGGAGCAAGGCTGTTGCGCGGATTGAGAAGGAGCTCGAACAGAAGGAGCAGGAGCTCTCTGGCGCAATTGAAGATCAGATGAGCGAATTGCGGGATAACCGGGAGCAACTTGCGGAACAGTTTGACGAACGGGTCAAAGCCATCCGCGGTCACTTTGACGGAGAGTTGGCGCGGCTCAGCGATGAAGTAATGAGCGAAGCACAGTCAGCGCAGACACGCGTGGAAAGCCTGATCGGGCAAGAGGCCGGCGAGGACATCGAGCTTAAGTCGACCACGACGGTGCTGGTTGCCAAGGGCGAGACTATTACCAACGATCATATATCGACGATTCAGACTTTGGTGAACGATCATCTGAGCGCGCTGCAGGGCGAGATAGAGGCGCTAACCAAGGAAGAAATCGGAAAGATCAGCGGCGAAATCGATACTGCAAATGTCGATGTCGATAGCTCAATGGATGAGCAATTAGAGGAACTTGAGGAACGCGTGGGTGGCATGCGTGCCAGCGCGGAGAAGCAGATACAGGAACTGGAGAGTCTGCACGTTTTGCTATTCCTGGGCGAAGGCCGCTATCGGGAGTTAAAGAGCAAGTTCGGCAACGTCTTCCAGGCGAATATGGGCGCGGAAGCCTTTTACGAAATCCTGAGCAATCTGAATTTGCCGAATTTGTCAGAGGAGTTATGGGTAGAGGTACGAACCTCGAAATCCAAGCAGCGCCGGCGGAAGGCGACCAAACGCCTGCGGGTAGTTGAAAGTTTGCGCAGCAGCCGAAGAACAGTCGTCGACAAAGACGAATCGAAACAGGAAAACGAACCCCACGGCAACCGCCCGGAATGGATGATCTTAACTGTGTTGCCGGTCATACCGCCGGATTTGCGTCCAATGGTGCAGCTTGACGGCGGTCGCTTCGCCACCAGCGATCTCAATGATCTGTACCGCCGCGTGATTAATCGCAACAATCGTCTTAAGCACCTGTTGGATTTGGGCGCGCCCGATGTTATCGTGCGCAATGAAAAGCGCATGCTGCAGGAAGCAGTTGACAGCTTGATCGATAACAGTCAGCGTGGCAAGGCGTTAAGCCGCCGAGGACGCCGCGAACTGAAATCGCTGAGCGACATGCTCAAAGGCAAGAAGGGGCGCTTCCGTCGCAATTTGCTGGGCAAGCGCGTCGACTACTCGGGTCGTTCAGTGATCGTCATTGGTCCCAAGTTGAAGTTGCATCAATGTGGCTTGCCCAAAACCATGGCGCTGGAACTGTACCGTCCCTTTGTTATCAGCCGACTGGTTGCTTATAACTACGCGAGCAATGTCAAAGGGGCAAAACGCATCATCGAGCGAGAACGACCAGAAGTGTGGGAAGTTCTGGAGGAAGTCATTCGCGATCGTCCGGTGCTGTTGAATCGCGCACCGACATTGCATCGCTTGGGCATTCAGGCCTTTGAGCCGCTGCTAGTGGAAGGTAAGGCGATCCAGATTCATCCGCTAGTATGTTCGGCTTTCAATGCTGATTTCGATGGCGATCAAATGGCCGTGCATGTGCCCTTGAGTGAGCAGGCAGTCAAAGAAGCGCGCGAGCTGATGTTGAGCACACGCAACCTGCTTAAGCCGTCGGATGGAGCGCCGATTGTAGGTCCGTCGAAAGACATGGTGCTGGGAAATTACTATCTGACGATGGATCCGACCGTAGAGATTGTGGCGCTTCGGTCGCGCGCAGACGACTTCCGTTCGGAGAGTACACTCTATTCGGGCAGCCATAAGGTGGGCATCGCCTTCCGGTCCAACGGATACTATTACGCGCAATTCCGTGGCGTGCCGAATAGCGAGCTGTATTTGGACGAAACGGCTCCCGACGATAACGGGCGTCCGCGGGTGGTGAAGTCCGCGGTTGATCGCACCGTTGAGGCGCTGATTTCAGGCAAAGTCGATTGCATGCTGGCAAATGCCTACGAGATGCGCAAATATCTGCGCTCTCATGGCTTAGAGGATCAGCTTGTGATTACCAACCTTCACGAGCGGCGGGTAGTGGTCGATATGGATGAGGTGGAGTATCTCTATCGCATCGGATTGGTCAATTTGCACACGCCTATCATACTCGGGAACGTCTTTGACAATCGCGGACCGCAAGAAGAACCGGAGATCTGCACCATCGGGCGCGCGATGTTTAATCGAATCTTGCCAGACGAGATGCGATTTGTTCAAGAAACCCTAGGCAAGCGAGGATTGCAGGATCTAGTCGCGCTTTGCTATCAGGTGATCGGCGGGGAGCGGACGACTGAAGTTGTCGATGCGATTAAGAATTATGGCTTCCACTATGCGACGATTTCCGGTACGACCATCGCCGTCAGCGATTTAACCATTCCCGATGAGCGAGCGGCGATATTGGCGCAAGCGGAGGAGGTTGTCACTCGGGCTGAACGAGATTTCCGGCGCGGCTTGATGACTGAAGAAGAGCGCTATCAAATCACCGTTGATGAATGGAATCGTGCCAAAGATTACTTGCAGGAGAAGATTCAAGACTCACTCGACCCTTATGGACCCATCGCGATTATGGCGCTTTCCGGTTCAACTAAGGGTGGTTTTGGTCCGATCACACAGTTGGCAGGTATGCGCGGTTTGATGGCGGATCCTTCTGGCCGCATCATCGACTTGCCGATACGCAGCCATTTCCGCGAGGGCTTGAACGCGCTGGAGTACTTCATCTCCACGCATGGCGCGCGCAAGGGTCTGGCGGATACTGCCTTGCGTACGGCGGACGCCGGATATTTGACGCGTCGCTTGGTTGATGTCGCACAAGACATGATTGTCAACCGCTGGGATTGCAATACAAATCGCGGGCTTACCATCCGCCGGGCTGACGACATTGCCGGCCAGACGATAGACGAGCGGATAGTGGGGCGTTGCTCGGCTGAAGATGTAATTGATCCTGACAGCGGCGAATTGATTGTGGGCCGCAACGAAATGATTGATGAGGACGTCTCAGGACGTATTCAAAATTCGACGGCCGCTGAGGTTGATGTTCGTAGTCCGCTAACGTGCGACTTGATCTACGGAGTCTGTGCACTTTGCTATGGGCGTGACCTCGGATCCGGCGAGATGGTTAATATCGGTGCGGCTGTCGGTATTATTGCGGCACAATCCATCGGAGAACCGGGCACACAGTTGACATTACGTACCTTCCACAGCGGGGGAACGGCGGAAGTACGCGACATCACGAGCGGTCTGCCACGTGTTGAGGAGCTGTTTGAAGCACGGCGCAAACCAAAGGGCGAGTCGTTAATGACCGAGCTTGGCGGGGTCCTGCGTTTGACCGAACGCGGAGACGGCGATGACCTCACGCGCATTGCCACTGTGATCGACAGTGAAATGTGGAACGAGTCGCATGTGGTGCCGGAGGACTGGGAGATCTTGGTGCTGGATGGCAAGGAAGTCAAGGAAGGCGCCGTCGTCGCAAAGAACGGCGAGGAAGAACTTCACGCGGGATTGTCCGGCACGGTGCATCTCGAGGATCACACGGTATACATTCGCTTTGAGGAAACCAAGACAGAAGAGCTTGAAATCCCGAAGCATGCGAGGCTGCGCAAGACGATATATGACGGCATGACGGTAGAGCCGGGAGAGCAGCTCACGGAAGGCTCCAAGAATCCGCATCAGATTCTGCGTGTTTTGGGTGCGAACGCAACGCAAGTCTATCTGCTTGGCGAGATTCAAGAAGTCTATCGCAGCCAGGGTGTGAATATTGCGGACAAGCATTTTGAGACAGTCATACGCAAAATGATGTGCAAGGTGCAGATTACCAAGAGTGGTGATAGCGACTTGCTACCCGGCGAATTGATCGACCAACTCAAGCTTCTGGAGATCAACGAACGTCTGATCGCCGAAGATACACAGCCGTGTTCTGGTTCGCCGGTGTTGCTTGGCATCACCAAGGCGGCGTTGAGCACGGAAAGCTACCTTTCGGCAGCCAGTTTCCAGCATACGATAAAGGTGCTAGCGGGTGCGGCAATTGAAGGACAGGTGGATCCACTGCACGGTTTGAAAGAGAATGTAATCATCGGCAAGCTGATACCGGCGGGCACGGGATTCCACGCTTATCATGATCGTGAAGCGGTGGCGCCGGCGGTCACGTTGGAAGCGCAAGGGGCGCTGGATTTGGATGAGGTCGGCGACCAAGACGACTTCGAGAATATGCTGAGCGAACTATAAGCGCAGCTGCTCGGTGGCAGCGAAGCGGTATACCGTGCTCGCGCCGGTCAGCAGACGTATTGCTCCACTTGGCATCGCGGTTCGTCAACTTGCAGGTGAAATAAATCCGTAACGCGGGATGCCGTTGGATCCCGCGTTTTCTGTTGTGGTCAGGAACGGCTTGCCAAAGCTCGATAGAGTGGGCGTTCGCGCCTGTTTTTGCTGCCGTCAAAGTGTGGGTAGAGGATGCTGTATGCGGCCAATTCGCTCCGCTGATTGATCGTATATTCTTCGGCATAGCTAAGATTCCAGAGGATCATGACGCCGACATCGGCGCGAGACTGGCCGATCTGAAAGGCGCGCATGGTATAGTTCATTTGATCTTGTTCGGAATTGTAAGCCATCCAGACGTCTGGCGCCTGGGTGGGGTAATTCTCCCAGGTTGCCCAGCCGAATTCCGTGACCCACATTTGCGCGTTGTCGCCGTGCGCGGAGATGATGCCGCTGTAATCACGGAGCGTCTGCCTGAAAAAGAACTGCGGCTGATCGTCCCAGCCTTGCCCGTCGACAGCATTGCAGCAAAGGAAGTCGGGCGGGTTGCCCCAGCTATAGGGATGAACGCCGATTTTGACATCGGAGTAGCGCGCTAAACCGGCCTGGTACATTTGCCGCAGGAAGGCACGATCGTCAACGGAAACACCGCTGTGATTGCCGGTTGGCGCCAGACCGGCGGTGACCACGGCAATGTTAGCTGAGTAAGCGCGAATGGTGTCATAGGCGACGCGGAAGAGCTCCATATAGCTGGCGCCAGAGATGGGACGACTTCCTGTCCATTCACGACGCAGGTTGGGCTCATTCCAGATCTCGATGGCGTCAATGTAGGGACCCAGCTTATCGAGCAAGAAGCGAATGAAATCGGCGAATTGGTTGAGGTCGTCCGCGGGACCGTCTTCGCTGCGATTGGCGTGGCGCGCCCAATCTGGTGCCTTGGCGATACTGAGCATGACCTGGTAGCCGTGCTATCCGCCTTTTGCACGTGCAGCTGAAAGAGACGGAAATTCTGGTCAAACTGACCGGCGCCGTTCGGTTGCAGCCATTCCCATGCTGCCTGTAATTTGATCCAGCCGAGGCGCAGAGGAGCAATCTGCCATAACGTGCGCTCCCAACTGTCCACGTCAAAGTTGTAATGTGCCTGGATGCCCATTTGCGCCGGATCAAGTCGGGTTTGATCCAATGGCATGGGCGTGGTATAGGCGCTGCCTGGCTGAGTCGGTGGAATAACTACAGGTGTCGCGGTAGGCGGCATTGTGGGGAGGGGTGTAGTGGTCGGCGGTTGCGTGTACTTGGGACCGATTGCAGGACCAAAGTCTTGGCTGCCATTAGACTCGGCCTCAGCGTTTGGTTTATTGGCATCAAGCGTGGGCAATTGCGCGCCCGCTACGGTCGGCAGTACCTCGATGGCCTGTAGGGTAGGCTCGGGCACGTCGGCGGTGAGCTGAATTTCCGGCGCTACACTGACTGACGATTCGCCGGCACAGGCGAAAAGCGTAAGGCAGAGAACGGCAGCGAGCAATACGGCGTGGAGTTGTTTCATTTTTGTTCTAGTCATATCCTTGTGTGTACAGTCGGGACATTGCGCAATCGCAGATGGATAGCGCAACGATTAAAACTTAGTTTCAGGGTCAATCAAGCAAGATTGTAGGCGCTATTGCATTTGACACGCTCTCAAATGGCATTCTACAATGAGAAGTTAAGGCCCGCTGGTAAAAGTAGCATAACGCAGCCGACGATTCATATACGCTTGCATTCATTCGCGCAGCCATGTCAGGATGTGGGCAAGCGAACAGGGTTGAATCGGGGGCTTAAGCGTCACAGGTTCTCGTCCGCAGCGCGTTGGTTTGGCGCGTGAAGGCAGGAAAATGAGTTTCCCTGGCGCCCATGCTTTGCGGAGCATCGACAAGACGTGTCATGCGCCACGGTCTATAGCAAGGCAGTGGCGGCACTAGCACGGCTCTTACGCCGACGAATTGGGTTTTCACCGAGGTCATACAATGGCAGATCGATCAGTACATCAAATCAATATCGAGAGCGAAATGCGCGAAGCCTATTTGAGCTACGCCATGAGCGTCATCGTATCACGGGCGCTGCCTGACGCGCGTGACGGGCTTAAGCCGGTGCATCGTCGCATTCTCTATGCAATGCACGATATGGGCATGGGCGCTGGTAGCACTCACAAGAAGAGCGCGAGAATCGTTGGCGAGGTGCTTGGCAAATACCATCCTCACGGCGATGGCGCGGTGTATGAAACAATGGTGCGGATGGCGCAAGACTTTTCCATGCGCTACATGTTGATCGACGGGCAGGGAAATTTCGGCAGCATAGATGGCGATGGCGCGGCGGCAATGCGCTATACCGAGGCGCGCATGGCAAGCATCGGCGGCGAGCTGCTGGTCGATATTAACAAGGACACCGTTGACTTCGTAGAAAACTTTGATGGCACGCTGAACGAGCCGGCGGTGTTGCCGTCGATGGTGCCAAACCTTTTGATTAATGGCGCATCAGGCATCGCGGTTGGGATGTCGACAAATATTCCGCCGCATAATTTGGGCGAAATTTGTGACGCGCTGGTGTACATGTTGGATCAGTGGGCGCGCCTGGACGAAATTGATGTTGAAGAGCTGATGCAGTTTGTCAAGGGTCCGGATTTTCCTACCGGCGGCGTTATCTATAAGATGCGCGGCGATGAGAATATGCTGCGGCAGGCCATGGCGACTGGTCGCGGCAAGATCACGCTGCGGGCGAAGGTACATATCGAGGATATGGGGCGCGGCAAATCTCGAATTATTGTCAGCGAATTGCCTTATCAAACCAATAAGACGACTTTGATTGAGCGCATCGCGAGTTTGGTGCGCAACGGCAAATTAGATGGATTGGTCGACCTGCGCGACGAATCGGACCGTCAGAATACTGTTCGGCTGGTCATTGAATTGCAGCGTGGCGCTGACGTGACCGAGGTGCTGGTGCGACTCTTCAAGTTAACGCCGCTGCAGTCTACTTTCGGCGTCATCATGTTGGCGCTGGTAGACGGGCAGCCTCGTCTGCTTGCCTTGAAGCAGGCGCTGCGTGTTTTCCTGGAGCATAGACTGGTAGTCGTGTTGCGCCGAAGTAGCTTTGATTTGGCGCGGGCACAAGAACGGGCGCATGTGCTTGAGGGACTGCTAATCGCGCTTGACAATCTTGATGCAGTGATTCGTACGATTCGTAAGTCGCGCAATAGCGAGACGGCGCGCAGCAATTTGGTGAAGCACTTTAAGGTGAGCGAGATACAGGCTCAGGCGATTCTTGAGATGCCGCTTCGGCGTTTGGCATCGCTGGAGATCCGCCGGATCCGTGAGGAATATAAGGAGAAGCAGCGGTTGATCAAGTCGCTGGAAGATCTTTTGGCAAGTCCGCAGAAGCAGCGCGCCCACATCGCGGAAGAGTTGACGAATGTGAAGGCGGAGTATGGCGACCCCCGGCGAACCATCATTGCCGATAGCGAAGCGATTGCTGTGACGCAGGCGGATTTCCTGGTGCCGGAAGAGAAGACGGTGGCGATGCTAAGTATGCGCGGTCAATTGGGACGTACACGGCAGGATGAGCCGCCAAGAGTCACTACCTCGACCAAGAATCCACCCCGCCTGCTGCAGCATAGCACGACGGCGCAGATAATGTATTTGTTTGCTGAAGATGGCAACTGCGCCACGGTGCCCGTGCAGCAAATACCGCAGGTTGAGAAAGCGTCCGATGGCATGCACTTCAGCGACATGACCGCGCTTTCCGCAAAGCAGAAGATTGTTTCGTTCATCTGCCTGCCGATGGAATTGGAAACGGGATATTTGTGTTTTGTTACTGCGAAAGGGCAAGTCAAGCGTTTGCAGATGATGGACTTGCCCGGCGTGATGTCGCATGAATTCAGCCTGATGAAGTTGGGAAAGAAAGACCGAATAGTTTCCATACTTTACACTACCGGCGGACAAGACATTCTTTTGACCTCCGCGCGGGGCAACGTTATTAGGTTTAGCGAAGATGATGTCCGGCGGACAGGAGTAATATCCGGCGGCGTGCGCGGCATGGATCTGAAAGGTGACCGCGTTGTTGCTGCTTGTCTGGTTACAGGGAAGGCTAGCCACTTCTGGCACATCGATCGACGTGGATTCGCTAGCATTGCGCCGCTCGATAAGATTCGCTCTCAGAGTCGAGGCGGGACGGGCAGGCGCGTCGGCCGGAGTAAGGCACTGGATAGCCAATTTACAGCCGCTGCCGTAGGAAAATTGACCGATACGCTCTCGGTTCTGACAAGCAAAGGCAAAGCGAAACACATGACCTTGAGATTGGCGGATACGGTAAAGCTAGGTCCCAGGGGCGTTGAACCCGTGATCGCTTTGCGGGAGAAGGAATCAGTGATTGCCGCAGTCGAGTACCGAGAGCGAATCGACACGCCCGCCGATGAGCCATTGCCGGAAGATGAATTAACTTTGGAAGAGATCGAATTGCTCTTGAATCAGGCTGATCGCGCCGTAGATGCCGATAAAGGCGCCTCGTCCAATGGCGCTGACCCTAGCTTGAGTGATGACGATTGACGAGGTCTTGCATTTCGGTGTCGTAGCGCGGCGCCATCACGCGCCAATCAAAGGCGGAAATGTTTTCCACAAGCGCTGTCGTTTCTGGCGCGTTGTTTCCCTCAAGATGATAGCGTAGCTGCGCGGTGAGCCGGTCACGCTGGTAAAGGCAG
Source organism: Phototrophicaceae bacterium (assembly GCA_965223515.1). Taxonomy (GTDB): domain Bacteria; phylum Chloroflexota; class Anaerolineae; order Aggregatilineales; family Phototrophicaceae; genus UBA6055. The sequence goes on from CBDCWK010000002.1 coordinate 579,300, forward strand.
GCGGATTTGACTTCGTCCGTAAGCAGGTGCGGGTAGTTGAGGCGATCAGGCAGGATGGGCAGGCAGCCGCAGTAAATTGCCTCGCATATAGATATACCGAAGAATTCTTGCCAGGCGGTGCTGACCACGTAGTCGGCTTGCCAAAGCAGACGCGCATAGTCGGCGAATGATTCGACGTAACCAAGTTGAATGAGCTTGTCGCTTAACAAGGATCGCACGGTGTTGAAGCTGTCCGGCGCTGCGCCGAAATGCTCACCGGTGATTGCCAGCTTGAATTCAAAACCTTCGTTGGCGAGCTTGATCATGCTATGGACGAAAGTGGCCGGGTCCTTGTCGTCTTCCCAGCGATGATTCCATAAAATGATGGGCGGCTCGCTCTTCTCCTTACTGACGCGATGGGCGTCAAAACGCTTCAAGTCAATGCCGATAGGCAATACCTGCGATTTCATTCTGATTTCGTCGATAGTTTGCAATTCGTTGAAATCGGCAAAATGCTTGAGCATGCGGGGCAACTGTGACATGAAATCTTGCAAATGAAAGTCGCTGTTGAAGTAGACAGCATCGGCTGTCAAGGCGCTGATGTAGTTGACAAAGCCGTAGCGCCAGCCGTGGCCCTGTCGCTGGTTCTGCGGATACGAAAGCTGATTCTCGTGGAAATACAGGGCGATTGGAACATCGCCGAGATTGCGGTAGGTCAGGGCGCGGAATATGGACAGGTCGATCATGCTCGAGGCAAGGATGAGGTCCGGCTTAGTTTCCAGCAGGCGGGCGAATGTGATGGCGGCGCCTTGCATGCGCCATTTCCAGAATTGCGCTGGCATGGTGATGAGGTCGATATCGTGCGAGGAAAAGCGTCGATAGCCGTCAGCCCAGGTCTTGTGGCTGCCGCCGTAATAAGATTCAAGCAGAGGGATGTGCATTGCGCGCCGGAAGCTCAGCCGGTCTTGCGGCGGCGAGCCTCTACTACGTTGGGCACCAATTCGATTTTGGCCAAGATGCGGGTCAACTGCTGATTGCTGGAGATTTCCAACGTCAGGTTAAGCGTGGCAATATGCTGACGGGTGCTGACGTCAATCGAGGCGATATTCACTTTTTGATCAGCGATGATGGTGCTTATCTCGCGCAAGAGCCCTTCGCGGTCATAAGCGACGACTTCAACCGGAACGAGATAGCGCTGCTCTTCTTCTTCGGGACCCCAAGAGACATCGATAAGGCGCTCGGTCTCGCGCATGGCGTTTATATTGGGACAATCGTCGCGATGCACCGTGACGCCCCGTCCGCGCGTGATGTAGCCTATAATATCGTCGCCAGGCATAGGGGCGCAGCAACGGGCGAGATTTACCAGCAGTCCACCCGCGCCCATAATGCTGACGCCTTTGGCAACGTTGGCGCCGGCCGGTTTGGAACGCGGCTTGAGCAGGTCTTCTTCGCTGATGTTCTCGGCCGATTTACGGCGTTCGTCTTCCAGGACGCGGTTGGTGATCTGCGATCCTGTAAGATCGCCGGCGCCGATTGCGGCGAGAAAATCGTCCAGCTTGTCAAAGTTTAGCAGTCGCGCAACTGACTCGAAGGTGACTTTTTCCAGTACACCCAGCCGCTTGAGTTCGCGCTCAAGCACTTCGCGTCCCATAACGATGTGTTTGTCTCGATTCTGTTTGCGCAACCAGTGGCGAATCTTGGTTCGGGCGCGGTTGGTGACGGCGTAATCGAGGTCTGTGTTGAGCCAATCCATGCTTGGGCCGCCTCGCTTGGCGGTCAGAATCTCGACCTGGTCACCCATTTTGAGCTTGTAGTTCAGCGGTATGAGACGACCGTTGACTTTGGCGCCGCGGCAGCGATTGCCGATATCGGTATGAATGTGATAGGCGAAATCGATAGGTGTGGCGCCGACCGGCAGATCGATGATATCGCCATTGGGTGTCACGCTATAAACGCGATCTTGAAAGACCTCGGACTTCACAGTGTCGACGAATTGCGATGCGTCATTGACCTCGGGACCGAATTCCATGAGACGGCGGAGGTAAGCAAGTCGTTGCTCGAATGCCTGGTTGTGTCCGTTGTTGCCTTCCTTGTAACGCCAATGTGCGGCGATGCCGTATTCGGCGTCTTCGTGCATCTCCCAGGTACGGATCTGCACCTCGACCGTTTTGCCTTCGGCGTCGTGGACGGCGGTATGCAGGCTGCGGTAGAAATTGTCTTTGGGATTGGCGACATAGTCGTCGAATTCGCCCGGGATGGGACGCCAGAGGTTGTGCACGATGCCGAGAGCCAGATAGCATTCCGCCAAGGTATCGACCAGGACGCGCATCCCGCGAATGTCGTAGATCTGCTCAAGCGGCAAGTCTTTCTTGGTCATCTTGTTGTAGATGCTAAAGATATGTTTGGGGCGTGTGGTGATGGTCACTTTGGTAATCCTGGCTTTTCGCAGCTCCGTGGTCAAACGATCCTTGATGCGCTCGACGTAGCTCTCGCGCTCATCGCGCCGTTCATCCAGCGCTTTGGCGATCGAGCGATAGGCATCCGGATTGAGATAGCGAAAACTGAGATCTTCCAACTCCCATTTCATCTGCCAGATGCCGAGGCGGTTGGCAAGTGGCGCGAAAATGTCCATGGTTTCTTGCGCCACCGTCCGTTGTTTGTGCTGGGGCATATAGCCGAGCGTACGCATGTTATGCAGACGGTCAGCCAGCTTGACCAAAACGACGCGCACATCATCGCCCATGGTCAGCAGCATCTTGCGGATGTATTCCATTTCACGGTTGATTGCGCTGGAACGGCGTGAATCACCTAGGGCCGAGACATTCTTAATAGGTAAATTTTTCAACTTGGTGACACCGTCGACCAGCATGGCGACAGTAGTACCGAATTCGCCGCGCAGCGCATCAATGGTGACGTCACTATCCTCAACGACATCGTGGAGCAAACCGGCAGCGATAGTTTCGGCATCCATCTTCATTTCTGACAGGATGCTGGCAACTGCTACGCAGTGAGTGAAGTAGGGCTCGCCTGACTTTCGTCGCTGTCCGCTGTGCGCAGTCTCGGCGCGTCTATATGCGGCGGCGATCAAGTCGACTTCGTTGGGCTTGATTTCAGGCAATGCGTTCAGCAGTGATTCGAGGTCGCGGGAATAGACGTTGGTCGAAGTCAGCATGAAGCGGTCACCTGAAGGGACATTCTTGCTCTTAGGTTAACATATTCTGTAGAAAATGTCGCGCAATTCAGTTGATCGCCACTACGGATTTCTTGCCGGAGGCGGCCGGATATTGATGCAGGATTCGCGCGGGCGCTAGCCACTGACCTTATGGCGCAAGTAGGCTTCAATGAAGTCGCCCAGTCGCCCGTCAAGCACTGCCGCCGTATTGCCGATTTCCACGCTTGTGCGGTGATCTTTCACCATCTGGTAGGGGTGAAGCACATAGGAGCGAATTTGATTGCCCCAGCCGGCGTCGACATTCTCGCCTTTTAGCTCGGCCACTTCCGCTTCTTGCCGGGCGCGTTCCATCTCGAATAGGCGCGCTTTGAGAATCTGCATTGCTCGGTCGCGATTTTGTGCCTGGCTGCGCTGGTTCTGGCATTGGACGACGATGCCGGTGGGCATGTGGGTGATGCGGACGGCGGTGTCATTCTTCTGCACGTGCTGGCCACCGGCGCCGCTGGCACGATAGGTATCGATGCGGATATCTTTGTCCTCCACTTCGATCTCTATGTCGCTCTGGATATCGGGCCAGAGCTCGACTTTAGCGAATGAGGTGTGGCGGCGGTTGGCGCTATCGAATGGGCTGAGGCGGACGAGCCGGTGGACGCCCTCTTCGCTCTGCAGATAACCGAAGGCGTAATCGCCCTTGACGCTGACGGTCACGCTTTTTATGCCGGCCTCGTCGCCGTTGCTACGCTCGAGCACTTCGGCTTTGTAGCCGTTTTGCTCTATCCAGCGCAGGTACATTCGTTCGAGCATTTCAGCCCAATCCTGGGCATCGACACCTCCAGCGCCGGCGTGAATGGCGAAGATGGCGTCTTCGTTGTCATAGTCGCCGGCCAGCATCGCTTGCAGCGACATCGTCTCGACGATTACGCGCAATGCCTCGGTTTCGGCCTCCAACTCAATATGCATATCGGCGTCCGCGATTTCAGCAAGTTCGATGGCGTCGTTGATGCGATGAGCCAGTGATTGCCAGCGATCGACGAGCGACTTCAATTTGGAGAGCTGTTGCATGGTTTTCTGCGCGGCTTCGGGATTGTGCCAGAAGTCGCTTTCGCTGGCATCGCTTTCAAGCTTGTCAATGAGCTGCACTTTGCCAGCGATGTCGATGCGAGCCATTAGTTCGTCAATCTGCCGCTTGAACTCGGTAAGCTGGCTGATGATGTTTTCCATTTTTGGCGCGGGCGATTGCCCGACTTCACCTTTCTGCGCTGTGAGAGCAAGCGTGCTGCTGGCGGAAGAGCTCGTACATGAATATGGCGCCACTGACCGACACATTCAGCGAGTCACTCAAGCTGCCAGACATCGGTATGTGAACAAGCCGATCGGATTGGTCGATCCAAGCCTGGCTCAGTCCATGGTCTTCTGAGCCCAGCGCTATTGCAACCTTGCCTCGGTAGTCCAGCTCAAAGATGCTTGCCGCGCCGCCGACGTCTGACGCATAGATTTGGAAGCCATTATGCTTGAAGTAAGAAATCGCTTCTTCGCTGCTTAGTTCAAAGATATTGTCGCGAAAACAGGCGCCCGTACTGCTGCGAATGATATTGGGATTATAGAGGTCGAGGGCAGTATCGACCAGTATGACCGCGTCAATGCCGGCGGCGTCGGCGGTGCGCAGCAGAGCGCCGATATTGCCCGGCACACGCAGATTGACCAGGACGGCGGCGTGAGTGATCTCCGTCGTCTTCAAGTCGGAGAGTCCGTTAACAGGTTTGCTGTGCATGACCGCCAGGATTCCGCTCGGATTCTCACGATAGCTGATGCGCTGCATTAGCTGTGGAGAAACTTGATGCGCGTCAACGTTGTGCGTCACGGGAGCGCTGGCAATCTCCGGACAATGCAGGAGAAAATCGACGACGTAGCGGCAGCAGATCGCACGCAGCAAGTCACGTTCGTAGTCGATCAGGAAGCGAGCTTCACTTTCGCGGCCGCGCTTGCTGCGCAGGCGATGGACCAGCTTGATCCGACTGTTTTGCGCACTCGTGATTTGCAAGGTAGGAATCAACCTGACTCTTCAACCTCTTCATCAAAAAGGCTCTCGACGAAGAATTCCGGCGTGAAAAGAACCAGATCATCAACGCTTTCGCCCAATCCCAAGTAATGAACGGGTAGGCGCAAGTCGTGAAAAATGGAGAAGACCATGCCACCTTTTGCCGTACTATCGAGTTTAGTCACGATCACGCCGGTAACACCAGCGGACTCCTGAAAGCTTTTGGCTTGCTCAATGGCATTTTGACCGGTGGTGCCATCGAGGACGAGCAGGACTTCGTGCGGCGCGCCCGGAACGATTTTGCCGGAAACCTCGCTAATCTTGGTCAATTCACGCATCAGATTGTAATTATTTTGCAGTCGCCCGGCGGTGTCTATGATGAGGATTTCGTATCCGCGCGCTTTTGCGGCGACGGTCGCATCGTAGACGACAGCTCCGGGGTCTGAACCCGGTCGATTGGCGATGACTGGTACATCGACGCGGCTGCCCCAAGTTTGCAATTGTTCGATGGCGGCGGCGCGAAAGGTGTCGCCAGCGGCGATCATCACTTTGCGGCGGGATAGGTTCTGCAGGCGATGCGCCAGTTTGGCGATGGAAGTTGTCTTGCCTGACCCGTTGACGCCAACTACGAGAATTATTGATAGCTCGCGACCGGAGATATCCATTGCCGGCGGGAATTCCAGCAAACTTGACAGTGTGTCCTTCAGCGCACCCTGCAATTGGTTGGTCTTGGTCATGCCTTCGACGCGGACGCGTTCTTGCAAGGCGTCGATCACCTTGACGGTCGTATCAAAGCCGACGTCGGCCTGGATCAGCAGGGTTTCTATGTCCTCCCAAGTGTCTTCGTCGATCTCGGTATTGCCGAGCATCTGTGAGATTCGCCCGAAGAAAGATTGGCGCGTCTTGGATAGCCCGCGGCGGAAAATGCCCAAAGCATGGACTCCTTTTAGAGGTCAGAACTCAATGCGCGATTATACAGTCTGGCCAGTAAGGGGACAATGCGCGGTCGTGACGATAATGATAATGCTGTATAATGAATACGGTCGGAAGACAGTTCGTAGTCTCGGCAGAGGTGGAAGGGGAAGCGCTTCAATGTCCCAATCAACCGATGAATTCCCGATCATTGTTTGGCTTGATGGATCACTGTCAAACCCGCATTGGGTATTGAATAGCGCAGTAATGGTACTGGGCCGGGACGATGGCTGCGACATTGTTATACCGGTACGTCAGATTTCCCGTCAGCACGTGCGCATAATGATGGAAGGCGGGGCTTGCGTCGTCGAAGACTTGCGGAGCAAGAACGGCACCTGGGTCAATGGCTATCGTTTGACAGGCATGCGGCAACTGGAAGATGGCGATGAGATACGGGTCGCCAAAGATATCCGTTTGCGCTTTGTCGGCTCGGGCGCGACAGCCCCGTCGACAACACGCGTACTACCCGATGTGATACCGTCCGGCGCCATGACCGGCTTGCGCATGCGGCTTGACCCCGAGTCACGGCAGGTGGTCGTCAAGGATGAAGCCTTGGATCCGCCGTTGAGCTTGCCACAGTATCGTTTGCTGGAAATATTGTTTGCCAGTCAGGGCGGGGTATGCAGCCGCAATGATGTCGTTGACGCGGTTTGGCCCGACGCGATGGGCTCGGGCGTTAGCGAGCAGGCCATTGATGCTCTTGTGCGGCGCTTGCGTGATCGGTTGGCGGAAGTGGACAGTGACTATCAGTATATCGTCACCGTTCGGGGCCACGGGTTTCGCCTTGACAACCCTCGCGAAGAACCAGCTGAATGATCTATCAGGATAGTCTTGAACCAAGCGCGCTTGAGCAGTACGCTGCGGCTCTAAATGGACGGGCGAAACGATCTGGGTCTGAGGGACAGCTGACCGTTGCCTCTCTGCGCGACCGGATCCTGGCATCGGGCGGGTGCTGCGAATGGTGCGGAGTGAGCCTGGTCAATACAGCATTTGAGTTGGACCACGTCGTCAGCTTGAAGCAAAGCGGCAGCAATACGCCTACCAATCTAGCAGTAGCTTGCCCAGAATGTAATCGGCGCAAAGGGCGAAAGCACCCGGCACGCTTTGCCGCAGAAATATTTGGTCAGACAGGCCGGCGTACAGATTTAATCGACAGAATTTTCCGGCACTTTTCACTTGAGCCGATGGCGCAGTTGTCTCTCCTTGACACTGCCGGGCGAAACCATGAAGAAATCATCGACAGAGAAGGCGATATCTCGGATAAGCCACATTATCGCTGGTGAATCAGCCGGCGTTGTTGCCGCCGAGATATCGCAGGAGCAAGCATTTGGCATCAACAATTGACAAGGTAGCCAATGGACACGCGTTGCAAACTGGGGGCGATGCTGAAGCTTGGCAAAGTGTTCTGGAGCTTTGTGGCGAGCGGTTACGCGAGGGGGCTTCTCCGGCGAAACAAGATGATCCAATAGAAAAACGTGTTTGCGCGCGCAGCTATACGCTCAAGCAAGCGGCGAAGCTGGCAGGTGTCAGTTCGTCGACCTTGAAGGTAGCGGCGGGAGAGTTGGCGCTGGACAGTTTTCTTGATCCGCGCGGCAAGATTCGATTTCCTGTTTATACATTCGAGCCGACGGCGTCGGACCCGGACATACGAGAGATGATCGCAGGTTATGAACGGCTTCGTTTGGATGACCTGCGGGCCGTGCTAGGCGTGGAAAAGCGACGGCTCGAAAAAAGAATGAGCCAGGCAGGCATCAAGCCTAAGCACATGATTTGGCGCGATGTTCGCGGCTTGTGGGACTTGCCGGAGACTTTCGCTGAGTACAGCCAGCAGCTGGGTACGCAGGAAGCCGAGGCGGAGAGTGGCAAGGGAAAGCGACGGCGTGGCGGACGATCCCGCCGGCGACGTAAACAGGAAGCCGAGAAGAAGCTGCGCAACCGGCTGATTGACGCCTTCCCCAAGTGGCGCAATGCTTATCGCGATCAGCAGCAGCTTTACTTGCATATCGGTGAGCCCAATAGCGGGAAAACTCACGATGCCCTGCAAGCATTGAAAGCGGCCGGCTCCGGCTGGTATCTGGCGCCACTGCGGCTGCTGGCATTTGAGATTTTTGATCGCCTCAATGACCAAGGAATGGCCTGCAATCTCTTGACGGGCGAAGAGTATGTTCCGGTGGAAGGCGCGCGTATCACCGCGGCGACTATCGAGATGTTCAATGCGACGGATAGTGGCGCTTGCGTCATCATTGATGAGGCGCAGATGCTGGCCGATGCCGACCGCGGCTGGGCATGGACACGCGCTTTCATGGAATCGGCGGCGCCGGAAATGCACGTCATCGGTCCACCATCCGCTCAGCAGCTCATTGAGGTCTTGGCAGCGGCGGCGGAGATCCCCTGTACATTGGTCGAACATCAGCGACTGGCGCCTATCGCCCTGGCGGAGCGCCATTTTTCGCTTGAGTCGCTGCCTACGTCGTCGATTCTGGTTGCGTTTTCGCGGCGAGCAGTGCTTGACCTGAAGATGAAACTCGAACGGCTAGGCAGGACGGTATCGGTGGTATATGGCAGCCTGCCTCCGGAAGTGCGGCGGCGGCAAGCGGATCGATTTGCAGAGGGAGAAACCGAAATCTGCGTGGCGACCGATGCGGTGGGCATGGGTTTGAATCTGCCCGCTGATGTCGTATGTTTCTACGATGTGGAAAAGTTTGATGGCAAGAATGACCGCCGGCTGTACCCGAGCGAAGTCCATCAGATTGGCGGGCGGGCGGGCCGATATGGCATGTCGACAACTGGCTTGATCTCGGCGATGAGTCGGCACGACCTGGACGTCATCCGCGAGCTCTACGCACAGGTACCGGCTGTCTTAACATTCGCCAGAGTAGCCCCAACGGTGGATGACCTGAATCTGATACCGGGCGGATTGGCTGATCAGCTAACACAATGGGCGGAGCTAAAGTCGATTCCTGAAGAGTTGCGGGCTGTGATCACAACGGCTGATTTGGACGAGCGGATTGAGCTGGCGAAATTGCTTTCCGAGGACGAGATCAAGAAACTGGGTCTGGCTAGCGCGCTGCAGCTCGTCAACGCGCCGACTCGTAAAGCCACACGCAGCTATTGGCTGGATTGCGCTCAAATGATCCTTGAAAGCTATCAGATTCCGCTGCCGGCGGAAGCACCGGCGCCGATTCGCGATGGAGGCGATTTGGAAGCGACTGAGTTTTCGATCGCTTGCGCCGACATCTATCTGTGGCTGTCACGGCGGCGCGAATTTTCACAATTCTGCGAAGCGCACTTGCAGGTACGCGAGGAACGGCGCGAATGGTCGCTGTCAATTGACGAGGCTTTGCTTAGGAACTTGAATACGGCACGACGCTGCCGTTCATGCGGAGCGCTCTTGACCTCGCGGCATCGTTTTCGGATTTGCGAAAAATGTTTCGACCGCAGGCGATTCTAAGCTCAGGACTTGTCGTAGCTCGTTTTGCTTGATTCGGATAAATCGTTCGCTTCCAGTTGCTCCAAGGCGGAGCGGGCGGCCTCTTGCGCGGCGGCTCGCTTACTTCGTCCGACTCCGCTGCCGATGACAGTGTCGCCGATGGTGACTTCGACGCGAAACTCTTTTTCATGTTCAGGACCGGCGGCACCCGCCACACGATAACCCGGTGTGATGTTCAAGCGCGCCTGTACGCGTTCCTGCAATTCACTGCGGGCGTCGATGTGCAGCTTGTTGGCGATGACCTCGTCCAGCAAGTTCAACAATGATGGTGTAACAAAATCGACTACGGCTGACAGGCCGCGGTCCAAATATATTGCGCCGATAACCGCTTCGAAGCCGCGGCAAAGGATGGTCAGCCGTTCGCGCCCACCGCTTATTTCTTCTCCATGGCCCATACGAAGGAAGTCGCCAAGGCGGAAGTTCAGCCCGATCTGCGCTAGTGACTCGGTCTTGACCAAGGCCGCGCGCAACTGCGTCAATACACCTTCGCCGGCGTTTGGGAATCTGCGATAAAGCAAATCGGCAACGACGATATCGAGGACGGCGTCGCCCAGGAATTCCAGTCGCTCGTTGTCGCCGACAGCGGAATCGCCATCGTATTCGTTGACAAAGGAAGTGTGGGTAAGCGCCTGCGTCAGCAAGCCGGGATCGTGGAATTTGATGCCGAGCACGGATTCAAAGTTGGAAGTCGGTTCAGGTTTGCGGCTCATCGGGCTACTTTCGCCAAGGTCTGCGTCTTAGGGCGGCGCGTGTAGAAAAGCGCAGCGCGCCGATTCAGGTATTGCGCCTGTCGAACGAAGAGGGACGATAGTCGCCTTCTATCCAGGTTTCCCCTGACACGCCGACTTCTTTCTTCCAGACGGGCACGATTTCCTTCAGGCGGTCGATGCCATAGCGAGCGGCTTCGAAACAGCCATCATCACGATGCGGTGAGGAACAGGCACATAGTACGGTATTGTCGCCGACCGTGAGTTTACCGATACGCTGGATGATGGCGATGCCTTCCACCTTGTCCCAGCGATCACGGATCTCCGCCGCGACTTGCTTCATCTTTGCTAGCGCCATAGGTTCGTAGGCTTCGTATTCCAAATGGTCAGTCTGCGGCAGGTGTCCGTCCTTTGCAGTTTGCCCGCGCACCGTACCGGTGAAGAGACAGACGGCGCCGGTGCGTTCGGTCGTGATACCGGCGATGATTTTGTCGTGGTCGATGGGCGACTGCGGCAAGCGGAATATCTCCGGGCGCGATGGCGCGATACCAGACCCGCCACTTACCGGCGGGAAGAAAGCAACTTCGTCGCCATCGCGGATGCGATCATTATCGAAGGCGAATTCTTCATTGATCGCAGCAAGCGCGACGCGCAGGCTGTCTGTGGCGGCGGGGTAGCGTGCCCTCAATTCTGCGCGAAGACGATCAATGCTGTCGGTGGCGTCGTTAATTTCGATGGTGAGTTCACGCGCGCCAACGCGGTCACGCAGGGTAGCAAAGAAGAGCACGGTGATCTGCATAAACGCCTCTATTCTTCCGCGTGATAGTCGCCGCGGATGCCGCCGCGTTTTTCCAGCAGCCTGACGTCGGAAATGCGCATGGCGCGATCGACCGATTTTGCCATGTCGTAAATCGTTAACGCCGCGACGGAAACCGCGGTCAAGGCTTCCATTTCGACACCGGTCCTGCCGCTGGTTTGGACTGTAGCGGCGATTTCGATGGCGGACTCAGCTTCGTTGAGAGTAAGGTCGAGCGCAATGTTTTCGATCGGGAGTGGATGACAAAGCGGAATCAGTCCGGCAGTTTGCTTTGCCGCCAGGATGCCTGCGATGCGCGCAACGCCCAGGACATCGCCTTTTTTTATGTCGCCTTCGCGAATCAGTTGCAAGGTCTGCGGCTTCATGATGATTTTGCCGGCAGCGCGCGCCAGACGTTGAGTTTCAGCTTTGTCGCTGACATCTACCATTTCCGCATTGCCCTGTTCGTCAAGGTGAGTCAGTCTTCGGTCAACTGTCATAGAGCTTCTCGTGGTCAGGTCTGTCTCAAGGTCGTGGTTTGACTTGGATTTCTTCCGAGAATACTACGTCCTCGCTTAATATTGATAGCCCTTGATCCGGGTATATTTGCAGCGTACCTTCACTTTGTGGCTGATGTTCGCCCGCGACTGTCATACGGTACCAGACGTGAGTTGTCCCGCCATCGGCGATCATTGTGTCTGAGGCGGTGACTTCCGCCGAGTGCACACAACTTTGCCCTGGTCCCAAGAGGCGAATGTCTGCTTCGGCATAGCTGGCAGGATCGGGATTGCTCCGCACCGATGAACCTTCTGATGGCGGTGGATCGATAATAATGCCAAATCCGTTGGTTGAGTCGTCCGCTCCCGCCACGACTATATTACCTTCCTGGTAGACAATTGGCACTGTGCCCGGCGAAGTATTGGTAATCGAAAGGCGGATGACCAGCTTTCCATCTGCGTCAATTTCGCTCGCGGCGACTTCAAGCTGCAACGGATCTTCGGCCGAACGCCCCAAGATTGATTGATGTGCCGCCAGGTCTTTGGCAGCAGCCAAGCGGCTGCATGGAATGCCGGCAAACAGATGAGGCGAAAGTTCAGAAATAAACGTTGGCAGTCGATCGGGCAGAACGAAAACAGCGAGCACGACCAGTAGGATCAAGCCGATGAATGCGTTGGGATTGTTCCGGTCCAATCTGAGCAAATCGGTCAATCACCTCGCGCAAGCCAGGCTTGCAGCGTTTGTGCCAGCGCGTCTGCCTCCAAGTCTTCCACATTATGCCATAAAATGCCGCTATCGTGCCCGCGGAACCAGACGTCTTGCTGGCGGATGAATTCGTGTGTGCTGAATTTCGTCCGCTCTATGGCTGTTTCTAGCGCGGCGCCATCGAGGAGGTGTCCGGCGATTTCCAGATAGCCGAGCCCGCTCATAGCAGGCAAGGCGCGATCATAGCCCATAGAGAGCAGGCGCCTGACTTCGTCCACGAAACCGGCGGCAATCATGTCATCGACTCGCTGGTCGACGCGAGGATAGAGAATCGAGCGCGGGAGCTGCAATCCCAGCGTAAGAATGCGATAGGGAGGCGGGCGCTTCATCTGCAATTCGCTGATGGCGGCGCCGGTAAGAATATGCACTTCCAAGGCCCGAATTACTCGGCGAGTATTATTGGGATGGATTCTTTCGGCGGAAAGCGGATCCACCTGGTGCAAGCGATCGTGCAAGGCAGAGGGAGAATAGTTCTCGACGAATGTTTCCAGTTGTGACCGCAACTCTGGATCGGGCGGTACGCGTGGAATCGACCAGCCTTCTTCGACAGCTGTGATGTATTGTCCGCTGCCGCCAACGAGAAGGGGCATTTTGCCCCGCTGATGCAGGTCATCAATGGCGCGGTAGGCGGCGTCTTGATATTCGGCGAGACTGAGGTTGTGATCAGGCGGCACAATGTCGATAAGATGGTGTGGGACAAGCGTCTGCTGTGCGGCCGTGGGTTTGGCGGTGCCGATATCCATGCATTGATAGATTTGTCGACTGTCCGCGCCGATAATCTCACCGTCTAGCCGCTGCGCTAATTCAATCGCCATCCGAGTCTTGCCGACGCCGGTTGGACCGAGAATGATAACCAAGGGAGAAGCGTTACCAGTCAAAGGCGTCCTCCACATGGGCGATCTTCGCTGGACCTTTGCGACCCAATGCGACCGCGACGACGTCGATCCTCCAGGGCAGCTCCCGGTCCAATACGTTTTCGTCAAGGTATTGATAAACCGCTTTGAGAATTCGCTCTCGCTTGACAGCGGTGATTCCTGCAAGGGCTGATTCAGTGTTGGAGCTCCGGCGCGTCTTTACCTCGATGAAGACCAGCGTTCCTTTGTATTCGGCGACGATATCGAGTTCGCCGTAAATGCTTGACCAATTGGTAGCTAGGATCGTGTAGCCACGGCGGCGGAGGAATTGCTGAGCGGCCTGTTCGCCCTGCGCGCCCGTTCGTTCTGAATTTCGCATATTGGTTCGTCCTGCGCCTTATTGCGAAATTACGACTCTACCCAGCGGTGCAGGTAGTTCGTAATTGTTAGGTGGGACCAGCAAAAGAGCCGCTACTGCCTGCCAATTGCGCTAAGGATATTATAGGGGAATCTTGTCAGCATGGCTTGCAGCGCGCAGGTCCCTCCTCAACGCCAAGAAGCCTCCATGCGTCACAATGCACCGGCAGAAGAGTGCACGCTTGAAGTTCTGTTGTTTTGCGCTACCATCTTGTGCTTGATATTTCTCATGCACACAAGAGACAGACTGATAGAATTGGATACAGGCGCAGCGGCGTGGCGCTCGATTTTGTGTGCAATCCGAATCTCTACGAGATAGACCATAGGGGAGCTTGAATCCATGATTGATTTGAATACGACGGTTACTGTGGCTGTCGCAGCAGCTGTGATCGGCTTGATCTTCGCGCTATATCAGCGCAGATTTGTGCTGGCACAAGATGAGGGAACCGAGCGCATGCAGCAGATAGCCGCTGCGATTCAGAAGGGCGCGAATGCCTTTCTCAGCCGCGAATACCGCGCGGTGGCGATCTTGGTCATCATCGTCACTATCGCATTGGTCGTGTTGAGCCAGGTTCCTGGATCAGGTATGTCTATACTGACAGCGGTGGCCTTTGTCTTCGGCGCGCTGGCATCTGGCTTGGCTGGATACATCGGAATGTACATCGCGGTACGCGCAAATGTGCGGACGGCACAAGCGGCGTCAAAGAGCCTGAACCAGGGTTTGCGTGTAGCGTTCGCCAGCGGGACGGTTATGAGCACGATGGTTGTATCATTGGCGCTGCTGGGCATCAGTTTGCTTTTCATCGCGTTCGTCAATCAGTTGGGCGATGCAGCGCAAGCAGCGTCGGCGCTGGCTGGTTTTGGCTTCGGCGGCACTTCGATCGCCATTTTTGCCCGCGTTGGCGGCGGCATTTATACAAAAGCTGCAGATGTTGGCGCTGATCTGGTCGGCAAGACGGAAGCTGGCATCCCGGAAGACGATCCGCGTAACCCGGCCACCATTGCTGATAATGTTGGGGACAACGTAGGTGATGTGGCGGGCATGGGTTCCGACCTGTTCGAAAGTTATGCTAGCTCGATAATCGCCGCCATTTCGCTTGCGACGACCGCGGGCGCGTTTGTTGGCGAAGGATTGCTGGCGGCGCAGGTATTCCCACTCTTGGTGGCGGCTGCCGGTTTGATCATCAGCATTATCGCGAGTTTCCTGGTCAGGACGGAAGAAGGCGCCGATCAAGAGCGCTTGCTGGGAAGCATCCGTACCGGCATCTACAGTGCATCAGTTCTGATCGGCATAGTCGTGATCATTCTGGGCTTGAACTTGCCTTTTGGCGATATGAATGTTGGCGTCATCATTGCGACTCTGAGTGGTCTAATCGGTGGAGTGCTGATCGGCTATTTCACCGAGTACTTCACCGCTGATACTTATGGTCCCACAAGGGCGCTTTCGGCGTCAGCGGAAGGCGGGGCTGGCATCGTGGTGATCCGCGGTTTGGCGCTCGGCATGATGAGCACATTGGCGCCGGTCATAGTCGTGGTGGTAGTTACTTTGCTGGCGACCTCACAGGCTGGATTGTATGGCGTAGCCGTAGCGGCTGTTGGAATGCTCTCGACCCTGGGTATCACCTTGGCGACCGATGCTTACGGGCCCGTGGCGGATAACGCTGGCGGCATCGCCGAGATGTCCGATCTGCCCGAGGAAGTTCGCGATCGTACTGATGCGCTGGATAGCTTAGGCAATACTACGGCGGCGACCGGCAAGGGATTTGCTATCGGATCGGCGGCGATGACAGCGCTGGCATTAACGGCGGCATTCATCACTGCGCTGACGGCCGGCGGCAGCTCTGCTCTCGGTGCAGCGGCGGAACCGGCGAAAATCCTGCTCAACCCTCAATTTGTCACTGGTCTGTTCATCGGCGGACTCTTGCCCTACGTATTCAGCGCATTGACTATGGTTGCGGTGGGGGATGCCGCGCAGCAAATCGTCGAAGAAGTGCGGCGGCAATTTCGTGAGATCAAGGGCATCATGGAAGGCGAGCAAGAACCGGATTATGAGCGCTGCGTCGCGATCAGCACAGATAGCGCGATCAAACAAATGATGCTGCCGGGAATCATTGCTGTTGGTGTACCGGTTGGTATCGCATTGCTGGCTGTCATAGGCAGGGGGAATGTGCTCGGCGAGTTTGTTGCGCCGATTTCGCTGGTCGGTGTTTTGCTAGGTTCGCTGGTATCGGCGTTCATGCTGGCGGTGATGATGGCGAATGCCGGCGGCGCCTGGGACAATGCGAAGAAGAACATCGAAGCCGGCAATTATGGTGGCAAGGGCTCTGACGCGCACAAGGCGGCCGTGGTTGGTGATACGGTTGGTGACCCTTTTAAGGATACATCGGGACCATCGTTGAACATTCTGATTAAGCTGCTGGCGATTGTTTCGCTGGTGATCGCGCCATTGATTGGCAGCGCCTTCCCGGCGAATGTCGATGCGGCTGGTGCGGATTCTCCTCCGGCGGTTGAGCAGACGGTGGATGATAATGGCGGTGCGAATACCGATGGCGGCAGCGAGTCATCGAGTGGCTAAGCCGGGGCATGATGTATTAGGGACAGCATCGGAGAATCTCTGATGCTGTTTTGATATATTAGCTGGAGATATCTTCACGCGGATTAGCGGAACAAAAGGGAAGGAAAGCCGGTGAACTTTGAATCCGATGGACCGCGAGGTCTGTACTTCGAAGAGTTTGCTGTCGGTGACACGATGCGCACCCGCGGACGTACGATTACCGAGTCTGACTTGGTGCAGTTCGCCGCCCTGACTGGCGACTTCAACCCGATGCACACCGATGCAGAATACAGCAGCGATTCATTCATGGGGCAGCGTGTGGCACATGGCATGTTGACGATCAGCTATGCTGTTGGGCAGGCATACCAGCTGGGTATTCTGGAGCGGACCGTGCTAGGATTCCGCGGCTTGGAGATGAAGTTCAGCAGCCCGGTTTATATTGGCGATACGATATATGCAGAGTTGAGAGTTAGCGAGACTAAGGCGGCGCGCCGTTTGGGTGGTGGTATTGTCGGGCTTGATATTCGGATTATCAAGCAGGATGGCAAGGTCGCACAAAAAGGCAGTCTGTCATTGCTGATGATGTCGAAGCCCGACGCGGCTCCTGATGAATCTACTTCAGATCTTGACTAATTGTTGCGGCAGCCAGTCTGCCTGACTGAATTCCCATGGCGTTATCGCCTCCGGCTTGCGTAGTATTGCCGGCGAAATAGAGCCCCGCGATAAAATTGCTGCGGATGGTTGGAGGCGTGAGCAGGAGCGAGCGCGCATGGGGCAATCTTCCGAATAGCGAGCCACGACAGGCACCGGTCATGCGTTGAAAGTCGGCTGGCGTTAGATGCGTTTCAGTGCGAATGCATTCGCGTAGGTCCAAGCCATAGCGCTGATAGAGGATCGTCAAGATGCGTTCGCGATAGCGTTCTCGCTCCGCTGCCCAGTCAAACTTCTCAGATAACGGTGGCGCATTGACCCTTATCAGCCAATTTTCGTGATTGACCGGCGCATGCAAGGAATCGGTTTTGCTGGAAATAGTGATAGAAATTGTAGGGTCATCCGGCATGACCTCGCGTTGGAAGATCTGATGAAATTCGCGCCGGCGATCCTCGGAGAAAAAGACATTGTGATGCGCAAGTTGTGGGTGTGTGCCGCGGACGCCAAGCACAATAACGAATGCGGAGCTAGAAAGGGGCGTGCGGAGCAATTGGCGCTGCGTAGCCGCCGGCAGCGCGCCATCCGGCAAGAGAAAGCGCAAGGTGGAAATGATATCGACATTAGACAGGATTGCGTCCCCTGGCAGGATTTGCCCGTCCTGCAGGAGCACGCCTCGCGCTGCATCGCCTTTGATATTGATGCTTTGTACCGGGCAGTTGAGATGTATCGCCACACCTTGTTCGCGCGCCAGCCGCTCCAGCGCCGTTGCCACTGAATAGATGCCATTCTGCGGGTACCAGATTCCCTCGCTCAGCGACTGATGGATGAGCGCATTGAGGGTCGCTGGAATGGCATACGGGCTCCCGCCTCGGCTCGAGCTGAAGTTGCCGAGCACCTGTTGTAGCTCTTCCGACTTGACAAAGCGCGAGATGGCGCGATGCATGCTGCGAAACGGATCGGAACGCAGCCAGTGCCAAATCGATTCTTCGCCGGAATCGGACTGTGGCAAAGCCCCGCTCGCGCGCTGCACATAGGCGATGCGGTGCAAGCGCGCGGCGTAGGCGAGGAAACGCAAGTAGCCTTCAACGTCGTTGGGGTCGAGCTGGGCGATCTCGGAGGCCGCATCTGCCCAATCTCGGCGACTATCAAAGACGCTGCCATGGGGAAAATGGAATCGCGTCGACGGGTCGATGGGCAGCAAGCGCATATAGCTTGACAGGTCCAGCCCGAGATCGTCGAAAAGCGCGCCCAAGGCATACTTCGGCGCAAATGTCGCGGGACCGGTGTCCCAACGAAATCCGCCCGACTGATACACGTACACCTTGCCACCGACTTGCGGATTCTTTTCCAAGACGGTGACTTCATAACCGGCGTACGCCAAACCGACCGCGGCTGTTAGCCCGCCAATGCCCGCGCCAATGATGACGACAGACTTAGCCATTGGTCGATTTGGTTACGTTTGTCGACGGAACGGGGTCGATTCTTACGATTGTATTAGATGAGCCATGGGCACAATACTTCATCGCTAACTACTCCGATTTTCATCACATTGATTGTAGCGTAGATTGCAGTGCCGTGTTGAGAAGTATGCTGACGCTATGACTCGCGAATGGCAAGGCGGCAGTAGCCTCATCAGCGGCTAAATCAGCTGTAGATTTCGTTTAGGCGGATTGCAGCGCACGACGCGTCCGCTAATGGTGAAATGCAAAGAGGATCCGCAGAGGGATGCCATCGAATCCGAGCCGCGTAAGGAGACCGAGTGGGCTGCGTTGGTGCGCTAGCACAATGCGATGATCGCTTCGAGGGTCGTGTCGATGTTGCTCGACTTGGAGAAGAGACGCGTATTGGTGAGTTTTTCCATGACAGTTGGGCAGGTCTCTCGTTAGGAAACGGCCGGTACTTTCATTGAAGCGTCGCGACTCAAGGCTGAAATGAATCTTCGATGAGGTAGAGATGATATGGTGGTCGATGGAGTATGGCGTCATGGGCAGTGGGCGTTTATGGCTGCGCGCAAAGAGGCTGCGGCGGCAGCGGGATCCTCGGCGAAAATAATGTCACGTGAAGAGTTTATGATGAGCCCGCGTCCGGCACTATTGAGGCCGGCGCGAATTACCGCTTCAAGGTCGCCGCCCTGTGCGCCGATGCCCGGTACGAGCAGTGTCATGTCGCCGGCGATCGCCCGGATCTGTTCCATCTCGGCTGGATTGGTGGCGGATACGACTAGCATACAATTACCACTCTCGTTCCAGTCGGTCACCACTTTTTCGGCAACTAGTTGCCATAGTGGGCGATCGGCCACGCGCAGATTTTGGATTTCCGCCGAACCGGGGTTTGAAGTACGACAGAGGATAATACAGGCTTTGTCTTGACGATCCAGGAAAGGGCGCAAGGCATCTCGACCGAGGTAGGGATTGAGCGTTACGGCATCAAATCCCAGCTCAGTGAAGATAGAGCGCGCATAGGCGGCGCTGGTATTGCCGATATCGGATCGCTTGGCATCGCAGATTGTTAATACGTCGGGATTTCGCCGTCGCAAATAAGCCAGCGATTGTGTCAACTGCTGCCAGCCATCTGCGCCATTCGACTCGTAAAAAGCCATATTAAATTTGTAGGCGGCGGCGAACTCAGCAGTGGCATCGATAATGTGGCGATTGAACGCCAACTGTGGCGACTCACTATTGCGGAAGGCATGGGGCAGCTTGCTGATATCACTATCGAGCCCGACGCAGAGCAAGGACTGGATATTGTCGACGCGCGTGTTGTACTTGTTTATTGCGTTCACGAGATTGTTTGCTCCCAGCCATACGGATCTGCGAACCAGCGACGCACGACGGCGAGCTGCGCATCGTTCAGAGCGCCACTGCTATGCGCCTGTTCAAGGACGGCGGCAAAGTCGGTCAAGGTGTGCAAGCGCAGATCGGCCTTTTCAAATGCGTCGGCAGCGTCGCTGAAGCCGTAACTGATGATCGCCAACACATCGTTGACGAGGGCACCGGCGGCTATCAAAGCGTCGACAGCGGAGAGACTGCTGCCACCAGTGGTGATCAGGTCTTCGACGAGCAAAACGCGTTTGTTCGCTACTGCTCCGCCTTCTATGCGCTGACCCTTGCCGTGGCCCTTGCTTTCCTTGCGTATGAAGATGGATGGTTTGTGAGTCACAAAGGCGAGAGCTGAGCTATGCGGTACACCGCCAACTGCCACACCGGCGAGGACATCATAGGCAAGCTCGCTCGATTCGATAAGCGCGTTGAAGCCGTTGATGATGCGATGCCAAGCTGCCGGATGGTAAATCAGCGCGCGATTGTCGACGTAAACGGGGGAGCGCATGCCTGATTTGAAAGTTAGGGGCGATTCGGGAGAGAAGCCGACCGCGCCAATATCAAGCAAGGCTTTCGCGATGGATTGCTTCGTATTCATATTCATATCGTGCTAGCTCGCTTTCGATGATGGCGGCGGCGAAAGGACCGCGATATACCAGAGCCGACCAATATTGTCCCGCTTTGGCACCAAGATTCCCGTACTCGCGGAAGCTTGCGCCGTCAAGGATTCCGCCGCAGCCGATCAAATCCACATTTGCAGTTGATTGCTGCTGCGCCGCACGCAAGTGTTGAATGGCAGTCAAAGCCTCGCCGAATAACTCGCCACCGCCGACGCCCGCCTGTGTAGACGCATCGGCGGGGCTTGGTTTCGCCATGGTATTGGTTGCAATAATTGCGCGGACGCCGACCTCTGCCAAGATTTGGACTAGCATTCGGTATTGTTCGGCGGCCAAGCCGGGGCTGATCTTTACCCAAAGCGGAATGTCCAGCCCTCGATTGCGCAGGCTCTCAAGGAATGCGCCGCACAATTGCCTCGTTTCGCCTTCCAGTTGATGGCCCTGCGGATCGTCTTCGGTGTTGGGGCAGCTTACGTTGAGAGTAAACCAGGTTGGGCGGACGCCGGCATCAAGGAAGAATGCGAGGGCCTCCAGGACTTCGCGCTGCTGCTGATCGATTTCGTGTACGCCGGGCGAGACGGCTATGTTGATACCGAATTCGGCGGGCAGCTGCTCGCGGCGATCGGCGAAGAAGCGGGCGGCCGCGTGGGCGCCAGGGTTACGCAGCCCGACGCGGTTTTGTGTCGATTGAGTGGTTGCGTCGCGCCAAATGACTGTGCCCGGATTGCCCAGCCGCGGGAAACGCGTGAATGAGCCGAACTCTACCGGGCCGACCAATGCCGGCATTATGCGCCAGCCCGGGATGATGTTGCGGCGATCCATTGAGACAGCGCGCAGTGCCTCCGCTTCATCCGCGAATCCATCGCCTTTGACCAGTCCTGCCGCCAGGATCAAGCGATAAGAGAGGCGGGCTCCTCCCACATCGACCGGCGCACTTTGAAAAGCCAGGCGGTGGAGGAAACTAGCAAACTGTGCCGACAAGGGAAGCGCTTCAAGCAAGCGAAGCAGCCTGATCACTGCGTCATGCGCGTCCTGTGCTTGGTGGCGGAAGATTAGATGACGGTTGAGGCTGCGATATGCGCTTGCGATCCCCCGAAGCAACAATGCTCTTGGTCCTGCCATCATGCGACGTATCCAAAGAGATTGCGGCCGAATCCGGCTTCGCTCAAGATGGTTTCACCATCGAAGACTTTGTGTCCACGAATCCAGACTTCGCGCACTTTGCCGGAAACTCTCATGCCTTCAAAAGGCGACCACCGGCATTTTGTCACCAGATTCTCGCGTTCAACCACATAACTATGATTAGTTTCTACAACTGTATAGGTTTTCGGGAAGGGCGATATACGCCATATACGTTGTACGTTAAGCGATAGCATGTCGCAAGCCTGCTGCAGTGGCAGCCGGCCGTCCTTCACCGCTTGCAGCATTAGCGGCAGCGCCGTTTCCAGGCCGGGTACGCCATGAGGCGGTGAGTCGGATTCTTTTTCGGCGATGGTATGCGGCGCGTGGTCGGTTTCGATGATGTCGACGATTCCAAGTCGGATCGCCCTCCAAAGGGCTCGCCGATCGGACTTACGCTTCAATTCCGGTTTCATCATGCCGAAAACGCCCAATGCCGGCAGGTCGTCTTCGGTCAGGAATAGATGATGTGGGCAGACACCTACAGTGACCGGCAAGCCGTCTTGCTTCGCCTGTGTAAGCAGATTGATCTCGTATTCACTGCTGATGTGAAGGAAGTGCGTTGGCTGCCGGTATTTGCGTACCAGTTGGAGGATATTCCTTACGGTTTCTTCTTCGGCGTGTACCGCGATCAGTTTGTTGGGCGTCCAGGCGCGATAGTGCCGCTCGCGCATCGCACTCGAGTCGATGAGCAGGTCGCCGGTGGTTGAATTGTTATAGATCTTCAAGCCGCAAACCTGCCCGGCGATCTTTTCATATTCGGCGCTGTTATCGGCTTGTGAGGCACCGAAATACAAGCCCCAGTCACAGAATGCGTCTCGGTCGATTCGTTTGATTTTGTCGGTCAAGCGCGCTTCGTCGATGGTGGATGGCACCGTGTTGGGCATATCGAAGACTGCGCAAAAGCCGCCGGCAATGGCAGCTTGGGTTTCTGAGGCGAATGTCGCTTTATGCGACCAATCAAGATCACGTAGATGCGTATGTGGATCAATCATGCCGTGAATCTTAATCAGCGGCATTAGACATAAACTCCGCGCAAGACCTTTACCAATAATGCCATTCGCACGAACATTCCGTTTTCCATTTGCTCGAAATAGATTGCTCGCGGATCGCGGTCCATGATGTCGTGATCTGCGCGCGCACCCATTTCGTGCTTGCGCGGCAGGGGATGCAACAGAATCGCGTCTGCTTTTGTCAGCGCCAGAACTTCCGGCGTCATGACATAGCGATTCTTTATCCTGTCGTATGCATCCGAATCGGTGAAGCGCTCTTCTTGTACTCGCGTCCAATAGATGACATCGGTTTCGGCGATGACGTTCATCAGATCGTCGGTCTCGCGAACCACGATCCCGTGAGACTCTACCAGTTTGGCAATGTCGGCCGGCATCCGCAGATTCTCAGGCGAAACCAGGCAGAGCCGAACATCGGCGGCATCGTAGTAGGCTATGAGCTTCGCCAGCGAATGCACCGTCCTGCCATGAAGGAGATCGCCGACGAGTGTGATCGTCAAATGATCGAGTGATTTCTTTTGGTCGAATATGGTGAAAATGTCGAGCAGCGCTTGTGTAGGATGCTCGCCTATTCCATCGCCGCCGCTAATGGCGACCGTGGGGTTGTCGATACGTTTGTTGAGTAGATCGAGGTAGTAGGCGGCCTCGTACGATGAGCCTATTTCCGGGTGCCGTAGCACTACGACATCGGCATAGCAGCCGGTCGCGCGGACTGTATCGGAGAGGTTTTCGCCTTTGTACATGGAAGAAAAGCGCACACCGTTGCTGACGGCGATGACATCGCCACCGAGCCGACGCATAGCCGACTGAAATGACATATCAGTGCGGGTACTGGCTTCAAAAAACAGGGATGCCATCACCTTGCCGGCGCAGAGTTCGGTCAGTCCGCGGTCATTTGTGCGGATACGCTTGCGGATAGAGGTTGCCGCGTCAAACAGGATGTCAAGGTCTTGTCGCTGGAATTGATCGACGGAGATGATGTGTTTACCGATAAAGTCGCCATTAATGGCGGGTGGCTGATAGCTGAATGCGTGAGCGCTGATGGTGGATGAGTTGCCGGTCGCTTCTGCCAATGGAACCTCCATTTCCGACTACAGCCTTATGGATAACGCAGAGCAGATCATGCATCCGTGCACCTGGCAAGGCAGGAGAATAAAGCAACTCTGAAGACCTCCGCTACGTTTGCCCAATAATACCAGATCGGCGTTCACTGCTACGATCTTCTAGAAGAGACCTACAACTTTTCCGTCTTCGTCGATATCTACATTCATCGCCGCTGGCGTTCTGCCCAGGCCGGGCATGGTACGCACATCGCCGCATAGCGGGTAGATGAAACCAGCCCCGGCGGAAGCGCGGATATCGGTAATGGTAACGCGGAATCCATCTGGCGCCCCCTTGAGTTTGGGATTGTCGCTGAGACTCAGATGTGTTTTCGCCATGCATATGGGCAAGGTCCGCAGGCCTTGTTCTTCATATTGTCGAATCTTACGGCTGGCGATAGGCGCGTAGTCGACGCCGTCCGCGCGGTATATTTCAGTAGCGATCGTTTCAATCTTGTCCTTGATCGACATGTCGTCCGGATACAGAAGGCGGAAATCGCTGGGCATTTCGCAGGCTGTTACAATCATCTCCGCCAATTCGACCGCGCCGGCGCCGCCTTCCGCCCAGTGTCGCGCTACAGCCACGCCGGTAGCGCCGGCTGCCAGGGCGATTTCGCGAACCGCCTGAATCTCTGCCACTGTATCATCGGCGAAGACGTTGATCGCGACCACCGGATTGACGCCGAATTTCTGTAAATTCTCGAGATGCCGCACCATGTTGACGGTGCCCGCTTCTACATCGGGCACATTTTCTTCTTTCAGTGCCGGATCAATAAGTTTGCCCGGGATGATCTGGTACTTTCCGGTATGCGCCTTGAGCGCGCGGATGGTCGTTACAAGGACGACAGCGTTGGGTTTGAGCCCGGAGATGCGCGACTTGATGTTGAAGAATTTCTCCGCGCCGATGTCCGCGCCAAAGCCAGATTCAGTGACGACGTAATCACCGCATTTCATGGCGATCAAGTCGGCGATGATAGACGAGTTGCCGTGCGCGATATTAGCGAAGGGACCGGCATGCACCAAGGCGGGCGTGTTTTCCAGCGATTGCATGAGATTGGGCTTGATCGCTTCCTTCATCAGAACGGTGGCTGCGCCGGCGGCGCGGATGTCCTCCGCCGTGATCGGATTCTTACCCCTGTCGTAGGCGATAACCATTTTGCCGATGCGCTCGCGCATGTCTTGCAGTGATGTTGTCAGCGCCAGAATAGCCATGATCTCCGAGGCGACCGTGATATCGTAGCCGGTCTGTCGTGGTACGCCGTCAGAGCGCTTGCCCAAACCGATAATGACATTTCGCAGGGCGCGGTCATTGAGATCCACAACGCGGCGCCAGGGAACGTTGTGAAGGTCAATATCCAGGTCGTTGCCATGTAAGATGTGGGCGTCCAACATCGCCGAGATTAGGTTGTGCGCGGCGCTGATGGCATGAATATCGCCGGTGAGGTGCAGATTAAAGTTTTCCATCGGCACAATCTGACTGTAGCCGCCGCCGGCGGCGCCGCCTTTGATGCCGAAGGTCGGACCTTGCGATGGCTGCCTCACGGTGATGATGGCGTTCTTGCCGATATGCTTCATCGCTTGGCCTATGCCAACCGTGGTTGTCGATTTGCCTTCGCCGAGCGGCGTCGGTGTCATGGCGGTGACATCGACATATTTGGCATCAGGACGAGTCTTCAGGCGATCAAGAACATCGAGATTGATCTTGGCGACGTGCTTGCCGTAGTGCTCAAGGTCTTTGTCAGGGTCTAGCCCCATTTTTTCAGCGATTAGATTGATGTGGACGAGGTCCGCATTCTGTGCGATGGTAAGGTCCGATGGGATGTCCATAATCTATTGGCCTTGACGTATATTTGCGAAATTAGACATTGCGGCAGACACTGTATTAGGCAGGGCGAGCTTTCCTTGCGGTAAAGTTATGACATGAGCTTCCGCCACAATAACCTACACGTCAATTCTAGCACGATGCGCGCGGAATGGCGCTAAATCCAGGATGGCTTTATCGGATGTCAAATCAACTATCTGCGGTTCTCTTACGTCGTAGGAACGATGAATGACGGCTCAAGCGCCCTCTCATAGCCGGTTGGTGTCTGCCAGCCCGGTCTACTATGGATGGATTGTGTGGATGGTGGCCTTGGTCGGCGTCATTTGCAGCGCGCCCGGTCAAAGCTTTTCGGTCTCGCTCTTCATGGATTTCTTCATCGAAGACTTTGGATTGGACCGCACGACGGTCAGCGGTCTTTACGGCGCTGGAACTTTCATCGCTTCATTGAGCTTGACTTGGCTTGGGCGGCAGCTTGACCGCTGGGGCAATCGACGCATGGGCACTGCTATCGGCGCGATCTTCGCGATAGTGCTCGTGCTTTTTTCGCTCACAGGCGGTCCGATCATGCTCATGTTTGCCTTCGCTGGAATCCGAGGATTAGGGCAAGGCGCGTTGACGCTGGTAGGCTCGACCGCCGTCGCCAATTGGTTCCGTTTTCGCCGTGGATTGATGATGGCGATGCTTGCATTGGTGTTCGCGCTGTTTCAGGGCATTTACGTAAACCTGCTGCGCATGCTGTTGGAATACATGGATTGGCGGCAGGTATTTGTCGCGCTCGGCGTTGCCGTAGCTGCACTGGTCATTCCAGCGTTTGCGCTGCTTATGCGAGACAAGCCGGAACAATTCGGAATGACGCCCGATTACGATCCGACCAGCAAACGCAAAAGCGAAGACGCTCAGCTTGCTCTCGAGGACAATTGGACCTTGCGCGAAGCGATACGGACGCCGATGCTGTGGGTATTCGTATTCGCGCGCATGCTGCCCTCGGCATGGGGAACAGGCTTGATATTGCATCAGGTTTCGATATTCGCCTCATTGAATCATAGCGCGCGCGTCGCGACCGAAACCTATGCGCTGATATCGTTATTTGCGGCGGGTTCGGCGCTGTTCGCCGGTTACTTGATCGATCGCTTCAAGCCGGCCTATGTGGTCGCCTTGCAGATGATAGCGCTTCTTACTGCTACGCTGGTTACGATGGTGATGCGGGAGACCTGGCTGCTAGTTCTGTATGCACTGGTGTTTGGCCTGGGCTTGGGCATTGGTTACGTCTTTGATGGAGCCGTATGGCCCAACTTGTTCGGCCGGCAGTATCAAGGCGAAATCCGCGGATTTGTCTATACCGTCAGCGTAGTCGGCAGTGCAATAGGACCGGCGCTTTTCGGATTAAGCTACGACCATGCCGGTGGTTATGAGCCAGCGCTTTGGCTGGGGGCGGTCTTGTGCGCCGTGGTGCTGGTAACGTCGTTGCTGGCGCCACCGCCAAAACGAACCTCAGTTGCAGCGACTTAAGGCGAGGGCTTCAATACGAGTATTGCCAGGGGTGGCAGGCAAAGGCTGATGCTGTCGCGAAAGCCGTGGCTTGGAAGGTCGTGGCTGTGAACGCCTCCAAGATTGCCAACGTTGCTCCCGCCATAGGCTGAGGCGTCGCTATTAAGCGCCTCCTGGTAGAAACCCGACTGGGGCACGCCGATGCGATAATTTTCCCGGCCTATTGGCGTACAATTAAGTACGATGATCAAGAAGTCGTCTTGGTCTTCAGCGTAACGGATATAGCTGTAGACGCTGTAATCGGCGTCATTCGCTTCGATCCAGCGGAACCCGTCCGGTTCAAAGTCGACTTGCCAAAGCGCAGGCTGCTCGCGATAGAAGCGATTCAGATCTCGCACCCAGGTTTGCGTCTGTCCGTGTTTTTCGTACTCGAGCAGGTGCCAATCCAAGCTTCGAGCTTCGCTCCATTCGGCGAACTGCGCAAATTCGTTGCCCATGAAATTTAGCATCTTGCCAACTTGGGTGTATTGATAGCCGAAGAGCAGACGTAGTCCGGCAAACTTTTGCCAATAGTCACCCGGCATCTTACCGATAAGCGATCCTTTCATGTGCACGACCTCATCATGGGAGAGCGGCAGCACAAAGTTTTCGCTGAATGCGTAAAGACTGGCGAAGGTAATCTGATGGTGGTGAAAGCGACGATGAACGGGATCATGTTTCATGTATTTGAGCGTGTCGTGCATCCAGCCCATATTCCACTTGAATGTGAATCCCAAGCCTCCGATATAGGTGGGATGCGAGACCATCGCCCAGGATGTTGATTCTTCGGCGATGGTGACGGCGCCGGGCGCTTCAGCATGGACAATCTCGTTGAACTCGCGCAGGAAGGCGAGGGTGCCGAGGTTTTCGTGGCTGCCGTATTCATTGGGTATCCAATCGTTGTCTTCGCGGGAGAAATTGAGGTAGATCATCGACGAGACGGCATCGACGCGCAAGCCATCAATGTGATATTTCTCCAGCCAGAAGAGGGCATTGGCAAGCAGAAAATTGCGCACTTCGTTGCGCGCATAGTTGAAGATCATCGTTCCCCAATCGGGATGTTCGCCCTGTCGGGGATCTTCGTGGCTGTAAAGATGGGTGCCATCAAAGTAATTCAGACCGTGCCCATCTTTCGGAAAATGCGCCGGAACCCAATCGAGGATGACGGCGATGTTGTTCTGATGGCAGCAGTCGACGAAATGCATAAAGTCTTCCGGCGTGCCGAAGCGGCTAGTCGGCGCGTAGTAGCCGGTGACTTGATAGCCCCAGGAGGCATCCAGCGGGTGTTCGGCGACTGGCAGCAATTCGAGGTGGGTATAGCCCATGTCCACCAGGTACGGTGGCAACTCTTCAGCTAATTCTCGATAGGTCAAATACTCGCCGCCTTCTTTTCGCTTCCATGAACCCAAGTGCAATTCGTAGATATTCATCGGCTGTTTCAGTGGGTTGGCAGACGCGCGCGCTGACATCCATTGGGCATCGCCCCACTGGTAACGATCGAGGTCACAGATGATAGACGCCGTATCGGGGCGGACCTCGGCGTAGAATCCGTATGGATCCGACTTCGCCGCGCGATAGGCCTGATTGTGAGAGCGGACTTCGTATTTGTAGCGGTCTCCCGGCTTCAAACCGGGCACGAACAACTCCCAAATGCCTGAGTCGTTATTGTTCTCCATCGCGTGTGTGCGCGGATCCCAACGATTGAAATCGCCGACGACAGCGACTTTATAGCAGTTGGGTGCCCAAACCGCAAAGTTGACACCGGTGACGCCATTGATTTGGCGCGGGTGGGCGCCCAGCTTGTCGTAGATTTGTCGATGCTGGCCCTTAACAAATAGATGAATGTCGAAATCGGTGAGCAGCGGCGGGAAACCGTATGGATCGCCGAAGCTTTCCGCTTCGTTTTCGAGGGTAATCGATTCGAAATGATAGGGAGAAACAGCCCAATCCGCGTCAAGCGCCACAACGAACAGGCCGTCCTCATGAGATTTCGTCATCTTGAGGCGGCGGCCGGTGACATCATTGACGATATTGACCTTTTTCGCCCAAGGGCGGAAAGATCGGATAGACACTTCGTCACCCAGCTGATGCCTGCCCAAAAGCAAGGCAGGAGCGCCCATCTCTCCGTTGATGAGCGACATGATTGCGTCGGGATGCATCGACAGCGGCATAGGTTGTCCTTGTCAATGGCGGGCGTGATTGTGGCGGTATTATAGCTGCTTTGGAATGAATTCGTAGGTTCCTGGCTTGGATGGACTAGTCCCTAATCCTCGGCGGCTACTTCTGTCTTCTTGAGTGAAAGGGCGTTGCTGGGAAGCAGATGGGGTCGAGCAGGATGTCAGCCTGCTTGAGAGATGAAGCGAAATATGATAGGATAGAAAATATATTCTATTCTTATCTTAGCTTGGTGTTGTGCGTTTAGGACGAAGCTTGGTTCGTCCCAGAGTCCTGTGATGGCGAAGATACGTAAAATACTCCATCTTGATTTGGACGCCTTCTTTTGTGCGGTGGAGGAGCAGTTGAATCCAGCGCTGCGCGGTAAGGCCATTGCGGTCGGCGGCAAGCCTGACGAAAGAGGTGTGGTGTCATCGGCGTCATATCCGGCGCGGAAGTATGGCGTACGTTCGGCAATGCCGACAGCGCAAGCGATCAGGCTATGTCCGCATCTCATCGTCGTTGGGCAGCATCGCAGCGTCTATATCGAGCGTTCAAGGGCTGTCATGGCGATCCTGCGCGATACGGCGCCGTATGTGGAGCCGCTCTCGATCGACGAAGCCTTTCTTGATGTTACGATATTGCCGGATCCGATCGCGACGATTGCGAAGAGACTACAGCGACGCATCAATGACGAGCTTGATCTGCCTTGTTCATTGGGCGCAGCGACCAACAAGCTGGTGGCAAAGACGGCAACTACGGTAGGCAAGGCGCGTCAGCCTAAGGATCAGCCGCCGAATACCGTCACGATTGTCCCGGAGGGCGAGGAAGCGGCTTTCCTGGCGCCACTGCCCATCCGGCGGCTTTGGGGTGTGGGACCGAAAAACGCGGAGACGCTCAATAATCTCGGATTGACCACGGTCGGCGATGTGGCGAATTGGTCGGAAGAAGCGCTGATTGCGCGTCTCGGCAAGCTTGGCGCCGATATCTGGCGGCGCGCGCAGGGCATCGACTTCCGCCCGGTTTTGACCGAACATGAGACGAAGTCGATCAGCAAGGAAGTTACCTTTGCCAAGGATGTCGCTGACGAAGCGGAGCTTAAGGTGACTTTGCGACGTCTCGCAGACGGTGTCGGGCGGCAGGCGCGCAAAGCGAGTTTGGCTGGCACGACCGTCAAGATCAAGCTGCGCTGGACCGACTTCTCGACGTTGAGCCGTCAGATGTCGCTGGCGCGTCCGACGGACTTGGACGGCGACATCTTCGAGTGTGCCCGAAAGCTGTTCGACCAAGTGTGGATACCTGGAAAGCCGGTTCGGCTCCTCGGCGTCGGCATGAGTAGTTTTGATAAGTCCAATCGGCAACTCGAGCTATGGCAGGACGCCGCAAGCGAAAAACAGGAAGAAGATCTGGTGGGTACGCTGGACCGGCTGCGCGACAAGTATGGTGACAAAATGATTCGGCGAGCGAGCGATTTGCATTATCACAAGCACGAAGACAACAAGCGCTGATCAACTCTGAGAAGGTCTATACCAGTGTGAAGAGTTGGTGATATACACCCTCGAGATTTAGCAACTCCTGATGGCTGCCCATTTCGATAATCTTGCCATGGTCCATCACCACGATCATATCGGCTGAAGTAATGGTGCTCAAGCGGTGAGCGATGACAAAACTGGTGCGTCCTTCCAGGAGGCGCTCCAGCGCTTGCTGGATCAACCGCTCGGTTTGCGTATCAATATTGCTGGTCGCTTCATCGAGGATCAGCACACGCGGGTCGGCCAGCAGGGCACGTGCAAAAGCCAATAGCTGCCGCTGACCGGTAGATAATACGGCGCCACCCTCCATAATTTCGGTAAGGTAGCCGTCTTGCATTTCGGTAATGAATTGATGCGCGCCAACTGCCTTTGCAGCCGCGACAACTTCGTCGTCGCCGGCGTTCAAGCGTCCGTAGCGGATATTATCCATGACCGTGCCGGAGAAAAGGTGCGTGTCCTGCGGCACGACGCCGATTTGCCGCCTCAGGCTGTTCTGTGTGATGTGCTTAATATCGTTCCCATCCACAGTCACCTTGCCATGAGTCGCGTCATAGAAGCGCATGACAAGCTTGACCATGGTAGTTTTGCCGGCACCGGTATGCCCGACAAAAGCGACCCGAGTGCCAGGCGGCACATCGAGATTGATATTGTGCAAGACCATTGGACCTTCAGCTGAGTATCGAAAGGCGACGTCTTCAAAGCGGATATGACCGTCGATATCGGGCAACTCTTCGGCGTTAATGTCGTCGCGAATATCAACTGGAAAGTCCATGAGCTTGAATATGCGATAACCGGAGGCGATTACGCTCTGAAGCAGGTTATAGCGCTGCGCCAAAAGGCGGATTGGAAAGAAAAACTGCTGGATGTAAAGAATAAATGTTAGCAAGACGCCGACAGTAATTCTCTCGTCGAGAACGAGCGTACCGCCGACGAAGATCAGCGTACCGATGGCCACGCCGCCGATCATTTCGACCGTGGGGTAAAAGAGGCCGGCGATAAGCGCAGCGCGCACATTCGCCTTTAGGCTCGCCATATTGATATCGCCGGAGAAGCGCTGGTAGTTGTGTTCTTGACGGGCGAATGCCTGAGTGACACGAACGCCGTTAAAGGCTTCGGAGAGTTCGGCATAGACCTTGGCATTGCTGTCTGACACACGCAGATAAGCTGCTCGCGCATGAATTCGCCAGAAATTTGCGATGAATAGCAGGACAACCAGGACTGTGAAAGCGACTGCCGTTAAGGGCATGTTAATCAGGAACATAGAAATGATGATGCCGAAAAGCATCAAGACTTCGCGAATGCTGCCGACGGCGGCGAAAGTCACCGCCTCGCGAACAACGTTGACATCACTGATGACGCGCGCGATCAGACGACCGACTTCATATTCAGCGAAAAAGCCAATCGACAGGTATTGAATATGATCGAATAGTTGGTCGCGCAGAGTCTTAATGATGGTCTGGCCGATAACCGCCATGTTGCCAAGCTGGATACGAAAGCCAATGAATCCCAAGATCTGAATTATCACCAAGGCGACAACGCCTTTGACGAGGATCGAGATATCTTGTTTGCGAATGCCTTCATCAATCGCCCAGCCGATCAAGGGCGGGCTGGCGACATTGGCTAAAACGCTCAGCAGCATAGTCGTGCAAGCGACCGTAAATTCGCGCCGATGAGGCTTTATGTAGGACAGGAGCCTGAATGTGACTTCGCGGTCGAAACCTGGCTCGTGATCGTCTTCAATTTCCAGGATGCTCGGTTCGGCTTGCTGGCGCTCGTTGTGAGTCGTGCGCCGCTTTTTCTTGCTCTGATTCAGGACTGCCATAAGCTCCAGTCTCTGCGAATACGCTAGGGTGTATATTTTCCGGTAAGTCGTTCGATTAGGGTGCGGAATTTCTGGGTTGAGCGTCGTTCTTCCAGCGGGATCTGGATGATGCCGGCGATGATTGCCTCACGGCGCACGCGCTCTTGTTCCTCAAGCTGCAATTGGTAGATTTCTTCGTATAGACCGCCGTCTTCAAGCAGGGTCTCGTGCGTACCGTGTTGAATGATCTCGCCATCTCGCAGGACAATGATTTGATCGGCGCTCAATATGGTACTCATGCGCTGCGCGATCACGAAGGTCGTCCGCCCGATCATAATCCGCTCAAGCGCTTGCTGGATCAGATTTTCAGTATGCGTGTCGACGCTGCTGGTGGCGTCATCGAGTATTAGGATTCGCGGATCAACCAATAGGGCGCGGGCGATCGCTATGCGCTGCTTCTGGCCACCGGACAGCGTGACACCACGTTCGCCGACTACGGTTTGATAGCCATCGGGAATCTCGGTAATGAATTCGTGGGCGTTGGCGGATTTGGCTGCTTCTACGATTTCTGCTTGGGTGGCAGCCGGATTGCCGTAGGCGATGTTTTCTTCGATCGTGGCGGAGAAAAGCAGCGATTGCTGCATGACGATGCCGATCTGGCTGCGCAAGCAATGCAGGTCGAATTCCCGTACATCAATGCCATCAATGGTAACTCTACCATCGGTCACATCGTAAAAGCGCGGGATCAAGTTAGCGATAGTGGTCTTTCCCGAACCGGTCAAACCAATGACGGCGATGACTTCGCCCGGGGACACTTCGAGGTTGACGTCTTTTACCACGGCCGGGCTTATGGTGCTATAGCGGGTACTGACATGCTCGAAGCGCACATGCCCCTTAATGCTGGCCTTAATTGAGTCTCGCCGGTTCACTACTGACTCTTCTTCATCAAGGACTTCGAAAACTCGTTCGCCACTCGCCACTGCTTGGGTCGTCAGCAGAATGACAAAGCCAATGAAACGCAGTGGCTGCGCCAGAAGCAAGACATAGGCGTTGAAGGTCACAATCAAGCCGATGGATATGTTTACCATCCCTTGCTGCTCCAGCAGACCTCCAAACAGCAGCACCAGCACGGTTGACATGGCGGCTAGAAAGGCGCTGGTCGGCAGGAACGATATCCACTGCGTGATGAAGTCCAGTTGTTCGTTATAGAGATTCTGGTTCTCCTTGTGAAACCGTTCGATCTCATATTGCTCGCAGGCGAATACCCGAACGACTTCGGCGCCGAGCGCATTTTCCTGGATGTGATTGCTGAGCACCTGCATGCGGTCCATTACTTTTTTCCAGCGCGGATGGACGCTCTTGACAAAACGTTGGGAGTAAAGAGCGAGCGGCACCAATGGCGTGAAGGCGATGACCGCCAGCAGCGGGCTGGTTGCGACCATGATAGAAACAACGCCGGTCAGCAAAAGGATGACGTTTAGGCCGTCCATCAGACCGAAAGAAAAATAGCGTTGAATCTCGTTGACGTCGCTGATGGCGCGTGTGATGATCGTTCCGACTTGCGCGTTATCGTGGTACGTGAAGGATTGGCGCTGCACCTTGTCGTAGATTTGATTCCTGATGTCGTAGGATATGCAGTGAGCCAGGCGTTCGCCGAAGAATCTGCCGAAGAAGGCGGTCAAGCCGCGCAAGCCGCCCAAGCCAACCACGAGCAAGCCAGAGCTGAGCATAAAGGCGCTATCTTTATTTGCGATACCAACATCGACTACGTCACGCAAGATATAGGGTACGGAGACCGCCAAAATATTCGTGCCGACTATCCCGACCAAGGCAATAAGGACCCATAGTCGGTATCGCATCAGATAGCTCATCAATCGTTTCCAGATGCGGAAAGCCGAATACTTTTTCGGTTTCGAAAATGATTCTATGCGCGAATCGGTAGTGGCGGATGCCATTCTATAGACTCCTGGCGGCGCAAACGGAAGATCTGCTGGGTGGCAGCAAGATGATGCTGCAAAGCGTATGACACACAATCAGTCAGTGTACAGCAGGCCTGAGCAATTTACTACGAGGAGACAGGGCAGTTCTGCATTATTCTCGCAAAGATGATTAACACTGGCATTCCCACCGAGAACCGCCAAAATACAGCCATACATAAACATCTAAACGAGGATAAGTTGCCATGTCTGATCTTAAACCAGTGGGGGTCCAATTGTATTCGGTGCGCGAGGAGCTGGCGCAAGATTTTGAAGGCACAGTTCGGCGAGTGGCCGATATGGGTTATGTCGGCATTGAGCCATTTGGAGGCATGCCCGGAGGCTTGGAAAGGACTGCTGCCTTGTTCCGCGAGCTTGAGCTGGAAGTGTTTAACAGCCACGTGCCCTTTCCCGATGACGCTAACAGTGATGCAGTTTTGGGGATCGCGGAAGCCTACGAGCTGAACCGCGTCTGCATTGCATTCTTGCCTCCGACTGAATTCGAGACAATCGACTCGATCAAGCGGGTCTGTGAAAAGCTGAACCGAGCCGGCGAGTTTGCCGCCGCCAACGGTCTTGAATTGGGCTATCACAATCATTGGTGGGAATATAAGCAATTGAACGGTACTGCCACGCTCGATCTGATGCTCGATGAGTTGGACGATGGCGTCTTTTTTCAAATTGATACTTATTGGGCGCAGGTCGGCGGTCTGGACGCGGTAGATGTCGTCAAGCAGGTTGGGGCGCGCGCGCCGCTGATTCATCTCAAGGATGGCTCGCTGGATAAAGACGATAATATGACCGCGGTTGGCGGTGGGAAAATGGATGTGCCTGGCATTGTGGCTGCGGCCGCCGACACCGCCGATTGGCATATCGTTGAGTTGGATCGCTGTGCCACGGATATGCTGCAGGCAGTACACGATAGCTATACTTATTTGACGTCAAATGGTCTGGTGCGCGGCAAGAAATAGCGGCGACGTCGACGCTGACGCAGGAGCGAAGGTATGAAAGTTGCGATTGATAAATTGCAAGAGGTAACGCGGCGCGCGATAGCGGCGCAGGGCTATGACAAGGACGATACCGAGATCATCCTGAAGATCATCATGTACGCTCAATTGCGTGGCAACAATCAGAATGTGATCAAGCTGCTCGGCGCCGGTATGCCCGCCAACACCGCGACGGGTGAAGTTTCGGTCGTCAAGGATGCCAAGCTGTCGGCGCTGATAGACGGTGGCTGGAATCAGGGCATGGTGGTGGTTTCGCGCGCGACCGAAATTGCGATTGAAAAGGCGAAGGCGCATGGCTTCGGCATTGTTGGTACGCGGCATACCAACTCTGCCACTGGCGCTATCGGCTATTATGCGCGCTGGATGGCGGAAGAAGGCTTGATAGGCTTCGTTTGCTCCGGTTCTGCAGAACTGATGGCAATGCACGGCTCCTACGAGCCATTCCTGGGTACGAATCCGCTGGCAATTGGCATCCCTTCAGCCGGCACGCCGATCGTGTTCGATATGGCGACGGCGGCCATCGCCTGGTACGGCGTGATTTTGGCGAAGGCCGAGGGCGAGAATATTCCTGACGGCGTCGCCTATGACAGCGCAGGAGAGCTAACGACAGATCCAGCGGCGGCGCTTGCTGGCGCGATCAAGGCATTTGGCGGTTACAAGGGCGCGGCGCTGGCACTGATCGTCGAGGTATTGACCCGCCCGCTCGTCGGCGCGTCACGCAAAGATGACGGTACGAAGCTGGATTGGGGCAATCTCGTTTTCGCGATTGATCCCGAATTGCTTGCAGATGATCTGGCCAATTTTCAAGATGGCGTCAGTGAATTGATGGCGCGAGTTAAGAACCTCAAGCCGCTGCCGGGTGTTGAGGAGATCCTGGTACCCGGGGAGCGCGGCGACCGTTATTACGAACGGATGACGACCTCCGGCGAAATCGAGCTGGACGCTGGCGTTTGGCAGGAATTGAAAGCGGTGGCTCTGTCTAGCTGACGATGCCGATTGAGGGCAGCATGCGCTCGAAGACGACCCCCTGATGCCCGCGCCGGTCCGATGGCGTATTGGCCAGCCCGCCCGACACAAATAGATGACTAGATCCTTCGCCGCTGAGATTAAGGGCGTTGACCGCTCCAGCCTCCGCTAGCAATTCGGTTATCTCTTGCAAGGTGGCGCCCGAGCTGTCCAGATTAGTTCGGCCGGCGGGGTCGCAACCGTCGATAAGAATCAACACTAGATTGCCGTCCGGCTTTATGCCCAAGGCAGTTCGCGCCTTGCGCGGACCGTCGGCTTCGAGATGCATGTGCACCGGCGATATGCCTACGGTCTCGTCGCGACTGGCCCAGAACTCTTCATCTACTGCCGCCTGGTCGATGACAGGGCTGCCATCACGCATCAATATGGGACCGGCCTGGATGCCGGCCAAGATGTGACCGGTACCATCAGCGAATTCGTATTCTACCCAGGCGTCCTCGATGATGCGCTCGATCACACCCGCAGGAAGCGCGTTGGCATTCAGCGACAGCACGAATCCATTCTGCGGAATCTGAAGTCCTCCGCCGCGTTTCCAGCTTAGTATCTGCCGGTTGACCACTACAAATTCGATACGATGCTCGTCTGACGGCGTACGATCGAGTGGGCGACCATTTTGGCGCAGACCGCCGGCGCGCGTGTAGAGCGCGATCGGCATCGGATCTTCCGGATTGAGCTGGAAGCGATCGGCGCCGTCCCGGCTGGCGCTGAGAGCGATATCCCCGGGCATTAGAAGCGCGATGTCGTTGAGGCTAATTGTATTAATGCGCCAGCCCTGGCCATCATAGAGCAAGGCGCCGCGACGGTAGACAGGTGGGCGCAGTATCGTATTTGCAGCCACCATCAAACCCACTGCATCGCCGTAGCCCGAATGGTGGCTGATAAGATCATCGTGTTCGTGCAGGAAATGAGACGTATTGAAGACTACCTGCCGCTCGTGATTCTGCACGAAGTGCCGAATAAAATCACAGCGGCCGATACGTACGAAATTGTGCCGCAGGTCGAACGGGCGGAAGACGCGCGGCTGGTAACTGCCGCGTTCAATATTGGGATAGAGATCAAGCTGAATGGATTCTTCCAGCCAGAGCAATATAGCGTCAGCGCGGGCGCGCCACGTCTTGTTTTCTTCCGGTATTTCGACCTTCCACTCATAGGTGTCGCCGATGTATTCATGCAGCTGCAGCCAACCTTCTGCCAGCAGTTTGCGTAGGACGCAGGTGATAAATGAATTGGCGCTGATGATTTGCTCGCCGTCATCAGCGGTGTAGCTGAGATCGGGGAAGGTCTGGCTTGCGCGGCGATCAGTTTGGCTGGCGGTCCAGGTCAGGATATGCGGACTGTCGTCGCCACGAGCAAGCGCCCGCGCGTAGTGCATCCGGGCAATATCCTGCTGGCGGACGTAACTGTTCATCGGATGCAAGTCTTCGAACTTGAGGTTATCCGCGGGTATTTCGACGCGATGAACTGTCGACCAAAGGCCGTCACGAAGTTGACGCCGTTGCTTGTTATAAAGAATGTCGGACATCAAAGCTGCCTTTGCTGTAGCGTATATATATTAGTATACGGTCTAAGCCAGCAGGGTCAAAGTCCGCGAGATCGCTGCTGGCGGGCAAATCGAATTCGACACATAGGAAACGCGCCCTCACTCGACAAGTGAGGGCTGAAATGCTACAAGCGGAATTAGCGACTCCCAAGCTGAATCGGGATTTCCAGTTTGTGTTCGCCGTCGCGCAGGACGGTAATCACCACTTCCTGATCTGGTCTGGTGTGACGCGCCAAGAATGTGATCAGGTCGTTCATTCCCTTGAGGGTGCCTCGTCTACGGCGACGATGATATCCGCACGAAGACCGACAAGCTTGTCATCCAAGTCAAGCATCCGCGTGATTTCGTGCAGGCCGGAATCGGCAGCGGGTCCGTCGTCGACCACTTCTCTTACAATCACGCCGCGAAAGTCGTTGGGCAGTTCGAGCGACTCGATGGCGCTCAGATTGACATCGAAACCAGAGATGCCCAAGTAGCTGTAGGTCATCTCCCCGTCTGCTATCAGCGAATCGGCGACGCGTTGTGTCAGATTCGCCGGAATCGCAAAGCCGACGCCTGAGCTGCTGCGGGCCCGCTGATGATCTGAGAATTGACACCGATAACCTCGCCGTCGAGGTTGATCAGCGGACCGCCGCTATTGCCGGGCTTGATCGAGGCATCGGTCTGGATTACGCCGCCGATGGAGAATTCGGTCAAACCCTGAATTGTCCGGTCTATTGCGCTAATGATCCCCGAAGTCAGGGTCCAACCTTGACGGAAGGGGCTGCCTATTGCGAGCACAGTTTGTCCGACGGTCAGGTTGTCAGAATCGGCGAAGTTAATCGGCATCAAGTGATCAGCCGGGACATCGACCTTGATAACCGCGATATCCGAAGACAGATCACTGCCGACCAGCTTTGCGCGCACGATCGCGCCCTCGAGAAATTCGACGACTATCTTGTCTGCTTCGTCGACCACATGGGCGTTGGTCACGATGTGGCCATCGCGGTTGATGACGAAGCCGGAACCGCTACCGCCGGTATCTTGGGTAGCGACGCTGATCGCCACGACCGACGGACTAGCATTCTGATAGACTTCGGCGAAGATGTCATTGGGATGTGTGACGACGCCGATGGCGTGGATACCGGGTATGGGTATGGCCCAAAGATCACGATTGCGATCAATATGCCGATTGCGGTGGGCAACAGGATGGAACGTGTGACTGTTTTCATTGCTCATTCCTTTCATTGCTATGGCTGTAACTTAAGCATCATTGCAAGGTTAGAAATGAGTTGTTAGGAATCCTTTTTCGCGCTGCAAAATGCCTGTAAACGCGGATTAACGTTTGCTTAGCCGATCAAGTAGAGTGATTCTTGTCTGCCGTCCAGCCAGTGCATCTCGCCGCCGGTAAGCACCGCGTCTTCCTCCAGCATAATACGCAGGTCTTGCCCTTCCCATTCAGGCACAGTCTTTGTGACATTCAACTCTATAGAGTAGACCGTATCATCAAAAAGTGAGTAATCGCCGATACCTGGGACGCCAGCTTGTCGATCCCATAAGCCGACGAGCGGGCCAGCAGCATGGCCGTGATAACCCAGGGGATGGCTATAGATCTGCGCGCGGATACCTTCGGCTTTCGCCAGTTCCAGGGTGGCGCTCAACACCTCATTTCCAGTCCGGCCGACTTGCATTTCAGCCAAGTGAATGTCTTGCAGTCGGTTGCCGTCTCGCAACGCGGCGCGGATCCCGGCAGGGGCTTCAGTTTCGCCGGCATGCAAGACATAGGCGTGCTGCTGCTGATCGGTAGCCAAGCCCAAGTAGTGAAAGCCCATATCACAATGGAGCAGGTCGCCGGGCAAGATGGTCGTTCGAAGATTACCTGTCGCCTGATAAGTTTGCCCGGGCGCCTGAATATTGATGGTGGGCTGAAACCAGGCCATCAAGCCGGCGTCCTGCATAGTCTGGCGCATCCACCAAACGACATCTTCCGTAGTGGTGATGCCGGGGTGGATAACCGCGGTGGAGAAGGCGCGGCCGATGATTTGATGCCCGATTTCCACCAAACGCGGGTAGGCCGTAATCTCCTCTGGCAAGCGTCGCTCCAGCCAGCCGACGCAGAGTGCTTCGGCACTGATCAATCGGGAAGTATAGGGCTCGCCCAACGTATCGCTGATCTGCTGAAATTCGGTGTGTGAAATACCATCACCAAAGGAGAAGATCCGGGAGGCATTGATTCCGATTCGTTTGGGATCACGCTCGCGCACAAGTTTGTCGAGGCAGGCATGCTGTTCTTCTTCGTCTGGATTCCAGGCAGCTTCATAGAATCCCTCATAGCCGTAGCGTGAAAGTGTGAGCCGCTCAACACTGCCCTGAGTACTTCTAGCGAAGAGCAAAATGGTGCGCCGGCGGGCGGACATGGAGGTTGCGGGCAGCAAGGACATAATCACGGGGTCTTCGTTGTACTCGCGGCAAGCCACGATCCACATGTCAATGTCTTCGCGCTGCATCAATTCGGGCACGATGGTATCCAGTCGAGTTTCCAGCCAACGGTTTCGTACCTTTGCTTGCTGTCTAAGAGGCAAGATTTCGTTGATGAAACGCATGTCAAGGTTTCCTTTCGTCGCTAGGTTGGCGCAATGGCCGACTGCCAGCGGAGCCGCAGTGCCGACTGCCCGCGGCGATTAGCGAGATACAAGAAAGCCAGCTCAAACAGCTGCCCCAGTGTCAAGCCGAGCGCCGCGGCCAGAACAAGGTGCAGCCCAAGCGCGATGCCGCCCCAGACGATTAGCGTGGTCAAAACAAAGCCCAAGGTGATCGCCTGATATATGGCGGCCGGCTTGCGGCTGATTACTCCCTGGATCCACGCCCCTTCGAGCGTCATCAAGAGCCGGGCTAAAGCCAGCGGCAGCCAAAATACCAGCACCTTACGGTAGGTCACAGCTTGGCATTTCCCCGTAGACGATTTCAGCGCGCTCATTGTAATTGAAGCGCGGCAGTTCGGATACCAGCAGGTGGCGGCCTTGTCGCTTATCTTGCGGCGGATACGCTTTGCCCGGTTGCTCGCGATGCAGCGCTGGGTTAAGATGTATGGCGCGAAACAAGACGTTGGATTGCGAGGAGGCGAGCGTTGACGTTTTGGGATCGCTGGCGCATCCCTATCATGCTGGCGCCGACGATGGCGGTCATCTTCATCCTTTTTTCGGCGGCTTAACTTATGGGACGATGGTCAGCCTCGGCTGGCAGCCCCTTATCGGTCGGACCGAGATCTCCTTGCAGGCTTATCACAACATTTTGTTTTCGCCGGAATACGCCGATGTCTTTTGGCAGGGCTTGATCCTATCGATCTGGGTCAGCGTGGGAAGTACAGTTATATCGGCGATATTGGCATTGATGACGGCTCTGTTGCTTCGCCGGACCTTTGTCGGCAAAAGGGTTGCACCTTTCTATATCAACTGAATTTACCGGTTCCGCATGTAGTCTCAGCGATCGGTATATTGTTCTTGTTCTCCCAGAGCGGATTGCTCTCGCGCACGGGCGCTCAGCTCGGCTTGCTGGAATTTCCAAAAGACTTTCCGGTTGTGGTCAGGGATAAGTATGGCATCGGTATGATGTTGTCCTTTATATGGAAAGAAGTGCCATTCGTCGGCGTTATAGTGTTGGCGGTCCTGCAAGCGCTGGGGGTCGACTACGAAGATCTGGCGCGCAGTCTGGGCGCGAATCGTTGGCAGCGATTCCGCTATGTAATTCTGCCGTTGGTTATGCCCGGTCTGCTCTCCGGGTGATCTTGGTTTTCGCCTTCACTTTCGGTTCTTACGAGGTGCCTGCCATACTGGGGGTTCGCTTTCCACGCACGCTCACGGTAACCGCAGTGCGCTTCTTCCGCAATCCGGACCTTAACTCGCGCACTGAAGGCATGGCATTCAGCATAATTATCTCGATTATTGTATTCTTCCTTGTGCTTGGTTACATGTGGCTGAACCGGCGAACGATTCGGCAGGATTGAATGGCATGACGACCATAACGACTGACGTCTTTGAACACGCGCGAACGAGTAAACGTCTAGCGCGTGTCCTGCACTTCGTCGCGGTTTCCCTGTTGATATTGCTGCTCTTGACGCCCCTGATCGGCTTCTTGTTCAATGCTTTTTCATTTCGTTGGTTTTACCCGCAGCTCTTTCCCAATGAGCTAAGTTTACGCGCATGGGAGAGCATCGTTGCCGCCAATTCAAAAGTACCAGAAGCTCTGTTGACGAGTACGATTCTGGCTGTAGGCGTCACTTTCAGCTCGGTGATCATCGGTTTGCCGGCGGCGCGCGCGCTCGGTTTGTATTCATTTCGTGGCAAGCGCGTGATTGAGTTTCTGATAATCTCACCGACGATCGTGCCGGGCATCGCGGTGGCGATGGGGCTGAACATCAACTTTATTCGATGGGGACTTTCCGGCAATCTGCTCGGCGTCGGCCTTGTGCATCTGGTGCCGGTTATGCCCTACGTGGTGCTGACGCTTTCGGGCGTGTTCGCTAACTACAATCCTGAGTTTGAGCAACAGGCGCGCTCACTCGGCGCCGGAACGCTTGCCACATTCTGGTACGTCACTTTACCAGCGGTATTCCCGGGAATAATGGTGGCGAGCTTATTTGCCTACCTAATCTCTTGGAGTCAATACATATTGACATTCTTGATAGGCGCCGGTCAGGTCATCACAATGCCCGTGCACTGTTCTCCATAGCGTCCGGCACCAACAATGCGCTGACTGCGGCGATGTCACTGGTATTTGTGGCGCCATCAATCCTGATACTCATATTGACCGCGCGTTATTTGTCGGGCAAGTCGAGCGCAATCGGCGGATTCGGCCAAATCTAGCGGGCGCAGTTACTCCAACGGCAGGGTGGCGGACGTCTGTTTCCTGCTGAGCATATGTACTTGACACCGAAACGCGGAACTGTTAAGCTAGCCGTGTTGTCTGGGGGCGTGGTGTAGCGGTTTAACA
The DNA here is from genome assembly GCA_965223515.1 of Phototrophicaceae bacterium. Classification (GTDB taxonomy): domain Bacteria; phylum Chloroflexota; class Anaerolineae; order Aggregatilineales; family Phototrophicaceae; genus UBA6055. The sequence continues at coordinate 622,271 of CBDCWK010000002.1, forward strand.
TGCCGGCCTGTCAAGCCGGAGATCGCGGGTTCAAATCCCGTCGCTCCCGTCCATCGGAGACACCACAGAGGTGTCTCCTTTTTGTTTGGCTGGTTTACTCTAATTGGCAATGGTATTCAATACCTCGATCCGATACGTGGCTGATGCGCTGTCTGTCGACGACCTGGACGCTGACTCGATCGTCAGCGAAACCGGTACGCCGGTCTATATCTACAGTCTCAAGCGGGTATTGGCGAACTTCCACCGCTTGCGAGCAGCATTCAGTCCGCTAAATGCTCGTATTCATTTCAGCGTAAAGGCTAATGGCAGCTTGGCCATCCTTCGCGCCTTGAATAACGCTGGCTCCGGCTTTGATTGTGTCAGCGCTGGCGAGATCCATCGAACGTTGAAAGCTGGCGCAGCTGCGCGAGATATCGTCTTCGCTGGTGTGGGCAAGACGCGTGAAGAGATTGCCTTTGCCGTGTCGAAGGGCATTGGCTGGTTCAATGTCGAAAATGTACTTGAGCTGGCCCATATCAATGATGCGGCCGCTCGGATGGGCGTCGAAACGGTACCTGTGGCGTTGCGGCTCAATCCACAAGTTGCGGCGAAAACGCACCGATATATGGCGACAGGTCACGATGCTGCGAAGTTCGGCTTGACGGCGGATGTCATTCGCGAAGCGCTGGCTCAGCAAGATAACTATCCGCGAATCAATATTGCCGGTATCCACATGCACATCGGCAGCCAACTCAGCGACAGCGCAGCAACGCTGGAGGCCCTGGACAGTTTACTTGAGTTGATCGGACCTTATGCGCAGATCCGCACCATCAATTTGGGTGGCGGGCTACCGGTCGGATACCGAACTGATGAGATCATCCCGTCATTTCATGATTTAGCTGCCGCGCTTGCTGCTCGCCTGCGGGGATACAACGTCTTGCTTGAACCCGGCCGTTCGATTGTGGCTGACGCCGGCATGCTGGTCGCCGAGGTACTTTATGTGAAACGGCAGGTAGGACAGGTCTTCTACATTGTAGACGCGAGCATGGCGGAGTTGATTCGCCCGGCGCTCTATCAGGCGCACCATGAAGTGGCGCTGCTTCGCAAGTCTGACGGAGAGCGTCTTATCGCGCATGTGGTTGGGCCGGTGTGCGAATCGGCAGATATCTTGGCGCGCGATCGCGAGCTGCCGCTGCTGCAAGTGGGTGACCGGGTGGCTCTAATGACGGCGGGCGCCTACGGTATGTCAATGGCGAGTAATTACAATGCACGATTGCGGCCAGCGGAGGTAGTTGTGGCTGAGTCAGGGGATCGCTGGTGGATTATCCGGCGGCGCGAGACAGTTGCGGACTTGCTGCGCCATGATGTTTGATCTAGTGCGCCTACATTAAAAAAGACCCGATCTGGGTCCCATAAGTGCTGATGGGAAGACTTGAACTTCCGACCTCGCGATTATGAGTCGCGCGCTCTAACCAGCTGAGCTACATCAGCTCAATAGCGGGGGCTGGATTCGAACCAACGACCTTTGGGTTATGAGCCCAACGAGCTACCACTGCTCCACCCCGCATCATCAGGCAACGATCAACGTTGCGAATTATGAGCTTAACAGCCGTGATCTTGCTTGTCAATGGCAAGCTGGTCAAATGGCGAGGTCTTAGGCAACCCGGCGCAATCAGACCTTGCGATCGGCGCCTCCTGAGCGCTATAATCATCGGTACAACGAACACCTGTTCGTAGAATGAAAGCAGAACTGTGCCAGAATTTGAGCTTGATTCTCCATTCGTGCCGACCGGCGATCAACCGACCGCCATCGCAGGCTTGCTGACTGGCTTGCAACAAGGACATCAGCACCAGACTCTGCTGGGCGCGACCGGCACGGGCAAGACCTTCACCGTTGCCAACATTGTACAGGCGACGCAGCGCCCGACCCTAGTGATGTGCCATAACAAGACCTTGGCAGCACAGCTCTATGCCGAGTTTCGGCGACTTTTCCCCAACAATGCTATCGAGTATTTTGTCAGCTATTACGACTACTACCAGCCGGAAGCATACGTGCCGCGGCATGATCTTTATATCGAGAAGTCGACCGACATTAATGAACAGATAGAGCGACTTAGGCTGTCGGCTACGGCGTCTTTGTTTTCGCGGCGGGATGTCCTGATAGTGGCGTCGGTATCCTGCATTTACGGCATCGGCGATCCGGTCAATTGGCAGAAGATGTCGGTCGAATTGAAAGTTGGCGAAGAGGTTCGGCGCGAGCGGGTGCTCCGTGATCTTGTGCGGATACAGTACTCGCGTAATGATATGGAGTTGCGCCGTGGCACCTTTCGCGCGCGCGGCGATACTTTGGAAATCGTGCCCGGATATTCGGAGACGGCGTTTCGCATCTACCTTTGGGGCGACGAAATTGAAAAGATCGTCGAATTCCATCCGCTAACGGGCGAGGTGCTACACATTCACGACTTGGTGACCATATTCCCCGCCAGGGAGTACATCACGGACGACGAGCATATCCGCGAGGCGCTGCACGATATCGAAGCAGAATTGGAAGAGCAGATTACCTACTTCAAACGCGAGGACAAGCTAATTGAGGCGCAACGCATCGAACAGCGGACACGCTACGACATAGAGATGCTGCGCGAGGTCGGTTTCACCACCGGCATCGAGAACTACTCGCGGCATTTCGACCGCCGTCCGCCTGGCAGCGCGCCTTACACATTGATCGACTATCTACCGGAAGATCATCTGCTAGTTATTGATGAGAGCCACATGACCATTCCGCAGATACGCGGCATGTACAACGGCGATCGGCAGCGCAAGCAGGTCCTTGTCGATTTTGGATTTCGATTGCCGAGCGCGCTTGATAACCGACCGCTGCAGTTTGCCGAGTTTGAGCAACGCGTGGGGCAGACGATGTACACCAGCGCGACTCCGGGTCCTTACGAAGCAAGCCATGCTGAGCAAGTGGTTGAGCAGGTTATCCGCCCGACCGCCATCGTGGATCCACAGGTTGATGTTCGACCGATCGAAGGCCAGATTGACGACCTTTTGCAGGAGATCGCCTTGCGTGTGCGCGAGGGGCAGCGTGTACTGGTCACGACTCTGACTCAGCGGATGTCGGAGGAGTTGGCGGGATATTTCAATGAGCTGGGGATCAAGGGGCAGTATTTGCATGCGGAAGTCGATACGCTTGAGCGGGTAGAGATTCTTCGTGATTTGCGAATGGGCGTCTATGATGTTGTCGTCGGCATCAATTTGCTGCGCGAAGGTCTTGATCTGCCTGAAGTCTCGCTAGTGGCGATTCTCGATGCCGACAAGGCTGGCTTCCTGCGCTCGGAACCCGCGCTGATTCAGACCATCGGTCGGGCGGCACGACATATTGAGGGCAAGGTTATCATGTATGCCGATAAGGTCACTCCGGCGATGAAGGGGGCGATCGACGAGACGGATCGCCGTCGAGCCAAGCAGGAAGCCCACAATCGCAATAACGGTATCGAGCCGCAGCAGATCGTCAAAGATATTCAGGACATCACCGATCGCTTGCGTGCAATTGATGGTGAGGACTCCAAGGAAAGCGTCGCGGTCGATTTTGGCTTGCATAGTTTGCCGGCTGATGAGTTGCAGCATATGATCGACGAGTTGGAACGCGAAATGAAGAAGGCGGCGCAGGCGCTCGAATTTGAGAAGGCGGCGGCGCTGCGCGATCAGATCTTCGACTTGAGAGGCGCGCTTATGCAGGAACACGGGCTCGAAGGCGACTTGATGATGACCTAGAGCTTGTGGATGTGGCGCACTCTGCCGATCACTTGCTCAATGTCGCCTGGCGATGTATTCGCGGGAGGACTTCCATAGGGGTCGCTGAGCGTGTCAATGCCCAGGAGTCTGCGCGCGATATTGCACCAGCCATGCGCCAAAGCGTTGAGGTCATAACCCCCTTCCATAACGAAGACAATCTTGCCGTTACAGAGGCGCTCGGCCATGCGCAGGCATTCGCGAGTCAAGCGGTCGTAACCGGCCAGGCTTAATTGCATGCCTGCCAAGGGATCAACCCAATGCGCGTCGAAACCGGCAGAGATGAGCATTAAGTCGGGTGCGAAGCGTTCAGCAACAGGCCGAACCACATTGGAGAAGATCCGCTCATAAGCTGCGTCGCCGTGCCCACTGGCAAGTGGTACGTTGAGCGTGAAGCCCTGTCCCGCGCCGCTGCCGGTCTCGTTCAGCGCGCCACTTCCGGGATAGAAGGGGCTCTGATGGATCGACACAAACATTATTGATGGGTCGGCATAAAAGATGTCTTGCGTTCCGTTACCGTGGTGGACATCGAAGTCGATAATCAGCACTTTTTCACACTGGTGCTGCACCTGCGCCTGTCGGGCGCCGATGGCAACATTGTTTAGCAAGCAGAAGCCCATTTGCCGGTCAGCGGTAGCGTGGTGGCCTGGCGGTCGTACTATTGTTAGGGCATTTTCTGCATGTCCAGAAGCCACGGCGCCTACTGCGTCTATTACCGCGCCGGCGGCGAGACGAGCCACTTTCAAAGACGCTGGCAAGGCGTACGTATCATGGTCGATTCTCACCGTGCGATTCTGTCGCAAAATGTCCACCAATCGATCGAGGTGGACGCGCGAATGCACGGCGAGAATCTGGTCATCGGATGCCGGCGACGGTGCAATGCGCTGAAGCTGGTCTAGCAGCCCCTGCGCGCTCAATTGCTCCCATACCGCTTTGATACGGCCGGCATGCTCCGGGTGACGCGGGAGGTCATGCTCAGTGAAGCTCGAGTGCGTCAGATAGGCGGTGGACACGGCGGGCTCCCTAGTCTCCGTCCTCTAGCTTGGGATAGAGGATCAGGTAATCAAATCCGTTCATATGGATCGCTTCACGATGTTCGTAAGCGCTGTTGATCGCGTCTAAAACCGGCGGCGGGTAGAAGAGAGCGCGCAGGATTATCAGTCCGAATTCCTGCTGCTCAATCATCTCTACTAACTGCCTGCCAACGAAGCGCCCGGATTGATGCAAATTGCGCAGCTGCGTGGGATTGGTCACCACTTCGCGGTCGGCTGCCATGGTGAAGCCGGCTTCTTCGCTAAGCACCGGCGCCTCGGTGTCGTTGATCAACTTGACGATACGATCTCCTGCCGATCGATCTTCTGTTGTCAGGAAATAGCCGATTTGGGCGTAGCCGCCGACTAGAAATGTCGCAGAATCGAAGAAGTTCTCACGCACGTTTCCCTTGATGCCGAGTACATTTGCGATCGGTTCGAAGGCGCCGTCTGTAGGCATTTTGAGCGTGGCTCGAGCGTATCCCAGGTAGAGCAGGGGAATGATGAGCATGCCCGCAGCACTTAGTTTCGATGCGGGAATCGCTCGCAGAATCCGCGGCAAGACGAAGTTACTCTGAAGAATCCGCGAAAAGAAAATGCCGCTGAGGATGCAAATCCCGGCGACAGAAGTTACGAAGTAGCTATCGCCGGCGCCCCAAGTGCCCGATGCGATACCACCGAGCAGAGCAGTCGCCGCGAACCATACGCTATAAATCGACAGCCGGTCAAAGTAAGTCTCGTAGACCAGCATCAAAGCTGCCGGAATCAACAAGAAACCATGCAATTTGAACCACAAGATAAAGAGTCCGATGGCTTGTTCTCGAATGAAGTCATTAACGTTGGCGACAATTGCCTGGATCCACCATTGCCCCTGAGAAGCGATATTGAGCCAGAGGAAGATCGCAGCGCCGAACAAGACGAACGCAATCGTACAGTACAACGCGCGTCGGGGACCGCGTAAGAACATCCAGCCGATTGCGGCGATGGCGCTGATCGCGGCCAATTGTTTGGTATAGCCGGCGCAGATCAGCAGAAACAGCGACAGCGCAATCAGCCGTTTATCGCGACGGGGAAATGCCGCCGCCAGCATGACGATTGCGACGGTCTCAAAGGTGACCATCATCGTATGTTGGCGGTAGAGGGGCCCGATGTGATAAACGAAATTGGAACTGAGGAATGCGAGCCCGGACAGGAAGGCGATGGAGCGGCGCCGCTCTCCGTCACGATAGACTGCGTAGCCGACGGCGGCTGCGCTAACAAGCGAGCCGAGAAAGCCCAAGAGCCTGCCGTACCAATAAGCGGGTCCAAAAAGCCAGACGAATGGGGCTGCCATCACATGAAACAGCGGCGGATAATTGCTGGCATAAAAGGGAAAGATTTCAGTGTCCCGGTAGGGCAATTGTCCGCGGCTGAAGAGGACCGTATCATGAACTTCAAAGCCCTCGCCCTGGTCGTAATCGTAGGGGAATGCGAGCAGATTGACGGCGTAAAGCATATAGACGAGGATTGAGAATGCCAATGCAGCGGACGCCAGCAACATCAAGGCAATGTGCAATCGGTCTATAGCCCGATTCATGCCGGCGCATCGCCTAAGGGAATCAGCGATAGTCCGATGATTGCCACAACAACCATCAGCTGAAGCGCAAGAGATTGCGCCGGACCTATACCACCTTGCCGGCCGGCATCAAAAATGTCTATTGCCAGGATGCCCAGGAAGCCGATTGCGCCGACAACCGCCAGCCCGATGCCGAGTTGCCGCTTCGTGATGCCATTGTCTTGTTCGCTCATAGCGGCAAGTTTAGTCAAGATGATCGATGCTGTAAAGTGCATTGGCGCTAGGCTGGCGCGAGTAGAATGACTATACATTTGCTTTGTCGGTCGTGATAAACTATGCGGCTGATACAACCGATGATGGACTGCTGCATACTATCATTCGACAAGGGAGAATCTGCAATATGATGAAGACACATACCTGTGGCGTTCTTCGGGAAAAGGACGCCGGCACGCCGGTCACGTTGGCTGGCTGGGTGAACCGCCGGCGAGATCAAGGCGGCTTGATCTTCATCGATCTGCGTGACCGCTGGGGTGTCACGCAAGTTGTGGTCGATCTGGAGGCGGCGCCCGCTGCACACGCTATCGCCGATAGCGCGCGAAACGAGTATGTGTTGCAGGTCAAAGGCAATGTGCGGATTCGCCCGGAAGGTACAGCCAATCCAGATTTGGCGACCGGCGATATTGACATTGTCGCCGACGAAATCGTGATCCTTAATCGGTCGCGGACACCGCCTTTCTACATCAACAAAGAGGAAGGCAGCATCGATGAGGCGCTGCGTATGCGGCACCGCTACCTGGATTTACGCCGCGAGCCGATGCAAGAAAATATTTTGCTTAGGCATAAGACAGTAAAGTTCATCCGGGACTTTCTTGATCGGAAGGATTTTGTCGAAATTGAGACGCCGATTCTCTTCAAGACGACGCCGGAAGGGGCGCGCGATTTCTTGGTACCGAGCCGCTTGCAGCCGGGCATGTTTTACGCGCTGCCGCAATCACCTCAGCAACTAAAGCAGTTGCTTATGGTCGGTGGATTCGAGCGCTATTTTCAGATCGCGCGCTGCTTTCGCGATGAAGACTTGCGCGGCGATAGGCAGCCAGAATTCACTCAGCTTGATCTGGAGATGAGCTTCGTCGAGCGTGAAGATGTCATGCAGCTAATGGAGGCGCTTGCGTCGGCGATCGTTAAGGAAATCACACCAGCAAAGCGTTTGATCGCTGAGCCCTTCCCGCGCATCTGTTATCAGGACGCGCTTGATCAATATGGCAGTGACCGTCCCGATATCCGTTTCGACTTGCGTTCAATAGATATCAGTCAAATCGCGGGACGCTGCGCATTTCCTGTCTTCGTGGAGAATGTCAAGTCGGGCAAAAAGGTCAAGTGTATGCGTGTGCCGGGCGTGGCGGGCGCTCTCAGCGGCACACAACTGCGCAAGGTGGCGAAAGATCTTGAGGATATGGCGCGGCGCGCGGGTGCGAAGGGTCTGGCGTATATCACCGTTCCCACCGACCCAGCGGGTGAATTGCGCGGTCCGATAGGCAAGTTCTTTAGCGTGGAACTCAAGCTGGAGTTGCTCGAGGCGATGGCTGCCGAAGGTGGCGACTTGCTGCTGTTTATGTCGGACAAGGCCGAGATTGTGTACGCCGTAACCGATGCGCTGCGCAGCCACTTCAAGATGGAGATGGATCTGGACGACGATCTGCTGGCGTTCTGCTGGGTGATTGATTTTCCCGAGTTCATCCGCGACGAAGAAAACGACCGCTGGGATCCCTCTCAGCACATGTTCACCATGCCTCTGCCGGAAGATCTGCACCTGCTGGATACTGATCCTGGCGCGGCCCGCGGATCACAATACGATTTGGTCTGCAATGGCTACGAAGTCGGCGGTGGCAGCATCCGCATACACGATCGAGCGATTCAAGAAAAAATCTTCCCTTTAATCGGGCAGAGCATGGAGCATGCGATGCGCGAGTTTGGTCACATGCTGGAAGCATTCGAATACGGAGCGCCGCCTCACGGTGGCATGGCTTGGGGAATCGACCGTTTGGCGATGCTCCTCGCCGGAGCGCCGAACATCCGCGAGGTGATCGCCTTCCCCAAGACGCAAGGCGGCACTGACATAATGGCGAATGCGCCTTCATTCGCCGAAGCGGAGCAACTGAGCGAATTGCATATTCAACTGGACTTACCCGAGGTGGAAGAGCCGATTTAGTTCGGCGAGCAACCCGAGGGACTGTGAGGGCACTTGCGTGCCCCTTTTTGTTTCCCTTACTCTTCAGTATTTAGCACGTAGCCGTGCACCAAGCCGGCAACGATGCCGCCGCCAAAGATGCCAATCATGTAGGGAATCAGGTAGGACGTATCACCAGCGACCAGGGCGGGACCCAGAGTGCGGGACGGATTGAGCGACGCCCCGGTCGCGGGTCCGCCGGCGAAGATGCTGGCCGCCAATGTAAAGCCGATGGCGATGCCGGCTAATTTGCCCGCGCGTCCAAACGCCGCCGCCTGGAAAACCGCGCTCACGAGGAAGAAAGTCAGGATGGCTTCGTAAACTGCAGCCGTCCAGACCGAATCCTGGGTCAGGAAACCGGTGGTCTGGCCGAAGTTATAACTTGCATCGCCGAGGAAGGCCACGACACCGGCGTTGTCTTGCGGGAAAACCGCGACCAACACGAGCGCGGCGATGATGCCACCTGCGAACTGGGCCACGATGAAATAGGCTGATTTGGTTGCGTCTTGCTTTCCGCCAATCGTCAGACCCAAGGTAACCGCCGGATTAACTTGCGCGCCGGAAATGTGACCGTAGGTATAGATCAGGGCGCATAGAATCAAGCCGTGGGCAAAGGCCGGCACGACTACGCCAAAAATTGGCGCCACCAAGACGGCCGCCGATCCAACAAATACCAGTACGAAAGTGCCGATCAGCTCGGCGAGACTCTCTCTAAGCATATTGTTATCCACGTTTGTACTCCCCGTTAACCGAACAGAAGGATTACGACAAGCCCATTATAAATCGTCAGCGAAATTCTGCGCTGGCAGCAGGCGCTCTGGTTGCCCGATTTGACAGTCTGGATTCTATCTGCTATAAAGTGCCTCGCCTGCTGTATGCGTGATAGAATTATATGTGCCGAGCCAACATTCTCAATAGGGGAGTCTTTCTTTGGTAGCCCATGTAATAGGCCTGAGCCAAAACAGCGGTTATCAAGCGATTCCCGGCCTGAATTTTTTCAGGTTCGAGACACTATGGCTACACGGTACAGTGGGTAAGGACTAATCGGCAGCGTACAAAATCCGTGCGCTGCCTTTCATTCTAGCGCGCGTAGTCGACCCCGAAAGTCTCTCGCATCAGAACCGGCAGTCGCTCAACAATGGGAATCAGCACTTGTTGCTGGTACTCCTCAGTGGTGTATTCCTGAAGATATGCAAAGTCCATCACGCGCATAGTGATGTTTTCGGCTTCGATATCTCGCGCGAAGAATGCGAGCTGAACGATCTGTTGAACGTCCAGCCCGGTCTGAAGATTGGTGCTGAGACTGCTTAGCAAGGCCGGCATCTGAGCGATCAACTCTAAGAAATTTATGCTCAGTACGCGGTTACGAATGCCGCTGAGGACTTGCTGTTGCCGCCCGGCGCGCAGCACATCATTGTTGCCATGGCGGGTGCGTGCGAAACGGAGCGCGTCATCGCCATCCAGAACGTGGGTGCCTGGAGCCAGGTAGAAGGGATCATAGCCATAATTCTTGTCGGGGTAGCGTTCATCATTGATGGTGTAGTCGATGGTAACCTCGATTCCGCCCAATAGATCGACGGCATCGACCAGAACTCTGAAATCCACCAAAACATAATTGTGTACGCGCATGCCGAGGTTCCAGCTCACGGTCTGCTGCAGGAGCCGGGGTCCGCCACCCTTGCCGCGTACCTCACCGAGGAAGAATGCGCGGTTTATCCGGTCTCGCTCTACCTGCCCGGGGATTTCCACCCAAAGATCACGCGGTATGCTGAGCAAGCCAATGCTCATGGTCCTTGGGTCGATGCTAACCAGCATCAAGCTGTCAGTACGCACCGGCTCATTAGATTGATCCTCGCGGCGATCTAGCCCGGCAACAATAATGGTGTAGCGTGATTGCCCGTCCCAAGGCACCATTTCGATTAAGCTGCCATCGTCCAGTTGCAGAACATCGACGCCGACGCGTCGGCCATCAGCGATGAACTCGTTGCGGGCGTCGACCGGTGTAGGTAACATCGGCGAAAGATCGGCCGTGGGAATCGCGACTTGAGCGGACTGGGGCACACGCACCAGGACAAACATCGCCACGATCAGGAAACCAAAGACAGAAATCATACCGGCTGCTAAGATGACCCATGCCCATTCATTGCGCCGGTGCCGGCTGAGCACGCGCTTTTGACGCCCGCGAAAGAGGGATTCGTTTGGCGCAGGCGGCTTGCGTTGACTCTGAGTGTATTGCGCGGTGCTGTAGACAGGCGCGTCGCGTCGGCTCGCCACACCTGGGACGGGACGCTGTTCTTCACTTGTTGAACTGTAGGTCGTGGACTTGCTGGCTTGTTCGCGGGCCTGTTGTGACATTCAGAGCCGTTTCTTTTTGTACAATGCATCGCTAAGTGACAGTATAGGCAAGGTCACAGAATGCGGCAAATGCGCAGCATACGAGAATCCGAAATGCAAGATGGCGCTCGCAATATGGCGGTTGACAGCGCGATTGCGGAAGCCGTCGGCGACGGAGACCAACTCCCAACGTTTCGCATCTATGGATGGAGTCCCTTCTGTCTCTCGCTAGGCTACGGGCAACGGGTACGAGAGGCGGATACCGAAGCGCTGCGTCGGCGCGGCTGGGACTTGGTACGTCGGCCGACCGGTGGCAAGGCGATACTGCATGGCGATGAATTGACTTACAGCCTTAGCTTGCCGCTCGATCACCCTTTGGCTGGCGGTGATGTTGTCGAGAGCTATAGGCGCATAAGCGTTGGTTTGCTGCGTGCGCTGGAATGCTTGGGGTTGTCAGCGGCCGCCGAGCGCAATGCTGAAAGTTCGCGCAACGACACCATTGGGCCCGTTTGCTTTGAGATGTCCTCGCACTATGAAATCAACTTGGACGGACGAAAACTAATAGGAAGCGCGCAGCTTAGGCGCAAAGGCGTCATGCTGCAGCATGGCACGATTCCACTGTGGGGCGATGTCGCGCGGATTTGCGATGTGCTGGATTTTGACTCTAAACGAGACAGAGATGCGCAGAAGTTCAGTGTAGGCCAGCATGCTACAACTCTTTCGCAGGCGTTGGGGAGGGCACTTAGTTGGCATGAAGTCGCGTCAGCGCTCGAATCGGGATTCGCCGAGGCATTTGATCTGGAGTTGGCGCCGGGACAACTATCTGAGCGTGAGGAAGAAAGAGCTTCAGTGCTCGGCGCAGAAAAATTCGCGAATCCGGAATGGACCATGAAGCGTTAGCGAGGCGTTAGCCGGCGCACCTTTCGCAGCATCAGAGGACGCGCAAGAGCAGGCCTTTGAGGTATTCACCTTCGGGAAAGGACAGAGCCACGGGGTGATCAGCAGACGCTGAGAGCTGGCCGACGATCTGTGCTTGCCGGCCTGAGTCGGCCAAGGCGCCGAACACGATCTTCCTAAACAATTCTCGGCTGATGCCGCCGGAACAAGAGAATGTCATCAAGTATCCGCCTTCCTTGATCAGTTTGAGTGCATTCAGATTGAGGTCCTTGTAGCCGCGCGCTGCTCGCTGAATCTGGCTCTTATGCTGCGCGAACTTGGGCGGATCAAGCACGACAAAGTCATATTCTTCCTGCTCACGCACGCAATGACGCAAGTAGTCGAAGGCATCCGCCTGGATGAACTCGGCAGTCTCGCCATGGATGCCAGCATCATAACCATTGTTCTCAAAGTTCTGCTCCGCCAATTCGAGCGCCGAGCGTGAAGCATCAACATTGACAGAATGCAGCGTGCCGAATTGGCCGGCTGCCAGGGCGAATCCGCCGCTGTAACTGAAGAGATTCATGAGCTTGGCCCTGCCGCTGACCTTTGAGCTATGTCGGCCTACCAATTCAGTCAGCATATGCCGATTGTCACGTTGATCGAGATAGAAGCCGGTCTTGTGACCACTTTCGATATCCACAAGAAACTTGACGTCGTCCTGTATCTCGACAAGCGCAGGCAGCGGTCCACCATGCAGCAGCCCGATGGACGGGTTTAAGCCCTCCTTCTGCCGTGACTCAACATCGCTGCGCTCGAAAATGTTCTCCCCGCCCGCCACTTCAATGAGCGCGCGCGTAATCACTGACTTATACCTGTCGACAAAGCTGGTTAGGGCTTGAAGAACGTACCAATTGGCATAGCGGTCGATAATCAAACCGGGGATGAAGTCGTTTTCGGCATTCACAATGCGATACGCGGCAAACTCAGAGTCTTTGATATGCTTGGGACGCAAGCTGATTGCGCGCATCAGCATCTTCCGCCACCACAATTCATCGATGGGTATATCTTGCCAGAACATGATTCTAACTTGGATTTGCGACCTGGAATTCCAGTAGCCTCGAGCGAGGAATCGGTTCTTATGGTCGACCACGGTGACCAATTCGCCATCTACGGCATTCTCGGCGTGAGCGATGGCGCCAGAGTAAATCCAGGGATGTTGGTTGCGGATGGGCTTTTCACGGCCTTTTTTGAGCCGCACTTTGCCTTGAGTCATGTTGGCTCGCTTGACGATTCTGTGGATTTAATCCGCGATGAGCGTGCGCAGTTCATCTTCACTGATTATAGCTACGCCGTTCTTCACAGCGTTCTCAACCTTGCTGCCGGGTGAATCCCCCGCGACGACATAGCTCGTTTTCTTGCTGACGCTGCCGGTCACTTTGCCGCCGTTAGCTTCAACCAGCGTCTTTATTTCGCCGCGCGAAACACTCATAGTGCCAGTCAGCACAAAGGTCTTGCCCGCAAGCACTGTGCCTGCAAGCTTTTTCGCTTCCGCCGTCATGTTGACGCCGGCAACTTGCATCTTCCTGAGAACTGCCTGATTGTAGGCGTCGGTGAACCACGTAACGATGTTTTGCACAAGCACTGGTCCCAAGCCTTCGATTGTGTGCAGGGGCCGTGACGCCTCGATGAGCTTGCCAAGTTGGTCGGTGATGATCGAAAGCTCGTCGTGCGAGATGTGCAGGGGACGGAGCATGCGTTCGAGCCGCGAAGTCAGATCGGAGGCGTCGAGATAGCGGGGCGCTAGCTCTGTATTCGGATGCTGGAGGCGATGCAGTAGTTTAGCGACATCGGGCTCGCTGGCATCGACCGTCTCGACAAGCGGGCTCAAGGCTTCGGCAAAACATGCTTCCGCAGCGCGAATTCGCTGTGATGTGCTGAGTAGGTCATTCATAGAGGCGAAGTTGTCAGTGAGCAGGCCCGCCACAGTTGAGCCGACACCGTCGATTCCCAGTGATGTTAGCACTTGGGAGAAGGAGCGCGATTTTGCCTGGGCTATAGAGTTGAGCAGTCTGTCGACTTTCTTTTGAGCGAAGCCCTCCAATTCGAGCAGGGGTTGTGCCTGCAAGGTGAAGATATCGGCTTCGTCTTCAATGAGATTCTGTTCGATCAGCGCGGCTATGGTTTGCGGACCCATGCCTTCAATATCCATGGCAGCGCGCGAAACAAAGAACTCGAGTGTACGCATGACGCGTTCCGCGCATTTGGGATTGGGGCAATACCAATCAACGGCGCCTTCCGGCTTTATCAGCTTGGTATCACAGAATGGGCAAGTCTCCGGCGGCAGAATCGGTGTTTCGCTGCCATCGCGCGCGCCAAGAACGGGACCAATGACATACGGGATTACATCACCGGAGCGCTTTATGACGACACGGTCTCCTTGTCTTATATCGAGCGCGGCCACCTGATCGTAGTTGTGCAGGCTGGCGTTAGAAACGGTAACGCCGCCGATAAAGACCGGGTCTAACTGGGCAGTTGGCGTGACTTTTCCTGTTCGCCCAACGCCAATTGTGACGCCAAGCAATGTGGTAGTTGCTTCTTCAGCCGGGAACTTGAAGGCGATGGCAGCGCGCGGATCTTTGCCGACCACGCCGAGCTCTCGCGATATCGAAAGCTGATTAACCTTAAGAACCAAGCCATCTATCTCAAAGGGCAAATCGTCCCTCCGCGCTTCCCATGCGCTCAATGATTGGAGTACATCATCGAGACTCGAGCATAAGGTCGTGTCCGAGATGACGTTGAAGCCCATTTCGTTGAGGTATTGCAGAATCTCCCACTCGCTTTGCATTGCCAAACCGTCGCTGTCGACGATGGCGTAGATATAGGCAGTGAGTTTCCGCTTGGCAGTTTCGCGGCTGTCTTTCTGCTTTAGCGAACCTGAGGCGGTGTTGCGCGCATTGATGTAGGCCGGAAGTTCCTGTGCTTCCTGCTCGCGGTTGAGATCGAGGAAATTGTCCTTGTGAAACAGAATTTCACCGCGGACGACCAGTCTGCTCGGTGCGATGTCGGCTGAACTAGCTACCGGAATGCGCAACGGCACGCTGCGAATCGTCTTGACGTTTGCGGTGACATCGTCGCCGAACTCACCGTTGCCGCGGGTGGCCGCGCGTGTCAATACGCCGTCTTCGTAAGTGATGACTATCGCCAAGCCATCCAGCTTCGGCTGTAAAACATATTGCAATTTCGTACCGGCTGGCAGGAGTCTTTGATTGCGTTCCTCCCAATTGCGCAGATCCGCCTCATCAAAGGCATTTGCCAAGCTAAGAATGGGCGCCGGGTGTGACACCTTTTGGAAGCCTCCCGATAGATCTGAGCCCACACGTTGCGTTGGAGAATTGATGCGCGCATACTGTGGATACTCGGATTCCAGATTTTGCAATTCACGAAACAGGCGGTCGTATTCGGCATCAGTGATGACCGGATCATTCAACACGTGATAGCGGTAGATATGATAGTGAAGCTTTTCACTCAATTCGTCTATGCGCTTGAAGATATCTTGAGTCAAAGTTTATGCCCTGTTTACTCTGGGACGGCCTGCAGATAATTAGCAACCGCCCAGCCGATCACCTCAAATTGCGGATCGTGCAGCTGCCACCAGCTAAAGCCATCAGCTTGCTGCGGTCCGCCGATTACGTTGAAGAGCGTACCTTCAGCTGCACGGAAAAGCACGTCGCTGTCCTTCAAACTCGGAATATTGCGTACATTCAATTCATCGTTGCCGACATTGTATACCGCCACTTGAACGCCAATTGCAAGCGGAATCGGCGTGCTTGTGATGATGACAGTCGGCACAGCGGGTCCAGTCAACTCAAGAATGGCGGGTGTCTCTGCCGCAAGGATGATTCTTGCGTCGGCGGACGCTGCATTGGTGGACGGAACCGATTCGCCGACATTTATAGATTCACCGACCTGCTTGGCCTCCGCAGTGACAATCTCTATGGCCGAACTGAGCGCCGGTGATGCGGCTTCGCCTCTTAAGCTGAATATCAGGATTATAGTGCCGAAGATGGCGATGAGAACAATAGTCAGCACCAGCAAAAACCAGCGGATCGGAATGTAGAGAGGATTCTGCGCTCTCTTGAAATCGCGTCTGAACTGCCTGCGTGCAGCCAATTGCTCACGGGTGGGCACCGGCGGCAACTGAGCCGTGCCGTCGGCCAGGGGGATTCGCTCGCTATCAGAGTCATTGAGTTGTAAGGACTGTTCGGTCATGCCGGCGCTCCGGCTGGAATTAGGCGCGGCCCTTCAACCATTGGTTAAAGCGCTCATAACTCCAGGTATTCACCACGTGCCGCGCTTCCACCCAACCCCGCCTTGCGTTGGTCACGCCGAAATCCATCAGATCCAGATGTGCGACACGGTGGGCGTCAGTATTGATGGCGAGTGCTACGCCCATATCCTTCGCCATACGTGCCAGCTCCGGCTTGAGGTCGAGCCGGAGAGGGTTGGCGTTAATCTCCAGAATGGTCTGATGATCCCTTGCGGCGACCATTACCACGTCCCAATCGGCATCAACTGCTTCGCGATTGGGGAATTGCCGCGCTGACGGATGCCCGATCATGTCAACATAAGGATTGCGGATGGCGTTGAGCAGGCGCTCGGTAACCTGTTCACGCTTCTGCTGCAAGCCGGAATGCAGCGAGGCGATGACGAAATCCATTTGCGCCAATATCTCGTCGGGGTAGTCCAGGCTGCCATCGGCTTTGATATCCATTTCGGTGCCGGTGAGAATCTGAATGGCGTCGCCGATTTCGTCGTTGAGGCAGCGTACTTCCTCCGCTTGCGCGAGCAGCCGTTCAATACTTAGCCCGTTGGCGATACCGAGGCTGCGTGAGTGGTCTGTGATCACCATATACTGATGGCCGCGCTTGATGCACGCTTCCACCATTTCGCGAATGGTGTTTTTGCCATCGCTCCATGTGCTGTGCATGTGCAGATCGGCAATGATATCGGCGCGAGTGACTAAGCGCGGCAGGCGTCTTTCGCGCGCCGCTTCGATTTCACCGCTGTCCTCACGCAATTCCGGCGGGACGTACTGCATGCCGAGCGTATGATAGACCTTCTCCTCGGTGTCACAGAGGATTCTTTCGGCGGATTCGATGATCTTCTTGTGCTCATCAACCGGGCTAAGAGCGTGCTCGTTTAAGCTAAGCCCGTGTTCGAGCGCGATCTGCCGCATCTTGACGTTATGCGCGAGGCTGCCAGTGAAATAATTGAGCGCCGTGCCCCAGCGCGCCTTCTCCAAGACACGTACATCTACTTGCAAGCCGGAAAGCAATTCGACCGAACTCTTGGTTGGTCCATGACCGAGGATGCGGGCAACATTCTCCATATTTACGAATCGGTGCATAATCGGACCGGAATCATCGCTGGCAATTAAGATATCAACATCGCCAATCGTTTCTCGGCCGCGGCGGATGCTGCCGGCGAGCGCGCCTTCTTGCGCTTCCGGCAACTCCATCAGGAGATCAATGATCTTCTGGGCAGCGGGCAAGGTGTCTCCGATGGAAGCGCGGCCAGTCTGGCGAGACAGCGCGTCGATGCCCTCAAGAATCTTCTGCTGGCTCTTTTTGCCCATTCCTGGCAATCCGGCGAGCTTGTCGCCATCGGCGGCTGACCTTAGTTCAGCGACAGAAGTGATATCAAGCTGTTCCCAAAAGAGTTTCGCCTTCTTCGGTCCGACGCCATTAATATGCATGATATCGACCAAGCCTTCGGGCACTTCGGCTTTGAGGCGCTCGTAGAATTCGAGTTGACCGGTATCCAACATTTCGTCGATCTTGGCGGCGATAATCTTGCCGATACTGCTGAGTGTGGTCAAACCACCTTCGCTGGAAATCGTACGAAGGTCGCGTGGCACGACGCGGATGGATTCCGCTGCCCGTCGATAAGACAATACTCGGTGAATATTGTCGCCGCGGATCTGCAGCATGTCAGCGCAGTGCTCGAAGATATCGGCGATTTCCCGGTTGCTTAGGCTCAATTTCGGCTCCTGAAAGCGACGCAAATATTAGAACGCATATTCGAGGATAGTATACCAGAATTTCGAGCGCCGTTAAAGGCAGTTTGAGCGTTGCAGATGAACAAGACTTGACACTAAGCCATTGCCGCGTTAGCATGTGGGCAATCGAATACGCTAAAGGCTGTGATCCAGAATAGTACACGTCATCGTGCAGTTCAGAGAATCGCTGGTTGCTGTGAATGCGATACACGCAGAGATGTGGAATGGGCTGGGGAGTTGCGCAGGTGAAAGGGAGACTGACTAGCTTGCGACGGAGCGCGCACCGTTACTAGCGCAGGATATCGACAGGATGTCTGTATCCGCAAAGTGACCTGCGAGAGCAGGTAATCAAGGTGGCACCGCGGGAACCCTTCTCGTCCTTGACCGGACGATTCGGGTTCTTTTGATTTATTGGGAGAGAACGATGCTTGAAATGATGCAAGCGGAACGCACCGACATCAAACCCTCGCGTGAAGAAGTGTACCAATATTTTGGCCTGGGCGATCACGTACCAGTTTATCGGACGCTCCTTGCCGATCTGGAGACGCCGGTCACCGTCTACATGAAGTTGAAAGAGGCAGGTAAACCCGCATTTCTGCTCGAGAGCGTCGAGGGTGGCGAGCAAGTGGGACGCTATTCCTTTATCGGCGTGAATCCCAAAGGCGTACTCAGCGTCAAGGACAATATCGTCACTTTCGAACGCGAAGGTCAAGAGACAAAATTCGTCATTCCCGAGGGGCAAGATCCACTGCACGTGATTAAGCGGCATTTTCAAACGGTAAATCCTGTAGCTTTAGAGGGCTTGCCGAGACTGGTTGGCGGCGCAGTGGGCTATATGTCTTACGATATTGTGCGCTACTTTGAGGATCTGCCGGCTACTGCCAGCGATGACCTGCAAGTGCCTACAGTCGCCTTCATGTTGCCGGATACCCTTGTCATATTTGATCACGCCAAGCATCAGTTGATAGTCTTGGCAAATGCGCACAATACGGACGACGATCCCGGTGGCGCTTATGACCTGGCTGTGTCAAGCATCGACGGGATTATTGATGCGCTGATGATGCCTTTGGCGCATCAAGCTTATGATACGCCCACAGATGGGCTAACAAGCGACCCAGTGTCAAATGTGGAGAAGCAGGTACATGAAGACCGTGTGCGCGCGGCGAAAGCGTATATTCGTGATGGCGATGCCTTTCAGATTGTTCTGGCGCAGCGCTTCAGCAGGGATACAGAAGCCAGTCCGCTGCAGATTTATCGCGCCTTGCGCGCGACCAATCCGTCGCCGTATATGTTCCTGCTTGATTTCAGTGATGACTTGACGCTGGTGGGCGCTTCGCCGGAGATGCTTGTGCGCCTGGAAGATGGCATCGCCTATAACCGTCCTTTGGCAGGTACGCGGCGGCGCGGCGCGACCGATAAAGAAGACCTCGCGCTTGAAGCAGAGTTGCTAAATGATCCTAAGGAGCGCGCCGAACATGTGATGCTGGTTGACCTTGGTCGCAATGATCTGGGGCGCGCCTGCGACTATGGTACGGTGCAAGTCAAGAAGATGATGTACGTCGAGCGCTACTCGCACGTAATGCACATAACCAGTCAAGTTGAGGGCAGACTGCGCAAGGATATGGACGCCTTTGATCTACTGCGGGCCACCTTTCCGGCGGGCACGCTTAGCGGGGCGCCTAAGGTAAGGGCGATGGAGATCATAGAGGAATTGGAAGAGACTCGGCGCGGTCCCTATGGCGGGGCAGTGGGTTATTTCAGCTTCGATGGCTCGATGGATATGTGCATAACGATACGCACGCTGCTAATGCAGAATGGCACTATCAGCGTTCAAGCTGGCGGCGGCATTGTGGCAGATAGTGATCCAACCGCTGAATACTACGAGACGATAAACAAGGCCAAGGCAGTATTCGAAGCCGTCAAATACGCGGAGCGAGGCTTGATGTAGACAATTTGAGCATTGCTGAACTGGCTGAAACTTAGAGGTAACTATGATATTGGTGATCGACAACTACGATAGCTTTACCTACAACGTTGTGCAGGAATTGGGCGAGCTTGGCGCGGACCTGACCGTCTATCGCAATGACAAGATTACAGTCGATAAGATTCGAACGCTCGCGCCGGACCGCATTGTCATTTCACCCGGACCCGGCTTTCCAGTAGACGCAGGGATATCGCTAGAGGCGATCCGCGAGCTTGGCACGGAAATACCGCTGCTCGGCATTTGCCTGGGCCATCAAGCGATCGGTGAGGCGTATGGTGGCGTAGTGGTGCATGCGCCGGAATTAATGCACGGCAAGACGAGCATGATCTATCATGAGGGGGATACCATACTTTCCGATATTCCGAACCCCTTCGAGGCGACCCGCTATCACAGCCTGATTGTGCAGGAGGAAACGCTGCCGGAGTGCTTGGTTGTCACTGCACGGACGGCGACAGGCGAGATCATGGGTCTTCGACATAAGGAATACCCGGTTATCGGCGTACAGTTTCACCCGGAAAGCATCTTGACTTATCATGGAATGCGGATGCTGGGCAACTTTCTTCAATACGAACCAAAGCGAATGACAGCTAACTGAGGCAAAGGAAATCGAAATGGATATACAGAGAGCGATAGACGCATTCAGCCGATATGGACATTTGGAAGTTGATGAAGCGGAAGCGGTCATGCAGCAGATCATGGCCGGCGAAGCCACTGAGGCGCAAATAGGCGCATACTTGATGGCGCTGCGTATGAAAGGTGAAACCACCGACGAGATCACGGGCAGCGCACGAGCGATGCGCAATGCGGCGCACAAAGTGCCTACGAATGTTGCTTCCGATTTGCTCGATACATGTGGAACCGGCGGCGACAAGTCCGGCAGTTTCAACATCAGCACAACTGTTGCCTTTGTGGCGGCAGGAGCGGGCATCCCGGTGGCGAAACATGGCAACCGTGCCGCGTCGAGCAAATGTGGCAGCGCCGATGTGCTGGCTGAACTGGGCGTCAACATTGATCTCAGCCCGGAACAAGTAGGACGCTGTGTGGACGAAATCGGCATCGGCTTCCTCTATGCTGTCAAGCTGCACCCGGCGATGCGCCATGCCGTCGGCCCGCGCCGGCAGTTGGGAATCCGCACGATTTTTAATATCCTCGGTCCTCTGACTAATCCGGCAGGCGCTCAGCGGCAGTTGCTGGGAGTATTTGCCGCCGATCTGACGGACTTGCTGGCGCATGTCTTGCGCGAGCTGGGCACGAAATCGGCAATGGTAGTCAATGGCTACGGTGGCCTGGATGAATTGACCGTGACCGGTCCTAATCGGATAAGCTACTTGCAGGAAGATGGCACGATCGAGCACCTGGATATCGATCCGACTGACTTGGGATTTCATCTGGCAAGTATTAGCGACCTCAAAGGCGATGATGCGCCGACTAATGCGGCAATACTGCGTGGTGTGTTGGATGGAAGCGAGCGAGGCGCGAAGCGAGACGTCGTGCTGCTAAATGCCGGAGCGGCGATCATGGCAGCCGGAAAAGTAAGTTCTATCAAAGATGGTGTCAGACGGGCACGAGACGTTATCGGCAGCGGCAAATCCTTAGAAAAGCTGGATCAGCTTATCTCTCTGAGTCAGGGTCTGGCTTCATGAATTCCGCCTTTGTCGCCACCGATACGGTTCTGGACAAGATCCTCGCCCGCAAGGTGGAGGAGCTTGGATACAGGCGTAGTTCAACCTCAACAGAGGATATGCGGCGGCGCGCGGAGACAACGCCGTATCCATCGCGAGACCTGTTGAAGGCACTGCGGAGCGACAATGTAGCGTTGATCGCCGAGGTCAAATGCGCCTCGCCCAGCAAAGGTTTGTTGACGAAGGACTTTGCGCCCGTGATGATCGCGGCGACTTACGCGCAAAACGGAGCATCGGCGATATCGGTGTTGACGGACGAAGACTTCTTCCGCGGCAGCCTAGAATATTTGTCGGCGATTCGGTCAGCCGTCAATATTCCGCTGCTTCGCAAAGACTTTATCATCGACTCTTATCAAGTATATGAAGGTCGAGCGGCCGGCGCTGATGCCATCCTCTTGATCGTGGCGGCGCTATCCGATACGCAACTTCTTGATCTTTACGCGCTGGCGCAAGCGCAGGGTATGACCGCTCTAGTTGAAGTGCATAACGAGTGGGAAATGGAGCGCGCTCTGCGACTGGGCGCCAAGTTAATCGGCATCAATAATCGTGATTTAAAGACCTTCGATGTCGACTTGGGCACGACTGCCCGGCTCGCACGAATGGTGGATGATGATGTGCTGCTGGTTGCGGAGAGTGGAATCTTCTCAGCTGAGGATGTGCGTGAGATGGGTCGGCTAGGCGCCCAGGCGACACTTGTGGGCGAATCACTGATGAAGTCGCCTGATATGGTCGCTTCGCTACGTGAGTTAAGTAGCCAGCCGCGAGGTCGGTATGACTAAGGTAAAGATATGCGGCGTACGAACACCCGAAAATGCGCTTATGGTGGCGCGCGCGGGAGCCGATTTGATCGGTCTGAATTTCTATTCGAAGACGCTGCGATACGTTGAACTGGGTACAGCCCGTGAAATCGTGAGAGAGCTTCGCGAAGAATTAGGCGAGGCCTGCCCGAAACTGGTAGGCGTATTCGTCAACGCCCCCGCCGAGGAAGTAAGCGCAATTGTCGGTCAAGTTGACTTGGACTTCGCTCAACTGAGCGGTGACGAAGCGGCGGAGACTTTGCTAGCGTTGCAGGGGATCGGTTTCAAGGCGATTCGCCCGGTCGCCGAAGCGGAAGCTTTGGCGGCTGCGGAGGGATTGAGCGATTCTTTTCCCCAGATTGACGGCGCGCCATCGCTGCTGCTGGATGCCTTCAATCCGAAACTCTATGGCGGTACCGGTGAAACGGCAAGCGAGAGCGTTGCTTTGGCGATTAAGGCAGTCGTACCGCGCCTGATGCTTGCCGGTGGGCTAAATCCGCGGAATGTTGCCGAGCGCGTGCGGCGCATCAATCCTTGGGGGGTAGATGTGGCCAGTGGTGTCGAAGCTGGAATGCCTGGAATAAAGGATGAAGGCAAGGTGCGAGACTTCATCGCAGCTGTGCGTTCGGTAGCGACATGAGCGAGCTTTTCGATGTCTATGACGAAGCGCTGAATCATATTGGCGTCAAACCGCGCGGGGAGGTGCATCGAGATGGCGATTGGCATCAGGTCTTTCATTGTTGGGTGGTCGGACGCGAGGTTAATGGCGACAGTTTTGTCGTATTGCAGAAGCGCGCTCTGAATAAAGACTATCCCGGAAAGATTGACATCAGCGCTGCGGGCCACCTTGAGGCGGGCGAAAGCGTAGAAGACGGCGTGCGAGAAATTGAAGAGGAATTGGGGCTGCGCGTTGAATACGATAACTTGGCGCCTTTAGGTATCCGCATCGGAATCATGAAAGTTGGCGACATGATTGACAATCAGATTTGTCACGTCTTTCTATACGAGTGCGATCAGGCGCTTGAGTCGTATCGCTTCCCCAATGACGAGATCATCGGCTTGCTGAAACTGCGAATAGATGACGGCATCCGCCTCTTTGCCGGCGAAGTAGAATCTGCAATAGCGGAGGCGGTTGGTCTAGACACTCGCGATATCGTGTTAAGGATTGACGACTTTATTTCCAGCGTGGACAACTATAAGCTGAAGGTTTTGATCTTGGCGCAGCGCTATTTCGCCGGCGAGAAACATCTCTTGATTTGACAGCAACAAGGATTGTTCCCAATGACCGAAATATATATCCGGACCGACATCACTGACCTGCCCGACGAGCGCGGCTATTTTGGTGAATTCGGCGGACGCTTTGTGCCGGAAACAATCATGCCGGTGCTGGACGAATTAGAGCGGGCCTATGCCGAGGCGATTGCTGATCCGCGCTTTCATCAGGAATTGAGTCGTCTTCAGCGGACGTACACCGGTCGTCCTACGCCGATATCTCATGCGCGGCGGCTAACTGAGGCGCTCGGCGGCGCACAAGTTTTCCTGAAGCGCGAAGATCTGGCACATACCGGCGCGCATAAGATCAACAATGCGTTGGGGCAGGGATTGCTGGCAAAACGGATGGGCAAGCGGCGCGTCATTGCCGAGACTGGCGCCGGGCAGCATGGCGTCGGCACAGCCACAGCGATGGCGCTGCTGGGAATAGCGTGCCACGTCTACATGGGCAGCATCGATATTCGCCGGCAGCAGCCCAACGTCTTTCGCATGAAGTTGCTCGGCGCTGAGGTCATCCCGGTCGAAAGCGGTAGCCGGACGCTCAAGGACGCGATCAATGAAGCAATGCGGGACTGGGTGACCAACGTAGAGACAACATTCTATCTTTTGGGCTCGGCGCTGGGTCCGCATCCATACCCGATGATGGTTAGAGATTTTCAAAGCGTGATCGGCATTGAGGCGCGCGAGCAGATTCAGGCGATGACGGGCCAACTGCCGGATGTATGCGTGGCTTGCGTCGGTGGCGGCAGCAACGCCATTGGGCTTTTCCACGCCTTCCGTGATGATTCGGCGACCGAGTTAATTGGCGTCGAGGCGGGTGGGCGCGGCATCGAAAGTAAAGAACATGCGGCTCGTTTTGCCGATCTCGATATCAGCCGTCCCGGCATCTTGCATGGTACGCGCTCGTTCGTCATGCAAGACGAAGACGGGCAGATCATGGAGACGCATAGCGTTTCAGCTGGACTGGACTATCCTTCAGTGGGACCAGAACATGCCCATCTGCGACAGATGGAGCGGGCGTATTATACGATGGCGACCGACGATGAGGCGCTGGAAGCCTTTCAAGTCTTGAGCAAGCTGGAAGGCATCATCCCGGCTTTGGAGAGCGCTCACGCTGTCGCCGAGGCGATCAAACGCGCGCCCACTATGCCGCGGGATAGCGTGTTGCTGGTCAACTTGTCTGGGCGAGGTGATAAAGACCTCGACACCGTCATCGGGATTCTTGGTCAATAAGATGGGGCGCGAGCGGGCAATGGCATTGTCAAGAGAGATTCACGGCACGGCAGCGCTTGAGAAAATGTTCGCGCAGGCGAATGCGCGGAACCGCGCCGCATTTCTGCCCTATTTCCCTATTGGTTATCCAACGTATGCGAAGTCGCTCGAGGTGATTGCGGAAATGGCCGCTGCTGGCGTGGACGGCTTTGAGATCGGCATTCCCTTTAGTGATCCGATTGCCGACGGTCCGACCATTCAAGCGGCGACACAGGTCGCGCTGGAAAACGGCACCACCGTAAGAAAGTGCCTTGATGCCGTGCGTTTTTTGAGGGCGAAGGGCGTTTCACAGCCGATGCTGATGATGGGATATGCCAATCCGCTGGTCGCATACGGCACCGACTGTTTCGTTAGCGATGCGCGAGCGGCAGGCGCCGATGGCTTGATCGTGCCCGATTTGCCGCCGGAAGAAGCAGCCATGTTTGCCGATAGCTGCGCTCGCGAGGGATTGGCGCTGATCTTCATGCTGGCGCCGACGAGCAATGATCAGCGGATTGCGCTGGCTGACGCAAATGCCACCGGATTCATTTATGTGGTCTCGCTGACGGGCATCACTGGCGCTCGGCGTGAGTTGCCGGCTGACTTGAAGGACTTCATTGCCCGATTGCGGGCAAAAACCGATAAGCCGCTGGTTTTGGGTTTCGGCATCAGCACGCCGGATCACGCGCGGCAGGTGAGCGCCTTGACCGATGGCTTCATCGTCGGATCGGCGCTTGTGCGGGCTGGTGGTGAAAGTGTCGAGGCGGCTCGAGACTTGGCGACGTCAATGGTAAAGGCGATTGTCCAGTGACTCCGGCGCACGGCCGTCTGGCAGATGAATCGCTAATTGGCAGAGATCAACTGTTGACATGCCTATGGCGATCATGTTAACTTTGCGCAGAGTGAGGCGCGGAATACCATGAACGACATGAACAATTTACAGTTTGCCAGATTGCGCTATTATTACTACCCAAACTGCATAGACCGGTCTGGGTGATTCGCGCTGGCAACTGTATTCCACGCTAATTGAGGCGAAGATGGAGGCGCAGAGTGAAACACTCGGCGTCTTTTTTTGTGCAATTTGAAGGAGCGTATCTTGACAATGATGAGAGGCGTACGCGGCGCCACTACTGTCGAGTCAAACTCGAACGAAGCAATCTTGGAAGCGACCCGGGAACTGCTGCGGGTCATGATCGACAGCAACGGGATCATCGAAGATGATGTGGCGAGCGTCTTGTTCACAGCCACACCGGAGCTCGACGACACTTTTCCCGCCAAAGCTGCCCGCATGCTGGGTTGGACGCGCACCGCGTTAATGGGCTTTCAGGAAGCGGATGTGAAACACGGCCTTCCAATGTGTATTCGCGTACTGATTCACTGGAACACCGATAAGACAATAGATGAAATCCGTCACGTTTTTCTTCGCAAGGCGGTGAATTTGCGGCCCGACTTGGTTGAAGAGCAAAAGGCAGGAGACGAGTAATGAATGCAAGCTTCCGAGCGCGCCATTTGGCGGTCGTAGGCTTGGGGCTGATGGGAGGCTCCCTGGCGCTTGCGATGCGCGATCATGCTGATCGAATCGTCGGCATTGACCATGACGAGAGCGCGCGCGCTTACGCAACCTCACGCGGCATGGTAGATTGCGCGACTGATGATCTCTACGAGGGGGTCAATCGTGCCGATGTAGTTATTTTGGCGACGCCGGTGCGTGTCATCGTCGAAATGCTGAAGATGCGCATCGGATCATACTTGCGCTCGAACACGCTTGTGATTGACATTGGCAGCACCAAGCAAGATATTGTTGATGCTATGGCGAATTTACCGATAGGCGTCAATGCCGTAGGTGGTCATCCAATGACCGGCAAGGAAAACGGCGGTATCAAGGAATCAGACAAGTCGCTTTATCGCAATCGTCCTTTTGTGCTTTGCCCGTCACGTCGTACGACGCCGGCTGCGCGGCTGCATTCAGTTTCCTTCGTAGAGACGCTGGGCGCGCTTCCGATTGAAATGGAAGCTGAACGTCATGATCAGATTGTCGCTGGCATCAGCCATTTGCCCTATCTGTTGAGCGCGACGCTGGTGGCGACGGTCGCGAGGCAGGCAGAGCAAGACACGGCATATTGGGAGTTGGCGGCGGGCGGCTTTCGCGATACCAGCCGTCTGGCGGCGAGCGATGTCACCATGATGGGCGACATCTTGAGCACCAATACCAAGGCAGTGGCTACTTTGCTGGCGCAATTCCGCATGCAACTGGCGATGCTTGAGACGATGTTGATCGCGGGCGATGACCAACGGCTCAACGAATCCCTTCAACCTGTTCGATTGGCGCGTAAGAAATGGGCGCAGAATTATGACAACAGACGTTAGACACGAGCGATTCACTCTGCGTTCAGATGGATCATTGCGCGGAGAGGTCACTGTGCCGGGTGACAAATCCATCTCGCACCGGGCGGTCATGCTCGCGTCAATTGCGCGAGGCAAATCTGAAATTCGTAATTGGCTTGCGGCCGGCGACACTGAGGCGACTTTGGGTGCGATGAGCGACCTAGGCGCGAGTATCGAACGCCACGATGCAACATCCTTGACTATTCACGGCGGCGACCTGCGCGAGCCGCAAGGTCCTTTGAACCTGAAGAATGCCGGGACCGGCATTCGCCTGCTCGCGGGTCTGATGGCGGGTCAGGCCTTTCCGAGTGTGCTGGATGGCAGCGCGCAGCTTCGACGCCGGCCCATGAAGCGCATTACCACGCCGCTTCAGCTGATGGGCGCCGATATCAAGTCGAGCAGCGGCACTTGTCCACTTAGGATCCGGCCAGCGTCGATTCGGGGCATCACCTATGAAATGCCAGTTGCCAGTGCCCAGGTAAAGAGCGCGATCATACTAGCGGGATTATCCGCTGATTCGCCCACGACAGTTATTCAACCCGGTCCCGCGCGTGACCATACTGAGCGTATGCTGCGATCCCTGGGCGCAGAGATCATTGAAGAGGGCGAAGATGGCAACACCATAACGGTGTTCCCTAACGAAAGCCTTGCTCCGCTGGACATCATTGTACCAGGAGACGCCTCGTCGGCGGCCTTCCTGTTGGTGGCGGGTCTGCTGGCGCCGGATAGCGATCTCATCGTCAAAGGCGTCAATCTGAATCCGACACGGACTGGCATATTAGATGTGCTGAACGAAATGGGCGCGGATATCACGCTGAGCGAGCTCTCGGAACAAGCCGGCGAGCCAATCGGTGATATTCGGGTGAAGACGAGCAATCTCAAGGGCGTTGAGATCGGTGGGGAAACGGTCGTGCGCATGATCGATGAGTTCCCGATTCTGATGGTGGCGGCAACACAAGCCGAGGGCGAAACGATTGTGCGAGATGCACGCGAGTTGCGTGTAAAGGAGACGGATCGGATCGCGGTGATGGCGCAAGAATTGCGCAAATTGGGCGCGAGGATTGACGAACGCGACGATGGCTTCCGCATCGTGGGACCGCAGAATCTGACCGGCACGCAAGTCGACGGACATGACGATCACCGAATCGCCATGAGCTTAACCGTCGCCGGCTTGATCGCGGCGGAAGGCACGGTCGTCATTGACGCTGCCTGCGCCGGCGATAGTTTCCCCGGTTTTGCCGAGACGCTTATCGGCAGCGGCGCAATGCTTCTTCCGGCATAGCGCCTAGTCCCGCTATGAGTTGAATCTGAAGGGTGCAAAGTGGCGACAAAGCGAGTGGGTGTGATTGGTTTTCCGGTGGAACACAGTCTCAGCCCAATCATGCACAATGCGGCATTTGAAGCGCTGAACATGGGCGACTGGTATTATGACGCCATGTCGATACCGTCTGATATCCTGCGCCTTGGCCTGCGCGAACCCAAGAATCATGGATACATCGGCATTAACGTGACCGTGCCGCACAAAGAAGCGATAATGGAATATGTGCGTCCCGATGAGACGGCAAGAGCGATCGGCGCAGTCAATACGGTGGACTTCCGCAGCAACGTCGGCACGAATACCGATGCCGATGGTCTCATCAACGACCTGCGCGCGAACCGTGTCAGCTTTGTGGGCGAGCGGGTGCTGGTTTTGGGCGCTGGCGGGGCAGCCCGTGCCGCAGTCTATGGATTACTGCGCGAGGGCGCACAAGTTGCAATTGTTAATCGTACTAAGTCGCGCGCTGACAAATTGGTAACGCAGATTCGCGCTTCAGCGGGATTAGACGGTGCGATGGTGATGACGCTGGATCAAGCGTCCAACTGGGGGATGTCCCTGATCGTCAATTGCACGTCGGTTGGCTTGCATCCGCACATAAAGCAGTCTCCCTGGATACATGGCGTGCCGTTTCCCGAGGGGGTCACCGTCTATGATATGGTCTATCGTCCGGCGAATACGGCGCTGATGCAGCAATGTGTCGCTCATGGCGGACGAGCGGTAGGTGGACTTGGCATGCTGGTGCGGCAGGGCGCGATTGCATTCGAGCTGTGGACGGGCGTTGAACCGCCGATAGACCTGATGTACCGCATCCTGCAAGAGGCGCTGGAGACTGCGAAAGAGGATTGATTTCTGATGCCTATTCGATTTTTTACAGCCGGCGAAAGCCATGGACCCGGACTAACTGCCATCCTGGAAGGGATGCCGGCCGGGCTGCCCTTGACCGGCGAAGATATTAATATCGACTTGCGACGTCGACAAAAGGGCTACGGTTCCGGCAGTCGTATGCAGATCGAGAAGGATCGTATCGTCATTACATCCGGCGTGATGAACGGCATGACGACTGGCGCGCCGATTGCGCTGCATGTACAGAATCGCGACTTCAAGAGTTGGAAGACGCGCGATATCACGCCGATTACCACGCCACGACCGGGACATGCGGATTTAACCGGCGCTGTAAAATATGGCTACCGTGAATTGCGTTTGTCGCTTGAGCGGGCGAGCGCGCGTGAAACCACGATGCGCGTGGCAATCGGCGCGATCTGCAAGACTTTCCTGCGTCATTTCGGCATCGACGTTGACGGCTACGTATCGCAAATTGGCGACGTTGTTGCCGATCTGGCTGACATGCCCTTGGCGGAGCGCATCGCCCGCAATGAAGAAAACGAAGTTCGCTGCCCTGATGCGGCGGCGGCGATACGAATGCGCGAACTAATCCGCCAAGTCAAAATTGACAAGGATACGCTCGGCGGTGTGTTTGAGGTCGCCGCGCAAGGCGTACCGCCCGGTTTAGGCTCACACGTTCACTTCGACCGCAAGCTTGATGGCAGGCTAGTGGGCGCCATGGTCAGCATTCAGGCGATGAAAGGCGCGGAGATCGGCAGCGGTTTTGAAAATGCCGGCAAACGTGGCTCGCAGGTCCATGACAACATCGTTATCGACGACGATGGAAAACTTTCACGAGAGACCAATCGTGCTGGAGGCTTGGAAGGCGGCATCACAACCGGAGAGCCCATTCTAGTGCGAGTGGCGATGAAGCCGATCTCGACGATGCTGCGTGGGGCGGCTTCTGTCGATCTGGCAACAGGCCGGGCGAACCCGACCGTCTATGAACGCAGCGATTTTTGCGCGTTGCCGCGGGCCGTGCCCGTTGGTGAAGCGATGATGGCGATCGTACTGACGGAAGCCCTGCTGGAAAAGCTGGGTGGCGATAGTCTCGACGAAATGAATCCCCGCTTCGCCGCGCTGCGGAGCAATCGGTTGGAAGACCTGCCGATGGACAATGTCGATTGGCGCTTTGGGTACGATGTATGAATACAGCCAAGAACATAGTCATCACAGGATTTATGGGTACCGGCAAGACGACTGTCGGGGAAATACTTGCGCGCAAGCTCAACCGCCGCTTTGTCGACATGGACGTAGAGATCGAGACGCGCGCTGGGTTCACCATACCTCAGATCTTTCGGCGGCACGGTGAAGCCGGCTTTCGCGAGATGGAACGGCGGTTAATCCATGAGTTGGCTTTGCAGCATGGCTTGGTGATTGCCACAGGCGGCGGCGCCCTAATCGACGATGACATGCGAGAAATGATGGGGCGGCACGGCATGCTAGTCTGTCTCAATACCAGCAAGGCGGAGATTCGGGCTCGGCTGGCGGAGAATAGGGACCGTCCGCTGGCCGCAGACTGGGAGAGCCATCTTGACGCGCGGCGTAGCGCCTACGCGCGTATGGACCATCAAATCATGACGACAGGTAAGACGCCTTCGGAAATCGCTGCGGAAATTGCTGCGCTTGACAGCGGCACACTCTATGTGCGTACACCGGACGGCGGCGGTTATCCGATTGCTATCGGTCAGGGCCTTCTGCGGAAAATTGCGAATGACGCCGAGTCGTCAGGACTAGCGGGTCATGTAATTGTGGTCACCAATGAGACCGTGGCGCCGTATTATGGTGAGCGTCTTGTCAACATGCTTCCACGGGCCGATCTGATCACCGTGCCCGATGGCGAGGCGCACAAAAATCTTGACACCGTCGGCATGATATACGACGAAATACTCAGGCGTGGCGGCGATCGTGGAACGACGCTGGTCGCGTTGGGCGGAGGCGTAGTCGGCGATATGGCTGGTTATGTTGCGGCCACGTATATGCGTGGAATTCCGCTGGTGCAGATGCCTACCACATTGCTCTCGATGGTCGATTCAAGTGTCGGCGGCAAGGTCGGCGTCGATCTACCGCAAGGCAAAAACTTAATAGGCGCCTTCAAGCAGCCGCGCAGCGTTATTATTGACACCGATGTGCTGGAAACGCTGCCACCTTTGCAGTGGCGCTGCGGCATGGCAGAGGTGGTCAAACATGGCTTGATCGCCCAGCCCGGTTTGCTTGAGCCCGACCTCTGGCAACCGGAAGAGGCGGCGCGACTGGTGCGGCAAGCCATACAGGTTAAAATCGATGTGGTGGAGGTTGATCCCTACGAAATGGGGATCCGCGCGCATCTCAATCTGGGGCATACTTTTGGCCACGCGATCGAACAATCGACGAATTACGCGGTACCACATGGCGAAGCGGTCGCGATTGGCATCGTCAAAGCAGCGCTGCTTTCCCGGAATCTCGGCTTCATTGATGATGAATTGGTTGGGAGAATCCAGACGATAATGTGGCAAATCGGCTTGCCCACCAGCATTGCCCTGGACCCCTACCGCTGGTACGCGGCGATGGCTACTGACAAAAAATGGAAAGCTGGAAAGTCTCGCCTGGTTGTCCTTAAGGCGCTTGGTGAAGCGACAGTGGTTGAAGGTTTGCGGCGAGAAGACATTATGGCGGTGCTTTGATCGAGGTGCGGTAGCTGATGACAAAACGTATATTAGTCTTGCACGGACCAAATCTTAACTTGCTGGGGACGCGGCAGCCAGAGGTTTACGGCAGCATGACGCTCGCTGATGTTAATGCGGCAATAAAGCGGCACATTGATGCCCATGACGTGGAAATGCGCACGTCGCAATCGAATCATGAGGGCGAGCTGATTGACTGGTTGCATGACGCGCGTGGGTGGGCAGACGGTGTACTACTAAACGCCGGTGCTTACACACATACATCAGTCGCCTTGCGTGACGCGATTGTGGCGATTGAGATTCCGGTTATCGAAGTGCATCTTTCGAATGTACACGCGCGCGAAGCCTTTCGACACAAATCGATGCTAGCTGGCGTCTGCCTGGGGCAGATTGCCGGTTTTGGATGGCATAGTTACGTTCTGGCCGTAGACGCGCTTCTTCGCCGTTGGGAGATGCTGCCCGAATAGCTAGTCAGAATCAATGAATACTATGCAGAGATTTTGGCTATCTCGCCGATAGCCCGTCGGCGCGAGCGTCCGCTATACTGCTCCTCGCAGTGACAACATCACGGAATGGCAATGAAAACAGCAGCGGATATCCTACAGAACGTACAAGAGCAGCGTGTTCAATTTGTAGCGCTGTGGTTTACGGACATAACCGGCTTGGTGAAGAGCGTCATGATTCCGGCAAGGGAGCTGGAGAATGTGTTCGAGAATGGCTCGCATTTTGATGGCTCGGCCATTGAAGGTTTCGCTCGCGTCGCCGAGAGCGACATGGTGCTGGTGCCGGATGTGTCAAGCTATGTTGTATTGCCTTGGACGGCGGGTGAAGAAAAGACGGCGCGCCTTATTTGTTCAATACACACGCAAAACAACGAGCCGTTCATAGGCGATCCTCGCAGCCTGCTGATCAAGGTTCTTGATCAAGCGCGGGACATGAATCTGCGTTTCAAAACCGGCATGGAGTTGGAATTTTTTCTTTTCCCTCTGGATCAAGCGGGACTGCCACTGGTCTTTGCCCAGCAAGATATCTCGGGTTATTTTGATATCCCCGACGATCCCATTCGGTCAATGCGCCGCAAAATGCTGTCGGCGCTTGGCGATTTGGGAATCAGGGTCGATTCCACGCATTCAGAAACCGGCCAAGGGCAGCACGAAATTGACTTCCAATATGAAGAGGCGCTACGCTCGGCGGACAACATTTTAACCGCGCGGATAGCCCTGAAAACCATTGCCAACAAATACAATTACTATTGCACCTTTATGCCGCGTCCGCGTATCGACTTGCCTGGATCGGGCATGCACACGCATCAAAGCCTGCACGATTTTGAAAGCGGTGTAAACCTCTTTGCCGATGGTGGCAGCGAATATGGTTTGTCAGAAACAGCGACATATTTTCTGGCAGGGCAGTTGGAACATGCGCGCGCAATGTGCGCTGTCTTGGCGCCCCTGGTCAATTCTTATAAGCGCTTGGGCACCAGTTTTGAAGCGCCGGTAAACGTCACCTGGGCACACGTGAATCGCAATGCATTGATACGCGTCCCGAGTACAGCGCCGGGCAAAGAGTATCACACGCGGCTAGAGTTGCGTTGTCCTGATCCAACCGCGAACCCGTATTTGGCTATGGCAGTCATGTTACAGGCTGGTCTCGATGGGATCCTGCATAAAATGCCCTTGGCTGACCCAATGGAAGAGACATTGATGCAGAATGTGCCGGGCAGGATGCGACAGATTGAAGTATTGCCACATTCGCTGGATGCAGCTCTGGATGCGTTGAGCGAGGATGATGTGATTCTTTCTGCGCTGGGACCTTATGTCAGCGACCGTTACATCGCCGCCAAGCGGCAAGAGTGCGACGAATACAGCCGGCAAGTAACCGATTGGGAAGTCAAGCGATACTTCAGCCGCTTTTGACGATCAGGTTATGGATGCGCTGCATGGCCTCGCGCGAATTAAGCAAACGCATGGCTACGGTGACACTGCTATTGGAAGCGCCAAGCGCCAGTCCAAAGATTTCGATATCGTCGAGACTACTAATCACTTGCGCCAATAGATTCGGCGCGCGATGCAGTTCGCTTCCTATCGCCGTGACTAACGCGACCGTGCCAATCTCCCAGGGCATCTTTTCCGGGTAACCCTCCATTTTCGCTTGCAGGGCGCGTTGCAGGCGGTCGACGCCATCGACTCCGATACTTGTTGGAATGACGAAGCTTAGAAAGCTGCTACTTGACGATTGCGACGCGATCATCACCTCGGTCCGCATGCCCAGCGTCTTAAACAGGGTATTGCCGACGAGTCGCGTGACCCCGGCCAGCGAACCGCTCGCTGGACGCCGAAGTGACAAGCCCTGAATCGAAGTTACCGCTTTGATGGCAGGCGCGCCCTGTTTCCGATTGGACAACACTAGCGTTCCAGTTTGCGCTGGTAAACCAATATTCTTGATCCTTAACGGCAATTCCCGCTGCGCCAAGGGTGCGATCATCCGCGCATGAAGGATCCGCGCGCCGAAATAGGCAAGGTCAGCGGCTTCGCTATAGCTGAGCCGCGGGATGACGCGCGCATTTCTTAGTTCGCGGGGATCTGCGGTCATCATGCCATCGACATCTGTCCAGATCCACAATTCGTCGGCGCCCAGCAACGCGCTGATTACTGAAGCGGTGTAATCCGTTCCGCCACGTCCAAGCGTAGTCGTTTTGCCATTGACCGTCGCGCCGATGAATCCGGTCACAACAGGTATCATATTCCTCTGTAGCATTGGCACCAGCAGTTCATTTACTCGCTGGGAAGTCAATGCCAGGTTGGGATTAGCGTTACCGTAGACTTCGTCAGTGACAAGTACATCAGTCCCATCGACTGCCGCGCCTCGGATACCATTATGGCGTAAAAGGGCGGCAACGATCCGTGCGGACAGGCGTTCTCCGACCGCCACCACGGAATCGCTGTTGTCCGGCGCGAGCTCCTCATTCAGATTGATCGCTATTTCACGGCAGTGATCAAGCATTTCGGAAAGCAGTTGATCAATATCGGCTTGCAGCGTATTGTGATCTGGACGGTGAAGTGGAAGTTGGTCAATGATGGCAAGATGACGACTGCGCAGGTTTGCAGCGATGCGACGATAGCCCCTTTGATTGGCGATACGAGCGAGTTGCGCGGCCTCCAAAAGCATATCAGTGACGCCCTCAAGGGCGGAGACAACCACCAAGACATTATCCCACTGGCTTGCCTCACCTGCGATGATGTTCAATACTTGTGAGAGCGCGGTCGCCGTAGCGACGGACGCACCACCAAATTTCATTACCAACGTAGCCATGATTGCCCGCCGGCGCCTCCGGAAGTCTCAAGACGCAGTTTGCTTGTCAAGGTCGTAACATGCTTGTACAAAGTCAATTCTAGCAATTTCAGCGGACAAAGGACAGATGGCGAAAACGATTCTGCCTGTGTCCATATTGCGTACTAGACCGTTTTCGAGTAGAGTGACTAACGCTTGAGCGGCCCGATTATGGGTGCAGGTCAACCGGCATTCCAAGCGGAGCATTGAGAGGGTCTGTAGTGCCGCAGCCGCTCGGCGGCAGCGATATGGCTTACTGCGCTAGCGCGAAATAACGAACCTTCTGTTCTCCCGGGCAACGCGGTTCATCGAAAAAGAGGCTTATTATATATGGCAACTCCAGCGGTACAAAAAAGCGAGTTGGTCGCAGGCGTACGGTTTCAGAAGATTGGCAAGCTCTATCATTTTGACTTTGGCGGCCACCCGGAATTAAAGCAAGGCGACTATGTAATTGTTGATACGCTGCGCGGTCGTCAAATGGGGCAAGTTATGAGTTTCACAGCGCCGGACGAGAATCGTGATGTGCGCCGAATCTTGCGCCCGGCGACGCCGCGCGATCTGGTATTGCAGCAGCATTGGGAAGCGCAGCAGGATGAAGCGTTGGAGACCTGCCGCGAGGCCGCTTCCAGCCTGCGTCGCATGTCGGATGTCAAGTTTGTAGCTGCTCAATATAATTATGATGGCAGCGCCATAACCTTTCTCTTTAGCGCGGAACAGAAGATAGAAACGACAGTATTGCAAAAGCGCTTGCAGCGTAAGTTTGAGGCTCGCGTCGAGATGCGGCAGATCGGACCCCGCGATGTCGCCAAGCTGTTAGGGGGTTTCGGCGCTTGTGGAATCACTCGCTGCTGCAGCACCTTCCTTACCGATTTCAGCCCTATCTCGATCAAGATGGCGAAAGCGCAGGGCATCTCGCTGAATCCTTCTGAGATTACCGGAATGTGCGGGCGCTTGCGCTGCTGCCTGGTTTATGAATACGAGCAATACGTTGAAGCCAGACGCCAATTGCCTCGCCGCAATAAACGCGTTGGCACGCCGCATGGCGAGGGCAGAGTGCTTGATCAACTGCCGTTGAAGGATGCTGTCCTGGTGGACCTTGGCGAAAGTGGTCGCAAGGTTGTGGAACGGGAAGATATTATCCCGCTGGAAGAGTTCCGCAAGTTGGCGGAGAAAGCGCATTCGCCATGTGACAAGCATGGCGATGGCAGTTGTGACTGCGGTAAGCCGGTAGGCCAGCGACAGGCGGATCGCGTGAATGCAGAGCCTGTAGCGCCAGCCGAAACAAAAGATACGGCAGCGACGTCGGATGATGAGAAAGCGAGTAAACCCCAGTCCCGGCGGCCGCGCAGCAAGCCATCCGAAGGTCCGCCTAGGTCTAGCCGAAGACGTGGCAGACGGCGCGGTGGACGACGATCCAACCGTAATCCTGCTCAGGGCAGCGACGAATCCAAGACATGACCAACTCGAGCGAACTAGAAAACGGAACAATTGGTCGAGTGCTTGGCGTCTTTGCCCATCCTGATGACCCGGAGTTTTTCGCAGGCGGTACCTTCGCAAAGTGGTCGGCGGACGGTGCAGAGATCACATTTGTGATCGCGACCAGTGGCGACAAAGGCAGCGCCGACCCGGCAATGACGCATGAGCGCCTGTCGGAAATCCGCGAGCAAGAGGAGCGGGACGCTGCTGCCGCCTTAGGGGTGAAGGGTGTCGTCTTCCTGCGTTACAAAGATGGCGAGCTATACCCGACCATGGCTCTGCGCCGCGATATCACTCGCATGATTCGCTTGAAGAAGCCGAATATCGTGGTAACGCTGGACCCGACAGTGTTCTGGCGCGGTACGCGGGGAATTAACCATCCTGACCACCGTGCGATCGGTGCCGCGACATTGGAGGCCGTTTTCCCGACGGCGCGCGATCGTCTCAATTTTATCGAACATGAACGCGATGAGGGATTGGAAACGCATAAGGTGAGCACGGTGTACATTGCGGGCGCCGCAGAGCCGACGCATACTGTCGATGTAACGGATTCGGTAGAGCGGCAGATCCAATCATTACGTGCGCACAAGAGTCAAATCTCAGATATGGATAAAATGGCTGAGCGCATTCGTGAGCGCTCGCTGGACCAGGATTCACCGCCGGAATATCCGCGTCGAATTGAAAAATTTCGTGTGATCACAATGAGGTGACGCAATAATGACCATTGACTTTATGGCTGGCGCAGAAGCGCTGCGCGACGAATTGATCGACCGACGCCGTGATTTCCATCGACATCCCGAACTGGCGTTTCAGGAGCACCGAACGGCTGGAATCGTTGCTGAGGAACTGAATCAGCTGGGATTGGAAGTGCAGACGGGCATCGGCAAGACCGGCGTCGTCGGTATCTTGGAGGGCGCTTCCGATGGACCGACCGTGCTTTACCGCGCGGACATGGATGCCCTGCCCATACATGAAGAAAACAGCGCCGAATACATTTCACGCGAGGCGGGCAAGATGCACGCCTGCGGTCACGACGGGCACACAGCCATAGCGCTCGGCATTGCCAAGGTATTGTCCAACCGACGTGAAAGTCTTGGCGGCAGGGTGAAATTTGTATTCCAGCCGGCGGAAGAGGTCGGCGGTGGCGCGGCGTCAATGATCGTCGATGGTGTCCTGGAAACGCCTGCCCCGGACTATACGCTTGGGATTCATTTGTGGAATGACTTGGAGGTCGGCACGGTCAGTGTGGTATCGGGACCGACAATGTCTGGCGCGGGCATGTTTGAAATCACCGTCATCGGCAAGGGTGGACACGGCGCCATGCCGCACCAAACCGCCGATCCGATAGTTTGCAGCGCCCAGCTGATTCTCGCCCTGCAAACCATAGTTAGCCGGAATGTCAATCCGCTGGATATGGTAGTGATCACTATTGGCAAGCTGGAGGGCGGTAGCGCCCGCAACATCATCCCCCAGACCGTAACCTTCAGCGGTTCCTTTCGCCTCTTTCGCGAAGAAACGCGTGGGCTGATTAAAACTAGGATACGAGAAGTGGCGGAAGGCGTGGCGAGTGCGATGAGTTGCCGCGTCGATATTGATTTCGGCTTGGGCATTGGCGCTGTCGTCAATGATGCGGAGGTCGCAGCCCGTACACGCGAAGTATTCGCAGGTTACCGCGATGCCGTGTCCGTTGTCGAAGAGCCCTGGATGGCATCAGAAGATGTTGGCTTGCTCATGCAACGCAATCCGAGCGCTTATTTGCTGGTCGGCTCGGCGAATCATCAGCGCGAACTCAATTATCCACATCATCATCCACGCTTTGACTTTGATGAAGGTGTGCTGCCGCTCAGTGTCGGTTTGATGTCGGCAGTTATTGCTGATTACCTGGGAGCGGGATCATAGATGCTCGAATTGACACCTTTCAGCTGGCTGCCATCAAATGGCTGGCTGGTTTTGTCAGGCCGTGCCGATGCGCTTGGTGAGATCCGTGCACTGGCACTGAGCCGCCATAATGCCGGCGGCGCGATCGCCTATATATCGTTAGCTGATGACTTGGGCGATGCGCTCATGGATGATATGGCAGAATTGGGTGCGGCGAGCGGTTATCTGGTCGATTTGGACGAGCAAGATAACAACGAAGTTTACGAACGCCTCAGTACGGCTACCATGATCGTGATCGAAGCAGATGGCGAGCGCGAGCGTCTGGGACGCTTGCTGCGACGCACTGCAGTGCATGCTATGAAGGAGGCGCTGAACCACGGCGCTCTTATCCTTTTTGAAGACGCGGCTGCTTCGACCGCCGGTCAATACATGCTTGGCACTGACGATCAGGTTGATGCTGGTCTAGATTTTCTGCACAATGCCATGGTCTTGACAGACGTGAGCAGCGTCGCAGAACATGCTGCCCTGCGCTCCGCCCGCGTCCAGCTACCGGATACTGTTTTTGTCGGCTTGGCGTCCGGTTCAGCGCTGGTTTTGGGACCGGACGAGCAGCTTGAGACTTGGGGCGAGCGCCAAGTCGCGATAAGCCTCGGTGATCCAGCACGAATCAATCCAATTCAATATAGAGACAGGGCGACAGAGTAGGGTGATATGCCAATAACTATCTTGATCGGCGCGCAATGGGGCGACGAAGGCAAAGGCCGCGTAGTCGATTGGCTGGCTTCGTCAGCGGATATCGTGGCGCGCTATGCTGGCGGAGACAATGCTGGCCACACGGTGGCACTCGATGGCAGGGTATACAAATTGCATCTGATTCCCTCGGGCATCTTGCATAGCAACGTCGTTTCGATCATGGGCAACGGCATGGTGATCAACCCGGTCAACCTCGTCCGAGAAATGCAGACGCTGCGTGAAATGGGCGTTACGATCACGCCAGAACGCCTGGTATTGAGTTCGAGGGCTCATATTATCACGCCCGCGCACATCGTCCTCGACGCGGCGAAAGAATCGGCACTTGGCGATTCCAAGATCGGCACAACGCTTCGCGGGATCGGACCCGCGTACCTGGACAAGACCGGTCGAGCTGGCATTCGTACAGGTGACATGCTGCTTGATGTGGAAGAATTCGCGGAGCGGCTGATAGGGGCGATTGAATCTTCAAATGATTATCTACTGCAGCAGGGCAGGGAAACGCTAGATCCGCGGTCAGCGGCAGAGAGCTATCTTGAGTCTGCTGCAATACTACGACCCTATATCAAGGACACGTCAGTTTATCTGCACCGGGCGCTGTTGGCTGGCAAAAAGGTGGTCTGCGAGGGCGCGCAGGGTACCCTCCTTGATATTGATCATGGCAATTATCCATACGTAACAAGCTCATCGCCGACTGCCGGCGGCGCGCTCACCGGATTGGGTGTCGGACCGCTCTTTGTTGACAAGGTGCTCGGCGTGGCGAAAGCATTCAGCACGCGCGTCGGTAGCGGACCCTTGCCGACGGAACTTGAGGGCGAGGTGGCGGAGCGCTTGCGCGGTAGCGGCGCCAACTTTTGGGATGAATTCGGCACTACGACAGGTCGCCCGCGTCGCTGCGGCTGGCTGGATGTCGTGATGTTGCGTTACGCAGTCAGTGTCAATGGCTTGAGCGAAATGATGCTGACCAAGCTGGATATTCTCTCGGGCCTAGACGAGTTGAAGCTGGCG
The DNA here is from genome assembly GCA_965223515.1 of Phototrophicaceae bacterium. Taxonomy (GTDB): domain Bacteria; phylum Chloroflexota; class Anaerolineae; order Aggregatilineales; family Phototrophicaceae; genus UBA6055. The sequence continues at coordinate 662,799 of CBDCWK010000002.1, forward strand.
GTTGCCTACGAAGTTGATGGCAGGCGATACGATTATCCGCCGGTGACGAACGAATTGCTGGAGCGCGCCAGGCCAATCTACGAAACCGTGGGCGGTTGGCAGGAAGACATAAGCCATTGCCGGGAATTTAGGCAGTTGCCGATCGCCGCGCAAGATTACGTCGAGCGCGTGTCAACGCTCTGCGAGGTGCCGGTCAACAGCGTCAGCGTGGGTCCGGAAAGAGATCAGCTGGTGCTGCGACTTGCGGATTAGGCAGCGCCGGATTGCACCGTCTTGCATGGCCTTGTGATGAATAGTACAATCGTGGCAGCATTGAAGGTTGGAGGACTAGCAGAATGAAGGCTTTGGGTGCTGTCGCATTGGTGTTGATCGTGCTGCTTGCGGGTGGGGCAATCACGTCCAACTTGCTTTCATCGGATATTGCCATCAGACAAACGACCGACCCCAGCGGCGATTTCCTGACCGCGACGCCTGATCAAGCGGTTGCCTTTATTCTGGTTACCGGTTTCATCGTCTTTAATGTGATTGGCGCGGGTTTGACACTCATGCTGGTCTTCTGGCTGCTCAATCGGCAGGTGACGGCTGTACGCCAAGAAACCTTGACCTAAGCTATCTGCGCCTAAGACCGCGCCGCCGCAGCGCGCAATATCGATGACTGCCACCCCTAAAAGTACAAAGAAATCGCAACAGTCACTCATCGTAGCCATCATTCTATTGACGCTTATCGCCTTCTCCATAGTAATCACCGCCGTGATGAGGAGCGCGTCCATACCCACAACGGGATCCATTGACGCGCAGTCGTACGCAGGTGAGTTAGCCGTAGCGCTCGCCGGAGCCGACGGGAACCTTGGTGCGAAACTCGCGGACGAGCTGGACTGCGCGGTCTGTCATTTGGAAGGTGACGGCAGGCTCGCGCCGCTCTTTCACGGTATCGCAGATTTTGCCTCCGATCGTCGTCCACCGCTTTCTGCCGAGCAATACCTCTACGAGGCAATCTTGTTTCCGGCCGTGCACCTTGTGGATGGCTATACCAACGCCATGCCGAATGATTATGATGAGCGCTTATCACAGCAGGACGTAGGGCATATTATTATGTATCTGCTGAGCTTGTCGAGCGAAAAGTGATGGGCTTGAACTTCCGGTGAATGACTTGCTTTACTAAGCAATAATACGTTACAGCCGGCATCGGAGGACCCAAGTGGTTCGCTGACGGATAGAATACTATGAGCTTTGATTCTTTTGTCATCTCGGCATTGATCGACGAATTAACGGATACGATCGTCGGCGGACGCATTCAAGATGTGATCGATGTAGACGAGATGGGTCTCGGGCTGGAGATTTATGCCGGTCGCGCACGGCACTATCTCTACCTCAGCGCTGATTCGACGCATCCTCGCTTACACCTCGTGGACTCAAAGCTGCGCCGCGGTACACCAAAGCCTACTCAGCTGGGTTTGCTCTTCCGGCGCCATATTGAGGGCGGTGTCGTTGCCGGGATTAGTCAACCTCCCTGGGAACGGATACTGGAAATCGAGATCGAGGGACGCGATGGACCTGTCGTCGTTATCGCAGAACTCATGCCTCGCCGGGCCAATATCCTTCTGGTACGCGCCGGCGTAATCCTGGATTGCCTGAATCGAGTAGGACCGGACCAAAATCGCTACCGCCTGAGCCTGCCGAATCACGACTACGTGCCACCTCCACCCATCCGCGCTAAACTGGATCCGACGCTGATTTCAACAGCAGATTTTACGGGTCTGCTGGAAGGCGCCGAATCGGCGTCGACACAAACGCGGAGACTGCTTCCGGGTAGAATTCTTGGCCTGAGCCCTCTGTTGGCGAAGGAGATCGTCTTTCGAGCAAGCGGGGATGTGCAGGCCAAGGTGCGCGACACGGATTGCGACAATCTCTTTGACAGCTTTCGGGAAGTCATGACGCCGTTGTTGCAGCGGCACTGGCGACCGGGCATTGGGAACTCCGACGGCGTAGCAGTTGACTTCAGCGTATATCCCTTGCGCCACCTTGAGTGGCAAGAATGTCAATCAACCAGCGAGGCGATAACGCGATATTTTGGTTCGATTGGCGGGCTGGACGCGTACAAGGCGGCGAAGCAGCCGGTTCAGACGGCTATCGAGGAAGCGAAAGCGAGGTTGTCGGCCAAGCGGGCGTCGCTGAGACGCGGATTACGCGATGACAGTGAGCTGGAGCGGCTCAGGCAATCGGGCGAGCTGATTCTGGCTTATCAGTTTACGCTAACAGACTACCAAACCGAATTGCGCGCCAGCTACGATCTGGATGCGCCCGAACTGGTAATCCAGCTTGAACCCGAGAAAAGCCCCTTGGAGAACGCCCAAGATTATTTTCGACGTTATGAGAAAGCCAAGGGCGCGCTGGGCTTGGTCCCCGCGTTGATCGACGAAGTGCGTGTGGAGTTGAACTACGTTGAGCAGTTGGAAAGCGACCTGCAGACCGCAGCCAACTGGCCCGAGATCGATGATGTTATTCAAAGTTTGCAGGCACGAGGCCACTGGCAGGGCAAGCCCCTCAGACGCTTGGGTGGTGGCGGGCGTCTAGGTCCATTGCGAGTTGTCAGCCGCGATGGCTTCGTCATCTGGGTGGGGCGCAACAGCCGGCAGAATGAACAGGCAACTTTCAAGACGGCGAATGCTCAAGACATATGGCTGCACGCGCGTGAGACTCCTGGCGCCCATGTCATCATTCGAAACGATGGCAGGCGCATCAAGGACGCTTTGATTGCAGAGGCCGCTGCGGTCGCCGCCTATTATAGCAAGCGGCGAGACGATTCAAGCGTTCAAGTTGACTATACGCGTGTGAAATACGTCAAGGCGATCAAAGGTGCTGGACCGGGTATGGTGACCTACCGCAACGAAAGCTCAATTGCAGTTCGGCCGCACGACGAAAGCATATTGAAGAAAGAGAAATTGATGGACCGCTCTTAGTAGTTGGCGCTGCTATCCGGACCGAGCACTCGGCGCGTTGCTGCCATGACCTGACCGACGGTGATTTCCCGCACACAGGGATGATACTCCGCATTGTCATCCCGCCAATCGAGAATGCGGCAGGGGCGGCAGCCGATGTCTGAGGTCACGATGGCGTGTCGACGAGGGTCTCCCCAGGGTGCGAATTCGTTGGGATCAGCCGGCCCAAATAGTGCCACAGTTGGCGCGCCTACCGCCGCTGCCAAGTGCATAGCACCGCTGTCCGGCCCCAATACCGCCAGCGATCTCACGTATAGCGCGGCAAGCTGCCCGACGGTTGTCGCCCCGGCGATGATATAAGCATCCTGTTTCATTCTGGCGGCAATCTCTCGTATGAGCGCCGATTCAGAATCCGTGCCAGTGAAGACTATCGCCGCCTCGTATTCGTCCGCGACTATATCGGCCGCCCGCGCCCATTTTCCCGCGCGCCAGATTTTGCTTGCTGCGCCCGATCCAGGGTGTATGCTAACGATCGCTCGGTCCGCCGGGATATTCCGACTACTTAGATGTGAATCGATGTACTCGCGATCCGCGGCTTGCACCGGATATTCCAAGCGGATATCAGCACGTTTGACGTCACCCGTCCAAGCTTCCACCAAGCGCATATTCTGTTCGACCGCATGCCGGTATTCAAATTTGTAAGATTTGGTCAAGAATGGAGCGACATTGCCATGGTCGTAGCCGATCCGTTGGCGAATGCCGGCGAAAAACGCCAAGAGGGCGCCCCACCAATGATCCGGACGCATGATGACAGTGCTGCTGTAACCTATCTTGCGCAGCATACGGGACGATTGGATCGCCAGACGCCAAGGGTCAATCGCAACACTATTGCTGCGTCGAAAGCCAGGAAAGGGCAGGGTCAAAACGCGGTCGACTTCGCTGTAGTTCGCCAGCAAGTCTGCCGACCATTCACCGCAAAGCACATGAATGCTCTGGTCCGGACAGCTCCTCTTGATAGCTTGTATCGCCGGTGTGGACAACAAGACATCGCCCAGGTGATCGGGTCGGATTATGAGAAGGCGTTGGCTGTCGGATTGCGACGGCATGACGGGAATTCGGGCGATAGCAGTGAGCATCCGGTCTCTCAGTCGATGTTTCAGAGCCGATCGACCGAATGCCTCAGTCATGTGTTGGTTGCGAGCTACGAGCGCTTCCCTATCCAACACGCAGGTCCTCATATATTTGCAGCAGCGTCGGGATCAACGAATCCCAGTCATAGTGTTCGCTCACCTTTTGTAACGCTCGCGCGCCGAGCTCCTGACGCCTGACTTCGTCATGCAACAATGCCACGATCGTGTCCGCGAATTGTTGAGCGCCGTCCGCAATTGCCAGCGCGCTTCTTACATCGCTATTCAGGCCAGCCGCGCCAATTGAAGTGGAGACAACGGCACAGCCAGCTGCCATCGCCTGTAGAATCTTTAGTCGCGTGCCACTGCCCATGCGTAGCGGTACAACAAACACAGTTGCCGCGTGTAGATATGGCAGCACAGAATCTACTCTGCCTGTCATCGATATGCGATCGTCGGAAGCGAGCGCCTGAATCCGCGGGTGCGGATTCCGCCCAACGACAGTAAGCCGGACAGTGGGCGAGCGATCAAAGATATGTGGCAAGACGGCGTCGCAGAACCATTCTACCGCGTCGACATTCGGCCGGTAATCCATCTTGCCGCTGAACACGATTTGCCGCTCTGTGCGGGTGTTGCCAGCGTGCGGACGATATTCTTCAACATTTATCCCGTTCGACATGACCGTAATTGGCGCACCGGCGTAATTGCTTAGCAAGTCTAGGTCTTCGTCGCTGACCGCGATGACCGCGTCGACTCCGCTGCAGATTTGCTTTTCGAAGCGCGCAAGACGACGAGCCTGGGTAGACGAATACAGCGCGCTCGGCAAGCGCTTGAGACTTCCGCCATCTACCCGCGCGATTACTTGTTGCAATTCGGCTTCGGCGTTCAACGCGTCGTAGATCACCTTGGCACCGCGATTCTTCGACTGGATCAGATCCAGGTAGCCGCCCAATTCGATTCCCGAGAATTGCACGATATCAAAAACGTCCGACTGCATTATCGCCAGCAAGGCGCTTTCGTATTCCGGGCTTGCCAGCCGTAATTCCAAGTCCGCCTTAGTACTGGTTGCGAGTTTTATCAGGCGCGTCGTCTTGCTTCGCCTTGGCAGCTGCACGGTGTGTATTGCAGAGCACAATTGATAAAGGGGATTAGAGGACTCGACTATGGAATCTTCAACGAAGGTCAATAAAGTGATGCGATGACCGGCAGCGCGAAGTCCACGTATGATGCCATAATTGCGGATTGCGGCGCCCGATTCACTGGGAAACGGGATATCGGGCGTCAGCAATAGTATCTTCATTTCTCGCTTAGCTAAGGACTTTATCGTAGCAATCAAGCACAATGCGAGCGGTATCGCTCCAGCGAAATTCCGCCGCACGCTTCAGCGCCGCCGCTGATTGCTGCTCGCGCCAAAGGCTATCCGTCAGCGACCGTTTCAGCGCTGCGGAAATAGTGGAGATTTCGTGCGGATCAATGAGTAGTCCCACATCGCCGACTATTTCTGGCAATGAAGCTACGCGGCTGACGATTGGTATCGTACCGCATGCCATCGCCTCCAACGCCGGCATTCCAAAGCCCTCGTAAAATGATGGCGTAATCAAGGCAATGGCATGATTGTATAGAGCAGGTAGTTGACAATCCTCCACATCGTGCTTTATCAGTAGGTCCTTGTCGATGCCCACCGCGCTTAAGTCCGACATCAGCTGTTCAAAGTGCCAGCCCGGTCGCCCGACGATGACTAACTTGGGCGCATCCGCCAACTCAAGTTTGAGGTCGCGGTAAGCCCGCGCCAGCCCAACCAGATTCTTGCGCGGCTCTAGCGTTCCAACAAACAGGAAGTACGACTGAGGCAAGCCAAGCGATTGAATCGTATTGACGCTATTGCTTGGCGTCAGTGGCTTAAACTGCTGGTCGACGCCGTGCAATTGCACCGTGATCATCTCGGCGGGCACGTCAAGGACATCTATCAGATCGCGCTTGGTCGCTTCGCTAACGGCCAGAATATGGTCCGCGCGCCGTACTGACGCCGCAATCTGCCCGTTGTAATAGTTACGACTGGCGGCGGTGAAGTATTCGGGAAAATGAATAAAGCTGAGATCGTGTACCGTGATTACATGGCGCTTGCCACCACGAAACGGCGCAATGAAATCTGGACTGTGTAGCAAGTCGAAGCGGTGCCGCAATAATTCAAATGAAAGCGAAGCCCGTTCGAGCGGATGGTGAGGCGGCGTCCATACTGCGGACGACCCGAAGCAGTCCGATAGCCGCTCGCTCGACTTACGGCTCTGCAGTAGCGTCAGGTCGTGGGGAAGTTGTAGTTGTTCAAAGGCGCTGACAAGTGCTGTAATATACCTGCTGGTGCCGCCAACACGATAATGAGTTAGCCGGACGTCGATTGCGATACGTGCCATATCGCGAGTATAGCGGTATCATTTGGCGCACGCTAGCGGAAACTCGATGCGCGTATTCAGCGCCGCAATAATTGAGGAAACGCGTGATGAAGCGATACGATGTCGTGACATTTGGTGAATCGATGATGCGTTTGACGCCGCCTGGATTTCTGCGGATCGAGCAGACCAATACGTTTGACATCTGGGTGGGCGGCACCGAATCCAACACGGCAGTCGGCTTGGCCAGGCTGGGTATGGATGTGGCTTGGCTGTCACGTTTGCCCGCTTCACCGCTTGGCCGTTACATTTGCAATCGAATTGCCCAATACGGCGTAGACGTCAGCAATGTTGCCTGGGCCGAAGATGAGCGTCTGGGCATCTATTTTCACGAAAAGGCGGAATCACCGCGCGACAGTGAGATCATTTACGATCGTAGGGACTCCGCAATGAGCCGGATTCAGCCGAGCGACCTGCCGCGAAAATTGTTCGGAGAAGGTGCGTCACGATTGTTTCACGTCACCGGCATTACCTTGGCAATCAGTGAAACTGCGCGGGCAACCGTGCATGAAGCATTGAGACGGGCAAAATCTGCCGGCTGGCGCATCAGTTTTGATACTAATTATCGAAGCAAATTGTGGAGAGGCACGCAGGCGGCTGATGGCTGTGACTACGCGATGTCGATGGCGGACATCGTATTCTGCCCCCTTGGCGATTATCAGGTGATGTATGGCGCGGCCTCGGCGGATGAAGCGATTGTAAGGCTTGCCGAACGCTACAAGGATACTCTGATCGTGATGACCTTGGGCAAAGACGGCGCGCAGGCTTTCACAAGTGACGGCGAGGTGCTGCGGCAGCCCGCGATTCTGGCGGGAGAAGTCGGGCGAATAGGCGGAGGTGATGCTTTCGCGGCTGGTTTTCTTTACGCCTGGCTGAATGAAGGCGATGTTGCAGCTGCTTTGAAATGGGGAGTGGCACTGTCATCGCTGAAGTATACGATACCAGGTGATTTGCCCTTGGTTGATCATGAGGCGGTCGCCTCCCTAGTTGCCGGTGCGAGCGGAGGCGGGCTAATTCGCTAGACCACCACCTTTCGAAACGACTGGGTTCTCGCGACTTGTCGTCTGGCGTGTCCACGCTCAATCCACTATAATTCAGCGATTATGTGCATTCTGGCTACTCCGATTGTTGATGACAACAGACTTAAATAGACGACATCCATTCGTACGCTTGCTGAATTACGCCTCGGTTTACAAGCAGCGTGTGGCGCTGGCGACGATTTACTCAGTGTTGGGCAAGTTATTCGACATCATGCCTCCGGTTTTGATCGGTATGGCTGTCGATATCGTGGTCGAACGGCAAGATTCCTTGTTGGGCAGACTGGGCATCGCCGATCTGTCGCTTCAGCTCATCATCCTTGGCCTGCTCACCTTCATCGTTTGGCTACTCGAATCCGCCTTTGGATATCTTCAGCGGATATATTGGCGCAATCTGGCGCAGTCGATGCAGCATGACTTGCGTATGGATGCCTACAATCATGTGCAACACTTGGAGATGGCCTACTTTGAAGATCAAAGCACAGGCGGACTGATGTCGGTGCTGAATGACGATATCAACCAATTGGAGCGCTTTCTTGATGTCGGCGCGAGCGATGTGATTCAGATCTTGACCACGGTCGTCGCCATCGGGGGCATCTTCGTTTTCATTGCGCCAAGCGTGGCCTGGATGGCTGCGGTACCGATTCCCTTCATTATTTGGGGTTCAATGAAATACCAGAAGCTGCTGGCGCCGCTTTATACGGCCGTGCGCGAACAGGTGAGTGTGATCAACCAACATCTGTCCAATAGCTTGAGCGGCATCGCTACGATCAAGAGTTTCACGGCGGAAGACTACGAAGCCGAACGTCTGCGTATTGAGAGCAACGAATACCTCGAACGCAACCGACGGGCCATTCGACTCGGCTCAGCATTTACGCCCTTGATCCGCATGGTCATCGTCACGGGCTTCATTGCCATTACAGTCACCGGTGGCAAGCTGGCACTTGATGGCGCGCTGGAGATTGGCGCCTACAGTGTACTTATCTTCATGACGCAGCGGCTGCTCTGGCCCCTGACCAGGCTAGGCGAAACCTTCGATCTGTACCAGCGCGCCTTGGCATCAACCATTCGCATTCTCGACTTGCTGGGAATCAAATCCTCCATTGTTGACGGCGACCTGCGCCTACCGAAAGCAGAAGTGCGCGGGCACATGTGGCTCGATCAAGTCGAATTCGCCTATAGTGACGGGCGAGAGGTGATCCGGGGATTGTCGCTAGACGTGCCGGCGGGCGATACCGTAGCAATCGTCGGGGCGACCGGCGCCGGCAAAAGCACCGTCATCAAGCTTCTGCTTCGCTATTACGATGTCACGGAAGGCAGGGTGATGCTTGACGGCTATGACCTGCGCGAGCTCCGTCAGGAAGACATTCGCAATGCCATCGGTTTGGTCAGCCAAGACGTCTTTCTATTTCACGGTACAGTCCGTGAAAACATCGTCTATGGGGATCCCGATGTTTCCGATCATTTAGTCGTCGAAGCGGCAAAGGTCGCCGAAGCGCACGAGTTTATTTCACAGCTCCCGCAAGGTTACGATACCGTCGTAGGAGAACGAGGACAGAAACTGTCAGGTGGTCAACGCCAGCGGCTGTCAATCGCGCGTGCGGTCCTGACGGATCCTCCAATCCTAATCCTGGATGAAGCCACTTCGTCGGTGGATAACGAGACCGAAGCCGCCATTCAGCGCTCTCTTGAGCGGATCGTCATCGGGCGCACTACGATTGTCATCGCCCATCGTCTTTCCACCGTGCGCAACGCTGATATGATCTACGTACTGCAAGACGGGCGACTCATCGAAGCCGGGCACCACCATGATTTAGTGCTGCTGAATGGGCTCTATGCCTCGCTCTGGCGCGTTCAAACTGGCGAACGCGTGTTGGCCGGCGTGGCGACTTAGCGAATCTGCGACAACAATTTATCCACCACAACCATATTTCTGACGGCATCTGAAGGCGCAAAACGCGGTGGCCGCGCCTGTATCAGCGCATCGGCAAAGTCCTCAACCATCAACTCATAATGATCGATCGCCGGGATGACATGTTCATTGCATTCGTCGCCTTGCCAATGCCGGACAATCGTATCCGCTGTCTTGTCCGGCACAAAACTTGTCGGGACGACGATCATGCCGGCGGATCCTTTGAGCGTGTATGAATGCTGCCGATACGCCCGCAAGCCACAGTCGAAATGGCCGATGACTCCGGACGGAAACTCGAATGTGCCCGCGAGCGCCTCATCAACTCCGGTGGTCTCACCGATGCGGCCGCTTGCGGTAATTCTAGTCGGCTCCTCGCCGCTCATGAAGCGCATGAGGTTGACGCAATAGCAGCCGACATCCATCAGCGAACCGCCTGCCAATGGTTTGCTCAAGCGGATATTCGCCTCGTCGCTGATTGGAAAGGTAAAACTGGCGTTTATGATTTGAAGCTCCCCAATGCCGCCGTCTGAGATAATCTCCTTCACTCTGGCATGTTGCGGATGAAAGCGATACATAAAGGCTTCCGCCAGCAACACGCCGTGCTGCTCAAAGGCGTCCACGATGGTCTGCGCCTCTGCGGCATCGCTGGCGAAGGGTTTTTCGCACAAAGTTGGAATACCAGCTTCCGCGCATTTGATGCTCCACTCGGCGTGCATATTATTGGGCAGCGGAAGGTATATGGCGTCGATCTCGCCGTCCGCCAGAAGTTCTTCATAGCTGCCGTAGGCACGCGGAATATTCTGTTCGGAAGCGAAGGCTTGTGCTCGCTCAAGCGATCTACTGCACACTGCTGCGACTACGCCGTTCTGTGAAGCGTGAATCGCCGGTATGACTCGCCGTCCGATATTCGCTGTGCTCAAGACTCCCCAGCGGACGATTTTATTCATATTGTTCTCCTCTGCCTAAGCGCTTCCTAGCCACTTGTCGACGATTCTATCCAGTTCGCCCTTGTCTTTCAAAGCGGACAAGGCCTTTTCGACAAGCTTCCAGGCATCGACGCGGTCAATCCGTACCGCGATCGAATAGGGCTCATGTGTGATGTATCGGTGGTTTGCCTGCCATTCCGCGCCTGCTTTCATATAAGCGAGAAATGTGGTCGCATCGACTAATGCGCCGTCCGCCTGATTCAGGCTCACCGCGTCCAGTGCGTGCGCCGGAAGCTCATACGCCAACTTTTCTATGCTGTGTCCCGCCCGCTCCCAAGCGCGCACGTGGCTGTCTGAGTTGCTCGCATACTCAAATGCTATGCGCGCGCCTGCCAGGTTGCCGAGGTCTATGGACCTTCTATCGGACGCGGTAACGAGGACCAATCCATTGTCAAAATACGGCCGCGTATAGCGAACATCATCCATGCGCGCGGGCTCAGCTTGCAGCGCCGAGATCAGCAGGTCGACTTCCCCGACGATCAACGCGTCGTAGAGTCCGTAGAATCCGATGTTGACGAAGCGGGCGGGCAGCTCGATATTTGCCGCGACTGCGCTCCCCAGGTCGATGTCCAAACCACGGAGCGCAACGCCGTCATCAACGGCGAAGGGCGGATACGTTCCATCCACGCCGATGACGATTTCATTGGTGGGGAATGCCAGATCTCGATTGGGTGGCTGATAGTGGCGAATCGCGGCGATGACAAACACCAGTAATGCCAGAGCCAGCACCACGCTTGACAGCGCGGGTTTTCCCGCCGGCATCAGTCTGCTTTTGGAGGCGGCAGCCACGGCACCTCGCTCTTCTCCCAGCCGCGGGCGTAGTCCTGCAAAGAATAGTAGATCGGCTTTCGTGCGAATTCGGCGTTGACCAGTGTGGAGTTATCCGGGTAGCTGTTCAAATCAGCCGGATAGCGCAGTGCCCAAATGCAGAGCTTCTCGAGCCAATCCCAGTTGTTCTGTGCATATTGAAATGCCTGCACAGTATAGGCTGATCGCTGAGAAGGGCGGACGGCGTGCGTCCAGCGTGGATGGTCATTCCATCCGCTCTCGGTGATGTAGGCCGGCTTATGTCCGTCACCATGGTCCACCATTATTTCACGCAGGAGCTCAGCGCGCCGGAAGTTCAGCCGGTCGGGTGCTGGGGTCTGTTCGGGCGGCTCGCGGAAACCATAGCTGTGAATCGCGAGGGCATCAAAGTATTCGCTTGCGCCAAGAACATACATGTCTCGCAGAAAGTCCAATTCGTTGAGACCGGCGCCGCTGCCGCGTGATTCCAAGGTAGGCGCAAGGGCGCCGGCCAGCACGACAGCCTCGGGATTCGCCTGTTTGATTTGCGGGTAGGATACTTGCAACAGCCGGACATATCGGGCGGGATCAACCGGCTGATAACCCCACTCAAAGCTAAGATTTGGTTCATTCCAGATGATGAGATGATCGACCGACCCGGCGTATCGCCCCGCAAACGCGGCTGCGTATTCGGCGAATTCGCCGAATGAATATTCTGTCAAGTAATTGAGCGTGCTTGTCTTTTCCACATTCAGCCAAGTCGGTACAAGTCCAAGGCGCGCGATAATACGCAGTCCCTGCAATTCTGCAAAACGTATGATCATATCAGCACGAGTCCAGCTGAACTGATCATCTTTCGTTTCAATATAAGCCCATGGGAAGAACTGCACAATTGTGGTGGCGCCCAGCTCCCGCACGAGTTCGAGCGATCGCCATATCTTCTCCTCTTGCACCTCATTCTCCAATAGCGTATGCAGGCAGACACTCGGATTTGCCGTCTTGACCACTTGTTGCTCGCCCGGCAGAAATCCGCGCTCCGGCGACCGCAAGAGCATGACAAGCAAGAAGAACAGAACGAGACTAAAGATCGCTGGGGCGCTTTCGCGCAAACCACTGAAGATGCGGCTTAGTGGGGGCGTGCCTTGCTTCGGGGACATCAGATATGACAATGCCTGCACTATCGGGTACAATAGCCGCAGCCGTGCGGCCAGTCCACTATAGTCGCAGGTTACGCCTTAGGGCAAGGTGGTAGCCGTGCTGAAACGTGCAGAATGACGAGGGAAAGTCGAGCATGTCGCAACGAATCATAGCGATGTGGTCGGGACCGCGGAACATCTCAACAGCGCTGATGCGGTCTTGGGCAAGTCGCGCAGATACGCATGTGATCGACGAACCATTCTACGCCCACTATTTGCAGCATACAGGCTATGATCATCCTGGCGCGCACGAGATTATTGATGCCTACGAGACTGACTGGCGCCTGATCATTGATCGTCTTTTGGCGAATGGAAAGCGCGAACAAATTTTTTATCAAAAGCACATGACGCAACACATGCTGGAGCATATAGACCGATCTTGGCTGCGGAAGATCTCAAACTGTTTTTTGATTCGCGATCCGCGCCGTATGCTGCTTTCATTCGCCAAGGTAATTCCCAATCCACGGCTCGATCAAACTGGTCTGCCTCAGCAAGTGGAACTCTTCAATACAGTGAGGGAGGTGACTGGGACAATTCCGCCAGTGATAACCGCCCGCGATGTCTTGCGTTATCCCGAGGCAACGCTTCGCTGTTTATGTGCTGCGCTGGATGTGGCTTTCGACCAGGCAATGCTGCGCTGGAATCCGGGCAAGCGGGACAGCGATGGCATCTGGGCGAAGCACTGGTATGCCAATGTGGAACGATCGACCGGCTTCGCGCCTTACGAGGAAGACGACACAAAGGTGCCTGAAAGCATGAGAGAATTATTGAGCGAATGCCAAGCTCTCTACGACCAAATGGCAACCTACTGTATTAGCGAGAGGGCTTGATGAAACAAGAATTCAATCCCAAAAACAGAGATTTGCTGGTCAATATAAATGGTGAGCTGTATCATCGCGATGTCGCTGGAATCAGTCCCTTCGATTCAGCGGTACAAGGCGGAGATGCGGTTTGGGAGGGTCTGCGCTTGTATCAGGGGCGGATCTTTAAATTGATCCCGCATCTCGACCGCCTGCGCGACTCGGCCATTGCTATGGCATTCTCCGAGATTCCGCCGCATGAGCAGATCATCGAACAGATCGGCAAGACCTTGATGGCGAACCAAATGACGGATGGGGTGCATATTCGTTTGACCTTGAGCCGCGGCGTCAAATATACTAGCGGGATGGATACAAGACTGAATACGAAGGGTCCAACCTTGATTGTGCTGGCGGAACACAAGCCGCCAGTTTATGACAAGAGCGGCATACGGCTGATCACATCGGGCATACGGCGAATCCCGCCGGATTGCGTCGATCAGAATATCCATTCCTGCAATCTGATCAATTCAATCCTTGCCAAGATTCAAGCGAATGCCGCCGGCGTTGACGATGCGCTGATGCTCGATTATCAAGGCTATGTTGCGGAGACTAATGCCACGCACGTCTTCATCGTAAACGACGGCGTGGTATTGACATCGGACACCGGCTCCTGCCCGGAGGGCATCACGCGAGCGACTGTGCTGGAGATTTGCAAGGGCAATAATATACCGTACAAGGTAAAGAACCTGTCCTTGACAGAGGTGTATCGGGCCGATGAGATGTTTTGTACAGGTACGATGGGTGAGCTGGCACCGGTAATCGAGCTTGATGGACGACCAATCGGCGAGGGCAGCGCCGGCGCAATGACGCTCAACCTGAGTGAGCTATTCCGCGAACGTACACGCAAAGAAGGGTATCAAGTGGTGGAATTCGCATCCGCCGGCTAGACTTTGTTGGTCACGAAGTAGTGTAAGAGGAGAAAACTTGAATGTCAGATCTTTCATTTGTTGGTAAACCAACGCCGATGATTGACGGTCCCGCGAAGATCACGGGTAACTTGAAATACACCGGCGACCTGAAGCTGACCGGCATGCTGCATGCGCGCTTTGTGTTGAGCACCTACGCCCATGCCAATATCGGCGGCATGGACACGGCGGCGGCTTTGGCGGTTCCCGGTGTGCATTCTGTCCTGACCGCCGACGATCTACCGAAGGTGACGCCGTCATCGCGAGCCATGCTTATGCTCGCACGCGAGCGGGTGATATTTGTTGGTCAGCCGATTGCTATGGTGCTGGCAGATACGGCGGCAGCTGCCGCTGATGGCGCCGAGTTGGTAGAAGTCGATTATGAGCCGCTGGATGCGGTGACTTCGATGGATGCTGCAGTCGCGGATGATGCGCCGGTAATTTGGCCGACCGGTATCCCGACCGGCGCCGAAGATGAAGCCGCTCACGGCGCTGATACCGGTGGCGAATCGGAAGAAGAAGACGGCGATGCTTCAAATATCGCTGGCAAGACTCACATGGAAAAGGGAGATGTCGCTGCCGCGTTTTCCGCGGCAGACGTAATCGTCGAGCGAACATTTGAGACGCCGATGGTGCATCAAAGCTCCATTGAGACCCAGGGTTGGGTCGTGCAACCGAACCCGGTGACGGGCGGCGCGACCATGTGGGGCAGTCTGCAATCGCCGTTCGGCGCGCGCATGGATGTGGCGACGGTACTCGGCGTACCCGAATCGGATGTGACCGTGTATGGCATGCCGGTCGGCGGCGCTTTCGGCGCCAAATTCGGGCTTTATGAGCCTTTGATCGCCTTGGTTGCTGTCACAATAGGCAGGCCTGTCAGCCTGATCCTGACGCGTGGCGAGGAGTTGCTTTCTACCAATCCAGCGCCAGCGTTGCGAATCGGAGCCAAGCTTGGCTTTAAGAAAGATGGCAGCCTGGTTGCCATGCAATGCAATGTGACTGCCGATACGGGAGTCTATCCGAGCGGGCTGGGCGGATTCGCGGCTATGCAGTTTGCCAGTTTCTATCCCTGCGAGAATCTGCTGCTGGAATCGACCAATGTCGTGACTAACAAACAGTCGGTTGGCGCATATCGCGCGCCTACGTCACCGACGGCCTTCATGGCGGTCGAGACCCTATTCGACGAGGCAGCCGCTCAGCTCGGTATCGATCCCGTTGAGTTGCGCCTGAAGAACGCCGCGCGCTCGGGTGATGCGGCGCCCGATGGCGAAGATTTCCCCACCATCGGTATGGTCGAAACGCTCGAAGCTGCGCGTGAACATCCGTTGTGGCGGAACCGCGAGGAATCGCGTAAAAACGGCCGCGGCGTCGGCATTGCCATCGGCGGTTGGATGGGCGGATTGGAGCCGGGCGCGTCGGTTTGCAAGCTGAACCGTGATGGTGTCTTGCAAGTTCAAATCGGCACGGCGGATCTTTCCGGTACGCCCACGACCTTTGCGCTGCTAGCTGCCGAAGCCTATGGCGTGTCACCTGACAAAGTTCGCTTTGTATACAGCGACACGGATAGCGCACCTTACGGCGGCGGTGTCGGTGGCAGCAAGACAACTTATACGCTGGGCAACGCGGTGATTCGGGCGGCGCAAGACGCGCGCCGGCAGACGCTCGCGATTGCCGCGGAAGAGTTTGAAGTCTCCGCCGAGGACCTTGAGATTGTCGACGGCAGAGTACAAGTGCGGGGATTCCCCGACCGCTCGATCAGCTTGGGAGAAATAGCCGGAAAGGGCATGACCTTCGGCGGCAAGTACGAACCGGTTCACGGCAACGGACGGCAGGCGATGACTGATCGGGCGCCTTCATTCTGCGCGCAGATTGCCGAGGTCGAGGTTGACGAAGAAACTGGCGATGTGAACTTGATCAACCTTGCGGTTGTACAAGATGTCGGCCGCGCGATAAATCCGCTGGCGGTAGAAGGGCAGATGCAAGGCGGCGCCGTGCAAGGAGTCGGCTGGGCGCTTTACGAAGAGATGCGCTACGACGAAGATGGACAATTGCTAACCGGATCGTGGATGGACTACGCAATGCCGGATGCCGTTCAAGCTGCGCCGATACAAACGCATATCGTCGAGGTGCCTTCCATCAGTGGACCCTATGGCGCGCGCGGTGTTGGTGAGCCGCCGGTGATCCCAACGGTTGCGGCGATTGCCAATGCGGTTGCGGACGCCACTGGTGTGCGTCTGACTCAGACGCCGATGACTCCGCCGCGTGTGCTGGCTGCTCTCGCAGGGCGATAATTATCAGAACTTGTGAATCTGGAAAGCCCATATTACGTGGGCTTTTCTGATGCTGATGTGCTTAATTCTGGTTTACAGACGCCCGCCATCGACGGATAGAACTTGCCCGGTAATCCAATTTGCGTAGTCCGAAGCGAAGAAGAGCACGCCGTTGGCGATGTCTTCCGCTGTACCCAGCCGCTTCAGCGCGAAACGATTGATCAGCGCTTGCTGGCCTGCCTCGCCGTACGATTCAAACTGACGGATTGAATTTGAATTGGACAAAACGAAGCCGGGGGCGATGTTGTTTACGGTGATATTCCATTCGCCCAGCTCGTGTGCAAGTTGCCGTGTTAAGCCGATCTGCGCTGCCTTTGCCGAGGCGTAGGCTTGAATCCCCGTGAGGCTGACGCCAAGACCGGCGCCGCTCGAGATATTGACGATCCTGCCGTATCGCTGTGCCTTCATGCTCGGCGCCACCGCTTGCGCAAAATAGAATGCGCCGCGTGCATTGACCTCATAAATGCTGTCCCAGTCTTCTTCGGTGATCGCTTCCAGCGGACGCCCGACTTGACCAAGCACGCCACCGGCGTTGTTGACGAGGATCTGGGCAGAACCCTCTGTCTCAAGAATCTCATTTACAAAGCTGAAGACTGCTGAGCGCTTGCGAACATCAACGACTCTGACATGGCAGTCGCCGCCGACGTGTTGGCATTCCTGAAGCGTTTCTTCCAGCTCGTCGCCCAGCACATCGCAAGCCCAGACCGATGCGCCGCGTATGGCGAATTCCTTGGCGATTGCACGTCCGAAACCGTGAGCTGCTCCGGTGACGATGACGGTCTTGCCATCAAATTGGATATTCATGGAAACTCTGCTTTCAGCACGTCGAGGTTTGTAAGCGATTGCTCGCGTTTGCCATCTTCGATTTCGTGAATTATCTGGACCCAACGGCGAGTGAGCGGCATGTCAAGCCCAGCCGCCTTGGCTTGTTCCAGCAGCGGCTCGTACATGATGACTTCCGACTCGCGCTTGCGCACCGCCAGGTCGCGCCAGATGCCGCTATGCGTCTTGGCGGATAGCTTATTGAATGCTACCAGTGTGTCGAGCGATTGGTTGATGGCGTCGGAATCGTTTGCTAGAAATACATTCGGCTCGAAGCCGTTGAAGCCGTAAGCCTCGATGCCAAGCTTGTCAGCGAGTTGAAGGATTTCCTGTGCCGCGCGGACATAGAGATAACGGTAACGCTGGTCATCAAGCGCCTCGGCAATTGATTGGTGTGTGAGTGCTGAGACAAATAGCATCGCGCCATAAGCTTCCTTGCCCCACAGGTAGCCCCAGATATTTTCGGTGACCTTAGCGTTTTTGTCGAAGTCGCGGAAGATAGCCTCCATGCGAAGCAGCCGATCGCTGATGGACCCATCAAGCTCGCCGATGACTACGGCGCCACGTCCGCCGAAAAGGATCTGGCCCGGCGCGTGATAATCGGCGCTAAAGTTTATAAAGCTGCCCACAGTACGCTCGCTGCCCACTATGTCCCTAATCAGCAGTTCATTCAAGCCGTTCTGCACCGACATTACAAAGCCGTCGTCTGCCAGGAATGGCGCCAGGGCTTCGGTCGCCGCCTTCGTATGTTGCGACTTTGTGCACAGGAGGATCGTTTCGTGTGACCCGGTAAGTGTGCCGGGCAGGCGGGCTTCGGCGTCCACCGTGAACTCGTCGACCGGTCCGGTGATTTTCAGACCAGATTGATTGATGGCGTTTACATGATCCTCGACGACATCGACAAAGAGGATATCGTGACCACTGCGAATCAAGTAGGCGCCCAGTGTTCCGCCTATAGCGCCCGTGCCCCAGATTAGAATCGTCATTATTCCCAGCCTCCATTGAGCAATGCGCAGGTCTCGTCCACCGCAATTCTCCAGATCGCCAACATCTCTTCGTCGGAGCGCTGATAAACGCCGCCCATATTGCCATCGACCAGTTGCTCGCGCGTCTGTTGTGGCGTGAGAATCATCAGCTTTTCGAGATCGGTCAGCGGCTTCTGTTCGGCAGGCAGCGCAACGCCTTCCAGCCGCGTCCAAGGGTAGTTTTCCATCCAAGAGGCGTGCGAGCAGATTGGGTCAGTTTCCAGCACTTTCTCCCAAGTCATTGGTGAGTTATACCAGTTATGCCATTTGACGGTCGCGTCGGGATTATCCATCATCCACTCGCGCAGCATACCTTGTGCCGGGGCGTTGCCGCCGTGGCCATTAACGAGCAGAATTCGCCGGAAGCCGGCTCGGCGAATGCTATCCAGCACATCTCGGATCAACGCCAAATAGGTCTCGATTCTGAGAGTGACGGTGCCGGGGAAGGCCGTCCATTGATGCGCCAAGCCGTAAGGCAGGACCGGATAAACTGGCACACCCGCTAATTCGCCAGCTTCTTGCGCGAGGCGAGATGACAGAAGGGTATCGACGCATAGACTTAGGTAGGCGTGCTGCTCGGTGCTGCCGGTCGGCAGGATGCAGCGATCGTCGTGTTTGAGGTATTCCTCGACTTGCATCCAATTCATTTCAGAGATCAGCATCATTCAGCCTGCTTTCTTGATTTTCTCGCTTCGGATTTGTAGCCGGTTCGGCATGGTCGCGCATTCATACACCCCATTCCGCACGCGCCGACTCCATATCATGTGTGGCTTGTCCGTAGTGTCCGGATCCGCCTTTGATCCAGCGCTCGTCAACGGGTTCGCTGGCTGGCTGGTAGCGAACATCGCAGCTGAGGCGGAAGCGATTGGTGAGGTTGGTGGTAGAAGCGTGCATGGTATGCATGCCAAAGATAATGACATCGCCGGCACGATAATCAGAGCCTTGCCATTGACCGCCGAAACGTTCGACGATATGCATCGGATCGCGCTCGAACCAGCCCTGAATGCCATCGCGATCAATATCCATTTTGCCGTAGGTATCGCGAATGCGTGCGAAGCTATCAAGACTGTGTGAGCCCCGGCAAATTGCAAGGGTGCCTTGCGTGATTGGCAGATCTCCAAATGGTATCCAGGTCGTATATAGATTTCGCGATCCACGACCCATGTACACGAAGTCGCAGTGGGCGCCAGTATATTGCTCATTGCCGATGGCGCGCAGCCATTTGAAGGGGTAAGTCAGCGCCGGCTCGCCGAAAAGGGATTCGAAGAGATCGAATAGAGCAGGGTACTCTAACACCGTCAGAATTGCCGGATGGTGGCCAATGCCTTTGCCGCCCATCAGTCGCACGCTGCGTCCACCTTGTGGCATGACACCTTCCAGTACCGGCGTATCAGGCAGCAAGGCTTGCTGCGCTTGCATATGGTTCAGCAAGGTTTCGCGAGCCCGCAGCACAACGTCGTGGTCTATAATACCGCGCAGCAGCAGGTAGCCATCTTCGTTCAAGCGCTGCCAGAGCGCTGTGGCATTTCCGAGCAATTGCTGGCTTTCGCGCAATTGGTTGAACTGGGCGCTGGGAAATTCGATATCACGAAAGCCGAATCTGATTTGCATGGCCAAGCTCGCATGACTGATGTCGATTTGCTGATAATATATGCTAAGCTGGACATCGCCAAGCTTTGGTCAGACCGATGTGCCTGGCAGAGTCACAGATTCAGCGTCTGGAGGAGCGATGCCCGCCGCACTTTTCATTCTGGATGAAGAGATACGCCGCCGTGTTTATCCACAGCAGGTTTACGTTGCTATCGCTGCCGAGGTCAACCTGATTGCCGAGCCTATGAGCGGTGCAGACGCGCGCGCCAATCCGTCCGTCTTGCGGGATATGGAACTCCTGATAACGTCGTGGAGCTGCCCGAAGATAGATGCCGAGTTGCTTGACTACGCGCCCAACTTGAAGGCAGTTTTCTACGGCGCCGGGACCGTTAAGGGCGTGGTGACCGAGGAGATGTGGCAACGCGGTATCCGCATTACCCATGCTGCTGATGCGAATGCGATAACGGTAGCGCAGTTTACCGTTGGCCAGGTCTTGCTGTCCCTGAAAGGCGTTTGGCGAGAGATCGAGCGGGCCAAGCGAGAGCGGCGCTTGATTGACAATAGTCGTGATTACCCTGGCTTGTACCGAAGCAGAGTCGGCATTATCGGTTTGGGACTGATTGGGCGCCATGTCTGTGAATTATTGCAGCCATTCGACCCCGAAATCGTCGTATTCGACCCTTTTGCTACGGAAGCGGACGCATCCGAGCTGGATGTTAGTCTGGTAGATTTACCTGAGCTTTTCGCGACATCGCATGTGGTGTCCCTGCACGCTCCCTGGCTGCCGGAAACGGAAAAGATGATCAAGCGGAGCTTATTGGAAAAGATGCCGCCATTCAGCACTTTCATAAACACGGCACGCGGCGCGCTAGTCTGTGAAAAGGACCTTTGCGCTGTCCTGCAAATGCGGCCGGATCTGACGGTCCTGCTGGATGTAACCTGGCCGGAGCCGCCGGTGCGGAAATCGCCGCTCTACGATTTACCGAATGTCATCTTGACGCCGCACATGGCCGGGGCGATCGGCGCGAACGATACGCGTCGTTTGGGTGAGCTGATGCTTGAAGAGCTTCGCAGTTATTTGGGTACGGGTGCGATGCGCTGGGAGATAAAGCCTGATCAACTATTGACCATGGCATAGACTTTCGGCACTTGACGTGAAGAAGAGCAATGAACAGCGAAATCCTAAGATACTGGCAACTTACCGAAAACGAGGTCAAGTATTACCGTGCTTTCGGCTATTTGTCCCTGCCCGGCTTGATTGACCAAGCCACTGCAGCGATATTAGCGGAAGAAGTATTGCAGGTGATGGAAGGCTTGGGCATCAAGCGCGAAGACTTGCGGACGGCGACGTCATCGAAGGACAAACTTCGCCAGAGCCGGCAATATCTGGCGAATACAATGATGGCGCGGCTCATTCACAGCGTTGGACTAAACGAGATTGCCGCCAGGTTGATGGGAGGTCCGTCGACGCTCTATCTGCCGTTCACTGCGGTGAAGAGCGGCGGAGGGGGCGGCCGTTTTCACTTTCATCAGGACAATCAATACACGCGATTCGATGGTCCGGGCATCAATATCTGGTTCGCATTGGGCGAGATGACACCGGAAAACGGTTGCCTGCAAGTCGCGCCGTCGAGTCACCTAGACGGCACTATCGATTCGGTCGAGAGCGAAGACAAAGATGGCCATCGTACAGTTGCTGTAGAGCCGCAAGATTTCCTGCCGCTACGTATGATGCCCGGTGATGCGGTGGCTTTTACCCGCTTGACACTGCACGGATCCGGAGCAAACAATACCGATCAGCCGCGCTTGGGTTACGCCATTCAGTACCATCGGGATGATGTTCGGGCGACGCGCGATGGTGTGGATCTTGGACTGCTGAAGGAGAATCCGCGCCTTGATATCAGATCAGTGGGCGCAATTTCGCCGGCGAATGAATAGATGTTGATGAGTGGCGAGCGGATGGTCAAGGTTGCATTTCCCGCGTTGCCGAGCCAAACTTTTTTTAATATGCATCCCTTATTCAGCTCATCACCCGGCGTTTGGCGCAAGGCGACAATAAAGGAATCCACAATGAACCAACAAGTTCTCACAGCTATTAATCCGCGCGAAATGATTCGCCCTCGGCGCAAGATCACTGGCATCTCAGCGATCTTGCTTCCCTTCAAGGAAAACTTTGAGATCGACTGGAGCGGGCTGGCAAATCACGTCCGGCGCACGGCGGAAGCGGGTTTGACGCCCGCGGTCAATATGGACACCGGTTATGCCAATTTGATTACCGAGGAAGAACGTCAATATGTGCTGCGTTTGACGCGAGATGAACTAGGCGGCGGAGATTTTGTGGCTGGCGCCTTTGTCGCAGACCGGCAAGGCGATCCCTTCAACGCGGATGCCTATTTCCAGCAAGTCGAGAGCATACAGGACTATGGCGGCACGCCAATTATTTTCCAATCTTATGGCCTAACTGAGCAGTCGGGCGACGATATTATATGCGCGTACGAGACTGTAGCAGAATATACCGACCGCTTCATCGCATTTGAATTGGGGGCGATGTTCGCTCCCTTCGGCGCCATCTACGACCTCGAGACCTATCGCGGCTTAATGGACGTCACCGCTTGCGTTGGCGCCAAGCATTCGTCTCTGAGCCGGCAACTGGAATGGGAGCGGATACTGCTGCGAGATGCTGTGCGACCGGATTTCAAAATCTATACTGGCAATGACCTGGCGGTGGATATGGTCATTTATGGCAGCGACTATCTACTGGGACTGAGTACCTTCGCGCCCGATCTATTCGCCAAGCGTGATGCAATGTGGCTGGCCGGTGATCCGACCTTTTATGAATTGAATGATCTGATCCAATACCTTGGCTTCCTCGCTTTTCGCGCACCGGTACCGGCTTACAAACATTCTGCTTCGCAATTCTTGAAGCTGCGTGGTTGGATCGATTCCGATCAAACGCACCGTGACTCCGCGCGGCGACCGGATAGCGATGTTGAGATCCTGCGAGATATTGCCGAGCGCCTCGGTGTTTTGGGCCACGGCTAGTCGATGGCGTACAAGCGAGTTGCCCAACTGCGGGGCTATGAACAGTTCCAGAGTTACTGTGAAGCCGTCGGGGCGGATTTACCTTTGGATGAGGTCGTGCTACAAGGTGACTTGTCACCGTTGGCAGGTCATTACATGTATCGCGATCGCCGATTGGCAAATCGCTTTGCCGTGCTGCCGATGGAAGGCTGGGACAGTACTGCGGACGGCCATCCATCTGAATTGACCCGCCGTCGTTGGCAGCGTTTTGGCAAGAGCGGCGCCAAGCTGATATGGGGTGGCGAGGCGGTGGCAGTTCGTCATGATGGACGCGCGAATGCCCGCCAGTTGGTGATCAACGAAGCGACTACGAACAGCCTCGCAGGTCTGCGTCAAGGATTGCTGGATGCACATGCCGAGAGCTTCGGAAGCGCGGACGATGTCTTTGTTGGCTTGCAGTTGACGCACTCGGGCCGCTTTTGCCGCCCAAACAGCGCCAAGCTGGAACCCATGATACTTTATCGTCACCCTATCCTTGATGCGAAATTCCAGCTTGATGACGATTGCCGCGTGATGACCGACGGAGAAGTCGAGCGACTTATCGAGGACTTTGGCAGCGCAGCAGTTTTGGCGCAGCAGGCGGGATTCGAATTCATCGACATCAAGCACTGCCACGGTTATCTCGGTCACGAATTCTTAAGCGCCGTAAACAGAGATGGCAAGTACGGCGGCAACTTCGTAAACCGGACGCGATTCCTGCGCGATACGGTCGGGCTGATACGCGAGGCTGCACCAGGATTGGATATCGGCGTGCGGCTAAGCGCGGTCGACTGGATTCCCTTCCGTCCTGGCGCCGATCGCCTCGGCGAACCGACAGCATACAATGGCGATCGCTATCCCTATGCCTTTGGAGGCGACGGAACGGGAACCGGCTATGATTTGAGCGAGCCTATTCGCTTCTTGTCGCTTCTGCGCGAGCTGGATATTCAGTTAGTCTGTATCACGGCTGGCAGCCCCTACTACAACTTTCATATTCAGAGACCGGCTGTCTTTCCGCCCTCCGATGGTTATCTGCTGCCGGAAGATCCGCTGGTGGGAGTGGCGCGGCAGATCAAAATTACTGCCGAATTAAAGACTGCATTTCCGGAGCTGACGATTGTCGGTTCCGGCTATTCGTATTTGCAGGACTGGCTACCAAACGTGGCCCAAGCGACTGTACGCAAAGGCATGACCGATTTCGTCGGGCTGGGGCGCATGGCGTTGAGCTATCCGGAATTACCGGCTGATCTGCTCTCAGGGCAGATCTTACAGCGCAAACGCATTTGTCGCACATTCAGCGATTGTACTACTGCACCACGAAACGGCATGGTCTCCGGCTGCTTTCCCCTGGATGAGTTTTACAAATCAAGCGACGAGTATGAGCGGCTGATGGCGATCAAGAGGGAATCGGCGGTCCGCTAACGCCGCTCCAGCTTGGCGGACCAAGATCTATAGCCAGGCATAGTCCGATGGCTTGAAATTGACCATGTTACCGTGGTAATAAGGCACGGTCGCCATTTCCGGTTCCGCCAACGCATCCAGACGCGTGTGGTCATCGGGGGTAAGTTCAATATCGGTTGCGCCGATATTGTCGTCCAAGTGCGCCATCGTGCGCGGGCCGATGATTGGACTGGTGATTCCCGGCTTGCTATTCACCCATGCCAACGCGACTTGGCCAGCGCTGCAGCCCTTTTCCACCGCAAGCTGCTGAACCAGTTCAAGCACATCGAATCCGCGATCAGTGAAATGCTGATCCCGTCTGCGTTCGGTGGCAGCGCCACGTCCTGAGTCAGCGCCGAAGCGACTGTTTCCCGGGATTGGCTCACCGCGTTTGTATTTTCCCGTTAAAAAGCCGCGTGCAAGAGGCGACCACGGAATGATTGCCAAGCCGTAAGACTGTGCCATTGGAATCATCTCGCGTTCAATGCTGCGATCGAGCAAATGGTAAGGCGGCTGCTCGCTGACAAACCTGTTGAGTCCCAGTTCTTTGGAGACCCAGAATGACTCCATGACGCGCCAGGATGGAAAAGTGCTGGTACCGATATAGCGTACTTTGCCCGCCCGAATCAAATCGTCGAGAGCGCGCAAGGTCTCGTCGATCGGGATTTCCGGGTTGGCGCGATGAAGCTGATAAAGGTCGATGTAATCGGTTTGCAGACGTTTCAGCGACGCTTCGCATTGCTGGATGATATGACGGCGGTTATTGCCGGCAGCCAGGATATCATCGTCGTCCATCCGACCGTGAACTTTGGTCGCGAGCACGATTCGGTCCCGCTTTCCGTTGCGTTTTAGAGCCTCGCCTACCACCGTTTCACTGCCACCGCGCACATAGACATTCGCGGTATCGAGAAAGTTTATGCCGGCGTCGACAGCGCGGTCTATCATGTCAAAGCTCTCTGCTTCTGGTGTAGGACCACCGAAATTCATGCAGCCGAGGCAGAGCTCGCTGACCATGACACCGGTGCGGCCGAGTGGGCGATATTTCATGAGTTGCTCCCGTCACTTTAGTTCAATTACGTGCATTGTAGCGCGTAAGGCCTTTTGATGTATCCCACATCTGGCAGGGTTCACCGGTGTTGTTGACGGTGCAGAATACGCTATGATTGGCAGACAATATCAACGAGGCAGCAAAGGTTGATCCATGCGAGTTTACGGCAAGACGGATGACGGCGAAACGATACAAGAATATACGCTTGGAAACTCGGCGGGCATGGAAGTGAGGCTGATCACGTATGGCGGCATCTTGACGTCAGTGCGTGTCCCCGATCGGCGGGGCAGGCTTGCAAATGTCGCCTTGGGCTTCGATAGCCTGGCGAAGTACGAAGCCGGGCATCCGTACTTCGGCGCGATCACCGGTCGATATGCAAATCGCATTGCCGGTGGCAAGTTTGTGCTGGATGGTGTCGAGTATGACTTATATAAGCAAGATGGCTCCAGCTCACTGCACGGCGGCGAAGTCGGTTTTGACAAGCGGGTTTGGGAGGCGCGCGAAGTCGATTCGGCAGTGGAACTTTCATACGCGAGTCCGGATGGCGAAGAGGGTTATCCGGGCAAGCTCGATGTGGCTGTTGGCTATAGCGTGGACGAAAGCAATGCTCTTCGCATTGATTACGCTGCCGTTACCGACGCGCCGACTGTGCTCAACTTGACGAATCACAGCTACTTTAATCTGATGGGCGAGGGCGAAGGAACAATCTACGATCATATACTGACCTTGAACGCCGATCGCTATACGCCAACTAATGCGAGCCAAATTCCTACAGGCGAGGTAGTTCCAGTTGAAGGCACGCCATTTGACTTCCGTATGCCCAAGGCGATCGGACCAGGTCAGCGCTCGGCCGATCCACAGATTCTAATGGCAATGGGCTACGACCATAATTTCGTTTTGAATCGCGAGGGCTTGTCAGGTGGTGAGCTGGGTTTTGCCGCGCGGGTTTATGAGCCGCGTTCGGGACGCGTCATGGAAGTTTGGACAACCGAGCCTGGCGTGCAGTTTTATGCGGGCAACGTCCTCGATTCCACACTTGTTGGGACGAGTGGGCGCTTGTATCGGCAAAGCGACGGACTCGCGCTAGAGACCCAGCATTTTCCCGATTCACCTAATCAGCCGCACTTCCCCTCAACTGTACTGCGGCCTGGCGAGCGTTTCGAATCGACTACTGTCTATCGGTTTTCGACAGATTAAGGGCGTCAGTCGGTAGCTGTCGGATCAAAAGCATCGCGCAAGCCGTCGCCGATGACGTATAGGCAAAGAACAACAATCGTAATCAACAATCCGGGGAGTATCATCAGATGAGGCGCCTTCCCGATAAACTCGCGCGATTTGCTTAGCATATTTCCCCAAGTGGCTGTAGGCGGCTGCACGCCTAAACCGAGGAAACTCAGTGCCGCTTCAATGAGCATGACGATGCCGATATTCCGCGCCAGCGTGACGATTGTCAGTGAGAAAACGTTAGGCAAGATGTGCACCCGCATAATGCGAAAGTCGGACGCTCCGATCGCCTTCGCGCTTACGATGTATTCGCGCGACCGGATAGCCAGCGTTTCGCCGCGCACGAGGCGCGTTGTGACGGTCCAGGTCAGGAAAACGATGACCAGAATGAGAGAATTGGCATCGGGCTTGAATACGGCTGAAATTACAATGAGCAGCACCAGACCGGGGATAGCGTTGAGCGTAGTAATGATCCAGTTTACCAGGTCGTCGATGATGCCGCCGAAATAGCCGGTGATGACGCCTAGCGTTACGCCGATCACAAGGGCAAGAAAGGCGGACATAAAGCCTATGAACAGCGACACTTGCCCGGCATAGAGCAGTCGCGCCAGGTGATCACGCCCGAGATTGTCGGTGCCGAGGAGATGCCCTTCGCTGAAAAGTGGCAGGTACTTCGATTTCGAGGCGTCTGTGGTATTTGGGTCGACATTCAGGATGCCAGTGATGACAGGCGCCGCGATTGAAGCAGCGGTCAAGAACAAGAGGATGCCGATGGCTACTAAGGACAGCCGGTCTCGCCACAAACGCGCGAGAGCCAAGTCGGTTAATGACTTGCTTTGAAGCATGTCCTCCGCTTTGACTTTGGAATTTGCCCTGCCGTTTGTCATCGCGGGCTCCTACGTAATGCGTATGCGGGGATCGAAAATCACATAGAGGATATCGGACAGCAGAAAACCGACTATCGTGGCGATAGAGGCGAAGATGACAATGCCCATCACGACTGGATAATCTTGCTGAATCGCCGAGGTGAAAGCGATGCGGCCCACGCCGGGCCAAGCGAAAACCTGCTCTATGACGATCGCGCCTGCCCAGACATTCGTAATAATCGGACCGAGCAGGGTGGCGACAGGTATCATAGCGTTGCGCATAGCATGGCGAAAATTGACAGCTTGCGGCGACAGCCCCTTGGCGCGGGCAGTGCGAATGTAATCTTGGCTCAATACTTCCAAAGTCGATGTGCGGATGTAGCGTGAAAACAGGGCGATGAAACCAGCGGCGAATACAAATGTGGGCAGAGGCAGATATTCAATGCGATCGAAAAGCGGTGGGCAGACACCAGTAAGCGTGGCGGCGCAGCGGCTGCCGACCGGGAAAATGTCCAACACTCTTCCGAAGAGATATAGCAGCATATAGCCCAGCCAGAAATTCGGCACCGCATCAAAGACGACCGCCATGACGCGGGAAACATTATCGAATGAACGCCCTCTGGTTACGGCGGAAATAACGCCGACGGGAAAGCCGATTACCAGCGAAGTCAAGATAGCGGCGATGCCCAGCTCGAGCGTTGCGGGTAAGTTCGCCAGAAAGATATCCATTACCGGCTGTTTCTTGATGAAGGATCGGCCAAAGTCGCCGCGCAAAATGCCGTAATTGTCGCCGGGCGGCTCCGGTAAGCCATCGCCATCTTCGTCCAATGGCGTGAGCAACTCAAAGGCGCCATCGGCGATGCCATCTCCATCAGAATCCCAGCGCAGCCAGTCATCACCGGTGAGCCAGCGGAGATACTGAATGTGGAAGGGATCGCCGATGCCGAGCTTCGCCGCCAGCTTCGCGCGCGTTTCGGCAGTGATATTCGGCGCAAAATACAACCGCTCGACCACGCTGCCCGGCGCCAGCCAAAGTAATAAATAGGATAGTATGGTGATGCCAAAAAAGGTTGGTATTGACTGTATAAGTCGGCGAGCAATGTATTTGATCATTGAGCAAGGCTTCTGCTAGGCGGCGGGCTGATGAAAATGAAAGAACGTGCCAGCGCGCTGCCGGCACGTCCAAGTGAAAGTGTTTTGCCAACGATTATGGACTTATGGCGATGTCAGCCATGTTCGCGTAACGCGTTTCGGCGTATGGATGCCAATTCTGTACCGAGTTGGCTTCGGCATACATTGAGAAGGGCGCAAATAGCCACCACCAGGGCAGATCTTGGTGCAAGATCCGGCTGACTTCGTGGTAGAGCGCCTGACGCTCTGCGAAGTCGCAGCCAGGCAGCGCCAATGCCTCATTGTACAATTCAGTAACGCGGTCGTTGCTGTAGGAAACGAAGTTGAAGCCGCCGCCGACCAGATCGCCAACTGGGGTGAAGACGTTGCGCGCATCGGTGTCTTGATCGAGATTGGTGAATCCGATCATGATGGCGTCAAAATCTTGACCAAGCAGGAATGTCACCAGGGCACCGAATTCCTGCGTTTGGAAGTCTACGGCGATACCGATTTGACTCAACTGATCCTGGATTACCGTGCCGGCCGCTTCGCGCACCAGATTGCCTGAGTTCGTCAGCAATTCGAAAGCGAATTCTGTGCCGGCTTCGGCGTAGAGCGCGTCTTCAGTTGCGACCAGTGGTGTGCTGGGATCGTTATCGTCATCGACAAAGCCAGCTTCTGCCAGCAGCGCCAGCGCCGCTTCCGGATTGTACTCCCATGGTGCTATACTGGAATCGTAACCCCATAGCGCAGGCGTGCCAAAGCTGCTGACTTGTATAGCCTCGCCCTCAGATGCGCCCTCGATGATATCGTCATAGTTAACGGCTTGCGCGAGAGCTTGGCGGACACGAACATCGCCGAAGAATGGGTGCTTGCCCTGATCAATCGGATTGCCGTCATCGTCTTGACCGTTCACCGGGTTGTTGCGATCCGCAAGGTTGAAACCGACGAAGGTCAAGCCGTCATCAACATACTCGTATATCTGGAATTCGCCGTTTTCGGCGCGGTTGCGGAAATCTTGCATTTGCACGGCTGGTACGGATGCCGATCCAGCTGTGCCAACAGAATTGACCTCGCCAGCCAGGAATTGCTCGATACCGACCAACTGGTCAGGCACGTTACGGATGATGTAACCCTCAGGTGAAACCGGCATCCAGTGATTGTCGTTGCGGATCAGACTGGTCTGCTCATCCGCGACCAGCGCGCCGAAGTTGAATACGCCTGCCGTCACATTCGGGTTCTTGTTGTATTCCAATTCGTCTATCTTGGCGTAGTCACCGTCAAGCTGCGGCTCGATAATGTGTTGCGGCAATATGCCGAAGTCGTCCAGCTCTTCAATGACACGGCAGGACGCCAGCTTAAGCGTCACGACAAGCGTGGTGTCATCGACAGCGTCGACGCTCTCAACGGTCTGCAAGACATCGGTGCGTGGCGACGACGTTTCCCCGCTCGCCAGGGCATCAAACGTGAACTTGTAATCGTGGGCGGTAACGGGCGTGCCGTCGTTCCAAGTCACATCGTCACGCAAAGTGAAAGTGTAGGTTAGTCCGTCATCGGAAATTGTCCAGTCAAGCGCCAGTCCGTTGTCCTGGTCGTTGCGCCCGCCTTTCATTGGCGCGCGCGTTTCCGGATCGAAATTGTATAGACTTGGGAAGAGGAATTCGTTGAGGGCTAATTCAACCGTGTTGTTGGAAATCAGGGGATTCATATTGGTCGGATCCCCTCCGAAGTTGGTGCCGATGAGGATGCCGCCTTGTTGGGCGATTACCCCCCCCCCCGCAAACAGCGAGACGAGGACAATCAGAAGAAGGACTCTGAGGTTTTTGTACATTTTAGGCTCCCTAGATGCTTAATGACCAAAACTGCTGATACAAAGTATCCAGCAACATAAGTATAGCAAGAATCATGGCTGATTTGCCATAGATTAATTGAATGGCAATTCGATTGCTTTCGCAATGCTGAGGCGCTGGCACAGAAACTCGGCTTCAGAAAAGTTGTGCCTTGGGCGACCATTCCATATCCGGGTCGAAGGGATAGCAGGGTCGCTCAATCCGCTTGAAGGGCAGCGCGAAGATGTTCTGATTGACCGCGCCCGGCGAGAGCGCCAAGTATGCCTTTTTCGCCATCGCCTTGAGTTCCGGCACCAGGTAGCCAATCTTTACCACCACGATCTGATGATCTTCCGGCCTAATATTGAGGTCGAGAAACTGCTGCCGTCGATGGAATGGCGTGCGCTTGCTAGTCACGATGACATGGACGCCGCCGCACTTCAGTACTACCTGCGGATTGCGCTCGTCCGGTTTGACGAATTCGACGATGCCTGTAATCGGCAGGGGGCGCGAATTGAGCGTGTCCAACTTGCCGCCAACTGTGAGGCTGATGGATGTCCCCAAGCCTGCCTGGATACAGCGCTGCACGGCATCCGCATCTGGAATGCTGGCATAGACCATGTCTAGCGGTTTTAGCTTTAGCGCGCGCTCGAGGAAGTAGGTCACATCGCCGACGCCGCCGGCGGTTGGATTGTCGCCTGAGTCACTGATGAGTACCGGCATGACATCGTCCTGCATGGCTCGCTGGATGCTCTCGTCGACTGAGAGCGCTTCTACGCCGAAACGGAATGCTTTGCGCTCTTGCCAGAACTGAGTCGCTAGGCGCCTTGCCGCGTCCGCAATTGCTGTTTCATCCTGCCCGATGGCGATTGTACAAGCGGTCATTCGAGGCTCGTCCGCCCAGACGTAGCCCACTTGAATGGTCGCATCCATCACACTTTCTCCGTCGATCGCTGCCGGGATCGCGCGATAAAGCGACTGGCCCGGCTCCCATTCCGTACTTGTCTTCTCGCCCGGCAAGCCGACCGGAATCTTGATAAAAGCTTTGCGAGGGCGAATATTCTGACGCAGGCAGCGTACCAGGAGCGCTACCGCACGTTCTCGCGTTTCCATATAGTCGATATGCGGCGCAGTGCGGTATCCAGTGATGACGTCGAGATTCGACATGATTCGGTCGGACACGTTGCCGTGCAGATCGTAACTCGCCGAGATGAGACATTCAGGACCGACTAGTGAACGCATGGCGCTATACCAGTCGCCTTCCGCATCATCCATGCCGATGACATTCATGGCGCCGTGCATATCCAGGTAGATACCGTCTAGCGGAAGCAAAGCTCGCAGCCGCTCAAGGATCTCCGCTCTGATTGTGCCATACGCGCTTGTCTCAACAGGTCCGCCCGGAATCGCTTTTGCCGTAACGGTGCCAAAGAAATCGGCTTCTGGGAATGACTTCAAGAATGGATAGAGTACGTTGAACTGCCGGTCACCATGCTGTGTAAGGCGGAAGTCTGACAGCGTCGTCGGTAGCGGCGAGAACGTGCAGCTCTCGTGGGCGATGCCACCGACCGCGATTCTCATTCCTGCTGTCCTTCATTGCGGTAATACCATACAAGCGCGGATGCTCCAAGCGCCCCGTCAGTCAGTTTTGACAGCGATATGGTGACGGCTTCGTAATTGAGCGGCAGGCATCGCGCTCGCGCGGCCTCTAGGGCATCGGCTTCCAGCAAGTGATAAGTCGCGTGCATTAGACCGCCGCCGAGGATAATCCGGCCGGGATTGAAAAGGTTTACGCACCACGCACATGCGATGCCCAGAGCCTTGGCCGCATGCTGAATAACGTGTATCCCGAGCGGATCGTCGTCTTCGGCTGCTCTTATTATCTCGTGTGTCGTGAGACCGTTGGCGCGGAGGCGGCTCTCTGGGAAGTCATGGATATGCTGAAGCGAATGCGCGACGATGCCTTTTCCGGAAACAGACATTTCGAGGCAGCCGCGCTGTCCACAGGTGCATTGCCGCCCATTTGATGGATCAAGCGACACGTGGCCGATCTCCATTTCCGAATGTGATGCGCCGCGCATAAGCCGATTGTTGATCATTACAGCGCCGCCGACACCAGTGCCGATGGTCAAATAGACATAATTCTGAGTATTCTTGGCGGCGCCAAATCGCTGCTCACCGATGGCGCCGGCACTCACGTCGTTTTCCACGTAGACGGGCAGGGAGCGAGCCAGCTTATCGCAAATGGTGTCGCGGATGGCGATATTTTCCCAACCCAGGTTGGCAGCCTGTAAGGCGATGCCTCGCGCTACATCGACCGGACCGGGCACACCGATACCGATTCCGCAGACCGTGTCGAATTGTTCCAGATACTTGTTAAGCAGTGTTATGACTCGTCTAGCCGTGTCGTAGAAGGCTTCGCCTGGCCGCGTTGGCAGCGTTTGGGAAGCCTTGATATTGCCGAGGCGGTCCGCGACGACAAGTGCCATCTTGGTCCCGCCTATGTCTAAGCCAATGGTGAGTTCTTCCGACATAGTGCAATCTCTTTGCCGCGATTAAGTGGGGTCACCTGTTGATATACCAGGTCGTCAACATGACTAGGAGGAGTAGGGCCGTCCCGACGCAGATAGAGAGCAGGGTGACTATGTATTCCGCAGTGTTGGGCTTAACAATAAAGAGCAAGGCTAAAGAAGTGCCAATCACGAATACAGCAATCCGGTAAAAGCCCTTCAATATGTTAGGAGTCATGCAGCACCAATTCAAGACCGCGTTCCAGCGGGATACACGCTACTTCCGCCTCTGTCTTTGGGTGTGGCGGCAAGACCAATTCCGGCACTTCCCGGTCGCAAACCCGCTCCACATACCAGGGACAGCGCGGATGAAAGGAACAACCCGGCGGCAATTCCGTTAGACGAGGGATGTCTTCGCTGCGCAGCTGAATATGCTGCTTATTGCGCGTCTTTTCCGGATCAGGTTCGGGAATCGCTGAAAGCAATACCCGCGTATACGGGTGTTGCGGATCGCGGATGATTTCCTGAGTCTTGCCGATTTCGACGAGACGGCCAAGGTACATTACACCGATTCGCCCATCCCAGGCGAAGTACTTCGCCAGCGCCAAATCATGCGTAATAAAGACAATCGTAACATCAAGCCGGTCGCGCAGGTCCATCATCATTTGGAGCAAGCCGATGCGGATCGATACATCTACCATACTGACGGATTCATCGGCCACTATCAGCGAAGGTTCTGTGGTCAGGGCGCGGGCAATGCTGACACGTTGCCGTTGGCCGCCGCTTAGCTGATGCGGGTACTTGCCGACATAATCTTCAACTGGCGTGAGATCAACCAGCTCAAGCAATTCGCGAACGCGCTGTTGTATTCCTTTGCGTCCACTGCCAAGCCTGTGCCTTTGCAATGGATACTTTAGCATCTCGTTAACTGTCTGCGTCGGATTCAGCGAGGCATACGGATCTTGATGGATAATCTGAACCGAACGCCGGAAGCGCCTGTATGCCGCGCCACGGAGAGAAGCGATGTCTTCACCCTCAAATTCTATTGTGCCATTGCTGGGCGGCAGCAGATTGCACATAATCTTTCCGGTTGTGGTCTTTCCGCAGCCGCTCTCGCCAACCAAACATAGAAACTCAAGCTTGTGCACAGCAAAGCTAATGTCCTGCAAGACCGGCACGATTTCCCGCCCCGTTTTGAAGCTGCGGAAAACGTTCTTGAGTTCGATGATCGACTCAGGCACTAGACCCGTTCCTTTCTGCTCTCAAGCAGGCGGTCCTTATGCCAGCAAGCGGCCAAGTGCGTCCCGATGTCTAGCGACAATGGAGGCTGCTCCTTCTTGCAAATGTCGGTAGCAAATACGCAACGCGGGTGAAAGCTGCAACCGTCGGGCAAGCTGATGAGATTTGGTGGCGAACCCGGGATACTCTGCAACAGATCCTGCATGTGCTCCAGCGTTGGCACCGACGTAAGCAGCCCGTAAGTATATGGATGCAAGGATCGATAGAATATGTCGTTGACCGCGCCAATCTCGATGATTTCGCCGGCGTAAACTGTGGCGACAATATCGGCCATTTCCGCCGCCAGTGAAAGATCATGGCTGATGAATATGATGCTGAACTGCAACTGTTGCTGCATGTCGTTCAATACATCAATGATGGCGCGCTGTGTCAAAATATCGAGAGCAGTGGTTGGCTCGTCCAAAATGACAATCTGTGGATTGAGCAAAACACCAAGCGCCAGCAGAGTGCGCTGTTTCATGCCGCCGCTCAATTCATGCGGGTAGGCATCGTAAACCCGTTCAGGATCCAGCCGTACCAGTTCGAGCAATCTCAGCGCGCGATCGCGGACCGCCGCCATGTCATTCCAGCCGTGGGAGCGGGCGGTATCTTCAAATTGTTTCTTTATTTTCAGCACTGGATTGAAGGCATTCTGCGCTCCTTGAAAGACCATCGCGCATTCGTTCCAGCGAAACTCGCGCAGTTGGCGGTTGCTCAGCTTGAGCACATCTTGAACCTCGCCGTTTCGCTGATAGTGGATTAGCCCGCTCGTGATTACGGCGTTCTTCGGCAATTTGCGAATTAGCGCAAGACTGATAGTCGTTTTGCCACTGCCGCTCTCACCGATCAGCGCCATCGCCTCGCCCTGCCTCAGGTCGAAAGAGACGTTACTGGTCGCCTTGACGTCGCCACGCTGCGTGCGATAGACGATCGAGAGATCATCGACCCTAAGCACTACATCACGCTGCAACTCAGACATTGGCGAATCCTCTACAATGCGGCGCGCAAGCGCGGATCGAACACTTCTTCGAGCGCGCGCGCAAACAGCACTAGGCAGACCTGGAAGAAGGCAATGGCCAGCACGGGCGAAAGCGCCATGCTGGCCCCGTCCACGTTGTACAGGGTGCCGCGCGTACGCCCGAAGTAGAGCATAACACCCCAAGTGTAGTCATCGATCGGCGCCAAACCGAGTACGAGCAATCCGATCTGCTCATACATGGCGAAGGTGATCGAAAAGATAAAATTTATCATCACATAACTGATCATATTAGGCAAGATTTCACGAAACATGATGTGATTTGTACTCAAGCCCAGTGAACGCGCCGCTTCAACGAAGTCGCGTTCCCGCAAACTTAGCACCTGCGCGCGGATGGCACGCATTAACGCGGGCCAGCCCAGGAGTCCGATCAATACGCCGAGGAAGAGTGTATTGTCAAAACGGATCAAACCCGCCAGGACTACGAGCAGCGGGAATCGAGGGATGGCCAAGATTAGATTGGTCAGCGCGGTCAGTGCGCTGTCGATCGCGCCGCCAATGAGAGCAGATAGCGAGCCGAAAAATAGTGCGATCAAGGTCGAGATCACGCCGCCGATTACTGCGGTCA
This sequence comes from Phototrophicaceae bacterium, assembly GCA_965223515.1. Classification (GTDB taxonomy): domain Bacteria; phylum Chloroflexota; class Anaerolineae; order Aggregatilineales; family Phototrophicaceae; genus UBA6055. Next base: position 698,727 of record CBDCWK010000002.1, read on the forward strand.
AAATCAGAACGCGGCCACCGTGTACAATATGGGTGGCGATATCGCGTCCTTGCGTATCTGTGCCCAGCAAATGTGGAGGACCGAGCTCAGGATTCGAGATAATAATCTTCTCTGTGAAAAGCGCTTGTAGCTCAGGATCATCGGAATCGACGGGAATCTCTTCCGCCGTTTTGGAAAAGATGAGCATGGCGTCGATTTCTTTGTTGGCGAGATCGACCAGGGCGGCACGTATACCGAGACCGGCGCGCCGACTTGTCCAGCGATACTCCTCGACATTCATTGTTTCGGCGTAGGGCGCGATCAAACTGGGACCGCCGGTTTGATCAACAACGCCAACTGCCATACCATCCAAGTCCTCAAATGTGCGGAGATGGGCATTGTCGCGATGCACAGCCAATTGAATCCGCGAGCCGACTGGACCTGCGATCTCGTCCAGATTAGGTTCGCTGTCAAACTCAATGATCGACGGCATGATGAAAGTCAGAACGAAGTATGCGACCAGCCCGAGGAATCCGATGAAGCCGGCTTTATTCGAGCGCAAACGGCTGATAAAGCGCAAAGGACCGCGGAGCAGCGCAAAGGGAATCATTACAATGTTCAGAACCGGGCTGGGCGACGATTGCGCGTTCACGTGCATGATTATTTCTCCCCGGATACACGAACGCGTGGATCAAGGAAGCCATAAGTAAGATCGGCGACAAGGTTGCTAAAGACAACTGTCGAGGTAAGAATAAGAAAAACCCCTTGCATCGAGGTGTAATCACGTACGACGATCGACTGAAACAGATAATGCCCTATGCCCCAGTAAACGAATATTTCTTCGATAACGACCCCACTCCCGAGTACGAAGCCGACGCTGATGCTGAGTTGCGTGAAAAGTGGCAACGAGGCGTTGCGCCCAACGTACGAAGTTATGATTCGCCGGTCCCTCAAGCCGCGCGCCTCGGCAACATTGACATAATCATCATTGAGTACGCTCATCGTGCTGCTCTTCATCGCCAGCATCCAGCCGCCCAAGGTGCTTACCACATAGGTAATTATTGGCAGCAGCGCATGTATTAGGACGCTAGCCAGGAATTCCAGGTTGAGTCCGGGTGTGAAGTTGGGATCATAGGTGCCGCGTAAAGCGCCAACATTGAACCACTTCCAGGAGATGCCTGGACCTATGATGATTAGTAAGCCCCAAATGTAATTCGGCACACCGGTCAAGAACGAAGAAACCAGCGACAGCGAATGATCCAAGACCGAATTGCGATAATATGCCATCGTCATGCCCAGAACGATGCCGAGCACAAAGCTGATCAAAAGACCTGAACCAACGGCGAATATCGTCCAGGGCAAAAAGCGGGCGATTTCGTCAGTGACTTTGGTGCCCGGCGAGGTTACTGATGTGCCCAAATCTAAGCGCAGCAGATCAGCGAACCAATCTACATATTGATCCAGGACCGTCGCGTCAGGGTCGATATTAAAGCTGGCGGCAACACGGTCATAAGCTTCTTGGTACGAAATGCCTTCTTGCATGAGAATCTGTTCGATCAGTACATCAACTGGATTGCCGGGCATCAGGCGGACGAGAATGAATGTCAGGCTCATGACCGCCCAAATCGTCAAAATCGCCTGCAAAAACACGCGTACCGTATAATTCTTATAGACCTTAAGCAAAACCTCATACGGGCTTTCGCCACTTCGGTTCTTCAGAATCATACTGCTGGCGTTTTGGCTCGCCATCCATTGACCTCGAAGGTGAATTGAATACGACGATGAATATGAGGGGCGGGTCAGTGACCCACCCCCGTGGCTGCAGGTTTAACCCTGCAATTCGAATGCCAAATTACATATCAGCCGGTGCTGTGACGCCTGTCAAGATGAGGTAAGTCATCCAGTTATCGGCGCCACCGCCAAAGTTGGCAAAGATCGGATCGCTGGAATCCGGCACCATGATGAAGTTGCGGTTCAGCGAATTGTTGGTGTAGCGTTCCCAGAGCGGGACTGCTGGCAGCAGTTCGTTGTAGGACATCGCCAACTGCGAAACCAATTCGGCTTGCGTATCCTTGTCGACACCTTGTGAACTGGCGTTGGACACATCAAAGACGTTGACATCGCCGCCGCTGTAGCTGACGTTGTTGTCAAAGTTGATGCCAGCGCCACCACCTTCGCCCGCAGTTTCGCCTTGGCCGTTATAGCGGTTATAAGCCTGCAGGAAGCTGCGCCCCGGAATCGGATCGCCCAAGCCCCAGTTGCGGATTGCCAATTCGAATTGGCTGGAGTAAATGTCCTGCGGATGCTGCTGGAATTGAACGCCGCGAGCGGTGATATCGAAGCCGAAGTCATTGAGCTGCGCTGTGGCGTTTTCGGCAGCGGCGGACCAGTCTGCATATTCTTGCGGGAAGGTCAGCTCGAATGAAAGCGCATCGCCGTTATCGTCCATCCAGATTCCGTCATCGCCACGGCTGAAGCCTACGCTCGTCAGCAATTCTTCCGCCTTCATCAAGTCGTGGTCATAGGTATTGAGCGAATCCAATGTGTCATCGCTAAGCCAAGCTTCGGACAAACCATCGCTCATGCCGGTCATGTATTCTACCGCTACGCCGGAGTCACCCAGGCTGACGACGCCGTTTTGGATGCGGTCAATCGCATAGGCAATTGCCTGGCGGACCTCGACCAGATTCAACGGGTAGACTGCATGGTTGACATACAGGCCAGGCCCATTGTTCATGCCCGAGCGCACGATGTCGATGCCCTGATTGGCGAAGGATTCTTCGGTTGTGGGCGGTATGCCGTGGGTGATGTAGTGCAATTCTTCGTTGGCAACCAGCGGGGTGACAACTTCGGTCTCGCCGTTCCACATGCGCGCCATATCATAATGCTGAATATCGCCGGCGAATCCACCAGGATTCAATTCCATCATCAAGTTAGCTTCGGAGATGGAATCGGGCAAAATCGTGTAGGGACCACCGGAAACCGGCGATTCGGGACGGAATTCGGTCAGTTCCGTCAGAAGCGCGTTCCAGCCGTCGCCGCCAGCATCCATCATGGCAGCGCGGTCGGCAATATCACCGAAAACGCTGGCCGGACGCAGGTTGGTCGTCAGGATGATGCGCTCAACCAGGCTAGAGGGCGCGTCCATGACAAATTTGACGGTGGAGTCGTCTACTTTTTCGATGCCGCTCATGTTCGCCCAGACGGCATCGCCGCGCAGACGGAAGATATTGAAGGTCGCCATCAGATCGTCAGCTGTCATTGCGCTGCCGTCGCTCCAGGAGTTTCCCTCAACCATCTTGATGACGTAGTTGCCGTCATCATCCCAGCCGAACTCTTCGGCAACAATGCCTTCATATGACCCGGTCGCCCACATCAGGACAGCCAGGGGCGGCTCGTGCAGATCCTGGTATTGACCCAAGACCATGCCGCCGGAAGCAAAGGTATTGAAGTGCCCGGTCGGTGGAACCTGGTAGGGCCAGGCGACGTTGAGCACGCTGTCTTGCGCCTGCACTGGCGCGAATGCCAAAACGCTTAGTGCAAAGAGCATCACGAGAAGCATAATACGTCTATACATTTGGATATTCCTCCGTAGAACTAGAAGCATTTATCGGGCAATTGTACAACATTGCAAGTCTTTTCAATACGAAACTCCTTTCTCTCACTTAGTTCACAGCAAAACCACTAGTGGTGTGTTGCCTACCTATGAATCCGTCGCTAGAGTCGGCACGCGCAATGATTCATCGATAACTTGCGCGACTGCTCCCATCAGAGCGGCGTCCGGTTGCAGTGACGAGATTCTCAAGTCTATGCCGGTCACAGGCTTGATCACGACGTGACGCTCAATCTCTTGGTGAACCTGCGGTAGGAACGGCGCGTACTCTCTTCCCAGTTCGCCGCCTATGATAATCACCGTGATATCCAGAATGTTAACAAGGTTCGCGATACCTACACCGAGACTCCGACTCATTTCTGCCATCGCGGTCTCTGCTACTGAATCACCATCGTGTAGCGCCTCAACCAGCGCTCTAAAATTCTGAATCTCGCCAGAAAGACTTGATGTCATTCCATCCGTGAGTTCGCGCCGCACAATGCTCCAAAACCTCGGAACATTGACTAGAGCCTCCCAGTTTCGCGCGGATGAGACCTCGTTGTCTTCGCTGTCAAAAACTGTCATGTAACCAACCTCACCTGCGAATCCACGAGTGCCACGATAAAGTTGATCATCAATCACTATGCCCGCCCCGGCACCGTGACCGATTTCAATGTAGATGAATGTACTGTTGCGAGCTGCACTTCCGTAATGATTTTCGCCAAAGGCTGCGAGGTTCACCTCGTTGTCAACGCTGACGTTTACTCCGTACTTGCGCTCCCAAGTGGAACGAAAATTGACGTTTTTCCAATTCATGAATGTGGAGACTACGACAGTTCCATCCGCGTCGACTACACCGGTTACGGCCACTCCTATTCCGAGAACGGGCCGCATCCCACTGTTTAGTTCGAATGCGGATTGGATGAGTTGTTCACAGGCATTTAATACGTATGTTTCTTCAGTGGAGCTAAGTGGAAGGCGCTCGTGCCACAAGACTTGCCCGAGTAAATTCGCCAATGCACATTGCACCGAGGATACGCTTATTTTTACCGCGATTGCGCAGGCGCCATCCGGATTTAGCTCGAGCAACACTCCGCGCCGCCCACCGGTGGATTCTTCCAAGCCTACTTCGTGGATCAAGTCGTTTCGGATGAGCTCGTCGGTGAGATTGGAAATAGCGCTGCGCGTCAGGCCGGTACGATCGGAAATCCGCGCGCGCGTTTGCGACGGATTTCCGCGCAGTGTGCTCAACACGAGCGAGCGATTGATCCGGTGCATAACTTCGTGGTTAACCGCGGATGGCTTGCGAGACATTAGGCTACTCGGTCCCGAAATTAGGAATACAAGAATACGTTAGATGACTCTTTGTATATATATTGATAAAAGTGTACTATAAGTGAATATCTTTGTCAAATAAATGAATTATCTGGGAGTGTCAATTTCAGTGGACATAGATTACCTGCTCAGACTCACAAATTCGCTGGCGAAACTCCCCTCTCCAATGCTTTGGGATGCCCGCCATAGAGATGGCGGGAGGGGCGGGGCTGGGGTTAGAAAAAGGTAAATCCACCAATTTAGGCACTCCCAATTATCTTCGTAAGGCATTTGCGATTTCAATGCGCAGGTCGCTAGAGCGGATGCATGAATAAGTCTTCCCAAGGGCGAACTTAGGCGAACGCGGTGGCCTCGAAGCGTTTAAGCGAGATTGAGTAAGATGTGAAATTCGATTCACGAATTTAGGGTAGACTTCAAGCACGAAGCGAGGTTACTTGACAAAGGAGAGACAAATGGATGTGATCGATACCATCGTGGTTGGGGCAGGCGGGCGTGGCAATGCGTATGGAAACTTCGCCCTCAAGCATCCGCAGGAATTGCGGGTTGTCGGTATTGCGGAGCCGGATCCGGTACGGCGCGATCGCTTTGTGGGCCAGCATGATATCGCTCCCAACATGATCTTCCACGATTGGCAGTCCTTGCTCGGATCCAACGAGAAGAAAGCCTCAACCATCATCAATTGCACAATGGATCGTTTCCACTTTGAATCGACGATGAAAATGCTCGAGCTCGGCTATGATGTGTTGCTGGAAAAGCCGATGACACCCGTCCTCGAGGAAAATGTGCGGCTGGTGCAAAAAGCCGAGGAAGCCGGGCGCGTGCTGCAGGTTTGTCATGTTTTACGTTTTACACCGTTTTGGCAGGCACTGCGCGAGGTCTATCAGTCTGGAAAGCTAGGCAGGATCATCAGCGTCACGCATCGAGAAAACCTGATTTATTATCACATGGCACATAGTTTTGTCCGCGGCAATTGGCGCAACGAAGGAACTTCCGGTCCGATGATATTGTCCAAGTGCTGCCACGATTTTGACATTCTACTTTGGATACTGCGCAAGAATGTGGTCCATCTCAATTCATTCGGCTCCTTGACGCACTTTCGACCCGAATACGCGCCGGAAGGCGCGACGCTACGCTGTACCGACGGCTGCCCGGCGGCGGATACCTGCAAATATGAAGCGACCAAACTCTATGCGCGAGATGGATTTGGTTGGCCCGTGAACGCTGTCTCCTGGATCCCGACCAAGGAGGCACGGCTGGACGCTTTGGCGACGGGTTGGTATGGACGTTGCGTCTACCACTGCGATAACGATGTGGTAGATCACCAGACTGTGAATATGGAGTTGGAAGACGGGACGACGGTCACGCTGGTGATGAATGGACAGGGTGATGAGGAATGCCGTACTATGTGCTGGGATGGCACCAAGGCGACCCTCTATGGAAAGTTTTCGTCACGCGGTAACGAGATTCGAATTCATCATCACTTGACGGGAGAGATTGAAGATGTGCCCGTAACCGCGCGCGATAGCAGCGGCCACGGCGGCGGTGACTTCGGCATCGTCCGAAGTTTTATCAATGCGCTTCAGGGCAATCCGGATGACAGCGTCACGACCGCGCGGGAATCGCTCGAGAGCCATCTATTGGCGTTCGCCGCGGAAGAAGCTCGCCTGAACAAGACAGTCATCAACATGGACGATTTCAGGGCGCAGTTGGAAAGCAGATTACATCAGTAGTGGTGAAGAGAAAGCCGCAGACCGGAGCGATTAGGCCATATATCGTGAGCACCCCCGACAGGATTCGAACCTGTGCACCTGGTTCCGGAAACCAGTGCTCTATCCCCTGAGCTACGGGGGCAATGCATGCTCATCATAACAGAGCGCCACGCTGTCTTCAAGTCCATCGCTGGTTCATACCTGGTACCGGGTACACTTGGAAATCAGCGCAATCCTCCCAAGTCTTGTGACAATTGATATAATGTCCGAATGTCTGTCGTTATGCCCTAAGTGGAAAAAGAAGCTCCATGAGGAAAATTAGGCAACGCTCGCCTTCATGGCTGATATATCAATTGGTATTGCTAGTATTGGCGGGCTGTCAAACCCTTGCCAGCGGAGATTCCGTCGCGACGATTGGTGCTGATCTAACGATGTATGCTTCTGAGAGCGACTCAATTCTTGCCGCCTCTACCGCCGAGCGTAATATGGTTGTTGAGACAGTTGTAGCAGCAAGTACGCGTGTTGCCGAGCTGTCGATAGTGAATGCGGCATTGGGGGCTACGCTACGCGCGAATTACACTGGAACGCCTGAAGTGGAAGCCGTAGTCGTTAGCGCTGAAGACATGGGCACCTCCCTGAAAGATGACATGATGGATGACGCCGCGGAAAACGATGCCGTAGAAATTGAGATGCGCGTTTCTAACCTTGCCGCCGCTGCGGGAATTGACTCTAGCAGCGGTTGTTCGAGCGGAACCGTCCGGGAGTTCAGTTTTGATTCATCAAGAATCTATGTGACCGCTCATGTTACTGCATTGCGCGCGGGTGCTACTTTCCAAGTCAATTGGAATCGCGGCGGGAATCCGATCTATTCCGTCACTTGGCAGTCCTTATATTCGAAGTCGTTTGAATGCATCTGGTTTTTCGCGACGCCGGAGGACTTTTCCTTTACACCCGGCAATTATACAGCGACGATGATAGTTGATGGCGTTGACCTTGGCAGCACCACATTCGACATTCTGGCCAATTGACCGGAGCGTGAAATCTTGAGCCAGGGTGGACGCGCGCGAGTCTTGTTACTTTCGCTAGGGATATTGCTGTGCATCGCGATAGTACAGAGCCAGGATTCTCCGCAAGTATCTGATACTGGCAGTCAGGATCAGTCAGCGTCCGGCAATTCAGCCACCGTCGAAGACTCTCCGTCCGTCATGCTGACTGCCACAGCAATCGCCTTGATTGAGCCGGCTGAGCACAATGTCTTGCACAGACCAATTGTATTGGCAGATGAATATGTACATTGGGTGGATCGCAGCTATGCCTACGGCAGTACGCAGATGCGGTCGCGCGCTGTGCACTTGGGAGTAGAGTTTGTCAATCCGCGAAATACGCCCGCATACGCCGCCAAATCAGGCATGGTGGTTTTCGCCGGTGATGACTCCATTGCGCAACTCGGACCTCATCATGACTACTACGGAAGGGTAGTCGTTTTGGCGCATCAGATATATTCGCTCGCGGGTCGCCAGGTCTTTTCCTTGTACGGGCATCTCGAAGATGTATCGGTGGAGGTGGGTCAAGCGGTGGAAGACCTGGATCAGATCGGGCGAATCGGATCTAGCGGTGTGGCTATAGGACCTCATCTACATTTCGAGGTGCGGGTCGATGACCCCTACGATTATCGTATGACGCGCAATCCTGAGCTTTGGATGCAACACTACCTCGACCGCGGCATGATTATCGGGAGGATAAGGGATCACGCCGGACAGCCTGTCTACGGAAAGCGAGTTTCCGTTCGTTCGGATTCGACCAGTCGCGAGGTGTTTAGCTACGGAAGCGACATTGTCAATCCGGATCCGGTATGGGACGAAGATTTCTCGGTTGGCGACCTACCGGCTGGCACGTACCAGGTCATCGTGCTTGACGACTCAGGCGCTGTCGCTTACTCCGACTCGTTTTCGGTTGAGGCATATCGCACGACGTTTGTGGAAATCATACTTGCCGACACCTGATAGTAGGCATGAATCTAGCGATAGACTCGATACTCTACAGTGATTGAGCCGTTGCGTGTCACATTTGTCATTCTCATGATGCCGCGACGACCGTCTGCGGTTAGCAAACCGATCATCGCGTTGGGCAGCAGGTCTGCATTGAGCGTCTTGATATTCGCCAAAGACACGTCAATGGCGTCGTAATATACATCACCGATCGAACCGAAGTGGCCCATAAGAACCATTGCTGCATTGCCGAGGGCGAACAAATCGTTTCCTGTCCATGAAAAGTCAGGGTTGGCATCGCCGTCAAGGTCTATCGAGCCTGCGGAGACCGTCAATGCCCCGCTAGTGAGTACGGGTCGATCTGCAATGTAGTTATATGAAAAGACGTTATTGTTTGCTTCACCGCTGGGACCCTCATATACTTCGCCATTAAGATCGACCACGATAACCACAGATTGCGGACCCGAGAGTCCGTTAATCATTAGCTGCAATGGGGCGGTCGCTTGCTGGCCGGCTCCCAGTCCCGCCAGATTTACGCCGACGTAATGCCCGCCTGGTTCAAATGTGCTGGCGATGGCGAATTTTCCGGCGCCATTTAGCCCTTGATTGAGCACAGTGACGTTAACCGTAGTCTGCTGTCCCAGTGTTATTCGCGAGGGATTTGCGTGCAAGACGAGGAGGTCGGGATCCTGCGGCGGCGCTGGCGTATCGCTTGGCGCCGGTGTTGGAGTAGCCGGAGGCTGAATGATCGGCACAAGATTACGGTCGCCAAAGGTTTCGACCAGGTATCCCGCCAGCCAGCCCCATTGACCTCGAAAATCGATCACCAGCCAAGTGTAGTCTGCGGTTGCGCCAAGGACGCGCGATTGCGTGTTCTGCAGAACCTGGCCAATGACCTCATATTGCAGTCCGGGCCCACTGCGAACATTCTGGAATGTGCTTTTGACTGTCAAGTGGTAACCCGTAGGTGTAGCCGTTGGATGTGCTGTCGCCGTTGGCACGGGTACTGGCGATTCGTGAATGACTGGCACTGCTAACTCAGTGTCTTGTTTCAATCCAGGGTAGCGCGCGACTACATTTGCCGTGCCATATTCATTGAGACGTGTGACGACTACATTGTTGCTGGTTTCGCCCGGCAATAAGTCCGCTGGGCTAAGTTCTCCCTGTACGCCGGAGAAAGAGCGCATCGCAGCCAACTCATCGTAGATCGTGCCGGCTTTTGAAGTCGCCTCCGCGACCATATGCACTGCGTCGTAACTGGCGGCGCTTAAGGCGTCAGGAAGTTGTCCAAGTGCGCGCGAAAATGCCAGCGTAAACTCGCGGCTTACTTGGTCATCAAGCGAGAACGACCAAGTCGAAGCGCTGATAATCCCCGGCAATGATCCGGCCGGAACGATTTCGACAAACTCGGGGTCTTCCGCGCGATTATAGACCACGTCCCTCTGATATCCGGCGGTACGCAAGTGGTTGTAGACTTGTGCCGCCAAGCGCGGGGGACCAAAGATGGCAACGGCGTCTGGGGCCGACTCCACGATAGCGTCTGCGATTTGCTCCAGATTCATGCGCCTTTCTTCGTAGAGCAAGTTCGATGGCCGAATGCCGAAAGCGGCCAACGCATTTGCCAGCGAAATTAAACTGGCGGTGCTTTCAGAATCAAGCTGTACCGTTCGAATAGAGCGAACTGAAAGCGAATTGACCAGAAAATCTGCCAAGCCTCGTATCTGCACGCTTTCTTGTGCTCTGCTTCGATAGATGCGCTTGCTGACGTCAGGCAGCAAAACTGTGTCGTCGGTCGCCGGTGTAAAGATTGGCGCATCGACTGCTTGCAGTGACGACAAATTGCGAGCCAGAACTTTGTTGGTTTCCGGTCCGATTACGGCAATAACGCGAGCTTGCCGCATATTAGCGGTGGCGATACCCATATTGTCCGGAGGCGTGTCAACGACCGCCAGATGGAACACAGTTCCGTCAGCGCCGACTATTCCGCCCGCTTCGTTGATGTGTTTCGCAGCCAGCAATGCTCCAGCCAGCATTGATCCATTGGGCTTATCGATGACGCCGATTCGCAGCGTGTATTGAGCGCTCACTCCCATGCTGGTAAATGCGATCAGAAAGCAAAAAGTCAAGACGAATTGGAGGAGACGAACGCGAATTGCGAGCATAAGCAACAGTCGCTCCGTTACGTTTGTTGATGCTATCAGTATACTTATTGTGCACGGCTCGGCAAGGCGGTCAATCCGTCGCCCACTTGAATTCCGCCCGTTCGCTGACTATACTCGCGCGACAGCTTTCCCGTTGATCTATCAAAGTGATCAATTATCCTCATGCAGCGCGAGCGCATTACGGACCACATATTCGTCTTTCGCAGCAACAAATATGCACAGGTAACGGCCGGCCTGGTATTGACCAGTGAAGGCGCTGTGCTGATCGATACTTTGCTCTATCCAGATGAGTCGCTGCGTATTCGTCGTTTTGTTGAAGCTGGCTTAGGATCATCAGTGCGATTCGTCATTAACACGCATTTTCATGCAGATCACACTACGGGCACGTGCTTTTTCCCCGATGCGCAAGTTATATCCCACCGACTCTGTGCTGAGATGCTGGCGACGCGTGGACGCGAAAGTATGAAACGCATGAAGGAAAGCGCGCCTGAATTCGAGCCCGTGGATCTAGTTCTGCCGAATATCACATTTGACAATCTAATGACAATTGAACTTGGGCAGGTCCAGTTCACGCTACGGTACAGCCCAGGGCACAGTCCGGATTCTATTGTCTGCCTGGTCGACGGCGAAGATATACTCTTCGCTTCCGATACGGTGATGGCCATTCCGTACTTTGTAGATGGCAGTTTCGCGGAGTTCGAGCGCTCATTGAAGCGTCTGCTCGACCAGGAGTATGAGAATATCGTGCAAGGTCATGGTGAAATCATCTTGCGTGGCGAGGTGCCTGAGAAGATTGCGAGCGATCTGGAATATCTGAAGCGTTTGAACGAATTGGTCGGGAATGCGCTGGAAGATGGCCGGCAAGATATTGAAGATTTGATTTCGTTGCTGGATTGCGGAAAAAGCCAAATCTTGCTTAATGGTGTCGTTCAGCAATTGCATCGCCAGAATATTCGCGCGTTGGTGAAGGAAAACCAATCTGGCTCGATCATGCAGGCCGACCGAGATTCGACCCAAGAAAACGAAGGAATGATGGAATGGCACTAGAAGAAACTTATCTGACCAGAGAAGGCGAATACGAGCTGCGTCGTGAACTCAAGGAGCTTGTGGAGACTCGCCGGCCAGCCTTGGCGAGAAAGCTCAAAGACGCAGTGGCACAAGGTGACTTGAAGGAAAACGCGGATTACCACGATGCCAAGGAGCAACTCGGATTCACAGAAGGGCGGGTGCAACACATAGAATCTATCTTGCGCCATGCCATTATTGTGGATAATGCCGGTCCTAGCGATGAGGTCTCTATCGGGTCTACGGTCATCATTCAGGAGGACGGCAGCGGCGAGGATGAAGAGTACAAGATTGTGGGCAGTGCCGAAGCCAACCCGCGCGAGCGCAAGATTTCGCAAAAAAGCCCGATTGGCTCCGCGTTACTTGGCAAAACGATAGGCAAGAAAGTTTCTGTGGAAACCCCCGATGGAGTTATCAAATTCAAGATCATTGATATCCGCTAGTCAAGCGGCTGACACAAAAAGAGTATCACAAGCGCATGGAAAAAAGAGCTCTGCTATCGAAGCGGAGCTCTTTGGTTTTGCTAGGCGTAGGGCATAAAGTCGCCCGTGCCGCCGAAGGGATCGTCCTCTTCATCTTCAGGACGCTTTGGCGCTTGCGGAGTAGTTGAGGGTCGCGGTGGCACATTGGTACCTACGCTAGGGGGTGGAGGTGTCGGCGAGGTCGTCTCAGATGGTGGGCCGAACTGCATATCTGCATATTCATTGAATGGTGAGCCAGCGGGCGCAGGATAGCCACCGGCTGGCTCACTCGCGCGCAAACTCTGTTTGTGCCAGGCAAGCAATTCGATTTGCAAGGTCTCGATGCCGCTATTAGGCGATCCATCACCGTAGTTGCAGATAATAGTCTTGACTTCCGCCTGAATATGGACGGCGCCGCTATCCAATACCAAGCGAGCGCCAGGCTCCGCCGCAATAATATCGGCTGCTGCGTCTCTTACGCGGTTCGCCACCGCGGCGTGCAGGGCTGGATCGTTGAGAGCCGCGGGCGCTGCGAATACCTTTGTCAGGGTCTCCTGCGATGCCATATCGAAGCCCCAAAACTCAACTGACTGCAATTCATTGCCAACTCGTGTTGCGGCTGAGATGCCACATTCTCCAAGGAATTGACTTCCCGAATCGGGTCCCAGTTCGATCGCGAAAGAGTCGTCAAAGTTCCGTCCTTTGACGTAGGTGGATAGGGCATGCAATATTGGCACGCCATACTGCGGATGGATTGTGCCACTCTTTTCGGTCTCGTCCTCACCCCATGTCGCGGCCGGCGGAGCTTCGCCGTGAGCTTGATAAGATTGCGATGCTTGCATATTCGCAGGCGATGTCTGTACTTGTCTGGCAGATACCAAACGATCTTCGCCACGCTCCATCGCCTCGCCGTCGCCGCCGCTAGGGTAAACCGTCCGCCCGGCGATAACTAAAATCGGAACGCCAAGCGCTACCGCTGCCAGCGCCAAGATGACCTGCAATGCGCTGCCTGCTGTGCCAGGATCTTGGGGGGCGAGGGCGCCAGTAAGATCGGAGTATCCTGGGATGTTCATCAATGCTTCCAGTGCAGCGCGCTCCGCGGCAGGGACCTGTGCGTTGCGTGCCAAACCTTCAACCACGCCTTGAGGATTGGGAATCTGCTGTAAAACAAGCAAGGCATTGTCATCATCATAGTGAATGTCTTCGGAGTGTCCCACAGCGACCATCCGCACCCATTGCTGAATCGCTTGCTGGCTCATGTGCCGTGGTGAGGCACCGGTGAATTCCGTAGGAATAATCACATAGGCGGTAATCAAACCCATCACCATTCCGACTAATATAAGAGCCAGAGTGGCGCGCTCAGGAGCGGATGCCATCAGACGTTGAATACGCGGGTTAGGCGAATTGCCATCATTTCCGGTAGAACGACCTGGCAAACCGCCCGCTTCAACGCCAGCTGCGCCGGACGATCCAGACGATTGCGCTTGATTTGACTTTCGACCTTGAAGGCTCATAACCAGCACCCTTTCGAGTCCGACGTTGCCGTACTTTACGTGAAGTATACGTTAGTAAAGACAGCGCCACAAATGCGTTGTGCGCCAACTTTTCCCAGTATAGTTACAGTTGCAGATCGGCGCAAAGCCAAGCGGATGCAGCCTTATACGACTGTGGGTTCGTTGTCGCTCTCGCTTATCTGTTGCGGCTGGAGTTGGGAAAGATTCTTGGGCAGCTTCCAGGTGGAGTATTCGCATTCAGGATAACGGCTGCAGCCAAAGAAAACCCTGCCTTTGCGGGTGCGCCTTTCGACGATTTCGCCACCGGCTTCATTGCCGCAATCGGGACATAGAAAGCCCTTCCTTTCCAGGAAGCGTTCGGTATGTTTGCAATCGGGATAGTTGGTGCAGCCCACAAACTTGCCGTAGCGCGAGTGCTTGATTACAAGATCGCCGTCGGTGCAGGTTGGGCAGTTGCGACCGACCTTTTCCATTACATTTCTTCGTGGCATGTTTTCGCGGGCATTAACCAGTCGTTGTTTGAAAGGAAGATAGAACTCGCCAAGCATCGGACGCCAGTCCAGGTTTCCTCTGGAAACTTCATCGAGTTGGTCTTCCATTCTGGCTGTGAAGGCGTAGTCCATCTCTTCCTGAAAGAACTCGGTGAGCAACTCACAGACCACGCGTCCGGTCTTCGTTGGCTTCAAGCGCCGGTCCTCTTGAGTGACATATTCACGCGTTTGGATGATGGTGACGGTAGGCGCGTAAGTGCTTGGCCGGCCGATACCTTTATCCTCCAACTGGCGGATGAGAGTTGCCTCGTTATAGCGAGGTGGCGGCTGCGTCAAGTGCTGCTCCGGAAGGATTTGATTGCGCTTGAGCCGTTCACCAGGCGCGAGGTCAGGAAATTGCTGATCCCGGTCATTTTGCTTGCTGTTTTCCGCGCGATCTGTCGTTCTTTCGTCTACAGCAAGATGTCCGGCAAACTTAAGCTTGCTGCCCGAGGCGCGAAAGAAATAAGGCATGTCGTCGGTTGTCATGCCGGCTTTCACTTCAATCCGAAGCGTATCATAGACCGCCGGGGATATCTGACTGGCGACAAAGCGACTCCAAATCAGCGAATACAACTGCAGTTGCGTACGATTCAGATGTGATCTTAGCGATTCTGGAGTCCTCATGACACTGGTGGGTCGGATCGCTTCATGCGCTTCTTGCGCGCCTTTGGCACGTGTCTTATACGTTGGCGCTACCTTTGGCACGAATGCCGAGCCGTGAGTCGCCTCAATGTACTGCCGTGCTTCCGCTTGAGCTTCTTTGGATACTTGCACACTGTCGGTACGCATATAGGTTATCAAGCCGACCGAGTTGCCTTGCCCGAGATCTATGCCTTCGTACAACTGTTGCGCTATTCGCATAGTTCGGCTGGCGCCTAAACCGCGACGATTGGAAGCAGCTTGCTGCAGGGTGCTGGTAGTAAAGGGCGCTGACGGCTTAGTTTGACGAGTGCCACGTTTCACCGCATCCACAATGAATTGACTTTGGCTAAGCACCTGAACATGCGGTAGAACGGTTGCTTCGCTATCCAAGACAGGCGCCTTGTCTCCCTTTACATCGAAGGTCACCTTGTCTTCGTTGATCTGCCCGAGTCGTGCGGTGAAAGATCCACCATCGCCTTTCTTTGCGTGCTTGGACAAATCGGCATCAATCGTCCAGTATTCGCGTGGCTTGAAAGCTTCGATTTCTTGCTCCCGCTCCACCACCAGTCGCAGGGCGATGCTTTGCACCCGGCCGGCAGAAAGACCATTGCGCACTTTGGACCAAAGCAACTGCGATACCTGATAGCCAACCAAGCGGTCGAGGATGCGCCGTGCCTGTTGCGCATTTACCAAGTCAATATTGATTTGTCGTGGATGGGCGAAGGCATCAGCTACCGCACCGTCGGTTATCTCGTGGAAGACCACTCGCTTGATATCGGATGTTGGCATGTCGGCAGCGGCTACCAAGTGCCAGGCGATCGCTTCACCTTCGCGATCGGGATCGGTCGCCAGGTAAATCTCTTCGGCTCCCTCCACCGCGGCTTTCAACTCCTTGACTACCTCTCGCTTGTCATTGGGCACGCGGTATTCCGGTTCGAAATCTTGTTCCACGTCGACGGAAAGTCGGCTCTTGAGCAGGTCGCGTACATGACCTTTCGATGACAAAACCGTATATCCCTTGCCCAAGAAACCACCGATGCTGCGCGCCTTGGCAGGTGATTCGACAATGACCAGACGACCGACGTTGCTTCGCTTGACGGCTCGCCTTCCATTAGATTTGGCAGCTGACTTGGCGCGGGTCTTCTTCTTGACTTTGGTCTTTGACTTCTTACGAGCGGGTCTCTCGGTTTTCTCTGGTTTCGGCACGCCGTCATGAGCCGTCGTGGCGCCGGTGCGATACATGGCAGTACCACATTCCGGGCACTGTCCGCGGGTGGCTGGAGTGCCTATCTTGTTGTAAATCGCTTCTGGATTCTGCATCTCGCGCTTGGTCTTGCACTTGAAACAAAAAGCCTGATGCGCTTGTACGATGTCGTCAGTCATATCCCATCCTCATCAAAGTGTCGGCAACGTTAGAGATACTCTTCGTTTCCGTTTTCGCGCAGGTAGTCGACTACTTGTTTGACATCCTGCGTACGATTCTTATGGCAGATTAGCAGCACATCATCAGTATCTACAACCACGATGTCTTCCACGCCTATGGCGACGGTGAGCCGGTCGCTGAAGACGAGCGTATCGCGTGTGTCAAGAATGACGCGAATATCGCTGGCATCGCCCTTGATGCAATTGCCAAAATTGTCTTGTGGCAAAATACCATATAGAGAGGCCCATGTGCCCACATCGCTCCAGCCAATGTCGATGGGAATGACTGCGATGTTGTCTGCCCTTTCCATTATCGCGAAGTCAATCGATAACTTCGGCATCGTCTCCCAAATACCGTTTAGCTTTTCGTCGTAGTCGGGCGCGTCAAAGGCTGACTGCAAATAGGAGCACATTGCGTAGATGGCCGGCTGGAAGCGCTCGAGGTCACGCATAGCACTGTCAACCCGCCAAATGAACATGCCGGAATTCCAACTGTACTTCCCTGACGCGAGAAACTGTGTCGCGCGCACGATATCCGGTTTTTCTGTAAATCGCCTGGAATGAAAAACTTTGAACTCGTCGTAGGTTCCTAGCAGCGAACCCTGTTGAATGTAACCATAGCCGGTGGCTGGGAAGGAAGGCGAGATTCCCAAAGTGACAATGTTTCCTTCCTGCGCTACTTGCCACGCCGCTTCCAGCACGCGGCAGAACTTATCCTGCTGCGCAATGTAGTGGTCGGCGGTCAAGATGGCAACAGTGGCTGCGGGATCGCGTGCTTGTATTGTCGCCAAAGCCAATGCCAGTGCGGGTGCGGTGTTCTTGGCGTAAGGTTCAATAATGAAGTTTTCGCCGGGAATCTGCGGGACTTCCGCTTGCAGATCGGCCACAAGTTCCCGTCCAGTCACGACAAAAATGTCTTCCGGCGGAAACAAGGACTCAATCCGCTGTACACTGGTTTGAAACATGGATTCATGATCGATCAAGGGAAGCATCTGTTTGGGCAGCTTGGCACGGCTCATCGGCCACAATCTGGTGCCATGCCCGCCAGCGGCAATCAACGCGTAGTAGTGATCCATTACGGCGATATTTACTCCAACGAATAGCGCGCACGGCAGTATTGCATAGGTCCAGCGCTCTCCGCAAGTCCCTTTAGTTCGAGCATCGTCAATGTGCTGGTGACCGTTGCCGTCGGCAATTCAGTCTGGCGAACGATAGTATCGACATGAATTGGGTCGGCGCCTAACTGTTGGAATACGGCATCCTCTGCCTCATTCGCTGGTTGAATTTCTTGGGCACGTATGCGTGTCTCTACGTTAAGATGCGAGACCTGCAACTCTTCGAGAATATCTTCAACGTCCGCAACTAGCTTGGCGCCCTCGCGGATCAGGATATTACCGCCTTGGCCTGATGGGCTGAAGATATTGTGAGGAACCGCGAAAACATCTCGGCCCTGGTCGATCGCGTGGGATACGGTATTGAGAGCGCCGCTCCTTATAGGCGCTTCGGCGACCAAGACACCCAGGGATAGCCCGCTGATAATTCGATTGCGCTGCGGGAAGTTTTTTGCCAGAGGCGCGGTATCAAGCGGCATCTCGCTGATAATGGCGCCGCTAGCGACGATTTCTTCTGCCAGATCGCCATTCTCCCGCGGATAGACTCGATCAATTCCCGTTGCCACTACGGCGATGGTGCGTCCTCCCGCAGTCAGCGCACCTCGATGTGCTGCCGCGTCGATACCGTGCGCCATGCCCGATACAATGGTTATGCCCCGCTGCGCGAGTTGATTGGCAAGCTGATAGGCGGCATCCCAACCATATTTGCTCGCCTTGCGAGTACCGATTACGGCAAGGCATTTCTCGTCCTCCATCGTCAATTCGCCGCGCACATACAGCAGCAGCGGCCGGTCCTGGAGTGAGCGTAAGAGCCGCGGATATAACTTATCATCCTGTGTGATCAACGAAGCTCTGGCTTGCGCCACTCTGTCCATCTCGTGTGCCACGTCGATCTTGCGTCGGGCAAAGCAAAACTGACGCAACATGGGACGGGGTAGGTTAAGTCGCATTAGACTCGCATCTGATTCGCGCCATAACGATTCTACCGAGTCAAATTGTGCCAATAGTCTGGTCATCTTGACGATGCCAAAATTGGGGATGAGATGCAATCCCAGCCAGTATTGTTGATGTTGGTTTGGCTGCATAAAGGTCCGTTAATGAAGCGTCAACAAAATCAGCATATCAGCAAAGAAATTCTATTGTCAAGCTTATCGAGCGGGAGTCACCTGGGGATCAGCCCTTCTGGCAGCAACATTGTGATGATCTGCGCATCAAAGTCGATATTTGTGATGGTTTCGTCATGCGCCGGAACGAGAATGTCACGATGATTATCGGACTCGACAACATAAACGTCGTTGGCTCCCGTCTGGATAACCTCTTTGACACGTCCTATCACGATGTTATCGGCGACAACTTTCATGCCAATCAGTTGGTATAAATAGTATTGGCCTTCTTCAAGGGGAGCAGTCTGATCTGTATCGATCATGACGACCTTTTCGCGCAGGCGCTCAGCATCGTCCCGATGGCTGTAGCCTGCAAGCGTCAACAGGGCGTAGGCCTTATTGAAGCGTACCCCCTTCAATTCGAGCCGCTCCCTTATCGGGTCAGCAGGAGAATTCGCCAGGTATACGTATTCCAAGTCCAGAAGCTGCTCACGGTTCTCCGTAAGGACGCGCATCCGCACCTCGCCGCGAACGCCGTGCGGACGAAGCACCTCGCCGATGACGAGGAATTCGGGTTGAATGTGTTGCTGCGACACGGAGAATTTATTCGATTTCCAGGATTACGCGGCGTCGGCCTTCGCGTCCCCTGTCGTCATCGGAGGACACGGCGCGCAGGAGGGCGCGGATGGAGTTTGCCACCCGGCCACTACGCCCTATAACACGGCCCATATCGTCCGAAGCGACCGAGAGTTCGAGCACGACGCTGCGGCCGCTTTCCTTTGACTTGATGCTTACTTCATCAGGTGAATTAACAAGATTCTCGGCGATGTATTGGACCAGTTCTTCTTCAACCATTGGTTAGCACCTAGCTGTCGTTGTCAGCGGATTGTTCGGATGCAAGACGGGCGGCTTCACGCGCTTTGATCTTGCTTTCGCCATCGCCCGGCGCGGGGTAGTTGGTTTTCGGGCTTGGCATTTCCCCTTTGGTTTCTTCCGCCTCTTTGACGAGGTCTTCCATACTCTCACCTGCTTTCAGGCGCGTATAGCGCTCCCAGGTGCCCGTATGTTCAAGCAAGCGGCGAACTGCATCGCTGGGCTGCGCCCCGACGCTTAGCCAATAGAGCGCACGCTCTTCCTCGATGATTTCGGTGGCCGGACGAGTGCGTGGGTTGTAGTGACCAATATTTTCCAGGTAACTGCCGTTGCGCGCCTTCCGTTGATCGGTCACGACAATACGGTAACTGGGCTGACGTTTCAAGCCTTGGCGGCGTAAGCGAATTCGAACCATGTATCTTCTCCTGTTTGCCGGCTCAGGCACTTAAGCCGGGGATATTGGGTAACTTCCCTCTGCTGATTTGATTCATGAGCCGGCTCATCTGCTGGAATTGCTTGAGCAGCTCGTTTACATCACGGACCTCAACACCGCTCCCGCTGGCAATACGGCGCTTGCGGCTGGCCTTGAGAACGCGCGGATGCCGGCGTTCGCGCGGCGTCATTGAGTTGATGATCGCTTCGACTTTCTTAATTCGTTTCTCTATATCTTCATCGTTAAAGTCGCTTTGCATCTGCATTTTTGACATACCCGGAATCATGCCGAGCACCTTGCCAAGTGGTCCCATTCGGCGGATTTTCTGCAGTTGATCGAGGAAATCCTGCAAGGTGAACTCGTTCTTCATGATCTTGCTTTGCAGGCGCAGGGCTTCGTCTTCTTCGTAAAGCGTCTCGGTCTTTTCGATCAGCGACATTATATCGCCCATGCCGAGGATGCGCTGGGCGATACGGTCCGGGTGGAAGAGTTCTAGCGTATCAGCGCTAACCTTTTCGCCGGTGCCCATGTACTTGATCGGTACACCAGTCACAGCGCGCATCGACAAGGCCGCGCCACCGCGGGCATCACCATCCACTCTAGTCAATATCAAGCCAGTGATACCGAGATGCTCGTTGAACCCTCGGGCGATGTTGACGGCTTCTTGCCCGGTCATCGCGTCAGCCACCAAGAGGATTTCAGCCGGTAAAGAGATTCGCTTGATCTCTTCCAATTCGCCCATTTTAGTGTCATCAATTTGCAGACGACCAGCCGTATCGATCAGTACAACATCAACTTCAAGCTCTTTGGCTTTCTTGATACCACGCTTAACGATCGCGGGCGGCGTATCCGACGTGCCTTCTTCGTAGTAAGGAACGTTTATCTGCTTTGCCAGGGTAACTAGCTGGTCGACTGCTGCAGGACGGTAGGTATCGGCCGCGATCATCAAGGGATTGCGGCCCTCGGCGCGCAAGTGAAGGGCGAGTTTCGCCGTGTTGGTCGTCTTGCCGGTGCCCTGCAAACCCACCATCATAATGACGTGCGGCTTACTGCTGCCGCTAAAACTCAAACGCCCGGCTTCGCCCAGCATCTCCACCATTTCTTCGTGGATAATCTTGACGACCTGCTCGCTCGGTTTTAGCGCTTTGTGGACTTCTTCACCGAGGGCACGGGCGTGAACATCCTTGATAAACTCTTTGACGATCGGCAAAGCGACATCGGCTTCAAGCAGCGCCATACGCACTTCGCGCATGACGGCTTTGACATCAGCTTCCTTTACCCGGCCACCCTTGCGCAAGCCCTCAAAGGCAGTATCAAGTCTTTGTGACAGCGATTCGAACATGAACATTCCTGCTGGAAACAACGCCGGTCAATTCTAGGGTATAGTCTTAAGATAGTCAAGGTGAGGCTTTGCCGGACGACGGCAGGTATAAATGATTTCATCGCTTTGCTGCGACGAGGCTTATGGATTCTGCCAGCGGTTGCTCAAAAGTCAATGAGAATTCTCGTGGTGTCTGCGGGGTTTGCCTTGCAGCGGGTTTCTCCGCTCCGTTGTTGCAGGAATCGGCATTGCGGACTATAAAGTAGTATTATCAAAGGGATACTGAACAGAGACCGTAGCTATGAACGATTCGGGTGGCGCCCTCGCTAAACAACATTTGCAGCCATAATGCCACCTGATAGCCGCAGTCAAAGGGAAAGCGCCTGATCGGACCGAAGAACGCATCTATTGATGAGGGGGTACCATGGGCTCTAAAGTGGTTAACACATCTCTAGTCTTTGTGATGACGACGGTAATCTTCGTAAGCGCCTATGTTTATCTCAGGCTCAATAGCCTTGAGGCGCAAATCATCGCGAGCGGAACGCTCGCCGCGGTGAATGGCACGCTTGTTGACGACACACGCAGCCGATTGGGGGAGGAGTTCGACTGGTTTACACCGACACCAACAGCGACTGCCACGCCAGACCCGTCAGCTTGACCAGCCAGCAGAACTATGTTCATCTCTTATGTAACGCCGTTACGGCCTGAAGGAACCAAGCGGAACATAACAGTGAACGCGATAAAGCCTAATATGCCGGCAACCAAACCGATCACCAGAAAGTTGCCGCCGCTGATTTTATAGATTAGCGCTCCCAGCGCCGCGCCTGCCACGCGACCCAGCGAATGGGCACCCTGATTGGCGCTCATCATGATCGCGCGCGACTTCGGCAAGATCTCAGTGAAAAGTGGAAGGGCCGAGACGATGGACGCTTCGATACTTACGAACAAGACGAAAATGCCGAACATAGCCAGGGGCAAGTTGAAAGAAAGGTTGGGAATTATTAGAAAGCAGAACGCGGCGCAAAGCATGCCGTACATCGAAGTTTGCTTCGTGCCGAATCGGTCGGCGAAAAGCGCGCCAAGCAAGCTCATACCGGTCATCATCACCAGGACGCCTACCATGACCACCTTTCGCCCGTAGTGCTCAGATATCGTGCCCAATACCGGACTGAGAAGTCCAGCGCCGTTGGTCAGCGCGATCACGTTTTGGATGCTGTCGGCGGAGACGCTGAAACTTGCTCCTATTGCGGAAACAAAGGGCTAGGGGAAGCGTTTGGAGATATTGATGACCAATCTGCCGAAGACTATGGCGAGGATTGACCAGGCGACTTTCTTGTTCAACGGCGACTCAACTCACGCGGATTGGATTGGCGACTGTTGAAGAGGATTCTATCACAGGCGTTAACAAAGTCCGCAAGACTCTTGTAGCCATCAGCGAATTCTTCTCCGCGATTACCGATCACTAAGGTAGGAATATCATTGAGGGTATGCCGACGTGTGCTGAGGTTTTCCATGTTTCCATGGTCACTGATTATAACGACCAGACCTTCGCGATCATCCCATTCGTCCAACACGCCGCTGACCACGTTATCAAATCGCTCAAGAACTTCATTGCCTTGCTCCAGAGTTCCGCGATGGCCGATTCGATCGGTTAGCCAGTGCGAATGAAAGGCAAAGTCGTAGTCGCGAGAGAGCCGTGCCAAGAGCCGTCCCGCTTCCCGCGCCGAGTAGTCCGGCACTGCCGTAAACTTGAGGTATTTCCTCCAGCTTTCGGTTGTCCATTCGGCCGTCAGCGCCCGTCGATGAATCACGTCGTCCAGGTTGAAATGTGGCTTGCCTGATTCGAAGGCGGCTTGCTGAATACTCGAGCGCAAAGTCTTGCCCCGCTCAAAGTCAGCAAGCAATCGTGGAGGATAGGCGGTAAGAAGCCGCGCTGACTTGCCACGGTTTATCAGACTGCGGAAATAGCTGTTATCCGCAATGATTTCTCGTGTATCGGCGTCCGGCTTCGGCCCGTAATGCCTGCCGATACGACCTGGCACATTTATCCCTGTTATGATGCTCGCTTGTCCCGTGCCGCTTTGAGGGCGACCCGTTACGCCAAGCCGCGCGTCCGTCGGGATAAACACGGCTCGGTCACTTTGCTGCATATTCGTTTCAGACAGCCAGCGCTTGCCGTTGGTCAGGCTGAGAATGGTCGGCATTCTTGCAGTCGCAAAGGGATTGGATTCGGGGTCATCGTCGCCCAAGCCTATGCCGTCCAAAAAGAGCGTTAGAATTCTCATTCTGCGGGAGGGCGCTTATGGCTTGTCATGATCGTAGGCGAGCAAGAAGGGATTGGTCAGCCGTTCGCGTCCGATGGTTGTGGCGCCCATGTGGCCGGGCAACACATGGACATCGTCGTCTAGAATCATGAGTTTTTCAAAGATTGAACGCATCAACAGGTGGTGGTCACCACCCGGCAGGTCGGTGCGGCCTATGCTGCCGGCGAACAAACTGTCGCCACTGAATAACAGCTTGTATTCGGGCAAGTAGAAGCTTAGGTGGCCCGGCGCGTGACCCGGCGTATACAAGCTGTGAAGCCGAATCGAATCCAATTCAATGGTCTCCGATTCACTTTTCAGCAGTTGATCAGGTTTGGCAGCGGCGGGTAAATCTGTCAGACCGAAAAACAGGCCTTGCGACGGAATCTCATCGAGCAGGGTTTCGCACTCCTCATGAATGTAGAAGGGAACTTTAAGCTCATCCTTGATGGCGGCGCTCGCCAGCACATGATCGAGATGCGCATGCGTCGCGATCATCAACTTGATTGTCCAGTTCTCGTCTGCGGCTGCGGCAAGTATCGCCGGCGCGTCATCGACGGGATCAATCAGAATGGCATTATGCGTCTCTGTATCGGCAATCAGGTAGGCGTTTGTGGCGAAGGGACCAAGGGTCAGCGACTTAATCTTGATTGGCATATTTATCCAGTCCAGGCGGTCGGTCGGCGTCTGACAATCTGTTGCAGTTCTGACAACTCTTGCATCTTAAGCAGTATTGCAGCGGCCAGGAAAACTGCCAGGCCTACAGCGCTTTCTATGGCCAGTTGTGCGATGGTCATGGCAAGACCAGACCCAATATTGAGGGTCTCCCAGAGCATGTCAACCACGATAATTGCTGCCGCCATAATCAGCGACGCTATCAAGGTTTTAATCAACGTACGGGCCAGTTCATTCTCGGCGATCCCGTGCCAACGCCTTCGTAATATGTATAGCAATGATAGCACCTCTATCATGACACCCGATGAATTAGCCAACGCCAAGCCGCTAACCTGGCCAACCACACTTTGATAGCCCAGAAATGGTAATGATCGGGCGACCGAGTTCAGCAGATTGTTCGCATCGACGCTGGCAACATCGCTCAGTGCAAAAGCCAGGACGAAGTTAACTAGCGCGCCGGCAAGCGCCGCAAAAAGGGGCGTTAGCGTGTCCTTGTCAGCGTAAAAACTTCGCGCAATGATTTCCAACGCCGAGTGAACGATTAAGCCGAGCGTGAACATGGTCAAGGTGCTGTACACCAAGGCAGACGCTGCGGCATCAAATGCGCCTCGCTCAAGCAAGCTGATCAAGGGGCGACCGAGCACTATCAAGGCAATTGCCGAGGGAATGCTGCAGATCAATATAAAACGCAGCGCGCCTACCATCGCGCCTCGTTTGCCAGTGAGATCGTTCAACTCGCTCAGGGCGGCCATGGTGGGAAAAATCACGATGCCCATCGCAGTGCCTATGAGCGTTTGCGGAATCTGCATCAGGCGCCAGCCCCAATCCAGCGCGCTGACTGACCCAATCCCCAAGCGTGAGGCAATATTATTCATCACGAGAAAGTTAAGGCTAAAGACGCCTAAGCCACCGATACGGGGCAACATGAGCCGAATGACGCGCCAAAGCTGCGGATTCCGCAATCCAAGTTCCAGCCTCCAGCGCATCTTGTAACGGAGCAATCCCGGGATTTGAATGCTGAAGTGCAAAGCCGCGCCCAGCACGGCTCCGAAGGCGATGCCGTTCACACCGAACGGCGGCAGCAAGAAGAGCACGCCAAACAGAATGCCGATGTCAAACATGATTGGCGCCAGGGCGGGCAAGAGAAAATGCTGATGCGAGTTAAGTATGCCGCTAAAGATTCCGCTGACGGCGAATATAATTGTGCTAAACAGCAAGATGCGCATCATGACCACGGTGTTTTGTGCGGTGGCCATGTCGAAGCCGGGAGCGACTACATTGCTTACTAACCAGGGCGCTAAGAAAAAGACGACTGTACTTACCAGCAGCGCCAGAGTAAAAATCGAATTGATCAGGTTACTGGAGAGTTTCCAGGCGGATTCCACATCGCCTTTCGCCAGGAAACCACTGAAAACAGGGATGAAGGCGTGTGTCAGCGCACCGCCGGAAATCAGAATGACGATCAACTCTGGGATGCGGTTCGCCGCCACGTATGCATCGAGTTCGCTGCCGACTCCAAAGGTTTGCGCGATGATCAACGTTTGCAAAAGGCTGATAAGCTTCGCTGCCCCAAAGGCGATCATCACGGTCAAAGTTGACCGAGCAATATTCTTGGTATGCTGCGGCGCTGCGCGAGCTTGATTCTTCACAGCCATCCGGCGGCCTAATTCAGGTCTTTCAGCGCCTGGCGCGCATCATTGTAGTGTGTGTTGTATGCCAATGCGCGGCGGTATGAGGATGCTGCCTGCTGAGTTTTGCCCTGTGCCTCTTGTACGCGCCCTTGCCAATAATACGTTTCTTCGAGTTCGCGCGAGTTATTCTGGTTGATTCGCGCCAGGCTTAAGACATCATCGTAGCGCCCAACCTGAAAATAGGCTTCAAAGGCGCCAAATTGGTACCAATATATACGCCAGGGCAATTTGCCCGTGCGGTTCGCATGGTCGAAGGCGGCGGCGGCCTCTTGGTATCTCTCGAGCGCGACCAGCGATGTTCCCATGTTGAACCAGGCAAAGGCGTTCTGCGGTTCTCGGCGGGCTTCCTTCTGCGCCGTTTCAAAGGCATATTCCGCTGCATCAGAAGCGTCCCAATGACCATCCAGCAGGCTTTGCAGCAATCCTTCGCGCTGCGGCTCGTAAACCACGATGAATGTGCGGTTAAACGCCTTCCAGTCGCTGTCGACTTGCGCGTAGCTTTCGGTGATGCCCTGCGCTGCGTCGCCGACGCCGAGGAAACTGTCAAAGAAATAGAAAAGTTGAACACTGTCATCATAGGCGACTACCGCGCGATAGTGTCCAATCCAATCATAGGCTTCAAACATGGCGCCAGTTTCGATTACCACAGGAAAGTCGTTGACAACCAGAAGCTTCAGAAGCTCCAATGTACCGCCCATGCGGACGATCGCATTGACAAAGCTTTCCTCTTCCACAAACTCGGCTAATTCGTGGGGACTAACGTTTTTGTCTTCGCGATTGGGCTTGAGTCTAGCGCCGGCGAATGCTTGGCCGAGCTCCCAGCCATAATAGCTGAGCGCCATCGTGATCGTCGCTGGACCGCAGTTGTTCCAGGTCTGTTGCTGATGCACTATGCCGGATATCCTGGCTGACGGTGGCAAGGCAACGGCGGGCAATGAGGCTGGCTCGTCGGAGGTCGCCGGCACTTCCGTGGCTAGTTCGTTTGGCAATTGAGTCTCGGTAGCGACAATTCTCTGTATTGACGGCGTTGGGGAGGGCTCGCGGATAACTGCCGGCGCTGGAGTCACCGTCGGCGGAATCGGCGTAGATAACACTGTCGCCTGCTCGACAAGCTCCGCGTTTTCTGTTTCGGTCGGTGGGGCGATATTCAGCGGCATATCGAGAAGTGCAAGGGCGTCGTCTGATCCGGACGGTGAAACGATGGTAGGGAATACACCGCCATCAGGCGTTGGACGGCGGAGAGCGCGCATGAAGGGCAGTTGATCGATAACACGTTGCTGCTGCGCCGGCTGGAGGATCTCACGAAAGCCATAGACTACGCCGGCGATACCAAGCAAGACAAGAACGACGAATAGAATCATTCCCCAGAAGAGTATCCGCGGCGGCGCCACCGGTCCAGGATCAAGACTCTTATGATATAGGCTTCGGCTCGGCTGCGTGTCATGCAAATCGCGCACTATTCGATATCTCTCATCCTACGCGGCGTCAATATAGCAGCGCCACCACGAGTTTCCAGCGAGAAGTGCGGTGGATCAGCGTGCTACAACCCTAGTATAGTCGTCTTCTGTTATTTGCAGATTTCTGACGGCGGGAACGTAGCTGAACCGTAGCTTAAAGCATCAAGATATGTTTGCAGGATTATCCGTGCGGCAAGGTCATCTACGGGCTCGCCAGGGCCTCGCTTTTGTGCTCGTGCCAGGCGGCGCGCCTCATCGCTTGTCAGATACTCGCTTACTTCAACGATGGGCAATGATATCGCCTGGCGCATCTGCGATATCCATTCTCGTACAAGGTCAGCTTGTGTTCGGATACCAGCCGGGGCATTAGGATTATGAGGGACGCCCACCACGATGCCCACGGTCCCTTCCATTTCTGCAGTTTTCAGGATTCTGGCGAAATCTTCATTCTTGCCACGGCTAGGCAAAATTTTAAGCTCGCGCGCGCTGATACCCATGGCATCGCTGATCGCAATTCCGATACGCTTCTCACCATGATCGATGCCAAGCAGGCGCCCGATCATGGTCGATCCCTAACTTGTACATCAATGCGGACTGCAAGCGTCGGCATCCGTTGCAACGCACGAGGAAAGAGTTGTATCTGCGGGGGATTGGCGTCGGAGATCTCGGTCTGAGCATCAAGAAGCTCGTGCGCCTCCCGCAGGGTTATACCTGCCAGTTGCTCGCGCAATAGGTTGCCTTCAAGCTTCGCGATGACCGTGGCGCTGCCTGTTGCTGCAAAGTAGATCTGCGCATCCGCGCTGCCCAGCTTGAAAGGACCACGTGTAATCGCTAGCGAATCAATAAGGAGTTCTTTCTCTTTAGGCGCCTTTTCTTTCAGCCGAGCAATCAGAAGCTGTCGCGCGTAGCGATCATCGACTGCCAAGGCGGAGACGACCGCGCGCATGGTTAGCGACAATTCGCTAGTCATCGTGCCCACATCAGCTGAGAAGTCGGTCCACTCCTTGCGTTCTTCGTCAATCGCTATTGACTCAATGATTAAGACCTGGCTCTCGGAGAGCGTGGCGCGCATCTGCTCAAAAGCGAGCGATTGCAGTTGAAGGCGCACGCTTTCGAGCAATGTGCTTTGATCCTCGGTGTCTACGGTTTTGACGTTACGGTTGTTACCGCCTGCCGCGGGGGATAGATTGATCACTGAGACTTGGCCCGAAAGCCCTCCCAATACTGTGTTGATCATACCGGGACCAACATTTCCGCTGCCGCCCAAGTTGCTGTTCATTGCTTTGAAGGTCGCGTCGACTTGTTGCCCCGAACCGGCAGGAACCACGACTTTCGCCACCGTTTCGAAAAGGATGGGTTCTCCCGAGCTCGTGCCCAGAACGGTCCCCCGTGGGATGTCGACCCGCGAAGCGCCGAGATTCGTAAAGGTGACGATTCCAAATGCCGAAACGCTGTCGAACCAGAAAACGCCGGTGGTAGGCAAGGTCGTTGTTGTCTCAACTGTTTCACGTATAATCTGCGCCGGGATGATACCTCGCTCTGCCTTGATCGTGTCCGCTTTCCGGTCGGCGACGATGTCTATGACGACCGTGATATGTTCTTCTTGTAAACTGATTGTCACCACTGCGCCCGGCACGACGGTATACAGCGCGACTGCAACGACGCTAGTGAGCAGGGCAAGGACGACAAGTCGTTCGAAGACCGCGCGCCAGCGAGATTGCCGCCTATGCCTTGGAAAGCGGCTGGCGATAAATTCCAGATCTTCAGCCAGAAGATCGGCGCTTGGCTTGTGATAGCGCGGCAGAAAGACCTTGTGACGTCCACGTTTCCAGCGTTCTCGCTCGCTCGCCTCAAGGGACTCAAAGCAGCTAATATTGAGCTCTGCTGCGTAAAAACGTAGTTGGGCGTCATTGGCAACAATGGCGAGTTGAATCGCGCGTCGATACGCTTCGCGTTGAATTAACACAAGGTCGAGCTTGCGCCTTAGGTTCCTGCCTCCATCGGGCCAGATCAGCAAGACCCGCCCTCCGCGCATACCCGAAAGACGATCCCGAACATTTACGACCGTGTCCGCCGCCGCCAAATGGAGGTGTTCAGTTTCTGGTGACATCACCTAGCAGTATACGACGAGTTCAGAATTACAAATGACGATGATCAGACTGAAACTGATCTTACGCATCAGCAATCAGATGGCGCGCGGTTTGAAGCGCTTCTGGAATCTTGCTGCTGTCGCGTCCGCCGGCCTGCGCCATTTGAGGTCGGCCGCCGCCGCCGCCACCGACGATCCGCGCGATCGGCTTTATCAAGTCACCAGCGCGAATACCATCCTTGACCAGCGAATCCGAGACGGCTACCACGATTTGCGGTCGCCCAGCGATATCGCTAGCCAACACCATTACGCCATTGTCGACACGGTTGCGGAACCAGTCCGTCATTTCGCGCATCGTCTCTATAGGAGTATTGTCGAGTTCCACAAGCAAGGCTTGCTTCCCGTTGACACTCTCCAACTGCTGGTTGATCATTTCGTCAAAACTTTGGCGCGCCAGCCGGCGACGCAAGTCTTCGATCTCGCGCCTAGCGGCGGCTAGCTCATCCTGCAATCCGGTAATCCGGTTTGAAGCTAGCTCAGGACCGGAGCCCAACTGCTGCGCGATAACGTCCAAAGTAGCCAACTTATGTCGGAGGTAGTCATTCGCCGCTTGCCCGGTCAAGGCTTCCACTCGGCGGATTCCAGCGCTGACGCTGCCTTCACTGGCAAAGACAAAACTGCCGATTTCGGCGGTTGTGCTGACGTGGACGCCCCCGCAGAGTTCGTAACTGTAGTGATTGTCTCCGGAGCCAATGATGACTGTTCTCACGGTGTCGCCGTACTTTTCGCCGAAGAGCGCCATCGCACCTTCACTTCGCGCTTGTTCCAGTGATTTCTCTTGATCAACTACTTCATAATTTGAGAGGATCGTACTGTTTACCTCGGCCGCTATCTCAGCAAGCTCTACTGAGGACACCTTCTCAGGATGCGAAAAGTCGAATCGCAATCGGTCAGGCGCGACGAGCGAACCCTTCTGCTGCACATGCTTGCCAAGCTGGTTACGCAAGGCAGCGTGCAGCAAATGTGTAGCGGTATGGTTGCGAGTGATGTCCTTCTGGCGCGAGCGATCGACCGTTGCTATCGCGCGATCACCTACGGCGGGATTGCCTTCTACCACCTCGCCAACATGTACGATCAGACCGGCGACCGGTCTTTTCATCGCTTCCACGTCAATGACCCAGCCATCGCCGGTTATTCTGCCGGTGTCGCTTACCTGACCGCCTGCTTCAACATAGAATTGCGTCTTAGCCAGGACGACCTCAACTTTTTCGCCGACGATAGCGCTGTCGAGTTGCGCACCGTCTTGCAACAGCGCGAGCGCGGCGGTCTCGAAGGGTGCGTCAATATAGGGATTGTAGCAAACGCCGTCGGTCGAGAGTTTGCCAGCTGATCGCAGGTCAGTGACGACTCGCTGATAGAAATCAACGGTATCTATCTGACCCATGGCTAGACCAGCGCCACTGATGCGCGCGTGGTCCGCTTCCGCCTCTGCAAAGCTCACCTCGTCGACGGTGAAGCTGCGTTCTTCAGCGACATCCTTCGTAACTTGAATCGGCAGTCCGAGCGTCGCCTTCAAATAGAACGCCTTGGCACCGGGGAGCGTGCCGCCGTCGTCGAGTTCCGCAAGCATCGCTTCCAGTTCGTTCAGTCCTCGCTCCATTGTGCGGTGGAAGCGATCCTCCTCTATCGTGATGACGCGCTTTATGTCCTCCGCTTGCTCGACCAGTTCGCCATAGTGATCGCCCATCATGCCGATCACAGTGTCAGCGATGTCGGCAAGGAAGGGGCGGTCGAAGCCGATCTTACTGCCGAAGCGCGCTGCCCGTCGTATAACAATGCGGGGGATGGCCGCGCGACCCTTGGCGCCTGGCAAGACGCCGTCGCTAATTAGAAATACCGCTGCGCGGATATGATCGGCGATGACGCGATAGGGCACGATATTGGCATCGCGTTCGGCATCGCTGTGGCCCGTGAGCTGCTGTGTGCGCTGGATGATGGGCATGAAGAGGTCGGTTTCGTAGTTGGCTTCCACGCCCTGCAGAATCGAAACGATGCGCTCCAGGCCCATACCGGTATCGACGCCCGGCGCCGGCAAAGGGATATCCCATTTGCCGCTGTGCTGCGGATCTGCCTGCCGACGATTGAATTGCATAAAGACGAGATTCCAGATTTCCAGGAATCTATCGTCTTCAGCTTGCAGCAAGGGAATTATATCGTCCTCACCCATTTGCGGATTCTTGTCCCAATGGATCTCGGAAGTTGGTCCACAGGGTCCCGTATCCGCCATCTGCCAGAAATTGGTGGAAGGTCCCATGCGCGCGACCCGTAACGGATTGATCCCGAGCTCATGGACCCAAGTGTCATAGGCTTCGTTATCGTTCTCGTATACCGTGAAAACCAGCCGATCTGCAGGAAGATTGTAACCTTCGGTTAGCAGTAGATAAGCGTACTTGATGGCATCGCGTTTGAAGTAGTCACCGAAGCTAAAGTTGCCGAGCATCTCAAAGAAAGTATGATGACGCGGCGAGGGACCGACATTTTCGAGATCGTTGTGCTTCCCGCTTACGCGCATGCACTTTTGCGAGGTGGTGGCGCGCGTATAGTTGCGCTTGTCCAACCCAAGAAAAACGTCCTTGAATTGCACCATACCTGCGTTGACGAAGAGCAGCGTCGGATCGTCTGCCGGCACCAGCGACGAAGATGCCACCGGCCGATGGCCCATTTCTTCAAAGAAATCGAGAAAGGCCTGACGAACTTCGGCGCTACTCATGTACTCCATGCGTGGTTCCTTTTCCGGATCAATTTGGCTGATCAAGATTGATACAATGAACAGGTCAGATCGGCGAGAATTATAGCTACCGCTACCATACCTGAACAGGGGCGTATCACTATGGTATACTGGCGCGCTGAGATACAGCATGGCTCGATAGGAACGAGAGATGGCAACAATTGAAGAACAAGTCGAAGTGTTGATGTCCGGCACGGCTTACGGTGATCGCGAAACTCAAACCAACATGGCGAGAGATCTGCGCGACCGCCTGAAAGAATGTGAAAAAGAAGGGCGTCCTCTTCGCGTCTATTGCGGCTATGATCCTCGGACCTCCGACTTGCATTTGGGTCACACGATCACGATGCGAAAGCTGCGTCAGTTTCAGGACTTTGGGCATGATGTGACCTTTCTCGTAGGCACCTTCACTAGCTTGATCGGCGATCCCTCTGACAAAGATTCTGCCCGCGACCAACTCACGATGCGCAACGTGGAAGACAATGCGCGCACCTATGCCGAGCAAGCCTTCAAGATTCTTGACGAAGAGCGGACGCGCGTCCGTCGCAATGATGAGTGGCTGTCGCCGCTAGATTTCGCCGACATCATCCGATTGGCGAGCCACTTCACCGTACAGCAGTTCCTGGTGCGCGAAAACTTTGCCAAACGCATCGACGAGGGCAAGGCGATATATCTGCATGAGTTTTTCTACGCCTTGATGCAAGCATATGACGCGGTGGCGCAGGAAGCTGACGTACAGGTCGGCGGGCAAGATCAACTGTTCAATATTCTGGTGGCTGGTCGGAAGCTGCAGACAGGCTTGGGGCAGAAGCCGCAGATCGCCATAATCATGGGCGAGAGCCTTCCAGGTACTGATGGCGACATTAAGATGTCGAAGAGCCTCGGCAATCATATTCCGTTGCTTTCCGAATCCTGGGATATGTTCGGCAAAGTCATGAGTCTACCGGACAAAACGATGGGTGTCTTTCACAAGCTAATCCTTGGCTGGACCCCGTCTCAGGTTGACGAGCTGGAATCGAAGCTGCGTGCGGGCGAGTTGCATCCAAATCAAACTAAGATGGGGCTGGCACACGAAATTGTGAGGATTTTCCACAGTCGTGATGACGCTGAAGCAGCGCAGGCGCGCTGGAACGAAGTATTTCGTGGTGGTAGTGGTATCCCCGACGATATCGCTGAGGCAATCCTGCCGGCTGAAGCCGAGATTCGCGATATTCTAGTGCGGCTCAAGATGGTCGGCAGCCGCGGCGAAGCGAAGCGTCTGATTCAGCAAGGCGGCATTCGCCTAAACGAAGTTAAGATCGATAGTCTTCAGGCAACAATAACTCTGGAGATGCTTCCGGCTGTCCTGCAGGTTGGCAAGCGACAATTCGTGCGCTTGATTGCGCCAAACGGCGGCACCGAGTAGCGCCTTGCAGGTAGCCGCGGACTACACGATTGACGAGTTGATCTGCGTATGTATCTCTCGTCAGGTGCAAGACGGCGATGTCTGGGCGCAAGGAATCAACACCCCACTTGTTTCGGCCGGCTTAATCCTGGGCAAAATCCGCTATGCGCCGCGCGCGCGCTTTACATCGGCAATCGGCCAAGCGCTGGTACAGGACTGGGGTCCGCTGGGCATATCTAATATTGAAGATCTATGGGTGGGCAAGGGCTTGATCCACTTGGGATTCGCCGTCGGCGCCGCCGAAATCCTGCCCAAGTTTCGTCCCAAGGAATTCTTCCGTCCGGCGCAAGTCGATCAGCGGGGCAACCTGAATAATATCGCCTTCGGTAAGGACTATCGTAAGCCGCGGATGCGTTTGCCCGGTAGTGGAGGTATCCCTGACGTGACGCCTCGTTACGATGACACCTACCTCTATGTGCCGAGGCACTCTCGTCTTACATTTGCCGAGAAGATTGACTTCATCAGCGGGATGGGGCATGTACCGCAGCGCAAGGCGGGCGGTGGACCACGCTACCTAATCTCGGATCTAGGACAATTTGACTGGCATCAGGGGCGAATGCGTTTGACCAGTGTCCATCCAGGAGTGGATGTCGAAAGAGTATTAGCGAAAACTGGCTTTGAGCTTGCGGTCGCCGATGACCTTCGCGAAACAGCGCTACCGGACGAAGAAGATTTACGTCTGCTGCGTGACGAGATTGATCCACTTGGTACGCGAAAATTAGAGACGCTGGGCGGCGCGGCGCGCAAGACGTTGCTGCGAGAAATATTGAAACAGGAAAGATCGACCTAGCCCGGCAGCGTCGCCGGTCGCCAATCCTGAATCCCGCGGAAGCGGTCGGCGGGAGTCGTCAAATAGCCTAGACTAATTCCTTCGACAGTGTCGCGGGCCACGAAGGTATACAGCCGATAGTAAAGCGGGATGGCGATCGCCTGTTCCGCAAAGACCTGCTGAAACTGCTGATATAGCTGGGCGCGGCGAAGGCCATAGATTTCATCGCGAGCAGTTTCAAGTATTTCGGCAATTTCATTATGTGCCGCTGCGCCATAATTGCGTCCGCTGCCAGATTGGGCTGGATGCCAAAAGCGGAAGAGGTCATGATCGGCGCCTATGCGCTGAGTAACGATGGCTGCCTGGAAACTGCCAGTTTCAAGACGGGATTGCAGGGCTTCGGCGTCAACCGCCTCAACTGTGAAATCCAAGCCCAGCAGTTGCCATTGTGAGACGATAGCATTCGCCATGCCCCTTAGTGCGTGAGAGTCTTCTATCAATAAACTGAAGCGAGCGGTCGGCTGAGCAGTGGGCTCGCTGACAGTCGATTCTTCGGCATCACGCTCTCCTGAAACAAGCGCTGCGGATGCCAAAAGCGCGTTCGCTTGCGCCATGTCATAGGTCGTCCAGAATGGATGTGGCTGATATATCGACAATCCCGGCACGTAAGGACTGTCGGCATGGGTCGCTGCTGCGCCAAAATGCGTCTGCACTAACTCGGGCACATCAAGACCAAGCGAGAGCGCTTGCCTAATGCGTCTTTCTCCAAAGGGTGTGTCAATCCAATTGAATATCAAAATGCCTAGCGTGGATTCAACTTGTGTGTAATGTTGGCTCTGTGGTAATGAAAGCATTTGCTCAGTTGTTGCGATGTTCGCCAGGGCATCCACTGCATTCGACTCGTAGGCATTCATGGCGGCGGATGAATCTTCGTACAGATTGAATCGCAAGCTACTATATAGATACCCGCTCTGTGCATCGTGCCGTTGACGGTAGTTGGGCGAGAGCGCCAAGCGTATTGCGGTGACGCGACTATTTGCAGCTGAGTGCAAGCTTACGAGCTGGTATGCGCCGGTGCCTATCGGCGATAGATTGAACGGGTGGTGTGCGAGCCCGGCGATGGTTGTGCCGCGCAAGGCATGCTCAGGCAGAATGCCGATTGTCAGCAAATGGGGGAAACTGCTAAACGGCTGCGCCAAGCGAAAGCGTACGAGGTCATGGCTGAGCCACTGCGTCTCTACCGTTTGCCAGAATTCTGCCACCGGCGAGAACTCGGCATAATCCGAGGCGCTCAGCAATGACATTGTGAATGCAACATCATCCGCGGTGAATCGTATGCCATCTTGCCAGGTGATATCGTCGCGCAGTCTTACTACGTATTCCAGGCCATCGCCAGAAACAACCAGCTCAGCCGCCAATGTCGGCACGACCTCGCCGTAGTCATTTATCGCGAACAACCCCTCGAAGATCAAACTAGAGATGTCGCGATCGGGCGGATTCAAATGAGCAAAAAGCGGATTCAGGCGCTGAACTGCGCCTACCATGCCTTCACGGTAGGTGGCTGAAGTGTTGGCAGACCGGGTCTCAACTAGAGGAGGACCAAAGTCGGCTCCGGGAGGACTAGCAGTTGTTTCAGGAGGACCTACATCATTTGACGCTGTGCTAGTTTGAGCGGGCGTTGCGCTCGGCATGGGCAATGGACCCGATTGCCGGCTAATTCGGTAAACCGCTCCAGCGCCAAATGCTACAAGCGCAAGTACCAGCGCTATCAGTTGCCAGCGGAATCCGCGGAACATGATTCCCTCAATACTTCTGAAGCAGCGATCTGACTTGAGTACAGAACACTGTCAATTCTGAAGACATGAGGAAGGAATACCTAACAGCGAACGACGCCTAGCCCGGTGTTGATACGGCGAAAAGTGCGATGCCCAAAAACGCGATGCACAAGAAAATCGTAATGCGAAAGAGTGTCTTTTCCAAGCCACGCCGTGTCCGAGCTATGCCTCCGCCGGCGTCTCCACCGAGCAGGCTTCCCAAGGCGCCTCCCTTGACCTGCAGCAAGATCAAGACGATCAGGACAACCGAAATGACAATTGAGGAGACTTGCAAAACAGCGCCCATACCGGGACTCCCTGCACAATTTCAAGATCAGAACCAAAGCACTATAGCATCGGACGACACATTTGAATAGCGTGAGCTAGTGACGCGCGATGCGTCGTCATAGCCTATACGCGTGAAGCGCGGACTAGTCGCGAACTGAAACAAGATATTCGATGGCCGCATTGAGTTGTATATCATCTGCTTCGTCTGCGTCAGTTTCAGGATTCCATTCGACGATTATGTCCGGTGTGATGCCTTGCTTGTGAATCCAATGGCCGTTTGGTGTAAGCCATCGCCGTACGGTGATGCGCAAGCCGCCGCCATTGGAAAGAGGTGGGATGTTTTGCACGGTGCCTTTGCCGAAAGTAGTCTCGCCAATGATGGCAGCGACACCGTAGTCCTGCATCGCGCCAGCAATTACCTCGGAAGCACTGGCGCTGGTTTCATCCACAAGAACAACGATCGGCACGTCGATATCAGCGTAACCGCCGCTTGAGCGGGTGACTTCTTCGCTTTGATCCCGCGCTACCTGCCGCAGGAGTACGCCGTCTTCGATGAATGCGCTACCGATTTCGATCGCGCTTACCAAGGTGCCGCCGGGATTACCACGAATGTCAAAGATAAGACCGTTGGTCTCGTTTATGTTGACCGCTTCCAATGCATCATCCAGTTGCGATCGCGACAGGTCATGGAAATCAAGCATGGAAATGTGGGCAATATTATCGCCGACTATCTCGTAGGAAACATTGGGCACTGGAAAGGTGTCGCGGATGATATCAAAGGTAATAAGCTCGCCATCGCGTCTGAAAGTAATGGTGACAGATGAGCCGCGCGGACCGGGAACGAGCGTCGACAATTCGGCTTGCGAAAAGCCGGCCACGCGCTGGCCATCCACTTCATAGAAGACATCGCCCGGCATTATTCCGACGTCCGCGGCCGGTGAGTCCGGAATGACAGTGACGACTTCAAGGCTGCCGCTATGCTCGATGGTCCGTATGGTCACGCCTATACCGGTAAACTCACCAGAGAAGTCGGTGCTGAGTTTGTAAAGCTCGGGGCGAATATAGCCGCTGTGATCGTCTCCAAGCGAATCCACCATACCGTCTATGGCTCCGTTCACCAGCAGTTCGACCTCTACCTGATCAACAAAGCGTGCTTCGATAACGGAGTAGGCATCCCAAAAAGACTCGAAGGCCTGGTCAGTATCGTTCAGCGCAATTGTGCGGAAATTAGACAGATCGCCCGCGGCGAATCCGAGGGCAAATATGGAAATCGCCAAGACGATAGAAGTACCCGCCCATGACTCGCACATGCGGGACCATAGCCTCTTCATCACACATCTCCAAATAGATGTAGAGCTTTCCATGACTATACAGTATAAGTTATGATGGCTTGTCTTCGGAACAGTCAAATGGAATCCGCGAGATGATGCAGGTTGCGGCATAGCCAGCAGCAAAGAGACAGCTCTAGCGAGGATTTGTGTTGTCTGGGATATACGTTTCGCTTGAGGAGGCGGCTGCAACGGTCAAAGATGGCGATACTTTGGCGCTTGGTGGGATGACGCTGTACCGACGCCCGATAAGCTTTGTCAGGACTCTGTTGATGCGGGTGAATCTACCGCGGGAACTAACCTTGTTAAGCTTCACCGGCGGAATGGAATCCGACCTGCTCATAGGGGCCGGTTGTGTACACGCTGTGCGCTCGGCATATTTCGGTCTCGAGACTTTTGGCTTGGCGCCGATGTTTTCACAATTCGCCCAAAAGCAACTTATTAGCGTTATTGAAGAAACTGAAGCGAGCATTGTCATGGGCATCCGCGCACAGGTCTCCGGCGTCGGCTTCCTGCCATCCCGCGCCTGGCTGGGCACGGATCTTCCGAACCTTCGTACAGATGTGAAAACAGTAATCGATCCCTACAGCGGGGAAGAGCTGGTGGCATTCCCGGCGATTCCCTGCGATGTCGCGGTGATTCATGGGTTGGCCGGGGACCGGCACGGCAATGTGCTGATCAACAACAATCTTGGTATCGACATGGAATTGGTATACGTCGCTGATACGGTTATCGCAACGGTTGAACGCACCGTCGATGAATTGGACCGCACTACTGACGGTGTCATCATTCCATATCCGGGCTGCGATATGGTTGTAGAATCGCCTGCAGGCGCTATCCCCACTAGCTGTTATCCACTCTATCCCTTGGATGGCGAGAGCATCCTACGATATAGCGAGGCCTGCAACGCCGGTCGATTTAAGGAGTTTCTAGAGGATTTTACTCAATCTTAACGTCTTGACGTTGCAGTAAACTGGTCACCACGATATAATCATCAGACAAGTACATATGTCGTGACTTGGGGAGCTTGCGAGAGTGGGCTGAGAGGGCGTGTGGCACATGCCGACCCATATACCTGATCCAGGTAATGCTGGCGTAGGGATGTCGGTAACACCCTTTTTTTGGCCACCCCTGTTCACACCCCGACAGGGGTGGCTGCTTTCTTTAATGGCAGCAAGCTCGCCGAGTCTCGTCTTCAGATCAGAATAGTGAGAGAGTGTCATATGGATCGGCGAGTGTATGTAACAGTGCTTTTCATCCTCTGCTTGGTGGGCGACCTTTCAGCGCAGGAGCCAGAAACCGTTGTCGTGCTTACGCACGACAGCTTCGCCATTTCTGAAGCGGTCATGCAGTCCTTTGAAGACGAAACCGGAATCAAGGTGGAAATCCTGCGCTCAGGAGATACTGGGCAAATGGTGAATCAGGCGATTCTAAGCAAGACCAATCCGCTGGGCGATGTCTTGTACGGGGTAGACAACACGTTTCTTAGTCGCGCCTTGAGCGCTGAGATATTTGAGCCGTATCAGTCACCGGAGCTGCAGGCTGTTCGCGATGAATTTATTCCGGACGATACCTATCGCGTCACTCCGGTTGATTTTGGCGATGTCTGCCTCAACTACGATATTGAATATTTCGACGAGCATGAACTTGCGCTACCGCAGAGTTTGAGCGACCTTACGGCAAGTGAATTTGCTGGTCTGCTTGTGGTTGAGAATCCGGCCACCTCGTCACCGGGATTGGCATTCCTGTTGGCGACCATCGCTGAGTTTGGCGACGATGGCGAATACACCTATCTGGATTATTGGCAGGCTCTTGGCGAAAACGATGTTTTGGTGGCGGACGGCTGGACGAACGCCTACTATGGCGAATTCAGCGTGGGAAGCCGCGGGGTAGGAACGCGACCACTCGTCGTGAGTTATGCTAGCAGTCCGCCGGCCGAAGTCATTTACGGCGAAGGTCCCGACGCCGGTGCGGTAACGGGTGCGATCATTGGCGACAATATGTGCTTCCGTCAAATCGAATATGTTGGCGTCTTAAATGGCGCGGCCAATGAAGCCGGCGCGCAGCGGTTTATCGATTTCATGCTCAGCGTGGCTTTTCAAGAAGATATGCCGCTGAACATGTTTGTCTTCCCAGTTGTCGAGAATATTGAGCTTCCCGAAGTCTTTTCTCAATTCGCTGCGATTCCTGAGAATCCGGCATCCTTGGATCCGGCGCAAATCGAACAGCGACGCGAAAATTGGATTCAATCATGGGCGGAAATAATGCTCCGTTGACAACCTGCCTGCGCTACGTCAGGTATTTGATTTATCTGCTACCTCTAGTATTTCTTGGCGTATTTTACGTCTATCCGCTTCTATCGCTGCTAGACCTGAGCTTACGTCCCGCTGGCGCTTTTGATGTGTCAGGTTTTGCCCGGCTGCTCTCGAGTGACTATTACTTGGGCACGTTGCTGTTCACGGTCTATCAGGCGTTGATTTCGACAATTGCGACCTTGCTGCTCGCTTTGCCGTGCGCCTACGCCTTTGCTCGCTATCGTTTCCCCGGCAAATCGCTGCTCTTGTCAATGGCCACACTGCCGTTTGTTTTGCCTACCGTTGTGGTAGCGCTGGCATTCGCAGTGGTACTGGGGGACCGCGGACTGATCAACGATTTACTCCGTACTTTGTTTTCCCTTGAGTATTCGCCGATTCAACTTGAACGCACACTCGCGCTCATCATCATCGTTCATGTATTTTATAACTTCGCGATTGCGCTGCGAATCATCACCAGCTATTGGTCGTCGGTTGGCTTCAGTTCCGAAGAGGCGGCGCGCAACCTGGGCGCAGATGATCTTTCTGTTTGGATCGATATTCGTCTTCCGCTTGTTCGCCCTGCGCTTTTCTCGGCCGGCGTATTGGTATTCATTTTTTGTTTCACCAGTTTCGGTGTTGTATTGATTCTGGGCGGGATTCGATTTGCGACGCTGGAAGTGCAGATCTATTACCAAGCGGTCAGCATCTTCAATCTTCCGCTCGCAGGTGCTTTGTCGCTGGTTCAAATACTGTCGATGTTGCTTATGATGGTCATTTACACCAGTACCCAACGCAAACTGCATCTTGCATTGGTGAGCAGCTCTGCAAATACGAAGGTCCCTCGTTCGCTGCGCGAGCGCTCAGCCGTCTTGGCCGCGGTCGCTTTGATTATGCTTCTGCTCTTCACGCCGCTGCTGGCGCTGGTCGGGCGGTCACTCTTGCTCACGGGTCAGCTTGACGTCAGCGGTTACAGCAACTTGGCGTTGAAATCGCGCGCATCGCTGTTGTTCGTTGCACCGATTGAAGCCGTATTCAATTCTTTGCGATTTGCCTTAATCGCGATGACAGCCGCCCTCGTCTTTGGTCTGATCGCGTCTTTCATGATCAATCAACGTAGCTTGTGGTCCCGCGTGAGCGATCCGTTGTTTATGCTGCCGCTCGCGACTAGTGCCGTGACACTCGGTTTCGGCTTTATCATTGCGCTGGATGAACCGCCGCTAAATCTGCGCTCCTCTTGGATAATCATTCCGATTGCTCATACGCTGGTCGCGCTTCCCTTTGTCATTCGTAGCGTCTTACCCAGCTTGCGGGCGATCCCGCCGTCTCTCGGCGAAGCGTCGCGTGTCCTCGGCGCCAGACCCTGGGAACGGCTTTTGACAATAGACATTCCGCTCGTCGGCCGAGGTATTGTCGTCGGTGCGACATTTGCCTTTACGGTCAGCATGGGCGAATTTGGCGCATCGCTCTTTGTGGCTCAGCGAGAATCTGTGACTATTCCTGTCGTGATTTACCGCCTCTTCGGCGACCCGGGTTTGGAGTCGTATCGGCAGGCGCTGTCGCTGAGTGTCATCCTGATGGTTGTTTGCGCAGGTGGCTTCCTCATCATCGATCGGGTGAGGACAGTTGGAATTGGCGAGTTCTGATGCTGCGAATAGACAGCGTATCTCATTCCTATGGTGATCTTGTCTCCCTGCACAACGTATCGCTCGATGTGCAGCCGGGAGAAATCGTCTGTCTGCTTGGCCCGAGTGGCTGTGGAAAGACCACCCTGCTGCGAATCATCGCTGGCTTGGAAACCGATTACCGGGGCCGAATTACGCTGGTGGGTGAAGACATGTCCCGCATTCCGGTTCATCTACGCGAATTCGGGTTGATGTTCCAGGACTTTGCCTTGTTCCCACACATGTCGGTTGCCGACAATGTCGCCTATGGCTTGAAGCGCAGGGGCATTGACAAGAAGTCGATTTCCAGCCAGGTTGAGGCGCTGATGTCGCGAGTCGGCCTGGACGGCATAGGCACGCGCGATGTCGCCTCGCTCTCCGGAGGGCAGCAGCAGCGGGTCGCGCTCGCCCGCAGCCTGGCGCCAAACCCCCGCCTCTTGATGCTTGATGAGCCCCTGGGTTCCTTGGATGCGCAATTGCGCGATCAACTGGCGCTCGAATTGCGCGCCATAATCAAGGATCGTGGCTTGAGCGCGATTTATGTCACCCATGACCATCAAGAGGCATATGCGGTAGGCGATCGCATAGCTGTGATGAATATCGGCAGCGTGCAGCAAGTCGATACGCCGCAAGATCTATACCGACGGCCGAATTGCGCTTTTGTCGCCCGA
This sequence comes from Phototrophicaceae bacterium, assembly GCA_965223515.1. Lineage (GTDB taxonomy): Bacteria > Chloroflexota > Anaerolineae > Aggregatilineales > Phototrophicaceae > UBA6055. The sequence goes on from CBDCWK010000002.1 coordinate 741,240, forward strand.
TTCCTCGGCATGCGAAATGTCTTTCGCACAGATCATAGTAGCTTTACGAAACAGCTGTACTTCGAGGCGATGCCAAATGTAGAGGGTGTCAAAACACTACTGATACATCCCGCAGGTATCCATTTGGGGAAAACGGCAACGGGTCGGTCGCTTAGATTTGCCGGCAAGCTGCAAAGTATGGTGTTTCGTGGGGATCATTTCGATGTCAGCGTATCGCTTGGCGAAGAAACGACTTTGTTCTTTTCAACGCCCCAGGCTCCCTCGATGATAGGCGAGACGGTGTCAATTCTTGTAGAGCTCGACGCGGTGGCCGCGCTGCAAAACTGAGACCGTATCTATTCCCTGTTCCGGCATTCAACTGACAACTATAATTGCAAGGTATTGTCTGTCAGGATGAAGAGAAAGATGTGTCTATGCCAAGGGCATTGTTTAGCGTTTCGAGCAAAAGGGGCTTGCTTGGATTTGCCAGCGAATTAGTTGAATTGGGCTGGGAGATCGTCGCCAGTGGTGGTACGGCACAAACCATGTCGGATGCTGGCATTGCCGTCACCAGCGTGGAAGGGATAACGCGGCAACCGCAGATGCTAGGCGGACGCGTCAAAACTTTGCACCCGGCCATACATAGCGGGATCCTGGCACGCGATACTACCGCGGATATGCAAGAGCTTGCGGAATTCGGCTATGCGCCGATTAGCATGGTCGTCTGCAACCTGTATCCTTTTGGCGAGACGATCAAAGAGCCAGGTGTCAGCATAGAGGATGCCATCGAGCAGATTGACATCGGTGGCGTGACCCTGCTGCGCGGCGCGGCGAAAAATTTTTCGCGAGTGACAGTGCTTTGCGATCCACTGGACTACTCCGAGGTCATCGTATCGCTGAAGAATAGCGGCGCGACCAGCTTGCAGCAACGCCGCGAGCTGGCTGTAAAGGCATTCGCCCATTGTCGGGACTATGACACGTCTATCCACGCGTATCTCAGCGAGTCTGAGATAATTGAACCGGCTGACAGTGACGTACCTGACAGTATTGCCATCGGCGTTCAGCGTAGCCACGATCTTCGTTATGGTGAAAATCCACATCAGTCTGCAGCCTACTATGCCCGCGGCGAAGTGGGCACCCCTTTAGGCGCCGACCAACTCGCAGGCAAGCAGCTCTCGTATAACAACATATTGGATGTGGATGCTGCGTGGCGGGCTGTCAGCAGTTTTGATGAGGCGACCGTTGTTATCGTCAAGCACCTCAATCCGACAGGGATCGCAAGTGCGGGCTCGATTGCCGAAGCGTTCCAGCAAGCTCTTGCCTCCGACATGGTCTCGTCGTTTGGCGGGATCATCGCTGCTAACGGAGAGGTGAACGAGGATTTTATCGCGGCTCTGGGGACCTTGTTTGTGGAAGCCATTATTGCGCCTTCATTTACCCAAACAGCCGTTACGCAGATGCAAAGCGGGCGCAAGAATTGCCGCCTCTTGCGTATGGCTCGGCCATTTGACGGGAACGGCTTCGATTTTCGCAGCGTATTAGGGGGATTGCTTTTGCAGCGTTATGACCAGGGCGACCCGGTGGGCACGACTATGAGAACGGTAACCAGACGAACGCCAATCGACAGCGAGATGGAATCGCTTGTTTTCGCTTGGAAGGCGGTGCAGCACGTCAAGTCGAACGCTATTGTGCTTACGCAGGGAAAGCGCACTGTGGGCATTGGCGGCGGACTTCCGAGCCGTGTGGACGCGGCAGAACTGGCAATAAAGAAGGCATCCGGCGAAACCACCAATGCAGCGATGGCATCGGACGCCTTCTTCCCCTTTCCCGACAGCATCGAACATGCGGCGCGCGCCGGCGTAACTTGCGTGATCCAGCCCGGTGGCTCGATTCGTGATACGCAGGTCATCGAAGCGGCTGACTATTACGACATGGCGATGATTTTTACCGGAACGCGTCACTTCCGGCACTAGAGCGTGATCTGGCTATTCAGTTTCCGGCTGGACGTCTTCCACTTGCCAACGAGTGCCGACAAAGGGTAGCTCACCTTTTTCCCATGCTACCAGCAATGGTACGGCAGTAAAGATTGATGAATATGTGCCTGAGAGCAAACCGATGAACAGGATGGCTATGAATTGCTTCACCGTCTCCCCGCCGAAGAGCAGAATGGCGATCATGATGAAGAAAGCATTTAGCTGAGTGGCCAAGGAGCGGTGGATTGTCTCCCAAATGCTACGGTTGACAATCGTTTCGTAAGGCTCGCCAAGATGCTTGGGAATGTTTTCGCGGATGCGGTCGAATACCACGATCGAGTCTTGCACCGAAAACCCTACAACAGTGAGCACCGCTGTTAGGAACAGGGCGTCGATCTCCCAGCCGAGAACAAGACCGAAAAGCGACATTACGCCCATTACCACCAGGATATCGTGAATCATGGCGGCGATCGCGCATATGCCGTAACGAATGGCATTCGGTACCTGGCGAAAGGCGATGACGATGAAGCCGGTAACCACCAGCGCGCCGACCACTACGGCAGCGAGTGCCGACCGCGTGACTTCCTGGCCTATGGTAGCCGAGACTGTCTCGACTCGGAAGCTGTCGCGATCAATCGGCGCCAATTCGGCCAGACCTGCCAGAATTTCGTTGGTAACCGCGACGTCATGGAAACCTGCACGGACTGACCAACGATATTCAGCAGGCTGACCAATCTGCTGGATAATCACATTTTCGTCACCTACGTATGTGAATACCCGGCGCAGGCCTTCCTCACTCGCGCCGATTTCGTTGAATTTTAGCTCGTAAATACTGCCGCCAAGAAAGTCGATGCTCAGACGGAAGGGCGCGCCAGTTGAGGCTGTGGAATAGATCATGATCGCTAGTCCCGGCACGATCACCAATGCCGACAGCAAGAAGAACCAGCGGCGTTTCTGTACGATGTTAAACATAGCTATCCACCCCTAGGCGCCAAGAACCGCGCGGTTATTCGATATCGTGCCCCGGAACAAGTTGACGAGGACATATAAGAATGTGCGCGTCACGATAACCGCAGTAAACAGATTTAGCACCAGACCTATCGCAAGGGTCACTGCGAAACCGGCGACGATGCTGGCTCCTGGTGTTTGCCCAAACATGAAGAGAATCCCGCAGATGATGATGGTGGACAAGTTCGAGTCGCGAATAGAGGTCCAAGCGCGGTCAAATCCGGCTTTCAGTGCCGCGTCCAGCGGTAAGCCGGCGCGCAATTCTTCCTTGATGCGTTCGAAAATCAGGATATTGCCATCCACTGCTGTGCCGATCGATATGAGAAATCCAGTGATCGCGGGCAGAGTCAGCGTGACAGGCAGCAGTTTGAATACTGCCAAATTTAGGAAGATGAAGACAATAAGCGCGAGGTCAGCGGCGAATCCCGGTAGCCGGTAATAGATCAACATGAATGCGAGCACAACGATGACGCCAACCACACCCGCCTGCAAGCTCAGGCGGACGGATTCCTGGCCCAGGGTCGCGCCTACTTCCTGCGTACTTTCGATGCGAAGCGGGATCGGCAAAGCACCTGAGCGCAGTTGGAGCGCCAGCGTATTGGCCTCTTCTTCTGTAAATTGCCCGGTGATTACACCGCCAGTAGAAAGCTGGGCTTGAATGATCGGCGCCGACAGCACTTCGCCATCGAGAACTATTGCCATGGGTTCGCCGATGCGGTCGCGCGTGAAGCCGCCGAATATATCTTGAAATTCTTCCTTGATTTCGAAGTTGATCATCCATTCCGGACTGCCAGTGCCTTGCGGCGGTGACAATACCGCGCTAGCTGCCTGCAAACCAGCGCCGGTCATTACCGTGCGGAACGGCAAGCCAGATACCGGGTGCGCGCGTCTAGTGGCAAGCGGATCCTCTTCGCCCTCAGCCAAAATCGTATTCTTGCGCAATTCGACTTGCTCGCTGGTAACAATTTCGGTGCCGGCGTACCCACGAACCTGATTAGCCAAGCCGCCGAAATCCACAAACTCGAGCAAGGCGGTCTGTTGAATGGTGGCAATCGCCTGTGCCGGATCTCGAACGCCAGGCAATTCCACCAAGATTCGGTCACGACCTTGCACTTGCACGGTCGCCTCAGTTAAGCCAAGGGCGTTGACCCGGCGCGATACATTGTTGGCGGTCTCACTCAGATCTTCCGGCGAGAAATTCTCCGCTGCGATATCTGCCTGCAAAAGCACTCGTAAACCGCCGACCAGATCAAGGCCCAAGCTTTGTGTTATATTGAGCGCGAATTCGATTACGCCGTCACCGTTTGTGTCAATTTCAAGGTTTTCTGAACACTTGAGATTACTCGGCCTATCAACCCCCGATGAGGCGCATGCTTCCGTTTGTACGCCTTTGAACTCCGGAGGTGTGGCAACCCAAAGGCAGAAGACGCTCAGTAGTACGATAAAAATTAGCCATCGGGCATGACTGCTCATTGCTGGCCGCCTTCCTCTGAATCTTTCATGTTCAGGATGTTGTCTGCTCAGTCTGTTGCTTCTTGATGCCGATGCCCGCGTTATAGGCAAACTCTTTGGGATTATAAACTTGCTGCAAGGCCGCGGTCAGCAGCTTGATTCTCACACCGTCGGCGATCTCAATATGCGCGATTCCGCCTTCGACATCAATATCAATGATTTTGCCGACGATGCCCCCGTAGGTCACAACCTCGTCACCGACATGAAGGGAGCGTGCAATCTTTTGTTTATGCTTAAAGGCTCTCTGTTTGGGAAAGATTACGAGCGCCCAATAACCGCCTAAGACCAAGGCTAGAATCGCAAATACCAATATGAATTCTGACATCGACATCAATCCATATCTGCCGCGTAACGCGAACATTATAGTGGCGCAACTCTGACTAAGCCAGTCCTTGTCGCTTGCTTGACCAATACGTCAATCGAACCTACAATACGCTATTGAAGAGTCGCTTGGCCATCGAGGTGGGAAGAATCATGCGCATAATATTGAAGAAGGCACTTTGTATATTTGGCGTATTATCTTTCGCTATCGTCTTTTCAGTCTACCCGGCGGCAGCTGGCGATACGCTCCTTAGCAACAACAGCGGCGACGGGAATGCTGTTTTCTTTATAGAAGGCGAGTCTTCGGTTGTCATAAACGGTTTTGATCTGACGCCTCTCGACTTGGCGCTGCCCGTGGCGCTGGATAGCGTGAGTATCTCGGTAAACACAACGGTTGCCGGAAGCAGTATTCAAATGCTGGTTTACCAAGACGCCAACGGCGGATCGCCGGTGGATGCCACCCTGGTTTATCAGCAGTCAGTTATGCTCGAGCAAATCGGCATAAACCGGATCGAGCTAAATCGGGCAGCGATCATAACCGAACCAGTGGTTTGGGTCGGCTTTAACTTGCCGGTGGGTTTCAAGTTCTATGCCGATACCTCCGGATCGTCAGTCTTGACATACTGGGCATGGACGGCCGGCGGAACTTTCGCTCTAAGGTCCTTGTCCAACGCTGGCGTGTTGGGACCCGGTGACGGCAGCGAGCCAGTCAATATCTCAATGGACGGCATCGCCCGCATCACTGCGGAACTGCGAACGGCTCAATACGAAGAGATTATTACCGGTGTGCCACTTGGGCGACAGATCTCTCCCACCGTAGGTCAAGATACTTCAATTATGCGGCCATACGCAAACTGCGCATCCTTACTTTTTGATCCTGACGACATTATTATATCGGCTGATTCATCATTCACCTTGAATTGCGCGGTTGAAAGCGAATTCAACGCGCCTGCTTATCTCGCACAACCCCGAGATCAGCAGCTTGAGCTACTACGCTTGGGAACGCTCTACAAGCTTTCGGCTCAGATTCCGCCAGAACAACATGTTGCTGGCGCGGTGAGCACTCTTCCGGTGCCGGTTACTCATTGTATGCGGATTTCGGCGGGTGATCTGGAGCGCGCAGTGATCGGCGAGGTGCGCGCCCGATTCCAGCCTGCGCCCGAACCGGAAAAGTGGCATATCCTGCCCTCGGTGCGCTTCAACGATCTGGTCTGCGCGGAAGTCACGGTAGCGAATTACATCGCGTATTTTCTGCCTGAAACGGTAGATTCTCCACAGAATGTGAACCTGGTGCAAGGTTGGACGCGCGTTAATCCACATCCTCTTTATTGCGACGTCGCGACTTCGATAATTGTGCCGATCGTCAACACTGGGCAAGACTGGTTTTATACCGACGATACTCACATCACAATTTTGGTCCAGGATATTCATGTGTCGTCAACTATTGTGACGGAAGAAAGACGGATTGATATTGCAAACAGCCAATTGGGTCCCGGCGCTCGACAGGCATACGAAGTTGGTCCGCTTCATGTGGATGCATACATAAACGAATTGCATCGCTTGCAGGTGACCATTGACCAAGACAATGAGGTCGATGAGATCAACGAGTCGGATAACAGTTGGTTCACCGAATATGTGTTGAGTTTTCCGCCGGGCCGCGAAAAATGCGGGCCGCCGCCGCTTACATGGAAGCAGGGCGGTTGTAGTTTCAGGTTTGACGAGCGATACGAAGGAGATGACGAGGACCTTCTCGATGCGCTTGACGACCTGGCAAAGGCGATCATTAAGGCGCCCAGCGGCATTACGGACGGGTCCGCTGCCGCGAGCCAACTAAGACGTTCAGTATCATCAGAACGGTGGGCAATACTGGAAGCATGGTTCTTTGCATCCAGTTCAAAGATTATTCGGGCGGTCGCGCCAGCAGTAATTAGGCAAAGCGCTGACACAAGCGTGTGCGAATAAGAGGGATGAAGGACCATCGGAAGGAAGCGGGCTAAATAATTGGGGACATACAATGCGCATCATCACCAACAAGAAGCTGGCGCGGCGTAATCGCAAGGTTACCAACTACCTGTTCTTTGGCACTTTCGGCGCGCTAATTCTAGGCTTCGTCGTTATCAACGCTTCGCTTTTCACTAACGAAACGCCCAATACGCTTACGTTGATCGCGCAGTCAGCCGTGTTGCCGGTTGCCTTCATCTTGACTATCGTTTCCGTCCGCATGACAAACCTGTGGGCGCGGGTACCCCGCCCGGAAAATGCAATTGAAGACGGCTTGAAAGGCTTGAGCAACAAGAGTGTCTTGTACAATTATCATCACTTTCCTGCGCGGCATGTCTTGATCTGTCCGCAAGGCGTGTTCGCCATCGTGACCCGCTGGCATGATCAGCAGTATACTTTGCGCGATGACAGATTCCGCAGCAAACGAAACTTCATTAGCAAGCTTTTCTCTGCCATCCGCTTTGACGGCATCGGTAAGCCGTTTCGCGATGCGGCAATTGCGCTCGAGCATATTCAGAGGACAATTGACGAAGTTGCGCCGGAAGTTACTGTTCAGAGCTTGATCGTCTTCGTTGACCCATCTGCTGACGTAGAATTCGAGAGCAAGCCGACGGTACCGGTTCTATACGCCGATCCCAAACGAAGCCCGAATCTCAAAGAGTTCATGCGGGATGCCAAGCGCCAGATCAGCGACGGCTCCGGCGATGCAAAGAACGCCAGTTTGATGCCGCTAACGGACGAACAGATCGAAGCCTTCGAAGAAGCAACTATCTGAGCGGGCATGTCTCTGCCTCGACAGTATAGCCTGGTTATCATCATCATTTTGCTCGGCTTCGGCTTGCGGATTCATGATTTGCAGGCGGTGCCCTTGCGCGGCGACGAAGCCTTCAGCATCTTGTACTGGGCTGATACGCCGCTTAGTATTTCCTTGACCGAAATTGCTCATGGTGAGCCTCATACGCCGTTGGTTTACGCTGTCGGGCGCTTGTGGAACCATGTCATCGGCGGGATCGAATCCGTATTCGCCCTGCGCTACCTGTCGGTACTGGGCAATATCATTGGCGTCCCGGCAATGATTGCTCTAGGCTGGCGCTTATCTCGTAGCGTTGGCGTCGGGATACTCGCTGGCCTCATGTGGGCACTGCATCCTTTCGAGATCTGGCACAGTCAAGAGTTTCGCAACTACGCTTACTGGGGCGGTATCAGCGTCACCGCGATGTGGCTTGGATTGCGGCTCGTCGACATGTCGCGACGTACCGATTGGTTTCTGTACACCCTGGTAGCCGGCTTCGCCGTGTTAACGATTTATACCGAGTTTTTCAGCGTACTTGCGCTAACCTGCTTTGCAGTGATGATACGCCGCAGCGACTGGAGTTTTCTTCGGCGTCTATTACTGACGCAGATGGGCATGGGCATTCTGCTCGCGTCCGGCCTTTATATCTTGCAAGTGCAGCAGGGCTTCATGGACTACTACCCGGGGCTAGTGCAATCATTTTCGATTCCAGATTACTTTACTCGCTTTGTGCCTTTGCTAACGCTGGGCAGCACTATCCCGCTGGATCAATCTTTTATCGGGCTTGTACTTTCGCTAGTCTGTCTGGTCGCCGCGCTCTTGTTGCGCCGGCACTCAGCGCGGCAATTTCGCTTTGTCACGTTTACGGCGGTGCTGCCGCTGCTCTTGCTTGGTGTGGCTTCGCAGCGCTACAACCTTTTCCATCCGCGATATGTGCTGTCGACGGTACCCGGGTTCATCCTGCTTTTGGTGCTGGGAAGCAGCCTTGCGGCAGCACGCTTGTCCCATCATTTGCGCGTGCCAAGCCCCGCGCTGCGTTTTCTTATCTTGCTGCCCTGGATGTTTATGGCGCTCTTCACTCTGAACGCCTATTTCAACGACCCTTCATTCCGCAAGGCGCCAGCTTGGGATGAGTTGGGCGCCTATCTCAGCCCACGTGTTACTGACGGCGATCTAGTCATTCAGTTGGCGGTCGACCCCGCATTTGGCTATTACTATGAGGGTGCCGCGGAGGACATCGGTCTGCCAGTGAAACCGGATCAATCTGCGGATGATATTTCCGCAACGCTTAGCGCCATTAGCAGTCAATACGAAAGCATTTATGTAGTTGCCAGAGAGCAGGCTGGCTGGGAAAACACCGGAGTCGTCGAAAACTGGATGCGAAAGAATATGCAGCAGGTGTTAAGAACCGACGTTTCCGGGCTGCCGGTACAACAGTATATGAATTGGTCGGTTTCCACAGCATTTCAAAGCGAACTGGCACGCTTCGATGACATAGTCACCTTACTATATTATGACACTTGTTCTGCGCATTTACCGACTGGCGAACTGCTGCTCCGCGTTTTCTGGAAGCCGCTTTCGCACACGGTGCAACCACTGAAATCTTTTGTTCACGTTTACGGTCCGGACAACAATACGAGTATCGGCACTTTGTGGACGCAAGATGATCAGTTTCCGCAAGACGGACGGCTGGACACGACGAGCTGGCCGCTCCATGAGGTTTTCCGCGAAATCTACTACCTGCCTGCCAGGTCACTGTCTGAAGGCACTTATACTGTTCGTATAGGCTGGTATGATCCGGTGAGCGCGCGGCGGCTGAGTCTAGCAGACGGGACCGACTCGTTCTTGCTGTGTTCCCTCGAGCTGTCTGAATCCAGTTAAGCAGCCAAATAGAAGTTGGATTCTGATTGGCGCAGAATCCTGGTCACCTGTAGACTGCAAGTGTAGGTGAATACTTGTGAGTCTAAGGCTATTGCCATGTGTCGTCTATGTAAAGTGACAGTTAGCACAATATTATTGTTAGCCCTCGCCATAGGAATTACGGCGCAAGACCCCAGTTCAGATGAAGGCGAGACATCGTCACGGGATATACCGTCCGCCACCTATGATGCCTATATCGTGCAAAGTGGTGATTCGCTTTTCAGCGTCGCTCAGCGTTTCAATACTACGGTTGAAGAATTAGCCGTCGCCAATGGCATCACCAATGAAAGACACATCTTCGCTGGCCAGAGTATCTTGGTGCCGACGGGGGTCAGTTCATATGTGGATGTGTATGAAGTTCAGCCGGGCGATACGCTATTTGGCATTTCCAAACGCTTCAACACGAGCGTCGGGATTCTGCAGGGATTGAATGAAATCTCGAACAGCAGGCACATCGTAGCCGGTCAGACACTTATCGTTCCAAGCATTAATGAGGATAACCTTTACGTCCATGAGGTTGCGCCGAATGACTCGCTGTATAGCATATCCAGGCAGTACAACACGGCGGTCTCTGTCCTGAAGACGCTTAACGGCATTGTGGATGAAAGAGATCTACAAGCAGGTACCAGCATACTGGTTCCTAAGATAGATGAGACCAAGTATGAAGTCTACGAAATTACTGAGGGTGACTCTCTTTACAGCATTTCGCGTCGATTCGCCACAAGCGAAGAAGCGTTGATTTCGTTGAATGGGTTGACGGGCCCACTCGATGTTGAGGTTGGTCAAAGCCTTCTCGTCCCTCGTGTTGACGAGTCCAAGTATGAAGTCTATGTCATTGAGCATGGCGATAGCTTATTCAATATCTCAAGGCGCTACAATACCGCCGTGCCACAATTGCGCGCGCTCAACGGAATCGCGGGCGGCGTCGATCTCACGGTTGGGCGGAGCATCATCGTGCCAAGAATTGACGATACCATTTTCGAAACGGTCATCGTTCAATCTGGTGATTCGCTCTATAGTATTTCCAGGCGCCACGATGTCAGTCTGGCAACGCTGCAGGCTCTTAACAAGTTGGCGGATGTGCGGGACATCAAAATCGGTGAGGCGATATTGATACCAAAGCTGGAAAACACAGTGTTGGAAGTCCACGTCGTGCAACTCGGTGACTCGCTAGTGAAGATTGCGGAAACTTACGAGACGACGTTGCAATTCCTGCAATCGCTGAACGGCATCGCTGATCCCGGATTAATTCAGCTAGGCGAAGCGATAATAGTGCCCAAGTCTGTTGATGCTTTGGTTCGCTCCGGCTTCGGGTTCGGCATCCAAGTCTTCACAGACCGCGCGAACGCAACTACGCTCGCAGAACAGGCGTCTCAACTCGGCGTTGACTGGGTCAAGATTGATGTGCCTTGGGCAGAAATGGAAGTTGAGCAGGGAGTCTTCAATTACTTAGCGCTTGATGCAATGATCGCGGCTTTCGAGATGATTGATGTAAGCATCATGCTCAATATCTATGACGCTCCCGGTTGGAGCCGGACGTGTTACACAGAGAAACTTCATAGCAAAATGCGTGAATACGGCGGACCGCCAGAAGATCTTGAGTATTTCGGCACTTTCCTCGAGAATCTGGTCACGCGCTACGCGGGCTTGGTTGATGCATACGAAATCTGGAAGTCGCCCAACCTGCTTAAGTATTGGACGGTGCCGGTATACCATCGTGAGCCGGAAATGACTGAAGACGGGGACTATGGCATCCCTGACGAAGTGCAATTGGGAGCGAGCTATTACGTGGCGCTGCTCGAAGTTGCTTACAAAACCATAAAGGCGCAGGACGCGGATGCGCTTGTAATCAGCGCAGGATTGGCGCCGGTCGGCTTCTACGACAGTTACAACTCGATTGACACTGGGACCTTCCTTCAAGGCATGCTGGACGAAGCTGCGGCTGATCACATTGATGCGATCGGAGCTGTCTTTAGTGCCTCGGCGGTGCCGCCTACCATGGAGTGCTGTGACAAGCCGCCCGGGGTCGATTCGCATTATGAGTCCTTCCTGCAGTATTTCGCCGAGCTCCTGGAATTCTATGAAGAAGTCTTGAATGATAATGGTCTTGATAACCTGCCAATAATCGTAACTCAGGTGGGTTGGGGGACCAGTGACGGCAGTAACATTGCAGTTCCGTCCAGTGGTTTCGAGTGGTTGAATTACACAAGCGAAGATGAACAAGCGCTTTATGTGGCGCAAGCGTATGAGATCGTGCAGAAACTCGACAGCGTCTCGTCGATGTTTCTTTACAACCTCAACGGCTGCTCGGTTGACGATGAAGAAGCGTGTTTCTTCAGCCTGATTGATGCTGACGGCGTGTTCCGCCCCGCATTTGCCGCATTTGAATCTGTGCCGAAGGCGCCGGCGGCATGATGACAGAAATCAGCCGTTGGTCGCCTGGCAGAAATTGAAATGCAACCCACAGTGTCGCTGCTGAAACTTTCCCTATCGTCGAGGCAGGTTTACGCTGTCGATTTGCGTTAGTCCGGCAAGTGTGCAGTGGGGTTCCGCCGACCACTTCCTAAAGCGGACTAGCTTAGATTAGCTGCTCAGCCATTGGAAGGTTCGCCATTCGCCTTCCGCGCCTGTGTAAATATAAATGCCTTGCTCATTTAGCTGCGCCACCGAAACTCGCCACTGAATGACGTGTGTTTGGCCGTCGACTGGCATAAAGGCAGGCGGTACGTGGAACGAGTTGGTGCGGGTAACTTGTCTCAAGGGCCGATTAGTGGTTTGGTCGACCAATTCAATGAGATACTCATCGCTCTTATTCATCCCACTAATGCCTACCCACTGAACTAGCAAAGGCTCCGGAGGGATGACAGCTCCGTTCGCGGGATAAATCAAACGTGGCGCAAGTTTGGTCGCTGTTGGAGTAGCTGTTTCTTTGCCAGTCGGTGTGGGAAACTTAGTCGGCAAGGGCGTGGGTAAGGGTACACGGACACACTGACCTATGCTTAGATTCGGCGCGCAATCTTCTCCGCCACTGGGCAACGTAAAGTTGCAACCGAACCAATTCAAATCCCGATTTAGGCCGTGGAGAATTTCCAACGTTGTATTGTTCTGAACGGCGATACCCACAATGGCGTCGCCGGCTTCGACATTATGACAGCCGACCGTCGCTCCTGATGCCAAGACCACGCCTGAAGTATCCTCTGCGCCGATCGTTGCGAGCAGCGCTCGTGTGGCTTGGGCGCCTAATGGCGTGGGCGTGAGCGTAGGTCTCGGAATGCGAATGATGATTCCGCCGCGCACGGAGTCGGCGTCGGGAATATTGGCGTTTAACGCGACCACGGTCGCGGCGACATTTGGTTCATATCCGTAGCCGTGTTGCGGCAACTGAAGGATGTAGAACAGAGTCTCACCCTCACCGACCAAATATTCGAAGTAGGGCAATGTTGCGGTTGGGGAAGCCGCCGGTGTCGGGGGAGCCGGGGTATTCGTCGGCGCAAACGTTGCGACTTGCAACGGGCGAGTTGCCGTGGTCGCGGTTACCGGCACAGGCGAAAAGGTCGCGCTCGCCTGCGATTCCACGGTAGGGATTGCTTCCACTATGTCAGTTGTCGTCGGTCGGACATCCGGCCGATTGATATTGCAGCTAGCAACGGAGGTTAGTGCGGCGGCCAGGAGCAGAGGCAGCATGAATCTTTTCATGCCTCAGCCTGCCCAGCACCTTGCCATATAAAGGTGCGCGCTGCCGTCTCAAATGTGGTGGTATTTGAATTGATGTCTGCGACGCTGATCAGCCAGGAGTATCGGTGGCTGCTCGCATCCTGGCTTTGCCACTCAGAGGGCACAATGAAGAACAATTCTCGAGTGTCGGCTTCAAAGTGGACGCCGCCTTCTGTGTTTGTCAGGGAGATTCGATAGACTTCATCCGTGTCAAGCCTGCCGGTGCCAACCCAGCGCAAGGTCACTCGTTCTCGCGGCGAGAAGAAGGCCTCGTCGGCAGGGCTTTGGGCGATTGGCGCGTTGAAAGTCGCCGTCGGTGGCGGACTGGGCGTTTCGCTGCCGGAATTAGCGGAGATTTGCGTCATGGTGGGCGCGGGGGCGGGTACTCGGATCTGCTGGCTTATCCGCAATTGAACCGTGCATTCCGGTCCGCCGTATACCAGGCCAAAATCGCAAAGCAAAAAATCGATTACCGGATTCAAGTCAGAAAGTGCCTTGACGTTAGTCTCATATTCGGCAGCGATGAAAATCATGTCTTCGTCCGGTTGTACGAAATGCCACATGAGGCCAGGCAGAAGGGTTGGTGTTAGCGTTGGGGCAAATGGTTCAAACGCGAGCCGCGTCAGCTGTTCTTTGCCGCTGTCTGCAGCTGCTGACGCCCCCGGCGCAGCAGTGGCTGCCGGGTCGCTTGTCGGCGATGGATGCGGCACGATGATCTCCTGTCCTATTTGGAGGCGGGTTTCGTCCGTAATCCGGTTGAGCGCCATGACTGTCGGCAGAATGTCGAGGCTGCTGTGTCCGCAGCGTGACACTATTGCGATCAAGGAATCGCCGTCCGCAACTCTTCTAATACATGGCGCTGGCGTTGGTGTGGGAGTGAATGTCGCAGATGGAATCGGACTAGCGGTAAACGTTGCCGTAGGCGTACCCGGCGTAATCGATGGACCTGACACGCGAGTCGGTGAGGCGGTGGAATCAACCTGGATGCTAGTTGCCTCGTCATCCAGCCGTCGCTCGGTAAGCGCCACAGCCGCAAGCCCACCAACTACAGTCAGCACGGCTGCGACCAGAATCAAGCTCATGATGCGCCCTTTGACACTCAGCGAGTCTTCCGCGAGATCGGTCTCACCCAAACGATAATCGTAAAACGCGACCGGTGTTTCGTCCTCGCCGTATCCTTCCTTAGGCGCGATTTCGGCGATAGTTGTGCCACAAACTGCGCAGAGCGCCGCATTCCGGTGATTACGCGCTTCGCAGATTGGGCAGACTTTATGGGAGTCCGTCAATCGCTGTCCTCTATGACCGAATTGTCTTCAACCTTATTATATCTTATGGCTAGGTTACCACTCGAACGGCTCCGGCTATCGTAGGTCAAACGGAAGTCGGCTATGTGGTCGCGCTTGCACACTCATTGGCACAAGCTGGCGAACCGTTCCAGGACTTGCGCATAGGCGGACTCCAGCTCAATCTTGCGGTCACGCTCCCGTTGCACAACATCCAGGCGCGCTCGCTGGACAAAATTTTCATTATCGAGCATCTTATCCGTTCGGGAAAGCAGCTCCAGCAATTTCGTCTTTTCGTCGGCAAGGCGCTGGCATTCGGCAGCCATATCCATCATGCCTTCGAGCGGCAGATACAAGACGATGTCGCTGACCACTATGCTGGCGGCGTTTGGCGGCTCGGCTTGATCAAGCGGAATAACAGTCAATTCTTCGACATTGCAAAGGCGCTGAAGGATATAAGCATTAGCCGCGAGTTCCTTTGCAGACTGGCTGGCATGTGCAATTGCGTGGATGCGCCTGCCCGGGTCTACCTTGTATTCGCTCCGCGTATTGCGGATCTCGCGCACGACTTCTAGGTATGTCTGCATCCTAGTCTCCACCTCATCATCTATCAGGCTGCTATCGGCCTGCGGCCACGTGGCAACGATAAGCGCCTCGCCTTCGTGCGGGAGAAAGCGCCAGGCTTCTTCGGTCACGAAGGGCATGAAGGGATGAAGCAATCGCAGGCAACGATCCTGCAGATAAACCAATACGCGACGGGTGGCGTCCTTTTCGGCTTCGTTTCCTTGATATAAGGCATGTTTGCTGATCTCAAGGTAGAAAGGTGCGTACTCATCCCACATATACGCCAAGATTTGATTACCTGCTTCGCCATATTGGTATATATCGAAGAGGTATTGAACGTTCGTGATAAGGCGATGCAGTCGGCTTACGATCCAGCGCGAGGCGAAATCCAAATCTCCTGAGGGCGGGAGATCAAGCTCTAATTCTCCGTCAAGATTCATATTGATGAAAGACGTCATCTGCCAGATCTTGTTGATAAAGCGGAAACTGTGATCCAGCCGAGTTTCATCCAGATGGCAGTCATTGCCTGGGGTTCCGCTCGTGATCAGTGTGAATCGCAAGGGATCGGCGCCCAGTTTGTCGACCACGGTCAGCGGGTCAATGGCGTTGCCCAGCGTCTTGCTGAACTTCTTTCCGCTCGCCGCGCGCACCAGGCCATGCAAGTAAACGGTGTGGAAGGGCACCGAGTCGGTGAACCACAATCCCATCATGATCATCCGCGCCACCCAAAAAAAGAGAATGTCGTGGCCCGTCTCCATCACTTGCGTGGGATAGTAACGCTGGAGATCAGGGTTGTCTTCCGGCCAGCCCAGCGTGCTGAAGGGCCAAAGGGCGCTGCTGAACCAGGTATCAAGAACATCTCGTTCCATCACCCAGCCATTACCTTTGGGTGCAACTTGGCCAACATAGAATTCTCCCTGCGGGTCGCCATCTTTTTCGCGATACCAGGCCGGGATGCGGTGTCCCCACCAGAGCTGCCGACTGATGCACCAGTCTTGGATATTTTCCAGCCAATGAAAATAGACCTTTTCGAATCGCTCTGGCACAATATTTATCTGGCCCTCGCGCACTGCCGCGATCGCCTTCTCCGCCAGAGGCTGAATGCGGACGTACCACTGGGTGCTCATCATCGGCTCGACCACTTCACCACCGCGCTGGCTGCGCGGGATGCGCGTGAGGTATGGCTCGGCTTTGATCACTAGACCCGCCGCTTCCATGTCGTTCCAGAGCCGCTCGCGGCAAGCGTAGCGATCCAAGCCCGCATATTTGCCGGCGTTAGCATTCATGCTGGCGTCTTTGTTCAGGATGTTGAGCAGCGCCAAGCCATGCGTTTGCGCCAGTTCGTAGTCGTTGAAATCATGACCGGGCGTGACCTTCAAGGCACCGGTTCCGAATTCCATATCGACGTATTCATCCCCAATTACCGGTATCTCGCGTTCGAGGATGGGAACATAGGCTCGCTTGCCAATCAGATGTCTGTAGCGCTCGTCAGCCGGGTGCACCGCGACCGCCGTATCGCCCAGGATCGTCTCAGGGCGCGTTGTGGCAACGGGAAGATGTTTACCACCTTCAACCGGGTATCTGAAATAATACAGCGTGACTTCTTCTTCGCTGGTCTCAACCTCGAGGTCGGAAACCGCCGTTTGCAAACCCGGACTCCAATTGACGAGTCGCGGTCCGCGATAGATCAGCCCCTGTTCCCACAAAGTCACAAAGGCCGTCTGGACTGCCGTGGACAAGCCGTCGTCCAGCGTGAATCGCTCGCGATCCCAATCACAGCTTGCGCCAAGCCGCCGCAGCTGCTGTATGATCGTGCCGCCTTGTTCTTCTTTCCATTTCCAAGTGCGGTGCAGAAATTCTTCGTAGCCTACTTCCTCTCGGCTGGTACCTTCGTCGCGCAGCATCTTTTCCACTTGCAATTGCGTGGCGATGCCGGCGTGATCGGTGCCCGGTACCCAGAGAGCGGCTTTCCCGCGCATGCGCTCATATCGAATCATCAGATCTTCCAGCGCGGTGAAAAGGGCATGCCCGATGTGTAAGCTGCCAGTGACATTTGGCGGCGGCATGCTGATTACAAATGGCTCGGCGTCGGCGGACGCTGCCTCCGGCTTATACCAGCCATTCTCAAGCCACCAGTCGTAGAGTCTCGCTTCTGCCTCAGAAAAGTCGAAATTCCGCGGCATGTTGGATTCGGCATTTGCTCTCATGTCTTTCACCCCCACCCGTACAATTGAAAAAGCCCTCCATCCAGAACAAGGACGAAAGGCTGTCTTCCGCGGTACCACCTTGTTTCAGTGGACAACTGTCCACTGCGCTCAAGACGCGCTAACGGGCGTTAACCGGCTCGATTCTACTAGCGGTTGCGTTCTTTCGAGCAACTCCCGGGTGACTTTCGGCAATCATTCGCAAGCGGACTTTCAGCCAGCGACCCGCACTCTCTTTTGCGAATTGGATTACTTACTCTTCCCAATCAACATATTATTGTATTCAGTTTTTGCCTGCGCGCCGCCTTTGCGGTCAGCGCTGAGCCACCCATGGGACTTGAACCCATAACCTATCGCTTACGAAGCGATCGCTCTGCCAATTGAGCTAGGGTGGCGCTTTTCGACGCGAAAGTATAACAGCGGGCAAGGTAGCAATCAAGGACCGGATTGGCTCAATGACCTGATACTAGAGATTCTGATATACTCGAAGTGTTGCGCCAACAAGACGTATTCGGGCATAGCATGCAGATACAAGTACTTCCTGACGAAGTCGTATCCAGGATCGCAGCGGGAGAAGCCGTTGAGCGGCCGGCCTCAGCCGTGAAAGAACTCATCGAGAATGCTATCGATGCCGGTGCGACGTCGGTCCATATCGAGGCTACTGGCGGGGGACGACGGCTGCTGCGTGTCAGCGACAACGGCGCAGGCATTCGCCCCGACGAGATTGAGCTCGCCTTTGAGCGGCACGCTACCAGCAAACTCCGAGCAGCTGAGGAATTGCAAGCTTTGCAGACTCTCGGTTTCCGCGGCGAAGCGCTTTATAGCCTGGCAGCGGTAAGCCAGGCCACTATCGTCAGCCGTCATCGTGATGAGACAACGGGCGTTCGGCTCAGGACTGGCGCTGGCATCAGGCAGCAGCAGCCAATCGGCGCGCCAGCTGGCACCGTCGTCACGATTGAGAACTTGTTTTACAATACGCCGGCTCGGCTGAAATTCCTCAAGAATGATAGGACTGAGAAGCGACATATCTATTGGGCTGTGGCGCGCTATGCCATGGCATATCCTGGGATTGCCTTCGTTCTTATGCAAGACGGGCGTGAACGATTTCGTACTTCCGGCAGCGGTGAGCTGGCGAATGTGGTCGCGCAGGCTTTCGGTCTTAGGGATTTCGACAGCATGCTCGCGGTCAAGGGGCTTGAACAGTCCCGTAATGGCAGGGTAGCCATTGGCGTGACCGGTTTCGCATCTCATCCCTCGTTGAGCCGCGCGACGCGCGACCGCATCGTCTTGTTCGTCAATGGCCGGGCGATCCAGGACAACGCGCTAAGCCATGCGGTCATACAAGCCTACGATGGCTTGTTGAAGCCACGTGCCTTTCCACTTGCGGTACTGCAAATCTCGACGCCCGCGGACTTCGTTGATGTCAACGTCCATCCTACAAAAGCGGAGGTTCGCTTTCGCGACTCACAGCAAGTTTTCCTGGCCGTGCAACGCGCGGTTAGGGAGGCGTTGCAGGATCCGGTCGAGAGTGATAAGGCGGAAGATCTCTGGTCAGAGAGCGGATTCACCGATCAGTACATTGAATACAGACGCACGCAGCCATCATGGCAGCGCGACATTGGTGACGGGCTTTTGGACGATTTTGGTCTTGAATACATACCGGATGTTGCTGAGCAACCTGCAAGACCGCGCACACTGCCGGTGTTACGCGTTGTTGGCCAGGTCGGGGCTAGCTATATTGTTTCCGAGGGTCCGGAGGGATTGTATTTGGTTGATCAAAACGCGGCGCATGAGCGAGTGCTCTACGAGGAGATCAGCGAGCAAATGGCTGCCGGAGGTGTGACCAGCGTTGTGCCAGCCGAAACGCAGACCATCTTGCTTTCGCCCAAAGATACAGACCTCCTTGAAGCGCTCGGCCGCTACCTGGCGACGCTCGGCTTTGAGATTGAGGCCTTTGGTCCAAATTCTTTTGCCGTCCGCGCCTTGCCGGAACAGGCAGCCGGTCACCGAGTGGATGATGTGCTGCCACGGATGCTGGCGCATTTGCTCGGCACGGAGCATAGTCTGGAGAACGTGGTCGTGGCTCTCGCGGCTGCCGTCGCCGTGCGCCGTGGACAGGTCCTGCCGCCCGAAGAGATGCGCTCGCTGATCTCCAAACTGGAGCGCTGCCCTAGTCCCTTGTTTTCACCAAGTGGCCGGAAGGTACTTATTCACTTGAGCAGCGAGCAATTGGCTGACGAATTCCGGCATCGTTGATCACTGAATGAGCGGGAATACGCCCAATAGGTACAAGGGAACCAAGCCTGCCACCGCAAAGAACGCCATTATCACCAAGATGATCGTGACGAAATCGGCGCCCTCCCCCTTAGCTTGGCGCTGCGGCAGGAAGGGGCCGGTGTAGCCGCCGGTGGCTTCGACATTTATCGTGCCATCCTGATTGAAGAGTGGGTTTGGCGGATTTGGTATCGATGTAGCGCCTCCCGCTCCGACGCGATTTGCAAGTGGTCCGCCAGTTGATGCCGGATCTTTGCGAGCGACTGGCAAGGCAGCGCGCCTTGGCGCAAGCGGGACCGGTGGCGCTGTCTGCGGTGCCGGTGGCACGATGTAGGCGGGCGCAGGCTGTGAAACTGGCTGGGCAGGTCTTGGCGCCGAATGCTGCCTAATTGCCGTCGGCGGTGCCATGCGGCCGGCCGCGGTCTGCTTCGCCGAGTCTCTTCGGCGCTCACGCACTTGCTGCAAGATATGCCCAAGCTGATCGGCGTGTTTGTAGCGATCGTTGGGCCGTTTACTCATCACCTTGGCAATCACGTTGCTGAGTTCGACAGGCAAATCGGGATTCATTTCGAGCGCTTGCGGGATATCGGCTTGAATGTGTGCCAAAGCCAGCTCGCGCTGTGAGCTGCCGACAAAAGGCAGCCGACCGGTAAACATCTCAAATAAGACTACGCCGATGGAGTAGACATCAGAAGCGGGTGAAGGCTTTTCGCCCCGTGCCTGCTCCGGCGCAAAGTAGTGCGGACTGCCCCAGACGACCTCGCTGCGAGTTTGTGGCATGGTATCCGTGTACGCTTGCGCGATACCAAAGTCCGTGACTTTGACAACACCTTCTCGATTGATGAGAATATTCTGCGGCTTCACATCGGCATGGACAAGCTGTGAGCGATGGGCAAAACCAAGGCCTGCGCAAATCTGGATCGCAATATCCAGCGCCTTGTCGAAGGGCAGGGCACCACGCGTCTTGATTAACTTTTTGAGGTCGTCGCCTTCGATCATTTCCATAACGATATAGTGCGTCGCGCCATCACTGCCCACATCGTGAACGGTGACGATATTTGGGTGGGACATCATGGCAACACTGCGCGCTTCTTGCTGGAACTTCTCCAGAAAGGCGGGATCCTTGGTCAAATTAGGGCGCAGAATCTTGATGGCAACCATCCGGCCCAGCATCCGGTCCAGAGCGCGGTAAATGACTGACATGCCACCCGAGCCCTGCTGGGCGACGAGCTCGTAACGTTGATTCAGTAAAGTCTCACCCGGCATAAGTCGGCCTCATTCAAAGTCTCGTAATTGGATCAATTAGCTGCTGGAATTCGTGCAGGGCGCTGCGGTCAGTCAGGCTGGCGATATAATCGGCGACCACGCGATGGGTCGACTCCTCCGCCAGTTTTGCGCGATAGGCATCAGGCAGTTGCCGTGGCTCGTTTTCGTAGCTGACGAATAGCGCCTGAATGAAATGCTCGGCGCGCGTTTGCATTCGCACGATTCTGTAATGACGATACATGCTTTGGAACAAAAAGTCTTTAAGCTCAGCATTCAGTGCCTGCTGTCCCAGGCTATGGCACACAACAGGATCGGGATGCAACTGAACTGCAAGCGAGGATTCTGGTTCAAGCGCTTTGAGTTGACGCTGCGTCTCGGCGAGCACATCATCAACCAGCATCCCCACCAATTCGCGGATGAGCAGGTGGCGCGAGACATCGTCTAGCCGGCTGCCCCTCCAGTTAGCGCGGTCAACGACTTGCTGCCAAAGCTCAAGTTCAGCTACTTGCTCGATTCGAATCAAGCCTGCTTGCAAGCCGTCGTCCAAGTCGTGAGCATTGTAGGCGAGTTCATCTGCAATATTGGCGATCTGCGCTTCAACGCTGGCACCGGTTTCCTGGGAGATCTCGCTGAAAGCGCGCCGATCATAGCTTGTTTCGTGCTTGGCTATACCCTCCAGTGTTTCGATAGTGAGGTTCAAGCCGTGCCAGTTGGGATAGCGATGTTCCAGCTTGGTGACTACCCGATAGCTCTGATGGTTGTGGTTGAATCCGCCGTGGTCGCTCATCAACTGATTGAGCGCTTCTTCTCCCGCATGACCGAAGGGCGGGTGTCCCAAATCATGCGCCAGGCAAATTGCCTCAACGAGATCCTCATTGACACCCAAAGCCCGTGCCAGCGTACGACCGATTTGCGCAACCTCCAAGGTATGGGTGAGGCGCGTCCGGTAATAGTCGCCGGCATCGTTGACAAAGACCTGGGTCTTATATTCCAGCAGACGAAAGGCAGCCGAATGCACGATGCGGTCGCGGTCGCGCTGGAAGGCAGTGCGATAGCCGGGTTCCGCCTCATGATGAATACGGCCGCGCGAGTCGTCGCTGAAGAGCGCATACACAGCGAGTGTGTTGCGTTCGTTCTGTTCCAGCTTTAGGCGACGAAGATCCATACTATTTCCTCAACCACTTCATTCTAATATTCGCGGGCGAATCGTGCATCGTGTTCATGTCGCGTTTTGGAGCTGCCGCAAGGCACGATAGAATCTAGAAAGCGAGAATTCGCTCAGCAGAGAACTGTAATGACAAAAGTAATTGCGCTATTGACCGATTTTGGAACGGACGACATCTACGTTGGCGTTATGAAGGCGGTTATGCTAAATATCTGTCCTTCGGCGCAGATAGTCGATATCACACACGCGATACAGCCTCAAAACGTAAGGGAAGCGGCCTTCGCCCTGCTCAACAGTTATCACTATTTTCCAACCGGGACGACCTTCTGCGCGGTTGTCGATCCTGGTGTGGGGAGCGACCGTCTGGCAATTGCAGTAAACAGCAAACAGTATCACTTCGTCGCGCCGGATAATGGTATATTGAGCTACGCACTGGCGCATTTGGGCGCCGATTATCAGGCGATCCTGCTCGAGAACCCGAGTTATCAAGCGCAGACACTCAGCCGAACATTTCATGGGCGCGATATTTTCGCACCGGCTGCCGCCCATCTCGCGCAATGGCCGGAAGTGTTTGCCTTGATGGGTGGCGAGTTGGATCAGATTGTCAGCTTCCCGGCGCCGCAGCTCAGCTTCGCGCGCCAAAGGCTGATCGGCGAAGTAATGCATATTGACCACTTTGGCAATGTCATCACGAGTATCGGTTCCTTTAGTTGGAGCGGAAACGACACATTGACGCTTTCGGCAACGTGGGGGGAGGCCATTCCGTTAATGCAGCTGAGCTCCAACAATGCGCATATTACCATCCACAGCCACACCATTCATCGCATATCGCAGGCCTATTACGAAGTAACCCCCGGAGAGATTCTGGCGCAGATCGACAGCAACGGCTTCTTGGAAATCAGCGCGAATCAAGACAATGCCGCGGACCGGCTGGATGTGCAGTTAGGTGATAAGGTAATGCTGCGGCTTACAGAATGAGGGCGTGACATCACTTTGATTAACGGATTTATTTGACAAGACGGCGCGGATGTGCTCAAATCCGCGGATAAGGATTTGATGCTTGGAATAGTATTTTCGTGAATTTTACCTATCCCAGTAGCCTGTGTTCGAGCTTCGGTTGTCTTTATGTTGTTACTTTTTCTGTAGCCAGAACGAAGCTGACACTTGAATCGCGTCTTACCCGATGCCTGCGCCGATCGGTAATGTTCCGGGGCATCAACGTGGGCGATTGCTGTCTGAATATCGCAGCAATTTGAAAGTCAAGCGAATAGAAAGGGAAGTTATATGTAAGTAAACTTGTAGCACAAAGCGGGGTCGAAGATGGCTAAGCTTTTGGCTGTTTCCTCGTGAGAATACGAAATCGGCATTTAGAAATCGTAAGGAGAAACGAAGATGAAGAAGTACGTAAGTTTTATGATTATCCTGGTGCTTATGCTGACGACAGGCGCAGTGATGGCACAGGATGTAACGTTGGAATTCCAGCAGTGGTGGGAGCCGGAATTGCCGGAAGGCGCATTCCGCGCGCTGTTGGACGAGTTTGAGGCTGCCAACCCGGGCATCAAGGTTGAGACGATCAGCGGACCCTACCTGACCACCAAGGACCAGATCATCGCGAGCGCGGCGACCGGCACGATGGCCGATGTCGTCGGCTTGGATGGCGCCTGGGTCAATGTCTTATGGAAGCAGGGCGCGATAGCGAATCTGTCCGAGGTCATGATGGAAGCTGGCTTCGATGACAGCGAGTTGGCGGCGCAGATTAAACTCGCCGGGTCAACCTACATGATCCCCATCGCCAACTTCATCTACCCGGTTTTCGTCAATCTTGACATGCTGGAAGCGGCTGGCATTGATCCGCCGACGACGCGCGCGGAGTTTGCGGCAGCGGCGGCAGCCCTGACTGATCCCGATAACAATGTCTATGGCTGGGCACAGCCGCTTTCGCTGGAGCAGCCAAACGGCATCCAAAATGACACCATGTCCTGGGTATGGGCCAGTGGCGGCAGCATGCTTGATGACAAGGGCCAGCCGAATTTGGTTGGCAACGAGTTGCTGACCGGCACGATGGAGTTTATCAAGGGCTTGCATGACGCGGGCGTGGTCGCGCCGGGGTCGTTCTCCATGAAGGAGAACGAGAAGGTCGAAGAATTCGTGAATGAGCGGGTCGCCATGATCATCAACACGCTTGCCCACTTCACCCTGATCCGCGAGCGCAACCCGGACCTGAATTTCGATATCACCGCGCTGCCTGCCGTCGAGGGCTATGATGGACCGCGCGGCCTGCCTTACGCCTCCTGGGGCATCGGCATCGGCGCCAACACCGAGCACACGGCCGAAGCCTGGAAGCTGATCGAATTTCTGACCAGCGTCGATGGCAACTCCGCGCTGACGTCGATTGCGAATGCCTTCCCTGGCAATGTCAATGCGACGCCGGACTTCATCACGACGGATCCGCTTTTCGAGACAGCCTTCGCGATCTTCCAGGAAGGCTATCTGGCGAACGAGTTCACCGGGCTCCCCGCCGCGGAAGAGCTGATGCGTCAGTTCGACGAGCCCTTCCAATTCTATCTTGAAGGCGATATCGACGTGCAAGAGTTCCTGGAAATTGCGCAAGAAGAGTGGGAAGACATATTCGAGTAGGGATTTCCTGACGGAGTTTCCCTGCTGTCTTGCAAGCAGAGGCTGTGAGGTCTGAACCCTCGCAGCCTCTGCATCAGTAGCGAATGGAGTTGAATTAAAAGTGGTAGAGGCGCGCCCCATTACTAAAACGGCAAGCATCAAGTGGGAGCGGAGGAAGCGAAAATTCCTCCCCTACGCCTATCTCTCGCCGACGCTGGCCTTGCTGGCGGCCTTGACAATCGTGCCGATTGTGACTGTCTTCCTATATTCACTCGTTGATAACGTTATCGTCACCCAGAAGCCACCGACATTCGTTGGCCTTGACAACTACGTCGAAGTGCTTTCCCACAGGAAGTTCAGAGGCGTGCTGGCCAATACGCTCTACTTCGCAATTATTAGCGTCATTGTGCACTTCATCATTGGCTTGGCATTTGCGCTGCTGCTGAATACGCGCTTGATAGGGCCGAACGCGCGGGCGATTCTCCGCGTCATATACATTCTGCCCTGGGTCTTCACCGCTTCTATCATCGCCATTTTGTGGCGCTTGCTGCTGAACCCGCACGGCGTCGTCAACTTCCTGCTACTTGAGTTTGGGCTGGTCCAAGAGCTTATGGAGTGGCTCTCCGACCGGGATTTGGCTTTGAACGCGGTGACCTTCATCAACATCTGGGCGGGTTACCCGTTTTACCTGGTCAGTTTTCTCGCCGGATTGCAGGGCATCCCCGATGACCTGTATGAGGCGGGACGGGTCGATGGCGCGAACGGCATCCAACTATTCCAATACATCACGCTGCCTCAGTTAAAGCCCATTATCATCAGCCTGGCGCTGCTGGACTTCATTTGGACGATACATCAGTTCACCTTGATCTGGATGACGACCGGTGGTGGTCCCATGCGTTCTACCGAGGTGTTGAGCACCTACACGTATAAGGCAGCGTTCAGCTCACATGAATACTCGATTGCGTCCACTCTGGCGATGGTGATCCTGGCGATTTGCACCTTCGTGGCAGTCTTCTATGTACGCAATCAGCGAATGGTGGATGAATAAGATGATCGGCAGTCGCAGGCAGATTCGAATCAGGAAGATACTTATCTGGATTGCGCTGATTCTTGGCGCCTGTTTTGCCGGCTTGCCCGTGCTTTGGATGATTTCTTCATCTTTCAAGTCCAACCTGGAGATCTTCGCCTATCCTCCGGCACTGATTGACGAGTCGTTTTCCTTTCAGGCATACGAGGCTGTGCTAAGCGATCCGGGGAAGTTGCGTTTCTTCTTCAACAGCTACCTCGTCGCGATCCTGGTAACGGTCTGCACAGTTGTCACCAGCATCCTGGCAGGATACAGCTTCAGCCGCTACGATTTCCGCTTTAAGAAGATTTTGACTTTGATAATTATCGGCGTCCAGTCTGTGCCGCCTATCACCCTTATGATTCCTTATTTCGGGCTCATTGTCTGGCTGGGGATATACAACTCTTATGCTGCTCTAGTCTTGACCTACATGGTGTTCACGCTATCGTACGCGATTATCATGATGACCGGCTATTTCAACACGCTCCCGCGCGATCTGGACGAGGCAGTCATGATTGACGGCGGCGGCAGCTTTGTGACGCTATGGCGCATTCTCGTGCCGATATCATTGCCTGGGATAGTCGCAGTCGGCGTCTATACATTCATGCTTGCCTGGAACGAATTCCTCTTCGCGCTCACCTTGACGCGAACGAACGATATGCGAACCGTCCCGATAGGCATACATTTGCTCATGGGGCAGCACTCCTTTGAATGGAATCAGATGATGGCGTTGAGCGTATTGGGTTCGCTGCCGGTGCTGATTCTCTTCCTGCTATTCCAACGCTACTTCATCGCGGGCATGTCGGCCGGCTCGATAAAAGGCTAAACTTGCGATCAACGATTTATACACGTACAGCGAGACTACGATGCCACTATGTTAATGAATATGAGAGACCTCTTGGCGGTTGCCCGGATGAATCGCTTTGCCGTGCCGGCCTACAATATAAGCAGCAGCATGCTTCTGCGAGGCGTGATCGAAGCGGCAGAAGAAGCGGACGCGCCTGTAATCGTCGCCATCCATCCGGAAGAGCTAGCGTTCGTGGGCACAGCATTCGTCAAAATGGCGCTGGAAGAGGCGATCAACACATCTGTGCCAGTTTGCATCCACTTAGATCATGGCTCGTCACTGGAGCAGATTGTTGGTGCAATACGCGCCGGTTTCACTTCCGTCATGATTGATGCTTCGGAGCTGCCACTAGAACAGAATATCGCTGCTTGCCGGCAGGTGGTCAAGCTTGCGCATACGGTAGATGTATCGGTTGAGGGCGAGCTGGGGACTATCGGCGAGGTTGATGAAGAGGCGGAAGCCGGCACGGACGAGATAATCTTCATAAATCCAGATGAGGTCAAGCAATTTGTAGACGCCACCGATGTTGATACCCTTGCGGTCGCGATTGGCACCTCGCACGGCTTATATCCAAAGGACATGAAACCAGAAATACGCCTGGATCTGCTACGAGAGATCGGCGCCAAAGTGGACATTCCGCTAGTGTTGCATGGCGGTTCCGGGAATCCGGACGCCGAAGTCGCTCAAGCCGTCGAGTTGAGTATCTGTAAAATCAATATATCCGCCGACATGAAAAACGCCTTTTATCAGAAATGCCGCGAAGTGTTGCAGAATCCCATCCTGCGTGAGCCGAATTCTATTTATCCCGCTTGCATTGATGCGATGAAAGCCGTTGCCCGGCAGAAGTTTGACCTTTTCAAGACTACGGGCAAGGCCGAGCTGTACTAATCACGTATCGTGTGTAAACGGCTAAATGTCAGTCAAGAGTGGCGACGTTCGGACGGCAGTAACATCTCATGCGCGTAAAATTGCGCTTGGCTTCGGCAACAGCGTCGATTATGAAATAGTGTGGAATTCGACAGTACTTGAAGCCCTCATCCGGCGCTACCGCATCCACAACGATGAATTAAATGTGCGTGGCGTGATACATTCTGAACGCGACTTAGTGATTTCGATACTTGGTTTTATGAATGTCGCGGACGGGGGCGAGCGATTTGTCTCCCATATATCCGTGATTGAGCGATTCGCTTCAAGATTCGTTAAGAAAATCACACTTGGCGGAACCTCCGTGCGCGCGGCAATCGCCATGCGCAAGCTAGGTCATGCTTCGGCACTGCACCTGGTCACCGTAAACGAGCACGTGCGCCGCCTCATCCCTACGGACAGCCCCTACGTTTGCAGTAACGCGCAAGACACTAGCTATCCGCATCTGATTGTGCAGTTTGGCAAGGACGCCAGGGTATGTGCCGGCGACATTGATATCCGTGCCAGCAAGCCGAATCGTCTGATCTACCACTGCAATGCCGATAACATCGAAATGAAGCTGAACCAAGACTTTGCGGACTTGCTCACTGGGGCGAAGGTGCTCTTGATTTCAGGCTTCAACGCGATGCAGAGCAAGCAGTTGCTTGCAGATCGATTGCAGGCATTGTTGCTAATGATGGACCGACTGCCCGAAGACGCAACTGTATTCTTTGAAGACGGCGGATATTATGATCCAGGACACCACCGGCTGATATTTCACTCGCTCGGTCAAAAAATCGACATTTACAGCCTGAACGAAGACGAACTACAGATAATTTTGAATCGCCGGGTGGCGCTGCATGATGCGCAGCAAATCCGCCGAGCGCTGACAGATTTGCACCAACTGATTCCGGCCGCCACCATCGTTGTGCACACGCGGCACTGGGCGCTGGCGCACGGCGATCGTGCGAGAGAGTATGCTTCCGCGCTGCGGGCTGGCGTAGCTTTGGCGACCACCCGTTTTCGCTACGGCGATGATTTTACACTGGCAGATTATGGCGAAATCGAAAACCGCGCGCCCCATGCCGAGAATGCGAGGTTCGCTGCAGCTATCAACGCGGCTCCGGGTGATCACATGCAGTGTGTACCAGTAGCGGCTGTCGAGCAAGCGAACGCGACGACAATAGGTCTCGGCGATGCTTTTGTAGGTGGATTCCTGCCGGCGCTGTTGTCTTGACCGGCTAACCCTTCACAGATTCCTGCCCGGTTTGCGTACATCTCCCACTCTTTGCGTCACGCCTAGGGAATCGAGATGTTCCAGCACAGCAATGGCGTACTTGCGGGACGTTCCGAACTTATCGCGCAGTGTCTTGGCATCAATCTCCCCCTGCGCCTTGATATGCTGCCTAATATCGCCGACCATCCGCTCGTAGTTTTCAATTGCAAACGCGATATTGTCGTTGACATTGACTAGCTGCCGCAGATCAATCAATGCGCGGACGACGTCCTCGCCGACCAAGGCATTCATATCGCTCATGTTTGGCGGCGTGTATGGATTTGACGCCATATCTTGTCGCAAGCGCTCAACTTTCGTCGCTTGATCAGCGGAAAACACGATGGCGTGGTCTTGCAGGCGGACGAAGTTGCCTTCCGCTTCTAGCCGGTCTTCAGCGGCGATTGCGCGGTCTAGTAAATTCAACTTGACTCCGAGACGGCTGCGCAATTCAGCGCGCAACATGCCGAGCCTCAGTGGATTCGACTGATGATAAATGCTCAATTCTGCGATGAGCGTATGCGTCAGTCTCTGCATAGATTCTGCCGCCCAGTAGCTCCTGTCATCAATTTGCACGATGACACCGTCGCCGAGCGCTTCGTCGAGTGCCACGGCTAGCTCGTCATCGCTGTAGCCCAGCGTTTCCTGCAATTCTCTGAGACGCTGTGGCGCTGCGCCTTTTGCCGCCAAGGCGAGCCTTTCCCCGGGTGATCCAAGCAGACGCATATTCAATTCACTGATTATCTGCGATTGAAATCGCTTTAATCGACGGCCGGCGTGGGCATTGACTATCAAACCTCCGCCTATCGTTTCCGCTGGCGATGGATAGCGAAGAATGAAGCGATCACCGCGAGAGAGCGGCATGGCGTTGTGGAGGCGAAGCTGCAGCCAGCCGGTCTCGCCCGGAATCATAGTATCGTCCTCAAGCAGACGAACATTCGCCATGGACTCTGCGGCGCCGCAAAAGATCTTCACTTCGGCATTGTGTGCCAAGGGGCGATCGACATCGGCGAGTTGGCGAAAATGAGCATCGGCCAGCAGGGTAGGGCGAATCTGACCGGGGTATGTCAGCACATCGCCGCGCTGGACCTGATTGCCACTAATGCCTGCGATATTGACCGCTACACGACTGCCTGGCGCCGCCGTTAGCGCCTCGCGCTTATAGCTCTGCAGCCCGCGGACACGGCCTATACGCCCCGAAGGTTGCAGCTCGACAGTATCACCAACTGATAAGGTACCGCCGGAGAGGGTACCTGTGACGACAGTGCCAAAGCCACTAACGACAAAGACCCGATCAACCGGCAGGCGCGGATGATTATAGTTAACGCGCTGCGGCATAACGTCTAGTAAGGTCTGCAGAGTGCACACCAGTTTTTCCAAGCCGGCGCCCGTGATTGCAGAGACCTCCACGATCGGCGAATCTGCCAATTCATGTGCAACGAGCAAGTCTTCGATTTCCAGCTTTACAAGCTCGATCAACTCCTGATCGTCAACCAGGTCGATTTTGCTCAGCACAATAAGTAGTTTCTTGACCTCGAGCAAGTTAAGAATGGAGAGATGCTCGCGCGTTTGCGGCATGATGCCCTCATCAGCTGCGATGACGAGCAGCGCTGCATCGATACCCCCGACACCAGCTAGCATATTCTCTATGAAATCGCGATGGCCCGGCACATCGATAATGCCGATAGTTTCTCCATTCGGCAGGTCTAGCCAGGCGAAGCCGAGATCAATAGTCATATTGCGGCTTTGCTCTTCCGCGAGGCGGTCGGGGTTTATGCCGCTCAGTTTTTCTACTAGGGTGGATTTGCCGTGATCTACGTGCCCGGCGGTCCCAATGACGCGCATCGTTTATCCGCTGCCAAGTCGGCCGGCGGGCTGTCGGTTAGTCGCCACGGACCCGTCCGCCGCTTCGCTCACGTCAAATTCGTGCAGCATGGCTTGATAGCGTTCGCGGTAGAGTTCGGCGCGGGCTCGCTCCAGCATCCACAGTCGCTCGATATTAGTTTGCAGGCTGGGCACTGACTGCTCGACATCGTCTATCCGCTTTGTAAATACCTCAAACTCCTTATCATGATTGCGCCATACCTCGTCGCTTGAAAGCGTCAACTGCTTCCAACGCTTCTGATCATCTTCACGCCAGTCGTTCCATTCATCGCGGAAACGCTCTTCGCTTAAGCGCTGCATTTCCGAGGCTTCGCTTATACGTCGCTCAAGGCGGTCACCGATGCGGTTGAAGTCGTCGATGATTCGCTTCATTTCGCGGTACGCCTGCGCCCAGACTTCGAAACGTTCAATGTTCTTCTGAAGTTCCTCGTCGTGTATGCTAAAACGTTTGGTCAATTCTTGTAGCTGCTGATCTCGCTGTTGAACCATGAGTTGCTGTTGATCGATGAATTGCTGAATCTGCTCCCGGCGTTCGCGGTCAACATTGTTAAAGTCTTGAATACGCCTTTCGTTGCGGACAGCTAGTTCCTCGAGCAATGCCAGTTTAGGCTGGATACTATCTACCGACTTCTTGTACTCCGGCAATTCGGTCTCGATCTCAGCCAGGCGCCTCGTGTCTGAGCGCCGCTGCTCCTCAAGGAAAGCCAATCGGCGGTCAGGACCCTCAAGCTTCTTGCTGAGATCATCAATTTCCTGGTTAAGCAGGCGCATGGCGTTGGTCAGGCGATCGCCCTCGGTTTGCAAGTCGCTGATATTGGCAAGCTGTCTTTCGAGACGCTCGGCCTTGTCCGATACTTCTCGCAGCGCGCGCTGGAAGTTTTCGCGTTGCAACTCAAGCCGACGGTCCGCTTCGCGCTCCGCCGTGAGACGACGTGCCTCGGAATTCTCGAGCATCTGCTCGGCTTCCTGCCGCATATGGTCAATGATGTCGTGTTCCTTTGCAGCAGGCATCGCCTCCTGCTTGATCACGACTTGATCTGATTCCACCGTGTTGACACGACGTTGCATAGCGTCAATGGAGTCTGTTTGGGTTGCCAGGCGCTCCTCAAGGGTGGCGATAAGTGCCTTGTCGCGGCGGCGCTCTTCATCCAGCCACTCGATCATGCTGGCGATCTGATTGATTTCCATGGCTACATCTCCGAACATTACGGTGCCGTGGCCAAAGGGCCGGATTGTATAGATTATATCAGTTCGCGTGCACGCCTTCAATCATGCTGAGTTTGGCGCAAGTCCTCCGTTGACAGTCCCTCCGCAGAAGCGTATACTAATGTCCGTTATGATATGGACAAGAAACATGACTTTGTACAATGTGCATCATCAACATCTAGTGCTTGCAAAAGCGATGCGCAGCGTTTAGTGTTTAGTTTGCCAACCTTGCACCTGCTGCCTCGCTCGAATGCGGGGCTTTTTCTTTGTATCTAGGAGTGACTATGCTTGCGGTGATCGATTATGGCGCTGGAAACCTGCGCAGTGTACTGCACGCACTCAAGCATCTTGGCGCTCGGGATTTGCAAGTCGTTCAATGTCCGGAACAACTCAGAGGCGCGAGCAAGATCATATTGCCGGGCGTAGGCGCTTTTGGCGCTGGCATGGCACAGATGCACGCTCGTAACCTCGTGGATCCGCTGAAATTGGCGCTGAATGCGGGCATTCCTTATCTGGGCATCTGCGTGGGCATGCAGATGCTTTACGAAGTCGGAGAGGAGATGGGGGAGCACGAAGGTTTGGGTGTTCTCGGCGGACGTGTGGTTCGCTTCCCGCATTTCGCCGACCGCAAGGTGCCGCATATGGGCTGGAACCAACTCAAGATAAGGAAACCGTCGGAATTGCTCAAGAGTCTCGATGAGCATAACTACGTCTACTTCGTGCACAGCTATTATTGCGCGCCGACGGCGTCGGAAACCATCGTTGCGTCAGTGGACTATGGTGTGGAGTTCGCGGCGATCGTGCAGCAGGACAATATCTATGGAGTGCAATTCCATCCGGAAAAGAGCCAAAGTACCGGCTTGCAGATCTTGGCAAACTTCCTACGGCTCTAGGAGCGTATCATGATCATCTATCCCGCAATTGACCTCCTCGGAGGAAAAGTCGTGCGCCTTCGGGAGGGCGTCCAGCAGCAACAATCTGTCTTCAGCGATGACCCGGTGGCGACTGCGCAGTCGTGGATTGACCAGGGCGCTGAATGGCTTCACATGGTGAACCTGGATGCGGCATTTGGTACTGTGAATGAGAATCTGACTATCTTGGAAAGCGTTGCAAAACTCAAGGTAAAGGTGCAATTCACCGGGGGATTACGCGACATGGATGCGTTGCAGAGCGCAAAAGATGCTGGCGCCAGCAGAATGGTGATCGGCACGATGGCGGTAAAGGATCCGGCCGCGGCCGCTGAGGCGACTTCGCGCTTTGGCGCTGAAGCGATGGGCGTGGCGCTTGACGCTAAAAGTGGAAGAGTGGCGACACACGGCTGGACGGAACTCTCCGAGTATACTCCTATCGAATTGGGCATACGTTTGCGCGCAGGAGGCGCCTTACACGCCCTATATACCGATATCAAGCGAGACGGGGGCATGGCAGGCGTCAACATTGCAGATACTGTCGCGCTCGGGCAGCAGACCGGATTGCATGTGATTGCCTCGGGTGGAGTAAGCACGCTGTCCGATATTACGAATCTCGCGCGCAGCCAAGCGGTTGCAGGCGCCATCATTGGCATGGCGCTATATCAAAAAGCCTTCACGCTTGAAGAGGCGCTTCGCGCAGCAAGGAGTATATGACGATGTTGGCTAAGCGAATCATACCCTGCCTGGATGTCATGGACGGTCGAGTGGTTAAGGGTGTCAATTTCGTCAATCTTCGCGATGCCGGTGACCCGGTTGAGCAGGCAATCGTCTATGATCGCGAAGGCGCCGACGAGTTGGTGTTCCTGGACATCACTGCCTCCCATGAAGCGCGGGCAACCACGCTAGAAATGGTCAAGCAGGTGGCCGACAGTATCTTCATTCCCTTTTGTGTCGGCGGTGGCATACGCACGATAGATGATATTCGCGATACCTTACTGGCCGGCGCTGACAAGGTCTCGATCAATAGCGCAGCGGTCAGGGATCCTGAGTTGATAAGCGCTGGCGCCTGGGGCTTTGGTAGCCAGTGCATGGTTGTGGCCATCGACCCCCGCCGCATCGACGGGAAGTGGGTGGTGCATATTAACGGCGGGCGCATTCCCACTGACAAGGAAGCCGTACCCTGGGCGAAAGAATTGGAAGACAGAGGCACCGGAGAGATTCTACTGACGAGCATGGATAAAGATGGTACAAAGTCGGGCTATGATATCGAAATGATTCAAGCTGTTGCTGATGCGGTTTCGATACCTGTGATAGCCTCTGGCGGCGCCGGAAGCAAAGAACACTTCCGCGAAGCCTTGCAAGAGGGCAGTGCGGATGCTGCTTTGGCGGCGAGCCTGTTTCACTTCAATGAATTGCGTCTGGACGACCTCAAGCAGTATCTGCATGAAAGTGGTGTGCCGGTGCGCCTGAGCGGCTGGGAGAATAAGGATGACGCTTGATAGCGAGACGCTTTTCGCCCTTACATGGAACGATCAAGGTCTTATTCCCGCCATAGTACAGGATGCAAGTACGCGCGAAATACTCATGATGGCATTCATGAATGCAGAGTCTCTGCAGCGAACGCTCGAACTGGGGGAGACGGTATTCTGGAGTCGTCGGCGGAAAGAATTGTGGCACAAGGGCGCAACTTCCGGCAATACTCAGCGTGTCGTCGAGATTCGGATTGATTGCGATGCCGACACACTCTTGCTGCTGGTGGAGAAAGCGGGACCCGCTTGCCATACCTCTGAACAAACATGCTTTTTTCGCAATCTCGACGAATTCCTCAGAGAACCCAGGCGATATTGATCAGGAGCGCGCTATGCAAGACATGCTGGATACCCTGGAAGCGATCATTCAAGATCGTCATGGCAACCCTGTAGCGGGCAGTTACACCGCTCGACTCCTTGAAGGCGGACGCAGCAAGATTGCCCAAAAGGTGGGCGAAGAGGCGGTTGAGGTTGTGATCGCTGCGCTAAGTGGCGGGAGGGACGAACAGGTCGACGAATTGGCTGACCTGTTTTACCACACCCTTGTTCTCATGACGGAGCTGGATCTGACGCTAGATGACGTGCGGCAGCGTCTGCGCGAACGCCACCAGCGCTAATCTTGTATCTTAGGGATTGTAATCGAATTCCCCGTCCATGTACTCGCTATACTTGAGGTAGCCCTTCCACATGTCAAATGGCATTGATCCGAAAGCTTCAGAGAACATTTCGTCAGTCGCGTAAACTGCGGTAACAACCGGCGACGCCTGCTCGAGATGTCCGTCTTGTCCTGGCACCATCACGCTCAGCAGCATATTCTGCTCAGGATAGTAGAGCATAATTATAGCTTCAGTCTCACTGTATGGTTGGCCAGTGACATATTCTGGCTCTCCGTGAGCTGCGATAAGCTCGCCAATCGTCGTTATCGGAGCAATCTGAAGCAGGATGGTGGCGATGGTTTCTCCATCCCGGCTGCCTACCTGGCAGCAAGGTACGCCCGCATCTTGCCGGAAAACAAAGGCGCTTTCGCCCGATTGAACGATCTCCAGGCCATCAATGGCGGAAACGATCGCCACTGCATCGGACAGGCTTGTCTCGCCTGGCGTGATATTCTGCCAACACGGCGGCCCGCATGGTTCCCCCGTGATCAGGCTGGAGTCCACTAAGAAGGCGTCGTTAAGCAAGCTGCGCTCAGGTTCGCCGATGCTCACAGTGGGCGCGCCTTCCACTAAGGCGCTGAGCAATTCCATTGACAGCCCACCTTTGATTTGCGGTTGCTGTCCGGCGTAGATAACATGCAGCTTGCCTTCGCTGTCACGGGCACGAATCGCGGGCGTACCGCTTACACTCGCGCTCTGCCCCAATTGCGTATCGATGAGCAACTGAATAGAGCGATCAAGACAATCTTCGAGAGCTACGGCGTCAAGCGAGAGCAAGCTTGCCAGGTTTGCGCCCATGTCCGCCAAGTTGCCGGTCATGGCGAATTGGAAAAGCAGGTCATGGGCATCCCAAAACTGACCCAAGTCTTGCGTGGCAACGCATTCCGCGATTTTGGCAGCGGTGGCAGAATACTCCGGATTCACCAGCGGATAGAAGCGAAACTCGAACTGCGCTTTGCCAGTCCGTACGTATGAGTCTACAAAATGACGAACGGTCTCGGCATATATCTGGCAATGCGGGCAAAGGAAATCTTCGAAAGCAACGATGGTCAATGGCGCATCGGGATCACCCAGTACGAATCCACCGTCAACTCGTCTGTAGGTTGTAAGACCAGCGTAATCTCCGTACGCGATCGTAACCGGTTCAATAGATTGAGGGCGTACCGCGTTGACTATCGCGGGATAGTGCTCGGCCAATGCCAACGCGATTGGTACTGGTTCGGACTCTCCGTACTGTACGAATAACGATGGCGTTCCACTAACACCGAGACCAATCCCATAGGCCGCATCGGTAATATGCTGCTCCGCATTGACCGCACATTGCGATACCGCCTGAGGGTCGAGTTCCAGCGACTCCGCAAAATCGATGTATGACTCTGCTGTAAAACCGCGTTTGCTTGCCTGATCAAACATTTTGTCGTGAGCACGCCAGAAGGAACCTGGCTTCAGAGTATCCGCGCATTCCACCAGACTGGCGCTCAGAACCGAGAGCTCCGGGTCGACAACAGGAAAGATGCGGTACTCAAATTGCGCTTGCCCGGTGAAAACATAATCCCAGATAAAGCTGGTGACGATGGGTTCATAATTCTGGCAGCTCGTGCAGAGAAAGTCGGAAAACTCAATGAGCTTGACTTTTGCCGCAGGATCGCCCAGCACGAATCCGCCATCGTCGGTGCGTGACTTGGGAACATCAGCATAGGGATCTGCGACTTCTTGCGCTTGAAGAATCCAAGAATTCACGCCGAGAAGCACGACGAATAATGCGATACGAAAAGCTGTCGTCATGGTAGGTCCCCTATTCTGTCGGGCAGTACCCAGTGTTCCACAGATGTCGTAACTTTCAATGCTTGTATCTATGGGCAAACTAACATTAGACTGTTGCCGCAAGCAAGATACCTGCGAGGCAAACATGCTGGCTGATGAACGCCGCGTCTGCGAGATCACATTTCATGTCCGATACGCCGAAACGGATACTATGGGCGTCGTGCATCATGCTGCTTACTTGATCTGGTTCGAAGAGGGGCGTAGCGCATTCATCCGCGAGCAAGGTTGGAGCTATGCCGATATTGAAGCCTCCGGCTATTTCCTGGTCGCAGCTGAGCTCGAAGCGAGATTTCTGAGAGCCGCGCGTTACGACCAGCAGATCACCGTGAGGACTTGGATCGAAGATTACAAGAGCCGTGCAATTGTATTCGGCTGTCAAGTCGTCGACAGTTGCTCGGGACAGAGTTTTTTTAGCGCAACGCTAAAACTGATCTGTGTCAATGCTAAGGGTCAAGGCACGCGGATTCCGCCTACCTGGCATGCATGGCTCGGGTCTTGACGCTTTGTGGCTCTGACGGGCGTTTCCGTAGATCGACTCGACCCGATTCTGCCATAGACTTAACACTCGCTCTCCGATTTCGGTTATCAATAGCGTATGGAATTATCGCGATACTTGAGGAGTCTGGCTTTCTTATGCAGATGCGACAAGATAGCGTAGTTGGGTTTGCACATTCGGTGTCTATTGACCGGCTCTCTGTTTGCCAAGCGTTGCAGAGTCCAAAAGTATATTGGTGTGCTATAGAAATAAGCTATACTTATGTATATATTTATATTTGGGGAATACTAGAGGTGCAGATAAATGGTGACCTACGCTGAAAGACCTTGGACAAAGAGTTACGACGTAGGTCTGCCTACTTCGTTGGAATTTCCGAAGACCCCGCTACATCAATTCCTCAAAGACACACGTAATCGCATACCGCATCACACTGCGCTTATCACACCGGCGAATCTGCCATTGTTCGGTCGACTAAGTCGCTCGGTTACGTATGAAGAGCTAGACCGGTCGTCAGACGCGTTGGCGGCAGCTTTGACTGATCTCGGTTTGAAGAAGAGTGATCGCGTCGCCATCGTGATGCCTAATTCGGTTGCGTTCGTTATTAGCTTTTACGCCATTCTCAAGGCCGGCGGCGTGGTCGCCGCTACAAATCCTACGTACCCCGCCGACAAGATGGCTCATCAAATCGACGACTGCGATGCCGAATTTGTCCTGACCATGACGCTTTTCTACGCGCTGGTGAAGCGTGTTCAGCCACAGACAAAGGTCAAAACAGTAATCGTCGCCAACATCAAGGAATACTTGCCAAGCCTAGCAAAACTCCTCTTTACGATCGCCAAAGAAAAGAAAGAAGGTCACTTCCTGCCTGATGTAGAGGCGGGCGATTATTGGTTCCAGGACTTGCTGAGGAGGTATGACGGCAAGCGGGCAAATGTACAGGTGAAGCCGGACGACCTGGCGATATTCCAGTACACCGGCGGCACGACGGGCGTGTCCAAAGCGGCGGTGGTGAAACATCGTGCGCTGGTGGCAAATATGCTTCAAACCGAAGGTATTCTCGATCTCTTTGATACACCAGCCGAGGATGAGATCTTTCTAGGCGCTATCCCATTTTTCCACGTCTATGGTTTGATTGTTGTGGTCAGCACCAGCGTCTATCGTGGCTGCAAAATCGTGTTGGTGCCGAACCCGCGTGATATTGATGATGTCCTTGGAAATATCGAGACATTTCGCACCACACTCTTTCCGGGTGTGCCAGCGTTGTACAACGCCATAAACAATCATCCTGGTGTTCGGAATGGCGAAGTCGATTTGAGTTCGCTTCACCTCTGCTTGAGCGGGTCGGCGCCACTACCTGAGGCGACCAAAGCGGAGTTCGAGAGGCTTTCCGGCGGCTCGGTACGTGAAGGCTTTGGAATGAGCGAGGCGCCCACTGCCACCCACGTCAACCCGATTTACAAAGAGAACCGACCAGGTTCGATCGGCTTGCCCTTGCCAGAGATGGATATGAGAATCGTCAGCCTGGATGATGGAGAAACTGATGTACCGGTTGGGGAAATTGGCGAGTTGGTAATGGCGGGACCAAATGTCATGGTGGGCTACCATGGCATGTTGGAAGAAACACAGAACGTGCTTCGTGAAAAAGATGGCAAGCGCTGGCTATACACTGGCGATATTGCCCGAATGGACGAGGATGGATATTTCTACATTGTCGACCGCAAGAAAGATATGGCGCTCATAGGCGGATATAACGTTTACCCCACCGCTGTTGAAAATGCAATCGCAGCTCATTCAGCCATACTGGAAGCGGGAGTGGCAGCCATTCCTCATCCCGAGCGCGCTGGGCAAGAAGCGCTGAAAGCCTGGATCGTGATCAAGCCCGGCCAGCAACTTGGCGAGGAGGAGATTATCACCTTTCTCGGTGAGAAGTTGGCGCCTTATGAGATTCCACGTCGCATCGCCTTTATTGATGAATTGCCTAAGACCGCGGTCGGCAAAATCTTGCGCCGTGAATTGGTGCGTATGGAATCGGTGTCAGACTGATGCTAGTGTCATCGTCGGTGGGAGCGGTAATATGTGGCTCAATGGGATTTTCGTTCACGAGCAGAAGGAAAGGATAGCTTCCGTTTCTGACAGCCATACGACCGCGATTCTGCTTTGAATGTATTAGTTTTTGGGATACAATTACAGTGTTATTGGCCGGACAATAATATTAAGAAGCACGGGATATGAGCATTAAACACCATATTAAACCGGCGTACGAAGCGTTCCTGCACTTTGCAGGCGAATCCAAAATTGTCTTGCTTCATCCGTCAAGCAGGCTCCGTTCTCTTGTTGTGGCTCGTCTGCTCGGTGACAGCCACCAAAAGACCTACTACTACGCGCTCGATGTTGACGACATTAATCTGTTCAATTTCTTGACCGGGCTAATAGGCGGCTTGTCTAAGCAGCATTCCACTTTTGGACGCCTCTTGAGTTTATTGCCACAAAGTGTGCTTGATAATCCGTATAAGCATCTTGATCTTGTGCTACACACATTTCTAAACGAATTGGCAGAATTCGCGGATGGCGAATTCTTCTTGGTGCTAGACGAATTTGATCGTGCGGACGCGGCGGATGATGTACATCGATTTGTAGAGCGCCTATCACATATGGCATCGGACCGCTGCACGATTGTACTCAATGGACGAACGCTTCCTCGCCTTCCGTGGCTGGCGATGATAGCCAAGCGTCAGGCGGTAATCTTGCGCGATGACCAGTTGGTTCGTGAAGATTTCTATTGCAATCGCAATTCCGAGGGCGCCAGCCTTAAGGTGCTTTCGCTGGGTCCGGGCTACGTGTTTCTTAACGACTACTTGATCGACAACTGGGAAGGGCACCTGCCACGGTTGCTATTGTTTTTCGTCATGGATCGCCCTGAAGTAACTCGAAACCAGATATGCGAAACCTTCTGGCCCGATCTGGAAATAGACCAGGCGGTCAATGTATTCCATGTGACCAAGCGTCGCTTGCACAAGGCTTTGGGAGTCGATATTCTGTCCCATGACGGTACCTATTACCGCATCGCTCCGGAGATTCCCTTCTATTTCGACGCCTTTGATTATGTCGAGTCGCTGTTGACCTGTCGTCATGGAGACCCCAAAGATGCCTTTCAGCTGTGGCAAAGTGTCGCAAAGCTGTACCGCGGTCCATTCCTCCAAGGTCATGACGAAGCATGGATCGAAGAGCGACGACATGCTTACAGCGTCGCAAATATTGAGACATTGATGAGAATCGCCGACATGTGGTCGGAGCGCGGCAACGATGAATTGGCGCTGCTCACGCTCGGCAAAGCGATTGATGCGGATTTCTCGCTGGAGGCGGTTCACTTGAAGCTGCTAAAGCTATATGTGAAACTTGGTAGGCGTGCCGAAGCGGTTACCCACTATCGAGAATTAGAGAAATGGGCAAAGTCGAACAAGAATCGTCTCAGTCCGGAAACTCGGCAACTGTTTAGCGAAATCACTGCTTGAGCAGACATATCAGCGTAACAAATAGCAATATGGATTCGCCCCTGGCAGGACTCGAACCTGCGACCATCGGTTTAGAAGACCGGTGCTCTGTCCGCTGAGCTACAGAGGCAATTCGCAGAATTGTAGAAGGCGACTGCTGGCGCTGTCAATGGTACACGCGTACATTGCTCACACTTCGGATTGTCCACAAGCGGTGCCTGTAGTACAATGTAGTTAAGATTCCATGCTAGAAAACAACAGCGGATCTTCATCACCATGTTGTGTAATTTATAGCTATTACCGGTAGCCAAGCTCGTTCTCCATCAATGCAGTTGTCAGGAGACAAAATGGCGAAAGATAAGACTCTGGTCGCCCAGCAGGAAAGCACCTATAACGCTAGCAGTATTCAGAAACTGGAACCGCGCGAACATATTCGGCGGCGCCCTGGAATGTATGTCGGCGGTACCGATGCCCGCGCTTTGCACCATCTCATTTACGAAGTCGTGGATAATTCGATAGACGAAGCGTTAGCTGGGCGCTGCGATCATATTTATGTCACACTCCACAAAGACGGAGCGGCGACCGTCAAAGACAACGGCGTCGGAATTCCAGTGGATAAGCATGAAAGCGGAAAATCCGCGCTTGAGCTGGTAATGACCGAGGTGGGCTCCGGCGGCAAATTCGATAATGAAGCATACAAAGTCAGTGGCGGTTTGCACGGTGTCGGCGTCTCGGCGGTGAATGCGCTCTCGGCCGAGCTAACCGCGACTATCTTCCGCGATGGACACGTATGGCGCCAGACCTACCGAGAGGGGATTGCGACCAGCAAGGTCGGAAAGATCCGCCCTATCGAGGACGGTGAAGAAACCGGGACAATTATCAGCTTTATTCCTGATTTCACTGTTTTAGAGGAAAACGAATTCAGCTTCAGCACCTTAATGACGCGCTTTCGTGAAATGGCCTTTGTCACCCGCAAAGTGACTATAGCTCTGCGCGATGAACGTGAGGAACCTATCACGCGCGAGGCGACCTTCTATTTTGATGGCGGCTTGCGCTCTTTCGTGCGCTATCTCAATCGCAATCGCCGTGAGATTCATCGCATCATTCACGTAGAACGCGACATAGAGTATGTCGACCGAAATGATAATCCCTATGCAATCGGGGTAGAAGTTGCCTTTCAGTATTCCGATGTAGCGACCACCACTGAGCTGGCGTTTACCAATACTATAAACACACCGGACGGCGGCACTCACATCACCGGTCTCCGATCGTCGATTACCGGCGTGATCAACCGCTACGCCAAAAAAGCCGGGTTGTTGAAAGACAAAGACGGAAACTTCTCCGGCAATGACACGCTGGAGGGCTTGACGGCGATCGTGAGCGTCAAGCATCCGGATCCACAATTTGAGAGCCAGACCAAGGTCAAGCTGCTCAATCCGGAAGTGCAGGGCGCTGTATCGCAAGTCGTGACCGAAGCCTTTAACGAATTTCTGGATACGAATTCGCGCGAGGCTCGGAGGATTATCGAAAAGTGTATGACCAGCAAGCGCGCCCGTGAAGCGGCAAGGAAAGCGCGCGATCTGGTGCGAAGCGGACCGAGCCTGTTGGAAAGCAGCACCTTGCCAGGCAAACTTGCGGATTGTTCGGAGCGCGGTGAGGGCGCAGAGATCTATATCGTCGAGGGCGATTCCGCTGGCGGTAGCGCAAAGCAAGGGCGTGACAGACACTTCCAGGCGATTCTCCCTTTAAGGGGCAAAATCCTTAACACCGAACGTGCGCGTATTGACAAGATCCTTGACAACAACGAAATCAAAGCGCTGATATCGGCGCTCGGCACCGGTATCCACGATGAAATGACCATCGAGCGTCTGCGGTATGGCCGGGTCATCATCATGACGGACGCGGATGTTGACGGCAGCCATATCCGTACCCTGCTCCTCACTTTCTTTTTCCGCCACATGCCACAAATTGTTCAGCAAGGTCATCTATATATTGCTCAGCCGCCCATCTTTTTGCTTAAGAATGGCAAGCAGATGCAATATGTCTACCCGGCCGCTGGCTTCAATGATGAGCAATTGCTTAAGAAGTCAATGAAGGGATTCAAGAATCCGGACAAAGTGGCGGTACAGCGCTACAAGGGTCTGGGGGAAATGAATCCTGATCAGCTTTGGGAAACCACGATGGATCCCGAGACGCGTACTTTGCTGCAAGTTACGATCGAAGACGCAGCAGACGCTGACAAAGTCTTTGATATGCTGATGGGCGCTAGTGTACCGCCGCGCCGCCGTTTTATTCAAACGCATGCCAAACAG
The DNA here is from genome assembly GCA_965223515.1 of Phototrophicaceae bacterium. Lineage (GTDB taxonomy): Bacteria > Chloroflexota > Anaerolineae > Aggregatilineales > Phototrophicaceae > UBA6055. The sequence continues at coordinate 784,231 of CBDCWK010000002.1, forward strand.
GTGCGCAACCTCGACATCTAGCTTGACCAGTCGCTAATCAAAGCCCTGAGGACTTTGCGTCTTCTTCCGTCCAGCCGCGCGCCTCTAATGTGGCTTCATGCTGCAGGGCACGCTGTAAGGGGGCGTGTTCTACCAGCGCGTGCAACAGCGCGAATACGAAACTTCCCAGGCCAAATGCCACAATCGCCAGAAGCAAGGGATGCCAGGTCAAACCGGCTAATTCCACTGTTTCCGGGTGCAATACTAGGATGCTCATAAGCACTGTCGGCAAGATTGCGGCGAAGCACATGCCAGAAAGATAACTGAAGAAACTCGACAGGCCGCCGCCATGAATCGGTTTACGCGCAACCGATCGCTGATGGACTTGCCATCCTAGCCACAGAACAATCACGACTAAGGCCAGCAATCCCATTGTCTTCAGTAGTGTCGGATCCATACTACGCCCTTCTAGCCAGTGTTGGCGATGTTCCTAGAACAAGGTGTAGATGAAAGGACTCAACGGGCTTGAGCCGCCCAATACGATCAAGAGAGCGAAGACGATCAGCGTGATGACCATCGGCAGCATCCAATAGAGTTTGCGCTTCCAAAGAAAGGCCAACAGCTCGCCAAGTACACCAATACGCATGAAGAAGTCTTGCATCGCGCTTGGTGAATCGTCGTCCTGTTTTGCTTTTCTCGTCATGATGAGTCCCGCCTCGCTAACAAGTCTTAAGTGGATTTCCGCACGATATGCGAACCGAGTACAAGCATGTCTATATCACTGTTGCGGAAGGTATTGTAAGCCTCGCGCGGCGTATTCACAATGGGTTCACCACGCAGGTTAAAAGACGTATTCAGTACTATCGGTACGCCCGTTGCCTCGCCAAAAGTTTTTACGATGTCATAGTAGCGAGAGTTGGTATCGCGGTCTATAGATTGCAAGCGTCCGGTGCCCTCATGATTGACGGCATGGATCTCGGACTGCTTCTCCTCTTTTATAGGCGCCACCATCAACATATAGCGCGGGGAGTCATGTTCGGCGACTTGCGGATAATCGAAATACTCCGGCGCGCGCTCACGCAAGATGACCGGCGCGAAGGGTCGAAAAGGTTCGCGGAACTTGATCTTGGTATTGACAATTTCCTTCATGTCCGCGCCTCTGGGATCGGCAAGGATGCTTCTGTTGCCCAAGGCACGCGGTCCCCATTCGAAGCGTCCTTGATGAAAACCGATCACCTTTTGATTCGTCAGCGCGTCGACGATAGTCGCCGTCAGCTTTGATTCGTCTTCGTAGCTCTCGTAATTGAGCTGCGCTTGTTCGAGAAATGCGCGGCATTCGTCATCGGTGTAGTCTTTGCCGTAGTAGGCATGGTTCTGCACCCACTTACGTGGCTTGCCTAACACAGCGTGCCAAACCCAAAGCGCGGCCCCTAAGGCGCCACCGTCATCGCCGGCCGCCGGTTGAATCCAAATCTCCTCAAACGGCGATTCGTTTAGGAGGCGCCAGTTGGCTTTGGTGTTTAGTGCCACGCCGCCGGCCATCACCAATCTCGCCATTCCGGTGCGTCGGTGTAGATGAGTGGCTATATCGACCAAGGTGTCTTCGGTAAATTGCTGTATACTCGCGGCAACGTCGGCATAGTATTGGTTGCTTTCAATCGCGGACTTTTCGGCGGCCCGTTCCGGATTGGTGCCCATCGTAAAGAACTCTGCTTCGGCATCGCGCTTCGGCCCGAAAAGCTCGAGGAATTTTCGGCTATAGCTCTGCGTAGTCGAGCGATGAAAATCAAAGTAGGCCATATTCAATTGAAAGGCGCCGGTCGCTTCATCGACAGAAACGACCTTCCGGATCTTGTCCAAGTAACGCGGCCTACCGTAGGGGCTCATGCCCATAACTTTGTACTCGCCGTTATTGACTCGAAAGCCGAGCCAGGCGGTAAAAGTGGAATAAAGCAAACCCAGCGAATGAGGAAACTTTTGCTCTTCAAATAGCTCAATCGAAGCTGTGCCATCCACTGGCTCGCCGAGTGTACTTCTGCCAACTCCAAGCGTCGTCGTCGTCCATTCGCCTACCCCATCAACTGTCAAAATGGCGGCGTCCTTAAATGGGCTGGCGAAGAATGCGCTGGCGGCATGGCTCATGTGGTGGTCGCAAAAGAGGACCTTATCGTAGGGAACGCCGATACCTTTCGCAACGTGGCTGCGTACCCAAAGCTTGTCGCTAAGCCAGGTGATCATAGATTCCTGCCAGAAGTTCACCGAACGAGGAAAAGTATTCAGCGCCGTCTGCAAGATACGTTCGAACTTCAACAACGGTTTCTCGTAAAAGACAACATATTCCAGATCGCGCGCGTTGATACCCGCCTGCTCAAGGCAAAACTGAGCGGCCAATCGCGGGAAGCCGTTATCATGCTTAATGCGGGAGAATCGCTCTTCCATTGCGGCGGCGATCAACTCGCCATCCTTTATCAAGGCGGCTGCTGAGTCGTGGTAGAAGGCTGAAATGCCCAGAATGTACATCGTCATCCTTGTTCTCTGGCCGAAGAAATGTCGGATGGCACCGGCGCCCGCTCCAACCATTTCGCCTCGGCGCTCTTTCGACGCAGGGGATCCATGAATATTGCGGAGAGCAAACCAAACGGAATCATGATCGAACAATAAAACACCGTAGCGATAAACCGACCGTTAATGTCAGCTACGATGCTTGAATTGATACTGAAACGCTCCCAGGCTAATTCTCGAATCCGTTTCATGAATTCACTCCGGTTCAACCGAACGCTCGGGCCGAGCACTATACAGCGTTGACAAGCTAAATTCTCAAGTCACATATCAAGATTAGACTGATTCAGAAAGTCGAGCAAGGTGATTCGTGCGAGATTATGGCCTGTCTGATTCCAATGTGTATCGGCAAAGAAATAAGGATGCTTCCCATCATTTATGGCTTCACTAAGCGTGAAGGTCAGATCTAGAAAGGGAATGTCCAACTCATCAGCCAGCTCCGCCATCAGATCACGTTGCACCGAGAGATTTCCTTCGATAGCAACCGGTCCGGCAATCGCATGATGATTGCTGATCCCTGTGAGAATCGATTCCTTGCTTTCGTCGCTCAGAAGATTCCAATAAAGTTCAGCCTTCTGAGGTATATACATCAGTATTAGATTTGAGCCTATTGAATTGAGTTGGGACGCCATTTCGCCGACGCTATCTCTCGTCAATTCAAACATCTCGCTCTCACGCAACAGCTCACGGTTCAGCATTAGAAGCGGCAAAAACTTATCGTAAAACGCAACCGGATTCACCGGACTCGTTTGAGCCAATTGCGGATAATGGCACAATGCTTCGTTTTCCGGCATGACCCGGTTGCGAAGTGCAAGCAGAAGGTTAAGAACAACTGAATAATCGAGCGGATTTTTGTCTTTATGGGCGCGCTCGGAAAAGTTCTCACCTCGCTGCATCATGTCCGCGAATAGCAAATTGTCTTCCAAGTCGTTGCCAGCAAAGTACGCCAGTACGACTGCTTTCGGCTCACGCGGCAAGGCAAATGCCTCAAAGATGCGTTGTTGTTCCAAGCTGCCGCTGCCCGGCAAGCCGAACACTAGCAACGAGTCATGTAAACCATGCCAATATGGCTCGACAATGTTTTCAGCAGCCGTAAACGAATCGCCAATGACAACCAGATCAATTCTGTCAGGCCAGGGTTCTTCGTTTCGGAAACCGTGTGCGTCACGCTTGAAGGTTACGCGATAGGGTTCGAAGGGCAGGGCGTCTTTTGGCGAAAGGCATGTGAGCTGAAATAGGTCGCCGCTGGACATCGAGATCTCGAATTCAACGCTCTGTCCTGCCGGATATTCGCGCGCTCCATTATCAGTTTCAAGTCGAAAACCCAGTCGCTCACGATATTGAGGCATCTGCTCGATCAGCATACTCGGAAGATGCGGAAAGGTAATCTGCAACAATGCTTCCAATGCCAGCAGCGTAACTAGCGCAACTAATACCGCTCGAATGGAAATGCTTCCGAACGCTAGCAAGGGGTGATTCCCGGAGTTGTGCATCATCAATAAGAATGACCCGCGATGGAATCGGCGTCTCGCGTCATCATATCATGTCATGGGCATGCTGTTCAGGTCTGCTCAATTGCGGGAGAAGACCCCGATGTTAAAGTCTTCACCGGGGGGAGCCAGCCTTAGTTTCAGCAGCATCGTCTCCAGGCGATAGACATCAACCAGCGTTATCAGCAGGTTGGACAAGCTATCTATCGCAAGTAATTCTTGCTTCTGCGTGTTATCGGCCTGCAGCATTATTGAAGCGATCTGCGCGATCGCCCGTGGCTGCCGCGGGAGTTGTTCCGGGTCAAAGTGAGCATCGGATGCCGATGACAAGATTTCCAAATAGCGGAGCAGCAGCGGACGCAAAACTTTGCTATACACTCGGACGACGCTCGGCCGATCGTCAGCGGGTAGGAAATACTCCACTTCGCCTATCAGGTAGGGATTGCTGTGATCAATTGCGTTAATGCGAAAGCGTCTCTGACCAGTCGATATGATGTTCATGCGACCAAATGGAAGGCGCTGAACCTCACCGATCGCGGCCGTGCAACCTACAGCATAAGGAGTCGCGCCATTACTCAAGACCTCGCTACTATGCCTGATCAAGACGACGCCAAAAGGCTGCTTCACGTCGATGCAGCGGTTGATCATAGATTTGTAGCGTTCCTCAAAAATATGGAGCTTAAGTTGCATCCCTGGAAAGAGCACAGTATTCAGTGGAAACAGAGGGAGATATGTCATCTGCGAGGATCTCGGTTCGCAGTCTGCTAACTTTTGATAGCGGAATTATAACGTATATCGCTAACTCTCAAAAGCGAGCATCCTCCGAATTCAGTCCAGATCGGACACCTTACAAGCCTATACCCCTAATAGGAATCCACGCCTACTGCTGGTTGACTTCCTCTTCAAACAGTACTCGGCGCAAGACTTTCCCGACGAACGATCGTGGAAGCGTTTGCCGAAACTCGATTTCCCACGGCACTGCGTATTCTTCCAGTCTCCGCTTGCAGAGATCGAGCAATTCTTCCTGTGATAGTCCGCTATTCGGCCGAGGCACGACAAAGGCCTTTATCTTCTGTTTGCCATCTTCACGACCGACGCCGATTACCGCCGCTTCCAACACCTTATTGTGCTCGTAGAGCACCTCTTCGATATCACGTGGGTACACGCTGTATTCGCCTGTGAATATCGTATCGCGCTTACGACTTATTATCTTGAAGTAGCCGTCATCGTCCATTACAGCAATGTCTCCGGTATAAAGCCAGCCTTCCCGTACGACAGACTCTTCGTCGGTATCAGCTCGCCAATAGCCGCGCATCACCTGAGGTCCTTTCACCACCATCTCGCCGATTTGGCCTGTCGGCAGATCTTCACCGGTCAATAAGTCGACGATCTTCGCGTCGGTGTTTGGCAAGGGTACTCCGATAGAGCCGACCTTGCGCAAACCGTAGAGCGGATTTGAATGTGTCACGGGTCCTGCTTCGGTCAACCCATAGCCTTCGACTAGTCGGCCGCGCGTCAGTTTCTCAAATGCTTCTTGCACTTCAACCGGCAGAGGCGCGGCGCCGCTTATGCATGCCCTAATCGATGACAAGCCGTAGCTTCGCACGTTCTTCGCTTGATTTATCAGCGTAAACATTGACGGTACGCCCGGAAAGAGCGTCGGCTTGTAGTGACGGATCTGCTCAAGCACCTGCTTGAGTTCAAAGACCGAGATGATTACGATCTTTGCTGCGATTAAGATTGGCAGGTTCATGGCAGCTGTCATGCCGTAGCTGTGTTCAAAGGGCACTACCGCCATCACAACTTCCTTGCCGTAAACAATCTCCTTCATCCAGTGTCGCGTTTGCAGCGCGTTAGCTACCAGGTTGCGGTGACTCAAACACACGCCGCGCGGTTCGCCGGTAGTGCCACTGGTATACGAAATGACCGCGAGATCCTCTTGAGATACATTTACGCCGGGCGGACTAGTGTCTTGCTCTGCCATAATCTCGGACATAAAGTGACCAATCTCGTGCGCCAGCACCTCATCTTCATCGGTTGGGTGCTTGTGCCGACCATAAGCCGACTCGCTGCCGGTCGTGACGTGATTGCCAATACCAGTGAAGATCAATGTGCGCGTGGTCGTCGTTTCTTGCAGCAATCGCGCGAGCTGGTTGAAAGCGCTCAACGTAATCAGCACCTTGGCTTCGGTCTCCCGGGCGTGATTGACAATAAGCTCTGCATTAGCATCCGGATTTGACAAAACCACAACCGCGCCCAACTTCAGAATGGCATAATAGGCGATTATGAATTGAGGCGTATTGGGCAGCACGATTTGTACGCGATCCCCCGCCTGCACTCCGATATCATGCAGCCCGCGAGCGAACTGATTAACCTTGGCTTCCAGTTCGCGGTAGGTCAAGGTCTTGCCATAGAAGACCGTGGCAATTCGCCTCGGTACCCAGTCCGCGGCGTTTTCCAAAAAGCGGAAGAGCGGCTGCTGCGGAATAGGGATGGTATGCGCGGTGCCTTGATCATAGTGGCTCAACCAGGGCCGCCCTCGTGATAATTCGTCGACAGCCGAGATCGATCGCCACGTACTGCGCTTGGAGGTCTCCACGAAGCGTTCAATCGCCCGGTTGACCGCGTCATGACGTTCAAGCTGTACTTTATGCTTGGCAGATCCCACGTCTTGCACTACAGCGCCGGGGATAAGCTTGGCGACATCATCATACACATAACGAGGGAAGTAATTGTCGCGTTCGCCCGTGATCAACAATGTATCGTTCTTGATGTTGCGTAATTGTGACCAAGCTTGCCAACTGTACATGTTGTTGAGGAACATACTCTTGAGTACATGATATTCGGCATCCCACTTGCGACGGTAACGCCAGAATGGCACCGCGAAGTGAACTGGAATGCGAAAGAGCAAAGAGGCGATCTTTGGCAAAGGATACTCGCCGGCACAGGCGACCAGTATTAGCTTTTCGATGCGTTCCGGAAAGGTATTGGCGAATTCAATGCAGACTGCGCCGCCGAACGAATGGCCGGCCAAAATGAATTGCTTCGGAACATTCAATGCCTCAAGCACGTCGTGCATATCCTGCACGAGCTCGGGCATGGAATACTCGCTGCGTGGGGCGTCGCTTTGTCCGTGCCCGCGCAGGTCCGGGGCAATCACACGATACTGGTTGGCAAAATGTGCCAACTGATACTCCCATGACTCCGCAACACCGGCGAAACCATGCTGAAACAGAATCGTTGATTCCACATCTTGCGGATGCAGATCGATAACGCTCAGATGACGGCCTGAATGGTCGCGTATCGGCACATTGACGCGATACAGATCAAAGTCCAAATGCAATACCGAGCGCTTAAGCCCGCGAATTCGTCTTTTCATTAGCCTCTGGAAGATACAGTTCGACTCATTATATCTGAATCGCGAACCAGGGGAAAACGCGAATGACCTCGCGGCGCTGAGCAATTAAGGGTAAAATCGCGCTTTGGAGTGCAGGGCTAGAAGAAAGAAGTCGTTAATGCATTCGCCAATTGTGACATCCGCTTGGCTAGAAGATCATGCGGATGATGACGATTTACGTATCGTCGACATTCGCGGTAAGGTGCTACCGCCATCAGAGCCTCCTCCGCACTATTTTACGGATCGCGCTGACTACGAAGAATCACATATTCCCAATGCCGTTTTCGTCGATTGGCAGGTCGATATTGTCGAACCGGGCTCACCTTCGAACGACATCGCCTCGCCCACGCGATTTGCAAATCTAATGGAACGCGTCGGCATTGGGAACCATACAACCGTAGTAGTCTATGACAACGCGGCAGGTATGCTTGCATGCCGGCTGCGCTGGGCTCTGCGTTATTATGGGCATGAAAAGGTCCATATTCTAGACGGCGGCTGGACTAAGTGGCTGGCGGAAGGCCGCCAGGTTAGTTCAACAATTCCTCGATTTGAACGCGCGACCTTCGAAACCAGGTTGAATGTCAAACTGCTGGCAACGGCAGATGATATTTTGGCAGGGGTCAAGGCCGAGGCCATGCAACTCGTGGATGTTCGGTCGCCGGCGGAGTATGCAGGGGTGTCGTCGCGCGCCCGATTTGGGGGACATATACCCTCGGCGATAAATCTTCCACGCAAGACGATGCTTGCGGCTGATGCGACCCTGAAGTCCGCCTCCGAACTGCAAGCTCTATTTGAAGAACTGGGAATCGATCTTGATGCGGCCGATACGGTGCTATACTGCAATTCTGGTGTGTCCGCCACACTTGGCATGCTGGCGCTGGAAGCCGCCGGTGCGTGTAACTTGCGTATCTACGATGGATCATGGAAAGATTGGGGCAATGATCCCTCGAAACCCAAAGTGTCCCTGGCGTGACGGCGAAATAAAGAACGTCATCTCGGTATCCAGGTAAGAATCACCGAAGCAGTTGTGTCACAGAAAAGGCTCTACTGACTAGGACGACAAATGAGGGAACGGACTTAAGTTGGAAATCACTGCGTACAGAGACTCATCCGCCTTTGACCTTCTGCAGGCCAAATGGAATGCGCTCTTACAGCGCGCGCCCATTAACCATGTCTTCTATACATGGGAATGGCAAAAAACTTGGTGGGATGCCTATCAACCGGGTGAACTACTGGTATTGGCCTGTCGAGAAGGCGACTTGCTGGTCGGCATTGCGCCACTTTTCATCACCGAGTCCCTGGGCGTACGTTCGGTGCAGATCATCGGCTGCGTTGATGTCACCGATTACTTAGATTTTGTCGTGGATGAACGGTATTTGTCCGCTGTCTATTCAACTTTTGCTGAATACTTCGTTGCTAACCGCCAAGATTTTGATGTGCTCGATTTTTGCAATATCCCCTTTAATTCTCCTACAACGCAAATTCTGCCTGGTCTGCTTGAGGCGTGCGGATTCCGTACCAATGTCGAGCAACAAGAAGTCTGCCCGATTATTGAACTTCCTGGCAACTGGAGCGATTATCTTAGCTTGCTCGATAAGAAGCAGCGCCACGAGGTTCGCCGCAAGATTCGGCGCGTGCAGGGAAGCGAAAGGGCTATTGACTGGTACATTGTCAACGGGCGCCATGACCTGGAGGACGAAGTCTCTCAATTCGTGCGTCTTATGGCGGCAAGTGATCCGGAAAAAGAACAGTTCCTGCAGAATGACAGGAATTTGCGGTTCTTCCAAAACATCGTACCTCGGCTGCAAGAGCGTGGCTGGTTGCAGCTGAACTTCCTGACCGTCGATGAAGAACGAGCCGCTGCCTACATTAACTTCATTTATGGCAACCGCGTCATGGTCTACAATTCCGGGCTAGATCATCAGGATTACGGAGACCTTAGCCCGGGGATAGTTCTCCTCGCCTACAACATCAAACATGCGATTGAGCAAGGTTTTCAGTATTATGACTTCCTGCGCGGCGACGAAGCTTACAAGTACCGCATGGGTGGCCGCAATACCGCTGTGATGAACATCCGGGCAGAGTAGGCATGGCATCGCTTATGGTGGCGTGACGATGCCCATCAACAGGATCGCGCTTATTTGTGTCCATACCAGCCCACTCGCTCCCATGGGTGGGGCAAAAACTGGCGGCACGAATGTTTACATCCGCGAACTGTCACGCGAGCTGGGCAAGCAAGGACTGCTGGTCGATATCTTCACTAGGCGCTCCAGCGAACTGGAGACTGATATCGACACCTCAATTGGCGAAAATGTGCGTGTGATCTATCTGGGCGCGGGACCGCTGTTGCCCTTGACCCCGGCAGAACACTACGACTACCTGTCCGAATTTATTGCGGAATTGATGGCCTTCGCCACCTTGAACAGTCTGCTCTTCGATATCATTTACAGTCACTATTGGCTGAGCGGTTGGGTAGCGGCGAAGCTCAAGGAAGCCTGGGGCATTCGCTTCGTACACATGTACCATACTCTCGGGCACATGAAACGACGCATTGAGGTGAACGCGCATTATCAGCCTGACCTTAGGATCATGACAGAAATGCATATCCTGCAGTCGGCGGATCGTATCATCGCGGCGACACCGGCAGAACAGGCGCAGTTAAGATGGCTTTATCGCGCCACGCGAAAACAAATCACCGTTGTTCCTCCCGGTGTTAATACCGGTCATTTTAAAGACGCGGTCTCGCCGGATGACGCGCGCGAGTCGCTCGGCATCAAACCTGATTGCAGCATGTTGCTTTTCGTCGGGCGGATCGAACCGCTCAAGGCCGTGGACACTATACTTGAAGCACTACACGTGTTGCGGGAACGGACGCCGGAACTGCTGCAGAAGCTGCATTTCATGATTGTGGGCGGCGACCCTCTGAGTAAAAGCGACCACGAAATGAATCGCTTGCAAGCATTGAGCATTAAGCTGGGCATCGATCCATTGGTGAGTTTTGTTGGAGCGAAGGAACAGTCTGAACTGCCACGCTACTATGCCGCTGCCACTGCAGTGATAATGCCTTCTGATTACGAATCATTCGGCATGGTGGCGCTCGAAGCGATGTCATCGGGCACGCCGGTAATCGCTTCGCAAGTTGGTGGTTTGCAGTTTCTCGTTCGCGATCAGGAGACTGGTTTTCACATTCCAGCGCGCGAACCGATCTCGCTGGCGGACTGCATTATCCAATTGATGCGCGACCCGTCGAGGACGGCAATGATGGGGCTCAGCGCCTCGCGCATCGCCAAAGCTTACGCCTGGTCAGAAATCGCCCGTCGGCTGTTGCAGGTTTTTGAAGATGTCGCCGGGCAAAAGCTCAAAAGGACTTAGCCTCCGTACGCATTTGGAATATCATTGACCTTGGCCTCGACATAAGGGGGCTCCAGCATATAGTCAAGAGCCTCATCTTCCGAGATTACGGTTTGCCCTTTGTGGTATAAAGTGTCATTGTAGCCATCGTAGCGATAACGGCGGTTCACCCATCCGTGGAGATTGTGCTGAAACAGTACATGAAACTGGATCGTCTCTTCCTCAGCCAGGATATCTTCGCGCAGGATCCAAACCGGCGCATACTGTTCCAAATGCGGACGCGACTTTTGATCGCGCAGGACCTTGAGTTCTTCTACTGTAGTCATCGCCTTCCCTGTATCTCTTTGCAATCGCGCCTATAGCTCGCATTTTAGCTTCAGGTCTGTCGGATAACAAGCCAAATTGCGATTCCGCTCGTCCAGAATTCCGACCAGACGCATTGACCGTCCACTTCCAAAACCTGAATCTTTGATTAAACTAGTCGTCTTAAAGCGAACATTATGGTGGAGTGATGCGATGGCGACATCTGAAGCGAAAAAAGTGGTTCTGGCGTATAGCGGCGGACTTGATACTTCAGTGATCGTGCCGTGGCTGAAACACAATTACGGCTGTGAGGTCATCTGCTTCTGCGCAGACTTGGGTCAAGAAGAAGAACTCGATGGATTGGAAGAAAAAGCCCTGGCTTCTGGCGCGTCCAAGCTCTATATCCGTGACCTGCGCGAGGAATTCTTGACCGAATTCGTCTACCCGACGTTGCGTGCGGGTGCCGTTTATGAGCGCGAATACCTGCTCGGCACGTCCTTCGCGCGCCCGCTGATTGCCAAGCATATGGTAGAAATCGCTCGACTAGAAAGCGCTGATGCGGTGGCTCATGGCTGCACCGGCAAAGGCAACGATCAAGTCCGTTTCGAAGTTTCGACAATGGCGCTAAATCCAAAGCTGAAGACGATCGCCCCTTGGCGCGAATGGGATATCCGCGGCCGTGAAGATGCGCTCGCCTATGCAGAAGAGTTTCGCGTGCCGGTCTCACAAACTGAGAAAGATATATATAGTCGCGATCGCAATATATTCCACTTATCGCATGAGGGCGGCTTGTTGGAAAACCCGTGGAACGAACCTGAAAGCCTGATGTACCAACTAACGAGCGACCCCGAAGATGCGCCGGACGAAGCCGAATACATAGAAATCAGTTTCCATAAGGGCAATCCGGTTAGCTTAAACGGCGAGGAGATGAGCGCCGTTAGTCTATTTGTGACGCTCAACAAACTGGGCGGCAAACACGGTATCGGTCGTACTGACATTGTAGAGAACCGCCTAGTCGGGATGAAAAGCCGCGGTGTATACGAGACACCTGCTGGTACTATCATCCATCGCGCGCATCAACTCCTGGAAAGTATCTGTCTCGATAAGCATACGATGCAATACAAGGATATGGTGGCGCCGAAATATGCTGAACTGGTATACAATGGCATGTGGTACAGCAGACTGCGCGGGGCCTTGGACGGGTTCGTGTCGGTAACGCAAGAGACCGTGACCGGTACGGTTCGCTTGAAGCTGTACAAAGGTAACATCATCGTCGCCGGCCGCAAGAGTCCATACAGCCTGTACCGCGAAGATTATGCCTCGTTTGGCGAAGAAGATGTCTACAATCAGCAAGATGCACACGGCTTCATTCAGCTCTTTGGCTTGCCAATCAAAGTCGAGGCGATGCTGGAAATCGAAGGCGGCGAGCTCACCGATTACATGCGCCCCGATTACAGCCGTTTCAAGCGCGACTGATTACATCATAAAAGGGTAACTGTATGAGCCTCTGGGGCGGACGATTCAGCGAAGCAAGCGATGAAGACCTTCGTCTGCTGAATGACAGCATTGACTTTGACCATGTTCTTTACACCGAAGACATCGAGGGTAGCATGGTATACGCCCGCGCCCTGGCTGATGCGGACGTGATCACGCAGGATGAAGCGGAAACCATCATCGGCGGCTTGCAACAGGTGATGCAGGAATTCGATGCCGATACCTTCGAACTGGCGGAGGGCGATGAAGACATTCATACAGCGGTAGAACGCCGCTTGATAGAAATCGTTGGAGAGGTTGGCGGCAAGCTACATACCGGCCGCAGCCGCAATGATCAAGTCGCGACCGATTTTAGGCTCTGGGCTATGCGGGCGGCAGACAACCTCGCCAGCGAATTGCGACTTTTGCAGTCGGCACTAATTGCTGTCGCCGAAGCGCACTGCGATACTGTAATGCCCGGTTACACGCACCTGCAGCCGGCACAGCCGATTAGCGCGGCCCATTGGCTCATGAGCTTCTTTTGGATGCTGGAACGCGATCAGGACCGGCTGCGCTCGGCGCGGGTACGCATGGCGGACTGCCCCTTGGGTTCCGGTGCCCTCGCCGGTAATCCCTTTCCGGTCGATAGGCAGCAAATCGCTGCTGATCTCGGCTTCGAGCGGCCCTGTGCGAATAGTCTGGATGCTGTCAGCGACCGTGACTTTGTCGCAGATCTGCTATATGTAATCTCGTTGTGCGCTATCCACCTCAGTCGCTTTGCCGAGGACGTCCTTATCTATTCTAATCCCGCCTTTGGATTCCTCACGCTAGACGACCGTTACAGTACCGGCTCAAGCTTGATGCCGCAAAAGCGTAATGCCGATCCCATGGAGTTGATGCGTGGCAAGTCCGGCCGGCTTATCGGCAACCTGACCGGATTCCTCGCCAGCATGAAGGGACTCCCAAGCGGCTACAATAAGGATCTGCAAGAAGATAAAGAAGCCCTTTTCGACTCGCTGGAGACGATGTATCGCCTGCTGCCCGTGATTACCGCGACTGTTGGCAGCTTGCAGATCAATGCCAAGGCAATGGCGGCGGCTCTGACTGAGGATTTGCTCGCGACCGATGTAGCCGACTATCTGGTACGAAAGGGGCTGCCTTTCCGGCAAGCGCACCATGTCGTCGGATCGGTCGTCCTCCTGGCAGCCGAGCTCAAGGTGGCGATGTCTCAGCTGGACTTAGCTACGCTACGAGGTGTCAGCGACTTCTTTGAAGCAGATGTAAAGAACGTATTCGACTTCGGGCGGTCTTTAGCGCAGCGCAAGTCCTTCGGTGGTACCTCCCCCACAGCTCTTCACATACAGATTGAGCTGGCAAAAGCGAAACTCGGCCGCTAAATATGCAGAGTGTAAACCAAAATATCGGCATTCTATATGAAGGTTTTGATTCGATAATTCAGATTTGTTCCAGGTACTTGACAATTCTAAGAAAATTGGATAGTCTTAGCCGCTCAGTAACAGGTGCCGAGGCGCAACATGCGCGGTAGCAGTAGTTTTAGCTCGATTCTCATTCTTGTCCTTGTCATTGTCCTCGGGATTATTAGTGGACTGTAGCGGCTTGGGCGGCGGATGCACCAGAGAAACAGCAGACGAGAGCCTCCCAAGCCAGGGGGGCTTTTTACTTTAGTTGGGATTGTCGCAGGACTTATGAATTAACGAGAAGACAAAAGAAATGCAATTGTGCAGGCAGAGCGTAACCTATTGTCTCAAAGGCAAATCTTATCGTGGCAAGTCCGCTTTGGCGCGTGCTGTCTCGGCGACGGTCGTTTATTTCACTGATGGCGAAAATGTAAGTGGTTCGTTTTAGTTTGACGCTGAAGCAAAGGAACGGTACATGACAGCTGAATGGATTTGGCGTAATGGCGAATTTGTAGGGTGGGATGAGGCGACGGTCCATGTCAGCGCCCACGCTCTTCATTATGGCTCTAGTGTATTTGAAGGTATCCGCGCCTACGACACGCCCAAGGGTGCGGCTGTATTCCGTCTGCGTGAGCACACCGAACGGCTCATGCATGGCGCGCGCATAATGCGTATCGACCATGACAACGATCCTGAAATGCTTGATGCCGCGATTAAGGAGACCGTTCGCCGCAATGGACACGCCTCTTGTTACATCCGCCCGATAATCTTTCGTGGTTCCGGAGCCCTCGGCTTGGAAGGTCGCGGCCGGACGAAGACCGAGACCGTTATTTTTACAATGGAATGGGGCAGGTATCTTGGAGCCGAAGCGATTGAGCAGGGCGTCGCTGTGCAAATCAGCTCCTTCCGCCGAATGGCTCCCGATACGCATATGGCTCTCGTTAAGGCTGGCGGCAACTACGTCAACAGTCAGTTTGTCAGTATGGAAGCGCACGACAACGGTTTTCAGGAAGGCATCGCCCTCGATGTCAATGGTTATGTGAGCGAAGGCGCGGGCGAGAATATCTTTGTCATCTTGGACGGCATAGTCTATACACCAGGTGCCTGGTCTTCAATTCTTATGGGCATAACTCGTGACAGCGCATTGACGATTCTTGCCGAACAGGGTTTGGAAGTTCGCTTTCAACCGGTAGCGCGTGAGATGCTTTACATGGCAGACGAGATCTTCTTTACCGGAACTGCTGCTGAAGTCACGCCAGTGAAATCTGTCGATCGTATCCCAATCGGCTGCGGCGGGCGCGGTCCGATAACCGAAGCGGTTCAACGCGAATTCTTTGCCATCACAGCCGGTGAGGCGCCGGACAAACACAATTGGTTGACGCACGTGAATGCCTAGTGGCATTCAGTGGATGTGATTGAGAGTGCCGGGAGGCAATGATGAGACTCAAGGGTTCGGAAATCATCATGGAATGCCTGTTAAAAGAAGGCGTAGACGTCATGTTTGGCTACCCGGGTGGGGCTATTCTGCCCACCTACGATGCCATGTCACAATATACAGATCGTATTCATCATGTCCTTGTCCGTCATGAACAAGGCGCTTCGCACATGGCGGACGGCTATGCGCGCGCTACTGGAAAGGTCGGTGTCTGCATCGCCACCAGTGGACCGGGCGCCACGAATCTAGTTACCGGCTTAGCAACGGCGATGATGGATTCATCTCCCATTGTGGCGATAACGGGCCAGGTGCCTATCCCGGCCATTGGCTCTGACGCCTTCCAGGAGACTGATGTCACGGGCGTTACCTTGCCTGTAACGAAGCACAATTACCTCGTGACTGATGTGAAAGATCTGGCATACACAATGAAGGAAGCTTTCCACATCGCGCGCACTGGTCGGCCTGGTCCTGTGTTGGTTGATGTGCCAAAGGATGTTCAGATTGCCGTCACCGAGTTCGTCTACCCGGAAGCGGACATCGTACTACCCGGCTACCACCCACCTTCTGGAGCTCAGGCGTATGAGGTTGACAGCGCCCTGCGCTTGATCGCGGAGGCTGAACGCCCCGTCATTCTTGCTGGACACGGCATCACAATGTCCGGAGCGATGAGTGAAGTACGGGAGCTGGCGGAACGGGCGCAGATTCCAGTCGCGCTCACGCTACTGGGAAAAGGCGCCTTGCCAGAAGACCACCCCCTTGTAATCGGCATGATGGGTATGCACGGGGAGGCTTCCAGCAATCTGGCGATTCAAGAGGCCGACCTTTTGATCGCATTGGGTATGCGCTTTGACGACCGCGTTACTGGCAATCTGAAAACTTATGCCGTTAATGCGCGCAAGATTCACATCGATATTGATCGCTCGGAAATCAACAAGAACGTGAAGGCAGATGTCGGCATCGCTGGCGATCTCAAAACGGTGCTGAGGCAAATGCTGCCGAAGCTGGAGCAGAAGTCGCATCCGGACTGGATTCGCACGATCCGCGATTGGCTGGAAGACTCAAACGAGCGCGATATTCTCAATATTGAAACGCCCGGCAAGTTGCTAACTGCCCAAGTCATCAATGAAATATGGCGTTTAACCGGCGGCGATGCCATCACGGTAACCGATGTCGGGCAGCATCAGATGCTGGAGGCACAATATTATCCGCATCAGCGTCCGGCGACCCTGCTTACGAGCGGCGGCCTGGGCACAATGGGATTCGGATTCCCGGCTGCCATTGGCGCCAAGTTTGGCAAACCCGATGAAGAAATCTGGGCGATTGTTGGCGATGGTGGCTTCCAGATGACTTTGTGTGAAATGGCAACTGCCAGGCAGGAAAACATCAACGTCAACATCGCCATTATCAATAATCACTTCCTGGGCATGGTGCGCCAATGGCAGGAGTTCTTCTTCGAAAAACGCTATCAAGCCACGCCGATGGTCAATCCGGACTTCTGCAAGTTGGCGGATGCCTATAGTATCCCCAACCGGCGCGTCACCCAGCGGGCTGAAATCGAAGAAGTCGTGCAGTTTGCCCGCAGCATCGACGGTCCCACACTGATAGAATTTGTGGTTGAGAAAGAAGAAATAGTTTACCCGATGGTGCCCGCAGGCGCAGACTTGCACGATATGAAGCGCCGCCCAAAACCAGGAGAAGCATGATGACTGATGATATGGCGGAAAACAAAATGACCGTCGTGGCACTGGTCGAGAACGAACCCGGCGTGCTGAATCGGGTCGCGAGTCTGTTTCGCCGGCGCGCGTTCAATATAGACAGTCTCACTGTCAGCCGAACGCACAAGCCACACATTTCACGCATGACTATTCGTGTTGTGGCCGGTCCCGAATATGCCAAGAAAATCGCCAATAACTTGCAGAAGCTGGTCAATGTTATCGATGTGCGTGTGCTCGACAATGAACCCCACATCGTGCGTGACCTTGCGCTTATCAAAGTCCGCAACGATGACGCTGACTCACGAAATACGATCACCGAAATCTGCGACCGCTATCCTGCCCGTATCGTCGATGTAGGACCGGAAGTCGCTATTATCGAAATGGTCGGTTCTGAAAAAATAATCGAGCGATTCATTGATGAAGTGCGACCGATCGGCATTGTTGAAATGATCCGCACCGGTGTTGTGTCTATGGGGCGGGGTACCCGCATTCATGACACGGATTTCAGGCGACCAGATCTGACACAGACCAATTCGGAAGCGGTGTCAAACGGTAACGGGCGCATCGTTTGATGCGACGTGCACAGTCGAGTCCCGCAGGGCAAGTATTCAATCATTCAAGTCAGGAGAGATTATCTAGATGGCGACACTCTATTACGACAAAGACGCGGACCTTTCATTGCTGGAGGGCAAGACGGTTGCCGTTATCGGCTATGGCAGTCAAGGTCATGCGCATGCATTGAATGCGCGCGACAACGGCCAGAAGGTGATTGTTGGCCTACACGAAGGCAGCAAGAGCAAAGCCAAAGCGGAGGCTGACGGCTTAGAAGTCTTCACGGTTGCCGAGGCGACTAAACAGGCTGATATCGTTATGGTGCTTATCCCCGACACTCGGCAAGGCGCGGTCTATAGCGAACATATCGCGCCAAATTTGAAGCCGGGCGCGATGCTGATGTTCGCTCACGGATTCAACATCCATTTCAAAGAGATAGTGCCACCGGATTCCGTCGATGTGGCGATGGTCGCGCCTAAAGCGCCCGGTCATCGTGTACGCGAGGTCTTCATTGAAGGCGCCGGGACCCCGGGATTGATCGCCATAGAACAAGACGCGAGCGGCAACGCCGCGGCAAATGCACTCGCTTATGCCAAAGCCATCGGTTGCACTCGCGCCGGGGTCATCGAGACTACTTTCAAAGAAGAGACCGAAACCGATCTCTTTGGCGAGCAGGTCGTGCTCTGCGGTGGCGTTACGGCATTGATCCGCGCCAGCTTTGAAATCCTCGTCAAGGCAGGTTATCAACCGGAGATCGCCTATTTCGAGTGCCTGCACGAACTAAAGCTCATCGTCGATCTGCTATATGAAGGCGGCTTGAGCTATATGTGGTACAGCGTAAGCAATACAGCTGAGCACGGCGGATACGTCACTGGAGACCAATTCGAAGAGTCCGTAAAAGAAGAGATGGCTGGCGTATTAGAGCGGATCCAGAACGGCGAATTTGCCCGCAATTGGATCGAGGAGAATAGGCAAGGTCGTCCGAATTTCAACAGCCGTCGTCAGCGCGAACACGATTTGCTGCTAGAGAAGGTTGGCGCGGATCTTCGTCAGATGATGCCCTTCCTCGACGCTAAGAACATCAAACAGAAGGACTGATGCCGGATGTACAGTGCCTTTGCTGAGCGCGGTGAATGGACGAAAGGAGGTGCCTGAATGTCGGAAGATGGTTTTGCTGGCTTGAGCCAGTTGCCCAGCATTCCCAACCGGATTCGATTGAGTAAAGGAACACCTCCATATGGTAACGAGAACATACGACGATAATACCGTCATCGTCTTTGACACCACCCTGCGCGATGGCGAACAGAGCCCAGGCGCGACGCTTTCCAGCGCGGAGAAGCTAGAGATCGCGCGGCAGCTTTCGCGGTTGGGCGTAGACGTAATCGAAGCGGGTTTTCCCGCTGCCTCGCCCGATGATCTAAAGGCTGTGCAACGCATCGCCCGCGAAGTAGGGACGCTTGATGGGCCCTCCGTCGCTGGCTTGGCGCGCGCCGTTGAAAGCGATATTCGTACCGCTTGGGAGGGCGTAAAATCCGCCGCCAAACCACGTATCCACACTTTCCTTGGCACTTCGCCAAGCCACCTTGGTATGCTCCGGATCAACAAAGAGGGGGGTTTGGAACGTATCCGCAGCGCAGTGACGCTGGCAAAAAGCCTATGCGATGACGTTGAATTCAGTCCGATGGATGCCGGAAGAACGGATACGGAATATCTAATTCAGGCTTGTGCTGTAGCCGTAGAGTGTGGCGCGACTACCTTGAACATTCCCGATACAGTCGGATACGTCATGCCAAGCGAATGGGCGGACACGCTCGAAATGCTGATCAACGAAACGCCAGGCGCAGGATCAGGCAGCGGTGTAATCTGGTCGGTGCATTGTCACAATGACCTTGGATTGGCAACCGCTAATACCTTGGCTGGTCTAAACAGAGGCGTACGCCAAGTTGAGGTAACCATCAACGGTGTCGGCGAACGCGCCGGCAATACCAGCCTTGAAGAAGTAGTAATGGCGATTCACACCCGTAGGGGATTCTATGATTTGCGGACCAATATCGACTCGAAGCAGATCATGAAAACAAGCCGCCTCGTACGCAATTATATGGGCATGCCCGTCCAGCCGAACAAGGCGATTGTCGGTGCTAATGCTTTCGCGCACGAGTCGGGCATCCATCAAGATGGCGTGCTGAAGAATGCCGAAACCTTTGAAATCATGACGCCGGAAGATGTCGGCTTGACGCAGAGCAAACTCGTATTGGGCAAGCACAGCGGTCGCCATGCCCTGCGCGTACGGCTCCTTGAGTTGGGCTACGAGGTCGACGGTGATGAGTTGATGGATGTGTTCCGGCGCTTCAAAGAATTGGCTGACATGAAGAAAACCGTGACCGACGCCGACCTCGAAGCCCTGGTCGCTGATGAAGCGGCACAAAAGCCGGAAGACTTTTACCGTCTGATCGATATTCAAGTTGTCTGCGGCACGATGGGCATGCCCACTGCCACGGTCAAAATGTCAAATCAGGATGGCGACGAGATCATCGTATCCGCCGTCGGCACTGGACCTGTTGACGCCTCCTATCGTGCTGTCGACAAAGTTATCAGCGCGCCAAACGAATTGCTCGAATTCAACGTTCACAGCGTCACCGAAGGCATTGACGCGCTCGGTGAAGTGACTGTACGAATCTCGCCGGTCGACAGCCCCCGTACATTCGGTGGTTATGGCGCCGACAGCGATATTGTGGTTTCGAGTGTGAAGGCATACGTCGCCGCGCTCAATCGCATGATCTCGAACTTGGGCTTGGGCGATATGGCGACGGAGGGCGATGTAGCGACAGTGGGACTAGTTTCTTCATGAATGAAAGTGACGAGGAATACCAAATGACTCAAAATGGAAAACCGCGCACTATGTTCGAGAAAGTGTGGAATGCCCACATCGTGCGCGAGCAAAGTGACGATACCCCGGCGGTGCTGTATATCGACCTGCACCTCGTACATGAAGTGACGTCGCCGCAAGCGTTCTCCATGTTGCGAGAACGGGGACTGATGGTGCGCCGGCCCGATCAGACGATCGGTACAATGGACCACAGTACCCCAACCACGCCGAGGAATGCGCTGGGCATCATTCCGGTCGCCGATGCGATGGCGGCGAAGCAGCTTGATACTTTCGCGAAAAACTGCAGCGACTATGGCATCCCAATGTATGCCTTGGGCGATGAGCATCAAGGCATCGTTCACGTAATAGGTCCAGAAAAGGGACTAACGCAGCCGGGCATGGCCATCGTTTGTGGAGACAGTCACACGAGTACGCACGGTGCTTTTGGCGCACTGGCTTTTGGAATCGGTACCAGCGAGGTTGGGCATGTGCTGGCTACGCAGACTTTGCTGCAGAACAAACCGAGAACCATGGCGGTCAATGTCGAAGGCAGGTTAGGTGACGGTGTCACCGCCAAAGACATCATTCTGGCGATCATCTCACAAATCGGCATCGGTGGCGGCACGGGTCACGTTTTTGAATATCGAGGCGAAGCAATTCGAAGCCTAAGCATGGAAGGGCGGATGACCGTCTGCAATATGTCGATCGAAGGCGGCGCCCGCGCTGGCATGGTAGCGCCGGACGATACGACATTTGGGTATATTCATGGTCGCCAACATGCACCGAGTGGCGCGGAGTGGGATGCGGCCGTGGCGCGCTGGCGGGAACTGCCGACCGATGACGGCGCAGTCTTCGACCAGGAAATTACGCTTAACGCCGACGACTTGATCCCGATGATTACCTACGGCACTAACCCTGGAATGGGCATGCCAATCAACGCGGCGGTGCCGGCTCCCGAAGCAGAGAGCGATTACAACAAGAAAATCGCCCTCGATAAAGCGCTGACGTATATGGATTTGGCGCCGGGGCAAAAATTACTTGGCAAAGCTATTGATGTAGTCTTCATCGGCAGCTGTACTAATTCGCGCATCACTGATTTGCGGCAGGCCGCGCAATTTATCAAGGGTCGCAAAGTGGCTGATACCGTGCGCATGATGGTGGTGCCTGGCTCGCAACAGGTCAAGAAACAAGCTGAGAGCGAAGGTCTGGACGAGATATTCAGAGCCGCCGGCGCGGAATGGCGGGAAGCCGGCTGTTCAATGTGCATTGCCATGAATGGCGACCAACTTGAGCCCGGTCAATATGCGGTTTCGACCAGTAATCGTAATTTCGAAGGGCGCCAAGGCAAAGGTGGAAGGACCTTCCTGGCCAGTCCGTTGACCGCTGTAGCATCCGCCGTCGCCGGGTCGGTTACCGATCCGCGTTCAATGATCGCTGGATTGAATTGAGGGGGATCGCCATGGAGAAGCTGAAACACATCCAGGGGAGCATTGTCTCCATTCCTGTAAACAATATAGATACCGATCAGATCATTCCGGCCCGCTTCCTAAAGGTGACGGACAAGCAAGGCTTGGGCAAAGCAGCCTTCTGCGACTGGCGTTATCTTGAGGATGGCGAGACGCCTAATCCTGATTTCATCCTCAACAAGCGCGAGTATCAAGATGCTTCTGTTTTGATAGCAGGCAATAATTTCGGTTGCGGCAGCTCGCGCGAGCATGCCCCTTGGGCACTGCTAGGTGCAGGTTTCAAGGCGGTGATCAGCACCGAATTCGCTGATATATTCCGAAACAACTCGCTGAAAAACGGCTTGCTGCCGATAATCGTAGACGAAGATACCCAGCAACAGCTATTCAGCCTCGCCGAGGAAGATCCGAGCACGACTGTCAGCATTAATGTGGAAGCGCAGACCGTGACCCTGCCGGATGGACGCGATGTCAGATTTCCCCTGGACGGATTTTCCAAATACTGTCTGCTCAATGGCGTAGATCAGTTGGGATACTTGCTTGCTCTTGACGAAGAGATTCATTCATTTGAATTAAGCATTCCACAGCGCGTGGTGACCACTGCCTAGCGATTCGATAAGAAGCTGATAGGGACGGGACAGGAGGTCGAAGTTGAAACGAAAGGTCGCAATCTACGATACCACCTTACGAGATGGCAGCCAGCGAGAAGGCATTTCCTTATCTGTAGTCGACAAGCTGCGAATTACGTGGCTGCTGGACGAATTGGGTGTGGATTACATCGAAGGCGGCTGGCCCGGCTCAAATCCCAAAGATGTGATGTACTTTGATCAAGTTCGCCAGCTGGACCTGAAACACTCGAAGATTGCGGCTTTTGGCTCGACGCGACGAAAAGGCATCAAGCCAGAAGACGATCCAAATATTTGCGCCCTTATCGAGGCTGATACACCGGTGGTTACCGTCGTTGGCAAGACCTCAATGCTGCATGTTATTGACGTACTGCAGACAACCGCCGGCGAAAACTTGAATATGATTCAAGACAGTCTGGCTTATCTCAAGGCGCAAGGCAAAGAAGTCATCTATGATGCCGAGCACTTCTTTGACGGCGCTAAGCTTGATATGGAATACGGTTTCGATACCCTCGCGGCTGCGGCCGAGGGCGGCGCCGATGTCATCGTGCTCTGCGATACCAATGGCGGCTCGATGCCGTGGGAGGTTGCCGAGCTTGTCGTCAAAGCGCATGAACTCTTCCCCGAGACGAAATTTGGCATTCATACGCATAATGATGGCGAGGTGGCGGTGGCAAATTCACTGGCTGCGGTCCGCGCAGGCGCCGTTCACGTGCAAGGCACCATCAACGGCTACGGCGAGCGCTGTGGCAACGCAAATCTTTGCAGCATCATCCCTGATCTCATTATAAAGATGGGTGTGCCCTGCCTGGCTGCGGATGGTAATTTGGCCACATTGACGCCTCTGTCGCGCGCTGTCGCGGAAATCGCAAACCTGGCGCCTGACACGCATCTGCCCTTTGTCGGCAAAAGCGCCTTCGCCCACAAAGGCGGAATTCATGTCGCGGCGATGCGCCGCAACGTCGACAGCTACCAGCATATTGAACCCGAACAAGTGGGGAATGTAACCCGCGTGCTAGTTTCCGATTTGTCCGGGCGTGGCAATCTGCTGAGCAAGGCAGAAGAATTAGGCCTGGATGTTTCCAAAGATGAAGCCGTGCGTGTACTCAACGACATTAAAGAATTGGAAAACGCCGGCTTCGTCTTTGAGGGTGCTGAAGCGTCAGTGGCAGTTCGCTTGCGCCGAGCCACCCCGAGTTACAAGCCACTCTTCAACTTGATCGACTTCACCGTCATCGTTGAAGACAGGCGAGGCAGAGGACAGCTTGCGGAAGCGATGGTCAAATTAGATGTCGATGGCGACATCGTACATACCGCTGCCGAAGGCAATGGTCCCGTCAACGCGCTTGACCTGGCGTTGCGCAAAGCGCTCTTGCCGACATATCCGGCTTTGCGCGATATACAACTGGTAGACTACAAGGTGCGCATCCTCGACAGCGAACATGCGACCGGCGCTATGACGCGCGTATTGATCGACTCGTACAACGGTAAAGAGCGCTGGAGCACTGTCGGGGCCGGAACAGACATTATATGTGCGAGTTGGCTGGCGCTTGTCGACAGTCTTGAATACGGCTTGTCGGCCGCCGATACTGTAAACGCCGAGCGAACGTTGGTGGTCAGCGAATAGCTGATATTGACTCTCGATGAATGGCGATCCGCTCGACGCCTGCCGAATTCCCTAAGCACGGAGACAATTTTCTATGAAAGCAACGATTGCGGTTTTGCCCGGCGATGGTATCGGACCTGAAGTGGTGGCAAAGGCGACCGAACTTCTGGCCGTCGTCGCAGATAAGTATGGACACGAGTTTAACTTTGTTGAGGGCTTGATCGGTGGCATCGCCATCGATGAAACTGGCGACCCGTTGCCCGCGGCGACGATCAAGATTTGTAAGGAAGCGGATGCCATTCTTCTCGGCGCTGTCGGCGGACCCAAATGGTCGGATCCATCCGCCAGTATCCAGCCCGAACGCGGCTTGCTGGGTCTCCGTCAACATTTCGGCCTATTCGCTAACTTGCGCCCGGTCAAGACCTATCCCGCTCTAGTCGAACATGCGCCACTGCGCGCCGAGTTGCTGCAAGATGTCGATATCCTCTTCGTGCGTGAACTTATCAGTGGCATATACTTCGGCGAACGGCAGGAACAGGGCGATGGCGACGCGTCCTTTGACACCATGAGCTATACGCGGGATGAAGTTGAGCAAGTCGCCAACGTCGCTTTCCGCGCCGCACAAGGCCGCCGCCACAAACTATGCTCGGTGGACAAGGCCAATGTGCTCGCTACGATGCGCTTGTGGCGCCGTACGGTCGTCGAAGTACACGAGGACTATGAAGACGTTGAGCTGGAACACCTGCTTGTAGACGCCGCCACCATGCATTTGCTGACGCGCCCGGCCAGTTTTGATGTCATCGTTGCGGGCAATATGTTCGGCGATATTCTCAGCGATGAAGCCTCGGTACTCGCCGGCAGCTTGGGCATGTTGCCATCTGCATCGCTGCGCGCCGACCAGTTTGGACTATATGAGCCTGTCCATGGTTCAGCACCGGATATCGCCGGACAGAACAAAGCCAACCCGGTTGGCATGTTTCTTAGCGCCGCTATGCTTTTGCGCTATAGCCTGCAACTGGAGGATGAAGCCGCTGCGATAGAATCCGCCATAGACGCCGCCCTGGATGCTGGCTTGCGGACAGCGGATATCGCCGGCGCCGGCGCGAGTGCGGTCTCCACCGGTGAGTTCGCCGCCGCAGTTATAGACAATTTATAGCCAAATGGGGAGCGATTTTTTACCCGTCGCCGCCGCTTTCATCTACCATACTGGTTGCGGAGTCAGTTGGGTCTCAATCCGTGTGACATCTGCGCCCAGTTGGCTCAACAGACTCTCAATGGATTCATAGCCACGATCGATCTGGTAAACATTGTCGATGATGCTCTCGCCATCCACTGCCAACGCCGCCAGCAAAACGGTAGCGCCGGAACGGATATTGTCAGCGCTGATGCGCGCGGGCCTAATCGTATCTACGCCCTTGATAATGCAAACGTCGCTCTGGCTGATTATGATGTCGGCGCCCATTTGCAGTAAGGCTTCAACATAATCATAGCGGTTTTCAAAAATGCGTTCCCGAATATAGCTCGTCCCGTCGGCAAGCGTAGAAAGCGCCGCGATGCACGGTTGCAGGTCCGTCGGGAAACCAGGGTAGGGGTGCGTCTGTATATTTATCGGATTCAGTCGCCGAGTTTTGGATCGCCGAACACGAATCGAATTTACATCGGTCGAAATCTCAGCCCCCATTTGTTCCAGCTTGGCACTGACTATCCGCAGATCCGCTGGTTCTACATTCTGTATCGTCACATCGCCGCCAGCAATCGCAGCTGCCATCATCATGGTACCGGCAACCAACCGATCTGGCATGGGCCTGTACTCGACTGCGTTTAGTTTGCTCACACCGTTGATGACCAAAGTATGTGTACCCAGGCCTCGAATGTCAGCACCCATCGCATTGAGGAAGTAGCCGAAGTCAACCACCTCAGGTTCTACCGAAGCGTTTTCCAGAATTGTTTGACCTTCAGCCAGCGAAGCCGCCAGCATGAGGTTTTCCGTACCGGTGTGGCTTGGCAAATCCAGATAGAGAAGTGACCCACGGAAGCGCCGATTGGCGAGCTCAATAACCGTGCGTCCATCATCGAAGTATTGCACGCTGGCGCCAAGCCGCGCGAATCCGCGATGATGGAAGTCGATCCTTCGCGTGCCTATATCGCAGCCGCCACTTCCGGGCAATTCGACGTAACCGAGACGAATTTGCAGCGGCGCCAGAAAAAGCACTGATCCGCGGAAACGCCCGGCAATTTCGTCCGGCAAGACGCCGTTGCTGATACTTGATGCATCGATTCGCGCGATCTTGCTCTGTCTGTCGTGGCGCACCCTCGCGCCAACTGCACGCAACAGTTCGAACGCGCGCTCGACATCCTCAATTTCAGGCACATCATGTAAGACCGTCTCGCCATCTTCTACTACAATTGATGCGGCGATCATCGCCAAGATTGAATTCTTGGCGCGCTGCACCTCAATCTGGCCATGCAGCGGGTTGCCGCCACGGACGCGAAAAGCTGTCTCGTTCATAGCCTGTTTATTCTTTCCATTGTCAATGAATGCTAATTTCTTAGGTTATCATAGATTTTCTTACTTGAGTAACAGCATCGGAGGACATTTGCGGATTACGTTTCAGTGTGATATAATCTAGGTTGATTAACAATTGAAAAGTAAGTTTGCGCTTATCCAGAGGTGGTGGAGAGACCGACTCGACGAAACCACAGCAACCCCCAGATGGCAATGGGAAGGTGCTAAATTCGGCAGACGTATCTGGAAGATGAGGGTAAACACCTGATCCGCTGAGTGATCAATAGCGGGCCTTCAGGTCATTCCGTTGACTGTGCCACAGTCAGTTTTTCTTGAAAGTCACGGAAGCCCAAACTGGCGTATTATCGGCGGTTTGGGCTTTTTCTATTGGGAAGGATCGCATGATGAAGGCAAAACATAATCAATCCAGGCGACAATACAACGGCGCCAGCACAAACGCTGTACATGCTGGTGCAGCTCGCGACAAGGGCTTTCACTCGATGACAACGCCGATCGTGCAATCAGCTACTTACACATTCGAGAATACGGCAGCAGTAATCGAGTTTCTTGACAAGAAAGTATACGGCGGCGAGCTGGACCGTGAAGAATACGGACGCTACGGAAATCCGTCTGTCTGGTCACTAGAAAAGCGGATCGCACAGCTCGAGGGGGCAGAGGACGCGGTTGTCTATCCTTCAGGAATGTCGGCGGTAACATCGCTATTCTTGACCGTTCTGCGTCCCGGCGCGCACATCGTGATGACCGACGACTGCTACCGTCGTACACGGCAGTTTTGTCAGACTACGCTGAAAAAATTCGGCATCGAAACCAGCATCGTTCCCATGGGAGATTATGATGCCCTTGAATCAGCCATCTTGCCGAAACAGACGCGTTTCATTTTCACCGAGACGCCTACCAATCCTTACCTCCGGGTGGCGGATCTGCGGCGTCTGGCGGAGCTCGGCCGCCGCTATCGTGTTTTGACCTTGCTGGATACCACCTTTGCAACGCCGGTCAACTTGACGCCCCTCGAATACGGCATCGACTTTGTCATGCACAGCGCCACAAAATATATTGGCGGGCACAACGATGTATTAGGGGGCGTCATCGCTGGCGACGCTGGGCGCGTCAAAGCGCTAAAAGATGCGCGCGGCATCTTAGGCAACGTTATCGACCCTCATCAAGCATATCTATTGGAGCGCGGGCTGAAGACTCTGGCTGTGCGTGTACGCCACCAAAACGATTCTGCCATGCGCGTGGCAAAGTTTCTCGAGGGACATGCCAGTATTGAACGCGTATACTACCCGGGCCTCGCTTCTCATCCCGATCACGATATTGCGACGGCGCAGATGAGCGGCTTTGGCGGGGTGGTCAGCTTTGAGGTAGCGGGAGACATCAAGGCGACCAGCGATTTTATAGATCGCCTGCGCATTCCTTTCATTGCGCCAAGCTTGGGTGGGACCGAGAGCCTCATTGAACAGCCTGCGTACTTCAGCTACTACGACCTCAGCAGCGAGGAGCGGCTAGCCATCGGCATCAAGGATAATCTTGTGCGTTATGCGCTGGGCATCGAAGACGCCGAAGATATCATTGCTGACTTGGATTCGTCTCTGCAAGGAGTTCCAGCGGCAGCCGCTGTCTCTCGGGCAAATTAGTTTGAGCGAAATTTGACAGGGCAACTCACTCTAAAAGCCTGGTAATCTCGTCGATATCGTCAGACGCTTGCAGCATCTGATTGCGATACCGTGGAGTAATCCCCGGGAGTTGGTCGGCGTGATAGCCAATTGTTGCTTCCGGGTCTTTTAAGATATGTCCGGTCAGTACACCTAACACCGTATCGCCTCGTTTGATAATACCTCGTTCAACCAGCTTTCGAGTTCCCGCAACCGAACAGGCGGACGCCGGCTCACAGCCGATACCCACGCCGTCTATCACAGCTTTGGCGTCCATGATCTGCTGGTCGCTGACTTCCTCGACCACGCCGTCCGTCCATTCCAGAGTGCGGATCGCTTTCTGCAGATTAACCGGATTACCGATCTTGATGGCTGTAGCGATAGTTTGCGCTTTGACCGGCGCGAATTCCTTGAAGCCTCCGCGAAAATGCCGATATAACGGGTTGGCGCCTTCAGCTTGTACAATCGCTAACCTCGGCATACGGTCGATTAAGCCCACCTCGAACATCTCCAATAATCCCTTGCCGAAGGCTGAGCTATTTCCGAGATTTCCACCCGGCACCACAATCCAGTCCGGTACTCGCCAGCGCATCTGCTGCAGCGCCTCAAACATGATCGACTTCTGGCCTTCGAGGCGAAAGGGATTGACCGAGTTCAAAACATAGATTCCCAGGCGTTCTGAAATCAGCCTCACCAATTCCATATTGCGGTCGAAGTCGGCATTAATCTGAAGGCAGGTCGCGCCAAAGGCGATACCTTGTGCCAGCTTGCCCAAAGCGATCTGCTGATCTTGCAGAAAGATGATTCCCTGCATTTCGGCGCGCGCAGCATAAGAGGCCATTGAAGCAGAAGTGTTGCCAGTGGAGGCGCAAGCGACGCGCTCCATGCCGAGAAGCTTTGCCTGTGTCACACCGGTGGTCATGCCACGATCTTTGAAAGAACCTGTCGGATTCTCGCCTTCGTGTTTCAAAAACAGCGTGTCTATCCCGGCAAAGGCAGCCACTCGCGGCAACTCATAAAGATTGGTGTTGCCTTCCATCCGGCTGACTATCGCGCAGTCGTCGATGCCCGGATAAACAAGTTCTTTAAATCGCCAAACACCGCTATTATAGGGCGAAGCGAAAGTCCCTAGGCGATCATCAAACAGGTCGCGCGTGAGGCTTTTCCCCGATGCGCCAAAATCATGCTTGACATCAAGCAAGCCGCCGCAAGCCTGGCAGGTATAGATCACACGTTGAATTGGGTATTGTTCTGCGCAATCTATACATTGTAGTATGCTTGGCATTTGCTCAACCTCGCTTCAAGTAAAACGCGGCAAGGATAACGATCTTCCATGGCATTTTCCAGAGTTGAAGCCTTCGCCCCGGCGTCGATCGCCAACTTGGGCGTCGGCTTTGATATTCTCGGCTTGGCGCTCTCCGGTATGGGAGACCGCGCCATCGTCGAGTTTCAAGACGCGCCAGGGATCGTCATCACTCACATTGAGGGCGACGGCGGCAAGCTGCCCCGAGAACCTGCCCTCAATATCGCCTCTGTATCCGCAAACGCCTTATTGAAGGATGTCGGCGAGTCCCGCGGCTTGAAGATCCAGCTCTTCAAAGGGCTCCCGCTTTCAAGTGGCTTGGGAAGTAGCGCCGCTAGTGCAGTCGTGACGGTTGTCGCGCTCAACAAGCTGCTTGGCGAACCGTTCGCTCGTCAGCAATTGCTGCCGTATTGCCTCGAGGGTGAGGCACTCGTCAGCGGCTACCACGCCGACAATGTAGCCCCATGTTTGCTCGGCGGCATAGTTTTGGTTGCCGGCATTTCGGTGGATTCTGTCCATCCCTTGCCTATCCCTGACCAACTTCACTTTGCTTTGGTAACGCCCGATGTACCAATCCCGACTATCAGCGCCCGTGAGATCTTGCCCAAGCACATACCCCTCAAGACTATGATTCATCAAACTGGCGTCGTCGCGCAGTTGATTGACGCCTTGCATCGTGGCGACCTTTACAGTCTCGGCGCCTCGATGGAAAAAGACCGGGTCGTGGAGCCGGCGCGCGTTTGCCTCATACCGCTTCTGGCCGAGGTACGTGCCGCCGCCAAATCAGCAGGTTCCATAGCCGTATTTATCGGTGGCGCTGGCCCAACGCTCTGTGCACTCTGTGAGAGCGCGGCTTTAGCCGAATCCATTGCCAACGCGATGAAGGCCGTTTACAGCAATGCCGGCATGCACTGTTTGGCACAGGCAACCCGCGTTGATCGCCGTGGCGCTTTTGTGCTAGATGTCGAATAGAGCTTCGTTTGTGAAATTCTTGACAATCTATCGATGCGTCTCTATACTTACTGCGTTGCGGCAGCGTAAGTGACCGCAAACGTACGAGCATTGTTTATGCAGGTTCGTGCGGCGACGGCATTTGTCCGCAATACATAAAATGAGGGCTATGTCCACAGCGCAACTATATTGGGATTCATCCTACGAAATCGTTTTGACTTTGATGGAGACCTTCCCAGATGCTGACTTGGAGTCCCTCGCCTTGGACGACCTGAATCAACGAATCGTAAACCTGCCGGGTTTTGCGGACGATCCCGCATGGGCTAATGATGCTATACTGAGGGCGATCCTTCGCGACTGGTATGAGGAGAGCGGCAACTAGATGGATTTGAACTTGCAAAAACTCAATGCAACCGAGTTTCCAGTACCGGCAGAACTTGAGGACAATATTGCGATCACCAGCCTGAGCCAGCTCTACAATTGGGGTCGGCGCAATTCAATGTGGCCCATGCTCTTTGGATTGGCCTGCTGCGCGATCGAAATGATCGCTACCGCCTCTTCTCGCTTCGACTTCTCCCGCTTCGGCTTTGAAGTGATGCGCGCCACCCCGCGCCAAGCCGATTTGATGATCGTTTCTGGCACCGTAACCAAGAAGATGGTTGTACCAATCGTTCGCCTCTACAACCAAATGCCCGAGCCAAAGTATGTATTGGCGATGGGAGCTTGCGCCAGTGGCGGCGGTCCGTTCAAAGAAGGCTACAATGTCGTGTCTGGCATGGATAAGTATTTGCCAGTCGATGTATATGTGCCCGGTTGCCCGCCGACTCCGCAAGCGCTGCTATACGGCATGATTGCTTTGCAGCGCAAGATTGACGGTCAGAGCATCGCTAACGGCGACGATGTGCCCTGGTATGGCGTAGGACCATCCGAGCCGACGCCAGTACCTGTTCTGGGACCTGATATTATCGATCCGCGTCAGATGGATATGATTCGCCGTCAAGCCGAATCAGCGGCTCGAGAAATGGAAGCCCTTGGCAGCCGCGAATTGCCTGCGATTACGCAAATGGTCGCCGCCAGCGTGCAGACCGCAACGGCAGAAGACGCAGGAGCTGTCGCCGTCGATGGCGACGCGCTGAGCGTTGTATTGCCGACCGGTGGTGCACCTTGGGCAGAAGCCGAAGACATTCGCGAAAAGCGTCGCTTGCGGGCGCTGGCTCGCAAGGCATTACGCGCCACGCGCCGTGCAGCACAAACGGAAGGGGAGTAATCCCAAATGGAGAATCTCGCGCCGGCACCCGAGCAGCCAATTGAAAACACATCCATTGAAGGCGCCATTGAATATTTGAAGTCTAATCATCCGCAGGCGGTGACTCTCGACGATCGTGAGGGCTACGAGGGCATCGTCGTCGATAGCGACCGCCTAGTGGATATCGCCCGCGTCATCCGTGATGATCTCGGATTCGACTATCTTTCCAGTGCGACGGCCGTTGACTATCTCGGCGAAGGCGATCACTTGGAAATGGTCTATCACGCCTTTCGCACAATCGGCGGTAGCGCGCTGGTTTTCAAAGCGCAGACGGACCGCGAAGCCGCCGAGATTCCATCGCTTGTTTCAGTTTGGCGCGGCGCAGACTTTCAGGAACGCGAGGCCTGGGATCTCTATGGTATCCGCTTTCCCGGTCATCCCAACCTGTCGCGCATCCTGATGTGGGAAGGCTTCCGAGGCCATCCCATGCGTAAGGATTGGCGAGAAGCCTATTACGAAGAAGACCAAAAACCCTTTGACAGCCGTTGGCCCGGCGGTCACGTACACCGCTCCGAAGAAAAAAACGTCTTTGGCAAGAATGTCTCCTATCCAGCGGACATTGACCTCAACCGACTGATGGATACCTCTGAAGCGGCAGTTTACGAATCGCTGGGTTTGGGAGTCGATGTCGAACGCATCATGGACAAAGACGGCTTCGAGACCAACGAGCTGGTCGTAAATATGGGTCCCCACCATCCCAGCACACATGGTGTCTTTCGCATGGTGCTCACAGTGGACGGCGAAACAGTCACTTCGCTTGAACCGGTGATGGGTTATTTGCACCGCAATCATGAAAAGATAGGCGAGCGCAATACCTACCTCCACAATATCCCTTTCACTGATCGGCTCGACTATATTTCCAGCATGGGCAACAACCATGGCTATGTGTTGGCTGTTGAACAGCTAATGAGCCTCGGCCGCAAATATAATCCTCCAACCTACCGCTGTGAAGCGCTGCGTGTGATGATGGTTGAGCTAAGCCGTATCGTCAATCACCTTTGGGCGATCGGCTTCTGGTTGAACGATATCGGCGCGTTTTTCACGCCTGTTCTGTATTTCATTCAGGAGCGCGAGCGCATTCTCGACTTCTTTGAAGCGGTGGCCGGCAGTCGCATGATGTGCAATTACATGCGATTTGGCGGCCTGTTTGGCGATCTGCCCGAGCGCATCAAGAGTGTCACCAACCTGACCAACGATCGTGTGCGTGATTACAGCACCATGCAATTCCTGACTGAGATGATCAATGAGCGTATCCCGCGTACCATTGATGAATTGGAAGTCTTGCTCACACAGAACGAGATTTTGCTCGAACGCTCCATGGGCGTCGGCATTATGAGTGCTGAGGATGCCATCAATTTCAGCGCCGCAGGCCCGCTGCTTCGCGGAAGCGGGGTCGCCTATGATATTCGACGTGCCGATCCCTACAGCATCTATCCCGAACTTGACTTTGATGTCGCTGTCGAAGAAGAGGGCGATATGTACGCGCGCTATCGCGTTCGCGTGACTGAATTGCGCGAAAGTGTGCGTATCTTGAAGCAGATCCTGCCGCGACTGGAAGCGACCAAAGGCGACCCGATATGGGCGGATGGCAAGCCCGGCGCTTATGCTCCGCGAGTCCCTCATGGCGAGTCTTACGGCAGAGTCGAAAATGGCAAGGGCGAGCTGGGTTACTATGTCGTATCGGCTGGTGGAAAGGGCGGGTCGTCGAATCCTTGGCGATATCATGTGCGCGCCCCCAGCTTCATAAACCTGACGCCGCTGGGTCACATGAGCAAGGGACATAAAGTGGCGGATGTGGTTGGGATTCTAGGCAGCATAGATATTGTGCTGGGCGAGACTGATCGATAGTCAGTCGACAGCATCAACAAATGCCGGTCGCTATTATTGCGACCGTATCACTTTCGATTCACAGGAGTAGGCATGTACGGAACGGGTTTGGCAAAGGGTCTGATGCTCACGTTGCGACACTTCATCGACTCGTACGTTGACGATTTGCGCTACGGTTTTCGTAAGTATCATCATTCGACCGATAATTTTGGCGTCCGGCAAGGCACCAAAACCAAGGGCGTAATCACAGTTCAGTATCCCGACGAAAAAATCGCCGTTCCCGAACGATTCCGTTTCGTGCCTATCTTGATTGTCGAAGACGAAGACCATCCTACGCGAGGCGGCAAGGATTGGTGTACAAGCTGCGGCATCTGCGCCAAGGTTTGTCCGCCTCAATGTATTTGGATCGTCCGCGGCAATGACCCGGTGACGGGACGCCCGGTACCGGAACCTGAGGCATTCTTCATTGATATCGACATTTGCATGAATTGCGGCTACTGCGCTGAGTACTGCCCTTTTGATGCGATAAAAATGGATCACGACTACGAGTTGGCGAGCTACGATCGCACCACCCACCACATTCATGACAAGGAGCGCTTGTCCAAGCCCAATTCTTATTGGCGCAGCATTGCGCCGACTCGCGCCTATGACGAAATGATGGTTCGCGGGACTTGGGAACATAAGGACGCGGCAAAGGAAGCTCGCCGGAGCAGCGCCGCTGCGCGAAGCAGTGCAGCTAGCCCGCCCCCGCAAGCTGCTTCTCCTGCGCCCACGCAGGCGAGTGAAGCCGCAGCCCGGCAAACTGCGAGCGCGGCTCCCACCGCTGCGGTGGAAGGCGCCACCCCTTGGTCAGAAGACGATGCAAAGCGTGAAGAGCGCCGTCGCAAAGCCCTCGAACGCAAAGCCAAGCGCGCGGCCAAAGGCGGCTAGTCACCCAGCCTTGCTAAGAAAAGCAGAGGCTCGATGGCGAACATCGAGCGTTTTTGCGTGTATCGCGCATCGCACGAGCATCTATTTCCAGGATCGCGGTCATGCCCCGTCCTTTACGAAACAATCAATGGTATATTGATGGCTACTCTGGTGGAACATATCGAGGCAAACGATGAGCAACATTGACGAACTGGTGATGCAGGCGCTCGCTACGGTGATTGAGCCGGAGTTAAATAATGATATCGTTTCTCTCAACATGGTGCGCGATCTGACGGTGCACGATGGCACGGCTGCCTTTACTATCGTGTTGACCACGCCCGCCTGCCCACTGAAAGATGTCTTCATCGAACGCTGCAATGCGGCGCTTATCGGACGGGTCGATGGCATTAAACAGATTCGTATCAAGTGGGACGCGCAAGTCCCAACTGACCGGCGTATCCACGGTCGGCTCGATGTAGCGATGAACTGTATTGTCGCGATTGCCAGCGGCAAGGGTGGGGTAGGCAAGAGCACTGTCGCGACCAATCTTGCGGTCTGTCTAGCCGAAGCCGGCGCAAAAGTGGGCTTGATCGATGCCGATATCCTGAATCCCAATATCCCGCAAATGTTTGGCTTGGGAAGCGGACGGCCCAAAGTCGAAAACAACAAAATGCAGCCGCTTGAAGTATATGGCGTAAAGCTGATCAGTACAGGCTTCCTCACCACGCCGGAAAAGCCAATGATCATGCGCGGTCCAATGCTCCATAGCGCGATACGCCAATTCTTCACCGATGTTGAATGGGGCAGGCTCGACTATATGATCGTCGATCTGCCGCCGGGCACTGGGGATGCGCCGCTTTCGTTGGCGCAGTCCTTTCCCTTGACCGGCAGCATAATCGTTACCCAGCCCCAAGATGTCGCCGTCTCCGATGCAATTCGGGCGGCAGCTATGTTCGATCAGCTTAAGGTGCCAATTCTCGGCGTGGTTGAGAACATGGCTAGCGAATTCTTCGGGAGTGGTGGTGGCGAAGCCTTTGCTAATTCCCGCGGAGTCCCCTTTCTTGGACGTATTCCGCTGTCAGCCAATGTGCGCGAAGGTGGCGATTTCGGTCGACCGATTGCTATTCACAGTCCCGATTCACCGGTTGGACGTGCGTTCCGTAAGATGTCGGAAGATTCGGCAGCGCGAATCAGCGTGGCGCTGCTGCAAGGCGCTGATGTCATTCCAATTAGCATCATCGGCTGATGGATGCACCATGGATCAGTCATCCATGCCCACAACTCTAACTTCACTATCGCTATTGACCGGGTTGTATCGGCCGATCAATAGCCAGAACAACGTGCTTAGTAGTAAAGCGATGACGAATGCCAGTAGTGTCTCATCGTGCAGATTTCCCTTGAGAAAAGCATTATGACGAATGACTAGCAGAGCTAGCGCCGCCAAGATTCCGGCCAAGCGTCGCCGCTTCGGCTCTGTTCGCTGAATCATTACCAGTAGCAGCGTCGCGGCAAACGCGATTAGCGCGACATAATTCCAGTCCATAGCCATGTCACCGGTAGTTAGCTTGACTTGATATTCTAGCATGTTTGCCTTGAACGGAGAAACCATTAATGAGACGGGAGTGTCTAAATTGGTGGATTTTAGGATATTATTGTAAAATTAAAGTTATGAACCGATGTCCTTACTGTCAGGCGACAGAAAAGCAGATCAAAGCTGGTCTAACGGAAGCGGGCAGCCAGCGTTTCAGATGCAAGCTCTGTCAACGGCGTTATACGCCCGAGCCCAAAGCGCAAGGCTATCCCGAAGCGATGCGGCAACAAGCAGCGCGCCTGTATGCCGATGGCATGAACTTTCGGCGCATCGCCCGTCAGTTGAGGGTGAATCACCAAACAGTCGTCAACTGGGTCAACGCTTATGCAGACAGCTTGCCAAGCGAGCCCCCCTTGCCGGAAGCGACCCCGATTATTGAGTTGGATGAATTGCACAGTTTTATCGGGGAGAAAAAAACGAGGTCTACATAATGACAATGGTGGACCGACAAACGGCTTGCCTGGTCGGCTATCGTGTCGGGTATCAGCGGACAGAAGCGGTGATGCAGGCGATGCTGGATGAAGCGCCACAAGCAGATTTGTATTATAGCGATGGTTTCCTGACTTATGGCGCCCTGTTTTACGCGCCGGGCAGGCATATCAGTATGAGAGACAAAAGCGAGACCCATAATGTTGAGGGGGCGAATGCAGCCTTACGGCACTATTTAGCTCGACTGGCGCGGCGTTCGCGTTGCTTTTCGCGTTCTGTAGAGGCGCTGCGTCGCGCGGTGAAGCTCTTTGTCTACGCTTGGAATCAGCGACAACTATACAGACACAAGTATCCGCAATATGACGCTCATCTCATCCGCTTCCTTTATCCAGTATGTTAGACACTCCCATGAGACTTGAGCGTTCCAGCCACGGCAATATCCTTGTGGTCGAAGCCGGCGGTAACATCGACCGTATCAGTGCTGAACAGTTGGGTTCTTTCCTGCGGTATGAAATCGAAACCGGCAAGCGCTACCTCGTTCTCGATCTTCAAGCTGTTGACAGCATGGGCCAAGATGGGCTATGGGAAATGGTCACAGCTCTTAAACAGGTCAGGCGCTCGAGGGGAGACATACGTCTAGCGCAACCTTCCGACCGTGTTCGCGATGCGCTCGAAATGTCCGGTCTCGACGAAATCTTCCGTATCTTTGACTCACTGGCAGACGCCGTCGCCAGCTATTGAATTATGACGCTCTCCTTTTAAAGGAATCTTGTAGGGGCGATCCTGTGGATTGCCCATTTTTCAGGACAACTTCGACGTGGGCGACGCACAGAATCGCCCCTACACTTACTCAATTTGTGGGTTCGTCGTTTTGTGTGAGCCAAGTCTTTACTTGCGAGCTCCGTTCTTTAGATATGAATTTGGCATTCAATTGCGCCTCCAGCCGTTGATATCATTGAGATCGACAGACTCGGCGCCCGGTGGCAAGTAGTTGCCTTCGCACTCAATCGCCGTGGCCGGCAAATCCGCCCGTTGCGCCAGCAATGCATTCTCCGGATTAAAGAAATTCCACGCTGCGCGCGAAATCTCCTCAACGAGGGGCCAGAGCTTCTCGTAGTCTTGGAATTCGGTTCGCTCCCAGAGGAATACCGAAATCACGTAATGACGTCCGTTCGGCGAATAGACAATGCCGGCATCGCCGACTGTGTCAAATATCCAGCCGTTTTTGTGGGAGATGCGGGCATCACGCGGGATTCCTCCTTGCAGCAGCCGCTCTAGATCATTGGCGCTTGTGACTTCCAGCATCTGCCGGCACTCCTGCGGCGTGATCTGCCCTTCGGGAAGCGCAAGCGCCAGGCCGGAGTCGTAATGCGCGCAGTCGTAGATCAAGCTGAATATCGTACCCAAATCCTCCGCTGTCGTCTGATTAAAGGGATCAGGTTCGGTATCAAAAGTTGGATTGGGCGCTGTTTCTGGCGCTTGAATAGACCCAAGTTGCTGGCCCTCGATTCCGAGGTAGAATGGCGCCGTGATGTAGGTATTGGTTGCGCTTATCGCCTGTATGGTTTTGGTGACGCTGCGCAGGCCCGCGAATATGTCGTTGCCGCCGATGATTTCCATGATCAGATTTGATGAACTGTTATTGCTGCAAAGGAGCGAATTTACGATCAGCCAGGCTTCCCCTGCCGTCGGCTCGGCGTTTAGCCGGCGCAAATACTCGATAATGATCGGCACTTTGATCGTGCTTGCTGCCGAATACGCTACATCACCAAGAATGTTGATCTCATCGCCGTTCAGCAGATCAAGGATGTATACCGAGGCCACAGTGCCAATCCCGTCATAGATGAATCCTTGGTCATCCAGATAGTTAATGATTAGCTCCCGCAACGCATCCAAGCTTAGGATATCGTTACCCTTAGCGCTAACCGGCAGTTCAACTGTGCGCGCATTAGCTGATCGCAGGGCAGCGTCCACCACCGGCATGGCTGCTGCTATATCTAGGGCGAAGCCGCTAGCACCAGGATGAATCGTTAGTGCATCTAAATCATACGTCGGCTTGCCGGGAGGATCATCATAACGCACCGCAACATCCCGCAGGAAGACCTCTAGCGCATTGTCTTGATAGTCGGCAATCAGTGGAATATTGCGGGAGACAGTTTGTTCGATACCCAAGAGAAAGTCGAGAAAGCGCCGCCAGAATCCGCCGCCTTCCTCCCCTGATGCCAGCGCTCCTGCCAGCATTGGCT
Organism: Phototrophicaceae bacterium; assembly: GCA_965223515.1. Classification (GTDB taxonomy): domain Bacteria; phylum Chloroflexota; class Anaerolineae; order Aggregatilineales; family Phototrophicaceae; genus UBA6055. Next base: position 823,205 of record CBDCWK010000002.1, read on the forward strand.
CGCTGCTGATTCGCCAGCCAACTTGATCCGGATGCAATTGAATCGGATGCTCGCCATTGTTGTTCTTATACACCAAGAGAATGGGCTCGGCATAGGCGCGTTCCCAGCGGGCGACTGCGTCCCTTTCGCTAAGCTGGCCCACGTTTATCCCAACAACCGTGACACCGGCAGGGAGCTCTTGCTCACGCCGGCTGAATGCGACCAGATAGTACACGAGTAAGCCACTTGCCGCGATGATGAGCAAAGCGGATACCGTCAGCAGAACGGGAAAGCCTGTGCGCCGGCGGCGCGAGTTAAGACTCGCTCCCATTGTTCGCTCCTAATTCTTTATACGCGGGCAGCTTCTATTGACCGTCGGTGAAAGCGCTTTATCTCTGGCAATTGCGCTCCATGTACCCACGCATAGCCAAGCAGTTCGTGACTGAGCTTGCCCACCGGGCTTCTTGCCTCGCATAAGTATGCAAGGTCAATATGATTGCGGATGCTCTTGCAAGAGTGCACGACGCGTATCACTTCTGCTTCAAGTTGTAATTCCTCCTTGAGCTCGCGCAGAACAGCCGTAGCCGGATCTTCGTCATCGCCGATCCAGCCGCCGGGCAATCCCCAGGGAAAGCGCGGATGATAAGAATGTTCAACAAGCAGAATTCGTCCTTGATCGTCGAATACGACGGCGGCAACGCCAACGGTGTATCGCGCCTGCGCCCGGCTAAACAAGAGGTATGGTAGCCGCATAATGAATGGAAATCTGCGCAGCAGGACTGAAATCTGTCGTGTCACTATACTCGCTTAGGCTCTTTGACAGCCGTACCGAGTGTAGAATGTTGCCCGACCCACGTCAACAGTCATCCAGCTCGATCAGGTGCAACTGCTGCCATAATGATCTTGTAAAATCGACAGTACACTATTGGCTCCTATGCTATACTGTCTTGATGTAAAGGCCGCCCTGCGGGCATGGTTATTTTGGCTGTTTCGGTGGCTAATCTTATACTGATCCCTCGAAACTGGGCGCTTGCCATGTACCCGTCATAGGCGAGCAAGCGGGCATTACGGATGGTGTGAATTGTCAAGAACACCGCTCGATATCCTCAACCTCTTTGTCGAGCCCCCGGGCGATCTTCTGTTTTTCCTTTTGGTGATTGCCTTCAGCCAAGGTGCGTTATTCCTCGCCTTCGGCCATCGCTCGCGCTTTCCCTTTGAACATGCCACTCGGCGCTATGTAATCACTGCTGCTGGCTTGGTAGTTGTCTGGTTGGTCATGCTGGGAGCTGCCTTTTTAGCGCAATACGCGAATTTGGACGCGAATCGCTTTATGCCCCCTTTAGAACGGCTGGCATACTCAATCACCCTTGTCGTGATCGCTTGGGCATTCCTAAGCGCTGACTTTGTCAGATGGCAGAACCGTTCTAATCTGTTTGTCTTCGGTGTCACCTTTCTTCTGGCGCTGCTATACGTCAATACTGCACGAGTTTGGCTCGCTGTCGAAAGCGACCCAATCGGATTCAATACGACCAACTATGCGCCGCTCTGGTCTGGCGTACTTCTGGCGATCGCCGTGGCTGGTGGAATTCTCACCATAACTAATGTCAGCCACGTCGTTGACGCGCCGCTGAAATTGCTTTTCTTTCTCTTATTCTTTTTGGGCAATGGGCTTGACCTTTATCAACTCTCGCAGGGAGAGATTGCCGGGAGCTACCTTGGTGGCGCGCGTCTGGCATACGTCGCCGGGCTAGTGCTCTTCCCGCTGATCATCTATCGGCTTGCTGTGGCACTGCTGGAGAACAGCCTAGTGGAGGTTGTATTGGCTGCATCGCAGCCGTCGTCGGCTCTGGCACAGGCGCCTGCTGAACCCGATGCGCCCGTATCCGCTGCTCTGATGTCTGCGCCTTCCTCCTGGAATTTCGCGGCTGCGCCCGTGCAATCCGATACCAGGCTATTATTGAACGCAATCGGCATAATGATGGATAGCCGCAATGACGCCGCACTGTCTGATCAGATCGTCAAGTCCACTTTGGAGTCACTTGGCGCCGACGTCTGCATTCTGATTCGCATTCAAGACAATAACTACGCAGACGTGACCGCCGGTTACGATAGAGTCGCGGACCGAGAGATGTCAGGAACATCTCTCAATCTCAATGAACAGCCTACGCTTTTGGAAGCAGCAAGGCACGGCGAGCAAACAATTCTCTTTCCTGAGTACCATGCTGATGAACTGGCGGATTTATTCCGGCGCTTAAATATTGCTTCGCTGAGCAGCGTCTACGTGCAGCCCCTGGCAATTGAAAGCAAGCCGATTGCTATGTTGCTCGTTTGCTTGCCGTACCGGCAAGCGGGTCTTTCCGTGGAAGAGATCGAATCGCTGCGCGACATTGGTTTCGTAGCCGCTCACATGCTGGCATGGAGTTCAGATGCGGCCGCTTCTAGCAGACAGGTTGAAGAAGAGCTCGTCGAGAGCATCGCTGGCAAAGCCACTGAAACCATGGTTGATCCGGATGAGCTCATCGCCAATCGGCGAGAACTTGCAACAAGTCTGGAACGGGTCACTGAACGCAGCGGGAGGCTATCTCTGCAGATCGCAGACCTGAAGCTGCAACTGCAACATCAACACATTCGATTATTGGAAAGTCTGGTCGACGATGATAGCGATCCGCGCGCCGCGCAGCGATTGAACGCCACCATTGATGAGCAGGCGAACTTGCGAGACGTCTGTGAATCAAGCGCGCGTGAGCTGCTCGATGCAGAAACAGTGCTGCGCGTACTCAATGTGGCCGGCGGAGAAACACTGGCGCAGGTAATCCGTGAGTATTTGCACAAGGAATACAACTTGTTGATCGGCGTGCGTGACCGATTGCGCCGCCAAATCAACGCAGTATTGGTGATGGGGAAATCCGCTGCAACTGATGGATTTGCGGCAGTCTTGCAAAGCCTCGCCGATGAAAGCGCGCAACTCGAATTGGAACGTGATCAGCAGCAAAGGCGGCTAGAGTCAATTACCTCTAAATTGGAATCCTTGGGTATCGGCGGCGGCTTCACTAACACAACGCAGCTCCTAATTCAACTCTATGCCGAAAGAAAGACACTTTCGCAGCATCTTGCCCAAGTGAATCAGGATCGGGCCATGCTGGTCAACGAACGGAGCAAACTGATTGCCGCTGGCGGCAGCGACAGCGAAGAGTTGGAGCGTCAGCTCAAGCACCTTAGCGCCGATCACGAGCAACTGCTCAACACCCGCGAAGAAATGCGCCGTGAACAGCAGGAGTTGCTAGCAAGAATAGAAGAATCGGAAGCAGAAAAGGTGTCCTTGCGCAAACAGGCCGAAGAGCTGGATGCGGAACTTACAGCAAAGGCGAAAGGACAAGAAGCCTTTAACCAGCGCATTAGCGAATTGGTCGAGGAACGTGACAACTTGCTGACACTCCGTGATCAGCTTACGTCTAAAGTCTCTGCAACATTTGCAGAAGGAGCCGATCCTCAGGCTGGACCAAATGCGCATGGCCAATTGGAGGAATTGCGGGCGACCGTGAATCGGCTCACGGAACAGCGAGAGGAGTTGGCACTAGAATTGAGCGATGCGCGTGCTGAGCTCGAATCCGAACGCGAAATCCTTCCCAATTTGCAGACGGACCTTGACGAGACCACGGAGGGCAATGTTTCCCGACGCAATGACATGCTGGTAAGCATGCTGGGCGACTTGCAAACGCCAATGACGTCAGTTTCTGATTACACCGAACTTCTCCTGGCAGAGTCGATAGGCATCCTGGGAGCGGCACAGCAACAAGTATTGAAAATGATTGCTGCCGATATTGACCAGCTGGTGAAGATGATCAATGCCTTGCAGGAAGCCGCAAATCTTGATGCCGCGAGCTTCTCCTTGCAACATGGTGATGTTGACCTTGTGAGCGTTGTCGAAGACGTTATCCAGGAGCGATCGTCGCAGTTGAGCGAAAACGAGCTTATCGTTGAATTGTCTCTTGATGATCATTTGCCACCCGTCAACGTCGACGTTGCGAGCTTGAAGCACATCCTGACCCAGTTGGCTGTCAATGCCTGCAGCGTATCACCGTCCGGCTCGCGAATCACCATCAGCGCCACGGCTGCGAGTCTGCGCTTGCCCGGTGAATTGGAGCCTATCGACGCAGTAGAAATATCTGTACGCGACCAAGGAGGGGGCATCGCGCCGGCGGATATGCACCGCGTCTTTGCCCGCAAATATCGGAAGGAAAACCCCGCCATAGTCGGGTTCAGCGATACCGGTGTCAGCATGAGTATCGCCAGAGCTTACGCGCGCGCCTTTGACGGCGACCTGTGGGTGACTAACGACGCGGCCGGAGGATCGGTATTTCACCTGGCATTGCCTTTGCAACTGGCTGCATCAGTCGAGGGTTAGCCTATGCAGCGCAACATACGCAACGAGCTAGTTGTAGCTCTGTTTGCGGCGGTATCTCTCCTGTTTGCTGCCCTATTCGCGATTCTGCTATCTACATCTACACAAAATCCGCCTCTGCCCGCTACACCCACTGACTTGCTTCCCAGTGTCACCAGCGCTGACGAGACGCCAATCACTTTGGCGACCGTTGCGGGCGCAATTGCCGTGTCACCAACTAGAATCGAAGCTGTGACTGACGCAGCTACGTCGGAAGTGTCGGAAACAACAGCAGCGACTGCCACGTCCGCACGTCGAGAATCTGATGAGTTTACGCCTTCGCCCTCGAAAGCCATCGCGGCAGCTACGGTCGACACGATGGGGACAACGGAAGCCGAACTGACTTCTACGCCTATCCTGACCGAATCAGCGACCCCGGTCCCAGCGACAACAGAGGAAGTCGTTACTGTAGCTGCCACGCTCACGTCTGCGAGTCGAGAAACTGAGCAGCTTGCATCGGAAACTTTCGTTTCGCCCACAAGCGAATTGGCGGCCACTCGGGCTGATGATTTGACTGCCGCGCCTTCGTTGAGCGCAACAGCAACCCCAGTCCTAGCGGCAACAGACGGCAGCCAAATGGCAACGGTGGAAGTCGCAAGAACAGCAGCGGCTTCCACGTCCGCGCGTCGGGACACAGTAACGCTTACGTCGTCGGCGACGGGCTCCGTTATCGCAGTGGATTCGACGGCCTTGCCGGCGGATGAGCCGACTGCCGCCCCTACCTTAAGCGTAATTGCGACTGCAATTCTGGCGGCAACAGAGGAAGCCGCAAGAACAGCAGTGGCTACCGCGTCCGCGCGTCGAGGTACAGCAACACTTACGCCGTCGGCGACTTCCTCCGTTATCGCAGTGGACTCGACGGCCTTGCCGGCGGATGAACCGACTGCCACGATTACCTCCACAGCTACATTGTCCGCGATTCCGGAGGCAACGGTCGAAGTCTCAATAACAGAGACGGCGACCACCGCTGAAAGAGAGACGACCAGGCTATCGCAAACGGACGGAGCGACATCAACTGGACCAGTTGCACCAACGTCGGTCAGTACTGCTGAAACGACGCCTGCGACTTTGGCGTCTACCGGCGCCGCTCTTTCTGCCACGAATGAGGCAAGAGCGACGGCAACTCAACGTGCCGACGCGCTTTCAACGCAGCGTTCAGCCGAAACCACCGTTATAGCCCAGCTAACGCTGTCCTCGATTGAGGCGACGGCGACAGCGGTAACACAGGCAGCAACTGAATCCGCTGTGATCGGAGCGGACCGGACGCCCTCAACTTCAGGGACACGAGTGGAGCGAGTGGCACCCGTCTCAGAGACCCAGGTGCCCGCTATCGTCGATGCTGCGCGCGCCACTGCTACAGTCTCGCGTGAACCCAGCGACGACGCGCTTGCGTTTACCAGCACTCCGAGCGAGGCATTGGTTTTGGTCAAACCGGAGACATTAGGCGACCTATTCCAGGTGCATCGTTTTGAACGGACCGTTCGTCTGATCGCAACACTAGCCCAAAGAATTGGTCCGCCGCCCAAACCAGCGTCGGTAGGGCAGACAGGACTTGCGAACGAAACGCCCGCCCACGGTCTATCAGCGACATCGACCCGAATCTCGTCAATGACGCCTGCGAGCACGGCGGAATCTGAAGCTGCAAATCTGGAGACAATTGGCGATGACGAGGTTACGGAAACGGTCGTTCATGATGCCGAAGGAGTGTCCGTAGCCACGGATGATGCCACGCCTGCAACTGCACCCACGATCGACTCCACTGAAATCACGTTCGATCCGACAGTGGTAAGTACGGACGATTCTCTTGAATCAACCAAAGACGCTCAAACGACGGAAACGCAATCGTCGTTAGAGCCGGCTACTCGCAGCACCTCGGCCGCCGGAACCGCAGTGCCGACGCTACGACCGACCGACTCACCTACAAAAGTTACAGACAAACCCGTTATCGCAGTGGACTCGACAGACTTGCCGCTGGATGAACCGACTGCGTCGCCTACTATAGGCGCAACAGCGACTGAGATTTCGGCGGCAACAGTGGAAGTCGCAACAATAGCAGCGGCAATCACGTCCGCGCGTCGGGACACAGTAACGCTTACGTCGTCGGCGACGGGCTCCGTTATCGCAGTGGACTCGACAGACTTGCCGCTGGATGAACCGACTGCCGTGCCTTCCCCGACCGAATCGGCGATCCCGGTCACGTCGGCAACAGACGGCAGCCAATTGGCAACGGTGGAAGCCGCAAGAACAGCAGTGGCTACCGCGTCCGCGCGTCGAGGTACAGCAACACTTACGCCGTCGGCGACTTCCTCCGTTATCGCAGTGGACTCGACGGCCTTGCCGGCGGATGAACCGACTGCCACGATTACCTCCACAGCTACATTGTCCGCGATTCCGGAGGCAACGGTCGAAGTCTCAATAACAGAGACGGCGACCACCGCTGAAAGAGAGACGACCAGGCTATCGCAAACGGACGGAGCGACATCAACTGGACCAGTTGCACCAACGTCGGTCAGTACTGCTGAAACGACGCCTGCGACTTTGGCGTCTACCGGCGCCGCTCTTTCTGCCACGAATGAGGCAAGAGCGACGGCAACTCAACGTGCCGACGCGCTTTCAACGCTGCGTACAGCCGATGCCACCGTTATAGCCCAGCTAACGCTGTCCTCAATTGAGGCGACGGCGACAGCGGTAACACAGGCAGCAACTGAATCCGCTGTGATCGGAGCGGACCGGACGCCCTCAACTTCAGGGACACGAGTGGAGCGAGTGGCACCCGTCTCAGAGACCCAGGTGCCCGCTATCGTCGATGCTGCGCGCGCCACTGCTACAGTCTCGCGTGAACCCAGCGACGACGCGCTTGCGTTTACCAGCACTCCGAGCGAGGCATTGGTTTTGGTCAAACCGGAGACATTAGGTGACCTATTCCAGGTGCATCGTTTTGAACGGACCGTTCGTCTGATCGCAACACTAGCCCAAAGAATTGGTCCGCCGCCCAAACCAGCGTCGGTAGGGCAGACAGGACTTGCGAACGAAACGCCCGCCCACGGTCTATCAGCGACATCAGCTGAAATCTCGCGAATGACGCCTGCCAGCACGGTGGAATCTGAAGCCGCAGATCTGGAGACAATTGGCGATGACGAGGTTACGGAAACGGTCGTTCATGATGCCGAAGGAGTGTCCGTAGCCACGGATGATGCCACGCCTGCAACTGCACCCACGACCGACTCCACTGAAATCACGTTCGATCCGACAGTGGTAAGTACGGACGATTCTCTTGAATCAACCAAAGACGCTCAAACGACGGAAACGCAATCGTCGTTAGAGCCGGCTACTCGCAGCACCTCGGCCGCCGGAACCGCAGCGCCGACGCTACGACCGACCGACTCACTTGCGAAAGTTACAGACAAACCCGCGACTTTGCCTGCCGCTCGTGAGACTGACGAGACACCCGCGACGACAGAAACGCTGACCGCGTCGGAAACGGCCTTATTGCTGCTTTCGGCAACTGTTGAGGATGCAGGAACAAAAGATATGCCGACGGTAGAACATGGAATCAGCGTTTCGAGTCCGCTGCCTCAGTCAAGATTTACGCCAACACCAACTGCGGTTGCGGATACGATTGTGGCCGTGACTGCATCGACTGCCAGTCCAATCCCGACCTTGAGCGACGCGGAGATAGCGGAAGCCGGCCGAGTCGGCGAGGCTAGTGCCACCGAATCCACAGATGCCGTTGTTGCTTCTACGGCGACTGCGACCAGTAGAGAGACGTTGACGTTATCAACGCGGGCTCCGACAGATAGCGCTGCGACGGAGCAGCCGACGTCGCCGACGACTGACGGGTCCGCGACCGAGACCAGCGAAACAGTGGTAGGTGTTGTGACCCCAATCGAGCAGCCAGGTCAAGCGGAGCGCCAGACTGTTACCGCTACGGCAACAGATTCTGCGCGTCATACTGAGGATGTGTCCAAATTCTTATCCGAGACAGCCACAATGCGCGCCTTCTCTGCTACGACGGAAGCGGCAGAAGCAGCGATTTCGACTCTAGAGGCGACAGCCGGCGACAAGTCAGAGGAGTTGCCGCGGACCGTTCAGTTCATGGAGACGCTGACACACACGGCAGTGTCGCCTACTTCTGCGCAGGAACCGCCTTCGACTGACACTGCGGCGACTGCCACGTCGCACGCTACGCATACGCGAGCCGCTCCAGTTGAAGCGAGAATTTCAACGACTGACGCGGCGACGACGGCTTTGCCCGCTGTTTTCGCCCATTTGATCGCGACGCCAACTGCCTATGGCGTCTCCGACGATGGCGTGGAAGGCGTATGTACCGTCGCAGCGGGTTGGCATCCATATGAGGTTCAGGAAGGAGACACTCTGCTCGCGTTGGCGATGGCTTCGGGCAGCAGTCTGGTCGAGCTGCGCGATGGCAATTGCTTTAGTCCGATCAGCGGTATATTTGTCGGAGAAACTGTTGTAGTAGCACAGTTGCCGGAGGCTCCGCTTACAGTCTCCAAGCCAGAGTTCACCGTCGCTGAAGAAGCATTAGATGTAGTTGGCTGTGACTCCGCTCAGGCAAAAATTCTTCTACCAGAGCCGATGTCAGAATTGAGCGGAGTATTTGCTGTACAGGGAAGCGCATTGATACCAGCGGGTGGAAGCTATCGCATTTCGGTACGACCCTCTTGGTCAGACGACTTCCATACATTCCTCGAGGTCGACATGTCAGTGAATGAAAACGTGATCGGATTAATCAACAGTGAAATCTTTGGGCCGGGTCTGCAGTGGCTGCAATTGACGCTATTGGATGGAAGGGGCAAAGTCGTAGAAGGCAGCCTGTGTGAGATCCCGGTAGTTTTCACGGCACCTTGAAACTAGTTGATTGGTTTGTATGTTATGCTCCTACGAATAATGGTGCCTAAGTGACGTTAGTGCTTGACTTTTTGAGACGTGTCTTCAAGCTGGCATTGTACGGCATACTCTTCATTCTGATGGTCGCACTGTCCTGGACTCTGCTGCAGGTCATTGCCATTGCGACAGTAGATGCTCCATACAGCTCTACGACTGAAGCGCGCCAAGGTGCCTACCGGGCAACTGCAACGGCAATCAACACCGAAAACGAAGGCAGCAGCCTGCGTGCCGAGCCGCGATTCGTCTTGATGCAAGACAGTGTCAATGTCGAAACTTCGGTACCTGCACCGATGAGCGCAGCGGCCGATCGTATAGCTGCCACGGAAGTCCCGGATGATTTCCGCTTGCCCGAATTGCTGGTGCCGCTCGGCCCGGCGGAAGGGAAGTGGCATGCGGGAATGCTCGTCCCCACCCGTGTGCCGCCGGTTGTGCGTGAACACCGGCTGATCAATATCATGCTTCTTGGCAGCGACGAAGAATTGACCGAAGACAATTTCATTCGGACGGATACGATGATCATCGTATCGCTCAATGTTGAGACGGGCACGGTTGCGATGATGAGCCTGCCTCGTGACCTCTTTGTCTATATTCCTCACGGAAAAATGGGGAGATTGAATACGGCTTTCGGCATCGGCGCGAACATCGGTTGGGATCCGGGAGGCGGTTTTGGTTTGCTGCGGCAGACGCTTTTCTATAATTTCGGCATCAACGTTCACTATTACGCGCGGGTGAACTTTTCGGGATTCGAAGCGACCATCGATAAATTGGGAGGGGTGGAGATTTCGGTCGATTGCGCCTATCGTGACCTTTACCCGACGGCGTCGGGCGGGTATCGGTGGCGCACACTCCCGGTCGGCTATTATACGTTTGATGGCTTCGATGCCTTGTGGTACGCGCGAACGCGCAAGTATACGGACGATTTTGATCGCGGCCGACGTCAGCAGCAACTGCTGCGCGCGATGTGGCGCAAGGCGCGCGGTCAAGGGCTTATCAGTACACTTCCGCGTTTGTGGGGTGAACTGGTCGAAGTTGTGGACACCGATATTCCCTTTGAGCTGATGCTGCGCTTACTGCCTAGCGTGGTGAATCTGGAACTTGGCAACATAGAGAATTTTACATTGAAGAAGAATTACCACACGACGGAGTGGGTGATGCCGGGTGGCGCAGAAGTACAACTGCCTAATGCAGAGGAAATCGCCGTGCTGATGCAAGACTTTTACCTCCCACCCTCGTCCAATCAGCTGGCGATTTCGGGACCCTCTATCGGGGTGTACAACGCTTCAGGACACGAGAATTGGGATATCGTCGCGAGTGAGCAGCTGCGCTGGCAGGGTTACAATTCAGTGGCGCTAGGGCTGCTTGACGCCGGACAGATCAATAGCTCCAGTCAGTTGACTGATTACGTCGCGACTGAAAAAGGCAGCCTGGTACCTAAGATTTTGCGCGCGCTGAATATGAACGAAGAACAGGTCGAGCGTGAAGCAAATGCCGATCGGGATTATGATTACGTTGCTATCATTGGTCGCGACTACAAGTCTTGCACTTATGCCGTGCTCCCGCTTGATGGTTAACCGGCGTAGGATCAGAAACGCCAGGAACTGGCGCATGAGCGGAAATATGTTATCATGTAGTGAATCACGGGGTATGGCGCAGTCCGGCTAGCGCGCTTGCATGGGGTGTAAGAGGTCCCCGGTTCGAATCCGGGTACCCCGACAGTAGTCAGACGGGCTCACCACTTGGTGAGCTTTCTATTTTGAAAGGTCAATAATATGCAGGACACTGCGATCAAATTAACGGCGCTGGCAAGCTGCGCTGGTTGAGCATCAAAGCTCAGTCCGAGCGAATTGGCGCAAGTCTTGCGCCCCTTGAGCGAAATCTATCCAGAAGAAGCGTATCCACAAGTTTTGGTTGGATTGTCTGAGCCGGACGATGCGGCTGTCTTTCAACTTGATGATCGACGCGCGATAATTTCCACGGCCGATTTTTTCCCGCCAGTGGTTGATAGTCCCTACGATTTTGGCGCGATCGCGGCTGCAAATGCCTTGAGCGATGTCTACGCAATGGGCGGCCGGCCGCTGATGGCGATCAATTTGGTCGCTTATCCCGATGACCTCGATAAGGGCATACTGGCGGAGATTCTTCGCGGCGGCGCGGAAAAGGTGAAGCAAGCTGGGGCTGTCATCGCCGGCGGCCACTCGATTTCCGACGCGGAACCGAAATATGGATTGTCGGTCACCGGGGAAGTGGAAGTGGCAAGGATCATTCGCAAATCCGGCGCGCACGTCGGTGACCGGCTAATCCTGACCAAGCCGCTCGGAACGGGTGTCATCACGACGGCGCTCAAGCAGGGGATTGCCATAAGCAGAGATGTCGAGCATGCGGTGGAATCGATGTCGCGCCTTAATCAGGTCGCGTCGGAGCTGGCGCAAGCCTATGACGTGCGCGCCATGACCGATATCACAGGCTTCGGCTTGGCTGGACATGGTCTGGAAATGGCGAAGTTAAGTGGGGTCAATTTTGAGATCGTTTTTGATCAAATCTGCCTGCTACCGGGTGCGGAAGAACTCGCGCGTCAAGGTGTATTTCCCGGAGGTAAGGGTCGCAATGAAGAGTACTTTGCCCAGTGGGTGGAGACCGATGGCACGCTAAAGGATTATGCGCGCGGGTTGCTCTATGACCCGCAGACATCTGGTGGGCTGCTCATGGCGGTGGCGAGCGAGCGTGCCGACAGTCTGCTGGCTGAATTAAGGGCTAGCGGCGAAGAGGCATACATGCTTGGGCGGGTTGTCACGGGCACTGGCAAGATCTTGGTAAGAGCTAGCTCAGATCAAACTACGCCGTCGCGGGAATAAGATCGAGATTTCTGCCGACTTTTTCGAAAGCAACCAAGGCGCGATCGAGGTGGTGTTGCCGATGCGTGGCGATATAGCTGGTTCGTAGCAGAGATTGGTTTGGCGGCGTGGCAGGCGGTACGACGGGATTGGTGTAAACTCCCTCTTCAATTAGTGCCATCCAGGTTAAGCCGGTGCGGAATTGTTCGCCAATCTTGACCGGAATGATCGGTGTTTGACTGTTAAAGGTATCGTAGCCAAGTCGCTTAAGGCCTTTGCGCATATATTCGGCATTTTTCCAAACTTGCTGAACATGCTCTGGTTCGCTTTCGATGATGTCAAGCGCGGCAAGGACGGCAGCAAGATTGGGCGCTGGCAGCGCCGCAGAAAATATCAACGAACGCGCGTGGTGCTGGACGTAGTGGATGACATCGGCAGTGCCGGCGATAAAGCCGCCAATCGATGCGAAACTCTTACTGAATGTACCCATAATCAAGTCTACTTGATCAGTCAAGCCGAAATGAGCCGATGTGCCGCGGCCACCCCCGGCAACGCCGATACCGTGGGCGTCATCCACGAGCAGCCTCGCGCCGTACGCCTGACAAGCTTCGACAATCTGTGGCAGCAGCGCAAAGTCACCACCCATGCTGTATACGCCGTCGACGATGACCAGCTTGCCGGACTCATCAGGAATATTGCTCAGCACACGTTCGAGATCATCAATGTCGTTGTGCTTGAAACGTTTAAGGGTCCCGCGGGACATGGCGACGCCATCGACAAGACAGGCATGGGCGTCCTTATCCAGGATCGCAACGTCGTTTTTGCCCAGCAAGGCGGAAACTGTACCCAGATTGGTTTGATAGCCTGTGGAAAAGACCAAGGCGGCTTCCTTGCCGACGAATTCCGCCAGACGGCGATCGGCTTCCAGGTGAAGTTCCAATGTGCCGTTGAGAAAGCGGGAGCCGGTTACGCTGGTGCCAAATTGCCGAGTTGCCTCAATGGCGGCATTCTGAACCCGCTCATCGGTGGTCAGGCCCAGGTAATTGTTGGAGCCGAGCATCACCACTTCTTTGTTTTCAAAGGTCGCGGTTGTGCCTTCGGAGTCACTGAGCGCGCGGAAAAACGGGTAAATGCCCATTTCCATCGCTTCTCTTGCAACGGTAAAGCCGGATAACTTGTCGAATAGATCAGCCACGTTTCTCTCCTGAAAGACGCCTTTGGCGAAACGGCGGAAGGTCCCCGGCACAGCTACTCAAAATGCTGGTTTCTGTCCTGTAAATGCTGAGCTGACAAGGCGCTTGAATGTGGCAGCGGAGTAGTTGCGCGCCAATCCATTCAGCCGGCTAAAGCTCAGGATTCCCCGTGCAAAGTCTATCAGCAGGCAAACTCTTTAACAATGACCATTTGAAATTGTTGCGTGGCTATCATGAAGAAAGTCACTTGCGTTGAGCTGATTGCAGAGTGTAAAATGTATCGGGTTGAATGATTGGAAGTTCGGAGCGCGATATGTCCAGTTTGGCTATGCGTAGATTAATCGTTTGGGTTGTCTCGATGGTCTTGGGACTGCTTGTCGGTTACGGCATTATAACCGTCGGCTTTGATATGCTCCCGCTGCTCAGCGCAGTACAGACACCGCAAGGTGTCTCGATTCAGGAGTACGGTATCCAATATTATCTGTTTACATCGATCCCGATCGGGCTGGTATTCGTGATTTGGCTAGACGCCTTTATGGATACACGCATTTTGCCCGACTAAATGGGACAAGACTTCAGAATTCAAAGATCCACCTGCGGGTGGATTTTTTGCTTTTGGGACTGAAGTACTGCCACGCTGACTCGCAATGCGAGCAAATGAGAGGATTGGAGACCTCGCTGATAGGAATTGCAAGCTGCGGGCTGCTAGCGTTGAAGCATGAATGAAAAGCCGCGCTCTACAATAGGGCAATTCTATCGCAGGTCGATTGAGGAAAGACGGGCGATCGCAAAAGCCTGGGGCCGGTTGTCCGACGCCGATATGCAGGCGCTTGCCGATTCCGGCCTTTCTCTGGCCCATGCCGATCTGATGATTGAGAATGTAATCGGGCTTTACAGCTTGCCTTTTGGGCTGGCGACAAACTTCTTCATCAACGAGCGCGATTTTCTTATCCCGATGGTCATCGAAGAGCCGTCAGTAGTCGCGGCGTGCAGCTATGCGGCGAAGCTTTTTCGCAGCGGCGGCGGCTTCACGACCAGCAGCGACGACCCGGTCATGATTGGACAGATTCAAGTATTGGATATGCCCGACATAGATGCTGCCAGTGCAAGGATTCGATCTCACACAACAGAAATCCTGAGTCAAGTGAACGAGATGGCGGGCAAAATGACTGCGCGCGGCGGCGGAGCGCTCGACTTGGAAATGCGACCGTTCAGGTCAACGGCGATTGGAGACATGCTGGTCGTTCATCTGTTTTTTGACACACGCGACGCGATGGGCGCAAATGCGATTAACAGCGCGCTCGAAAATGCTGCGCCTCTCATAGAGCGCCTAAGTGGTGGTCGCGTAAATTTACGAATCCTGAGCAATCTCAGCGATCGACGCAAGGCGCGCGTTACCGGAGTCGTGCCGGCAGCGGCCCTTGCGACTGGGGCCGCCAGCGGTGAGCAGGTGGTGGATGCGATTATCGAGGCGGCTGTCTTCGCCGAGATTGACCCATATCGCGCCGCAACCCACAACAAGGGCATCATGAACGGAATTGACGCCGTGATGATCGCCACCGGCAACGATTGGCGAGCGGTGGAAGCTGGCGCTCACGCCTATGCCGCCCGAGGCGGGCACTACACCAGTTTGACGAGATGGTGGAAAGACGATGACGGTAATCTAAACGGCGAGATCGAAATTCCCATGGCAGTGGGAACGGTTGGTGGAGCGACTCGGGTCCATCCTTGCGCACAGATTGCGCTGAAACTGCTAGATGTGCAATCTGCGCGGGAATTGGCGGAAGTGGCAGCGGCCGTCGGCTTGGCACAGAATTTCGCGGCGATTCGAGCGCTGGCTACCGACGGCATTCAGAGCGGCCATATGAGGCTGCACGCCCGGCAAATAGCGCTGGCAGCGGGCGCCGCTGAGGCGGATGCGCGCGAGATTGCGCGACAGTTGATCGACGAAAGCAATATTCGGCTGGAGCGGGCACAGGAAATCGTACAGGAACGAAAGCGAGAAACATGACTGCGGATTCACGGTGGTTGATGCAATCGGACCGCGGAGTTGGCATTGTCGGCTATGGCTCATACATCCCGCGTTATCGCTTGCCAGGGGAAGAAATCGCGCGGATTTGGACGAGTGGAATAAACGGGTCGCCAGTAAAAGAGAAGGCGGTTGCCGGCTTGGATGAAGATGTAGTCACAATGGCTATTGAAGCGGCGCGCAATGCAATCGTCTGCGCCGAGATTGACCCTCGCGATATTCGCGCGGTTTGGGTGGGCAGCGAGAGCCACCCCTACGCGGTGAAGCCAACTAGCACAATCGTTGCTGAGAGCATCGGCACTTCGCCGAATATTCAAGCGGCGGATTGGGAGTTTGCTTGCAAAGCGGGGACCGAGGCGGTACAAGCGTCCATCGGTCTCGTCGGTAGCGGGATGACTCAATATATTCTCAGTATTGGGATGGATACCGCGCAAGGCAGGCCGGGAGATGCGCTGGAATACACGGCTGGTTCTGGCGGGGCGGCCTTTCTGCTCGGCCCAGCAGAAGAGAGTTACGCGGTCTTTCAAGGCAGTTATAGCTACGTCACCGATACACCGGATTTCTGGCGCCGTGCCGGGGAAGCGTATCCGAGCCACGGTGACCGGTTTACCGGTGAGCCGGCCTACTTCGCGCATACAATCAGTGCAGCATCGTCGTTGATGGAGATGATGAAAACGACAGCGGCTGACTACAACTATGCGGTCTTTCATCAGCCCAATGTGAAGTTTCCGGCGCGCGCTGCCAAAATGCTGGGATTCGCGCCGGAACAGATAAGCGTGGGCTTGCTGGCAAACGAGATCGGCAATGTCTATTCAGGGTCATGCATGATTGGCTTGACCGCGATACTTGATATCGCTGAAGCAGGCGACCGCATCTTGATGGTGAGTTACGGAAGTGGCGCTGGCTCGGACGCCTTTGACTTGTCTGTGACCGAGCGCATCAAGAGCAAACCGCGTCATGCATATTCCACCGGCGATTACATTAAGCGCCGCAAACCTATCGACTATGCAACTTATGTCCGTTTTCGGGACAAGCTCAAGGACTAGACGATGAAGCGTGTTTCTATCATTGGCGCCGGAATGATTCCCGTGCGCGAACATTGGTCGCGGGGAATCGGCGAATTGGCGGAGGAAGCCGGTAGGCTAGCGCTGGACGATGCCGGGCTTTCATCGGTGGATGCCTTACATGTCGGCAACGCCTATGGCGCGACCTACAATCAGCAGACGCAATTGGGGAGCTTGATCGCGTGTCAGCTCGGGCTTGTTGGTATCGAGTCTTACAATTGCGAAGCGGGCGATGCCTCCGGCGGGGTCGCTATGAGAACGGGCTATCTCGCCGTCGCCTCTGGAGCGCTCAAGACTGCTTTAGTAATCGGCGTTGAGAAGGCGACAGATATAGTGGGACCGCCGCGGACTACCGCGCGGAGTGTTAGCCTGGACACGGATTACGAGACGGTCAACGGGGCAACGTTGACCGCTATGGCCGGCTTGCTGATGCGGCGATACATGCATGACTATGGTGTTGACCTCAATCAGTTTGAGGGCTTTAGTGTCAATGCGCATCGTAATGGCTCGCGGAATCCATGCGCGATGTATGGAAATCTGTTGCGCGCGGGAGCATTTGGCAAGGCGCCGATGATTGCTGAGCCTGTCAGTCTTTTTGATAGCGCACCGGATGCCGACGGAGCCGCAGCGATAGTTCTTGCAGAGACGGACCTGGCAGTTGATCTAGTGCCGACCCCGGTGACGATCAGTGGGAGCGCTGTAGCGACCGACAGCTTGATGCTGCAAGATCGCGGCGACCCCTTGCATTTGGGGGCAGTTAGCCGATCTGCAGACCAAGCTCTTGAACAAGCGGGCTTGTCACTAAGTGACATTGGTTTTATGGAATTGCACGACGCCTTTACAGTATTGACCGCGCTGACGCTGGAGGCGATAGGGTTCAGTGTTAGGGGCGGTGGCTGGACTTTGGCGCGAGATGGTGGGACACGCATTTCATTGACAGGTGATATTCCATTAAGCACATTCGGCGGATTGAAGAGCCGGGGAAATCCTAGTGGCGCGACCGGGATCTATCAAACGGTTGAGGCGGTCCTGCAATTGCGCGGGGAGGCGGGTGGCAACCAGGTTGCAGGTGCGGAACACGCGCTGGTGCAAAACATCGGCGGTCTGGGCGCTACGGTAGTCACGCATATCCTAAGCGCGGCGGAATGACCTGATAGGCTCTGACAGTGGCCATGCCTATTAAGATAGCTTTTGATAGACCGCGTTTCCTAGACTTAACTTCAGTGCAGGCATACGGATCAGGGTGAGGAGCATTCCGATGCAAGTTGCAAAGTTTTGGCGAAACAAGAAGTTGCGCTATCGTCTTGAGCGGATGACGCACTTAAATGAGCGCGAGCCCATCGTTCTTGCGGAAGCACAGAAAGACACAGCTGAACAGAATGAACCAGTAAAGCGTGAGCTGGCGGGTGTGGCCTCTTGAAACTCAAGAGTCGGGTCAGTGACGCTGGATCATATCACTACAATGTCGATGGGCAGCGTGTGTTCGGAACGGTATACAGCTTTACGCTGGTACAAGAGCCACCGGACGGCTTCGAAGCACAGGCGCCTTACTATCTGGCGTTAGTGCGCCTCGAGGATGGCGACCTGATCACGACCCAACTGACCGATGTCGACGCCTCGGTGGAAATCGGCGATCAGGTCGAGATGGTAACGCGAAAGCTGACAACCGACGGAGCGCGTGGAATCATCGTTTATGGATATAAGTTTCGTCCCTTGATCGCGTAAGCTGCCAAGACGCTTGTTTGGAATACAAAGAGCCACTAGAAAGTGGCTCTTTCGCGTTTGCGCAATCTGCTTAGTCGGACGACTACACGCCTTCCTTGACTTTCAGATCGTACGCCAACGAGTATTCAGTGTTGGAGTCGAAAATATGCATGTTGTCGAGGTTGAAAGTCACACCCAATTCATGACCTACGGTGGCGCCAGTACGCGGATCGGTGCGCGCGATAAAATTCTTGCCACCGCTTTCAAGATAGATAATCACTTCATTACCCATTTGCTCAACTACCTCAACAGTGGTCGATAGATTCGCCGGGATTATGCCTTGCGGCAGGAAATTCGTGTCGTGGATATCTTCAGGACGGATACCGCATATGACTTCCATACCGAGGTGGCTGCGGAAAGAGTCGGCCTTTCTAGCGGGGACCGGCAGCGTGAAGGTGCCCGTATCCACAACCAGGGCGTCACCTTCTCCCTTAAGTGTCGCATCAAAGAAGTTCATTGACGGGCTGCCGATAAAACCGGCGACGAAGACATTGTGCGGATTGTGATACAAGTTAAAGGGCGAGTCAATCTGCTGCAGCTCACCTTCGTTCAAAACACAAATCCGCGTTCCCATGGTCATAGCCTCGACCTGATCATGGGTCACATAGATGAAGGTCGTCTCCAACCTTTGGTGCAGACGGCTGATGAACGAACGGGCTTCCACACGGAGTTTCGCATCAAGGTTTGAAAGCGGCTCGTCCATGAGGAATACCGCAGGCTCACGCACGATTGCCCGGCCGACCGCCACACGCTGCCTCTGACCACCTGAAAGTTGGCGTGGGCGGCGATCAAGCAAGTGACCGATACCCAACTCATTGGCTGCCTCATTCACGCGCTCGCCAATGATCTTCTTTGGCGTCTTGCGCAGCTTTAGACCAAATGCCATGTTATCATAGACGGTCATATGGGGATACAAGGCGTAACTCTGGAAGACCATGGCGACATCGCGGTCTTTCGGCGCGACATTGTTAACAACACGATCACCGATGACGATTTCGCCCTCCGTGATCTCTTCCAAGCCCGCCAACATCCGCAGGCTGGTGGACTTGCCACAGCCGGACGGTCCGACGAAAACCAGGAATTCCTTGTCCAGGACTTCAATGTTCAGGTCCGATACGACGCGTTGATCACCGAAATCCTTCGACACATGATTGAAAGTGACACCAGCCACAAGAGCCTCCGTTCGAATAAGTAGTTGGACAAAAAGATTGGTGAATCTGCACAAATACCTTACTTGACAGCGAGATACTTTTATAGTGGCGATTATATCCAGTTTTTCGTGTTTTGCAAAGATTTGATCACAATGTTGTAGAATTGCTCTGAAACTTAGTGGTAGCGAGGAAAGCATGCCCGACAGTCCTAATGCGGAGATAGTTGCCATCGGTACCGAGCTCTTGCTGGGAGAGATTACGGATACTAATTCGGTCTTCTTGGCGCGGCAGTTGCGTGATATCGGTGTAAACGTCTTTTTCATGACGACTGTTGGCGATAACCTTGGGCGCATCGCTGGCGCTATCTCCGCTGCCTTGGATCGCGCGGAGATTGTCATTACGACCGGTGGATTGGGTCCGACAGTGGATGACATGACAAGGCAAGCGGTCGCGGATGCGGTCGGCGGTCAACTTGAATTCCATCAGTCGCTTTACGACACAATAGCCGAGAGGTTTCGCGGCTTTGGCTCCAAGATGACCGCTAACAATCGCCAGCAAGCGTTCTTGCCAGAGCAATCAATCTTGATTGAAAACCCGGTTGGCACTGCGCCCGCGTTTGCGGTTGAGTCGCAACGAGGTGTCGTCATCAGCTTGCCCGGCGTACCGCGAGAGATGAAATACCTGATGGGAGAAGCGGTCGTTCCCTTGCTCTTGCAGAAATATGATTTGGGCATAATTGTGGCACGTATCTTGCGAACGGCCGGTATCGGTGAAAGCTCGCTCGACGACCAAATCGGGAGCGAGATCTTGAGCGAAACGAACCCCAGCGTCGGATTGGCAGCACATCACGGATGCGTAGATGTGCGGGTAACCGCAAAAGCGAACAACAAAGACAGCGCGGCAAAAATGCTTGACGCGATGCAAACGAGATTAGAGTCACGAATTGGCGAGCATATCTTTGGCATTGATGACGCCACGCTTGAAGCAGTGGTTTGGCGACAGGTCGAACGAAATAATCTCCGCGTGCACGTGACCGAAGCCGGATTGCCTGGCGTTATAAGCGGTAGCTGGACGAATGACTCGGGCTTGCTGACATCCACAGCCTACGACCACCCGCATCTAGTTTATGACCAATTCGCGGTTGATGCGGAGGACGTATCGCTGCGTGACTTAGCCATTGATATCGCCCAACGTATCCGGGTTGAGAGCGGAGTGGACGCTAGCATAGTTGTTTTGAGCTATCCTGATCTCGAGGAAAGTGCCGATGTCGAGCAGGGCAGTGCGATTGCGGTTTGCACTGCCTGGGATTTGCGTTATCGCGTCTATGGCTTTGGAACGCAGTCCAGCTTGGCGCGCGACTGGTTGTCGCGCTGGGGCTTGGCGAATCTATGGCGGATGCTGAAAGAACGATACGGCGACTGAGCACAATCGTTATTCATCCAAACTGAGCAGCGCCATAAAGGCTTCTTGAGGGACCTCGACGGAACCGATCATTTTCATCCGCTTCTTGCCCTTTTTTTGCTTTTCAAGCAACTTCTTTTTTCTAGTAACGTCTCCACCGTAGCACTTCGCCAAGACGTCCTTCCGCATCGCTTTGACGTTGGCACGCGAGATGACGCGCTTGCCCACCGCCGCTTGAACTGGAACAGTAAACATTTGACGTGGAATCAGTTCCTTGAGCCGGCTCACCAGGCGCTGGCCCCGATGAAAAGCATCGTCGCGGTGGCAGATCATCGCAAGGGCGTCCACTCGATCTTCGTTAACAAGCACGTCTACTTTGACCAGGTCGCCGGCGCGGTATTCATGAAACTGGTAGTCCAGGCTGGCGTAGCCTTGCGTCACGCTTTTCAGCTTGTCGTAATAGTCGATGATGATTTCCGAGAGCGGAATCTCGAAGTGTAGAATAACTCGGCTTGCGTCGAGGTATTCGGTCGTCTCGTAGGCGCCGCGCTTCTTTAGCGTGAGTTCCATGATCGGACCGATGTACGTTTGAGGCACGTATATCTGAATCTTCATCCACGGTTCGTGGATCTCTTCAATGATATTTTCGTCTGGCAATAGGGCGGGGCTGTCGATGAGGACGGTTTCGCCGCCTCTTTGCAGGACGCGGTACTCTACGCTGGGTGCGGTCGCCAGGATATTGAGGTCGTATTCGCGTTCCAAGCGCTCTTGCATGATTTCCATATGGAATAAGCCGAGGAAACCGGCGCGAAAGCCGAAGTTCAGCGCCTGCGATGTTTCCGGCTGATAGACAAGGGAGGCATCGTTAAGCTGCAACTTTTCAAGTGCGTCCCGCAAGTCGGTATAATCTTCGTTGTTGGTAGGGTATATGCCGGCGAACACCATAGGCTTTACCTTCTCGTAGCCCGGCAGTGGGTTCTCTGTGCCATGCCTCGCGAAGGTAATTGTGTCGCCTACACGGCACTCCTGCATGGTCTTTAAGCCTGTCGCGATATAACCGACTTCGCCGGCTTGAAGAGAATCAACGATGCGCATAACCGGGTCAAAGACACCGATCTCAACAGGTTCAAAACGGGCGCCAGTGGCGAATAACCGAAGCAAGTCGCGTCTACTAACGCTGCCGTCTACGACGCGGACGTAAGCGATAACGCCTTTGTAGACATCATAATGGGAGTCAAATACCAGCGCTCTCAGCCTTTCATCGGTATTAGTGACGGGAGGTGGCACGTCGGCAATTACCGTTTCCAGTACTTCGATGACGCCGATACCATTCTTGGCCGATATTCGCGGCATGTCCTCGGCAGTTGTACCGAGCAGTTCTTCGACATCGCGGGCGACATCGTCAGGCTGCGCGGCCGGCAGATCAATCTTGTTGATCACGGGGATGATCTCGAGATCTTGCTCCAAAGCAAGGTAGACGTTGGAGAGCGTCTGCGCCTCGATGCCCTGACTGGCGTCAACAACAAGAATAGCGCCTTCACAAGCTTGCAGCGCACGGCTGACCTCATAAGTGAAGTCGACGTGGCCGGGCGTGTCGATCAAGTTGATCGTGTATTGGAACCCGTTTTTTGCAGTGTAGAGCATGCGAACGGCAGATGCTTTGATGGTGACGCCACGCTCTCGTTCAAGCGCCATGCTGTCGAGCAACTGTTCCTGCATATCGCGCGCGCTAACCGTCTGCGTCAGTTCTAGCAGGCGATCAGCCAGCGTGCTCTTGCCATGATCAACATGGGCGATGATACAAAAATTTCTGATATGCTCGATTTTCATCGACTACCAACTCTTCCTGATTAATCTCGCTATTATGAATCATGAAGCAGTGTTGGAGAAGGGGAGCTAGTCGGACGAATCGAAAAGCGCGTCGATTCTGTGCTGAATACTGCTGCTCATTGCTAGGTCAGGTCTCAATTGAAGCCAGAGAAGGAATTCGATATTGCCCTTGGCACCGGTGATAGGGGAACGCAGTACGTCGGTGGCGGCGAATCCGCGTGAGTTGGCGAATGCGGCAATATCCTCCAGTACGCGCCTATGCACCGATTGCTTTCGCACGATTCCGCCTTTGCCGACATCCGCCTTGCCAGCTTCAAATTGCGGTTTCACGAGGCCAATGACATCGGCATCGGTGGCAATCCAGCGTTTGACCGCCGGCAGAATCAAGCGTAGAGAGATAAAGGAGACGTCTATCACAGCTAGAGCAGGGCTTTCCGGCAGTGTATCCAGGTAACGCGCGTTGGTATTTTCGAGCAAAATAACTCTCTCGTCGATGCGCAAGCGGTAATCGAGAATGCCGCTACCGACATCAATCGCGTAGACCTTTCGGGCACCGTGCTGCAGGAGGCAGTCGGTGAAGCCTCCGGTGCTGGCGCCAACGTCTGCGCAGATCTTGCCGGCGGGTTCGATGGCGAATGACTTCAGTGCCGCTTCCAACTTCAGGCCGCCACGCCCGACATAGCGCGGCTTGTCTTTGAGCGTAACAGCAGCGTCGCTTTGGATCATGGCGCCGGGCTTGTCAACAAGGCGGTCGTTCACTTTGACTTCGCCCGCCATAATCATCGCCGCTGCTTTGTTACGGCTGCTGGCAAGCTGCCTGTCCATCAGCAACACATCGAGACGAGTTTTGTTTGCCACAGTCAGCTTCGCACCATTTGAATGGTGATATTCGCGTTCGGCTGATCTGGCTCGAAGTCGAAGACGTCAGCGGCGTGGGGGATGTAGCCATCTGCTTCGATGACCACGCTATAAGGCGTATCAAAAGCCAACGGGCGTGCAAACTGAAAATTGCCATTGCGATCGGTGGTGGCCAGGTCAACGACTTGTTCCTGATTCCATTCAAACTCGCTGGCAGCGAAATCCTCACTGACAAGGACGATGGTAAGGCTGGGGACACCCCGTCTTGTTCCGGCATCAATGACTTTTCCGGAGAGAACCGCACCGGCGAATTCGGCAAAGCGATCAATCAGCAATTGGCCTATGCCGACGACGGCGGTCTGCTCCACCAGGAGCAGATTGTTCGCAGAGAGCCTTAGTTGATAGTTGCCGTCAGGCGGATTGGGCAGCGCAACTGTGAAATTGGTACCAGAATCCACAGCTTCCCAAGTACCTGCAAATCGGAAAAACTCCTGATCATCAACCAGCCAGCTAAGCGCCCACGGCGTGCCGGATTCAATTCGTTGCCAATCGAAAGTGGCGTAGAGCGCGGGAATGGAGCTGGGGAAGCTGGATGCAGCTGGCGCGGTACGTACCTCAAAAAGTGATTCCGCGCTGACAAATTGTAAGTTACTGAAAACGATCGGCAGCGGCGAACCTTGCCTGCCGGCGACGTAAAAGTCCGATGTGGCGGAGAGCGCGCCCTCGACGTATAGCTCCAATCGATACTTGCCGGGAAGCAAGCCGCCAGTGGGCTCCACGCTGATTACTTTAGAACCATGACTATCGTCGGACCAGGTGTCAGCAGTTCGGGCGATTTCTGTGCCGCCGAAGTACCAGATGACGGACCACGGCGTACCGTCAGCCATATTGACATGTAGAAAGCGAGCGTAGGCAATACTTCCAAGTGGTACTATGGTTCCGTTGCCTATCAGATTTCCCGATTGATCCAGAGTGCCAAAGACAATATCGCTGAAGTGTCCGGTATTGACCACCTCGCCGCCGATGAGAATTTTCTGGCTTCCAGCGCCCGCACCGTCGATCAGAAGCGTGAATTCATAAGCGCCGTTAGCCCAAGCTTGCTCCCGCGCACCGATGTACCACATGCCGCGTTCACCTCCGCTCCAGTGAACCGGTGGCAAGTTGAAAATGTAGTCCGGTATACCATCACGGGTTACGCGCAATTCGTAGACCGTCTCGGGGGAAAAATTGTCGTAGTCAAAGACGAGGTAGAGATTTCTAGTGTTGGCGGGCAGCGAGCCGACGACAGTAGAGGGCATTGCACCGCGGACAGAAGGCGCGAAGAACAAACGGGATACTCTGGGTGAGTTCATACGTCGAGGAGCGTCGGGCGCGGTATCCATTATCTCGACATCCAAATTCAGGCGGGCGCCGCGTATCAGGCTTTGCGCCAAGCCAATCGGTCTGATCGTGCTGATGAAATCGCCAGTGGGTACGCAGCGGTCGCTGCTGTTGACCAAGCCATCATGGTTAGTATCGTCAAGGTACCGGCAGTTGGATGGCGCCGCTAGTCTTGTTAGCGGTGCGTTGGTAGGTATGCCGATCAACTCTCCCGACGTATTATAGGCGCCGCCGCCAGCCATAGTACCAGGGATCTCTGCGCGGGTCTTGAACCAGGTACGGCTGCCGCCGAGTGGCTCCGCGAGGAAGGCGGTCACCGTGCCGCGTGAGATAGCGACCGACTCGTTGCCGAGTGCAGGGTATCCCACCACAATCAGGTTGTCGTCGATCGACACGTCTTCCGAATTGCCGATTCCAACGAAAGGCAGCACCGGCAGCTCTCCGCGGCCTATAAGTCTTCCGTCAAGTTCGTGCGTAATCCTCAGCAAGGCAATGTCCAAGCCTCGGTCCGAGTTAGCGATGACGGCGCGATATTTTGGAATAGGAGGCTCGTCCAAGTCGACATTGAGCGAGATGATCAAGCTATCCCCATCACAATGTTGGCCGCGCACAACACTGTGCGCATTGGTAACTATCAACCCGTCGGCACTAATTAACGTACCTGTGCTGACGCAGGTGACGATGAGGTCATTTCCGTCGGCGTGGGCTTGGTAGACGAAGACGGTTGCTCGCTTGATCCGTTCCAGGTCAGCATCCGCGTTCTGCTGTGCTGAAGCCGAAAAGACGAGGAGAAACAGGCAGACTATGACGCAGGTTCGAGTTCTAGGCATAGGCTCGCTGTCAATAATCAGAATTCGAGATTCGTTATGAAGGACTCAAATATTGGCAACTCGCGCTGGAAAATTGTTGAATCGGCGCGAAATGAGATATTCAGAGCTTGTCCACGTCGGATCGTCAGAATGTCCAAGCCGTTTACAATGGAGGATACGCCTTCCAGGAATGGGCTGGCATCGCGCGATACAAAGGAATATGACATGGTGATTGCCTCCGACTCATCTGGCAAGCGGTATGAATCATATCCGAGTACGGCATAGTCGATCAGCACTTGAGAGCGCTGCAAACTAAGCTGGTCGAACAGGTTCCGCTCTGCGCTATCCGGACCGACCGGCAGAGAACTAACTTCTATCACGGTATTAAAACCCCGGTGCGACATATCGCGTACGCGAAATACGGTATCCTCCGACTCTTCAAGTAGCCAGCGCGCTGGATAGCTAGCTGTAATACCTGCAGAATTATTGCTATAAATACTCGATTGGAATAGAGACCTGTCGCGCTGGTTTGCGCCGAGCAGTAAGCCAGCGATGATCATCATATAGCTCAGTGCAATGGACCAGCGCTGGCGCGGGGTGATTTGGACAGCGGGCGAGCGGCCGGTTTCAAATTCCATCGATATCACCGCGGCCCACATAGGCTTCGCGTTCGCGCCGTTCGGAATTGGAAAAGAGGAAATAAACAATACCAAGCGTTACGATCCAGGATGCGAGCAAGAACATCAAGCCGAAAAGTGGGCGATCGGTGCTACCGGCTTGACTCAACGGTCCACTCATTAGTCCAGGTAACAAGGCAGTGATAACTCCCGTTGTAAAGGCGGCGACCAGCAGATTAATCGGCAGTACAAGCGGGAAAGCCTCGGCAAAGTAGGACTCGACAAGGCCCAAGGCAATGAAAAGGCTAGCCGCGGTTTGCATCGTGAGACTCGCCAGCACCGTTATCGCCGCGCTGTCCCAGGTAGGTTCCAAGCGCCATACGAGCGCGAGATTGAGATAAAAACTATAGCCTACCGCACTGGCGACGGCGTAGGCGACAGCGTCGCTACGGACGCGCAAGCCTTGCGAATATACTAGATAGCGCAAGACGAGAAACTTTAGTCCGGTGTCGACGATGCCGGCGGTAACTGTGTAGCCGACGATACGCTGAAAAACAGATTGCAGCGGTAACCATTGACCTACGGCATAGAAGGTCTCTACGATTGGCAAACCGATCGCGGATGCCGTCAAGCCGGAAACGACCGCCACGCCGATAAGCCGTCGGCGAGGTCGGGCGGAGCGATATTCCGGCAATACCGAGAGCAGCAGCCACAGGATAACCGGGATGGGCACCAGCGCTAGCGACAAGATTCGGCTTAAGTCTGTATCAAGAATTGGCTGCAGGAATTCGTTTCCCAAGACCAATATGCCGCAAACCGTCGACATTATAAGTAGTTGGAGGCTGATGCGGCGCCATACCGGCAGGACGCCGTAGGTCTCTGCACTGCTCGTTGCCCGGTTTTGGAGAAACTGCGCCATCCTGGAGTATGCCTTTTCCCGACAGAAGCATTGTCGTCAATCGTTTATAATGTAAAGCTACGAAATCACGGGCTAAATGTAAAGTGTCTATGACGGCACAGGGTCAGCCCTTAGGTCTACATATGACGTTATCTAGAATAACCGCGAATGGGAAGGATGGTACTGGATTCCGCCGGAGGCGTTGGCTACGCGTGAGGCAGGAAGGCGAGATTTGAATTCGAGTTTCCGATTTTCCATGTGGCTGGCGGTGGGCTTGGTTTTGGCAGGCTGTGTGTCTGGACCAGTTGAATTGACGTGTGAGCAAGACCGGCGCTGTCTGCGTTACGGCCTGTCGGCGGATATCCCAATCCTTGATCCACACAGCGCAGATTCGCCGGAAGCCGGGATGATTCTCCGTCAGATCTACGATACGCTGGTTTACCGCGATGCCGAAAGCCGCGAATTTGTTGCTGGCTTGGCGACCGATTGGGAAGTGTCATCTGATGGTTTGGAATATACATTCAACTTGAGGCGAGATGTAACATTTCACGATGGCAGCCGCTTCGACGCAGCGGCCGTCGCGGGAAATATTGACCGCATTTTTGATCCCGACATGCCACCTTCGCTGGCGCGTGAGCATCTCGGACCACTGACACAATACGAGATTGCCGATGATCACACTATTCGCTTGACGTTGGCATCGCCCTATGCGGCGCTTCTTGAGGGCTTATCACAGCCATTTCTGGGTATGGCAAGCGTAGATGCGATTTCAACCTTCGACTCCTTACGCTATCAGTTCCATCAGGCCGGGACCGGTCCGTTTTTGCAGGATGAGTATTTGCCAGGTGAGAGAATTGTGTTGCGCCGCTTCCCGGAATACCGCGTCAATCCGGCGATTTATTCACCGCTAGCAGGCGGAGAAATTGATCGCGTCGTGTTTCTGCTAAATAGAAACGAAGACATAAACGTTTCGGAGGCAATGAACGTATCACTTGATGTAATCGACGAGTTGTCACCGATTGATGCGCAGAACCTGGTAGGCAACAGTCGGGTCCAATTGCTGCCAGTCGAGATTCCAGGTTTGACGGTTCATTTCTTGTTCAATACGGCGCGGGCGCATGTTGACAGTCGAAATGTAAGACTTGCGCTACTGCTGGCAACGAACCGGATAGACATAATTGATCGAGTGTATTTCAACTTTTCTGCGGTCGCATGGACCCCGCTATCGACGAGCACTGCGTATTCTCACACCGGCTATGTCAACACCTACGAACTTGACCCGGGTCAGTCCCAGGCCCTACTTGTGGAGGCCGGTTATGAAGATAGCAACAGCGACGGTATATTGGATCGCAATGGCAGGCCATTGTCGCTTCGCATTATTGTACCACCGTGGGGCGGACTACCTGAGGTGGCGTCGCTTTTGCAGCAACAGTGGCGTGTGATAGGTGTTGATCTTCAAATCGAGCCAGTGCCCGGCAAAACGAGATTAGCGAGCTTGATTGACACTGGGCAGTATGACCTTCTGCCCGTTGAACGCTACGGAATCGATCCCCAGATACTAAATCATGCGTTCCTTGAGAACACGGATTTCGGCGCCTCGCATGATCCATACCCTCGGCTAAACAATCTGCTCCTGATCACTATGCAAACACTTGACCCACAAGTGCGCCGAAGTCTAGTTTATGATATTCAGGCGCTTATCATGGATGAGGCGTTGATTCTGCCGATACGACAGACTGTACGTCTGACGGCGGCGCGCGCCGATTTGCGCGACCTTCGCTTCGATGCCTACGGCTTCTATCCTTTACTTTTCAACGCATCGCTTGCTGACGAGTAATCCGTTATTCTGCGCAGATTCGCGTACCAAGCATGGCGTCGTTGGCCAGCAGATCAAGAAGGATGTCCTTGCGGTTGCCATTCGCGACGATGACGTTCACGCTGTTTTGTGCCTGCACCAGTTTCACCATTTCCGTCACCTTATGAAGCATGCCGCCGGTAACGTCTACACCGTCAGAAGCGCCAAGCTGAGAAGCAATCCGCGGAAACGATAGGGGTGTGACAGTCGATATAACTCTTCCCGACCGATCGAGAACACCATCCACTTCGCCAAGCAGGACTATACATCGTACATTCAGGGGCTCAACCAAGTGAGCAAACAAGGTCTCAGTTGAAACGATCGTGCCGCCGATCCCTTCGTCGATTGCGATATCACCGTGAATCAGGGGCAAGATCTGTTTTTCCAGCGCAACAACCAAGGGCCTCGTATGGAGACTCGTCAACAGTTTATTCCGCGTCACTAGCATAGAAGAAGGTTGAAAGCGCAAGGCAGGGATGCCCGCGGACAGGAGTTCGTTCAGGATCAATTGGCTTAACTCGGTAGCGACCGCGCCAACACGGGAAAAGCCCAACCGATCCGCAGCGGATTGCATACCGTGCGCTGTATTGTACTTTCGCGCTTCGAAGTGACCAAAGGAACCGCTGCCATGGCCGACAACAATGGGGCGCTCAGGTTGAGCAGCGCGAAGCGCGCTAAGTTGCCGGGCGATATTCCGCATTGTCGTGCGCCGGAAGGATCTGGCTTGACGCTTGTCAGTGACCAGGGAGCCGCCAAGCTTAATCAATGTCGTCATGATTTGGAGTTGCTCCCAAATGAGGAAGTCACGAATACTCCCTTCGCCCCGGCTTCCAGCAGTTTTGCTTTCACTGATGGAATTGATGCGTCGTTTACCAAGGCGATGATATTGCCACCGCGCCCACCGCCCGACAATTTTGCACCCAGAGCGCCGCCGGAGACAGCTGCATGGACCAGGCGATCCAATGCTGCAGATGACACGTCAAGCGCTTGCAGCAACGCGTGATTCTGCGTCATCAACTCGCCAAGCCATTTGTGATCACCAGTTTCGATGGCTGATCTTGCGCTATCGACCACAGTGCCTATTCTGTCGAAAAGAGCCTGAGTCTGCCGGGGCTGGCGTTGGTAAAGGCAGCGCACATCGGCGACCGTGTCAAGCGTGAGAGCAGCAACGCCTGTATCCGCCACCACAAGTTGAATCGGGTCGGCGAAGTCAATGAAGTCTATCGACTTTCCTGGCAAAAAGTAGACGGGTCTTTCGTAGACGACGACTGTGTTGTCGATTCCACTGGGCGTTCCATGATGCAGCTTCTCTACCTCATATACGAGCGCATTCAAGTCCCGATCAGGAATGTCGCGATGAAGTAGGCCGGCTACGGCTCGCCCTATAGCCGCAGAAACCGCCGCGCCGCTACCCAGGCCGCTAGCAACGGGGATATCGGATCGGATGGTCATTTCGCCGTGCAAGGAGCGGGCCCTAAGGTACTGCGCCGTCAACCCAATCATCGTCGCTAAAGGATCAGCGGAATCAGCCTTTCCCCTTTCCCACTGGAGGGGCGCGCGTGAGATATTGGTGAAACTGACCTTCAATGGACTCGCGGAAGAGTGGAAATCGATGTAAGTTCGGAGTTGCGACAAAGGGACGGCAAGCGCAGGTTTGCCATATACAACAGCGTGTTCGCCAACGAGAATTGCTTTTGCGGGCGCGCTTGCCACATGAGTCATTGTCTATTACAACAGGTAAAGAATCGTTAAGTAGGTCATAGCGGCCAGGACCATAGCCAACTGCAGCGGCCGGTCGGTCAGAAAGACCTCGTCGGGCGCGCTGCCTGCTTCTTCAACGTGAATCAAATACAGATAGCGGAATATACCGTAGATCACGATAGGCACGGTAAGAAGTCCAAGATTCTGTCCGTTCTTTATCATCGTGGGGGATTCGACGGTATAAATGATATATGTGATCAGCACGCAAGTGGTTATGGTTCGCAGCATGTCATCTAGGAGACGTAGATTGTAGCGCTGGAAAATGGGGCGTGTTGCATCCGCCTGATCTCCCAGCAATAGCAACTCTTGTCGGCGTTTGCCAATCACCAGGAAAAGTGCCAGCAAGCCGGCCGAGGTCGTCAGCCAGGGCGACAGCGAAACATCAATGACGATTCCGCCAGCCAGAATCCGCATTACGAATCCGGTCGCGACCACCAAAATGTCTAGGAGAACGATTCTCTTAAGATAATACGAGTAGGCTACCTGAAGCAGAAAGTACGCGAGTAATAGGATCGTTAGTCTTTGGTCGAAACTTAGGGAGGCAATAAGGACAAAAAGAGCCAAGGCTGCGACGGCGACCCTGGCGACGGGTATGGGTAGCGTTCCAGCTGCGATCGGACGGAGCTTTTTGGTGGGGTGTTGCCGATCAGATTCCACGTCGGCAATGTCGTTTATGATGTATATGCAACCGGCCGTCAGGGTCACCAGGATGCTGCAGATGATAACGCGGCTCAGCAATTGCAGATCAAAGAGCTGCGAACTAAAGATGATGGCCGGGAAGACGAACAGGACATTTTTTGTCCACTGTCTCGGACGGGTGGTCAAGATTAAGCCATAAAGTGCGCGCAATTTGGTCTCCAAGTCGTTAGCGGTGGACAAGACCTGCCGTCTAGCGATAATGTGTCAGTCCGGCATCCCACGTTTCGCCGCGTCAAATGGAAAGTCTTAGGCGATGACAAGCGTAAACAATATAGCAAGAGCCAGAGCACATTCCAATATTGCGTTCATAAAGTATTGGGGCAACCGCGATCACCAATTGAGGCTGCCGGCCAATTCTTCGCTGAGCATGAACCTAGCTGAATTGCATACGACCACTTCTGTACAGTGGTCGCGAGACCTGCGGGCTGATACTCTCATGATAAACGGTGCTTCCGCTACAGAATCGGCGTTGGCGCGCGTACGGGAGCAGCTTGATGTCTTGCGCCGTCGTTTGAACATCGGCGTGTTCGCGCGAGTGGAATCGCGAAACAACTTCCCGATGGGAACAGGCATCGCCTCGTCTGCTTCCGCGTTTGCGGCGCTGACTTTAGCCGCTGTTTCCGCATTCGGCAGTGACTTGAGCGAACGTGAGTTGTCGGCGCTTGCTCGGCTTGGTTCAGGCTCGGCGGCGCGCTCAATACCCTCAGGATTTGTCGAGTGGAAGGCAGGCGACTCACACGAATCGTCCTGCGCCGAAACCTTCGCGGAATACGATCATTGGGACTTGACCGATGTGATCGCAATCGTAAGTCGAGAGCACAAGCAGGTCGGCTCAAGCGCCGGTCATAAGACGGCTGATACAAGTGTCTTGCAAGCGGCGCGTGTTGCGAGCGCCGGCGAAAGGTTGCGTGAGATCAAAGCGGCAATCACAAATCGCGACTTCGAAGCGTTTGCCAGGATCGTCGAAGAAGACAGCAACTTGATGCATGCCGTAATGATGACTAGCGATCCTCCGCTGATGTATTGGCAGCCGCTTTCGCTCGAAGTCATGGAGGCAGTGCGCCGTTGGCGGATTGATGATGGATTGCAGGTGTGCTACACGCTGGACGCGGGTCCCAATGTCCATTGCATTTGCCCAGCCGCTGATTCGAGAGTGGTGGCCTCAAAGATTCAGGCAATATCACAGAATATCGACATTCTGCAATCAAGAGCTGGCGGAGGAGCATACGTCTTACCGCCAGATTCAAACGGTATATAGGGTCGCTTGCGAAACACAAGCGAAGGGACTTATAATGTTTACATATCGAAACCAAACAAGAGGTGATCGCTGATGCTAATACCTGCCGCCGCCAATGACATCTTGCTTGCTCTAGCCGCGTTTGTAATCGTTCTGTTTCCCGCGATTATTATCCACGAGCTGGGGCACTTTTTTGCTGCCAGGATCGTTGGCATCAATGTGCTCGAATTCGGCATTGGTTTCCCACCACGTGTCGGTCGTCTGTTTACTTGGCGCGAGACGGAGTTTACCTTCAATCTGTTGCCGATCGGGGGCTTTGTTCGTCCATTGGGCGAGGACATGATAGGCCCGGCGACGGAAGACAAGGTAAAGCGAGATCGCGTTGTCTTGGAGCAACGCCGCTCGGGTACGGTGCGTGTAGTGAATGAGCGGGAAATGCTGCGTCTGCGCGGTGTCCACGACCACGAAATGATGTCGGTCAATGAAGCGCCAGCTTTAGGTCGGATCTTTTTCATGTCGGCCGGCGCGCTGGCCAATTTTGCTACGGCGGTCGTCTTGTTTTTCGTCGCTGCCATGATCGGTTTATCCACGCCGGTAGGCGGACTCAGCCAAGTGGTGGCGATACCCGCTGGCTCGATATTCTATGGGACCAACGTGCAGGTCGGCGACGCAATAGAGAGGATCAATGGCGAGCGCTTTTCTGATTTCCGCGCCTTTCATGAGATTCTGGCGACGTACGAGGGCGACAAGATCGACTTCTCTTTGTTGCGCCACGAGACTGGTGACGAATACCACGTGACGGTTGAGCCGTATTTCGCCGGGCGTGCGGGCGTGGTACAGGTGTTAAGCGTACTTGAGAACTCTCCGGCAGCTGAAGCGGGAATTCTTGCAGAGGACTTGGTTACGCAGATTAGCCATATTGCCATTCCTTCATCGGGCGATCCAGCTGGCGCCTTGCGCGAAGCGACACGAAACGCGGAAGGCAAGCCGCTTCCCTTGACGATTGTGCGCGAACATGAAAACGGCAGATTTGAAACGATTGCCCTTGTCGTGATCCCGCGCATAAACCCAGCGGAAGGGGAGGGGAGACTGGGCATAGCCATACGTTCGCAGTTCGGATTGGGTGAGGGCACTCGTTTTGCCAACGGCGGTTACAGAAATGAGATGATTCCGCAGAGCGTGCCCGATGCTATTTCTTATAGCCTGCGTACTACTGGCGAGACCTTCCGTGTAATCGCTTCGATTCCGGGGAGACTGCTGGATGGCTCGCTCAGCGGAAAAGACGCGCGGCCGATAAGTATTATCGGCATCAGCAAAATCGGTGGTGAATTCCTCCAACGCAGTTTGCATGAAGGACCCGGTTTGATGCTGCACTTCATCGCCCTTATCAGCATATTCCTCGGTATAAGCAACCTTCTGCCGATTCCGGCGCTGGATGGAGGTCGCATCGTGTTTGTGCTTATCGAGATGTTGCGTGGCAAGCCGGTCGACCCGCAGACCGAAGCGCGGGTCCATCAAGTTGGCATAGCCATACTGCTGTTCCTGGGTGTCTTGGTAATGATCTATGATTTGATCAGCCCGCCGAGCATCTCATGACCGACAGAGGCGCCGAGAGGGCTGGATCGGAAGATCTTGTCTATAACAAACCTGCCTTGGAAGACCTCTTGGTCGCGCTTGGGCAGGCAGACGTTTCCGATAGCCGAGTAGTGTCAGCGACAATAGTCTATGGCAAGCGATCTGTTATCGGCCGAGCGGCAGGCAGTTGAAAGCCAATGGCGGGTCTCGTCTAGCGCGCTCAAGCGCCAAGTCTTGCGCGCGCTCAACGAAGCGAGCGAAGCCATGTTCGAGTTGAACTACCGCGAGATCGCCCTGCTCAGTCTCGACGATGAAGACGGCTTGGTTCGAGCAGCCGGCGTTGAATTGCTCTGGACTGATGAGACTGTGGAGGTGATGCGCAAGTTGATGAGGCTGGCGAAAAATGATATTGAGCGGGCTGTCCGAACCTGCGCATTAAAGGAGTTGGGGCGATTCATCCTTTTAGGCGAATATGGCGAGATTCCCGAGGCCATTGCAGCGGAAGCACAGCAGCGAACCCTGCGCCTTCATACCGACCAGAGTGAACCCTTGGAAGTACGAAGGCGCGCGTTGGAGGCCCTCGCAAACTCGAGCCATCCGCAAGTGCAGACATTAATCCGCGCCGCGTACTTGAATGGCAATCATGACCTAAGAATCAGTGCGATATTCGCGATGGGACGAACTTGCAGCAAGGAGTGGCATGAGATACTCCTCGACGAATTGGAAAGCACCGATAACGAGGTTGTCTATGAAGCTGCGACCGCTTGTGGCCAAATACAGTTGCAGGAAAGTGTCCGGCGCATCGGCGAATTAGCGTTGAGCGACGATCGTGAGCTTCAGCTAACAGCA
Organism: Phototrophicaceae bacterium; assembly: GCA_965223515.1. Classification (GTDB taxonomy): domain Bacteria; phylum Chloroflexota; class Anaerolineae; order Aggregatilineales; family Phototrophicaceae; genus UBA6055. Next base: position 858,334 of record CBDCWK010000002.1, read on the forward strand.
ATATGGGCGCTCGGTGAAATCGGAGGAAGACATGCCTCGGAAATCTTGACCCGCTTGGAAGAGGCAAATGAGGATGAGGAGACTGCTGCGGTGGTCGATGAAGCCTTGGATAAGGCCGACTTTAGCCGAAGCTTTGCCGCTCTGGGTCTCGAATTTGATGAAGAATAGCGCGATAAGCGAAGGATCTATTGCGCGAACATTGTCTGCATTTTCATCGCCAAACCCATATCACCCAAGATTTTCAGCTTGCCCGTCATAAATGCTTGCATCGCATTAGTTTGGCCCGTAGCGACCGCGAACCAATCGTCGGCGTTGGCTTTCAGGGTCATCGCCGCATCGCCAATTTCACCTTCTCCGGCTTCGGCGTTGCCTTCCGCGACTTTAATCCAAAAGTACCCGCCATTTTCGCCGCTCAAGTCGAAGAGAATGGTAGCATTGATTCCTTCCGCTTTTTCTGGAAGAAAGCGCGCAACCATAGCGGGGAATATGCCTTTGACTTCTTCCGCTGTCGCCATAAATCGCTCCCCGTGATGATGTCGTATTCTCCAATCATGAATTAGTATACAGGTGTTCAAAGGAACTCCCAAGTGAAGTTTGCTGTACTTGAAGAAGTCGTAAAAACTATATGCCGTTTTTCCCGGATCATGATTGGCATTGGGATGTGCGCCATTTTAACGTCAAACTGCACGATGGCTCGGAAGACGGGTGATCAGCCGGAGTTAGACGCCGGTTCCTCTGCTGCCGTATCGGACCTTGAAGTCTCGACGGCATCATCAACAATCGAAGCGGCTGAGTCGCAGCAAGCTTTGGACAACGACGATAACGATTCGCCAAAAGTGATGGCTACGGCAACTTTGCACCCGCTTGTCGAAACGGTCACCTCCACAGAATCTTCAAGCAGGCTGGATCCAGTGACTTCCGATGAAGCAACGGAGGCAGTTTTGTCTACGCATCGGGTGGTTGCCGGCGATACACTGACGCGAATAGCCGAAAGGTATGCGGTCTCGGTCGCTTCGCTTATGCAGGCCAACGATCTGCCGAATCCTGATTTGCTAGAAGTCGGGCAGGTAATTAATTTGCCAAAACCGCCAGTCGATTACACGCCATCGTTTCGTATCCTGCCTGATTCGCGGCTCGTGCGTTCGAAAAGGGCAGCAAGCTTTGACGCGGAGGGTTTCATTCGGTCGCATGGCGGTGTCCTAAGCAGAATGAACGTTTCATTGACGAGCCGCAAGCCAGACGGCTCCACACAGGCGGCCGATTTCAGCGCAAGCGAGATCGTCGAGCGCGTATCGGTGGAGTACAGTGTCGATGCCCGCATACTGCTCGCATTTCTGGAGTATTTCGCTGGATTGGTGACGGACAGCGCGGTGGATTCGGAGATCCAAATATATCCTTTAGTTGAAGCGGAGGAGTCGAATAGGCTCCTGCGGGCGGGGTTGTATAATCAGTTGAGCTGGCTGGCTGATCGGCTAAATCAAGGATACTACGGTTGGAAATATCGCGGTGAAAGGATACTGGAATTATCAGACGGTGGCAGACTGTTCTATGATCAGAATCTCAACGCCGGCTCCGTTGCCGTACAGTACGCGCTGGCACAAATGCCGCGCGACACAGATTGGACACTAGACACCGGTGACGCCGGCATATACCGCACATACGCCGAACTCTTTGACGACCCGTTTGTTGATGATTATGAAACCGCGCCGGCTGATTTGCAGCAACCAAGTTTGACACTGCCATTCCCGCGAGCTGATACCTGGCGCTTCACTGGTGGCTTCCATGGCGGCTGGGGCAATGGTAGCGCGTGGGCAGCCATTGACTTTTCACCGCCGGAAGAGTTGCAGCAAGGGGGCTTTTGTTATACCTCTTCGTACCCGGCGACGGCGGTAGCGCGCGGTACGATTGCACGACTAGACGAAGGCATTGTCATACTTGATTTGGATGAAGATTCCAATGAAGGAAGCGGCTGGATCATTCTCTATCTGCACTTGGATCACCACGATGCGCTGCGACAGGGCCAGGTGGTGGAAGCAGGCAATATCTTGGGATACGCATCGTGTTTGGGTGGGGTGACTACCGCGACTCACCTGCACATTGCCCGGCGTTACAACGGCGAATGGATACCGGCTGATTGCAATCGCTGCCCGCCTGGCGTGGATGTTCCCCCATTCGTAATGAGCAATTGGAAAGTTGTCGGCCTAGCGAGCCAACTTTATCAGGGTTTCATGATACATCTATTGGACAATCGAAGCGCCGTGGCTGAGCAGGGTAGATTCACCTCAATCAATGAAATATCATGGTAGCGTTTTATATTGGCTGCACTTGTCGAGGCCGATCATTGCGCTGCATATTCTTGCTGCTAGCTTGCCTTTTGGTTCAGACGCTGCCGGTTACGGCTCAGGCGCGAGCCACAGCCACGCCTGTGTCGGCAGTTCTGGTAGCGCCGACGCCGGCAGGGCTGGAACCGGTTGAGCCGACGCCTACGCCAACACTTAGCCCGACTCCGCTTCCGGCAACGCGGTTGAGGGCTTTGTCGTCCGCTGGAAATATAAACGTTAGAGCGTTACCTGATCTTGAGAGTGAGATTCTGGGTTCGATTGTCGACGACAGAGAGTATCAAGTCCTGCGCAGTTACTATCGCTGGTACGAATTCCGATACGATTCTTCACCGAATGGTCGTGGATGGGTATACGGCGATCTCGTAGAAATCGTGGGAGACCGCTCGCTGATATTAGTCATCGAGAATCCGGACGACATCAAATTACCAGGACAGGCGCAGAATCTGCTGGGAGGTGGGGATGGGGAGGCGGAAGCGCGTACTATTGAGATATCGACTATTCAGGCGGATTCGGCGCAGTCTGTTGAACTCGTCGCTGTTACCGCCTTGCCGACCTTCACACGCCCCGCGCCGACACCGGCATCATTTACCGATCAACTACAAGTAACGACGAGCGGAACCCGACCATGGACTGCCGTTCCACCAAGCTTTCCGATTGCGCTTTTAGGTGGTCTGGGCGTGCTAGGCTTTCTGATCAGCGCGATTCGCCGCTGAAGTGAAAGATGATGAATCAGTAGCTACCACAAGTCCCGCAGCCTTGGCTGGCGTCTGCAGCTTCCTCTTCACCCGATTTGAATGAGTGTCCGCAGCCACAACTGGACACCGCATTGGGATTATCGATCTGAAAGCCGCCGCCGATCAAACTGTCGACATAGTCGATACGCGCTCCACGAAGATAAGACAAGCTAGTGGGATCGACAAGAAGCCGAATACCGTCGCTATTTACCACCGTGTCGCCAGCTTCCGGTGATTCTTGGAAGGCCATGCCATATTGCATGCCTGAGCAACCGCCCCCAGAAACAAATACACGCAGGGCGTGATTAGGGACGTTTCGCTGCTCAAGTAGATTACTAATGATCGAAACCGCCGCTGGTGTGACAGTCAAGATCGAGTTGTCCATCAGTACGCCAACTGGCTGCTGTTCGGCTAAAACCATCGTGTTTCCCTTCGACTATCACGATCTGCCGCAATGATAGCACAGGTCGCATAGTGTGTCAATTTGCCGAGAAGTAGGGGAGTGCCTAAATTGGTGGATTTAGCCTTTTCTAACCCCAGCCCCGCCCCTCCCGCCATCTCTATGGCCGGCATCCCAAAGCATTGGAGAGGGGAGTTTCGCCAGCGAATTTGTGAGTCTGAGCAGGTAATCTATGTCCACTGAAATTGACACTCCCAGAAGTAGTGATCGTTTCCGCGAACAAACGAAATAGTAAGGAGCGGTTGACCATGTGTGACATGCGCGCCAACTATGCGACCGACTCAAAGCACGCTAACACTAATCGCTTGCATATTCGACAGTATATCGTTTGCCCCGATTATTGGCGAACACTATACTGACTGGCAATATCAAAGGCAGGTGTACGCATGCCATGTGCTCTTGGAGGATCGAATGTGCAGGAAAGCGAAGTTTCAGATATTACTGCTTATGGCTATTTTCTTTTTGGTGGCAATGTTACCAGTGGAAGCAATTGCGCAAGGTTCGAATCCACATGTGGTTGTCAATACTTACAGGCTCAACGTAAGGACTGGTCCCGGAGCTAGCCACAGTATCATTACAACTGTCGCGGGTGGAACGACACTACCGGTTACCATGCTCTCTACCGATCGGAAGTGGTACGAAGTCACAACAGATGCCGGTTCGGGTTGGGTACGTTCGGCTTATGCTGTCGACCGAGGTGATTTTTCTGCTGTTAGTTGGGCGGGAACGCCGTCAAACCTGGCGAGAGGTACGGGAGATTTAGCGGCCGGTGCGCCACATCTGGTCGTCAACACGGCTTTCCTAAACGTCAGGACGGGACCGGGAATTGGTAATAGCATATTGGCCGTAGTTCGCGGCGGTACTGAACTGGCAGTCACCGCGAAAGACATTGGCGGAGTATGGTATCAGGTGGACACGTCAGCCGGAAGCGGCTGGGTCAATTCGCACTTCACCGTTGGACGAGGCGATTTCTCGGGCGTCCGGACGATCGGCGGGCCGGAGAGGGTAGCACAACCTGCGATTCCCGCGGGAGCCGCGCACTTGGTCGTCAACACGGCTTTCCTAAACGTCAGGTCAGGTCCCGGGGCTAGTAACGATATTATTACTACGGTGCGGGGCGGAACTGAACTGGCTGTGCTATCAATCGCTCCCGGTCTAGTTTGGTATGAGGTCAGTACGGCAGCGGGCAACGGCTGGGTTAATTCTCGGTATACGGTAGGCCGTGGTGATTTCTCGGGTGTGACTCGTCGAGTGGATGCACTTACCGGCTCAACTCCTCGTGCGGTCATCAATACTTATCGGCTCAACATTCGCACCGGACCGGGTGCCGGAAATAGCATCGTCACAACCGTGCCGGGTGGGGATACTTTGGCCGTGATTGGCAAATCCTCCGACGGCAAGTGGCTCCTGGTAGAAGGTGATTTTGGACGCGGCTGGCTGCGGAACTTTTATGTGGCTTTCCGCGGTGATTATAGTCAGGTGCCGGTCGCGAGCTAGCGAACAATTCTGTTCAATTCGTAGTCGCAGCTTTACAATGCACCCTGTCTTTTCGGCAGGGTGTTTTGAATGGAGAAGTCAATGATCGACGCGGCGGATCGCATGAAAGCACTGGGAAAGCAGTTGCAAGGTGAAGGCACGCCGTCATCGATTTTCGGCAGCGCAGCTGGTTTGGCACAGGCGATCGAATCCGAAGAGCAGTTCCGCATCAGCGTTTATCCTCTTATTTGTGCCGAAAAACCAGAAACCGCCATGGGGCTGGCAGCCTGTCTCAGTTATCTCGTGGAGCAATACCGCTCCACTAAGGTTTATCGCTGTTTTGCGAAAATCGACTTGAACGACGACAGTGGTGAGATCAGTCCGTCTGACTACCAGTTTTCGGCTTCCGAATGGGAGCTGGCAGGGCTGGCCGACAATGTATTGCTATACGGCACGCTGGAGACAAAATCAGCGGGATATGTGCTTAACTTGGCGTTGGACCTTAGCCTGCTGAACTCAAGCGAGCTGGAAGAATTCTCGCTGGAGTTTGATTCGCTGGCTGATGTTGTAAGTGCGCTGCCGCGCGTGGCGGAACAGGTGATGACCAGCTTGGCCGGAGCCAATGACGATCAGGCGATAATTGTATATTCGCCCCTGAGTGCGACTGAGGGAGAGTTGGAGCGCTTGCTGGCGAGCGTATTCGAGTGGAACCTGGATGTCTACCTGAGTTTCTGGGATGTCGAATGGGGGGGGGCTGACAGGCTTGCGCAGTATCGCGAAGTTTCAGCGTATAGTCGTGAGCATGGCTCCGGATTCGCCGCCTGGTGCTTAGGCATGATGGCCAAGCAGGTCATGCAGGTGGGATTGGAAGAGGAGGGTGAGGTACTGGTGCCGGAAGTGTTTCAGTCCTTCGCCAGCGATGTCCGAGCGTCTCCGGGCGTAGCAGCTGCTGCGAGAGGCTTGTCAAACTTGGGCTATGCCAGCCGGGCGAGCGAATTGCTGGAGCCATACCTGTTGCCGGAATCGGATGCTAGCGCCTGGAGTAGCATGGTCGATATACAGCTTGCGGCCGGGCAGTTCCTCGACGCGATCGATACCTGTCAGCGCGCCTTGGAAAGCGGCCTGGAGCATCCGGCGCTTTACTGGCAGTACGCCGAACTCTTGATCAATGCCGAAGCTCACGACCGGACCGTGGCAGAACTACTGCTTGTTGACCCGGATGAGCACGATGAGGCAGACCAGATTCCGCTTGAAATCACGAGTGCGCTCAAACTCCATATCGCGCTGTCGCCTGGCAACTTACGGGCTCTGCAACTGGCGCTTGCCTATATGATTGATACCGAGGATGAGGAACTTTGGCGAAATTTTGAGCGGCTGGCGCAAAATGATGTGGCTGGAGAATTCGTTGGCGACATCATCGATCGTTTGGTCGACCTTGCTGACCATGATCGTGCCTATGACGTTCTCGAGCGCTGTCTCGATGCAAATCCTTACGCTCATGTTTATCAGGCGCAGTTGGCGCTGGCCGATGATGACCCGCAGCTGGCCTCCGATACGATCGAAGCTTGCCGTCGACGATTCGCTAAGATTGACAGCGATCTGGATGCGGACCTGCAGCGGCTTGAGCTCAAGTCACGTCTTCCCGAATTTGAAGAATCATTTGCCGAGATCAAACTTCTGCTAAGTACCAACCGGCAGGTAACGGAAGAACAGGTAGATTTGCTTGAAGGAGCTGTCGAGATTTCGCCGAGCATGATCGATCTCTACTTGGCCTTGTCTCGCTGCTATCTCTCCTGGAATGACAGTGAGAGCGCATACGAAGTGCTAGGGGACGCTGAGAGCCGAGCGGGCGCTCATCCGCAGATCGAGTTGGTTCTTGCCCGGATCTTGTGGTCGCGTAGCGAACGTGAAGAAGCAATCGCGAAATTAAATGCGGCATTGGACGCTTTTCCCGGCGATGTCTATTTGCTGGTGCAAATGGCGAATTATCTTATCGAGAATGATCAGCTGGATGATGCGCGGCAGTATATATTGCGTGCCGAAACGATTGCGCCGTCGCATCGGGCAATTTGGCAGGTGAGACGGCTGGTGGCACAAAAGTTGTCACAGTAACTTCATTCCAGAGGAATCGGGCTTACTTGACCGGCGGTTCGCTCTTGCAGGACCACAGAAAAGCGCTCTAAGTCAGATACGACAAATCTGGCAATCACCAAAACCTCCGCCTCGAAGGTCTCTTCTACTGTGATGCCGTTATGCGACGCGATAAGCAGCTTGACGGTCTTGTAGAGCGAGTAGGGCGTTTCGATACCGACAAGCTGACGTTCAACTTTTAGCTCGGTCTTCAAGAGGCTGAGCGCCTCTTGGGCGGATTCAGTATATGCGCGTACCAAACCACCGGCGCCGAGCTTGATGCCGCCGAAGAATCGCGTGGTTACGAGTACGATGTCGCCAACATCCGAACCACGGACGACGGCTAGAGTAGGTGGACCTGCGGTGCCCTTGGGTTCTCCGTCATCGCTCATTCCTTCAGTCACGGATTTGCCGAATCCGACGCGAAAGGCGTAGACATGATGATTTGCTGTCGGCATCTCGGCGTTCAGTTCCGCGATGACTTCGCGGGCCTGAGCTACAGTTGGCGCGAGCCGGACCGTAGTCAGGAAGCGAGACTTCTTGATGACGATTGCACTGCGGATCGGCTGGGCCGGAATCAAATAGGGAGGGGTCATAAGCCATGCTTGCTATGTCGTTGTCCGGCGAACCACGGGCAGGGCAACACGGAAGACGGAGCGGACCACAGCTTACAGACCAATTTATTTAATTCTATATATATCTGTTTCTATAGGCTTATCTCAGCTACCAACAGTTTCTGCATATTTCCTGCGCCATAACCTATTCCGCTCAGGCACAAAGCGGATCGTTGCTATCCCAGCGATGGACTTTGAGACCGCCTATTTCTGCCAGGCGCGCGCGGGCATCAACCCAGAGCTGCGCCCATTCGCGCGGGTCGTCGAGTACCGCCTCTGGACACAGCCGGCTTTGAGCGATGAAACCGGGAAAATGCGGGCGGCCGGTGGCTTGACCGATCGGGTTGTAGCGTAAATCAAAGCTCCAGCGGAAGGCATCGCTTTTGTTTGGCAATGAGGCGTGCTTACAAAGCGGATGGAAGAATAGCACGCCACCGGGATTCAACGGTACCGGTATGGCGGCTTCCTTTTCGATCAATGCATCGGGAATGCCGACTTGGTCATTCGTCGTGCAATGCAAGGCGACACCTGCGCGATGACTCTTGGGCATGACTTGCAGACAGCCGTTCTCAGGCGTCGCCTCGGTGACTGCGACCCAGCAGGTCACCATCCGCGTATCATCTGCTTCGGGCAAGCCGACTCCGCTGTCTTGATGCCAATGTGTCACACCCAGCCGCGCCCGATTCACATCTTCTTTAGCGATAATACTCTTTGGTGGTTTGATGCGTACATGCTGAATAGGATTGCTGAAGATCTCTCCGCCGATAAGCGATTCCACGGCTGACAACATGCGCGGGCTGCGTAATAAGTTAAAGACAGCTGGCCCCAGGTGGATCGGTGTGTCAGGATCAATGGCGCTGTTTGGCAACGCGATGTCGAATGCTTGCTCGTAGGTGCAGCCGGCACGGTAGACCTCGACCAGTCGCTTTTCAAAGGGCAAGTCGCTGTACGCATGTTGCAGGCATCCCTCGGCGACCCACTGCCCGCACAGATCATCGAGGAGCTGCTGGTATTCTTCAACGACGGGCCTGATATCAAGTTCGTAGTCCAGCAGCCGATCAACTGCCAGGAAGCCGTTTTCATTGAATTCTTCGATTTGAGGTTGCGTCAACATAATGTGTAGGGTTTCCAATTAACTGGACGGGAAATTGGTGAATCCGAAAGAGTGTATAAATATCACATCGTATTTGATTCTGCCGGCGTCAGATAGTCCAATGGCTGTGTATTCGTTTCTGCTGGTAGACCAGGCCAAGGAAGTTTCCGATTTCCTGTCTGAGTTTCGAGTGATTTGAGGGCGACATCCACGTTGGCGCTATGGCGCGAATCGCGCCAATGGATTCGAAGTGTGCGCAAAGGCCGCAGCTGGTGCCCGCTTGGGTTTTGAGCGATTTGAGGGCGACATTGGCGTTGGCACGGGACGAAGTGTTTTTCGGCAAATAAATCGGATCCTTGTTTTTGGTGTTGATTCCATTTCTCGCAGTTCCTGCTGCATCTAATAAAGGGCTGCGACCTGGATGATAACAGTGACACGGCAGAAATGGGCGACTATGGGTTCACGGCATCAAGGAATTCAAGCGGCTCGGCGGCAGCGCTTGGGTCTGTGGCGCGCACAGCAAACCACAGACCATCTGCTCATGCGAGCATGATGATCAGAAAAAAGAGGTATGTCAATACTGTTGCTTGCAACACAGGTGGTGTGGTAAGAAAAACCTCAATCGACAGCCGATTGAGGTTTAGGTGCCCCATAGGAGACTCGAACTCCTGTTTTGGCCTTGAGAGGGCCACGTCCTGGGCCGCTAGACGAATGGGGCGCTGCCGATGATTCTAGTAAAGAACGGCAGAATGGTCAAGACGGCGCGAGGAATCCAATCCGCTCTTGCGCCAACTTGAGCGTCGTTCCAGCGATTTCGGCAGCTTTCTCTCGCCCTATCTTCAATACTGAATCCAAATAGCCGGCTTCATTCATCAACTCATAGTAGCGGGCTTGCAGTGGTTCAAGCGTCGCTACGACGCAATCTGCGACATCTCGCTTTAGATCGCCGTAGCCCTTGTCGGCAAAATGCGCCTCAATCTCCTCCCGCGTCTCATTGGTAATGGCCTGATAAATGGTCAGCAGATTATTGACGCCGGCGCGTTCCCTATCGTCGCTGAAGCGTATTTCGCGATGTGAGTCGGTAACCGCGCGCATGATCTTCTTGCGGGCACGCGAGAGGTCTTCGAGCAAATAAACCGCATGATTTTCGGAGTCATCGCTCTTGGACATCTTGCTGTTCGGATTATCCAAGCCCATCACTCGGGCGCCGGCTTTCGGCGTCATCACTGAGGGCAAGGTGAAGGTCTCACCATAAAGATGGTTGAAGCGTTGCGCCAAATCACGGGTGAATTCAAGGTGCTGCCGCTGATCGTCACCAACAGGAACCAGCTCGGCGTGGTAGAGCAATATATCCGCCGCCATCAGACTGGGGTAATTGAGTAAACCAGCGCCGATCGAATCTTGCGCTTGTTTAGCCGACTTGTCCTTGAATTGCGTCATGCGATAGAGCCATCCGAGTGGCGCCATGCAAGTCAGCATCCACGCCAATTCGGAGTGCGCTGCCACATGTGATTGAACGAAAACAGTCGAAATTTCGGGATCAATGCCTGCTGCCAAATAAATGGCGGCGCTCTCGCGAGTCCTCCTCCACAATTCAGCCGGGTCCTGCGCCGCCGAAATAGCATGTAGATCGACAACGCAGTAAAAGCAGTCGAATTCGTTCTGCATCTGAACCCACTGCTTAAGAGCGCCGAGATAGTTGCCGATCGTCAGATTGCCCGATGGCTGAATTCCGGACAGTACGCGCGGTTTTCTGGTGGAGACGTCTGCCATATCTTCTTCCGGGCTATGCCATAGTGGTAGCGAAGCGAGGATTTTAGCACTGCGCCGCCGACGCTTCAACTACAAATGGCAAGGATTAGCGCTCCTTGAGCGCCCGCTCGATCTGCCTATTGGCGTCACGTTTCGCGAGGTCGGCGCGCTTGTCATACTGCTTTTTACCGCGCGCCACGCCGATCTCCACTTTGGCGCGGCCGCGCTCCAAATAGATTTGAAGCGGGATAGCGGTCATACCGTTTTCAAGCAACTTTGTGATTATACGATTGATTTCTCGCCGATGAAGTAGAAGTTTCCGTGGTCGACGCGGATCATTGTGGCCGAAATTGTGAGCTTCCTTGTAGGGTGCGATATGTGTATTGAACAGCCAGAGTTCGCGGTCCTTCTCCTGGACATAGCCATCGCCGAGACTAACATTGTGATTGCGGATCGACTTGATTTCTGAACCCATCAAAACAAGACCAGCATCGTATCGATCTGTGATCAGATAATCTCGGTGCGCTTTTCGATTCTTGGCGATAACTTTTCGACTGTTGGTCATGCTGTATTCAATCCGCGGTGACCGGCGGGACCCGCTTGAATCGACCATTTTGAGTTGAGAATACAAGTGTGAATCGCAGAATTCAAGACAAAGGCTGCCAAGCACGCTGGAATTCTTTGGCGTCAATTTCCTCGTCGGCGTATTCTTGGATCACACCAACAGGGACGCCGATGATGCGTAAGCTGGCAGCATCATCGGCGCAATTCAGTAGTCCAGCCGCCACAGCCTCGATGTCTTCGGGAATATCGTCCGCTAAGCCAACCATAGCATTCATCACATGCTTTAGTCGGGCGTTGAATTCCCGCCCCGGAACGGCGCAGAGCTGGATCACAAGCGTATTGCCCAAGAGCGTGTTGTGGACCGCACTTGCGCGGCGATCAATATCGAATTCACTTATGCTGTCCGCCACATCGCGCAGAAATGCAGATAGCGGATTGGTGGGATCATCCAGCGTTGGACTGGCTTCCGTAGTCGGAGTCGCCTCCGGTGAAGGTTGCGCCGTGGGTTCCTCTGTTTCGACTTCAGTCGCTTCCACCGCTGTCGTTTGCGTGGTTGGCTCGAGATCGTCTTCAGCAGTCGATAACAAGGTAGGTTCCTGGGTGGCGTCTTGTTCAGCTTGCGTGGCTGTCGCTTCCGCCTTGATCTCTGTGGGCGCCACGGCTTCTGTCGGCGCGGAGACTACGATTACGGCTGGTTCCGGCGGTGGCAGGATTCCCGAGAGTAACTCCGAAATATCAACGGTACCGGTGACGACCAAGGCTGCGCCGGATACTACAATCAGCAAGATAACGGCGAGCAGAACGAAGCCTCGGCGTCCGCCCGTCGAATCGGCATCAGTCTCCAAATCTGGTTGCAAATCTTCCCAATCATCAATGTCGATTCCGGACGCAGTCTGTGCGCCACCGCTTGTGTGCAACTCCAACTCGACAAGATCAGGGTCCCGTGATTCAACTTCGAGCACATCGTTTTTGAGTTCGCCCGCGCCTGGATACGAAGGATCAAGTTCGAGGACACGGTCGAGCGCCAATTGCCCGATCGCGCGGTCACGAAGCGAATGAGTATAGACCCACCAGAGCGCCGGGTTCTCGTCATCCAATTCAAGCAGAGGCGTCAGGATTGTCTGCGCCTGCTCAAGCTCATCGTTTTCGATAAGCTCATACGCACGCTGCAGAATCGCGTTAGTGGAATCACTCATAGGAATCCTTCACGGAAGCCATCAAGCGTTACTCCGTAACCGCCAATATGAAAAGCCAACAACGGCAGATTTTCTCCCGCTACAAAGCTTCCACGTTGACCAATCTGCTTCCATAACGCAGTGTACATCTGCGCTGAATTGCATGCAACAAAAAAGCTCACCAATGACGGTAAGCTTTAGCTTGGTGCCCTGAAGAGGACTCGAACCTCCACCCCGTTAAGGACACGGCCCTCAACCGTGCGCGTCTGCCAGTTCCGCCATCAGGGCTATCGGGGCACAAGTATAGGATGTTCCAGAGAATTGTCAATGCCTTCGGATGTTAATCCATCTTGAGCAAGTGCCGTTCCTGCCTTATCATACGGCGGTATTTGACATAGAGATGACCTCGGAAGGTCCTGGCTAAATGCACATTGCGCTTGATGCGATGGGAACCGACAGCCGTCCACTTAGCGACATTGCCGGCGGCGTCCTGGCGGCCAATGAGTTTGGAGACACCGTCGTGTTGGTGGGGGATCAGCGGCAAATCGAAGCCGAACTCAAGAATCACGAAATCTGCGCCGGCAAGATCGAGATTTTGCACGCGCCGGTTGACATCGCCATGGACGCCAGGCCGACTGAGGTCCTTAAATCGGCGGCGACTTCGTCGATCCATGTCGCGCTCAATGCGGTCAAGAGAGGCGAAGTTGACGCCTTCGTGACCATGGGCAATACCGGCGCGGTGCACGCGATCGCAACGCTAAAGACCCTGCGGCGAATCCCAGGTGTCAAAAGGCCCGGTTTATCAGCATTGTTTCCGGTCAATCATCATCGCATGATATTTCTTGACGTTGGCGCCAACACCGATGTCAAGCCGGAATGGGTAAAGCAATTCGCAGTGATGGGCAGCATCTATGCGCAGCTTGTTCTGGATTATCCCAAACCGCGAATCGCGCTGCTGTCGAATGGCGCTGAGGCTACGAAGGGAAACCTCATGATCCGGGAAGCGGCTGATCTACTCCGCCGCAGCAAAATGAACTTCGTCGGCAACGTTGAACCGGTGCAATTGATGAACTCGGTTGCGGATGTGATCGTGATGGACGGATTCGTCGGAAACATCGTCTTAAAGATGTTTGAAGCGACAGCACACTACGTGGCGACTCTGATCCGCCAGGAGTTCCGAAACGATGTCTTATCGATGGTCGGTGGCGCCTTGGCAAAGCCGGCCTTCAACCGGATCCGCCGACAAGTGGATACGTCCGAGATTGGCGGGGCGCCTCTCCTGGGTGTAAACGGGGTTGTTATTATCGGGCATGGACAGAATTCCGCAATCGGCATCAAAAACGCCATTCAACAAGCGCGCACCGCGGTGAAGGAAAATGTAATCGGCGCTATCCGCAGCGGCATCGCGCAGGAGACGCAATGATCCAGGGCGCACGAGCATGGAATTGACAAGACAGGGTCGCAAACGCGTGGTCATCACCGGCTTGGGCGTCGTCTCTCCCTTGGGCAAGAAAGCGGCGTTTTGGGAGGCGATTCAAGAGGGCAAATCGGGCATACGCAAGCTACAGAACATAGAGACGGCGCATTTGGATGTCAGGATCGGCGGCGAAGTCGTCGGCTTTGACTCATCCGATTACATACCGAGCAAGCAGGCGCGGCGTATGGGCCGAGCCACTCAATTCGCCATAGTTGCCGCTATAGAGGCGGTGCGGGATGCGGGCTTGTCCGTCAGTGAGATGAGCGAGATCGGACACCGCGTTGCGACGATCATTGGCACGACGCTTGGCAGTTACGAAGTGGGTGTATCCGGTATTCAGAGCTGGCGAGAGTCGGGCCATAAACGCGCCAACCCAATGAGCATTGTCAATGCCTTACCCAATATGCCCGCACACTACGTCAGTAAGATGTTGTCCGCTGTCGGACCCTTGATTACCCCGTCGGTCGCCTGTGCCACCGGCATACAAGCGCTCGGGGAAGCTACCGACTTGATTCAGTTGGGCAAATGCGACGTGGCGATTGCCGGCGCTCTAGATGCGGTCATCTTCGATTATATCTTGGCGGGGTTCAGCGCCACCCGCGCGCTTACTCGCGACTACAACGATGCGCCGGACCGGGCCAGCCGACCCTTTGATGCCGACCGTTCCGGATTCGTTTTGGGCGAAGGCGGAGCCGTTTTCATCATCGAGAGCCTGGAAAACGCACTGAAACGGGACGCGACAATCTATGCCGAGGTGCTGGGATATGCTGCATCCTCCGATGCCTATCACGTAGCGGCGCCAGACCCGAATGGTGGCGGAGCCAAACGCGCCATGCAGTGGACATTGGATGATGCAAAGGTCAATCCGGATGAGATTGAGTACATCAATGCACACGGTTCATCAACGCAGGCGAACGACGCCATAGAAACGGCAGCCATTAAGGCCGTCTTTGGCGAAGCTGCCTATAGTATTCCCGTTAATTCTACCAAAAGCATGATCGGCCATGCGATGGCTGGCTGCGGCTCGCTGGAGTTGGCAGCGTGCTTAATGACATTATCATGCGACGTACTACATCCGACTGTGAACTACGAAACGCCAGACCCAGCTTGTGACTTGGATTATGTTCCGAATACCGCTCGGGAGGTCCCGGATATCAGCACGATCATGTCCAACAGCTTTGGCTTGGGTGGTCAGAACGCGTCTATGATTCTGCGGAAGATATAGGTGCTGGGAGAAACGATGTCACAATTGGTGACCGTCATCGGCGGCGGCTTGGCGGGAAGCGAAGCGGCTTGGCAGTTGGCGGAGCGGGGTCATCGTGTGCGCCTGTACGAGATGCGGCCCGTAAAGTCGACTGGCGCTCACGTAAGCGATCGGCTGGCTGAATTGGTATGCAGCAATTCGCTGGGGTCAAAGCTGCCGGATCGCGCAACCGGGATCCTGCAAAATGAAATGAAGCTGCTGGGTTCGCTGTTGATGCGCTGTGCCGAGGAAGCAGCGGTGCCTGCGGGCGGCGCGCTGGCGGTTGACCGGAATAAATTTGCCGAAGCAGTAACGGGGCATTTGGGCAGCCATCCGAATATCGAGATACGCCGCGAAGAGGTCACAGAATTGCCCTTAAACGAACCGACGATCGTTGCCACCGGACCTTTGACATCCCCTGCCCTGGCGAATGAAATCGGCAAGCTGACAAGTGAGGATTACCTCTACTTCTATGATGCCATTTCCCCAATCGTACGGGCAAACAGCATAGATTTAGGCCGCGCCTTTCAAGCGAACCGCTACGGTCGTGGAGAAGATGACGCGGGCGACTACATCAATTGCCCGATGGAAAGGCACGAATACCAATACTTTGTACAAGCATTGCGGACTGCTGAGACTATCGAGCTGCGCGACTTCGAGCGGGAGGATCCTAACTTCTTCGAGGGCTGTGTGCCGATAGAACAGTTAGCGAAACGAGGTGCTGAAACGCTGGCTTTTGGTCCCATGCGCCCCGTGGGTCTGACTGATCCACATACTGGACGGCGTCCACATGCGGTAGTACAGCTTCGGCAAGATGATTTAGCGGGAAGTTTATACAATATTGTCGGTTTCCAAACGAATATCCGATGGAAACGGCAAGAAGAAATCTTGCGCATGATTCCTGGATTGGCATCTGCCGAATTCGTTCGCATGGGTCAGATGCATCGTAATACTTTTCTTAACGCACCTGCCCTATTACATCCGACAATGCAATTTCGTGGACAGGAACATCTCTATTTTGGCGGCCAAATCACTGGCGTTGAAGGGTATGTCGGCAACATCGCTACCGGATTCGTGGCTGCGCTGAACTTGTCACGGCAGATTCACGGTTTGGTGGAGTGGACTCCACCGGCGAATACGATGATTGGCGCCCTTTGCCACTACGTAACGCATACTGATCCGAGGCATTTCCAGCCGATGAAGGCGAATCTTGGGATCTTGCCACCGCTGGGCCTGAAGATCAAAAGCAAGGTGGAGCGCAAGCAAGCCTATGCTGATCGGGCCCAGCGTTCGTTACAGGCGTCGCTTTCAAAGCTAGACGATAGACTAATCAATCCGGTCTTCAACGCAATGCGACTTGACATCTGATGCCAAGTATTCAATTCACAAATAATGACAATGCTGAGCGAGGCTATCTGGTAGGCGTCGCGCTCCGGCAGGAACGCACATTGCTTTCCGTTGAGGATTCTCTTCGAGAATTGGCCCTGCTAACAGAAACGGCTGGCATTGATGTAGTCGGTCGGAGCAGCCAACTCGTCAGGCAAATCAACCCCAAGACCTTCATCGGCAAAGGCAAGCTGGACGAAATCGTCGAACAGGTGACGATGCTTGATGCCAACGTGCTCGTTTTTGACGACGAATTATCGCCTCGTCATCAGCGAGAAATTGAAAAGCAGCTTGGCGAGTCGGTGAGATTGCTGGATCGCTCGGCGTTGATCCTGGATATCTTTGCTCAGCATGCCCGCACCAGTGAAGGCGCGCTACAAGTCGAGCTAGCGCAGTATGAATATCGCCTGCCCCGCCTGACACGGCAGTGGACGCATCTGGCGCGGCAAGCCGGTGGCGGGGGCGCACGGGGTGGCTCGGCGGGCGTCGGTCTGCGCGGGCCGGGTGAAACTCAACTCGAAGTGGACCGGCGCGAGATTGCTCGCAAGATCACCAAGCTAAAGGGCGACCTAGAGCAAGTGCGGGCGCGTCGCAATCTGCATCGTGAACGGCGGCGGCAATCCGGTTTGCCGCTGGTCGCGTTGGTGGGATATACGAATGCGGGGAAATCGACCTTGGTCAATTCCCTGTCTGATTCAGATATCTATGCTGCCGATCAGCTATTTGCAACGCTTGATCCTACTATACGGCGTATCAAACTGCCCGATGGCAGCGAGGTACTCTTAAGTGATACAGTCGGCTTTATTCAGAAGCTGCCAACCACGTTGATTGCAGCTTTCCGCGCGACGTTGGAAGAGGTAATAGAAGCCGATTTACTATTGCACGTGGCCGATATCAGCCATGCGAACGCAGCGCAGCAAATTGAAGCGGTGGAAGACACGCTTGCCGAAATCGATGCCTCCCACATGCCACGACTGTTGATCTTAAACAAGAAAGATCGCGTGGACGGGGCGCTGCCTCAAGTTGGGCTCGTGGACAATTATGCCGAAATCGTACCAATCTCCGCGCGAAACCTGGAGGGCTTGGGCGAGCTGCTTCAAGCGATAAGTAACACTTTAGCGAAGCAGAAGACGCAGATTGATGTGATCATCCCTTATCAATCAGGCAAGATTTATTCCGAACTAAACGACAAACAGTACATCAAAGCTGAGCATACCAGCGAATCCGGCTGGGAGCTTACCTTGCGATTGCCCCTAGCAGATCGTGATGAATACCTTCAGTACGCCATAAGCGAGACTAGGGAGACCTAGCGCCGCCTGCTGGTGTACTCTACTGGATGGGCAATTGCAGCCAATAGATTTCTGGGCGGAAGCGGCTGTGTAGGAATAAACGTAAGTCATCCGACAATGTGATTGCCAATGGCGCTGGTATATCTGAAAAGACGACCAGTTCAACATCATCATTGCTGCAGCCGGTTTCATGGCAAATTGAGGGATCAATCCGCCCGATGACGCCGCGTGTTCCTAGGGCAAAGGCAAAATAAAGATTTCCATCGCTGCCCATGGCAATATTGGTGGTATTCTGTAGGCTGGAAATCAGCGGCTTAACGGCTGAATATTGTCCGTTTTCCTCTCTCTCAAAGTATTCGATTCCACGTCTAGCACTGCCACCGTTCGCAAAGTATATGAACTGTTCCTGTCGCGCAATACCGGTCGGGGAGCGTAAGGCGCTGTGAATCTCATGTATGCCGCCACCGTCTATGACCTCCACGATGCTGTTCAATTTGGTGTCGGTAACGAGAATGCGAGTCTCGTCGAGCCTGGTGATCCCCCAAGGGGCTTCCAAACCGGCCGTCACCCTTACGGGCGCCGAGCGTCTCTGATCGACCTTCCAGAGGGTACCGGTTTCCGGATCCGGCACCCATAGGTCAAACCCCGCAACTGTATCTTCGATCATCAGCGTATTGCCATCGCGCGTGCCAAAGACGAAAGTAATCGTGTCGCCGGTTTGATCATCAATTTTGTAAATGGTCCAATCGCCGTTGCAAAGAGTGAACAGGCTGTTGTCGTACCATACGAAGCCGTTGGGCCGCTGTACGTTGCCGACCAATAGAGCTAGATCGTCTTGCAGGAAGGGACTCGCCAAGGGGACGCTTGATACCGTCCCAGCGGAATCGGATTCCGCTTCAGCAGACTCTACGGCGGGCACCGATTCTTGGGCAAGTGTGGGTGAGACAATCCACAGGATGAGGACGAGGACGACAAGTTTCATAGGCGGACTGATACCGTCTTCCGCAAGTAGCTCTCGGGTTTGGCACTCTTACAAGCGCCGACGTGGCATTCTACACCACTTGGTGTAAGACCACTAGCATGAGACCGCAGACAACTCGATGAGCAAGCTGCCATCCCGACGCATGAAGTATACTAGAGTCGTTGAAACCTATTGAATCACCTAAAATCACGTTCATGCCTGTAGCTAAACAAAATGTTCGAGGGTGGCAAAATGAGTCGCGGCCCTGTGACGGCGAGGTGAGGAGACGAATGGACAGCCGCCGTAAATTACATCAATGCAAAGTCGTCGCATCTGCCGCTCTGGTTTTGATATTGCTGTCCGCTTGCAATTTGGGAAGGCCAAGACAAGAGAGTAAAGGGCTAGCAATCACGAACATTCCTGAATCTGCTAGTGAATTCGCGACTGCTGTAGCCACAGCTGTGACCGCTGCGCCAACTCATGCTCCAACTAGTATCCCCCATACGACGCTAGTACTGGTTGTCGCCACTCGTGAATTCAATGCGCCGACGGCCATCCAGTTTCCCACGCATACGCCCTTGCCTATCAGCATTTTCATCGCTTCGCCCCTTCCTAATACGGTGATTGGGGGCAGCACGCAACTGCTTGGTTCAGCAATTCATCCCGGCTTTCTGCAATATCACATTGAATACGCGAATGTCCCGAATCCGCAGAACATTTGGTATCCGGCCAGCGGCGCCGGGCATAGACCGGTGATCAACGGCGTCTTGGGTGTCTGGAATACTGCCAATGGCTCGATAGTCGATGGAGCCTATCAGCTTCGCCTGCGCGTGTTTCTTTTTGATGGCAGCGAGGAAACTGCCGTTGTAGCACCGCTCTACGTAAGGAATCAGAGCTTCAGCGTGCCAACTGCCGTGCCTGTGCAGGACGCTTTGCCCAGCTCAGAGTTTTCTGTAAACGTCAATTCCGGTTTCGCGCCTTTGACGGTTAGTTTCACTGGACGCTCAGGCGCAGCGATTACGGCATATAGCTGGATATTCGGCGACGGCAATTCATCGAACGAAGCCAATCCAAGCCATACCTTCAACGAACCGGGGCTATACAGTGTCAATTTGACTGTGGGCGGTGCGGCTGGCAGCAGCAGTTTCGCCCGCCAGATCACAGTGAACGCCAGGAAATCGCTTGTAGCCGCTTTCGATGCGTCGCCTCCCTTTGGCGCGGCGCCACTACACGTACAGTTTAGCGACAACAGCAGTGGCGATAAAACTGCTTTCGTCTGGAAATTCGGCGATGGCGATGAGAATAGAACTGAATTGAATCCCACGCATACTTATACAGCCGAGGGAAGCTATATCGTTGAATTGGTGATGAGTGGCTCTAATGTCCAGTCCTCGGCATCCAAGCAGATAATCGTGTCAGCGGAGTCGGCACCGTCGCCCGTTGCCAGTTTCGAGACATCGGTCAGCGAAGGTACCGGTCCCTTGTCCTTACAGCTAACGGACACTTCATCAGGCGAAATCGACAGTTATCTTTGGGATTTCAACGACGACGCCCTAACGGACAGCACTGTAAGGCACCCTGCAACCGTATTCAACGTGGCCGGCGAGTATATCGTTCGGCTGACTGTCGCAGGTCCCGGTGGCAGCGATAGTGCAACGCAGACCGTGATCGTTCACGCGCCGCCAAAAGCGCCTATCGCCAGTTTTTCAGCAGAGCCGCCAAGTGGACGCGCGCCCCTAACCGTAAACTTCATCAACAATTCGCTCGATGCGTCCGAGGGATTCGAGTGGGACTTTGATACTGACGGTGCCGTTGACAGCAGAGAGACCAATCCCAGTTGGATATATGTGTCGCTTGGCAGTTACGTAGCGCAACTCACAGCGCTGGGCAGTAACGCCGCCAGTGTGGCCACTGTTAACATCTTGGTGGAGCCACCTATTGAAGCGCCGGTCGCGATGTTTGCCACAAGTACGGTCTCAGGCGACGCGCCGCTTCAGGTCGAATTCAGCAATCAATCGACCGGCGATATCGAAAACTACCAGTGGGATTTCCAAAGTGACGGGGTCACGGATTCGTTCGAGGCTGCGCCTTCCTTCATATTCGAGGATGTCGGCGCTTATGTCGTGACCTTGAATGCCTCTGGACCGGGAGGTTCGAGCCAGGCAACTGCGGAGATAATCGTAACCGAGGCAATTGCGCTGCCGGTTGCGGGTTTCACGACGAGCATCAACGACCTGACGGTGAGCTTTGAATCGACCGCCAGCGGAGACAACTTGATTTATGGCTGGGACTTTGGAGACGGAAATCAGTCGACGACGGAACATCCCGTTCATACGTATAGCGCAGGCGGCAACTATACAGTCCTTCAGCAGGTGTCAAATCCAGTTGGCAATGATACATTCATCGCGGAAGTTCCGGTCGTTGCCATGCCGACGCCAGAACCACCACCAGCGGGCAAAATTGCGTTTGTCAGTGATCGAGATGGCAACAACGAAATCTACGTGATGAATAGCGACGGTTCAGGCGCCGTTAAATTGACTAACAACCCCTCCAACGATCGGCATCCGTCGTGGTCTCCCGATGGGCAGCGTTTAGTTTTTGCGTCGAGACGCAGCGAGGATAGCTTCGATATTTACGTAGTCGATATAGAATCGCGCGCGGTGACGCAGTTGGCACATGCCGGCTCAGACAACCGGCCGGCCTGGTCGCCCGTCGGCGGACGAATCGCCTTCGTCTCGGAGCGTTCGGGCAACAAAGATATCATGATCATGAATGAAGACGGCAGCGCACAGGCGCAGCTTACCTCAAGCGATGCCAACGAAGATCAGCCCACCTGGTCGCCAGACGGGGCACATATTGCCTATGTTTCCGATGCCGATGGATCGCGTCATATCGCCGTCGTTAGCATTGCAAATGGCGCGGCGATCAACACGATCCGGAGCGATAGCGGTGAGAACTTTTTGCCCTCATGGCTCAATGATCCGACTCGCAGCCTGCTTCTGTTTACCTCGACAAGATTTGGAGATGAAGATATCTTCGTCGTCAATCCGCTCAACGGCGAGAGTCTGCAACAGATCACCAGCGACGCCACGATTGAGCGCCAGCCCAGTTGGTCACGTAACGGCGACTTGATCCTGTTCGTATCGGACCGCGCCGGCGAAGACACTCGCGACATTTACACGATCTCAAGTGACGGGGCAAGCCTGAATCGCCTGACTCCCGATGGCAGCCGGGACCGCGAACCCAAATGGCACTAGCGCCCGAAATTCTCTGATCAATGATCCTTTCAACCGCTGAATACGAAGCCGAGGTGATTCCCGGCATAGAATCAATCGCCATGGATGAGCTGCGTGAGGTGTGTGCCAGCGAAATCTGTGCCATTCGTCAGACGAGGGCAGGATTCTTAAGGTTTCAATTCAGCGGAAGCGCCGAAACGCTATCTACCTTACGTTCGCTGATCGCGATTTATGAGATTCACCGTTATGCTATACCTCGCCCAAAAGCCTTGCTGGGACATGAGCATTTCAAGCGAATGACTCAGATCTTGCGAGCGGCAACGGCGCGATTCCGGCCAGCGCCGGAGACTGTGGGGATTGCCGCAGCCGGATCCCATACAGTGGTCATGCGCCGCTTGAGGCAGGAATTGAGCCAAGCGCTCGGGCTCCGCCTCGCCGACGGCGGAAAGGGTGAATTATTCTTGCGTTTGCTCAGGCGATACGACGGGTCGGGTTGGGAGCTGCTTGTGCGCACGACGGCAAGTCCGCTGTCAAAGCGAGCCTATCGCGTGGATGACGTTCCGGGTGCCCTGAATGCAACGGCAGCGTTCGCCATGACGCGGCTGCGACACTTGCCCGGCCCCGCAACCGTGGTCAATTTGTGCAGTGGTTCGTCTACGATCCTCATTGAGCACGCCTTAACGCAGAATGCTGGCAGACTGATCGCCATCGATAGCAGCCGCCGCATGATCGATCATGGCAGGCGCAACGCGCAAGCAGCGCAACAAGAGCACAGAATCTGCCATCTCCAGGCAGACGCCGGGCAGGTACCGCTGCCGGCTCATACGGTGGATCTACTTTATGCCGATCTGCCCTTTGGTCATCACTCGGGAACGCACGCGGAGAACGTTATGCTTTACCCTGCTCTCTTGCAGGAAGCGAGCCGCCTGGCAAATAGATATGCCACATTTGTACTGCTAACCCATGAAATCAATCTCATCCAGCGCTGCTTGCGCGCATCGTCGTGGCGGGTCGCTAGCGAAATGACAATTAACTTGAGTGGACTGCATCCGAGGCTGTTTGTGCTCGAGAAAAACTCAGATAGGATATAAGTTGACGCGTTCAAGTTCAACAAGAATCGCCGCATGCCTAATCGGCTGTTATTGATTGTCCTGATGACCTTGGTAATTGCATCTTGCCGACCCACGGAGGAGGCGCAATCTATCGATGCGCAGGTTATGGTTGATGGACAAAGCGCAACGTATAGCTTTTCTCGCGCCGTTACGGTGGATCAGCTACTCGCCAGCGCACAAATTGATTTAGGTCCACAAGACCGTGTAAGTCATCCGTTGGTTGCGCAGATTGCAGACGGCATGCTGATCACTATCAGGCGGGTGCGAGAAGAGGAGGTCTGTGAACGGCGTGAGATCGCTCATCAGCGGAGAGCGCTTCCCAGAGAAGGGGTCCCAGCCGGCGGACAGCGACTTGGGCAAGCTGGCAGCCCGGGCATAGAGGAGGCCTGTTACCGCATTGTTCTAGAGGACGGCCGTGAGGTCAGGCGAATCCTCATCGGTGATCCGATAGTCGTGCAAGCGCCGATCGCTGAAATCATTTATACCGGATCGACTGATACGGTCGCTCCAGTCGCCATCGCTGGTCGTTTAAGCTATATCAATCATAATAATGCCTGGACCATCAAAGATAACGCAGTTAACAAGCAGCCGCTGACAATCAATCATAATCTCGATTCTCTCGTTTTTCACCAAAGTGAAGCCGGCACACGACTGATATTCAGCAGCGAGACGGACCCTACCGACGTATTCTTCAACGAACTCTGGATGATCTCCACTGCTGCCGGGGCTGAGCCACAGCGACTGACACCTAGCGATGCTCTCTTCGCTGAATGGCGACCACGTTCGAGCAATACGATAGCCTACTCCACAGGTGAACCGAGCACCGGAACTGGTGGATGGAAGGCACTGAACAACCTCTGGCTTATGACGATTGATCTGGAAAGCGGACGAACATTGACCATTGAAGAAGCCTTGCCAGAATCCGGCGGCGGCCTGTATGGCTGGTGGGGTACGCATTTCGCCTGGTCGCCCTTGGGAGATCAACTGGCTTGGGCACGCGCGGACGGATTCGGTTTGGTCGACTTTGAGCGAAGGCGATTGACATCTCTAGCTGAATACGCTGTCTTTCACAGCGCAACGAACTGGGTCTGGCTTTCGTCATTGTCATGGTCACATGACAGCCGCCTGCTAGCGTCTATCATTCATGGGCCGCCACAAGGTGATGAGCCGGCGGAGACAAGCCCGATATTTGATATCGCGGTCACTAGCGCTGAAGGGCGTTTTACCGCGCCAGTCAGTTTGGCTGCGGGCATGTGGGCAGCGCCTTCTTACTCGCCGAAAACTGCAGTTAGCGGCACCGAGCATAGCGAGGGCTATCTAGCATGGCTGCAAGCGCGAGAGCCGCAGAATAGCATGAACGGCGACTACGATCTTGTCATTGCCGATCGCGACGGCAGCAATCAGCGTCACCTGTTTCCTCCTCCAGGCGAAGGTGGAATCCAGAAACGCGATTTCGGCTTAACGCCTAAGGACTTCGCCTGGAGCCCGGACGCGCGTCATATTGCCGTCATATACTCTGGCGACCTATGGCTTGTCGATGTTGAATCTGCTGACGCTCAGCAGCTTACCTTTGACGGCGGATCGTCGAATCCGGTGTGGACACGCTGATGCGTCGGATATTGCTTATTTTGGTCAGCGTGCTGCTGGTCACTGGAAGCCTCACGGCTACCCTCGGTACGCTGCATCTGCGCGATTTTGAGCTGCGTGGCTATGTCGACGCAACTAAAGATCAAAATATTCCCTTCACGGTGTCAAGAGCGGGCGTAAATGTCGAACTGTTCCAATACGCTGCCGATGATCTGCAAGATCAATTGCAACGTATTCAGTCGGCTGGCTTCCGCTGGATCAGGCAATTTGCCTATTGGAATGAGATTGAACAGGAGCAGGGTGAGTTTGGCTGGACAAATTGGGATCGACTGGCAGCGGCCGTGGCGGACTTTCCGCAACTTGAGCTAGTGGTGGTCTTGATGAATTCGCCCGCGTGGGCACGTGAAGAGCGGGCAGCAGGCATATTAATTGAAACCGCACCGCCGCAAGACTTTTCCCATTTTGCCACCTTTGCCAACGGCTTCGCGGCGCGTTATGGCGCGTGGATCGATTACTATCAAATATGGGATGAGCCTAATCTGGCAGATGCTTGGGGTGAGCTAGATCCGCGACCGGCGGAATATGTTGCGCTGCTCGCTGCAGCGCGCGAAGCGATCCTGCAGGCAGATCCATCGGCAACGATAATCGCGGCAGGCTTGGCGCCAACAACTGAAATCGGTGGCCGCAATATCAGCGACATTCGTTATCTCGACGCGATGTACGCACAAGGCGCTCGCGAGTTGATGGACGTGGTGGCGGGCAAGCCCTACGGCTTTTCATCGCCGCCACTCGACCGTCGTGTAGCAGAATCGCTTCTGAATTTTTCGCGGATAGTCGCCTTGCGCGAGGTGATGATCAAACATGGCGACGCCAAAACGCCGCTGTGGGCGGCAAACTATGGCTGGAATGCTTTGCCGGCCGACTGGCAAGGAGCGTCTTCGATTTGGGGCGAGGTAACGGAAACAGAGCGAACGCAGTATTCGCTGCAAGCGCTTGACCGCGCGCATCGCGAGTGGCCCTGGCTAGGCGCCATGTTCATGCATCATTGGCAGCCCGCGGTAGAAGCAGATGACGCGCAATGGGGCTTTGCGCTAGTGCAACAGGATGGTGCGTCCACGCCGCTTCTTCTTGCCCTGCACGATTACCAATACCCACAGAGCGCGCAGAATGGTTTGTACCATGCGCTGAACGAGCACGCGCGTTACAGCGGCGTTTGGCAATTCAGCGAATTCGGCGCCGACATTGGCTGGCTATACCCCAGCGACAGCCAACTTGAATTGAACTTCTACGGCACGGACGTCGCCATGTTGCTGCGCGAAGACGATTATGTCGCTTTCTTGTATCCGTTGGTGGATGATCTGCCCGCCAACGCGACACAGAAGGACTCAAGTGGAAATGCCTACGTATTTCTGCGCAGCAATTCGCGCGCGCCTGAGACTAACCTGGTGCAGATCGCTGCGGACCTTTCGCTCGGTGCGCATACGCTACGCGTTGTTGCGGATCGCGGCTGGGACCGCTGGGCGATTGCAGGTTATTCTGTCAGTTCAGGCGACTTGGCACTGCCCTATGACCGACAGATATTGCTGGGCGTCATCGCCACTTGTTTGTCGCTACTGGTCTGTGTCCACTCGGTAACGACCGCACCCTGGGGAGAATGGCTGCCCTCAGTGGCGATCGTCATATCAGGTTTGAGCGCTGCACTGCACCTGCTGCTGGCTGGCCTATCGTCTGTATTCATGATGCTGGCGATGCTGTGGACTTTCGACTCGCCAAGACCTTCGATATTGATGCGGGACGAAGTAAATATCTTGCTGGCTCTTCTCACTGGCGGCGCCCTTTACCTATCCCCGAGCCTCATGATCTCTCTATTTACCGCGTTCGTCCTATTCGTATTGATCTACCATCGTCTGGAGAGCGGGCTGATCCTGACTTTGTTCTGGGCACCATTTTTCTTGTTTCCTGTTGAGTTACATACCTTCGCCTTTCCTATGGTCGAGGTGGTGATACTGATCACGGCGGCGGCTGGATTTGTCCGGCTA
This sequence comes from Phototrophicaceae bacterium, assembly GCA_965223515.1. Classification (GTDB taxonomy): domain Bacteria; phylum Chloroflexota; class Anaerolineae; order Aggregatilineales; family Phototrophicaceae; genus UBA6055. Next base: position 885,004 of record CBDCWK010000002.1, read on the forward strand.
ATGGTAGCACTCGGAAAAGAATTGCAGATGAGCAACAGCGTCTACCCGAGATTCGGGCGGGAATCACTCGCTGCGGTTCACAACATGGATTTGGCCGTTGTCGCTATCGCCTTGCTCGCGGTGGTTTCGCTACTATGGACGCATCATCTGGAGACGGCGCTAACCGAGCTGCGGACATTGATTATCGAGCCTGTGATGTTCTATGTACTGTTACGCGTCACACGCCCCAACAGAGCAACAATGCTCAGGCTCTTCGCTTCACTAGTTGTTGCCGGTGTCTTGGTTGCGCTGTACGGCTTATATCTGTATTTCGTCGCGGAAGCAGGAGCGACAAGGCTGGATAGCGTTTACGGTTCCGCCAACAATGTGGGCTTGCTTTTTGGACGGACGGTTCCCATTGCTTTTGCATTCCTGGTCAGAGGAATCGACAAGCGGTTTCGCCGGCTTGCCGCAGCAGGTCTGGTGATAATGGTACCCGCACTTCTCTTAACAAAGAGCGTCGGCGCGATACTCTTGGGCATTCCTGCCGGTTTGATCGTCGTTACTATCGTTCGCTTTCAGCGGAAGGCGATCGCGCCCTTACTTGCCGCAGGCGCAATGGGTAGCGCCGGATTCGCCATTTTGACGCGGCTCTCACCCCGCTTTGCCAATGTGCTCGACTTTACGAGCGGGACGGACTTCGTTCGCTTGCGCCTATGGGAAAGCACCGTCGGCATCATTCGCGATCATCCTCTGACAGGGATCGGGCTGGATCAATTCCTTTACCTCTTCGGCGGTCAGTATCTCAAGCCCGACGCAATATGGGATCGAGACCTGTCGCATCCACACAATTTCCTATTCGACTTCTGGACGCGTCTGAGCGTTCTTGGATTGGCTGCCTTCCTCATGATACAGTTGATATTCTGGCGCGATGCAACCGCCCTTGTGAGGCGCTTCCGGCGAGCCGATCCGCTGCTCTTGGCGATGACAATCGGGTTGATGGGCAGTATGGCTGGTCTGCTGGCGCACGGCTTAATCGACAATAGTGTATTTGTTATCGATCTCGCATTTATCTTCATGTTCCAGCTCGCGGCACTGATGCGGCTGGCTGAATTTGGCGAAAACGGCTCTTGACGCCGAGAAGCTATGGCGAAATGAGCTTCGCATACAAGGTCACGCGAGGTTGTGGTAAACTCTCGGCATTGAATGAAGGTTTAGGTGGACCAAGTTGCGAGTACTGATTACAGGTGGCGCCGGCTTCATCGGATCACACTTGTGCGATCGATTCTTGCGGGACGGACATCGTGTCGTGGCGATGGACAACCTAATCACTGGATCACAGGACAACATTGCGCACCTGGCGGGCCAGCGCGAATTTGAGTTTATCTATCACGATGTTAGCAACTTCATCCACGTACCGGGTACGATTGACGCGGTGCTGCACTTTGCCTCGCCGGCTAGCCCCATAGATTATCTCAAGTATCCGATTCAAACCTTGAAAGTCGGCGCTCTCGGTACGCACAATGCCTTGGGGCTGTCGCGGACGAAGCAGGCACGCTTCTTGCTCGCCTCCACATCGGAAGTATACGGAGATCCCCTGGTTCGCCCGCAGAACGAGACCTATGCCGGTAATGTTGATCCGGTTGGTCCGCGTGGAGTCTATGATGAAGCAAAGCGATATGCGGAAGCGCTGGTGATGGCTTACCATCGGCAGCATGGTATGCACACTCGGATCGTTCGAATTTTCAACACCTACGGTCCGCGTATGCGCCTAGACGATGGGCGAGTCGTACCAAACTTTGTCGGACAAGCCATTCGAGGTGAGCCATTGACGGTTTATGGAGACGGCTCACAAACCCGATGTTTTCAATATATCGATGATTTGGTAGAAGGCGTAGTTCGCCTTTTACAAAGCGACTTCGTTGAGCCGGTCAACATTGGGACCACCCGTGAAATCAGCGTGGATGAATTTGCGCGAATAGTTAATCTGGTAGCTGGAAACACAAGCGGCATCGTATTCTCAGACGGATCACGAATCGAGGGCGATCCGCAGACACGAAAACCTGATACCACGCGCGCCCGAACAGTTTTGAATTGGCAGCCGCAAATTGAGCTGGAAGAAGGTCTAGAGCGGACAATTCGTTACTTCCGCTCTGCCCTTACCGAACCCGCATGACATGTTCCGTATGTCGAAGCGTGTCTCGCTAGCTTTCCTCTTCGCTGTTCTCGGACTTGCTGGCGGTTTCGCAGCCATAGCTATTCCCTTGCCGGTGCTGGCCCTTACAATCCTTGTGCTTATTTGCGCTATTTTCGTGCCCTCAACGCCGCTGGTTATGTTAGTGATTATGCTGACGCTCTCGCCATTGCGAACGTTGATCGCAACGGAATCGAGCCTAGCGATACCCTTGGATATCGGTCAGATCCTGTTGCTGCTGTACCTTGGTGTATGGTTGGTGGACCGCGTCCGTCGGCGCCAAGCTATTCTAGTTGCGCGCGGCAACACGCCACTGGTGGCTGTGCTTGCACTGATGGCCGTACTTGCGCTGGGCACCTGGAACAGTGCAGCGCTGTCAAATTGGCTTGCGGAATGGCTGAAGTGGGCGGCGATTGCGCTCCTCATTTGGACTCTGTCGGTAACTGTAGATGACCTTTGGCACTGGCTGGTGTTCGCAATTCTTGTCAGCGCAGTCGCGAATGCGATGGTCGGGCTATATATATTTTTAGGCGGCAGCGGCGCTGATCATCTGGTAATCATGGGGAGATTCTTCCGCGCTTTTGGAACTTTTGGCCAACCCAATCCCTTTGGTGGATTCATGGGCATCGCGCTTCCCATCGGCTTAATGACTGCCTATAGTCAGCTGCAAACTATTGTTTCTTGCTGGCGCGTTGGGAAGCGGGCACCGTTGGTTGCAGTTCTGATATTTACCGCAAGCAGCCTGGCCTCTCTCTTAATAATTGCCGCGCTCGTCGCCTCTTGGAGCCGCGGAGCCTGGCTGGGCACGGCCGTCGCCTGCCTGATCATGTTGGCCGCTGTGCCGAAGAAACTGGCACGTGGAATAGCGCTTACCGGGGCCATCGCAATTCTGTTAGCTGCTGCGTGGAGCGCCGGTCTGCTGCCAACATCGATAGTCAACCGCTTGACGGCTACCGCTAGCGAGCTGGTTACCATTTCCGACGTGCGCGGTGTAGAGATCGCTCCCTCCAATTACGCTGTGATAGAACGATTGGCGCATTGGCAAGCGGCAATCAATATGGCGACAGACTCGCCCCTCTTCGGCGTAGGGCTTGGCAATTATGAAGTCGTCTATGATGACTATCGGTTGATTAATTGGGAGGAGCCTTTGGGCCACGCTCACAATCTTTATCTAAATCTTCTGGCCGAGGCAGGCCTGCTGGGATTGATCGCGTATTTGGCATTCTGGATAGCAATCTTTCGCATAACTTGGTCTCTACGACGACAGCCTGATCAGTTTGCGCGAAGCATTGCCGTTGGGTTGCTAGGCTGCTGGAGCTACATAGCTGTTCATAGCGTTTTCGACAATCTCTATGTGAACAACCTGTTTTTGCATATCGGTGTATTATTGAGTGTATTGGCCATTTTGTACCGGCGGGCGACACAGGCGCTGGAACTGGAATGAGGATGTCGCAGGCAGTTTCTACAGATGCTAGCTCGTCTGGCAGACGACACCATAGGGTGACCACTCCGATTGACCGCTTCATCGTTCTGCTGTCGCAGCGATATGGTGGCGCCAAGGCAAAAGAATTCGAGCGTTTTATCAAGTTTGCCGTAGTCGGCGCGTTGGGATTCATCATCGACGCGGGCACCGTGATGATTCTTCAGAACAGTGTGTTGCCTCCGGTCAATGCATTGGGCGAGTCGCTGGCAACTAATGTGGCGCTGACTCAAAGCATTGCCTTTGTGCTCGCCGTTTCCAGCAATTTCGTCTGGAATCGCCTGTGGACCTATCCGGATTCACGTTCACAATCTGCCCGGGTCCAGCTCACTCAATTTGTAGTCGTAAGCGTCATTGGCTGGGTAATCCGGACAGTGTGGATCGGAATCAGCTACGAGCCTTTTGGCGAAATCTCGACGGCTGCCTTGTCCCGCCTCAGCACTGCTTACGCGCCTGCCCTGCTCGATCAGCATAAGGTCGGAACGATGATCGCTCTGTTTTTTGGTGTCATTGCGGTCATGTTTTGGAATTATTTGGCCAACCGCTACTGGACCTATAACGACGTCGATTAACGTGCATCGAATTGCCATCGACTATACACCAGCTTTTGAACAAGGCGGCGGCATCGGACGATACGTGCGGGAATTGACCGCTGCGTTGGCTGTGCTAGACCATGACAACAGGTACCGCCTATTCGTTGCGGGCGCATCGCCTACCACGCTGCCGCCGCTGCCGGCAAGCAGGTTTGAATGGAAGCCCACTAGCCTTCCACCTCGCTGGTTAGCCCGGCTGTGGCATCGTGCCCGGATTCCGCTGCCGGTCGAGTATTTCACCGGTCGCGTCGACCTGTATCATGCGACTGACTTCGTGTTGCCACCCACCCTTCCTGCGACGCGCACCTTGCTCACCGTTCACGACTTGTCGTTCGTGCGAGTGCCGGAAACCAGCAGCCCGCCGCTCAAAGCTTACCTGGACGCAGTCGTGCCGCGTTCGGTCGCGAATGCCGATCACGTTTTGGCGGATTCTGCGGCAACAAAACGCGACCTTATTGAGCTTTATCGAACGCCCGAAGAAAAGATTACAGTGCTCTACAGCGGCGTTAACAAGCAGTTTCAGCGCGTCATCGATAGACTTATGTTGGAGTCCATGCGGGGAAAATACAGGATTCCGAACGTAAGATATGTTTTGTCAGTTGGCACAGTGCAGCCGCGGAAGAATTACAGCCGCGTGATTCAAGCAATCGCTGCAATCCGCGCAAGGGGATACGACCTCCATTATGTGATAGTGGGCGGGAAAGGTTGGCTCGAACAAGAAATGCGAGCCACTATCGAGAATAGCGGCATGGCGGATTACGTGCATCTGCTCGGCTTTGTCGATGATGTTGACCTGCCCGCACTATACAGCGATTCACGAATGCTGGTGATGGCGTCACTTTATGAAGGCTTTGGATTGCCGGTGCTTGAGGCGATGGCTTGCGGTGCGCCTGTCATTGCGAGTAATGTGTCTTCGTTGCCCGAAATTGCTGGTGATGCTGCCCTGCTCGTTGATCCCTTCGCTACTGACGCAATTCGCGACGCGATACTGGAAATAGAAAGCGACGAGCCTCTGCGCAGTCGCATGATCGGGGCGGGCTATGAGCAGGCTTCAAGATTCTCCTGGCAACGGTCCGTTGCACATTTGATGAGGATATATGCTAGACTGCTCGACGGCTAAGATGATGTCCGAAGCGAGAAGGCGTATGGCGTCTGCCCTGTAAAGAAAGGGACTGCATTTGCTGCGTAGCATCGACCATATTCCTGAATATTCCGCCCTATTGTTCATCTTGCTCGTTATCGGATTCTTGGGCTACCTCGTACCATGGGCGGCTGGTCCATCGGCGCCGATGACACTCAGTGCCTATGATCTCGCGGAATGGTCAAGCCTTCACCCGGCACAGCGTCTAACTTCTCCTCCGCTTTTGGCATCGTTGCTGCTTCGTTTGCAATTGGTGATTCTCAGTGTCTTGTTGTCGGCGTTAGCGTCTAGACAGCCGTTGAAGGCCCTATCAGGGATGTTCATCGTCGCGCTTGCCGTCGCGCAACTGCCGCCATTTGAATATGTATATGATATTGCAAACATGAATTACAAACAGCAGTTCATACTTGCGGTCACGAGCTTTGTTGCGGGGCTGGTCGTAATTCGATTTGGCGGCAAACGCGTGCTTGGAGTTTTAGCGTCTGTCCTGCCTGTCGTGGGAATAATCTCCGCGACCTATGGCCTGTCGCTAGCATACGATCTTTTCGAGCAGTTGCAACCGGGCGGGAGTATTGGTCTGGGATTGTGGATACTGCTAGCGAGTTATGCCGGGACTGTCGCGATCGTGATCTATTCAGTGATCAGCCATGAGCGGCCGAGATCACGACCTGATGTATTTGGCGCGCTTGCCCAGTAATTCAGCGATCATTGTCATTTGTCCCAGGTGATAGGTCTCATGAAAATGAAAGTAGAGGAGGCTCTCGAAGAGTGTATTATCTGAGTAGCCGGATGGCATGTTCAGTTTTGAAGCTGTCATCGTTTTGAGCCCGGTCAGCAAGTTTCGTTGCGACATTTCGAAAAGCTCGATCAACTCGCCTAGCTCTAATATGCCGGAGCCGTTTGAGCCGATCTGCATGCTGCCATTTCGATAGCGCGCCCGCGCTTCATCAGTCCAGACGGGCGTTGCACCGACATGCTGCAGCGGCTGCGAGCGTGAAGATACGATATGACCAGTCAGCCAATTAATGCTGTGGCCATCCGCTATGGGTTGCCGTAGACTTTCTTCGTGACAAATCTCGCTCAATTGTTGCCGAAAGACGTCCGCTGTGTATTCGAAGTTCGCGACCAGGCAAGCTGAATTCATTGGCAAATTCTCCTTAACGCCTGCGGGCACCTTGGGCTTGATCTTGTTTGACGGGATAAAGCAAGTGCGATAAGTACTCCGCGGGTGGTGGTTCGACCTGATGGAAGTAGGAGAAAAAGAAATAAGGTAGCACACGCTACCTTACAATTATCACCTAGATATTCGGCGCGAAAAATTATTCCATATTCGACTGGATATACTCAACTGCTTGCCCAACCGTCTCAATACGCTGTGCGTCCTCATCACTAATCTCGCCGCCGAATTCTTCTTCAAATGCCATAATCAATTCAACGAGGTCAAGTGAGTCCGCTTCCAAGTCTTCACGGAAGTTGGCGCCAGCAACAACACGCTCTTCTTCAACGCCAAGCAACTCGACCACGATTCCTGTCACGCGTTCTTCAATTGATGCCATGTCCGACCACCCTTCAAATTGGAATCTTGCTTCTCACTTCACGCCAATCGATTATACCGAGTTTCGGTTACCGTGCTAGCCTAATTGCGGGGAGTGCTATGATTGACACCCCACACCTTCGTTTGTACGATAGCCTACTTGCCCGGCGCCACCCGCTCTGACAAAAGGAACACCGGTTGATGGCAAAAGTGACGAAACCACCCACGACTGAAAGTCGCAAGGTGGACCATATTCGTATCAATCTGGAACAAGATGTTCAGTTTCCACGCACAACGACCGGGCTGGAAAGATATCGCTTCCTGCATCAGGCGCTGCCCGAATTGAATCTGAGCGAGGTCGATACGTCGGTAGAGGTCTTCGGTAAGGGCTTGGCTTCACCAATACTGATTTCGTCCATGACAGGTGGAACCGATATGGCGCGAGAGATTAACCGCAATCTCGCCCGGGCGGCGCAGCAGCATCAGATTGCGATGGGTTTAGGGTCGCAGCGCGCAGCTATTGAAGATGCTGCGCTCACCGACAGCTATGCCATCCGTGATGTCGCGCCGGATATATTACTCTTTGCCAACGTCGGCGCGGTTCAACTGAATTACGGATACGGTCTCAGTCAATGCCGCAAGGCGGTGGACATGGTCGGCGCGGATGCCTTGATTCTGCACTTTAATGTTTTGCAGGAAGCGGTTCAGGCGGAGGGAGACATAAACTTTGCCGGGTTGCTTGGCAAGGTCGAATATGTTTGCGCCAATCTCGATGTGCCGGTAATCGCCAAGGAAGTTGGCTGGGGATTTTCGGAAGCCAACGTACGCGATCTCGCTCAAGCGGGAGTTTCGGCAATCGATGTCGCTGGCGCAGGGGGGACATCCTGGAGTGAGGTGGAATATCACCGTGCGCCAAGCGGGTTTCACGCGCGCGTCGCTCGCAGCTTCGCCGATTGGGGAATACCGACCTCCGATGCGATTCAGTATGCCCGCTCGGCGGCGCCTGAACTGCCTGTTTTCGCCAGTGGTGGCTTACGCGACGGCATCGACATCGCTAAATGTATCGCATTAGGGGCGGACCTGGCTGGCTTGGCCAGCCCCTTTTTGCGCGCTGCCAGCGAATCGTCTGCAGCTGTTGGAGAGTTGATTCAAGAACTAAATGCACAACTGCGTATCGCAATGCTCTGTACAGCTTCGCAAGATCTGGATGCCCTGCGGCAGGCGGAACTCCAGCTCATACCCTAATGTTGTCAACCAATTCACGAATGACGCCGTTGCTCAAGAGCCGGCCGGCGTCGCTTAAGTGGATACGTTCGTCATTGACTGATAGCAGTCCGAGCGATGCGAGCTTTTCAACCGGTCCCCGGAACATCAAAACGAAGTCCTCGCCAAAGCGATCCAGGAAGCGCGAACGGTCAATGCCTTCACGGGTTAGACGCAAGCTCATCATAATCGTTTCGTAGAGATCTTCCGGAAATTCGAGGACTGTATGCTTTGCTACCGCAGGAGTTAGAGGAAAGTCCAATGCGCCAGTCGGATCGTCATCCAGAGACGCGATATATCTTTGAGGCGATGTGATAGTTGAATAGCGATAGCCGCCGGCAAATCCGTGTGCGCCGGCGCCCAGCCCGAGATACGGTAAATTACGCCAATATTGCAAATTATGCTCGCATTGTTTGCCCGAGCGACACCAATTGCTGATCTCGTATTGATTGTAGCCGGCCTGCTCAAGACTTCTGGAAGCGAATTCGTACATATCAGCGAACAGATCGTCGTCGGGCTTAGGCAATTCTCCGGCGTCCACCTGCTGACGCAGCGCCGTACCGCCTTTCAACTCCAAGCCATACATGGACACATGGTCCGGTGCAAAATCTTGAACAGTTTTGACAGTCTTCTTCCAATCGTCAAGGGATTCTTGAGGCGAGCCGAAAATGACATCCAAGTTGACATTGTCAAAGCCGGCTCGTCGCGCCGCTAGCATGGCATCGGCCACTGCCGCCAAATCATGCTGTCGATCAAATAGACGCAGAATTTCAGCATTTGCGGACTGCATGCCGATACTCAAGCGGTTGAAGCCGAGCTCTTTCAGGTCCCGTAAGTAATTCAGATCCAGGTCATCAGGATTGGCTTCCAGCGAAATCTCGATATCGGCGCTGAAGTCGAACAGCCCTCGCATCGTCTCCAGCAGTCGATCAAAATGCCGCGGCTTTAACAGAGACGGTGTACCACCACCGAAGTAGACAGTCTTGACTTCGGGATGGGGATTGTTTCCGGCGACAATACTCAATTCACGGCATAGAGCGTCAACGTACTTGGGTATCAAGTGCTCAAGATCGGTATAGGTATTGAAAGCGCAGTAGCTGCAACGGACGCTGCAAAAAGGAACGTGCAGGTAAACTGAGATTGGCGAATCAATGTGAAGCATCGCGTTGCCACTCGCTAGTGCCAATGATTGCGCCATTGTCATTGGTAAAATATAATTGTGCAAGTTGCTTTCACCTAAGAGAGCATTCCAGTAACTGCGCGGATACTCGTCAGGCCATCTTAATGAATCTTTTTCGCAGAATTCTCGGCAGGTCAAAACAAGATTCCGGCCGTTCCGCGTTGTCCCGGCGCGCGTCCCATGTGACGCCGACCCGTTCACAGCGCTCTGTCGAACCGGTGCGCGAAGCTGCCCCACCCGAACCAGAGCTTGAAGTATCCCCGCCAACGCCCATTCAAGAAGTAATTGAATCGGAACCGCCTGAGCCAGAAGAGATTCTGGACGGGGAGCCGGCTACGGACACAGCAACGCGTGAGCTGCAGCCCAAAGCTGACTCTTCGCCAGACTTGGATCCTCCCGCAAAGACGGAACCGCCGCCGCCACCCGCTCCCAAGCAAGTGATCCCGCCTGCGCCAAAGCCGATTCTGACTCGGCAGAAGCAGCCACTTACTTATGGAATCGCCAGCGATGTTGGGATGATGCGCAGAAACAACGAAGACGCTTGTTTCGGCATGCAATGGCATTCGATCACTGTGGACAATAGACCGGATTTCGGTTTCTTTGTCGTGGCTGATGGCATGGGCGGGCACCTTGACGGTGAACGCGCGGCGGGCATCGCAGTACAGACGCTGGCATCCGAAATGCTTGACAAGATTTATGTTCCACTTTTGCGCAATTTCAATGCTGGCGATAGTCCAACTGTCCTGGAGGCGTTAATCGCCGCATCCGAAAGAGCTAATCTGGCGGTAATCAAAGGTGTGCCTGGCGGCGGAACAACCCTCTCCGCGGTTGCAATTATAGGCAACCTCGCTTATCTCGTGCACGTTGGCGATAGCCGAGCGTATCTCATCCACAATGAAAAAATCGAACAGCTGACTACAGACCACACCCTTGTGCAGCGGCTTATTGAAATGAACGAATTGACGCCTGAAGAGGCCGAGAGCTATCCGCAGAAAAACGTGCTGTACCGTGCCATTGGTCAAAACGAAAAGTTAAAGATGGAGCGTCTCGTCCGGACACTGCCTGCGTCCGCGCAGGTGCTAATTTGCACGGACGGCTTATGGGATATGATCGAAGATGAGATGATCAAACGAATTGCCTTGGCTGCGGATTCGCCACAGGAGGCCTGCGATAGCTTAGTCAAGCTCGCTAATGATCGCGGCGGCATAGACAATGTCTCATGCATCGTGTTCAAGGTGCCCGGCGGTGGCGACTCGGGTTAGCCGGTGGTCTTCGCCAATTTTAGACTGCTCGCTGGCGCCGATCTTGACCAACAGAATTTGGAGCATTCCATGATCCCCAACAATCCGAGAGCCAAGGGCAAGGTCATACTGGTCGTTGATGATGAGCCCCGTATGATCGGCTTCATACGCATGAACCTGGAATTGGAAGACCACCACGTTATTGAGGCGCACAGCGGGCTGGAAGCGCTGGATGCGATACGTACGCAATTACCCGACCTGGTACTGCTGGATGTCATGATGCCGGAATTGGACGGCTTCGAGACCTTGCGTATGTTGCGCGAATTCTCCGATATTCCCGTTATCATGCTGACCGCAAAGGGAGAAGAGAATGACAAGGTTTATGGCTTGGAGTTGGGCGCGGATGACTACATAACCAAGCCGTTCGGTCCCCGGGAACTCTCGAGCCGGATTAAAGCCATATTCCGCCGCTTGGAAAAGCCAACCACCGAAGATGCCATCCTTCAAATCGATGAGCGCCTGAGCGTCGATTTCAACCAGCGCGAAGTGCTCGTTGATGGCGAACCGGTCAAACTGCGTCCAACCGAATACCGTCTGCTCTACCACCTGATACGGAATGCCGGCTGGACAGTTCCACATGATCAATTGCTGCAAAAGGTCTGGGGATACGAATATCGTGACGAAGCGCACTACGTCCGACTCTATGTGAATTACCTGCGCGAAAAGATTGAAGTAGATCCTTCCAATCCGCAATACATTATCACCGAACGTGGTGTGGGCTATCGCTTCGTTGACTTCAGAAAATATCTTGACTAGCGGCGCACTTACTGCAAAAGAAATCCGAAATCCAGGAAGAGGCAGATCCGTTCAGGCTGGGCAGCGCCGACTGAAGCACAGTCTATCTGGCCGTGCTCGCGAAAGACGAAGATGGATCGATTGCGGCGCTTGAGTTTCTTCTTCAGTGTATTCCATTGCGACTTGCTCGGTATGTCCTTGCCAAGTGCCATTTGAAAATAGCTCGCTGCAAAGATCGCGCGATAGTGGTGATCATCGTATTCGATGAGTTCAAGCAACGCTGAACCCCGCGGTCCTGAAAGCACTCCGTGGATGACGGTAGCCGCATAGGTCTTTTTCACCCGGCGGAATGTTGGAAGTTCCGTGCGCATGAGCGTCATTTCGTACCCGATCTACATGTGCGCCACATTATACTGCATGATTTGGACCACTACAGCGAAAGTGATTGGCCAGTTTGACTCGTGATATATTCGGCGCCGCGGACTAGAATGTGGGCATCGGAGAGGATGGTGCGATGAGCGAATTTAGTGGTCAAGATTTCAAGAATATTCTCGCTTGCTGGACGGCAGGCATAACAGTTGTGAGTGTGTCTGCGAAGGACGACTGGCAGGCGATCACCGTCAATTCCTTTGCTAGCGTTAGCATGGTTCCGCCGCTTGTCTGCCTGAATATCGCCAACCGCCTCGACACACGCACGTATATTGCGAACGAGGAACACTTCGCCGTAAGCATTCTTTCCGACAAGCAGCTTGAGCTTGGCAAGCGCTTTGCCGGTTTCTTTGACCACCAGTATGAGAACCGCTTTGATGGTCTGGAATGCGAAACAACTGACTTGGGTGACCCAATCATTCCTGATGCAATGGCATGGCTCTCGTGCACGGTAGAGCGCGTCCTGGATGTTGGCGAAAACAGCATGTTCATCGGCAAGGTCGTCCAGGGTGGCTGGACAGACGACAAACTTCCCCTGCTCTACCACAATCGCCAATGGGGTGTATTCCAGCCGACCGAAGACAAATAAGCCGCCAAACTGGCTTAGGATTAAATCAGATCGAGCGCGGCTATAGCTGCGCCGACGATGCCGGCGCGATTGCGCAGTTGCGCTGGGACGATTGCTGTCTTGCAATCGAGGTAGGGAAAGAACTTCTCAGCCTTTTTGCTAACTCCGCCGCCGATAATAAACAGATCCGGCGTAATCAACGCTTCCAGATACTGTAGGTATTCTGAAAGATACTTTCCCCAGCGCTTCCAACTGTAGCCATTTTCTTGACGGGCACGGTCTGTCGCGCGCTCCTCGGCATCTTTGCCGCGAATAATCAGATGTCCAAACTCGGTATTGGGTACCAGGCGGCCGTCAATGAAAAGTGAACTGCCGATGCCTGTACCCAATGTCAAGATGACGACCAAACCGCTGGATTCTTGTCCAGCGCCGAATCTCATCTCGGCAATACCGGCAGCGTCCGCGTCGTTCAAGACGATTACCGGATTTCCGGTTTCGCTCTCCAGCAATCGCTTGGCATCGGCGCCGATCCAATCATCATCAACATTCGCCGCTGTCAAGGTCACTCCATGTTGAACCACCGCTGGAAAGGTGCAGCCTATCGCGGCGTCCCAAGTGAATTGCGCTGCAATCTCGGCAACTACTGCTGCGACCGCCGCCGGTTTCGCAGGTTGCGGCGTCTCGATCCGCAAGCGATCGGTGACAAACTGACCGGTCACGGTGTCGACGATTGCGCCCTTGATTCCTGAACCTCCGACATCTACACCAAGCATGTCCATGACGCGTCCCTCACAGTCAAGCCAATCGGCAAGATTCTACCACATGAATTCCGCATATTGTGGCATAATCAATTTTGGCAATGCGGACCTGTTCATGGATAATCGTCTGCTGACAGAGATCGCGAACCTACGCCATCCTACGCTTGGCATGCGCTATTCAAGCGGCATGCCAGATAAGCTTGATGCGAACGCCGATCTCGGGTTTAATGGATTCTAGAGCTTGAATGACGAGAAACGGATATGCTTGAAAAATCCAGAATCCTTACGTTTGTGATAATAGGCCTTTTTTGCCAGACTGTCTCTGCCCAGAGCACGTGCCTGCCAGACAGTTGCGGTGTACCCGAAAGCACGATTGAGGAACATCAATGGCCAAACGTCCGCTCGCTACAAATCGACGATCAACTGCTTGGCGATCGCGACTATCGTCGGATTGAAGGCGAGTTTTCCATCCATTCTGCACCCGATAGCGCGGACAGTGAAGCCTTCGGCAGTGGCTTCACCTTCGTCACCTTATACGAGCAAAGCGGCGAGTGGTCACGCATTGGAGACAATCAGTGGGTGCGGTCCGCGCTATTGAGCGATACCGTGTCACCATCTCGTTTTGCAGGCGCCTTGCTGCCTACGGAAGATGCCTTGCCATTTACCATGGCTTGGGCGCTGCGCCATTTTCGCGGAGCCAAGTCGCCCGGAGGCGACGAAGCGCCAGATAACCCATTCCGCTACCGCTACAGCCGAGTATACATCTACGACACGGTCGAAGTTGACGGCTTCAACTGGTACCAAATCGGCGTTGATCAATGGGTGCACCAATTCAAAGTTGCCAAGCTGCTGCCGGTCGAAAAACCGGAAGAGGTCGACACGCATAAGTGGGTCAGCGTCGATTTGTATGAGCAAGTAGCGATCGCTTACGAAGGTGAAACACCGGTCTTTGCCACGTTGGTCTCATCCGGGTTGGAAGAATGGCCGACAAATGAAGGCGTTTTCCATGTGTACGTGCGTTTCACACGAAAATTCATGAGCGGCGCCTACAATAAGCCCGACTTTTATTATCTACAGGAAGTCCCCTGGACGATGTTCTATGATGACCAGATCGCGCTACACGGCGCATTCTGGCATGATGGTTTTGGCTATCGTCGGAGCCACGGATGCGTCAATATGGCGGTCACGGACGCACATTGGCTCTTTTACTGGGCGCAAAGCGAATACGATTTCAACAATGGGGATTACGTCGGACCAGCCGTCTACGTCTATTCGAGCGGGGCTTACGACTAGAGCATAAGAATGTTGCTAGTTCACCAGGGCAATATCTCTCACGTGGAAGCCTTCGATCAAGCCTTTCACCGCCATTAATTCAGCATTCAGGATGCTGCAGCCGGCCGCGCCTCGCACGGTATTATGCGATAGGGCCGCGAATTTGTAGCCAAGTACGGGGCATTCACGCAGCCTGCCAATGCTCGTCATCATGCCCTTGCCTGCCTGGCGATCGCGCCGCGGCTGCGGACGATCAATCTGCTGCAGATACTGCAGCGGATACTCGGGCGCGCTGGGTAAGTCCGGGACTGGCGGAGCTGCCAGATACGTCTCCCAATCGGCAATTATCCTAGAAAGCGGCGGCGACTCATCCAATTCGACGGAGATATTCACCAGGTGACCGTCCAGGACCGGTACGCGCGTACAAGTTGCGCTGACGATGGTCGGCAGCTCTTTGATCCTTTCGCCAGAAAAATGACCCAGCATCTTGCGCGATTCCGACTCCATCTTGTCTTCATCGCCGGGCACGTACGGCACAATATTGTCAATCATATCCATAGATGACACACCTGGGTAGCCGGCGCCGCTTACTGCCTGTTCGCTCACTAGATGCAGCCGCCGAATGCCATACTTCAGCAAGGGCTTCAATGACATAACCACGGGCATGACGGTGCAATTCGAGTTGGCAATCAAAGCACCGCTGCTCCAGCCACGACGCTGCCGCTGCACTTCGATGAGGTCGATGTGTTCTGCGTTGACCTCTGGCAGAAGAAGCGGCACATCAGGCAACATTCGGTTGGCGGAGGCGTTGGTACACACAACATGGCCGGCAGCGGCCAGTTCCAGCTCACGGACTATCGCTGCTTCTTTGGGCAATGAGGAGAACACCAGAGTCGAGTCGAGCGGGTCGTCGAGCGCCTTGACAGTCAAACCCGCGACCTCGTGCGGCGGATTACCATCCAGGACCCAGTGTGCCGCCTCGCCATAAGTTCTGCCGGCACTGCGGCTTGAGCCAATTACCTCAGCGACCTGAAACCAGGGATGGCCTTCCAGCAATTGAATGAAACGCTGACCGACCGCGCCAGTAGCGCCCAGGACCGCGACATTAAGTTTCCGCATGCGTTTCTCCTGCGTTACATACCGACCGTGCCCGAGCGCACTGCCGGGTAAGACCCTAACATTTTCACGAATGAGGTCAACTGCAGCAATTGTGTCAGCAGTTCCTGACATCGTGGTTCTTGCCAGTGTCCTTCAAAATCCAGATAGAAGAGCGGTTCCCAAGGGCGATTTCGCCGTGGACGGGACTCCAGTTTGGTGAGATTCAAGTCGCGCTTGGCAAATTCTCCCAGGCATTCATAGAGTGCCGCCGGACGGTGGCGGGTGGCAAAAACAATGGACGTCTTGTTGTAGTCGGAGGGCTCCGGGTCGCCATGCCCCATCAGCAGAAAGCGCGTGTAATTGAAGGGTTCGTCTTCTATCTCGCTTTCCAGCAGTTCAAGTTCATAAAGTTCGCCTGCCAGCTCAGATGCAATCGCCGCTACGCCCCGCTCGGGAGATTTCGCCAGCTCTTGTGCGGCGCCCGCCGTGTCGTACCAGCCCACCGGTCGCAGCTTATGCCGTTTCAAAAAGCGATCACACTGCAGCAGAGCCTGAGGATGCGAGCGTACCTCTTTGACATCTTCAAGAGTCGTGCCTTGATTTGCCAAAAGCGCGTGATGTACATGCAGGATAACTTCGGCTTGAATACGAACATCTTGATCGAGCAGCAATTCGTAGGCGCCACTTACCGAGCCAGCCAAAGCGTTTTCCACTGGCAACAAGCTGAAATCTACTTCGTTTGATTGCAGCGTATCAAACAGATTGTTGAAATCTTGGCATGGATGCGGATCGACATCGTCGCCAAAGTGCTGACGAACCGCAATCTCTGAGTTTGCTCCGGGTATTCCTTGGTAGGCGACTCTAGGCATTTGATTCCCGCTCATTTCGTTTACGCACGGCAAATCATAACCAAAACACCATTGATATTGAAGCCTTTTATCTGAAGATTGATGGGCCGCATCATGGGGGAGGTTGGAAGCCCGGATACATTTCACTTCCGCCGCGGATAGAGGATCTGTCACAATCGCTCAGCGAATCTGGCTTTCGCGCTCATGCAAAACGATTAATCAATTCGGCTAACCGCGTACAGCGGTTCAATGAAAAAGATAGAGCGATCTAAACCTATATTGACGAGCCGAAGCCGTCCACGAATCGGACATGAGACAGGCGATTTTTGTCTTGCAACAAAACACATCGGAAGACGTATAATATGATATGAGAGCCATTCAGCAAGGAGATCCAATGTCAAACGAATCGCGCTTCGATCCGATGAAAGAGTTGCAGAGTCTCGGTGAGCAGATAACCAAGACGGTTGAAAAAGGCATCCGCAATGTAACCGGCAGCGCCGAGCAGCTCTTGCTTGATATGTACGAGGCTGACGGGAATCTCTATATCCGCACCCAAGCTATCGATGGTTTGGTCAAGGAAAGTATCGAAATCAGCTTGGAATCCAATTTATTGACGCTGGCAATGCAGACGGAGCCTGAGGCGACACCGACCGCCGCAAGATATTTTCTGCAGGAACGCCGGTTTGGACCGGTATCGCGCCAAGTTGAATTGTCGATACCCGTGAAAGGAAATGAAGCGCGCGCCAAGGTGGACAGTAGTAGCCGTCTGCTAATTACCTTGCCGATCGACGATAGCGGATTCGGCAATATAACTGTGACGCCAGTAGAATAGCAGCCGCTCGGCGCAGGCTAATCGGCATGCCTCGGTCAGGCGCTGCCAAGCCACTCAATGCGCGCCGCCTTCACCTCGGTATCGAAGCGTCTTAGCAGCGCGTCCTTGCGTTTACTATCAAGAAATGACAGCTCGATTGATTGACGCGCCATGAGCACCACACTGTCAACGTCTAGCCCACACTCCTTATGCGCCATCTCATACTCGTCGACCAGCGCCGATTGGTAAAGCGCCGGCATACCTGACGAAAGTACAACTTGTACTCCACTGTCGAGCAATTTCCGCAAGGGGTAGTCCCCGGGTGTTTTGGTCAAACCAAGCCGTTGTGCCCTACTCATGGATACGACCAGAGGGATTCCGCCTTCCGCCAATCGGTTTAGGATGGCTTCATCCTCAGCGATATCCCAGGAGTCAGTCAGACGATGAGGAGTGAGTTCATCCAGTGCTTCGGCGATGCCACTTGCACCTAGGCTGCTGCCGGCGTTCACAGCCGTAAAGATTTCCTTCTTGCGCGCGGTGGCAAAAGCCCGGCGGAATTGTCCGATTGGCTGCGCGTCTTCGGGACCCATGAGACCCAAGGCAACCACGTTGCCAAAGCGCGCGGAATGGCTGGTTGCCCATCTGGCAACATCGTCGCCCGAGCGTGGATTGTCTCGAGGGATACAGAGAATCCAGGACATGTCGACTTGCCAGCCACGCAAGGCGCGATCACGTCCATCGTTAAGCGCATCAATGAAGGTATCAATATTCATGTGCGCGGCGCCGATGAAGTCAGATGGCGCTACCGCTATCTCCGCATAGTGGATGTTCTGCTTGGAAAGCGCTACGCCGATGTCATAAATGACCAGCGCTATATCTTCCGGATACATCACCCAGCTGCCTGCTTCGCGCGCAATTTCATCAAGGCGAGAATTATCAGGACGGTCCAGCAATTCTACCCACTGTTCAAAGTCGTCCCGTGCGGCCGGCACGCCATTTTGCTTCGCGATCATCAGAAGGCTATCTTTACGTAATGCTCCCGTTAATTGCAGGTTAAGCTCAACTTTGGGTATGGCGGCGAAGAATTCGCGAAGGGGCATCTACAAATCCTTAATACTGGCTATGGGCGTTGTGTCGCTTTTATACGGCAGATTTACCGGCGGGTACATACCCTTCCCGTGCGTCAAACTTGGTCGACGCCCCAGGCAGATTGCTCCCGAAACCTGCCCAGTTCATCGCGGTATTCGGCGGATGCTTCGATGAAGGCGGAAAACAGCGGATGCGGGCGATTGGGTCTACTTAGGAATTCCGGATGAAACTGGCAGCCGAGCATAAAAGGATGATCTTGTAACTCGGAAATTTCCACCAGTACGCCGTCGGGGCTCAAACCACTGAAATTGACACCGTTGGCGGCAAAGATTTCCCGATAATCGTTGTTGAATTCAAAGCGATGGCGATGACGCTCTAGAATCTCCCTGGCTCCATAGGCTTGCGCAGCCGCGGAATTCGGCTGCAGCACGCACGGGTATTCACCCAGACGCATCGTACCGCCCATATCAGTTATCGCACGTTGCTCCAGCATGAGGTCGATGACCGGATACGGTGTGCTTACGTCAAACTCAGAGCTATTGGCATCGTCCAGATGCAAAACATTTCGCGCATATTCGATGCACATGACTTGCATCCCCAGGCACAATCCCAAAAAGGGAATATTGTTCTCCCGCGCGATTTTGGCGGTGACAATTTTTCCTTCTATACCACGATAACCGAAGCCGCCAGGCACGATAATGCCGTCAAGTTCACTGAGCTCGTCGAGGCGCTTGCCCTTTTCCAACTCGCCCGAATGGATCCAGTGGATTGCAACATCTTGGTCTCGCTGTATCGCAGCATGGACAATCGACTCTTTGACCGACATATAGGCATCGTGTAATTCAACATATTTACCGACGATTCCGATATGCAGCTTGTCCTTCACCGAGCGGCATCTTCCTACAATCGCTCGCCACTCTCGTAGATCGGGTGGGTCAGATTCGAGCCGAAAGCGTTCGAGTATATAATCGCCCAAGCCAGTCTCTTCAATCATAAGTGGCACGGCGTAAATATTGTCCGCCGTTTGCAAAGGGATTACGGCGTTTTCGTCAACGTCGCAAAACAGCGCGATTTTGTTGATGATTTCGTCATTAACCGGGTAATCGGTGCGCGCGATGATTACATTCGGCTGTATACCGATGCCGCGCAATTCGCGGACACTATGCTGCGTCGGCTTGGTCTTTAGCTCATCGGTTGCGCCGATATGCGGCAAGAATGTGACGTGCACGTAGAGCGTATCACGCCGTTTGAATTCAGTGCGCAGTTGTCTCAAGGCTTCAAGAAACGGCAGACTCTCGATATCGCCCGCAGTGCCGCCAACTTCGATGATGACCACGTCCGCGCCCGTGCGCTGCCCTAAGAGTTTGATGCAGCGCTTGATTTCATCCGTGATATGTGGCACGACCTGTATTGTCCCGCCGAGATAATCGCCCTTGCGTTCTTTCTCAATTACGGTGCTATAGACTTGGCCAGCGGTGATATTTGAGAGCCTGCTGACATTCTCGTCGACAAAGCGCTCATAGTGTCCCAAGTCCAGATCCGTCTCGGCGCCGTCAGATGTGACGAAGACCTCGCCATGTTGATAAGGGCTCATGGTACCGGGATCGACGTTGAGGTAGGGGTCCAGCTTTTGAATGGCAATCTTTAGTCCGCGCGCCTTCAAGATGCGGCCGATGGCAGCGACGGTCAGACCTTTGCCAACCGAACTTACCACACCACCTGTACAGAATATGTATTTAGGTTTCACGGCTATGTGTCCATCCAGCTTCTACAATGTCCTATTCGGCAGCGCCGCTCTATCGTCTGCATTGCAAACATTCCTATACCAGTTCGCGCAATTCCGTCACTGCACTGCGCATATCAAGAATGGCGAGACCAAGCTTTGCTTCCTCTCCAACAAGGGCGGTGAGTACGGCCTTTTCGTTCACCGACATTAATAGCACGTAGCCGCTGTCGCCTTTTATATAAACTTGATCTAGTACGCCGCGTCCCAATTCCGCAGCTATCCGTTCGCCAAGCGCCAGCATCGCCGCTGACATAGCGGCCATACGGTCTTCTTCCAAGTCATCGGGTAATGAACAAGCAATTGTCAGTCCCTCTACGCTGATTACGGCAGCCCCGTCAATATCTGGCGCAACTGCCCTCAATGCACCGAGCTGGTCCATAATACTCTCGGTTCTTGACGCGATCAATGACTTGCCCCTTTAACCCACCACCACTATGCGCATTCGCACCAGTCAACTGCCGATAATCTCCGACGTATGTACATCAGTCTTATGACTATAATTTGAATACACCGCTATGCTCAGATAAGCACGACTGCGATTGCCTTGCCTGAGGGCGGCACACCGTTTCGCTGCCGCCGAGCGGCTGTGAGATACCTAACTTCGGGCCGAATGCTATGAAAACAAAAAGTTACTATATAGCATCTTGCTGAGATTAATTATACTTGCTGCGCCCCAATGAGCAAGCTGTCGGAAAGGTGAATCCCAAACGAAGGTTGGGCGTCAGGCACCTGTTACTTGTATTCGGCTATACTAGGGACAATGTGATTGTGCAATTGGACACAACTGAATGAGTGAACAGTACAAAACAACAAGTCGCAGTACTCAAGTTCGGCAATCGGCGGCGACGGTACAGGAAATCACCGAGCGTATCACGAACAGCGTAGGTCAGGTCATCTTGGGCAAATCGAACGAGATTCGGCTTACGGCGCTCGGTTTACTCTGTCGAGGTCATATCCTGCTGGAAGACGTACCCGGCGTCGGCAAGACGATGATGGCAAAGTCTTTGGCGCGCGTGGTGGGTTGTATTTTCAATCGCATTCAATTCACGCCGGACATGCTGCCATCCGACATAACAGGCGTTTCGATCTACAATCCGAAATCCAGAGAATTCGAGTTTCGTCCGGGCCCCATTATGGCGCAAATCGTGCTCGCGGATGAGATCAACCGAGCGACGCCAAAGACCCAGTCTGCCCTGCTGGAGGCCATGGAAGAGGGACAAATGACGGTTGATGGAGTCACTTACCGTCTCAGCAACCCCTTTCTGATCATGGCGACACAGAATCCGATCGAATATGAAGGCACATTTCCGCTGCCGGAGGCGCAGCTTGACCGCTTCTTAATCCGCATCCAAATGGGCTATCCGCAGCCACAAGACGAGTTGAGAATCCTCGCTTCGCAGCAATATCAGCATCCGATTCAGAATTTACAGCAGGTGGTCTCTTTGAAGGAAATGCTGTCCGCCCAACAGCAGATCAAGGATGTCTACGTCGCGAATGAGGTACAGCAATATATTATCAACCTCATCACGGCATCGCGGCGGCACCCGGATGTTTACCTCGGAAGCAGTCCGCGCGGTTCCCTGGCGCTGTTTCGGACCTCGCAAGCCCGGGCGGCGATGACAGGTCGCGATTTTGTGCTCCCTGACGATGTCAAGGCACTGGCGGAGGTCACCCTCGCCCATCGTATCATTGTAGGTCCGGCGGCGCGCATCAAGAACATCACCTCGCGAACTGTCGTGCAGGATATATTGCAAAACACACCGGTGCCTGGTTCATCGGTTCGATAAAGTCTTATGCCGGGCCGCCGCAACGCGCTATACATATTGACGATTCTAAGCCTACTGACGGCGCTGTTCACGGGACGCGCTGATCTTTTCAATATCGCATACGTGATCGGCGCCGTCATGTTGCTGTCGCTGCTGTGGACATGGCTCTCGTTGCGCGGGATCGCGCTGCGCCGCACGACCCGTACGCGCCGTTCGCAAGTCGGCCGCGTCTTTAGCGAGTCTTTCGGCGTGCGCAAGACCGGACTGCTGCCCAAACTTTGGCTGGAAATACGCGACCACTCCAACCTGCCCGGACACCGGGCCAGTCACATCGTACCGACTTTGGTCGGAGGCAAGGAATACACCTGGGAGGTCGAGACCATCTGCGCGGTACGCGGCGAATTCCAACTGGGTCCGCTGACGGTAGTATGCGGCGATCCGTTTGGGCTCTTTCGCGCGCCGCGCCGTGTCGGCGCGACCGACCGATTGATGGTCTACCCGATGACAGTGGAACTGAATCGAGTCGAACTGCCTGTTGGCTTTCTGTCCGGCGGCGATGCACAGCGGCAGCTTACCCACCAGATCACCACAAACGCCAGCAGCATCCGCGATTATGTCCCAGGCGACAGCATGAATCGGATACATTGGCGCTCTACGGCGCGCACTGGCGATATCATGGTCAAGGAATTTGAGCTTGATCCGCTGGTAGATATCTGGCTTTTTAGTGATTTCTCAGCAAGTTCGCTCATTGAAGATCCTGCTATGCAGCGCGTTGGGCGGATCGGCAGCGTGATTCCCTCATCTCATCGCATCCCGCCTTCCACCGAAGAATACGGCGCCATCATTGCCGCGTCGCTCGCCAAATATTTTATCGATGACGAGCGGGTTGTGGGTTACGTCGCTTATACGCCTTACCGGCAGCTATTCCAGCCTGAGCGGGGCAACCGTCAATTAACGCGCATTCTCCAGGCTTTGGCGGTGGCGCGCAGCACCTCAAACCATACGCTGCGGGAGATGCTCTCGCTGGAAACGCACCAATTCACTCGCGGCACGACGGTGATGATCGTAACTTCGTCGCTTGAACAGGACTGGATAGACGAAGCACAAGTGCTGATACGTCGCGGAATACGCCCGATATGCGTCTTCATCGACCCACAAACATTCAATTCAAAGCTTGATTCAAGCGCCACGCGTGGCATGCTACAATTGGCGAAGATTCCGACCCTCGTCGTTAGCAAAGATGACGACCTGGCTGCCGCCTTGGAACAGCGACCGTTCTAATTCGCTCTCGTGCAGAAAGCTGGATAATGACAGGAGTTTTTGACGCAATTGTGATAGGGGCGGGCACCATGGGTAGCGCCGCCGCCTACTACCTCAGCGGGCGCGGGCAGCGCGTTTTGCTGCTCGAGCAATTTGAGCTTGACCACCGCATGGGAAGCTCTTACGGCTACTCGCGCATTATTCGTTATTCTTACGACCATCCCGAATACGTCGAGCTGATGAGAGATACATTCCCGCTCTGGTTTGCCTTGCAGGACGCTTTGGGCGAGACCTTGTACTATCAGACCGGCGGTATCGACTTCGGTCCGGCCGATGACCCGACACTCAAAGCTACCATCGCGGCAGTGAAATCTAGCGGAATCAGCCACGAACTGCTCCCGCCGGATGAGGCCCATCAACGATTCCCGCAGTTTAGATTCGCAGATAATTTCTTAATTCTCTATCAGCCGGACAGCGGGTTCGTCACGGCGTCGAAAGCAGTGATGGGTCAGCTGAAGCTGGCGCAGTCAAATGGCGCTGAAGTAAATGATAATACCGCTGTCGAGGAGATTCGGATCCGTCCGAATAGCGTTGAGGTCAAGACAGGCAGTGAATCCTATACGGCGGGAAAGCTTATCGTGACAGCCGGCGCCTGGGCAAAGACACTTCTGCAACAGACCGGCATAGATTTGCCGCTCGTCCCTTTGCGCTGCCAATTGAACTTTCTCGCGCCTGCGGATTCCGCGATGCATGAGGCGGAGAGATGCCCGGTTTGGATTGCCCACGTCAGCAGCAAGTATCCTGAAACGGCTTACGGCATTCCTTCGCACGACGGCTCGGGCTTCAAGATCGCATTTCACGGTGGACCCGCGGCGTCTCATCCGGCGGAAATCAGTCGAATTCCTGATGATAGCAATGTCGCGAGGTTGCGCCCCTTTATGCGCGCCCATATCCCGGGCATCGCCGATGCGCCAGTTCGTGAAAGCCGAATTTGCCTTTACACCCAAACGCCGGACGAGCACTTCATCGTGGACGCGCATCCGGTTCACAAGCATGTTGTGATCGGCGCCGGATTCAGCGGGCACGGCTTCAAGTTTAGTACGATGATTGGAAAGATGCTGACCGACATCGCGCTTGATGGCGTCACACCTCATAACGACCGTCTATTCAAAATCAATCGCTTCTTAGATTGATGGACCACCAGTCGAAATCGCCGATCAACTCGAATAAATTCGCGCGCAGAAGCTCAATCGTGTTTGTATCATGAGCGGCTATTACCGCTCCCATGCGCGAGTTGCGTCCTCGTGACAGCAGCGCGGACCGGCCTTTATTGATTGCGTCTTGGCTAAGTTCACCCTCGAGCCAAAAACCGCTATACGTCAGCGTGTCGACCGAGAGCAGTCGAGCGCAATGGACTTGACTGGCAGCTACGGCAATTGCCTTGGCGGCGCTAACATACAGTTGAAATGAATGCGCCGACCGCTCGAATCCGTATCGAGCGCAGATGCGCTGCATTGGGTAGTTTTCACAGCGGACCAAGGTTCGAATCTTTGCAGCCTGAGATTGGCGCGTCGCGGATAGGCTCTTGGCGACAAGCAAACTGCCGATTCCGCGACCTTGCGCTGCCGGCGATACGGCCAGCAGGTCAAGTTCAAATCGACGTTGGCGAGCTGCATCCTCGGTCATGAAGCTATCGACAAATCCTACAACTCTTCCGTCGACGAACGCCACATAGGTTTGGGCTTCGCTCAGCAATTGCTTGACCCGTGCACTGTTGAGATCAATGTGGACCGAAAGCGCCTCAGCAGCGATTAGCGCGATGTCGGCCGCATGTTCGGGCGTAGCGATATCGATACTTACCTTCATTGATTTTTCATCACCGGCGGCGCATAATGATTGCCTGATGCGCGCAGCCTATGCCAGACAACTACGGATACAAATTTGCCCCCAGCAGGCGCTGTACGAATGTTGAGCAAGCGATACCTGTACTTAATTGCCTTTGTCAGTGGCATGACGACCTTGGCTATCGAGCTTTCAGCATCGCGATTGCTGGGCAATGTCTTCGGCAATAGCAATCTGGTCTGGGCGAATGTCATCGGCTTGATGCTGCTGTACTTGACGATTGGTTACTTCTTGGGCGGTCGTCTGGCTGATCGGCTGCCGCGACCTGACGTGCTGCTGCAAGTAATAATTTGGGCGGCTTTCCTCTGCGCTTTGATCCCGCTCGTCGCGCGTCCCATAATAGCACGGGCGGCAACAGCTGTCTTTGGCGCCGAAGCCGCGCTCGCGCTTGGTTCGTTCATCGTTATTCTGATATTGTTTTCCGTGCCGGTAACCCTCCTGGGTATGGTCTCACCATTTGTTATTCGCCTGGCGGTGACCGAGGTTGAAAGCAGCGGCAAGGTTGCAGGGCAGGTGTACGCCATAAGTACGCTTGGTAGCTTGCTCGGTACATTTCTCCCCGTGTTATTGACAATCCCACAATTTGGCACCGCACGCACATTTCTTTTTTTCGCCGGTCTATTGTTCGCAGTCGCATTCACTGCACTCTTACATCTTAGTCGACGCCGCGCCCTCGCTTATCTCACGATGCCGATCATCATTACATTGCTCGCGGTGACCCTGCTTAGAGGTCCGCTGCGCCCGCCCGCGGCAGCAGCCAGATTGATATATGAGGGCGAGAGCGCATACAACTATATTCAGGTTCAGGAAGATGCCGCTGGTTTTCGCTACCTCTACCTCAACGAAGGGCAAGGCATACATAGTCAGTGGCATGAGACGGAAGTCTTCTATGGCGGCACTTGGGATTATTTCCTGGCGGCGCCCTATTTCAATGCACCTCCCTTCCGAGACGACAATGTCGCGTCGCTACTCCTTATCGGTTTGGCGGCTGGCACGATCCCGCGACAATACGCTGAGGTATATGGCGATATCTTCATGGTCGGCATTGAACTTGATCCGGAGATTGTCGCGGTTGGCGCTGAGTTATTTGAAATGAATCCCAAGTCCATGCCGAGCTTGACAACTGAAGTCGGTGACGGGCGCTTTCTGCTCAATCAGATGGATCGTCAGTTCAGCGTGATCGGCATTGACGCTTATCGTCCACCCTATATCCCCTGGCATCTTACGACCGTGGAGTTTTTTGCGGAAGTAAGTGAACGGCTGACCGTTGCCGGCGTCGTCGCCATCAATGTGGGGCGCACAGATACCGATCGGCGGCTGGTCGACGCGCTTAGCAATACGCTTTTGCAGGTGTTTCCGACAGTACATGCCGTAGATGTGCCGCAATCATTCAATACGATTCTTGTGGCGACCGCACAGGCAACAAGGGCGGACAATCTGCGTGAGAATATTAAGTATCGCAGCGATTCGTCCGATCCTCGCCTCTACGATGTATTAGCAGATGCCGCAAAGGCAATCGTTCCGCTTGGCAAGAGCGATCTCGTCTTCACCGATGACCTCGCGCCAGTCGAGCGCCTGGTCGATTCTATCGTGCTCGACTTTTTATTGGCGGGCCGTGCAGAGGAATTCCGCCTTGTTGATGAATAGCAAGCTCGCCGCTGGTCTTCTGGTACGCTGGTTTTTCACGATGGCGGTACCATTCTTGCTCGCAATGGCTTCAGTTCGGCTATTGTTGAGCTATGAATTTCTGCGGCTGGAATATCAGCGCCCGGGTTTTCCGGTTGATATCTACGGCTTCACAACCGGGGACCGTCTCGAGTACGGCATGCATGCCATCAGTTATCTATTTAACGGCGAGGCGACTGATTCCCTGGCCGGTCTAACGCTTCCCCTGGAGAAGTGCCTGCAGCCGGCTGGCGATGCGACACACTGCCGATTGTTCAACTCGACCGAATTGGGTCATCTACAGGATGTCAAGCACATTGTCACCTTGGGCTTTTCGGTCGCCATCCTGAGCATGCTTGCCGCACAAGTCATGCTGTTTTCCGCGGTTTCTCGTCCATTCCTGCAGCGACAGGTAGTCATCGGCTTGCGACAGGGCGCCCATTTCTCGCTGGCATTCGTGCTGCTGAGTGCCTTAGTCTCGGTCACCTCCTGGGACCGCGCATTCGATAGTTTTCACGAGATCTTCTTCGTCGCCGGCACCTGGCGCTTCCCCTATTCAGATAGCCTGATACGTCTTTATCCCGAGCGCATATTTGTAGACGCTGCCCTGGTCATTGGCGGTATCTGCGTCGTGGGCGCTTTGCTGATTCTGATGCTTTTGGAGATTTGGAAGAATAACCATCCCGACAGCTTACCCCGACTGCGCGATTCCGGCTTGGTACTCTGACTAAGGCGTCACAACCGTATTTCAGCATGTTCTTATTCCTCACTTTATACTAAGCTAGCGGCGTAATTCTGCAGACTGCGTGCCACACGAGCAAGGAGAGCAAAGAAATGAGCATACGCGTTGGTATCAACGGTTTCGGGCGCATCGGCCGGCAAGTGCTTAAGGCGATGCTAGAGTATTATCCAGACGATATCGAAGTGATCGCCTTCAACGATCTGGGTGATCTGAATACGATGGCGCATCTTTTCCGTTATGATTCCAATTACGGCGTATATCCGGGCACGGTAGAGGTTGCTGATGGCGCGCTGATCGTTGATGGTATAGAAATCAGAGCGCTTTCCGAGCGCGATCCGGCTCAACTGCCTTGGGGCGAACTGGGCGTAGACGTGGTCATCGAAAGCACGGGCATCTTCCGTGACAAGGCGAGCGCCTCCAAGCATATAAGCGCCGGCGCCAAGAAAGTGATCATCTCCGCTCCGGCAAAGGGCGAAGACATTACGATCGTACTTGGCGTAAATCAGGACAAATATGATCCCGCCGATCATCACGTGATTTCAAACGCTTCTTGCACGACGAATTGTCTGGCGCCACCCGCCAAAGTTGTCAACGATGCCTTTGGTATCCAGCAGGGTTTTATGACGACGATCCACAGTTATACCAACGACCAGAAGATTCTTGACTTGCCTCACTCGGACTTGCGTCGGGCGCGCGCTGCCGCCGTCAACATCATCCCGACGAGTACGGGCGCTGCACAAGCTGTAGCGTTAGTCGTGCCCGAGCTAAAGGGCAAGTTCGACGGCATGGCCGTCCGCGTGCCCACGCCGACCGGCTCTTTGGTAGACTTTGTCGCTAGCGTTGACCGGGTGCCCAGCAAAGGAGAATTGATCGACGCCTTTGAAGAAGCGGCCGCCGGTCCGATGCGTGGATACCTGGATGTTTCGCACGAGCCTTTGGTCTCCAACGATTATATTGGCAATCCTCATTCCAGCGTGGTCGACGCTTTGGCTACCGATGTGGCCGGCAATCTGGTCAAGGTCATCACATGGTATGACAATGAGTGGGGCTATTCCTGCCGCACGGCTGATCTGACCAAGTTTGTCGGCGACCGCTTGTAGGACAAATCGATGAAGCAAAACAAAGGCGGGCCGAGGGTAATTTGTGCCCTTACCTAAACATGCAAATCTATGAACTTCCGTCGCGAGTGATAGCAAACCTTCTGCTCTTTAATTCAATGCGAAAAGTGTGACAGGGAAGGCGAAGACATGAACAAGATGACCGTTCGTGATGTCGACTTGACCAGCAAGCGCGTATTGGTGCGGGTAGATTTCAACGTTCCGCTGGCAGGCGAAAAGATTACCGACGATACACGACTCCGTGCCGCGTTGCCGACCATTCGCTACATCCTCAGCTGTCAGCCCAAAGCTATAGTCTTGATGTCGCATTTGGGACGGCCCAAAGGCGAACGGAAAAAGGAGATGTCCCTAGCGCCCGTTGCCCGAGCGCTTGCTGAATTGTTGGGTCTGGATGTCGCTTTTGTCGGTGATTGCATCGACCGCGAGGTGATCGACGCGATTGAAGCATTGTCGTCTGGCGGGATTATCCTGCTGGAGAATACACGCTTTCATAAAGGCGAAACCAAGAACGACAGCGGCTTCGCGGCGAATTTGTCACGGAACGGGGATGTCTTTGTCAATGATGCCTTTGGCACAGCGCATCGCGCTCACGCTTCCAACGTTGGAGTGGCGGCGCATTTGCCCGCGGTTGCCGGCTTACTGCTGGAGACCGAAATTGATTACCTCGCCACTGCGCTTGAAGAGCCGAGGCGGCCCTTTGTCGCCATCCTCGGTGGCGCCAAGGTTTCTGGAAAGATCGATGTCATTGAAGCGTTGCTGGACAAAGTCGACAACTTGCTGATCGGCGGCGGTATGGCGAATACTTTTTTCGCCGCGCAAGGACGGTACATGGCTGATTCACTGGTGGAGACGGATGCCCTCGACATCGCCCGCAATCTACTGGCGGCTGCCGGCAACAAGCTGACATTGCCGCTTGACCAACGTATCGCCGATGATTTCAGCAACACCGCTAACGACATGGTCATCAGCGCAAGAGAAGATGTGCCAACTGGCTGGCAGTCTTTGGATATAGGCCCTGCCACCATTGCCGCCTACTCGCAGGCTCTCAAGGGTGCAATGACCATCGTCTGGAATGGTCCCATGGGTGTCTTCGAGATACCTGTTTTCGCTCAAGGCACAATCGGCGTGGCAAAGGCGCTAGCGGAGCAAACGGCGACGGGCGCAACCACGATAATCGGCGGCGGCGATTCAGCAGCGGCCGTCGAGCAAGCTGGCTTGGCAGACCAGATGTCGCATATTTCAACCGGCGGCGGCGCCAGCCTGGAATTGCTAGAAGGCAAGATCTTGCCAGGCATTGCCGCCTTGGCTGACGGCTAAGCGTTAAGAGGACGTATCCAACTGGCACAGCCCGTTGCAACGCTGATAGAATACCACTTGAAACGTGTCTCAATCGAGGAGCAGGACATGCTGAGAACTCCAATCATTGCTGGAAATTGGAAAATGAACAAGTCACCTGACGAAGCGGTAGCCTTCGTCAAGCAGCTTGCAGCGGAAGTTGAGGATTTCGGAAATGTCGAGCGTGTAGTTGCGCCAACCTTTTTGGCGCTAGGCGCGGTCTCGACTGCATTGCAAGGATCGTCGGTCCAGGTAGCAGCGCAAGATGCACATTGGGAGGACAGCGGCGCTTACACTTCGCAAGTATCGGTCGACATGCTCCGCCCGTTGGTGGACTATATCATTGTTGGACATTCGGAATGCCGTGCATATCTCAATGAAACCGACGCCAAGGTCAACAAGAAGGCAAAAGCGATTTTGGCTACTGGATTGCGACCGATTATCGCCGTGGGCGAAAGTCTGGCGCAGAACGAAGCCGGAGAAACGGTAGCCTTTGTCAGTTCACAAGTCAGCGCCGCGCTGGATGGAATCTCCGCCGAAGATATAATGAATGTAGTCATTGCCTACGAACCGATCTGGGCAATTGGCACCGGCAGGAGCGCGAGCGGCGACCTGGCGGATTCGATAATACAGGCAGCTGTGCGCGATACTGTGCGCGAACTCTACGACAATGACACCGCTGATGCTGTTCGCATTCAATACGGCGGCAGCGTGAAGCCGGGCAACATGGAAGAGTTTATGTCGCAGCCGAACATCGATGGCGCATTGGTAGGCGGCGCATCTCTGAACGTCGAGGATTTTTCCGCGCTCATTGAGATCGCCGCGCGGGTGAAGGGACAGTGAACTGAAAGACCTGGATTTCCTCGCCCTGGCATTTGGGCTGGGGCTACTCCTCATTCTATTTCGCCAGATCGAACGCTGGCTCCATCAACATATCTTTAAAATCGGCTGGCTGCTCACCAACAATTACCAGATCACGACAGTCCTCTACTACATCATATTCTTGCCCGGCATATTGCTGCATGAGCTGACACTATGGCTTGCGGCGAGCGTCCTGAACGTAAGGGCGGAGCGCGCACTGCAGTTTCCCGAGCAGCAGGATATCGGCGAATTGCGCCTAAGCTTCATCCGGCTCTCCCCAAGTACTCACAGTATGAAGCGGTTTGTCATTATGCTGGGTCCACTTGTTGCCGGCTTCGCGGCGCTTTGGGCCATTGCCATACGCATATTTCAATGGGAGGTGACACTTGGCCTGGCGTCCGCGGGTACCATTGACGAACTCGGCCGGATGATCGCATCCATAACGAGAACGGCGGACTTTTGGCTCTGGTTTTATCTGGCGTTCACCATTGCCAATACGATGTTCCCATCGATTCCCGGTTTTCTACGCAAGAGACAGAAAGCCATGCTGGTGGTTGCTCTGCCTTTCTTCGGGCTAATTGTCTGGCGCATTGCCGGCGCGGCGAATCCAGCTCTTGCTCACGAAATTGAAGGTCTAGTTAGCAGCCTCGCCTTAGTTATCATGCAGATTATCACTATCAATGTCGCTGCTGTCCTGGTGTTGGGATCAGTGGAAGCAGTCATTGAACGCCTCACCAACATGAGCGCCACATTTCGCGATGGCAAGATGATTACGATGACTCGCCAAGAAGCGCGGCAACTGAAGTTAAGACCGAGGCCGCAGCGCAGGTCCGCTCGTGCCGAGCAAGTTCCGCCACTTACGGCGCCGGCGCCCAACTCGATTTACGATATCAAGCTGCCAATTCCTGGACCGCCGGGCAGAGAACCTGTCAGTCGCAACGCAGTCATGGTGGTTAATATGGATAATCTTGATTCCGCTGCCACTCCTGAGGGGGTCATTCCAGATCCACCGAATAGGGTGCCCTTGCAAGTTTCGAGTCTGGCGAAAACAACACCGGAAAAGAATGCTGACCTACCACCGGCGCTAGGGCGCGGACGGGTGGGCGGCACCGAACAGTCGGATAATGTCGTCGCTACGGAACCCTTCAGGCAGAGTGATCACCAGCGCGAAAGTCATGGCATCGGCGGCGACATCCCTGGTGATCCACCGGCAGAAGAAGCGAGCGCGCCCTTCATCCGTCCTTTCGTCCACCAGGATACGGATGACGCTTCACGCGGCCATTGGGATGAACAGTCGGCTGAAGCAAAAGACGAGCCCTTCGCTCGACCCTTTGTTATGGCGACGCGTTCGGATAAGAATGTCCTGGATCAAGACCGTGACAACCGGACCACCAATCAAGATGGTGATCATCCGAAAAGCACCAATACCAAGCACCTGGCTTCAACTAGCGCCGCTGATAATGAAAAGGGTGCGACCATATCCAGCCGAACACGCCCCGCGCCGAAACCTTCAAAGCAAGATCGCGGCAAAGGCGAAGACTCGGTCAGCGAAGTCAGCGGCGAACTAGAGTATGAAGATCTGGAGGATGGCGACTCATTTGCCGACGACGATGAACTCTACGACGACATGCTGTAATCGTCATCCAATGCAGAGAATCGCCCTACAGCGATGAACCCGATTGCGATGAAAACAAGCATTACGGCAAAAGCGATAAACTTGAACAGTTCACTTGTCGTTACCAGGGTGAGGAAGCCAAAGAGCGCGCAAACTGCATAATAGGAAAGTGCGATTTGGCGCGGGCTCAACATGCCCGAGTCTTGCAGACGAAAATGTAAATGTCCGCGATCGCCTCGAAATGGGTTGTTGCCGTGTCGCATGCGATTGACCATTTGCCATCCCAGATCCATAAGCGGCAAGCCCATGACTAGCAGAATTGTCGCCATTTTGGCCCCCCCGATGATGCTCAGTGAGCCCAGTGCGTAGCCCAGGAACCAGGCGCTCCCGCCCATGTAGACGCGCGCCGGACAGAAGTTGTGAATGAGAAAGCCGAGCAGCGCCCCGGTCAAAGCCAGTGGCAATAGACTCACGCTAGTCTGTGGCGGCTCGAGACGAAAGGCGCTGTTGAGAAACAACACGATTCCGGCGATCAATGCGATACCGCCTGCCAAGCCATCTGACCCGTCTAGCAGATTCACCGTGTTCATCATCAGTACCAGCCAGAACATGGTCAGCGCTACCGTGACCACAGGAGACCAGGGATCGGTCTGCGCGCCGCTGAATGGGTTGTTGAAGAACTCAATGAATATCTGAAAGCCAATGGCGATGGCCGAAGTCAAAGCCTGCCCGGCGAATAGCTGAATGTAATTCAGGTCGTAGACATCATCCACGACACCCAAGATGAATATTACAATGCTGCCGATAATCAGACCGGCGAGACGAATAATTTCGTTGGGATCTTGCCGCTCTATGGCGACATACTGCGCGACAATTATGCCTACCATAAAGCCGAGGAAAATCGCCAAGCCGCCCAGCTTCGGCATTGAGATTCTTTCCTGACGTCGACCGCCGGGAACGGAAGTGATTCCAAAACGAAAGCTGAGGAAGCGCGCCAGGGGTATCGCCAGCAGCGCAGTCACCAAGGCGGAATTGAAAACGATTACAAAAGCAAACAGCCGTAACATCAAGTACCAAACATGCGATCGCCGGCATCGCCGAGACCAGGCACTATAAATCCGATTTCGTTGAGCCGCTCATCTAGCTCAGCGACATGAATCGGGACATCCGGATGCGCCTCGGCAAGCGCTTGTACA
This sequence comes from Phototrophicaceae bacterium, assembly GCA_965223515.1. Classification (GTDB taxonomy): domain Bacteria; phylum Chloroflexota; class Anaerolineae; order Aggregatilineales; family Phototrophicaceae; genus UBA6055. Next base: position 918,523 of record CBDCWK010000002.1, read on the forward strand.
CCTTCCGGCGCAGCCAAGATCCCAAGAAACTTTATACGCTTCGCGCCCCAGCGTTTGAGAATATTGACTGTGGCTATAGCGGACCCACCAGTGGCGAGCATTGGATCAAGAACCAGACACAATTGTACCGTGGGTTCGTCTGGCAGCTTGTTGTAATACTCAACCGGGCGCAAGGTTTCTTCGTCTCGATACAATCCGATATGCCAGACTTGCACCGCGGGCAACAATTCTTGAATGCCATCCACCAGACCTAATCCGGCACGCAATATCGGTACGACACCGATAACTTCGCTAGCTTCCCAACCTTTTGCCTCGCCCATCGGTGTGTTGACGGATGTAGGCAACAGCGCGAGATCTTGCGTGGCTTCGTAGCAGAGAAGCAGTGCCAGCTCGCGTACCAATTCGCGAAACTTTCGGTAATCGGTGGCGGTATCGCGTAGAAGTGTCAGTTTATGTTTTACCAATGGATGCGAGGAGACTTGAAGATTGGCTGACATGGGGCGGCGTCCTTTCTGTGTCGACACATCACATAGTTTAAGGCGTGAGCCGCCGTCTGTAAAGCAAGCATTGAATCCCCTACCCGCTCGTCTATACTCAATGATATTAAGCATTTCATGGACAAGCTCGAATGCCAGAAGAGAATCGGATCGTGGGTGGGCAGCAACGCAAAGCCGAGCGCGATAACATCGCCTTGCGGCCGCAGCGTCTTGCGGACATGGTTGGTCAAGACCGTGTACGCGAGAACCTCAGCATCATCATTGACGCGGCGTCTGCCAGAGGCGAACCGATCGATCACATACTGTTTTATGGCCCGCCGGGCTTGGGCAAAACATCGCTTGCCTACGTAATATCGAATGAAGTGCAGGGCAATATCAGGATCACCGCCGGACCGGCCATAGAACGCGCCGGCGACCTGGCTGCCATACTGACACACCTAAAAGAGGGTGACATTCTTTTTATCGATGAAGTACATCGTTTGGGTAAAGCGGTGGAAGAGATCCTATATCCGGCAATGGAAGACTTCGTCCTCGATATCGTGATAGGCAAAGGTCCGGCAGCGAAGACATTGCGTCTGAATCTGCCTCGATTCACTGTGATCGGCGCGACCACGCGGCTGGCGTTATTGGCTGGCCCCTTGAGGGACAGGTTTGGCGCGCGATTCCGCCTCGACTTCTACAATCAGGACGCAATGGAACGGATTGTCCTGCGCGCCGCTCATTTGCTCGCAGTGACTATTAAGCCCGGTGCCGTAGAAGAAATCGCCCGACGCGCTCGCGGTACACCCCGCGTCGGTCTGCGCCTGCTGCGGCGAGTTCGAGACTATGCAGAAGCGCGCGCCGACGGCGTGATAACGATAGACGTGACGCACGGGGCGCTTGAGCTGCTGGAAATCGATCATCTCGGTCTGGACGATGTTGACCGGCGAATCCTGTATATCATCATTGAGAAGTTCAGCGGCGGGCCAGTTGGCTTGGATACGATTGCCGCCGCAATCAGTGAAGACCGCGCTACGATTATGGACGTCTACGAGCCCTATCTGATTCAGTTGGGATTCATTGATCGCACGCCGCGCGGTCGAGTTTGCACGGTGCATGCTTACCGGCATCTTGACATCGACTACCCGGAGGAAGCCGATGCCGGCCAACAGCGCCTCCTATGAATGTTGCCGACTTCGATTTCGACCTTCCCGCGCGCTTCATCGCACAGACACCTTCTAAAAAGCGCGATGCCTCCCGACTAATGCGGCTTGATCGAGTCACCGGTGCTGTCACACATCACATATTTTCCGACATCGTCGATATCCTGGTTCCGAATGATGTCCTGGTGTTGAACAATACAAGGGTGATTCCGGCGCGGCTTCATGCCCGAAAGGCCGGAACCGGTGGCCGGGCGGAAATCTTGCTGCTGCGGCAATTGGACGACCTTCGCTGGAATGCACTTATAGGCGGCAGAAATATTCGCGTGGGCACCATACTTGAGTTTGCCAGGAGCGACGTCGTTTGTCATGTCATACGAGAATTGGAGCGAGCGCAGCGGGTCATCGAATTTAGTCGACCGGCTAGTGAACTCCTGTCCGAATTCGGTGAAATGCCGCTGCCGTCGTATATCAACGTCAGGCTCGAAGACGGCGAACGGTACCAGACGGTATACAGCAAGATAGAAGGTTCGGCCGCCGCGCCAACAGCGGGACTGCATTTTACACCCGAGCTGCTGTTCAGGCTAAGAGACAAGGGTGTTAAGCTTGCGACTTGCACCTTGCATATCGGTCTCGATACATTCCAGCCGGTAAGCGTTGATTGTGTTGAAGATCATAAGATTCACAGCGAATTTGCTGTTCTCGACCAAGCCAACGCAAAGATCATAAATTACAGCAAGCTAGCAGGCGGTCGAATCATCGCCGTTGGCACGACGTCAGCGCGTACGCTGGAGACGGCGGCGTCAGTTAGCGCCGGGGACGTAATGGACGAAAATGCACGAGAATGCGAAAACAGTACACCGGGGCCGTTAAGCGCGTTTGAGGGCGATACTAACCTCTTTATTTATCCGGGTTACAAGTGGCGAGCGGTTGATGCCATGATTACGAACTTTCACCTGCCTAAATCGACGCTGCTAATGATGCTCAGCGCCTTTGCCGGGCGGCAAAGCTTGCTCAGCGCATACGAAACTGCAAAGCAGATGCAATACCGTTTCTACTCTTTCGGTGATGCCATGTTTGTCCATTGAGCGCTTTGAGCGAAAAGTAGGCAAACTGATGCTTGACGATGAGTAGAGCCGTCATCTAAAATAAGCAACCCCCTGCCGGATACAGCGGGGTTTCTGTTGTAAGACCAATTTTCCCCGTGCACGGAGTCGAGCCTGACGTCTGTCGCGGAGATTTGAAGCGAAGGTTGGAGCAAAGACTTATGTACGCAATCATACGCAGTGGCGGCAAACAGTATCGTGCTGAGGTCGGCGCGATTATTGACGTAGATCGCCTGCCCAATGAAGTCGGCGAATCGCTTGATATTTCTGACGTGTTGTTGATCTCAAATGGAGACGAAACCGTGATCGGGCAACCGCGGGTTAATGGCGCCACGGTCAGTGCGACTGTGGTTGAGCAATTCCGCGGCAAGAAGATTATTGTCTACAAGTATCGTCAACGCACAAACTATCGGCGTAAGCAAGGGCATCGGCAATACTATACCCGGCTCCGCATCGACGATATTGAGGTATAGTCGAGAGCTAGAGAGAGGCAATCACAATGGCTCATAAAAAAGGCGGCGGCTCAACCAGCAATGGTCGCGATAGCAGGTCGAAGCGCTTGGGCGTAAAGAATTACGGCGGACAGTACGTTGTTGCCGGAAATATCATCGTTCGGCAGCGCGGCAGCAGATTTCATCCGGGCGAAGGCGTAGGCATGGGTAAAGATTATACGATTTTCGCCACGCGTCCTGGTTTTGTAACCTTTGAAAAGATGCGCGGCCGCAATGGGCAGAAGTGCATTTCGGTATATGACTCGCACGAGAAGACGGGTCAAACCGCAAGCTAGCCTTGCAGAATAAGTCATTTGCGCTACTCAGGCGAGCCGCAAATGCGCGGAGGAAGAAATGAAACAGGCAATCCATCCTGCTTGGCATGAAGCGCCGGTGCGCTGTATGACCTGCGGCACAACATGGACGACCGGCTCAACTGTTGAGTCGCTTACGGTAGAAATCTGCTCCAACTGCCACCCCTTCTACACCGGCGAGCAGCGTATTGTCGACACTGAAGGCCGTGTTGACAAGTTCATGAAGCGCTTGCAACATCGCGACGAAATCCGCACCGCAATCGACCACAGCGAAGAGGAACGCACCCCACTCGACCTGCCGATTACCGAGCTTGGTATCGGTGTTCGTTACACAAATATTCTGGTGGACAACGGTATCAATATTGTGGCTGACGTGCTTGACCGTCTTGGCGATGAAGATGATGACAATAGCATACTTGCGATTCAGGGTATCGGACGCAAGGTGGTAAGCGATATGAAGAAGACGCTGCGCAGCCGGGGCTATCAGCTCAACAACTAATTGACAGTAATAAGACGACTTGGCAGTCAGGCTACCGCATTGGCTGCCCGATTTTGCGTTGATCCTGCCGCAGGATGCTAGCGTACCAAGCCCTAAAGCTGACACTGCAAAAGAGACTACTGGCGAATGAAGCACCATTCGGGGCGCATCGAAGTAATCTGCGGAAGCATGTTTTGCGGCAAGACCGAGGAGTTAATCCGTCGACTTCGGCGCGCCATCATTGCCAAGCAGAAAGTCAAAGTTTTCAAGCCGAAAATTGATGACCGTTACGGGATTCAGCGCGTAACCAGCCATTCGGGACAGTCTGTTGACGCTATCCCGGTTGAGTCTTCGAGCGCGATTCTTGATCTCGCCAACGGCGAAACAACTGTGGTCGCAATCGACGAAGCACAATTCTTTGACAGTGGAATTGTAGATGTGGTGCAGCGCTTGGTAAACGAACTCGATATCCGCGTGATAGTCGCTGGACTGGATACTGATTTCCGCGGGGAACCATTTGGCGCGATGCCTCAGCTTTTGAGCATCGCCGAGGAGGTCATCAAGCTGCAGGCAATATGTGTCGTATGCGGGGAATCCGCCAGTCGTACGCAACGTCTCGTTGACGGCAAGCCCGCCGCCTATGATGATCCGATCATCCTGGTCGGGGCGCAAGAGTCATACGAAGCACGCTGCCGTCTGCATCACCAAGTGCTTCCTTCAAAGACGTGAACCGGAGTTGCCGCTGTTCAACATTTTCAGGCCAATAGCCCGGGAATCTCCTCAGGATTAGCGGCAACACGCGCGCCGGCCGCCTCCAATGCTATAATCTTTTCTTCTGCCGAGCCTTCGCCGCCATCGACGATCGCGCCGGCATGACCCATGCGTTTGCCCGGTGGCGCACTGCGCCCGGCGATGAATGCCGCGACCGGTTTGGTCATCGCGTTCTTGATATAATCAGCGGCGACAATTTCGGCGCTTCCACCAATCTCGCCCAAGAGCGCCACTTTCTCGGTCTCGGGATCATTCTCAAACATTTCAAGGACTTCGACGAAAGTTGTGCCGATAATCGGATCGCCTCCAATGCCGACGATAGTCGAGATGCCGATGCCAGCGTTCTTCATTGCGAAGCCAACTTCGTAGGTGAGCGTACCGCTCTTGGAAACGACGCCGACATTACCTGGCATCGCCACCATCGCCGGAATGATGCCTACTTTGGCTTGCCCTGGCGTCATGATGCCGGGGCAATTGGGACCGAGCAGGCGGGTGCCGCGCTGCTTGCAAAAGGCGACTACTTTCATCATGTCGGCAACAGGGATATGCTCAGTCAAGCAGATCACCAGCCGAATCCCGGCATCTGCCGCCTCCATAATTGCGTCGGCGGCGAAACGCGCCGGAACAGTCACCAGGCTGACATCGGCATTTGTGGTTTCGACAGCGGTGCGAACTGTGTCGAAGACAGGTTTGCCCTCGAACCATTCGCCACCCTTGCCGGGTGTAACGCCACCGACAACGTTCGTACCGTATTCCATCATTAGCTTGGCGTGAAAGCCGCCCTGCCGTCCTGTTATGCCTTGTACCAATACCTGCGCGGTCTTGTCAATGAGAATGGACATCTTATGCCTGCTCCTTTACCGCTGCTACCGCGAGCTTGGCGGCTTCCGTCAAGGTGTCCGCGCTGATTATATTGGGAATCTGCGCCTCACTGATGATCTGGTTGCCAGCGGCAGCGTTTGTGCCTTGCAAGCGAATGACCATCGGTACGCTTGGCATTACCTCGTTATACGCTGTCAAGATGCCGTTGGCGACCTCATCACAGCGGGTAATGCCACCAAAGATATTGAAGAGAACGCACTTCACATTCTCATCTGAGAGAATGATACGCAGAGCAGCCGCTACCTGCTCGGGCGTCGCTCCCCCACCTATATCGAGAAAGTTGGCCGGGCCAATACCATCTGCATCGCCATAAAGTTTGGTCATATCCATTGTTGTCATCGCCAATCCAGCACCGTTCACCATGCAGCCTATCTGACCTTCCAGCTTGATATAGGTGATTCCGGCTTCGCGGGCCAGTCGTTCCGACTCGGGCTCGTCGCTGGTATTGCGTTCTTCTGTCAAGGCAGGTTGACGGTACAGCGCGTTGTCATCAATGATTACCTTGCCGTCAACCGCTAGCAGGTCACCTGCGCCAGTGATGACCAGCGGATTTATCTCCGCCAATTCAGCATCGCTCTTGATGTAACAATTGTAGAGACCGCGCAGTATTTTGCCGAAGCTGCGCCATTGAGCGCGGGGCATACCCATTGCGCTGGCGATGAAGGTCATCTGATAGTCTTGTAGGCCCATGATAGGGTCAATATGCTCGCGGATGATGGCATCAGGACGCTCGCGATTTAGCTCCTCAATATCCATGCCGCCTTCCATCGATGTCATGATTAGCGGTTTTCCGGCACCGCGATCATTGGTAATTGCTAGATAAATCTCGCGCTTAATTTCAGCGCCCGGATCAATCAATACTTTTTCCACTTTCAAGCCCTTGATGTCCATGCCGAGGATATCTTCAGCATGGCGACTGGCTGAAGCGGCATCGTGCGCCACTTTGACGCCACCGGCCTTTCCTCTGCCGCCAACGTGCACCTGCGCCTTGACTACAACAATTCCACCTAATTCGCCAGCAATCTGGTAGGCTTCGTCGGGCGTAGTCGCCACTTTGCCTTGCGGGATGGGGATGCCGTAATCACGGAAAAGAAACTTGGACTGATACTCATGTAGCTTCAAAAGCATGGACCTCCGGAAGCTTGACACATTGTACGGTTGCGCAGCGAAGTCACTTGACACGCCAAGTTACATTACGCTGCAGAATTCTGTTTGAGACGCACTGTGTTTATCTCAAATTTGCTCGCCAACAAAAAGCTGATGCGCAGTCGATCAGCTTCTCTCATCGGTTTTACAATCCGACTTCGTGCGCCATGGGCCGCGGCGCTTTCCGCTGCCAAGTCTACGATATTTTCATGGGGCATAGGCACTGGTTTGTCAAGCAAGGCAAGATTACGCGAACCCGCTGACAATCTCAAGTGACAATCGTCGACTTGGGAAAGACCGCTTATGGCTTTGTGCGCTTTTGCAATTCTGAGTAGACTAGACGTTAGTGTCTGAGAACTTGAGCCACGCGATACTGTTGCGGGGGAAGACAATGAGAGTAAGATTCACGGTTCTATTCATGATTTTGCTTTGTATTCCGATGAACGTTAGTTTCAGCCAGGATAACTCATCAAGTAATCTGCTGGAGAATGGTGGCTTCGAAGGCGAATTCATTGAACTAGAAGGCGCCGAACCGCGAAATGTCGCCGATGGATGGGCGCCTTGGCATATCGCCCGGGCCGAATCCAGCCCCTCATTCGCCAATCACGATCCCAATTACGATGCGGAAACCGACAGAATCCGCCTCGATGAAGAGGGTAGCGCACAGAAATACTTTACTTTATTCGCGACACATCAGGGCGGCATTTACCAGGAAGTTGATTCAGCGACCAGCGGAACCACGTATCGCTTCAGCATATATGCGCACGTTTGGTCCTCCAGTTTTGAAGACGCGAATGTCAGCGAAGATCCGGGTGCGGTTGTGGTGCGCGTTGGCATTGATCCCACCGGCGGAACTGATGGCGCCAGCGAGGACATCATCTGGTCGACGGCGGCTGCCTTCTTTTACGATGCCTACCGTCAATATGCCGTCATTGCCACGGCGGAAAGTTCTACGATAACCGTATTTGTCGAGTCCACCGTTGGTGAGCCGCGGGCAAATAACTACATCTACCTCGACGATGCCGTCTTGGAAGTAGCGAGTGAAACTACGGTTGAAGGTACGCCAACTTCAGAAACCAATACCGAGCTGGGTGGAGATGGCGCTTCAGATACGCCCACGCCTATTGCAACGCCAACTGCCACCGAGACGCCGACGCAGACCGCTACACCGGAGCCGGCGCAAAACAATGTTCGCAGCCCAGCGGGCAGTGGCCAAGAAGAAAAGCCGACGGCGACGCCAACGCCCCCACCTACCGCGACGGCAACGGAAACACCTACGCCTTCGGCAACGGCAACTCTTGAGCCAACCCCCACCGCAACTGAAGAAGATGCTGATGACGCCAACGAAGGCACCACGCCGATTACGGACGAGTTTCCCGATACCGTCGTTCATGTCGTTGTCGTAGGTGACACGGTTAGCGCGCTGGCTTTGCAGTACGAGAGTTCGATCGATGCGATCAACCGTGCGAACGGCCTGAACGCAGCTAACTTGATTTACACGAGACAGCGGCTTATAGTCCCGATCAATTTGCCGGATACAACAGAGGCTGGAGCGACCGTGGTTCCCGCGACAGCAACTGCCACGCCGACAATAACGCCAACGCTTACACCGACAGCGACGCCGACGGCCACACCAGTCACTTACCAAATACTTCCGGGCGACACATTAGAAAACATCGCCCAGCGATTTGGCACGACCGTGGATCTATTGGCGCAGCAAAACAGCATTGCCAATCCGCACCAGATTGATGTTGGCCAGATTTTGGTGATTCCGACGGCGGTGCCGCCGACACCGACCCCAACCCTCGTGCCGACGGTCGAGCCGACGCCGGTTACTACGACAGATTCCTATATCACTTATGTGGTACAGGCAGGCGATACGCTGAGTCAGATTGCTGTTGACCATAATACAACGGTCGCCGCTATCGCCCAGTTGAACGGTATCACCAATCCACGCATGATCTTTGTTGGTCAGCGATTTAGGATTCCTAGCGCGGAAGGTACGCCCGTCAGTCAAACCGGCGAGCAAGCTCAGGAGGAGACGACTCCTACGCCACAGCCGACTCCTACGCCGCTTCCGACGGCAGTCCCGATCACTCATGTAGTGCAATTTGGTGACACGCTTTATCAGATCGCCGCCCGCTACGGCGTCAGCATTGTGGAGTTGGCGCAGCTCAATGGCATAACGAATTATGATCAACTGAGTGTGGGACAAGTCCTTACCATCCCTGGATGATTCCGCAGCGGGTGATAATCAATAGACGAACCGGAGAAGTTGTATTGGCTCGCGCAAGATATTGCGCGGGCTTCTCTTCTCGTCTAATTGGGCTGCAATTCAAAGGTAGAACGGCGGTGCGCGAAGGCGCCATCTTCGTGAGCCGGTTTCCCTCCCGGTTGGCGACAACTGTTCACACTCTGTGTATCCGCTGCGATATTGGTGTTGTATGGCTGGGCTCAGATCTGATCGTAGTCGATAAGAAATTGGCTAAACCGTGGAGATTCGCCCATGTGCCGAGATCACGCGCGATGTATTATCTGGAGGCCGATACGTCAATCCTCGAGCGTGTGCAGATTGGCGATCAGTTACAGTTGAAAGAGATTATCGCTTGAATCATTTATGCAGAAGATGTCTGATCATTTTACTCGTAGGCGCTATTGCTGTTTCATCCACTGTCCTGGCGCAAGAGCAGAGTGACTCGGGTTTCACCGTTCACGTTGTCCAGCGTGGGGAGAACTTGTTCAGGATTGCGCTGCAGTACGACTTATTCGCGGAGCAGGTCGCGGAAGCCAACGGTATTACCGACAGCAATAGCATCGCGGTAGGCCAACGTCTGATCATCCCGCTGGTGACGGCCTCGTCTGATCAGCGGCTGACACATACAGTTTCTGCCGGCGAGACGCTCGCCAGCATCGCCGCGGCTTACAGTAGGGTCGAGACAGATCTGCTTACGCTGAACAATCTTGAATCGGCCGAGGCGATTTATGTCGGACAAGAATTGACCATCGTTGCCGGTGCCGTGGAATCACAAGATTCAGCGAGCGCGAACCGACCCGAGGCAACTGCAACGGTGCCCGAACCGGTAGCTTTATCGGCGCCGGCGCCAAGTGGCGGAGCCCGGCATTCTTTCGCCCGCCTCGGTGATCCGGTCGAAGCCTTTCTGCATCCAGTCAGGAGCGGAGACACGCTTTTCGAGATTGCCTTGCGCTACAATCAAACCGTCGAGGCGCTTGCCCGAGAGAACAATCTCCTGGACCCCGGGTTGCTTCGCGTTGGCCAGCAATTGATCATTCCGGGCATCCAACTGCCACGCCTAGCGCAAGATTTGCCCGATGCGGTCGAAGCCTTTACCGTGGATCCACTCGTGCCTGAGACCGGGCGCAGCTTGAGAATCGAATTGATCACTAGCGAATCAGCTAGTATTAGCGGGCAGTTTCTCGGCCAGGAGCTACGCGTCATCCAGCGTGATGACGGACGCCGCCACAACATCCTTGTCGGTATTCCCATGTTTACTGAAATGGCAATCTATCCACTATCACTTGAGATGCAGCTGGACGACGGTACAGCGGTACCGATCGCAGCCAATATGCAGATCATCGGCGGCGGCTACGGTTATCGAACCATAACCATTAGCGACAGCGACTTACTGGCGCCCGCAGTGGAAGAAGCGGAGATTGCTCTACTGGTCAACCTCACGAATGCGTTCACGCCAGAACGCTCGTGGAACAATTCGCTGAGCCTGCCGGCCGCAGCCGCTATGAACGCCGTTTTTGGCACCTTGCGCTCATACAACGGAAGCGAGTACGACCGTTACCATCGAGGTGTAGACTTTGCCGGCGCGCCCGGCACAGCGGTGCTGGCAGCCGCGAATGGCAAGGTCATTATGGTTGACAGATTGCATATCCGCGGAAACACGACAGTCATCGATCATGGTTGGGGAGTGTACACACTGTACGCCCATCAGCAAGAGAGCTTGGTTCAGGTTGGCGAGATGGTGGCGTCGGGACAGGTAATCGGCAACGTCGGTTCAACCGGGAGGAGCACTGGACCACATTTGCATTGGGAGCTATGGCTCAACGGCGTCAATGTTGATCCATTGCAATGGGTTCAAGAGATCTTTCCCTAGACTGCGACAACCCAAATGTTGACGTGTCAGGCACTATAGGCGCCGTCAAGCGCTTCAAAGTCGGTAAAGAGGAAATGGTCGTGATAGTAGTGAATCCATAAGAACGAGAGTATCGCTGTGTAATACGCGATATCGAAGTGGCTATTGGCATCAATCCCCGGTTTGACGATTCCCGCAAGACTGTACACCAGTAAGAATATGACTGCCGACCCGATTAGCAGCGCTGCGCTGAAGCCATAGAGGGCACGCGCATCCCTGGTACGGCGGCTAAATCGAGCGACCAAAGGCGCGTTCTGTTCCAAATCGCCGACCATCTGCCGAATCTTGATTATGTAAAAGGTGATCGCTAGGTACTGGAATGAGTGCCATGTATTCAGCCCTTGAAAGGCGGTATCGAGATTGGGAAGCAACGGCGTCAGGAATGCCACGATTACAGTCAGGGAAACGAAAGCGAACTTCGGCAGATTCAGTATGCCAAGGTTATATTCGTAGATTGACTTGCCGACAAATGACACAAGCGCGATCCCAAATACCAGAGACACCAGTACGAAGAACCAGGGATTATCCGGCTGCTGAAATAGATCGGGTATCGCTTCACCCAAATCGTTTTGCCCGATTTCAAATGTACCTTGGCTGATTTTCCACATCGCGACAGGGAACAGGCTCGTCAAGACTATCGCGTAGTCTACTGCCCGGGATAGCGGGCTCAGCGCGCTCTTGCGTACAAAGTTCGCCTCTTTGTGATTGTAGAGTTCCACAATATACGTGACCTGATGCAGGACGTGCAGCGAAGCCCAGAAAAAGAAAAACGTCAGCATCAAGCTGAGATTCAAAAAGGCCAGGGAGATAACAATGACGGGGATGATTATTGACGATCGTATCAGCGTGGGATAACGTTCTTTGAAGCGTTCATCCAAACCGGTGCGCAAGAAAGTGGACATCATGTGGGGACCGCCGATAGCCACAGCCACAAAGAAATTGACTAGATTGCGGCTGGTGTCATCTTCGACGCCGAGATGTACACCAAGCAAATAGAGCGCATAGGGCAAGGGTACAACAACAACGCTCAGCGTGATGAAGAAAAGATCCCAGCGCCTGTTGCGCAGCCACAGACCTCCCTTGTCAATGTCGGTGTAGGCTTCGGCGCTAGAAAGCGAAATAGCCGTGGTTGCCATGAAGAAACTCCTGCGAACGATATTAAGGCTATTCTACAAGAATTTACTTAGCAAGGCAAAGTAAATTTCATTGCTGATTCCATAAGAATGAAATTGAGGGCTATGGCAAGAATCCGAACCAACGGCAGAAATTGGTGGGATGCACGGCGCAAGTTGCTGGGGCATTCAATAGCAGGAATACCGTGCCGGCACAAGCCACCAGAGCAAGCAACAGAAAGCAGCAGCCAAGCCAGGCGACAGGACCGCCCTGCAGCATATCGATAACGAGCTCAATTAGGCCGAATACGACATCAAAAATACTGCTGACAGCCTGCAGCAAGAAGCCGATTACGACAACAACGACGCAAAGCAGGGCGCAGCCTACTGCGATATAGGGCAAGTGAGCTGGGTCGATATTCTGAATCCAATCCATCCTAGCGCTCCGTTACCGAGTCAATTCGCCCTGCTAGGTTTACGTACAAGATTCGCTGTGAGTCGACTGCAGCGTCCAAGCCGCTTCGGCATCGTTCCGCTGATAGCAATCGCAATAGCGAACATCCTGATTGCCTCCGCTGGACTCCCACAAGATAAAGGCCACAGCCGTCTCTACACAAATCGAAGTATCGCCCAGAATACGACTTGGCGACGAGCTTTCGATCCGCAGACCGCGATCTTCTTTCTCACTGATTAGAGAGACCAGCAGACGCGGATGCGCATGAGGCTGTGGGATACTTTGGTGCTCCAAGCGGATCTCGCCATTTGCAGCTAGATAAAACAAGCCACATGGCATCAGCATGATTACGAACCAAATAGCAAGCAACAACGCACATCCAATACGCCGTATGACGCGACGTTTTTGCAGCGCGATCGGGCCCATGGACGCAGTTTGATTGTGTTGGTTAGGCGGCTGCTCAGACATTGAGTGCCCAATCGTAATGCTGATAGCGGACACGCAGCGCGTCGGCATGGGTCGATACAAAATCACGATCGCCGTCGTCAAGAAATCTCGCAATGTAACGCAGAACCGGACTGCGCTTACCAGTCCCCATCCATTTTCCGCCAAAGTCCACGCCGTACCACTGAAATATGCGAGACAGCGCCACAGTGTTTTCACTTCGGCTTAACTCGATACCGCCGTTGTTGAGAAAGTTGCGCGCCGCCAAATCAAGCTGATCATCGAGCACTTCCGATTGATATATGCCGATAGGCGGGCAGGAACTTGCACCGCAAACCAGCGCAAAGTGGATACGCGGATCAACCTGACGCATAACGTATTGTCGGCGCGGATCGCTATGCGCAAATCGGCTCCCGGGAATCACGAAATGCGCCCTATTGCCGCGGAGAATGCCGTGCTCGATATCATCCAGACTGTAACGGTAACCGCCGATTACATAGGCGATGCGCTCAAAGGCTCCCCGGATATCCCAAAGAGTTGTCCGGGCGCGGTAGGTGACCAGGCCATGAATCAGCAGAACCTTGTAGATATTGATCCAGAAGGCTTTACGCTCGTCTTGTGTGCCAAGTCGCGCTGGATCGAATTCTCGCAAGGTGGCGGCAAGTGGGCGGAACTCCTCAATCACTCTGCTGCTCGCCAGCCGCTCGTAATCGACCCGGCCAGTTTCAACATTTAAGCCTTCAGCCTTCCAGCAGTTCATCGTCGATTTCAAGGCGGCGGCGGTGTCTGTACCGGCGTGTCCGGCAGCGCAATCGCAATTCAGCGCTTCACCGGAAGAGACTTTGCCGGCGAGCATATAAAGACGCATCGGCAGACGAATGGGCACCGGTGTCAGCTCGCCCACGCTACAAGCGAATCGTTGCACCGTCTTATGCCTCATCCCGATATCGCAGCACAATGCGGTTGGCCGCGTCATAGCTTACATGCAGGTTCATCGGCGGCTGATCGTCCTCCATCTCGAGGATCCGCGGCAAGAGCTGTGGCAAATCTTCAACAAGGTCGAGTTCGCTTATCCGCCCCTTCGGCACCCATTCCAGCGTTCCCTCGGGGCTGTCACGCAGGACGTCGCGACTCTCGCTTATCGCAGTATATACAAAAAGGAGTATTCCAGTTCGTGCCTTTGCGTCGATATTGTGAATGCTGCGCAAGCGTAGCGAATGCACCTGCAGGCCGGATTCTTCGGCGATCTCGCGGATTGCACCGCTCACCGGGTCTTCATCACGCTCGATATGGCCACCCAGCCCATTGTACTGATTCGGGAATACCCGCTTGTGGGCGGCGCGTTTCATCATCAACACATCGTCGCCGTTCAAAACAAACGACAAGGTTCGCGGCATCGTCAACCAGCGATCACGCGTTGCATCCGCACCCTGCTCCTCTGCGCCCATGTGCCTGCTCCTCAGATAATCAAGGGTCTCGGAACAATTGCCCCGCGCCCGACTTCATGATACGCTATTCGCGATCAAAGCATCATTCTACTTGGGAAGTCAATGTTTTCGAATCCAATAAGCGTTCCTTCGCCCAATCTGCGCATCGTATGTGTCAGTGACGTTCTTCCACATGAAAGGAGCGATACGCAGCGATCGAAACCCTTGATGCAGCGACTCAAGCAAGCCGACTACTTCACGAATCCGCCACTGGTAGCCGAGCTGACTGACGGCAGATATGTGCTAATGGACGGCTCGAATCGTCACGTTTCCATGGGACTGCTTGGCTTCGAGCATATTTTGGTGCAGGTGGCTGATTACGAGAGTGATTTTGTCGAGCTGGGTGTTTGGCAGCATATCATCGCGGACTGGGATTCTAAGCAGCTGCTTCATGAGCTGGGGGAAATAGATCAGATCGTAATTCGCGATGGTTGGGACGCCAGCGGGGTGGCTCAACTCTTGCTGCACGATGGTCCAGTTTTGTCTATTCACGCCGACACAGAATGCCTGGCAGAGCGGAACGCCACACTGCGCCAAGTGGTGAATACTTATCACGACGCCGCGACCTTGTATCGGACGCCCTTGACCGATCCCGGGCAAATCTGGTCGCTATTCCCAAGCGGTTTCGCCCTGGTAATGTTCCCGGTTTACCAACCAAGGGATATAATCGAAGCGGCGATGGAGCGCGCTTACCTTCCGCCCGGTGTCAGCCGGCATATCATTCACGGTCGCGCTCTCAATGTCAATTATCCGATGGAAGGGCTAAGGGAGGAGATGCCGCTCGAAATCAAGAACGAGCAGCTGCAAGCATGGTTGCGACAGCAGTATGCCGCGCGGAGTGTTCGCTATTATGCCGAGTCAACATTTCAGTTTGCCGAGTAGGATCAAATGACCCAATCGGTCGAGGAAGTACTTTCTCGCACAAAGCTATATAGCGATGGGCAGGAATACCACATCCTGCGCTTTCCTGCGAATGGGATAACGCTTGCCGCCGGCATTATCGCAGAAGCCGGAAATCCGTTCAGCGCTCTGGTCGTTGACAAGGACGAGGTGTCGCTGCTTCTACAATCCGATGTTCAGCAAGAATTCGCCAAACGCCTGCGCCAGGCCGAGGTCAGCGGACAGGTCTATCGACTGATTACATTTGAAGCTCCGCTTGAGCCGACACTCGTTGGTTTCATCGCACGAATAAGTGCCGTTTTGGCCGACGCCGGAATCCCGATTCTTACCTTTGCCGCGTATTCTCGTGACCACATTTTTGTGCCTGCTGAGTATTTTGAGGCGGGGATGCGTGCGCTGTGGGCGCTGCAAACCTAGAGTGCGTAAGGAATCCAATCTGTGGAAATCAATCTCTTCAACGATGCCAATCTGGTGCCGCAGCCAAAACACCGAGTCAAGATTGAAGCGTTCGGCGCCACGCCTTACAAGGACCGTTTTCGGATCAAAGTGAACGTGAAGCTGACACCATTTCAGGAGCGTCCCAATCTCGTGATTACTGCCCACCGATCAGACGGCCTGGCAGTCAGCGACCTGGACGTTATCGCTACCATGCATTTCGACAATGAGTACACCATGCACATTAGGGGCGTTGATGACCCTACCGGAGATTATACGTTGGCGGCGGAGTTATACTACGAGTCCCGTAATCCGCCGCAGGATGCCGCCCAAATCAACTTTCGGATTCCGCCGATAGAAAGTTAAGCATGGCTATAAAGATTGCATATGCGGTCGCCCGTCAGATTGCAGATCACGCCGCTTCGGAATCGCCGAATGAAGCTTGCGGCTTGCTGGCAGGCGCGGTTGGTGACATTAGCCGCGCTATCCCCCTGAAGAATGCTGCAAAATCTCCGGCAACGCATTTTTCCCTGGCGCCAACTGAAGAGTTAAACGCTCTGAAGACCATCGACGCTGCCGGGCTTGACTGGATCGGCGTATACCATTCGCATCCGCGTTCTGCGCCGATCCCGTCGCAAGCAGACATTAAGGCGGCAGTCGATCAGAGGCTCCTGCACTTGATCGTATCGCTGGAGAGTGTCAAGCCGAAGCTGAAACTCTGGCGTGTGGAAGGCACATCGGTATTGCCGCTGGAGCTGGTTTTTGACTTGGAGACCGATATCGAACCTGACAATCGCCATTCCACTCGTCAGCAGGTAGCCATCCTAGTCGCCGGAATTGCCAGCCTGCTGATTCTACTTGCTATTTCATTTACACTGCTGCCACCCGCTCCTGAGCTGACTCCCTTTCCCTAGAAGCTGCTAGGTTTCATAGCGTGGATATCATCCTCGTATTCGCGGTCGCAATCTTGCTCGGTGCTCTAGTCAACGTGTTGGCAGACGATCTTCCCGCCGGAAGACTACCGAAGCGGCCGCGCTATCCCGATGGCGCGCCTCGACCCTTGCTCGCCTGGCTGGCCATCGGCGCATTTCTGTTCAATCTGCGGCATTCGCCCAAGTCTAATGCGACCGACAACGACCGTAAACTGACCTGGCGCTACCCATTGACGGAGCTTGCTCTAGCAACGCTGCTGGTGATTACGCACCTGGTCAAACGCGATGACCCGCATTTGGCAACAGGACAACTGATAATCTGGCAGGCTTATGTAGTTGTTTTCGTGCTGCTTTCGGTCGTGGACCTGGAGCACAAACATATATTGATAATGCCGGTCATTCTCGCTTCGGCGCTGGCCTTGATCAATGCAGCGGCATTCCCGCAGCCAGCCCCGAATCTGCCGTCTAGCCTAGTCGGCGGGACCGTTGGAGGATTGACATTTTCGCTGGTGTTTTGGGGAGGACGATTAGTTGGAAGATTCTTCGGCAGACGGCGTAAGATGCCAACAGCCTTTGGGAAAGGCGATGTCTACCTAATGATCCTCGCTGGACTGATCGTCGGCTTTCCACATGTACTTGCGGTTATGATATTGGCGATCTTTCTAGGTGGATTCGGCGCGCTGGCATGTATATTTCAGATGATCTTAAGTCGCCGCTACGAGCTCTTTACCGCATTTCCATACGGACCGTATATCCTGGCGGCAGTGTACATCGTGCTGATCGTGTCCAGCAAGATCGTTCTTTGGCTGTAGAACCCATGGTGTTGACTTTAGTACGTAGCCATGGCGCTTAATCTGCGGCTGCGTAAACCCGGTCGTCGGCGCTTTCCGTTTCCTCGAACTTGGCGATGACGCCGCCGCCCAAGCATATATCGCCTTTGTAAACTACCGCGGCTTGACCAGGCGTGATATCGCGCTGCGGCTCGTCGAACTTCACACTCATGCTTCCGTCGTCCCCGACTTCGATAGAGGCGGAACTTGCCGTTGCGCGGTAGCGAATCTTCACATGCGCGCGAAACTGCCTCGCTGGCGGCGTGCCGCTCACCCAGTTAACGCTTTCCGCACGCAGCTGGTCGCGGCCTAGTTCATCGCGAGTCCCGACTACGAGCAAGTTTCTGAAGGGATTCTTCGCCAGCACATAGAGCGGCTCGTTAAAGGATATGCCCAAGCCTTTACGCTGCCCGATCGTGTAATTCGCCAATCCTTCATGCTCGCCCAGCCGCTCGCCGTCGCTTGAAACAATTTGACCAGGCGCCAGCACATCCGGAGCGTGCAGTTGAAGAAAGTCGCGATAGTCGCTTTTTCCCAGAAAGCATAGATCCTGACTGTCTTTGTTGCCTGCAATATTCAGATCCAAATCGGCAGCCAGCTTGCGAACCTCAGACTTGGGATACTCGCCTACGGGAAACATTGTGTGCGCAAGCTGTGCCTGGCCCATAACACTCAGGACGTAACTTTGATCCTTATCCGCGTCTAGCCCGCGACGCAAGAGCCAGCCGCCGGCCGAATCAGGCGTGATACGGGCGTAATGTCCGGTTGCCAGATAGTCGGCATCCAGCGCCAGGGCGTTGCGCAGCAGCCAATCGAAGCGGATATGGCGATTGCATTCAAGGCATGGATTGGGCGTGTAGCCATCACGATGCTGGTCGATAAAGTACTGCACCACAGTTTCGCGGAAAACATCTTTAGTATCCAACACGTAGAAAGGAATGCCCAGCTTGTCTGCAATGCGGCGGGCGTCACTCATCTGCTCCGGCGTACAGCAGCGATTATGTTCTGCGCCGCCCATTGCCTCGTCCGACCAAAGGCGCATCATCATACCGACGACATCGTATCCGGCTTCGACCAAGAGCGCCGCGGCGACAGAGCTGTCGACGCCGCCGCTCATGGCCACAACGACACGGGTATTTGACTTGCTCATGTCACCCGCTCCCGACCTAGCCGGCGCAGCTTGCCGATTGCATCAACCAGCACGTCTACAACGTACTCGATATCGGCCTCGCTAGTGTGAGTGCCTACGGAGAACCGTAACCCGCTCATCGCTTGTTCGGGCGAGTAGCCAACCGCCAGCAGGATATCAGACGGTTCCGGATTCCCGGTTTTGCAAGCTGACCCGCTGCTGGCAGCGACGCCATTCATATCTAGGTGCATTAGCAGCGCGTTGGCGTCGATGCCGTCGAATATGAAGCTTGCATGGGACGGTAGCCGATTCTCAGGGTGCCCGCTTAGCTCGGCGAAACGAATACGCTGCAGGATGCCGCGAATCAACCGGTCGCGCATCAAACGCAGGCTGGCAACGCGCGCTTCATTCTCGTGGTGCGCCAGCTCAAGAGCCTTCGCCAAGCCGACGATGAACGGTGTGTTGTGGGTTCCCGCACGCCGTCCATGTTCGTGGCTGCCCCCGGTTTGCGCCACAGCCAATTCGACGCCCTGTTTGACGTATAAGATTCCGACGCCTTTCGGTCCGTAGAATTTGTGCGCCGAGAGACTGAGCATGTCGATGCCGAGCCGCTCTACATCAAGTGTCAATTGGCCGCCCGCTTGCACTGCGTCCGTATGAAACAGGACGCCATGAGACTTGGCGAGTCGAGACAATACAGGAAGGTCATTGATGCTACCCAATTCATTATTGGCGTAGATGACGCTCGCGATGGCGCCGCCTTGCCCGCACGCACTTCTGAATTCGCCTTGGTCGACGACGCCGAACTTGTCGACCGACACATCAACCATATCGAAACCCATCATGCCGCTCAATTGATGAACGGTGTTAGTCACCGCGCTGTGCTCCACCGGCGATGTGATCAGGCGCGCCGGTGCACCATTTTGACGCGCCCGCCAGGCGGCGCCGCGTATCGCTAGATTATCGCTTTCAGAACCGCCACTCGTGAAGATGATTTCCGCCGGCCCGCAATTCAATATCGTTGCGACTGTCTCCCGTGCGGTTTCAACGGCGCGCTCCGCCGCCCGCCCATAGCGATGCGCCGACGATGGATTACCATATACCTCGCTGAAGTATGGCATCATCGCTTCTAATACTCGTGGATCCACTGGCGTTGATGCGCTGTAATCGAGGTAAACCTCGCGCCTTGGCCTCATAGTCGATGCGTTTCGCAAAATTTTCAGATTCAAGCTATTGTAAACTATCTATTCGATTGCTATCAATGCGCAAGCCGGCAAGCCTCCCATCGTCGCCTCGAAGCCCTATGATTGCAGGTGTATTTGCGGCAAATGGTATACTATCATGTCATCTCGTATATGCTCGAGAATCTCAACTGCTTGGACGTCAACCCGCCACGCTTGGAGGCTCTGTTAATGTCAGCGATCAGCAAGATTCATGCGCGTGAAGTATTAGATTCACGCGGCAACCCAACCGTCGAAGTCGAAGTCCAGCTTTCAGATGACTCAATGGGGCGCGCGATCGTGCCTAGTGGCGCATCAACCGGTGAACACGAGGCGCTGGAAATGCGAGACGGAGATAAGTCGCGGTACCTCGGCAAAGGAGTCCTGAAGGCGATTGCGGCAGTGAATAATGTTATCGCTCCGGAGATGCTGGGGCTAATACCCTTCGACCAGAAAGCGCTAGATGAGTTAATGTTGGATATGGATGGCACGCCGACCAAGCGCAAGTTGGGCGCAAATGCGATCCTCGGAGTATCGATGGCGCTGGCACATGCCTCTGCCAGCAGTCTGCGCTTGCCGCTCTATACTTATCTCGGCGGCATACATGCCCATGTATTGCCTACGCCGATGATGAATATCATGAATGGTGGCAAGCACGCCCTAGGCAGTACTGATTTTCAGGAGTTTATGGTGATGCCCGTCGGCGCGCCCACCTTCCGCGAGGCATTGCGCTGGGGCACGGAGATTTATCACCAGTTGAAGACTGTCTTGCAGGAAAAGGGATATCAGACGACTGTTGGTGATGAAGGCGGCTTCGCACCCAGCCTTGGCAGCAATCAAGCTGCTCTCGATGTCATCATGCAAGCGATTGAAAGAGCCGGCTATCGCGCGGGAGAAGATGTCTTCATCGCTCTCGATCCAGCAGCATCGGAAATCTACGAGGACGGCAAATATATGCTCGAAATCGAAGGCCGGCAATTGAGCGGCGAAGAAATGGTCGAATTCTGGAGTGATTGGTGCGACCGCTATCCCATCATTTCCATTGAAGATGGGCTGGACGAAAATGACTGGGAGAATTGGTCGCGGCTGATGGCCAAGATCGGCGACCGCGTACAAGTGGTTGGAGACGACTTGCTGGTTACGAATGTGGACAAGGTCAAGCGCGCAATCACTGACAAAGCAGCGAACGCCCTGCTCTTCAAAGTTAACCAGATTGGCACGTTAACGGAAGCCTTCGCGGCCGGCCAGATGGCGCAGCGTCATAATATGACCGTCGTAACCAGCCACCGCAGCGGTGAAACCGAGGATAATACCATCGCCGATATCGCTGTTGCGATGAACAGTGGACAGATCAAGACCGGCGCGCCCGCCCGTACTGACCGCATCGCCAAATATAATCAGTTGCTGCGGATTGAAGAGCGTCTCGGCAACGCTGCCAGCTATGCAGGCAGGGCAGCGTTTACCAACCTGGATGCCGATGTAAAATAGGCAAAGGCATTCGGGCTCAAATGATCGAAGAGGGGACGAGCGTGCGACTGAGCTTGTACAGCAAACACACCAAGATCGTAGCCACTATTGGACCTGCCTCCCGTGATCCTGAAACGCTGCGTGAGATGATACGCGCGGGCATGAATGTCGCCCGCATAAACTTCTCGCACGGCGATCATCAGACGCATGGCGAAACCATTAATCACATCCGCCAAATCGCTGCCGAAGAAGGCACCGTCGTCGCTGTCCTTTGTGACATTCAAGGTCCGAAAATCCGTCTGGGGAAACTGCAGCCCGAGCCGATCATGCTAAGGATAGGCGATACGATAACCCTTACATCTGACGAAGTGGTTGGCTCGAATGGGCTGGTGTCGCTCCCACACCCAGAGTTTGTACAGGACATCCAGGCAGGCACGACGCTGTTGCTGGATGACGGCAATTTGCAGTTTAGTGTGACCGACGCCGATGGTCGAAATCTCGTCTGTGACGTCGTCGTCGGCGGTGCATTGAAATCTCGCAAGGGTGTATCCGCGCCTAATGCCCGCCTGACGCTTTCGGCCATTACAGATAAGGATCGGGAAGATATCGAGTTTGCTCTATCGAAAGAGTGTGATTACATCGCGATGTCCTTTGTTCGTTCTGCCGATGATATACGAGAGCTAAAGTCTCTGATGAAGCAGTTGGGCAAGGACGCCGCGATTATCGCCAAAATAGAGATGGGCGAGGCATTGGAGAAAATCGAAGAGATCATCGACATCTGTGACGGCATCATGGTCGCGCGAGGTGATCTTGGCATCGAGACGCCCGCTGAAGAAGTACCGTATCATCAGAAGCGCATTATCAAGCTTTGCAATGCCGCAGCCATACCCGTCATTACCGCCACGCAGATGCTGGAGTCAATGACGGAGAATCCGCGTCCAACGCGTGCCGAAGCCAGCGATGTTTACAATGCGATCCTGGATGGTACCGACGCTATCATGCTCAGCGCCGAAAGCGCCAGCGGTAGCTACCCGGTTCGTTCAGTCGAGGTCATGAGCGAAATCGCATCCATTGCGGAGCGTGATCTCCAAGAATTCGGTGCGCCCGGCGCCGCCAATGACCAAGTTGTTGCGGCCGGACGTGATGTACGAGAAGACATCTCTATGGCGATCAGCAAAGCCACCTCGGATATTTCGCAAGTCATCAAACCGACAGCGATTGTTACCACTAGTATGTCAGGCTATACCACACGGCGTGTCGCCAAAGAGCGGCCCAGCACTCCCATCTTGTGCATGACGCCAAACTCCACCACACAGCGGCGAATGGCTCTCGTATGGGGAGTCGTCCCGCTCCAGGTTGATGAATTTAGCACAATCGACGAAATGATCAGCATTATTATTCGCGCGGCGCATGACAAGGGGCTGGTACAACGTGGAGACCGTCTGGTTATCATCGCAGGCGTACCCTTTGGCATAGACGGACAAACGAATTTAATCAAGATTCATACCGTCGGCGAAGAAGGCGAGATTTAGCCGGAAGCGGACCGTTCCTCAAAAACTTTCTTACGAATTATTTAGGCGCTGCGCTATTCGACTTGCTGAGACGCGACCCACTTGGCGTCAATCGGCGCAGGCTCTGATGGCTGGACGTGTCGTGAACTAGTGGCGATCGTGCCATCAGATGTGTAGTTTACCTGACTCGTCGTACAGTGCGGGCAAATATTCCAAGGCAACTCAAGCAAATAATCACAGTTCACGCAAGCTTTTTTCAGCCGATGATGGCAGTGCGGGCATGCCTGCCAATCGTGCTGAACACGCTGTCCGCAGCCTGGGCAGCTCGGTCGCTCCTCTATTTCTTGCAAGAGCGCTTCCTCTTCGAGCGAGCGCTCGTAGGCTGCCGAGATAGTCTCACGAGGACGTAATAGGATATAAATGAAAAGCCCCGGAATATTTAGCAGGAACACCAGAACGCCAACCAGCAGTTGCGCAAGCGGATCTCGCGAGCGGGAGCGCATGTCGCGATATGCCCAAATGACTATCGCCATCCAGAAAGCCGCGACAACAACGGCCGCAAATATCGTAGCGACCAACAAGAAGTCGTTCAGGCTCTCGGGCATGCGTTAGACTCCTGCGGGTATCGGCCGGACAAGATCCGTCCTAATGTCAGCCAGTTGAAGAATCATCGAGCAGCAATGTCATGTCGCTGACCAGTGTATCAAATTGATGACCGGAAGCGTAAAAGGACACTGACTTGATACGAGCCGGACGATCGTCCTCCGCTATCAAGTTGAAGAGATTATCCGAATCAAAGGTGAACCAAACGGCTTGGTTGATATCAATGTGATCCTGAATGCAACTATCACAGCGCTTTCTGGCATCGCCAGAAACATCGTCAGCATAGTAGAATCCACGATACCACAGAGCATTATTGTCTCTTCCGGACTCATCAACGTAAACGTATTCAATCTGGAGCATCAGAGGACATTCACTGGCAGCCTTACCGCAGACGCTCAACGACTGATAATTGGGTCTGAACGTGGTCAAGACGCGTAACGAATCGTATTCACTGACATCCAATCCCGCGCCCTCAAACGCCTGTGTACAGCGTACCTCGCCATTAGATTGCGCATTGTTGACGCGCCGCAAGCGCAAAGCGACACGCCCGTCGAATTGCACCAGCGAATAGTTGCCCGGTGGCGCTTGCCTCTGCTCCACACTGCAGTGCCAATCATTGAGTGCGCTGATTATCTCGCTTCCTCGCAACAGACTGAAAACACCATTCATCAAGGCATTGTTAGTGGCGGGGAAGTTCGTTATGCTTCGCGCGCCGATTCTAGCAACCAGCTCTTGCCCGCTCCTAACCACTTCTCGACTGCTGTCATCATCTTGGAAGTAGGCGTAGGCCTCGCCGGCAAGGTTTAGCAGACGAGCTTCATCTTCCGAGACGATAAGGCGATACCGGCCATTGCTGACTATTTCTACATGTACACCCTTGTCCGTGTTTAGATCGTCGGTGTAAATGTCCATAAGCAAGGGACGAGTACGTATCCCGGTCACAAGGATATCTAATTCGCCAGTCAATCGAGAGAATTGTATACGTTGCGGATTCTGGCTCCAATCGAAGCGTGGTCGATTGGCGTAATTGAACGTGACCAGGGTATCCCCTTGGAGCGTGACTGCTGCCAGCAGCGGAGCCGATTCCGCATCAGCGTCAGTCAAGACCTTAAACTGAATAGTGGCCTGCGATAGCGAGTCGGTGCTAACCGTGGTGACCGTATTGGTCAGATCTTTACGTTCGCGCTCGGCCGCTACGATGAGATCGGGTCCAGTAATACCGACAGTGCCTTTGGCCACTTGCAGTATGGCCGGCATGGCGACGGTCGACCGGAATAAATAGTGATCTACACCGAAAATCGTAGTGAGCGTAACGCTGCAAAAGAGGACAAACGCGCCCAGCATGACCACCCAAGCAATTCGCTCTGGCGCTAGCGGACCTTGGTAGCGGAATAGCGATTCGTCGCTAGCCGCCTCAATAATTTCCTCAGCCTGCTGCATTACATCCATAAGACCGCAACTTTGTCCAAACGCTTAATGCAGAATACGCAACTTCATTATAGCATGGGAGTGGTAAATGCTGAATGTTTATAGTACAATAATTGCATGATGAATTGTCCACATTGTCAAGACACAGCACAACAAATCAAGTTAGGCTTCAATAAATCAGGAAGCCAACGCTACAAATGCAAGCTTTGCAATCGGGCATACACTCCCAAGCCCAATCAAAAAGGTTATCCCCTATCG
Source organism: Phototrophicaceae bacterium (assembly GCA_965223515.1). GTDB lineage: Bacteria > Chloroflexota > Anaerolineae > Aggregatilineales > Phototrophicaceae > UBA6055. The sequence continues at coordinate 943,720 of CBDCWK010000002.1, forward strand.
ATTCGTATGTTGGCGATTCGGCTTTACCTGGAAGGCAACAACTTTCGCCGGATTGCTCGTATTTTGAAGGTATCTCATGTGAGTGTGATGAATTGGGTTAAGGCGCATGCCGATCAGTTGCTACCGGCTCCTGTCCCTGCTGAAAGTCCTTTGCATATCGTTGAGATGGACGAATTACACACTTTTGTCGGTCATAAAAAAACGATGGTACATAATCACTCTCGTTGAGCGAGCTAGCAGTTGCCTTCTCGGCTTTCTGGTCAGCCAAAAGCGGGACGAAGCGACCTTGCAAAAGCTAATCGATCAAAGTCCAGGTGCGCGCTGGTACTACAGCGACTTGCTGGCTTCGTATAGAGGAGTGGTCTATTATCCTGGAAGCCATATACCTATGCCCAACAAAAGCGAGACCTATCGAGTAGAAGGCATGAATGCGGAACTTCGGCATTATTTGGCTCGTCTGGTGCGGCGCTCGCGTTGTTTTTCCCGTTCTGCTGATGCGCTTCGGCGAACTATTAAGCTCTTCGCTTATGCCTGGAATGGTCGGCAACTGTATAAACAGCGGTATCCGCAGTATGAGGCTTTCCCTATGGATTTCTTAAACACTTGATGTTTACCACTCCTATAGCATTGTGACCTGTATTGTAGACATGAGAATGCGGTATAATCTGCATAATCTTAGCCGCCGTAAATGCTACGAAAGGGACGCAGTTATGTCCGGTCACAGTAAGTGGTCGACCATCAAGCGAAAAAAGGGCGCCGAAGACGCCAAGCGCGCAAAGATTTTCACGCGATTGGGGCGTGACATCATGGTCGCCGCACGTGAAAGCGGAGGCGACGAGAGCGCCAATCCCAAGCTCAAGTTGGCGATCACAAAGGCGCGCGCCGCCAACATGCCAAAGGAAAACATTGAACGCGCTGTCAAAAAGGGAACAGGTGAAATCGCCGGTGGCGAAGTTGTCGAGATACTTTACGAAGGGTATGGTCCCGAGGGCGTCGCCTACATTGTAGAAATCCTGACAGATAATAAGAATCGTGCCTTAGCTGAAGTCAAGCACGCCTTTAACAAGCATGATGGCAGTCTGGCGACCAATGGCGCCGTGATGTGGCAATTCGATCAGAAAGGCTATATTACGATCAAGGGCGAGAGTGATTTTGATGATCTGTTCATGTCAGCGGCGGAAGCGGGCGCGGACGATGTCGTTGATGAAGAGGGGATCATTACGGTTTATACGCCACGAGATGAATTCGCCGTGGTTGAACAAGCGCTAGCGAAAGCCGGCTATGAATTTGAAGATTGTGAATTACGTTGGTTTCCACAGAACGAAATGGATGTCCCCAGGGGAAAAGCACTGCAGAATATGCGCCTGATTGAGCAATTGGAGGAATCCGACGACGTACAAGCCGTCGCCTGCAACCTCAGCCTCACGGACGACATTCTTGCTGCATTCGAGGCGTAGAATGATCTCGCTTGGCATCGACCCGGGCACGGCATCGCTTGGCTACGGTTTCGTCCGTGAACATGACGATGGTTCACTCGAAATGCTAGGCTTTGGCGTTATTCGAACCATGCCGCATACGCCGATGCCGCAGCGCTTGCAACATATACATGAGGAACTTCGTGCTTTGATTGAAACGTATCGCCCGGACCGTGCTGGCGTCGAAGAGCTGTTTTTTGCCCGCAACGTCACCACTGCTATCACCGTGGCGCAGGCGAGAGGCGTAGTCTTGTTGACATTGACCATGGCGAATCTGACCATCGCCGAATACAAGCCAAATGCGGTAAAGCAAGCGGTATCGGGCTACGGCGGCGCTGATAAAGCGCAGATGAAAGAAATGGTGCGCCTGCTGCTGGGTTTGGACACCACGCCTCGCCCGGATGACGCTGCCGATGCGCTGGCGGTCGCCATCACGGATTTGCACAGCTATCGCCTGCACAGCGTCGGCCTGATCTGACGGACGCAATCGCCAATGATTACCACTTTAGAGGGACATCTTTCGTCCAAAGCAACCGACCACGTCGTGGTGGCGATAGGTGGAGTTGGCATTGAAGTTTTCGTGCCATTCAGCACAATTGAAAAGTTGCATACCGATCGAGTATTCTTGTACACGCGCTTGGTCGTGCGTGAGGATTCCCTCACACTTTACGGTTTCGCCACGGCAGGCGAACGCGAGCTTTTCGATGCAGTGCTGAAGATCAGCGGGATAGGCCCGAAGTTAGCCGTGAGCATATTGAGTACGCTTAGTGTCGACAACATTCGCAGCGCGGTGTTAAATGAGCGCCCGGAAATCATTAGCCGGGTGCCGGGCATCGGCAAGAAGACGGCGCAGAAAGTCGTGCTCGAGTTGCAGGACAAGTTTCCCGCCGGATTGGACAGTTTGCCGACGGCTGCTGAAGATGATTCCACTGCGGCGGTAATGGATGCCTTGACTTCACTCGGCTACAGCGTAGTGGAGGCGCAAGCCGCCATTCAAGCCTTACCGCGAAGTGCGCCGGAAACTTTGGAGGACCGTGTGCGCATAGCCCTGCAGAGCCTGGGCGCATAGCGCGCCGCGGTCGGCATACAGACTGCAGCCTATCGCTATCAAGCGCAGCTGCTAAGTGGCAGCGATTCAGCAGTTTGCGTGTACCGGCGACCTCAAGTATTCCGAAAGTACGAACAGGTTAAACAGTCTACACCGGAGATCTACATGGCTGACCAATTGATCGGCAAGCGCGTAGACGTGCTCGACAAGGGCTGGATTGAGCTGGTCGATCTTATGCCCCACCCCGATTCCAAGATAGAAGGCGACCTAGCAATCGTCAATGCAGCGCGTGTCAGCTTCCTGGGCGAGAGCAAGGGGCCGGAACGCGACAAAAAGTTACTCCTATATTTACTGCGCCACCGCCATACATCGCCCTTTGAAATGGTCGAATTCAAATTTCGTGTGCGTGCGCCACTGGTGACTTGGTGGCAATGGGTGCGCCATCGTACCTGGAATATGAATGCTCAATCCGGTCGTTACACGCCCTTCCAGGAAAGCGACTTTTACGTGCCCGATGTCTGGCGTAAACAAAGTAAAGATAATAAACAAGCTAGCGAGGGAATGCTCGCACCGTCCGAAAACGACGAGCTAACGCGGCAGCTGCTCAAGCATTACGATGAAGGATTCCGCCTTTATTCGGAGGCCTTGGAAAAAGGCGTGTCGAAGGAAATGGCGCGCTTGTTCCTGCCCGGTTTCAGTGTCTATTACACCTGGGTGACAAAAATCGACGCACACAACTTGATGCATTTTTTGCGTCTGCGGATGGCGACCGATGCCCAATACGAGATCAGGGTTTTCGCCGAGGCTATCCACGAGCACTTTTTCAAGCCGGCGCTCCCCTGGACAGCAGAAGCGTTTGACCGATACATCCTGCAAAGCGATTAGCGAATGGCGTATCCTATTGGCTTAGCTCAATCGGATCGCCGCGATTGATGAGGAATGTAGAAGATCGGTCAAAATATTCCCGCATTCTTGAACGAGCAGGTTCGCCAATACCAGCTTTATCAATGGCTTTGAACATATGGCTTAGCCAATTGTCGCGTGCTTGCTGATCGATCGGAAAAGAGAAATGGCGCATTCGCAAGCGTGGATGGCCCCGCTCTTCCTTGTAGGTGGTTGGACCGCCAAAGAACTGAATCAGAAATAGATATAGGCGGTGCCTTGGCGTGTCGAGGTCTTCAGGATACATCGGGCGCAAGACCGGATCTTCCGCGACGCACTCGTAAAAGGCATCGACGATAGCTGCAACGGGTTTTTCACCGCCGATCAAATCAAAGATGCTCTGCGGCGTGTAGCTCATGGTCATCCTTTGAGTGAGCGGGCAGCCCTATACCTTTGCTGTCGGCCGGCAGCTTGCGCCGTTATTCGTGGGCGATCTTAACAGAAAAGTATGGCTTTACAATTGTTCCCCTGATTGTACAATCGTTTGGTTAGCTCATACTCAGGCGAGGAAATCTCAATATATGGCGAAGATCAGATTATGCGCGGGCTTATTCTCGCTCCTGCTGCTGATGTCAAGTTCCGGATGGGGACTTGCGCAAGCACCCGAAGCAATCAGCATTGTCGGGTCCGGGATTGTCAACTCCCTGATCGAGCGTTTGGCAGAAGCTAGCGGCACGGAATCTGTTGACATCAGGGCAATCGGGACAGCGGCTGGCATTGACGAGTTTTGCAATGGCGAGATAGACATTGCTACAGCTACCCGTGAGATGTCTGATGGGGAGCGAGCAATTTGCAACTCCAACGAGGTCGATCTCAGTGGGCTGCTCATTGGTCATCATATTGTCGCCTTCATTGCGCACGCTGACACGCCCCTTCAATGCTTACAAAGCGACCAGGTGCAAGAAGTACTTAAGCCTAGCGCTACCAACGCCCTGACCGATTGGTCGTTCGCCAGCGAAGAGCACGCGGATCTGCCACTAACGCTGCTCATTCGGGGCGACCAACAGATTGAGTATTTCGTAGTCGACTCGGTAGTCGCGGGTGACGGCTTACGTCTTGACGCAGTGCTTTACGATGACGTTCCTGAGGCGGTCAGTCGTGTGAGCGAGACGGACGGTGCTCTAGCCATAGTCCCTTGGTCAGACCAAGTAGAGAACAACGAGTCCATCAGCCTCTTGGAGATTTCCAGTGACGACTTCGGCGGATGCACTCTACCGTCAGCTGAAGAGGTTGAAAACGAACGATACGAATTCGCGCTTTCGCTGTACGTTTATGTCAACCGCGCTCGGCTGGATGCCAACGAGAAATTAGCTGGGCTGATGCAGTTCATCATCGATCAGACGAGTACAACGGTCATAGAAGCAGCCGGAGCCACACCGCCTTCGAATACGACCTATGACTTGAACGCCATCATACTAGCAGATGCGGAAGCGGGACCCGGTTCAGGAGGGGCTAGCGGCGATTTTGAATTACCGTCGAATCTTAGCGGTGAAATACAAATTGTCGGCGCTGCTAACGCCCACCAGGTGCTTAGCCGAGTAGGCGACCAGCTCGCTGAGGCGCATGAACAACTCTCCGTCAATTTCAGTCACATTGACATGCGCTCTGGCATCAGCAGCTTATGTGGCGGAGAAGCTGATGTCGCTGTTTTAGACGGGACGCTCGTTGCCGAGTCGCTTGAATCATGCGCTGCACGCGGTGTCGTGACAATGCCCCTGGCGTTAGGCGCACAAGCCACGGTCCTCGTGGGCAATGCCGCTGATGACTACAGCGCCTGTTTGACCACCGAACAGGTTAATGAGATCTGGCGCGCCGAATCAACCGCGGCTGTCCAAAGCTGGTCCGATGTCGATGACGCCTTCCCCGACATACAGATGACGCTCTTCGGATTGTCCCTTACTGACCAGTATACTGACATCCTCCTGCAAACAGCATCGCCAATCATCCCGCCCGTGCGGCGCGATACGGAAAAGGACTACGACGCTCTATATCGCGCGGCTGCGGTTGGCAACGTCATCGGCGGCTTGACCTATATGAGCTGGACTGACTACCAACGAGTGATCGACAATGAGCAGGCGAATATCCGGCTCGTCGCTATTGACGGCGGCTCCGGATGTGTGCAACCATCTGGCGATTCCATCGAGAACGGAAGCTATCCACTTTCACGCCGCGCCAGCTTGCTCATCAACGAATCTTCATTGGCGAAGCCCAACGTGCAGACATTCCTGTGGAGTCTAGCTGATGAAATCAGCTGGTCGTTATTCGAGCGGAACGGTTTCGTTGGCGCCACAACACTTGAATTACCCACTGTCCGGCGCGATCTGCTTAATTGGTTCGCTGAGGCGGATATTCGTTATCCCCAAGCGGACGACATGGCAGAGTCTGAAACAGAGGCCGAATCCGCTGACGACGATTCTGGTGAAGCAGGATCCGGGTGATCCATCGCCGCAGGCGGCCATCTCACAATCGACAACTTCATCTTCGCAGTCCTGAGCCAACCGCAGGCTGTGCTATACTTCGCGTGAATTGCGCCGCCCAGTCGGGAGAATACTATGCACGGCGACTTACTCGCCTTTGACCTGGAAACAACAGGATTGAGCCCGACAACTGATGAAATAATTGAAATAGGTATCGCGCGATTTCGCGATGGCGTCCTCATAGACCAGTATCAATCGTTTGTCAAACCCTCGATACCTATACCCACTGACATCACTCACTTGACCGGCATCCATCAAGAAGACGTCGATGATGCGCCGTGCATAAACGAGATCCTGCCGCAGCTTGGCAGCTTTTTCGGTGAGATGCCAGTTATCGCGCATAATGTCCAATTCGACCGTTCATTCATGCAGAGATATGAATTGCTGAAGCATAATCTCGCAATTGATACCTTCGAGTTGGCGTCAATCGTCCTGCCCTCTGCCCCGCGTTACAGCCTCGGCAGCTTGGCGATGCTAGTAGGAGTCGAACTCAAGCGCGCGCATCGCGCCTTCGATGACGCGGTAGCGACTGGGCATTTGTACTGGAATCTTTGGCAACGGCTGTGCCGCTTGCCATCGAGAGTCTTGGCCGAGATCATCAGAGCCGGAGATGGCAAGAATTGGCAGCTGCAAGCTATCTTTCAGGCAGCGCTCTCGGAAGGATTGAATGCGGACGTGCCGCAAGGTCCGATCGTGCCGTTTACCTCAGAACGGCTTGTGGCTCGCCCATTAGACCTCACCAATGCGCGGCATGAACAGCTTCAGCCAGCGCTGATAAACGAAGTCTTTGGCGATCAAGGGGACCTGGCTAGTGGCTTCGGCGATTATGAAAACCGTGATGAGCAGTTGCGGATGGCGCAGGAAGTGGCCGAGGCGCTGAATCTGGGCGAGCATCACATGATCGAAGCGGGCACGGGAACTGGCAAATCGCTTGCCTATCTGATCCCGGCAGCGCTTTGGGCGACCCAGAATGATCAGCGAGTGACTGTCTCGACACAGACGATCAACTTGCAAGAACAATTGCTAAAGAAAGACATCCCGCAAGTGCGGCGCGTCGTCGGCGAAGAGCTGCAAGCGGCGCTGATGAAGGGGCGCGGAAATTATCTCTGTCCTCGCCGGCTCGAGACACTGCGCCGACGGAAACCCGCTAATCTCGATGAACTGCGTACACTGGCGAAAATCCTTGTCTGGCTTCAAGTCAGTGATTCAGGTGACCGCGGTGAGATCACGCTGCGGGCTGGCGAATGGGCAGTTTGGTCGCGTCTGAGCGCCCAAGACGAAGGCTGCTCAACCTTTCGCTGCGCTAGCGAAATGGACGGCGCCTGTCCATATTATCGCGCGCGCAAGCGAGCGGAAACCGCGCATATTGTGATTACCAATCACGCACTTCTCATCGCCGATGCCAAGATTGAAAATCGCGCATTGCCGGATTACCAAAACCTCATCGTCGATGAAGCGCATCACCTCGAGGATGCGATAACCAATGGACTGAGCCGCCGCATTGACCAGACGCAAATCCTCACACGGCTTCGCGACCTGGGGGATGCAAGAAGCGGTATTTTGGGTGAGTTCCTTGGCCTCGCGCGTAAGCACTTTCCGCTAAACGAAATCGGAAAACTTGAGACTTTCATCGGCAATATTGCCGATACGGTCGACCATATGAAAGGCTTTATTCGCCATTATTTCAGAGCCTTGCACGACTTTGCGGTTAGTCAGAAAGCAAATAATCGCTACGCTATGCGCCTTCTCAATTCGCACCGGGACAGCAGAAACTTTGTAGGCGTGCTGACTGCCTGGAAGAAGCTCGGCGCCTTTCTTCTGGCCGTGACCGACGCCTTGGAGCATCTCTGCGCCGCCTTGCCACGCTATGAACAGTATGCGCTGCCGGATTTCGGTGATTACAGCAGTGAAATCAAAGGACACTGGCGATTCCTAGCTGATTTGCACGAACAGCTTGAGCGTTTTACGCAGGCGCCGGAAGCAAGCGCCGTGTATGCGTTGACTGCTGGTGACCGCGCGGAAAGGCTTGAGCTAAACATCTCACCCTTGCATGTTGGGCCGATGATGGAGGAATACCTGAACCAGCGCATGGAGAGTATCGTGCTTACCAGCGCCACCTTGCGCACGCAAGGCAACTTTGACCACATCAGAGAACGTCTCTATGCCGACAACTATAAAGAAATCGCTTTAGGCTCGCCGTTTGATTACAAGCAGTCTACCTTGATTTATATCCCCCAAGACATTCCCGAGCCTAACCAGCGCAGTGGCTATCAGCGGATGGTTGAGCGGGGCATTATAGAGTTGGCGGCGGCGCTAAATGGGCGAGTGATGGTGCTCTTTACCAGCTACGCCCAGCTGCGCGAGGTCTCGAAAGCGATTACGCCGCGGCTGACACTTGGCGATATTATGGTCTACGATCAGAGCTTCGGTACTAGCAGGGACGTCTTGCTCGAGAGTTTCAGGAAAGCTGAGAAGGCGGTGCTAATGGGCACGCGCAGCTTCTGGGAAGGCGTCGATATTCCTGGCGATGATCTCAGCGCAGTCGTAATCGCCAAACTGCCTTTTGCTGTTCCGTCCGACCCCGTTTTCTCCGCTCGTAGCGAAACCTATGCCAATTCATTTCAGCAATACGCTGTTCCCGATGCGATTCTGCGTTTCCGCCAGGGTTTCGGGCGTTTGATCCGTCGCAGCCGCGATCGCGGTGTGGTTGCAATATTTGACAGCCGAATCATCAGCAAGACATACGGCGCCAGCTTTCTTGAATCTCTACCTGATTGCACAGTACAATTCGGACCGTTAGAGAAGTTGTCTTTAGTAGCGTCAAATTGGATTGACCAAGAATAGACAGGCACGATGAAAACACCTGCTGGACGCGAGTGCCCACATTACTACTCCGACTTTAATCGGCATACGCGCGATATTGAAGAATGCCGTCTTGCCAAGACTAATTCCAACTCTGAACGCTGGCATCCCAAGGATTGCGCCAAGTGCCCTGTCCCCGATATTGTCTTGGCAAACGCCAGCCAAGATACACAGTTGATACTTACCATTAGGGCCGGATTTCTGGGGTTGATCCGGCGCGTCGAGGTCGAGGCGATTTGCCTCAAGAATGGTGAAAAAGTAGATCCCTACGTCGGCTGCCCGGACGACCATCCTGGCTTGGACATCTTCCGTCAAGCATTGGAAGGCAGCGATGATTAAAGCGGTCTTGCTTGACCTGGATAACACCTTGCTCCACAATCCGGATTGCCAATGGGTTCTTGCGTTTCGTCAGCAATGGGACCGGCATTTCGCAGACTGCTATGGCGTCAATAACGCTTCTGACGCCCTCCGCAAAGCCTTGGCATGTCTCAACTCGACGCCCGAACCATATCTCACCAACGCCGAGGTGACGCTGGACGGGCTCGCCAGGGAGATGTCACTGTCAAAGAAGGAGATTTCGGTAGCCCTCACAGCCTTCTATGAAGGCAATTACAACTCTCTGAGAGCGCGTACCTCACCCATTGCGAGAGCAGCGGATCTGGTGGAACACTTGTTGAATCAGAATCTGCTTGTCGCGATCGCCACCAATCCGCTGTTCCCGGAGGTTGCGACTCGGCAGCGCCTTGCTTGGGCGGGCCTGTCTGACTTCATTTCCGATTTCGCCTTTATCACCCATAGCGAAAACATGCACTTTGCCAAACCCGCTCCCGCCTATTTTGCCGAGACAGTGGCGCGCGTTGGTGTGGAGCCGGATGAAGCGCTGGTCGTCGGCGACAGCTTGTTGAATGACATTGGACCGGCTGAATCAATCGGGATTCATGCTTGGCAGGTTGACGAGCAGCGTCCGCTAGAGGCAGTTATCGAACGCGTCCTTGAATCCAATTGGGTAAATGAATTTCTTCCCGGCAAGGTGCAGCCCGGCATGCTTTATCCGCAATTCCAGGGAAACCTTGCCGCCTTGTATGGGCTGCTAATGGAAGTCAAAGGACATCAATGGCTGATGCGTCCCGATCCAGATGAGTGGTCCATCTTGCAAATACTCTGCCATTTGTGGAAAGCCGAGACCGAGGTTCATCAGCAAAGATTGCGATCGATTCTTGATGAAGACAATCCCTTCATCCCGTCTCTGCCACCACCGGGACCGCATATCCCTGCTTGCCATGACAACGGCATAGAAGTTTTTGAGCGGTTTCGCGCGCAGCGGCGCAAGACAATGGATATGCTCACCGACTTGACGCCCGAAGATTGGAAACGTCCGGCGCGTCACAGCATTTTCGGCTTGACTAATCTATTGGAGATGTCTTATTTCACCGCTCAACACGACCGCCTTCACATCACGCAGCTTTGTCAAACTTTAGGTAAATGCGCCGACTAAGGCTTATCTCTTGACTGAACAAGGCAGAAGTACACCGCTTTCCGTTGACGAAATCGCCACTTAATGTACAATATGTTTAGATAGTTCTGAACTTCACAATTCTGGAACTGGAGTCGGCTATGACAGGCACAATGGCAAGCCCGGCGACGTTGCCCAAATACCTGAATGACGGGTTGGCAGCGCTGGAACGCGCCATGCTCGACGTAACCGAAAGCCATGTCGATGTTTTGCGTGATGCCAGCCGACACATCTTGAGCGCCGGCGGCAAGCGTATCCGACCGCGCCTGCTATTGCTGACCTATTTGGCGCTTGGTGGCAAAGATGTGGTGTATATCGCCAAGCCCGCCGCCGCTGTCGAGTTAATGCATACGGCCAGTGTGGTGCACGACGACATAAATGATCATGGCATCATGCGCCGGGGCCGTCCTTCGGTAAATGCCACTTGGGGGCGGACCTTCGCACTCTTGACAGGCGACTTTCTATTCACCGCGGTTTATGAACTGATGGCGCCTTATCACGATCTAAATATCGACTTGGCTAAGGCGGCCACTGCCTTGGTCGAAGGCGAGACGCTGCAAGCGAGTGCCGTCAAGAACAATACCTTCACGCGAGAAGTCTACATGCAAATCATCTCGCTGAAGACTGCCGCCCTTTTCCGCGCGGCAAGTACGATCGGCGCGAAACTTGCGGGCGCGGATCAAAGCGAAATCAACGCATTATCCGAATTTGGTTTCAATCTAGGGCTGGCGTTTCAGATCGTCGATGACATCCTCGACCTGATTGCCGACGAAGGGCGCCTAGGCAAGACAGCGGGCCTAGACGTAACCCAGGGGCGCGGTGTTGCCGTCGCTCTCACCGGGGGAAACGGCAATGGCAGCTCGCGCACTGACGACCCAGTGGACGCCGTCAAGCGAAAGATGCTGGAAGGCGATGCGATAGAGAAAGCGCGTGAACAGGCGGCCTTGCTTGTTAACAGCGCTGTTGGCCGCCTGACTGTCCTTGAGGATTCACCGGCAAAGGCTGCCTTGAGAGATTTGGCGCTGTTGGTCATCAAACGCGAAAGCTGAGCGAAAACCGTGCTAAATGTAAAGCGGACGTGTAGCGTTAGGTTGCGCGTCTTTTTTGTTGCAAACGAGGGACAACAGCAATGGTGATCAAGGTAGCTAGCGTACGCGAGGCGCGCGGGATAGAAGCGGAGGCAGACCGCTCCGTATTGAGCTACAAGCAGATGATGATCAATGCCGGCAAGGCAGCGAGCGACTGCTTGCAACGCCATGTTGACATCACTACCGATATGGTCATTATCTTCCTGATTGGAAAGGGCAATAACGGCGGCGATGGCTTGGTCATGGCGCACGACCTGGCAAGCCGTGCGCCTGCCGATATCCGGCTGTACCTGCTCGACGGGCGTGGCGAAGGCGATGAGCATTTCCAGGTGATTCTGAATGATGGCGCAGCTGTAACTTTGGCGTCGGACGACAAGGATGGCGAGATTCTAGAAGATTGGGTTCGCCAGGCGGACGTCATTGTCGATGCCTTGTTCGGCATCGGTGTTCGTCTGCCACTGCAAGGCGCTGCCAGCGAATTGCTGCGGCGAGTGAATGACTGTCTCAAAAGCCGTGAGCTAATCGCGGATTCAAGCGCGGTCTATCCTGCGCAACCCGGACACACGCAAGGCAGACCAAGACCGGTCGTCTTCGCCATAGACTGCCCGAGCGGCGTCGACTGTGACAGCGGCCGATCCGATCCGAATACAATCGCCGCCGATATCACAATTACCTTCATTGCTGCAAAACCGGGGCTCTTCACTTTTCCAGCCGCCGACAAGGTTGGAGACTTAATCTGTTCGCGTATCGGTATCCCGCAGGACCTACCGCTGTTAGAACAGATTCAATGCGTCGTTTTCGACGGTGCGCTTGCCAAATCCATCCTGCCTCACCGTCCGCTGGATGGCCACAAAGGTACATTTGGCAAGATCATGCTCGTGGCCGGCTCTCCCAACTATATCGGCGCTGTCGCCTTGGCCGGCGAATCAGCGTACCGTTCAGGAGCTGGTTTGGTCACAATTGCAACTGCTCGAGAACTCGTCAAGATTGTTGCAAGCCATCTGCGGGAGCCGACCTGGTTACCACTTGCTGATGACGATGGCGCTATTGCCGAGAGCGCGAGTGAAACTGTTGCCGAGGCCTCACTAGCGTATGACGCCCTGCTCATTGGCTGTGGTCTAGGATTGCACGGGAGCACGCGCGCTTTTGTTTGGCGACTTCTCAATTCGGGGCCGCTGCCGCCGCTGATCATTGATGCTGACGCGCTCAATGCGTTGGCTCAGCAGTCGGACTGGTGGCACGTCCTGCCGCCGAACACGATCATCACACCACATAGCGGTGAGATGGCGCGTCTGACCGGGTTGTCCACGCGGGCAATTAGCGCAGATCGCTGGCACGCCGCCCAGAAGTTTGCTGAACAATGGGATGTCGTTGTCGTCCTTAAGGGCGCCCATACCATCGTCGCTGGATCTAAAGGAAACACAAGTGTCGTCCCCATCAAGACCGATGCGTTAGCGACGGCCGGCACCGGCGATATTCTGGCGGGCTTGATTGCCGGGCTGTGCGCACAAGGTGTCAGTGCTTACAACAGCGCCTGTCTCGGCGCTTATTTGCATACATTGGCTGGAATTTTGGCGACCGATAAAATCGGTAACAGCCGCAGCGTGATCGCCGGTGATGTACTTGCAGAGTTGGGCAGCGCATTCAAGCTTGTTGAAGGCGGCTAATCGGAATCGTCTAGCCGCGCTCTTGCCTGTTGCTTGGCCTCTTCTATGCTAGCATCCATTTCTATCTCGGCAGTGCCGGCGCCGAATTGCGTCAGATCTTTCCGCCGCACCGCCCCGCGCTGCTTGATGCGCAGCAAGGCGTAGAACCCGCCGATGATGATTCCCAGCAGAATACCAACAAAGGTCGAATTTTCGTCCAATTCAGGGTGCCCCGTTCTCATCGGACGTGTCCGCACGTTTCTCTTCAGAAATTACGATGCCGCGAATGCGGAGTAACTCTCGCAAGAAAGCCAGCAAACCGGCGACAAAGCTTTTGATCTGGATCAAAGGGTCGACCGCATTGATATTGATGAACTGCGCCGTCGCTTTACTCAAGCGCGTGGTTTCACGGGCGTTATCAAGGATTGGCTTGACTTCCGACTTCAGCATGATCAGCAACCCTGCCAGTTGCAGCAGCAGGATAGTGAGCGCGGCGATGATCAGGACCGATTCCAGAAGGAGCAGCAGGAGGAAGATATCGCGAAAAATCCGAATAAAGGGAGACCAAGTGTCGGCGGCGGTCAAGGCAGCTACAAGCGCCGCAACCAACAGCGCCAATATCAACAAAATACCAATTATCGAAGTGAGCTTGATCAGCCGAGCAATCTTGATACCGCCGGACTCGCGCGCCTCGGTAGGCGCCGGAGAGCTAGCGCCAGTCTGGCTTTCGGACATAGTCTAGCGCCGCGAAACCGGCGTGGCTGGCTCAGCCGTCAGAATATGGGCGAAGATCAAAAGCGCGATGGCGGCAATCGAGGCAGGCAATAAATGCACTACGCCTATCTTGAATAATGTGACATTCAGATGGCCGCCCACGTACTGGCCCAGTAAGAATCCCAACCAACTCGTGACGACGAACAATACCATGCGGCGCGGGTTCCCACCCATGATGACGTGGAATCCCAATCCGTACATCGTGGCGATTACAAAGGCAAATATGAAAATGGGGTTCGGCATTGTGGTTGCGATTCAGTTATCCAGTGGTAAAATCTTATGTCAGTGTAGCATAAAGCACACTTCCAGTCACGCCATAACGGCATTAACCATGAACGTCATTGACCTTGAAATCTTGATTCCCGCGTCGCCGGAATTCATTTGGCGTTTTCTTGGCGACCCCGCCGCGCTCCCCCAATGGCAAGCAAATGTATCATCCGTCTCCTTTCTGTCCACTCAGCGCGAAGGCAGGGGTACGCGCTGGCGCGCATCATCGGATAGTAGCAACGACATCGTGATCGAAGTCAGCGCCTGGTACGATAGGCTTGGCTATGAATACCGACTGATGGACGGGACCAGTTTCGCTGACAATCAGGGTCGCATCAGATTACAGGAAGTGCCGGAAGGTACTATAGTTCGCTGGACATTTCAGTACGAACTTGGCGGTGTCCTCGGTGGCTTGCGCAATGCCATGCGTCTCAAGCGCAGCACTACCAATCAGCTTCAGACCAGTCTGCGGAACCTGCACCAACTAATTCTGCAAGAGTCCGGCGGCATATCCACTCACGAAGCCAAAGCCAGCGTTCGCGAGGCGCCTGACGTGAGCGAGCGCTTGACCTACCAGCCACGTCACCCCTCTGCCTTTCACGATCCGGCGCTTGATGAGCTGGCTGAAGGCGACACCGAACTCGCCACTGACAAGCAGCCAGTCTCGTATATGTTTGACTTTGATTCGGATCCCGTTCCAGTGCTGGCTGACATGGATACCAAGCCTAATCCTGTCGTCTTGGCGACCGGTGTTGAAGAGGAATCTCAAGTCGAGGGAGAAACGGAGCTCGACGACACTAAGCCAATAGACGTGGAAACGCAATTCGCGGAGCCACTTCCGGCTTCGCCCGACCCGCAGCTTGCAACACCTGTCCTCGAATCGATATTGAGTGACAGCCCGCCGGAAGCGCCACTTGAGGTCCCGGCAGCGCCGGCCGAATCTTTTGCGGTAGATAAACCGAGTGACAGGTCAAACCTCAGCGTCTTTGAGATATTTGGCTTGCAAAAGCCCAGCGAAGTCCGCTCAGGCTTGGAGACACCGCGTGACACCATCGCCGACCGCAGGTCGTTTACGAAGGCGCCGGCGAGGCAAATTGAGAGGGAGACGGCTGCGTCTACCGAGCGTCTCGACTTGCCTCCACAGTCGACAGTGGTTGATTCGCCATTCAAGATCGTTACTGGGTGGCGTCGCCAGTCACGCAGACGAAAGACCGTGCTTCGGTCACACAACTAGATTCCGAGCCCCGGCCAGATTAAGGGAACCACACCGCAATGTAAGCAAAGCAAAACGCCCGCACGCAGCGGACGCCGAAAGAACTAATCCATTGGGTGGACGAAGGGGCTCGAACCCTCAACCGCCTGAACCACAATCAGGTGCTCTGCCATTGAGCTACGTCCACCACGTTCAATCCATAACGTTATCACGCGTCGCGGTCAAAGTCTAGCCTGAGGTCGATTCAGACTCCGAGTTTTCGGCAATCTTTGACAGCCTGACAACTTGAACGGCACTACCATTGCACGGAACGACCTCGACCTGAACATAGAAGCCGCTGTCGCGGAAGAAATCACGGACATTGCCTTCAGTCAGCAACTGCTGTGTCTGTCCCATCAGCCAATAAAGGCTCCGGATAATCGCTTTGACAGGTCCTCGACCGTAGAGTTGTCCTGCCAACACGATATCGACACTGCCGTCTACAGTGAGAACTCGCTTCAATTCTGCTAGCGTTTCCGGCTGAAAGATGAACGGGGTTGGAAAGGCGCAAACAATCGCCGCAAACGATTCCGATTTTAGCGGCAGGTTGAAGACGTCCGCACGGAGAAGCGACCCGCGGAATCCCATTCGCTGGAGTTTGCGCTGCGCGATCTGCCCCATAGTAGGCGAGAGATCGAGCGCGACTGTCCTGTAGCCTTCCCGCAACAAGTCGACCTGCAGATCGCCGGTGCCATGCGCCAGTTCGAGCACGGGGCCGGACTGCGGCGGTCCCATGAAGGAAAAGAGGCTTCGCTGCCAGCACCGCCAGTGCCCAAGCGAAACAATTCGACTGACGACGTCGTAGGTGAATGCCAACTCGTTATATAGTAGCCGGAATCCGACACGCCAGAATCGTTTCAGCATGAACTTAGCGCGGCCACGATGCCCTGGGGATTGTCGCTGATTATGCCATTGACACCCAGCCGGGCTAGGACGAGTGCTCGTTCCGGCTCGTTCACCGTCCAGACGTTGACATAATAGCCGTTGTGTTTTGCCCAATCCATATAAGCCTTATCGACAGCGTCATGCCAAGGATGCCGCGCGTCAGGCGCTAACCCAGCCATCAGCGCTGAGGTATCGCCAGACGACTGCAGAAAGCCTATCATTACTTCATGGCAGACTTCCCTGAAGCGTTTCAGAAGCCGTGGATCGAAAGATGAGACGATCGTTCGCTCCGTCATCCGATGGCGCCGGATACAGTCAGCGACTTGGTCGGCAATCGCATCACGCTCAGTAAATTGGGATTTGATCTCAACATTGAAAAAGAGCTTGTCGCCGAATGCGAGGAAGACTTCATCAAGTGTGGGGATGCGTTCGCCAGCGAATGCCTCAGAATACCATTTGCCGGCGTCCAATTGTTTGACCTGCGCCAGTGTCAATTCGGAGACAGCGCCCACCCCGTCGGTGGTAGCATCGACTGTGAAATCATGCAGCACAACAATGTGCCCGTCGTTTGACAAATGCAGATCGAGTTCGATGCCGTCGGCACGCTGAGCATAGGCCAACTGAAACGACGACATGGTGTTCATCGGCGCGGAAGCCATCGCGCCTCGATGCCCAAATACTAAAGGAATACCGGACCTCAATGCTTCTTGAATCGTGGCGCCGTTCATGGAAGATCGTCGATTTCCCTGACCTAGATGAAGATCTGTATATTGTCGCTCTCAATCCGCGCTTTGAACCACGGTACATCAACTTCGGCAGGACGGCGCGTGACTTTACCATCACGGATATCAAAGCGGGCGCCATGTCGCGGGCACTCGATTTCGAACCCAACTAGCTTGCTAGGCCGATCACGATCATCAAACGCCAGTACGTTGCCATCGTGCGTGCATAGATCTTCGATCGCGTAGACCACGCCGCCAATATTGAAGACTGCGATCCAACGCCCGTTCACGCCGAAGACATCGCGCTGCCCCGGCAGTAGCTCGCTGCCACGGCAAAGCGTCACCCACTCAGACATCGCCACTTCTTTCTTCTTCGATCAATGCCCAACGCTCCACGCCAGTTGCGCCATAGGCGCCAACGACTAATACCTTTAGCGGCAGCAGGGCGCATTTTACCCGGTTTATGCTCAACGGCAGACCAATGTTTTGCAGCAGCTGCTGCTTGTCAATCTGACGCGCTTCCGCAAGTGACATGCCGAGCAACTCCTCACCAAACATCGAAGCGGATGCCTGACTGATTGCGCAGCCTTCTCCATCCCAACCGACACATGCTATCGAGCCATTCGAAGCTAACTGAAGGGTTAGTCGCAAGCGATCGCCGCATAATGGATTAGATTCTTCGTGGTCGAAATCATTAGGCTCGAGCAATCCCCAATTGCGTTGATTGCGCGCATGATCAAGGATAAGCTCACGAAACAAGTCTTGCATAGCGATCCACAGACAACAGCCCTAGGATGTGAAAAAGCGCACCATATGATGCGCCTTGCATTCTAGCATTGACTCGGCTGACGTCGCAATCTCGGCGACGGCTTCAGCCTCAGCCGATGATCTTCGCCTCGATTTCATCCATCAAGCGCTGCCGAACACGCTCAAATGGAATGCGCTGCAACAACTCATCGAAGAAACCTTCGATGATCATCAGTTGCGCCTGTGGGCGGGAGATGCCGCGGCTCATCAGATAATAGATCGGCTCGTCTTCGAGCGTGCCAAATGTCGCAGCGTGGGAACAAGCTACATCGTCCGCCTCAATCTCCAATCCCGGGATGCTATCCATGCGCGCCTCGTCGCTTAGCATCAAATTCCGGCAGACTTGATAACCGTCAATCCGTTGCATTTGCGGGAGTGACTTAATCATACCTTGCCAAAGTGTGCGGGCGTTGTCGCGGGCTGCCCCCTTGAACAAGAGATCTGTATTCGTCAGCGGCGCATTGTGATTCTGCTGAGTGTCGAGGTCGAAGAATTGATCCCGGTCAGCGAAGAAGAAGCCGCTGACTCTCGCATTGGCGCCGGTTCCGACTGCATCAACCTCGATGAATGCCTTCGTGAGTCGGCTGCCCATAACGCCATTGACCCAATCCAACTGCGCATCGCGGCCGACTACGCCCCGCTGATGGCTGAATTCGAAGGTCTCTCGATTCCAATCTTGCAGTGAGACGAAGCGCAGGTTGCTGGCATCACCGACGATTAACTCGGTAGCGCCAATGTAAGCGGACTGCTGTTCTTCAGCACGAGACGCGTATTCCACCTGGATCGTCGCCTGTGCATTGTCTTCCAAAACAACCAGGACATGGCCCAGACCAGCGCCGGCAGCGGTGTTGTAGCACACTACATGCAAGGGCAACTCGGCGATCGTATTGCGAGGTACATGGACGAATACACCGTAATCCCATAACGCTGCGTGCAGGGCAGCAAATTTTCCATCAGCCGCCCTAACCGCGCGTGTCATAAAGTGCGCCTTGACCAACTCTTCGTGTTCGCGGACCGCCGTCCGCAAGTCTGTAAAAACGACACCCTGCTGCGCCAGCTGATCCGCCAGTTCGTATCGCACGACCTTGCCGTCGACAAGAACCAGCAGCCCGCCCTGCACATCGCCAGTTAAAGGTTCCAGGTTTTTCGCGGGTACATCTGCGGAAGTCACGCCATTCGCGCTTATCAAGCAGTCCGCTTCGTCCCAGCGGATATGCCGATAGTCGGTCCGGCGCCACTCTTCTTCCATGTAGGGCATGGGGGTGTCTTGATATCGTTTCCATGCGTCCAGACGCCGCGTGCGCAGCCAGTCCGGTTCATTGCGTTCGCTGCTCAGCGCCTCCACCTGAGCAAGGGTAAATCTCGGCGCTTGCGGAACTGAAGACCGCCTTCGTACAACTACCACATCTGCTCTCCTTGTTGATGGATTACCTGGCTTGGGCGCACGGGATCACTCACGCTACCATTCACATAACATAGCGAAATCCGCTGCCCGCGATAACTTTATGTTTGGGTCTAAATACTTATGGCCCTCAATCACTCCAGGTGATCGGCAGCACGATTAACCGATAGAACCTTCAAGCTGAATCTGAATCAGCCGGTTGAGTTCAAGCGCATATTCCATCGGTAATTCTTTGACCAAGGGCTCCAGAAAGCCGTTCACGATCATGGCGTTAGCTTCGTCTTCGCTAATGCCGCGGCTCTTGAGGTAAAATAGCTGATCTTCCCCCACCTTGCTGACCGATGCCTCGTGACCCATCGTCACATCTTTCGCGTCAATCTCGATCGTGGGATAAGTGTCGGAGCGGCTGAAATCATCAAGCAGCAAGGCATCACAGACCACATTGCTCTTGCTATGGTGGGCCGCTTCGTCGATTTTGAGCAGTCCGCGGTAACTCGCCCGACCACCATCCTTGCTGATGGATTTACTGATGATTTGACTCGTAGTGTTCGGCGCCAGGTGCGTGATCTTCGCGCCCGCGTCTTGATGCTGCCCGTTACCTGCAAACGCGATCGATAGCACCTCACCATGCGCACCCTTCCCGCGCAATATCACCGCCGGGTATTTCATGGTCAGGCGGCTGCCGAGGTTCCCGTCAACCCACTCCATAGTCGCATTTTCTTCAGCGATGGCTCGCTTGGTCACCAGGTTGTAGACATTGTTCGACCAATTCTGAATCGTCGTATAGCGGCAGCGTCCGCCCTTCTTGACGATGATCTCTACGACTGCGCTATGCAGGCTGTCCGAGCTGTATATCGGCGCTGTGCAGCCCTCGACATAGTGCACATACGCGCCCTCGTCGACGATGATCAAGGTGCGCTCGAATTGCCCCATATTCTGCGTGTTGATGCGGAAATATGCCTGCAAGGGCATTTCTACCTGGACGCCAGGCGGCACGTAGATGAAGCTGCCGCCAGACCAGACTGATGTATTCAAGGCGGCGAACTTGTTGTCATTGGACGGAATGATCGTGCCGAAATACTCCTGCACGATTTCCGGATACTCGCGCAACGCTGAATCCATATCGAGGAAGATGACACCCTGGTCTTTGAGGTTGTCCTGAATCTTGTGATAGACAGACTCGCTATCGTATTGCGCCGACACACCTTGCAGGAATTTCTGCTCCGCTTCGGGAATGCCGAGCTTGTCAAAGGTGTCTTTGATTTCTTGCGGCACTTCATCCCAATCATTTTCGGATTTGTCCGTCGCCCGGACGTAATAGTAGATATCGTCATAGTCGATACGGTTCAAGTCCCCACCCCACTGAGGCGTCGGCTTGTCCAGGAAAATGTGATAAGCCTCAACCCGCTTATCCGTCATCCACTGTGGTTCGTCCTTCATCCCGCTTATCTGGCGGACGATATCCTCGTTGATGCCCTTCTGGCTCTTAAACGTATAGTCCACATCGTCGTCATGGAAGCCATAATTCTCTGCATAGCTCATGCCAACGCCTTTGAGGCCTTCTTCGTCGTGAGTCAGTTGCTTTTCGCTCTGTATCACGTCAACCATAGTATTTTCCCCAGTCCGTTTATGCTTCCGGCAACGCTACGTACTTTTCCCGAATCCACTCATAACCCTTTGCTTCCAGCTCATGCGCAAGCTCGGGACCGCCACTCTCGACAATTCTGCCCTCGTACATCACATGCACATAGTCCGGCCTGATGTAATCCAGCATCCGCTGGTAATGCGTGATTATCAGCGCGCCCATGTTGGGACCCGTCAACGAGTTAACCCCGTCAGCGACGATCCGCAGCGCATCAATATCCAGACCGGAATCTGTCTCATCGAGTACGGCAATCCGCGGCTCCAATACCGCCATCTGCAAAACCTCGGCGCGCTTTTTCTCCCCGCCGCTGAAACCTTCATTGAGGTAGCGCCCAGCAAAGGCGTGATCAACCTGCAGCTGCGTCATCTTCTGGCGCATCATTCTGGCAAACTGTGGAATCGGCATACCCTTGCTATCGGGATCTTCGGCCTTCATCCTCGCGTTGATAGCGTGGCGCAGAAAGTTAGCCAGCGTCACACCCGGAATGGCGACGGGATACTGAAATGCCAAGAATAAGCCAGCCCGACTGCGTTCATCCGGTTCCATGTCCAGAACATCGTCGCCATCCAGCAGCACAGCGCCCTCATGTACTTCGTAGGCGGGATTTCCCATTAAGACATTAGCGAGCGTACTTTTCCCAGAACCATTCGGTCCCATAAGGGCATGAATCTCGCCCTGCTTCACCGTCAAGTCAACACCGCGCAATATCAGGCTATCGTCGCCCTCCACGCTCGCGTGCAGGTTTCGTATTTCCAGTGTTGCGGCCATTCGCGGCAATGCTCCCTTCTTCGTGTTTTAATGTCGGTTAAATAAACTGTATAACCAACTCGAACTTACCCGCAGTTTAACAGTCTGCGCCACCCTTGTCAACAGCATAAAGGCGCAGTCTAGCACGCGCCGGATCCCCGTTGATGTGGCTAACATGATCATAGCAAGTCGAGAATAGAATAGTGTTAGAGTGTGTCGCAATTGGGAGTGTCGAAAATGGTGGGCATGGCTACAAGCCCCCATCCCCCAGCCCCTTCCCCCAAAATGAGGGAAGGGGAGTTTTCTTAGCGGCCACGGGCTTTGAAGCCCCTCCCTCTTTATGGAGGAGGGGTTTGGGGTGGGGGAAAACGAGGGCATATCCAGCATATTCGCCACTCCCTCGCAATTCGTCAAATTGACAGAGTTGCCGCGCTGTACTATGCTAGATTGATTGCAGCCCGATGACCCCTGGGATAATCTCTTGAGCCGAAGCCATTGGACCGATTCGATGACAGCACAGAGGACAAAGACATGAGTGAAAAAGAAGCCGGACTGTATGAAGCATTGCGCACTGTGATCGATCCAGAAATCGGCATGAACATCATCGAATTAGGCTTGGTGCGTGGTGTCGATATAGGCGATGATAGCGCGCATGTCAATATGATCATGACGACGCCCTTCTGCCCGTATGCGCCGCAGCTGCTCGAACAGACCCGTCGTACTACGCAGGACTTCCTCGGCGTACCCGCCACAATCGAAATGGGTATGGAAATGTGGGACCCCAGCATGATGGAAGAAGGCGCCGCCAGCGACTGGGGATTGTTCTAGCGCCAGCCAGAATCGTCGCTAAGGACGATGTCGGCGAATCCAATCCAGCGGATCAATATAATTCGCCATAAGCAAATTGTAGTCCAGCTTGGGCCAATTGCTGGGCCGTGTCTCAAACAGCGTCGTCGCGCTCAGGTCAAAGTGCAGATGCGGCACAAAACGGCCAAACGCATCGCCCACTTCACATATCCGCTGCCCACGCGCCACCCGATCCCCCACTTCCACGCGAGTATTCTGCACATGAGCGTATCGACTGTAGATAACCTGACCGGAGGGCTCGTAAAGCGGATCATGCCGGATCACCACCAGATTACCCCAGACTCCCATCCGCGCTGCCAATGTCACGATTCCGCTGGCACAGGCATAGCAGGACATTCCTTTATCTTCGTAAGGTGCGCCGAAATTGAGATCGGCCCCCGTATGATAGGCTTCGCTTGGCGTTCCGATGAAATAGAGCTTGGCAAAGGGTGAGGCGTCCCTCCATCCAGCGGGCCACATGTCGGCGCCGCGGCGCTGTTCGCTAGTGCCTACAGGCGAGTCGTAGCCATCTGCCACATGAACACCGTTGACGATTGTCGGGCGCGGTGGCTCTGGCGCGGGCGAATAACCCGCGGGTGTTGATACAATTCGGCGAAAGCGGACGGCATCAAATGCAATCTCTTTGTCGGCCTCGCCGGTCACGTCATTGAGAAAAACGCGTCCCGCATTCTCCATATGTCGATCCAGGTCAAAGACACCCAAAGCTACCCAGCGGTTGCGGTTTTGATTCTGATTAATATCGACCACCACTTCTGTAGTGGTGCCAACTATGCCGTGTACTTTATAACGGGCTCGGGTTGTCGTAGCCTTGCGATTCGGGATAAAAACCGCAATCTCGTACAGCCCATTCCGCGGAAGTTCATCGCGCCATTCGGCCCAGACTTTGCTTGTGCGTTCTTCTGTGGTGACGTAGAGATAGTCCCAACCCCATGTATTCTGTCGCGCGCTGAATTCGGGTTGGCCCGTGTATGTGCCGCTGCGAAAGCCCTGCTTCGTCGGCAGAATAGTCACTTCATCGGCAAAATTCTGCACAATGTCTGAGACTGAATCTGCCGGCGAGCTAGTCAGATCAATCGGCGTATTCGGTCCCGTCCATTGAGAGATAACGCCGTGTCGCCACCAGCTAATACCTTTGGCGCCATGCACTTGCGTAGCCAAAGTATGCGCTTCGGTCTGCTCGCTCGCCACTGCCGTTCCCTGCAGCACTGGAATGATCGGTTTGTCAAAACCGCCCCATACTGTCCATGCGGTCGACAGCACCGCCTCAGGCGTTGTTCTAAAAGTATTCCAATACGTCTGCGGGTGGACACTGTCTACAAATGGACTCCACTCGTTGGGGAAAACGGTGTGGTAGTGCTGCTGACGCGGATCAACACTCAGGCCAATATGAAAGCGTGTGCCCAATCCGCGCCTCAGCGCCAACATGAATGGTCGCACCGCCGACGAACCACCTTGCCAATAGTCGTCATATGGCTCAATATCCAGTATCAGTGACTGCACGCCGGGGCGCTTGCAGGCTTCAACGATGATGGCCGCCTCCGCCTCCACGTTCAGGCCATGGGGTACACACCAAGCATGGAACTCCAAGCCGGCGGTTTGGCAGGCGGTCACCCACTGATCAATGCTGCTCGTCCCGTTTATCGCCATTTCACTGGAATCATAGCGGCCCATCCAATTGGGTCCGCTGGTTACCTTGACCCATATTTGGTTTACATTGGGCGCGTTTTGCTTGATGTTGTTTAGTACTTCTGTCGCGGTATTCTGGCTTACCGTCGTGCCCTTCCAATGCCAGATCGCCACCTTGCCGTCATAAGGAGTGGCCCTGTGCGGCGAAGGAGACGCACCGATCGCCTGAATAAACTCGATGTAGCCCGCGTAGATCCAGCCCTTCAATCCACCCTTTTCAACCCATATCCAGTTGCTCAATGTCCGCGAGTCGGGGTAGTAGACGACGAGGGCATTATCGAGGAGATCGCCAATATCATCGTAATTTACGCCCGGTCCGCGGCGAATATTGCTCAGGGCTGACCTCGTGTTGGCGACAGCAACTACCCCGCCCCCGGCGTCGGCCGGTTTGGGCACCGATGTGGAACTGCTCATGGACTAGACCTCGCTCAAAGCTCGATACTGGCATACTAATACAACTGCCGAATTTGGGCAAAGTCAGCAGCGGCTATCCTCAAGTTTCACACAAAAGAGCCGCTCAAAGGCGACTCCATTTTCTCGCGGCTCGAATGCTGGGAATCGGGCATCATCGCAAGGACGGTTACCCGGCAATAGAGCGTGCTCTCCTCATACGACGAATGCGCCGTCCCGGTAAAACAACTCACCGTCCACGTGAATCTCACTGTCTACGCGCATATCGCAAATCATATCCCAGTGTATCGCGCTCTTGTTCAGGCTGCCGGTTTCCGGGTAACCCATGCCAACTGCCATGTGAACCGTGCCGCCGATTTTTTCGTCGTAGAGGATCATCCCAGTGAATTGATCGATGCCAAAGTTCGTGCCTATGGCGAATTCGCCCAGATAACGCGCACCGGCGTCGGCGTCCAGCTGCGCATGAAGCAAGTCTTCATGCATCTCAGCCGACGCATCGGTCACCTTTCCATCGACAAATTTGAGTTCAATACCGCTTACCGCGCGCCCACCGACAATTGCTGGATAGCTGAAACGCACCCAGCCGTTCACGCTTTCCTCGACAGGTCCGGTGAATATCTCTCCGCTGGGCATATTGCGCTTTCCATCGCTGTTGATGAAGCTGCGGCCGACGATGCTCAACTCAAGGTCGATATGCGGTCCACGCAACTTGACTTGTTCTTTGCCTGCAAGGAAATCTACCTTTTGCTGCTGCATATCGCTTAGCTTACGCCACTCCGCCGCCGGATCATCAAAATCGCAGAAGCAAGCGCCGTAGACGAAATCTTCATATTCCTCGAGGCTCATATTGGCTTCCTGCGCGCTGGCCTGCGTCGGGTATAGCGCCCCAACCCAGCGAAACTCTCCACGCGCTGCGCGCTCCAGGCGGGTTTGCAAGATCTCGCTTTGCGCGGAACGCTGATCACGAATCCGCTGGGCGCTGATATTGCTCATGGCACGAGTATTTTCCGGCGCGCCTACTCGAATGTAGACATCGGCTTGCTCCGTGTACAACTTCAGGCCCGGGTCTATCCAAGCCATTTGTTCGTCACTGGCTGCACGCAAAAAGTATCGCTGCATTTGGCTTTCGTCGATGATCAATGTCGGATGTCCGCCTGCGTCGATGACTGCTTCATACACATTGCGGAGGATCGGCAACGAGTTAAAATCTCCCAGGATGCCGACCCAATCACCGGATTTGACTTCGGTCGAATAATCTACCAGCAGACGTGCAAGCCTCTGTCGTCTCACTTCACTCATTTTGCGTCCTCACGAGCTCGTCTCAGACTAAGCCAATTCTTTCGCCTTAGCCAAGGCGGCGTTAAAATCTATTTCATTGCCGATGATCGGAACGTATTCGACGTGCTGTACGACGTTGTCCCGGTCGAGCACGAAGGCCGCGCGTTGGCAGATGCGCCATTCTGTATCGTGTACACCGTAGTCATCGGCAAACTCCATGTCTCGCTGGGTAGTGAGTGTCTCGGTGTTTTCGATGCCCTCGCTGCCACAGAACCTGCCGAGGGCGAAAGGCGTGTCAGCGCTCACTGTTAGCACAACTGTATCATCAAGACCTGCTGCCTCCAGGTTGAAGCGACGGGTCTGATCCGCGCAGACACCGGTATCGATCGATGGGATAACGCTGATCACCTTGACTTTGCCGGCGTAATCTGCCAGCGACTTGCTGCTGAGGTCGTTGGCGATCAAAATAAAATCGGGCGCTTGTGCCCCGACTACGAGCATATCGTTCTGAATATGGTGTTCGTTTTCACCAACCATCATGCCTTTGCGCGCCATTGCAATTTCTCCTTTGAAGTTCTAATGGGATACTGAGATCGAATCGGATATTATGAGGATTATAGGCGCAACACTATGTCTATCAAGATGATATAGTGGTTCACGCCTTGCCAAAATCATAGGGGAGAAGCAGATATGCTGCGGAGAACGGTGCTAATCATAGTAGCGGTGGCAATTGTGGTTGTCGGTTTGGCAGTCACTAAACCATAGCTTTACTTCGTGAATCGCGAAGTCAACGAAGCCTTTCCCGGCTTGTCAGCAGAGCAGCGGGAAGCCGTCAGCAACATGCCTGAGGAGGAAAAGCAGGCGCTAATCAATATGGCGAAGGAGAACACGGAAATGGCGGAAGATACGGCCATGGCGCAGATCGGCGAGGACACGGTCGTACCTGAAGCTGAGCAAGCCATGCCACCAGAAATGCCCGAGGAGCCGCGAATACTCGTGCAAGGCTCCTTTATCGATATCGACCCGGTACACGGCGCGGTCGGCAGCGCGACGATCTATGAGCTACCCGCCGGAGAACGGATTCTGCCCTTTCAAGACTTCCGCTCGAAGAATGGTCCCGACTTGCACGTCTTCTTGTCGACCGAAGCGCCGACGAGCACGTTCGGCAGCTTAGGCGATAACGAAGTCGATCTCGGAGAGCTGAAAGGCAACGTGGGCAACCAGAATTACGAGATTCCCGCAGATGTTGATCTGAGCCAATACAGAAGCATCGTCATATACTGCGTACCTTTCCACGTGGTATTCAGCACAGCCGAGTTCAGCTGAGCCACAGTGGTTCTTGGGGGTGCCTAGTCAAAGTCGCGATAGCGCCAGTCGCCGTCTACCATCGTGCCGAGGACTTTTAGCTCGAGGATCTCGTTCGGTTCGACACCATATATGTCGCGGTCAAGAACGATAAGATCGGCCAGGTAGTCTACGCTTAGTTTGCCGAGTCGGTCTTCCATGCAGGCGGCATAAGCAGGACCTTGCGTGAAACCAAGAATTGTCTCGTGAATACTGATCTTCGCTTGAGGGTACCAGCCGCCAGGCGGCAGTCCATTTCGTTCGCGGGTGATAGCAGCGTGAATGCCCAGGAATGGATCAAAGGGCTCAACCGGCGCATCTGAACCGAAGGCAATCCGAGCGCCCTGGTCCAATTGTAGACGAGGATTATAAGCATATTGGCTGCGCGCGCCCCAATAGCGGTCCGCCATCGCCATATCCGATGTTGCGTGAGTCGGCTGCATCGAGGCGATCACATCTAATTCAGCGAGACGCGCGACGTCCTGCGGATGAATGATTTGAACGTGTTCAATACGGTGGCGGCGGCTGCTGACCGGCTCACCCCGCGCGGCTTCTTCCCGGCGGACACTCTCGAAGACATCCAGCACGTCGTGGACCGCCTTGTCGCCAATGGCGTGCACGCTCGAAGGCAAGCCGTTTTCGCTGGCTCGACTGACGTACTCTACCATCTCTTCTTTATCTACCAAGGTCATGCCGTAGTTGTCAGGTTCGCTCTCATAAGGATCAAACATTAGCGCTGTTTTCGGTCCCAGAGCTCCATCGGCAAAGAGTTTCAAAGCGCCAATGCGAATCCAGTCGTCGCCGAAGTTGCGACGGATGCCCGATTCAAGCGCCGCATTCAACCAGCGCTGATTGATTTGTTTGACCACGCGCAATCCCAGATCTCCCCGTTCGCGCAGAATCTGCAACGCCACCAAACAAGAAGGCTCGTCAAAGTCGTGAATCATTGTGATACCAGACTTCAAAGCGAGCGCCTGCGCGTCTGTCATCATGTCCGCGAGCTGCTCGCCGGTCGGATTCGGCATGAAGTCGCGCACTATCTCCATTGCAGTTTCGAGTAAGAGACCTGTCGCCGTTCCATCGACATCGCGGATGATCTGGCCACCTTCGGGATCAGGCGTAGAGTCAGTTAGGCCGGCAGCTGACAATGCCGCAGTGTTGACCCAGCCGGCGTGCCCGCTTTTCGCTTCAAGAAACACCGGATTGTTTGGCGCCACTGCGTCCAGGTCGGCTTTGGTGGGGAAGGCACGGTCATCCCACAAATCTTGTGACCAGCCCTGCCCGCTTATCCAATCGCTAGCCGACGTCTGATTCACGCGCTCGCGCACACGTTCGACTGCCAGCGACTTGCTCGGCGCTTCGAATACATTGACCGATCGCAACGCGCGTGACTGCGCTTCCCAATGCAAGTGCGCATCAGTAAGTCCTGGCAACACAGTCTTGCCATCAAGATTGATGACTTCCGTCCCAGCACCCGCCAGTCGCTGAATTTCGGCGTCGGTCCCCAAGGCTACTACACGGCCATAACTGATCGCCAAGGCGGTGACACGCGGTCTGCTTTCATCCAAAGTGACGATATTTCCATTAAAGAGAATCTTTTGCATCATACGAAATCCCTAAATGAATGGCTCCAACTCGGCGTCGATCTCGGCGGCAGTGGGCGCGCTGTCAAGTCCTGCACGCGTCACCGAAAAGGCGGCCAATCTGCCAGCCACCTGTATCGACTTCACGACATCGCCAGCTAGTCGTGGCAAGACCCCCAGCAGCGACGCGGCAAAAACATCGCCAGCGCCGGTCAAATCACGTGGTTGAACGAGAACGCTATCGTAGTGCATTGACCCGCCGTCATGATAATAGGTGCCGCCATTGCGCCCGTTGGTCACCACCAGATTCTTGCAGACGCGGCGCGCCTCATCGGTAAGCTGCGGGTACTGATGGACATCTTCCTCGCTGTAAACGACAATATCGATTAGCTCCAATGCGGATTCATCAAACCAGCGGCGGAACTTAACCAATCCGTCAGCGTCCCAGCGCCGCATCATGCCTTGCAAGGTCAGCATTATGGTCGCGTCAGGGAAGTTTTCCGCCATTTCCCGCGGATCGATTTCAGCCGCTAGCGGACCCAGATGCACGAACGGCGCATCTGTCCAGCCGACAGGCACATCGGCGAAATGCAAAAACTGCGCGGTCGCTCGTACAAATTGCTGCCGGCCGCTATCGCTATACACATTTTCGTAAGTGAGAGATTGTTCTGCCGGCCGCACCGAGAGCTTGCCGTAGGGCAACAAATGCCCAATCAGTGGCTCGTTATGAGCGGCGCTCGTCAGAATGCCGACGTTATGACCGAATGCTGCGTATGTCGGCGCAGCGTATGAGATCGTGCCGCCAAGCATGCGCCCACCTGGCACCAAATCAACCGTCATGTGACCGATTAGGAGAATGTCAATTGCGCTTGCCATTTGCACCAGACGCCAGGCGACTTGACGGAGGTCGATACATTACGTCCTGCATTTGAACGACATGTAGGGACGTGGCTCGTCACTGTCTATTTCGGAACGATGGTGACTTTCCGCGTTCTGCCTTCACCGACGCTACGCGTCATTACGTCATTACGTCCTCGAAGGGACAAATGAACAATGCGTCGTTCGTTAGGATGCATTGGCTCAAGTGTGATAGTCCTACCCTGCTGCACTGCTTGTTTCGCCATGCGATTAGCCAAACCGCGCAGCCGCTTTGATCGCCCAGATTTGTATCCACCGGCATCAACGATGATATTAGCGCGGCGTTCGAGCCGGCGGCTGCAAATCAAACGCACGATATGCTGTAGCGAGGACAAGGTCTCGCCACGCCGCCCAATCAAACGGTTGACACGACTGCCCGTGATATTCAACATCCAGTGAGGATCTTCGCCTTCGTCATCGTCCTCGGCCCGTTGGACACTTATCCGCGCCTCGATGCGCATTTTGTCCAGCAATTCTTCGAGGACCTGTTTTCCGACGAGCGCGTCTTCGCCCAATTCGTCATCAGATAGAGCTTCGGGAGGCTTGCTCTCATACAATTCGTCGGCTTCTTCGCTTTCTTCGTCGAGGTCTTCAGGCTCCGCTCCCGCACGGCGACCAATCAATACCAGACGCACCCTAGCCTCACGCGCGCCAAACCCAAATAGACCGGTGTTCGGCTCCTCCAATACTTCAACAACTACTTCGCCGGGCTTCGCGTTGAGTTGTGCCAATCCCTTGCTTATCGCCGCTTCAACCGAATTGGCGGTAACTTCAATCATTTGCATGGTTTCATCCCTTGTCAGTCAAGTAGCTGTGGCAACAAGTCACTTCTTGCGGGGCTTCTTTTTCCTAGTCTTTCGGGCTTTCTTTACCGGCACATCATCATCAAGCGTGACTACTACCGGCGGCTCGTCCGAGGTTTTGCGACGGAAGACTTTTTCCAGCACACGGCGCCCCTGTGGACTGTATTGCACGACCCCGATAAGATTCGAGGTTACGAAATAGATCGACAATCCGACGGAAAACGAGAGCGAAAAGAAGCCAAACATGAGCGGCATGATCGTAGTCATGCTTTTCGTCATAGCGGCCGCTTGACCGCCCGTTCCACCACCATCGTCATCGTCATCGTCTTTCTTAGATTTGCCCTGTCCGGTCGCAGCCATCGTCAGCTTCTGTTGCACCCAAGTCGTTATCAGCACCAGAAGCGGCAAGACGAGGGAATAGTGCGGGTTTTCCGTCGGCGCTAGTGTCAAGTCAAGCTCCGGAAGCAGTGACGCCAATTGCGGAATCGGCGTCCACATGCGCTGCAGCGGAATCAACGAATCCAAGCCGGGGATAAGCAGCCTCTCCGACAAGTCGACTAACTGAAATGGCGTTGCCGCCAACGCGAAAAATATCGCTTGATACAAGCCGATAAGAATCGGAAACTGAATAACCATAGGGAAACAGCCGCCAACCGGGTTGACTTTGTTTTCCTTATACAGCTTCATTTGCGCTTGCGAAAGCTTTTCCTTGTCATTCTTATACTTCTCTTGCAGCTTTTTCAACTGCGGCTGAACCTGCTGCATCTTCCGTGACGACTCCTGCTGTTTAGCAAACAGAGGAAAGGTCAGAACGCGAATGATCACGGTCAAAACGACGATCGCCAAGACGATATCCTGGTTCAGCGCCGCATAGAGCCAAGCCAGAACGGTCACAAATGGGTTAAGAATGAGATCCATCATTTAGCCATGCTCCAGTCGATGGATTAACGTGGATAGACCCAGGTTTGGCGCCCATCGACTCCAAACGCGATCAGTAATCTGCCAGTATGCACGGAGCTTACGAGCAATAGTGGTTCGTCGATATCAAGTGTATCGTTTGGCTCCAAAAGCATCATGTCACCCAACAATTCCGGGCGATCGTCGATTTCGCGCGCGTTGATCAACTGTCCATCTATACGATCCAGCCAATACACTTTGCCATCCCGCGATGCCACGATAACTCGTTCTTCATAAACCAGCGGACCGGCGCGAATGCCTCGCTCGGCAATCTGTGCCGACCAGCGCTCTTGTAATCTGCTTTCACTGTCGAGCGCGTGAACATATCCGCTCAAATCAGCTACGTATATGATGCCATACTCGTCAACTGCTGGTGTGCCCCAAACCCAATTCTGAGTAGCGTATTCATTGAGAATCACGCCATCAAGCGAAATTTCGAAGAAACTCTTGTTGAAACTGCCAACATACAGTCGGCCATTCGCTAGCAAGGGCGTAGACGCGATAGCTCCGCCCAAATCTACAGACCATAGGCGCTGTCCTGTCGAACGGTCAACTGCGTATAAGAAATGGTCTATCGACGAGAGTATAAGCATGTCGTCTACAAGCAGCGGTTTCGCCCAAATTCCGCCGCTTGTCGGGAAACGCCATAACTCACGGTAATCATCAAGCGAGATCGCACTAAGACCTCCGTTTTGGAACGGCACGTAGATGACACCGTCAGCAGCCAGCGGATTCGCCACCACTTTGTCGGCTAGGGGAAACGAACGCTGCACCTCAACAACAACCGAGTCGACTCTAAGCAACCTTTTGTTGTTGTCCGCGATCAAAACCGTCTCTTCGTCAATTCTGATTGGGACTGTGTAGAATTGGGAACCTTCGTTTTCCGAACCACGCAACACCCACGTTCGCGGATTATTGTCACTATCCCGCAATACATCGCCATTCAAGGGATTTAGCAGTCGGGCCGGCGCACCATTTGACGCGCTGAGGATAGTGACTTCGCTATTGTAGGCAAGCGTGACGTGTGTCTCTCCGTTAAGATCAATCAGTCCGATTGAGGGCCAACTGACGCCCATACGCGCGCCAACGCATGCAGGAAGCGAAACGAGGACCAGAGCCAACATGAAAATCAGTCCAAGTCGCTTGCGAGTAAATGTATTCAAATATCACTCCTTGGGTGGGACCGGGTCGAATCCGCCTGCGCGCAAGGGATGGCAGCGCAAGATACGGCGAAACCCCATCCACGTCCCTCTTACGGGACCGTAAGTCTCGATTGCCTCAGCGGCATAAACTGAGCAGGTCGGCGTAAATCGACAAGCCGATGGCAGAACTGGTGACAGGAATCGCTTGTACATTCGTATAGAATTCAGCAACACCCACTTAACCATAGTCACTACATTTCCAGCAACTGAGCCCGCGCGAACAATTCTCTCAATATACGCGAAAGCTCAATGTACGGTTGCTCCGTCAGATTTCGCCGCGCGATCACTACAATGTCAAATCCTTGCCGCAGAAGCGGATGCAGTTCGCGTAGCGCAGAGCCCAGACGTCTCTTGCAACGGTTACGCATCACAGCGATGCCAAGACGCTTTCCCGTCACGATTCCGTAGCGATTGTGCGAAAGCTCGTTTGCACATACGCTGATGGCCATTGCCGGATGTCGATGCACAGTGCCGAATCGCCGCGCACGGGCGAAGTCTGCCGGACGGCGCAACCTCAACGTGGACTTCATGAACTAGCTAGCGTTCCAATTAACCTTTTTGACATGGTTTGGAGTTACCGCGAGCTGGTGGCGTCCGCGCAGGCGCCGCGCCTTCAAAACATTCCTGCCGCCGCGCGTGCTCATACGCTTACGAAAGCCGTGCACACGCTTGCGCCGGCGAACCTTAGGCTGCCAGGTGCGTTTGGTTGACATTTGTTCAGCCTCTATCTACCATGGTATCTAATCACAAGCGCGCAGTATAGCCGAGCATCATGAACTGGTCAACCGCGGCTTGGCTTTACGAATACGTACAAACATGACGCGTGTCTTCACCAACACCCAGTCCCTGCTCCGCAGTCTTTTCGCTCATTCTACATCATTCTTGGCGTTGAATCACCTTGATTCGCGCAAGTTGCGCTTGACTAGTTGTCGTGCGGTACAGTAGGATTGCAGCGGCGTAGCGCCTCTTGACCCACAGCAGACTATATAACGCCAGTTTTACATTGGTAAACAGCATATCCCGGGGGGATATTTCGCCTTGCTGCCAGCACATCATTGGGCATACAGCTTTTCAATTCGCGCTGAAGACATCGACAGCATTACCAATCTACTGCTTGAAAAAGAAACGCCCCTATCTTCAATACAGCTGGCCACCGAAATCATCCAGACGCGGGAAGATGAACAGCGACGACAGTTCGCGCAACAGTATCAGGGCACAAAGGTTTACCGGCCTTCCGACAGCTACCAGATCGGCGATCGGCTGACCTTCTCCAACTTTGAGTATGCAACCGCGCGTGTGCTAAACCTGCGTAACGGCAAGAGCACGGACATGCGCCCCATTACCGTCGCCTCCGTAGAATTCGAAGGTGGGCATGGGCAATCCGGAACGCGCCTGCGTGAATTCGTTACCGAATACGACTTGGAACACCCGCTTAACGACGTGGATTCGAACAGGCATCCCAGTCAGATGACGGTCGACTATTCCGTTGACGACATCGTAAATGACCCGAACACCGATATCATCGAACAGGTTAACGATGCGCTCGAGCGCAATAGTGATCTCGTTCGCCTTGCCGGCACCTGGTTCGTACGAGAATTAATGCTTGATGTCGATATCGGGCATCTACATTTGGCCGAAGCCGTGCTCGATATGCACGAAGGCGGTCCTCTGGGACCGGAAGAGATTCTCGCGGAGATTGGCGGACTGGGTAGTGCGCCGCGACCCTTGCAAGTGTTCTCATTGAATTATTCGATGAATCAAGATGAGCGTTTTGACGAAGTGGGTCCGGCAGGAAGAGTTCTGTGGCACCTAACCCGGCTCTTGCCGCGTTTAGTGCGTGAGGTGCCCGACATTCTGGAATACCAGCCCATTGAATTCGACCGCAACTTACTATCGGGCGAAATGCTACAACTAGAATATGACCTCGACGACGAACATTCCACGATCACGTCATCACGTCCGGAGGTAGAGGTTAGTCTGACATTGATCTATCCGCATCGCAGAGTCGGAACTCTGCCCATCAATTCGGAGACCAAATATGTATTTCCCGCCGCCAAGACGCCACGTATCGCAATTACAGTAATTGACGCCCTCGATAAACAGGAATACCCCTGCTGGGTCGTGCACGAATTCAAATACGTGGTCGGTCTGGCGCCCTTGTATCAAAAGCACCATATTCCTGTGGGCGCCTATGTATACTTAAATCCGACAGATGATAGCAGTCGGGTAGAAATCGAATTTGACACCTACCGACCGCGCACCGAATGGATACCAGTGGTGGAGAGGTCGGACAGGGATCGCCTTCTTTGTCATACCGCCAAACGCGCCATAGGGGCCGATTACGACGACATGATCATCGTTGGCGTAACTAACTTGCCAGCAGTCGACCAGCTTGGCAAGGACCTTCACTCCAAGAACGTTCCCTTGCCATCTCTGCTCGAGCGCTTGGTGCGTGAGCTTTGCAAGCAGAATCCTCAAGGCACAGTTCATGCCAAAGTTTTGTATAGTACGCTAAATATACTGCGGCGTTGCCCACCCGGACCTATGCTCGCAACCTTAGTGACATATCCAGGATTCGAGTACGTCGGTGGCAACTACTGGAAATACAGCGACTAGCTAAAGGGCAAGTTGGATGTCCCTCAATTACCTTATCAAACCAAGTCTCGAAACCAAGTTCTACATTGACTACGAGTGGTGGGACAACAGCCGCGATGACTTGCAAATCTATTTGCTCACGCATTTGACAGAGGATCAACAGACGGCTCTTGAAAAGCGCGATCCTAAGGAAGTCTTTGATTACGTAC
This sequence comes from Phototrophicaceae bacterium, assembly GCA_965223515.1. Classification (GTDB taxonomy): domain Bacteria; phylum Chloroflexota; class Anaerolineae; order Aggregatilineales; family Phototrophicaceae; genus UBA6055. The sequence continues at coordinate 979,125 of CBDCWK010000002.1, forward strand.
ATCCTGAAACCGGTGAAATCTTACGATTGGATACGCTCGGATTGGCGATCCAGGAATCGTCCAAAAGTGAAGATTTCATAAGCGACCACATAGGACTGATCGACAGTGTATTTCGCGCCCTGCTGGTCAACGGGAACCAGCCGCTAAATGCGCTGGAGCTCGGTGAGATCACCGGGCGAAATGCCGCGACCATCTTGAAGACTATCGGGGGCATTCACATATATCGCGGCATTAGACCACATCACCCCGCCGCTGAAACGAAAGCATAGGCGATGGCGCGGGTAATCAACACCAATAGCCCGGGAAAGCGCCGAAACGCGCATATGCGCACCGTTGCTGAAATCCTCAGACGCTTGAGCCAACAACAGGATATTACGCAGGAAACCAAGGATATGGTCGCAACTCTAGTATATTGTCTTCGCGGAATCGACGGCACTGTTGAAGAGTCGATGGTTGCCTGGGAAAAGCGGGGATACTGGAAAAAGTCGGATGAGTTTCAGCAAAAGTGGTGGTGGGCATCGCTGTTGGCAAAATTGATTGAAGAACTGATCAAGACCGAAAGTTGGGACAAATTGCCTGACACGATGGTTAGGCTCTTCCCTTATGTCTCCGATTTTAAGATCAACCGCTTTACGCGAGATCCAGGTGCTTGGGAAGGCGCATACAGCAAATTGACACAAGAGCTTGAGCGCCAGTAATATTCGGAATTCCCCCATTCCTCAAAATCCCTGGTACGTCCCCGCTTTCTATCGCGTTTTAATTCAACCGACGCCGGAGAATCTAGGCAATATGCATAAGTCTTTGTATAATCTGTCTAATGGTTCATTGAGCAGGATGCATTATGTTGCCTCCAATTTCGGTCTTCGCCCTGCAAACAGGCGAGAATGAGTCAATAACGACGGACGACTCGCCGGCATCCAAGTCCGCGGAGGAATACCGCATTGAGCGGCTGACCTGGTTTGGCATTGTAGCCGTATTGGTCATCATCGGTGTACTGCCGGACTGGCTCACATTGCATCATGGCGTGACGCCCTTGGGCGCCGGCCTTGTGATAATAGTGTCGGGTGTTGTACAGCGCAGGCGGGGTTGGCGAATTGCGTTCTCGACGTGGCTCGCCGGGACGCTATTGCTGGTGATCGCAGGCTTCAACTTCGTCAGCCGTCCGGACCTCGACCTCTCGCTCGCGGTAATCGTCGTTGCTGTCGCTTTGATTACGCTCGGCATTTTCAGTCGCGACCATTGATAGGCTTGGGTTTCAGCTTATGGAAATGAGCGAAGAATGAGCATTTCGCGCCAACAAGAACTCACTGTTGAAGAGATTCGCAAACTGGCGCTGCCTCTTAGCACGCACATCCTCTCGGGTGAAGGCTTGCTCGATCGCCCCATATCCTGGACGACCGTGATCCATCCCGAAGACGATATCGCCTCCAAATCCGTTCAAAGGCGCGAGCTCATCTTAATCGCTGCATTGACAAATCCACCCAAGGCAAACAGCGATACTGAACTTATCCATTGGACCGTAAAGGTGGGTGCTTCCGCGGTGATATTTTGCGGCTTGGTCAGCACGACGGCTCTGGCAGAAGCGAAATCAAACAATCTGCCGGTGCTCTCCTTGCCAAACGATATTCGCATCCGCGAAGTGGAAAAGACAATTATCAGTCTGCTGGTCAATCGCAAGGGGCGTATCGAGCGCCGGGGAACGCAGATTTATCGTCAACTTACCCAGATTTCTTCGCGCAATGAGGGCATGGACGAACTTGTCGCCGCGATGGCTCGCCTGACGAAGAAAACCGTTATCATTCAAGATAAGCGCCTGCACCCTCTTTCACACAAATTGCAGCTAAAGTTCATTGGCATTTGGGACGATGTAGAATTCTTCCTCAAGAAGCAGGATAACTTACCGGTTGAGCTTCACGACCGGCACAGAGTCGTCGAAGTCGACCCGCCCGTTTTGATGCAGGCATTGCCTGTTTCAGGCGTCGCTAGGTTGGTCGCGCCGATCGTCACCAAGAATGTCGGACGAGGCTATCTCTCCATCATCGGGCGCGAGAGCGATCTCGACGAAGTGGACCAGCTCGTATGCGAGCACGGCGCTGCCGCATGTGCGCTGGAAATGGCAAAACAAAAGGCAGTCAACGAAACTGAAAAGCGCCTTCGGGGCACATTTTTGGACCGACTACTCCTGGGCGATGTCAGCCAACAAGAGGCTGTTCGTCAAGGCGAGCGCTTTGACCATGACATGACACAGACGCACGTCGCTTTCGTACTCTCATGGCGCGGCAGCAATCAACCCTCGTTACGCCGCCTGGAAACCATGGTCAATACGATAATTTCGTTACAGGATGCATCCGCACTCGTGTGGACGCGCGAAAAAGAAGGCGAAGTCGTGGTTTTTCACGCGACCGACTTTGACGATCCCATCGATCACAGTCTCGCATTGTCGAGTGCATTCTGTCACGAGTTCAGCCGGCAGTACCCGCAAAACCGGGTAGCGATTGGTCTGGGACAAGTAGCACGCGAGGTCAACAACTGGCGCGCAAGCTTCCGCGATGCGGTTCAAGCAATGGAATTGGCAGAGCGGCTACAAACTGATATCCCGCTCTTCATCGGCGACCTTGGCGTCTATCAACTGATATTGAGCCTTTCGGACCGCGACCGACTCAGCGACTTTTGCGAAAGAACGCTGGGCACGCTCACGGAATATGATATGCGGCAGAATGCCGATCTAATCAAAACACTCGAGGCATACTTTACCTGTCACGGCAACTTGTCGCAGACTGCAGAATCCTTGATTGTACACAGGAATACCCTGCTCTATCGGATGAATCGCATCAACGAAATCGCCGGCATCGATCTCAATCGCCCTGAAATCCGTCTGGCGTTGCACTTGGCTTTGACGATTCGCCGACTCTTGACCCTCGGCTAACCTACGGCCAAACGGAGCAGTGCTATATTGAGAAGTGTCTACCCCTGTTTATGGACCGCGGATGTTGACATGCGCTAAGGGAGGTGCCACTTTCTTTGTACAAACTGCCCAATTAATCAGACATAATATCCATAACATCTTGCAATGAAGGACGGCGCAACGGTTGGTAGAATATTTCGAGGAGTTAATGTATTATTGAGTTACGTTTTCGTTGGGCATCAATCCTTATTGCATTACAGGATCCGCAGGTAGGAATTTATTACAGGGACCGTCACTTTTATCGTAAGGATGAGAAATGACTGCGCTACACAATCATTCGCTCAACGATCCCTTCGCCGATCTCCATCCGATTGATCGCGATCACCGCGATGCTTGCGCATTGATTTGCTCGGTGCGTAAAGGCGGGCAAGCCACCCACGGCAACATCAAACGTACCATCGAAGCGCTTACACGCATGGGACACCGAACCGGCTATATTAACGGCGAGGGTGACGGCGTCGGCATCTTGACCGATATTCCGCGGCAATTGTGGACTAAGTGGCTCGCAGAATCAGGATTGCGTTCGTCGCTGGCAACCGACCGTAATTTCTGGGTCGCTCATGTGATGATCCCGGCGAATGACAGGACGCGCGCGCAATACCTCGTTGATCAGATCTGCCGCCAAATCAGCGAAGAAGGTCTGCATATCCTCATCGACCGACCGGGCCGCGTGAATCCTCAGATTTTGGGACCAAATGCAGAGAAAAACGAACCGGTGTTTTGGCAGATCGCCGGCATCAATGGGCAAGTGGCATCCGAGGATTTGGATCGCACGCTCTTCGAGCTGCAGGTACAACTGGAGCGCGAACTGGAAGTTCACTTTCCGTCGTTTTCATCTCACAGTGTCGTTTATAAGGTACAAGGCACAATCGAGATTCTACGCCGTTATTACCCGGAATTGCGCGATCCCGACTATGCATCAGCTATCACAATGGGACACGCGCGCTACAGCACCAACACTAATCCAATATTCGAGCGCGCTCAGCCCTTCAATTTGATCGGGCACAATGGCGAATTCAATACCATTTCCCGTTTCCGTCTCGAATCGGAAATGCTTGATATTCCTATGATCGATACGGGCTCAGACTCGCAAGATGTCGATCGCACCATTTACGCCTTGTGCATGCGCTATGGCATGGATCTCATTGAAGCCATGGAGCATATCTTCCCACCTTTCGAGCACGACTTGATACAAACTGCGCCCGAAATACACGAGATGTATGCCGAGTTGCGCCAGTCCTTTGGTCCTTTCGCTCAAGGACCTGCCGCAGTGGTCGCCCGGCTGGGCAATCAGGCTGTCTTCAGCGTCGATGCCTTGGGTTTGCGCCCACTTTGGTACGGCGAGACTGAAAAGGAATACTTCATCACTTCCGAGCGTGGCGTCTATGCGTTGGATTCTATGTCGGTCAGTCCGAAGCCGATGGCGCCGGGCGAGAAAATCGCCATGACAGTCAATACCGGGCAGCCAATTCAGGTGATGGACTACCCGGCGATCCAGCAATACGTTTACGGAAAATATCGCGATCGCAAGCCCTATAGTCCCGCCTCTGGAGGGATATGGTTCGCCGAAAGCGAGGCTGCCCCAACTACGGCCACCACGGCTTACCCCATGCCGCCAAGCGGAAACGGTGGGCATCAAGTTCAAGCACAAGCCGCGCCCGTCACCGTGCTCGAACGCACGCTCGAACCACAAAAGACAGCTACAAAGCTGCCTTGGGCAAATTCTCCCATCAAGGTAAACGCCGCAGTGATGTCCGGTTTTGGATGGGAACGCTATCATGTTGAGATCGTTTCATCCTTGTCGCAGAACGCCAAAGAGCAGATGGGTTCGCTGGGATGGGATGGTCCCCTGGCCGCTCTAAGTAACACGCGAGCAAACTTGGCCGACTTCTTCAAAGAAACAATCGCTGTGGTTACCAACCCTTCGATAGATCGCGAGCGAGAGCAAGCTCAATTCTCCTCACAAGTGTTGATAGGCTGTCGTCCGGAGATCGCGTCCGGGCGCGACGAAGACGCAACCCTGATCCGTCTACAGTTTCCCTTACTCTTGGAAGCGATTCCCGAGTTTGACGATATCGACACCGTGCGCGACATTGCCACGAAGCAAGGCACGATGCTTATCCAGGATTTGGAAAATATCTTTGAAGGCAAGATAGCCTTCCTGTCGATGGGCTGCCCGACGGATACCACGATCGATCAGGCCGTGGAACAACTGCAGAAGCGAGCTGTCGACGTGGTCAGCAGCGGCGCCCAATGCCTCGTGTTGGATGACAGCGCGATCGCAAAGGGCGACGAACTGTATATTGACCCGCTCCTGGCTGTCGCTGCCGTCGACAAAGCCTTGCGGCAGGCTGATCTTTCTCCGAATCTGCGGCGCCGCACAGGTATAGTCGTACGTTCCGGTGCCTTGCGCGACCTGCACGATCTAGCGATTTGCCTAAGTCTGGGCGCCAACGCCGTCTTGCCATACGCGATGTATGCTGTCGCTTTAGGCACTGCCCCACGCGGCAGCAAGAAACCACTCATCACTGATCAAGTGGAAGTAGCTCTCGGCAATACCTTGAAAGCCATTCACGTAGGCTTGCAGAAAATCACTTCAACCGTGGGTTGCCACGAGCTTCGCGGCTATGGCCACAGCTTCAGTTCCGTCGGCTTGTCGAAAAATATCGCCAACCTGCTTGGTACACCAAATTACTTTGGCTCGACCGGCCGCGGACTCACCTGGACATCGGTGTACGAAGATGCACAGGAAAGAGCTCAAGAATTCCGAGGCGAAGTCCGGGCACGGCTTAAAAATCCGGATCGCTTCTATCCTAAAATGTGGAAGAAAGCCGAGGCGGTCGCCCACGGCGAAATGCAATTCGACGAATACACCGAGACCCTTCTTCGCTTGGAAGAGACTATGCCTGTCTCGCTGCGGCACATCCTCGGATTGAAGGAGTGCCAGTCGCCGATTCAAGCCGACGAGGTAGATATCAGCGTCAAGGGCTATGACATGCCGGTCTTGATAAGCGCCATGTCATTCGGTTCCCAAGGTGAGCTGGCATATCGTTCATACGCCGAAGCGGCTCATTTGCTAAACATCATCTGCATGAACGGCGAAGGTGGGGAAATCCACGACCTGCTGGGCAGGCACCCGCGTAATCGCGGTCAGCAGGTGGCGTCGGGACGGTTCGGGGTCAACATCGGCTTTTTGAACGCTGCTGACTATATCGAGATAAAAATTGGACAGGGCGCTAAACCGGGCGAAGGCGGTCATCTCCCTGGCTATAAAGTTACCGAGCAAATTGCTGCCGTCCGCAGCACAACGCCCGGCATCGGCTTAATCTCGCCCAGCAATAATCACGACCTCTATTCAATTGAAGATCTTGCGCAATTGATCGACGAGCTGAAGACAGCCAATCCACATGCGAAGGTCTCGGTGAAACTGCCGGTTGTTCCCGGCATCGGCATCATCGCGGTCGGCGTGGCGAAGGCCGGCGCCGATATCATCACCATCACCGGCTATACCGGCGGCACTGGTGCAGCGCGCGCGCATGCTCTGCGGCACGTTGGCTTACCCGCCGAGATCGGCGTTTGGCTGGCGCACCGTCATCTGATTGAAAGCGGCTTGCGCGACGACGTTGAGCTTTGGGTCGATGGTGGTATGAAAAGCGGCCGTGATGTCATCAAGATGGTTTGTCTCGGCGCCAACCGCGTCGGCTTTGCCACCCTCGCTATGGTGGCGCTCGGCTGCACGATCTGCCGTGGCTGTCAGGATGGCACTTGCCACGTGGGAATCACGACGCATGTCAAGACCAAGGAAGAAGCGGAAAAGCGCAATTTCAAAGCCTTCCGCCCGTTCGAAGAGCGCGGCTCCGAGCACAGCATTGTGCACATGTTTGACGCGCTCGCGGATGACATCCGCAAATGGCTGGCAAAGATGGGTATCAGTAATCTGCAGGATATCGTCGGGCGTGCAGATCTGCTTTATCAGCGTTCGCATCATGATCGCATAGACCTGAGCTATCTGTTGAAGCCGGTTCCCCGCGCGCAGAAGACTCCCGCGCAACCGGGCGGTCGCCGTATCACCCGTCCTCGCAATACCGTGAGCAAACAAATTACGGATATTGTTATGGAGTATGTCGGCAAGGGCGAATACGAGCTAACCTATGACGATGAGCAAGTCATGGCGATGGATCGCGCCTTGGGCACACATCTCGCCGGCGCTATCAAGCGTAAATCAATTCCGCAAGCGGATCGTATCAGCGCCATTAACCTGAGTTTCAGCAATTCGGCGATCCCGGGGAATGGCCTGGCCGCCTTTATCGATGATCCGGTCAACATTCTAGTTGAAGGCGGCGCGCAAGACGGCGTCGGCAAATGCGCCGCCGGTAGCAAGGTTTCCATCTTAAAGGGTCTGAATCACAATGGACGTCGACTTGATGGCTCGGTTGGCAAAAGTTTCGCCTACGGGGCGCAAGGCGGTCTTTTCATAGTGCAAGGCGATGCCGATACCCGCGCCTGCATCCGTATGAGCGGTGCAGATGTGTTATTTGGCGGCGAAATTCGCGAGCCACTACAGGACAATCTCGGTGGCTTGGGCGCGCGGGCAAACCTCAAAGGATATGCTTTCGAGTACATGACATCCGGCCGCGCGGTTGTCTTGGGTGATCCAGGTCCGTGGATGTGCGCCGGCATGACCGGAGGTGTAGTCTACCAACGTGTACAGCCAGACATGGGCTTGACAATCGAAGCCATTCGCAATCGGATCGCCGCAGGCTCAACCGTGGAAATCCAACCGCTAGACGACGACGGACAAGACGATTTGCGCGAGCTTTTGAACGCCTACATTCGGACGCTCGAGGAAAACCATCAGTCTCAGGAAGCCAAGCCACTTTACGCGCTGCTACGTCGACCAGGCGATAACTTCGTTAAGATTGCGCCGCCTTTAGCTCACCGAATTGTCGACTAAGGGCGATGCAAAGCCGCTTGATGACAGAATTCGGTTGACGGCGGCAGCGAAAAACAGAAAATCGCGAACCCTTGTGGACAAGGCGGTTCATCAAATGACAAGCAAGCTGCTGGCGAGATTGCCAGCAGCTTTTCATTTGGCTGCTCCAACCCAGAAGGTCATGCTTGCACAGATTCTCCCGGGATAGTCGCTAGGACCCGCTGTGTCTTTAACGCGAGGTGAAGGATGAGCCGGTTGTCAGAATCATCTAGGTCCAGCTTGGTAAGATCGGCGATGCGCTCCAGCCGATACACCAGCGTATTTCGATGAACATCAAGGTCTTGCGCGGCTTTCGCCAGATTGCCGTTTGCGGCAAAGAAGCCGCTAAGCGTGCGGATTAAATCGCTATGTTTGCGCTTGTCATACGCCACCAAGGGTCCCAGCGCGTCTTGGTAAAATTGCTGCAAATGCTCAAGATTGCGTTCTTTAAGCGACAACAACAATTGATAGAGCTTCAGGTCTCCATAGAAGGTCGTTGAGTCGCTATCGCTTAGTTCGTTCGCGATTCCTACAGCATCCTTCGCTTCTCGATATGCATCGCGCAGATTCGATAATCCGGTCGTCGGGCGGCTTATTCCCGCCGCAACCAATCCGTTCGGAGTTCGCAATGCCAGCTGCACGCGAACGTTATCAACCGCTGAGCGCGCCCTTGCCAGCGCGTTGCTGTCGTCTTCATCCAAGGGATACAATGCGACAACCACGTCAACATATTGCCCTACCGCCCCGTTGATCCCTCGCCGAGACATATCGTCACGCACCAAAGAGATTGCCGATTCAAGCGGCAGGGATTGCCCTGACTCGGTGATCGCCCGATACACTGCGACGATGTAGTGTGAACCAGGTTCAAAGCCAGTTTGCTGCGCACGCGTCCGCAATAGGTCATCATCTGCCGGCGTGCCGCTTAACCACATCTGAATCCAGTCACCACGAGTTTGTTCCACCGCAGTGGCTATCGCGCGGTTCTTCGCCATCTCCATCGCGCAGACATCGGCGCCATAGATCAACACCAGGCGGTCAAATTCATTCAAGTTGTCGTCCTGGTCAATCAGAGACAGGTAGCCGGCTACCCGCTTCTCCACCTTGAGCACTGTGGTATAACCTAGAGGGCTCGCGCTGATCACGCCAAGCGAATCTGGCCTCTCTCTTCCGAGCCACTCCTCAAACTCATCGTGACACACCGGAGGGTCCATTCCGCGACCGTTCAGCGCGCGGCGCCCAGCGTAGGGCAAGATCTGCGTAATCAAAGCGCCTGCCACATCATGAACAACGATTGGCTTGCCGGTAGAGCGGGACATAACTTGTAACAAACTGCTGAGATCCCGGTTCTCCGCCGCCAGCCGAGTCAACTGCCGTTGAATCTCGATTGCTCGTTCAGTCAAACGGGCCGACTGGTTGAGAATAAGCGCGTTCACCGCACGTTCGATTGTAGTAAGGCTGGTGTCATTCGGCACAGTCAGCAAAGCAACTTGGCAGTCATTTGCCGTATCAATCGCGTCCTGGCCGACAGTACCTGTTGCCAATACAGCGCTGACGCCAAAATCCGCCAATTGACGCAATACACTGGCCAATGTCAATCGACTGTCGAAACTACGCAGCACATCCATCGACACCAGCGCCAGCTCGCCGCCATAAATCTCCGGGAATACGGGAGGCTGCGCCCGAATGGTTATTGACCAATTCACGCTTGTTTCCGAGTCGCCCGCTACGATACTCGCACCCAGTGGCAAAGAGTAACGAAGCAAGGACTGTATAGAGGCTGTGTTTTTATCTGACATGACTAGATTCCAGTACAAACCTTTACGGAATTTCACGCTGCCAAGACGGCATTTTCAAGAAGTAACCAATAACTCTGATGAGATTTGTATATTATAGACAATTATAGCATGAACACAAGGCAAAAAAACAGGGCAATATCTTATCAAGTATTCGCCCTGTTGAATATCTTAGTGAATTTACACAAATCAGACTACGCGTTTCACCCCGATCTTCAGTGATTCGCCCTTCAAGTCCAATGACTCGCTGACGAATTCTGCCGACAATTCACCAGACCTTAGGCTGTCAGCAAGCGTTTCCTCACTGATATAGCCGCTGAATAGCTGCATGACAGCGTCGATTGCACTTGATGCATCGCAATAGACTATCTCGATGCGATCATCCAGGGCAAAATTTGCCGTCTTGCGCATATTCTGAATCCGGCGGATCAACTCCCGCGCCAGCCCTTCCTCTACCAAGTCTGTTGTCAATTGCATATCAAGAACGACAACGTATCCATTGTCTTCAGTAGCCCCATCCGGTGTCTCAACGCTGACCTTGACCTCACACTCTTCATTGAGAATATCAAAGCTTGATCCGTTTAGATCCACTGTGATGTTTTCGCCCGCCAGCAGACGTTTGGCAAGTGGACGGACAAAACTCTGCTCGCCATCGCGAAGGGCTGCTTGAATCCCTTTGAAGTCTTTGCCGAATTTCTTTCCCAAAAACCGCGGTAATGGATTGAGGCTGTACACTGTCGTGCTCGCAAATGCGCTCGCTTCATCCGCGCCCATTACGCTTACTGACTTCAGATTCAGCTCGCTCTTGATAAGTTCCGCATAGCGCTCCACTGTAGACGCTTCTGATAAATCACGCAGCACGAATTGCACGCCCGCCAATGGCTGGCGCACACCCGTTTGCACAGCATTGCGCGCCGACAAGCCCAAGCTTACCAGCCGCCGAACCAATGCCATTTCCTCGATTAGTTCATCGTTTATCAGCGACTCGGCCGCTTTCGGCCATTGTGACAAATGTACGCTTTCGGCTTGCGAGCTATCTTGCTCGGCAACTAGATTGCGATACAAGGCTTCGCTCAAAAACGGCATCGTAGGCGCAAGCAGCTTCGCCAAGGTCGTCAGCGTCTCATAAAGCGTCGCGTAAGCGGACAGTTTGCTGCTATCGATTTCGCTCTTCCAGAAGCGGTCCCGGCTCAAGCGGACGTACCAATTGCTCAGGCGCTCGACGAAATCTTCGATCGGACGCGTGGCATTTACTACGTCATAGTCCTCGAAGGCCTGTGTCACATCCCTTACCAAGTTGTGTAGCTCCGCCAGCAGCCATCTATCAAGCAGATCACGTTCCTCTGGCGCGGGCGCGCTCATCTGTGGAGTCCAGTCATCGATATTGGCGTAGGTGACGAAAAAGCTGTAGGTATTCCAAAGCGTCGACCAGAACTTCTTGATCACATCACTGACCGCATTGAGAGAGAATCGCCGCGAATCGCCTGGTGGACCTGACGTATACATGTACCAGCGAAAGGCATCCGCCCCGTTCTGTTCCAGGACCAGCCAGGGATCTATCGCGTTGCCTTTGCTCTTCGACATCTTCTGTCCCTGCTCGTCCAGAATATGCCCAAGGCAAATGACATTTTCAAAGGCAACGGTTTCAAACAGCATTGAAGCGATCGCGTGCAAGCTATAGAACCAGCCGCGCGTCTGATCGACCGCTTCGCAAATGTAGTCAGCCGGATGCTGGTCTTCCAAGACATCCTTGTTTCGTTGCGGATATGCCCATTGCGCCACCTGCATCGCGCCGCTATCAAACCAAACATCAATGACCTCAGGCACGCGCCGCATCGTGCCACCCTCGCCATTCGGGTTCTCAAATGTCACTTCATCGACATAGGGACGGTGCAGATCCAACTCGCTTAGGTCACTTCCCGAAAGTTCGCTCAATTCTTCGACGCTGCCGACGCAAAGCATTTCGCCGGTCTTGTCATCCAGCCACACCGGCAATGGCGTACCCCAATACCGCTCGCGTCCCAGCGACCACTCTTTGAGATCTTCCAGCCAGTTTCCGAAGCGTCCGTCTCGGACATGTTCGGGCACCCAATTAATCGTCTTGTTGAGATCAATCATGGTCTGCTTGTATTTCAGCGTGTCGATGAACCAGGTCTCGCGGGCAAAATACATCAAGGGCGAGCCATCGCGCCAATTGTGGGGATATGAATGTTTATACGTCTCATGACGGTACATCAAACCCCGGACGACCAAGTCGCCTATAATGTGGCGGTCCGCGTCTTTGAACCACATCCCACGGAAATTTGATACCGCATCGACAAAGCAACCGGTCTCATCGACCGTGATCAAGACCGGTAAATCATGTTTACGACCGGTCTCCAGATCGTCAACGCCATAAGCCGGCGCGGTATGCACAATCCCGGTACCGTCCTGAGTACTGACGTAGTCCGCGGCTACGACGTAGGCGTAGTCCTGCTCCACCGGCAAGAATGTATAGAGAGGCTTGTAACGCCAACCTAGCAGATCCTTGCCCTTCAGGCGTTCTACTACCTTGTATTTGTCAGGGTCGCTGAGAACCTTGTCCATCAGGGCTTCCGCGAGGATCAATTGCTCGACGCCGTCGCCCTCGCTCGAAAGTCCCTCGACCTGCACGTAGGTGACATCCTCGCCGACCGCCAGCGCGGCATTCGCGGGCAAGGTCCAGGGAGTGGTCGTCCAAGCGAGCAGGTATACGCCCGGCCTATCCTGCACGGGAAAACGCACATAGATGCTAGGGTCGACTATCGTCTTATAGCCTTGCGCCACCTCATGGCTGCTGAGCGGCGTGCCGGATGAGGGGCTGTAGGGCACCACCTTATAGCCACGGTATAACAATCCCTTATTCCAGAATTGCTTGAGGATCCACCAGACGCTTTCAATATAGTCGTTGGAGAACGTGACATAGGCATCGTCCAGATTGACCCAAAAGGCGGTACGTTCAGTCAGCTTTTCCCATTCGTTGATATGACGAAATACGTTCGCGCGGCACATTGCGTTGAATTTCGCCACGCCGTATTCTTCGATCTCTGCCTTGCTCTCGAAGCCGAGTTCCTTTTGAACCTCAATTTCGACTGGCAGTCCGTGCGTATCCCAGCCACCGCGCCGCAGACAATAGTAGCCTTGCATCACCTTGTAACGCGGGAACATGTCCTTAAACGCGCGTGACATGACGTGATGACTGCCGGGTTTGCCATTTGCCGTAGGCGGGCCCTCATAAAACACATATCGAGGAGCTGCCTCACGCCCTACTGTCGTGCGTTCGAATATGCGATTGAAGCGCCAGAAATCAAGCTGCTGCTGCTCTAGTCGATTGATGGCTTCACTGTTGACCTGCGAGTTTACTTCTCTAAACATGAGTTTCCACTTTTCCGTGCCCTTGATACGAACTTGCTCTCTCCAGATTCCAAAATGATTCTAAACTCGTCGTATCAACGCCGAAATGTCCCGCGGTGTGTACACATGCGCATGCGACACCACGTTGGCACCTCCTCGCTTTGTCGAATCCATCGGAGGAAATTATTCCGCAGAAATTATGGCGTAATTCGTGATTTTGCGAAAGGGTAGAATCATGGTCACACGCACTGGAAAGCCAACTTGCGGAGCATGCCCGTCAATCGCGCTTGAGCCAGGCGTCCAGCTTCTCACTTGCAAGCTGTAGGTGATCGCCGTACATTGTACCCACATATTTTTTCGCGTCGTCTCGCCAATGGTCGATGCCTTCGCGAATGAGCCTCTGGTCGGGGCGCTCTGCCTCACCCAGACAGAACTGGTAGTATTGCAGAAGCAGCATTTGCGCTGGCTGGTCGGCAATCTCCTCGCGAACACCGTTGAAGTGCATGCCCGCGCCGTCCTTATCGCCCAGCAAAAGACTTGCCTGTCCCAACTCAAAGCGGACAATTTCTGGCGCACCCGCGTCCAATGCCCGCAGAATAGAGTCACGAGCCTCCGAGTATTCGCCACAGACGAGGTTCAGTTTCCCCGCGCTGAAAAGCGCCAAATGATGCTGAGGTTTGAGTTGCAATGCCCGCTCAAGTGCCGCACGGCTTTTCTCAAAGAGCGCTAGGCGCCGGTAGCAGTTGCCGAGCAGCACTAGCGCATCGACCGACTCACCAGAAGACTCGGGGATCGCCTCAAGCATCAACCTCGCCACCTGATACTCGCCGGCGATGAAGTGCTGTTGCGCCTTATGATAAGGTGAGATCTCACGTCGATTGCCCCAAAGGAAAATGAGCTGCGCCGTTACTAACAGTCCAAACGCGCCGATCCGCGCCGGAAGCTGTACCGTCTGCGGGCCGCCTATGCCCAGCGCCAGCACGACGATGAACAATAGCAGCGCCAGCGCCAGCGAGAGTTTGACGGGCGCATCCCAACCCGGCAGGCGGCGCACCACATCCCGCATTAGCATCATGCGTGGTTTTTCCGCTTACCCGGATTTTCAGCGATCGCGTCTTCTATCTTCTCTATCTCGTAGTGCAGCAAGCTGCCGTAGGCGGTGCCTTCCAGCGCGCGCAATGTAGATTTCCAGGCCTGCAAACCATGTTTTGTCGCGACCATTCGCTCGGTTGCGCTCTGCGCATTCTCTCGCTCGCCAACCTTTAGGTAGTGCCGCGACAAGTAGTAATTTACCCGTACCGCATACATTGAGGGCATAGAATAAAGCGCCGCATGTTTGAAAGACTCGATGGCGGAATCGTGCTCACCCGATAATTGCTGCACGAATCCCAATTCTGCCCAGATAATCGGTTGTGCCGGCGAAAGCTGCGCGGCTGTTTGCAGGGCAATCGCCGCCTCGCCATAGCTCGCTTGCATGCGATAGCCATTCGCCAAGGTCATGTAGGCCCCGGCATCACCTGGGAACATTTCTACCGCGCGGTCGGCCGTTTCCTGCGCTTTCGCCAATTGTCCATTGTAGGCGTAGGCGCTGGTAAGCAGCATAAGCAAGTCCGGCGTAATCTTGCCTCCTGCCAAAACGCGCTCAAGCAGTTGAATCGCTTGCGAGAATTGCATCCTCTGGATCAATCGGTATGCTTCGCCGTAACCCGCGCCATAGTGCTTTGACTGCCGCGCCAGCAATATCCCAACAAGCAGGAATCCAAGCAGGATCATTGTTGCCGAGAGGCAGAGCCCGGCAAGCGACATTTGCATTACAGGCGAAATATAAGGATCAAGCGGCTGCGTAATGCCGTCTGCCAACTCAATCAGTACGCCGAGCGCGAAGACGATGAAGCCCAGCGCCGCCAACGCAACTGTAACAAATACCGCGACCCAGGCTATCCGACGACGAACGGACACAGAAGATCTCCAGCTATCATTTTGAAGCGACTCTTTCGCCCTCGATCAACCGACGCGCTTGCTCAATGTCATCGCTCAATACATCTCGCAGCGCCTGCGCTTCATCTGCGCTCATTATTACTTGCCATTCCTGCAAGCCCGACCGTTCTCGTCGCAGCGCCCTCAAGGACGTTTCCGCAGCATCGTTATCGGCCAGCCCAAGGTAGGCGCGCCTCAAGTATAAATGCGCCAAGAGCCTGTGTCGAGAATCAGGGATATTCAGCTCGAGCGCGCGAATCAAATGCCTAACTACGGCTGCGTGATCTCCCAGCCTATCTTCAATCATTCCCAGATTATAGGCAGCCACCCACTCGTCTGGCGCTAGTTTATGCGCCCGTCTCGCAGCTCGCTGCGCCTGCTCGTATCGACCCGCCTGAAGCTCCACTTCAGCCAAGCCGTTCCAGGCAACCGCTGACGGGGTGTCAAGCTCCCCCATTCTTAGATAATCGCGGCGTGCCGATTTCAGATCCCCCGACAGGCGGTGCAGTTCGGCGCGAAAGCGATAGTGCTCAGCGCGCTCGGTCTCTTGCTTGATCTGCGCGGTCATAGCGGCGATCGCAGATTCGTAGTCGCCTTTGCGCATTGCCTTGACGGCAGTCTTGTAATTGCGAGGACCGCCGATATTCCTGAAGATGAAGATCCCGGCTACGATCCAGCCGATACCCGCCCCGGCAAATATACCAGCCAACTGCGGAACGACCAGCGAGCCAATGGTCATCACCAAGATTGACGGCAAGATCACCGCCAACCAGCGCTTTCGCTCCTCAGCCGTTAGACGTGACATTATCAAATATGTCGCGCCAGCCAGGAATACCAGTAGCAGAAGCGTCTGCAGCGCGGTGGCAACATCCGACCAATTAGCAATGGCATTCAGGGCAAGGCTCGCCAAGCCTGTGATCGCCAGCAAGACGACAAAAGAGCGAAACTGCCGCGGACCAAGGAAAATCTGAAGTCGCTTCAGCATGACACTTGGCTCTCAACTAAGCGAGAAGTCACGAACACTGTTTGGCAGTACAAGGAATCCGCAGTTTCGGCTCGACATAATCTCTTATCTGCACCACGATCTCCTGCTGCTTGAAGGCGTTGACGCGCTTGACGACCACACCGTGCTCATCGATCCAATATGCCGCCGCCCGATCACGATAACGATAGCGCCGCGCCGAGAATTGGCGCTTGCCCATGACAACCACATCGTGACCGGAAACATCCACCGTATTGCTCACGATCTGCAGGGTGCCGGGAAAGAGCTGTGAATGTTCGAACATTGGCACAAAGATCGGCCGAGAATCTTCGGTATTCTGCGACAACTCTACTACGGTCATCCCACGGAAGATTAGCAGGGGAATATCAATCAGCGTCCGCTCCGGGAGGTCAACTTCCAGGTATTGACGGTCCGCGCCATTCATATTGAATCCTACTTGCAGCCGGCCCGCCGCCATTTGATATGTCGCCCGCAGCTGCCTTATCCCGCTCTCGGATGGCTGATTTTCATAATTGATATCTAGCCGCGCCAAATCACCGTCTCCGGTTAGCAGCGCCTCAGCAAGGATTGACTTGCCATCTTCTCGCCGCGCATCCACATCGACACGAATAAACCGC
This sequence comes from Phototrophicaceae bacterium, assembly GCA_965223515.1. Lineage (GTDB taxonomy): Bacteria > Chloroflexota > Anaerolineae > Aggregatilineales > Phototrophicaceae > UBA6055. Next base: position 995,824 of record CBDCWK010000002.1, read on the forward strand.
TCGCCATCAGCGTGCTCATGGAGTGTCCAGGCTTCCGATTTCTTCAGTACTTCGCCCTCTTTGATGAATTGGTAGGTACCACTCGCCACGAATCTCTCGTGAGCCTGAACTGGGTGCATATAGCGCATTAATCAGTAATCTCCACGTAGAGTCGCTTGTTGATTCCACCCTTGCTCTTATACTTGGTGATCGTAATCTTGCCGACTTCGCGCGTATTGGCAACGTGGGTGCCGCCATCGGCCTGCAAATCCAAGCAAACGATTTCAACCGTTCGCACTTCCTTTATGCTTTCGGGCAGCAAGTTAATCTTCGTCCGAATAAGGTCAGGGATCTGAAATGCTTCATCTCGCGGTAGGTTTTCCGTCCGCACGTCACGTGCCGCTAGAACTTCTAGGTTGATCTTGGCGTCAATCTCTTTGACAATCTCAGGCGCCAGGCGATCAAATTCGAAATCCATCCGCCCGGAAAGAATATCCATATTGCCGCCGGTGACGCTTGCCTGGTAGTCGCGCCAGATGACGCCACACAAAATGTGCATCGCCGTATGCGTCCGCATGATCTTGTAGCGCCGCTCCCAGTCGATGATTCCACATACTCGACTGCCAACCGGTGGCAATTCGCCGTCTATGATATGCAGGTTGCCGCGCCGGACCCGGCTCACGACAAACTTAGTTTCACCAACCCATAACTCACCTTGGTCGGGCAACTGCCCGCCACCACCGGGGTAGAATGCGGTACGGTCCAACAGCAGGCCATTCTGTTCGCCATCGTGACCAACGACCGTCGCTTCGAACTCGCTAAGGTAGCTGTCTTCAAGATAAATCAGTTCCGTCATACATCCTCCAACGTAACATTCGCGCGCATGCGCAGAATGGTCGTCTTGCCGCCTATCGCTTCCCAAAATGCCAGCGCACCGCTATTCTTCGCGCTGACGTGCCACTCAAAATGCGACACTTCCTGATCACGAAACCAGAGGCATAGCCTTTCGACAAGATTCCTGCCCACAGCACGGCGGCGATATGGCTCTCGCACGTAAATATCGGCCAGAAGTCCACAGCGCAAGGGCTGGAACATCTCCGTAGTGATATCGGCGATCATCCCACTCACGTAAGCCACAATAACGCCGTCCTCTTCCGCAACCAGTACACGTGCTTGCCGATCAGAAAGCCGATCTCGGATTCTGCGCCCGTACAACTCCGCACCATTCTTGGCCACCTGAAAGGTAGCCGCATCAAAGCGCGCGTGATACGACACCATCTCCGCCCACATTTCGCCGATGCGCTGGGCGTCACTCTCAACCGCCAGCCTAATCATATCTGCAGCCTGTACCTGACTGAACTCAATTTGGCACCTTGTGCGCGCCAAAATGCCTCTTCAACCGGATAGTATGCCGGCGCGTGCACTTCCACCGTCCCTACGCCCCTTGATTTAAGCCAGGTCTTTGCTTGCTCTAGTAAGTCCCCGCTCAGTCCGGGGTGCGGTTGATGCAAGTCAACCGCCAATTCCATGATCGTCCCAATATGCTCAGGGAAAAGTCCTGGCTGGCCCGCGACTATTGTTACTGCGGCAAGCCCAACGACAGTGCCGTCCGTTTCCGCTACGAAACACGCGTACTCGCCATCCTCGATCCAGGTTCTTGCCCGCTTCCGCCAGGCGTCGATCGCATCCGGCGCCAGTGCAATATTCGCGTCAGATTCCCGTAAAAGGGCGATGCGCTCATACCAAAGCTGAGCGGCTGTCTCCAAGTCGGGTTTACTCGCCATTCTTATGCGCATGGCATTAAGATTATCAATAGGGTCTCTAACGTAGCATAGCATCGGCATGGAGCCGAAACAAGGCGGGAAGGACGCTGACCAACGTTTGCACTACGCAGTCTGCGAGACGGTAGCGGTCTTGCGTCTTTGCGATAGAATAAGAAACAAGTTGCAGGTGCTTGGCGGTTTCGCGCGGCTGGCCCTTAAGGCAACCAATATGGAATAAGGAGTTCTTATGTCCGCAATGTCATCCGCCGAGAAGATCGGGCAAGCTTGGCGCCTCCATCGGGACGGCGATAATAATGGCGCGATTCGCATATTTGACAGCATCATTTCGGCTAATCCTGAGAACGTAGATGCTCGATACGGCTTGGGATTGGCTTACAAAGCCATGGGCAACGACAGCGACGCCGCTGACGCCTTCCGGCAGGCGCTGGAAAATACCGAGAGAGCGCTAGCCGCGGTGCAAACTGCATCCCACGTCGAAGGGCATCTTGGCGATAACGATCTCGACACCAGCTTCGACGACCGCTATATGATGCTGACGCGCATGTTGACGCAACGCCTCGAGGACGTGGGCGGGGCAGCTACCTGAGCCGAAATATGCAGAAGCGTGAACGACTAGAGCGCGCGATCGCGGGTGAACCGGTTGATCGTGTGCCGGTTGCGTTATGGCGACACTGGCCCGGCGATGATCAACGCTACGCCGACCTTGCGAGATCCACCATTGATTTCCAGAACGACTACAATTGGGATTTCGTTCGTGTGATGCCGTCGCGTAATTTTCAAGTCGTCGACTATGGAGTTCAGGATATTTGGGAAGGCGACGCGCTAGGTATCCGCCAAATTACCAAGCGCGTCATCAGCCGCTCACTCGCGTGGACCGAGATTCGTCCGCTTTCTCCGACACGGGGCCAATTGTCGCAACAAATGCAATGCCTGAGGCTAATCGGTCAAGCGCTAAAAGCCGAGCCGGTTCCCGTGCTGCAATCTATCTACAGCCCCCTTATTCAAGCGGCCCAATTGTCTGGACGACAGAAGGTACTGCGAGATATGCGCGTCCGGCCTGATCGTCTACGCAGCGGCTTAAACCAGCTGACGGAAAGCACAAGTCGATTTCTGGATGCGTTAAAAAGGATACCTAGCATCGACGGCGTATTCCTCGTGACCGAATTCGCCAGCCACGATATCGTGTCCGAAGCAGAATATGTTGCTTACGTGCTGCCACATATGCAAAACATCCTCGCTGACCTGCCCGATCACTGGTGGCTTAATATCGTTCAAGTGGGCGGTCCATCGCCAATGCTATCTTTGTTTTCCGATTTGCCGATTCAAGCGCTCAATTGGGATACTCGCATCGAGACGGACGGCCTGACTAAAGCAAAAAGCCAGTTCAACTTTGCCAGTTGCGGAGGGCTAAACGATGCCGATGATCTCTTGAGCGGCACTCCAGCCTTGCTCTCGTCGGTCATTTGGGACGCCCTCAACAAGAGCGAAACGCGGCGATTCATATTGTCCGGCAGCGGCGCCGGCTTCGTCAATTTGCCGATCTCCAACATTCGCGCCGTCCGCAGTATCGTAGAAGGTATGGCGTAGTCATGTCCTTGCGCGTCATCGCCGGCAAGGCACGAGGCATGAAACTCAAAGCCGTGCCCGGCGAGGGCACGCGTCCTGTAATGGATCGGGTCAAGGAAGCGTTGTTCAGTATCATCGGCAGCGATATCCAGGGAGCCAACTTCCTCGATCTATTTGCCGGTACAGGTAGTGTCGGTATAGAAGCACTGAGCCGCGGCGCAAACTTCGCTTCATTCGTCGAGTTGGATCGCCGTGCCTTGAATGTCGTGCAAGCGAATCTTGTGCACACAGGCCTGGCTGACCGCGGAAGAGTTCTGCGGCGGGACGCCTTTAATGTATTAGCCGGCGAGCCCGACCGCCATTATGACTTCATCTATGTCGCCCCGCCTCAATACAAAGATATGTGGCATAGAACACTTGACGTGCTCGACAAGAACCATCGGTGGCGCCATGCCGATAGTCTCGTCATCGTGCAAGTAGACCCGATAGAGTTCGATGCCGAGCGTGGATTCATGCATCTCGAAGCCATTGACCAGCGCAAATACGGGCGCACAATGCTGATCTTCTATTGCTTTGTCGATGAATACGCTGGATCGGGAATCGAGGGCGAGGATATCGGTTAGGCGCAGTCGGCTCGGGTCTCCGCACGCTTCAGGACATAATCGCGCGCCTCGCTGACCGTGCATACCTCACCTGTAACTTGCGCCTCGCGCAGTGCTCTAAGCAAGTCGCCAACCAGAGGCCCCGACTTGATTTGACACAGCTTTTGGATGTCGTTGCCGTCTAGCAAAAGCGCGGGATTGACGACTATCTCGTTGCGATTGAAATAGGCATCCAGCAGCAGCGTCAAAATCTCCACCTGTTCCAGCCATTCGGCTTGATTGAATTCGCCGCCTCTTGTGCCAAGGTATACCGCCGAGGCAAGTAGGACGGCATCAATGCCACTTTCCCCCAACTCATACCAGAACCGGTGCTGGTCGAGTTCGGTCCAATTGTCATGATCCGCGATCCGGCGAGAATTCTTGATTGCGGACGCGAGCTTGCGTCCTTCAGCAACCGATAGCCTAAGTCTTGCAGGCAGTGCGTCAATGTCAGTTTCAGCCCTGTCATATAACATGGCTGCCAAAATCAGCAATTCGGAATGGCGACGCCCGTCGCCGTATTCCCGCTCGATATACGCTTGCAGCGAAGCGCGAAAGCGGTCAAGTTGAATCACCAGCGTACCCAGATCAAATGCCGCCGCTGTATTGTCCGTACGTTGATTGCTGATCGACTTGAGTATCGCGCGCATGCGCTCTACTACCGACAGCCCGTTTTGCCGGGCGCCGCCCCGCGGAACGACTTTGCTGCCAACATACCTAGGGTCATCAAAAGGATCGATGATTAATTGGAGGACCCCCAAGTGCTGCAAGACGCGCAGGGCACGCGCAGCTCGGTCCAAGCCGAGCAATTTGAAAAACTCGTCCCGAATCCGCTCGCCAGATGCTTGCAATAGCTCGGCAACGTACGCATGGATATCGGTGGCGGTGTCGGGATGTATCCTCAGATTGAATTGCGTGCTTAAGCGAATCGCTCGCAAAAGCCGAATCGGATCATCCGCAATCGATGAGGCGGAACAGCGCCGCAGTACCTTTTGTCTCAGATCAGTTGCGCCGTCGAGCGGATCGATCAAGACTTCCAGATCGCCCAACAAATCTGCCGCCATTGCATTCATCGTGAAATCGCGATCGCGCAAGTCTTCTTCCAGGGTTCCGCCACGGAAGCTAGCGAAGTCGACGCGAAACTTTCCCCCCTGCCAACTGGTGAACACGCGCGCAACACGTCGGTCATGATCCATGACGAAGACATCGGCATCCAACCAATCCGCCACGCGCCGCGCCAAAGCTATCGCATCGCCGTCTACGGCGATATCGACATCCGTGATTGCTCGCCGGAAATAGGCATCGCGGACGGCGCCACCGACAAGATAAAGGGGACTTTCGATCGCCTTCGCGCGAAAACGGCCAGCCAAGTCATGGACGAAGTCTGTCCATGACAGCTTTGGGGCAGTATCACTCATCGTCCAGCGCGTCCACATTTGCCACGCCGACGAAGGGCAAATTGCGGAAGCGTTCATCCAGGTCAAGCCCGTAACCGAATACGTACTTATTCTCGATGTCGAATCCGATGTAATCCACCTCGATTTCCACTTCCCGCCGTGACTGCTTGTTGAGCAGGGCGCAAAGCTTCAGACTCGCCGGCTCACGATTGGTTAGCGTCTTCAATACAAACGCGAGTGTGTACCCGCTGTCGATGATGTCTTCAACCACGAGCACATGCTTGCCCTGCACATCCATTCGCAGGTCCATATCAATTCGCACAGAGCCGGAAGATTGCCGCGTGCCCACGCCGTAACTGCTCGCCGCCATAAAGTCAATCATATGCGGCACATGGATGTGGCGGGTCAAATCAGACAGGAACATGACGCCGCCCTTCAAGATGCACAGCAATAGCAGTTCCTGACAATCGGCATAATCTTCGGTTATTTGCGCACCGAGTTCGGAGATGCGTTTCTGCAAGGTTGACTCATCTATGAGGACGTCTTCGAGGTATTTCTCATACGCCAATGTCATGATTCCTACCTCACACTCTGTACCATTACCTGACGGATGCGTAGTGTGTCTGCAAACTGCGGACGCTAAGCGGTTTCTCGCTAATTCTCTTAATGCCTTGCACAGTCGCCGCAGCAGCGCTCATCGTTGTTACAATTGGAATCCCGAGCGCGTAGGCCTTGCTGCGGATCGCCGTACCGTCTTCATGAGCTTGACTGCCACGCGGCGTATTGATGATCAAATCTACGTCACCTTGCAGCATGGCATCCATGATATTAGGGCTGCCTTCCGACAGCTTGTTGATGCGGCAAGTCTCGATGCCCATTTGATTGAGCCAGCGCATTGTGCCCTCGGTTGCGATGAGAGAGAATCCAAGTTTATGCAAATCGCGCGCAATCTTCGCGACAACCGGCTTGTCAAAATCGTTAACGCTGATGAATACGGTACCACTTGCGGGCAAGGGAGATCCCGCCGATGCCTGCGACTTTACAAATGCGTGACCGAAACTCGACGCGTGACCCATCACTTCGCCAGTCGAGCGCATCTCCGGTCCCAGCTGCGTATCGACACCCGGGAACTTCTGAAACGGAAATACGGCTTCCTTGATGAAGAATCCCGAAATCGGCGGCTCAACCACAAACTCGAGATCGTTCAGACTCTTGCCCGCAGCGATCTGCGCGGCATAGCGCGCCAACGGATGCCCAGTGGCCTTGCTGATGAATGGCACGGTTCGGCTTGCCCGTGGATTCACCTCCAAGACATAGACCTCCTCATCCTTGACCGCGAACTGAATATTGAATAAGCCCTTGACGCCCAATGCCCTGCCAATGCGCCGCGTATGGTCCCGAATGATGTCCAAATGAAAGTAACTGATTTTGTAGGGTGGTACCACACAAGCGGAATCGCCGCTGTGTACACCAGCCTCTTCAATATGCTGCATGATTCCACCGATGGTCACCTGCTCCCCATCGCACAAGGCATCAACATCAACCTCGTAAGCATCATCGAGGAATTGATCAATTAGCACTGGATGGCCGCTCCACTCGACATTGTCATCGAGCCATGCCAGCAACTGCCGCTCGTCGAAGACGATCGCCATACCCCGCCCACCCAATACATAACTCGGACGAATGAGCACAGGATAGCCAATCGCCGCAGCGGCAGCAGACGCCTCGGTCCGCGTCCGAATTGTCGCGCCGGCCGGCTGATTAATGTTCAGGCGTCGCATTAGCGCGTTGAATCGCTCGCGGTCTTCTGACAGATCGATTGTATCTACAGAAGTCCCCCAAATCGGCGCGCCCAATTGCGCCAGATCGCGGGCGATATTCAGCGGAGTCTGCCCGCCGAATTGCACCAGCACTCCATCGGGTTGCTCGCGATCGACGATGTTCATGACGTCTTCGACTGTTAGCGGCTCGAAGTAGAGCCTGTCGGCGGTGTCATAATCGGTGCTTACCGTTTCCGGATTGCAATTGACCATGATGGTTTCATAGCCGAGGTCCTTCAGCGCGAAGCAGGCATGCACGCAACAATAGTCGAATTCAATGCCTTGCCCGATGCGATTGGGTCCGCCGCCAAGGATCATGACCTTCGGTCTGTCCGTTGGCGAAGCCTCATCTTCCATCTCATATGTCGAGTATAAGTAAGGCGTCATCGCCTCGAACTCAGCGGCACAAGTATCAACGCGGTAGAAATTCGCTGTCACGCCCAATGACTTGCGATGGCAACGTACGCTAAATTCGTCTTCGCCGACCAAACGGGCGATATAGGCATCGCTGAACCCGTACTGCTTAAGCTTGAGGAAATCGCATCTGTCAAGATCACCTAAACGCAAGTCTTTGTTGACAACGGTGCTGTGAATCTCCATGAGATCACTCATTTGCTGAACGAACCAGGGATCAAACGCTGTCTGCTCGACGATTTCGTCAAAGTCCACACCGTCCGCAATTACATCCGCAACCTGAAACAAGCGCTGAGCCGTTGGCACACTCAGGACTTCTGGGGGCTGCCTTGCGTCCACCTGACTGCCAAACCCGTCCATGCCGATATCAAGAGAGCGCACACCTTTTTGCAGCGCTTCCGGGAAGGTGCGGCCGATCGCCATCACTTCACCGACAGCTTTCATCTGCGGTCCCAGCACCGGATCTGCGCCGGCGAATTTCTTGAAGTCCCAGCGCGGAATCTTGACGACGACATAATCCAGCGACGGCTCGAAGCTGGCCGGTGTCTTCAAGGTGATGTCGTTGGGAATCTCGTCCAGCGCGAAACCCACAGCCAATAGAGCCGCGATCTTTGCGATAGGAAAGCCAGTTGCTTTGCTCGCTAGTGCAGATGACCGCGACACTCTCGGATTCATTTCGATCACATAGACTTCGCCGTCGTCGGGATTGATCGCGAATTGTACATTAGCGCCGCCGGTCGCAATCCCAACACGGTCAAATATCATGCGCGACATATTTCGCAGGCGCTGAAGCTCCCTATCGGTCAAGGTTTGAGCCGGCGCAATCGTGATACTGTCGCCGGTATGCACACCCATCGGGTCCAGATTTTCGATAGAGCAGACAACGACAAAATTGCCCTTGAAGTCTCGCATCAGCTCGAGTTCGTATTCTTTCCAGCCGAGAAGGCTCTTATCCACCAGCACCTGCCCGACCGGGCTTTGGTGGATTCCGTTTGCCGCCACTCGCCGCAATTCGTCCTCATCATAAGCCACACCGCCGCCAGCGCCACCCATCGTAAAGGACGGCCGAATCAAGATCGGAAAACCTATCTGCGCAGCGAAATCCAGGGCATCTGCAACCTCGCTGACGACCCTGCTCTCCGGGACTTTCAGTCCAATCTCGGTCATCGTATCGTTGAAGAGCTGGCGATCTTCCGCCAACTGAATAGCGGTCAAGGTCGCGCCAATCAACTCAACAGCGTGCCGCTCCAGCACACCGCACTCTTGCAGCTGCACCGCCAGATTGAGCGCCGTTTGACCGCCGACAGTAGGCAGCAAGGCATCGGGTTTTTCCTGTGCGATGATCATTTCGCAGATCTCCGCGGTCAGAGGCTCGACATATGTCGCATCGGAAAACTGCGGGTCTGTCATGATGGTTGCCGGGTTGGAATTCACCAAAACCACGCGATAGCCTTGGGCCTTCAAGGCCTTACAGGCTTGCACGCCGCTGTAATCAAACTCGCAAGCCTGACCGATGACGATCGGTCCTGAGCCGATAATCATGATGCTCTCGATGTCGTTGCGCCGTGGCATGAATCCCCTTCAGTTTGAGGCTGCTTAGATGGAGGTTTTCGCGTCGCAGCGCAAGGCAGCTACGAATTCGTCAAAGAGATAAAGCGAGTCATGCGGACCCGGTGAAGCCTCCGGGTGATATTGTACGCTGAATGCGCGCAGTTCCCGGTGCCGCAGTCCGGCCACAGTGTCATCGTTCAGATTAACGTGAGTGATTTCGCCACCATTTAGATCACTAGCCGCTGAAACCGCAAACCCATGATTGTGTGAGGCGATCTCAACTTCACCGCTAGCGAGATTCTTCACTGGCTGATTGCCACCACGGTGTCCAAAGCGCATCTTTTCAGTACTGCCGCCTAGCGCAAGCGCCAGTATCTGATGACCGAGACAGATGCCGAAAATCGGCACGCGACCCAAAAGTGTTTGGGCATTCGCAATGGCATAGTCAACTGCCGCCGGATCACCGGGTCCATTGCTCAGGAAGACGCCCGCCGGGTTCAAATCAATCACATCGGCAGCAGGCGTCCACGCAGGTACAACTTTGACGCGCAAGCCGCGGTCAATCAACATGCGCAAGATATTGCGCTTGATGCCAAAGTCGTAGGCAACGATTAGCGGACCTTCTGCACCTGCAACACTCTCGTCGTACCAGCGTGAATCGCTCTCTTCCATCCAGTCATAGGAACGCGAAACGGTCACTTCGTCTACGAGATTCGCTCCCGACATATCAATTGAGTTGCGCGCAATATCCTTTAGCCCGCGCGTGTCCGCTGCCAATTCTCCGTGAGCAACTGCCGCGCGCATGACACCTTGCTCGCGGATATGCCGCACCAACGCTCGCGTCGCCACATTGGAGACACCAATTATATTGTTCTCTTGCAGGTAGGTCGCGAGATCGCCGCGGTTGCGCCAATTGCTGACGATCGGGCTAAGTGAGCGCACTACAAACCCCGCCGCCCAAACCTTGCCCGATTCCGGATCTTCCAGGTTGATACCTGTGTTGCCGACATGTGGCACCGTCATCGCTATGATCTGGCGATGATATGACGGGTCCGTGAGGATCTCCTGATAACCTGTCATCGACGTATTAAAGACGATCTCGCCCGTCGAGACGCCCTGCGCGCCGAATCCTTCGCCCGGGAAGACTCGCCCATCCTCCAGAACCAGCACAGCCTTCATTTGTCGCCTCTCGCTCAGGACCGATAATCGCCATTAATTGAGATGTATTCGTGGCTGATATCGCAAGTCCAGATGGTCGCGCAGCTCGCACCTACTCCGCAGTCGAGCACGAAGGTAATTGAAGGTGCAGACATAATTTCCGCGGCATCTTCTTCCCGGTAATCCGTAGGCATGCCACCGCTAAATATCTTGAGCGTAGAGCTTTGACCCTCTGCAGATTCGCCAGCCGCGACCCGAAGCGACGCTTTATCCGGGTCGAAGGCCGTGCCCGCCCGTCCGGCCGCGGCCACAATCCGACCCCAGTTTGCGTCGCTGCCATAGAATGCAGATTTCGTCAGAAGCGAGGCGCCAATAGTCTGCCCAATGCGCTCTGCCGCTGCTTCCGTCTGCGCATTGATGACATCGAGTGTGACGAATTTCGTTACACCTTCACCATCACGCACCACTTCCTGCGCCAGATATCGAGTCAGCGCATCTAGCGCTTCCCGAAACGAGCGCAACTCTTCCTCAGTCTTGACAGATACGCCGCTCATGCCATTCGACAGCAGCAGTACCGTATCATTGGTGCTCGTGTCGCCGTCAACAACTATGCGGTTGTAACTTTGCTGAGCCGCGCTCCGCAGCGCTCCTTGTAGATCATTGACGGCGAGATCGGCGTCGGTAACGATTACACTCAGCATTGTAGCCATATCGGGCGCGATCATGCCGGCGCCCTTGACGATGCCGGCCAGCGAGTAGCTGCCAGCCGCCGTATCCACGCGAATCGAACCCAGCTTGGGGCGCGTGTCGGTGGTCATGATTGCAGCAGCCGCTGCGGCCCAGTCCGAGCCCAAGTTGGCGCTCGAAATCTCAACGCCGCGCGCGATCTTGTCCATTGGGAGGTGCGTACCGATGACGCCAGTCGACATCACAAGCACTTGTTCCGCCGAAACTTTTAGCGCGTCCGCAACCAGGTCAGCTGTCGCCCGGGCATTTTCCAAGCCGATCGTCCCGGTACACGCATTTGCGCTGACAGTATTTGTCGCCACTGCCCTTATCGACTCTGCGCCTCCGGCAAGCCGTTCCATGTCGAGCAGAACCGGCGCTGCTTTCACCTTGTTGCGCGTAAAAACTCCAGCCGAAACACAATTGACATCGCTGACGATCAGTGCGAAATCGAGCGCGTCGTCCTTCTTAAGTCCAGCATGTACGCCGGCAACTTGAAAGCCGGCTACTGAATCAATCGATGGGCTAATCTTCGCCATCAATACCCTCCAGGATCAGCGTCAACTTTTCGATTAGCTCATCAACATGTTGCTTCTCAACGATCAATGGCGGAACGAACCGTATTACATTTGTGCCCGAACTTACCAGCAGTAAGCCCTGCTCGTATCCCGCCTGTACGATACCTCCCGGCGCAACATCCAATTCGATGCCTGCCATTAATCCGCGCCCGCGCACATCCATGATATGCGGGCTGTTGATTTCAGCCAAGCGCTCTAGCAGGTAGTCGCCAATTTCCTTGACCTGTTCCATGAATCCTGGACGAAGCACACGGTTCAAAACCACTTCTGCGGCACGCATAACCACCGCGCCACCGGAAAATGTCGATCCATGGTCACCCGGTTTCATCGCACTGGCTACCTCGTCCGTCGTCAAGATTGCTCCCACCGGTAGTCCACCGGCCAAGGGTTTCGCCAGCGTCATAATATCAGGTGACACACCGGCAAAGGTATGCGCCCATAAGTCACCTGTGCGCCCCAATCCACACTGAATTTCATCGAAGATCAGTAGTGCCCCGCGCTCATCACATAGCTGACGCAGCGCCTGCAGAAACTCAGCCGTCGCCACGTTAATGCCGCCCTCGCCCTGTATAGGCTCGACAATGACTGCAACGGTATCCTGGTCAATCACTTCTCTCGCGCTATCGATATTGTTGAATTCGCCCACTACGGCGCCCGGCACCATCGGCTTGTAGGGCGTTTGGTACTTGTCCGTCGGTGTCATCGCCAACGCGCCCATCGTCCGGCCGTGGAAGGCCTTCGTGAAGCTGACGAAGTTTGTCTTGTTCGCCTGTTCATTCACATAAGCCAGTTTGCGCGCGAATTTGAGCGCGCCCTCGTTAGCTTCGGCGCCACTATTGCAAAAATAAACCTTATCGGCGAAAGAATTCGCGCAAAGCAGTTCTGCCAGCTCAACCATCGCCTGGGTGTGATACAGACCGCTGACGTGGATCAAACCGCTGCCCATCTGCCGGCTGACCGCATCCATTAATTCCTTGTCGCCATATCCCAGCGCGTTCACCGCGATGCCCGCTACCCAATCGGTATAAGCTTTGCCATCCGTATCGTAGAGCGTTACGCCTTCACCTCGCGCCAGAACAAAGTCTGGACGGCCCGCAACCGGTACGCTGAATTGCTGATCTTTCTGAATTACTTCCGCTGTTATTGACATGGTTCCTCTCTATCTGTCTGCCCCGATAAATGTCGTACCGCCCTCATTTTCCCAGCCATTCAAATCTGTGATGACCGCCTTGGGTACGCCTGCTGACAGTACCTCTAAAGCCGTCATAACTTTGGGTATCATCCCACCTTCTATCACGCCGTTGTCGATAAGCGCTTCTGCCTGCGCCCGTGTCAAAGTCTTCGCGCATTGACCCGCAACCAAAACACCAGATACATTTGAAATGAAAACTACTTTGTCCGCGGATATTGATTCGGCGATAGCGCCCGTCACTGGGTCCGCATTGAGATTTAGATTGCTGCCCTCGCCCACGCTCACCGGCGCAATGACAGGTGTTACCCCGAGAACAAGCAAGTCGCAAATCACCTCGCGCCGCACGGAAACGATTTCGCCCGTATATCCCATATCGATAGATTTATGCCGCATCTGCCGCGCCCTTACCAATCCCCGGTCCACGCCCGACAGTCCCTGCGCATCAACGCCAGCTGACAGCAAGTGCCGTACCAGCCGTTTGTTGACCGTACCGCATAATACCATCTCGACCAGCCCCAACGAGTCGGCATCAGTTACACGCAAGCCATCGACATAGCGCGGCTCGATATTGAGCTGCTGCTGCAGAAGTGAGATCTCCTTGCCTCCGCCATGCACGATGACAAGCCGCTCATCAGAACGCGCCACAATACCGGCAAATTGCCGCAGCATGCGCTCATCATCGAGGCAATGGCCCGAAACTTTGACGACGCTGATGCTTCGTCCCACTAGATCAGTCCCATAGTCTCTTCGATGCCAAACATCAAATTCATGTTTTGAACCGCTTGACCGGCAGCGCCCTTTCGCAAGTTGTCAGTGACGCTGGTAATATGCGCGTAGCGTTCCAAAACCGGCGTGATGCTGATCACACATTTGTTAGTCTTCACTGAATGCTTTAGAGTCGCTTGTTCTCCCATTGGCAAAACATCAACCAGCGCTTCTCCTCCATATACTTCCATGTAGGCATCATGAACTTGATCGCTTTCCATAACATCATTCAGGCTGACGTAGATGCTCGACATCAAGCCGCGATCAACCGGCAAGAGATGCGGGCAAAAGATCACGGGCCCGATCGCATCGCTGACCTTCCGCGCTTCCTGTTCCAACTCGCCGACGTGCCGATGGCTGCGTCCAGTCTTGTACGGAATCAGGTTGCTGTACACCTCGGCGAAATGAGTCGCCAATGACGGTTTGCGCCCGGCGCCAGTGACGCCAGATTTCGCGTCGACAAAAATCGGTGTATCCTCTCGCAGCGCGTCGTAACGCAGCAGCGGGTATAGCCCGAGCAAAGTCGTTGTCGGGTAGCAGCCCGGCGTCGCTACCACATCGGCGAGGCTAATCTCAGCACGATTGATTTCCGGCAATCCATAGGGCGTGGGCAGCAATTCAGGATGCGGATGCGGCGTCTGATAAGAACGCTCGTAGGCTTCAGGTGTATCCAGCCTGAGGTCGGCCGACAGGTCAACAACCTTTATACCGGCATCAATGCCATTCTTCGCGACGGCTGCGGAAGTCTTGTGCGGCAAGGCTAAGAAGATCACGTCTACCATGTCGAGGGAAACGTCTGCCGAAGGCTCGAAGGTAAGATCGGTTCTCGGTACCGGATTGCCGGCGTAGCTATTTGAGGTGGCAAACCGCAGATCTACGCGTGGATGCGCCGCAAGAATCTCAACCAGATCCAAACCGGCGTAACCCGATCCGCCGTACACACCCGCTCGAATTCTGCTCACCATACTTACCTCCACAAATAAAAAGCCCCGACCGTTGGTTCGAGATCAGGGCAAGTTTTCCAGTTTGAGTCAAACTTCATATCACCAACACAAACCGTCCACACCGAACTCGATTGATGCTCGACGGCGACGCCTTAGCTCTTGCAATTCAAAATGAGTGGTCGACATGCCAGGCACGTTCCCCTTTTGATGACGTCCGCATTCTAGTCAATCAGACGAGTTTCGTCAATGAAGAAGGCTATTATTATGCACTTTTGCGTTTTCATTGTGCAGTTTACACGAAGACCGATACTGTGTGCGCCGAGCCATTTCGCGACAATCAAGAGCGTAATCTATAGAATGCTAGACATCCGCTCGGTTTAGAATACCCGTCGAAAGTTCGCCATGATCTTGGATCGTTGAGCAGACGCCCTCAAGTAACTCAAGTCGTCGCGCGGCGAGCCTCTCAGCCGACAGCTCAAGTCTGCACAATGATCGCTCAGTCCAATCCCGTTTCCCGTTGAAAACGCTCCGCTTCCGCTTTGACTTGCGCTTCCGCTTAAATCTGTACCTCGTCAGCCATTCCAGTACCATGCCGGCTAAACCCAAAGCCCAAGCAAGCGGCACACTCACAATGAGCAGCAAGCTCGCTGCAGTCTCAATCCCAAATGCTAAGGGCATCAACTGCGGAATGTTGTAGGCAAGGCCGAATGCACTTAGCAAGGGCGCCAGCAACAGCACGATCAGCGCGGCAAAACAGGCATACCCAAACCTATACATCACCTTGAATAACGCTGGACTCTGCTGCGTGAGTTGCACTGGCATCCTCTTCAGCGACCAATCTCGACTCTAGTGTATCACACCGAGCAGGCGGCATTCCGTTTCATGCCGTATACTCAGTCAGACTTCTGAACAGATGTCTTGAAATACTGCGAATGCTGGCGTAGGATTAGGTAATCTGTGACAATCTAGGCGATGACGGGCATTGTCAACTCAACTTTGTGAAAAACTTGACAAGTAATTGAATACACGTTAAATTATCTAGTTGAAGCGCAACGAGCCGAATCTTCATCGTCCTCAGGGTTGCGCTCCGCGGACCCAAATCATTAGGATTCCGCCAAGAGAAAGACCATTGCTGCCGACCGCTGTATAACCATCAGAATGGTAGCGCATGGATATCGGATACTCGTAAAGTGGTTTCATTTGCTTGCAAATGGGATCGTGTTTAGACTGCGTTTTGTATTTGCTAAGGTCTGATGGACAGTAGAAAGGCAATTCTGTGGTAGCGGTGTTAGACAACGTAACTAGCTTGACACAGCGGGAAGAGATTCAAAAGCGTCTGGTCGAAAAGTCCAAGCCCAGCGGTTTCGTCACGTATAGCGACATTTTGGAGTTGCTGCCGGATGTCGAAAGTGATGTGGCTTTACTCGACGACCTCATGGACAACTTGCTGGAAGCCGGGATTGAAGTCATTCCGTCGCCGGCAAAAGTTGACGACAATGTAGCGGTCGAAGATGCAACCAGAGACAAAAAACCGCACAGCGACCCGCTGACCGCCGTCGCAGAAGATGAGGATACCGAAGAGCGCGATGCCTTACTTAGGGTTCTCAAAAAGGACCTAACCGCCGACGCCGGCTACCAGGCTGCCCTCGATACGGACGATGTTGTCGGACTCTATTTGAAGGAAGCCGGTCGCGTTCCTCTCTTGACAGCTGCGGAAGAGGTGATGTTGGCAAAGCGCATGGAAGCCGCGGAATTCGCGCGTATCCGCTTGGGAGACGCGGAAACCGAAGCAATCGACATCTTAAGCTGGAGCGAAGAGCAAAGTCTGCGGGAAACCATGATGGACGGTGAAAGGGCGCAAGAACATTTGATTCGCGCCAATGCCCGCCTGGTCATCAGCGTTGCCAAGAAATACATAGGCCGAGGCGTACCTTTTCTCGATCTGATCCAGGAAGGCAACATCGGTCTGATCCGCGCTACCAACAAGTTTGAATACCAGCGCGGGCATAAGTTCAGCACCTACGCAACCTGGTGGATTCGACAAGCTGTCAGCCGTGCAGTCGCTGATCAGGGTCGGACCATTCGTGTTCCCGTACACATGGGCGATCAGTTGAACAGGATGCGCCGCGTGCAGCTGCAGTTGCTTCAAGAGCTGGGACGCGAGCCCAAGATTGACGAATTAGCGCACGGCATGGATACCACGCCGGATAAGGTGGAAAACCTGCTCGAGATTTCGCGTCGCCCCGTCAGCCTCGAAACACCGATCGACGACGAAGGCGATTCCACCTTCGGTGACTTCGTCGAAGACAGCAATAGTCCGGCGCCGTCGGAGGAGGTGGCGACCCACCTTCTGCACGTACAATTGCAGCAGGCGCTTGACAAACTGCCCGCCCGTGAGGCGCAAATCCTGCGACTCCGCTACGGTCTCGCTGACGGACGCGTATACACGCTGGAAGAAGTTGGCCAGACGATCGGCGTAACCCGCGAGCGCGTGCGGCAATTGGAGGCACAGGCACTTAATCGCCTGCGTCAATCGTCGGCGCATGTCATTCTCAAGGATTATCTCTACGAAATTTAGGGATAGTCGCCAATTTGTCAGGACAATTCCGGATTGTTTGCCCCGAATATGGCTCCAGACGCAGGTCGTGTTTGGAGTCATAATTTTGCCCGACGACAATTCAACGCAGCTGCTATTCCCGGTTACGGCTCGCTGAGGAGTCAATGAATGCAAAACACAATCCTTGACCCCTCTCAGCTGATATTCCGTGACGCTCTCGAAGAAGATATTGCCTTCTGTCTGGCGCTGGACAGCGACTACCGCACCGATCACGTCTGGCAAATGACCGTGCAGAACAGTTCGGATGAGATTCAGATCAACTGCCGTCGGCAGCGTCTTCCACGCCGCCTGGATTCCCGCCATGTCACCGACCCGGCGCACCTCGAAATCGCTTTGCGGCGGAATCACTGCTTTATCGTCATTCAGGACAAGAGTACCAACCATTTGCTGGGTTTCATTACCCTGCGCATCGATGAAATTAGCCAAGTCGTATATCTACAGGATATTGTTATCGACCGGCTCTACCGCCGGCGCAGTTTGGGTTCCCGCCTAGTGCACATCGCGCGAGTTTGGGCAAGTGAATACAATCTGCGGCAGATCATATTTGAAATCCCTACGACTAATTATCCCTGCATTCAATTTGCTCAGGCGCTTGGTTTCACCTTTTGCGGCTTCAACGATCACCATTTCGCCAACCGCGAGATTGCCGTGTTCTTCAGCCTGACCATTTGACCTCAATGCAACAGCGGTTTTTTGCTAAACTAGAATCTGGTAGACGACACATCTTTGCGTCACGGATACCCTGTTGATGCTGATCACGACCCTTCTCCTCACAGTAAACGAAACGTTGACCGCCGGCAACGCCATCATCGCGGTCTCGCTTCTGCTCTTCAACTTGACGCGCAATCTCAAGAATCGCGTTGCCAAGTCATCAGCTGTTGTCCTGGCTTGCGTCACATTTGCCTACGTTTCCGATTCATTCATAGCATTGGGGCCGGACAACGCGGCGCACGAGATAGCATCGCGTCTTCAGTGGATCGGCATCGCCTTTATTCCGGCCGCGATCTATCATCTTTCCGATGCCCTGCTCGCCACTACTGGCTTGCCCTCTCGCGGACGCCGTCGGCGCGTGATACGCGTACTCTATCTAATTGGCGCGGGCTTCCTGTTACTGGTCGCTTTCTCAGATTCTCTGGTCCAATTCGTCAGCGTGCAGGAGTCCCTGAGTATTCAGGCGGGAGCGGTATTCCTAGCCTATCTGCTCTATTTTGTGCTCGCAAATGTATTCGCCTTCTATAACGTGCAACGCGCGCGAAAACGCTGCCGTACTCAATCAACCGCGCGCAGGATGGCTTATCTACAAATTGCTTTTTTGACACCGGCGCTCGGCATTTTCCCTTATTCTGTTCTACTCAACCCGGGCGACGAATTCTCTGTTTTCGGCCTATTGGTCATAAATACTGCCAACGTCATCATCATTTTGATGCTGTTCTTCTTATCGTACCCCCTCTACTTTTTTGGTTCGGACATTCCCGATCGCATGGTCAAGAAGCAACTTCTTGACTTTCTGCTGCGGGGACCCGCCACCGGGCTGATCGCTCTCGCGATGATAAACTTCACAGCACAAGCCTCGCGCATCCTAAGCTTGCCGGGCGAAGCATTCACACCTCCCGCTGTCATCGCAGCCGTCCTGCTATGGCAATGGTTCGTCTCCCTTGCCTTGCCCTATTTCGAGAAAATCTTCATCTATCGCGACGATGATGACGCGCAGATTGCCAAGCTTCAAACGCTTAATGATCGCATCTTGACCCACAACGACTTGACACAGCTTATCATGGCGACTACCGAATCGATCTGCGACCATTTGCGCATCGACCGGGCCTTTGTCATCAGCTTTGAGCGCGCTCAGCCCGAATTTATCAGCAAAGTGGGCGACCTGGATTTTGCAGACGAAGATCTGCTAGATGATAGCGAGCTTCGGAAACTAATCGCCGAATTGCCCACCGATCGAGGCGCGATACAGCATTTGCCGTGGCGGGAATATGTGTTGATCCCAATACTGAGCCGCCGTGTGAGCGGCAACGGAACTCAAGCGCTGACCATCGGTGTGCTGGGGCTAAGAAATGACGACGATATATTGAAGGACGATGTCGCTGCGCCGGCAAGTTACTTAAGCTCTTTCGTTAACCGTGTCGAGACAAGCCTCGACGATATGCGCTTGCAGTCCGAAATCTACAATCTGCTTGAGGGGCTGCTGCCGCAGTTTCAGATGACGCGATCACGCGCCGTCCATGTCGAATACCGTCAGTCGTCCATGTCGCCGCCAAGTATTGATCCCTTGCCCGATCGTGGCGAACTCTTTGAGCAAGTCCGGGCCGCCCTCCGCCACTATTGGGGCGGGTCCGGCATCACGCAGAGCAACTTAATGAAGCTGCACATCGTTCAGCATCGGATTAGCACTGGTGAAGATACGCCGGTTAATGCCTTGCGCAAGTTGTTGGCGGATTCGATCAATGCGCTGAGACCTCTAGGCGAGCGCAAGATGATGAGCCCGGAGTGGACGCTATACAACATTTTGCAGCTTCGTTTTCTCGAAAACAGGCGTGTGCGTGAGGTTGCGCGGCGCCTCAGCATGAGCGAGGCCGACCTCTATCGCAAGCAGCGCATCGCAATTCTCGCGGTCACCGACTTGATTTTGAATGAAGAACAGGAAGTCCGAGCCTAGTAAGCGCCTTGCATCGGCATCCCAACCTTACACCACAGCCTCCCATCGGCGGCAACGGCTACTGCGCTCACACCAATTGGTGGATTTCTTGCTCCTTCTGTGCGACGCGGTCACTATGGAAAGCCGCCGTCCACGCTACAGATTCGTGTCGCTCTGACCATCTTTTCCTTCCGTTTTTGCTCTTGCCATTCTTCATTCTGAATATACTTGAGAAAGATAATCCATTTGACAGAGCGCGGAAACGCAAGTGAAAGAGCAGACTTTCGAGTCACAGCAACCTATTTCCGCAGCAGTCGAAATCGAACCGCCCCAGCCTACGGCACAAGATGTCATAAAGCCGTTGGACGAGGGGTCGTTTGAGTTTGACTTCTGGGAAGATCTAAAGGACAGTTTGCCGCCCTGGATTAACGAGGTGGTAGGCTTCGCGTTGATCGTTTTTGGCATTCTTTCCTTCATATCGCTATATATTGCGTCTGATGCTCTAGTCGCCGTGACTTGGGCTGAAATGCTGACGTCGCTATTCGGCGACGGTGCCATATTTATCGCCACAACGCTCTTCGCTCTTGGTGTCGTGCTTTGGCTTCCCAAAGCTGGCGTCAGAATTCATCTTAGCTCGGCCCGCCTGCTGGCAATGGAGATAGTCTTCCTTTGTGTGCTGGCGATCTTGCACCTCGCTCATAGCGACAGCGAACTGAGAGCCCTGGTAAGAGCGGGCCAAGGTGGAGGACTCATCGGCTGGGGTCTGAGTTATCCGCTTTTCTGGATCATAGGACGCAAGGCTGCATTGGCGTTTTTTGCCGCGCTAATCACCATTTGCGCGATCATTGTTGTAGGGTTGCGTCGCCGTCACCTAGTCGTCCTTTTCTCTCGCTTTGGAATCCGGCTAAAACTGTTTAGCCAGACCGCGAGGCAAATACCCACACCTGCACCCAGCCTAGAAGCGCAGAATCTCTACCGACAGCTTGCTGGTTCGCCCGCCTACCGTACGCAAATCATGAGGATTAGACCGAATCCCGACAGCCTACCCGAAGAGATCAGAGAGAGACGTCTTAGCGCCAATTCCCCCGTGAACGCGGTAGCACGGATTCGCCCTAAAGGCTCCGCGGAAAACTCACCGAAGCCGCCGGAAGCTGGTGATTCTTCGGTGAATGATCCACAGGCGGAATCAGCGCAGAACGGTCAGCGCGAGTCGCCCGCGATTAAGCACCACGTTGAAGCTCCGGCTGGAATGGCGCCCGACGCGCCGCAGCCTGATATTTGGGCGGAATCGCTACCTGGCGTTGAATGTCTGACCTCAGCCAAGCTGATCATTCCCGATGAATCAGAGATCGATCACAATGCGATGCTGATCCAAAATACGCTGCTCGAGTTTGATTTGGAGACGACCGTAGTTGAAGTCCAAGTTGGGCCTACAGTCACGCGATATGCCTTGCAACCGCATAAAGCCGATGGCAGCGATCGCATTCGCATGAGTAAGATCGCGTCATACGCGCGCGACCTTTCTCTGGCATTGGCGGCGAAGCGCCTCCGTCTGGAAACGCCAGTTCCAGGCACAAATTACATGGGAATAGAAGTACCCAACAAAGAGCCAGCTCTGGTTGCACTGCGCAATGTCATGGAGAGCGAGAGCTATCAAGAGCAGAAACAACGCACGCGTGCGCCCCTGCTCATCCCGCTGGGAAGAAATGTAACCGGTGAGCCCGTCTCATTGGACTTGTCACAGATGCCGCACTTGCTGATCGCCGGCACTACCGGTTCGGGAAAATCGGTTTGCATGGCGGCTATAGCCACTGCCCTGCTAATGCAATATACGCCAGACCATTTGCAGCTCGTCATGCTGGATCCGAAGATGGTTGAGCTTTCCCGCTTTGGCGGGTTGCCACATCTGCTCGGTCCAGTCGAGATTGAGCATGAGCGAATCATCGGTGTATTGGAGTGGTGCACCCGCGAGATGGACCGGCGTTACAAGCTGCTGGAAGAACAGGGCACCCGGAACATCAAGATGTATAACGAGAGACAGTTAGGAAAGGACGGGGGTGCTGCCCTGCTTCCTTACCTGGTCATAATGATTGACGAGATCGGCGACCTGATGCTTAGCAGTGCAGACCAGACAGAACGCGCAATCACTCGGCTCGCGCAGATGGCGCGCGCAGTTGGCATGCATCTGGTCATCGCCACTCAACGGCCGAGTGTGGACGTCATTACCGGCTTGATAAAAGCCAACTTCCCCTCACGTATCGCCTTTTCGGTGGCATCTAGCGGTGATTCGCGCGTCATCATCGACCGCAGCGGGGCGGAAGATTTACTTGGCAGCGGCGATATGCTCTTCTTATCCGCTGACGCTGCTGCACCGCAGCGAATCCAAGGCTGCTTCGTCTCCGAGGAAGATTCACGCGAAGTGGTGGCGCACTGGCGCCGAGAACTAGAGAAACAGGTCGAAGCGGGTAGGTTGCCGCCCACGAAGGTGGGACCTTGGGAGCGCAGCCTGGAGCGCCGCAAATTCCTCGTCGATACCGATCCGATGCTGGAAGATGTACTGCGGCTGGTCGTCGAAAGCGGCGAAGCCTCCGCCTCCTTGATCCAGCGTCGACTCGGTTTGGGCTATCCACGTGCCGCGCGTATTATGGATCTTCTGGAGGAATTGGGCGTTGTTGGCGAGGAATTAGGCGGGGGACGCAGTCGGCAGATAATAATCCCTCCGGGTCAAGATCCGCTTCAATACGTTCAGGAACGGCACTCGAAATCCAGGAGTCAAGGCTGATCCTTTGCTATGCCAGCGCCAGACGAACAACGAAGCATAGCTCAAGTAAGTCGAATGCTTCGCAGTATTCTGGAGGCGGAGACGCTAGAGCAATTTTTCTGGGTGGAGTAAGCACCATGTAGCTTCTCAAAGCAAGTGCTGCTGTTGGATTAAGTCCACCGGAGTGATTAACATAGGATTGTCATTCGCCGGGCTGTTGACCAGCGTCGAGACTTCGTGAAAGCTAAGCTGCTCTGGAGTCGGTCCCGCCATCAATGGCAGCCATTCGTCCGGCATCAGCTCTCGCGGCGCCAGCCAAAGCTCATAGTCCTCCGGCTCAACGATGACAGTCATTCGGTGATGAATAGGGCGTATGCTTTCATTCGCTTCTGTCGTCAGAATCGCACAGGTGTTCAACCAGGAACCATCGGGCTGTTTCCAGCTTTCCCACAGTCCAGCGAAGGCAAAAAGCTCGCGTTCGGCATGGCTGATATACATCGGTGTCTTTCTCTTGCCTCGCTTCGCCCATTCATAATAGCCGTCTGCAGGAATCAGGCAGCGACGCCGCTTGAACGCCGTGCGGAATGAAGGTTTCTCAGCAGCCGTTTCAGAACGAGCGTTGATCATGCGGTTGCCGATCTTCGGATCCTTTGCCCACGAAGGTACCAATCCCCATTTCATAAACGAAAGCTGCTTGGGATCACGGTTGCTGATAACCGGCGCCTGCTGCGATGGCGCGATATTGAAGCGCGGTTCCAGCCAGCCTTCCACACTGTCCAAATTGAAAGCGAGCTGAATGGACTCCGCGTCCGCCGTCAAGGTATATCGACCACACATGACCCTATTTCTTCCTCGACTTTTTGTCCTCTTTTGGCTTGCCCAGCTCAGCGATCTGTCGCACCAAACCGACCACAGTGAGTAGCACAGCCAACATCTGGCCGGTTGAAATCGAATTGGCGTCGCCCGCCTCGTCATCGACGTTCTCGACTGCCGCTCGTGTATAAAGGTAACTCGAGATAAGCCCTAGCAGCGCGCCAAGGCCGGCGCCCACGATGATGACCCTGGTCTTGCGCTCACTCGCAGTTTGCTGCATCTTGTCAGATTGTAAGCTGTTCATTCGTCTCTCTCTTCCAGGGGTACATCGGCTGGCGGGTCAAAAGCCTTGAGTACCTGCCGCACTGGCGCCAGCCGCACCGCCCAATTCAATACACGTTCATCTATTTGTCCGAGCCAGCCCTCGATATTCTCTTCCAAGGCTGCCGTCCACGCTTCCAGGCGCCGCAAGGGCGAACGCGATTTTGCCTGCCAGCGGCTCGCCAACGCGACTAGCGAAAAACTTAGGATCATTACCGCAAACGCAATGACCACGAGCGGACAGAGCACCAATATAGTGAGCAGCGAATCCGATAATATCGCCACTTGCGCGGGCGTCCGCAACGACAGCGCAATCCCGGTAAGCACAACTACGATCGCCAAGACAAACGCAAACGGCAAGAAAACACTCAGCCAAAGTCGGCGTCGCTCTACACGCTGCAACTGGCGGTGTCGCTGTTCATGCAATTCCAGCCGTGGTTCGGATTGTCGTCTCATTCACCTTCCATCGCTTTAGCGCGTCGCCTACAATATTGTACCGTAGCAAGCAGCAAGATTCCAGAAGGGTATTGGACAAATGAGCCATGTCTCACCGGTGGCACAGCGGCTTCGCATTACATTTGGCAAAGCCGACACGCTCCGATTTACCAGCAGCCTGGATGTCGCCAAAATATGGGAACGCGTCCTCCGGCGCGCCGACCTCCCGATTCTATATACGCAAGGATTCAACACTCGGCCTCGGATTCAGCTCGCCATGCCACTGCCCTTGGGCATTTCGAGCGAATGTGAAATCCTCGATATCTCTCTGCGTGAGCGAATCAATATCGACGAAGCCGAATTGAGAGCTCGGCTGCTCGCAGTTTCCCCGCAAGGCTTGACGATACATGGAATCGTCGAAGTTGACCTGCGGGCGTCGACGCTGCACTCTTTGGTCAGCAGCGCTGAGTATCGCATTCGCTTTCTCGACGAAATCGATCCCGCCAGGCTTTGCCAAAGCATCGACGACATCTTGAGCCGCGAGTCGATCATCGTAGATCGAACCAGAAGGCGGAAACGCAGCGTCATGGATATCCGTCCTTTGATTCTCGCGTTATACCTCAACGACGAAAACGACATGATTGCTCATCTTTCTGTTGGCGATCGCGGCAACTTGCGCCCGGACCAAGTCATTGAGCTCTTGGACTTGCAAGATTGTCATCACCGCGTTCATCGATACAAGCTGCACACGCTACAAGAATAAGCGAAAGAGAATCCGATGCCGCAACCTTTAACCGTACACGCCACCATACAGTCTGCTTTGAATCGGAATCAGCCAGTCGTGGCTCTTGAATCCACTCTTATCACTCACGGACTTCCCTATCCGCTGAATGTCGAGACAGCGTTGGCGATGGAAGGCGCAGTCCGCGAATCCGGCGCATTGCCGGCTACGATCGCCGTTCTCAAGGGCGAGATAACCGTAGGCCTTACGCCGGCACAGATAGAAGCCCTCGGGCAGTCGCCGCCCGGCAGCGTCCGGAAATGCAGCCGGCGCGATCTACCCATTGCCGTCGCGCTGGAACAGGACGGCGCTACAACCGTCGCCGGCACAATGATCGTCTCGAAAATGGCGGGCATCAAGCTGTTTGCGACCGGCGGAATAGGTGGTGTGCATCGCGGGCAGCCGCATGACGTCTCAGCTGACCTGATCGAGTTCGGACGGACACCGGTAGCGGTCGTCTCTTCGGGCGCCAAGTCGATTCTCGATTTGCCGCTTACGCTAGAGGTACTGGAAACAAATGGCGTTCCCGTTCTCGGCTATCGCACCGATTACTTGCCCGCCTTCTACTCGTCGCATACCACATTGCCTGTCGATCAGCGTATCGAATCGCCAGCCGAAGCTGCCGCTATTATACGTGCGGGAGATTCAATAGGCGCCCGGCACGGAATCTTGATAACGGTTCCCGTTCCCGCGGACAAAGCATTGTCGGCGGACTTGGCTGAGGCGGCGATAACCCAAGCGACGTTAGAGGCGGAGGAGGCCGACATCGGCGGAAAGGACATCACGCCATTCGTTCTAAGTCGTGTCAGCGAATTGACCGATGGCGCGTCAATGGCGGCAAACATCGCCCTGCTGATCAACAATGCCCGCGTCGCCGGCGAAATCGCGCTCGCGCTGAGCCAAAACTAGCTTAGGACTTTTCCCACAAGTGCAGAATGAGATCTTGCTCAATTGTGTTCGCGCCCAACTCATGCATCCGCGCAAGAATCTGCGACCGGTGGTCGGTCCCGTGATTGACCATGTGCAGCAGGATTTCGCGTCTGGCGCTATGTCTAGGCGTGGAATAGCGGCTAGGTATATCAACCGGTATCGTCTCGTCAAGCTCAGAATCCTCGATGCTGCCGACGTATGCGAGAACGCGTTCGCGGATCACAATCCATTCTGATCGAACCGTCGCCTGATCGGGGTAATCGCTCGGATCCAATACTGCCGGAGGCTGCTGCAGTCTCAGGCGCGCGAGCCAGCGATCATCGACGTTCATACAGTGAACCAGATGATTGCGAACCGACCCCAAGGAGTATTCTGACTCGGCGACAAACGCTTCGGTCGCCATTCCCGACACGCAATCCCACACCTTATCGAACGTGCCGTAGTGATAATCAAACAGCATTTTTGTCGTCATTTCGTTTTCCCTCTTTCTTGCTCGTCCACCATAATCCGCCAGATATCCAGGCCGGTGTCGCAGCCGATGATCAATGCGCTTCCGTCAGCGCTTAACACCACCTTGTCCGGAATCCGCTTGCATGATCGGTATGGACCGAGCCGGAATTGCAGTCCGCTGCCGACATCCCAAGCGAATACTTCCGGTAGAAAATCTTGGTTGACGATGAAAATGGCGCTGGCATCCGCTGTCAGCAGATGGTACTGCGCATAAGCTCCGTCGATTTCCGCGACCATCCGGTTCTCACCGGTCTCCAGGTCGAGCAGATTCAGCCGTGCCGAGGCCGGATCGCTC
Organism: Phototrophicaceae bacterium; assembly: GCA_965223515.1. GTDB lineage: Bacteria > Chloroflexota > Anaerolineae > Aggregatilineales > Phototrophicaceae > UBA6055. Next base: position 1,022,446 of record CBDCWK010000002.1, read on the forward strand.
CAGGCTAGATGGCTTCCCGCTCCACCGTTGACCGCGCCAAAAACAGCCGGACCGCCCGGCAGAACGATCTTACTTGCCGATTCCGCCGCAAAAGCGTCAGGGTAGCGGTATACCGTCAGCTCGCTGTTGGCCAAGGCCGAAGTTATGATCAGCGGGAAATCAATCCGCCCGATTCGGACCGCTGGCTGCTCGGGCTGCTCGTCTGGCAGGCTAATTGTCTTGATGAGTACCAGCTCGGCTGCGTCTCGCGCAAAGCCGTACTCCAGGAAGAACGTAGTCCCGGACGCATCAACGACTTCCACGTAGAGTGAATCGCCAGCGCCATGTGCTGCCACCGGCAAGGCATCAATCATCAGTTCTTGCTCATTGATGAAGTAGGCGTCGTCCAGCAGGTACAAGATCTTCGGCTCGCCACGAAGATACGCCGCATCAATCACCGAAACGATTTGCTGGCTGCCGCCCTCCGTAAGGGACCAACTCGCCTTGATGCCACCTTGCTCTACGCGATATATTCGCCCATCGCTGTCGAAAACGATGAATTCGCTGGCATCTGCGTTTGCTTCAAACCAGCCGATCGTCAGCTCATCTGGAAAACTGGCAAAGTCGATCGTCGCATCTGAGCACAATCGACTAAGATTCTCAGCGCTGATAGCAATACTCTCCTGTGCAGAGGAAACGCAGGCACATAGAAAAACGAATGCGGAAACAAGCCTTCGAATCATGGAGGGAGCCATCGCTATACAGGAAATGTCATGTCAGTTATAATTTTGAAGGTCACGGCGTGAGCCATTCGTGCGGAGCGGATAGCATGCAAATGCAGTCGATCGAGACTAGATTAGATCGCTTTCTGTTACAAGTGGAAAAACCCGGGCGTTACGTCGGCGGGGAATATAACAGCGTCATCAAAGATTGGCATGCTACCGATATACGAGTCGCGCTCGCCTTTCCTGATATTTACGATTTGGGCATGTCCAACCTGGGCATCATGAATCTTTACAATCAGGTGGATATCCAGAAAGACATGCTTGCCGAGCGTGTTTTCTCCCCTTGGCTGGATATGGAAGCGGTGATGCGCGAACAAGCGATCCCGCTTTATTCGTTGGAGTCTAAGCGACCAATTCGCGAATTTGATCTGCTGGGTATCAGCCTGCCCTATGAGCAGTTGTACACGAATGCGCTGAATCTCCTCGACTTGGCCGGAATGCCTGTCTTAAGTCGTGAGCGCGATGAGAGATATCCGCTTGTCATCGCCGGCGGTCATGCCTGTTTCAATCCCGAGCCTATGGCTGATTTCATAGACGCATTCGTGATCGGCGAGGGAGAAGAAATCATCGTCGAAATCGCCCGAACGCTGGGCAAGCTGCGGGGCTCAACGCGAGATGAGCAGTTGCGAGAAATTGCCAAGATCCAAGGGATGTACATCCCCCGCTTCTATGATGTCGAATACCATGACGACGGCACTATCCACTCTATCGCGCCAAATCGGCCGGGGGTACCTGATCGGGTACTCAAGCGTATTGTCATTACCCTGCCCAAGCCCTTCACCAGATTCATCGTGCCCAATATCGATACTGTACACAATCGCGCTCCGATAGAGATCATGCGGGGCTGCACTCGGGGCTGCCGCTTCTGCCACGCTGGTATGGTGACGCGCCCGGTACGAGAGCGCCCCGTGGAAGAGATCATGGCGGCGATCGACGAGATCGTCAGATTCACCGGCTTTGAAGAGATCAGCTTGCTCAGTTTGTCATCGTCGGATTATGTATGGGTAAAGGAGTTGGCTGAGGAAGTCAATCGTGTCTATGCTGAGGCTGGTTTGAGCTTGAGCTTGCCGAGCCTGCGTATCGAAAGCGCCAGCGCCGATCTTCTCGAAAAGATCGGTGGTACACGACGCAGCGGTTTTACTTTCGCGCCGGAAGCCGCCACTGAAAAGATGCGCGACCTTATCAACAAATACGTGACTGACGATCAAGTGATGCAGACCGCTCGCGATGTCTATTCCCGCGGCTGGCGTACCATCAAGTTCTACTTCATGATCGGCCACCCTGATGAGACACTCGACGACGTACAGGCAATTATTGACCTCTGCGTTCGCACTTTGCGCGAGGGCAGCAAGATTCTGGGCAAGAAAGCGACGCTGAATGTCGGCGTCAGCACCTTCATTCCCAAGCCGCACACGCCCTTCCAATGGGTGCCGCAAGACACGCGCGACAGTGTCAACGAGAAGCAAGCTCTGCTGAAGAAGCAGTTGCGCCGAGGTGGTATGCACCTGCGCTGGAATACCTATGACGATAGCGAATTTGAAGGCTGGCTAAGCCGTGGTGACCGCCGACTCGGGCGTGTGATCCTGCGCGCATGGGAGCTCGGCTGCAAATTTGACGCCTGGCAAGATCAGCATCGTCATGCGAGCTGGCTGCGCGCTTTCGCTGAACGCGGCCTGGATCCGGAATTCTACAACCATCGTGAGCGCGGCCTGGATGAAGTCTTCCCTTGGGACCACATTGATGTCGGGATTCACAAGAAATTCCTGCGCGAAGATTACCTGATGAGCATCAAGGGAGAGACCCGCGTCGATTGCCGTGACAAGTGTTTCGCCTGCGGCATCTTGCCAAAGTTTGCCAAGGAACGCTCCACAACCGAGGACATGGCATGGGAGTGCCCGCCGGTAAAGCCAATCAGCGAACGCCAGCGAGCTCGTCAAGCTGCCATCCCATTGAGTGCTATCGGCTAGAGCACCGTGGTCGATAACGACAGAATCCGCATAAACGGCATCGAAGTACGCGAACGGATCATAGGCGAAGGTACGCCCGTGCTGATGGTGCATGGCTGGGGCGCCAACATCAACCTGCTGGAGCCGCTCGCCTCCCGTCTCAGTCTCCTGGGCTATCAATGTCTTATGTTCGACTTGCCTGGCTTCGGCGAAAGCGAGGAACCGGCGAATGCCTTTACGATCTTTGACTACGCGAAGTTCTGCCTCGCCGTACTGGAGCATCATGGTCTGCCGTCTGCCTACTTCTTCGGGCATTCACTTGGCGGACGCATCGGCTTGATACTGGCCGCTGAATACCCGGCTCGAATCGACAAGATGGTGCTCTCCAACAGCGCTGGTATCAAAGTTGAGCCTGCTTTTTTCATTCGCGCGCGTCTTAAGCTTTATCAGAGTCTGCGCGACAGCTTGGACGCTTTAGGCGCAGGCGCTGTCGCCGAGCGTTTACGCCAGCTATACAATCAGCGATACGGGTCGTCCGACTTCCAAAGCGCCACGCCGCTGATGCGCCAAACGCTAATAAACGTGATCAACCAAGACCTGCTGGAATACGCTGAGCGCGTCGACGTTCCGACTATCCTCATCTGGGGCGACGTGGACCAAGATACGCCGCTCTGGATGGGCAAAAAGCTCGAGCAGGCGATTCCCGATGCCGCCCTAATTGTATTTGAAAGCGCGAGCCACTACGCCTACCTGGATTTCCCGGAGAAGACAGCGGCCGTCATGGATGCGCTCTACCGCAGCACGTGAGGTAGGAGCTCGCCGTTTTGCATCCCTTGTGATTCGCCCTATAATGCCTTTGAATTGACCCGAAGAGACCTGAAATGCACGATGCCCTGCGCTTCGTCCTGATTGCAGTTTGGCTGATTGGCACCTGGCTGCGCATCTTCCGGCAGTCCCGCTTCTATCAAATCGAAGAATATATGAGCCGCCGCTACCTGCGCTGGCTTCTATCTGACTGGGGGCGGGTTGTGCCAGGTCGTTCTCTGGCGGCCTGGCTTATGGGACTGGTCATCGGGTTCACGCTTGGTGAAGCGCCCGGTGGCAGCCTTCCAATTCTGATCGCGGTTATCGCCGCAATCATAGCTGTCGTACCGTCAAGAGACGCCGAGATCAAGAAGCCTCTCGTTGTTACAAATCGGGTGCAACGCAACCTGTTCGGCTCCTTTGTGGTGACCATACTGGCTGCTGCAATCATACCATTGGTCAACACTACCCTCGCGCCTTCCCATACCCTGCTCGATGTAGCCGTCGCAAGTACTCTCGCCTTCATTTTGTTCGCGCTGGCGCCGCTCTGGCTTGTCACCGGCAACACGCTAATGCAGCCCGTAGAAGCCTTCTTAAGACGCCGCTATCTCAAACAAGCGGCACACACGCTTGACGTCATCCGCCCCAAGATCATCGGCATTACTGGCAGTTATGGCAAAACCACCACCAAGAGCTTTTTGCAGGAGATCCTTAGCATACGCTTTGCGACCTACGCCACACCCAAAAGCTACAACACCTTGATGGGTATCTCTCTGGCTATCAACCACGACCTCGCTGACAACTACCGTACCGAATATTTCATCTGCGAAATGGGCGCCTACGTAGAAGGCGAAATCACGCGCATCTGCCAGCTCACACGACCGGACATCGCCGTCATCACTGAAATCGGACCGCAGCATCTTGAGCGGTTTGGCAGCCTGGAAAACGTAAAGAAGGCGAAATACGAAGTCATTTCGAACTTGCCGGCTGATGGAGTGGCAGCCTTCAATTGGGACAATCCTTACATCCGTGACATGATCGCCGAAGGCTATCCCGCGACCCGGCTGACGGTAAGCCGCGAACTTTCGATTGACCAAGCGCAGGAGCAGGGATTGACCTGGGTCGCTAGCGAGATAAACGAAGACCTGAGTGGGCTTTCCTTTTACGCTACTTTCATTCCTAGCGGCGAGAGAGAACAAATCAACACACGCGTGGTCGGTGAGCACAACGTGACCAACCTGCTGCTCTGCATCGCCGTCGCCTATCAGGAGGGCATCCCACTGCGCGATATTGCGCTGCGCATCCGCAACCTGAAGCCAGCCGAGAGCCGACTTGCAGTTCAGACCACCGTCGCCGGCATCACCATCATCAACGATGCCTACAGCGCCAACCCCAAAGGTGTCATCAGCGCATTGAAAGTGCTGGGCATGCACGAATCTGGCAAGCGGCTGCTTATCACTCCGGGCATGATTGAGCTTGGCGACCTGCAAGACAGCGAGAATCATAAACTGGGCTTATTAGCGTCGGAGTGTGCGACCGATATCATCCTCGTTGGTCAAAACCAGACCGCGCCAATACTCGAAGCCATCCACTCCACCGACTTTGATCCCGCTCGAGTGCGGGTGGTGGCTACACTCAAAGAATCTGTAAGCTGGTATCAGCAGAACCTCACGGCGGGTGATACTGTTCTTTTCCTCAATGACCTGCCCGATACTTACTGAAGACCTTGGCAATAACGCCATTATTGACATGAATTGGCTTTGGGCTCATAGTACCGTAGACATTCGTTCTCTCATGAGGATCGCGAAATGAGTAGTCGCCGCCGCACAACGGTAGCCGTCATCTTCGGCGGGCGCAGCGTTGAACATGACGTTTCCATCGTCACGGGTCATCAGATCATGGACGCCTTTCCCGCGGAGCGCTACGACGTCTTACCCATCTACATTGCGCGCGATGGACGCTGGTTCACTGGTGAGCCGCTAATCGATCTGAACAATATGCGAGAGGCCGACATCGTATACCGTGAAGGCGTGAATCCATGCCTGCTTTCGCCCGATACACGCCACCACGGGCTCATCGTCAATCCACTCGCTGGTCGCTTAAGCAAGAGCGAAGTCAAGCGAATTGACGTCGTCTTTCCCGCGCTGCATGGCTCTCACGGCGAAGATGGCAGCCTTCAGGGATTGTTGGAATTGGCGGATATACCTTACGTAGGCTGTGCAACGCTTGGCTCTGCCCTGACCAATGACAAGATTATGACCAAGATGGTGCTCCGGCAGGCGGATGTTCCGGTGCTTGACGACTATTGGTTTTCGCGCGACCAATGGCTTGACCAGCCCGACGAGATCGTCGAATCAATTCGCGCAAGATTTGACTTCCCGCTTTTTATTAAGCCCTCCACGCTAGGCTCCAGCATTGGTATCGGACGCGCCGACTCGACGAACCTGTTGCGAGCCAGCATTGACATTGCCGCTAATTTTGACCGTCGTATTCTTATTGAGCCGGCCCTAACCGACGGAATCGAAATAAACTGCTCGGTCATTGGTTTTGGTGACTTTTATGAAGCTTCAACTCTGGAACAGCCCGTTTCCTGGGACGACTTTCTCTCCTACGAAGACAAGTACCTGCGTGGCAGCGAGGGGATGAAAAGCGCTGAGCGGTTGATTCCGGCTCCAATCAGCCCAGAACTGACTGAAAAGATTCAGAGGATTAGTTTAAGCGCTTTCCAGGCAGTTGATGGACGAGGCATCGCCAGGATCGACTATCTCGTGCGCCCTGAACAAGGCGAGATTTTGCTAAACGAAATCAACAGCATGCCCGGCTCGCTGGCGTTTTATCTTTGGCACGAAGATGGCTACAGTCGGGCGCATCTAGTGGAAAGACTGGTGCAGCTCGCCTTTGATGCGCAGGCGGTCAAACGCCGCAACATCTACGACTATGAGACCAAGCTAGTTGAGGTTGCCAGTCAGCGCGGTGTCAAAGGCAGCAAGGGCAAGGGCTGACCTACCCTCCTCACTTTTGACTTGCGAGCCGACTTGCCTATGTTATGATAAGCGCGATTGGATCATCTAAGGCATCGGCGTTTTTGCGCGCCTAGCCGATCCAATCTGCCGGGTTGTAAAACAGGGCAGGCGCATAGCTTACAAGGCAGCGTCTGTATCCAAAAAATGTACTGTGCCCTATACATCTAACAGTCCACGACCGCCCCGTCCGTCCGATGTAGGCAGATCGATTTGGGGTGGCGCGCCGCTGCCGCCGATTCCTGAGCGCGTACTCGACGGGATTCCAGGCTTTCTCGCTTGGCTCGCCCTGCTTGTATCGATCGCCAGCGCAGTCGCCTTTCCCCTTACATTGATGCTTATGGCTGCACTGGTCGCTACTTATTCCGCTTTTCGCTTTTTCCTCGCTGGCATCGCCAACGGCATGGGCATCCGCCGCATTGAAGAGTATGAAGCAATCGACTGGTATCAGAAGTACCTCGCCGAAAAGACTCCAACTTCTCTGGACTGGGACAGTGTGCATCATCTGATCATCATTCCAAACTACAACGAATCTATGAAGATCCTCAGTCGAACGCTAGATCAGCTTAGTTTGCAGCAGAATGCCAAGACGCAGATTTCTGTATTGCTGGCGATGGAAGCGGCTGAGCAAGAGAGTTACCAGAAGGCGCAGAGTTTGCATAATCAATACGCTGATAACTTTGCCAATGTTTATTTTACCGTCCACCCGCGCGGACGCATTGGTGAGATGCAATGCAAGTCCGCCAATCTTTCATGGGCGGTCAATCGCTTTATGGAAAATGTCGTCGATGAATATGAGCATTACAGCGAAAACGTCGTTATTACCACGATGGACGCTGACACCCGTTGGCACGAAAAACATTTTGCCGCCTTGACCTATCATTTTGCCATAGACGACGACCGCCATCGCACATTCTGGCAGGCGCCTATTCGTTACCACGGCAACATCTGGCAAGTCAATCCGCTAATGCGCATTATCAATACTTACGCTACCGCCTTTGAATTGGCATACCTGGCAGCCCCTTGGTGGATGGCGATGCCGATGTCCTCCTATTCTCTAAGCCTGAAGCTCCTCGAGCAGAGCGGAAATTGGGACACCGACGTCATCGCCGACGAGTGGCACATGCTGATCAAAGCCTACTTCGCCACCGGGGGCCACGTATCCATTCAGCATATCTATTTGCCCTTCTTGGCGGATTCAACGACCGGCGACAACATCTTCCAGTCGATCAGAAACCGCTACAGTCAATCGCTTCGCCACGCCTGGGGCAGCAAAGAAGTCGGCTACATGCTCGCCAAACTGATCGAAAATCCGCAGGTATTTTCCGTCAATTCGCTCAAGCTCCTGCTTCGAATCGCCCACGATATTCTCTTGGCGGGCGCTGGCTGGATTATTTTGACAGTGGGCTCGCAGCTTCCGGTCTTCTTTCACCCGGATATCGCGCCGGTCAAACTCGATGGGCTGATGGCAGCAGGTGACAAGTTGGCCTACGCGGTCGACGGCTTGTCGGCAAGCCACCCTGCATGGATCATGCTAGCGATCTCAGGCATGATGATGCTGATTCTTGTCGTCGTCTTTCAGGTGCAAGACTATCGCATCCGCCCTCCGCGCGTCGCGCCTTACACCTTGGTTGAATCCCTGCTCGAATTGCTGAGCATTCCCTTCATGCTCGTCTTGACATTGTTGGTAGTCGCCCTGCCTACACTGGTCGCTCAGACGCGCCTGCTATTGGGCATACCCCTGCAATTCATCGTGACTGACAAATCTACCGACCGTTGACCCAACTTGAAAGAACTCCATGCTAATCCCGTACAGTGATATCCTTGCAGCCGCTGAACGCATCGCGAGGCTCACACCGCCAACTCCGCTTATACGCTCCGAATATTACAGCCAGAAGCTAAACGCGAATATCTACCTTAAACTGGAAGTGCTTAATCCAACGCATTCCTTCAAAACGCGCGGCGCCAGCAACGCTGTCCTCTTGCTCAGCGAAGCACAGCGAGCCAAGGGAGTGATCACGGCTTCGGGCGGCAATCACGGCCTTGGTGTGGCTTACGTCGCGCAGTCTCTGGGAATTCCGGCCCATATTTACTTGCCGCGCAATACGCCACAGTCCAAAGTGGAAGTCTTTGATGCCTTCGACGTGCAGATGGTGCTGGCCGGCGACAGTTGGGATGAATCGAACCGGAGCGCCCTCGCGGCTGCGGAACAGAATGCCATGACCTACATCCATCCCTTCGACGATGCCGATGTTATGGCGGGTCAGGCGACTATCGGCTTGGAAGTGATGCAGGCGCTGCCGCGGGTCGACGTAGTGGTCGCCTCAATTGGCGGTGGCGGCTTGATCGCAGGCATCACTTCCGCGCTGGCGCAGCACTCGCCGAAGATACGCATCTACGGCGTCGAAACGATTGGCGCTGACTCCATGACGCAAAGCTTCCGCAATAGTCGACTCACGACGCTACCCGCGATCACATCCATCGTCAACACACTCGGCGCGCGGACACCCGGCGAGCGCCATTTCAAAATCCTGCGGCGATACGTCGAAGACCTTGTAGCTGTTTCCGATGCGCAGGCGGTTGCGTCACTGCTGGAATTCTTGAATGTTGAAAAGCTGTTGGTGGAGCCGGCAATGTCGTGTTGTCTGGCGGCAATCACAGAGGGCCTGATCCCGGTAAAGCCGCGAGAAAATGTCGCTGTCATTGTCTGCGGCGGGAATGCGAGCTTGTCAGATGTGCAAAAGTGGCGCTCACAATTCGACCTATAACCTCAGGAAGCGCGTTTCCCCTAGCATGTCGCTGGCGCTTTCCCTATCATAGTGAATTCAAAGCGTCGAGATGACGCAGAAGAAAGGACCTTGCGTGCCGGAGCAGCGCGTGCAGAAGATCATGGCACAGGCGGATATCGGTTCGCGTCGGGAATGCGAAGCGATTATCAGTCAAGGCCGCGTTCAGGTGAACGGCAAAGTCATCACGCTTGGAACGAAGGCAGATGCCCAGAAGGACACTATCCTGGTCGACGGCGTCAGAATTAGCAGCGCAATCAAGAAAATATGCATCGTTGTAAACAAGCCAAAAGGTGTGCTCAGTACGAATAAGGCGGAAGCGGAGGACGATCGCCCGACCATACGCGAGCTGGTCGATGTGTCCGGTCACTTGTTCACCATCGGCCGCCTTGACGCCGATAGCGAGGGGCTGCTAATCCTCACCAACGACGGCGAGTTGGCGAACAAAGTGTCTCACCCGCGCTATGAACACACCAAGACCTACAAGGTCACTGTCAAAGGCAAGGTGACTCGCCAAACGCTGGAGAGCTGGGAAATTGGCGTCTGGCTTGATGACAGCCGCACCGCCGCCTGCTCGGTGAGAATATTGCAGTCAAGCAAGCGTTCCACGATTTTGCGCATCGTCATGCTTGAAGGTCGCAAGCGTCAGATTCGGCGGGTCGCCACGCTTTTAGGGCATCCCGTGATGCGGTTGGTGCGTACGCATATCGGGCAGCTTGGCTTGGGCACCTTGCGCAAGGGCGCCTGGTATCAGCTCGATTCGGACGAGATTGAAGCGCTGCAAACGCCCGCCCGCGAATTGGCTGATATCCGGCGTGCGAGGCGCGAGCGCAAGCGCAAAGCCAAAGGCTGATCGCGCTTGGTTAAGCAAATGCTACACGAACTCAGTATTGAAGAATACATCGCTCGGCAGCCGGAATACGACAAAAGACGCCGCCTTCTTCATCCGCTTTTGCGCGCCGCCGTGCCCAGCTTCTGCAAAGTCGATGTTGAAGGTCTGGACAATGTCCCGCGCCAGGGAAGCACCTGTCTAATGATCAACCACGTGTCATACCTTGATCCAATTGTCGTCACAGTGAGCATCCCCTTCCGGCACACGGTTTCGCTTTCAAAAGTGGAAAACTTCAGCATCCCCATCGCCGGCTGGTTTCTACGACAATGGGGCCACTTTCCTATCCACCGCGGGGAATACGACCGCAAAGCGCTTATGCAGACAATCGCACTGCTGCAAAGTGAGCAGCTGGTACTGATGGCGCCCGAAGGCACACGTCACTCCGGCGGATTGCAGCAAGGCAAAGACGGAATGGCTTATGTCGCCACCAAGGCCGATGCTGTGATCGTGCCGGCAGCAATCTGCGGCGCCGAAGACTGGCGACAGCGCCTAAAACGCTTTCGTCGCGCTTATGCCAGAGTTGTCTTTGGAGCGCCTTTTCGCTTTCGCATCAACGGACGCAAACGCATTCCCCGCGCGGAGCTTTCAGCGATGATCACTGAAGCAATGTACCAGCTGGCTTTGACCATCCCAGACGAATATGGTCATTTGCGCGGCTATTACAGCGACATCGACAAAGCCAGCAGCGATTACCTTGAATTCGTCTGACCTCAATCGCCCGACATGATATCGTGCGCCCAGTTGATCAAGGCAGCTACCGAATCGCCCATTTGCGCAAACCGCTGATCTTGGGTGAAGCCGCGCAGATACCGGAAATAGATCTGCTGCAAGATCACCAGCAAGCGGAAAATCCCCAGCACATGATAGAAGCGCATATTGGTCAGGTCACGTCCGCTCTTTGCCGCATAGCGTGCGAGGATGTCGTCCCGCTTATAGAACGAATAATCGCCGGCGGGCATCGTTCCAATTGACTTTACCAATGGCGGATCATCGGGCTGGGTCCAATAAGTCAACAACATACCCAGATCGGATAGCGGATCCCCAAGCGTACACATATCCCAATCAAATATGGCTACGATCCGCGACGGATCCTGGTAGTCGAACATCGTATTGTCGAGCTTGTAATCATTGTGAACCAGCGAGGAATAGCTGCTCGCCGGCATATGGCCGCTTAACCAGTAATAGATTTCATCCACCTTGGGATCGGCCGCTATCTTGGCCGCCTGCCAGCGCCGATTCCAGCCTTCAACCTGCCGCTTGATGAAGCCAGCCGGTCTGCCCAAATCCGACAAACTCAACGCATCGTAGTCAACCGCATGAAAGTCAGCCAGGGCAGCGACCAGCGCTTCGCTCATCTGACGCGGCGCATCGCTGTCCGCCGCGAAACTTGCCGGCAGCCGGTCGCGGATGACAACTCCGTGGCAACGCTCCATGACAAAAAAGGGCGCGCCAAGCACAACTTCATCAGCGCAAAAGAGATAGGCGCGCGGCACGAAAGGAAAGGCGCGGTGCAGCACCGAAAGCACACGGTATTCGCGTCCCATGTCATGGGCGCTGGGCGCATATGATCCCAGGGGCGGGCGGCGCAATACGTACTCGGTGGTTTCGCCGTAGCGCAGCAGATAAGTTAAATTTGCCTTGCCACCGCCGAATTGTCTAACGCTGAGCGCCTCTTCCGCGCCGGGCAATCTGCCACGCAGGTATTCGTAAAGACGCTTTTCATCAAAGCGCTCATCCGGGCGTACATCAATCAAATCGTGGTCGTCACGCGCGGGCATTATCTGCCTCCAGAGTGCCTGATTCCCCGCCACTCAAGTCTATCATAGGAGAAACACACTATCATCTTGAGATTGCCGGCCGCATTGGGCATTGGTCAGCGACACCGCCCATACCACCATTGCGCGAGTCGAGCGGCAAGGTATGATTGTGCGCATCACTTCCAGAGAATAGAGTCGAGTTGAAACCAGCAAAGACATTCCCCATTCTCATCGCCTACATTATCTTCATCGTGATCGGCATCGCCAGCGGGCTGCTGAATATCGCTTGGACCTACATGCAGGCGACTTTCGGCGTTTCGCATGACTCCTTGGCGACATTGGCGCCGGCTGCCATGCTAGGCGGCTTGTTCGCCGCATTCTTGAGCGGTTCGCTAATTGGCAAGTTCTCTCTGGCTCCTGTGTTGGTCGGCGGCATGGCTTTCGCCGGTTTGGGCTTGCTCGGATATGCTTTCGCGCCAGTCTGGATCATCTTGCTTGCCGTCGCTTTCATCGCCAGCATCGGCAAAGGAACGATGGACGCCGGCTTGAACAATTTCGTTTCCGCCAACTACGGCACCAGCGAAATGAATTGGCTGCACGCCGCTTGGGGAGTCGGTTTGACCATCGCGCCAGCAATCGTTACTCATTTTGTCCTCGACCAGGGCGGCAGCTGGCAATCCAGTTACATAATAGTCGGATCAGTCGTCTTGCTTCTGGGATTGCTTATCTTGCTTACCTTGCCGGTTTGGCAGATCAAAGTCAGAGACTTGGCGAAAGATGTTCGCTTCGAGCGACCTCCCATGGCAGTGAGCCTGCGCCAGCCCGTCGTCTTGATGGGCTTACTTTTCTTCTTTGTTTACGGCGGAGTCGAGATCGGCACCGGGCAATTGGCGAACACCCTCCTGGTAGAAGCGCGCGGCATCCCCCAAGCGATCGCGAGTAGTTGGGTCAGCGCCTATTGGGGCAGCTTTACTGTCGGGCGAATCTTGATGGGAATACTGGCTATGCGCCTGGGCGATCGTACTCTTCTTAATATCTGCTTCTCGTCGTCAGCGATTGGCTCGCTTCTGCTCGTTCTCAACTTGAATGAGATTCTCAGTTTCGTTGGATTTCTGGGCATCGGATTCGGTTTGGCTGCCATTTTCCCTATCCTCATTCTGCAGACGAACGCTCGAGTCGGGCGGCAGCACGCCGCCAACGCCATTGGTTTTCAAGTCGGCTGCGCTGGGCTTGGTGGTGCAGTGCTCACGGGCATAGGTGGCGTCTTCGCCGAATATGTTGGTCCGGAGTCGATCAGCAGCTTTGTTTTCGTCGGCACCTTCTTGACCCTATTCATTTACCAATTCATGATCCGCTGGGAAGTTAGGCAGCTCGCTAGTAGCCCACGCTAGGACAGTCTAATGATGTCACTTGAAGAACAAGTCGGACAAATGATGATGGTGGGCTTCAAAGGCAATCGACCGCCTGCGCATATTCTGGAATGGCTCGACCGCGGCCGCATCGGCGGCATATATCTATTCGCCCACAACATCGACAATCCCGCGCAAGTCAAACGCCTGGTGCAAGATTGTCGCGAAGCCGCCGGATTCCCGATTCTCGTCGGCATCGACCAAGAAGGCGGCATTGTTGCGCGGCTGCGCGATGGCTTCACCGAAAGCCCCGGCGCGATGGCACTTGGCGCATCCCGTGACAGTCAACTGGCCGAGGATGTCGCCTTCGTGCTGGGACGTGAATTGGCGGCTCTCGGCATCAATTGGAATTTCGCGCCAGTCGCCGATATCGCCCATCAGCGCGACAATCCCTCGGTCAGTACGCGCTCGGTCGGCAGTGATGCTCAATGGGTGAGCGAAATCGTCGCGGCGCAGATTCGCGGCTTTCAGCGCGCCGGCATCGCTGCGACCGTCAAGCATTTTCCCGGCCTCGGCAACACCACAATCGACACCCATGACGCCTTAGCGAAAGTCACTGGACCGGTCGATTACCTTTACGAAAGAGACATGGTTCCATTTGGTAAGGCTATCGCAGATGGCGTCGCCTGCGTCATGTTGACGCACGTCATGTATACCGCTCTTGATGACAAATTGCCGGCGACTTTGTCTCCGCGCATCGTGACGGACCTCCTTCGCCGTGATCTCGGCTACGACGGCGCCGTTTGCACTGACTGTATGGAGATGAAGGCGATCACAGATGGCTTCGGCGCCGGTGAATCTGCCGTCCTTGCGGTGCTGGCGGGCGTCGATATGCCCCTGTTTTCTCACACTCGTTCGCGGCAGGAAGCCGCTTATGAAGCGGTCTTGGCGGCAGCACAATCTGGCCGGATCCCACACTCGCGAATTGATCAATCGGTAAGGCGTATCAGCCTGCTCAAACGCCTTTACTCTCTGACTGACCCACCGGCGATAGAAATGGTTGGCAGTGATAAACACCAGGCGCTTGCCCTGAAAGCTGCCCGAGCCGGCACCGTAATCGTCAAACACGGCGGGGCGCTTTCGATCGACATGCTTCGCAGGCGGGTCGCCGTAATTGAGTTTTCCGCGCGTCGCATTTCGGATGCGGTCGATCTTGCGTCGTCCAGCCTTTTTTCGGGCCTAATTTCACAGCGAATACCGCAAGCTGACTGTCATATCGTGGATCCCTGGCTGCCGTTCAAAGCAGCCTTGTGGGCGGTCCAGCGGGCGCTAAGCGAATCTGATGTGGTCATCCTCCTGACTCGCAACGCGCATTTACAGCCGTCGCAACTGCGGTTAGCTCAGCGTATTATCGACCGGTCGAAATGTGTCATCCTGATATGCTCGCGCAATTCCTACGACGCTGGCATGCTAACCGGCGCCGACACGGTGATCTGCACAAACGGCGATAGCAAGCCATCGCTTATCGCCGCCGTCGATGCAGTCTGTGGCGAATTCCTGCCGACCGGCAAACTGACGGTAAACCTGGCATGAGGGGCGACATGCACGGTTCCACCTTGAACGAACTCGTCAAGCAGCATCTGCCTGGTACTTTTCCTGCATTAAGCATCTGCGTGATTCACCAAGGCGAAACCATCATACAGGATGCCTGGGGCTGGCTGGATCCGGATACCCGAAATCTGAAGGTAACCACCGATTCGCTTTTCGATCTGGCATCGGTCAGCAAACTTATCACCCACACCAGCTTCCTTACCCTCGCTGACGTCGGCTTGGTCACGCTCGATAGCCGGCTAGTTGACATCGTGCCGGAGTTTGGGCGCATCAGTCCGCGGGCGATCGAAAGCGGCCAGGATCCGCATACGCGTGAACTTCTACCAGTTGAAGAGCGCTTCCACGGTATGCAGGTCGATCCAACAGCCGTCACCTTCCGGCATCTGCTTACACACAGTTCGGGCTTGCCGCCCTGGCGCTCTGTCTATCTTTTGGCTGCCGACGAAACGCCTCCGCCGCCCACAGCTGGCGATCCATATGATGACAAACGCTGGCAGAAGGGACTGGCAGCGATGGTCGACTTTCCCTTCGCCGGGACGATAGGCGACACCGTTCGTTACACTGATATCGGCATCATGCTCTTGGGCGAAGCAGTCGCTCGCTTGCGGGGTTGTTCGCTTGACCAAGCCGCCAGCGAATTGGTTTTGCAGCCCTTGGGATTGTCCACCTTTACCTACAATCCGCTCGCTAGAGGCATCCCGCGAGAATTGATCGTACCAACCGAGTTCGACGATCACTGGCGCCATCGACGAGCCTGGGGCGAAGTGCACGATGAAAATGCCTGCGGCGTCGGCGGAGTCGCCGGTCACGCCGGATTGTTCGCCACAGCAAAAGATGTTGCTCGCTTCGGGCAGGCCTGGCTTTCCGGCGATCCGAAACTGCGCATCAGCAGCGACTTGCGGCGGCTGGCGACGCGCCAACATGCCAGTGGGCAGTTTCGACTTGGGCTAGGCTGGATGCTCAAAGCCGACAAGGACTCTTCCGCTGGCGATAAGTACAGCGCTGCCTCATACGGGCACACCGGCTTCACGGGCACCTCGCTCTGGATTGATCCTGAGCGGCAACTGGTATGTGCTGTACTTACCAACCGCGTCTTTCACGGCAGGCATCCAGAGGGCATTCATGCCTTTCGCCGCGAAATACACGACTTGATCGTCGAGGCAGTCGACAGGTCATGAGGACGCCTCTGTTTATGGGAATCGACGGCGGCGGCAGCACACTGCGAATCACCATCGTCGATACTGACCTGGACTCGGTTAGCACAGTGACGGGAAAATCCGTCAATCCCAATCTCATTGGGCACGATAGAGCGCAGGCGCTTATACGTCAGAGCATCACCGAAGTCTTGAGACGTCCAGGTATGCTGCCCCGTGATATCGCTGCTGTTGGCATCGGAGTAGCCGGCGCCTCCAACCTGCACAGCCGAGCCTGGCTCACTCAGACCATCGCGCCCGCCCTGCCCGAGAGCATGATGATAGCCAGCTCGGATCTGGAGATTGCGCTGGTTGGCGCACTGGCGCAGCGCCATGGCATCTTACTGCTAGCCGGCACCGGCAGCGCGGTCTACGGCGTTTCACCGGCTGGCAGGCAGCTGCAGATCGGCGGCTGGGGATACCTGCTGGGGGACGAAGGCAGCAGTTATTGGATCGGATTGCAACTGCTGCGGCACATTGTCGACGAATACGACTCAGGCTCAGTGGCCAATTCTGATGCGCTGAGCTGGCAATGCCTGCAATCGTTGGGATTGACGGAACCTCGTGAATTGATCGCCTGGCTCTACCGCGCGCAAGAAGCGCCCGCTGCACGCGTGGCGAGTCTGGCAAAACAAGTCTTAGACGCGGCGGCAAGTGGCGGCAAGAATGCAACGGACGGCAATAACGCGGCAAGCAAGATCCTGGACGCGGCAGCAAACAGTTTCGTCCGACAACTCGCAATCATGCAGCGTCGGCTTGACTACCCGGATGCGCCGATTGCTTTCGCAGGCGGCTTGCTAGACAAGGGCAATTACTTGTCGGAAGCCGTCGCCGCTCAATTGGGTTTGGCTGAGCGTCCAAGAGCCAAACACCTGCCGGTGGTCGGCGCGGCATTGCTGGCAAAAATGGAATGGAGCGCGGCAAACTCAAGATGAGGCTGAATACCGAATCGAACAATCCCAAAAGCCGGCATATTGACAGGCTGTCCACTGGCGAAATCGTGCGCCTTATCAACGCGGAAGATGCCGAGGTGGCGGCAGCGATACAAGCGGCACTCCCGCAGGTCGCACGCGCTGTTGATGCCATCGTAGACGCCATCACTTCGGGTGGCAGACTCTTTTACGTTGGTGCGGGCACTAGTGGGCGGCTCGGTGTTCTGGATGCCGTGGAATGTGTCCCGACCTTTAGTACACCGCCGGAATTGGTTCAGGGTATCATCGCGGGTGGCGAGCGGGCGTTTTTTCAAGCGGTCGAGGGCGCCGAGGATGACAGGGCGCAGGCAGAACGCGATTTACGGGCGCGCGGCTTGGCACAGGCGGATATCGTTTGCGGCATCGCCGCCAGCGGACGTACGCCCTACGTCATCGCTGCGCTGCAATACGCGCGAGCTCTCGGCGCGCGAAGCATCGCCATTGCCTGCAATCCCGATTCTGCGATTGGCGCTCTCGCCGATATCAGCATCAGCGTCGCTCTTGGACCGGAGGTCATCAGCGGCTCAACGCGCATGAAAGCCGGCAGCGCGCAGAAGATGATTCTCAACATGCTCAGCACAGCGTCGATGATTCGCCTCGGCAAGGTCTACGGCAATCTGATGGTTGATGTCAAAGTCACGAACCAGAAGCTGGCGGAGCGCGCCAACCGCCTCGTACAGCAGATCACAAATGTAGACGAAGGCAAAGCCATTGAGCTTCTGTCGTTGGCAAACAATGAAGTTAAGACAGCGGTCGTCATGCAACGCCTAGGTGTGAAAGCCGAGGCAGCGCGTAACCTGCTTGTGCAGGCCGAGGGCAAGCTTCGTGATGTTATCGGTGACGGTGACTGACAGAGTCGGTCTATTTGCCTTCCCAGTCGACCGGGTAAGTTTTGTCGATCATAGCTTGAACGGCGTTGCGGAAGTCTTCACTGCGGAACAGCTGCGCTTGCGCCCAGGCTTCGATTTTTAATCCGCGCGAATTGTCCATGATGTCATTAATGACGCGCTTGCCGTAGCTCACGGCCAGGGGCGCCGCCGCAGATAGAGCCTCGACAAAGCCAGCGACGCCCTCATCAAGTTCCGACCTTGCATAAACGGCATTGACCAATCCCCAATCCAGAGCCTGAGGCAAATCGATATTTCGGCCGGTCATGATCAGATCTTTTGCTCGCGACGGTCCTATCAGCTTGACAAGTCGGACGGTCCCGCCGACATCCGGTATGATGCCCAGGCGAGACTCTGGCAAGCCC
Organism: Phototrophicaceae bacterium; assembly: GCA_965223515.1. Lineage (GTDB taxonomy): Bacteria > Chloroflexota > Anaerolineae > Aggregatilineales > Phototrophicaceae > UBA6055. The sequence goes on from CBDCWK010000002.1 coordinate 1,040,791, forward strand.
AGCTTCGTCCGTTCTGCCGCGATACGGAAGTCGCAGGCGAGCGCCAACTCCAGCGCCATACCCAGGCAGTAACCCTGCATCACGCAGATGACCGGAAGCGAGCAGCGTTCTATCTTTTCGAAGATCGCTTGATAGCGCGCTGTAAAGGGGAATAGATTTTCTCGCAGGCTATCGTCAGGCGCGCGAAACTGATTGAGGTCAATGCCAGAAGAAAAAACGCGTCCCTCAGCCCGAATGACAACCGCCCGTGCACCGAGACTGAATTCACGCTCGGCGCGGTCGAAGGCAGCCGAAATGGCTTCCATCATCTCATCGCTTATGGCGTTGCGCTCTTTCGGGCGATTGAGAATGACTTCAAAGACCGCGCCAGTACGCCGGACAAGAATCAGGTCAGACATGTCAATGCTCCCGGTGGCCAGCACACCTTACAACTGAGACTCAAGAAAATTGTCGAGCGCTTCAACCGTATTTAGGCTGATTCGCCTTTTGGAGCGATCGATGCGGCGCATCAAACCCGTGAGTACGTTGCCGGCGCCCACCTCAATGAAGGTCTGCGCGCCCGCCTCAATTATGGCTTGGATTGACTCGGTCCAGCGCACAGATTGCGTCAACTGATGACCCAGCTCAGTGCGAATATCGTCAGCGCTTGTCAATGGCTGCACTCGGACGTTGCTGTAGATGGGAATATTCGAAGGCAAAAATGTGGTCGCCTGCACCGCCTCGAGAAAACCCTCGAGCGCGGCGGACATCAGGGGGGAATGCGCCGCGATACTGACTGACAGCTTAACAGCGCGCCGTGCTCCAGCTGCCGCTGCCCGCTCAATGAGACGCTCGACCGCTTCAACCTCGCCTGAGACGACTGCTTGACCCGGGCAGTTGTCATTTGCTAAGACGACCGTTTTGGCCGTGTCGTATGAGACAGTTGCGCACAAATCTGCCACCTGCGCAATATCAAGGCCCAGCACGGCCGCCATCGCGCCCGGATTCTCGTGACCCGCTTGCTGCATAAAGCGTCCGCGAGCGTATACAAGCCGGACACCTTCTTCAAAACTGAGGGCGTTTGCAGCGGTCAAGGCAGTAAGTTCGCCCAGGCTATGTCCTGCAAACCAAGCGGGCGCCATCGTGGGCAGTAGCTCAAGCAGTACGCGCCAAATCGCTACACTGCTGACGTATAGAGCGGGCTGGGTGTAAATTGTCTGATTCAGCTCATCAGCGGGACCGTGCCAGCAGATCCGCGAGAGGTCGAAACCCAGGATGTCGTCCGCCTGCGAAAAGGTCTCGCGGGCAAGTTGGTAGCGCTGTGCGAAATCCATACCCATGCCGACAACTTGCGAGCCTTGACCCGGGAATATGGCTGCGGTCGTTGTCCAGTCCATAATTAAAGTTCTCTGTCAGCCGATAATTTCATGTAGCGTAATAGAGGCTGCGGCACAAGATGCGTCAAAAAACCGTGCTACTTGGGCACGGTTGTTCAATGGCGATTCTCGGTTCATGATTGCAGTCTAGTCGTTGCTAATCTCTACAACCTGCTCACCGCGATATGAGCCGCACTTCGGGCATATACGATGCGCGATGTGATACTCCCCGCAGCTTTCACATTCAACCAGGTGGTTGAGGGTCAAGGCATCGTGGGCGCGCCGGCGATCCCGCCTGGACTTGGAGATTTTTCGCTTTGGAAGGGGACCCATCTCTTTACTCCTGCTCGATTTCGGGCATAATCAGCGGATTATACAGGTCTGACGCGAAGGCTGTCAAGTCACGTATAACGCGGGATTCGGTCATCGGCAACGAGTTACGACGTCTACTGAATTCTGCGCATAGCATTCGACCACCAAGTACACTTAGGGTAGAAAGTTTTCTCTTTCAGCGCGCAATTGGTTTTGGCTGTGATTCTTCGATGCTTCCGTGCCGCGCGCCGGTGTACACTTGCTCTCAAGAATGACAGCTAAATTCAATGACGAGATCGATAATTCAACAAACTATAGGACAGGTGTTGCAACGCGAGGTTGAACAGTTGCAGCCGCTGGCGGGCGGCAAGATCAGCGAGGTCTTGCGGGTGGACTTCGTCGACGGCGAATCCCTGGTGGCGAAAGTCAGTGACGGCAGCCTCGACCTGACAATCGAAGCTTTTATGCTGCGTTACTTGCGCGAGCACTCCGATCTACCAATCCCCCGGGTCGTGCACGTCGAGCCGAATCTACTGCTTATGGACTACCTTGCGGGCGATGAGGAGTTGGGTTCGGACAGCTTGCGGCATCTCGGCGAGCTGCTGGCACACTGCCATCAGTTGCGAGGTCCCGCCTTCGGGCTTGAGCGCGACAGCTTGATCGGGCCGCTGCATCAGCCCAATCCACCGACGCAATCGTGGATCGAATTCTTTCGCGACAACAGGCTGATCTATATGACCGGCGTCGCGCGCAAATCGGGCGAATTACCAACGGCGCTTGAACGCCGCCTGCTGGATATATCCGATGCGCTCGACAAATTCTTAATCGAACCGCCCTACCCGACTCTTATTCATGGTGATATGTGGCGGACGAATATCATCGTACGGCAAGGTCGCGTAGCCGGCATCATAGATCCGGCACTCTACTACGCGCATAACGAAATGGAACTCGCGTACATGACGCTGTTCGACGGCATTGGCGAGGAGTTCTTCCAAGCCTACAAAGAGATCATGCCCATCGAAAGCGAATTCTACGAGGTCCGCCGCCACATCTACAATCTCTATCCGCTGCTGGTGCATCTCATCATTTTTGGCGCCAAGTACATTCAAACCTTGGAAAACAGCCTCGCTCGCTTCGGTTTTTAGTTATTGTATCATTATGTTTATTTGTATTTTCGTACAAAAATGAACTAGAGGAATCTTGTTGTTGGCGATAAAGTTGGTGATTGAATCAAGAAGCATCCCAGAAGAGTGTTCCAGCGCAATGTCAAGCATGAGCAAGAAAGCCAAGAAGACTTGCACCCACTGAGTATGGGCTTGTTTGTGCTGAAAGAGAAGTTAAGACACATACCCGCCCATACGGCGGGTTTTTTGATTGCATTGCTCTGAATACAGGAGATACGAACATGACAAGTACAACACCGCTCTGCCCGGAATGTGATGCCGCTGTCGAGATTCCCACCGATGCGATGGAGAATGAGTTGGTGTCTTGTCCTGAATGCGGCACCGAACTCGAAATCATGAAGCTGGATCCGCTTGAGCTTGAGCTGGCGCCCGAGGTGGAAGAAGACTGGGGAGAATAAACGCATGCGCGTCGCCCTGCTAGTAACCCATATTCGCGCCGAAGAAAAACTGATTCTTGCCGCCTTCAACAAGCGCAATATCAGCCCTGACATCATTTTGGATCGCGAACTTAACTTCAACCTTTCGCAAGGCGCGGAGCAGTTGGCGCCCTCAGGGATCGCCTGGAGCGCCTACGACCTGGTCTTCGAGCGCTGCGTGAGCACCTCGCGCGGCATGTATGCGCTGGCGGTGCTAAACAGCTGGGGCATACGCAGCTTCAATACTTATGAGACAGCGGCGATCTGCGGTGACAAGCTACGCACGAGCATCGCCTTGACGCTACATGGCATTCCTCAGCCACATACCCGGGTCGCCTTCACACCTGACAGCGCGATGCAAGCGATTGAAGATGTCAAGTATCCGGCGGTGCTCAAACCGGTAACCGGCTCGTGGGGACGTTTGCTGGCGCGCGTACATAATCGTGACAGTGCCGAGGCGATTCTCGAGCATCGACAGACGCTTGGCGACTACAATCATCATATCTATTACGTGCAGGAATACGTCGACAAACCGGGGCGTGATATTCGCGCTTTCGTGGTGGGCGACCGCACGATCGCAGCGATATACCGGGCGTCTAATCACTGGATTACCAATACGGCGCGCGGCGGACAGGCGACAAATTGCCCGGTTACCGAGCAGTTAAACGAGATTTGCCTGCGATCGGCTGAAGCTGTGGGCGGTGGCATTCTGGCGATTGACCTGCTGGAAGATGCGCAAGGCAACTTCGTAGTTAATGAAATCAACCACACGATGGAGTTTCGCAATAGCAGCAAACCCACCGGCGTTGATATCGCGCAGGAAGTCATCGATTTCGTCATCGGCCAAGTTGAGGTGATCGCGTGATTCGAGCGGGCATCGTCGGCGGCAGTGGATACACCGGTGGCGAGTTGCTGCGTCTGCTGCATTTTCATCCATTTGTTGAAGTCGAGCAGATCACTAGCCGTGAACACGCCGGGCGCTTTGTACATATAGTGCATCCCAACATGCGCGGTGTATCGAATCTGAAATTCATTCATCCGGATGCCCTGCAGGAATGCGACCTGTTGTTTCTGGCGTTGCCGCATAAGACGGTGTCACGTACGATCGGCGACTACGCCGGGGTTGCGCCGAAGCTGATTGATCTTTCGGCCGACTTTCGTCTCGATTCTGCCGCTGCCTACGAGCAATGGTACGGCGAGACGCATCAGGCGCCGCAGTGGCTGGAGCGCTTCGTCTATGGATTGCCGGAAGTGAATCGCGAGCGGCTCATCGGCGCGGACTACGTAAGCGGAGTCGGCTGCAACGCGACCGCTGTCAATCTGGCGCTGGGTCCGCTGGTCAAAGCAGGCATCCTCGAGCGCGCTGTCATCGAGATTAAAGTGGGCTCTTCAGAAGGCGGCAATAAGAGCAATGCCGGCTCACACCATCCGGTGCGCAGCGGCGCCGTCCGCACTTACAAGGCGACGGGCCACCGGCATATGGCGGAAGTGCAGATGGTATTGGGTGGCGACTCACCGATTCATTTTGCCGTCACGGCGATCGAGATGGTGCGTGGGGTGCATCTGCTGGCGCACTGTTACTTGAGCGAGGGCAAAGTCGAGCGGGACATCTGGCGCTTGTATCGCGCGGCATATAGCGGGGAGCCATTTGTTCGGCTGGTGAGCGGCAAAGTCGGCTTGCATCGGCTGCCGGAACCGCGAGTGGTCGCCGGCACGAATTATTGCGATATCGGCTTTGAACTGGACGATGATGGTGTGCATCTGGTGGTCATTGCCGCGCTGGACAACCTCGGTAAGGGAGCGGCTGGAAGCGCCGTTCAGTCGATGAATCTCATGTACGAATTCGAAGAGACGACCGGGCTGGAATTCCCCGGCATCTATCCTTGAGGGACCGAGCCTGATGGCTGGTAACGACTTGCTGGTAGTCAAACTGGGCGGCGGCGAAGGGCTGAATCTGGCGGCCTCGTGCGAAGATCTGGCTGGCATCGCCAAGCAGCGTCCGCTGATTGTCGTACATGGCGTCAGCGCGACGATGAATCAGCTTTGCGCCGAATTGGGCATGGAAGTGCAGACGTTGTCGTCGCCGTCCGGGCATAGCTCACGCTATACACCGCCTGATATACGCGATGTATACGTGCGCGCGGCAGAACTGGCGAACGCGCGCTTAGTCTCCGCATTAGGTCAACGCGGAGTACGGACGACCGGCTTCGTAGGCGGAGATGTCGTCTTGCGTGGAGACCGCAAACAGGCGATCCGCGCCCTGGTAAACGGAAGAATTCGTATGGTGCGTGACGATCACAGCGGCACGATTCGTCAGGTGGAGTCAGCATCCTTACGCGGCGCGCTTGAGCTAGGTCAGGCGCCGGTGCTGCCGCCCATGGCCATCAGCGCAGACGGTTTGCTGAATGTCGATGGCGACCGGGCTGGCGCTGCTGTGGCGGGTGCTTTGGATGCCAAAACACTTGTCATCTTGAGCAATGTCCGCGGCTTATATCGAGATTTTGCCGATGCAGACAGTTTAGTGGGAGAAGTGCCTGCGTCACAGATAGACCGTGCGCTCGATTGGGCGCAAGGACGCATGAAACGCAAAGTGCTGGCCGCGCAAGAGGCGCTTACGCAAGGTGTGGAATGTGTCATCATCGGTGATGGCCGGATACGCTATCCTGTTTCGCAGGCGCTATGCGGCGCGGGGACGAGGTTTATCGCATGATTGAAATAACTACGCTTTTTGAATCGGAAGATCGACACGGTTCCGGCGCTTACGGCAAGCGGCCTACGGCGCTCGTACGGGGCGAAGGCGTCTACGTATGGGATGATGCCGGACGGCGCTATCTGGATGCGACAAGCGGCCAGGGAGTCGCAGCGTTGGGACACTGCCATCCGGCCGTCACCGCTGCGATTAATGAGCAAGCCAATACGTTGGTAACCAGCCCCGAGTCCTTTTACAACGACCGCCGCGCAGAGTTATACCACCTTCTCGACAGCGTTACGCCGGCCGATCTCAGCCGCTTCTTCTTGTGCAACAGCGGCGCGGAAGCGATCGAGGGTTCGCTGAAGGTAGCCAAACTGCTTACAGGACGGAATGGCATAGTCGCCGCTAAACGGGCCTTTCACGGTCGTACAACTGGCGCGCTATCGATGACCTGGACGCCCAAGTATCGCAAGCCCTTTCAAGATTGGCTGCCTGTGGTCGAGCACGTTGCTTTCAACGATATTGAGGCTGCTCAAGCGGCGATTACGCCGTCTACCGCCGCTGTCGTAGTGGAGACAGTTCAAGGCGAAGGTGGCGTATATCCAGCAGATATCGAGTACCTGCAGGCGCTCCGCGAGTGCTGCGACCGGACTGGCGCCATGCTGATCATTGACGAGATTCAGACCGGCTTCGGTCGCACGGGTAAATGGTTCGGTTTCGAACACGCCGGCATCGTGCCGGATATCATGGCGCTGGCAAAGGCGATCGGTGGTGGACTGCCGATGGGAGCGGTGTGCTGGCGTTCTGCTCACGGACCGATAGACCGGGCGACGCATGGCAGTACATTCGGTGGTAATCCGCTCGCTTGCGCCGCATCAATCGCCACGATCACGACGATTCGCGATCAAGGACTGGTGGAGCGGGCGCGGAACAACGGCGCCTGGCTAATAGAGGAATTATCTGCCCTTGATCTAGGTGCAGCGCGCGCTATCCGCGGGTGTGGGCTGATGATCGGCCTGGAGTTGCGCGGACGGGTTACGCCGGTGCTGAAGGCGCTGCAAGAATGCGGCGTCCTGGCATTACCGGCCGGACTGAACACGCTGCGCTTGCTGCCGCCTTTGATTATCAACCGTGAAGAATTGGCGATAGTGATCAACGCGATCAATGAAGTATTGAGCTGAGACATGACTGCGATTGCCGGCGGCAGCGCCGAACAATTACTGTATGACCTGGTTGCGATTCCCAGCCCGTCCTGCCATGAGGGTGAGGTAGCAGCCTTCTTGGTCGACTGGATGCGCGGCAGCGGCTACGACGACGCCTTCGTTGATGAGGCTGGAAACGCCGTCGGCATTATTGGCAGCGGCTCACGCGAGATTGTTCTGCTCGGGCATATCGATACTTTTGCCGGTTTCCCGCCCGTGCGCTGCCAGGGCCGGACGCTCTATGGGCGCGGCGCGGTGGACGCCAAAGGACCCTTGTGCACCTTTGCGGTCGCGGCGCGGCAGGCAAAACTCGATGAGGATCTGAGGGTCATTGTGATCGGCGCCGTTGAAGAAGAGGCAGCAACCAGCCGCGGAGCGCGCCACGCTCTCAGAAATTACCAGCCCGCCTACTGTGTGATCGGCGAGCCTTCGCATTGGGATCGCATAACACTGGGCTACAAGGGCAGACTGCTGCTGGATTGGCGCTGGGAGGGCGGCTTGTCTCATAGTGCCGGCGATGCGCCGAGCCCAGCCGAACGCGCGCTCGCCTATTGGCAGAAGGTCCAGGCACGGAGCAATACCTACAATACAGGAATCGATTCGATCTTTGCCCGGCTTGATGCTTCACTGCGCGACATAAATACTCGGCAGGACGGCGCCAACGGAATTGCCGAAATGACTGTCGACTTGCGTTTGCCTCCCGGTCTTGATCCCGAAACCCTGGCGCAGCAGTTTCCAGCCGAAGACGATGCAACGGTCTGCGCTCGAGGCGCCGAGCGCGCCTTTACTTGCGGCCGCAATAGCGAACTGAGCCGCGTATTCCGCCGCGCAATTCGAGCTAATGGCGGCGTCCCGCGCTTTCTTTACAAAACCGGTACGTCGGACATGAATGTTGTTGGTCCGGGCTGGAATTGCCCAATGCTTGCGTACGGTCCCGGCGATTCCTCACTTGACCATACGCCGCATGAGCATATCAACCTGGATGAATACCTGCAGGCGATTGATGTCCTTACAAAAGTCCTCGAAACCGTCTAGGTGAGAGCTGGAGACCTTATGCATAACCGAAACATTCCTATACACGGCTTTCACTTTATCGACTCCACCTTGCGCGAGGGTGAGCAATTTCGCGGTACGCATTTCACCATCGACGACAAGCGAGAAATTGCCTTGCTGCTGGATCAATTCGGCGTGGAGTACATGGAGCTGTCGACGCCAATCGCCAGCCCGGAGAGCGCTAATGCCATCAGGGCGCTTGCCGATATGCCGCGCCGCTTCAAGGTTCTGACGCATATCCGCGCCAATGTGGACGATGCGAAGCTTGCGGTGGATTGCGGCGTCGATGGCGCCGATGTCTATATCGGCACCTCGAATTATATGCGCGAGTATAGCCACGGCAAGAGCCTGGAGCAGGTCATCGAAATAGGCCAGGAGGTGATCGCCTTCTTGCGGGCGAACGATGTGGAAACCCGCTTCAGCACGGAAGATACATTCCGCAGCAACTTCGCCGATGTGATGACCGTTTACCGCGCGATGGACCTGGCCGGTGTCGATCGCGTAGGCGTTGCCGATACGGTTGGTATTGCCGACCCGCTGCAGACTTACAACCTGATCTCCAATCTGCGCGATGTAGTCAATTGCGATATCGAATTTCACGGCCACAATGACAGCAGTTGCGCGGTAGCCAACGCCTTCAGCGCGCTGCAGGCCGGCGCGACTCATATTGACACGACCGTTTTGGGCATCGGCGAGCGCAACGGCATCACCCCAATGGGCGCTCTGATCGGACGCCTATACACTTGCGACAAGTCTCTGGTGGAGAAGTACGACCTGCCTTTGCTGGCGGAAATCGAGCGAGTCGTAGCGACGAAACTAGGGATAGATATCCCCTTTAACACTCCAATCACTGGTGAGGTCGCCTTTCACCACAAGGCGGGTGTGCACACCAAAGCCGTTTTGCTTAATCCGACCACCTATGAGGCGATCAACCCGGAAGATTTTGGTATGTCCCGCATCATAGACGTGGCGCATCGGCTAGTTGGGCGCAATGCCATTCGTGATCGGGCGTCGGGCTTGGGCATCGAATTGCCTGAGGATTCCCTGCGTCTGGTTACGGCGCAGGTCAAGTCGCTGGCTGACGAACGGCAAATCACCGGGGCAGATGTCGACAAGATTCTCAGCGAGATGATGTTGCCGCTGGATGACTAGTCGGCGGTAGCGAACTGAGCGACACTCCGTGGATCTTTCATCGGAATGACATAGACCAGAACCGAAAGCAAGCCAGCCAAAGCGAAGATGCCGAAGGTCAGCTCAAAGCTGACTGCGTCAACCAGCCAACCACCGATGATCGGCGCGAAGACGGTCACCGGGGCGATCAAGGTATTCGCCATGCCAATATAGAATGGGCGTTCCGCTACCGAACTGAACTGCACGGTGATGGTCATGATGGTCGACCATTGTGACGAATTGACGAAGCCCGTGAGGGCGAATACGAGGAAGAACCAACTCACATCGGGAGCAGCCAGGGCGATCCCAATCGAAAGCACAGTCAGGATATTGGAAACAATCAGAACGCGCCGATGCCCCCAGCGGTCTCCGATTGAGCCGATTACCGAGCTGCTGAGCGTATTCGATACAAGTAAGACACTCGTCAGAAGACCCACCAATTCGGGCGACATTTCAAATCGACGAATGCCGTAAATTGTGTAGAACGAGATCACCGTCAGGCTAAGGGCGGTTAGACCTCGGGCGGTCAGGAACCAGCGGAAATTCTGGTCGGCACGCAAGATTTTACCAAGCCTGCCGCCGAAGTCGCGCCAATTCATTCGCTGGATGACATCTCGTGGAGCGCTCTTGGGTTCGTAGGTCATCGCCAGGAAGACGAACGATATCATCAGGCTGATGCCGGCGATGGTGAAGAGTAGGGAAAAGCTGGCCGGATAATCGAATTGGACGAGTATCACGCTAGCAAGCAATGCGCCACCCGCGCCAAATAGATTGACGCAGGCCGACTGAATGCCGAAGAATGTGCCAAGACGATGCGGCGGCATGATTTTGCTGATCATGCTTTGCCAGGCAGTCCCGGTTAATCCTCCGCCGAGAGACTGTATGCCGAGCAGAAGCAGTGTCAGAACCAGGGCAAGGTCGATGCCGATAACCGGTATCGCCAGCGCCACCAGCGCCAAGCCGAAATAGGGCACGCGTTCAATGAGCGTCATCACCAGCACCATCGGCTTGTAGCGATCCAAGCCGGCGACGTAGCTTGAAGCTAGCAGCTGTGGGATTTGCCAGCCGATGTGGAAGAGCGCGGCCACGAAACCGATTAGCGCCGTCGATTCGGTCAAGAACGACAGGTAGAGCGGGATTATGGTAACATAGGAAGCCATGCCCATGATACCAAAGCCGAAGAGGCTGCCATCGAGGATGTTGGCCACCGTATTATGACGGAGTTTGCCTTGCAGTTCTTGTGAAAGCATAATGTCGACCGGTTTCATGAGTCCAATTCCAAAGCGCAATTCTATCAGACATTTGGATGGAATGTATTAAGAACGACATAGCGTTCCAATTACGAGCGCGTCTGATAGCCCGATTACGAACGAGTCCCCGTCATAGTGGAGTTGAAAGCGCAAATCATGGCGATGACGCTGACGGAAAAGTTGTTGGCACGAGCAAGCGATCGCCACAGCGTCAAGCCGGGCGATGTAGTTATCATCGAACCGGATGTCGTGCTCAGCCACGACAACACGGCCGCGATCTCTATGATTTTCCGGCAGTTGCCACAGGGCAAGGTTAAATTCCCCGACAGACTCGCGATCACGCTTGACCACGCGGTGCCGCCGCCGACAGCTAAACACGCTCAGAATCACGCGCAGATTCGGCGATTCGTGCAGGAGCAGGGCATTAGCAACTTTTTCGAGGTCGGTCGCGGGATATGCCACCAAGTCTTGTGCGAGGAAGGGGTAATTGGTCCTGGCATGACCTTGCTCGGCGCCGACAGTCACAGTCCGCATTGCGGGTGGCTGGGAGCTTTTGGCGCGGGCATCGGACGGAGCGAAGTGGCAGCGCTCTGGGCGACCGGGGAGCTTTGGCTGCGCGTTCCGGATACTTTTCGCATCACGCTCACGGGAATGTTGGCAGCCGGAGTCACCACCAAGGACCTGACGATCAACTTGATAGGACGACTTTCCTCCGATGGCGCGACTTATATGGCGGTCGAATTTGACGGCGACGGCATTGCCGCGCTGTCGCCGGATTCTCGGGCAGTGCTGACCAATATGATGGCGGAAATGGGTGCCAAGAATTCATGTATGGCACCGGACGCGGTTACCTGGAGCTGGCTGCAAACAAGTCTCGAACGCTCGAGGCCAAAGGACTTTCGCGAGCGCCTGGACATGTTCCGCGAAAATGCGCTTTTCGCCGACGTTGACGCCGAATATGCCATTAAGCAGCGTATTGATCTGAGCGAGATTGAGCCGATGGTGTCTTGCCCGCACACGGTCGACAATGTAAAGCCACTCTCTTCAGTCGCGAAGACGCGTGTGGATGTTGGCTTCATAGGCACTTGCACCAATGGGCGGCTGGAAGATATTGCCGCCGCGGCAGAAGTTGTACGCGGCAAACGCTTGAAGACGCGCCTGCTAGTCATTCCTGCCTCGTCAATGGTGCTGCGCGATGCGGCTGAAGCGGGCTATGTCACGGCGCTGTTGGAGGCCGGCGCGACGATTGGGACGCCAGGTTGCGGACCTTGCATGGGCAATCACATGGGAGTGCTGGCGCCGGGCGAAGTCTGCATCAGCAGCGCCAATCGCAATTTCCAGGGCCGCATGGGCGAGCGCGATGCCGAGATTTACCTGGCGAATCCGGCAGTGGTGGCGGCTAGCTGTGTGGCCGGCTACCTGGTTCATCCGGCAGAATTGACCAGCCGTGAACAAGCACCATGATGCCAACAACACATCGCGTCTGGAAATACGGCGACAATATCAATACTGATGTCATTTTCCCGGGCAAGTACACGTACACAATCAGTCACGATCCGGCGGCATTAGCGAGCCACGCCTTGGAAGACCTGGACCCGGGCTTCGCTGAACGAGTCCGTGAGGGCGACGTAATTGTAGCCGGACGCAATTGGGGCAATGGCAGCAGCCGCGAGCAGGCGGTTACTTGCCTGGTGGCGGCCGGTGTTCATGCCATTATCGCGGCCAGCTTTGCGCGCATTTACTATCGCAATGCTATCAATAACGGCTTGCTGGTCATCCCCTGTCCGGAGATCGTCGAGGCTGTAAGCACGGGGTATGAGATAGAGATCGACATGGACGCGACGCAGCTTCATTTCAACGGGCGGGCGTATGCTTTTCCACCTCTACCGACGCAGGTGCGCGAGATACTTGATGCGGGAGGGATCATTCCTTACTTGCAGACGCGCAAGTGAACCTCGTAATTTGACAATCTACGCGTGATATTCCATTCGTTTAATTGTAGTATTGGTGGATTATTTTGGCGAGTTTGGAAAATCACATGCTAGCGATTGTCAACACCTGTGCGGTTATCGGCTTGGACGGGCAGATCGTCGAAGTGCAAACCGACTTCAACCCTCGCGCACACTTGCCGAGCTTCAATCTCGTTGGCTTGCCCGGTGTCAGCGTCCGCGAAAGCAAAGACCGTGCCCGCTCCGCCATTCGCAACAGCGGTTTGCGCTTTCCCAACAAAGCCTACGTCGTCAACCTCTCGCCCGCCGATATTCACAAACATGGTCCGTCGTACGATCTCGCGATTGCCATCGGCGTCTTGGCGGCCACCGATCAAATCCCTCTGCACACACTTGATAGCACGCTATTCATCGGCGAACTTTCGCTGGACGGCAGCATCCGCCATGTCAAAGGTGTGCTGCCGATGGTTTATACCGCGATGCAGCAGGGCATCGAAACGGTCTATGTACCAGATGAGGACGCCGCCGAAGCCGCTCTGATCGAGGGCATTGCGATTATCCCAGTACGATCTATCGGGCAATTGGTCGAGCACCTTTACCAACTGAATCCGATTGCAGCATTCCAGGTCGATATTCTGGCGAAGCAAGAGGAGCGCGGGCTCGCCGAGGGTCTGGTCGACTTCGCTGATATCCGCGGACAAGAGCACGTCAAGCGAGCCTTGGAAGTGGCCGCAGCCGGCAACCACAATATTCTGATGTCGGGACCGCCCGGAGCTGGCAAAAGCCTGCAAGCGCGCGCCCTGGCTGGCATACTGCCGCCGCTGGTAACACAGGAAGCGCTTGAAGTGACACGCATCTATTCGATAGTCGATATGCTGTCGCAAGACGAGCCGCTCATTCGGCAGCGGCCCTTTCGCGCGCCGCACCACACCATCTCGCAAGTCGGGCTCGTTGGCGGTGGCTCGATCCCCAAGCCGGGTGAAATCAGCCTGGCGCACCGCGGCGTTCTCTTTCTCGATGAAATCAACGAGCATTCGAGCAAGGTGCTTGAAGTGCTGCGGCAGCCGATCGAAGACAAGATTGTGACGATAAGCCGCGCCAAGGGCAGCATCACCTTCCCCGCCAATTTCCTGCTGGTTGGCGCGCGCAATCCCTGCCCTTGCGGGTATTTTGGCGATCCAGTGCAAGCCTGCAATTGCACACCCAATCAGATCCAACGCTATCAATCGCGGATTTCCGGACCCATCCTCGACCGCATTGATATTCATGTCGATGTGCCGCAGGTCGACTTTGACAAATTGTTATCTGACCGGCGAGCAGAGAGTTCGCTGGATATCCGCCAGCGGGTAGCAGCCGCCCGCGAACGACAAATCGAGCGATTCGAGGACCATCCTGGACTATTCGCCAACGCAGATATGACGGTCAGCGAAATCGACGACTTCTGCGTCTTGGGTGACGAAGCCCGGCAGATACTGACCTTGTCGGTACGAAAGCTACAGTTGAGCGCGCGCAGCTATCACCGCGTTCTCAAGTTGAGCCGCACCATTGCCGATCTCGATAGCTGTCCCGATATCCAAGTCTCGCATGTCGCCGAGGCCTTGCAGTACCGCCCCAAGGCTGAGTGAGCCCCGCCACAGAGTCGCCAATCCATAGTGATGATGTTTTCGTTCATCGTCTGGTTCAGGATATTATTGTCCAGCATCTGATTCCCTCGCCCCACGTCATGTCCGCCCTCAAGTAGAATCTGCAAGTTCTGGAGAGACTAGACCGGCAGGAGATGCAATAGTCACCCCTACAAGTCTTGTCCGAAAGTATGCGTAGCGGCGCCCGGCTCGCGAAAGTTGTAGGGCGACCCGCCAGGTCGCCCCTACTTATCCACGTTCTGTACGCAGGTCATGCCGGCTTGTCGGCCGCCAGCATCCGCATTCCACACGCAAACTTCATAGGGACGACGCGCATCCTCGTCACGTCCGACGATCTGTCAGGGGATAGCGAGAATCGTTGTATGCTGTCAGCCCGATTCGCTATCCAGACCTGCGTGCCTACGCGGTTCGCAACAGCCGCGCATGGCGAACCGGGACGAACGCGCCTTGGGGGCGGTTCGCTCCGCCTGTATTGTGCCGGTCTGTCTATCCTGCAGTATTTGGTCGGCACGATTATCTCACGCAATAGAACAAATGTACATTGTGAGTTGCGTTTAAAACATTTGTGCTATTTAACCGGCTCGCGTACGGTGATGGAGTCTAAGGCGCCTGCGTTTTGGCTTTTGCCGTTTCACTTTCGGGAAGTCACTTTCAGATGACAATAAGGACAAGACTGCGCTCCCCTATCTTGACGATTCCGTTGATCAGTTTCAAGATGGCGAGCAAGCGGTGGAAGGAGTGGCTCACTCCAGATCAGCCAGACGCTCTTCCAGTACTCGCGCAGGGCTGAAGTTTACAATCTTCAATTCTGCAACATCACCGTCTGACAATGCGTCACGCGGGATAAAGCCGACGATCTCCGAACTGACGATTTTAGCACCGTATTGTAGGGATTCGTCCTGTATCGCCTCAAATACACGACGCATGGATGTCTGCCGGTAATTCGTCAGATTCATCGACACTTGCGCCTTTCCCCGAACGCGAAAACCCAGCGCCTTGACGTGAGGCAATCCACCCGACGATTCGCGAATAGTGCGCGCGATCTTTCTGGCGACAGCCACATCAGCGGTGGTCAGAAAGACATTGAAGGCAATCAGCAGCTCGCGAGCGCCGATAATGCAGCCACCGGCTTTGCCCATTTCACGCGGACCGAAGTCAGGTTGTGGCGGTTCTCCCGCGGCAATCGTTTGCGTCAGGCGTTCGTAGCCGCCGCGCCGAATATCCGCGAGATTTCTGTTGTTGTCTTGCAGCGCTGCACGCTCGTAAAGAAAAACCGGCAACTGCAGCAAATTCCCCACACGCGCTCCCAGCCTGCGCGCAAACTCTGTGCAATCTTCCATACTGGCGTGGCGCAGGGGAATGAAAGGTATGACATCAGCCGCGCCGATTCGCGGATGCTGCCCGTGGTGGCCCTCCATGTCAATCAGTTGGGAAGCTCGGCGGATTCCAGCGAAAGCCGCATCGGCGACGGGTTCGGGTGCGCCGACAAATGTCACCACCGCGCGATTATGATCTGCATCTCTTTCGTAGCCCAAGATCACTGCGCCGTCCGTGTGATTAATGGCATGAACGATACTTTCGATGACGTCCGGTCGCCGCCCCTCGGAAAAGTTTGCAACACATTCGATCAGCGCGCTCACGGTTCTGCCATGCCTGTGCTGTGGGCATCTTGTACTAGATTAGCGAAGTAAGATGGACTATAGTGCCTTGCCATGTACCTGAGCCAGCGGCTGGAATTATTCATCACTAGCGGGAGTATGACATGAGCGATGGCAGGAAGGCAAGCAGCTCTGCCCTTAGCCAAGACATCCATACGCTCGGCAATTGGCTGGGCATAATCATTCAAGAGCAGAACGGCATGGAGGCCTACGATCTTGTCGAAGAGATCCGAGCCATTTCGAAAGCGCGCCGTGACGGCGACTCCGCCGCGGCATTCAAGCTGGCCGAACGCTTGGAAAACTTGCCGCTGGACTCGAAGAATGTACTGATCAAAGCCTTCTCCAATTACTTCCAGCTTATCAATATCGCCGAAGATCTGCAGCGGATACGCGTCATCCGGCAGCGCGAAGCCAGAGGCACGCTGAAAGAGTCCATCGTCAATGCCATCAAGACTCTAAACAGCAACGGCAAGACGGCAAAAGAGATTCGATCCCTTTTAGAAAAGACACGTCTACGCTTAGTTCTGACGGCGCATCCATCAGAAGCTAAACGACAAGAGATATTGATCAAGCTGCGCCATATCGCGCAGATGATGGAAAAGCGCGATCGGCAAGATTTACTTCCCCGCGAATTACGCAAGCTGGAAAGCGCGCTGGCGGAAAAAGTAGAGGAGCTGTGGCAAACGCGGCAGGTGCGCGCCTCGAAGAAACAGGTTGCCGATGAAGTAGATTTCGGCATTTACTTCTTGCGCTCAGTCATAGTCGATGTCGTTATCGACATTTATGAAGACTTACAGTTGGCGCTGGAACGCTTTTATCCTGAAGAAGACTGGACGGAGCTGCCGCCAGTGCTGCGATATGCCTCTTGGATCGGCGGCGACCGCGACGGCAACCCGAACGTGACAACTGACGTTACCTTGCAGACCCTGGCCACCTTGCGCGAAACTGCCAGGCATATGTACCTTGAAGAGATTGAAGAGCTAGCTAAGCAACTGACGCAGGATACTGACTTGTTTGGCGCCTCGACGGAATTGAGGGCGACGACAGGCAGTGAATACGATGGCGATGGCGAGTATCCGGGTGAACTCTACCGCAAGCAATTGACCATAATCTGCCGTAAGCTGGCGACGGACAAATATCGTTCGAGCAGAGATTTTCTAAAGGATTTGCTTCAAGTCCAGGCGAGCCTCAGGACTCACCGAGGCGAGCGAGTGGCAATGGGTTCAGTTCAGCGTCTAATACGCAAAGTGCGCTTGTTTGGGTTGCATCTCGTTCCATTGGAAGTCCGCGAAGATGCCAATCTTCACCGAGCAGCCTTAGACGAAATCCTCGACTATTACGGCATCGCTGAGAATTATGGCACGCTGAGCGAGGAAGAAAAGCAAGCCATGCTGTCCGCGGAAATCGGCAGCAAGCGGCCGCTATTCCCCAATGAAATCAGCATATTCACCGACACCACGCAAAGCGTCATCCGCACGTGGCAAATGATCGCCGAAGCTCACGCCACGTATGACAGCATCGTCATCGACACGGTAATCGCCAGCATGACCAGGCAGCCCAGCGATGTACTGGCAATGCTGCTTTTTGCACGCGAGGTGGGCATCGACAACGATGTATACATTGTCCCGCTTTTCGAGACCATCGACGATCTTTACCGTGCGCCTGCCATCATGGAAGAACTGTTTGAAAACCGTGAATACCGCAAGCATTTAGTGGCGCGCGCCGGCAATCGCGGCTTACGCCAGCAAGTGATGATCGGCTACTCCGACAGCAGCAAAGATGGCGGCTATTTGGCATCCAATTGGAATCTATATAACGCTCAACGGATCTTGACGGAAAAGTGTGTGGACAAGGGTGTTTCGCTGGAACTCTTCCACGGGCGCGGCGGAAGCATTGGCCGTGGCGGCGGGCCAACAAATCGCGCTATTTTGTCCCAACCTCCGGAGTCCCTGCACGGTGGCGTCAAAATCACGGAACAGGGCGAGGTCATCGCCTACCGCTATAGCAACAAGGGCATTGGACAGCGCCATCTCAACCAAGTGATGAATGCCGTCCTGATCGGCATGGGTTTGCAGGAAGAGCGTCACGTTCCCTCTCATTATTTCGAAGCAATGGCTTTGCTGTCCGAGCTTAGCGGCAGCTGCTATCGCAAATTCGTCTACGAGAGCGATGGCTTCCTCGATTACTGGCAGCAAGCAACGCCGATAAGCGAATTGAGCATGCTACAAATCAGTTCGCGCCCGGCAAAACGCCAGGCAAAAGGCGGTTTTTCCGCTATGCGCGCGATTCCCTGGATGTTCAGTTGGATGCAAAGTCGCGCGATTGTTCCTAGCTGGTTCGGGCTGGGCACCGCTTTCCGAAGCTACGCCGACCAAGAAGAAGGCGGAATGCGATTGTTGCAAGAGATGTACCGCAGCTGGTCATTCTTCCAGGCCGTCATCGACAATGCGCAGCTGGACGTTGCCAAAGCCGACATGGGAATCGCCGAGCTCTACGCATCGCTGGTTGAGCCGGTTGATCTGCGTGACCGGTTCTTTAACTGGATAAGAGAAGAGCACGCACTAAGCAGCGAGATGATCGTGCGCGTCACCGGGCAGGGCGAACTGCTTGCCAATATGGCGGCGATCAAAACGTCAATACAGCGGCGGAATCCTTATGTCGATCCTCTGAATTTCATGCAGGTGGCGCTATTGCGCGAATTGCGCCAACTAGACGAAAGCGATGAAAGGCGGCGTCAGGTGCTTGATGCCGCGCTCGCTACAATAAATGGAATTGCCGCAGGCATGAAAACTACCGGCTGAGGACCTCATCCGAGCTGTCCCAATTCACGCTCGCAAAACGTTGAATCTCGATACGATAACCAGACGGATCCCGCAGGAAGAAGTGGTAGATATCATAGTTCTCGTTGCGGCGCGGCGGGTGTTCACATGCCCAGCCACGAGACGTGATTCGCTCATACCAGCCGTCTACATCTTGTGAAACCAGCGTGAGAATGATCCCGGCCGGCTCCACGGGAGCGCCCGTTCCTTGGCAGATTCCTAAATACGCCACCGCTCCAATCACCTGATATATGCGGCAACTGCCTTGATCAAGCGCCAATCGAAAACCTAACACGTCCTCATAGAAGCGGGCGGAGCGCTCCAGGTCGTCGGTATACAGGAAGGTGATCTGCGAGTCCAAGCTCAAGTCTTTCACAGTGGCTATGCTCCCGATTCGGAAGATTCCGCCGCGGTTTGCGGTTCGGACAAGGGGCTGCCAACGGCAGGTTCACTGAGGAATTCGTTTCTCGTTGCCGCGGTC
Organism: Phototrophicaceae bacterium; assembly: GCA_965223515.1. Lineage (GTDB taxonomy): Bacteria > Chloroflexota > Anaerolineae > Aggregatilineales > Phototrophicaceae > UBA6055. The sequence continues at coordinate 1,059,975 of CBDCWK010000002.1, forward strand.
AAGACTTGCTGCTCAGTCGAAAGTTGCCGCCAGAAAATGGCGGGATCGGCTATGGACCCTGAACCCGCCAAATAGTAGGCGCGCAGCAGTTTGAAAAACGCCTCATCGCCGATGTCCTCGCGCAGGTTTTGCAGCATCTGCGCGCCGCGCAGGTAAACCGCGTTGATATACTCGCGTGGGGTGTTGAATTGGTAGACAGCGCTGTCCACTGCCCCTTGCGGAAAGTAGGGGGCTACGCGGTAGGACCACCACCAGTTTTTCTCGGCCGGGTAAATAGCTTCGATGAAGAGATACTCGCTGTAAGTCGCCAGTGCCTCATCCAGCCAAGGATTAAGCGCGGCGTCGCTGCCTACCCGCGCATACCACCACTGGTGAGCTACTTCATGAATTGAGATGAGGGTTAGATAGTTCTTTTGCGTTCCATCATATCCATAGAACCAGGCACTGCCGACGAATACCATGCCTGAGAATTCCATGCCGTCTGGGAAATCGCCTTGAACGATTACAAGACGATCATAAGGATATTTTCCAAACAATGTTTCAAAGAGTTCCAAGGCCTTTGCCGCTTCCTGTACAACGTGCGCGGCGCCATCCAGGATTAGGCCGCGGTCATTGATCTGGGCATCAGCGAAGCTATAAACAGCAAGAGAGAGGCCATCAGCCAGCTCCTGCTCCAAGACGACAAACTCTTCGCTCAGGCTTAGGGCGAAGTCGCGCGATTGTGACGAGTTGATCGTCCACCTTCCGCCGCCTAGGCTCTCAACAATTCCAGCCGCCGCAAGCTGCAACGACTGAGCCGCGTTTTTTACGGCCAGATCAACATACCAGTCCGCCACCTCGTAGACGACTTGCTCGCCGATGCCATTAGGTTCGTGAAGCCGCCAGTCGCCAGCCAGTCGCGCCGCCACTGTCGGCAAGAAATGGCCGAGATTGAGTTGACGCTCACTATGCCCAAAGAAACCGCGATAGGAACGCAATCCGTCACGGATGCCGGCCGGCTGCAAGCGGAAGCTCAGTGCGATTTCGAGCCGGCAACCGGATTGAAGCGCCTCGGCCAGATCGATCTGAAGTCGATTGAGCTCGAGTCGATACGGCGCAATCTGTTCATTGACGGTCAATTCTGCCAGGGAAAAGCTGTCCTCCCATTGATTCGGCTGCACATCCAGGACGATCTGGTTCAGCGGCGTCTCTTCGCGGTTGAGGAATATGATGCGCTGTGAGACCTCTACAAATTTGGTCTCGTAGTCAACAATCACATCCGCGTAAATGCTGCGCGTCGGCCGGTTTTCATCAGAATCACAGCGATCCGGTGTAGGCGGGACAGAGGTTTGCGTCGCGGCAGGAATCGGGCTCGGCACAGCATCCGCAGGAGTCGGTGAGACCTCGACAGTGTTCTGACGCACGCTCCCGCTGTCAGCTGATACAGCGGGTTCCGCAGGACTGCTCAAATTGCAGGCGGACAAGGATGAGCCCAGAAGCACACAAAGTACAAAGAGTCGAAACATGAGCGGAATCATACAAGCCGATGTCCAGCGATACAATGCAGCCTTAGCGCGCGAACCATACCTACTTTCGACTTACCTGTGATATGCTTGGCAGAGGCTATAAACTGCGAGCCGGCGAATAGAATATCTTCCATCGTGCAAAGCCCAACCATGGATTTAAGAATAGGAAAACTTGCCGCTGCCATTCGCCTTTCACGCTGGCGAGAACATGTTCCCTTCACAATTCCACTTACGATAGTCGGCGGGCTGCTGGCGGTCGAACCGCAATCGCTTGCTATAGACTGGCGTCTGCTTGCGGTGCTAGCGGCAAATATCTTGTCGATGTCCTTTGCCTTTATGCTCAATGACATTGAGGATGCGCCTGATGACGCGCTCGATCCGGACAAGAAATTGCACAATGTCATTAGCAGTGGCTTTCTAAGTCGCCGCGAGGGCATGATCATTACCTGGGCTACCTTCCTGTTTGCGCTAACACTGTTTGCTGCCAGCGGCGCTATGACCTTACTGATTGGCGCGATCATGCTGGCACTGTGCTATCTATACTCGGCGCACCCTTTTCGTTTCAAGGCTCGTCCCCTGACCGATGTTATTTCACATGCGCTGATGCTCAGTGGCTTGATAATCACTGCCGGCTATTTTACATATGGAAAGGAGCCGGACGCGGCCTGGCTCGTCATCGCAGCAGCGATCTTGTTTTCCGCCTACGGGCAGTTTTACAACCAAGTGGCTGATATCGAGGTAGACCAGCAGGCAGGCTTGAGGAATACGGCCATACTCCTGGGCAAGGGTCCAACCTCCGTGCTTGGCCATCTGTCCATCGGACTGGCGCTGATCTGTATGGTTGCGGCAGTGCTTCAAGGGCTCTTTCCCGACTGGCTCGGTACGTTTTTGATCATCGGCGTCGCCACTTGCATTCTTTTCCCCTGGGAGATGGATATGCGCGGCAATCTGGCGCAGGACGGTGGTAACATGCAGCGCCCTGGGTTGATCGTCGCCAATATGATTTCGCTGGTTTGGCTGGCGTCAAATCTAAACCTGCTGACGATCATCTAAATGTGACAGCGACGTTATACTAGAGAGACGAGAAAGTCGGGCCGGCATATGGCGGAAATCCACCAAATTCTTTTCAATATGCACATTCTATACTCCCTGGCGCTGGGAACCTGGGCTTGCGTTAGCGCGGCGCGCAACGAGGCTATTTCCGGGCATTATTGGGGCGCGGTATTGACCTATGCCCTGCTGGCCGGCGCAACGTTGCTGGTGGGCATCGGCTTGCTTTTGGCCGGACTGCAGCCTCGTTCCGGTCGGGTTATCGTATATGTGCTTTATATGCTGTGGCTGGCGATCATCATGCCGGGTTTGTTCAGTATGATGAGCGGAAGAGACGACCGCCGCGCCGCTTTCGCCTTTGCGCTGCTGGCGTTTTTCAACTTCACTACATCGCTCAGCATGATTGAGAGGGAGTTGGTAGGTCCCTGGATCCTCGCATAAGCCGGGAGCGAATGGACGAATGCCATACGGGCGGGAAACCGAAAACGCGTCGCAAGTTGATGGAAAAACCTTCAGGCGAGTCCTCGGCACAGCGTCAGCCGCACTGATCGAGATCATCGCGAAGCAAGCGCAAAAGCGCGATCTCTCGCTCTACCTTGTCGGCGGCGTCGTCCGCGACCTCTTGCTCAACCAACGGAACCTCGATCTCGACTTTGTCCTTGAAAGCGATGCAATCGGCTTCGCTAACCAGCTGGCGTCGCAATTCGGCGGCGCCGTTCTGGCGCACAAGCCCTTTGGCACGGCAATCTGGTCTCTGGATTCACCGGCTGCAGAAACGCTGTCACTCGGGGCGCGCGAGATTCCCGACCACGTTGATTTCGCCCGCGCACGGTCGGAAACGTACGCCTATCCCACCGCCCTGCCCTCGGTCACGCCTGGTGATATCCAACATGACCTGCGGCGACGCGATTTCACGCTGAATACCCTCGCGATTCAGCTCAGCCCGGAGCAAGACGCGGGCAGGCTGCTGGATTGCTGCGGCGGACTTAGCGATCTGCAGCAAAGACTGATCCGCGTCTTGCACGACGATAGCTTTGTAGATGACCCGACCCGGATTTTGCGAGTGTTCCGATTGGCCGTCCGACTCCAATTTGACGTTGAGGCGCGTACCGCCAAGTTAATGCGAGCGGCGCTGCCAATGCTTGGCCGCGTCAGCGGAAAGCGGCTGTGCAATGAGATCGAGCGGATTCTGCAAGAAGCGCGGGCCGGCGAAGTTTTCAGGCGACTGCAAGAGCTGGGTGTGCTGCAGAGCATTCACCCGTCGTTTCGTGTCAGCGAAAAGCTGTCAGAGCGCTTGGAAGACCAGCGAGGCATGAGCCCACCGTGGCCGGCATGCGCGTCTGATCGGCATTCACTTGAGTGGCTTCTGCTGATGGCTGATGTCAACAAAGCCGATGCCCTTTCCCTTTGCCAGCGGCTCGACTTGACGCAGGCTATGACCCGTTCAATCGTTGCCAGCACCGAGCTAATTGCGCGTGCGGACCAGCTTCAAGATACCGCTACCCGTCCAAGCGAGGCTGTGCGCTTGCTAGACGGAATACCCGAGGCATCGCTTTGCGTGGTCTGGCTGCTCCTGGGGGATTGCCCTGCTGCTCAGCAGAAGCTCGAAGCCTATGTGCAGACCTGGCGGCATCAGCGTGCGAGCATCAACGGCGACGACCTCAAACGACTCGGTATTCCGCCGGGTCCGCAATACAAGCATATTCTCGAGAAACTGCGTTTCGCCTGGATCGACGGCGATGTCAAGACAAAAGAAGAAGAGAATGCCCTATTACTTGAGATGATATCAGGCGATCTGTGACAAAACGCGACATCCGTCCTGACAAGATGTCGTCAACTCAACGAGACGATTGGCGGGGCACGGACTTTGCATCAGAACGTTTATTATTGGGCAAGTTTCTTGTAATCAATGCCTGGCACACTATAGGATGTATGGTCAGAGACAGTTCAATGCGCGATTCGTATTGAGCCGGAGGGTTGCTAGATGGAAAACGTAACAATCGGCTTGGCATTGGCGGCCGGCGTTTTGTCATTCATTTCGCCATGTGTCTTGCCGCTGGTACCTGCCTACATCGGATATATGAGCGGGCGCTTGACCCATAACGTCAGCAGGCAAACGGCTGCAGGCAGCGTCGCGCCCGCCGGATTGGCATTTCGCCTGCAAATGTTGATGCACGGCATCGCCTTTGTCCTGGGCTTCACCGTGATATTTGTGATGATCGGGTTGTTGACCACAGCGCTTTCCAGCATCGCCGGACAGCATGTCAGCACTTTTACGCAAATCATTGGTCGCATCGGTGGTCTGGTGATCATCTTCTTCGGTTTCCAGTTTATGGGTCTGGCGCCGAAGTTCTTCGCCTGGTTACGCAAGAAAGGGCAAGCTGGCATTCTGGACAATGTCTTGCTTAGCATAGCATTTGCCCTTTTCGCCGGCGGGATAATCTATTGGGGCTTCCTGGAGCAAGCATTGGTCGCGCTACCTTTGACTTTAGCTCTGGCGCTGGCTATGTTCGCGAATGGTGCCTTTACGCGGCCGGCGGTCTTTTGGAATAGCCTGCTCGAACGACTGGAAGTCGTGTTTTATTCGGATACTCGCGGCGATATCGGCTCAAACGGGCGAGATGGTCTGCTCGGCTCAGCCTTCATGGGCATGGTATTTTCCGCTGGTTGGTCTCCCTGCATCGGTCCCTTGCTGGGCACGATCCTGACAGTCGCGGCGACAGCCGGCGCCACCTCAGGCGATATTGCTCAAGGCATGCTGCTGCTGACGGCGTACTCTTTCGGGCTAGGTATTCCCTTCGTCATCACCGCTTTGCTCTTAAATAGCGCTCAAGGCGTATTGCGCCGCCTGCAACGCCAGATGGGCAAGATAAAGCTGATCAGTGGATCGATGCTCATCGCGATCGGTGTCCTGGTTGCGAGCGGTCAGTTGCAGAGCCTGAGTCAGACATTCTCGCAGGGCGAATTCGCTGACTTCACCTTTCGCGTCGAAGAATGCGGCGTTGGCTTTTTTGAAGGCGCCATTGGTCTTAGCCATCTGGGTTCTTGTCTGAACGGTACGCTCATTCCGGTGGCGATCAACCAAAGCGCCAGTGGTCAATTCTCGACCGATTCGCCGGTGCAGGAATACCTCTTCCATGCTGATGCGGGTGACGTTATTGATGTTGAGGTGCGCAGTGTGAACGAAAGCGTACCCGATTTCGAGATTGTACTTTTCGCGCCGGAAGATGCTGAGCTCGCCCTCGGGAACAAAGCAGAGAGCTTCATGAGCGAAAACAAGGTCTATCCGCTTACGGCAATTGCCTTGGTCGACGAAGGTCTTTACCGAGTTCAGCTGCGAAATGTCTCCACCGACGAGAATGCACGTTTCCGCGTGAAAGTGAGAGACGCAGAACCGCTGGCCATAAACAGCAGCGAAGATGTGCAGGCTATGGATTCAGAGCAAGACGAGAATCCGCTTTCGCTGGCCAGCACTTTGCTGAACAGCTTGGCTGACATCGCGAGCGAGCTGGAGCCGGTGGTTGGCTTGGCCGTAGGCAATCGTCCGCCCGACTTCACGATCGAGACCCTGGATGATGTGAGCCTCACCCTGGCTGATTTGCGCGACCGGGTTGTACTGCTGAATTTTTGGGGCACCTGGTGTAGTCCATGCCGGCGGGAGATGCCCGAGTTTCAGAAGGCATATGAAGAGTGGCATCCGCAAGGCTTTGAAATCGTGGCAATTGCTTACAACGACAACGAAGAAGCAATGGCTGCGTTTCGCGATGAATTCGGTTTGAGCTTCCCACTGGCTTTGGATAACAGCGGCGAAATCAACGATGCCTATGGCATACAGACGCGGCCAAGTTCATACTTGCTCGGCAAAGACGGGGTTATTCTGGCGCGCCACTTTGGTATCATGACCGAGGCGCAACTTGGCGAACTGCTGAATGAAGCCCTTGGAGAAGAATAGCGAGTCCTGCCGTTCATTGCATGAGCAAACTGGAACAAATCATTCGTGCAGTCGCTGCGCTCAGTTTTATGGGCACGGCGATACTGCTTGTCGTTCGCACTGGGCTGCCCCAACGAGCCGATTACAGCGGATTGTCAAACACAACGTCAACGCGCGTGGCGCCCGAGCTTGGTTTTCTGGCTCCGACGTTCATGCTTCTCAACACATCGCGTGAACCGGTAGCGCTTGAGGAAACCGCGGGCAAGTTTACCATCCTAAACTTCTGGGCGACCTATTGCGCTCCCTGTCGCAGCGAAATGCGTGACTTGCAGCGATTATATGAAAGCCAGTCCGGTTCGCTCCGCATTCTGGCCATCAATTTGGGCGAGACTTCGGACGCGGTAGATACGTGGATAGACGAACTTGGTTTGAGCTACGAAGTTCTGCTCGACCCGCGCCTGACGGTGTCTCAGCTTTATCAGGTCAGGGGCGTACCGACAACGTACCTGCTGGATGGTAACCAGCGCATCCGAACGATATATTACGGACCAGTGACTTACGGACAGTTGCAAAGTGAATTGCAGCGCCTTGAGCCTCAAGCTTGATCGGCTTACCCATGATTCAGCCTATTAGGACCGCCGCAGGATGGATGAGAAACCTGGTTCTGGCTGTAGCCCGGAATTGGCTGCGGATCGCACTTACGATACTGGCGCTATACATTAGCTTGCCCTGGGTCGCGCCGAGTTTGGCAAAACTTGGCGTGCATGGACCGGCCAACCTCATTTATACGCTTTACAGCCCCTTCTGTCATCAATTCGCATTTCGCTCCGTTTTCGTCTTTGGCGAGCAGCCGTTCTATCCGCGCGGCGCGGCTGGCAGCGCGTACAAGCCCTTTGAAGACTATGCGGCGGAATCGGAAGCCTTCCTCGAGCAGTATCGCTACTGGTCAAGATTCTACTACGGAAACGCCCCGTCACCGCCTGGCACGGTCGAGGGATTGCAGTACTTCAGCGTGGCGCAGCAAATCGCTGCCCGCCACTTCATCGGAGACGAAACTTTCGGCTACAAAACCAGCTTGTGTGCCCGCGACCTCGCTATCTATACGATGATCTTCATCGGCGGTCTGATCTATCGTCGGTATCGCTGGCGCATCCGACCGCTGCCCTTCTGGCTCTACATCGTGGCCGGACTGGGTCCCATCGGTTTGGACGGCTTGAGTCAACTGCTGAGCTATCCGCCGTTTGAGTTCTGGCCGGTAAGGGAAACTGTGCCGCTATTCCGTATCATCACCGGCGGTCTCTTCGGGTTGATGAGCGCCTGGCTCGGCTTTCCTTACATCGAACGATCCGTGCAAGATCTCATCGAAACGCTCGCATCCCAAGACGGAGACACGCAGAAGTCGCAAGTCGAGCGCGCTTAGTCTAAGTCGTCGCCCGGCTTGCTCAAGCGGGAAAGTCGCCGGTCCATATCGCCGGGGTCTTGCTTCCGCGGCTTGGGCTGGCGTGGATCAGGCTCTTCGTCAACGATCACAAAGCCGCCCCCTGGTCGAGTTAATTCAGGAGTTTTTTGCGCCGGCTGCCTATTGAGGAGGCTATCCAATCCATCGCGCGCCTCGTTCAGCTTTTCGGAAACGGCATCAACGATGGTTGGATCATGCCGAACGCCACGGGGACCCGCGCCTTCAACCGGGATCCGAGTGCGCTGTTTCTGTGTCCCGCCCCCTGACGACCTTGGAGCGGCGAGTCCATCTCGGCTATCAAGCGCGGACTCCAATGTGCGCATCTCTTGCATCAGGTGTCTTGTGACCGCGCGGTGATCGCGCAGTTCCGATTCGGCAATCGACAATTGCTGCCGCTTCATATTCAGCTGCCCTTGCAATCGCCGTGCGCCAAACTGATCGTCCTGTCGCACGCTTGCATCCACCTGCGCGTCCAAGTCCGATGCCTGGCTTATCAAGTCATCGATCTTGGCTTGTAATTCGTCTTCGTAGTCAACGGCTTCGTCCAGGCGCTGCCGCAATGCTTGAGCCGAGCGCCGCGGATGCTTTTCCGCTTCGTCGGCATTCAGACGGATCCGCGCCAAAGGCGATGTCGGGTTCTTGCCCAGCAGGTCATTGACCTGCGCATTGACCAAGGTGGCGATTTTGTCGAACAGGTTTGACATCACTCAATCTTTCAACTCTTGGCTTCGTAGGCATCAACATTATAGTGCAAATGGGGACGCCATACCTACAAGACAGGCGCGGCGAGACTCGATTCAAGGGCGTGGTGCCGGCAGGAGTTCAATTACAACTTGCGCCGCAAGTGATAGACGCTCATCTCCCTTTTCTGACCATGTGCGCAGACAGGCGACCGGACCAAAAGTGGCGATACTCGAACTGACCTGGTCGCTACTAAGGGCGCCCGATTCCAACCAGCGCTGCAACGCTCGACAGGCCTGGTATGCCGATTCTGCATCGAGCTGAGCACCGCAGGAATCAAGCAGCGCCAAGGTAGGCTCCCAGCCGGTTGTGGCTGCAACTTCGCCCAGAGTCCAGAATGCCGTGGGGCGGCTTTCGTGCCGGCTGGCGACCAATAACGATAGCTTGTCAACAACTTCACGCTGCTCTTTCGGCGAAAGACGGATGCGCGTCAATTCTCGCGGCAAGCTATCGCCGCCCATAGCGGGCGCGTCAAAACTCACGTGGTTGGTCCGCTGGAGCATCTGCGCGAGTTGAAATAGCGCATTCTCCCGCCGGTCAAAGTCCGCGGATTGCAAGCGCGCGAAAAGTTCGTTTAACGCCCGCTCTCGATGAATCTTTTTCATCGCTTTACTTTCTATACATTGTCGATGGACCGCTATCCGCTGAACTGGACGCGGTCGATATTCTGCCTAAGCGCGCCGCTGTATCTCGCTGTCTATCGGCGAACCAGGATTATAGACGGACAAAGATGCTTGACATAGCGTCGTGATATGCTCGCAGCCAATTTGGAGCCGTATCGAGCCGTGCTGCCAGTGCGCTGTCCGACTCAATTAGAACGACACCGATATCGTGCCTGGCCAACACATCGGACCATGCTGGCGTTCCAAAGGCGGCGGCAGCGTATTCAGCGAGGAAGTCACGGTATAAATCTGTGCGCCCGTCGATGAAAACAGGAAAGCGGGGTGCTTCAGATATTATGTATCCGCCCCAGTTATAGCTATTGAATAGATTTCCTTCCAAACTCGAGGCGTTCAGATACTGCACCGCGCTCACCGGGTAATGCAGTTCAAGCGCGTTGTCGACAGTATTGGCACTGGAAACATAGCGGGCTTGCGCCAACGCGCCGAGCGCCACCAGGCTGATCAGCGCCAAATTGAGCGCGACTCGGCACGGTGTTTCCCGTGTCCGCCGTCGAATAGTCCAGCCCTTGCGCGTTAGCACATCGTCCAGGTGCGTGGTCACCGCCGGTACTGTCGCAATGGCGAAAAGCGATATATGGCGGCCGGCATGCAGCGTCATGATTAGCGTGCCCGCGACCAGCAGCCACTCACTGAAGTCGAATCTGAGCCGGCTCGCCCAGACGGAAGCAAGAAATAGCGCTAGCAGTAATACAACGGACCAGGTTATCGGCTGAGTGAAATCGGGCGGCTTCCACTCTTGAATTAGACTTCGCAGGCCGCTAATCGCCACAGTCTCGAAAGGCACAGTAAAGACGGAAACACCAAGGGGGTTTAGCGGCAGGAGCAAAAGCGAAAGCACGGATACTCCGCAAAGGCGACGGATAAGGCCGGGCGCAAGGGCAGGCTCGCTAGCGCCGACTACATTGTTTAGCCACTCACCCACTACAAAGGCAATGATGAAAACATATCCAACGATGTAGCCGCCATGCAGATTGCCCCAAAACCACATCAGCAAGGGTAAGAGCCAAAGTGGAGCGCTTCCGCGTCGCTTCAAGCGCTTCAGCAGCAGCAATAATGCCGCTGCCAGAATAAAGGTGAACATCTGAGGCCTGGGCGACCAAAATGCCGACGCGCAGGCGGCGCCCAAAACCAGCACGAATCCTTGCATATAGATGCTGCCGCGTCCTGCCCGGTAAATGAGGAGCATTCCGCCAACCGCCGTTATCGATACGAATAGCGTCATGCCAAGATGCCCGCCTGCGCTCCAACAGACGTATATCAGGACTTGCGCCAAGCCACTATGGTTTTTGTGCACGACGCCAGTATGGGTATGGGACAACGCATCGGCGTAGACAGATTGACCGGTATCACGAATTTGCTGACCCAAGCGAATATGCCACCACATGTCAGGATCCGCCGCTACGCGAGAGGCCATGGCAAATAAAAGCAGAAAGACTATGATGATCGCCGCCCGCTCTGTTGTTAGTCGGCGCAACATAGCTGCCATACGATCTGTACCTGTTTCTAAACGCGCGGAAACCGTACGATAGAATAGCATTCAGAGGCCGGGTTTTCTCAAGAGCGAGCACTAATTTAGATTCTCATTGAACAGTAGTTTACATCTTGCGCTATTATTAGGGCGCTAAGAGACGACCAAATTCACCAGACAAGGAACCGAACTATGTCAGAAGTTCTCGCGCTATATCGCATTCAGCAACTCGAATTGGACATCATCGACCGCACCAAGCGCATCAAGGCAATCAACCTGCAGTTGGAAGATGACGAGGCGCTGCGGGAGGCAGAGGCAACATTCGAAGCTGCCAGCGCGGGATTCGAGGATGCAGCGAAACGTGCCAAGGACATGGAATTGGAGATTACGTCGGTCGTAGAAAAACGGGAAGCCAGCGAGACGCTTCTTTACAGCGGAGAGGTCGCGAGTCCAAAAGAGATGCAAGACCTGCAAATGGAGATTGAGTCTCTAACGCGGCGCAGGGAGGCGCTCGAAAGCGAGTTGCAGCGGATCGTGACCGAGCGAGATGACTGCCAGCAAGCGCTAGAGGAAAGCGAGGCGCTGTTGAATGAAGCACAGACTGCCCGAGCCGCTGAGAAAAAGGACCTTCTCAAAGAGAAAAAACAGTTAACCGCCGCCGTAAAAAAGCAATTGAAAACACGCAAGGCAGCAGTGAAGGCAATCCCTGCCGATGTATTTAAGACTTACAACAGCTTGCGCACCAAGAAATCCAACCGCCCGGTATCGGTCTTAAACGACGACGCCTGCACGATCTGCGGGATAGAACAGAATAGCATTGTCATCACCGCCATTAACCGAAGTGACAGCATCGTCAATTGCCAAAGCTGCGGCAGAATTTTGATCAAGCTTTAGCCAGCCGCCGGTAAGCCAGGCGCCTTTTGCCGCAGCGATGACATTACGTGGCGTTAGTTTATAGCACCAACTGCATGATAACGCTTATGCCCAGAAAAACGACCAGCGGACTCAAGTCAATGCCACCCATCGCGGGCAGCGCGTTACGGATCGGCGCAAGAACGGGCTCAGTCGCCTGATATAGGAAACGGGCAATCGGATTGTTGTGATCGAGATTAGGTATCCAGCTCATCAGCACACGAGCAAGCAAGACCAACTGGTATGCCTGAAGAGCCCAATACAGTACCAAAAACAGTGAGGACATCGCTTTCTTAACCTTTCATTTTGCTTTCGCTTAAACTTCTATCTCCAAAAATGGCGCGTCCAACTCGAATCATCGTCGCGCCTTCCGCTATCGCCAACTCAAAATCGTTGGTCATGCCCATGCTCAAGTCAGGCAATGGTATATTCAGCGAAACTTGAATCTCCTCGCGCAGCGCAAACAGATCGGCGAAGACACGCCGTATCGTCAATTCGTCGGCGTCATAAGGCGCCATCGTCATCAGACCGCGAACATTCAGATAGGGTAACGCGAACATTTCGACCAATTCGCTCCACATGCGGTCTTTTACCACAGCATCTCTATACCAATTATAACCCGCAAACCCGTATTTCGATGCTTCACCAGAAACATTAATCTCCAGCATAACCTCTAGTTGTCGATTCTGTTCGCTGGATAAGCGTGAAAGTCGCCGCGCCAAGCGCAGGCTGTCCACTGATTGTACAACATCAAAATGCTGAATCACCGGCTTAGCCTTGCGGCTCTGCACATGACCCACCATGTGCCAGGTCAGCGAGCCAAGCACCTTTTCTTCAACGTGCGGTATCTTTGCTATACCTTCTTCTACGCGATTTTCGCCAATATGTTGTATACCCGCTTTGACCGCGCTAATAATGTCTGCCACCGGCTTCTGCTTGCTTATGGCGATAAGGGTGATCTCAGAAGGATCGCGATTGGCTACAGCACAAGCAGCCGAGATTCGGTCCTCAACGCGCTTGATGTTGTCGACAATGCTCACAGCGAAATCACCACGCCGAAGCGTCCGGTCAATCCGTTTTCCGCCCGATGCGAAAAAAACTCGTCGGTATTCTCAAAGGTGCAAATCTCCAGCACCTGAACGTTAGTGACGCCCTGCCGTTCAAAGTCCAATTGATTGGCGCGCCAGAGATCGAAATATGAGGTCCCGTCGACTGAATCGCGAACGATCACGCCCGAATGCTCGCCGAAGTATTCAAGCGCCAGATCAGCAATTTCCTCCCCTACCTGGTAATTGCGCCGCGAGATGGCCGGGCCGATCACGACCTGAAGATCTTGCGGCCGGCAGCCGAAGGCGGACTGCATCGTGCGAACGGTGGTCGCAGCCATGCCTTTTACTGTTCCGCGCCAGCCCGCGTGCCCCAAGCCGATCGCTCGCCGCTCGGGATCATAGAGCAAGAGCGGTACACAATCGGCGAAACGCATGACCAGCGGCGTATCCGGCTGATCAGTGATAATGGCGTCTGCTTTCTCCAGTTTGCCATTCAACTGAGTCTCATTGTCGATGACCAAGATATTGACGCCGTGGACCAGCCAACTGCTTACGGCGCGCTTTTGATTCACACCGACGGCCCGGTACATTCGAAGGTGATTCTCTTTGACGCCATCCAACTGATCACCGATAGTAACGCCAAGATTCAGCGATGACCAATGTGATTTGCTGACGCCACCCTGCCGCGTGAATATGCCATGCCGGAGTTCATTCCAAGCTTGCCTACGATAGAACGTTAAACCAGATTGACTGACTCGCTCCAAGTATTTCCAATCCTTCGATATTAAGCCTGGGATACGCAGCTAATACGAGATAACTATAGCATGATATCTCTGATTTGCCGTTGCAGAAGATGCTCGGTAATGCATACCGCATCCCGTCTCACACGCCGGACACCATATGTAAGATTATGCTTGGTAGAGTTAAGATCATCGCAGCCGACGCGAGGCTTCACTGTGTTACAATCAAACTAGGATCGTCGCCTTATTTCGTGCCTAAAGGTGCCACTGATGTCACCTGAAGCAACAAGGGTTGAGAGCATAGTTTCACAGTTCGAACAATTCAGCGGGCAGGCTGCGCAGTGGCTGTTTAACCTGGTTTTTCCGCCGTCCTGTGAAAACTGCGGTCGCGTTGACCACCGCTTCTGCGAGCCGTGCCGCCATGAGCTAATCTCGCATCCGCTTGAAATCTTCCACAAAAACGAGGAGTTGTTCGACGGCTTATGCGCGACGGGCGAACAGAGCGGCGTACTTGAAAATGCGGTCAAAGCCTTCAAATACCATGGCGCCACAAGCTTGAGCGACTACCTGGGAGCGCGCCTGGCCGAGGCATTGAGCGCGCAGGAATGGAAAGTCGACGCCATCGTGCCGGTGCCGCTCCATGCTGACCGACAGTTGGAGAGAGGGTATAATCAATCCAACTTGTTGAGCGAGTATGTGGCGCTTGCGCTCAACATCTGTTGCCAGCCGGACTGGCTTACACGAATTCGCGGTACAAGCCAGCAAGCGCGACTCTCGAGTAACGAGCGGCGCCAAAACGTCAAGGGCGCCTTTCATGCAAGCGCTGCTGTGGAAGGACAGTCGATTCTGCTTATTGATGATGTCGTGACAACAGGCGCGACCTTGACCGAATGCGCCGCGGCGCTGCGAGCAAGCCAGGCGCACGCCGTCTACGGCATTGCTGTAAGCCACGCTTGATGATTGGTTGAATTCGCAAGGAGGTTCATTGTGGATATCAGTATTCACGGAGACGGAATCAGGATTTCTGAGGCCTTAGATTCTTTTACCCGCTCCCGGGTTGACAAGCTGGATCGCTACTTGCCGAACATCGCGCATGTGGGCGTAGAGCTAGCCATCATCCGCACCCACAGGGGCGCAGACATTGCAATCGCGCAAATCACAATTCAGCATGCGCGCGGTGCAATTCTACGTGCGGAAGAAAGGATGGACATTGAGAATCGCGATACGATTCGCTTTGCCATCACCAAAGCCGTGGAAAAGCTCCATCGTCAGATTGACCGTTTCAAGAGCAAGCGTAAATCTAAGAATCAGAAGGTACGCGAAAAGTATAGAGCCACAGTTGCAGAGCTTGACATCGCTGAGGATGTTCCCGAATATGCCCTGCCTGATTCGGATGAGGCTGCAGCGCCTGCCGAGATACTCCGGCGCAAACAGGTTGAACTGATTCCCATGAACGAAGACGAAGCGATCGAGCAGTTGGAGTTGCTGGACCACAATTTCTATCTGTTCATGAACGCCGGTTCCACGGAGGTCAACGTGCTGTATCGGCGCGACAACGGGGGCTATGGCATTCTCGTACCGCAATAGGCCGCACGCGATTCAATGGTGAGGCTATCGGCTCATCGCTTTTGCCAAAGACTCGCTAGCAGTTGGTACTTGCGATATTCGAAGCGCGCCATAAGCAACGACAGCCGCAATCCGTGCCAGCGGTCACGGTAGCCTCCCAGCGTGACAAAGCGCCAATAGAACTGACGCAGAGGCTGTAAGATGAAGTTATGTTGCCGAGGCTTTATGCCTTGGGCGTAAAGGCTCTTTGCATCAAGTCGCGCATAATCCTCTTGCTTCTTTATGAACTGTGCCACGTCCGAATAATTGTAATGAATAATCGGATTTCTCATCGTGCCTTCTTCGCCGTAGAGCTTTACCACCTCATGCACGGCTCGCTGACGGTCGTAAGAAGCTTGCCCCACACGCAGCAATCGCGTCTGGTAATCGGGATACCAACCCGCGCCCTTGGTTAATACGCCAAAAATATAGTTGTGACGCGGCAGCCGCCAGCCGGCAAAATCCGAATGTACGATCTTGTCACGGATTTCCGTCGCCAGCGCATCCGATATTCTTTCGTCAGCGTCCACAAATAGCACCCAATCCGTCATCTCGTCCGCAGCATCAAGCGCAGCATTGCGCTGCTCAGCGTAATTTTCGAACTCATGCTGAAATATGTCCGCGCCACAACTTTGCGCTATAGCAACGGTATCGTCCGTGCTATACGAATCGAAGACGATAATGCGATCGGCAAAGCGCAGCGTCTTGATGCAATCGGCTATCTGCCCAGATTCATTGTGCGTTAGTACGATGGCGGTGAGGTGTGTCATGACTTTGCCATCTCAATAATCGTGTGGCAGGCGCGCAGCAACTCGGCATCGGCAGCGCACAGCGTCCGAATCTTACGCTGCATGCCTAGCACAAGAAGTTGTCGGGCCGCGCGGCGTTTCCAGACCGGGTAGTATTTCTCGTACAATAATAACCTACTTTTCCACAAATTAATCTGGCTGCGCGGGCGCGCCTGCGATGTACTGCCTCCAGCGAGGTGCGTAACCCATGCAAGCGGTACGCAGAGTATCCGCCAGCCAGACTGTCTGATACGCCACGCCCAATCGATTTCTTCGCAATACAGAAAGAAGTCCTCATCAAAACCGCGCGTCTCCTGTATGACATCGCGCTTTAGCATCATGGTCGCGCCCAAAGTGAAATCAACCTCGAATGGTGTGCGCGATTCATACCGTTCTCGCGGGTAACGTCCGTTAAATGGTCCATCGATCAATCTGCCCGGTGTCGGGAAAAACTCGGTCCAGATCTGACGCAGGTCGGGAAAGCGAAAGGCGCTGTGCTGGAAGCTGCCGTCAGCGAAGGTCAAGCGCGCGCCTACCAAACCGACATCAGAATCCGCCATCAGCGTATCAAAGAGCAGTCTACTCGCACCTCGCTGCGTAATCGTGTCCGGATTCAACAGATAAACCGCGGCCGGCAAAGCCCGATTGCTCTCGTCGTGGGTGAATCCCATTGCACGCAGCGCTACATTGTTGGCAGCGCCAAAGCCGATATTCTCTTCAGAAGCGATTAGCTTAACTGTCCCGAAGCGCTCACGGACAATGTCGACGGTCTTGTCTTTCGAGGCGGAGTCGACCAGCCAGATTTCAAAGTTGAGGCCGCTGTCCTGAAGGTCTTCAAGCAGGCTCTGCAATGCATCGGCGATGACATCGGCGTTGTTCCAGCAGACAATGACTACCGCCAAATCAACCATCTAGCGCGCACCTGTGGTAGGTCAAGCCTTGGCTTCGGCATCCGGATCTACAATCATGATTGAACGCATCCCAACATGATTGTTCCGCAAGCTGATAGCGACATCTTCGTGGATTAGCCCGGCCCAGCAATTCTGCGGGTTTCGTGCCTTTGCCTCGACGAAGTGTACCGCGCCCCAGATCACAGCTCGCGTCTTTGGCGGAAGGTAGGAATAGCTATTTCCGCTGGCTTCGTCAATTTCCGAGACCAATTCTTCATCCGTGGCGATCGCCCAGCGATAGGGAAAACTGGACATCGAAGTCTCGCATTGGATGCCGACACGCCAAGCGCCCGACTCATCAAACATACCCAAACTGCCGGCCAGCTGATCTTGCTGATAGACTGTGCCAGGCGGAGGTCCGCTGGTACGTATAGGCACATCGCCGTAATTGTCGACCGTCAGGCGGAAGACGAGCATTTGCCCCAATGGCACAGTGATCTGCTGCGAATTGGCCAGCGCCGCGGTATCGTCCGGTAGCGGCAACAAGTCGCCAAGGCTTTGCTGCGTCGACAAGAATCTCTCGTCGTACGGCTGCACCGCAAAAGCCACATCGACGCCCACTGCCTGCGGCTTTATTTCTGCGTAGGGCTTGCCCCCGGTCTCAATGGTGAGTTGCCCTTCCATACGTATTCGCTGACCAACTTTGTCCTGTGCCAGCGCAATCACCTGATAGCTGCCATCCGGCGGCGGATCGACGCCCAGGTCAATGCCACCTTCGTAATCAAATCGATGCCGTCCCGCTTCGCCATACTGGCGCTCTTCTACTCGAGCTGAAATCGGAATCCGCGAGCCGTCCGGTCCCTCCAAGAACACATCAAGTCTTTCTACATCTTTTTCCAGGTATATGTTGATACTTACGCGATCGGCAACTCCGTCCTGATTGGGCGAAAAAATGTCAGGAGCGATGCGAAATTCCGACATGATCGGGAGCGGCGTATCGCCGTCTTCAACTAGCAGAGAACCGCTGACAGTCTCTGGCTCGTCATCATCCGGCTCGGCTTCAAGCCGCCATTGGTAGGCGCCATTTGGGATCAGACGCCGCTCAATCTCGCCATAGACCGACTCGCCTTCATGCAGAAAACCATCTACTACGCCGCTGAAGAGCACCTTGTAGTCGTCATCAGCCCGTGGCTGATCTTGCCGAAAATAAAATGTTCTGCCGTTTGCGCTTGTCAGCGCGAGACTGATGACTGCCGGGCGCGTTAGCATATAACTGAAGACGGCGACATCATCCTCTCCATCTGCATTCGGACTGATCGTCTCGCGATCAAAACCTGCACTGGCGATCAAAGCTAAAGGAGGCTTGAGGATCAAGCTCCCCGCGATGAAAACTAGAATGGCGCCGGCCGCTACGGCAACCAAGGTGACGGCGAAAGGGACGCGCATTGCTAACTATCCCCGATTCATCAATGTAAAAGTAAGTCTACTTTTGCCATTCTACACCAACAAGACCTGAAAGACGCTGGATGTCGCCGCACGCATTCATCTCCAAGCTAGTTTCAAACTCCATGCAATGCTAGCGGTATTTACATTTCTGGCGAACCTGGGCTACACTTTGGTGCCTCTATTCAGACGGAAACAGCGCAAATTCGGGGTCAAGTCCTTGGCGACAGAGATTACACAGCAACTCAATCGTATTGATAACGCCAAGCCGAAACAGGATGGCGTTTTCGAACTTCCCTTGCTTATTCTGGATGATCAAGTGCTGTTCCCACAAGTCTTGAGCCTGATCTCATTGGATGGCGAGGCGCAAGTCAAAGCCGCGCGATTCGCCAACGACGGCGGGCAAACGTTGATCGCCTGCAAGCTGCGGGCGGATGCCGATGGCGGAGCCCTTATCGACCGAATTCACCCGGTGGGCACTGAAATCGCCCCAGGCAAATACGCCGAGCTGGAAAACAAGTCAGTGCAGCTCCTGGCGCAAGGCAGGCGGCGCGTCCAGATTCTCGCGGTCAACCAGCGCGGATCCTACCCTGTCGCCACGGCGCGCCCTCTGGTTGATGAGTCTTTCGAGCCAAAAGCGCTTGAGTCCCTGGCGACAGCTCTGATCGAGCTTTTTAAGCACAGCAGTCAATATAACGAAGCCATGCCCGAGAGTGTCCTGAAGTATGTTTTGTCAGTGGATGATCCGGGTTTGCTCTGCGATTCCCTGTCGGCGATTTTACCGCTCGAGCCAGAAGACTTGCAGCAATTGCTAGAGCTCGACGATATCGAAAAGCGCCTTGAATTGCTCGCCGTCTTGCTGACCACCGATTTACACGATAACGAGATACATGATGAAGTGCATACACGCCTGCAAGATGAGATTGCGGCAAATCAGCGAGAGATGTACCTGCGTGAACAAGTGCGCGTCATTCAGCAAGAATTGGGCGATGGCGATGTATTCCAGCAGGAAATTCACGAATTGTCGGAGAGAATCCGCAGTGCCAATCTGCCAGGCGAAGTCCATGAAAAGGCGATGAAGGAGATGTCTCGCCTGGGCGTCATCCCACCGATGTCGCCCGAATCCGGCGTCATTCACACCTACCTTGACCGCCTGCTAACCCTGCCCTGGAATGACCTCAGTGAAGAAAACCTGGACTTGGAGAATGCGGAAGACATTCTCGAGAGCGCGCATTACGGACTGAAGAAGGTGAAAGCGCGCATCATTGAGCATATTGCCGTTCGCAAATTAGCGCGGGACAAAATGAAAAGTCCCATCATTTGTTTCGTCGGTCCGCCGGGCGTCGGCAAGACGTCCTTGGGTAAGAGCATCGCCGACGCCCTCGGCTGCAAGTTCTTGCGGATCAGCCTGGGCGGTGTACGCGACGAGGCGGAAATCCGCGGGCACCGTCGCACATACATAGGTTCAATGCCCGGGCGTATCTTGCAACAAATGGAACGGGCGGAGACGGTTAACCCGGTTTTCATGCTCGACGAAATCGACAAGATGAGTTCCGACTTTCGCGGCGACCCGTCTTCCGCCATGCTTGAAGTTCTGGATCCAGAGCAGAACAGAAACTTCATTGACCATTATCTCGAAGTGCCTTACGACTTATCGAAAGTGACCTTCATCACCACTGCCAATGATTTGTATTCGATACCGGAAGCGCTGGAAGATCGCCTGGAAGTCATCGAGTTCAAAGGTTATTCCGAAGAAGAAAAAATCCAGATCGCCCATCGCTTCTTGATTCCCAAACAGCTCGAGGCAAATGGCATCGATGAGACGGGCATAAGGTTTACAACCGCTGCGCTGAAGCACATCATACGGCACTATACTTACGAAAGTGGTGTACGCAACCTGGAACGCGAAATAGCTAATTTGTGTCGCAAGATCGCCAGGCAGCTGGCATCGAATCGAAGAATTCCGCGGCGCATCACACCGTCGATTATTGAAAAGCACCTCGGCCCGCCGCAGATGCTCGCCTCAAAAGTCAATCGCAACGATGCCATCGGGATCGTTAGTGGTTTGGTTTGGACGCCAAACGGCGGCGAGATACAGACGGTCGAAGTGACGCTTGTGCCCGGCAAGGGCAATCTGATGCTGACTGGACAACTGGGCGATGTATTACAGGAATCTGCCCATATTGCGCTGAGCTATCTCCGAGGGCGCGCGCATCAATTCGACCTGCCCGCCGACGACTTTGAGAATCTCGATGTTCATATTCACATGCCGGAAGGCGCGGTTCCCAAAGATGGTCCATCAGCCGGCATCACCCTGGCCACCGCTCTAATCTCCGCCTTCACCGAACGCCGAGTCAAAGCTGATGTCGCCATGACGGGCGAATTGACGCTGAGAGGCCAAATCTTACCGGTGGGTGGAGTAGTAGAAAAAATCCTCGCGGCTCGTCGCCGCAATATCCCAACCATTATCTTGCCAAAAGACAATCAGAAAGATCTGCGCGAAGTTCCCAAGGCAGTGCTTCACGAAGTCTCGATATTGTATGTAGAGAGCATGCAAGATGTGCTGGATTCGGTCTTGCTGGGTCCGCCCGCCAGACGACAGCGCGAAGTAGAAGCGGAGCAGCGGCAAACAGATGCTGAAGGCAGTGATAATTCTGCAGATTGAATCGTAGGGCGATCACCCTGTTTCGCTTGAGACAAGGTCGTTTCAGCATGGTATCTTTCCAATTCGTTTTGTCGAGAATCACTATATTGCGACTCAAGTTGAACTTGGTCCTGGCTGTCATATTGCTGAGCGCTTGCAGCGCTCTCAGTCAGCTCGCGCCTAGCGCCACGCCCTTGCCGACCGCTACGGCAACCCCCACGGTCCGACCGACTGCAACGCCGACCAATACAGCGACCGTGCTGCCGACCACGCCCCCCAGCCCAACCGCTAGCCCGACTGTAACCAATACCGCTACGCAAACGCCGACCCCGCTACCAACGTTCACTCCCTCGATCACACCGCTGCCGCAGACGAGATTCGTCTTCGACAATTGGGACGTCGCCGATATCCCGCCCGAAATCAAAGATGGCATTCAGAATCAGATGATTGCCTTCATCAGCGCCAATCGACAAGAATCTATCGCCAATATCGCCACCGCTCAGCCCTTCACCGGCATCCAAACTGTTTACTTCGCATCGCCGACCCGTTTGCGCGGGCGCATTCCGGTGCTCGAGGTCGACTCGACAAGCGATCTCGAAGTCTTCGTTGCGCGGCCGGGCAACGCGCTGGCGTTTGTCAAAACGAACGGCGACGTACGAAGCAACGGCTTGTACATTCTTGATCTGGCGACTGGCTTCAGCGCTCGCGTCCTGATTGGAGAAAATCCGCTGGTGCAGCGCGGCTACTATGTGCCGCCAGCCTGGTCACCCGATGGGCTTCATATGGCGATGGCTGTCGCTACCGGCTACGACATTGACATATACCTCTATGCCAAAGACGGCTCAGGCAGGACGAATATCTCAAACCGCGGCACCTACGACTTATGGCCCAGCTGGTCACCTGATGGCAGGCATATCGCCTTCGTTTCCGATCGGGAGGAGTGCCCAAGCTGGATACCAGGCGAGCCGAATTTCTGTGACGCGCTGACCATTCCGCCGCCGACCGGGGGCCAGGTCTATCTATACGAAGTCGCCAGCGGCAATATCAACCGCGTCTCTGATGTGAAGGCCACGGAAGCGCCGTATTGGATCAATTCGTCTACTCTGGCTTTTGCCAGTGGTGACCCCTTTGACTTGCTGAATCCGCAGCGTCGAATCTGGCGGGCCGAGATCATCAGCGGCGAGGTCGTTGAGGTCCGACTGGAAAATAGCCCGGCCGCCGCAAGTTATCTATCTGAAAGCTGGTCCCCGCGAGGCGACGCAGTGCTCGTTCAGATTGCTGACAGCGCCAATCGGCTTGTCCTTCTTAGCGACGCGAGCGCGATTCTGGGCAGCGACGACGCGCTCGACTTTCCACGTTTCAGCATGCATGCGGCATGGTCGCCCGATGGAGAGCGCATCGCCGTTGGTGGAACAGCGGGTCAATGCCCCTATGGCGTGCGGGTCCGGAATCGTAGATTTCGCAGTGTGGCAAACGCTGGACCGCCGCCGACCATGTGCGATCCTCAGTATTCGTTTGACGGACAGTTCATCGCTTTCACCGGTGTCAATCCCAGTGTTGATGGTCGAAATGATATTTATGTCGCCAGCGCCAACGGTTTCGGCGCAACCAGCCTGACGAGTGACTTGCGCGGGCAGGTTGAATTGCTTGCTTGGGTCGGTGGCTGACCATAGTCGTCGCGCTAACCTGGCTGTATAGTCACATGACTTAGTTTTGGTCCAATGCGAGGGAGATGGATGACGAATCTCGAAGGAAAAGTTGCGCTGGTCACAGGAGGCAGTCGCGGTATCGGCCGAGCGATCTGCTTGGAGTTGGCAAGTCGGGGCGCGACCGTAATTGTGAACTTCCATCGGAGCGCGGACGCGGCTAACGAAGTCGTCTCCGAGATAGAGAGTGGAGGCGGTACGGCGGCTGCCTGGCAAGCTGACGTCAGCAATGCCGAACAGGTCGCAAATCTGTTCAAGCAGGCAGTGGCGGCTCAAGGCACAATTGATATCTTGGTAAATAACGCCGGCATGACGCGTGACAATGTGATCATGATGATGAAGCCAGACGACTTCGATACGGTGCTGAATACGAATCTGCGCAGTTGCTGGCTCTGCTGTAAAGCGGCGGCCCGCCTCATGATGCGCAAGCGAACCGGCAGCATCATCAATATCACTAGCGTTGTCGGCATTGCAGGCAACGGCGGGCAGACCAATTACGCCGCCAGCAAAGCCGGTATCATCGGCTTGACGAAGTCTCTGGCCAAAGAAGTCGCCGTGCGTGGTATCAGAGTCAATGCGGTGGCGCCGGGCTTCATCGATACTGACATGACCGCAGATCTCTCCGATGAGTTCAAGGGAACGGCAATAGATGCGATCCCATTGGGTAGAATGGGTGCGCCGCAAGATATCGCCAAAGCGGTCGCATTCCTCGCGTCTGGCGATGCCTCGTATATCACCGGGCAGACGCTAGTCGTTGACGGCGGGATGGTCATGTAGAGCGCGGCGCTGGCCCTGTTGGCGGCGATAGGGCACCGGGTAAGTTAGCGCTTGGAGGCAGAAAATGAGTACGATATTTTCCAAGATCATCGCCAAAGAGATTCCGGCCGATATCGTATATGAAGATGATCTGGTGCTTGCGTTTCGCGATATCGCACCGCAGGCGCCTTCCCATATCCTTATTGTTCCCAAGCAGGAAGTCGCCACCGTCAACGATGTCAAACCAGAACACGAAGCGGCCTTAGGCCGGCTCTTCACGGTGGCGGCAAAGATCGCGGCTGATGAAGGAATCGCGGAAGCAGGCTACCGCCTAATTGTCAACTGCAATGCGCACGGCGGACAAGAAGTCTTTCATTTGCACATGCATGTGCTGGGGGGACGTCCGCTAGGACCGATGCTGGCTCGAAAGTAAGCAGAATCGCTTTTGGGCGGGACTTCATCACGCTTCATTAATCGGCAATTCCTAGCCGTCTGACGTTGCCGAATCTTCGTTATTTTCGTCCGAGTCTGGGTCAGGCTCCGCGTCAGGTTCGGTGGGCTCGTCCGGTTCAGGCGCTTCCGCAACATCAGCCGCGTCGCCTTCGTCAACAGCGTCGCCTTCGCCAACAGCGTCACGGTCATCTGGCACGTCCGCGTCGTCTGTCGTTTCCGTGTCCGCTGCAGTCTGGTCCGCCGACTCGCTTGCGGATGACTCAGCCGGCTCCACGGGTTCGGTAGGCTCTGTAGACGCATCCTCAGTCGGCATGCCCCAATCGGTGGGGGTGGCATCGTCGATCGCTTGCAGAATTATCTCGGCCGACGGGATTGTTCCGCCTTGATCCAAGGTGACTCCATTAACTCGGATTGTGGGTGTGGTAGATACATCTTCGTTAAGCGCCGCGTTGAGCGTGGCCGAGATTTCGGCGGAATTGAAACAGCTCGTGAAGGCGCTGCTGCTCAAGCCGAGTCCGTCGACGCTTTCCAGCAGGCGGTTCTGCGAAAAGGCGGTGTTGCCATAGCGTGTCTGCCAATCAAAGAGCACATCGTGCATCTCCCAGAACATGCCTTGTTTGCCGGCGCAGAGAGCGGCACGAGAGGCGCCAGGCGCATTCGGCACAGAACCGGTTTGCAGCGGAACGTAGGTGAATATGACCTGCCCTTCTCGCACGCGCTCAAGCACCGCATCGAAGCTGTCGCTATGAAATGCCTCACAGCCGGGGCAGGCAAAACTGGCATACTCTTGCACGGTTACCGGCGCGTCGGATTCGCCAAGGCGTGGGTAGCCCTCTGATGAGAACGAGCGTTCAAGGTCCTCATATCTAGCGGACAAGTCGTCAGGTATGAAAGCATCAACCGGTTGATTGGATACGATGATCACGGCGATTGCGACTACAGCTATGACAACGATAGCCATAAGCACCAACACGCGTTGGCTTTGTCTGCGCTGCCTTTGACGGCGTTGCCTGGCTTCACGCGTACGACTGCTCTTCTTTGCCATACTCCACTTGACCTCAATTGACCGGAATGGATTGCCAGATAGCTGATTGCGGCAAGTCTACTTGAGAGCGTCTCTTTTGTAAAATGACAAGTTTCACATGCGCGTGGCTGCGATTCCAGCGGGGATGAGATCGCGCTATAGTGATGATGCCGGGGAGACCTGGGTTCAGGATGGCAAATGGCAAGGCGAAAAATCCTTGAAGCCTGCTCGCCCAGCGAAGC
Source organism: Phototrophicaceae bacterium (assembly GCA_965223515.1). GTDB lineage: Bacteria > Chloroflexota > Anaerolineae > Aggregatilineales > Phototrophicaceae > UBA6055. The sequence goes on from CBDCWK010000002.1 coordinate 1,085,064, forward strand.
GAGTGGCGCTGACAAGGATGATGATTCTCTGGTAAAATGCCCTCTGTTTACGGTAACGGACCTTATAAGTAATTGCGGGGCGTCGGGTACAAATATTGACTGTCAGACGCGCCAGAAGGACAGACGTATGAGTGAACATTTCGGCAGTCGGGGCAGAATCGACTTCGGCAGTGGCAGCGCAGTCATTTATCGTTTGAGCAAACTCAACCAAGACGGCATTGGTCATATTGACTGCTTGCCCTTCAGCATCAAGATCTTGCTGGAAAACGCCTTGCGCAGCCAGGACGGTCGACACTTTAAGGCCGAGGATGTAGTGAATCTGGCGTCATGGGACGCGGCTAATCACAGGCCGGTGGAGATTCCCTTCAGCCCGGCGCGCGTAATACTGCAAGACTTCACTGGCGTACCCTCGCTGGTCGACTTGGCGGCATTGCGCAGCGCAATGGCACGCTTGGGTGGTGATCCGCAGAAGATAAATCCACAGGTGCCGGTCGACTTGGTAATAGACCATTCGGTACAGGTTGATGTCTTTGGCAGCTCAGATGCCCTCGCGCGCAACGCGCAAATGGAATTCGTCCGTAATCGCGAGCGCTATGAGTTTCTGCACTGGGGGCAGAAGGCATTTGAGAATCTAAAAGTCGTACCGCCGGCGACCGGCATCGTTCATCAAGTCAACCTTGAGTTCTTGGCGAAGGTCGTGCAGCTATATGCCGATCCGCAGGGCGATGGATTGGTGGCGCTGCCCGATTCGCTGGTCGGCACCGACAGCCATACCACCATGATAAATGCTTTGGGTGTGCTTGGCTGGGGCGTTGGCGGCATAGAGGCGGAAGCGGCAATGCTTGGCCAGCCAATCTATATGCTGGCGCCGGAAGTTGTTGGCTTCAAGCTCAAGGGCCAACTGCCGGAGGGCGCGACCGCGACTGACTTGGTTCTTGTCGTCACTCAAATGCTGCGGGCAAAAGGCGTGGTCAGCAAGTTTGTCGAGTTCTATGGACCGGGCTTGAGCAGCATGACCTTGCCCGACCGGGCGACTATCGCCAATATGGCGCCCGAGTATGGCGCGACGATGGGTTTCTTCCCGGTCGATGACGAGGTGCTCAGCTACCTGCGCCGCACAGGACGCCCCGAAGACCTCGTCAAGCTGGTAGAAGTCTATTGCAAGGAGCAGGGTCTCTTCCGCAGTGACGGCATGGATGATCCGATTTACAACGATACGCTGGAACTCGACTTGAGCACGGTGGAGCCGAGCGTGGCTGGTCCCTTGCGCCCGCAAGATCGCATTCTGGTGCGCGAACTCAAACCGACATTCAATCAAGTACTGACGGCGCCGCTTGGTCCGCAAGGTTTCGCCTTGTCTGAAGAGCAGTTGGACGCGCGTGGCGCGTTCCGGTCAAATGGCGACAGCGTTCAACTCATGCACGGTTCGGTGGTCATCGCGGCCATCACCTCGTGCACGAATACCAGTAATCCGTCAGTAATGGTCGCCGCAGGTCTTTTGGCAAAGAATGCCAATGAGCTTGGCTTGGCAAGCAAGCCCTACGTCAAGACGAGCCTGGCGCCGGGTTCAAAAGTCGTGACGGAATACCTTGACAAAGCTGGATTGACGCCACATTTGGAGGCGCTGGGTTTCTATACCGTTGGCTATGGTTGCACGACTTGCATCGGCAATAGTGGTCCCTTGCCGGAGCCGGTGCGCGAGGCGATCCACGAAGCCGACATCGTCGCCGCGTCGGTGCTCAGCGGCAATCGGAATTTCGGCGGTCGCATTGGACCGGATGTTCGGGCGAACTTCCTGGCATCGCCGCCGCTGGTAGTCGCTTATGCGCTGGCGGGCACGGTTGATATCGACTTGAATAACGAGCCGATCGCCACCAACAGACATGGCGTCGATGTCTATCTGCGCGATATCTGGCCGAGCCAACAGGAAGTCGTCGAGACGGTTCAGAATTGCCTCGATGCTGGCATGTTCCTCGAACAATATAGCAATGTCTACGATGGCAATCCGCAATGGAACGAGATCCCGAGCACGGATGAGCCAGTGTACGAATGGAGCGCGGCGAGCACCTATATTCAGGAGCCGCCATTTTTCGTCGACCTGCCGCCGGAGGCAGCGCCGATTGAGCCGATTATTGGCGCGCGTGTGATGGTCAAAGGTGGGGACTCAGTAACGACGGATCATATTTCGCCGGCTGGCGCCATCGCCATTAACGGTCCAGCTGGGCAGTATTTGCTGGAGAGCGATGTCAGCCCACAATACTTCAACAGCTTTGGATCGCGGCGCGGCAATGATCGAGTGATGACACGCGGCACATTTGCCAACGTGCGTCTGCGCAATCTGCTTGTGCCCGGCAGCGAAGGCGGTGTGACCTATTACTTGCCGACCATGGAAGAGATGCCAATATACGATGCCGCGCTCAGGTATCAAGACGACGGCACACCGCTGATAGTGCTGGGCGGCAAGGATTATGGCATGGGTTCCTCGCGCGATTGGGCGGCAAAAGGCACGCTGCTGCTAGGCATCAAGGCAGTAATCGCCGAAAGCATCGAGCGGATCCACCGCAGCAACCTGGTGATGATGGGCGTCTTGCCGCTGACATTCGCCGAGGGCGAATCCTATAAAACACTCGGTTTGAGCGGTCACGAAACATATGACATTCCGGTAATAGATGATATCAAGCCGATGGACCGGCTGACAGTCACGGCGACAGATGAAGCGGGCGTACAGAGGCAATTTGAAGTGACTGTGCGGCTCGATACGCCGGTAGAGGTTGATTATTATCGCAATGGCGGCATCTTGCATACGGTCCTGCGCAATTTCTTGGCGGAGTAAGAGCAGCAATTCAAAAACATGCCGGGCGCGTCCATTGAGGCGCGTCTGTTTTTTCAAAGTAAAATGACAGCTTAATTCACCTGTTTGCGCCGAGTCCTATCGGTTTCGGCCTGGAGCACCTTTAATGTATGCTTTGCGAGTGAGCCATCGGCTTCTGATCACGATATTCGTCTCGCAGAGTCTTTTTTCTGCAGCGCAGATCTCTATCATCACCTTGCACTCGATCGCGGCTGGCATCCTCGGCGGGTCGGATGCGGCGGCGGGGATGCCAACCACAGTAGTGACGTTCTCGCAATCGATGATGGCCTACTTCATGGGCATCATTATGGGACGCTACGGCCGGCGAATGGGCTTGTGCACATCGTACGGATTTGGCTTTCTCGGGGCGGTATTCGGCTTGATCGCAGTGCTAAACGGCATCTTTCTCTTGCTGCTGATTAGCTCGGTGGGCATGGGTATCGCCCGCTCAGGCTCGCAAATGAGTCGATTCGTGGTCGGTGAGATGTTTCCGGCAGCAAAACGGGCACAGATGATCGGGCGGGTCGTGTTCGCCGGTACCATTGGCGCGATTTTTGGTCCCTCTCTGGTTGAGCCGAGCAGCCGTCTGGCAAGATTCTTGTCACTAGAGCTCGTTCCGGAACCGTATTTGGCGCAGACTGATCTGGCGATTGCGGTGATGCCGAACGCTGGCGCCATTCAGCAATTGACCACCGGTCCCTGGGTGATCGCAAGTTTATTTCTGGCGATTTCGTTCCTCGTTACATTTTTCCTGCTGCGCCCAGAACCGGCGCTGGTTGCCAAACAGTACTCGGAATTGCGCGAAGACTACGTTGGTCCCAAGGGCGGGCACAAGCTGGCGGATTTGCTGCGCTTGCCGAATGTGCAATTGGCGATATTGTCAATGTTAATCAGCCAGACGGTGATGAGCACCTTAATGACGATCACGCCTTGGCATATGCACGTCTCCGACCATTCAAATGCACAGGTGTCTTTAGTGATAAGCGCGCACGTGCTGGGCATGTTCGGCTTGTCGCCCCTGACCGGTTATCTGATCGACCGCTACGGTCGCGTTAAGATGATGGTGATCGCGGCGCTGCTTCTGATTGCGTCGACTATCATCTCCCCCCTGTCCACTCAATTATCGTACCTGGTGGGGGGATTGTTTCTGTTGGGCTTGGGCTGGAATTTCGGTTATGTCGCCGGCTCATCCATGCTGGCGGATGCGCTCAGCGGCGCCGACCGTACGCGCGTGGCTGGCTTCAACGACATGCTCGTGGCATTCTGCGCCGGTCTCGGTACGCTGAGTTCCGGCTTCTTGTTTGGTCTTGGCGGCTTCCTCTTCGTCAGCGTTGGCGGCGGCGCGCTTGCGCTACTGTTGCTGGCTTTGATACGGACGCTGGCCCTTAAGCAACTGGCTCTAAAGCGCGTTTAGGACTCTTCGGAGTTTTGCAGGAAAAAATTCTGTTCGACGATTGCCAGCCAAGCCAAGCCGATGACGAAGGTCGAGCTGCCAAATGCGATGCCAGTGACTATCGAGTTGGCGATCGGAACCTGCTCCAGGATTTCAGCTAATACTGCCTGCGCCAGACGGATGCCGACGTAGCCGGCGATTCCCCCGCCGAGGACGATGACACCGGTGGTCTGGAACATGCGCGCCAGGTCTTGCTTTGACAGGTCTTTACCAAAGTAAGTGCGGTAGATATCGAAACACATCCAGGCATCGGTTATTGATATGCTAAGCTGTTTCGCCAATTCCAAAGATGGCGTAGGCACTGCCCCTGAAAGGGCTACGCCGCCCATCGTACGCGTGATTTTCAGCAGCGAGTCGTATCGCATCTTTTGCAGGTCGAGTTCTTCCGCCATACTACGCCACCCTATCTTTCCGCCGCTGAACGGCTGTGCTAGACTTCGCCCTTATCATATTTCATCTGGCTAGCGAGATGCAAATCACGATTTACACCGATGGCGCTTGCGACATCCATGCCGATAATCAACCGGGAGGCTGGGCGGCGATATTGCAGGCGGTGGACGAAAGCGGCAAGCTGGTCAAGGAGACAGTCGTCAGCGGGGGCGCAGAGTCAACCACGAATAATCAGATGGAATTAACGGCGGTGATTGAAGGCTTGAAGGCGCTCAGACGGCAATCAGCCGTGACCATCGTCAGCGACTCGCGCTACGTAATCGATATTGCCAGAGGGGCAAAGAAAGTCGGCAAGAACCGCTCCGTATGGAAGGCTTACTTCGAGATTGCCGGGCAGCATATGATTGATTGGAAGTACGTCGCCGGACATTCGGGCAACGAATTAAACGAGCGCTGTGATCGTCTGGCGGTAGCGGAACGCCGGAGATTCACCAAGCCTGCAGCGGACTCCGCTACGGAGCATTGGTCTGCCGCTGATACGGACTTCCAAGTATTTCTGTCCACACAATACAGCGGCAAGAGCAAAACAACCTCGTGGGCGGCGGTGATCGTAGAAGGCGGAGTCGCCCGAGAATTGAGCGGGCTTCTAACTGACACGACTGAATTGGAAGGCACACTGATCGGCGCGATTGGCAGCTTAGAGAGCTTGCCACCCGGAAAAAGCGCGACCGTGTTCACCGCGCAAGAATATCTGGCAAAGGGAATGAATCTCTGGCTGGCGGCTTGGGCGGCCAGGAAGTGGAAAACGCGAAATGGCGAGCCGGTAAAATACCAAGAGCATTGGAGCGAGCTTAAGAAACTCTCTGATGGAAGGGAGCTCCACTTTCGCTTCGTCAAGGCGCGTGGAGACAGTCCCTATTTTCAGCGTGGCAAGGAGCTGGCAGCCGAAAGTTTGCAGCGCGCTTGACCTAAGCGCTTGTGTTATATTTTGTGGATCACTAGTTGACGGGAAGCGGGAAACAGAATATGCCAACTTATGCAAGGCGAGTAACGCCCTTTGGCACGACGATTTTCACTGAGATAAATCAGCTGGCGGCGCAACACGGCGCGGTCAATCTTGGGCAGGGAAAGCCTGATTTTGATGGACCTCAAACGATCATAAACGCGGCGATCGCAGCACTGAACGGCGATAGCGCCAATCAATATGCGCCGAGCCCGGGACTGCCCGCATTGCGCGAAGGCGTTGCCCGCCACGCCGACCTGTTCTACGGCATGAATGTCGATCCAGAGCGCGGGGTCATCGTCACCGCCGGCGCCACACAGGGGGTCTACAGCGCGATCATGGGCTTGGTTGACCCCGGCGACGAAGTCATCATCATCGAGCCCTACTATGACAGCTATGTACCCGGAGTGCTGATGGCTGGTGGCAGGCCGGTCTATGTGCCTATGCACCCGCCCAATTGGACATTCGACGAGGACGAGCTGCGCGCCGCATTCAGTGACAGAACGCGGGCCGTGTTGCTCAATACACCGAACAACCCGTCAGGACGCGTGTATACGCGCGCGGAATTGCAACTCTTCGCCGGTCTGTGTATCAAGCATGATGTCATCGTCATCTCTGACGAAGTCTACGAACACCTCTTCTTCGAGGGCCATCAGCATGTAGCCATCGCTTCGCTGCCTGGCATGTTTGAGCGTACGGTTACGATCGGCAGCGCCGGCAAGACCTTTGGCATGACCGGCTGGAAGATCGGCTGGGTATACGGTCCGCCGGAATTGATCACAGGCGTTTTTCGCTCGCACCAATTCATCACCTTTGCCACCAACCATCCGACGCAAGCAGCAGTGGCTTACGCCTTTTCGCTTGGCAGCGCCTATTACGAAGAGTATCAAGCGCTCTATTCCCATAAGCGCGACTTGGTGATGCAAGTAATAGACGCCGCCGGCATGTCGGCGATTCAACCGGAAGGCACCTATTTCATCATGGGCGATTTTTCGCAAGTGTTCGAGGGTAACGATGTGGAATTCTGCCGGCACTTGATCGAGAATATTGGTGTGGCGACCATCCCGCCCTCGGCATTCTTCAGCGCGAAACACCGACATCATGCGGAAAATCACGTGCGCTTTGCCTTCTGCAAGAGTGATGAAACGCTGGAACGCGCGGCCGAGCGCATGCGCAAGATCCGCGCTTGATGGCGATTCTTTGCGTAGGCGAGCTCAGTTCTGGTTGTTTCAACCACAGCCCTTCGCAAGTCACGACTTGGTGTACAAAGATTAACGAGCCCACGAATTAGGAATGTAGGGGTAGTCGCCCACATTGATTCTTGCCTGATATTGGGGAGATCCACAGGATTGCGCCTACAATGTTCCTCGTTCCTCAAAATTGGCGACGCAGAAGACACAGTGTGGTTTCCTGGTTATGTAGGGCAACGTTATACAACTCGTCAATTACCAACCTAGCGATCGTCTTGCGCTTAACGCCCGCCGTTAGCATTCAAAACCACAGCCAGTAGCGTTCTGCATATTTCACATAATAATTACCGAGATTTCCTGCGAAGTACTTTACAATCCCACTCTGCAATGATAGAATTGATTGTAACGATACATTGATAGCATTCATCTGATGAATCATGGATATCAATCTCGGTTCGGATTTCCTCAACTACATCATTGAGCAAGGTTACCAGCCCGGTGATCGCTTGCCGTCGATTCAGGAATTGACCAACGACGCTCATTTGGATATGAGCGCCAACAAGGTGCGCGAGCAGTTGGAAGTTGCGCGTGCTATGGGATGGGTTGAGGTACGATCCAAGCGTGGCACACTCATCAAAGACTACGCCTTTACGCCGGCAGTGCGTCTCAGCGCCTTGTATGCGCTGGCATGTGGCGAGCGCTTCGAGTCATTCGCTTCGCTGCGCAATCATGTGGAATCGGCGTACTGGAACGAAGCCTGTGCCCTGCTCACTCCGCACGATCTAGATACCATGCAAGCTTGCATCGACAGCGCCAATCAGAAGTTGGATTCGCCGCCGATTCATATCCCCAATCCGGAGCATCGCCGTTTTCATCTTACCGTCTTTAATCATCTCGAAAACACATTTGTGTTAGGCATCCTCGAAGCCTACTGGGATCTCTACGAAGAAGTCGGCGTAAATCGATATATGCACTACAGCTATTTGCGCAAAGTTTGGGATTACCATTCGCGGATTCTGCAGCTCATCCGCGCGGGTGATTATGATCAGGCTCAGCGAGCATTTGTTGAGCACACAAGCCTATTGCGTTACGAACCAAACAATGCCTCGTGGGAAATGGAAAGTGGAATATGAGGGGCGGCAGAACCAATTTGTTCACAATTTGCGAAAGGAGTGGTACGCAAACCCTTGCGTAATATCTCATGGCAATTAATGCACAAACTCAAAGCAAGACCGTCACGCGGGAGCCAGTCATAAATGATTTCGCGTTTTCCGTGGCGACAAAGAACGGCTCGGGCAGTCAAACCTCGAATAATGTGCTGGTGATGTCGCTGTTCCGCATGGGGATTCCGGTGAATGGCAAGAATCTCTTTCCTTCCAATATCAAGGGCTTGCCGACCTGGTATACGATCCGCGCGAGCAAAGATGGTTACTCAGCGCGCAAAGCGGTGACTGAAATCGTGGTTGCGTACAACGACGTTACCGCGACCGAAGATGTCTCCAGTTTGCCGCCCGGTGGCGTCTGCATCACCACCGAGAAGATTGCCAAGGTGATTAAGCAGCGAGAAGATATCTCTTACTACAAGATAGCTGTCGCGAAGCTGATGCGCCAAACCAATGTGCCTTCGGCTTTTCGCAAGCTCGTCGAGAATATGACCTATGTCGGCGCAGTAGCCCAGCTTTTCGATATTCCGCTTGATCTGATCTACCAGGTGCTGCTCGACAATTTCAAAGGCAGAGAAAAGCCAGCGCGAATGAATCACGACATCGTGGAGCTGGCTTATCACTGGACAGCCGAGAATGTCGAAAAGACCGATCCCTACCGCTTCGAGCATATGGACGGTACGCATGGCAAGATTATGATGACGGGTAACGATGCCGGTGCCTTGGGCGCGATCTTTGGCGGCGTCAACGTAGTCGCCTGGTACCCGATCACGCCGTCTACAAGCTTTGTCGACGGCATCATCGGTTATCGTCATTTGCGCCAGACCGAGGACAAGGAAAACACCGTCGCCATTGTACAAGCAGAAGACGAACTGGCGGCGGCCGGCATAATCATCGGCGCGGGTTGGGCGGGCAGCCGCTCGCTGACATCAACCAGCGGGCCCGGCATCAGTTTGATGGCCGAATTCGCCGGCTTGGCTTACTTCGCCGAGATTCCCGCGGTCTTCTGGAATATCACCCGTATGGGACCGAGCACTGGGCTGCCGACCCGTACCAGCCAGGGCGACTTGATATTCACCCACTTCCTTGGGCATGGCGACAGCCGGCAGATCTGCTTGCTGCCGGGCAATCTGAAAGAGGCGTTCGAGTTCGGCTGGAAATCCTTTGATGTTTCCGAGCGTTTGCAGACGCCGGTCTTTGTCATCAGCGATCTCGACCTGGGCATGAATAACTGGTTGTCAGATCCCTTTGATTATCCCGACCAGCCGATCAACCGCGGCAAGGTACTTAATGCCGAAGAGCTGCAAGCCTTCATCAATGAGCACGGCAAGTGGGGCCGCTACCTGGATGTCGATGGCGACGGCGTCCCCTACCGCACAGTGCCGGGCACTGACCACCCATTTGCTGGTTATTTCACCCGCGGCACGGGCCACGACGAGATGGCGACTTACAGCGAACGCAGCGATGACTGGGTGGAGAATATGACACGCCTGCGGCTGAAGATGGATACCGCGCGCGCCATGCTGCCCCAGCCGATTATCGACGACGGAACTGATGCGGATATTGGCATAATCACTTTCGGCACCAACGATGAAGCGATTCGCGAAGCGCGCGACTGGCTGACGAATGACGGCATCAAGACGAATTATCTGCGCGTTCGTGCGCTGCCGCTGGCGGCCTCCGTCAGTGATTTCATTGACGCGCACAAGAGCGTCTTCGTCATCGAGAACAACTTCGACGGACAGCTTACCCAGTTGATCCGCCTCGAGCATCCGAAGAACGTCTCACACGTTAGGCCGCTGGCGCTCGGCGACGGACTGCCAATGACGCCAAGCTGGATTTACGAGAACCTCAGGGAACAGGAGGGTTAATCATGCCACCACGGACAAATCACCTCGGCTTGGCGCGTAGCGAGTATAAAGGGCGACCCAGCACGCTATGCCCCGGCTGCGGGCATGATTCGATTTCCAATCAGATCATCACCATGGCCTATGAGTTAGGCTTGGAACAGCACAAGATCATCAAAGTGAGTGGGATTGGCTGCTCGAGCAAGACGCCCGCCTATTTCCTGGGTGGTTCGCATGGCTTCAATGCCTTGCACGGGCGCATGCCATCAGTGGTAACCGGCGCGCTGCTGGCCAATACTGATTTGTCTTGCATCGCAGTCAGTGGTGACGGCGATAGCGGCTCGATTGGCATGGGTCAATTCAAGCATGTCATCCGCCGAAATGTGCCGTTCGTCTACATCATTGAGAACAACGGAGTCTATGGCTTGACCAAGGGGCAGTTTTCGGCGACCGCCGATGAGGGGCAGTTCCTGAAGTATTACGGCACGAATCACATGCCGGCGATTGATCTGGCATTGGAAGCGGTTATCGCAGGAGCAACGTTCGTAGCGCGCAGCTTCAGTGGCGACGCGAAACAGGTGCAAGCGCTGTTACAGGCAGCCGCTCGGCATCCGGGCACATCTGTGCTTGATATCATCAGCCCCTGCGTCACCTTCAACAATGCCGAGACCTCGACCAAGAGTTATCCCTATGGCAAAGATCACGAAATTCCTTTGCACGAGATTCAGATTCTGGCGCCGGATTATGTCGATGCGAAGGACGAGATCACTATCGGCGACTACGATGCGGGCGATATCATTGATGTGGAGATGCATGATGGCAGCTTCATCCGCCTGAAGAAGCTAGACAACGATCACGACCCGCGCAATCGGCGGATGGCGATGGATGTGCTGGAGCGCTCGATGCGCGAGCAGATCTTCTCGACCGGCTTGCTTTACTATGAAGAACCGCGCCCTACCCTGGCGGACACTGAAGAGTTGGTGGAGACGCCGCTGTCTCAGCTCGACGTAGGCCATTTGCGGCCCTCAAAGGTGGCGCTCAATAGTGTTATGCAAGGCTTGATGGTCGGCTAGATCAGATAGAAGACAAACATAAGAGACCGACTCATAGAAGTCGGTCTTTTCTTTTTCGCGGCCACTCAGTACTTCGGCATTTCCGGATCGATCTCGTCCGCCCATGCCAGAATGCCGCCCTCGACGTTGTACATCTTGTCGAGGTCGTAGCCGATCTCAGACAAGAAGGCGATGCTGTCGGCGCTGCGTTTGCCGGAGCGGCAATGAAGGTACAAGGTCTTGTCTTTGGGGATTTCCATCAGAACGGTCTCTTCCCACAACTTGCGACCGGCTTGTATGCCGTTCTTCGCCAACTGGATATCCGGCTTGGGGATGCGCAGAGTGCCTTCGATGGCGCTGATATCCCATTCATGCGGATCGCGAACATCAATCACCAGCACATCGTCGCCGTTTTCGAGGGCGGTTTTGACATCGTGCACCGTTACCGTCTTAACGTCGATATCGGCTACATCCTCGACCGAGCTGAATTCGCTGTGGTCGTGGGCGGGCATGCCGCAGAATTGTTCATAGTCGATCAGCGCGACTTCCTCTTTGGCGATGCCGCAGACGGGGCAGTTGGGATCCTTGCGGATCTTTATCGAATGGAAGCTCATTTCGAGTGCGTCATAGAGCATCATGCGACCGATCATCGGGTCGCCGATGCCGAGCAGCAATTTGATCGCCTCGGTCGCCTGCATGGTGCCGATAGTGCCTGGCAAGATGCCGAGTACACCACCTTCTGCGCAGCTCGGTACCAGCCCTGGCGGTGGCGGCTCCGGGAACATGCAGCGATAGCAGGGACCTGCTTCGGCATAGAAAACGCTTAGCTGACCTTCGAAGCGGAAGATGCTGCCGTATACATTGGGTATACCCAATTTTACACAGGCATCGTTGACAAGATAGCGCGTGGGGAAATTGTCGGTGCCGTCGATAACTATGTCCCAATTCTCGCCGAAGATGCGCAAGGCATTTTCTGAAGTGAGTGGTTCGTTATATTTTACAATTTCGATATCGGGATTGAGGTCGAGCATACGGGTGGCGGCGCTATCCAGTTTGGAGATGCCGACCGTGCTGACACCATGGATAACCTGGCGCTGCAAGTTAGTGAAATCGACGACATCGTAATCGACCAATCCAATGCGTCCAATTCCGGCGGCAGCTAGATAGAGCGCGAGGGGACTGCCCAGGCCGCCGGTGCCGATCAGCAATACGGAAGACGCTTTGAGGCGGCGCTGCCCTTCCATGCCAACTTCCGGCATGATCACGTGACGGCTGTAGCGTTTGACCTCATCATTTGTTAAGTGAGCCAATCGCTGATGTATCGCTGTCATGCGCAGTTCTCCATTCTCAGGCCGCGTCCACCGGCAATGCTTGGAATGATGCGCAGGCTCTCATTCGTGTCGATCTCTGTATCAAGACCCTGCAAGAATCGAATATCCTCATCGCCGACAAAGACATTGACGAAGCTGCGCAATTCATCATCATTGAACAAGTGCGTGCGCAATTCCGGATGCTGATCTACCAGATTGATAAGCGCCTCGCCGACCGTGCCGCCGGCGACATCGATATCTGCTGCCCCATCAGTAAAGGCGCGCAATGGTGTCGGAATTCGAATCTTCGCCATGTTTCTCTTCCCTTTAGTCTGCTTACAACAATTCTAAACATTTAACGCCTGAAGGTACTAGGATCTTTCCTGTCGACATTCGCCAATCAGGCAACCTGCAAGGTCAGGCTTTCAAATCTGCTGCGATCGGCGTGCAATTGCCAGGCGCGCATATCCACAGCCTGCGCCATCATAACCGATGTAATCAAGTAGACGAAATTCGGCAGCGCGTGTTCTCGATCATACTCTGACGGGATAGCCGGTGAATCCGGGTGGCTGTGATAGTAGCCAATCAGACTCAGCCCGCGCTCATCCGCTTGATCCTCGAGGCGCATCCAATCTTGCGGCGTCATGGCATAGCGGTGGTATTGCTCCTCTTCTTCAAAGACGTTTTCAACCTGGATGATGTCGATTACTGTGGCCGTAGATTCGTCCACGTCTCCAAGGAGGAAGCCGCCACCTTCATTGGGATAGGTCGCTTCCATCTGCTCAAAGACCCGCATCTGAAGAGCGCCGCTCAATCTTACACGCGTCATTGCACTTCCGCCCTCCATCGCAAACAAAAGAGCCAACCGCTTGGGCTGGCTCCTGTCTCATTCCACTTTGCACTTGCAGCAATGGCTTCAGACTGCCTTGATCCCGGCGCGGCGATTGGCCTCATTTTCCATGCAGGGACAACAACAGATTTGCCACGTCAAGTTGGTTCGCACGTTATTCGTCATCATGAAATGGAGACTAGCATAGCCAGGTGATAGGTGCAACAGCAAGTTTTGCAGATGCGTCGGCGAGAACAATGCAGCTTCGCCTCAGCCACTCAATACCTTGCGTAGCGCGATTTATCTATATTGAAGCGCGCTTAGCCGAGTGCTATACTAGCGCGCATTATTTTCGCGGATCGTGCCGATGTCATGATCTTGCCGGTCGAACGTCACCGGGCTTGGGCGTCGCAAAGGAGATACGTTACATGGCTAACAAAGGTGGGCTCGAGGGAGCCGTCGTTGCCGATATCACTACAAGCTACATCGACGGCACAATCGGAGAGCTAATTTACAGCGGCTATGCGATCGAAGATCTCGCCGAGAATACGTCATTTGAAGAAATCTTGTTCTTGCTCTACAATTCGCGCTTGCCGAATCGAAACGAATACGAAGCACTGAGGTCGACGATCGCGGCAAACGCAGCGATCCCTGATGCCTTAATCCAGATGATGAAGTCACTGCCAGAAGGAACCCCGGCAATGGCGGTCTTGCGGACGGCAGTTTCCATGCTTTCAGCCTTTGATCCTGATGCCGAGAATCTTACCGACAAGGAAGTGGCAAAAGCCAAGGCGTTTCGGCTGACAGGTCAGATCACGACGATCTGCGCCGCCTGGATGCGCATCGCCAAAGGCCAAGATCCGATATGTCCCCGAACAGATCTAAGCGTTGCCGAGAACTTCGTCTTTATGATATCGGGCGATGAGCCGGACGAGACTGCTTGCGCCGCCTTGAATGTTTACCTTGTCTTGTTGGCAGAGCATGGCATGAATGCGAGTACTTTCGCCACCCGCGTTGTCACCGCCACCGGCTCCGACATGCACAGCGCCATCGTCGCTGGAATCGGCGCGCTGAAGGGGCCCTCGCATGGAGGCGCCAATTCTGAAGCCATGAAGATGTTCATCGAAATTGGAAATGTCGATAATGTCCTGCCCTGGTTTGAAAAATACGTCAAGACCGGCGAGCGGCGCATTATGGGCATTGGCCACCGCGTTTACAAATCCAATGATCCGCGGGCGGGCATTCTTAAGCGCCATGCGGAAGCGCTGGCGGATAGCTCGGGTAAGCGCAAGTGGTTCGACATCGCCGTCAAGCTGGCCGATACGGCACGCGCTGATGACTACTTTGTTCAGCGCAATCTCTACCCGAATGTAGATTATTTCAGCGCCATCTTGCTTTACACGCTTGACCTCGACATTGATATGTTCACACCCCTCTTCGCCATGGCTCGTATAGCCGGTTGGTCCGCTCATGTGATCGACCAGATGGGCGGTCGCCTGATTCGTCCCAAAGCGAACTATGTTGGACCCCGCGGTCTCAAATGGGCGCCGATTGACGAGAGATAAGTCGGCCATCGAAGATCGCAAAGCGCGCCTGGTCACTTGATCGGGTCCCTTTTCATTTGCACAGCCAAGTTGTCAACCCACCGCAAAACATGCTAAGCTGAGCTAGCAGCTTGTATTGAGTTGGCGGAATGATCCCCTACAAAATCGTCGGAACGACGCATTATCGCCCTTATGTCGCTTTCTTTGTCACGGTCGCCAATGTGTTGGTGTTTGTCTACGTATTGACCTACGCCTTCTTGGGGGGACTTTCGCTTGAGGAGGTCTACCGGAACTACGCGCTCAATATCTGCGCCGCCCGGACACAGCCTTTTGTCGAGTCGCTGATTGACGGGCTTCGCAGTATATTCTTGCACATGAGCTTCGTGCACTTGACCTCGAATATCATAATCTTCTACGTCTTCGGGTCACGGATTGAAGAGCACCTTGGGCATTTGCGTTTCCTAGGCTTTTACCTCATTGTCGGTTTCGGCGGGCACCTCGGGCATCTACTCTTCGACGGCGGTCAATGCGGCGAAGCGCTCTATATGATCGGTTCGAGCGGAGCAATATCAGGCATTATCGGCGCGTTTCTCTTTCTGTTTCCGACCGCGAGGATCAAGTCGAAAATCATCGTGCTCAAGATTTTCGGTTACGACGTCAACGTGCCGGCCTGGGTTTATCTTGTCTATTGGTTTTTCATGCAATTCTTCTATCAAGTTGGGTCAGTCGCGCCTCGCATCAACGTACACTGGGGGCATGTGGGCGGCTTCATCACCGGTCTGGCTGCAATATTCCTCTTGTCATTATTCATTGCGCCGCCGCGGATACCTCGACTCTAATCCCTAGGCGAGCAGACTTGCACGAAACGAAATCCCTGTGATAACGTAGTAAGTATCGAGGCAAGTGAGGGCGTCAGTATGTTTCCTATAACTGTGGTCGGGCGGGACAAGTCGATTCCCAAGGCGGCTATCGTCATCATCGCGATCAACCTGCTGGTATTTCTTTGGGAGCTTTCGGTTGATGCCAAGGGAGATGGATTCCTCAAGGCAGCGCTTCAGAATTACGGCCTGGAAGTGTGCAAGATTGGTGACCAGTCAATTGTTACAACGGGAATGGATAGCTTTCGCAGCTTGTTCTTGCACGCGAGCGCCGCTCACGTTTTGGGCAATATGTGGTTCCTCTTTCTATTCGGCGGCTTGGTGGAGCGTTATCTGGGGAGCGTCAAATTTGTTCTCGCCTATCTTGGATTCGGCATCCTGGCGACCTTGGCACATGTCGTTTTAGGGAATACGGTCTGCACGGTAAATGATACCGGCGTGGCCATCGGCGCGAGTGGTACAATTGCGGGTGTGATGGGCGGTTTCCTGGTGCTGAAGCCCAATGCCAAAGTACGCACGATGCTCGGATTCTTTCGCCCCTTTGTTTGGACGGTTAAGATCCCGGCAGTGGTATTCTTGGGTTACTGGCTGCTGATGGATGTCTTGCAGCATATTGGCTGGATCGGAGTGGAGACTGACGTGGCGCATTGGGCGCATATCGGAGGCTTCCTGGCTGGGGTATTGGTGGTGTTCTTGGCGGGCTTCATCAAACCGCTGCCAAAGCCGGATCCGCTGGAGCACCTCGCCGAATAGATGCTGACCGTAGAAGTTCAGTAGCACCTTCGAAGCCGCGACGAATCCGTCGCGGTTTTTGATTGTGTGTCAGAAGCGGCGTGACCGGCTATTGGAGATAAGGAATATAGAGTATGACCAGGTTGGCGACGATCTGGCAGACCCAAGCCGAGGCCAAGCCGTTGCGCTCGCGCACATAAACGTAGAGCAGATTCGTCATTAAGAGTAAGATGACGATTACTGCTGTGACCGCGGGATAGTCAGTAACAGACTGCCACATGACCGGGAAGAAGAGCACCATATTCCAGAGTGTCGCCAGCAAGCCGACTAGCCAAAAAGCCAACTGTCCCTGCAGCAGTCCACGGAAAAACAGGGTCTCCGCGAGCGGCATGACAAATATGAGAAAGGCAAGCAGGCTACCGGAAGACATACCAGGGAAGAGCTGGTCGGCCGCCGGGGCCAGAACATGTTGACTAAGAAATACCAGGAATGGAATACCTAGCATCACGCTGTAAAGAATGCCCCAACCCAGGTTATCCGGGCGTTCCTGACCGATGCGTTCCATATTGCCGAGCAGCCAGGATAGCACGCTGACACCGGCTAATGCGCCCCACGCAAGTGTATAACGCAGTTCGACGTTGTCAGGCAGCAAGGGCGTCAAGCCGACACTTAAGGCAGCGGCAATAATAAAACCAAAGAGCGGATCGCCGGCGCTGCGATAGTGGGAGCGCCTGGTGAGGTTGGTTCGTTCTACAGTTTCTTCAGTGGCTTCAACAAGGTCAGCCGAATCATGCTGATCAATCGAGCGATCCTTTGAATCTTCCAAGGGATCGAATGGCGCACTGGGCATCATGATAGCAGAGAACTCACCGCCGCAATTATCTTGGCAATCGCCGAACGGTCGATCCAATAGTGGGTGCGAAGACGAATCTGGCCGCCTTCGCCACCGTATGGCGACATGAGGATATTATAGTCTCGGCGCAATGTGCGAACAAACGTGTCAAGGGGCATTTCGATATCTTCGACAAGAGAGAAGAAGACAAAATTGGTGTTTTGGCTGTTGATGTGAATACTTGGAACTTCGCTTAGTCCTTCAGCCAACAGCAGCGCATTCTCGTGATCTTCGATCAGGCGATCTCTCATTCTGTGCAGTGCGATCAAACCGGCCGCTGCCAAGACTCCGGCTTGACGCATGCTGCCGCCCAAGACTTTGCGCGCGCGCCGTGCCCGGCGAATGAAGTCGTGACTGCCGACAAGCAGAGAGCCGGCCGGAGCACAGAGCCCCTTGGACAGGCAGAAGGTCACGGAGTCGGCGCCAGCTACCAAAGTCTTGACATCGACGCCGAAAGCAGCCGCCGCGTTGAATATCCGCGCGCCATCGATATGGAGAATCAGATTGTTGCGGCGAGCGAATTCGGCGACCTCGCCGGTGTATTCAGCCGAAATCGGAGCGCCGCCTGCCATATTATGCGTATTCTCTAGGGCAACCAGCCGCGTTACCGGTTTATGCTCATCGTCTGGATAAACCGCCTTTTGCAAGTCAACTAGCCGCAAGGTGCCGTCGACTTGCACTGGCACGGTATGCGGAAGAATACCGCCAAGCTGCGCCATGCCACCTTGCTCGTAACGGAAGATATGCGAAGTATCGCCGATAATGATGGATTCGCCCCTTTGACAGTGGGCGAGCAGCGCGCAAAGATTGCCTTGCGTACCACTGGTGACGAATACAGCAGCTTCCTTGCCGAGCATGGCAGCCGCGTCTGCCTCTAGCTGATTCACGGTCGGGTCATCGTGATAGACGTCATCGCCGACTGCCGCCGTCGCCATAGCTTCGCGCATCTCTTGCGTAGGATGCGAGACCGTATCGCTTCGGAGATCAATGTATTTCATATAGTCCGCCCGATTCAATCGCGCTGCGTAATGCGAACCGATACTAGACAGAAACAGAATCGTTGGCAATAGCCAAAGCCTGGACGAGCCGCGATATGAGTGCCGCTACACTGGCGCGATACATCCGTACACGTAGCTGACCTAGGTATGACTCTACGAGTTTTGGGGTAAAATGCAGCGTGGTCAGGTCATTGGTCACTTGCTCGGCGGTGCCGCGCGTGAAAGTCTGCCACGCATTCTTAAGGAACATTGACACATAGGCAACGTTATAGGGAGACAATATGGCCGAAGCATTCCGGCAAGACATTCAGGCGGTACTGGCGAAGTTTAGTGTAGACAAGGCGCAGGGCTTGAGTGGCGCCGAGGTTGTATCGCGTCAAGACAAGTTCGGCATGAACACCTTGCCCACGGACGAAGGCGTCAACTGGGTCCAGCTCATTCTCGCCCAATTCACCGATGTTATGGTTATCGTTCTGATTGTCGCCGCTTTTATTTCGGCCGTTCTCGGTGAAGCGACTGATGTCATCGTCATTCTCGCTATAGTCGCGCTGAATGCCATGCTGGGCATCTATCAGGAATTCCAGGCTGAGCAAGCGCTGGCCGCCTTGAGCCGCTTGCAAGTGCCGCAAGTGCGGGTTCGCCGCGCTGGACTTGTACACGAGATTAGCGCCGTGGAACTTGTACCGGGCGACATCGTATTGATTGGCGAAGGTGATCGCATACCGGCTGATGGACGCTTGATCGAGACGATCAACTTGCAGGTTGAAGAGGCGGCGCTAACCGGTGAATCGGTACCAGTGGAAAAAGCAACTTCCGCCATCGCATCCGCAGGCGCCGTGCCCATCGGCGACCGGATGAACATGGCGTATATGGGCACAGCGGTCAATTACGGACGGGGTGAGCTAGTCGTAACCAGCACCGGACTGCAAACCGAAATCGGCAATATCGCCACCATGCTGTTGCAAGTAGAGCAAGGAACTACGCCTCTACAACGGCGCCTAAACCACTTGGGGCACATTTTGGCGGCCGCTGCCTTGATCGTCGTGGCGATAGTCTTCATCGTCGGCTACCTGATTCAAGGTATTCCGGCGGAACAGATGTTTCTCATCGCGATCAGCCTGGCAGTGGCTGCTGTGCCCGAAGGATTGCCGGCGCTAGTGACGATAGGGTTATCCCTGGGCGCCAACCGTATGGTCAAGCGCAATGTGTTGATTCGCCGCTTGCCCGCGGTCGAGACACTGGGATCAGTGAATGTAATCTGCTCGGACAAGACCGGAACCCTGACAAAGAACGAAATGACCGCCACCTACCTAGTGCTGCCGCGGCATGACGATATTCGTGTTGAAGGCACTGGCTATGTCCCAGAGGGTGATCTGGTTTCTCTGGGCACACATGACCCCGCGAATCTCGGCAAGCCGGTGGATGCAGAAAATGATGCCTCCGCTCAGCGTATGCTCAAGGCGATGGCGTTATCGACCAATGTGTATCTGGAAACTCAAGATGCCAGCGAGCAGGTCAAAGTCGTTGGCGACAGCACTGAGGCGGCACTGTTAGTCGCGGCGCAGAAGATCGGCTTCACGCGGGAGCGGCTGGAGGTGGACTTGCCGCGAGTGGCAGAATTGCCCTTCAGCAGCGAACGCAAAGCGATGTCGACGGTGCACCAAGTCGTTGGCGAGACGGCACAGCGCCTCTTCCCCGATGCGAAATATGTCGTAATCACCAAGGGCGCGCCCGATCGGTTGATCGACTGGTCGACGAGCGAACAAACACCGGACGATGCCATCGATCTGAGCGAGCGCGGACGCATGGATTGGCAGCACCGGGTTGATGCGATGGCGAACGACGGTTTACGCGTGCTGGGCATTGCCTGGCGGCCGCTCGCTGAGCTGCCTGCGGAGATTACACCGGAGATTGAGCGCGGACTGGAATTGATCGGCTTGATCGGCATTCTCGATCCGGCGCGTCCCGAAGCGAAGGTGGCGGTGCAACGGGCGCGAGAAGCCGGCATCCGCACGATCATGATAACCGGAGATCATGCCTTGACGGCGGAAGCGATCGCGCGGGATCTCGGCATTATCGGCGCGGAGCAACAGGCGATAGCCGGCAGCGCGCTGGAAGCCATGTCTGACGAGGAACTCCAAGACGCCGTTCAGCGTACATCATGCTTCGCGCGTGTTTCACCGGCGCACAAACTCAGGCTGGTACAGGTTTTGCAGGCGCAAGACAACATCGTGGCGATGACAGGAGATGGCGTCAACGATGCACCCGCATTGAAGCAAGCCGATATCGGAGTGGCAATGGGGATCACTGGCGCCGATGTCAGCAAGGGTGCTTCGGAGATGATCTTGACCGACGACAATTTTCGTTCGATTGTAGCGGCAATTGAAGAAGGTCGTGCCATTTATGACAATATCAAGAAATTCATCAAATACATGCTCAGCTCGAATGTCGGCGAAATCCTGGTCATGTTCGTGGCCCTCTTGATAAACTTGCCGATTCCCTTACTGGCGATACAGATTCTTTGGATCAATCTGGTGACCGACGGATTGCCTGCTATTGCGCTCGGCTTCGAACCGGCGGAAAAGGGTGTTATGCGGCGGCCGCCCCGGCCGACTAACGAGAGCATCTTCGCGCAAGGCACCGGCTTGCATATCGCAGTCGTCGGGATACTAATCGCGATTCTGACTCTGGCAAGTTATGCTTGGGGTTACTCGACCATCAATCTGGATGCCTTCAGCCCATCGCTGGGCTTGGAAGCATTGGAGCGCGCGGCCGTGGTCGAGTTAGCGGGCGAAGCGGCAGTTCCAGAAGCCTGGAATGAATGGAACGGGGAAGAAAGAGTTGCCTTTCTGGGCGCTTCCAAAGCGGAGGCCGGAGCACAGTTTCTGGAAGAGCACGATGAAGCGGGCGAGGATGCGGGTCGTCACTTGATCAATCAAGCCGAGCGAATTCCGCGTACGATCGCCTTTACCGTGTTGGCCTTCACACAGATGTTCCAGGTAATGGCCATCCACGCGGGCGATAATACGACCTTCTTCCGTGTCGGATTCAAGGGAAATCCACTGATGTTCTGGGCGGTGCTTTCCACCTTCGTTCTGCAGTTGATTGTGGTTTATGTGCCGTTTTTTCAAGACTTATTCGATACCAGAGCACTTGATATGCAGCAAGTCATCGTTAGTGTACTGGCCGGGCTGTTTGTCTTGCTGTTTGTAGAAGTGGAAAAATCGGTATTTCGCCGTACGATCTTGTCAAACGAAGAGCGCATGACAGCGCTGCCATAAGCGCCGGGTTACGCCGCAGCCCTATTGCATGGTCTAATCGGCGAGTACGAATCCCATCTCGATCAGGTGATCAACCACCAATTGAGCGTTTTCTTCCGCTGAGGTTTCTACGGCGGTCAAAGTGATTTCTGGATTCAGCGGCATTTCGTAGGGATCATCGATGCCAGTGAATCCTTTAATCTCGCCGCGGCGCGCCATAGCGTACAATCCCTTTACGTCATGTGTTTCCACGAATTCAAGCGGCGTCGCCATGTGTATCTCTAGGAAGCCCTCGCCTACCATATTACGCACGTCCTGGCGGGTGGCGCGATAGGGACTTATAGCGGCGCAAATCACCATGCCGCCGTGGCGCACGATCTCGCTCGCGACATAACCGATGCGCCGAATATTCGTATCACGATCCTCTTTACTAAAGCCCAACCCTTTGGATAGATGCGTGCGTACCACGTCTCCATCGAGCACGGTGATATTGCGACCTTTCTCCAAAAGCAGGTTGACAATGTGTTCGGCCGTGGTTGACTTGCCGGAGCCACTCAAGCCCGTGAACCATAGACAGATGCCACGGCGATGACGCGGTGGATAGGTGTCCGCGAGGATGTTCGCCACTTCCGGGCGCGAGAACCAGCTAGGCAGGGGTACACCCTTCCCGAGGTAGTCTTCACGCACTTGCGTACCCGAGATTCTGCGAACTTTGGCGCCTGACGGCAGCTTTGAGCTTTCTTCGTAGCGGTCCTCGTCTTCGAGGTAGACCATCTCTGTGAAGGGCACCGGCTTCACGCCGAGTTCATCGGCATATTTCACAACAAGGTCTTGGGCATCATAGGGTCCATAAAATGGATCGCCATTGGAGTCGGGACCTGGCCCGGCGTGATCGCGACCGACGATGAGATAGTTGGCGCCGTAGTTGCGGCGAATGATGGCATGCCAAATCGCTTCGCGTGGACCGCCCATGCGCATTGCCAGAGGGAGTAGAGAGAGCAGACTGCGATCGGTCTCGTAGTAATTTTCGATCAAGCTCTTGTAAACGCGCACTCGTGTGTAGTGATCGACATCGCCCGGCTGCGTCATTCCCACTACCGGATGCAGCAGCAGCACGCCGTCGATATTGGCAGCGGCGCGTTTGGTCAAGGCTTCGTGCACGCGGTGCAATGGATTGCGGGTTTGAAAAGCGACCACGTTGCCATGTCCGTAGCTCTCAAGGACCCTTCGCGTCTCGACGGGTGTACGGCGAATTTCGGCGAAATCCAGGTGTGGTGGCAGCTGCAACACTTCCAGGCGACCGGCGATATTCACTTTGCCCCAGCCGTGCATTTCGGCGATGATAGGATGGCGGGTGTCGAATTTTCCGAAAACCTTCAGCGCCGTCTCTGGCAAATTCCACTCGTACATGTCTTCAACCGTCTGAATGGCGAGAATGTTGTTTTTGCTGTCGCGCAGGGCGATTTCCATTCCTTGCTTGATGTCGTCTCGGGGCTCGGCTGGCAAAGTGATCGGCATCGGGAAGAGCGTGCC
Organism: Phototrophicaceae bacterium; assembly: GCA_965223515.1. Taxonomy (GTDB): domain Bacteria; phylum Chloroflexota; class Anaerolineae; order Aggregatilineales; family Phototrophicaceae; genus UBA6055. The sequence continues at coordinate 1,107,989 of CBDCWK010000002.1, forward strand.
ATCGGTCAAGCGCATGGTGTCCAGCACACTTTGGTAATCCGCCCGGTTCATGAAGCCGCGCAGGGGCGAAAAGGCGCCAATAGCCAAGAGCTCGAGATCGCACTCAACGCGCGAACTGACCTGCACATATGGCAGTGAATTGGCGTAATTCGTCTTTTCGACCAGCTCCTCCCGCGGCACGAGCAGGTCGATCAGTTCGCCACCGTAGGGCTCAATCAGCCTTGCTTTCTCAATAATCATTGGCATCTCCGCAATTCAAACATATAGGAAACGGACAATTCAAAAAAACGGCGATATTGTAGCATAGCGCCAGACGTCGCGTTAGCGAAAACTCAGTCGGTTCTATCAACCCCGGAAAGCTTGCGCCCGAAGAAGACGAGCACGATGCTTAGTGCATAAAGCGTAAGCAAGGGCGCCATAACCAGAAACATATTAACGGGATCGATCGTCGGGGTGATCAAGGCGGCAGCGATCGAGGCGCCCACAATCGCGATGCGCCATTGTCGAATCAGGGTTCGCGCACTGACCAGACCCAGCAGCGAAATGATGAAAAAGATTAGCGGAGTTTGAAAGGCAACACCCATCCAAAAGAGCAGCGATGTTACAAAGCTGATGTAGCCGTCGGCCGTCCACTCCGGCTCGAAGATCTGCGCCTGAAACTCGTTGAGGAAGCCTAGCGCGGGCGGCAGCAAGATACGCCAGGCGAAGAAAACACCGACGCAAAAGAGGACGGTAGTGGCGGGAATGGAGAGCAACACGTACCGCCTTTCCTTGCGTGTCAAGCCCGGCAGGATAAACATCATCAGTTGGTAGGTCACCATCGGTATCGACAAGATGCCACCCATCATCAAGGCGACTTTGAAGTAGATGAGAATGTTGCCGGTTGGGTCAAGGATAACGAGTTCGCAGTTGTTCACAGAGGGAATCCGGCAGTAGGGTTCTTGAAGAAGAATCAGAACCTGATCTGCGAAGAAAACGCCAATTGCGGTGCCGATAAACAGCGAAAGAACCGCTCGGGTCAGACGCCGGCGCAATTCATCAAGATGCTCAAAGAACCCCATGCGGAGTTCGTGGCCATCTTCAATATCCTCGTTCGCCGCAAGGTCTGCCATACTCAACCCTGATTGTCGTCGGCCGCTTTCGACCAGGAGCCCAAGTCAGCCGCGTTGCCGTTGGAAGTTGGCGTGGACGCTCCGGCATTTTCGCCGCTCCAGGTACCCATCGCCATCGCCTCGCCCTCCTTGGCAGGTGTCGCCGGCGGACTTGCTGATGTGGGAATTGATGTTGCAGTAGTTTTCGCAGGCACTGGATTGGCTTTCGTCGACTGCGGACTGGCCGTCGGCTTCTTCTTGTTCAAGGTATCGCTAACTTCTTTGACTGCGTCGAGATCTTTTTTGACTTCGTCAAGGGAGTCTTGCACCGGCTTAGTCATCGGCTTGACTGCATCTGTCACAGCACGGTTTAGGCTCTTTCGTGTTGGCGGCTCCTTGGGCAGTTTGATGTCAACGCCTGCCTCGTCGAATTCTTTCTGAACCAGATCAACCGTTTCCGACCAGATCTTGCGGAATTTTGCCACATGTTGCCCCAAGACATAGGACCAGTGAATCATGCGCTTGGGACCGGCGAATACCAGCATGATTAGCAGTATGGCAACAAGTTCCCATGCGCCTACGCCGAGGAAGTTCATGCCTTGTCACCTTCATCACCAGCCAATTGCAGCTCCGGCGTTAGCTCAGAGGTGATCGCGCCCAGGACCCCGTGTACAAAACTATGCGTGTTTTCCGCGCCAAACAATTGGGCCAAATGGACGGCTTCGTTGATTATTACCGGAACCGGCGTCTTGCGCTTTTGCATTAAGTATTCATAGATGGCGAGGCGCAAGATATTACGGTCGACGACCGCCACTTGATCGACAGGCCATTCGGGGGCGTATTCCTGCAAAATAGCATCAATCGCGATCCGATTCGCGGTTACGCCTTTGACAAAGCGGCGGATAATTTGCCGAACGGCGTAGGCTTCCGGGCGTTCTGTCAGGTGTGCCTCAAGCGTGGCTGCAAGCGGATGGTCGGTGGTATCCACTTCGTAGAGTATTTGAAGACTGGCTCGCCGGGCAACGGAACGATCTGCCGCATTCTGCTCCGGCTTGACGATCTCCGATGAGATCATGTCAACATCGGGATCGAAGTCATCTAGGTCAAAGGGATAACTGCCCATCGATGTGGAATCGCTCATGCCTTGGTTCCAAGCCGCAGTCCTAATCTGGCGCAAGTGTAGCGTACAAGGTTTGATTTATCCACGTAGAATGCGGCATCATCTGCGGTCGCCCGTCCGCGACTTTCTCGCTTTTTCCCTTTCCTGGCACTGCGTTGCATGGCGTTAATCCTTTGCGCCTTGATCAAGGAAGTTTACAATGCAGTGTCCTGCAACCTATGCAAGCTGCAGGATACTTCTGAAGCCCGGAAATCGGGAGAAGCCCATGCTGGCGAAGCAGTCGCGAAATGAGCGGCAGGCGCTTGTCGTAAACGCCATTACCAAATATTTCCATTTACCGATGCCACCGCTTTGGAAGCGCATGCTAGGCGCAACGGCAGACTTGCCGGAGCCCGGTAAAGTGCCGATAGTCAAACCGGGCGGAAAACAACCCGTAGTGGCGGTTGATCATGTCAGCTTCTCGATTGAGCGTGGCGAAATATTTGGTGTCCTTGGACCCAACGGATCGGGCAAGTCAACGCTAATTCGGCTGATATCTACGCTTTTGAGAGCGGACAAAGGAAGCGCCCTGGTCTTCGGCCTTAACGTGGAAACGGATGAAATGGCAGTCAAGCGCTTGATCAGCCGCGTTTCTGTAGACGTTGCGTTTTTCAAGAAACTCAGCCCGATGGAGAATCTACTTTATGGCGCGCGACTCTACGGCGTAACCGGAGCCGAAGCGACGGTGAAGGCCTACGAAATCATGGGACGGCTTGGATTGAAGCGCTCTTCCTACACCGAGCCGATGGAAGAAATGAGTCGCGGTATGCAGCAGAAGGTGGCGATCGCCCGCGCATTCCTGACATCGCCAATTCTCTTGCTGCTCGACGAGCCGACGACAGGACTGGATCCACGATCGAAGCGAGATGTTCACGCCTTCATAGAAGAATTGCGAGATTCGCACGATGCCACAATCTTGATTACCACTCACGATATGGAAGAGGCCGATATATTGTGTGACCGCGTTGCCGTGATCCACAACGGCCAGCTCGTTGCCACGGGAACTCCGGACCACCTGAAGCGCAGCATATCTGACAACGGCGAGCTCCCAACCCTTGAAGACGTTTTCATTCACCTTACCGGTGAAAAGCTGACGGATCCGGACCAGGAAGAAACATCGAAGTCGCCCGACTGACGCTCGGCCTCAGGGTATTGATTTTCTGAAATCTCGCAGAATATCTGGCGGGCTGCTGACAAAAGCAATCAGCGTCGGGAAAAGGAGAGCGACCATGCAAAACATTGTGCGGCGGGGCATGAGTACACTGCGCCTTGAAGTCTTGCAATCATACGCCTTTCTAGCGCGCAACTGGCACCTAACGCGACGGTATTGGGGTTGGGAGGTGGTGTGGTTCTTCTACTCGCTGACCAGCGGTTTGTCGGTCGTATTTATCGCCCAAGGCGCTGAAGCACTGACCGGCAGCGCGCCCGGCTTTGATGTGAAATACCTGACGATGTATCTCATTATCGGCACGCTGGTATGGCGCTACCTATCCAACATCTTCATGCTAACCAGCGAGGTCATTGCCTGGGAGCGCTGGGAAGGCACAATCGAGTATACGCTCATGGCGCCGGTGCAGCGCTGGGTGCATCTGGTTGGCCAAACTGCCTATTCGCTGATATACAGCCTGATCACGACCTTGCTGATCGGCATAACTATGGCGCTATTCTTTGAGCTTGATCTCTCCAAGGCCAATCTGCTGGGCGCCGCGGCGGTCATCCTGGGTGGAAGCTTGTCCTTAATTGCGATCGGGATCGTGGCGAGCATATTGCCTCTGCTATACCCCGAGCGAGGCGCGCAAATGACAAATGTCGTGCAATCGTCTTTTCTTCTGATTTCCGGCGTCTACTATCCGAATCAGCGTCTTGCCCGACTGGATGGAAGCCATCGCCAAGTTCTCGCCCGTTACCTACGTGCTGGATGGAACCCGCGCCGCCATTCTCGACGGCGTCGTTATTGCTGACCTGCTGCAATATATTATGCCACTGCTGTTTATGGGGGTGGTGACCTTGCCTGTGGGGCTGCGCGCCTTCAAGGCTGCCGAGAACTACGCCAAACGAACTGGAAAGCTAAAGCGGATCGGCTAGGTGATGGGCGAAGGCTAGCGATTCCCCTCCGAGGTGCGAACATCGGATTCGGCGGCGCCGGCTTGGTCCGGCAAGCGCACTCGTATTTGCCCGTTATGAATGGCGATGCTGACCGACGGGTGCGGTTCCGACTCCTGTACCTGCTGGAAGATGATCCACTCATTTATGCGCGCGCACAGCTCGGCGCTGAATAGAAAGATGGCGGCGATAAGGTATGCCCAAAATAAGAACACGATCACGGTCGCGATTCCGCCATAGATGAACTGAAATCCCACTACATTGGTCAGATAAAATCCGAAGCCGCTCTTTGCCAGTTCCCAGCCGACGGCGCCAATCATTGCAGCTGGAAGTACCGCATCCCAATGCACGTAGCGCGCCAGTACGAAACGAAAGAGCAGACAGAAAATGACGACATCCAAGCCCAATGGCAAGAATCGGATACCGATGCTTAACCAAAGGCTCGGTTGGTCGAGCAGCAGTAACGACAGCAGACGAAGCACGCCGGAGGTGAGGAACGAGGCTAGCAGCAGGATCACAAGCGCCAGGCTGATGCCGATCGCCTATAGTCGCAGCTTCCAGATATTGCGTCCGTTTGGAACGCGGAATAGCTCATCAAGTGAAGCGGTGAGATTGGAAAAGAGGCTGAGCGAGGACCAGACTATCGTCATAATGGCAACAATGCCAAAGGAATTAGATTGTTCCAGCGACTCGCCCAAAACTTCGCGAACAAATCCAACTGTCGCTTCATCTTCCGGCAAGAAGACGCGCAAACCGTTGGCGATCTGTTCTTGTACGGCAGCCGGTTCGAGCATGCCACCGATCAATACTGCCAAAAGCAACATCAGTGGGAATATAGAATACAGGGCAAAAGGCCAGCGTTGATGAATGCCTCGAACTGTCTCTGCCGAAGTTGGGAAAGGCAGTGATCAAAATAGAGGGAAACGCGCGTGTGGCGGCGATGCGCGCTGACCACCAAGCAAGCAGAAACTGGCGCGTTCTTCCAAGTAACTCTTTCAAATGAGTCGTCCTGTGTGATCGGGCAGCGACGCTGATCCTTTGTTCAAGCATATCATGACACGGTCGTGGGCTGAGTGTCTTACGAAGCGAACCGACTTTCTAGAGCCACGTCCGTCGCAGGAGCTTGGCGAAGTTGCAGCCGGGGGTGATTTGCCCGAGAACGGTTGAGTGCTGCGCGCCGGTGAAGGCGGGCATGGTCGCCGGCCGGCCATGCCAAGTCTCGTACGCGAGGACGGCAAAGACAAGCGCCTCCTTGAAATCGCTATCCATGCCGATGTCTTCGTGTGTCATGACGGTAGCGGGTGCCAGCAACTGTCGCAGCATTCCTACGATTACCGGGTTGTGCCGTCCGCCACCGCCCAGGATGACTTCGCTGATGGGCGCCGGCGCAAAGCGTTTGTAGGCATCGGCTATATTGGTAGCGGTCAGCGCGGTCAAGGTGGCGATGATCTCGCCTTCCTGCAAGCCGCGCCTTTTAGCCTTGGCGACCAATTCCAGCGCTGCCTCCGTGCCGAATACTTCGCGTCCCGTGGTCTTGGGATAATCGCGAGCGTAATAGGGGTGCTGCAACAATTCGTCCAGCCATTCTTCGTTCACCCGCCCCTGCTGCGCCAATTCGCCATCGCGATCGTAGTTGAGGGCTCCGTCCGTGAGCTGAGCCACTGCGATATCAAGAAGGGCGTTTCCCGGGCCGGTATCAAAGGCAATTGGCTCAGCGCTTTCGCAATCGAGCGGCGGCAAGAAAGTCACATTGCCCATGCCGCCGATATTCTGAACCGCCCGCCAGTGCTGTGGATGCCGCAGCAGCAGCCAGTCGACGTAACTTGTCAGTGGAGCGCCTTGACCGTCCGCCGCAATATCGCGCGCGCGAAAATTGCTGATGGTGGTTATACCGGTTCGCTCGGCGATGACGGCTGACTCGACCACTTGAAACGAGACGCTGACTCTTCCGTTAGGCAAGACATTGTGCCAAAGTGTCTGTCCGTGCGAGCCGACAAGATCAATCTGCTGCGGCGTCATGCCGGCATCATGTATCAGCTCAAGAGTGCAGGCGGCAAAGACCTCAGCCAGATCAACATGCAGCGACGCAATACGGACTACCGAGCTTTCGGACGGATCGCAGCAAGCCAAAATACGCCGCCTCATCGCCGTGTCATATTCAATTGTCGCGCCGTGGAGCAGGTCCGCGGACATGTTGCTCGGCGTACCCCGGATGTCGCAGATGGCGACATCAACGCCGTCGGCCGACGTGCCAGACATCAAGCCGAGAACGATCATGGCGAGAAGAGCTCGCACATGCTATATGGCGTCGTCCCAAACTGAGGGCTGCACCGGCTGCTTATCGCCGTCGTCGCGCTTGACCTTGTCGCGGCGCAAACTTGGCAAGAGCATGCGATACATGGCGACACCTGTGATCGCTGCGGTAACCGGGGACAAACTAAGGAATACCAAAGCCAAGTCGGCATATGGTCTGCCTTGCGATGCAAATGCAACAACCAGAAACACAATTACTAGGGCAATCGCCCCGAGGTGAGCGGCAATCCAGCGCCAAATGCCGCTGCTATATTTTCGGAGAACTGAGGCTTGGATGCTTGATAACACTGTGAGGAATACCAGCGCGTCCAGCGCGATAACGGAGAAATCCAGGGCAAACCATGGAACGCCCAATGATCGCGCTAGCTCAGGCAGTGTGTTAGGCTCTGCAATTGTCCATGTGATCACCCCGGCCAGCAGTCCACCAAATGCCGAGACTTTCCACCAGCCAGCCATCCTTAGTCCAAGCGCGCGCCTGACGATGATACTCTGAAAGATTCCAATATAAAGCCCGCTGACTAGCCCAAAAAACGCCGCAGCCAACAGGTTGAAGTCGGACAAAATGCCATAGCCCGAAACGCCGCTTACGCGATAAATCACGTCATAAAATGCCGCGATGCCAAGCGTAGAAAGCGCGGCCGACATTGGCAAAACCAACGCTCCGGCGATGAACCAGAATATCAGGAACCGGCGTCGGTTTATCTCGACTTTCATTGTTCAGCCTCCAGTGAGCTGGCTCAGAAATTGTTCTGCTTCCCGATTATACAGGTAAGAGTCCCATGTCGGCATATTACGACAGTGTTACGTAGAGAAAGCGCGCGATACGACGACATTTGCATTGGCATGAAAAGAACAACGGGAGTGAAGTACATGTAAGCGAGGCGGAGAGGACAGGATTCGAACCTGCGGTACCCTTGCAGGTACAACCGCTTAGCAGGCGGCCCCGATCAACCACTCTGGCACCTCTCCATTACAGTAATGCATTTGTTAATGTGTTTAAGGCGGAGAGGACAGGATTCGAACCTGCGGTACGGAGGACCGTACAATGGTTTTCAAGACCATCGCCTTAAACCACTCGGCCACCTCTCCAACGCTCCATTGAGCCGTGACGTGGCGACGGTCATGCTAACATAAGGGCGACGCGCTGTCAATCATTCTTTGCCTGACGGGACGCGGCGTTGAGCGGCCTCACCTTCTCAACTATACTGCAAGTGCTATGGCACGAGAAACCGACGAGTGATCCTCCAATTGGCAGCAGCGGCGGCAATCAGCCTGGTGATAACATTGGCGAATCTCGAAGAGCGCAGCCGCAACCAGCGTCCCTGGACCGCGTCGAGCACGCTGGGGCACAAACGATTTGGCGCGCTTTGGAATATTGTCGGCGCGCTATGCAAGCGATTGAGCGTCGTAGAGCGTGTCAGCTTTGATTCGCGCAAACCGGTTCACCGCGTCGCCGCCCTGCTTATGATTTTGCACGTAGCTATTATCGTCGTGCGGCTGGCTTTGAGCGAGGTTTCCAGCGGCGCAGGTACGTACACCAGCGATGAGTATAGCGCCCTGCCGCAACTGGCAATCTCTGCTTCGCTCAGCAGCATAGTAGCACTGTTGGGCGTTGGTTGGGGAACGCGCCGGGATCTGACTGCCGTGATGCAGCGGCTGGCCCTGCGTATTCCCGATCGGCGCGATTGGCTGGCAGGCTTGTTGACCGCGATCGGACTCTTCGCTATGGCGCAAGCCGCAACTGTCATATGGGCGCAGTCGGTTTCGGCCGACGTTTTCGAGGCGCAAACGGGCAGCTCACGCCTTATTTTCAATAGCTTCAATGGTTCGCTGCTAGCGGGATTGCTGTTAGCGCTATTCACGGGCGTAAGCGAGGAAACCTTGTTTCGGGGCGTACTGCAGCCAGTATTCGGAATCGTAATCACGTCGATGTATTTCGTGGTGATCCATGTACAGTATGCCTTCACGCCAGCTGCGCCGATCCTCTTTGTCGTTTCACTGGGTTTCGGTTGGCTGAGATTACGCAGAAGTACGAGCACGGCTATTATCGCGCATGCTGCCTACAACTTTTTTCCTTTTCTGCTCTGGCGACTCGCCGCGATTTGAATTTTGCATAGCGGGGATCACGGACAAATGGTCAATCTGTATGATTTGAGTAGCACGGAACTGGTTGAGTTTGTCTGCGGTCTTGGCGAGACGCCCTTTCGCGCGCGGCAGATCTGGGACTGGATGTATAATCGGCGTGTGGACGGTTTTGCCGCGATGACCAACCTGCCACGCTCGACGATCAGCCAGTTAGGCGCCCACGCTACGCTCGGCAGCCTGGATCTAGCGGCGCAACAGATTAGCCGAGATGGCACGGAAAAGCGACTCTATCGCTTGAGCGATGGCCAGTTAATCGAATCGGTATTGATGCCCTACGATGACAATCGCAAGACGGCGTGTATTTCGTCTCAAGCAGGCTGCGCGATGGGATGCGTCTTCTGCGCGACCGGGCAGATGGGCTTCGGACGCCATCTGAGCGCTGCCGAGATTTTCGAGCAGGCGATGATATTCGCGCGTGATCTGGCCGTACACGGAGAGCGCCTGAGTAATGTGGTCTTCATGGGCATGGGCGAGCCCTTCCACAACTACGATGCTTCGCTGGCGGCAATCGAGCAGCTTATGAGCCGCTTGGGCATCGGCGCCCGACATATTACCATCAGCACGGTTGGTTTAGTGCCGCAGATCCGACGCTTCGCCGATGAGGGGCTGCAAGTGAAGCTGGCAGTTAGTCTGCACAAGTCGGATGACATTGAGCGCTCGGCACTGCTGCCCGTCAATAGACGCTGGCAAATCGACGAACTTTTGGACGCCTGCCGCTACTATGTGAAACAGACGAAGCGGCGGATTACATTTGAATGGGCTGCAATCGCGGGCGAGAACGACACCGAAGAAGAAGCGCGGCGTCTGGGAGATCTGCTGGCGGGGCTGCTATGCCACGTAAACATCATCCCGTTAAATCCGACCGGAGGATTCGCGGGAAGGCCGGCGGGTTCAGGGAATCTTGAGCGATTCGTCGAAATCTTGCGACAGTATGGCGTCCGCGCAACCGTTCGAGTACGGCGTGGCATCGACATTGACGCCGGCTGCGGGCAATTGAAGACGGCGGTAATCGGCGCTGATCAAATCGGTTGAAGCGCCATGATCGCGCCAGTCCTCTGCTACCACCTTGAGTCGACGACCTGTTGCGATCACCGCTGATAAACAGTAAGATCGTAGTCGCGGATCACTCACAAGTTTGAGCGCATTAATGAGCAACAACGCCATAAAAATTGCGCCATCTATACTGGCGGCGGACTTCAGCCGTCTTGGCGAGCAAGTCATAGAAGCGCAGGACGCCGGCGCAGATCTGATACACATCGATATCATGGACGGGCGCTTTGTCCCGAATATCACGATGGGTCCCTTGGTCGTCGAAGCCGTGGCGAGAGTCGCGAAGATTCCCCTCGATGTACACCTGATGATCGTTGAGCCGGAGGACTTTGTGCAGCGTTTCGCCGACAGTGGCGCAGATATAATCAGCGTACATGTAGAAGCGTGCCGGCATTTGCATCGCGTACTCGGGCAAATCGACGGCGCCGGTTGTCAAGCGGGCGTCGCGCTCAACCCGCACACGTCAGCTGGAGCGATCGTTGAGATTCTCGATATGGTTAGCATGGTCAACGTTATGACGGTTAACCCCGGCTTCGGCGGGCAGCGATATATCAGCGGCATCAATTCAAAGATTCGCAGCTTGCGTACGATGGCGGATGAGCACGACCACCATATCGATATTGAGGTCGATGGCGGAATCAACAACGCTACGATCGGAGAGGCGATGGCTGCGGGCGCAAACGTGGCTGTCGCCGGCACTTGCGTTTTTCAAAACGAGAATGGCATCAGCGCTGGAATCGCCGAATTGCGCGCAGCCGGGAATCCTAATCTTTGAAGGCTTTAGATGGCGAAGCAAACTATTGATGGAATGGCGCTTAAAGCTTTGCTCGGCGCCGGCGTAGCACGCGTATCAGAGAATGTCGCCCTCATCAACGAGCTCAATGTCTTTCCGGTGCCAGATGGAGACACCGGCATCAATCTCTACCATACGCTAAAGCGAGCCTGGCAGGAGATTGCGGCGCTAGAGGACGACGAAGTTTACCTCGTGGCCGAGCGCTTTGCTTTTGGCGCATTGATGGGCGCGCGCGGCAACAGCGGCACGATCTTCTCGCAATTGCTAACCGGATTCGCCGAGGGACTTGAGCATGAAAAGACGATGACGACAGAGTTGCTTTTGAACGCCTGTCAGTCAGCGGTGGAACGAGCATATGCCTCAGTCTCGGAGCCGGTCGAGGGCACGCTGCTTACCGTAGCGCGGGAGTCGACAGAGCAGCTGCAAAGCGCAGCGTCGCTCGACGAGATGTTCACGTCTATAGTATCTGCCGCGAGAATCTCGCTTGATAACACGCCTAATCTATTGCCACTTCTGCGCGATGCTGGCGTTGTCGATGCAGGCGGCATGGGATTGCTGTGTTTTCTGCAAGGTGTTCAGCAGCAGCTTTGCGGCGCTCGGCTCGACATGGAGCTGCCCGTCGCTGGAGAGACAAGACATTCAGTTGACCTGAATATGCCAACTGAATCGTACGGCTATGATGTACAGTTTCTCATGCTAGGCGACAATATGGACGTCAATGCGGTGCGGCGAGGTATAGAGCAGCTCGGTTGGTCGGTAATCGTAGCGGGCGATGAATCCAGAATCAAAGTGCATATCCACGTTGAGAATCCTGCGCTGCCATTGGGCTATGCAGTGAAAACTGGCGCCGCGCTCGACGACATTGTGGTCGAGAATATGCAGCTGCAAGCCAGAGATTTCGCCAACCGCGAGTTACGGCAGAGCGCTGCTGCGTTTCCAGAAGTATCGGTCATTTCTGTGGCTGAAGGCGATGGCATGCAGGCGGTTTTTCGCGATTTGGATTGCGCGTTAGTGATTGAAGGGGGTGCGGGCAAGAACCCGGCGACAGAAGATTTTGTTGCCGCTATCGATCAGATTCGTGCGGAAAAAATCATCATATTGCCGAACAATCGCAATATAGTGCTGGCGGCACAGCAAGCGGCGAAGCTTGCCGTGGACAAGCAAGTCACGGTGATAGAGACGCGGACAATGTTGGAAGGCTTCAGCGCCATGATTGCTTGCGGCGATTCTAGAGACAAGGCAGCTGATTTGGGCTCTATGATATTGGCAATGCAAAAAGCGAGTAACGCGACCTGCTCAATTGAAATCACGCGCGCCACCCGCTCGACGCAGATACAAGGACTGGAAATCCGCCAAAATGACTACATTGCTCTTATCGATGGCGAAATCCGCATTGCGTCATCAAATATCGCAAGCACCCTGATTGAAGCATTCACGAAGATAGGAATAGGCAACAAAGAACTAGCGACGCTCTACTATGGCGCCGAGATCTCAAGAGTAGATGTAGACAAATTGATTGAGCGTTTATTAATAACATTTGAGGGACTAGAATATGAGGCGATCTATGGTGGCCAAGCCTTATATCCACTCATGGTAAGCGTTGAATAATGCCAAGAATTCATATTGTAACTGACAGCGGAGCTCGCTTTTCTAACCCGCGCCTTGTGCGGCATTCTCCTGTAACCATCATTCCAAATGTCATCGAGATTGCGGGAAAGCAGTATCAGGAAGATATCGATATCGACACCGCTGAAGCTTTCCGCTTGATTTCCCAACTTGACGGCCCGCCAAGAGTCATTCCACCTTCGGAGAACGACTATGCTGAATTATTTGCACGATTGTCTCATTTCTACGATGCGGTGATTTCCGTTCATCCCTCGCGCGAGCTTTCGGAAAGTTGGCAGAACGGACGGCTTGCCGCGCAACAGGTCAACGGTAGTTGTGAAATAGCGGTCGTGGATTCGCAGAGTTTGTGCGCTGGGCAAGGCATGTTGATCCGGGTTGCGGCGCGCGCCGCGCAAGAGCAGGATAGCGTCGAGGATGTGATTCAAACGGTGAGGCAGGCGGTCAACAGAATCTATTCGGTTTATTGTATCGACAACGTAAGTTTCCTGCGCGCCAACGAATTCATGAAGCCTTCACACGCCATTTTGAGCACGCAGCTGAATATCAAGCCTTTCGTAAGTCTAGAAGACGGCAAGATTATTGTCATCGAAAAGGTACGCACTCGTAGCGAGGTCATCGAGCGCTTGGTTGAATTCTTGGTGGAATTCACCGAGCTGGAGGACGCCGTCGTGTTGCAAGACAAGCAACATATCAGTGAAGATACCAGGGTAATGCAAGACCGCTTGGCGCTGGAGTTTCCCGGTCAACATTTTCCCTTCACGATGTACAGCGCGACTATGGCATCGTATCTGGGAACAGAGGCGACCGGCGTCGCGGTACTGGAAAAAGAGAGCGACGATCTGGATGATGACTTCTAGTCGTATTCGCATTGCCGCGGACAGCGTATGCGACTTGCCTGCTGATCTGGTCTCAAGGCTAAATGTGCGGATCATCCCAACTTATGTAAATGTGGGCGGAGAGAGCATCGCCGATGATGGTATCTCGCTGGACCGAGAGCGATACTATCGCGAGCTGCCGGCGATGAAATCGCAGCCAACGACCGCGGCGCCGTCACCGGGCGATGCGGCGGAGTTTTACCGTGCGATGCTAGACGATGGCGCTGACCATATCGTCTCCATTCATGTTCCGGAGAAATTGAGCGGCATGCTTAATGCAATGCGCCTTGGCGCAGATTCAGTCGCCAAAGACAAGATTACCCTAGTTGACAGCTTGCAGTTGACATTCGGCATTGGCATGCAAGTATGGGCGGCCGCGGAGCTTGCCAATCAAGGTGCCGAGTTGCGCGTGATTCTGGATACAATCGAGAAAGTGCGTTGCCATAGCAAAGTGTACGCAATCATCAAGACGATGGAGTATCTACGTCGTAGCGGGCGGGTGAATACCCTGGTGGCGAGCCTGGGTGGTCTGCTCAAGATACAGCCTGCAATAAGCGTGGGGGACGGCGAGATAAAATCGATCGGAAGGCTGCGTACCTGGTCACGTGCTGAGCAGCGGCTGCGGGATCTGACGCGGAAAGAAGCGCCGCTGGAACGGCTCGCTGTACTGCACGTCGCCAATCGCTCAGGCGCGGAGAGCTTCTTGCAGTCCATCCGAGATATTGCACCGTCTGATACACTAGTCATCGAAACAACGCCGACGCTGGGCACTCACAGTGGGCCAGGTTCTATCGGAGTGGCGACATTGAACAGCAACTGGAGGCAATAATCCATGCCATCAGCATTGGAAACCATGGTCAAAATCCTCAAGCTGGAACGTGATCAAGGCGGGAAGAATACCGCAGTCGTCGGCGGTTTGAGCGCCTACGTCTTGACCTGGCAGCCGCAAGCGCGAGAACAAGCGCGCCGTGCCCGCCATCATATCTTGATCGACGAGATCGTAGACTCATTGAAGGAATACGAGAAGATCGAGGCTGAGACCGAGCGCATCGACAAGCTCAATTACTTGCTGGATCGAGTAACTGACAGGCAGAAGGCTCCGCAGGCGTATACGCAGCGGCTTGCCGAGTGGGAAGAAAAATTAAAATCGCAGGGTGACCGTTCGCCTCAGCGCAGCAAGAGTCGAGCTCAGCGCGAACATGTTGACAGGCGGCAAGCGCGGCCGCCACGAACGGGGCAGCAGAAACGCTTTCATGCTTATGACAGCGCCTCTTATGATGAAGATTTCACCGGAGGTCCCAGTCACAATAGACTGGATATACCGACTATGCCCGGCTTGAACCGTCCGCCGCGGCAGCCGCGTGCTGAACAAAGCATAGAAGCGCAACTCGCTCTTTATCGCCAGCTGGATGCGCCAACAATTGACGTAAAAGGAATCGGTAACAAATACGCGGAAATGCTTCAGCAGTTGAATCTAGGCACGATCCGAGACTTGCTCTATAGCTTCCCGAGAGACTATATCGACTTTACCCGGTTGACCTGTATCAAAGACCTGGCTATTGGTGAAAAGGCAAATGTTATTGCCACCGTCGAGAGGGTGCGGTCTGTGGTGGGCGGTGGCGGCCGCAAGGATGTGGTCGTCGTCGTCTCGGATGAATCAGCGACGATGTCCGTCCGTTTCTTCAGCCAACCTTTCTTGTCGGCGAAGCTCAGACCCCGTACGCACTTGCTATTGCGCGGCAAAGTCGGCGACTCCCGCGGCATGGCAAACCCCGAGTGGGAAGAGCTGGACCTTGATAACCTGCGCAGCATTGGCATCGTGCCCGTTTATCGCTTGACAAAAGGGCTGCCTGCGCACCTGTTTCGCCGAACGATGAAAGCATTGACCGATGAATGGGGAGACCAAATACCCGATCCGATTCCGCTAGCTGTGCTCGAGCGCGGCGACCTGGCAGACCTGGGCTGGGCGATCAAGCAGGCACACTTTCCCGATGGCGATGACCACCTTAGCCTTGCAAAACGCCGCCTGGCTTTCGACCATCTGCTGATGCTGCAGTTAGCGCTTCTGGGCAAACGCCGCGAATGGCAATCTGAGCCGGGACCGCATTTAGAAGTCGACAGAACCTTCGTAACCGAATTCATCGACCAAGTGTTCCCCTTCACATTGACGGCTGGGCAGATGCGCGCCATCGATGAAATCCTCCAAGACTTCTCCCGGACAATTCCGATGAATCGCTTGCTGCAGGGCGATGTCGGTTCCGGCAAGACCGCCGTTGCCATTGTTGCGATAGCAATGGTCCTGTCTAACGGTAAGCAGGCGGCGCTAATGGCGCCTACTGGCGTTCTGGCGGAACAGCACTTCCGTGTTGTTAGCGCGACGATTGCCAAGATGAAGGGCGCCGACAAGCCAGTTGTCGCGCATTTGACAAGCGCCTTGACTGCCTCCGAGCGTGAGTCGATTTACCGCGGTATTGCTGATGGCTCAATCGACATCGTTGTCGGCACCCACGCCTTGATCCAACAGGGAGTCGAATTCAAGGATCTCGCTCTTGCTATCATCGACGAGCAGCAGCGCTTCGGAGTTGCCCAGAGGTCGAAACTCCGTAACAAGGGCGGGAATCCACACCTGCTGGTAATGACCGCGACCCCCTTCCCGCGCACCCTGGCACTCACCTACTATGCCGACCTAGATCTCTCGGTCATTGCTGATAAACCGGTTGGCCGTCGCGAGATTGAGACCAGGATAATTGATCCGGCCGCGCGCGAACGCCTGAATGGATTCATTGTCAACCAGCTCGAGCAAGGTCGGCAAGCCTTCTTCGTACATCCTCTGGTGGAAAAGTCAGAGTCGGTGGAGACTGCTTCGGCAATGGAGGCTTACGAGCAGCTGAGTCAAGTCTACTTTCGCTTCCGCGTGTGCTTATTGCACGGGCGAATGAGCGCTGCCGAAAAGGACGAATTGATGGCCGACTTCGCCGCGCACAAGTACGAGGTCATGGTGACAACATCAGTCGCAGAAGTTGGGGTTGACGTGCCCAACGCCAGTGTCATTGTTATTGACGGCGCCAACCGCTTTGGCCTGGCGCAACTTCATCAATTCCGGGGCAGGGTCGGGCGCGGCGAACACCAATCGCACTGCTTCTTGATCCCGGATAGTTCATCCGAGATTGATATCGACCGAATTCGCGCTTTTCAAGCGGGAGAGCTTGGCGCAGCAAGCCTGAGTGTTGCCGAGCAACGTCTTTCAGCTATGGAAGAATCGACTGATGGCTTTGAGTTGGCGGACCGGGATTGGAAGCTTCGCGGAACGGGCGAACTGCTGGGCAAGAGGCAGAGCGGGCATCATAGCATCGACCTGTTGGACCCGTCTTTCGCCGACTTGATTGGTGAGGCGCTACAAGAAGCACGTACCCTTGTCGAAGAAGACCCAGATCTCAGGCTGCCTGAGCATCAGCTACTGGCCGCGTTCGTTAACCAGCGATACCCTAACGGCGCAGACATTAGCTAAGAGCGTAGGCCCAAGCTAAATATCCGCAATGCGGTCACCCAGAAAACTGCAATTCAATATACACAGCGCGGGTATGGAAGCTCGTCGAGTTCGTTGGCCCAACGTTGCCAACCATTGCTCTATGATTTTGCAATCAGATTCTCATTTGGTTTCAATTACAAATCTGCTTGCGTATCGGTTGGCGTTAATTCCTGAGTGCTACTACAATGCGCTGATAGCGCGGGAGAAACTCAATGTCAGGACGAGGAATTGCGCTGTATCCGGCATCACTTGACCCGATTCATTATGGACATATCGATGTCGCAGTACGCGCGTCTCGATTCTTTGAAACGCTGGTCGTCGGCATATATGCCAATCCAAACAAAAAGCGGATACTTTTTGATGTCGATGAGCGTGTGGAATTGGCTACTGAAATTTTTAAGAAATACTCATCTATATCAGTTGCGAAATATAACGTTCTTACAGTACAATATGCACAATCAGTCGGTGCAATCGTATTAGTTCGAGGCTTACGAGTATTTGGCGATTTCGAGTTCGAGTTTCGCATGGGAATGGCTAACAAGAAGCTCGCGCCGCAATTGGAAACGATCATGATTTTATCCGATGAGCAATACATGCATATAAGTTCAAGTACGATTCGAGAAATTGCGGAACTTGGCGGCGACGTCA
The DNA here is from genome assembly GCA_965223515.1 of Phototrophicaceae bacterium. Lineage (GTDB taxonomy): Bacteria > Chloroflexota > Anaerolineae > Aggregatilineales > Phototrophicaceae > UBA6055. The sequence goes on from CBDCWK010000002.1 coordinate 1,125,321, forward strand.
GCACGATGGTACCGCCGGTTATTTCGAAAGCATTGCAGAAAAAGTTTAGTAAGTAACTTCGTAAGGTTTGGCACTGTTTCACACGAGGAAGGAAGCTATGGATATTCAACACTTGGTTGATCGGTTGGAAGACTTGGTAGACGAAGGGCGGCACCTCTTCGGCACGAAGTTTACGATGGTGGATGAAGAGCGCGCCTTGGAAATAATCGATCAGATGCGGATTTCAGTACCGGAAGAGATCGAGAAGGCAGCGCGCACGATTCAACAGCGCGATCGCGTCTTGGCGGAAGCTAATGAGGAAGCTGCGCGCATCGTGCAGCAAGCTCGGCAGCACAGCGAAGACTTGATCGACGATCAGGAAATGGTCAAGCAAGCGAAGGTGCGCGCCGAGTTCGTGATGGAACAGGCCAAGATTGAAGCGCAGAAGATCACGCAGGAAGCCGACGAATACGTACTGGTACAGCTCAGCCATCTCGAGCAGCGCTTTGCCATGACGCTTGATGAAATCCGCAATGGCATAAAGCTCATGCAATACGAAGAGCCAGTTGCGATAGACGTCGGGCACGAGATGCAGCCGGTGCACGCGCCGCAGAATGACGGCAATGGCGATGCGATCAGCTTTGACCGACCGGCTCAGGCGCCGCTAGGCAGCCGCATTTAGAACAATCCATCCAATACACAGCAGCATAACGGACATCACCGAGGCGATGTCTGTTTATGTTGTCTCGGTGCCAGAGTAAGCTATAATCCGGTTCTTTATCGAATTTCACGTCTTGTCGCCCCATGCGCCTCATTATCATCACCGTCAGTTGGGTCTTGGGTATCAGCCTTTCGCGTGCGCTTCCCAGTATCGAGGCCCACATCTGGTGCGCCGCAATCATCGCCAGCGTGGTACTGGTGACCCTCGCACACCGACGGCGATTCCTTCGCGCGATTCTTCTGACACTTCTTATATTCGCTGCCGGTGGCGCCCGGCAATCCATTCTCCCGCGCACAAGCGAAATTGCCGCTTTCAACGGATATAGCGGCACCCTGACCGGAATCGTCATTGATGAGCCTGTTGTTCGCGATGACCAAATCCAACTGCGCCTGGACACTGAGACCGTGTTTGTCAACAGCAGAACTGTATCTACGAGCGGACTTGTACTTGTCGAAGCCGATCGCAGCGCCGATATCGCATACGGAGACCGCGTCCGCGCAACCGGCGCTTTGGCTACAGCGGCAACCGGGGACACATTCTCATACGCCGACTACCTCGGAAGACAGGGGGTATTCACGATCATGCGGAACGCCGGTGTGGAAGTCGTCGGCAGGGAACAAGGCGACGTCGTTTTCGCGCTACTGTTGGAATTGAAGCAGATAATGCGAGAGGCGATCGCGAGCGCGCTGCCAGAACCGCAAGCGGGCTTGCTTACTGGCATTCTGCTTGGCGATGAACGCGGCATCTCGCCACAACTGGCCGACGATTTCTCGCGCGTCGGAGCGTCACACGTCATCGCCATTAGCGGACTCAATATGGTGATCGTAAGCGCAATCGTCTTACGTGTCTTTTCCAGTCTTTTCGCCGGCTACAAGACCGGCGCAACAATTTGCGCAGTCGCGGTCATCGCAGTGTATTCGCTCTTCGTTGGCGCTAGCCCAGGGATATTGCGAGCCGCGCTCATGAGCAGCTTGTTTGTAATTGGCAGCCAGCTCAAGCGCAAAACTTTTGTGCCTACGTCGCTGGCATTTGCTACACTTATTCTCTCAATTGGAGACCCCAACGTACTTCTAGATATCGGCTTCCAGCTCAGCTTCTTTGCCGTTCTCGGGCTTGGCTTGTTCGCCGATCCGCTGTCGCAAAGATTCCAATCGCTCCTTGACCGCTTCCTTCCTCCAAGTATTGCGACGCCGCTTCATAGCTTTTTGAATGAGCCGCTGATTGTTTCGCTGGCGGCTCAAGTATCCACGCTGCCGCTCATCATTCTTTACTTCGGGCGCCTGTCACTGGTAGCGCTGCCAGTAAACCTCTTAATTGTGCCCTTTCAATCCGCGGTTCTTCTGCTCGGTTTGACGGCTGTTGTGATTAGCCTCTTCATTCCTGCCCTTGGAATGCTGGTTTTCTGGGCAGACCTGATCTGCCTGTCCTGGACTATTTCAGTCGTGCGCATTTTCGCAAGAATGGAAATTGCCGAGGCGATTATTAATGTGGACGCGCGGTTGATACAGTGCTCTTATTTGCTGTTGATCGGAGGTGCCATTATTCACGCCGCTCGCACGCCTATATGGCAACGAATGGAAGGATTTGTACGGCGCAACACCGTCGTATTTACCGCAAGTGCGGCGTCTGTGACTTTGCTTGTGCTTATGTGGGCTATGGCGCTGAGTCGCCCTGATGGCATGCTGCATGTTTGGCTGCTTGATGTCGGGCACAGCAACGCCGTTTTGTTGCAAACCCCGGGCGGCGCCCAAGTCCTGGTAGACGGCGGGCGTTTGCCCTCGCGACTGCTAAGCGCCATTGGAGATCGCCTGCCCTTCTACGATCGCGAGATCGAGATCCTCGCCATTACGCATCCGGATGAGTGGGATATCGCGGCGCTGAATACGGTGCTGGATCGCTATTCGGTCGGTGCCGCGCTCTATCATGGCCAAGCGAATGCCGGTGCAAGCTTTCTCGCGATCATGAAGCGACTGAAGCAAACCGATACACCGCTTATCGAGGCACGCGCTGGCTACAAGCTGGACTTCGCTGACGGCGTGACAATAGAGGTACTTCACCCGCAGTCGCAGCCGACCATAAGCGACAAGCCGGGCGACCAGGTGATGGTGCTGCGAGTGAGCTTCGGAGAAGTTTCGTTCTTGCTTACTTCCGATATCAGTAGCAACGGGCAGGAGACAATGCTCGACAGCGGGATATCGCTGGTTGCCGCTGTCATGCAGATTCCACAGCACGGCACTAGACGCGCGCTGAATGAAGAGTTCCTGATGATGACACAGCCGCAAGTTGCCTTGCTACAGAGTGACACGGCCAATCGACGAGGCGACCCGGATCCGGATACTCTTGCTCAATTAAGCGGATTGCCCTTGTTCCGCACTGACGAACTAGGCGCGATTCATCTGAGCACCGATGGTGTGACTTTGCGAGTCGCTACGAAAAGGTGAGATGAGCAGAACGCAAAAGAGGAGGCGACCGCCCCCTCTTCCTCAGTCGGTCTCAATTCGCCACTAATAGCGAATGTCGACATGCCTGCGAGATGCGGCGGATTCCAATATCGCATCGCAAATGACCGAATTGCGATAGCCATCGACAAAAGTGGCGCCGTATGGCGCGACATCGTTGTCGTTGACGATGGCGTCGAAGAAGTGATGGAATTCGTGCACGAAGCTGTGCTCCCAGCCGATCATGTGTCCGTGGGGCCACCAGTTCTCCCAGTAAGGATGATGCGCCTCGGAAACCAGAACGTTGTGGAAACCTTGAGTGGTATCCGGGTTCTCACCCTTCCAGTACACGTTTAGCTCGTTCAGCCGTTCCAGATTGAAGTGGATCGAACCATTTTCGGCGTTAATCTCGAAGAAATTAAAGTTCTTGCGGCCCTGGGCGAAGCGTGACGCCTCGACCGTGCCCAAGGCGCCGCCTTCAAAGTCGAGCAGTGCCACGAAGCCGTCATCGACATCGGACTTGACCATGCCGCCCGATCCATCCGGCCGCTCGGTGATCCAGGTCTGCGCCAAGCCGGATACGGCTTTGGGTTCGCCGACCAGGAAACGCGCCAAATCGATAATGTGAGCGCCGAGATCGCCGAGGGCTCCGCTGCCGGCCGGTCCCTTTTGGAAGCGCCAGGTGGTCTCCATTGAAGGGTCCATGCCCCATTCTTGCAAGTAGACCGCGCGCCAGTGATAGATCTGCCCCAGTTTGCCGCTCTCGATAAGCTTTTTTGCTTGCTGCACGGCGGGTACAAAGCGATAATTGAAAGCGACCATGTGCTTGATGCCCGCGCTCTCTACCGCGTCCAACATAGATTTTGATTCTTCTGCGGAGCGCGCCAGTGGCTTCTCACAAAAGACATGCTTGCCCGCCCGCGCCGCGGCGATACAAGGCTCGGCATGGGCATCGTTGGGGCCGCCATTGTCGAGCAGATCCACTGCATCATTGGCGAGCAGATCGCGCCAATCTGTGTAAGCATTCTCATAGCCATAGCGTTGCGCGGCGGCGGCAACAGCGGCTTGGCTGCGCCCGGCTATCCCCACAAGACGAGGAATCGCTACAGGCGGGTACATCATATAGGGAATCTTCTTAAAGGCGTTGGTATGCGCCTTGCCCATGAAGGCGTAGCCCAGCATGCCGATGCCAATCTCCGGCGCCTCCACATCGCTGGCGTCTGACGCCATGCTGGTAAATGAGCTGCTTACTTGTTTCTCGTCAGCCATCGTTCATCTCCTGATTGCATTTAATGGTACAGCTTATTCGTCGGCAAATGCGGCGTCAAATGCGAGCGCAGACGATGGGAAGTCGCTGGCTTTTACCCACTCAGCCGACTCGGTCGCACCGAATTCGCGATCCATCCCGCTATCTTCCCATTCGACGGACAAGGGACCCTGGTAGCCTGCGCGATTCAAGGCTCGGATCATCGAGTCGATGTCGAGATCTCCGTGGCCCGGCGAGACAAAGTCCCAACCGCGCCGCGAATCGCCGAAGTTAAGATGCGAGCCAAGGATGCTGCTGACGTTGTCCAGCGTCACTTTCGAGTCCTTGATGTGGACATGAAATATGCGGTCGGCGAAACGGTCGATGAATTTGACCGGATCAAAGAGTTGGTGGATGAAGTGGCTGGGATCGAAATTGAAGCCAAAAGACGGGTGCTGATTCAGCGCTTCCAAGGTCTTTTCTGCAGTGTAGATATCATAGGCGATTTCACTGGGATGCGCCTCCAGGGCAAATTTGACGCCCTCTTCAGCGAATACGTCCAGCACAGGTGTCCAGCGCTCAACAAATTCTTGATAGCCAGCGTCGATCATCTCGTCGGATGTTGGCGGGAAACGATAGATCATATGCCATACCGGGCTGCCCGTGAAGCCGTTGACAACATCGACGCCAAAGGCTGCTGCGGCGCGCGCCGTGTTTTTCATCTCTTCGGCGCAGCGGTCGCGCACGCCATCGTCGTCTCCGTCGCCCCACAGGCGATCGGGCAAGATGGCGCGATGGCGCTCGTCGATGAAGGCTTCCGCCACACATTGCCCGACCAGGTGATTGCTTATCGAGAAGTATTGCAAGCCGTGCTGCTCAAGGACGTCCTTGCGCGACTGAATATAGGCATCGCTTTCAAGGGCTTTGTCGACCTCGAAGTGGTCGCCCCAGCAAGCCAATTCCAAGCCGTCATAGCCGAAGCTGCTGGCTTTGGCGGCGATGGTCTCAAAGGGGAGATCCGCCCACTGTCCTGTAAATAGAGTAACTGGTCTCGGCATAAGAAAATTCCTTTCAAGATTGTACGCTTCCGTTCTTTCAATGGCTACGAGTATAGCGAGCAATTCGGCAACGTCCAATAGCGCTTGTAGCGGGAGCGCGGTGAATCTGGCCTTCATTCCTTTTTGCTGGGAAAGACACAGGATTCTTTGAAAACATATGGTTCTGGAACCCTAGCCAATCGGCCGCAGCGAGAATGGCTACACCGCTCAGGCAAATAAGGTAATGTACGAGTGGAGTGGCGACCATTAGTCGCGGTTTCTGGATTTAGTCAAAGCCTCTCGGCGGTGGCGAAGTTGGCTAAAACACTCGCGCAAAATAAGTAACCTTTTCGGCTACCGCAGGCGACGGTTCGTCTAAGAAGAGAACGTAGAGACTGATCGATGGGAAAGCGATATTGTCACATACATAGGATTCAGCGCTTCCCGAAGCGGCGACGAGCCACTGTTTAGGATCGTGATGATCACCGTCTCTGCCGCGCCCGAGTTTGGTCATCAGCGCTCCCTGCGCTATCATCAGTCGAATGGAATAAGAATCAATAGTCAGCAATAGAGGACAGAATTCATGTACAACGGACTAAAGGTAATAGATTTCCATTTGCATTTCCCGACACGGCAGGGCTCGTTCATAGATGGTGGACCGAATCCCCGTCAGGAGTACGCAGAACGTATCGGCGAAAGGCGCGCCAAGGTCGCCCGCGAACTCGCGATGAAATACAACCGGCAATGGCGCGCCACCTGGGGCTTTGAGCCCCCCGAACGTAATAGCTATACCGACGAAGAACTAGCCGATCGCTGGGCGGAAGAGGTTGAGAGATACGGATTGCGCGCTTTGGGATTCGTCACCGGCGGCGGCAACAAGAACCTGGCGAAAATCATTCGTCGTCACCCGGATATATTTGTCGGCTTCGCGCACAATTATCTCTTCGGCGACGGCGCGGCGGATGAATTGAAGCGCGCGGTGACCGCAGATGGCATGAAGGCGTACAAGTTGCTGGCGCCGTCGCTGGATCGGCCGGTCGAGGATGAAGCCGCGTACCCGGTTTGGGAGATGTGTGCCGAGCTGGATATTCCCGTATTGATTCACTTCGGCATTCAGGGCAGCGGCGGCGGCGTTGCCTGGCACGAAAACATCAATCCGCTAAAGCTGCACAATATCGCCAAGGACTTCCCCGAAGTTACTTTCGTCGTGCCGCATTTTGGCTGCGCCTGGATACGCGAGACCCTGCAACTCTGCTGGGCCTGCGGCAATGTCTCCATCGACACATCGGGCTCGAATCAATGGGTTAAGTGGGTCGACGGCGAATGGTCGACCAAAAAACTTTTCCGCAAGTATATGGAGACGATCGGCCCTGAACGAATTATCTTCGGGACTGATTCCAGCTACTTCCCGCGCGGATTCGCCGAACCCTACTTGCGAAGCCAGTTGCGTGATGTGCGAGAATTGAATTATCGAGAGGATGATATTCAGTTGATTTTTGGTGGCAACGCAGCGCGGCTCTTCAAAATCGAGTTGTGACAAAGGGCGTCGGATTTGGCATTCGCCGCAAGATAGGTTACAGTTTTAATGTCCGAATGATCTCAAAAAATACATGAGGAGTATGAGAAATGCATAGATCTAGGCTACTTGCGGTACTGGCAATTCTGGTGATCGTAATGTCGCTTGGCGCTGTTGTCGGCGCACAAGATGACATGGTCGAAATTGAATACTGGCAGTATAACTTCGGCGCCCGCGTGGACGCGATGAATATGCTGATTGAGCAATTCGAAGCAGAGAACCCGGGCATCCATGTCGTGCACAATAGTGATATTCCCTATGCGAATTTCCGTGACGAATTGGCAGCCTCGGCGCCGGCGGGGGTCGGTCCCGATGTCGTGACACTATTCTATGGCTGGATTCCCGCCTTCGTGGACGCCGGATATCTGGTGCCTTTGCCGGAAGATCCCTTCAACGAGGAATTTATCCTGGAGGCTTTCTCGCCAATGGTCGCCAACGCGAAGTTCGAAGGCAGCTATTGGGCGATCCCGACAGCTGTGCGTTCGCTGGCGCTTTTCTGGAACAAGGATATATTCGCTGATGCCGGTTTGGATCCGGAGTCGCCACCTGCCACACTGGATGACTTCGTAGCAGCTGCTATCGCGACGACTAAATACGAAGGCGACGCGGGTGACATTTATAACATCGTACAGCAAGGTCATGCGCCGGCGCTGTCTGCGCAGGATCATCACTGGTTCCGCGAGGTTTTGGTCCGTCAATTTGGCGGGGTGCCCTACAGCGATGACGGGCGCACAGTGACTTACAACAGCGAAGAAGGCTGCGCTGCCTTCAGCTGGCTGGCCGCCTTTGAAACCGAGCACGTAACCGGAAGCAACGATATTCTCGACGGCTCTACCAATGCCTTTGTCAACGGTGAAACGGCGCTGCATGTTGATGGCTCTTTCCGTATTGGTACGATCAGCAGAAACAATCCGGACCTGAATTATGGCGTGACTGAGTTGCCGGTTGGTCCTAACGGCGAACAGCATACCTTCGGTTCCTATTGGACACACGGCGTCACCCGCCGCGCCAATGACGATCCTGCACGTTTGGAAGCTGCGGTAAAATTCCTGCAGTTCATCACCACGCCGGATGCGGGCACGCTCTGGGTCAACAACGTCGGTGAATTGCCGGCACAGCTTGCCGCCGCGAGTGACGAGATGATCCTGGCGGATCCGATTCTGGGTCCCTTCTCCGCAGGTCTGGCCTACTCGCATGCGACTTTCTTCATTGATGAAAGTGCACAGCGTCAGGTCTTGATTGATGCCTTCGACAACATCCGTCTCGGTGGCATGGACCCCTGCGATGCGCTCGATGAAGCCGCAGCTGCTGAACAAGAACTGATCGACAACTTCTGGGCTGATCGTTAGTCCAAAGACCGAATAGTAATGAGAGAACTGCGTCAGGTGAAAACTTGCCTGGCGTAGTTCTATGTTGAATTAGCGAGCATTTCTTTAATCGAGAGGACATGATGAAATCCAAGAATGAAGACATTTACGAAGCGGGGTTTGAACATGGTCACCGGGCAGCTGCCGTAAATCGCCAGACGCTTGAGCCACGCAATCAGACTGCGTTTGCCGTCGGTGTCATCGCCGGGCTGTTCGGAATCTGGGGGCTGTCCTATGTTCTCAATGACAAAGTCGGGATCGGATGTTTGTGGATGTTTATTGTGGGACCCGCGCTCGCGGCCCTTTTAGGTGGTCTGACGCTGGCAACCGGGGGACTCGGCGCTATCGTCGCCCTGCCTATCTGGCTATACATCGTCTACGTACAAGCCAAGAACGGCGCCAGCAACCTCTAGCGCAACCTTGAAGCGACAGGAGAGGCTGTGCAAAGAGCAAAAGAAAAGCGCTCGCAAGGCAACGTCGATTTTCGCTGGACGCTCACACGCAAAAAAATAGTCTGGGCGTATATTTTCCTGTCGATCCCGATTGTCTTCTTCGCCTACATTCGCATTTATCCCACGTTCTTCGCCTTTCAAATGAGCCTGCACGACTATAATCCGCTGTCCGTGGAGCAGCCCTTCGTCGGCTTGGACAATTACGTAAAGGTCTTTGAGGAACTGGACAAGACGAAGTCGGTTACTAAATCTGCCTTCCGCAACACCATAAGTTACGTAGCGCTCGGCGTGCCGATTCAACTATTCCTGGCGCTGGCAATCGCGTTGATGCTTAACGAAATTCGCTTCATGAGCACCTTATATCGCATCCTGTTTTTCTTGCCATTTGTGACTTCGACGATTGCCATCGCCTGGGTTTTCCGCATGCTTTATCAGCCGCGCTTTGGCTTGTTCAATGTCGTCTTTCAACTCATCTCCCTGCCACAGCAACCATTTCTTCGCAGCCCGCAGCAAGCGCTGCCTTCAGTCCTGGCGCTGGTGATCTGGCAAGGCATGGGCTTCGCGGTGATCATTTTCCTGGCAGGTCTCAAGCAGATTTCACGCACGTATTACGAAGCGGCTGAGGTAGACGGGGCGAGCCGCTGGCATACTTTTCGCTATATTACAATGCCGCTCTTGAATCCGAGCATCGTCTATTTGCTGGTATTACAGACGATATCTTTCCTGCGCATGTTTGCGCCGGTGGTTGCGATGACGGAACAGGGACGTGGCGGTCCGCTGGACGCGACAACGACAGTCGTACTGCGCGTCTATCGCGAGGCATTTCAAAGTTTCAACATGGGATACGCCTCATCCTTGACCGTGGTACTTTTCGCCATGATCTTAGGTGTCACAATTATTCAGCTCTCGGTCACCTCGCGACGAATCAACTGAGGTAAGCACGGTGGAATCAGTCACTCCCTCGAATATTTTCAAGGACCAAGGCAAAGTCACCTCAGTCGGCAATGCCGGACGCGACTGGAAATACAAATTCTTTTCCTATCTGCTGCTTACGATGATCGCCTTTACGATGATCGTGCCCTTCATGTGGATGCTGTCTACTTCGCTCAAACCGGAGTCGGAAATTCTGCGGCGCAACATATTTCCGGTCGCCCCGACCATGGACAACTATAGCGAGGTCATCAACAAGACTAACCTTCCTCTCTGGTACAAGAATTCCTTCATCGTGGCGGTAATCAGCACGGTGAGTGTTGCCTTCTTTGACTCGCTGGCCGGTTTCGTCTTTGCCAAATACGAGTTTCCGGGCAAGCGGCCGATCTTCATTATCTTTCTAACATCATTGATGGTGCCGACTGAGATGCTGCTCATCCCCTGGTTCATCATGTCTTCAAATCCCCCGATCGGCGCCACCTGGGTCGATACATATTGGGGCATCGCCTTTCCGGGCGTGATTACCGCCGCCGGAATATTCCTCATGCGGCAATTCATGCAGGGGGTGCCGGACGAATTGCTTGATGCCGGACGCATTGACGGCGTCAGCGAATTCGGTTTGTACTGGAGGGTGGCAGTTCCTCTAAGTTTGCCGGCCATCGGAGCGCTCTGCATTTTCAACTTTCTGGGTAACTGGAATGCTTTCATCTGGCCGCTCATCGCTACGACCCGCAGCGAAATGTTCACTCTACCGGTGGGTATTCAGCAATTCTCGTCAGAGTCCGATACGCCCTGGAATTTGATCATGACCGGCGCCTCGCTCTCAGTGGTCCCTCTGCTAATCGTCGTCATTCTGTTTCAGCGTTACATTATTGAAGGGATCGCGCTAACGGGCTTGAAAGGCTAGGTCATGGCGCGCGAGTCCTCAGCTTTTCCCCACCCACTCTACGAAAAGTATGTGCTTAAGCCGTTCTATCAGGACGCAAAGAAGTACTATTTCCGGCCGATGCTGGCAGCCAATCGCGCGCATGTCGTCATGCTCAGCCGTTGCGATATCATCAAGCGCGACAATGCGACTGCACTGCTCAAGGCCTTGGAGCAAGTGGAGATGATGGGTGTCGATGAGCTCAAGTACCGTTCAGGTGTTGAAGACCTGTTCTTCGCCATGGAAGGCAAGCTAATCGAACTGATTGGCGCGGAGCACGGCGGCAATCTGCAGTTGGCGCGCAGCCGCAACGATCTCGGCTATGCCCTGACGCGCCTGGCGCTGCGTCCGTTGCTTTCAGACGCCTTTGATGATCTACTGGGCCTGCGCGATAGCCTGCTTGAATTCGGACGCAAGCATCTAGACACGTTGATGCCGGGATATACACATACGCAGCCGGCGCAGCCAACAACGATGGCGCATTATGTCGCTGGCATTCTCGCTTGCTTGCAGCGGGATTCGGCTCGATTGCGCTTCGCTTTCATGATCAACAATCAGAGTCCGCTAGGCGCAGCCGCCTTGACGGGTACCGCTTTCCCCGTAGATCGTCAACTTAGCGCACGTTTGCTCGGATTCGATGACATTATGCTCAGTACCTATGATAGCATCGGAGCCTCTGACAACCTGACCGACGTGGCCGGCGCCCTGTCAACTGCCGGCGTGAATCTTTCCCGTTTCACCCGGGATTTGCTCTTCTGGGCTACCCAGGAAAGCGGCGCGATCCGCATCGACGACAGCTTCATTCAGATTAGTTCGATCATGCCGCAGAAGCGCAATCCGGTCGTGCTAGAGCATTTGCGCGCGCGTATCAGCCGGATGATGGCTCAGGCGCAAGGCATCGTGCTGCAATGCCACAACATACCCTTTGGTGACACGCAGGACATCGAAGACGAAATCTTCCCGCTCGTGTTCGGATCATTGGAAACAGCGGAAGAAATCTTGCAACTTTACGCGGCCGTTGTCGACACCCTTGACGTGAATGTCGATCACCTGCGTCAGCGCGCTGTCGCCGGCTTTACCACGGTAACAGAACTCGCGGACACGCTCGTGCGCCACTGTGACCTGCCCTTTCGGCAAGCCCACAGCATTGTCTCAGTACTCGTGAATTATGCTCGGGAGCGTGACTTAGCCCCTGCAGACCTGAACGCGGACATGCTACGCGACCTTGCAGACGAAGCGCTGGGACTGCAAGTGGAATTGCCTAACGAAATCTTCAAACGTGCGCTAGACCCGCGCGCTTTCGTGGAAGCCCGCGACTTGCCCGGTGGCGCCGCGCCTCGGGCAACTGCGGCGGTTCTCGATGCGCAGAAGCAGTTCCTTGCCGACGATCGGGCATGGCTAGCCAAGGTCCGAGAATCGCTGTCAGCGGCTGATCAATTGCTTCAAGACGAAGTCGCCGCGCTAACGACCTCCTAGCGAGAAAGATAGAACCTCGAAAATAGACTGGTTTGCCCTACCCCGACTCCGCTTCGGTGTCCGCCTCTTCGGGGTCGGGGTCATCAATGTCTGACTCGCCTTCGAGAGTCAACAGGTAGGCAACGATATCAAAGATCTCCAGGTCGCTATAAATCTCCGCCCAATTCTGCGGCATCAAATCCACTTCGAAGCCGTCGACCGTAAACGCCGCCGGCTTGATGATGGATTCATAGATGTACTCGGCGGCACTCTGCCCGTCAACGCGAGTGAGGGCACGGTCCTTGATATTCAGCAGACCAGGTCCAATATTGGTCTTTTCACTGGTCGGCAAGTGGCAATTGGAACAGGCGTAGTTGGCTGCATCTTGGAAGGTCTCAAATAGGACGGCGCCTTTTTCCGCATTGCGCACCGATACCATGCGATCTATCGGCGACATCATGGGCACGGCAGTTGGCTCCGGCGTTGCGGTCGGCACGGGTGTCGGCGTTTCAGTCGGTTCTGGACTGGGAGTAATGGTCGGCGGTACAGCTGTATTGGTCGGCGGCGCGGTAGGCTGCGCTTCTTCGGTCCGGGAGTCAACAACGTCAACGACTAGTGTGGCGGGCGATTCGTGCATGACGGGTACCTCTAAAGTGCCACAACCCGGCAAGAGGGTCCCCAACACGAAGCATATCCCTGGCAACACCGTGTATACGCGCAGCTTGTTACAACGCCAACTGATCATTCGTACCTTCCTGAGTCTGTTCGAGAAATTTCCGGCTATCGATTACCAGCGGACATTATCGCAAATCGATCGCTGATATTGTAGGGGAAGCACGACCAGACAATTGCAATTGCAAGACAGCTAAATGTGAGTCTCATGCCGATCATTTACCTCGCAATTATCAATCTTGACCGGTCAACTGCCTCAGGTGAACGTCTTCTGCAATTACCAGATAGGCGATGTCTTCGATCCACTGATTACCGAACAATCGCCCAACTGCCACCTGGCGGATCGCCGAAGCACACTGGACAGCGTATTCGCGACATGATATGATTCGCGCTCGTACGCTAGGCAATCAGAGGTGAAGGCACCTCGAAACGTGCTCGGAAAGGAGCAGCAGGAAGCGACGCTTCCTCTCAACTAGATACTATGGCAAATCACAAATCTGCGATAAAACGGATTCGTCAGAACGAGAAACGGCGCATACACAACCGCACTTATCGCAATCGCGCGCGAACCCTTATCAAGAAGGCGCGCGTTGCAATAGAGAGTGGCGATGTCAGCGACGCCCGCGACGCGACGCGGGAAGCAGTTCGTGACCTCGACACGCTGGCAAGACGAGGCGTCGTTCACAAGCGCAACGCCGCGCGGCGGAAGAGCCGTTTGATGAAGCAGCTCGCCGCATTGGAAAGCTAACCTCGATTCCGTCGGAATTCTAGCTTAGCCGCGGTTCGCGTCAAGACGTGCTAGATCGATTCCACAAGATTCAACAAGCGGTGGATTTCAGCGCATGTATTGTATTGGCCGATGCCGATACGCACCATGCCTTGTGGCCGGTTTAAGCGCTCCATGATCTCCAGCGCGTAATAGTCGCCGCTCCAAACGTAGATATGATGTTTCGCCAAGAATGCCGCGATCTCGTCCGGCGTCTTCCCTGATTTGACCATCGCCACGGTCGGTACGCGCCAGGCGTATCGTTCGTTATCCACGATACCGGCCACCTCCACTCCGTTCATCGCCCGGAGCCCGTCAATCAATTCCGCGACCAAGCCGCGCTCGTAATTTTGTACGGCGCGCAGCGCGCGCTTCATATTGAGCCGGGCGCCTCGGTACTGCGGCAAGTCGGCATCGCCATAGTGCTCGCCGATCGTATGCCAGTATTCCAAGCAAGCTCGCAGTCCATTCCAAGTCTCATAGCTCGGCGTACCGTTTTCCCATCGATAGGGAGCTGTATCTTTTGCCGGGCGCACTTTATAGGCGGGTAGCGAATTGAGCAATCCTTCACGACCCCACATGATGCCGAGATGCGGTCCGTAGAATTTGTACGATGAGCAGAGAAGAAAATCGCAGCCAATCTCCTGGACATCAATGGGCACGTGGGGCGCGCTCTGTACGGCATCCACGACGTGCCAAGCGCCGACGGCCTTCGCCATGCCGGCGATCTGCTTCACCGGATTGATAGTGCCTACTGCGTTGGAAGCATGCACCGTGGCTACAACCTTGGTCCTCGCGGACAGCGCCTCTTCCAGCGAACCCATGTCGAGCGTGCAGTCTGAAGTATCGATATCCACCCATTTCACACGCAAGTCATAGTCGCGCGCAATCAGGGTCCAAGGGCTGACGTTGGCATCATGGTCCATCCGCGTCACAACGACTTCGTCGCCAGGCGACAAGATCTGAGCAAGCGCTCGGCTCAAGCCAAAATTCAGCGTGGTCATATTCGGGCCGATGACGATTTCTTTTGCGCTCGGCGCGTTCAGAAAGTCGGCCATTTTCTGTCGCGTCTGCTCGACCATTTCGTCATTGCGGCGGCTCGTGGCGAAGGATCCGCCCGAGTTCGCATTCATCGTCGTGTAGTATTGCGTTACTGCGTCCATTACTTGTTTTGGGACCTGCGTGCCGGCGGGATTGTCCAGGAATATGGGCATCGAACCGTCATCAGCAGGAATGCTCAATGAAGGAAAGAGCGATCGAATGTCTTCTGCGCAAAAACTCATGTTGCTTCCTTGTTGCCTAAAATTGAGCCGGACTAAACGAGACCGTACTATAATGCAATCGGTGGGGAATAGGTATTTGCATTTTCGACGTGAGAACTCATTGAGGCGCATTTTCGCAATGACACACAAGACGTCACATGGAACGCGCCAAGAACCAAAGGCTAGCGGCAAAGAGACGGTAGCGAAGCGCTCTCTTGAATCGGCGCGATGGCGCTGCCTCAATTGTGGCCAAATAGTCTTCGTCCAGGCGTCTGATGACCCGCCGGATATCTGCCAGTACTGCAATGACATGACGACTTGGCGATTACTCGACCACTCGAGGATGTAGCTATCGCTTAGCCTTGAACTTCTATGCCAGCGCGTACCTGCTTCGACAGACGCAGGAATTCAGGTTGATATATCATTTCTACCGTGCGCGGACGAGGTAGATTAACTGCGATGTCAGCTATCAGCTTGCCGGGCCGCCTGGACATCACGATGATACGATCGGCGAGTAGCACAGCTTCATTGATATCATGAGTCACGAGGACAATTGTTTGTTTTGAGCGGCTTCGGAGCCGCAGCAATTCCAGGCTGAGTTTCTCACGAGTCAATGCATCAAGAGCGCCAAACGGCTCATCCAGTAGCCAGACCCGCGGTTCCTGCACGATTACCCTCCCGAGCGCGACACGCTGCGCCATCCCGCCTGACAATTCTGCCGGAAAGGCGGCTTCAAACTTTTCCAAATTGAGCTGTGGCAGCAGCCTGCGAACAGTTCTATAGCGCTCAATGGCAGGCACTCCGGCGATTTCCAAGGGTAGGGCGATGTTGTCCAGGACCGTTCGCCATGGCATCAGATTGGTATCCTGAAACATAATGGCAGTGCCCCGCAAGGGGCGATCAATCAACTCATCATCACGATACGCTGCGCCCGACGTGGTGTGCAAGAGCCCTGCCAGCACGCGGATCAAGGTGCTTTTGCCGCAGCCACTCGGTCCCACGAGGCAGACAAATTCGTTCTCAGCCACATCAAACGATATAGGTCCCAACGCCGGCAGCGACTCTCCTTCGGGGTCGGGAAAACTAACCGCAAGCTCCTGAACACGCAGTCTCACTCGCTGCTGCCTGCGATAAACTCGTTAGTGAATGCCTCCGACAGATCGCCGAGATCGTCACCGAGGAATCCCATCAATGCCAAGGTATCGCGCATCGCTTCCCAAGATGCCAAGTCGCTGACGCCAAGATCTTGGGCATCCCAAAGTTCGATAGAATTCAGCAGGACGTGAAACTGAGTCAGAGTAGCGGCGTCGAATTGTTGCGAAAGCTGCTGCGCCAAGTCCGCACGGCTTTCAGCGATGGCTCTGCGCTCGGGCTTGGTTTCGAGAAACTCCGCTTGCCCTTCGGCTGCCAATTCCAATTCAGCGATAAGTGATTCGTCGCTTGGCAAGGTCTCGACATACGCCAGGCTGGCGAGATAGGCGGCGGCAGGATTATCTATCGCCATGCGCAATGCCTCGTATAGCGCGCCAACCATACGTGAGACAGTATCCGGCTCCTCGATAATCAATCGGCGGTTGACGATCAAGCCGTTCGAAACCAGATCAACCTGTGATGAAATGGTGATCACGTCAACATCTTCGACCGCGTCGCACTCCCCGGCCGCGGCCCGATTACGAATCTGCAGCGGCTCATTGTTGACGTAGACGATGGCAGCATCCACGGCACCAAGGCAAAAGACTTCCGGCGCGTTGAAGCCGATCTCGCTCAGCTCGATATCAGTTTCCGTCAATCCAGCGCTATTCAGCAGCGTCGTTAAGCCACTGTAGCTGGCGCCAAAGCGTCCAGGGATCCCCACTTTCAAGCCACGCAGGTGATCGAGAGCGCTCATATCCAGTTCGCTCGAAAAGACAAGTGCGACCGGATATTGCTGAAACCATTCGAATACGTATATCACATCGCGTCCGCGAGAGCGCGCCAGAATTACCTGCTCTCCGCTGACAATTCCGAAATCAGCGTGACCAACGGCGACAAGGTCGAGAACTTCCGGCTCCTGCAGATGTTCCAGAGCCAGGTCAAATCCAGCATTGGCAAAGGCCCCCGTTTCAATCCCAACATAAAACGGGGCGAATTGAATGTTCGGGACAAAGGTCAGTAGGATGCGTTCTTCTGCCAAGTCGTTCTGGGCACCCGTCGATAGAGCACTGAGCAGCGCAAAAAATGTAAGCGCTCGAATGAGTTTGAACATGGGTCAGGTTTACTCCTCATGAAGGACAGAATCAATAGGCCGACCGACGCTGCCAATCCAGCACGCGCCACTCCACCAAAGCAACCAAGCTATACAGACTCAAGGCGATTAAGGTCATAGTCAGTGCGGTCACGATAACCAGAGGCGTGTCGTATTGACTGCGCGCCGTGATAACCAGGACGCCCAAGCCACTCCCCGAACCGACGAACTCTCCCACTACCGCACCTATTACTGCCAGCGTGGTACTCGTTTTCAAGCCCGCCAGTATCACTGGTAGCGCTGACGGCAATTCCAGTTTGCAAAACGTCCGCCAAGGTCCAGCGGACAAAGAACGCATCAAATCGCGCAATCTCGGTGAGACGCTGCGGATGCCGACGATCGTATTGACCAGCGTGGGGAAGAAGACGATAACCGCGGTCGTCACGACTTTGCTGCCTGGTCCAGTGCCGAACCAGATAATGAGAAGTGGCGCATAGGCCACAATTGGCGTCGATTGGAAGGCGACGATGATTGGCGAGAGGACGTATTCCAGCAACGGCGCCTTTGCGATGGCGTAACCAAGGGCAAGCCCGATTCCGACGCCGAGCAGCAACCCATACAGCATCTCGCCAAGCGTCGTCATCGAGTGCTTTATCAAACTACCGTCAGCCAGCGCTCTGGTAAATGCCGCAAAGACATCAGCCGGCGGCGGAACCAGTATCCGCGAAATAAGCTGCTGATCGGTGATCCAGTGCCAAATGAGCATGAGAACTAAAATTGTGAGAAGAGGGGACAGCCGACGTAATACAACGCCCCGAATATTGCCAGGCGGCGTTGCTCTGTCTAACACTGTGACTCGTTTGGTCTTTGACATATCGCACTTCCGTAGAAAAACGACAGAGGAAGGGCGATATACGGTGGCGCCGGCAAATGGCAACAAGGCCAACAGGCATGAAGCGTGTATATCAAACCAGGCAAACTGCCAATCGCAGCTCGCTCACCCTTCTCCCATCCGGACTTTCACCGTCGGCTCCGGAATCTCACCGGAATCCACCTGCACAGCTCAATGCTGTGATGCACCGCCGATAAATCAGCGATAACCAGGGTCACGGGCTTGGCATGTGCATACATGCATCACCGCCGGTAGGGACTTTCACCCTGCCCCGAAGGTTGGTTCAGATTTGTATCAACGTGAGTATAGCAGATTTCGGGTCGCATTCAATCTAAAGCGTGGCGACTGAATTGGACACCACTAGAAGCGGCTCGCCTTCATCAGTTTCGGCCACCTTCTGCTGGAAATCGGCATCTGCCTTCAGCACGGTGAAGACAAATTGGCCTCCCGTTCCAAGGCTGTTGCCTTCAGCCCAAATGCGCCCGCCATGCGCTTCGATAATGTGCTTGCAAATTGCCAGACCCAAGCCGGTACCCACATCACCAGAGCGTGATACATCCGCCTGGTAGAAACGCTCAAAGATGCGCTCCCTAACTTCATCGGGCACCCCTGGACCATTGTCGAAGACAGTGACTACGATTTCCTCTGTGGTTTCCGTGGCGGTAATTGTGATGGCATCGTTTCTGGGTGACCACTTGATAGCATTATGTAGCAAGTTGCCAAGCACGCGTTTCAGTTGGTCAGCATCACAAAGCACATCGAACTTCTGAGGCACGTGGCTGACGATCTTTAGATTCTTCGTTTCCGCTTGTGATTCAAGGCGCTTGATCGCCTCATTGACCACCTGCTTCAAAGGTGTTTTGACCAGCCGCAGAATCGCCTGGCCCGATTCGATCATGGACAGATCAAGCAGCTCCTGAGCCAGCCAGAGCAAGGCGTCTGTCTCCATGGCAATCTCTTTGAGCGATAGGATGCTCGCTTTTCGTTTCGGCTTGTCGGCGTCCAGGAACAGACCTTCTATGATCAAGCGAATGCGCGTGATCGGTGTACGTAACTCGTGTGAGATGTTTGCGACCAGATCTCGCCGCGCGCGGTTCAACTGCACCAAATCCGTGATGTCCTGCATGGCGATGCCAACGAAGCGGCCTTGCCCGACAATTTCAATCGCCTGAGCGCGAACGCGGCAATTGGTTTCGCCGATCACGAATTGCTCTTCCAAGCTCTCGCTTTCGCGCAGAGCAAGTTCGACCAGGTTGATCAATTCGGGCGAGTCAATGACATCGGACAAGCGCTTGCCGACCGGCTTTTCTTCATGGTGCAAACGCCCCGCTGCTCGGTTGATGTTGACAATACACAACTCTTCGTCAAGCAGCAGGATCATCTCAAAGGGAACTTCGGCGACCGTGGCAAGATATGCCTTGTCTTGCAACGCCTCTTGTTCGCTCTCATTCAATTGCGAGCGCAGCCCACTAATTTCTTGGTCTCGATCGTGGATTGCTGCGGCGAACGATTGTGTCCGCCGGCTCTGATAAAAGCAGAAACCACCCATGCCGAGCAGCGCGACAGCCGTGAGTGTAAGCAGAATCTCCATGCTCAACCCTCGAATCGATAGCCGACGCCGCGTACAGTGCTGATGCGCTCGGGTTTGGAAGGATTGTCTTCAATCTTTTCTCGAAGCCAGCGGATATGTACATCAACCGTACGCTTGTCGCTTTCGCCGATTAAGTAATCTTCTCCCCAGACATTGGCAATTAGAAAGTCACGTGAAAGGACCGCCCTTTCGTTGCGCATGAAGACGGTCAAGAGCGCGTATTCCTTGTTGCTGAGCTTGACTTCCGTGTCGACCTTGTATACCCGCCGTCCCGTAAGATCAATGCGTAGATCACCGGCGACAAGTTCGTCTTGTTTGATTCCTTTGCTTGGCGCGGGCCGGCGCATCTGCACACGAACGCGGGCAAGGAATTCGCCCAAGCCAAATGGCTTGACGATGTAATCATCGGCGCCGCTCTCCAAGCCGACGATTTTGTCCACTTCCGTACCGCGCGCCGTCAGCATGATTATCGGAACATCAGACGTCTGGCTGTCGTTACGAATCATGCGGCACAAGCTGAGTCCATCCAGACCGGGCAACATGATATCAAGCACGATCAAGTCGTATTTGTCGCCGCGCGCCATATTCCAACCGGATTCACCATCAAGCGCGGTAAATACTTTGTAGCCTTCAGCGCGAAGTTTATCCGCCAGATTGCTTAGCAGCATTTCTTCGTCTTCGACCAGCAGGATTTTTTTCGCCAAGGTTCTTGTCTAGTCCCTCGCCACAAAATGCAAAGACAGTTTACCTAATTCGCGATAAATCTATGTTAAGGAATTTGGCAGGTGTTTTAAACATCGCGATGCCGGCCTGCCGGCCAGCAAGCCCTATTCCATCTTCGAAATATATTAGAGATGTGACGCGGCGACAAACTGGAACGCCGAATGCGACGGCATAGCTAGGCAGCCACATTATCCAGGTATCATCGGTCGGAAGCCGCCCGAATGCCGGCCAGCGAGATCGCACTAAGAGCGGCACGACGGATGGCATCCGCAACCACTTCGGCCGCGTACGCGCCGACGAGGCTGGTATCTGCCGGAATATCTCCGGTCGCCAAGGCAAAAATTGTGTCACCATCAAACATAGTATGGGCGGGGTTTATAGCACGGGCAATGCCATCGTGCGCCATTTGCGCGACCTTATGCACTTGCGGCTTGCTCAGTTTTCCGTTGGTCGCCACGACACCGATTACGGTGTTCTCGACGGCCGAACGCTCGGCTGCTGGGTCAGTCATCTGCCCCATCGCATCTAGCACAGACGTGAATCGAGTCGCGCCGGCCGATCGCAAGCCTGCCAGAATCTTGCCATCTTCACCGATCACGTTGCCGACGGCATTCACCGCCATCAGCGCGGCCACAATCAGGCCGTTTGGCAGGACCACCGCCGCGGAGCCAATGCCTCCTTTGCTAGCGCGTTCGTTGCCCTTGATGGCGGCGATTCTCGCACCGGTGCCCGCGCCAACGCTTCCCATCGAGACGGGTTCGACAGATGCCACTTCACATGCTTGATAGCCGGCATCCGCGCCTGGTGTGGCGCCAGGTCGCCCGATTGTCAGATCGAACAAGATTGCGGCCGGCACGATAGGCACGGTCATACCACTTCGGGACTGATAACCCAAGCCACGCTCGACATGCCAGCGCATCACGCCATCAGCGGTTGCCAAGCCAAAGGCACTGCCTCCGGACAGAACAACTGCGGTCACCTCATCAACCAGGTTATGCGCTTGCAGCAAGTCGGTCTCTCGTGTACCAGGTGCGCCACCACGCACGTCAACACTGCCAGTAGTCCTCGGTGGGCAGAGAATTACCGTGCAGCCAGTGACCGCGTCAAGGTCAGTATAGTGCCCGACCTTGATGCCGGGGACACGTGTCAGCGTATCATTTTTCGTCATCGTCTACGTAGTACTCCGCGCCATCGCCGTCGTCATGCCAAATCAATTGTATCTTGTCGTTGTTCGCTTCAATCTCGTCTTTTTCGTCCGGGTATAAGAGCGCGGCCGCTCGCTCGTATTCGTCAGGAGACACGAGGACCTTTATCTCGCCGAGATTTCCCAGCGTGATGCCTAGGGCGGTCGCACCGGCTTCCTGGTGGATCATCGCCGGTACATTATTCGCCTGCAGCTTGCCCACCACGATGTGCGCCTCCTGCAGATTGTGAGTGATGTAGACTGCAATCCACTGCGGGCCGCCAGCGGGCGCGTCCCGTCTTTTCAGGCTCATGGATATCCTGTGTTTCTCATTGCGTAACGATTCCAATGTGCAGCGCAAGGATAATTCACGATTGGGCACTGAACAAGGCGCGGCGCGCTAACTCAGGAGACATTGATCCCGCTTGCGGCTAGGTGTCATTGCGGCTTCAATGGCGAGGAAGCTGAGCAGCAGGCTCACTGCTAGGAAGAATAGCCGGGCAGATAGCGCGTCAAGCTTGCTCATGATTACCCGGGAACTCCAGATTTCATCCGGCACTTGTCAGATGAGAATCGTGCCGGTGAACACTCGATATCCTATGCAAAAAGAGGGTGTAGCAGAAGAGAGAAGTGTTGGCAACGGCATACTCTCCCACATCGTCTCCAATGCAGTACCATCTGCGCTCGCGGGCTTAACTTCCGGGTTCGGGATGGATCCGGGTGTACCCCCACGGCTCTAGCCACCAACACTTCACTCGCCTGCTTGCACCCTCGGCGGTCTCATGTCAGATCATAATCAACGCGTCGGTAATACGCTCTCGCTTGCCAAAATCTCCGAACACCCCGCACAATCTGTACGGAAAGCCCTCGACCATTAGTACGGGTCAGCTTAACACATTGCTGCGCTTACACACCCCGCCTATCTAACTGGTAGTCTCCCAGCGGTCTTACTTGGTTTGTACCAATGGGGAATCTCGTCTTGAGGCTGGCTTCCCACTTAGATGCTTTCAGCGGTTATCCCTCCCGAAGGTCGCTACTCAGCTATGCCGCCGGCGCGACAACTGACTCACGAGCGCTTCGTCCACCCCGGTCCTCTCGTACTAGGGGCAACTCCTCGCAAATTCCCAACGCCCACAGCGGATAGAGACCGACCTGTCTCACGACGGTCTGAACCCAGCTCACGTACCGCTTTAATGGGCGAACAGCCCAACCCTTGGGACCTTATGCAGCCCCAGGATGCGATGAGCCGACATCGAGGTGCCGAGCCTTGCCGTCGATTTGAACTCTTGGGCAAGACTAGCCTGTTATCCCCGGGGTAGCTTTTATCCGGTAAGCTACGGCCATTCCACTCTGTGCCGTAGGATCACTAAGCCCGACTTTCGTCTCTGCTCGACTTGTCAGTCTCGCAGTCAAGCTGGCTTCTGCCTTTACACTCTGCGATGGGTTTCCATTCCATCTGAGCCAACCTTTGGGCGCCTCCGTTACTCTTTCGGAGGCGACCGCCCCAGTCAAACTGCCCACCTGCCACTGTCCCTAGCGCTGTAACACTCAGGTTAGGGCCAAAGCCCTACCAGGCTGGTATCTCAACATTGACTCCACACACGCTGACGCGCACGCTTCCTCGTCTCCCAGCTATCCTGCACAAGTAAGTCCCTAACGCAATGGCAAGCTACAGTAAAGCTCCACGGGGTCTTTTTGTCCTGCTGCGGGTAATACGCATTTTTACGCATACTTCAATTTCGCCGGGTCCCCTGCTGAGACAGTGCTCCACTCGTTACGCCTTTCGTGCGGGTCGGAACTTACCCGACAAGGAATTTCGCTACCTTAGGACCGTTATAGTTACGGCCGCCGTTCACCGGGGCTTCATTTCATAGCTCTCACCATTCCACTTAACCTTCCGGCACTGGGCAGGCGTCAGCCCCTATACGTCAGCTTGCGCTTTTGCAGAGACCTGTGTTTTTGGTAAACAGTCGGCAGAGCCTTTTCACTGCAACCTGATATCACTACCAGGCGATCCTTCTCCCGAAGTTACGGATCCATTTTGCCTAGTTCCTTAGCAGAGGTTCTCCCGTTCGCCTTCGTATTCTCTACTCGTCTACCTGTGTCGGTTTGCGGTACGGACGGCAAGTCTCTTCACAATAACAGCTTTTCTTGTCCCATGGCGGCTGTCACTTCTTGCCCTACGGGCACGGCTTCACGGGCTCACCCCGCTTACCACCTCAATCCACTCAGAGGCTGACTCTACCACAAGCTCCTGTTATCGCTCCTCTTACCGGTACGGGAATATTAACCCGTTGTCCATCGCCTACGCTTCTCAGCCTCGGCTTAGGTCCGACTAACCCGACGCGGACTGACCTTCCGTCGGAAACCTTAGACTTTCGGCGAATAGGGTTCTCACCTATTTCTCGCTACTCATGCCAGCATTCGCACTCCTACGCGCTCCAATGACCCTCTCAGATCAACTTCGCCGCACGTAGAACGCTCCCCTACCATAACTTATCGTTATCCCTGTCTTCGGTAGTATGCTTGAGACCCGTTACATTATCCGCGCAACTGCGTTTGACTAGGGAGCTGTTACGCACTCTTTAAAGGATGGCTGCTTCTAAGCCAACCTACTAGCTGTCTCAACACAATCACCTCGTTTTACACTTAGCATACATTCCGGGACCTTAGACGAGGGTCTGGGTTCTTTCCCTCTCGACTACTTAACTCATCTCAAGTAGTCCAACTGCTGTGCTTGGCATGCCGGCATTCGGAGTTTGTTTGGGTTCAGTAAGCTTGACGCCCCCTAGCCCATACAGTGCTCTACCTCCGACACCCATCACACAACGCTAGCCCTAAAGCTATTTCGGGGAGAACAAGCTATCTCCAGGCTCGTTTGGCATTTCACCTCTAACCACAACTCATCCCCCGATTTTGTAACATCGGTGGGTCCGGACCTCCATTACGTGTTACCGTAACTTCGCCCTGGCCATGGTTAGCTCGCCTGGTTTCGTGTCTAATATGCGCCACTATCTCGCCCTATTCAGACTCGGTTTCCCTGCGCCTTCGACTGGCAACGTCTTAAGCTCGCCACACACATTAACTCGCTGGCTCATTCTCCTAAAGGCACGCCGTCAGAATGATCTCTCACCCCTCCGACCGGTTGTAAGTACACAGTTTCAGATTCTATTTCACTCCCCTCGCCGGGGTTCTTTTCACCTTTCCCTCACGGTACTGCTGCGCTATCGGTCATCACGTGTATTTAGCCTTGGAGGGTGGACCCCCCAGATTCCCACAATGTTAGCGTGTATCGTGGTACTCAGGATACTCGGCATCGCTCTCGCCTACGTCTACGGGACTCTCACCCTCTCCGGCTGACCTTCCCAGATCATTCCACTTCGGCTTAAACAATTTTCCCGAGTCCTACAACCCCAAACGCCTTAACGCCTGGTTTGGGCTGCTCCGCTTTCGCTCGCCACTACTCGCAGAATCTTCTCTTTTCCTCGTCCTACTTAGATGTTTCAGTTCGGACGGTTCCCCTCCCCTGCCTCTTACAACAAAGGATGATGCGGTTTGATCCACATCGGGTTTCCCCATTCGGATATCTTCGACTATTACGGTCTTATACACCTCATCGAAGCTTTTCGCAGTATAACACGTCCTTCTTCGGCACCTGATGCCTAGGCATCCACTGTATACCCTTATTCGCTTTCCGTACCTATCGTACGGAGTATCCGGCTCTCTTGGCACGCGCTTTTTAGGTATTACCTTCGCGTTGATTATTCTCTTGTTAAGACGCACCAGCCGTACTTAACACGGCCGCAAGTGTGGAAGTTTACGACGATCCGTTCGCAGGATCAAGACCCAGTTTCGCGCTCTAGCGTCTACATTTGATCTCAGAAAACGTTATAATGCGATTTCATACTTCCGTTCGGTACCGACCATATTCTTGGACATTGTCCACGATGCCAAAATCCAAACTGTCATTGAGAATCACTCGATATCCCTTTGTTGCGCCGCAAGCGGTTGTAGACTTACGATTGGCGGTTGCGGTTAGTGGAGATAAAGGGACTCGAACCCTTGACCTCGTCAGTGCGATTGACGCGCTCTCCCAACTGAGCTATATCCCCTTGTGGAGACAAGGGGACTCGAACCCCTGACCTCCTCGGTGCAAGCGAGGCGCTCTCCCAACTGAGCTATGTCCCCATGCTTCTGTGGGGCTGGCAAGACTTGAACTTGCGACCTCACGCTTATCAGGCGTGCGCTCTAACCAACTGAGCTACAGCCCCAAATCCAACACCTAACCTCGTACGATTAACAGCACAATAGCAGGCTAAAACTTCGCGAACCCTTTACCCCGATTTTACACATCCTGTTGCTTGTCTTAACGCGCGACTATCTCTAGCCGCTCCCTTAGAAAGGAGGTGATCCAGCCGCAGCTTCCGCTACAGCTACCTTGTTACGACTTCGTCCCAGTCATCGATCCTGCCCTAGGCAGTAGCCCCCTTGCGGTTGGCTTCCCGACTTTAGGCTCGACCAACTCCCATGACGTGACGGGCGGTGTGTACAAGGCCCGGGAACGTATTCACCGCAACGTGCTGATTCGCGGTTACTAGCAACTCCGACTTCATGCAGGCGAGTTGCAGCCTGCAATCCGAACTGAGATCGGCTTTGAAGGATTCGCTCCAGATCGCTCCTTCGCTACCTATTGTACCGACCATTGTAGCGTGTGTGTCGCCCTGGATATTAAGGCCATGCTGATTTGACGTCATCCCCACCTTCCTCCCGTTTGTCACGGGCAGTCATGCTAGACACGTATAACTAGCACCGAGGGTTGCGCTCGTTTGCGGACTTAACCGAACACCTCACGGCACGAGCTGACGACAACCATGCAGCACCTGTGTTGGCTCCCCGAAGGATCCTTCCGCTTTCGCTTCCGTACTACCAACATGTCATTCCCAGGTAAGGTTCTTCGCGTAGCCTCGAATTAAACCACACGCTCCGCTGCTTGTGCGGGCCCCCGTCAATTCCTTTGAGTTTTAGCCTTGCGACCGTACTCCCCAGGCGGTACATTTATCGCGTTTGCTGCGACACTCAATTACTTGCGTAACCGAACACCTAATGTACATCGTTTACGGCGTGGACTACCGGGGTTTCTAATCCCGTTCGCTACCCACGCTTTCGCGCCTCAGCGTCAGGGGAAGTCCAGGAAGCCGCCTTCGCCACTGGTATTCCTCCGGATATCTACGCATTTCACCACTACACCCGGAATTCTACTTCCCTCTACTTCTCTCTAGTATGCCAGTTTCACCTAACCAATACCAGTTTAGCCGGTACCTTTCATAGGTAACTTAACCTACCGCCTGCGCGCGCTTTACGCCCAGTAACTCCGGATAACGTTCGCGTCCTACGTTTTACCGCGGCTGCTGGCACGTAGTTAGCCGACACTTATTCCTATGCTACCGTCCTCTCTCGTCACATAGAAAAGGGCTTTACGATCCGAAAACCTTCTTCACCCACGCGGCGTCGCTGCATCAGACTTCCGTCCATTGTGCAATATCCCTTACTGCTGCCTCCCGTAGGAGTCTGGGCCGTGTCTCAGTCCCAGTGTGGGGGGCCACCCTCTCAGATCCCCTACCCGTCATCGCCTTGGTAAGCCTTTACCTCACCAACTAGCTGATGGACCGCAACCTCATCCCGTAGCACCTCAGCCTTTACTCACGGCTCTCTAACTACCGCGAAACTATCCGGTATTAGCCTCTGTTTCCAAAGGTTATCCCAATCTACAGGGCAGATCAGTTACGTGTTACTCACCCGTTCGCCACTCTACTCGCCCCGAAGGGCGTCTACCGTTCGACTTGCATGTATTAGGCACGCCGCCAACGTTCATCCTGAGCCAGGATCAAACTCTCCGTACTCTTAACAGGGTTTGATTCGCTCTGTCTTAACCTACTATTCTGCTGTTAATCTGCACTACCCCTACTAGGGACAAAAGCGAGACACCTTCTCTCACCTTTAGGCGCGGAAGCTTAACAGTACTCATTATGCCTGTCAAGGTCTCTCTTTAAGATTCCCGCAAATTGACACTCGCGAGCGCCAAGCATCAAGTTTGCGAACATAGTCTTGGGCTTCGACCCGCGCCACGAGCAAGATCAGGAAGAGCTTGGCGGAAAAGACAACCTGGGACGCATACACGGACAATAGGCCGATTCGCGCTAATTGTTTCGCGACCCTTTGCTTTTCCGCACCGAGTGCTTGGCGGCCAAACTCGCGTTGAAGAGCTTCTTCGGGTCAGAGAGCTGGGCTCCGTGGTGGAATGTGAGCTTCACCTTGCCCTTGGGGGCGTTGGCGTTGGCGATCATCCCTTCGTGCGACCAGACTGGCGTCCCATCCATTTCCAGTCTTCGACCACCTCAGGGTCGACCTCGTGAATGAGCTTGCGGAGTTGAGCCATGGTCTCGCCTCTCCAGTCATCGTATTCCGCGATGTACTGTTCAATCCGCTTGGAGGCTTCGTCACGATCTATTGACCGGGAGGCACTCTTCACAACCCGGCGCTTCACCGAATCGGTTTGCGCGATCTTCGCCGGTTTCGAACTATCCATCTGTCCATTTCTCCTTACATCAATAACGGCTGCTGCCTATTTCACGCGAGTTACTCGGTTCAGATCAGACAAACGCATTGTCTAGGGAAACCCACCGATGTGATCGCCCAACTCAGCATTACGAAGGTTCTGAGACTAACCCCTCCTGAAGAGCGTCTGCCGGTGCCTCGTTTTCAGCTTTGGCCTTGGCGCGATCGCCCAAGACGTCCTTGACATACATCTCATCAACCAGCACCGCAACGCAGGCGCTGAGCGGCACGGCCAGCATCAACCCAAGAAAGCCGAAAAAGAAGCCGAAGATGATCTGGCCTAGCAAGATGAGAATTGCAGGCATGTTCATCCGCTCGCTCGCCAAAACCGGGCTGACCACCTGGCTTTGGAAGAAAGACACGCCATAAATAATAACTACTACCCAAATCACATTGGCAGGCGCTTCCAAGACAGCCACCGCCACCGATGGCACCAAGGCAACCACAGGACCAAAGTTGGGGATGAATGACAGAAGCCCCGCCAGCACGCCTAGCGCAAATGCTTCCTCCTTGATGCCAACCAGCCAGAGTCCCAGCCCGGTCAAAAGCGCTACCAAAACCATGGATACTGCGGTAACGCTAAGCCAGGCGCGCAATGTGCTGTCCAGCCGGTGCAAAATGCTGCGCATGCGATCGCGATACCACATGGGGGTAAGCGTGATGATGCCGTTGACATACCGCTCGGGTTCAGCCAGCAGGTACATGCTCAAAAAGAAGATGATGAGCACACTCAGAATTGTATTGGCGACACCGCCAACTACTGGCAAGACCGAGCCGCCGAGCCGTCCCACGGCATCAGTTACCTGTGATATCGCTTGACCGATCAGGTCATCTGAGGGCTGGGCATTTTCGCCGCCAGAAAGCAAATCATCAATTATCGGAACAACGTCTTTTAGAATGGAGTTCTGCTCTAACAATACTTCGCGGGTCAAAGACTGGCGCACCTGATCCAAGCCGCCCTCTACCGCCGTTCTCAAAGGTTCGTATTGGTTGCCAATCGTGCGCAGAATCGGAATGCCAATCAATCCGAGAATGACAAAAAAACCGAAGACGCTTATGACAATGGCGACAAGCCGATTCAACTTAAAGCGGTTCATCAGCAAACGCACTGGCATGGTGAAGAAAACAACCAATATTACTGCGGCGAAGGTCAGCAGCAGCGTGCCGCGAATCTGCCAAACGAAGACCAAGCCCAATCCAATGAGAATAGTCGCAACGACATTGCGCAATCCGATATTTATTGAGCGTGTATTTCTATCAGCCATCACGATCCCCGCCAAGACCACCCGCGTTTACGTCACTAAATCGGAGCATCGGTAGCTTGCAACCTGCTTCCAACTCAACAACGATTGTAACATCCATAACCCGTCGCGGCTAATGAAGTTATGCTCTCGCCACAATTTACTTGGCACGATACAATTCGCTTCGGCAATGAGGCCTGTCGATGAAGTTCGATGTCACAGTATTCGCGGAAGACCTAAACGCAGCTGCTCCTTTGGCAAACGCAGTCGAAGACTTTGGCTTTGATGGTCTTTGGGTGGCGGAAGCGGCGCATAACCCCTTTTTGCCCTTGGCACATGCTGCCTTGGCAACCGAGCGGATTTCTCTCGGCACGGCGATCGCAGTCGCTTTTCCTCGCAGTCCAATGATAACGGCGCAGACAGCCTGGGACCTCGCCGAGCAATCCGGAGGGCGATTCATCCTCGGCTTGGGCACACAGATCAAACCGCATATTACCAAGCGCTTCAGTGCAGAATGGGGCAAGCCGATTGTGCAGCTCCGTGAATATATTCTGGCGCTTCGGGCGATATGGCGTAGCTTCCAAACGGGTGCGGAACTAGGCTATCACGGACAATACTACGATATTTCGTTGTTGACTTCCTCGATCACACCGCAGCCTATGCCCTATTGGCAGATTCCCATCTATATTGCCGGCGTTAACACCGGTCTGGCTCGACTCGCCGGTGAACTCTGCGACGGCTTCCATGTACATTCCTTTCACACGCCCCGCTACTTATCCGAGGTGCTACTGCCGGCATTCAAGCAGGGCCGAGACGAGAGTTCATCCGTGCATCCATTGTCGCTATCTTGCGCCGTATTTGTCGTCACTGGTGAGAATGATGACGCAATCGAAGAAAGCAAGATGCTTACCAAATCCCAGATCGCCTTCTATGCCAGTACCCCGAGCTACAGCAAGGTCCTGGAACTTCACGGTTGGTCGGACCTAGTCCCCCGCCTCAATACGCTGCTGCGGCGCAATCGTTGGAACGAAATGTACACCTTAATCAGTGATGACATGCTTGAAGTTTTCGCCGTTGTTGCGCCGCCGGATGAGCTGCCCTACAAGCTGCGCGAGCGCTATCGAGGCTTGCTGAATCGCGCTGGATTCTATTTTCCCTTTGAACCCACACTACGCAGCAAACGAACGATTTGGCAGCACGCCGCAAAGGCGATGGGGCACTGATGCCGCAAATCGAGCTTGGCGGGAAAACCATTACCTACGCCGTGCGCATCAGCAAGCGGGCAAAACGCATCATCGTCAGTTACAGTCAGAGTAAGGGTCTGGAGGTTGTCTATCCTGTCGGTACGACTAGTCCAGCGCCCGAAGACCTGCTGAAGCAGAAGTCTCGCTGGGTAATATCTACGGTCGAGAGATTCCGTAACGCGCGAGACAAGCTGCCTAAACGGCAATATGAGGATGGCGAACTTTTTTCGATCCGCGGCAAAATGCATACGCTCAAGCTCCGAAGCGCTCTTCCGAACATCAGGGTCAACGTCAAGCCAGACAGCGCCTATCTGTTGCTGACCGTACCTGAGGGTGCACCCGGCCCTGAACTTGAGTATCGTTGCGAAGCAGTCCAGAAATACTATCGCGAGCTCGCTGCCGATTACTTGCCTGCTCGCGTGGCTGAGCTTGCGGCGATACATAGATTTGATTATGCATCGGTGCGGATCAAAAATCAGAAGACCCGTTGGGGAAGCTGTTCGGCAAAGGGCAACATCAATCTCAACCTACGTCTAATGATGGCACCGGATCAGGCGATTGACTACGTCATCATCCATGAACTTTGCCACCTGCGCGAGCTGAATCACAGCCTGGCGTTCTGGACGCTGGTAGAATCTTGCTGCCCCGATTACCGTCGCTGGCGCGGCTGGCTCAAGCAGCACGGTCCCCGCTTGATCTTCTGATAGACAGAACTGAAAATAGATCAATGAAACTGGACGTCACTTTCATTCCCACCAATGACTTGCGCAGCGATGTCGAGTTGATTCGGCGCGCGGAAGCATTAGGTTTCGCAGCCGCCTGGTCAGCGGAAGCAGCGCACAGTCCGTTCTTCCCCCTCACCATCGCAGCGAAAGAGACCGGCACGATTCAGCTCGGCACTCAAATGGCAGTTGCCTTTCCACGGAGTCCGATGGTGACCGCGCAAATCGCCTGGGACCTGGCGCGACAATCCGAAGGGCGATTTATTCTGGGCTTAGGCAGGCAAGCCCGCGCACATATCGAACGCGGCGTCAGCGATGACTGGCACGATCCCGTCGGACGAATGCGCGAATATATCGAGAGCCTGCGCGCCATCTGGAATACCTTTCAGAACGATGCGCGTCTGCGTTATCGTGGCGAACATTACACATTTCGACTTATGGCGCCGTTCTTCAATCCCGGCCCGATCGACACACCCGACATCCCGATTTTCCTCGGCGGCGTCAATCCGGACATCTGCAGATTAGCCGGCGAACACTGCCAGGGTTTGCATGCCCATGCATTTCATACTGCACCCTACCTGCGCGATGTTGTGTTGCCCGCAGTTACCTCGGGGTTGAAGGCATCCGATCGCGCAGTAAGTGACTGCTCTATAACTGTACCTGTATTGGTCGTCAGCGGCTTTGATAACACAGAAATCCGTGAGGCGAGTCAAGCCGTCAAGTCGCGCATCGCCGTGTGCGCAAGTTCGCCTGAATATCACCGCGTCATGGCGCACCACGGCTGGGAAAGCCTGGCAGACGAACTTAATCAGCTTGCGCTTAAGAGACGGTGGGATGCGCTGCCGGCGTTGATAACGGACGAAATACTAAACGAAGTCGCCATCATTGCCGAGCCGAGTAAAGTGCTCACGCGGATTAGAGAACGATATGCTGGATTGGCGGATCGAATTTGTCTTGAATTGACCGGTGCCAATGGCGATCTGGTCGAGGCGATTGTGCGCGGCTGAAGCAAGCTCCGCTAGCTATATAGCTCCGGCATCGGCTCTTCGACAACTTTATAAATGCGGAAACCGCGCTTCTCATAGTTTGCCAGCGCGTGAGGTCCATCAAGGTTGCAGGTATGCAGCCAAACCCGCGCAGCGTCCATCTCCCAAGCGCGCGCGACCCCATAGCTCAAGAGATGCTTGCCCAGTCCGCGTCCCATGTAGTCGCGGCGAAGACCAAAATAGACGATTTCCACTGAGTTGTCATCGTGGCGATACAATTCAACGTAGCCGCCGGGCGAACCACTAACATACATAATATGCACCTGCGTCCTGGCAGAGGTCAAGACCTTGCGCAATGCGGCATTGGACATCTGCAGTCGGTCGCGCCAAGCCCATTCCTCGCCGACCGATTGATAGAGAAACTTGTAGAAACCGAGATCTGGCATTTCCATCTTGACGATCTCAATATCGTTCGCCTGGATATACGCCGGAGCAAAATCCTCCGGACTCGTCATTTCCAGATAAGTGGTGATAAGCATCTCGGCTTGTCTAGTCGCGATAGCCATGTGCGGTCGTTCTAGATTAGCAATTGCATAACGCTAGCAAATGCTAGCATAACCAATCCAACGACATTTACTTATATCACAAACGCACAAAAATCATCCCGTCGACCTACGACAATGTCACTAACGGCTGCGCGCAATCGCATCTTGATGGCCGCATGTACAAGCGCTAATATCACCACCCGAATCCATAGCCCCTGGCAGAAGTAATGCGCTTGACCAATCGTCTGCGTCGAACGATAGGAATGCTGCGCTTCAAGTTCGTGCCGACCGAAGAATTGATCGCACAAGCTGGCAGTCACGGACGAGACGGCGCGCCGCATACTCTGATCAATGCGCTAAAGGAACGGTCTGCCCATCAAAACGGCGGCCTTGACGGCGTTGACTGGCAATGCGCCAAACTCAATGGCGCGCTGTTGTCATCATGCCAGTTGGCAGAGGCAAACTTAGGCGGCGCCGAACTTATAGGCGCCTACTTTGGCTACTCAAACCTACGTAAAGCCAGCTTCGCAAAGGCTGATCTGCGGGAGTCAAATCTTCGTGAGGCCGACTTGGCAGGCGCGGTCTTCGACGGCGCGAACTTGAGTGGCGCAAATCTCGCCCGAGCGGACTTGCAGGGAAGTTCATTCGTAGCGGCAGATCTGACCGGCGCAAATCTATGGGGCGCGGACCTTAGCGGCGCTGACCTCAGTTGCGCGATTCTGACAGATTGCTGCCTTGCCGCCATTGTGGTCGATGAAACCACTGCGTTTCCCGAAGGCGCAATCTTCGACCAACAGGGTATAGCGGAATATAACAAGTCTTATACGGATTAAGCTGAAAACTTAAAGCGTGTACAATAGCCGCCAATGAGACAGGGAGTCACTCAAGGTGCATGTTGTAACCTTCACACGAAGTACACCGGATACTGCCGCAAAGGTCTGGGTTGATGATTCAGGCTGCGTCACTTGGGGCAATGTTGCTACAGTCGTCAATCCCTGGGATGAATACTCGCTTGAGGAAACGATTGTACAGGCAAAGAATGGCGCTGGCGAAGCGACCGTCATCGCTATTGGCTCGGAGCTCAACAACGATGCCCTGAAGCACAGCATCGCCATGGGTATAAAGAATGCCCTGCGCATAGAAGAAGTTGGCGCCGATATGAATGACAGCCTCGTATGGTCGGCGTTGGCCGCGGGCGCCATAGAGAAGCTGGGCGATGTCGATTTGGTCATATTCGGCAAGGAAAGCGTTGATGTCGCCAGTGACCAGCACACCTACCAATTGGCGCGGCGCATGGG
Organism: Phototrophicaceae bacterium; assembly: GCA_965223515.1. Classification (GTDB taxonomy): domain Bacteria; phylum Chloroflexota; class Anaerolineae; order Aggregatilineales; family Phototrophicaceae; genus UBA6055. The sequence goes on from CBDCWK010000002.1 coordinate 1,159,411, forward strand.
CTGGACAATGCTAAGCTACGTCTCCGCGATATTGGATGCCGATTACGTGGCCGGCACGATCAAAGTAGAAAAGACGCTCGAACAAGGCAAACAAGTCGTCTCCGCCAAATTGCCTGCCGTCATTTCCGTTATGAAGGGGATAAACGAGCCGCGCTATCCGAATTTTCTAGGCATTCGCAAGGCGGCGAAAGCCAAGATTCCGGTTTGGTCAGCCGCCGATATGGGAATGGTTCTGCCTGACGCTGCCACTTCAGTGCTAAGTTATATGAATCCCCCTGCTCGCGACGTAACCAGCGAATTCATTGACGGAGCCAGCGCGGATGCAAAGGCGCAGACCTTGGTCGAGCGCTTGTTCGAGGAGAAAGTCTTGTGAGCGTTTTTGTCTGGATAGAGAGCTTTGCCGGACGCGCAGTTTCAAGCAGCTGGGAAGCACTCGGCGCCGCCCGTACCATTGCCAATGCCCTCGGTTGCGAGATTACCGCGCTTGTGTTTGGCGAGAATGCAAATTCGATTGCTGCCGAATCCGCACGCTATGGCGCTGCAAACGCATTGGTCTCTTCGGACAAAGGCCTGCACGAATATCGCCTCGAGAACTATGCCGCCCTGTTGAGCAAATTAGTGGCCGACTATAGACCAGCGGCTGTTGTCTCGGTGGCAACAAATCGTGGGCGCGAATTGCTGGCAAGCGCTGCGTCGGATACTGCCAGTGGTCTCATCTCAGAGGTAATCGATTTACGCATTGATGATGGCAAGATAAACGGAAAACGACCCGCGTTTGCCGGCAAAGTCTTAATGGAGATGACGGCCCATACACCAACGACCTTTGTCACAATTCGCGGACGTGCTTTCAAGCCGCCGGCGTCGATAAACGGTGTCACTCCTTCGATTGGTGAGGTCGCAGCAATCGATGTGCCCGAGGCCATCGCGACCGACATTGAGAGTTTTGCCTCGGAAATAGGCAAGGTGAATCTGGCCGACGCCGCCATAGTCGTAAGCGGTGGCAGAGGCATGGCGAACAACCCAACCGCCCCGCCACCGGACGTCAGCGGTGAAGCGGCAAACATCTGGAAGGCGAGACACGGTTATGCCAATACCTTGGGTCCACTGGCGGAAGTCCTTGGCGCAGCTATCGGCGCAAGCCGTGCCGCAGTGGACGCCGGTTACATCCGCTACGAACATCAGGTGGGGCAAACCGGCAAGGTCGTTAATCCCGATCTCTATATCGCCTGCGGCATAAGCGGCGCAATACAACATCAGGCAGGTATGCGCGGCAGCAAAATCATCGTAGCGATAAACAAAGATGCTGAGGCGCCAATCTTCAAGCTGGCACGTTATGGCATCGTTGGCGACCTTTACGAGGTCGTTCCCGCTTTGACCGCAGCCTTAAGGCAACGTTTGACGGATTAGTGCCATCAATTCGTTTGTTCTAATTTGACACAAAGTTGCTCTGCCGAATTATAACAATTCACCATTGGATACGGATGCCTAGCAGGTAACCTAGCGCATGGCATCTTGATGCACGACACGCAAGTATCCGATGCAAAACTGTACTCCTAGCTGGACAAGACTAGCGGAGCAATGGATCTCCTAATCATCACTGCCGTCCCCTTTGTTCTGGCTATCACGCTAGCACTGCCAATCGTAAGGGTGTCGCTAGGCAAATCCACACAGACTCTGATTTCTTCGGCGGTCATGGCGGCGTTGTTCGTCTCGCTGATTAGCCTGTCCGCGCGCCTTCACAGCGAAAGCGCCATCGTTCAATCCTACGAATGGGTGCCATCACTCGGTATTTCATTGTCGTTTTACCTTGACGGCTTGTCGCTGCTTTTTGCACTCATCATTACCGGCATCGGCGCCTGTATATTCTTCTACGCGGGCCAGTATTTCGACAACGCTTCTGAACACAATCGCTTCATGATCTGGCTGTCGGGCTTTGCCGGCGCGATGCTGGCTGTCGTCTTATCCGGCAACTTGCTTATGATGTTCATCGCCTGGGAGCTGACCAGCATTACTTCATTTGTTCTTATTGGCTTTCAGGGCGCCTCAGACGCTGAGGCGCGTGAAGGCGCCTTCAAAGCGCTCTTCGTCACTGGTAGCGGTGCACTGGCCCTGATCATTGGCATCGTAACGCTTAGTGTGGCCACGGGCCAAATCCTTTATCCCGAAGCCGGCATTCATTTCGTCGCCGATCTTGACTCTATCCTCAAGGCGAAGGAAATTGCTCAGCACGACTGGTATACCCTCTTTGCCGTCTTGATCATGTTGGGGGGGTTCACCAAAAGCGCCCAATTCCCTTTTCATTTCTGGCTGCCAGGCGCAATGAGCGCTCCCACACCAGCGAGCGCCTATCTGCACAGCGCTACTATGGTGAAAGCCGGCATTTACCTCTTCGCGCGGCTATCCCCGGTGATGCACCAGAATGAGCTTTGGACTAGCACGCTTCTTACTGTCGGCCTTTTGACCATGCTGGTCGGCGCCTACTTCGCGGTGAAACAGCGTGACCTCAAAGGCTTGCTGGCCTACTCTACCGTTAGCAAGCTGGGCGCCATCGTCGCCATGATCGGCTTGCCGAATCAAAGCGGGTTGAAGGCGGCATTGCTTGGAATAATCGCCCACGCGCTGTACAAGTCAGCCCTTTTTCTGATCGCCGGCACCATTGACCACGCGACCGGAACACGTTCGATTGATCGGCTCGGCGGCTTGCGAAAACGCATGCCGGTGATGTTCGGGGTAACCGCTATCTCGGCGCTGTCGATGGCTGGCTTGCCCTTCCTCCTGGGATTCGTAGCAAAAGAGGTCTTGCTCGATGCCATGCTGAATTACACCGCGCCCTGGACGCAACTGGTAATGATCGTCGTCCTATTCAGCACTGCATTTACGTCAATGGCAGCCTATATGCTGATTTACGATGTTTTCCTGGGAAAGCCGCGCCACAAGATCCATTTTCATCAGCCGCCGCCGCTCATCAGGCTAAGCCCACTTTTGCTCGCGACTTTGTCTTTGGTTTTGGGGTTTCTGCTCGAGCCAACTATCGTCCCTCTCCTCGAGCTTGCCGTACCAAAGGCATTCGAGCTGCGCCTCTTTGCCGGCTTCAATGAAGTTTTCCTAATGAGTCTCGCTGTCCTCGCCGGCGGGTTTATGCTCTTCCTGATGCGCAAGCCACTTATTGAGCGCATCACCTTTCCATTATCATGCGACTTGGTGTACCGCGAGATGCTTGCCTATATCAGGTGGGCGGGCAGAACCGTGCTGCATACGCAATCCGGATACGTCCGCTATTATCTCGTAATCATCCTCGGCGCCGTTTCGGCTGTGCTTATTGCCTCGGGCACGCTGTCCACGGTAACTGCGGGTCAAAGCCTTTCCCCCAACGACTTTTCGGTGACCAGTACTGACTTGGCGAAGATCTTTATGCTTTTCCTAACCATCGCTGCCGGCATACTGACGGTCGTTGTGCGTGAGCATGTCAAGGCGGCGATAGCATACGGCGTGATCGGCTATGCCATTGGCGTCATCTTTCTCATCGAACACGCTCCCGATGTCGCTCTCGTGCAATTGCTGGTTGAAACTATGGCAACCGTCTTGATCATCATCATGCTAGGGCGGATCCGTGCCAAAACTCGCCTTAAAATGATCACCAGCCTGTGGGTCGGCCGTCATGGCTACAATTTCGGCCTGTTGCGCGATTTGGGCATATCAATTGTCATCGGCTTGGCCGTATTTGTCTTTTCGCTGATCGCTCTGCAAAACCGCCCCGAACGTCACAGCATCGCGCAATGGCATTTGGAAAATGCCAGCGCCGTCGACACCGAAGACGCGGTTGGCGCCATCGTCGCAGATTTCCGCGGCACCGATACCCTCTTGGAAATCGCGATCTTCACCACCGCAGCCCTGGGTTTGCTGACGCTGCTCGCGCGCGGACGCCAAAGTGGCAGCGCCTTTGTACCACGAACCGCGCAAGTCGCCATGCTCCCCGAAATTAACGACGCGGTTGTCGACGAGATCCAGGACGCCACCAATCTGTCCACGCCCTTTACGCGCTCCGTCTCATACATCGTTCTGCCGATTGCAATTCTGATCGGCATTGAGCAGATCTTATACGGCGGTCACGGACCGGGCGATGGCTTCACCGCCGGCGTAACCATTGGTCTAGCGGTCTCGCTTTGGTACATCGTCCTGGGCTATGACGAAGCGAAACGACAACTGCCCTGGTTCCGCCCTGAGCTGATAACGCGCATAGGCTTGGTTCTGGCCATCGTCAATGCGACATTTCCGATTCTGATCGGCAAGGGCTTCATGGGGCACGTTCAGTTCGACAAGGCTCTCGGCTTGTACGACCTTGTTGGCTCCTTCGGTCTGCATATCACATCGTCTTTGATATTTGAGAGCGCCATCGCGATTACAGTCATGGGAGGTTTGGGCATCATCATGGAGGCGATTGCCTACCCGGCAGCTCGATCGAACGGACGACAGGTTGCACCGGAGACCGCCAATTTCGAGAGCTGACGACTAAAGGCAAGGTGTTGGGCAACAAGATGGGCACACGAGTCGAAAGTGAAGAATCATGATTGAATTCATGTTTGCTCTGGCGATCGGCGTTTTGTTCGGGATTGGCGTATTCCAGTTGCTGCGCCGCGACCTAATCAAAGCGGCTATTGGCTTCGCGATTCTCTTTTCGGCCATCAACCTGTTTTTTGTCGCTGTGGGCGCCTTTGAAGGTGATTTCGCTCCTTACAGCAGCAACGTCGAGGCTGGAAGGACGGTCAGCGATCCCTTGATTCAGGCGCTGATATTGACCGCCATCGTTGTCAGCTTTGGCAGCTTTTCCCTTGTTTTGGGCTTCGTCAATATCATTTCGCGCCGATACAACACTATCGATTCGAACGACATAAACAAGCTGAAGCACTAATGGATCTTGGGGCGACTATAGGCAGGCAGTTGAAGAAATGCAACTGACGATCATGGCAAACAACACGCTTCTGCTCGGAGTATTGGCGACGCCGCTGTTCGGCGCTATCGTCGCTTTGATATTCGCCAGTTCAAACCGAATGCAGCGCTCACTTGGTGTTTTGACCGGCTTGGTCGCCTGGGTATTCAGCTTCTCGCTATTAATCCAAGTTCATGACATCGGTGTGCAAACGTATGCGCTGGGCAACTGGATGCCGCCCTATGGCATCGTCTTGGTGGCGGACGCCTTAGGCGCGCTTTTCGCATTCATGGTCACTACCATCATGATCGGCGGCTTGGTTTACACCTTTCGCAGCCACGACAAGTGCATGACCTACCCCGCATTTGTGCCGCTCTTCTTGCTGATGGAAGTGGGCCTGGTCGGCGCGATGCTAACCGGTGACCTTTTCACGCTCTTCGTCTTCATGGAGCTGATGGTACTCGCCTCGGTTTCGCTGACTGCGATATCCGATGACCAATATGGTTTGGAGGCGGCTCTAAAATATATCCTCATCAGTTCTATGGGTACGCTCTTCCTGCTGCTCGGCATTGCGGCGATGTATGCCACTTTCGGCACTCTGAACATGGCACAGATCGCCCAAATCCTGCTCACGGGTGACCGGCCATTCCTGGCGCCAGCTTCCGCCCTAATGCTGCTTTGCGCCTTTCTGTTGAAGAGCGCGGTCTTCCCCTTTCACTTCTGGCAGCCCGATTTTCACACCACTGCCCCGACACCGATTAGCGCGATGCTTTCGTCCATTGTGGTCAAGGTCGGAGTTTATGGCATTATTCGCCTTGTCACGCTGCTATTCATTGAGGAGGCGCCCTTGCTCGAACGATGGCTCTCGATGCTTGGCATTATCGGCATCGTATTCGGCAGCCTCGGCGCCCTCCGCACATACAATGCCAAGCGCATGCTGGCTTATTCAACATTTGCCCAGATCGGGTTCATCCTGGTAGGTATCGGCTGGGGCGGGACGCTGGCATTGATCGGCGCAATCGTATACGCCTTCAATCATGCCTTTATCAAATCTTCTTTGCTGATGCTGATGGGTGTAGTCGCTAGCTACACCAAGACAAAAACCGCCAACTTCGGCGATATCAGCGGGATCGGCAGCCGTTTGCCACCGGCGATAGGTTGGCTGGTGTTGCTAGGTGGCTTGTCGCTGGCTGGTGTGCCGCCCCTCAACGGCTTCATCAGCAAGCTGACGCTGATACAAGGCGGTGTTGAAAGCGGTGATTGGCAAAACCTGATCATCATGGTTGGCGCCGGCATTTTGACGCTTATGTATATGATCCGCGCCTGGCAGCGCATCTTTCAACAGAATCCACTTGTTGCAACGGTCGAAACCAAAAGCACAGGCGACAGCTACTTTGCCCCAATGCTCATGATCTTCATCTGCTTGCTGCTGGACACCATCCTGGCTGAGCCGCTGATTCAACTAGTCAGCGCGACCGTACAGCAACTGCAGGATCCGAATATCTACATATCCGCCGTGTATCCAGCCGGACAGGGGCAATAAATGATGGTCGATAAAATCGGACTACGGATGGCAATGGCGCGGCTGATGCAACGCCGGAAGCGAGAATCTCTTTGATGACCGGGCATATCCAGAGATCAGCCAAAGCCATGTTGATAGCATTGCCGCTGGCATGCGGGTGGACCATTTATACTACGCAGCCGACGCTCGGCAACTTTTTTCTAGGTTACCTATTCAGCGTAATCGTCGTCGTGGCAACGGGCTTGCGAGGAGACAGCCTCCGGCTCCGCAATGCGCCAAAGCAATTCTACAACCTGGCTGCTTACGTGCTGTTTCTGGCCTTTGAGGTTTTTGTCGCTGGTGTGAAAGTGGCGCGGGTTGTCCTCACTCCCGGCATGCCCATCAAGCCCGGCTTCACCGACCTCAATACGAATGACAATAGCAAGAATGAGTTGATATCTGCTATCAGCGCTCACGGAATTACAATAACGCCCGGGGAGCTCGTCGTGGACTTCAAGGAGACCAGCGAAGATGGCATGGTGATGATAGTGCACAGTTTGAACGTTGATGTGTCAGCGCAAAGTCTTGAACGAGATCAACAGACGCGACTGAAGCGTATAAGAGGAATCCTCGGACATGATTGAAAGCGTGCTTGCCCAAACCGCGGTACAGCTTATCTTGCTGGCTCTGGTCAGCCTGCTTCTGCCGGCCTCGTATCGCGTCATCGTGGGACCCACGCTTCCCGACCGCCTGGCAGCCGTAGACCTGATCACCACTCTTCTCATCGGCATCATTGTCATGCTTGCCTTGGTCGAAGGCACGCAGGTCTTCGTCGACATGGCTATTGCCCTGGCTGCTTTCGCCTTTATCGGCACCATTTGCATCGCCCGCTACATATCTGAAGGCAGGGTGTTCTAAATGCTGCTTGAGCTGATGGGTGTCTCTGCCCTGGGTTTTGGTCTCTTCTTTTGCGCCGTAGGTGTGCTCGGGGTCATCCGATTGCCAGATGTGTTAACGCGGCTGCACGCCTCGGGCAAAGTGGCGACTTTGGGCGTATTTGGTTTGCTGTTGGGCGCAGCCTTGCTCATGCCCTCGACAGCGCTGCGATTATTGGCGCTTGGTCTGTTCGTGCTGCTAACTAGCCCAGTGGCCACCCACGCGATCGCCGCTTCAGACTACCGCCGGCGCGAAATCTTGGAAGAGCTCGGGCAACAGGCTGTGCCAACAGAAAACACTGAAACTTGTGGCATTGACGTCATGGCAGCGCTGACACGGTCACGAGTCCAAGACATCATTGAGGCACAGGAGCGCGCGTTGAAACATCATGAGCCCGATGACAACCGCGGGAGCCCAAATTAATAATTCCAGCAGAAATCACCGCGTGAACAGCCTGAAGATCGGATTATCTTTCGACTGCAAGTGATCGAGCAGATTCACCAGCAGAAAGCCTGCGACGAGCAAAATGACCGCGACAGCAAATGTATCCGCAGCCGTGTCCGGCGCGATATTCTGTTCGACCAGGCAACGGAAATCGCCATGACGGTCAAGATCGCTCTCGATACATGCCTTCCACGGGTAAATCTTCCAGAGAGACCCGGCCATAAAGCCCACTAAGAGCGCCACGGTCAGATTGTAGTAATGCTTCAGCAGGTAACTCAATACACGCGAAAAGGCAATGATGCCGACCACGGCGCCTAAACCAACAACAATGACCGGTGGCAGGTCACGATTGCTCACCGCCGTCAGCACAAAGTCGTATTGCCCCATAATCAGCAGCATAAAAGAACCGGAAATACCCGGCAGAATCATCGCAGTGATCGCGATCATGCCACTGACGAAAAGCGTCGGCGCCGAATGATCCGCCTCGGCCGGGACGATATTGACGATGATAAAGGCGGCCACCGCGCCCACGACAAATGTAGCGGCAGTCGACCCGCTCCAATTGACCTTGACGCCGATGGTCAAAATCGAAGCGAGCACCAAGCCGAAAAAGAACGAGAACAGCAATACGCGACCATTGGCATCATCCATCGTTGCACTGAGAAAACTCGACAGCAGCAGCACCGCCGATGCCAAGCCAAGACCCAATGCGAGCAGAAACCTAAAGGAGATGTGATCCAGCAATTCACCAAGTTTGAATCCGAGCGCCAGACGCACGGCGTCCAGGTTGAATGATTTGATCGCATCGATCAGATTCTCGTAAACGCCAAGGATGAAGGCCATCGTGCCGCCACTCACGCCAGGCACGATATCGGCAGCGCCCATTGCGAATCCTGTCATTATCAGGCGCAGGTATTCCGCCGGTGTCGCAGGTTTGGATAAATCGCTATTTGCTTCCTTCATCGCCACGCTCCTTGGTCAGCCGCTACAGCGCTCAATTAGGGCCCGACTGTCCTTGCGGTCAATATGATATGCACATTCCATTCTATGCGGAATGCGGTTCATAGCCAGCGAATCGGTAACTGAAGTAACCCGCCGTCGGTGGCGACTGGCAAGTCCATTTTGCCGCGCTCCTATTCTTGCCTTACCCAATTGCTATGAGTATGATTCAGGTCACCGTGACGTTTGCCGGCATGGACTCGCACGTGGCAATTGACAATACTTGCGTCTGACAAGAAAAATATTTGCACAGGAGCCATCGTATGCCTGGATACGCCAACTGGAAGGAGTTGTTTGCTCTGGAGTACCTTCAACTCTTTGAGGAAGGCTTTCACGTAGGCGATTCGATTGAGCCCGACTATTCAGCCTCATACTTGCCAGAGAAAGTACGAGATGCCGACAGCTTGGAAGCTCTTGGAGAAGCCGACTGGGAAGCGGCATATCGCTGTTTGTGGGCACGTCGAGAACGCGGTATCCGTCCGGACTTTCCATTCGTGGAGCCGGATGACTTCGAGTCGATCATCGCTGACGCCGCCGCTGTACCCGCTCTCGAACCGTTGAGCGACGAAGAGTACGCCGAGCGGATAAAAGGAGCATGGTACGGCAGGATTGCTGGCGTCATACTGGGCAAACCCTTCGAGATTCATGTGGACCGCAAGTTCATTAAAGCGTATCTGGAAAGCGTAGGCGCGTACCCGCTTGATGATTGGGCGCCCTACGAGTCACCTGCCTTGAACACTAGTTTGCGCTGCAAGCCATCCACACTGGGCAATGTGCGTTACGCCGAACCCGACGACGATATACACTACACGATTCTTGGATTGATGCTGCTCGAAGAACACGGATTCAACTTCAGCAAGCTGGACGTAGCGAACAATCACTTGCGAAATATTCCTTATCATTGGCTCTGGTCTTGCACCCGGCAATCTTACTATCACATGGTCAATCTCACCGACGACCGCCCGGTTGAAGAGCAGGTCGATGAGTTTCCCACAAAGATTAATCCCTGGCGAGAAGGCATCAATACCGCAATTCGCGCCGATTTCTGGGGTTATATCGCACCTGGTGATCCACGACGAGCGGCGCGCATCGCTTACCAAGAAGTTACACTAAATGCGGTGAAGAACGGCGTCTACAGCTCTATGTTTGTCGCTGGCGCGCTAAGCGCAGCCTTAAGCCGCAACCCGACCATCGACACGATTATTCAGGGCGGGCTATCGGTCATTCCGCAACGTTCCCGACTAGCACATGTCGTGAATGAAGTCAGAGAATGGTACGAAACGGACGACGACTGGGTGAAAGTCTGTGATCGCATTTATGACAAATACGGACAGCTGCCCTTCCTCCACGCGCTGCACAATATGGCTTTTGTCGTGCTGGCGCTGCTGCATGGCAAGCTCGACTATAGCAAGACCATCACCACGGCGGTTATGTGCGGCATGGATACCGATTGTACAAGCGGCACTGCCGCCAGCATCGTTGGCGCTGCGATCGGCTACGCAGGCTTGGATCAACATTGGATTACACCTCTAAATGACCAAGTGAAAACTGTCGTCGCTGGCTTCGGACATGGTTCAATATCCGGCTTGGTAGAGCGCAATATCGACTTGTGGCATAAGCTGCGCCGTGATCCGCTGCCCTGAGGCGAGAACGACATGCCAAGAGTCATGACGCAAAGGGGTGAGATGTGGATCGCCGATCATCGTCGCCAACATGATGTCCCAGCCGCCTTCTTTATTCACGGCGCCGGCGGCTCTCATTTAAGCTTTCCCGGTGAACTGCGTCAGCTTGAATCGATTCAACCCGTGCTCGTAGACCTGCTTGGCCACGGCGCCAGCGCGGGACCGGGTCGGAAAACCATCGCCGAATACGCACTCGATATTGTCGCGCTCATGGACGCGCTCGAAGTTGAGTCGGCGGTCGTGCTCGGGCACAGCATGGGCGGGGCAATTGCGCAGTGGCTGGCTCTTGAATTCTCCGCGCGCGTGAAGGCTATGGTACTTATTGGAACGGGTGCCCAACTGCCTGTTCATACCGCGCTGATCACCGGCATCATCGACGATAGCGATACGACGATCAACAGCATCGTCCGCTGGATGTGGGCAAAGGGAGTCCCGCCAGCCAAGATTCAGCAGTCGGCTGAAATAATGCGCGCGACCGACCCGACGGTCATACAAGGCGATTTCATCGCATGTAGCAAGTTTGACACAAAGAAGCGCTTGGCTGAGATTGCCATCCCGACGCTGATCGTCGCTGGAGAAAACGACAAGATGACACCAGCCGCGCTCGGCGAAGAATTGGCGCAGGGCATCGCGAACTCGGAGCTCGCTTTAGTTCCGCACGCTGGTCACATGATGCTGCTTGAACAGCCCAAGCGAACCGCAGATCTGATTGACAAGTGGTTGGCCCGCTCGTCGTGCTGCGCCGCCGATGCTCACGTTAAGGGCTTGCGGAAATCATAGACGCCGTCTTTTATGCCCCAACGGAGTCCGTTCTCGCTGACCAGCACGTCGCCATTTCTATGTAGCAGCGAGCCAGATTGTGGGCATTTCAACAGGTCAAGTGGATCGTCTGATTCCCGACTCCTTGCCGCCACACTTTTCTTGAGCCGCAAGTCGAAGAATATGCTGGGAGAAATCGTCCAGCCAGTTCGTTGCAGCAAGCTGTCCAACTGAGCTAGCAGCCCCGTCGGCAGCGTGCGTTTTAGCAGACCAAGGCGCATCCAGGACACCGGCACAATTCGGCGCAATTCAAATCCGTAGTCCATCACTTGCCGCTGCATATATTCCGGATGAAAGTTGAAGTTCAACTCCACGAATTCCACTGGCGCCAGGGTGTAGGGATTCCACTGGTTAAGACCCAGAAGGTGGCGCAGCATCGATTTAAGATTGCGTTTATTGGCGAATTCCAAGATAAAAGTGCCTGATGTTTTAAGAACGTCCCGAATTTGACCCAAGACGGATGGAACATCTTCAAAATGGTGAATGACGCGAATCATCGTGGCTGCGTCAAAAACGCCGCTTTGAAATGGCATTTGATAGGCATCGGCAGCGACATATAGGTAGCCGTCGTCACCATAGCGACTGCGAGCATATTGCAGCTGCTCCAGCGAATAATCAAGCAAGACAACATGCCTGAACATCTGATATTCGTCGGTGACCCGCCCGTAACCTGCGCCTATTTCCAGAAGCCGGTGACCGCTCGAAGGCAGCAATTTCGCCAGAACTCGGCGTTCAACCGCATCTTCGTAACTGCGACCCTTGCCCTCCCAGAAGTCCTGCCTGTAAGTCGAATCGCCATAGTCGCAGATGCGAGGTCGCTCAGTCATACGTTCTCAGCGCTCCATCACGAAAGTCCCGCTGCTCGCCGCAGGATTTCGGCTTTGTCCGTATTTTCCCAAGGTACACTGACGTCTTCGCGGCCAAAGTGCCCATAAGCCGCCACTTGTCTGAAGATTGGGCGACGCAATTCCAAGTCACGAATGATCGCGGCTGGACGCAAATCAAAGTGCTTTTTTATCAGCGCTTCGATCTTCTCGCCGCAGATTCGCCCGGTACCAAAGGTCTCGACCGATAGCGACGTCGGTTCAGCTTTGCCGATGGCGTAAGAAACTTGTAGTTCGAAGCGATCGGCCAAACCCGCTTTCACTACGTTCTTAGATACGTAACGCGCCATATACGCCGCGCTGCGGTCGACCTTTGTGCCATCTTTACCGGAAAAGGCGCCACCGCCATGCCGCGCCACACCGCCGTAGGTATCAACGATGATTTTGCGGCCCGTCAAACCGGCGTCGCCGAGTGGACCGCCGGTTACAAAGCGTCCGGTAGGATTAATAAAAAAGCGCGTACCCGCATCAATATACTTTGCCGGTACGACTTCACGTACGATGCAATCAATGACTTGTCGGCGGATGTCCGCTTGCGTAATCTCCGGTGCGTGCTGCGTCGAAATCACAATCGTATCTACACGCTTCGGCTTCCCGAATTGGTATTCCACCGTGACCTGACTCTTGGCATCCGGTCGCAGCCAGGGCATCTCGCCACTTTTCCGCGCCTCGGCCAGGCGACTGGTCAAGCCGTGAGCCAGCGAAACAGTCAAGGGCATCAACTCCGGCGTCTCGTTGCAGGCGAACCCGATCATCATGCCCTGATCGCCAGCGCCGGTCGCGTCAATGGCAGCGAATGCCACAGCTCCTTCTCGCGCTTCCAAGGCCGTATCGACGCCTTGCTTGATATCCGCCGACTGCTCCTTAACCGAGATCAATACGCCGCAGGTCTCGGCGTCAAAACCATATTCAGCCCGGGTATACCCGATCTCGCTGACGGTCTGACGAACGATCTTCTCGATATCGACATAAGCGGTTGTGGTGATTTCCCCCATGACAACAACCAGTCCGGTTGTCGTCGCCACCTCGCAGGCAACCCTCGCCATCGGATCTTGTCTTAAGATGGCGTCCAATATGGCATCGCTTATCTGATCGCAGATCTTGTCAGGATGGCCCTCTGACACGGACTCCGATGTGAACAGGTACTTCGGTGAAGTCATGAATGTAGTCGACATCTTCTTCCTTTCTGAGACAACAAAAAACGCCTTGCGAGGCAGCGGGCGTCGGTACAGCGTAATGTTTCACGCTCATCTGCCAGAGTAAACACCCTGCCGGATTTAGCACCGTCCCTTATCATTCGGGGGTTGCCGCGAGATCAATGAGCCGGTTCTCTCACTCGCTCTTGATGAGTGCCGCGGGAAAACTCACCGTGACAACCGATATTATAGCACAAGCGATTGCCGTGGCAACGCAAATACGGACCGATGCGCTTGCACATCAACCCGCTAAAACTTATTTACAAGCGAGCTAGTGCTAAAGCTCGCTTGAGCGATTAATATGCATGAGGAATTCGCTACGAGTATCGTGATTATGCCTGAAATCGCCGAGCATCGCGCTGGTCGTCATATTGGAATCATGCTTCATAACACCGCGGATCATCGAGCACATATGCCGCGCCGTCATCACCACGGCCACGCCTCTCGGTTCAAGCACCTCCAAGAGAAACTCGGCCACTTGACGCGTGAGACGCTCTTGCACTTGCAAGCGCCGGGAGAACATATCCACGATGCGCGGGATCTTGCTAAGCCCTACGACCTTCTTGCTGGGTATGTAAGCCACGTGAGCATGGCCCACAAATGGAAGCATATGATGCTCACAAAGGCTGTAAAACTCGATATTGTTTACTATCACCATATCGTCGTATTCGATATCGAATATCGCGTTGTTCATCAGTTGAACCGGATCGGTCGTATAACCGCTAACCAATTCTTGATATGCCTTCGCAACCCGTCTGGGTGTATCACGCAAACCCTCGCGGCTCGGATCCTCTCCGATCGCGACAAGCATTTCCACAACCGAGCGCTGCATTGCCCCCGTATCAACGGGCACGGTATTCAACCCGAAACGCTCCAGCAAGTCTGCTGACTCAAGTTTCTGCTGAATGCCATTATCATCAAGGGCGACCATCTGCACGTCGCGGCCATCCATAGGAACCCTATCTGTTTTCTCGTTACATCATTAATGTGCCCACTATCGGAGCGCGCCCAAGGAATTCTTCTTAGTCGCTCCCCTTGCGCAGATTATAAAGCACCGTCAAAGTTTAACGCAATATGAAAACACAAACGATGGCGCAACTATAGCTCAGTTGGGAGGCAATCGACTGCTCAATGATGTTGGGATGATCAATCCGAAATGGCGTCTTCGTGCCCCCGGTGGACTTTCGCGGCTACCGACACGGGATTGAGCGGCTGCGATGTGTTGCATGGTTCTTCCAAGAATGTTCTGAGGCCGGCTGGAGATCCTCCCAGAAGCACGCTGGAGATTTTTACTTGCCGACCTGTAGGTAGGTTGACCGGCTAGTTTTCCGCTAACGCCTTTTCACTAGATGGGCTAAAATAACGAAGGTAGCGCATTGCAGCTTGCACAGGAGCAGTTATGGCGAACGAAAACTTGATCACCCTTTCGCAACCGCGATCGGCCACGGCCGAGGCATACCGCAGCCTGCGCACCAACCTGATGTTCAGCAGCGTCGAAAACCCAATCCGGACTTTGCTTGTGACATCGGCCGCTCACGAAGACGAGAAAAGCGTTACGCTGGCGAATCTCGCCGTTACCTTCGCGCAGGGCGGCAATAACACTATCCTGGTGGACGCCGACTTGCGGCAGCCGAAGCAACATGAAATCTGGGATATTGAGAACAGCCATGGACTAAGCGGCATGATGCTTGATGATACTGCCATTTCAAATCCTCCGTTGCACGCCACCGAGGTCGATAATCTGCGCATCATTACCTCGGGCGAACTGCCACCGAATCCGGCCGATCTTGTGGGCGGAAAACGCATGGACGCCATAATAGCCGCCCTGAAAGAACGCGCTGACTATGTCATCTTTGACAGCCCGCCGATTCTTGCGGCGACCGATGCAGCGTTGTTGGGCATCAAATTGGACGGCGCGCTGCTGGCGGTACGTGCTGGCGATACTCGCCGCGACCACACGGCGCAAGCTCGGCAAGCGCTGGAACGCGTACATGTCCGCATCGTCGGCGCAGTGCTGACCAATGCGCCGCGCGAAAACAGAATCGCCTATTGAACCCGCACTATGAATTTCTGCCTCGATGCCCGCATGCTGTCGCTGAGGTCTTAGGCATAGACGCGTGTATTCGTCAGCGTCTCATGGCGTTTGAAATCCGAAATAAGGGGAGACAATCGCGACAATGAAGGGACTTATCCTCAGTGGCGGCAAAGGCACCCGACTCTATCCCTTGACTTACACGCGCGCAAAACAACTCATCCCCGTTGCCAACAAGCCGGTTCTCGTCCGTGTCATTGAGGCGATTCGCGAAGCCGGCGTTCGTGAAGTGGGCATCGTTGTGGGGCATACCGCGTCGGAAATCAAGGAAGCCCTTGGCGACGGCGCCGAGTGGGATGTCGAGCTATCGTATATTCTCCAAGAGAGTCCAGACGGGCTGGCACACGCCGTACAGATTTCGCGCGACTTTCTCGGCGACGACTCCTTCGTCATGTTCCTGGGCGACAACGTCATTGAAGGCGGGATCAGCAGCTTGATTCGTGACTTTGCAGACAATCAGTGGAACAGCCAAATTGTGCTGAAAGAAGTAGAAAACCCATCGGCTTACGGCGTCGCCAAGATGCGCCCCGATGGCAGTATCGACCAGCTAATTGAGAAGCCGAAAGTACCACCGAGCAATCTGGCACTGGTCGGTATCTACATGTTTGACCATCATATCTTTGAGGCGGTCGACGCCATCCAGCCCTCAGCTCGAGGCGAATACGAAATCACTGATGCCATCCAATGGCTGATTGACAATGGCTACACTGTCTTCCCACATGTGCACCAAGGCTGGTGGATCGATACGGGCAAACCAACGGATATGCTTGACGCCAACAGCTACGTACTGGAAGAGATCACACCGCGCGTACATGATTCCGCAAGCATCGACGAGCACTCTTCGGTAGACTCGCGTGTGACCCTACAAGCCGGTGCCCGTATCGAAAATAGTATCGTCCGCGGTCCAACAATAATCGGCAAGGGCACGCTAATTAAGAATAGCTATGTCGGTCCTTTTACCAGCATTTATCATGGCTGTCAGATCCTCAATTGTGAGATTGAACGCAGCATAATCTTGGAGAACAGCCGCGTCGTCGATATCGATCGGACTTTGCGCGACAGTCTCATTGGCAGAAACGCCAAGGTCAATCGCAGCAATAGCAGGCCTAGCGGCATCAAAATGAATCTGGGCGATCACGGTACACTTTGGTTATAGCCATGGCTGCGCAGGAGATGGTGGAATCGCTATGAGAAACATCCTCGTTACCGGCGGCGCCGGGTTTATCGGCAGCGCCTTCGTGCGGCATATGGCCGCCAAATATCCCGACTACAACATCATCTGCTTCGACAAGCTCACCTACGCTGGCAATATCGATAACCTGTTGCCCGTAAGTGACGAGGAAAACTATCGCTTCGAACGCGGCGATGTCGCGGATCGGATCGCAGTCCGCCGTGTACTGAACCAATACGCCATTGACACGATCGTCAACTTCGCCGCTGAAAGTCATGTCGACCGCAGCATCCTTGACCCTGATGCCTTCATTCACACCGATGTAGTCGGTGTCTATATCTTGCTGGACGAAGGCAGAAAGCACGGCATCGAACGCTTCTGCCAGGTCTCCACCGACGAGGTCTACGGCGATATTGAAGAGGGTCGCTCAGTCGAAGACGATCGCTTCCTGCCCAATAGTCCCTACGCCGCGAGCAAGGCAAGTGGCGAGTTGATGGTGCGTGCCTATCACGTCACCTATGGCATGGACACCTTAATCACCCGTGGCAGCAATACCTATGGTCCTTATCAATACCCGGAAAAACTGGTGCCATTCTTTGCGACCGAAGCCATTGACAACCGGCCTCTGCCCCTTTATGGCGATGGCAAACAAGTGCGTGATTGGCTCTACGTTGATGACCATGCTCGAGGCGTCGACCAAGTCCTGCATTCTGGCGTGGCGGGCGAAGCTTACAATCTCGCCGGCGAGAATCAGCGATTCAATATTGATGTGACCCTTCGCATCCTGGAATTACTCGGCAAGCCGGAATCCCTGATACGTCACGTCCCTGATCGTGAAGGGCACGACCGGCGCTATGCCATGACCGCGGAAAAGGCTCGATCCTTGGGCTGGCGCAGACAGTTTAATTTTGATGACGGGCTGGAAGCAACTGTCCGCTGGTACCAAGAAAATGAGTGGTGGTGGCGCAAGATCAAAACCGGCGAATATCTCGACTATTACAAGCAGCAATATTCCGCGCGTCTCGCTGTGCAAGAATGAACGTTGCGAGGACTTTCGCCCGAAAACCAATCGCGATGACCTATACAACGCTGGTCAGAATTACATGAGAATCTTGATCACCGGCGCCGCTGGCAACCTGGGCAAACAACTTTGGCAGCGGCTCGCCGAGGCGAATGAAGTCTTGGGAACGGACATCATTGGAGATGTCGATTTCATCATCGACTTAACAGACTACGATGCCTGTCGCCGGCTGCTCAATGACATCGCCCCCGACATCGTCCTGCACACAGCTGCATGGACTGATGTCGATGGCTGCGCGCTTGATGAAAATAAGGCACTGCTGGTCAACGGAATTGCCACCGCGCATCTCGGGGCGATTACCGCGCAGCTAAGCATTCCAATATTATACGTCAGCAGCAATGAAGTATTCGATGGGACCCTTAACCGTCCCTACACCGAAGTCGACCGGGCAAATCCAATCAATCCCTACGGCTACAGCAAATGGTACGGCGAGCGTACCATCGCTCAAGTCAATCCACGGCACTATATAGTCCGTACCGCTTGGCTATTCGCCCATGGCGGACGCAACTTCATTCAAGCGATCTTGAACGCGGCGGGAGCGGGCAAACCCCTGCGCGTCGTAACAAACGAAGTCGCCAATCCCACTTATGCAAATGACCTGGCGGACGCCATCGCGCGACTGATCGAAAGCGAGCGCTACGGAATCTACCACCTGGTCAATGAAGGCTCGGTCAGCCGCTGGCAATTTGCGCGCTTCATACTTGACCATTCTGGCTTCGCCGATACGCCGATCCAACGCATCAGCCGTCACGAATGGCCGCGCCCTTCTCTGCCCCCGGAATACACTGCGCTGGCGAATAATGCTGGCGCGAGCTGCGGGATTCGCTTGCGTCCCTGGCAGAATGCCTTGCGCGCTTTCCTTGATGCCGAGACACCTGCTTGATGATAGAGCCGCGCCTTTCCGTGGTCATCCCCAATTGGAATGGCAAGCACTTTTTGTCTGCCTGTCTCGAAGCGCTGCGCCGCCAATCCTACCAAGAGCTTGAAATAATCATTGTGGACAATGCCTCTGCGGACGGATCACAGGCATTTATCAAGACCGAGTATCCCGAGGTTCGCCTGCTTGAGCTGGCTCACAATTGCGGTTTCACTGGCGCCTGCAATACAGGCATTGCGGCGTCGAACGGCGAGATTATCGCCTTGCTCAATAACGATACCGAAGTCGACGAACACTGGGCGGCGGAAATCATCGCTGCGTTTGACGAGCATCATGAAGTCGGCATCGTCGCCAGCAAAATGCTGCTCTTCAATCAGCGCGATCGCCTTCATACTGCCGGCGACATTTTCTTTACCGACGGCCGCGCTGGCAATCGCGGCGCTTGGGAAATCGACACCGGGCAATACGACCGCGGCGAATACGTATTCTCCGCGTGTGGTGGCTCAGCTGCCTACCGCCAATCCATGCTCCTGGAGATTGGTACGCTGGATGACGATTTCTTCTTTCTGCTCGAAGATGCGGACTTGGCTTGGCGGGCGCAGCTCGCCGGCTACCAGGTCTGGTACGCGCCTAGCGCAATCGTCTATCATCACTTGTCAGCCACCGGAGGCGGCGTGACGGCCAGCTACTACGATGCGCGCAATGGCATCTGGCTGATCGTCAAGAACATTCCAGCGAGCCTGCTTCGTAAGTACGCGCGCCAGATTTTGGCACGGCAAGCGGCGCTCGCTTGGGAGGCGCTTCTGGCTTGGCGCGGGCCTGAGGCGCGGGCGCGTCTGCGCGGCCTGATAAGCGGACTTTGCACCATTCGCAGCGCACTGTCGAAGCGCAGGCAGATCCAGACGAATAAACGCGTCACCGATGAATACCTGGACGGCATTCTCACGCGCAGATAAATTTGATTAGCGCGCACTTTTGTCAACGATAGTACTTGCGCCAATGCGTTTACAAATCTTATTTCTCGCGTATCATGAATCGTGCCAGAGAGAATCTGCACTAAATTCAGCCGGAGACCCTCGATTGAGCAATCCATTTTTGAGCATTGTGATACCGGCGCATAATGAAGAATATCGCCTGCCCCCCAGCTTGGCGCAGATCGACCGCTTCCTGCAGGAACAGGACTTCTCCGCCGAGGTCATTATTGTAGAGAACGGCAGTCACGACCGGACCTACGAGGTCGCGCAGGAATCGGCGCGCGAGTCCTGTTACATCCGCGTGATTCAGTCGCCGGATAGTATGCGCGGCAAAGGATTAGCGGTCAAACAGGGAATGCTCGCCGCTATCGGCCAATGGCGCTTTATATGCGATGCTGATCTGTCAATGCGGATTGATGATCTCTCAAGTTTTCTGCCGCCAGTTACCCAGGGTTACGATATTGTCATCGCCAGCCGCGAAGCGCCTGGAGCGGAACGCGTCGGCGAGCCGGAATATCGGCATCTGATGGGCAGAGTCAATAACTTTATCATCAAGACTGCGGCATTGAATGATTATGAAGACACCCAATGCGGCTTCAAGCTATTTAGCGCGGAGGTGGCGGAAGACCTTTTCGGCGTCCAGCGTATGAATGGCATCGGCTTTGATGTCGAGCTGCTTTACATCGCCAAGCGGCGCGGCTATAAAGTAAAGGAAGTGCCTATTACCTGGTACTACGACCCCTATTCCACCATGCGGCTTTGGGACGATTCGGTCCATATGCTGCGCGAGATCTGGGAGATTCGCCGCAATTGGCGACTGGGACTGTATGACCGTAATAGCTAGAAAAACGAAAACAGCTAGTCTCAACCATGAACGTCATTATATGCGTTCGGGTTGCCGCTACATTTTTGGCTTGGATGAAGTAGGACGTGGTCCCTTGGCTGGACCGGTTGCGGCGGCTGCAGTCGCCCTGCCACTTGAACGCCATGATCTCAGCAAGTCGCTTCGCGGCATACGTGATAGTAAGGACATGAGCGCGCCGCAGCGCGAGTCGCTGGATGGAACGATCAAGGAGATTGCCTTGACCTGGGGCATTGGACATTGCAGTTGCGACCAGATCGACCGATTCGGCATTGTAGGCGCGACCAAAACTGCGATGCAGCGCGCCCTCGATCATGCGTTGCAGTCGAGCGATATTCAGCCCGACTGCCTCTTTCTCGACTATATGCTTTGGCCCGAGCGCCGCGATATACCGCAAGTGAGCATCGTCGACGGCGACAAGTATTCGCTCAGCATCGCCTGTGCCAGCGTCATTGCCAAAGTGTGGCGCGATGCCCACATGCTGGAATTGGATGCGGTTTATCCTCAGTATGGATTTGCCCAGCACAAAGGCTATGGGACTTTCGCCCACCGCCGCGCCTTGCAAGCCCACGGTCCCTGTGATCAACATCGACGCTCCTTCAAGCCGCTAAGAAGCATGTACGCTTCCTGAGACACAAGGTGCAATTGTGGTATCATCGGATGCAATTTCACGGGAGCCAGGCTTGAAGATCGCGCTGGTACATGACTGGCTGAATCAAATCGGCGGCGCCGAAAATGTGCTCGAAGTGCTCGCGCGTCAGTATCCTGACAGCCCTATTTACACCAGCATTTACGCGCCCGACATCATGCCTGAATATTACCGCCACTGGGACATCAATTGCTCTTGGATGGACAGACTGCCGGCGATTCACCAGCGGCATCAATTCTACCTGCCGCTTTATCCGCTGGCGTGGAATTGCCTACGCCTTTCGGATTATGATGTAGTCTTGAGCAACAAGAGTGGTTTTTGCCACGGCTTCCGCTTGGATCCGCGGGCGCTGCACATTTGCTATTGCCTGGCGCCGACTCGCTATGTCTGGCAGTTGGACAACTACTTGGATGGCGAAGGCTTGGGACCCGCCGTCAAATTGCTGCTAAAACCCCTGGTCGCGCTGCTCCGAAGCTGGGATTATGCTGCTGCTCAACGAGTCTCACACTTCATCGCCATCAGCAGCGCAATCAAAGCGCGGATAAAGAGATTCTACAAGCGAGACGCTAGCGTCATTTTTCCGCCCGTCGACACTGCCCGCTTTCGGCCCGCTCCCGCTGAAACCATCGAAGATTATTACCTGATTGTCTCTCGCCTGGTGCCATATAAGCGCATCGACCTAGCAGTACAGGCGGCGGCCGAACTTGGCATTCCACTAAAAGTCGCCGGGACCGGGCGCGACCTGGATCGCCTGCGGGCGCTGGCAGGAGATAATGTGGAATTTCTTGGTTATGTTCCCGATGAAGACCTGCCGCAGCTGATAGCAAAGTGCAAGGCCTTGTTGTTTCCCGGCATGGAAGACTTCGGCATCACGCCGGTTCAAGCCCAGGCCGCCGGACGACCGGTCATTGCTTTCCATGGTGGCGGTGCGCTGGATACGGTCATTCCCGCCGTCACTGGCGAACTCTTCGAGGAAGCTACCACAGATAGCCTGAAAGCAGTCTGGCGCCGCTTTGACGCCAGCCGATACAATTCAGAAGAAATTCGCCGCCACGCGCTGCGCTTCGATACATCTGTATTCTGCCAGCGCATCAGCGCTTTCATTGAGCAAGCCTGGCAAGCGCATCAGACCAGACAGCAGTTTCATTACAAAGACCCCGTCGTAGCTGTAGAGAGATGATTCCGATGGAATACACAGAGCTAATTCGCATTGTCCTCCGTCGCTGGTGGCTGATCGTCATGCCAGTGGTACTGGCTGCCGTCATCGCGATTCCCGAGCTAATCAAACCTTCAAATGCTAGCACGGGCGGCTTCACTACACAGATACGCTACAGCGCCGCGCAAAACTTCAACTTGCCCAAGCGCGATGGCGACTACACCGATGTCTGGCTGGCTTCCGAACACACTGTCGACGCCTTGACCGATTGGGTGCGCAGCTCAAGCTTTCGCTACGAGATTCAAAGTCAACTCGCTGATACTGAGGTGACGCTGGAAAGCCTGCAAGTCGCCGCCGACAATGTACGAAATGTCGGCGCAATATACTTCAGCCACAATAGCGGCGAGTCACTGCGGTCGATTGTCGACGCCGCCCTGCTCGTCCTTACCAGTCGTAGCGAAACCTATTTCCCGCAACTCGGTGGTGAGTCAGCGCAAGTGACCATCCTCGATCAGCCAACGATAACAGCAGCGCCATCTCCTCTGATCAATCGTCTTAAGCCATTGATCCAGTTGGGTATCGCACTACTGATTGGTTTGGCGCTGGCAGTTTTTGCTGAATTCGTCGACCCGACGATTTATCATCAGGATGACCTGCGCCGTCTAGGCATGCCGCTACTGGGCAGCATACCGCGCGACCGCGCGTGATCCGGGAGCGTCTTCTTGGCAGACCCTTTCGACTTGAACGGGCGCGTTGCTATCGTCACCGGCGCTTCCCGCGGCATCGGTAAAGCCATTGCCGAGCAATACGCCCGCGCTGGCGCCAATGTCGTACTTTCCAGCCGCAAGCAAAATGCCCTAGACGAAGTTGCAGAGCAAATCAGACATGCCGGCGGCGAGGCGGTCGGCATCGCCGCCCACAATGGCGACAGGGAAGCGCTTCAATATCTGGTTGCGCAAACTGTGAATCGTTACGGCAAGCTCAATATCCTCGTCAACAATGCTGCCACCAATCCGCACTTTGGCACGATACTCGAAGCGGACGACAGCTACTGGCGCAAGACGATCGATGTAAACCTGATGGGCAATGTCTGGCTTTCACAAGCGGCGGTCAAAGCCATGCGCAAAGGCGGTGGCGGGAAAATCATCAATGTCACGTCTATCGTCGGTTTGAATCCGGGGCGCTATCAAGGCATCTACAGCATCACAAAAGCGGCTGTCATCAGCTTGACCAAGACACTTGCGACCGAATTGGGCGCGGACAATATCCAGGTTAACGCAATTGCGCCTGGCTTAGTGCAGACCAAATTCGCAGAAGCGCTCTGGGGGAACGAAGATCTGTTGGCGCAGGTCCTGGCTCAGACGCCCGCAGGCAGAATCGGCCAACCCACCGACATCGCCGGGGTTGCGCTATTCCTTGCGTCTTCAGCTTCTGATTTTACTACCGGCGCTGTATTTGTCCTCGACGGTGGGGTTACCGCCAGCTCAATCTGACCCGGCATAGATCCAAACGGCGTCTCGATCGCAGCAGCTGCTAACGGTCAGATTCGGCTACTGAATCGTCATCAGCCGGGATTCCTGATTCGGCTACCCGGGCCAGGAGGGTCTCTTCGCTCGATTCACCTTCGTCTGCGTCCGCGCCATCAATCTCTTCGACCGCAAGCGGGTGCTCAGCAACTTCGTCATCGGTTGGCGGTCGCGTAGCCGAATGCCCGACCATAGTGATTTTACCGTCAATAAAGGCGCCTTCTTCCGTTGTCAATGCCGAGGCGCTGATGTCGCCCCAAATCCGCCCCGTCCGTAGCAATTGCACCTTGTTTCCCGTGACATTGCCACGCACAGTGCCGGCAATAGAGATATTGCGCGCATTGACATCGGCGCGAATCTCGGCCGATTCACCCACCAAAATATTCCCGCTGATCTCGAGCGAACCGCTGAAGTGCCCGTCCATGCGGACGTTGCCGGAACTCGTGAATACACCCTCGAATTCCGTATTGGAACCGATGACCGTGTCAAAGCCTATCGGCCTTCCCGCCGGCATAACCGTCACCGACTCCTGAGATTCTACGTCTGATTGACTCCGGCGATTGGCAAAGAACGCGCTCATGGTATTACCTCTAGGAATAGACTCGCTGGCATTTGAGATTTCGTCTCTCCGCTTATGCTGCTCTGCATTGTCGCACTTGCTCAGCCGAGCCTGGCTTCGTGCAAACGGAAATGGTCAAGCCCCGAAAGTTCGCGCACTTGTTCGGCCGCTCGGTAGCTGCTGCGCACTAGAGGACCACTCTCCACCCACTTGAATCCCATTGCCAAGCCTCGTTCGCGCAATTCGTCAAACTCATCAGGCGTGTAGTAGCGCTCGATCGGCAGATGGCGCTTGCTCGGCTGCAAATACTGACCGAGCGTGAGAATATCTACACCGATGTCAACCAGGTCGGCCATGGTCGCAAGCATCTCGTCCAGGGTCTCGCCCAGTCCCAGCATGATCCCGCTCTTCGTCAAGACTTGCGGATCCATCTTCTTGGCATTATGCAGCGTAGAAAGTGCCCAGTTGTAACGGTCTTGCGGCTGCACTTTTTTGAAGAGCCGCGGCACGGTCTCGATGTTGTGGTTAAGGATTTCCGGCTGCGCATCCATCACAATTCTTAGCGCCAGTTCGCTGCCTTTGAAATCAGGAATCAGCACCTCAATGGAACAGCCCGGCTGCAGTTGCCTTATCCGACGGATGACCATCGCGAAAAGCGGCGCGCCGCCATCAGCCCGATCATCACGATTGACACTGGTGACAACGACATGCTGCAAGCCCATCGCTCGTACACTCTCGGCGATGCGGTTCGGCTCCCGCCAATCCAGCGGATTGGGACGCCCGGTCTTGATATCACAAAAACCGCAACTGCGCGTGCAAGTATCGCCCATCATCAAGAAGGTCGCGGTGCCCTTGCCCCAACATTCGCCTAAATTGGGACATTGCGCCTCTTCGCAGACCGTATGCAAGGTCTTGCTCCGCATGAGCTGGCGCACATTTTCGTAGCTCTCGCCGCTCGGTGCCCGAACACGAATCCAGGGCGGGCGACGGCGCGGACTCTTGGGGTCAGGTTGCCAATCCGTGGCGGTGGTCACCGGAATGAGGTCCGGCTCAATGGTCTGGCTCAACGCGGGACTCCATTCAAATATGCACGGTAATTCAGCGGTACTCAATCACCCATTATACAACAGCCTCGCTCAACAAAGCCATATCTCGGCACCGGTTCATGCGGCTGACTTCAAGCCGCAATCAATTTCGCCGACACTATAACCATGTCGATTGTTAAATCGGAACGAGTTCGCGCAGCTGCAATCGCGTTCGCCAGGCGCGTAAAAGGTACCTGGCAGATCACCGCTCCAGGTGAAAGTTGGGGGATGATTTTTCACAAAAGGGTAGTTAATTCGCATCGCTTAGATGCAGCGATTTTACTACTATCTTTGGTAATCACTCGGCGCCGGCGTCCCACTATGTCGGTTATAGGCCGACGTCCAGGTAGCGAATTCAATTCAGTACACCGTCAACCAGATATGTTATCCTAGGTAGCAGCACCGACGGCTGAAAGCGCCGCCATGAGGACGATTACCCTCAAAGATGTAAGCAAGACCTTCTACGACAAGAGTCGCAAGCTCACTCCCGTCTTGGCGATCAAAGACTTCAATCTGCATATCGAAAATGGCGAAGCTGTCGTTCTGCTCGGTCCTTCAGGCTGTGGCAAGACCACTCTGCTGCGATTGATCGCCGGCTTGGAAGAGCCCGATAGCGGCAAGATTCTGTATAACAACATCCCGCTCAATGATATTCCCATTGAGAATCGTGGAATCGGCATGGTGTTTCAGAATTATGTGCTGATTCCCCATTGGGAGAGCCGCAAGACCGTTGGCTTCTTTTTGCGCCTTCGCGACCGTGAAGATGAAATGCCGGCGCATGTGCATACCGTCGCCAAGATCACCGGCGTCGATATCGAAAGTCTGATGGGCAGGTTCCCACGTCATCTCTCCGGCGGCGAGAAGCAGCGGGTATCCATTGCGCGTGCCTTCGCCCGCGACCTAGCGCTGCTGCTCTTCGACGAGCCCTTCGCCAACCTGGATGCCAAGTTTCGCGCGCAGGCGCGGGTCGAATTAAAGCGCCTGATTCAAGAGTTCAACGTCACCTTGATATACGTCACTCATGACCAGGTCGAAGCCATGAGCGTGGCTGACCGCATTGTCGTTATCAATGCCGGGCGGATCATCCAATCTGGCACATACCGCGCCTTACACGAAGATCCTGACAGCCTGTTCGTCGCCGAATTTCTAGGGACACCCACTATAAACTCGTTCTGGGGACGCGTCAGCGATGGCGAGTGGGATGGCAGCTATATGGGCAGAGCCCCGCTACCGAGTCATCGACCTAATGGCGCAGAAGTCATCGTCGGGATTCGCCCGGAGCACATCCGGCTCTGTGATGCCTCAGACGGCATCCCCGCCATTATTGATCGCGCTATACCCTATTACGCTGAGAAATTCCTGCTGCTTGAAGTTTGGCTACGGAAACGACGCTGGCGCATTCAGGTGGCCTTGGATGAAAGGCATGAGCCAGGCGAAACTGTTTGTTGCCGTTTTGATTGGTCCCGAGCCCTGTTTTTCGACGCGATTTCTGGTAAACGCATTCGCTAATCAAAGGCGACGAGATCCTTCAGGTTTTCCAAAGTTGCGGGACCTATCCCGGAGACATTATCCAGGTCAGCGAGACTGTCAAAACTGCCGACCAACTCGCGGTACTCAATGATGCGCCTCGCCGTGGCCGCGCCGATGCCTGGCAGCGTTTCGAGTTCCGCTTGAGTAGCCGTGTTGATATGAACACGCCAGCCACCTGACGGCGTCGGCAGTTCGATATTGCCATCGGATACTTCGTTTGTCATGACGTGAATCTGATCGCCATCCCGTACGGTGGCAGCCAGATTGACCGACGTTTTGTTGGCGTTCTTAGTCATCCCCCCGGCGGCGTCCAAGACATCTTTGACTCGACTGCCAAATGGAAGTTGATAAAGACGGTCCGGCTGTGTGACCGCACCAGTGACATACACCAAGATCGGCGCAGGAGGTGGCGTAGGCGCGGGCGTTTCTGTCGGTTGCGGCGGATGAATTGTTATAATGGTTGGTTCCGGAATTGAACGCCACAGCACGACGCCGCTAAGCGCGACGAGCAAAATTAGTATTAGAAATATGACAACTGCCGTTCTCGGCTGGAATTGTGGAGACATAAATGCGTAATATCGAAGCCGTCAAAACTGCCTCAAATACGCTAACACGGATTGCGAGTGAAGATCAGGGTCAGCCTTCAATCCAAACGGGCAAATGCCCCAAGGCGACTATATCGTACCATTGCGCGCGATCGCCTTCGGTGAAGATCGCCGCTTCCGCCACGACATTTGCGCCCGCCTTGTTCATGATAAGACGCATGCCTTGCAAGGTGCTGCCGGTGGAAATCACATCGTCGAGGATGGCTATCCGTTTTCCCGCTACCAGTCGGCGATCCCTTTCATCAAGAAAGAGGGTCTGCGGCTTACCGGTCGTGATGCTCAGAGTCTCGCTCTGCAGGGCATCGCCCATGTAAGGCTTGTGCGTCTTGCGCAAGACTACATAGGGCAATTGCATGATGGTACTTATGGCGTGCGCAAGTGGGATCGACTTCGCTTCGGCGGTAACGAGTACCTCAATACCCTTGTTTTTGAGCTCTTCCGCCAGTTCGGCGCTTACCGCGTTGACAAATTCGTAGTCGCCGAGAATATTCAATATCGCGATTCTAATCCCCGGTTTGATCTCCATTAGCGGCAATTCACGTTTGATGCCGGCAACCTCAACGGGATGGTAATTTTCAGCCATGCGATTTCCTTACGGCAGGTAGGCTTTTGCACTCAAATTATAGTGCGTCTCTTGGCTGCACAAAACCGGGCTGCCATCGCCGGATTTCCGAAATTTGCCGCCGATTAGCGCGAAGGGAGTCCATTAACGATCTTACCGTCTACTAACGTAAGAACCCGATCCATTCGCGCCGACAGCGTCGGATCGTGGGTGACCAAAACGACGGTTGTTCCATTCTCATCGCGAATGGTCGACAATGCTTCCAGCACGGTTTCGCCAGAGTGTGAATCCAGATTGCCCGTTGGCTCATCCGCCAGCAGAATCGGCGGATCGTTGGCAAGCGCGCGGGCGATGGCGACACGTTGCTGCTGCCCACCGCTCAGTTCATTGGGACGGTGATGAAAGCGGCCGCCTAACCCTAGCATTTCCAGCAGCTCTTGCGCGCGCTTAAAGGGCTTATGGCGCCGAACTTGGGCAAATTCAATGGGCAAGGCGACGTTCTCCAGCGCGGTCAATGTCGGAATGAGATTGAAGAACTGGAAGACGAATCCAATCTTCTGATTGCGGATATCGGTCAGTTGACCTTCGCTCATTTTGGTGACGTCCACTCCGTCAATAGCAATCGTGCCATCGGTCGGGCTGTCCAAGCCGCCAATAATGCCAAGCAGCGTACTCTTGCCACTGCCGGAAGGTCCGATAATGCCCACCATTTCGTTGGGATATATCTCGAGGTTTACGCCACGTAGAGCATGCACCACATGCGTGCCCAATTTTAGATTGCGGGTGATATTGCAGGCTTGGATGACGGACTGTTTCATAGATCGGTATTCCTCCGTTGCATCTCGGTGCAACAACAGACATACGCTTTCACAACGCTAACGTCGCGTCTTGCGCCCGTCCGAGCCAGGCCTGCAAATCTGTGCTAACGGTACAAGGGATTTGGACGACAACCGGCTGCTAGACTTCGTTAACGATACTGAAAACCATGGGCCGGCGTTTGGTCTCATTGTAAATGAGTTTGCTCAGGCTTTCTTCCACCAAACTTTGTCGATTGCCATTAAGGTTCCGTCGGCTGCGGTTCACCGTTTGGGTGATATTCTCGCGAATCTGATCCAGGAAGTCTTCGGCATCCCTGAGATAGACAAAACCTCGCGAAACGATGCGCGGTTCGCCGACGAGATTTCCACTGCGCTGTTCAACATTAACGCTGACTAGCACGAAGCCATCTTGAGCCAAGATCTCGCGGTCGCGGATAACGGTACGGCCGATATCACCAACGCTGCTGCCATCCACGAATATATAGCCGCCCGGTTGCCGTTTGCCGACTTTGACGCCGCGCCCATCCAACTCGACGGTGGTGCCGTTCTCAATCACTGTGACGTTTTTCGCTGGAATGCCGTTGTCCACCGCGAGTTTCGCATGCAGGTGAAGATGACGGATCTCGCCATGGACTGGTATTAGGTTCTTCGGCTGCGTCAGGTTCAGCATCAGACGCATTTCTTCCTGGCGGGCGTGGCCCGATACATGCACGGCTTCGATGGGATCGTAGATGACATCGGCGCCGCGTTCGATCAGTCGATTGATGGTGCGGTAAACCATTTCCTCGTTGCCCGGGATGGGATGGGAAGAGAGAATGATAGTGTCGTTCTCGCGGACATCAAGCTGGCGGTGGCGGCCACTTGCCAGCTTGCCCAATACAGCCGCGGGCTCGCCCTGGGAACCGGTCACCATGAAGACGACCTTGTGCGGCGGCATATTCTGCGCCTGTCCGATATTAATCAGCATATCGTCATCCACTTTGAGATAACCCAGTTTACGCGCAATTTTGGCGTATTCGGACATCGTGTAGCCGGTGATACAGACTTTGCGCTTGTGATTGTGGGCGGCGTTAACAACTTGCTGCACGCGCGACATCAGCGAGGCAAAGGTCGCCACCATGATGCGGCCCTTGGCTTGCCGAAAAGTGCGATCAAAAGCGTCTCCGATTACCGCTTCAGATTGCGTCCAGCCTTTCTTATCGGAGTTGGTGCTATCCGCCAGTAAAAGCGCCACCCCGCGCTGGGCGAAACCAGCCAGGCGGGCATAGTCAGTCTTTCTACCGTGGACCGGTGTATTGTCGAATTTGTAGTCGCCGGTGTGCACAACAACGCCATAGGGGGTGTTGATGCCGTAGCCAACGCAATCGGGAATGCTGTGACATACGTGAAAACTTTCCAGCTTGAAGGGACCGACATTTATTTTGTCGCCGGCTTCAAAAGTGTGCAGATCGGTCGACTTTAGCAGCCGCGCATTTTTCAGCTTGACTTGCAGCAAGCCGCTCGTTAGTGGTGTTGCGTATAGCGGGAGATCGGGAAATGTTTTTATCAGATGCGGCACTGCGCCGATATGGTCTTCGTGGCCGTGAGTGAAGCAGATGCCGTGTAGACGAATGTCGTCCCGCTCTTCCAGCCAGCGGAAGTCGGGAATGATATAGTCGACTCCGTGCATATCGTTTGCGGGAAACATGATGCCGCAATCAATCAGGAAGCCGTCCCCGCCCAGCTCAAAGAGGGTCATATTCTTGCCGATCTCTCCCAAGCCTCCTATAGGGGTTATCTTGAATTTAGGTTTCTTTGCCATGTAGAGTGCTCTCCAAACAGTAGTAGTCCGTCAACGTCTATCGTCGCCAGAATGAGGATTTGATTATGATGTTGCGTGGGGTAATGCAGATGTAGCCGCTCCTTGCTAATTCAACGCACTGCGGTCTTGCTCATGCCGTCTCGAACGGCATGTTATAGTCCGTGATAATGTTCAGATTTCTTGCCATTCGCCTTCTATTGTATCACAGTTTGCGAGACCTTCTAGCGCCATTCTCCTTGGCGGCGCATCCTCCACAGCTGATTGCCATGCGATGAAAGAGACGGAATAGATACTCGGCTTCGTAAAGCAGATCCCGCCATGTGTTGCGCCTTGATACCAGGCGGCAAGAAGCCGGTTTATCTGCGCGGGAACTATGATATAATCCCGCGAATTGCAGAATGGAGCCGAATAAGAAGGAGACCCGTACGTAATGGCTTACGACAAGATCAAGGTGCCTGATTCTGGAGAAAAGATCAGCTTCAGCCAGGGCAAGATGCAAGTGCCTGAGAATCCGATCCTGCTGTTCATTGAAGGTGACGGCATCGGCTACGACATTATGACGGCGAGCAAACGAATCTGGGATGCGGCTGTGGCGAAAGCGTACGGCGGCAAGCGGCAGGTGTCTTGGATGGAAGTCTATGCAGGTGAAAAGGCCGCCGGCGTATACGATGGTGATTATATGCCGGAAGAGACATTCGAGGCATTTCGCGAGTACAAAGTCGGGATCAAAGGTCCACTGACCACGCCGGTCGGCGGCGGCTTTCGCAGCTTGAACGTGACATTGCGCCAGGTACTCGATCTGTACAGCTGCGTGAGACCAGTGCGTTGGTTTGAGGGTGTACCGAGCCCGCTGAAACATCCGGAAGATGTTGATGTCATCATCTTCCGCGAGAACACTGAAGATACTTACGCGGGTATAGAGTTTGAGTCCGGCACTGAAGAAAACAAGAAATTGGCGGCCTTCCTCAGAGACGAGTTGGGCGCAACGAATTTCTTCGCGGATGCCGGTTTGGGCATCAAGCCGATCAGCCCCTTTGGCAGCAAGCGCCTTATCCGCGCGGCCATTCAATACGCCATTGAACGCGGGCGCGAAAGCGTCACGCTGGTGCACAAGGGTAATATCCAGAAATTTACCGAGGGCGCATTCCAAAAATGGGGATACGAATTGGCCCGCGAGGAATTCCCGGAGCAGACGATATCTTGGGATGAAGTTGCGGCGAACCACGGCGGCGCCGTGCCGAATGGCAAGATCCTGGTTCAGGATACGATCGCCGACATTATGTTCCAGAAGATGCTGCTGCGCCCCCGCGAACATGATGTGATCGCCACGACAAATCTCAATGGCGATTATCTTAGTGACGCGCTGGCGGCCGAAGTTGGTGGCGTGGGCATTGCGCCGGGAGCCAATATCGGCGATGAGATCGCGCTGTTTGAGGCGACCCATGGCACTGCGCCGAAGTATACCAACAAGGACATGGTCAACCCGGGATCCTTGCTCTTCAGCGGTGTTATGATGCTGGAGCATCTTGACTGGTTTGAGGCAGCAGAGTTGATAACCTGCGCCTACGAAAAGACGATCGATCAGCGCTACGTCACCTATGATTTCGCGCGTCAAATGGAGAATGCGACCAAGGTGGCGACAAGTGAATTCGCGACTCGCATAATTGAGAATATGGATGCCGTATAGGCTAGCAGGACGCAGGCCAGTTCTAGGGGCGATCCAACGGGTCGCCTTTTTGTTTGCCGCGCATACGCACGGGAGTGCAAGCCACGAACCGTCCCCTTCAACCGGCATCAATTCGAGACGCTGACTATGCGGATCAAGACGGACGCATAAGACATCCAGCCATTTCGCAAAGAACAGACCTGGTGTGCCCCAGGAATTGAGTCGCGGATTTTGGAGCGCGGTTTGACCAATTCGCGCTTTGCTTTACAATTGCTGCTGAAAGCTTGTCATCGGTAGATTTATGGTTAGCGAAGCGGCAACGCAAGTCCCCGTCATAGAGGGGTATTTTCGGCGCTCGCAGTCGAAGCGCAGCATTTTGCGCATCGTGCCCGCCATGCTTTCGATCGCCATCATAGCGGCGATTGGTTTTGCCTTAGGTACCCCTATGCTGATAGTAGCCTGCCTAGTGCTTGCCGTGTCGGTGCTGTTCTACATCGGCATACGCCGAAGACGACAGCGCGTGATTGTTCGCCTTGATGGCAGGACATTTACGGTGAGCGGAGATGGATACGATATCCGGCTGGAGGCCCCTTTTCGTTTCAAGACTGGGGTGGAACGCGGACTCGCAACTGACCGTGAAGAAGAATATTGCTTTGTACGCATGGTGGTTGACGCTCACGGCAAGCCTCTGGTTCTCGAAGAAGCGGTGCTTGCTGGCTCCTATCCGCCGCCGCTTGACGAGATAGTCGGGAGTTCAAGCGCGCTGGGCATGGCGGAGCTGACAAGTCTGAAGCCTTACCCGGGTCCGCTTTGGTCGTTAATCGAGCGGATAGAGGCTATGGTGCAAGCGTCCAAACAGAGCGAAGCCGATGAGACTGTCTTGAGCTTGAATCGAATTGGCGAGCAACAGATGGCGGAGAAACAGTACGCTGAGGCGATCCTAACATTTTCGGCGATAATTCGTCAGGCGCCAAACGAGGCCGCGGCCTACCGCGGTCGGGGTGCTGCTCGCTACTTTGCGCGTAAAGAGTTAGACAAAGCTGTTAACGACTTGACGACCGCGCTACGTCTTGATCCCACGCTACATGAAGTCTATCGCCTGCGCGGCTTAGCGCGGGCCCAACAGGGCGACTGGGCGGGCCTGCGTGATGACAGCTCAGCGGCGCTGCAGCACTTTCCGGCGAGCGCGGAACTTCGAAATCTCCGCGGAACCGCATGTTATCGCTTGCAGGACTATGATGGTGCGCTGGCGGACTTTGAACAAGCGATACGCCTGGAGCCGCACCGACATGAAGCTTTTTACAATCGCGGATTGCTTAGGCAGCAGAAGGGTGCCCTAGACGAAGCGCTTGTGGATTTCCAGCAGGCTATGCGCCTGAATTCGGATTTCAGCGAGGCGGCACGTACAATCGACGTGCTTCAAAGACAGATCGCGCAGCAAAAGGCTAGATCACAGTTTTGAGCCATGCACGTAGTTTTTCCTCCAAACCGTCGCGCACTTCGCCGAACGAGTGAAGCACGTCCGCGTCATCGCCTTTGACGGCAGCGGGATCAGGAAAGCTCCAATGTACGCGGTGAGCACGGCCGGGATAATTCGGACGCATCGGCGGCATTATCGCAGACGGTGATCACATAGTCGAATTCTGTCTCAAGGTACTGTTCCAGGCTGCCGGAAGTGTGGCTAGTGATATCGATGCCGCGCTCATGCATGGCGCGGATCGCGAAGGGGTTGACGGATGAGGGTGTTGCGCCGGCGCTGTAGACATCGACAAGGCTGCCGGCGAGGTGGCGAAGCAAGCCTTCGCCCATCTGAGAACACGCCGAATTTGCTGTGCATAGAATGAGTACTTTCAGTTTTTGTCTCATCCTTTTCTCCCAGGCAATCTCACTTGCCATAGTCAATAAAAGCCCCGGTCTAGTGCGTCAGGCGATCTTGAGAGCGCGCAAAAGACTGCGACAAGAATAGAGCGATCATTGCCAGCACGATCAAGACGAGTCCAGTCCAGATCGCGGCGTCGATATCGCGCTCGAAGATGCTGTAAACCAGAAGCGGCATCGTCTGTGTTTTGCCTTGCAGGTTACCGGCGAAAAGAATAGTCGCGCCGAATTCACCCAGGGCGCGCGCCCAGCTCAAGATCATTCCGGAAATCAGCGCCCGCCAGGCAATCGGCAATGTGATATACCAGAACATGAGCCAGCCGTAAGCGCCATCGACACGGGCGGCATCTTCGACTTCTGGCGAAATGCCGGCGAATCCAACTTGCGCTGAACGAATATAAAAGGGCGCCGAAATGAAGAATTGCGCAATGATGACAGCCAGGATGGAAAAAGGAATGATGACACCGGTTTCCGCCAGCAGCGAGCCGATAACACCGGTCCTGCCGAATGTGAGCAAGAGCGCCAGGCCGGCCACTGCCGGCGGCATGACGATGGGCAATTCTATGAACAGGCTGACAAAGCGCTTTCCCCTAAATTCGTGGCGCGAAAGCACGTATGCGAGTGGAGTCCCGAGGACAGCCGTTAGGCACACGACGACGGAAGTGGAAGCGAAGCTCAGGAGGGTGGCGGAAAGTATCGTTGACGAATTTGGCAATCCTTCCCATGCGCGGGAACTGACGCCTCTTGCCATTAAGACCACGATGGGCGCCGCCAAGAGCAAAAAAGCGAAGGCACTGATGGCAAATACAAGCAGCCTATCAGCTTTGGGTTGGTTGTGACGGGCAGGCGGTATTTGGTGTTTCGACATCATCTACCGTTTCAAGTATCGGCTCAAATGTAACTGTAACAGGCGGTACCTCTGTAAGTATAGCAGGCGAACAAAAGCCGTATTCGGAGAATATCGGCCGCGCGTCTTGCGAGAGGATGAAGTCGATAAAACGCGCTGCCGCTGTCGAATTCAGGGAATCGGCCAGAACTGCGATCGGATACGAAGCGAGCTGGTTGTGAATTGGGTCAATCTCAATCGTGAGCAACTGGTCACTTACATCGCCGATCACATCAGATTGGTAAACGATGCCCGCATCGGCTTCGCCCAGGGCGACGCGCGTCACGACTTGTCGAACGTTGCTTTCTTCCGACACCAGATTTTTCATAACGCGTTCGGCGAATCCATCGCCATATTCATCGTCATAGGACGCAAACATAGCATCAGTGTAGGCGCGGATTGGTGTGCCTTCGGCTGCAAGCACCAGCAGTATTGCTTCCCGCGCCAAGCCACGCATAGAGTCAATCGACGCGGGATTATCAGCCGGGGTGATCAACACGAGCTGATTGTGCGCGAAAATATCAACGGCGTCTTCATCAATGATGCCGCTATCAATGACTAATTCCATCTGCCGTTCATTGGCGCTGGCGAAGATATCGGCCGGGGCTCCCTGGTTTAACTGCGCGGCGAGCGTAGACGAACTGGAGAAATTCAGGAGGATATCAACATCGGGATAGGTAGCGCGGAATGCGTCACGCAATTCTTCGAAAACATCGGTCAGAGAAGTGGCGGCGAAGATCGTCAAGGATTGCGCTGGGCTATCTTGGGCAAAGATGCCTGTGGCGGGAAGCGCGATAAATACAAGCGCGATGAAAAGCCGGATTCGCA
Organism: Phototrophicaceae bacterium; assembly: GCA_965223515.1. Classification (GTDB taxonomy): domain Bacteria; phylum Chloroflexota; class Anaerolineae; order Aggregatilineales; family Phototrophicaceae; genus UBA6055. The sequence goes on from CBDCWK010000002.1 coordinate 1,195,405, forward strand.
TAAATGTCTCCTCAGGATTGAGGCAACATGATATGCCAACACAGGCATAATGCAAGCGTCTCAGACTCTACGCTGAATCTCCGATCAGCCGACGCTTGCACCACGTTTACTAGAACGTGCCATGTAATCCGTTATGTTAGATTGTAAGCGGCTCATGAGGTCAATATGCGTCAAAGCCGGCGGTCGGGACCGCCCTCCTGGTTCATCATATTACTTGGCATCGCCATTGTATTCGGTGTCTACTATCTTTGGCTGGGAGTGCGCAACTTTATGTCAACAGGAGTGAGCGTAGCAGAAACTACTCGGCAAGCAATTGAACAAAACACCGCGACCGCGGGACGCGTTCAAGAGATACAATTTGATGTACCGACGCCCTTACCCAGCTTCACGCCAGTACCGCCATGCCAAGACTTCGTCGTGCGAGTGCCGATAGCGATCGTGCGGGCAGAACCAAGTATCAGCAGCAGAATCGTCGAGGGACTGAAAGAAGGCGAGACGGTCTGCGTGATTACCGCGCTGCCGGACGACGAGTGGTATCTAATCGATCAGAATTCGCGAACGCGCCGGATAGAGAAGGTGTATATGCACCGGGACATCATCCGCGCTTTGAATCCAACAGCAAGGCCGACGGCGACGCTGACGCCTACAGTTACACCAACACCTAGCCAAACCGTGACGCCAAGCGAGACTGTCGTGCCGACGACAGCGCCCACCGTGGCGACACGCGCCGTGACCAGTCCACCTCCACGCCCCTCGCCCACCCCAACGCCGAGCGCCACGGCGACGCCCCCGAGCGTTAGCCTTTAGCTTGCGGTTAAGAGGGCATCGACTATACTGATTGCAGTGTGTCACGGTCTCCCTAAGTAGACGGACACGGGCGAAAGGGATCGGGCTTGGCTGCAATTATTCAAGTCATTGCGGGTGTAATATTTGTCTTTATCTTACTCAGCATCGTGGTGACTGAGGTCAACTCGCTGATCGCCAGGGCGTTGAAGCTTCGCGCCAAGAACCTTCGCAGCACCATCAACGAGATCATCGAAGACCCGATAATACAGGCGAAGGTATACACCCATCCCTTAATCCAGCTTGTCAAGGCGGACCCAATCGCGCCCAGCCAACGTATCACGGGGCAAGAAGCAGTCAAGGTCGCCAACGGGCCCATAGGGAAAGTCGACTGGATCGACCCCAAGACATTCGTTGACGTGGTGCTCAATACGATCAAGGCAGAATCGGACCAGCAGCTCTTCGGCTCACTGCTTAACGTCATCGACGGGATGCCAGCCGGACCGGAGCGGCGCGGCTTGCGCGTGATGGTCAACCGCATCGTCACCAGCGGGCAAGGCATGAAGGAGCTACGCAACTCGCTGCGCTACGTGCAAGAGCGGCGTTATCGAAATGCTCTGACTGATATCGTCAATCAAATAGATGAAGAGGTCAGCCTGCTTGGGCTGGAGCCGTCGACTAACGTCTCCTTGATGGCCGGCATCAAACAGATCGAGAATCCCAATCTGCGCAATGCGCTGGCGACAGTGATGTACAGTGCAGAAAGCATGAATGTCGCCAAGGAAAACTTAGAGACCTGGTTCAGCAATTCCATGAACCGAGCCCGCGCAAACTATGCGTCGAGGATGAAGAACTTGTCAGTAGTCGTGGCTCTGGTCTTTGCGCTGTCGCTGAATATCGATACATTTAACATCGCTCGTACACTCTGGGAAGACCCGGCTCGGCGGGAGCAAATCAGCGGCGAGCTGAATTACTCGGTGCAGAGTGGCGAATTGCAGACCCAATTGGACGGCACGCAGGTGGTTGACGATGACGAATTCCGTGCCAACCAGGCCGATCCTGCAACCGAGCTTGAGGACGCGCTTGGAACTGGCGTGGAGATCGCGAATCAGTTGCAGGAAATACAAGACTTAAGCCTGCCATTCGGCTGGACAATCCTAAATGTCAGCGAGGAGCCGGAACGGTTAAGCGACCCCAACAACTTGTGGAACTATTTCCCGGATAACAATCCCGAAGGTTGGCTGAACCTGCTGGCAGCGAAGTTTTTGGGCATTGCCGCGACCGTGATCGCCGCTGCGCAAGGAGCGCCGTTCTGGTTTGGGATAGTAAATAGAATCCTTCGACGTTAGCTTATACATTCCGCTTTTCCGTCGACAAGCGCCAAAGAGCCGCTGAACCCTGGTCGGATTCACCTGAGAGTAGAAACAAGTCCTGTATAGGTTCGCTGGAGAGTCCTTTGTCGCGGAATTGAATGGCCACGCGTTGGCTATGCAGTGGTTCCGCATATCAAAAAGCAAACTTTATTGGCAGATTTTCTCAGTTGACAACTTGGCAATGATTCGCCCAAAATAGAGTGCACATAGACCCTTTACGCCGGTGCCAAAAAATAGACTTAGTCTTATTCATCCACCAAGTAGAGGATTGAGCGTGATACAAGCACTAGTAGAGCTTGCTGACAAACGTGGTTATGTAACTTATGAACAGATCATTGAAGCGCTAGATGACGACGGTGAAGACCGGGTCGCTTTGCGCAACATCCTTTTCGAACTGAGCGAACTTGGCATTGAACTCAGAAGGAATCCCGAAAGTGCCAGATCCAATGGGACTGCGGATGCCGTCGAGCAAGAGTTTGAAAGTCGAGACTCGATTCCCACTAAGATTGTGGCCGATATCAGTGCCATTTCGTCCGACGACCCCGTCGGACTTTATTTTAGGCAGATGGCGCAGGAGCCCCTGCTAACAGCCACTGACGAGATAGACCTTGCAAAGCGAATTGAACGCGGCTTCAAAGCACGCAACCGGTTGGAGAATCCAGACGTTTTACAGAAGAGCGCCCGCTGGCGTCGTCATTTGCGTCGTTTGGTATTCGACGGGCAATGCGCGCGAGAACATTTAGGGCGGGCAAATACACGGCTTGTCGTCAGTATTGCCAAGCGCTACATGGGGCAAGGATTGCCCTTCCCCGATCTGATTCAAGAAGGCAATGTTGGCTTGATGCGGGCGGTCGACAAGTACGATTACTCGCGGGGCAATCGATTCAGCACCTACGCCACCTGGTGGATTCGCCAAGCGATAACGCGTGCCTTGGCACAAAAGACGCGCACGATACGCATCCCTTTGCATATGACAGAGCGGATTCGGCAGATGTACCGGGCGGCGCAAGACCTGGAACAAACCCTTGGACGCCGTCCAACTGCTGAAGAAATCGCCTCGGCGATGGAAGTTGCGGCTGATGCCGTACGTGCGATGATGGATGCCAGTCAACACGCGATCGCCCTCGAACGGCCGGTTGGCGATGATGGCGACAGCGAATTCGGCGACTTTATCGAAGACCAGGAAACGGTCAGCCCGGTCGAATCGGCTACGCAGAATCTGCTAGAAGAAGCGATTGAAGAAGTGCTGGCCGAGTTAACCCCGCGACAAAGCCATATACTGAGGTTGCGATTTGGCCTGGGTGGTGGCGAGCCGCATACTCTCGAAGAAATCGCCAACAAGTTTGGTCTCAGCCGCGAGCGAATCCGGCAGTTGGAAAAGGAAGCCTTGCGACGCCTGCGTCATCCGCAGCTAGCACATAATTTGCGCGACTATCTCGGATAGAATACAATTCAGACTCTTGATAAATGCGAGCGGACGAAGCCTCCTGGTTTCGTCGGCTTTTTTTGTATAGGGCGGAGCTGCAGCGACAATGACATTCGATCACCTGCTCAGCCGACGTACGCTCGGCATGCGCAAAAACGTAATACGCGAGATCCTCAAGGTTGTATCTGAGCCAGGCATGATATCGCTGGCCGGCGGTATCCCAGCGCCGGAAACCTTCCCGATCGAAGAACTGTATCGCATAAACGAAACAGTGCTGGATCGCTATGGGGCAGTTGCGCTGCAGTATGACTTGACCGAAGGTTTCGCGCCTTTTCGCGAGGCGTTGGTAGGCTACCTGGGGCAAAAAGGCATTGATGCCGATGCTCAGCAGTTGCTGGTCTTTAATGGTTCGCAGAGTGTGCTGGACACCCTGGGCAAGATTCTGATCACGCCGGGCGATGTGATCGCCTTGGAGACTCCCAGCTATTTGGGCGCTATTTCCGCATTCAGCAGCTATTTGCCGAACTACGTCAGCATCGCGACTGATGATGACGGGATCGTGCCCGAGTCGCTTGAGCAAGTGCTCGATCAGCATTCGGTCAAGTTCGTTTACCTGGTGACGACCTTTCAGAACCCGACCGGGCGTACGCTAAGTATCGAGCGGCGGCGAAAAGTAGCGGACATTATCAGAGCCAAGAATGCGCTGGTAATTGAAGATGACCCATATGGTGATTTGCGATTTCGCGGAGAAGCCGTGCCGGCGCTGCACACATTTGCCCCCGAAAATACCGTCTACGTCAGTACGCTCTCCAAAATATTCGCACCGGGATTGCGGCTTGGATTCTGTGTGGCGCCTCCACTGATTCGTGAGTGGCTGTATACCGCGAAGCAAGGGGCGGACTTGCATAGCAATACATATGCGCAGGCGCTAGCGACAGAATATATCTGTGGCGGCTTTATTGAGCAGCAGGTCCCCAAGATTATCGAGCTGTATCGTCCACGGCAGGAGGCGATGTTAGGGGCGATGGAGGCCCATTTACCGGGCAATTATCGCTGGACCAAGCCGGAAGGCGGCATGTTCATCTGGGTGGAGGGCCCGGCTGGCGTAGATGCCGAGCAGATTTACTGGAAGGCAGTCGAGCAGAACGTCGCCTTTGTGCCCGGCAAATACTTTTACATAGAGCCGGAGGACGGGCTGCCGACGATGCGCCTGAATTTCACGCGAGTCAATGAAGCGACCATTGAACAGGCGATAGCGACTCTAGGTAAGGTGATGCGGGAATTCGGTAAAGCGTAAGCTGTTCAATCTCCTGCTTTAGCGACTAGACTTAGGCAATGCCAAAAAAGAAAGCAAAACCGCCAATATCAGCCGCTTCAGCGACAGGGCTACGCGCGCTGATATTGGCGTTCTATTTGCCTGCGCTGATGGCGACAATCGGCCAAGGATTGCTGGTGCCGATCTTGCCCTTGTACGCGGCGGATTTCGAGATTGGCTATGTGTTGATCGGGCTAGTGCTGGCGGGCGAAGGACTGGGAACGCTGATCGCCGATGTGCCGACAGGCTTGCTTCAGCGGCGCTTCGGCAACAAGCAGGTCATGATGATGGGCTTGCTGATAAAGTCGATCTCGATACTATTGCTCTTTGCCGCTCCTACAGTTTGGATGGTATTCCTGCTGCGACTGGTGGCTGGATTCGGCCGGTCGATGTACTCGGTTTCGGCGCATATTTACGTGACCAATAATGTAGATTTGGGGCAGCGAGGAAAAGCCATCTCGATGTTCGGCGGAACCCATCGTCTGGGTGGTTTCGTTGGTCCGGCAATCGGCGGAATCGTGGCCGGAGTATTAGGCTTGCGCGCTGCTTTTGTGGCAGCTGGGCTGGTAACCGGTCTGGGATTTCTGCTGGTCGCCCTGTTTACGCGTGGCAGCCGGCGAGAAGAGCAGAATGCCGAATCGGATGATGGGCATCCACTGCATTTGCTGTCGGTCTTGCAATCAAATTATCGAGTGCTGGCTTCGGCGGGCACGGCGCACGTGTTCGGCCAGATGATACGCGCGGGCCGGACGGTCGTCATTCCATTATTTGCTGCGGATATACTGGGGCTCAGCGTCGATCAGATCGGCTTTATCGTCAGCATTTCTGTCGCAGTCGATTTTAGTCTGTTTATGGTGGCAGGCTGGCTGATGGATCGCTTCGGGCGCAAATTCGCCATCGTGCCGTGCTTCGGGATTCAGGCTCTGGGTATGGCGCTTGTGCCCTTCGCCGCAAGTTTTGCCGGCCTGTTGTTTGCCGCTGTGTTGATCGGCTTTGGCAATGGTTTGGGCGCAGGCTCTATGATGACTTTGGGAGCCGATCTTTCCCCTGCGAGGTCGCGCGGGGAGTTTCTCGGGGTCTGGCGCTTGATAGGCGATCTGGGACAAACTGGCGCGCCGCTGGTTGTCGGCGTCGTCGCAGAAATCCTAGTATTGAGCTCGGCAATCTGGTTCATTGCGGGCTCGGGCTTGGTGGCGGCGAGCATTTTCTTGATACTGGTGCCGGAGACGCTCAAGCGAAAACAACCGGTGGCGGCGCTATCGTGACAAGCCTTGCGAGCATCTGGCTCCGACGCGCAAGCAAATGTTGACCAAACTCAATTATCTCACCGTTGATTGGCCGCTGAATCAGTCGCGACTCTTCGAGCAGGTAGGATCCATAATCGTTGAGATCGGCTTTGGCAACGGCGACTACCTGATTCACCTGGCAGAGACCCGCCCGCACTGCAATATCATCGGCTTCGAAATATCGAGCCAATCAATGGACAAAGCGGAGGCGAAGATCGAGAAGCGGGGACTGCATAATGTGCGTCCGATTCAGTGTCGGGCTGAGACCGCATTAGCGCATCTGTTGACGCCAGCATCGATAGCTGAATTCCATATCAATTATCCCGATCCCTGGTTTAAGAAGAAGCACCGCCGGCGACGTCTGATCAAGCGGGACACGGTTGACCTTTTGACTAGCCGTCTGGCTGAGGGCGGTCAATTGCACCTGGCAACTGATATCATCGAATATGCTGAAATGGCGCACGAAGTTCTGTCCAAAACGCCTGGGTTAAGGAATCAGTTCGAGATGCCCTGGGTCGATGAGATAGACGGTCGCTTTCGCACCAAATACGAAATCAAGGGTTATCGCGAAGGACGCCGAGGGCACTTCTTTCGCTATCAGCGCAATTCAACGCCAGTGCAACACTCGGCGGTAATCGAGGATTTGGAAATGCCTCATCTTTTCTTGCTATCTCCCTTATCTGCAGCGGAGGTCGTCGATCGCTTTGAAGCGACACGCCGGGAAGCAGGCGGCGTCTATATCGCCATCCTGCATGCCTACGTCGATCGCAAGCGAGATACGGCGGTGTTCGAAGTAGTGGTAAAGGAGCCGACCATTGAGCAGCACGCCCTGCTGGTGCTTTCGCCGCGCGACGAATCGGGACAGTACATTGTCAAGATGACTGCCGTCGGCCATGCCCGGCCGACTTATGGCATGCACCGGGCAGTGGAAGCCGTCGGTGAGTGGATAGCGGACTTGAATGAGGGCGCGCGTATCCTGGAGCGGAAACTTCGCATGTAATTGACTTATGCTATAATGCGCTGCTTGAGTCACTTAGGCGGCTCACTTTCGCACTCAACAGTTCATTCACAGGCTATCTAGGTGACCAAAGTAACGCATCACACCCTCGACAACGGCATGACGGTACTGCTCAAGGAAGTGCACAGCGCGCCGGTGATCAGCTGGTGGCTGGCTTACCGAATTGGCAGCCGTAACGAACCGACCGGCAGAACAGGCATTTCCCATTGGGTTGAACATATGATGTTCAAGGGCACCGAGCAGTTTCCGGCAGGCATGCTCGATCGTGAAATCGATCGTGCCGGTGGGCAATGGAATGCCTTTACGTCGATGGACGCTACCAAATACTTTGAGACCTTGCCGGCGGACAAGATTGGCATGGCGATGCAGGCGGAAGCCGACCGCATGGTCAACGCCGTGTTTGACGCCGCCGAGACCGAATCCGAGCGCACGGTCATTATTTCGGAGCGGCAAGGTGCGGAGAATCAGCCGACATTCTGGCTGCAAGAAGGCGTACGGGGCAGCGCCTTTCGCGTTCACGGTTACCACCATGAAATCATCGGCGACGAAGCGGACTTGCGGACGATTACGCGCGATGAGCTTTATGATCACTATCGCCGACATTATTGCCCGGCAAACGCCGCTGCCATTGCGGTTGGCGCCTTTGACACGGCAGAGATGCTGGCAGACATCGAGCGCCTCTATGGCTCGATTCCCGCCGGCGACGCGCCCGAGCTCTTCGTCCGGCGAGAGCCGGAGCAACAGGGTGAGCGGCGCGTCGTGGTTGAAAGGCCTGGTAAGACTGGCTTTCTTGAATTATGCCATCGAATACCAGCGGCAACGCATGACGACTGGATGAAATTGAAAGTGCTCGATGCAATCCTGAGCGGCTCTAGCGGCGCGTCCGACAACAAGACAAGTCGACTTTATCAAGCGCTGGTCAAGACCGAGATCGCCGCGGCTGTCGGCGCCTGGCTGACGCCGACGATTGACCCCTATCTGTACAGCATTATCATTACGCTGCGCGAAGGTCAAACTGCAGACGAGGCGGAGAAGATTCTTCTGGAGGAAATCCGTCGTCTGCAAGCCGGTGGCGTTAGCGAGGCAGAGCTGCTCAAGGCAAGAAAGCAGACAAAAGCAGCTTTTGCCTACAGCACTGAGAGCGTCACTGAACAGGCGTATTGGCTGGCGCAGTCATTCATATTGGGCGATGTCGACTGGTTTGACAACTATGCCGATCGGTTGATGGGCGTTACAGCTGAGGATGTGCTTGATGTCGCGAAGCGGTATCTGGCGCCACAGAGGCGTGTGGTAGGCATTCTGCATCCGACTGATCCGGAAGAGGAGGCAGCGCCAGCATGACAGCCCGGCAAGCGAGCATCCCGAACTCCAGCAATATCACGCGCACTCGCCTTGACAATGGCATCACGATACTGGTTTATGAGAATCCGGCGGTACAGTCGGTCAATATTTTGGGCTCGATCCATGCGGGCAGCATTTATGAATCGGCGGCGCAGAGTGGCTTAGCATCGTTCATCGGCGGCGCTTTGATGACGGGTACTTCAAGGCGCAATTTCGATCAGATTCATGGCGCGCTGGAAGATATTGGCGCCGATCTGGCTTTCCGCGGGCATATGCACAAGCTGGGATTTACTGGCAAGTCATTGGCGGAAGACCTCCCAACTCTTATCGAGATTGCCAACAATGTAGTGCGCAATCCAACCTTTCCCGATGTGCATGTAGAGCGGCTGCGAGGCGAGCGGCTCACCTGGCTGCAATACAGCAACTACGACACGCGTTATCGTGCCTCGAAAGCGATGCGAGAAACGCTTTTCCCGGAAACACATCCTTATCACTATGGCACCTACGGCAGCGAAAAAAGCATCGCGGACATCAATGTCGACGACCTAAAGTCTCATCATGGGGAGCACTTTGGCCCACGTGATATGATCCTCGTAATCGTCGGCGCCGTCAACGTGGACGAAGCGGTATCCATGGCCAGCGATACCTTTGGCGATTGGCATAATCACGATCAGCCGGCGGTGCGGCAGGTGAATGCACCCCCAAGTAGCGGCGACAAGACTCGACAATTTGTGGTGGTTCCGGGCAAAACGCAGTCGGATATCAGCATGGGAACAATTGGTCCGGCGCGCAAGGCGAAAGATTACGTGCCAGCCCAGCTTGCCAACAGCGTGCTCGGCGAATTCGGCATGATGGGGCGGATCGGCAAGAGCGTGCGCGAGGAAAAGGGTCTGGCTTACTACGCTTACAGCCATCTCGAAGGCGGGCATGGACCGGATCCGTGGAAGGTCAGCGCGGGTGTCAATCCGGAGAACGTCGACTTGGCGATCACTTCTATTCTGGAAGAGATCGAGCGGCTGACCACTGAGCCCGTATCGGACGAAGATTTCGCGGACAATCAGAGTTATTTCACCGGCCGCATGCCGCTGCGGCTGGAGAGCAATGAAGGCATTGCGTCGTATATTCACAGTATGGAAAGCTTCGGGCTCGGGCTGGATTACCTGTCGCAATACCGTGACATGATTTATCGCATCAGTAAGGACGACGTCTTGAAGGCGGCACAGCGTTACCTGTGCGCAGAGGACGTGGTCATCGCCGTTGCGGGACCGGGACATTCTGATTCGTAGTCGGTCAGCGCTACGCAAAGAGGCAACGGGATCGTATGCAAAGCGACCTGACCAAGCTCAAGAACATCGGTATCAAGTCCGCAGAACAGTTAGAAGCGGTTGGCATATCGTCTCCGGCTCAGATTGAAAAACTGGGTGCAGTTGAAGTTTTCAAGCGGCTGCGCGAGCAGTATCCGGTCAGCTTAACCATGCTCTGGGCGCTGCAGGGCGCTCTGCTTGACCTGCCCTTCTCTCAGCTGCCGGAAGAGATTAAGGATACATTGCTTGATGAATTGTCGCGCTAAGCTATGGGAGTAGACGGGCAATTCTAATCTCGAAGCGCAAAGGGTATAATAGTTAGCACTTAGATGCGACATCTGTTGGATGGATGGGCACGCTGATCAAGAAAGTTTGGCAATGGCGGAGAAACGCGTAGTCATCACCGGAATGGGTTTGGTCTGTCCGGTCGGCAATAACGTGGCCGATTCCTGGGCGAATATACGCGCCGGAAAGTCAGGTATCGACTGGATTAGCCTCTTCGATGCGGACTTGGTTGAGAATCGCGTGGCGGGCGAAGTCAAGGACCTCGACCTAGAAGCCATTTTTGGGCGGCGCGAGATGCGACGGATGGATCGCGCGCAGATGCTTGCGCTAGTCGCCGCTGAAGAAGCATTGAACGATGCAAGTATTGAGATTACTGATGACAACAAGTATGACGTCGGCGTCGTCGTTGGATCTGGAATCGGCGGAATCGTCACTGTGGTACAGGCGCTGAAGGGTTTTGAATCCAAGGGACATCGCGGCGTCAGCCCGGTGATTGTACCTGCCTTGCTGCACGATGGCATCAGCTCGCGGGTCTCGATGCATTTCGGGTTGAAAGGTCCAAATTACAATATCACGGCTGCCTGCGCGACGAGCAACAATTCGCTGGGCGACGCGGCGGATTTGATTCGCATGGGTCGGGCAAAGGTGATGGTTGCCGGTGGAAGTGAAGCCTGCATCATGCCAATGGTCATCAGCGGTTTCAATAATATGAAGGTGCTGACCCATACGGAAGATATACCCCAAAAAGCGGCTCGTCCATTTGATGCCACGCGGGACGGCTTCGTGGCGGCGGAAGGCGCTGCCTTAATTGTTCTTGAAGACCTGGATCATGCGCTGGAGCGCGGCGTGACGATACACGCTGAGTTTACCGGCTACGGGCATACATCGGATGCATTTCACGTGACGGCGCCGAACCCTGATGGCGTTGACGCGGCGGAAGCCATGCGGCGCGCACTGCGAGAAGCCGGCATCAGCGCGAAAGAGATCAGCTATATCAATGCGCATGGCACGGGAACGCAACTAAATGACAAGAGCGAAACGCTCGCGATTAAAGAAGCGTTGGGCGAAGAAGCTTACAATGTTCCAATCAGCTCGACTAAGTCGATGACCGGGCATATCCTGGGTGCGACGGCGGCAGCCGAAGCGATCTTCTCGGTTATGGCGCTGCAAGACAATTTCATCCCGCCGACGATCAACCTCGAAACACCTGATCCGGATTGCGACCTCAATTACACGCCGCATGTCGGTGTGTCTCAGCCAATGCAGCATGTGCTCAGCAATTCATTTGGCTTCGGCGGCCACAATACGGCGGTCGTAATCAGCCGGTACATCTAGCGCCGCAACTAAGGCGCGACTATCTGCGCCAATATCTCCTCAAACGCAGCGTCTGCCAGGGCGTAAATCTCAATATCATTTCGATCTTGAATCGGGTGCGGCACGTAGCAGGCCGCCGGGTTGAAGCCGAGCGCCGCTCCTTGTGCCGCCGCAGCTTCAACGAATTCACTTGAGGCGATGAACATACCGGGAATCCCGCGGGATTCGAGGTCAGTGATGTCGTGCACACTGCACGACGTGCATGACCCTCAATCGGCGAGCGCCTCGATGACGAGATCACACTCGCTGACAATCTTGTGCTTGAGGTCAACTGGGGCGACACGCGTGAAAGTGGGCTTTTGATAGCGCCGTGTATCAACGCCAATGCTGCCCAACTGAGTCTCCAAACGATCGAGGAAAACGTCACCACGCGGCTTTGAGATATCTAGTAAGGCGACACGTTTGTCCGCGAGGGACTTTGGTCGTGGCAAGGTCTCACGCAGCGCTAGCTTGCGTTCGCCGGTTGGGTCTAGTAATTTGGTCATGAGGCTCTCCTTCTACAATTGCAAGTCATTTCATGATCTGATGCCGACTGTCACCGGCACGCTGCCCTTCGGTCCGCTTGCTGCCCAACCGATGATGACCGCCGACCACATGCCAGCCGAGCCACCGGCGTGTACGATCAGCAGGCCGCCTGAACGAAATTTTCTTAGACGTTTCTCCGCAAAGTACTCGGACATTCCTTCGGCGATGCCACCGACGCCGCGCAGCACCTCGCGCCCGTCAACGGTCGTGTACTTGTCGAGCTCTTCGCGGAAGCGCGCTTTGCTCCAGCCGGCCTCGCGGTAAATCCGCATGTGTTCGGGCGAGATAATCAGCAGCGCGTCCGGCCCACCATAAAGCTTTGCATGGTGAACGGCGCAGAGCGACAGCGCAAGACTGCGCGTCAATGATTCGGGAGTGCGCGATTTCTGATCGGCTATGGGATGAACGCCGCCGCCAGCAAAGAGCGTGACCGTCGAATCTTCAGGAGCGAAGCCACGCTCGACCGATAGCGATTCCCAACAAGAATCGTGCTCGCGTTCTGGGATGCAGAAGCCGATTTTACCTGGTTGGCCGAGCGTCGCGCGATCGACACCGCCCGGTACACCGCCGCCGACATTACGAATGATCAACTGCAAAGCGCGGCCGATGGTCAAATTGGCGCGATTACCCTGCCCCAAAACGTTGTTGCCCCAATTCATGCCGATCCTGTCGCGGATGGGACCGTTGACTATGAGAATCGGTCCAGCGAAATAGGTGGTCGCAAGCACGCCGTGCATGCAGAATTCGTCTCTGCAGGCACCCTCAACCGCGGCCAGTACCACCGGGAGGTATTCCGGTTTGCAGCCGGCCATCACCGCATTGATGGCGACTTTTTCGATTGTGCAGGGCACGTTGTCCGGCGGGATAACGCCGACGATTTCTGCCGACGAGCGCGTAGTGCCGCCCAGCATTTTCAGGACTCGTTCTTCTGTCGGCGGCACAGTTGGCAAGCCATCAGACCAGCCGCGCTCAAAGGCAAATTCGTGTTCGTCCTGCTGCGTTGCCACCTCAATGCGGCGCGCCTGCAATGGACTATCACCGAACTTGAACGCCAGTTTATCCGTCATACCAGGGTCGACGGACTTCGAGCCGCAACCGGGGCTGAAAGACGGCAAGTCCTCGCCAAGGAATGGCATCGCAGTCAAGCGTCTCCAGTCACTGCGCTGCCAACCGGCCAAGCGATCTAATGCTTTGCCGGCCTTCAGGTGAATCAGTGTGGGCACAATTTCGATTTCATGGCGGTAGGACAGCTCAAGCTCAGTATCATCGATCACGTCATTAATGCTTGGTGGGAAGGTGGGGTCGTCTTGCGAAAAGACGAGCAGGTCGAGCTCGTCGGCCATGTCGCGCAGTGCCGGTTCGATTAGGCGGCAAGTAGCGCAGTCTCGCTTGACCACAGCGACGTAGCCGGTGAAGTTTTCCGAAAGCACTGAACGTTGCTTCTCTGCAGAAGTTCCCATGACACAATTGTAGCCATTGTAGGCGCGTATTGCACGGAGTTGGCAGCTTGCCTGAATCGAACTATGCTATTGCTACGAAGATAGGCATCATGATGAAGGTGAATAATTGAAGCTTTCTGAAATATTCAAAGAAGGCTCGGACGCGCGAAAGCTGTTTGGGAAGTTTTACGCGGTGACAGCGATCAGCATCATCTTGGCGGTGCTTGTTTTGCTCGCTTTGGCAACGCGCGGAGGCTGAGATTAACCGTAGTCTTCCTTACCCTCATCCTCGCTCCAGAAACTTTCAAGCGAGACACCCAAGCCATCGGCAATGCGGTTGACGTAGGCGTAGTAGGCGACGACTTGCGCTATATCCAGAATCGCTCGGTCGGTAAAACCGCTAGCACGCAGATTTACCACATCTTGCTGACGCATGTCCCAAGGCGCCTGTGTCAACTTGGCCGCATAATCAAGCATCTGCCTATCAGCCGGCGTCAGATCTGCATTGCGGAAGTCTGTCTCAATCTGAGCCGTGAAATCTTGGTCTCCAGTCAACTGACGGAAGTTGCGCGCATGGTGACGCAGTCAGTATTCGCAGCGGTTGATGGCGGAGACGACCACAGCAATCATTTCGCGCTGTACGCGAGTTAGCGGTGAATCGCCGTACATGAGGGTCTTGTAAAGGTGCTGATGGTCGATCAAGGAAGCCGGATTGAGGCTGTGAATCTTCATGATGTGGTCGACATCGCCCGTCTTCGGGTCGGCGGCGCGTCGGTAGGCGCGTTTCAATTCACCGGACGCGAGTTCCTCGGGAATGGTTTCGATCCAGGCTACGGGTTTCTCGGCTGAATTCATAAAGCGCGCGCTCCCTAGTGTGTGGCTCAATCAGGCATCAACAAAGAGCGGCACCTGTAGGGTCCAGGCAGTATAAAGAGCGTGGAAGAATCCTACGAATTCCTTGATGCAATTGTCATTTCCGGCGGAATCCGGCATGTCGAAAGCAATCCTATCACTAATCGTGGATTCGACCGAAGAGATATCCCGTATCTCTTCCGCTTCAAGTTCGCGCTCAATGGCACCGACGAAAAGCAGAAGGATACCGGCATGATTGGGGAGAATACGTTCGCCGACGCCGAAAATCATTTCAAGGAGCTGGTCTGAGGAAACACGCAACTCGCCGAGACGCCTTTGAGGCGTGTTGGGCAATTCGAAATAAGTTCGCGCGTCTGAAGCGTTTTCGCCGTCGGCATCGCGCAGCGCCTTTACAGAGGATCCATCGTATCCGAGCTTCTGGATGCCTTGCTTTAGGAGAAGCCAGACCAGCGGCTCGTCCGGAACGGGCAATCGTTCCAAGAGCCAGGCTTCGGCCTGGGCGGTGATTGGGTACTGGATGAAGCCGGTGCAGCCAAATGGTCTGCGAGCATGGTTTGCCGGACAATTCTGACAATGGTCAGCATGGTCGTCGAGGACGGCAGCGTGATCGAGTAGGTCTTGCACGACGATGAGCTGCTTTTCGCCATTGTCGCCGGGTAAGTTGTGGCTGAATTCGAAGCCCATCTGTGCCGGCGGACGATCATCGCCAGCCGCGCGAAACCACTGAATCACTTCGCGGGCGCGCTCGCGCTCCTTGAGTCGATCGAGAATCCCTGCGGCCGTCAACGCGCGTTTGGGCGTGCATTCGTATTCGATGATGTAGTCAATTGCCAAGGCGCCATCTCCCGTTTGGCGTGTCATCGCCTGTCAAAAAAAGTATAGCATGACGAGCGTCAAAGAATGGCCAGTTTACCATCTTCCGAAGCGCCGGAGTGCCAGCAAGACGTTGATCGTGGTCATGGGATACCACTGCGGCAGATTATGCTGATCCAGCCAATGGCCTTGTTCTTGTTGACCGTCCATCAGTAGATCAAGACAGCGGTCGATGAAGCCGTCCGGCAGCGCTCGCGCGACAAGCGAATCAGGGGTCGGCGCGAAAGTAAACAGGGAGTCGACCTGATTGTCCGGCGCCGCGAGCGCGCAAGCCACTACATTATCGATGGTCGCCTGGCGGAATTGCTGCAAGCCGGGCAAGTCATCAACTGCGAAGAAGAAATCAAAAGCGTGATAAGCCATAAAGAGCCATTCGTTTTCGAGTACTTTCTCTGGCGAGCTGTTGGCGAGAACCCAGCGCTTGGTCGTTTCGATCAGGTTGGGCTTAGCGCAGCCGAAGTGGATCAGGCGGCCGACGATGGCATCGGGCATGGTCTGCCCACCCTGCTTTTGCCACCACCATTCCAGCGGATAATTGCGCGTCTCGGACGGATTGAGCAGGTTGCCGTCGGCGTCCATCTGTTTTTCGACCCAATCGGCCGTGCCGGTGAGTACTGTTCCCGCTGAGATGCCGCTGTGTTTCATCACGCCGAGCATGTACTCAAGCGCCAGCGGATTAGACTGCGGCGCCTTGAGATCGTGTTCGAATCCGTGGCCGAAGCCATTGTCGGGGTTCTTATAGCAGAGGATGATCTGATGAAGACGCCCAAGGCTGCCGTCATCAAACAGCCAGGCGAATAAGGCGCGCTCGAATAATGTGCCGGAGCGATAGACAAAGTCGCGTGCTTTCGCCAGATCAACGGGCATGGTTTGATCTCCTTATTTGAATGAGCAACGTATGTTAGCCCAAATCTTGAGCAACCGCTGCACTAGATGTACAGCCTGAGAATGTCAATCAATTCGCGGGCGCGATGACGGTAGGTATGCTGTTTCAGAACGCGTTCGCGGGCCGCATTGCCGATCGCGATCCGTTCGCTATCGTGTGCGAGCAGATATCGGTAGCGCTCGATAGCTTCGTCAGCGGAATGAACCACCATCAGCTCTTTGCCCGGCTCGAACCATTCTTCGATGCCCTCATAGGGGTTTGCCACTATGCAGGCGCCCATGGCAGCCAGTTCAAAGGGACGCGAGGAGGACGAGGCATAAACCCCGGCATGAGCGCCGCGAGTGATACAGAGATTGATTTTGCTGCGGCAAACGTATTCGCGGAGTTTGCTAAAGCTGAGGTAGGCAAGCCGTTTCGTATTGCCCAAGTCACCCAGATCGGTCCCGCGGACGGCGAATTGTGAATCTTGCAATTGCTGTGACGGCGTCGTAATCATGCTGTCGATCCACTCGGATCGATACTCACGACCATGCCCGTAGAAGAAAAAATCCAGATCTTGCGACGGTACCGGGACTGGGCTGAAGACAGCGGGGTCGGCGCCGTACCAGACTGTGTGCGCGCGCTCTACGCCGAGCTGGCGCAGCAAATCCTCTCCGCCACTGCTATTGCTGATGAATGCCGTATACTCGGAAAGATCGGCACCCTGGTAAATACGAAAGCCGGAGGCGAATCCCTTCATGTTGGGCAGGCTGGCGGGCACATCGCCATCGTAATAAATGACGGGGATATCGAATCTTTCGGAGATATCGCGAGGTACGCCCTTCAAATGATTGAGCGGAACCGTCAGAAAGAGAATGGCGTCGGCGTCCGCTTCGCTGGTCAGAATCTGCTCAAGATGTCGCCGCCAGATTGGCGCAACCAGAGTTTGCGCCATCTTCCTGGTTACTTTGTCAGACAGAGAATCCCGCGACGCCGCTGCGGCTTGGACTGCCGATTTTCTAGGTAAAAGCGAACGAGTCAGATCGCGCAGGGCTTTGAAAGAATCGCCTTGCCGGCGGGCCGGGTTTGGCAGTGAACGCCACCATAGACTCTCAAATGCAGCGCCTTGATAGGGCGTGGCAATGACTTCGACGCCAAGCTCGTAGAGGCCTTTCATTAGCTGCCACCAGGCTGGTGTCGCGCTGAATGGCTGGTTGAGGTCTAACGATGAAACGACGATAAGTAACTTCATGATCCGATGCAGTAGGCTGATCTGGAAGGATTG
This sequence comes from Phototrophicaceae bacterium, assembly GCA_965223515.1. Lineage (GTDB taxonomy): Bacteria > Chloroflexota > Anaerolineae > Aggregatilineales > Phototrophicaceae > UBA6055. The sequence goes on from CBDCWK010000002.1 coordinate 1,212,770, forward strand.
TACAACATGGCGCCGAATTGCGAACGATGCATCATCGCTGTCAGCCACAGATGACTCTCGTCCTGTGCATTCTGGTCGGTTATCGCAGGACGCCGTGAAAGCCACAGCGAATTCCTGGGACGTCGATGGATTCCAGGATATTAGCTGAGTATTAGCGAGTTTCGAAACCGCTGCGAAACTTCAATTCATTGCGATTCAGCGAACGCTAACCGCGCGTTCGGGCGGATATTGTCCAGGAATATACATATTCACTCGAATTGAGTATAATTGGCGTTGTCGTGTTACACGCGCGACTTCGTTCAATCTAAGGGAGATATGATGCTATGAAACGTTTATGTGTAGTACTTACTTTGTTGAGCCTGCTCATCGCTTTCAGCATTCCTGCGTTCGCACAAGGGGACTGCATGGATGAGTTAGGCTGCGTGGAGGTTAGTTCCGATGATCCGATTGTTATCGGCGCTATGCTTTCTGTGTCTGGTGCGACTTCATTTTACGGTGAAGACTCTTTAGGTGGAATCGAGATAGCGATAAATGCCCGTGATGGCATGTTGCTTGGCCGTGAAATTACCTTGGTTGTTGAAGACAGCCTGTGCACTGCCGAAGGTGGACAAGCTGCTGCCCAGCGCGTCGCCGCAGACGAAACCATCGTTGGTGTGATTGGTACGACCTGTTCCGGCGCTGCGCAAGGCGCGATGCCCATCATCAGCGACGCGGGCATGGTCATGATTTCGTCTTCGAATACATCGCCCAGCTTGACCAATAGCGATACTGACGCCGGCGGGACTTACTTGCCGGGCTACTTCCGCACCGCTCACAATGACCTCTTCCAGGGCGCTATGGGTGCGCGATATGCCGTCGAGGTTCTGAAAGCCGGAGCGGTAGCCACGATCCATGATGGCGATCCCTATACCGAGGGTCTGGCAGTGGTCATGGCGAACACGTTTGCCGGCTTGAACGGCGAAGTGGTCTTCCAAGGCGCCGTCAGCAAGGGTGATACCGACATGACCGCAATCTTGACGGAAATCGCCGCGAGCGGTCCTGATGTCGTATACCTGCCGGTATTCGTACCGGAATCCGAATTCATCGCTTCTCAGTTGGTCAATACGCCCGGTCTTGAAGACGCGGTGATGATGACTGCGGATGGCAGCTTCTCAGCCAGTTTCGCCCAGAATACGGGCCAAGCGGCTGTCGGCATCGTCATGACAGGTCCTTACGTTTCGGGCGATGTCTACGATGAATTCCTGGCCAGTTGGGAAGAAGAAATCGGTGGACAGCCGCCTAGTGGCTTCCATGCTCACGCCTACGATGCAGCCAACATCCTGATGGACGCCGTTGAGGCGGTCGCAGTAGAAGCTGACGATGGTACAGTTTATATCGGTCGCCAGGCGCTGCGCGATGCCATAGCTGCGGTAGAAGACTACCAGGGCTTGACCGGGTCGCTGACTTGTCAAGAAGACTCACCCTACGCCGGTGACTGCGCAACCGGTACGGCGCTTGCCGTATTCGAAATCGGAGAGGCACAGGTCAATGAGGGTGCATGGCCGCCGCCTATTATCTGGGACTTGTCGATGTCGCTGATGAACGACGGCTAGATTGCGACGAAAAGCTGGTCTAGTTACAATGAAGGACAGGCCGAGCGCAGTTGGCTCAAGCTTGTCCTTCTTTCATTCGCCGACATTTCGCAGACGATGAAATGCGTGTTTCAAAGCGAATGTCATTTATTGCTCAAGTTTTCATGCACATTCTTTTATCCAATGGAGCAGAGCATTACCGGTGAATTAAGGACTGACCTTCATGATCGGCACATTCAGTTTGCTCGCTGTTTACGCATACCCTGCGCTAGCGGATGAACATTGTGACGACCGCCTCGGCTGCGTTGAAGTGGGTCTCGATGACCCGATAGTCGTTGGAGCTATGCTGGTCGTATCAGGCGCGGTATCGTATCTAAACGAAGATTCCCTGAGCGGCATTGAGTTCGCCATCTTGCACCGCGACGGCGCGCTGCTCGGTCGAGAAATCGAACTGGTAGTGGAGGACAGCTTGTGTACGGCGGAAGGTGGTCAAGCCGCCGCGCAGCGACTCTCAGCCGATGAGTCACTCGATGTCATCTACCTGCCTTTATTCGAGCCCGAAGCCAATTTCTTCGTCGCGCAGATGCAGCATTTCGCGGGTCTGGAGGGCACCACCATCATTGGTGGCGGAGCGAGTTTTGTGGCGGGCTTTCCGGAGAATACAGGGGAAGCTGCAATAGGAGTTTACGTATCCGATCCGTTGGTGAGTGGAACAGCATATGACGAATTCCTCGCCGACTGGGACACCGAGATCGGAGGTACGCCGCCAAGTGGATACCATGCGCACGCATACGACGCGACCAACATACTACTGGAGGCAGTAACGCGGACCGCGCTGGTTCTGAACGACGGCAGCATCTTGATTGGCAGAAGCTCGATTCGCGAGGCGCTGGAAGCCACCGAAGATTATGCCGGCTTGACGGGCAACTTGACCTGTCTGGAAGAATCGCCGTTTGCCGGCGACTGCGCGACCGGCACCGGACTGGCGATGTTTGTGATCACCGAAGCCGAGGTTTACGACGACAATTGGCCGCCGCCGGTGGCTTGGAATTTCGCAGCCGAGGCAGGTGAATAGAGGTACATTGATTACTGAATGACATTGGCTTTTCCTAAGGGAAACCAAACGCGGGTCCCATTCGTCGAATAAATACAACGGTGTCGCCTATGTTTAAGTGGAAATCAGACGACTTTTCTTTGGTTGACTTCACGATAGACGTCCTGCGAGTGATAATTGTATTGGGTGTCATTATCGGCGCCTGGAACACACTCTCCTCCGGTCGCATCACTTTTGCGCAGTGGGTAAACTTGTTTGCCGCCGGTCTCTCACAAGGCAGCATTTATGCCTTGATCGCATTGGGCTATACATTGGTATACGGCATCTTACTGATGATCAATTTCGCTCATGGCGAGGTGTTCATGGCGGGGGCGTTTTCCACTGTTTTCCTTGCGGATGCCTTGAACCGGACTGGATTTCTCAATGAACAGCCCTTGCTGGCGATTCTGTTGATGATTGCATTCGCCGGTCTTGTGTCGATGAGCGTGGCAATTCTGCTGGAAAGGATCGCCTATCGGCCGCTACGTGGCAGCCCGAGGTTGGTACCGCTGATCACTGCGATTGGCGCGTCGTTTTTCCTGCAATATACTTTTCGCGGTTTGTATGGATCGGGCTTCAAAGCGTACCCGGGCGTCAAGGCGCTGCAAGGGACGATTGCGATCGGAAGCATTAACATACCGCTGGTGCAGATCTTTGTCTTTTGCGCCGCTTTGGTCTTGATGCTCTGTCTCTACTGGCTGGTGGAGCGTACACGCATAGGCAAGGCGATGCGCGCTGTCTCGGAGAATAAAGAAGTCGCAACCCTAATGGGAATCGACATTGACTGGGTGATCATGTTCACGTTTGGTGTCGGTGGATTCCTGGCGGGCTCGGCTGGTGTGATAAATGGATTGTTCCGGCCGCAGGGCGTCAACTTTTATATGGGGTTCATCCCGGGAATCAAAGCGTTCACCGCCGCGGTCCTTGGTGGCATAGGCAATATCCCGGGCGCCATGCTTGGCGGCTTATTCCTCGGTGTAATCGAGGCTATCGGTCCGAATCTGGTGCTGGCCGGTCTCGGGATTCCGGGCGCCAATCAACTGAAAGATGTCATTGCTTTCACCATGCTGGTGCTGGTGCTGATCTTCCGCCCACAAGGCATCCTCGGAGAGCGCCTGTCCGAGAAGAAGGCGTAGGAGGGCGTCATGAACATGCTAAGATCGCAGAATACGCGAATTGTTCTGACGCTGGGATTGCTCGCCGGCGCTTTCATTCTGTTCACCGGCGCTGTAGGCATGATCGCTGCCTTTCACGAGCGCGAAGTCGTGGATGATTTCATTAGCCTGGGACAGCTTCTATTGCTGCTTGCTCCCTTCCTGGCCGGGTTCGCGGCTGCCAATCGGCTAGGCGAGAAGGGCGCCGCTGCCTTGCTTATCATCAGCGGTGGATTCGCCGTGGGCTTGCTCACAGCCCTTCCGACCCTAATCCTGCTGCTCTTTAATTCTGAAGAATATCGCTACTTGTTGACTATCGCGCTGCGGCTCGTCCCGTTTCTGGTGGCGACATACTTCGCCTGGAAGATGCAGAAGAACGGCAGCGATAAGCAATTTACTATAGGCGCCTGGCTGGCCATCGTCGTCTTGATCGGCATCGTAACCTTCTCATTCGCGCTCATCTTTGAAATCAAAGGCGAATTGCGTTCTGTGCTGGTCAATATTGATCGCGATTGGGTTGACGTGGTGACCTTCGACAATCGCACGGAGCTGATGAACGGCATTATGACGTTGAGTTTTGCGTCGATAGCCGCCGGTTTGGTCGGTTCAATCTTTTACTTGATTCCGCCGATTCCGCGGCGGGCTCTGCTCTATGGACTCGGCGTTACATTAATGGTTGGCGCATTCGGCGAGACGGTACGGCTGATTCTGCAGGAGAACCTGGACCGCGATACCTTAAGGGAGATCTTCAGGCGCGATACCTTGCGGCAGAATCCGGCGCTGATGCTTTTGGTAATCAGCACGGTCGCCGGATTCCTTTGGGCGATATTCGGGCAGCGCGTCCGTACCAGCTTCGCCACCATGGAGACATCGCAGCGGCGTGTGGTAAACGGGATCGGAATGCTAATATTCGCGGGCGTTCTGCTTATGCTGCCCTGGTTGATTGGGCGAACCTTAAGTGATGTGGCGGTGACCATCGGAATATTCGTGCTGATGGGCCTCGGTTTGAATATTGCCATCGGCTTGGCGGGTTTGCTCGATCTGGGATATGTGACCAACTACGCAGTTGGCGCCTACATCCTGGCGGTGTTGACGTCCATCGGTCCCTTGGGGAGATTGGATGGCGTTTTCAGTTTCTGGATGGTCATCCCGGTCGCCCTGTTGGCAGCGATGTTCGCCGGCTTCATGTTCGCAGTGCCCGTGCTGCGGATGCGCGGAGATTACCTGGCAATTGCGACTCTCGGCTTTGGCGAGATCATTGGCAAGTTGGCAATTTCGGATTGGCTGAAACCGATAATCGGCGGCGCGCAGGGTGTTCAGGCCATCCCGAAGCCGATCTTCTTCGGCACTGAGCTTAAGAATCCGGAGCAACTCTATTATATTGTGCTGGTCGCCAGTTTGGTGACTCTATTCGTATCAATTCGACTAAACAATTCCCGAACCGGGCGGCAATGGATGGCGATTCGTGAGGATGAAGATGTAGCGACCGCCATGGGTATCGACACCGCGCGCGCCAAACTGCTGGCCTTCACATTAAGCGCGGCAACCGGTGGCGTAGCTGGCGCTATCTTTGCTGCCAAAGTGGGCACGGTTTTCCCCAATAGCTTCACCGTTTTCATCTCGATCAACGTATTGAGTTTGATAATCGTGGGCGGTATCGCTAGCAATCCGGGAATCGTTGTCGGCGCGGTGGTTCTGATAGGTATGCCGGAGCTGCTGCGCGAGTTCTCCGATTTCCGTTTCTTGATGTATGGCGCGTTGCTGGTCGCGATGATGATCAAACGTCCGCAAGGATTCATCCCGTCTACGCTTGTGACGCATGAAATCAGGACGGGAGCCAAGCCGAAATTGGCCGCAGCTGACTAGCGCAGGAGGACGACGGATTCATGGCGGCAGACAGCAGTAACGGAAAGAAACGAATCCTCGAAGCCAACGGTATGACCAAGCGCTTTAGCGGACTGGTCGCCGTAGATAATCTCGACTTTTACATTCCTGAAGGGGCGATCGCCAGCATCATCGGTCCGAATGGCGCCGGCAAGACGACTTTCTTCAATTGCATCACCGGCTTTTATCAAATTGACGAAGGCGAGATTCTCTTCGACGGGGCGCGGGTAAATGGGAAGTCACCCGATCAGATCACTCGATCGGGCATCTCGCGCACCTTCCAGAATATTCGTCTCTTCAGCAACATGTCGGCGATAGAGAATGTCATGGTCGGGCAGGAGCCGCATCTACGTTCGTCCTGGATCGGGGCGATACTCGGTTTGCCTTCGACACGCAAAGAAGACGAGCTCAGCAAGGATCGCGCACGCGAATTGCTCCAATTCGTTGGTTTGGAGGGCAAGGGCGATATGCTTTCCAAAAACTTGTCTTATGGTGACCAGCGGCGGCTGGAGATCGGCCGAGCATTGGCGAGCAAGCCCAAACTCATCTTGCTGGACGAACCGACCGCGGGAATGAATCCGCGGGAATCGATTGAGACAACGGATTTCATTCGCCGCCTGCGAGACGAGATCGGCATCACCGTCGTTTTGATCGAGCATGATATGCGCGTTGTCATGGGCATCTCGGAGCACATCACTGTGCTTGATTATGGGCGAAAGATCGCCGAGGGGCTGCCAGCCGAGATCCAAAGCAATCCCGACGTCATCGAGGCCTACCTGGGTCGGGGCGCGGCTGGGTCGACCGGCAAGAATCTGGACGACTAGCCAAAGACGGAACGCTGCTATGGCACTTCTAGAAGTCAACGATATTCATACATTCTACGGCAATATCCACGCTCTCAAAGGAGTCTCCTTCGAGGTCGATACTGGCGAGATCGTCGCCTTGATCGGCTCCAATGGCGCGGGAAAGACGACCACCTTGCGCACTATTTCCGGCTTGATGGAACCGCGCGAGGGTTCGGTTCATTACGATGGCGAAGACATATCCAGCTCTCGCGCCGATATTTTGGTATCGAAGGGGATATCTATGGTGCCAGAGGGTCGTGGCGTATTCGCAAAGTTGACCGTGGAAGAAAACCTGGACATGGGCGCTTATACGCGGCGGGACAGCGGTATCAAGGACGATCTTAAGGGAGCATTCGAGCTTTTCCCACGCCTGCAAGAGCGTCGGAAGCAAGTGGCAGGTACGCTTAGCGGGGGTGAGCAGCAAATGCTGGCGATTGCGCGCGCCTTAATGGCGAAACCACGCCTGCTGCTGCTGGATGAGCCATCGATGGGATTGGCGCCGGTTTTGGTCGATGGCGTATTTGACACGGTCCAGCGCATCGCCAATGAAGGCGTTACCATTTTGCTTGTGGAGCAGAACGCGCATATGGCATTACAGATCGCTGATCGAGGTTATGTGCTTCAAAGTGGTGAAGTGGCTATCAGCGATACCGCGGCTAATTTGCAGCAAAACGCGATAGTGCAGAAGACCTACCTCGGCATCGACTAACGCAATGGATGCAAGACCGAGCCCCTTGAACATCCCGCCAAGTTTGGATTCGATTTCAGCGTCGTATCTGACCGAGATCGCGCGAATCGCAACTGACGATCCAGGGCTTGAGGTTGCATCCTGGGACTACGAGCCGGTTCATGGTGGATTCGGCGGCGCCATAGGTGGTACGGCGCTTTACCGCTTCTCCATTGCGGCTACAGCTGGTCAGTGCTGCTCGATCATATTGAAGATCCTTTATCAGCGGCCCAATGGGCAAGAGCAATCCCCTTATTACTGGAAGCGCGAATACGAAATCTATAAGTCGGGAGTCCTCCATGATATGCCGGAAGGTTCTTTCGTTCCGCCTCGCGTTTTCGCACTGGAAGACCTGGGAGACGTCAGCTGGATATGGATGGAATACATCGCAGATATCAAGGGAGAGTGGTCACTGGTCGACTACGCCGAATTCGCAGAGCGCCTTGGACGATTCAATGGCGCTTGGCTGACTGGATTGCCGCTGCCGCGCGCAGAGTGGCTGCCGCTAAATTGGCACAGCGCGATTGTTCCGGCACTGACCGACACTTTTAGCCAACTCGATCAACTGCTGGAAAATCCACTGGCGCAGTTGACACTGCCGATGCATGCCAAAGCCGAGATCGAGTCGATCTGGCGTGACCGCGATAATTTCCGTGGTGCTTTAGCGGGTCTGCCCAGGACATTTTGCCACAATGACGCCTTCCGCCGGAATATTTTGTATCGCGAAGAAGAGGTCGTATTGATCGATTGGGCGCTTGCCGGCGTTGGTGCCATCGGCGAGGACCTGGTATCTCTGGTTGCAGTCAGTTTGTATTACGAAGGCTTCACACAAGCCTACGCGGACGAGCTCGACGAGGTGGTATTCGCCAGCTACGTGCGAGGTCTGCGCCAGGCCGGTTGGCGTGGAGACCAGAGGTTGGCGCGGATCGGCTATACTTGCGGCATGACTTTGCGTGGCCTGGCAGGTGTTAAGCAAGACATCAACCAGCTAGCGGACGAAAGTAGAAGCCAGCAGCTGAAGATGACCCACCGTTCAAAAGACCTTGAGAAACTCGCCAGTTTCTTTGCAGAGATACGGCGCTTCCGACTGCTAAAGATGGCGCGAGAAGCTAGGTCGCTGCTTTCGAACTAGCGGTCTCCGGTTGCGCTCGATAGATGGAAAGCAGCACACCAGAGGCGATCAAGGCGCCGCCATACCACAGAGTTTCGGTCATGTTTTGCCCAAGGAAAATCGCTGCGAGAACAGCGCCGGCTAGCGGCTGGGCGAAGAAGAAAAGCGAGGCGACTGTCGCCGGAACCAAGGCAAAAGCGCGATTCCACAGCAATAACGCAAAGGCCGTACAGACTAAGCCAAGATAAAGAACGCCAAGTAGGATGCCTGGGCTGACCGCGCCAATTAGGCGCTGCGAGAGCTCAAGTATGCTCGCAGGTATCGCCACCAGCAGGCCGCCGAATAAGGCAAGGACGGTGACCGTCAAAGTAGGCAGCGGGTGGCGCATCGAAACATGTCGCACCAGGACTGAGTACAGACCCCAGGTGACCGCTGCCATCGCAAGGAAGACATCGCCGGCGAAGGTAGCGGATCCGAAGTCAGCCGAAGCCGGATCCAGGATAATAAGTACACCTGCTGTAGCCAGTACGATAGCTGAAAGACGCGGCAGTGTCAGCCTTTCACGCAGCACGAGGAGTGCGAAAAGTACGACGAAGGCTGGCGAGGCGCTGGTAACCAAAGCGCCATTCACAGCTGTCGACAGGTCGGTGCCGACAAATTGCGCACCCAAGCTAAAGCCGATTCCGAGCACGCCAACTGCCAACAAGCTCCGAAGACTTCGCGCATCGGGCTTAGAATATCCGCGGCGCTGGCTGACCGGCAGCAAGACTATCAGCGCGAGGATGATACGCAAACTCAAGAGGGTAAAGGGCGGTATGATCTGTAGGACGACGTCTGACACAACGTACATGCTGCCCCAGATGCTTGCAGCCACAATGCCATATAGGGCGCCGCGTAAAATCCCCGGATTGTGCATAGTCACAAGTTTCTCATGCTGCTAGTCAAAGCCGAAAAGGCTACCTGTTGACCGATAGACCTGGTGGCGACGCCTTCAGATTTGTGCCCGTATCGGATAACACGCTAGCCACCCAAGAGTATAATTGATATACGAACATTGGAGTATATGCGCGACAAGGGGGTCCGTCATCAACGAGAGCTTGATTTTTCTTTCGTACCACAACATAGATGTCGGTTACGCCTTTGAGCTTTCAACCTTGTTGATTCGCTACTATCGCAATATTTGGTTGGACCGCTTTGAAATAGAGCCGTCGGCGAATTGGCAGATGGGCATACGCGAGGCGCGAAAACAAGCGACCGCTGTCATCGCCATCGTCTCGGACGATTACCTGCAGTCGGCATATTGCCGCGCTGAATTCGATTATTTCCACGAACGCGACATAAGCGTCACAGCGGTAATCGCGCGTAATTTTTCAACCGATATGATCGCCGGTTTCACCTTCAATGACTGGGTCGATTTCCGGCGCTGGTTCGATGAACCAAACGACCTCAGCGTGGAGAATTTACTAAGCCAGATTCCGCAATCGGAGTCCGTGCCGCAGACAGGCGAACGCCTCGATTATCTGCGAAAGTTTATTCAGCAAACAGAATTAGCCCTTGCGAAGATGCCGACATCATGGGCAGCTTTGCGCAACAGCGAAGCGCCGGGCACCGGAGATACCCGACCACGCATGGTTCATACTGGCGTAATTCAAGACTGGGAGTTTACCAGTATAAAGGCAGGTAACGAGCAACCGCTGGAAGACTTACTAAGCTGGTCGCAGAACGAAGCTCAATTTGAAATTTGCGGTGAGTCGGGCAGCGGTAAGACATATTTCGCAAGACTTCTGGCACTTGCTCAAGCGCATATGGCGCTGCACGATGAGCATGCTGCCCTGCCTTTTTGGTTTGACCTGTCCCAGTGGGATGACAGTGACCGTTCGGTCGATATATTTATCGAAGCCCAATGGCCACTGCTATCGTTTTGGCAGCATTGGCTGGAGGAGCGGCAAGCCTGCTTCATACTTGATAATTGGGCTGACTTCTGCAAGTCCTACCCTGGTTTCGCTTCCGATGTCACCAATTGGATAGATGATAGTCCAAACCAGCGATTTATCCTGTTATCCAGTCGCTGCACAATCGCTGACCCAAAGCGGCCGAGTGTACGCTTCAGAGGCATGACGGTTCCGCTCGCGCAGAAGTTTGCAGCCGGCTATTTGACGCTTGAGCAGCAGAACAGTTTCCGGCAGATTCTCCGTCAAAATAAGGCGCTAATCGAAGACAGTCAATTGGCATATTTGTCGATTGGCATTGAGCTTATGTCGGCTGACAGGGCGCTGGCCTTTAATCAGTGGCAGGAGGATCCCATCGCAGCGCTCGTCCGACTGCGCAGCCAGCAGATGGCGACAATGATTCATGGTTTGAGAGCCGATGAGATCCTGAGTTCCCTGCGGGCATTGGCATGGTCGATGATGCTTCAGGACAAGCATCGTTATATCGCACGAGCCGACGTTGAAAGGCAGGGAAATGACTTCCGCGTAATCGATTGCTCTGTGGAGATAGGCTTGCTGGTCGAATTCGGCACACGGATTCGCTTCGAGTCAGAGCTTATCCAATGGTATCTAGCATCGGAGAATTTAAAGAGAGACGGCTTAGCAAAGTATTTGACGCGTCCCGAATTCGAGACCGAGTCGGGCAGAAAACCGAAGAAATGGGACGGAATTGCCTTGCTGGTGGTGGATTCGCTCAACGGGGAAAATCGCCTCCGCGTCATTGACCAGATCGCAGATATCGACCCATTCCTCGCGGGCACATGCTTGCGGAGGCACCCCGAACACTATGCCAGCTATCAAGAAACGCTGCTCAAGAAGCTGGTTCAATTGTGCGCGCAGAATTCGTCCGCGCAAGGCGCATTTCGCGCTGCCCTAGGTCAATTGCCTGGGCCGCAGAAAACGGCGGAATTGCTGATGGGCCAAATGAGCCGGCTGAGCAATCCGCTTCAATTGTGGCTTTGGTATGAGATATGCGCCCTACCGTTGGAATTGCCGGTGGACTTCATTGAACTTGTCTCGAGCATGGGGCGCGATGACTCTATGTCGGTAGCGGACCAAGTGTCGGAATATAGCTTGTCGCAGGCGGTCGCCGTTCTGGTGAAATTGTCTCAGCATCACGATGTAGCGCTGCGGCGCAACGCCATTTGGATGCTCGGCGAGTTGAAATATCTGCCGACGGCAATCTTGCTGCTGGACTATTTGGAATCTGCCGAGCGCGATGATCTGGACGACGTCGTACTTGCCTTGATGAAATACGCCTACTCTGAGATATTGGTGCGTGTTCTCCGCTGGTCTCAAGATAATCCGGAGTATCGCGATTCGGTCATTGCGGCGCTTGCCTCGCGCAAACGACAGGTGACAAGCCGCCTGCTTTCATTTGCCGACGCGCGGCGGCTGACACTGCATCCGGAATTCTACGATATCGCGGTAAACACCGATGAACGGGAAATCGCCATCGGATTGGCGCAAATCGCGGCGCAAAATATCGACCTGCCTGAGCCCGTAGAGTTGGCCGTGCTGGCGGCGAAAAATGCCGCCGCGCTGCACAAGCTCATCGCAGCGGCGATCAAACACTTGCCCAATCGCGATGGCTTTCAGCAACTTATGGAAGATATCGAGCAAGTGCTACGCGATCCGCCCGAGACGACAATTATCGCGGGCAGCAATATCGATGCCCTGCTTTACGGACCCACAGTCTTTGATGAAATCACCGTGCAGGCCGCGACAGCAACAACCAGCAAGATACCGGATGCGCTGCTAAATCAGTTGCAACATGGCGATTGGCGACAGCGACATCGTGCAGTCAATAGCTTGACTGCTTATCCGGCGGAAGATGCCTTGCCGCTTTTGCTTGAAGCGACCAACGACGATAGCAAGCCGGTGCGGCTGGCTGCTTATGAGATCCTATCTAAGTTTGAGACCAAAACCGCGGCGCAGAAAGCGCTCATCGCGGCACTCTCCGACCCGGACAGCGAGGTTGTGGTCGCGGTGACGACAATGCTGCAAAGCATGACATTGGAAGATTACGATGTCATGATCGACTTGCTGGACAGCGAGAATGCAGCAGCAGTTGCCGCTGCGATCACCGTGTTGGGCGATTCGAGGCATAGTCAAGCAATTGCTGAGTTGAGCGGACTGTTGGATGATCAGCGCCTGCCGGCGCAGGGCGGCCCGACAATTGGGCAGTGGGCACGAAACGCGATCGACAAACTTGACGCTTCGACCCTGACCGGCGACGGTTCAAATGATATTTCGATGGAGAGTGGCAGTGGCGCGCCAAACGATTATTCTGCTTTCAGCGATGCCGAGAAGGTAATGCGTACGCTGGATGTGCTGCGCGATGACGATTGGGGCAGGACCCAGAAGGCGGCGAAATTCCTGCGCAGATTCGCCCGCCACTTGCGCGGCAGGGACAATCCCGAGATAGGGCGATTGCTCTGTGCTGCGCTGAGCGACGAGAATTGGAGTGTGCGCTGGGCGGCGGCTGAGGCGCTTGCGATGTTGCATGATCAGACGGCGATCCCTCAGCTTGGCACTTGCCTAAACGATTCGAGCTGGATCGTACAAGTTGCTGCAGTCCGCGCGCTGGTTGAGCTGTCGGCGGTGGAGGTCGTTGCACAGCTGGTGCCACTTCTGCAGAGCCGCCACAAGTCGGTGAGGGAAGCCGTCGCAGAAGCGTTAGGCGAATTCAAAGATCCGCTTGCGATTTCGCCCTTGGGACACACTCTAAAGCATGAGCCAGATGATTTTGTGCGCTTGGCGGCGCTGAAGTCGATCTGCCGGGTCAGCCCGGCTGAAGCTCGTCCCTGGCTGGAATATGCTCTCAGCGATAGCTACCTGCATTCGCGATTATTCGCGATGCAGCAGTTGGCGCCAGAGATGGACGAAAGCGATATCCCCATCCTGAGGCAGTTGCTCAAAGATGACGAGACGCCCTCGTGGGAGGGCGCATCTCTGCGCGACATGGCGATACAAGTGTTGCAGCGCATAGACAGCGCTGCTTGCCGCACCCTGCTTGATTCGCTTGGGGCGACAGAGAATCAGGCCGGCGCATGAAGATCTTCGTCAGCTATGCGCGGGCTGATAAGCCCTACTGCATCCGAATCATCGAAACCTTGCATGCTCATGATGTCTGGTACGATCAACGCTTGTACGCTGGACAAGACTGGTGGAAGGAAATCCTGCGGCGACTGGAATGGTGCGAGGTCTTCGTTTACTTGCTTTCCCCGGATTCTGTCGCGTCGCTCTACTGTCGCCGGGAACTGGAGCTGGCACTTAGGCTTAAGCGCGACATCATCCCGGTGATGATCAATGGCGACACGGTGCTGCCGGAAAAAATGAAGGACTGGCAATATGTAGACTTGTCCGACAAGTTGACGGTCGAAAATGTTTCACAGCTTCTGAACGCGATTTTAGTGATAGAACGGCAGCGAACGACAGAAACGGCGCCAACTGCGGGAAATGAAGAAAGCGTACGCGAACCCGGCAAGCCCAGCATTAATCCCGCGGAATTGATCAGCAACGCGGTGCGGGCGCTGGAAAAAGGCGACTATGGGCAAGCGGTGCGACTGCTGAAACAGGCAAAGGCAAGTGGCTATCAGTCACGTTTCGTCAGGATTGACAAGCTGCTGCGCATAGCGGAATCTGCCTCGACAGAGCGAAAGCAAACGCGGGAAGTGGAACGCGAGTATCAACATATCGTGGCGCTATTCGCTTTCGAAAGCACACGCCAATTGGCATGCGAGGCGCTGGAAGAATTCAGGCGTGAGTTTGGAGATTACGATCCGCGCGGGTTGCGGCGGCTTTGCGATCCGGCAGCAGCAGTAGATGGCTCGACGGATACGCGCGCCCACGCAGCCACCAACATGCGTCGCATTACCAGCGCCCCTCAAACCGATGCAGAGGCGCAGGCCTTGAGCGTGGCGCCGAGCCTTCGAGTGAGTAGTCAATCGGCTCGCGTTAAGCAGGCGACCCGTCCAGTCCAGAGCGCGGCTGCGCAGCCGGTAGTGCAATTGGAAACACTACCAGCGAGAAGGCGCAGCGGTGACGATGACGCGCCGCTTACGGTCAAGGAAGTCCTGCCTATGCTACAATGGTGTGACATCCCGCACGGGACAGTCACCGTTTCCAGTATCGTGGGCGCTGATGAAGACTTTGGCGAGATGACAGTGCCGGTTGACAGTTTTGTCATGAGCAAATACCCGGTGACCAACGCACAGTATTCAATCTTCGCGCGCGCCGAAGACGGATACAAGAACTCACGCTGGTGGAGTTTTTCTGAGCACGCGCAGCGCTGGTTCAAATTGGGAAAAGGAGTGGCAGATTCGCGCTTCAGCGGCGACGAACAGCCGCGCGAGAACGTAAATTGGTATGAGGCAATGGCATTTGCTAATTGGCTTGGCAGCCTGCTCAAAATGAAGGTGACGCTACCGACGGTTGCACAATGGCAGCGCGCCGCCAAGGGCGACGATGATCGCTACTTTCCCTGGGGCGATGAATACCACGAGGAGCATTGCAATACGCTGGAAACAGGCTTGAAGATGACTACGCCGGTTAATCGGTATCACAAGGGGGTCAGCCCATACGGCGTCTACGATATGGCCGGCAATATTTGGGAATGGACGACGAATACCGCAGCCGCGGCAGAAGATGGGCGTGATCACCGGCGGGCGGTAGCGGGCGGCAGTTTCGTCAGCCCTTGTGACCGCGCGCAGACGGCGTTCCGTTATTATCTGGATCCGCGTGTGCGCTATTCGTCAATTGGCATAAGACTGGTTGGCTTGACCTAGACCGGCAGGAGCGGCGCGTCAAGCCTGGACGAGGAAAATGAAGGAATTATGATGATGGATTCGAACGAACGAAGCCTGGACCAGACACAACCCTACCGGCGGGATATCAATATTGAGATCGATCACTTGTCGGTGACAGGACATGTCGTATTCGCCGGGCGTGACGGTCAAGTCAAAGTACAGACAGGTGGTGACGTGGCGCAGCACACCAACCAGACCGTCACCGTCGGCGGTGTGGAAACGACGCCTCAAGAACTCGATATGATGCTGCAGTGTATTCGCAATGTCGAAAGTACCATCAACAAGGAACGACAGCTTCAGCCCGAATCGCGCGAAGCGGCAATGCATGACCTGCAGACAGTCGAGGCGCAGTTGACCACCACCAAGAAGCCGAATCCAAGGCTTCTATTGCGGGCAGCGAAGTCACTGCTGCGTTTTTCTCCGGCATTAACCGCAGCCGCATTGACGCTCTTTGATCAGCCCCTGGTCGGCGCGATACTCGCTAGCACCGGCGAGGTCGCCATTAATTTCTACGAAGCCATTACCAGGCACCGGCCGGGGAAGAAAATCTGACCTCACGATCATATTTTTGTCGAATGCTGTCAAGTTGCTCCTTTGCTCGTCAACCATTAGGTATGTGCAGCTGGCTACCCCGGGATAACTCGCAATCTACCAGAATCTATTCTTCGACACCGAGACGAGTCTATGAATCAGCACCTGCGACAACAAAGTGAAAAGGCAATCGTCAATGCACGGTCAAGGGCGCCCGGGCACAAGATGATCGCCTCGCCGGCCGCTTGGCACGATTACGTGCAAGCCAACTGGAGCCAGCTCAAACGGCAGGCCGATCAGTCAACTCTGGATTCGCCCTATCAGAAGTTGGTCATGATGGTATTTACGCCGGTCATGCCTAATCCAACCACGAAATTGACGCTGCTGCGACGCCTGCTGAATAAATATCGTTATTGCGCGCCGCTGAGCAAGCGCTTGACGGAGATTTACCGCGACCGTAATTACACCCGAACGGCCGAAGAATTGGCGCGAGAGGAACTTCTTCCCGAGAAACTGAATCGGGAAGAAGTTATTGGTCTGGATTGGTTGATAGTCGCCACGGGCGGGCTGGACGGTTCGGCAAATCAAGGGAAACAGGCCATTCAATTCGCGCGCAATCTCTTGGAGGCTATGCGGGAATACCGCGACTATCCGTCCGCCGTGCGGGTCCAGGCGGGCAGCATTTCCGCGGGCGGTCATGTGATTTTCGCGGGCCAGGACGTGAACATCGTGGCCGAGCATTATCATGGCAATAAGTCGGCGCTAAAGGCATATCTCGCCGCGGTTCGCACCGAGTGGGACATACCGACGACGACCATTCACCCGGCTTCTCAGCATCATACAACGGCGGCACTGCATCAACTCTACACGCCGGTTGATATTTGGACCGATCAACGACAATTTCATAATGTGGGCATTGAGGAGCTGAATGCCCGGCGCTATCAAGCGATCGAAAAAGACCTGGGCTTTGTGCGCGAATCGGTATTTGAAGTCGTATCGGCACACCCGCTGATCGTCATCACGGGCGCCGCCGGAACTGGCAAGAGCTCGTTGTGCCGCTACATCGTGACCGCTTTGGCTTATGCCTGCGATCCACGGGCGGAGCGCCAGAGCAATATCAAAGGTTTGGAAATGCTGGGTCCGTCGTGGATCCACGGTCCTATCTTGCCGATTTATGTTAGTCTTCGCGACTTCGCCAATACTCCTGAGCTGTTCCCCAAGTCGCTGGGAGAAAGCTCGGCAAATCACTTGCTGAATTACGTCAAGCAGGCGACGGGCAATCTGGCACAACACCTGGAAGCCTATCTGACGCAGACTGACGTTCCGACCCACGGCAGCTTGCTGGTACTGGATGGCTTGGATGAAGTTTATGAGGAAAAGGACCGCATTGTCTTGCAGCGGATCATCGAAAATTGGGTCGACCGTTTTCCCAACTGCCGCATCATCGTGACGAGCCGCACCTATGCTTATCGGCACGATTCGCGCTGGCGCCTGTCTGAACGGTTTGCGTCGGCTGAATTAGCCCCGTTTACCTGGCAGCAAGTCAAGACCTATATCAAACGTTGGTACGCCAATGTCGCCGAGAACCGTCCAAGTGTATTGGGTGGGCGGGCGGTAGCGGCGAAGCAAGCTATATCGATGGCAGCCGACCTCAACAAAACGATTCGCGAGACCCGGGCGCTCTGGCCGCTCGCGCGGCAGCCGCTGATGCTGGCGCTGCTCACCCTGATTCACGAAGATTACAAGCAATTGCCGGACAAACGCGCCGAACTCTACGAGCATACAGTAGAGCTGCTGGACCGTTGGAACATTCCCTCGCCGGCTGACAAGCTGCATGAGAAGCTGGCGAACATCAACCTCGACAGGATGAGGGCGGCGCTTAAGCTAATCGCCTTCGAATTGCACTCGGAACAGCTCAGCTATCAGCGCTACCCGACCATCATTCAGCGGGCGCGTCTGCTGGACAAACTAATTGAGCAGCAAACTCTTGGCGAAGGCTTAGGGGCGGGTATAGAAGACGTCCTGGAATACCTGGCGACGCGAAACGGCATCCTGGTAGCTGATGCGCCCAACGTATATCGCTTCCCTCATCTCACCATCCAGGAGTACTTGGCGGCTTGCGCTCTGCTTGAGTTTTATGATGAGTGCAAAATGCCGTCGGACCTGGATCCGCCGACTGCGGAAGGCTGGATCTTTCCGCAGAATATCGTCGCTCTGCTCTGTCATGATTATGCCCGCTGGCGCAATGTTGTTCTTTTCGCCGGCGCAATCATTGCAGCCGGCAAGTGGCAGGACATGCGCTGGCAACTCATTGATGAACTGCTGCCGACGCGGTTTGATCGTGCGCTTTCGGAGCAGGACTTGCATTGCATCAGCGTCGCCGCTGAGATTTGGGGTGAAAGTTGGCTAAAGTCGCGTACGCGCAGCCAATTCGTAATTGAGTCGCACCTTGTACAATGCTTGCGTCATATTCACGGCGACGAACGGATCGACGCTCCCGAACGCGCCAACAACTACTCAATTCTTTCCAGCCTCATTAAGAATCAGCCCGCTCGCGCTTGACATGGCCTGGGAATAACACTAGCGTGCTTAGCATTGCTGTCGGACATAGGCTGGCATACGCATTTTGACCGCCATTGGAGGAGACATGTTGAACGCCTTACGAGCCGTTGTCATCGGAATCTTGATTTCTTTGTTCGCGGTCCTGGCAGCCTTGGCACAGGACAATGAGATTATCATCTCGCGAGATAGCGCCCCGGCAGCGGCGAGCTTCAAGCTGACGCTGGTCGCGAGCGGCTTCAACCGTCCGGTCTATCTGACGCATGCCGGCGATGATTCTAACCGACTCTTTCTGGTCGAGCAAAGTGGAAAGATCTGGACCTTCAAGAACGGAGAAAAGTTGGCGCAGCCCTTCCTAGACGTAGCGAGCATTATCTCGCGATCGGCCTTGGGACAAGGCTTTACCGAACAGGGATTGCTGGGTTTGGCATTTCATCCGAACTACGATTCCAATGGTAGGTTCTTCGTCAACTATACCGATCGCAATGGCAGCACAGTTGTCGCGAGCTACCAAGTTTCGCTGAGCAATCCGGATCTCGCTGATGAGGAAAGCCAGCAGACCCTCTTTCAGTTGGCGCAGCCATATGCCAACCACAACGGAGGGCATATCGCCTTTGGACCAGACGGCTATCTTTATATTACACTGGGCGATGGCGGTTCTGCCAACGACCCGCTTGGCGCCGGGCAGAATCGGAATCTACTATTGGGCACGCTTCTGAGAATAGATGTCGATGGTGGCCTGCCCTACTCTATTCCTGACGACAACCCCTTTGTCGACGATCAAAATGCGCATGATGCGATTTGGGCATACGGCTTGCGCAACGCCTGGCGCTTCAGCTTCGACCGGTTTACAGGCGATATGTACATTGCCGATGTCGGACAGAATCAATGGGAGGAAATCAACTTCCAGCCGGCTGACAGCCTGGGCGGTGAGAATTACGGCTGGAATGTGTGGGAGGGCAGGCATCTCTTCGCCGGCGGAAATGCGCCGAATCATGTTCCGCCAATATTCGAATACAGCCGAAATTTCGGCTGTTCAGTTACCGGCGGCTACGTCTATCGCGGCGAGGCGATTCCAGACTTGCAGGCAGCGTACGTCTTCGGCGATTTTTGCTCAGGCTGGATTTGGGCGACCTGGCGCGACCATGATCTGGCATGGAAGACAGTAAGCTTAATGAATACGGACTTTGCCATAAGCAGCTTCGGAGAAGGCGAGGCCGGCGAATTGTACTTGGTCGATTACGATGGCGCGCTCTATCGATTTGATGCGGCGAACGGTTAAGCCATAACCGAGTTCTCGTTGGAATTCGTGATGCCCGCGCGCGTACGCTTATACTGAGCAATCAAGGTTTTGATTTGCAATTCGATAGGGTGATAGCGCTTCATCACCTGTTTGCCTTCGGTCTGCAGTTGGCGCATACGGGTCTCCACCTGGCGCAATCTGGATTCCAGCTTGCCATCATAGTTTTCCCAATCGATGAACGCCAACGGTACGAGCAATATACAGAAGGCGCCCAGTCCATATACAACTGACCCGTAGTCTTCGTTGCCGTTGAACTGCAAGTAGAAGCCTAGCGCGCCACAAGCCAAAACGAGCATGACATGCAAGAACATCCGCCGCGAAAACGAACCGCGTTTGTGGCGCTTGTCCAGCTTTGTTTGCAGTTTTTCGCGCTGTTGCCGTAGCGCATCCAGTTCAGTGCGGATGGCGTCTACACGTTCACGCAAGGGCTGACCTTCTTCTATGAATGTGTCAAGCCGATTTTTCACCAGCCGCGCCGCTTCCCATGTATCCATCATGCGATTGTAATGCACTTCCAACGCCTTGATTTGCAGCTCCAGGGGTTGGTAGCTCTGACGATAATGGCTACCTTCTTGTTTCAGCTCGAGGATCTGCTCTTCAAGCTTGCGCTGCTTGCGCGCGGTACGGGTGCGAGGATCCTTCCAATTGGCGATTACAACTGGGATCAGCGCGCCGCAGACGATGGCCAGTCCGATGGCGACCAGGCTCAAATTGCGGTAGGTGTTGAAGTAATGCACTCCTACTGTCCCGCTCACGGCGATAAGAACGACCAGCATGCCGATGCGGCGCAAGACAAAGCTCTGTTTCTGGCGATTCTCAATTTTCTCCTGCTGCTTCTCATGGGTTGCTGTCAGTGCTTCAAGATTGCTGAGGACACTGGTCAACTGCTCACGCGCGGGCTGGCCCTTGCCGCGCAAGGCGTCAAGACGCTGCTTGAATTGCTGAATCTTGAGCCATTCGTCAAACTGTTCTTGGCTGCCGACAAACCAATTGCCGGTCTTTGCATCGCCGAAAATGTACTGCCCGAAACTAAAATTATAGGGTAGCGGCTTACCATTACTCAGGCTTCGTTCCAGGTCGTTGACTTCATCGACCAATTGCTCGTGCAACAGTAGGAGGAGGTTTAGCGGGGCGGCACGGCTTTTCAGCTCCTCGGTCGACTGAACCTCACCTTGGTTTCCATTTGTGTCGCGATGCAATGTCAGTTCGGTACGCAGGCGGCCCAATTCTTGGCGAACTCGGCGGATGCCGGCTGCACGGTCGCGCGTGCTGAGATGCGGCTGAAACAAGCGCGGTATCCCAATCGCGTGCATATCATCCAGGTAGTCCTGTGGTGTTGGCTGTTCAATCATCGTGTGGACTCGTCGCCATTCACCAACCACCAATACAAAAATAACCGACTGACAACCTTCGTTGAGTCAAGCTCATTATAGCATATCCATGTATTGACATAGGATAATAAGCTGTCATTGCGCTACCCGACGGCCAAGCATGAGGAAATCTAAAATGCCAAAAGAATCCTTATATCCGTTGAGATTGCAGCCGGCCTTACATGTGAAAGTGTGGGGCGGTCGAAAGCTGTCCGAGCGGCTGAACAAATCACTACCCTCTAATCAACCCTATGGCGAATCCTGGGAATTGCACGACACGGCAGCAGTAGCCAACGGCGAGTACAGCGGCATGAATCTGCGGGAATTGGCGCGGCGCTGTGGATCGGACTTGCTTGGCGCCGGCAACGATCCGGCCGACGGCTTTCCTCTTCTGGCGAAATTCATCGACGCGAACGACTGGCTTTCGATACAGGTGCATCCCAATGATACCCAGGCGCGGGCGCTTGAAGCGGAGCCTCGTGGCAAGACCGAAGCCTGGGTCGTCCTGCAGGCTGATTTAGGCGCGCGGCTCGTGATCGGCGTGCAAAGGGGTACTACGGGCCAGCAATTGGCCGAGGCGATTCGCTCCAATCAGCTGGAGGAGATGTTGCTCTTCGCGGAAGTGAAGGAGGGCGATGTCCTGTACATTCCGGCGAACACAATTCATGCGTTGGGACCGGGAATACTGATCTACGAGATTCAGCAATCGAGCGATATCACGTACCGGCTTTACGATTGGGGCCGGCTGGGGCTGGACGGGCATCCGCGCGAGCTGCATATCGATAAAGGTACGGGAGTCGCCAATCTGGATTCGTTGCCGCCGGTCAGGCAGCCTGAAAGCAATCTGCTCGTCGACGGAGACTACTTTCGCACCTGGCGCCACGAGCTAAAGGATGACTCGCTTGAAATCTCATCCGAGGGGCGTTTCCAGGCGCTGAGTTGTATAGACGGCTGCCTGCGGGTGGAAGCCGCTGGACATAAAGCGATCGAACTGCGGACAGGCGAGACCGGATTGATACCGGCTTGCATAGACGCTTTTGTCATCCTCGGCGACGGGGTCATATTACGGTCATGTGTAAAGGCCCCGCATTGAACAGTGAAATCATGCGAGACCTTCTCAACGGACGTGTTACTGGAAGATCGCGGTCTCGGTATCAGAGCGATTCAGTGCGAGCGTAAAGCTGGCACGCCTTTCGCCATCAAAATGACTCCATTTCTGCTTGGTGACCGCGACAAGGTAAATCTCATTTGACGGCGATTTCGCTTTCACTTCAAGCGTCCCCGCTTCTAGCCAGGCGCCATTTAGCGCTGCGACTGCGTGCAAGTTGGAACTGGCCCTGCTGCCTGAACAGCTAGGCAAGTCGATGCCACACTGATAGGGGTTCTGGGCAATGACATTGACGGACACCTCCGGACGAAAGCGTCCGTCGCTGTGCTGGTACGCGATGGAAAAGTCGCGATCCGTACGCACAAAATAATGCTTGCCAATTGTGCTTGATGCCTCGTAATCTAGCACTTCGCCATCTACCAGTTCCAGCACCGTTTCCAGAATCAACTCAAACTTGCCCACGTTGTCTTTGGTACGACCGTACCAGCTTGTTGCGATAAGGTGGTACTCGCTCGTGTCAGCCAACTCGCAAATTAGCAAAGTAAGATAGTTTTTACATTACGCTTACACTTCTACAACACGAATTGAAGAGAATGGAATCATATGATTTTGCAGACAGGGCGAGGCTATGGACTTCAGTCAATACACCAGCAAAGCACAGCAGGCAATCCTAAAAGCGCAAGGCATCGCCGGAGAATATCATCACGTGGCGATTGAGCCGGTGCACGTCTTTCTAGGATTGATGCAGCAGGATGAGGGCTTGGCGCCGCGTATCATTCAGAAGATTGGCGCGCAAGCCGCGGATATTCTCAATCAACTCGAAGCCACGCTGCGACAGTTGCCGCGCACGAGCCAGCCGGCCTCCGGCCTGCAACTCGGGCGCGCGAGCCTGGACATCTTCACGCAGGCGGAAAAAGAAGCGGCAAAGA
This sequence comes from Phototrophicaceae bacterium, assembly GCA_965223515.1. Lineage (GTDB taxonomy): Bacteria > Chloroflexota > Anaerolineae > Aggregatilineales > Phototrophicaceae > UBA6055. Next base: position 1,235,754 of record CBDCWK010000002.1, read on the forward strand.
TGCGCGATGAGTACACCAGTACCGAGCATCTGCTGTTGGCGCTTTCCCATGACAAGGCGATGGGCGAGATATTGGGACGCAATGGCGTCACATACGACGACATCTTGCAAGCGCTGCAAGCCATTCGCGGCAGCCAGCGCATTACCAGCCAGGACCCGGAATCTACCTACGACAGTTTGAAGAGGTTCGGGCGCGACCTTACTGCCGATGCTCGGCAAGGAAGGCTTGACCCCGTCATCGGTCGCGACGAAGAGATTCGGCGACTAATTCATGTCATCAGCCGGCGCACCAAGAACAATCCCGTATTAATTGGCGAGGCGGGGGTTGGCAAAACCGCCATCGCTGAAGGACTGGCGCAAAGGCTGGTCAATGGCGATGTGCCGGAAGGCTTAAGGGACAAGACGATCATCGCGCTGGATATGGCGGCGCTGGTCGCAGGGAGTAAGTTCCGCGGCGAATTCGAAGAACGGCTGCAAGCGGTTTTGAAGGAAATCGCCGAAAGCGAAGGCGAAATCATCCTGTTTATCGACGAACTGCATAATATTGTCGGCGCGGGCAAAGCTGAGGGTTCGATGGACGCCGGTAATATGCTCAAGCCGATGCTGGCGCGGGGCGAACTGCGGATGATCGGCGCGACGACTCTGGACGAATACCGACAGAACATCGAAAAGGATGCGGCGCTTGAACGGCGATTTCAGCCAATCTATGTTGATGAACCAAGCGTCGAGGACACCATCAGCATTCTGCGAGGCCTGAAGGAGCGCTATGAAGTGCATCATGGCGTACGGATTCAGGATGGAGCCGTGATTGCCGCAGCCGCACTCAGCAACCGTTATCTGCCGGATCGCCAGCTGCCCGATAAAGCCATAGACCTTATCGATGAAGCGGCAGCCCATCTGAAAATGGAGATAGACAGCAAACCCGAACAGCTGGACAAGATTGAAAGGCAAATCATGCAGCTGGAGATCGAACGGGCGGCGCTGCGCAAGGAAAAGGACGATGCTTCCAAACACCGACTTGCCGATCTAGAAATGGAATTGGCTGATGGGCAGGAAGATCTGGACAGTCTGATAGCGGTCTGGCAACACGAGAAAGATGTCATACAAACCATGTCGGGCATCAAAGCGCAGATTGACGAGGCGCGCATTCAATTGGATCAGGCTGAGCGGCAAAGCAACCTGGAAGACGCTGCCCGGCTGCGCTACGGCGTACTACCCGAGTTGGAAAAGGCGCTGCGGCAGAGCGAAGCGACGATTGAAGCGATGCGGCAAAACGGCGCGCTGATGCTCAAAGAAGAGGTGGATGCTGACGAAATCGCCGCCATTGTTAGCCGCTGGACAGGTATTCCGGTGGCACGCATGCTGGAGGGCGAGATCGAGAAACTGCTGCACATGGAGGAGCGTCTGCACGAACGCGTGGTTGGTCAAGAGGAGGCGGTCGCTGCGGTATCCGCTGCCGTACGTCGCAGCCGGGCTGGCTTGCAGGATCCCAATCGGCCGGTCGGCACCTTCCTATTCTTGGGACCGACTGGCGTTGGCAAGACCGAAATGGCGCGTGCGCTGGCCCGATTTCTCTTTGATGACGATAGTGCCATGGTGCGCATTGATATGAGTGAATATGGCGAGAAACACAGCATCGCCCGCTTGATCGGCGCGCCACCCGGATATGTCGGCTATGAAGAAGGTGGGCAGCTAACGGAAACGATTAGGCGCCGACCCTACAGTGTCCTGCTTATTGACGAACTAGAGAAGGCACACGCAGACGTCTTCAACATATTCCTGCAAGTCTTCGACGACGGCAGGCTGACCGACGGGCAAGGGCGTACGGTCAACTTCAAGAATTGTGTGATAATCATGACGAGCAATGTCGGTAGCGATTTAATCAAGCAGGCGAGCGCGAAGGTCGATGTCGACGAGCAGCGTGGCGCCATCATGCAGGAACTGGATTGTCATTTTCGGCCAGAGTTTCTCAACCGACTGGACGAGATCATCTTTTTCCATAGCCTGACACCAGCACATATCATTCAAATTGCCGATCTGCAACTTCGCAATTTGGAGCAGATGCTGGCAGAGCGTCGCATCGCTATCGAACTGAGTGCCGCCGCCAAGTCATTGCTGGCGGAGATGGGCTGGGATCCGGTGTTCGGCGCTCGGCCGCTCAAGCGTGCCATTCAACGGCAACTGCAGGATCCGCTGGCTACAGCGCTTATAGACGGAAGCATCGCAGACGGAGATCAAGTCTGGGTAGATGTCAGCGGGGACGGCTCGCAATTTGTATTTCGAGCGCAGCGGCCTGTCGTTGCGTGAGTATCGTGTAGAATATAGGATTCCGAGGGCAGGGAACTGCCCCGTCTTTATTCTTCGGGCGGCGGCACGGGCAAATCGTCTTCGGCGGTGTCTTTCCACTTCTCGCCTTCGTCCACCAACATAACCGGTATGCCGTCGCGAATGGGGTATTTGTAGCCGCTATCGTCACACACCAGCCAGCTGTCCTTAACAATGCGCAATTGCCCCGGGTCATCGCCCTTGTCCTTGTAGTGCACCGCCACAGGACAACGCAAGATCTTCATTAAATCGTCAGAAACGACTGCCATAAGACCACCTCTCATCGACGCCGGCATCTTGACCACAGTATAGCTTTCGTGTTCACAGCCGTCAATTCGAGCCGCGTCCCCGCTGTTGATTTTGCCAGCTACCATTATAATTAGGCGGTTGCCGTGCAGTAAGATAGACTACACGTCCGAAAAGAGCGATGCAATGCGACAAGACTTTGATTTGGACGCTGAATTTACGATTCCGGCTGTTGCCGACATGGTCAAGTTTAGGCTTGGCATTCGCATAGTCATTATCAGTCTGGCCGTCTTGACTGCGCTCAACGTGGCGCAGGCACAAGTTCCAGTCGTGCCGACATCGGCGCCGGGAGCGCTGATCAATGCGAGCGATTACATCCGTGCTGATCGCCTGGGCATTACGTTTATAAGCTCCATCGACGACAATATGGGCGCCGAGCGATATCGCAACGCACTGATTCTGGGAGCTGGCTGGAATCGTTGGCCGCTCTATTGGGATCGCGTGGAACTGCAGCCCGGCAGTTACGACTGGTCGGCGTATGACAGATTAGTGGTTGCAGATATCAGCAATGGCTTGCAGACAAACGCCATACTGCTTGGTCGACCGGGTTTCTGGCAAGACGGCGGCAGTGTAACTAATCTGTACACGCCAATCTTCGCTGATGGTTCAGATAGCGCGGATGCCGACGCAGCGATCAATCCGGACAACGCTTGGGCGCAATTCGTCCACTACGCGGTCACGCGATACCGGCCGGGCGGCGTTCTGGCACAGCATAATAGTTACGGCGCAGAACAAGGAATCCGCGTTTGGGAAGTATGGAACGAGCCCGATGTCCCGCAATTCTGGAATGGCGGCAGCCATGCCTATGCGCGACTGCTAAAGATTGCAGCTATCGTGCTCAAGACAGTCGACCCAGAGGCAAAAGTTATTTTCGGTGGCCTGCTGTATGCAAGCGATCAAGGCTTCCTGACACAGGTCCTGCGCCAATTCCGCGATGATCCTTTACGCGAACACTACAATTGGTTCTTTGATATTGTGGCGGTTCACAGTTACGATGATCCATGGCGCAGCGGCTGGCTGACGAAGGTCGTTCAAGACACGTTGAGCTCATACGAACTTGCGCGGCCCGTCTGGGTAAATGAAACTGGCGTATCGGTCTGGAATGAATATCCAGGTCCAGTATGGGCGCAGGATGCCGAACAGCGTCGTCGACTTGGTACAGCAGAGCAACAGGCGCATTTTCTTATCATGAGCGCCGCCTTCGCCTGGGCAAAAGGAGCCGAAGTAGTCTTCTACCACCAACTTTATGATGACTGCGGCAACTATCCTGCAGGTACTGATTTCCCGCCACACAACGGAGAGTATTGCGCGAATGGCACATGTTACGGCGATGCCTTCGGCTTGTATCGTAATCCAGTAGATTCGCTTTGTTTCAGTCAACACCCCTTTGCTAATACGCCCCGACCGGCTGCCTTGGCATTTCAGCTGCTGGCCAGGGTATTCGGGGAGCAGCCTTTTGTACCGCTAAGCTTGACTGGTTTGACGGATGCGGTTACCACTATGGTCTTCCAGCGCACCAACAATGAGCGGATTATCGTCGTCTGGAATAATACGCGAGAACTCCGTCGACACAACATCAGAGCCATTGGAGCGGGAGCGACCCTGTACCACTTGACTGGCGAGACGTCTCCCTTGCCTGCCATCGGCGGAATCTATACGCTCGATCTAGAAGCGGCGGATGACTTCAGCTTTCCCGATCTTGAAAGTACGCGGAGCAGCGCTATCGGCGGTGAGCCGATGATTTTGGTGGAATCGCCAAGCCAGTAAAGCGCGTGAGGCGGAATTTGATCCAAGCCAGATTCATAGCCCGGGCAGACGTGAGAGAAATATGCAGATTGCATGAACAACAAACGACTCTTGATTCTCACCGCGAGTTTCGCTGTCAGCGTATCATTGCTGCTAGTGGTTCTGCGCGATGTACCACTGAGCGACGTCGCAAAAAGTATCGGTGCTGCCGATCCCGGTTATCTGCTACTGGCACTTGGTTTGACGGCGCTTTCCTTGTTCATCCGCGGAATCCGCTGGTCAGTATTGCTAGATCGGCGTATCACGTATGTAGAAGCGACGCACATGGTGAATGTGATGTTCTTGGGCAATCAATTGCCGCTGAGGCTGGGCGAGGTTGCCCGCAGCGTATTAGCGACGCGGAAGCGTGTTCCTCTGGGCACTTCGGCGAGCAGCATCGTTGTCGAGCGCTTGATTGACACCTTGGTCGTCGTGCTTATGATCGCGGCATCCGTCGGTCAGTCGCCTGAAGTGACGGAAAGAGCCTCGCTATTCGGACTGCTCGCGCTGTTCGGATTCATAGTATTGATTGGGCTAGCGCGTTTTCCTCAGTTCACTCACCGCATATTGGACCGAACTTTGCAACTGGTCACGCCGTTAACTCGCTTGCCACTTCAATCTTTATTGAACGATTTGCTCAATGGTTTGCAACCACTTACTTCCATGCGCACCTTGGCTACTGTGGGCTTGTGGACAGCGCTCGGCTGGATCATCTCTTTGTTAACTTACTACTGCCTGCACCTGGCGCTGGGTATCGACGCGGACTACGCGCGGAGCGTGCCACTCGGCATATCTCTTGCAGCACTCGCGCTGGCATTGCCAGTCAGCATTGCCGGGCTTGGGCCGTTCGAGGGTGCAATTGTCTTGAGCGGGCAAATTGTGGGCATGGATCCGCTGGAATCAATCTCACTTGGCTTCCTTTTCCACGGTGTCGCAGTGTTAAGCTATGCGCTCTGGGGCACTGTCGGCCTGCTGGCGCTTGGCGTTTCTCCTGTATCCGCATTCAGCGCTATAGACAGTGATTCCGAAGAAGAAATTATTACGAAGTGAGGAATTCATACACTAGCGATTGAAAGTGGTGGACGCCATTTTCACGCAGGACCGAGAATCGTCCGGTGTGGTAGGCTTTCGATCGTAAACCGCGCTGAACCCATTCACAGAGTTCGATATCTTCTTGCTGAATCTCGTCACTAAAGGCGATGATCTGTTGCATGCTCTCCCAGCCTTCGCCAGTGCCAGGCACCTCAAAATACCACTCAAAAATGGTCAAGGTTTTGTCGTGACCGAGCGGTATGATGATATTGATCGATGTGTTGTCCAAATAGACATTAAGCATGACATTGGGGAATATCCAATAATAGAGCGCGTCTTCTTCGCCTTCGCCGCTGCGCACATAGCGCCGGTCACGCACCTCGCCCACATTGACTTCACGAATCGGCGCATGCTGTTTTGAATAGAAGCGATGGGTATCCACGCGGTATTGATCATAGTCGACTTCTCTGAATAAGCCGGGGTGAGCAATCGGCAAGTGATAGCCTTCCAGGTAGTTATCAACGTACACTTTCCAGTTGCAGTCGATCAGGTAGTCGCGTCGCTCGACCAAACGCATCTGGCTCAAGTTGAAGCCGGCGCCGGAAATCTCGCGCTCAATGTTGCCATATATGGTGGACATTGAGGCGGCGGCCGGATCAAGGTTGACGAAAACCCAGGGACCCCATGCTTCCACTTGCACAGGTTGTAAACAGACATCTAGCGGATTCCAATTATTGACGCCTTCGAATTCAGGGGCGCGCAGAAGTTTCCCATCGAGATCATAAGTCCAACCGTGATACTTGCATTGCAGGCTCTTGCGATTGCCCCGTCCCTGCGCGACAACGGCTGCCCGATATGCGCAAACGTTGTAAAATGCACGCAGATTGCCTTCGCGGTTGCGAACAACGACCAGGGGCTGATCAAGGACGTCACAGCTAAAGTAGTCGCCGATGCGCATGACGTCTTCCACTCGCCCGACAGGCTGCCAGGTCTTGTAGAAAAATTTTTCCGCTTCCAGCGCCAGGAATTCAGGCTCCGTGTACCAGCGCGCCGGTATCGTTTCTGCTCGTGACAAATCGCTCGACGGCTTGTAGTCGCTTAGATCCAAAGATTTCAAAGTAACGATCTCTTATATCCGAATCGCGGCGCGAAATACTCTTCGACCATACGCGACAGAAGCCTTTGCCCGTGCGCTGTAAGCCACGCTTGAATTTCACGCCCATCCAACACGATATTACAGAAATTTTACGATTGTTAGAACAGTCAGCGGCAGTTTTTCGTATAATGAAAAAGAGTGAAGATAGTGCTCAACTTGCCAGGATAGCGCTTGAAATGCCATAATGGCTGAATGGTGATTTAGAGTGCGGGAGAATGATAAAGTTGCAAAAGCGATTGAGAGTCTTTTGGGGAATCATTCTGCTTTTGAGCATTCTTTGGATCTTGGTCGGTTCTTTTATCATGTCAGATGCTATTGGTAACGGAAGCGTGGGCAGCGACTTGACGGAAGGGATCGAGTCACTTGCTTCCGACATTAATGTTGAAGTCCCGGCGGAGTTTTCGTTACCGCTTTTCTTCGTAGTCACTGGACTGCCGCTCGCCGTAATTTCGCTGCTATTCGTTTGGCGGAATCAGCACGCGTTGTCCGCAAGTGCTGTCGTTGAGGCAGGCGGCAACGTGCGCCGCCAAACGGTCTTCACTACGATTATGGCGCTAATATTTGCGCTGCTGCTCTGGAATATGAGGGATGTTGAACAATTCGTAAGGCAATCAGAAGGAACTATCACAACACAAAGCGGGGCACTCAACGCAACCGCCATTACCTACCCCGTGCGCTTGTTCGTCACGTTTGTCCATGAGGCCGGGCATTCGCTCGCCGCGCTTCTTACCGGCGGGCAAGTTAACGGATTTCAGGTTTCGCTGGACGGTTCGGGCCACGCTGAAGTGAAAGGCGGCAGCCTTGCTTTGATCGCACCGGCAGGTTACTTGGGCGCCGCGCTATTTGGGTCGCTGCTTTTCTTCTTAACAAATCGCATTCCCAGGTGGACACGCGGACTGTCGTTCTTGGTCGGTTTGGCGATAATCGCGCTAACCCTCAGTTACGCCATGCCTGATGGCGAGCGAAACGCAACCGCGCTCATCATCGGGACAGGGTTCGGTGTCGGACTGATTGCTTTGGGCTGGTTCGCGCCGCGAATGATAATTGTATTCCTGCTAAATACGCTGGCAATCTTGACCGGATTGAACGCCGTATTTGATTTGTGGCTGCTGGTGCGTAATCCCGGCGTCGGTGCTGGAGCAAATGACGCGGCCAGGTTTTCAAGCGAAATCACACCGCTATTGCCGACGGCGGTTGTCGCCTTTATATGGGCCGCGATTGCCATCGCGATGCTGCTCGCTGCCATGTACTTCGGACTTATAAAGCAAGTGGGAGGAGAGATCAGCGAAGTCGTCAAGAACCAAACTTAGCCGTTACCAACCAGGTTGTGTTAAGATAGCGTTGGTAAGTTAGGAATCTAAGCGCACTTGAAGTCTGGGAATTGAGGAGGGTATATATGTTTCGGGAATTTGTAGAGCGCAAGATTCGCAGACAAATCGTTCATAGAAGTCTGCTGATCTCGGTATTGGCATTCTTTGCCATTTTGGGCCTCTGGTACACCGAGAGCTTGGCTAACGTGGTGCATCCGCTGCGCATGTTTATCAACAATATACACGGCGGGCTTAGCGCATTTGCCATACAAATCACGGGCGGTACCGTGCATAGCTTCAGCTTGACTCCAGTTGGCTCGTACGTCATCGAGTTCAGCGACGGGTCCGATGCACTGACGATGTCGGCCGGCTACCTTGGCTCCGCCTTGCTGGGCGCAGTCATGTTCTTTCTAGTAAATCGCACGCCACATTTGGTGCGTGGGATGGCGATCATCACCGGCGCATTTACTATCGGCTTCCTAGGCCTTTTCATCCGACCGGATGCAACCGGCGACTGGATCTCGATGTTCATTTGCATCGGTTTCGGGTTTGTCTTGGTCCTGCTGGGTTGGAAGGGGCACGGCGACATAAATAAGTTGATGTCACGGCGGTCCGTCACTCAAATCGTCATGACCATCGTTTCAATGATGACGGCTTGCCACATTTTGCTCGACCTCCCGGCTGTGCTTCAGTCGCCAGCGGTGATTGACGGTTCTATCACTAACCCTATTGCATACTTTTCAGAGAATGTGATGCCCGGCGTCTCTGTTCCGGTGCTCGCATTTAGTTGGTCAGCGATTGCCGTAGCGTTACTTGGAATCGCTTTCTACTTCAGCATTTCGCGTCAGTTGAAGCAGATACCCAAGAACGACGACATCGTCTGATCTCTGACAGCATCACACAAGTATCGTAAGCGTGAAGAGCGTGCCGAAAGGCGCGTTCTTTTTTGTTTCCCGCGTCCGTGTACTCGGGCTTTGTCTACGCATATGCGCAGTATGGCTATGGATCGAATTGCAGCGATCGCGAATTGACTTTCAGCATAGTTTGCAATTATGATTAACGCATGTTAACATTAGTCTGACGCATAAGAGTACTGTCAATTAACCCTGATAAAGCGATGAGCGCGCTGACGACAAATCCGTTGACCCAAATGCAGAACATTGACGTCCATTTTAGTTGGCGAAGCGAAGAGTGGCTGGCGCCACGATTGGTTGCGGTGACCCTGCTCGCAATCATCATGAGTTTCCTGGGCGAGCGCGCCGGAATCTCGTCTGGCATTTTGCTGCTGCTCAATATCACTTCTTATATTTCCGGTGGATTGTACGGCGCAAAGACTGCAATCTCGAGCCTGCGCGAGGGCGAGATTGATGTCGATATGCTGATGGTATTGGCGGCTCTGGGCGCAGCGTTGATCGGACAGTGGCATGAAGGCGCTGTCCTGCTGTTCCTCTTTTCGCTAAGCAATGTGCTGCAAGATTACGCCATCGGTCGCAGCCGCACGGCGATCCGTGGTCTATTTACGCTTTATCCCGAACTGGCGCGGGTAAGGCGCGGCGGTCGAGTGGTCGAGCTGAAGATTAGCGAGATCAAGACCGGCGACACCGTATTGATTGAGCCGGGCGAGCGAATTCCTGTTGATGGCGAGGTCTTGGCCGGCGACTCCACAGTGGATGAAAGCCCGATTACTGGCGAGTCTATGCCGGCGGACAAGTCCGTTGGCCACCAGGTATTTGCCGGGACATTAAATGAACAAGGCATTCTCGATGTGCGCGCATTGCGCTCCGCTGAACAAACTACCTTGTCGCGGATCATCAGGCTGGTTGAGGAGGCGCAGGAAAGCAAAGCCCCGACCGAGCGTTTTTTCGATCGCTTCGAGCAGACCTATGCCAAGCTAATTATTCTGACCATTATTCTGTTCATTATCGTTCCGCCAGCGTTGGGGTTGAGCGACTTCCAAAGCAACTTTTATCGCGCGATGGTCTTGATGACGGTGGCGTCGCCTTGCGCATTGGTGATCAGCGTCCCGTCCGCCTTCATCTCTGCGATCGCCTCTGCCGCCCGCGACGGCGTAATATTCAAGGGAGGAGCCAGCCTGGAGCAGCTTGCCGCAGTGAAAGTCTTCGCTTTCGACAAGACCGGTACCCTCACTGTCGGCGCGCCACGCGTTTCAGACATTGTTTGCACAGTTCAAGTCTCCGAGCACGAATTGATCGCGACTGCTGCGTCGGCTGAGGCACGCTCGGAGCATCCCTTAGCCAAGGCAATAGTGAATCTTGCGCTAGAGAAATCCATTCCCATTAGCGAGCCAGAGGATTTTAGGGCTATACCCGGACGTGGCGTACAAGCACGGATAGCCGGACACGATGTACGTGTCGGGCGAATGAGGCAACTTGGTGATCTCCCGCCTATGCCGGAAGCCTTGCGCGTCAACCAAGCAGCCTTGGAAGAGGACGGCAAGACTGTCGTTGCGGTTCTGCGCGACAACAACTGGCTAGGTTTGATTGCCCTGGCAGACGAAAGCCGGGCAGACGCATCGCTGCTGGTAAGCGCGCTCAAGGAGCGCGGCATTATGCCAGTTATTCTTACAGGTGACAACAGGCGAGTGGCGGAGTCGATCGCCAGCGAAATCGGTGTAGAAAAGGTCTACGCAGAATTGCTACCTGATGAAAAGGCGGATACCGTACGTCAGTTGCAGCAAGATCTCGGCGCAGTGGCTATGGTCGGCGATGGCATAAACGACGCCCCGGCTCTGGCAGTAGCTGATGTCGGCATCGCGATGGGTGTGGCAGGCACAGATGTCGCGCTGGAAACTGCGGACGTGGTGCTGATGGCTGACCGGCTGGAACGCATAGTCGATGCCTTGAGGCTCAGCACTAGAGCCCGACGGGTGGTGTGGCAAAACATCGCATTCTCACTGGCGGTGATCGCACTGCTGATGCTGGGTGTGTTTGCGGTGGACTTACCTTTGCCGCTGGGAGTGCTTGGTCATGAGGGTAGCACTGTCATCGTGGTGCTAAATGGATTACTGAGCTTGCTGGTACTGCCTGAGCTCCGCCGGCAAAGGCTGGCGCGCGTACACTAGCGCCTGAACTGCGTATGCTCCCATTCGGCGAAGCGGCCTTGCAGCTTGAGCCGCTGGTACTTGCCGGTTGAGGTCACTGGAATCTCGTTGCCAAAGACTACTACTTTGGGCGACTTTTCGAAGGTCATCTGTTCGCGGCAACTCGCAATGATCGCCTCCGCGTCGCTCTTGGCGCCATCTTCTAATACAACGTAAGCGCCGACCTCCTCGCCGTAGTAGACGTTTGGGAAACCGACCGCCAAACCCACCTTGATACCGTCTAAGCCCAGCAAGACCTCTTCGATATCAAAGGGACTGAATTTGACGCCGCCACGGTTGATCAGTTCTTTAATGCGTCCAGTGATGAAGAAGAACTTTCTGCCAGCCTCGTCGTGCACGAAAAAGCCTTCGTCGCCGCTGCGAAACCATTGAAACTTGAATGTCTCCTCATTGGCGTCCGGTCGCTTGAAATAGCCTTGCATGACATTGTGGCCGCGGATGCAAATCTCTCCTCGTTCGCCCTCGTCCAGTCGCAATCCGCTGCCATCGGCCGCGAAAATCGCCATCTCGTTAGGCTCTATTGGGCAGCCGATACTTGGGTAGTCATATGCAAGCAGCCAATGTTGATTCGCCTGCCACGAAAGGTTTATCGGTAGGAAGCAAGAATAGCACGTCGTCTCGCTCAAACCGTAGCCGTGAAGGATCGTGATACCGAACATCTCGCTGAATTCTCTTGCAAGCGTCACCGAGAGCGTACCTGCGCCGCAAATGAGATGACGGAAATGCGTCAGATTGCGGCGGCTGATGTTTCCGCCGAAGACCGTGTGGCCGGCCTTGCGCTGGCGCTCGCCATATTCGATCAGAAACTGAAGCAGCGTTGGCACGACGCTGACGACATTGACACCCTCCCGCACAATGCGCTCCCAGAAGTGTGAGACGCTGAAACGGTGATTGAGCACGGTAGAACCGCCCACATAGAGCGGTGTGATGATGGTCACCACGATGCCGTTGACATGATGAATCGGCAAGACGCACATCGTGCGTTGGTTGCCGGTTATCGCCTGCCACTGGCTGATTCCCTGAGCATCGACCAGCAGATTGTACTGCGCAAGGATGACACCTTTGGGTGTGCCTGTCGTACCGCTGGTGTAAACCAGCAGTGCTTCATCGGCCAGGCTTGCGGTGGCATCGTTGCCGTCTCTCAAGGATATGTCCGCCGACTTGGCGCCGGATGCGTCTGCGAGAAAAATGGTTGGGCGGTTCTTCAGCGCTTCATGAAAGTTAATGGTCTTTTCTCGTGGTAGCCCGCCGACTTCAACAATATGCTCAATGTTTGGGGCGCCGTCATCACCATCAATACCCCGTATGATGTTTTCAGCGCGCTCGATATATTCGGCGCGGACGAAACAGGCTTTGGCCTCGCTATTGCGCAAGATAAAGGCGATACGGCGGTCGTCTTCGGCGACGTTCTGTGGCGCGACCGCTGCGCCTATGACCCAGCAAGCGAAGTATATGATGACCGTATCCACGTGGTTGTAGGCGATAGTGGCCACCCGATCTCCGCGTCGGATACCAAGGTCTTCGTACATAAAGTTTGCTGCCTGGTGAACCCGCGCATTGAACTCGGCATAGCTAAGCTCTCGTCGCGAGCCGTCTTCATCATAGTAGATTAGGAAGGTCTTTTTGCCGGACGTCTTGCTGTGGAGAGAAAGCAAATCGCGAATACTACGAAAGGGCACTTTGCGCATTTCTTGTGGAACCCCGTCTTTGATGTGCGCCTGATACAGGTTGAATGGTGTGAGCGTTTCCTTCTCGTTTGCCATCTAGAATATCTCCACGATCACATACCTAACTGCCGCAACAGTATAACAAGATCAAACTGTAATTGTAAAAGGAATCGCAACCGATACGCCATTCCACTTGCTGAGAATATCTTTGACCCGCCACCAGCAGCAGCATCTAAAAATGCCGCTGATACTTTGGTAGACTGGGTGACCGAAGAGGAAAGTTTGGCGCGTCGGTGTACAAGTTCGCAGTTGCGGTACAGTGCATTATAAAGAATTGAGAGCGACAACGATATGAGAAAGCTCTGTGTGATTGGTTCGGGCTATGTGGGTTTGGTCGTCGGCACTTGCTTTGCCGATATGGGCAATTCTGTCACGCTGGTTGATATTGACGAGCGCAAAATAGAAATGCTGCAGGCGGGAGAGATGCCGATCTATGAGCCGGGCTTGGCCGAGATGGTGCGACGCAATACTGACGCCGGTCGCATGCATTTTACTACCTCATATGCGGTTGGGCTCGATGACACTGAGTTTGTGTTCATCTGCGTCGCTACGCCGTCGGGCGTAGATGGCGAAGCCGACTTGCAATACGTTCGCGCGGCGGCGCAGACCATTGCCGAGACCATGAGGCAACCGCTAATCGTCATAAACAAGTCGACGGTGCCGGTGGGAACGGGCGATTGGACCACAGAAATTATAAGCAGGACGCAGCCGGAGCCGGTAGATTTCGCCGTGGTATCTTGCCCTGAATTCTTGCGGGAGGGTTCCGCGCTTGCCGACTTTATGCAGCCGGATCGCACCGTACTTGGTTCGACTGACCCTGCGGCCGCGGAAAAGGTTGCCGAGCTGTACGCGCCTTTGGATGCGCCCATCGTCATTACCGACATACGCACCGCTGAGATGATCAAATATGCCTCGAATGCATTCCTGGCGACCCGGATTAGTTTCATCAACGAGATAAGCATCATCTGCGAGCGGCTCGACGCCGATGTGACCGAGGTGGCGCGGGGAATGGGCTTTGACAAGCGCATCGGACCACATTTCTTGCAAGCGGGTGTCGGGTTTGGTGGCTCCTGTTTTCCTAAAGATGTCAAGGCACTGGCGAATATGGCGCAGACCCATGGCATGCACCCGCAGCTTCTCAATGCTGTCATGGAGATCAACGCGTTTCAGCGGCGGCAGATCACGCTGAAGGCGCGCGAGATGCTGGGTGGCAGCGTCAATGGCAAGACCGTTGCGATCTTAGGCTTGGCTTTCAAACAGAATACGGACGACACTCGCGAGTCACCGTCGCTCACTGTAGCGAGGTCACTGCTCAATCAAGGCGCAGCCATCAAGGCGTATGACCCGGTAGCGATGGACAACGCTAGCCGTGATGTGCCGGGAATCTCGATGTGCGACAATCCCTATTGCGCTGCAGAAGGCGCGGACGCCCTGCTCGTCCTGACGCCGTGGAATGAATTCAAGAATCTTGATATGAGGCGCGTTTTGAAATCGATGAAGCGCCCAATCTTGATTGATGGACGAAATATGTACAATCCCGACGAACTCAAGGAATTGGGCTTTATCTATCGTGGCGTCGGTCGCGGATACAAAGGCGAGGGTACGCTGGCAAACGGCAGCGATTAAGGCATTGTGTTTTAGTTGGACCGCGCAGGCGCAAGGTCGGCTATTTGCGAACGCAGCAGCTGGCCGTTTATTCCGCCTACCGCGCTTGCCACACCGCGTCCGCACTGACAAGCGATTGACAAGCAATTCTCCAAAAGTAATTCATTTAGCCATCCAGCCAGGAAACCAGCATCAAAGCTATCGCCTGCGCCTATCCCGTCGCCATCACCTGTCGCTGGATCAACCGACTGCACGAATTGTTCGCCTCGATGCCAGGCGACCGCGCCGGCAGATTCTCGCTTGACAACGAGCAGCGTTACCTGCTTCCGCAAATAGTCGATCGCGGCCATTGCATCTGCTTTGCCGCTTAGGTGGATTGCTTCTTGCTCGTTCGGCAGCAGAACATCAATCATTGGCAGCGCCTGTTCCAGCCCGTAATCCCATCGTTCTAGCGGGTCCCAATTGGTATCAAGCGATACCGTTAGGCCGAGGTGCCTGGCGCGGCGCAAGATTTCAATCCAATTCGGTAACAAACCGGTTTGCAAGTAGAGGCTGCCATAGTGCAGATGTCGGGCTGAAGCCAGAATCTCGTCAGTGACATCAGCAGGAGTTAAGGCATTCAGCGAGCCGACATGAGTCAGCATGGCTCGGTCATTTCCTTGAACCAGATGAACGGTGATGCCGGTGCGCAGGCTGCTGTCTACTGCTAGATAGCGGGTGTCGACGCCTGCCGATGACAAGGTTTCAGTTATCAGCTCACCGAAGGCATCATCCCCCACTCGCCCCAAAACGGCAACCTTCATGCCGAGCTTTGCCGCTTGTGTGGCGAAGATGCAGCAAGACCCGCCCATTTCAAGGCTGTATCCGGCGACCAGCTTTTCGACCTGCCCGAAATGCGGCGCCACATCGTCATCGCGCAGAATCAGATCGACGCAGGTATCGCCAAATACGATGATATCGTAGGGCTTGCCCTTTTGGCTTTGGCGCATACTCTCTTTCCTTTTGCCAGTCGCTTACCAGTAGTAGCGCTGACCTTGTCTCCCGTCTTCGCGCTCGTCCACAAGCTGTTCAGTGGTGGCATCGTCGGTGACTTCGGCGCCGAAAACATCCCACCAGATGCCTGAACGCGGCAAGCGGCTGTAGCGCTCAATCTGAGCCACGATCATGCAGGAGCGCTGCTCTTCTCGCGCTTCCAGCAAGGCGCCTTTCAGTTCATCTGCGTCGGAGACATTCCAGGCGCGCAGTCCGATGCTTTCGGCATTCGTGGCATAGTCGATCTGGACGAAGCCGCCGTCATCAAGCTTTCCGGTATCTTGATTCCTCAGGCGAAACTCGTTGCCCAGGCTGTGCCCGACCAGCGCTTTTTGGTGGCCATGGATTGACTGAAAGCCATCATTTTGCAGCAAGATGACAGTCAGCTTGACGCCCTCTTGCACCGCCGTTTTCAACTCCATCGGATGCAGCAGGTAGTTGCCATCGCCCAGGAAGACATAAACTTCGCCGTCAGCGGGACGAGCCAGACGCACCCCGATCGCGCCCGGGATATCATAACCCATGCAAGAATTGCCGAATTCTAGGTGGAGGACCCGACCGGCGGTCGCCTCAAAGAGTTGATGCAAATCGCCGGGAGCTGTGCCCGCGGCGCAGACTAGCGTATCGCCCTCATCCATGAAGTCGTTAAGGGCGCCAATCACCTGCGCCTGACTCATGCGCTCGTTGGGATACTGGACGTAGACCGACTCTCGTTTTTGCTCCAGCCAGGTCTGTCGGTCGACGGCGACTGACTCGACATATCCGGAATTTGGCTTGATACCAGCTTCTTTGCCGGCGGCGATCATTTGGCGCAAGGTCTCACGCGCGTCAGCGACGATGGGCAGGGCGCCTAGTTTATGGGCGTGCGCGCCGCTGACATTGATACTGACGAACTTGACACCGGGATTCTGCCAGGCGGAATATGAGCCAGTGGCGAAGTCAGCCAGGCGCGTACCTATCAAGAAAACAACATCAGCATCCTGTGCATATTTACCTGAAAGCGGCGTGCCGGTATGGCCGCTGCCGCCAATCAAAATCGGTGATTCCTGCTTCAACGCGCCACGCCCGGAATGAGTTTCGCCGACGGGTATACCAAAGGCATCGGAGAATTCGCGCAACTCCGCCCAAGCTTTGGAGTAGTGAACGCCGCCGCCCGCCAGAATATATGGACGTTCGGCGCCCTTCAGCAGTGCGACTGCCTCCTCAACTCGGCGCTGATCGGGCTGTCGCCTCTCGATGCGCCATACTTTTTTGCGGAAGAAATTGACCGGATAGTCAAAGGCGACGCTCTGTATATCTTGCGGCAATGCAATCGTGGCTGGGCCCGCATCGACCGGATCGGTCATCACGCGCATCGCCTCGGGCGCGGCGTAAAGGATCTGCTCGGGACGGGTGATGCGGTCGAAGAATTGGCTTACGACGCGAAAACAATCGGTGACACTCATGTCCAGCGAAACCGGATGTTCGATATCTTGAAGCACCTGCCCTTGGAAACGAGTTGCGTAATAATCGGACGGAAGCAGCAGGACAGGGAGTCGGTTTATGTGGGCGGTAGCGGCGCCAGTAATCATATTGGTCGCGCCAGGACCGATAGATGTGGTGCAAGCGAAGGTCTGTGTTCGCAGGCGCGTTCGTGTGAAACCCGAGGCCGCATGAACCATAGATTGCTCATTGGTCGGCTGATAGTAGGGCAATTCATCGCCAAATTCCCAAAGGGCTTGGCTCAAGCCGCTGACGTTGCCATGGCCGAAGATTCCCCAAATTGCGGGTATAAAGCGCTGTTCCTCGCCGTCGTATTCGGTGTATTGCATCTGCAGGAACTTGATCAGCGCCTGCCCCATTGTCAGCCGTAAAGTCTCTTGGCGGAGGAAGGGTCGAAACATCAGTGTATTCTCCTTATATTCACGCGGCAAAAAAGCAGGCGCTTTCAGGCGCCACTTGTCTATTCTTCTTCAACTTCCTGGTGCGCCAGCTCCGCCGCATAACCGATATAGGTCGCTGGCGTGAGTTGGAGCAGTCGCTGTTTTTCATCGCTAGGAATCGCCAGGCTGCGGATGAAACTGTGCAAGCCAGCCTGCGTCACTTGCTCGCCGCGTGTTAACGTTTTCAGTTGCTCGTAGGCGTCGGCGATATGATACTTGCGCAAGATTGTCTGAATCGCTTCCGCCAACACTTCCCAGGCGCTAGCTAGATCTTCGGAAAGCACTGCGCGATTGATGTCAATCTTTTGTAGTCCGCGCTGAACTGAGAGCAGCGCCAGGTAACTGTGGGAGATTGCCACGCCATAATTCCTCAGTGCCGAGGAATCGCTGAGGTCACGCTGCAGGCGGGAAACTGGCAGCTTTTTCGCGAGATGAGCGAAGTTGCCACCGCTGATGCCCAGATTAGCCTCCGCATTCTCAAAATCGATGGGATTGACTTTGTGCGGCATGGTTGACGAGCCAATCTCGCTAGCGGCTGCACGTTGTCGGAATACGCCGAGCGAAATATAGGTCCAGATATCGCGGCAGAAGTCGAGCAGCACAGTATTGAAGCGAATCATGCCGTGCGCCAGCTCAGCTAGGTAATCATGAGCTTCGATTTGTGTGGTCAGCGGGCTAAATGCCAAGCCCAGTCCGTGTACGAATTGCCGCGAGAACTCGCGCCAATCCACGTCCGGATAGGCGACGCGATGTGCATTGTAGGCGCCAACCGCGCCGTTGAACTTGCCCAGATATTCTTGCGATTCAATCGCCTTGAACTGCCGCCGCAGCCGATGCATGAAGACGGCGATCTCTTTTCCGAGCGTGGTGGGTGTGGCCGCCTGCCCGTGCGTCCGCGCCAGCATAGGCACATCAGCCGAAGTGCGGGCAAGTTCTTTGAGCTGCAACAAAAGTGATCGAGCCGCGGGCTGCCAGACTTCTCGCATCGCGTCGCGAAACATCATGGCATAAGCCAGATTGTTGATGTCATCAGAGGTACAGGCGAAGTGCACCGATGCCACCATATCACTAAGGCTCGTGCCTTGCAGGCGGTCTCTGATGAGATACTCGACAGCCTTGACATCATGGTTCGTCTGCGCCTCGATCGCCTTGATCCGGCGCGCGGCGCAGTCGTCAAAGTCTGAGGCAATTGCCTCGAGTAGATTTTGCTCATCTTGACTGAATCGCCTGACATGCTTGATGCCGTCGTGTTCGGACATGGCGATAAGCCAGCATGTTTCGACCCGCAAGCGGTACTTCATCAGCGCCCACTCTGAAAGAAATGGTCGCAGAGAATCGGTCTTTTCAGCATATCGCCCGTCTAATGGCGAGAGCGCGTACAGGCTGTTGGTCATGGCGATTAGGACATAAGTATCTCAGGCGATGCTATTGTACACTGAACGAGCGCGCATTTCCTGTATCGCCTGTAAACTCAGCCTGCTTTTGTTCCGCTGCAATAGGCATAATACCTGCCTTGTCAGTCAGTACGTCGGAGCCATGAACATGTCGAAGCTGATACCGTCGACGCCGCGAGCAGATGGATTCCGCATGCCCGCCGAATGGGAGCGTCATGCCGGCTGCTGGATGCTATGGCCGCAACGGCGCGATACCTGGCGCGATGGTGGCAAGCCAGCGCAGCGTGCCTTCGTCGAGGTAGCGGCGCAGATCTCGCGCTTCGAGCGCGTAACCATGGGCGTGAATGGCGATCAATTCGAGAACGCGCGCGCGATTCTGCCGCCTCAGGTCCGTGTAGTGGAGATATCAAACAACGATGCCTGGATGCGCGATTGTGGCGCGACTTTCGTTGTGAGCAACAAGGGCGAGGTGCGCGGCATCGATTGGGACTTCAATGCTTGGGGCGGACTGCAGAAGATGATGTATTTTCCCTGGGACTTGGACGATCTTGTGCCGGCGAAGATGCTCGAAATTGAATCGCTCGATCGCTACAAGGCGCCACTGGTTATGGAAGGCGGCTCAATTCATGTGGATGGTCAGGGCACGCTAGTCACCACCGAGCAATGCCTGCTGCATCCCAACCGCAATCCCCATCTATCGCGCGCTAAGATCGAGCAGCAGCTTTCGGACTACCTAAACATCGAGCATATTATCTGGCTGCCACGCGGCGTGTATGAAGACGAGACGGATGGCCATGTCGATAATCTGTGTTGCTACGTCCGCCCCGGAGTCATCGCCTTGACCTGGACTGATGACCGATCTGACCCACAATATGAGCGCTCAACCGAAGCCTACGATGTGCTGATGTCGGCACAGGATGCGCAGGGAAACCCTCTCGAGATTCACAATATTCATCAGCCCGACCCGATGACAATGACCAAAGAAGAAGCCGAAGACCTGGATGTGGTGGACACCGCTTTCCGTCGGCCGGAGGGCGAGCGGTTAGCCGGTTCGTACATCAACTTCTATATCGCCAACGGCGGCATTATCGCACCTCAGTTTGGCGATCGACATGATTTTGATGCTTGTCGCAAACTGAAGGAACTCTTCCCCAAACGCGAAGTGGTTGGAATTAGCGCGCGTGAGATTCTGCTGGGCGGTGGCAATATCCATTGCATTACGCAGCAGCAACCGGCCGGTCGACGAGATACTAACGGTGTTGCTTCTTGACATGTCAGAATACGTCACGGTGGAAGTTGAATTCGGCGACGATCTAGATACCGCCGATCTGTACGTTAATCAAACGTTGACAAGCGAAGACGAAGAAAGCTACGAGAGTCCCGCAGAAGGCGATCTCGCCTCGCCGATCGCACAGATGCTATTCACGGCGGTCGAAGGCATCCAGAAGCTGAAAATCAGTGAAGATTGCTTGAGTATAACCCGAGAAGCTGGCTATCCCTGGGAGGCTATCATCGATGAAGTGCGAGACGCCCTGCGCGACTGGTACCTCTAGCTATGTGGAAATAGTAATCACGCGCCGGACATGAATCGCTAAGATTTGGAAGACTTTTCTTGCGTTGCGTCAGACTGTCCGCCAACTTGCTTGAACATTTCGCTAACCTGATTCTGATCGCCCGATTCCAACACGGAAAGCATTTCACCGGAAGACATTCTGCCGTAATCGCGACTTGGCTTGCGGACGACCACTTGTGAGATCAGACGCGACAACTCCAGCGACTCGCACTCAGGACATTTGGGCACGGCGACCTCGTATTCTGCATAGGTCCGAAAACTAATAGTGAATCGCAGGCGGCAGGTCTTGCAGCGGAAGTCATATTGCGGCACGGCTTCGAGCGCTTTCTAATCTAGTTCGACTAGTCCTTGTCGGTCGGTGCTGAGGCCCGTCGTTGCATCGCCTCCGTATGCCCCATGTCAGGATTCCACTCGTCGAGTAAGGCGTCCTTGTGCCGAGTCGCGATCCAGCCGCCAAGATCACGGGCGACGCGTTCAAGCATTTTCGGCTGTGCCCAGGTCGCCGTATCAACTTGAACGGCGATGGCGCCGGCGTCGATGTAATCGCGGGCATCTTGGGGAGAATGAATGCCGCCACAGCCGATGATTGGAATCTCCTGCGGAACCTGTCGGCGCAGCCTGCCAACCATACGCAGGACCAGCGGCTTGATAAGGGGACCGTATATTCGCCCGCTGACCAGGCGGCCAGCGTGTTTGTCGCGGGCAGTGCCCCGCGGCGCGGCGGTCAGCACCAAGGCATCGGCGCCAGCTTCAGCCACCGGCAGCGCCAGCTGATAGCACTCAAAGAATGGCAAGCGGACAAGCAACGGCTTTTCCATTTTGGCAGCGGCGTTGACCAGAGCTAACGCATCTGCTTCGTTTAGATCGTCGCTCAGTCCAAGTTCCACTGCCGCGACTTCGTCGACTTCATCAAGCAGTCTGCCAGCTTGTTCGATTTGGCGGACGGTGGTGCCAACCAGATGCAGAATCACCGGGATCGTGAGATTCGCCCAAATCTTGCGGTAGCGGCTGATAATCTTCGACAAGCCGGGATTCGGTAAGCCGGTGTGAAGCAGAATGCCTGCATCCATCGGGATCATTCGCGTTCCGAAAGCCGGGTTCCAAGGTTCGATCGTGACCGGATTAGTCACAAGCGCGCCTAGATTCTCGTATTCAATCATGCCTTTGTAGCCGTCTGCGAAACCTAAGGTACCGGCGGCCGGCATCACCGGCGTCGAAACGATTAGACTATATTTGCCTGGTCGCGTGATTTCTATCGCCATTGCGTGCCCAAGGCGCTAGTTTAGTCGCAGCGTGGTTAAATCGAATGCGGGTCCATCTAGGCATTGCAACTTCTGCGTACCTTGTAGATTCAGCATGCAGGCATGGCAGGCGCCGACGCCGCAAGGCAGTTGCCGCTGCAATACGCCAAATATGAAATTCGCCGGCACATCATTTCGTCGCTCACGCATCACTTGCATAACGTCGCCAAAATATTTAAATTCGTCACCATGCCCAACTGCGGCGAAAACCTGATCCGCCCAGCCCAAGGTCATAACCATATCATTCCAAGACAAATTGTCTTCCGCCTGGATAATCTCTACTTCGCTCGGCAAATGGCTTGTTTCGTATTCTCTGGCGGATCCCATCAGCACCAAGGTTATGCTGACCTGCCTATCCAAGAGTGGCGGCAGCATCATAAGCAGTGCCGCAGGCGTTGAATGATAGGCGATGAGCAGGATATTGCGCAGCTTCTGATGAAAACGAAAGGGCTTCCCGACGGGACCCATTATGCTGAGGAGCTGCCCAGGCCTATATTGTGCTCCTGCCGGCTGTTCAATGACCAAGATGTTGCTCGCCTGCGTATCCACGGGGAACCAAAGCTCACGCAAATAGGGATCCCAGTGCTCGGATTCGTAGTCCTTGTCCATGCGCCGTACCAACAGCGCTTGCCCAGCACGCAGCGATGAAAGTTTACGATCTACCGCCAATTCCAAGCGCTGGTAGTCGCGGTTAACTCGCTTGATGCGCTCAATATAGGCTTGCGACTCTCTCATACAGTCCCTGTCCTCTCGCGACGTATTATAGTCGGATAAGATAGTTGGGACAAAGTGAAAGTCGCGACGCTGATCCACAAGACGGGAAATGTCCGTTGCCGCTTTCAGCTTTGGTATACGAATCGATACAGCTCGAAGGGTATTTCGCCGGCGTCAGCGAGATGCGCTGCCAGCTCAAAGCGCGGGTCGGTTTCCTCGCCAAGATACAATGGGTTGAGCGCGGGGCGGCCTGCGGGCATGAGTAAGTAATCGATTTCGAATTGGCGTGCAAGCTCCAGCGTATCTTCACGCGAAGCTAGGGGCGTCATTACCGACGAGTAGCCGAAGTAACTCAAGACAAAGGGATCCTGCGACATGAGCCGGATATCGCCGTCTCCCGTCAAGTCCGGCAAGGTTTCCAAAGTTTCCACCAGCACCTGAATGCTATCGTAGTAAGTGTCAGCCTGCTGAGTCGCTTGCTGTACATATGCGGCGCTGCTAAAGCCTAGCCAAAGTAGGGTGATCACGACGAATCCCCTCTTTAATGCAGTTCGCGTTATTAACGTGTCGATTGCCAGCGCCGCAAGCGGAATCAGTAGCGGCGTGATTGTCAGGAATGCTTTCTCGAAGCTGCCCGCCTGACTCTTAAGCGGGAGCAGCAGCGGGTAGACAATAAGAATGCCTAGCAGCCAACTGAGCGGCGGCGCTATCGCCAGTAAACGCGAGCGGTCACGCTTCCGTACCACCCATATCAATCCAGCTGGAACCAATACAATGACAGGAAACGTGAGCGAAACGGCGATTTGCTTCGCTGCGGCAGCAAGCTCGAAAAGCCGCCTGTAGATTAGCTGGTTAAGACTCTGACGCTGCAACATGGATTCCCATGTGATGGGGATCCCGTAGGCGTAATGGTCGGCTTGCTCCACCATGAAAAACATGCGGTCGGCTTCCGCAATTCCCAGTCGTCCCGTTTCGCGTCCATTTCGGCCTAGCCACGGTGCGATGACGATGAGGAATACGGCTAGCGCAAAGCAAACGGCAGTAAGGGCAGCGCGTATTTGAAGGCGCGGCTCCCCCGTCCACATTCGAAGCGCAATCACTGAAACGAGCATAGGAATGAAAAGGATAGCGTCATTGCGGGTAAGATACGCCAGGCCGGCCAGCGCGCCGCTAAGAGCGAAGTATCGGAGGCGCCCGCTATTCAGACCGTTGTTGAGAAGCAGAATTGCTGCACAAATGAAGACCGCGTTCAACGTGGTCGTATCGGTACGTAGTGACGTCACGACCAAATCAGGAAGGAATGCGGCGAAGGCAGCAGCGAAAAGCGCAGCGTCATCAACAAGACGGAGCTGTCTTCCGGCAAAAAACACCAGCAGCGGAATAAGCGTGCCGGCAACCACAAATGCTAGCGCAGCTGCCTGCGGCGATTGACCGCCCAGCGATATTCCAGCCGCGCTCGCTACACCGGCCAGTGGCATCCAGTGGTCAATTCCGTGGCTGATTTCGGGTGGTATACGACTGTAGTGCCAGACGTAGTCAATCGTGAAGCCCTGCCCATGCGAGAGTCTACGTCCGAGGTTGAAATAGTGCAGCGGATCGTGCAATCCCGGATTGTGCACCAAAGACAAGAGCGCCAGACGAAAGACAAAAGCAAGCACCAGAATCGCTGACAGTTTTAGAAAAGTAGAGTTATTTCTCCAGCTCAAAGCGTCAGTCATCCTTGCCTTTTGCCCCGCCCAATACTACCATTCGCCAAATACCGACCCTATAGCAAGTTGTGGTCTTAATGGAAGCGGACGCGCGCTATTCTCGATGGCTGTGGATCATCCTGCTAATTGGTCTGCTGCTGCGCCTAGTATACGCGATGGATCAGCCCACCCTGTCCGCCTTTGAAGACACAGGCGGTGGCGACAGCGGCTGGTTCCTCGCGGTTGGCTGGGGGTTTTTCAGCGGGCAAGAACACGGCTGGATTCGGCAGATTCCCTTTACGAATGCGCAAATCCCTACGCCTCCCGTCTATATCGTGTTCGCCGGCATGTTCCAGCGATTCCTTAGCGATCATGCAACTGTTGTCACGATGCGCCTCTTACAGTGCCTTTCGTCTGTGGCGACAGCATACCTTGTCTTTCGCATCGGGGCGTTACTCGGGGGTCAACGAGCAGGCTTGGTGGGCGCATTCCTGGCAGCATTCCACCCCGCTTTGATCTTTGAACCAGCGAACATCGCCACAGAGACGCTGTACCTATTTTTCCTGGCCTGTGGTCTCTGGCTATATGTCGAATACGTCGTCGATGCATTATGCCGACAGAAAGTTTATCGACTCAAGCCTGGTGTAGCCGTCGTGCTGACTGCCATCGCCCTAAGCCTGGCGACCCTGACGCGTGCAGTTTCCGTGCTTTTCCCGCTGGGCATTGCGCTTCATTTGCTGCTCCTTGGACGCCGCCACCTTATCAGCAATTGGCGAGGGAAAGCGATGCTGCTGCTGGCAGTATATGCAATTATTGTATCGTCTTGGACTGTATACAATCTCGTGCTTTGGGATCGTTTCGTGCTAGCAAGTGATCGGCTGTTGGCGACGATTTGGCGCGGGTTTGAAAGCAATGATGGCTCGCCACAGCAAAACGATGCCCTCCTTTTGGAAGGCGTGGACGTTGGCATTCCCGAAGGCTGCGAAGTTGACTGCAAATACCATCACCCTGACGAGGTTTATATCCAGAAGATAAGGGGCATAATCGATGCTAATCCGACCGGACTGGTGGCGCTCCGAATCAATGAATTGGCATTCTCGCTTGTGCAGCCTCATGGCACCACCGGTCTCGGCGATGTTAGCATCAGACAAGCGGCAGGCGCGTGGTTGAGCGAGAACCGCTCGCTGGATGGACTGATAAAGCTCATGCAGATAGACGGGTTCGCAATCAAGCTCGTCATGTGGTCATTCCACTTGAGCGGCATTGGGTTTGCCTTGCTTGGCATGATTTTGTCGCGCAAGCTCTGGCATCTCTCTTTGCCTCTTATCGGCTTCATGCTATACACGGTGGTAGCGCATCTCTTTTTGTTGGCTCTGCCTCGCTACATGTTTGCCCTCGAAATAGTCTGGCAGATTTTCTCCGGTGTCGCGGTTGTTATGCTGTACGACCGCTGGCGGATGCGTTCGGGCAGCGATGCCGTCTCCTTAGTGCCCATTTCGACAAGGCAAGCTCCCACACAAAACGGTTCAGGAGAATACGTCAATTGAAGATCTACACGAAGACGGGCGACAGCGGCGAAACTTCCCTGTTCAGTGGTGGGCGGGTGCCGAAAACGCATTTGCGCGTCGAAGCCTATGGCACCATCGACGAGCTTAACTCCCTATTGGGTGTGGTTCGATCCTCTAATCCATGTGATCAAGCTGACGATTGGCTCAACGTTGTGCAGACCCAGCTCTTTCATCTTGGGGCGGACCTTGCGACCCCGCTGAACGCCAATGCCGATTGGATCACCCGGATCGGTACGAGTGAGGTCGAATGGCTGGAATCATCGATAGACGAGATGACCGATAGGCTGGAACCGTTGAAGAACTTTATCCTGCCGGGCGGTACAATGGCCGCGGCAAATTTACAGGTAGCGCGGGCAGTTTGCCGTCGTGCCGAACGTTTGATGGTCGCCTTGGCGGACGACGAAGACATCGGTGGATACAGTCTCGCATACGTCAATAGGCTGTCGGACTGGCTTTTCACGCTTGCGCGCTACGAGAATATGCTGGCGGGCGAGCAGGAAACCAAATGGAGCCTTCGCTAATGGAGAACGATATTGTGGATCTTGGGGGGGCTAAGGTGCCGGAGGTGGGAGTCGAACCCACACACCCGAAGGTACACGAGTTTGAGTCGTGCGCGTCTGCCAATTCCGCCACTCCGGCTCGCGGTTCGGTAGTCTACTCAGGCTCTGTGGCTATGTCAATGGGTAAGCGGCGACGGGCGCAGCCGCGATGACGCGGATTGCCAAGTTCTGCACCCTATGCGGACGCCTGTTGATCGACGTAGATCACAGCGGCCGCTTGCGTCCGTACTGCAGTTCCTGCAAACAGCCAGTGTTTTTCGATCCCAAAGTGGCTGTGGCCGTCTTCATTGAGCGCGACGAAAGAGTCTTACTCATACAACGGAAGATTGATCCTGGCAGAGGCAAATGGGCGCTGCCGGCCGGCTTCGTTGATCACGATGAGTCGCCGGAGGCTGCCGCTGTCCGCGAAACGCTCGAAGAGACCGGTCTCAATGTGCGTATTGACAAGCTGCTGGCGGTGTTTCCGAAACGGGACGAAGGCTTCGCGGACATCGTCATTGCCTACAGTGCACTGGTTATATCGGGCAAAGCTGAAGCCGGAGACGATGCCGCCGACGTTGGCTGGTTTGCGCAGGAAAGTCTACCGCCACTGGTCTTTTATCCTTCGACAACCCTGATCAGCCTATGGCGCAGAGGCGAGCTTGAGCTTTAGAAGCCGGCGAGACTTACTGGTTAGAAGGCTGTATACCCAGAAGCCTCATAATGCGTGAAGCGACGGACAACAAATAGGTGTAAACAATTGAGGCGCGGACTCTTGTAGCATTGCGCCCGTCGTCAAGCGCCTGATAAATTGCGCGGGCTTCTTTATAATTACGGCGCGCACCGGCGAAATCCCATTGCGACTGCAAAACCGAACCGAGCGCGTATAGGTAGCGCGCTTCGCTAGTCGGGTTGCTCACAGCGCGCGCCATCTCTACGGCGCGACCGTAATAAGAAGCAGCGCTTTCCGGATTCTGACGCAGTTGCTGCCACTGACCTAGCAGCCCCAGCGTGTACATTTCGTAGGGCGGGTGCTGAATATCTTGCGACAATGCGAGCATTTGATCAAAAAAACCGCGCGCCTCGGAAAGGTCATTCGCTGCCACCATAGTCATTGCGAGCGTATAGAGACGCATAAACTCATGGAAAACCGCTTCCAGGCCGCGGGCAACTTCCAATGCGGTCAACTGCTGTTGTAGTCCGCGCTCAAATGTATCGTGATCTTGAGCCAATACCAGACCCTGCTGCCCGATAATGACACTTTCTAGCAGGCGGTCCTTGACCGACTGTGCTTTGCGCAGCGCCACCAGCAATCCGTCATTGGCTTTATTGTGTTTGTTTTTGCGGATAAAGGCGTTGGATAGAAGCAGGATTGCGCGCGCTTCCAACTGGCCATCGTTGATCTCGCGCGCGATATCAATTGCTTTCCAGGCGTGCTTGCTCGACTCGTCAGGATTGGACGCGATCTCGCCCATCCCCAGCACGGACTGAGCGTAACGCCGCATATCTCCCGCTTCGAAGGCATAATCGACGGCTTTACGATAGTCGTCTATAGCTTCGCCGGTCTGCAGATATCCTTCACGTGAAATTCGCGCGCGGATGTTAAGCGCGTCGGTCATCAAGCTGATGGAGTGGATGACATTCGCCCCCTCGACCGCCTGATTAATGTAATCACGCGCGAAGTCAAAATGTCCCAGCGAGCATTGCGCCTGTGCCAAGCCTAGCAGTGCGATGATCTCGACGCTGTGATTGCTTTCGCGCCGCGCCATCGTCAACTCAACATGGCAACGGTCGACTATTTCATTGAAGCCGCCCGATTTCATCAATTCCTTGATATCGTAACGAAGGCTATCGGTTTTTGCTGGCATCACATATTCGTCCCAGGCTCGCGTGGTTCCAAAATATTATACGCAATCAATTGCAATTCGGTTCACCAGGACTATTCGATTGGCGACGGCCACAAGAGAAGGTCACCTGGTTTACGTGACTTAGAATAATTTACGCAGGAAACGACCGAAGGCGATCGTCCAATCGACAGATGCCGGAGGCAATAGCCAGGTATACATGGCATACAGACGCCGCTGCCGTGACTCGGGTTGGTAGAGTGCTGCCGCGCGCAGAAAGTGATGGCGCGCTTCTCGTCTGCCCCCCTCAGCCCAGAGATAAAGCGCGTAGACATGATGGCGCGCCGCTTCCTTATGGTCGAATTCTGCCGGTTCCATGCAATTCTCCCAGCCGTAATGGCGGGCATTCTGCACCGTCTTAAGGCGTCCCAGCGCGCCGTAAAGGCGATCATCAGACATCATGCGATCGTGCATACGACGGTAAACCAGGCGTTGATCAATTGCGTGAAACTGATACTCGGCCGCCAGCCGCAAGAACAGATCCCAATCTTCGGCACTGCGAAATTCCGCGTCATCGGCAAAGCCACCGATAGCGCGTAAGGCATCGTTGCGGTACATGCTCGAGCTGATCAATATATGGCAGCCGGTCGTCCGCAGCAGCTCACAGAAAACATCATCGGAGAAGCGCTCGAAAGGAGGCGTCTCCAGCGGCGTTGTGCCGTCAGTCGCAACAAATTGGAAATGGGTGTAGATCACTGAAACCTGCGGATGGCGCTTGAAGACATCGATTCCGATTTCGATCTTTCGTTCGTGCAGCTGGTCATCAGCATCAAGGAAGTGAATGAACTCACCGCGCGCAGCAGCAATGCCGCAGTTGCGAGCGATGCCCGGTCCCTGGTTAACCTGTGTAAAAAGCTCGATGCGATCGCCATAGCGTTCTCTTAGGAAGTCCGCAGTGCCATCACTGCTGCCATCGTCGACGACGATGATTTCACAGTTTTCGTAGGTCTGCGCGAGACAACTATCAATGGCGTCGGCGATAAAGTGCTTGCGATTGAATGTGGGGATGATAATACTTACCAGAGGATCGCGTTGTGCAGCGGCGCCGGTATCATCTGTCATCTTAGGTCCTTGAGAAAATGGCGAGCGGTGTTACGGGCGCTGAATCGTCGGGGCGCCGCCGATGGCGCCGGCGATCCAGCCAAAGGTATTGTCTGCCGTCTGCACCTGCCACCATCGATAACCCTCATTGTCATGCGGACCGGCGAAAATAGCGACGTAATCGCCGAACTGGAGCCCGTCAATTGCAGCGCTCGTCGTACTAGGTCCCTGACGGACATTAAGGTAGGGCACTGTAATCCGCAGCTGCTCGCCCGGATAATACTCCGAATTCACGACGACCGCATCCGGAATCGCTACAGCGCCGACTGCGCCGGAACTAAACTGCGGGTTGCTGGTCAAGTCGGTGGGATCAGTAATGCTGCCGCCATTCGCCGCCACGGTATATTGTCGAGCCTGAACTGAGACCAATACGGCGCTACGGTCAGGGAACCAGCGAACATCTTCTGGCGGGACGCTGCCGATGAAGTCTGAAAGTTGATTGCCATTCTGGTCATAAAGCGCGACCGGCCCGCTGCCGGGACCGCCGGGACGACCGAGGCCCGATATTGCCCATTAGGAAGGCGGACAGCATCGCGCAACCAAAGACCGCGCGCGAACCCGTCCAAGACGACTTGTTCGCCGGACAGGTTGTTGTTCACGACAGCGATGATCACGTGACCGTCGGGACGACGCCCGCTCACAGTTATGCCCTGCCCGCCTGGATTCCAGGTCCCGTAATCATAGCGGATGAATTGTGGCGCATAGTCAGAGTTTTTGGGGTCACGAAGCGCCTGCACGATAGCGAGCGCATTCCGCCCTTCCTCAGGCAGCTGGACCGTCAAGAGGATATTGTTGTCGCCTCGGACAGGCGACCATTGAACGCCGATAGTCCTCCAGTGTCTGGCGTTACTAGGATAGACGAAGTTGCAGGGATTATAGCCTGGCACCGGGCAATCGCGGATGACCTGGTAGGTTGGATCATATTGGGTTACCACGTTAGGCTGCCAAAACCAGACGCCTGCATTCGAATTATCCAGTCTAAGCAGAGTATCAATGCGGAAGCTGAATTGCCGGCCGTCCGCTGACCAGTCCAATTCGACTATCCGGTTCTTGTTCTGGTCGATACTGACGATGCCGCCTGAGTAACCCTCAAAGTAGGGCGAATAGCTCATTTCACCTTCTTGAGCGACGCCGATGGGCTTATAGCGCAATATGCCCTTATAGTCAGTTCGTAGGAAGCTGTTGGCGTCAACAGGGTTCTGCAAGAATAATCTCACGCCGCCCTGCAACTGGATGTTCCCAAAAGAAAAGACCTGCCCCAAGCCCACATTGTATTGATAAACTGAAGCGCCGCTGATGCTGAAGGTTGTCGGCTGCGATATTGGCGGCTGGATCACCGGTCGCAGCAGATCGCTCCTTACTGCCACCGTAGGCTGCACGAGCGTGGCGGTCGGTGTGGGCGTTATGGTCGGAGCTTCTAATTCCGACTGCGGTGTTGAGACGAAGGGTGTGGCGACAAAAACGTTGTCGGTGCTAGGCGTGGAAATGTCCAAGGGCGCGGTGGCCGCCGGAGGCGGATCCGCGATCGTATTCGTTGGCGGCAATGTGGGGGCTGCCGTCCAGGTTGGCGGCAGTGTTGGACGTGGTTGAGGCGTTGCCAGCAACTCTGCCACTTCGGTCTGATTGAGCGTCGGCAGCGGCGTCAATGTCGGAAATGATCGGATCACTATCTGTTCCGTGACAGTAGACGTTGCAGTCGGCGTAGATGCTTCTACCTGCTGGGGCAGGCTGGGCGGCTCGGTGTCGGTCGCTGTTGGCGTGGCGGTGGGCTGCACTGTCAAAATGAGAATGCGTGTCGGCGTTGGCGGTTCGGTTTCGGTCGGCGTCGCAGTTGGCAGTGGCTCGACGGTGGCCGTTGGTACCGCGGAATTAGTGGCGGTAGGTTCGTCGGTTTCGGTCGCTGTTGGCTCGATGGTATTCGTCGCGGTCGGCTCGTCGGTTTCTGTTGCCGTCGGCGTATTCGTGGACGTCGGCTCGTCAGTGTCAGTTGCCGTGGACGTGTTTGTCGCAGTTGGCTCGTCAGTACCAGTTGCAGTTGGCTCGTCGGTTTCGGTCGCAGTCGGCTCCTCGGTATAAGTTGCGGTCGGCGTACTCGTGGAGGTAGGCACGTCGATATCAGTCGCGATGGGAGTGTCCGTGGCGGTCGGCTGATCGGTATCAGTCACGGTGGGCGTATAAGTGGCAGTTGGTTCTTCGGTGGCGGTCGCCGTGGACGTAGTCGTCGCAGACGGCTCATCTGTATCAGTCACGGTGGGCGTATGAGTGGCAGTTGGTTCTTCGGTGGCGGTCGCCGTTGGCGAGTTCGTGCTGGTAGGCGTGTTCGTAGCAGTCGGCTCTTCGGTGTCAGTTGCAGTCAGCGTTGCGGTCGCGGTTGGTGTGTCAGTTGCCGTAGGCGTATCCGTGCCGGTCGCGCTAGGCGTCGCCGTCGCAGTCAATGTTGAAGTCATGGAAGGCGATGCAGTGGCAGTGGGTGTATCGGTTGCGCTAGGGGTGGGCGTCGGAGAAGTAGGCGCGATCTTGGTTTCTGTCGGCAATTCCCGAACGTCAGTCGCTTCAGGCGTTCGAGTGTCGATAGGGGCGAGCGTGAGAGTAACCTCGGGTCGGCGCAGGTTGCAGGGCTGAGTAAGATCGCTACTGTGAGCAAGGCAAGACGCCGGCTAACAAGCACGTACTACTCCCGGATCCTCGGTTCAGCAGCGAATAAAGCTAACCAGATTATAGCAGGCGCTCGCAGAATTGACTGAGATCCAGTAAATGGCGCGTAGGAGCCGGAGGGAAACAATTGGGGAGGGGCAGAGATGGGATTCCGCCCCTGTTTCTAGCTTTGCAGCAGTTGTTCCAAGTCGGACGTAACTTGAGATTCGTTCAGTACCCCGAACCAACGCCCCACGATCTCGTCAGCAGAATTGACAAGGACATATTGCGCTTGTGCGGTAATGCCAAGTTGGCTTCTGATGCCATTAAACGATGAATCATCGATATCAAGTACTATGAACTCGATTCGGTCTGCAAATGTCACGTGTAGCCCGCTCACGGCAGGCCCATTACGACGACAGGTCGGTCACCATGAAGCCCAAGAATCGTAGAACTTGAATCGAGGAGCTGACGGCTCGGCCACCACCTCCCCTGCCGCTGGAGCCGCGGGCGCTTGGACCGCGCCCGAGCTGCCAGAGAGAATCGACGGGACAGCGGAACACCCGCTCATAGCAACCACTCCGATCAGGAGTAATGCGATAAGTCTTGCAGTAGACTTCATATCCACATCCCTTCCCTGTGCTCTCCGGCGTAACCATAGCCTGGATTGCTAACGATTGTCTTAAGGATCATTTGCAATCGGCTCGCCCGTGATCATAGTCTAGATATCGCGCCGCTACAGGGACAGCGCTTCGCACGACGAAAGATGTCAGGATTCGGATTGAATTGCCAGTCCTTCGGCGTACTGCCGTTCTGCCCGGCGCCGGCGATAGGTCAGCGGGTGCGGCCTAGGGTGCGCGTCGTAAAATGCAACTATGTCGGAAAGGTATTGAACGAGCGGCGTGTAGCGAATTCCCAATTCATTCTTGCTGAGCCGATTG
The DNA here is from genome assembly GCA_965223515.1 of Phototrophicaceae bacterium. Lineage (GTDB taxonomy): Bacteria > Chloroflexota > Anaerolineae > Aggregatilineales > Phototrophicaceae > UBA6055. The sequence continues at coordinate 1,268,431 of CBDCWK010000002.1, forward strand.
TCAAGCGCGCTCATCCAGCGCTCGCTGAATGGTGCGCAATCAGGAAGAAAGCCATTCGCAACCAGATCGCCTCGGTTCACTTTGAAGCTCCGTGCTTTTGCGCCCATGATATCTGCTAGCGTCGCCAGGAATTCTTCATGGCTGGGGTGTTCGTCTTGCGCAATGTTGTAGGCTTTTCCCTTGCCTGCGCCACTCTCTATTAGTTTCAGGATGCCTGTAACGACATCCAGCGCGTATACGTGGTTTAAGGCGTACTTCGGCGTATCGGGCACTAGCATCGGTCCACCGTCACGCAATCTAAGATAATAATTGAAGAGTCGGTTATATGGATCGCGGACGCTGTTTACCATAGGCAGGCGGAGGATGGTGTAAGGAAACTTTGAGCGCGACCACTCCGCACGCAATTCGTCCTCGACTTCACGCTTCTGCATGCCGTAACGCCACTCCTCATACGCGTAGGAGATCTCAGAGGGCGCGGCCATCAGGTTTCCGTCGTAGTCGTCTTCGTGATATGGTCGCTGTAGGCCTTCGCGCACGAGATAGACTTGTCCGCTGCTTAGCACTATGTAGTGCTCGACATTATTGCGGAATAGTTCTATGATGGTACGCGCCTCATCTCCCTTATATAGAGCAAAGTCGACCACGACATCGAATGACTTGGCCAATAAGGCGCGCCGCATCTGATTTTGATTTGTACGATCAACGTGGAGCCGATGGATCGAAGATGGTAAATCGTCCATTGTGATGCCGCGATTGAGCAAGGTCAAATCGCAGCCGGAGTCAGCCAATTGCTTCGAGAGGTAGTAACCCATATTGCGGGTTCCGCCGATTATGAGAATGCGCTTTGCCATGATTTACGGTTCCTGTTTGGCATCGGGACGTGTAACTAGCACATTCGCCCAGCATCAACTCAATTGTAACAGCGTAAACACATTACCGAAGCAAATCGAACGCATTCTGTACAGAACGCACGACATAGAAAAACGTCGTGGAGACCATTTCGCCCTTGCCGCGAAGCGCAGATTTTCGCTATAATGCGCGGCTGCTTGAGCGGTAACCAAGGGCCCTGTAGCTCAATTTGGCAGAGCAAGCGACTCTTAATCGTTAGGTTGAAGGTTCGAGTCCTTCCAGGGTCACACACGCGCCCATGCGGCAATTTCTCAATTCGAGCCAGGCAATCAGTACCGAGGTCTCAAACGAGGCGCTGTTTGTTTTTTTGGGCGAGACCGAGTAGCGACAGGTGATCAGCCGATGGCGCGTTTGAGCGCGTCGAGATAATCGGTTCTCATGCGCTCGCTGACGGCAGCGGTCGGCGCAAGCTGTTCGCCGCCATGCGACATGCCAGGATACACCGTCAATTCGGTCGGTATGCCGGCAGCCATCAATCGCTGCGCGTAGTCGATATCCTCATCGCGGAAGAGGTCCATCACTCCCACTGTGACAAATGCCGGCGGCAAGCCACTTAGGTCCGTTGCCCGTGCCGCGGCGGCGTAGGGCGAAACATCGTCCGTGCCATATTCGTCGCCCAGGTACATCTTCCAGGCTTTCAAAGATACATCTCGATTCCAGACGGTTGGATGGGTGATCTGTGTCCGGAGGGTGTCTCGTGCGTATCATCGATCATAGGATAGATGAGCAATTGCAGCGCGAGATCCGGTCCATTATTGTCGCGATTGAAATGCGCCAGGCCGGCCGTCAAACCACCGCCTGCGCTCGCTCCGCCGATGGCAAGGCGCCCAACGTCAATTCCCAGGTCGGCAGCGTTATCCACCATCCAGTTCAGTCCGGCGAAGCAGTCGGCCACACTCGCCTTATAGGTAAACTCAGGCGCCATCCGATAGTCGACGGAGACGATGGTACAGCCCACATGCTCGGCAAAGCCAAGGCAGTTCAAATCATCGCGCGCGGAGCCGATGATGTAGCCGCCGCCATGGATCCAGAGCAGGCCGGGTCGCGGGCCGGGCACAGGTGGTTGGTAAATGACAATGGGAATATCCGCGTCAGATCCGGGGATGGATGTTTCTTCGATGTTGACATCTGTTGGCGGAAGCTGTTCAGCCATGGCGCCCATCAATTCGTCAAACATCTTGCGCGCAAGAGGCGGATCATCGCCGATGGCAGTCATCATCTCGGCTGGGAAGACTTCTAGCGCGGCTACGATATCTGGATCAACTCTGTCTACAAAGGACATTTTATTCCTCCTCAATTGGCGAAAACTGAAATCAGTGTTGTTGCTTACGTTAATAGATTAGCGCAGCCGGCAAGCTGCGACAAACTGTGCAAGCTAAGGGTGGTGGAAGAGGAAAGTTTACAGAGGAGTGGAATCGGACGAATCTTCAACTCTGACGGCTCGCTTACGGAGTTTCTCACCGCCCGCCGAAACCCGTCGCCATGACCGCCTTCGTGATCTGCCGCTGGAAAACAATGTAGACGAGCAAGACCGGCGCCGACGACAACACCGCGCCCGCCATGACAATGCCCTGTTCACTCCAGTATTCGCCGACGAAGATCACGAGTCCGATGGGCAGCGTCCGCATCTCATTGGAATTGAGCACGATCAGAGGCCAGGTGAAATCGTTCCAGATAAACAAGAACGTAAATATGGCCAGGGTCGCCAGCGCAGGGCGCGAAAGCGGCAGCATCACGCGCCAGTAAATGCCAAAGGCGGTTGCGCCGTCAATGACCGCCGCTTCCGCCAGCTCGCTCGGTATAGCGAGGAAAAACTGTCGCATAAAGAAGACGCCGAAAAAGCCGGCCAGCGGTGGCCAGATCAAGGCGTGGTGGGTGTCGATCCAGCCCAGGAGGCGCATCAGCATGAAACTTGGAATCAGCAACATGACGCCGGGCACGAGGAATGACGCGCCCAAGCCGAAGAAGAGCAACTGTTTTCCGGGGAAGCGCAAGCGCGCGAAAGCATAGCCCGCCATCGACGTCACCAGCAGGACGCCTGCCGTGCTTAGGCTCGTCACATAAAGACTGTTGAATATCCAACGTATGACGGACAGCTCCTGCCGTGACATGCGTAGGACAAACAGCTCAATGAAGTTTTCCAGGGTCGGCTCAGTCGGAATCAGTTGAACCGGCCACTTTAGAATCTGTTCCTCATGCATGAAGGATTGGCCCACGACCCAAACCACGGGAAAGAGCACAACGAGCAATAAAATCGTCAGAAATAGATAGGTGCCCGCTGACGACAGTCGTTTGACCCAGACTGTACGCGTATCACTGTGTATGTTGATCAGCTAATACTCCGTATAGCGTCCCAAAAGCCGAAACTGCACCAGCGCAAAGAAGAACATCACCACCCCCAGCGTGAGCGCCATAGCGCCGGCATAACCCATGTGAAAGTAACGAAATGCGTTGCGATAGATATGCAAGACGATGGTATAGGAAGAGTAGCCGGGACCGCCTTCGTTGGTCATGAGATAGGGCTGCCCGAATACCTGGATATGGCCGATAAATTGCGTGACGATGATGAAAAGCAGCGCCGGTCGAATGAGCGGAAGCGTAACACGCGTCAAAATCGCCCAGGACCCGGCGCCGTCAATCCGCGCTGCTTCGTAGAGCACTTCCGGCACCGCATAAAGCGCCGCCAGAAATATCAGCATGGGGAAGCCGAAGCCCCACCAAATTGTCGTCAGTGAAAGCGACGGCATCACCAGATTGGGATCTGTCAAATAATTGAAGCCGTTAATGCCGATCGATTCCAGCCCGGCGTTCAGTAAGCCGAAGGGCGCAAGCAAACGCTGGAACACGATCCCGATGACTGAAATCGAAAGCACAACTGGCGCGTACAAAGCCACCCGGTAGAGCGTATGCCCGATGCGAATGCTCTTCAGCGCCAGCGCCGCGCACAGAGCCACGACCACATTGCCAACGGTGGTCATCGTGGCGAAGTAGAGCGAATTGCCCATCGCGATCCAGAACAGATCGTCTTCGAGCATCAACTGGAAATTTTCCAGCCCAATGAAGCGGTACGTGCCCCGCAGCAATTCCCACTCAACAAAGGCAGTGACGAAAGCGGAGATGACCGGACCCAGAAGAAAAACGAGGAAAAAGACTAGATAGGGCGCTAGAAAGAGATAAGCCGCTATCGCCTCGCGCCTTTCATTTGTCAGCGTCCAGGTTGATGACTTGCTGCCGACCGCCAATTCGGAATTCAAGGTCATTGCGCGTCCTGTGGCAAAGGTCTCATTTCCTAGCGATTTGTCATCCAAACGAACTGGCATTAGGGGAAGGGAGCCTCATCACAGGATGAGGCTCGATTACGATTTCGATTGAAACGATTCTATCAGTTAACGCAGCGCGCGTCTGATGCGCTCGGCGGCGTCGTCCAAGCCCTCTTCCACCGTCTGCTGGCCCGAGAAGATCGAAGAGTAGGCGGCCGCCATAATATTCTCGACCTCCGTGAACCGTTCCGACTGGAATTCAGGCACACCCTCGCTAGCCATCTGCTCAGACAATACAGCGAAGGTCCAAATCTGGTCCTTCAGATCATCGGTGCGCAAAGAAAGCCGGGCGGAGGGCATACCGGTGTTTATGCTGTGCTGTTTCGAATTGTCGGAGAGAAATTGTATCAGTCGCAGCGTAGCATCAAGCGTATCGGGATCAATGTTGGAGGCGACCGCCAAGGTATGCGACCACATAATCGTCGAGCCCCGCTCAGGACCCAGGCGCGGATAGGGCCACAAGGCATACTTCCGCTCTTCCTGGCTGTTGAAGAAGTTGTACATCCAGGCGCCATTAAGGTACATGGCCAAGCCGTCGTTGACCATCAGTTCGGTATTCCCGGTGTCCCCCGGGAGCGCGTGGTGCTCGAAGACCAAGTCGTGGAAGAGTTGCACCGCTGCCTTCGCCTCTTCGCTATCGACCAGCACCTCTGCATCGGGCGCGGGCGTTACGATATCAGTACCCCACTGGAACAGCGCCGGCGTAACAGTGGTCCGATGCCAGCCGATATCGAGTCCCCAAACGGCAATGTTGTCAGGATCAAAGCCCGCGTCGCCGGGATTGTTGCCATTCTCGTCCCAGGTCAATCGGCGCACATATTCCAGGAATTCTTCCTGGTTCTCCGGTGGGTCATCAACCGAGATACCGGCCCGTTCCAGCAGGTTGGTGTTGACATAAAGTCCGACGGCATAGTTGTCAAAAGGAACTGAATAGACTTCGCCACCGAAGCTGACCGAGTCGAGCAGCGTCGGGCTAAAGTCGTCACGATCCAGCATACCCGAATCGAACATGACCTCGCCCGCAGTCAAAATGTGACCAGGAAGCGCATACTGCGGCACGACCGAATGCCATAAGGTCATGAGATCGGGTCCGCCACTGCCGGCGACTATCGCGGCCGACAACTTGTCGAAGAATGTGCCCCAACCCAATATCTGATAATTGATTTTGACATCCGGGTTCTCTTCAACGAAGCCCTGCACCAGCCCCGTCATGGACTCGCCATCGGGTCCACCCAATCCGCTCCAAAAGTTGATTTCGACCTCGCCCGTGCCAAGCTCCTGCACTTCGTCGTCCTGCGCGGAGAGCGGTAGTGCGCCTATCAAAATCAAAATCATGAAAACGATCAACAAACGACTAACAATATTCTTGCGCATCATAAACTCCTTATTAACTGACAGTTTTGCGAATATTCGTTGAACAATATTTTATTCGTCACCCAAATATAACGAACTTGCGCACTTCCGTCAAAAAGCCGTGTCCGCGGGGAGTGTCAATTTCAGTGGACATAGATTGCCTGCTCAGACTCACAAATTCGCTGGCGAAACTCCCCTCTCCAATGCTTTGGGATGCCCGCCATAGAGATGGCGGGCGGGGCTGGGGTTAGAAAAGGCTAAATCCACTAATTTAGGCACTCCCTGCCCGCGTCATGTGATGCATTGTGAAGGTAAACGCGTTCCGGCTGAGTACAGGGACGCGCAAGCAGCAAGTCTGTTGACAAACCGAAAGCGCCGACTTATCGTCATAGCGATGAACGGAGATGGTAAAATGTGCGAGCGGCTAAGTGGCAGGAGTGCCTTTGTAACCGGCGCCGGTCATGGCATTGGGCGTGGCATCGCCGAAGCGTTGGCGGCGCAGGGCACGGCTGTCATGATCGCCGAGATCGACGAGACTAGCGGCCGAGCCACCGCCGATGTTCTGTGCCAAGCCGGTCATCAAGCGCAATTCGCGCGAGTCGACATCCGCTCCGAAGACGATATCAGAGCCGGCATCGCTGCGCATGTAACGCGCTTTGGCACGCTCGACATCCTCGTCAACAACGCCGGGCGCAATCAGGACTTTGATGCGTCCAAGATGCGTGTGGAGGAGTGGGAAAAGTCGATGAGCCTCAATTTGCGCGGCGCTTGGCTCTGCTGCAAGCATGCCCTGATTATCATGGCGGAGGGTGAATCCGGGGTCATATCAACATCGGAAGCGTCCATGCGACACTGACGCTCCATGGTAACTTCCCGTACAATGTGGCGAAATAGGGCATATTAGGGCTTACACGCAGCATTGCGCTCGATTTGGGGCGATAAGAATATCCGCGCCGTCGCGGTAAGTCCGGGCTATATTCGTACTCAGCCAGTCATCGGCGGCTTTGCCCAAGCCATTGACACGGCGGCGGAAGAGCAGCGCGTTATCGCCTTGCATCCGCTCAAGCGAATCGGCGAGCCGGAAAACATCGGCAAGCTCGTCGCATTTTTGGCGAGCGACGACGCCAGCTACATCACCGGAACCGAGATCGTCATTGATGGCGGGATATCCGCCCGCTACGCCGACTAGCTGCGACCGGAAACTTCTAAAGGGAGACTCGTCAAGAATGAAAATCACACGTATCGCCGCTTATAAAGTCGACCTGCCCTTGCACGAAGGCAGCTACAAGTGGTCCGGCGGCAAGTCGGTACAGGTATTCGACAGCACCATCGTTCAAGTCGAGACGGACACCGGCGAAGTCGGTTACGGCGAAGTCTGTCCTCTTGGTCCATTCTATCTGCCCTCCTATGCCGCGGGTGTCCGGGCCGGCGTTAAGGAACTCGCGCCGCATTTGCTCGGTAGTGACCCGACGCAGTTGTCCGTGCTCAACCGGCGGATGGATGCCGCGCTGAAAGGGCATCCTTACGTCAAAACCGGCATTGACATGGCATGCTGGGACATCTTGGGAAAGGTGACGGGCCAGCCAGTATGCACACTGCTCGGCGGACGCTTTGGCGCTGACTTTGTCTTGTACCGCGCCATCTCGCAGCAGTCGCCCGATGAAATGGCCGAAAAGGTCGCGGGCTATCGAGCCGAAGGCTACCGGCGATTTCAGCTGAAAGTTGGCGCCGATCCGCAATTGGATATCGAACGAATTCGCCTGGTGGCTGGCTTGCTGGAGCCGAGCGACAAGCTGATCGCCGATGCGAACACCGGCTGGCTAATGCACGAGGCGGCGCGTGTTGTACGGGCGGTGGATGATGTCGATGTCTATATCGAGCAGCCGTGCTTGAGCTATGACGAGTGTTTGTCCATTCGGCGGCGAACATCGCATCCCTTTGTACTGGATGAGACCGTAGATGGGCTGGACATGCTCATGCGCGGCCACGCTGATCACGCCATGGATGTGGTCAATATCAAGATCAGCAAGTTCGGTGGTTTAACCAAAGCATGCTTGGCGCGCGATCTCTGCGTGTCGATGGGCGTGGCGATGACCATCGAAGACAGTTGGGGTGGCGATATCACCACCGCGGCGATTTCGCATCTGGCGCACAGCACGCCAAGCGAATTCCTCTTCACCGCCACCGACTTCAATAGCTATGTCACCGTCAGCACTGCCGAAGGGGCGCCACAGCGAGTGCAGGGTCGGATGGCAGCCTCCGCAGCTCCCGGCTTGGGTATCAGCCCTAAGTGGGATGTTTTGGGCAATGCCGTTGTCGATGTGAGTTGAAGCTTGTCCAAGACAACTTCGGTAGCGCTACATGTCAATTGATCTGCCTCGCTTTTCGATTCTGCGCTTATAGGCGAATGGTCAATCCGCCATCGGCGACGATCGCGGCACCGGTCATGAAAGAAGCGGCATCGCTTGCCAGGAAAAGCGCCACCTGCGCCATCTCTTCAGGTTGCGCGATCCTTCCCAGCGTATGCAAACCGCCCCATTCCTTGAGCGCGCCCTCCGGATCGTCTGGATTGAACAACCTGGCTGAATGCCGGAGCATGGGCGTATCGACAGATCCGGGGCAGAGGCTGTTGGCGCGTATATTGTCGGCGGCATGGTCGATCGCCATCGTACGTGTCATGGCGATGACTGCGCCCTTTGATGCTGCGTAGGCGGCGACGTTGGGCTGGCTGAACAAGCCTTGGACGGAAGCGACAGTTACGATGGCGCCACCGCCGCGTTTCACCATTTCGGGAATGCAGTACTTAGCCGCCAAGTACACGCCCTTTGCGTTGACCGCGAGTGTTCTGTCCCAGGTGTCTTCATCGGTGTCGACCACGGTCCCGTAAGTCTGAATTCCAGCGCTGGCTACCAAATAGTCGATCCCGCCGAAGGCAGCAACCGCCTCACTGGCGATGCGCTGCGCATCAGCTATTTTGGTCACATCTGCGACGATGGCAATGCCGCTGCCGCCTGCCGCCTCTATCTCTTCCAGTCGCTCATGCAGAGCAGCCGCGTTGACATCGGTAAGCACCACGCTTGCGCCTTCCGCGCCAAATGCCACCGCAGTTGCGCCACCGATACCGGTCGCCGCGCCGGTTACAACTGCTACCTTGTTCTGAAATCGCACGGTGTGCTCCTTTTTCTTAAGTAGCGCAATTCATGACGTTTCTTCATCGAAGAAGACTCCTGAGGATTCTGACACAAGTGCGGTGTAATGTCTAATAATCAGACGAGCTAGGCGAGACTATCGCTGGCGCAATGCTCACGTCCGGTTGCATGAAGGAGACCCCGGCCAATGATCTTGCCGTGATTGTCGCTTTCGAAATTAAGTATAATCCACTACATTTGCGGCGACGCCGTCGATTATAGAGGCAATTCTCGGGGCATGGTAAAGACCGCGCAGGGAAGCAGAAACGCCTTCAATATCACTGATCCCAGGCGCTATCGATGTCAAGTCTATCAGTATCATCGGAAGCTCTCGCGTCTGTATCTCAGCGTTTACAAAGGTCAGCGCAATGAACCAGCCTTCTATTTGCTGTTTTCCGATGTCGCGTATCTGGAGGCGCCGATGAGCTGGCTGAGCGCCGACTTTGACATCGCCGACAGGCAAGATTGTATTGCCCTAATGCTGGAAGCAGGCTTGGTCGGCGAGGCGATTCATCAATTCCCTGATGCCTACGCTGCGGTAACGGATTACGCTCGTCTGTATCTCGTGCGCTCCACCCACAGCGTGATTCGGATCATCGCCAGCAGCGCAGCCATCCTGCAGCAGATACCTCCCGAGATTGGCTAGCCAAGCTGTGGCAGTGCAAGGCGCCTCTCGAAGGCTATGATATAATTCTCGAGGGTTTTCAAATACCGTACCGCGCTCAAGCAAACAGGAAGGTTACAGATGAGACATCCGCCTTCGAGACCACCGGATCCACAGGCGCCCAAGCCATCATTGAGCGTTGTTATTCCCTGTTATAACGAGGTCAATACAGTGGCGGACGTTGTGATGCGCGTGCTGGCTGAAGAGATCGTCGACGAGGTGATTATCGTCGATGATGGCTCAAACGATGGCTCGCGCGATGTTTTGAGGCAGCTTGAAGCGGGCGAGCACAGCCGACTGGCCATCCATTATCACGAGCGCAATCGAGGCAAGGGCGCCGCGCTGGTAACCGCCTTCAAGCATGCGACATCCGATGTGATCGTTATTCAAGATGCCGATTTTGAATACGATCCGCGTGAGTATGGTCTCTTGCTCAAGCCCATACAAGAAGGCATGGCGACGGTAGTATACGGTTCGCGATTTCTGGGCGGTACGCGCAAGGCAATGAATTTCTGGAATATGGTGGCCAACAAGAGTTTGACGCTCTTCACCAACATACTGTATAACGCGATCCTCAGCGACATGGAAACTTGCTATAAGTGTTTCAGGCGCGAAGTTGTAAATGACATGAAGATCAATGCCCGCGGCTTTGAATTCGAGCCGGAATTCACAGCGAAAGTGCTGAAGCAGGGAATCCGCATCGTTGAGGTGCCGATTTCTTATTTCGGCCGTGAATACGAAGAAGGAAAGAAGATAAAATGGACTGACGCGCCGATCGCCGCCTGGACCCTCTTAAGATATCGCTTCTTCGACTGAAAACGATTGTATACCGACCGCGTACAACCGATCCTCGCGCCGATATCAGCCTCGCACGACCATTCATTCCCTGATCAATGGACGAAACTAATTGTCAGCTAAGGCAGCGCTCGGCTATCGCAATCTGGTGCAGGGAGAACCCGCCGAATTTGCAACTATCGAATGTCTAATGGGAAGGCAGACTAGCAATGTTGTTGGCGTGTAAGCCACATTTGTTTTGCGGCTCGCCCATTACCTCGTCCACTGCATATGGATAGTTAAGGTAGATTACGCCAAGTCTACATCGGCCCGAGGCGGTCAGGACCGGCGTACAGCGACGTCATGTGCGCGTCGAAACTGCGTTGGAGCAAGCCCGCCTTTAATTGAAGGTGATCCGAATTGTCCCAGAGATCGACAAACTCCTCGGGATCAGACTGCAAATCGTATAGCTCACCCAAGCCATGATTGTGATAACAGGTCAGCTTATAGCGCCCGTCAAAATACATCGTGGCGACCGAGCCATCTGGCATATCGAGGGCGTCAATGTATTCGCTGCGTACGTAATCGCGATGGCTCTCCGGCGCATGCTTCCCGGTCAAGATCGGCAAGAGTGATTTTCCAGTGACGTAATTTGGAATCGGCAACCCACAGACATTGAGCAAGGTCGGCATGATATCGGTCAATTCGACTAGAGCCGAGCTGCGAAGGCCCGCTTGGAAGGCGCCGCGCCAAGACCAAATCAGCGGAACACGAACCAGCCCCTCGTAGAAGCGACAGCCTTTCTGGATCAAGCCGTGATCGCCTAGCGCCTCGCCATGATCGCTGGTGAAAATGACAATAGTGTTGTCGCGCTGGCCGCTGGCGTCGAGCGCCGCCAAGATGCGCCCTACTTGATCATCTACCAATTTGATCATGGCATAATACGCGACGATCAACGTACGCGCATCGCGCTGTCCGCCGGTATCCGCCTCGACCAGGGATCGTGTTGGCGATTGAGGGATGATGGGACTCCTAATGTCGAGGTTATTCGGGCGGCGCCCCTTGGACTGGAAATCCACCGATTCCAGCTTTGCTTGCTGCTGCAAATCACTTTCGCGGAACGAAGGAGACCTAACGCTTTCGGGATCAAATTGATCGCGGTATGCCTGCGGTGGATTGAATGGTGGATGAGGATCGTAGATGTTGACGCTGGCAAACCACGGGGCTGTCCGGTTCGCTTCCATAAACTCGATTGTCTTTTCCGCGCACCAAGTCGTCTGATGCAATTCCGCCGGTACGCCAGCCGTATCCTCGTTGAGCTCTCCAAGATCGGCGCCTTTTGACCTGACCCAATCGGCATAATCATGCCCTTGCTCCCAATCGTCGCGCGGCGCATGACTGTATTGCCAAAACGAGTAACCGTCGTCCGCTCGTTCCTCCAGGCGGCGGTAGGCGCTGCTCAAGTGCAGCTTGCCGATCAGACCACAAGTATAGCCGGCATCGGCCAAAGTTTTGCTAATCAGCGGCGGAAAATCTGGAAAGACGGGATTGCCGTTGCGATTCACACGGATTGAGCTGGGATACATCCCGGTCAAGAAGCTGGCACGGCTGGGCGTGCAAATCGGGCTTTGGCAATAGGCGCGCTCAAAGGCAACGCCTTCGCGGACTAATAGGTCGAGGTTTGGCGTTGAGACCTGCGGATAGCCCAGTGCGCCAATCGTGTCATAGCGCTGCTGGTCCGTGCAAATCCACAAGATGTTGGGGCGTCGATTGTTTTCGTTCATATGCGCTCCCGACTGTGTTTATAGAAAGTATACCGCTGGCACTACTAATGATTCCAGTTACGTCCACATGATACAATCGACTTTATGATCAGCGACAGTCTTCTTGCATAACAATGATTTGCGCATGAGGTCCGGCATGTTCCGATAACTGCGCCCACGAGCACGTTCGCCTCCTTTCAACTGAGAGTCGTATGACGAAATCAGTTTGACAAAGGAGGAGGAATTGACAAGTGGAATCCGAAAGCTACAGAGGTCAGACCTAGCGGCGATTCTGGCATTACGTTTGTTATGGCTGTCGGAAAACTGCAACGTGAGCATAACAACGCGAGAAGTGCGCGTCTGGTTTTCGCGCTATCTTGGAAATCCGATGGCTGTGGCGCTGGTCGCGATAGCTGACGACCATTGGTCGGCTATATATTATGCGACTTGCTGACGCATCCCACTCAATCGGGCGATTCGGCAACAATGGCTGAGGTCTGCGTGGCTGAGGCGTACCGAAGACAAGGAATCGGCCGGCGGCAAGTGAGAGAACTGCGAGATTTGCTGCGAGCTACTGTCGAAGAACTCACTACGATCCGCGCCCAGGTTGACCGCGAAGATTCACGCGCAATCGCATTCTGGCGTGAGTTGAACTTCGAACACCATCTGATCGAGTTCACAGACTATTTGGATTAGCTGAAACCGTGAACCCGCGGCGTTCGACGCAAAATGCCCCTGCAAAAATTTAGGGGCATTTTGAGCCGGGTCGACCGTATAAGCCGCATTCTGTCCGTCGTTGACGGGGGATCATCTATCTGGGATCGACGTCGCCGCCGACCTCTAGCGGTGTACCCGGCGCTTTCTGCGGAACGGGTCGCTCCCTGGCGCCTGTTTCACCTTGCTCCCGATGGGGTTTGCCTGGCCACCGACATTACTGCCGATGCCGGTGCGCTCTTACCGCACCCTTTCACCCTCGCATCTGGCGATGCACTCTGCTCTCTGTTGCACTTGCCGTCAGGTTACCCTGCCCGGCCGTTAGCCGGCATCGTCACCCTTTGGAGTGCGGACTTTCCTCGACAGGCGCGTGACCTGCCGCGATCCCCTTGGCCAACCCGGATTCTATATTGTACCGCATAGTTTGCAGTGTATTGCGACCATGTCGGTCGCCGTTGGTGTATCGTAGACCCGCCGTGCTTGTCAGCAACTTCAAACTGGCATAAGCTACTCTGAGGTATTCCTACAGAAGAATTCACAGATGAGCGCTGGAAGTATAGGAGTAAGACCAACCCGTCGGAGGCGATCGCGCTGGCGGAGTCCGGTATCGCTGAACACGGTTTCAGCTCTGATTGTCGTCAGTGTAATGCTGTTGATGCCGCTGCTGACGTTGGACATCGTGGGCTGGGCGATTGAGTTGAATGTCGTTCTTCCGGTCACCGTGTTCAGCATGATCATGGGGTTGATCCTGGCACGCAGCCGCTTCGGCGAAATCTCGGCGCTCATCATCAGCCTACTCTATGGGGTCGGTACGGTTTTACTGGTCGCTGCCGCAAATCAGAATCTGCCCTTTCGCGAAGCGCTCTCCACCATCTTGACCCGCAGCTACGAATGGGCGATTGACCTGGTCAGTGGGGGAATAAATACCGACGAGTTGGTTCTGACTTTACTGGTCGGGATTCTATTCTGGTTTCTAGCCTACAACGCCAACTGGCATATTTTTCGGCTGGACCGCGTTTGGCGGGTGGTCCTGCCGCCCGGGCTAATCCTGTTGGTCAATATCGTCTTCTTCAACGGCGATAAGCCGCTCGACGCCTATCTCTTTGGATTCATATTGATGGCGCTGGTACTTATCGTGCGCTCGAACCTGGATACGAGGCAATGGGAGTGGGCTGTCCTGGGCATTGCGGTGCCATCGTTCGTCAAGCGTCAATTTGCCGCCATAGGTATCCTGCTTTCATTGCTCGCCCTCGCCCTCGCCTGGAGCGTACCCAGCAGTGATATCGATGATCGCTTGCAGAATTTCCAGCGCTTTCTTGCATCGGATCCGATTCAACAATTGGCGGATGTATGGAACCGGCTGTTCGCGCCGATTGAAGGCGAGGGTCCGGCCACCACCGATTACTACGGCGCCGACCTGCTAAACCTGAGTGGTGCAATTAGCTTGGGCGATGACGTTGTCTTTACCGTGGACGCTCCTCAAGCCGGCAATCGATACTACTGGCGTTCGCGCGTTTTTGAACGCTACACAGATGGTCAATGGTCGCCTTCGGCCGACTTGCGAATTACCGACCGATCGCCGCCGGTACTGGTGCAAATGAATGAAGAGGTGATCGGCGCGAGCCGTCAGGAAGTTCAGCAGCGATTCACTGTCGGCACATCGAATTCGCGGATATTTTACGCGGCGCCACAACCGCTCTTAATCGAGCAAAGTGGACGGATAGACCTCATCTACACCGATAAGCCAGATAACACTTCGATGAATGTTTCGGTGATACGTCCCTTGAAAGTGCTGCGCAGGGGCGAGTCATACGCGGTCAACAGTTTGATCAGCATCGCGTCAGCAAATCAGCTTCGTCGGGCTCCGTCCGAGTATCCAGAATGGGTCAGCAGCGCGAATCTCTATCTGGGCATTCCCAGCGCCCGCGTGCTTGACCTGGCGCGGAACATCGTCGCGGAAGCCGACGCGAACAATCCCTATGACAAAGCGAAAGCCATCGAGCGGTGGCTGCGCGAGAATATCGCATATAACGAGTCAATAAGCGCGCCGCCCCAAAATGTGGACACAGTTGAATGGGTGCTATTTGGCGCGCGCGAGGGCTATTGCACGTATTACGCTACTTCCATGATCGTGATGCTGCGGCATTTAGGGATTCCGGCACGGCTGGCGGCGGGATTTTCGCAGGGGGAATTCGATTCTGACATTGGCCAATTTGTCGTGCGTGAGCGCGAGGCGCATACCTGGGTAGAAGTCTATTTTCCCGGGTACGGCTGGATCGAATTTGAGCCCACGTCCGCGCAAGCTCCAATCCATCGCGATGGCGACGAATTGGCGCAGGAACAAGAGCAGCCTCAAAACACAGACCCGACTTCCACGCCATCTCCAACGCCCTCGCCTACGCCGTTGCCCAGTCCCACCTCGTTGCCGAACCAGCAGGTACGTGAGCAGAATCTTGAGCAGCCGACGGCGACGCTTACGCCAACTGCGCTTCCATCACCTTCGCCAACGCCGGTCATTCTGCCCACTGTGCAGCCGCCGATTTCTCCCGATAATCCGCCGCCATTGAGCGTATTGCAGCCGATCATCTCTTTCGCGCTGGTGGTGATGCTCTTTCTAATCGTGCTCGCTATTATCGCCTTGCTGCTATTTTGGTGGTGGGAGTGGCGCGGCATGGGTGGGCTTAGCCCGGTGTCACGCGCCTACGCCCGTTTGGAGCGGTATATTCAGTTGATCGGGATCAATGTCGGCAGTACTCAAACGACTTTGGAGAAACGCCGCGAATTGCAACGCCGCATCCCGGCGGCCCGAGAACCGATTCGTACTATCAGCGACCTTTATACGCGTGAGCGCTACGGCGCCAGCAGTTCCGATGCCGGCGAGCACAAGCAATACGCCGAAAGCGCGGAAAAAGCCTGGTATAGCACACGCGGAAACATCCTCAGACGCTGGCTTCGGCGGCGGATACCTTTCCTTCGCTGAGCCAGACTACAGCTTTTCGATCACCAGAAAGTGGGATAGCGCCCAGGTGTCGAGAATAGTTCTCTCGAACTGATAGAGTAGATTCCGCACAGCGATGGCGGGCACGCCTAGCCGGGCGATGATATTGTCATAACCGCCATAGATGCGCGAGTGATGAACGATTTTCACATGCTCAGTGCTAAGTAGACACCTGATCTCAGCGGCCGTATAGGCGCGGACATGGGGCACCAGTAAATTGCGCCAAGGCTTTGGCAAGTAATTGATTAGCGGCGAATTGCCAAAGTGGTACTCGCCCTTCCAATAGTGGCCGTGGGTCTCGAAGGGATACCAGCGATTTGGACAAAAAAGTAGAATCCGTCCGCCGGGTTTAGCGACCCGAAACATCTCCTGCAATGAGCGCCGATCGTCAGCGACGTGCTCAATCACTTCGTGTGATAGGACGATGTCAAAGCTGCTGGCGGCATAGGGCAGGTCTTCGCCTGCAGATACGAGAGCGTTTGGAATTCCCGTCCGCGCGGCTTGCACGCGGCTGTATTCGATATCAAAGGCTTCAACTTGTTGCGAAAATCGCTGGCGGATCTGCCGGGCGTACATACCGACACCGCAACCGGCAACGAGGACATGGGCATCGGTTAATGGCGCCCATTTCGCCATCATCTTGAGTCGACGCTCTTGTCCTGCACGCCATACATAGCTCGGCTCACCACGCAAGGGAGCCAGATCCGAGTGAGTCATGCGGGATTCATACTCAGTGCTTCAACTGCCTTGCGAGATCGAGACCAAGTATTGGAATAGATTACGTGATCCGCTATTGCTTAGGCGATCGGTCGAGAATTGATGGCTCGTACCGAGGTCGCCCCCGGAACGCATAAAGGTGATAAAGTCTTCCTCAGACATGGCGAAGTCCAGCAGACTCTTGCCGCTAGCGGAACCTTCGCCGCTGTTGCCATGGCAGATTCCGCATTCAAGCGCCTCATAACGACCCCGGCCGCGCTCGACATTCTTTGGATCCAATGTGATGATCGGGCTTTCGTCCCGGTCGGCAGCGGGCGTATTTTCGCTAGTCTTATCAAATACGGGAGGTTTAGTAGGCTCGACAAAGGCAAAGGTTGGGAAGGGCGTGAGCGTCGGAGGAACATCGGTGGGAGTTGCCGTGGGCTGGTTTGCGCCGCCCCCACAAGCGGACAGCGTCAACACTGTCAGCAAGAGACAATGGGCAAGTCGCAAGTGTCTCGTTTTGCTCATCAGTAACTCCGATTAGTCGCCGCGCGACGGATCAAGCGCTTCCTGCAAGCCGTCGCCAACGAAAGAAAAACTCAGCATCGTCAGCGCAACCAAAACAGTTGGGAAAAGTGCCAAGTGGTAATCGACGATCACCGTCGAGGACTTAACACTGCCACCTACCATTTTACCCCAACTTGCGGTCGGCTCGGTGATTCCGATGCCCAGAAAACTCAAACCGGCTTCCGCGAAGATTGCCAGCGGTACAGCGAAGGTAAACGAGACGAGCAGCGGCGTCAGCGAATTGCGCAAGATATGTTTTGTAATGATTTGAAATTCCGAGGCGCCTAAGGCGCGCGCCGCCAACACAAACTCGGTCTCGCGGAACTTAAGGAACTGCGCCCGCGCGATTCGCGCAGGCTCTATCCACGAAGTGACCGCCAGGACGAAGATGACATTACCCAAGCCGGCGCCGGTGATGCTGATCAAGAACATGGCGAAGAGAAGTGGCGGAATCGCCGTTGCGATCTCAATGATACGTAGTATGCCGAAGTCCCAGAGCCCCCCGCGGTAGCCTGCCAGTGCGCCAAGCGGAACGGACAGGGCAAAAGAAATCAGAGGTACTAGCAGTCCAACGAATAAGGAGGTGCGCGCGCCGTAGATAAGACGCGTCAGAAAGTCCCGCCCGACGCCATCGCCACCTAGAATATGTTTGCTGTCCTCAAAGGGACGCATGCGCACGATTGTAAAATCTACTTGGTTGAGCCCATATGGCGCCACGACATCCGCCAGCACAGCAATGACGACCAATATCGTCAGCAAGATCGCCCCTAGCATTGCCAATCGATTCTGCAGGAAGCGGCGCAGGGCATCGCGCAGCAGCGAGCGCTGTACCAATTGTTCGGGCATATCGGCGTTCAATAACGGCGGCTTCACGCTAATCAAGCTCAGGCTCCCTTGGTCTCGCCCAGCCGTATCCGCGGATCAATGACCGTATAAAGGATGTCAGTGATCAAGTAGGTCAATCCCCATAAAAGAGCGATAAGAAGCACAAGACCCATTATCATGGGATAATCGCGATTGAATATACTGGTTACAAAGAATTTGCCCAAACCCGGTACACCGTATACGACTTCAATGAAAAGCGAGCCGGTGAGCAAATTGGGGACTTGTGGCAATAGCACCGTGATCATCGGGATGAGCGCATTGCGCAGGACGTGTCGCAGCATAATTGCTCGCTCTGACAGGCCTTTTGACCGCGCCGTCCGGATGAAATCGGCAGTTAGCACATCCGCGAAACTCGAGCGCGTATAACGTGATACCAATGCCAAAGGCGCCAAGGCATAGGTCAGGACAGGCAAGAAATAATCCCATGAGAGAATGGCGGCGCCACCCTCAGTGATCGGACCGATAATCCACTTGCTCTGGTCTCCCCAGCCGTTCTGAAATCCAAAGATCAACAAGAACCAGGTGGCGACAATAAAGTTCGGTACAGCAATGCCCGCGGTTGCTACAGAGGTGACCAGATTGTCGACCAGGCCATTGCGATAGTACGCCGCGATGATGCCGAGGGAAATCCCCACGCCAAAAGACAAAATGATGGTGTACAAGCCGAGTTGAAAGGTGACGGGCCAGATGCGAGCGATCAATTCAGTGACCGGCGGGCTACCCGCCACTGAGAAGGAGTTTCCAAAGTCAAATTGCAGGGCGCTCGACACGTAGTTAACGTAGCGGATGTGAACGGGCTTGTCTAAACCATATTTGCGCTCGAGGTTTTCCAGCGCGGCGCCGGTATAGCCGCGGTCCGCCAAGGTAAACGGTCCACCCGGGACTAGGTTCATCAGTACGAATACCAAGGCCGAAACAACGAAGAGTACAAAACACAAGGACAGCAATCTTCGAAGAATATATCCAATCATGTTGAGTACGTTACCTTCATTCGAGCGAAAGCCTGGTCGCCGTCCAACAAGTCGTGCTTACACTTCGAGTTTTTCTAGTAACGAATTCCACGAATAGGTCCGCTCAAAGTGACAATTGCCAGTGCAATCAAAACGAAGCGTGATTAGTTCGTAAAAGTAAATGGGAGCGGGCTATTAACCCGCCCCCATTTACAGCACGCTAAGTTTAGCGACTACCCACTGCGATGAGTATCGTAGTTCGCTACCTCTTCAGTGATATAGTAGTCGCCCCAGCAATGTTGATTACCCCAATGGGTTGTCGCCAGGCCTTGACGATCGGGCTCCCAGCAGTTGCCGGTCGCGCCCATGTAGGGCTGCCACAGATCGCCCTGAATGCGATGAACCAGGAAAATACCACCGACATCCTCGACCATCATGCGTTCGGCTTCTTGATACATGGCGATACGCTCGGCAGGATCACCGGTGAAGGAATTGGCTTCGCGCACCAGGTTATCGAAGTCTTCGTTGCGCCAGGAATGGCGTCCCGTCGACACCCAGACGCCCATCATATTTGCCGGATCGAGGTAGTCCATGCCGTAGGAGACGCCACCAAACTGCAATGTGGTTGGGCGTTCCAATAGCCGAGACATGTAATCCTGGAATTCGAGATTGTTGACCGTGATATCAACGTTCAAGCATTGGCTGATCGAGGCGGCCGTGGCAATGAACCAGTCCTGAATGAAGGACGCCTCGCCACGCAAAGCCAGTTCAACCGCCGGGAAGCCTTCGCCGCCGGGGTAGCCAGCATCAGCCAGCAGAGCTTGCGCCGCGTCACAATCGTAGTCCTGTATGTCCTGCAAGCCGGCACTGTTCGAAGCCGGGAAGCCAGGCGCCAGGAAGGAGTATGCCGGAATGCCGACAGTTGTGCCGATGACATTTTCCACGATCGAGTCGCGGTCGAGCGCCTTGGCAAATGCCAGACGTACGTTGACATCGTTAAAGGGCTCAGTGAAGGTGTCCATCAGCAAATAGTCTGTGCGGAAGTCGCCAGCATGCTGACGATAATTCTGCGACATGACCTCATCTGCGAAGATCACGTCAAAGTCCGCTGGGCTGAGCAAAGGCTGCCCGACTTGATCGATTTCATGATCCTGGAATGCCAGGAAGCTGCCGTTGAGCTTGTCGCCATAGACGAACTCCAGACGACGCAACCAGGGCGTACGTGGTCCGACGTAATCCGGGTTGGCTTCGAGTATTGCATGGCTGCCGGCTTCGAATTCCTTGAGGATGAAGGGACCGGCCGATACATGGGTTGCCGGATCCAGGATATAGTCGGGACCTATCTCAGTGAGCGCCTTGGCTTGCATCGGCGGCCAGAAGAAGAAAGTCGCCGGCAAGGGTGGGAAGGGAACCTGCGAGGTTACCGCCAGCGTATTGTCGTCAACGGCTTCCATACCGATTTCGTCAGGCGTAATCTCGCCAGCAACGGCTTCGTCCCAGCCATCGATAATGCCAAGCCAAAGCCAGACGAAGTCATAAGCGTGTTCCGGATCAGCCATGAATCGCCAGCTTTCGACCCAGTCGTTGGCGGTGACGGGCGTGCCATCGTTCCACATCTGATCGCCGCGCAGGTTGAAGGTCCAGGTCAGACCGTCATCCGAAACCGACCAACTCGTAGCGGCTGAAGGGGTGATCTCCATATTGTTGTTGAGCACGACAAGCGAATCGGAGAATTTGTCGAATGCACCAGTGTCGCAAATGCGTGAGTACACGGTAGCGATCGACGAAAGCGAGGTCTCTTGCCGCGCCGAATCGCAAAGGTTGCGATAAACTTGCGTCTCGTATGGGGCCGCATCTTCGGGCAATTCGCGGCCGTAGATATCGACATTATCTTGTGCCAACGCGGTAGGCAACGCCGTCATAAGCGCGAGCGCCAGCACCAGAATGACGAATACTGTTCTTCTAATCATTTGGCATCCTCTCGTGTGAGAAATATTGTGAATACACGATAAATTTCGTGCGCGCTCATTATAGCAAGGCGCGTGCTAACTTCAATAGGCGTTTGATTTGTGTATGTGTTCGCCTAGCAATCTCCCCGCCAATCAGCTAGCGGTGTCCACAACGTTACCTGTCCACCTACCCTTCTATCGAGACATCAAAGCAGATACACTTCTCGCGTTCTGTATCGGTTATGGACCACTTAAAGAGGTTAAGAGATGCCAAGCCCAACGCAATTGGCTAAGAGGATTTCCAAGTCGCCAACGATCGCAATGAACGACAAGGCAAAACAACTCGCCTCTGAGGGCCATGATGTGATCGGCCTCGCGGGTGGCGAGCCTGATTTCGATACGCCGCAGCATATTGTCGAAGCCGGGATCAAGGCGATGCGCGATGGTGAAACACGCTACGCCGCGCCATCCAAAGGAATCCGCCCGCTTTTGGAAGCAATCGCCGCCAAGATGGAGCGCGACAACAACGTTCGTGTCGATCCTATGAGCGACATCATCGTCACACCAGGTGGCAAGCTGGCGCTCTTCCTCGTGCTCAAAGCCATGCTTGACCCCGGTGACGAAGTGCTGATTCCGGTGCCCTACTGGGTCAGCTATCCTTCAATCACGACCATGGTCGGCGGCGCGCCGGTGACAGTTGAGACGAGCAGCGCTGACAATTATCGCCTGCGCCTCGAACATCTTCGGGAGCATGTGACGCCGAAGACCAAGGCGATCATCATCAACTCCCCGTGCAACCCGACGGGCCACATGCTTTCGTCAGCCGAAATCGAAACGGTCGCGACGCTTGCCCTCGAGCATGATCTGTACATCATCTCCGATGAGATTTACGAAAAGTTGAATTTCGACGGACGCCCGGCGGTTTCGCTGGCGTCGATTCCGGACATCGCCGATCGTGTGGTGGTCGTAAACGGCATGTCGAAGGCTTACGCGATGACCGGCTGGCGTCTGGGCTGGCTGGCTGGACCGACTCCTATTATCAGCGTGGCGGGCATGTTTAATTCGCAGACCGCCACCGCAGCCGCCACGTTTACGCAGCATGCCGCCGTCGCCGCGCTTAACGGACCTCAAGATTGCGTCGAGATAATGCGTCAGTCCTATGAAGAACGGCGCAACTTTATGGTCAGCGCTTTCAATAGCATACCGAATATGTCGAGTCCGGATATCGAAGGTGCTTTCTACGCCTTTCCCAAAGTGAACGAGACCAGCAAGACCAGCGAAGAAGTCGCCAACACCATACTGGACGAGGTGGTGGTTGTCGGAGTACCGGGCAGCGCCTTCGGAATAACCAGGGATGCGCATATCCGCTTTTCCTTCGCCGAGGACTTTGGCAAGCTCAAGGAAGCCGTGGAGCGCATTCGCGCCATCGCAGACAAGCTCGCGTGACAAATCCGCGAAAAACGAACCGATAGCCTGGGGAGTATTTGCATACGGATGCGTGTGTTACTCCTCTTCTGTTTGGTTACGTTGTTCAGCGGCTGTAATGTGCCGTCTGAAATCCTGGCAACAGAGACTGCGATTCCCAAGCCTACTGCAAGGCCGCAGGCCGACTGGGCATTGATTCAGCACGGCCTGGAATGGCGCATACTCAAGCCACATGGCGATGAACTGGCACAGCTCATTGTCGTACGCATAAACCCGCAGTATTTCCGCTTCCGAGCCGTCTACCGCGCAGGAGACCCGCAAAGCCTGGCAAGCTGGCGCGAGCTGGAACCCGCGGCAAGCGTCATCATCAACGCCAACTTTTTCGACCGGGAGAACCGCGTCCTGGGCACAGTCGTCAGCGATGGCGTCGCCCATGGCGCAGCCTATCTGGATCGTGGCGGCACATTTCTGTTACGCAAAAATGTGCCATCAGTCATCGGCTACCGCTCGTCTTCATCGCGGATTGACAAGAGCGTTGAACAAGCAATACAGGGTTTCCCTCTGCTGGTGGATGGAGGCAAGCAGTCCTACGACGACTCCGGCGCCGGCGAGAGAAACCGGCGGACGCTCATAGCCGAGGATGTGAGCGGCAAGATATTGATCATGGTATCGCCGTTTCTCGGCTTGTCACTGGCCGATCTAAGCGCTTTCTTACCAACAACTGACCTGGAAATAGTGACGGCTGTAAATCTCGACGGCGGCGGCTCAACCATGATCGCGCTTCCGGGTATCGGGTATTTCCAGCCATCCTTCGACGCCGTTCCCACGATTCTCGCGGTTTATGCGCGCTAGCCCCGCGATATGGTCTATCGCCTGGGTTGGAAATCTTGTAATCTCGCCAACACAAATCATAAGCTGGATTGAATATGCCAAAACTGGCTCAGGTTGCCACAGCGCGGCAAGCACAATTGCAAGACGGGCGACGCTTGGGATTCGCTGAGTACGGCGATCCAGCGGGTGCGCCAGTATTCCTATTCCATGACCTATGGGGCAACCACAGCCTGCGCCATCCCGATGATTCTATTCTGTCTCGCCTCGGCATCCGCTTGATTGGAGTCGATCGACCGGGCTTTGGCATGTCAACGCGCAAGCCGGGCAGGGGCATCATGGACGTGGTGGACGATGTCATGCTGCTGAGCAAGGCGCTGAAACTCGAACGATTCGCCGTCTTGGGTTATTCCGCCGGTGGACCTTACGCTCTCGCCTGCGCCTATCGCTTTCCGCAAATTGTTAAGCGCTGTACGGTGGTCAGTTGTCTGCCTCCACTTGATCATGAACAAGGCTTCCGCGCTTTGCACCCCTTCTACGGCCGGCTGTTTCAGCTGGCGAGCGGCAACGAATCTTTCTTCCGACTTCTCATCCGCGGTTTCTTCTGGTTCGACGCGCAACGCAGCGCCGACCAATACATTCGTGAGCTGGGAAGCTCGTTCTCGCGGGCCGATCAGGAGGTACTGAGCAATATTGATCTGTTCAGTCACCGGCAAGAGATGTGGTCGGAAATCCGGCGCGCAGGCAGCGATAATCTGGTTGATGAGATCGTTTCGCTGACAAGGTCCTGGGGATTCCATCTCCAATCGATCCGCGTTCCAGTTGATGTTTGGTGGGGCGAAACCGATCAGTTTTGTTCCCCATTTGTGGGAGAGCGAATGGCAAACATGATCCCAAATGCGATCGCGCATTGCCATCCGCAAACGGGCCATTTGATCCTGTTCTCACATTGGGAAGCAATACTTCTCGCGCTCATCACCGATTGATACGACAAGTCAGTAGGGGCTGCCGACCCCGTTTATTTTATCCTTCTCTATTGTCTCAAGCGCGAGCGAGTGCAATTCTCCCACTGCCAGTTCCAGGTCGTGTTGGGCGATGATGAACGAAATGCTGCACTCGGACGATCCTTGCGCTATAGCCAGGACATTAATTCTGTTTTCGCCCAAAAGAGAAAAGACCCGGCCAGCCACGCCCGGCGTCCCGCGCATCCCGGAGCCGACCACTGTGATGATGACGATATCACTGAGTACGTCCACACTGTCGATATTATTGTGAAGAATCTCTCGCTGAAGTTCAGCCTCAACGGCTGACTTGACTTTCTGCGCCAGCGGGTCAACCACGGTGAAACAGAAGCTCTGCTCCGAGGACGATTGCGAGATCATCAGGATGTTGGCGCCGGCATTTGCCGATGCCAGAAATGTCCGACCGGCGATGCCGGGGACGCCCAACATGCCCCTGCCGCTTACAGTCAACATTGACACATCCTTGATGCCGGTTACTGCTTTTATCACCGTTTCGCTTGGCTGTGTCTTCGAGCCGACGAGGGTACCGCTATGACCTGGATTAAATGTATTCCTCACTCGCAGCGGAATACCTCGACTGATAATCGGCTGCACGGTTTTGGGATGCAGCACCTTGGCGCCGTAGAAAGCTAGCTCGCCAATTTCTTGATATGACACGTAGGGTAAAACACGCGCCCGTTTGTCGAGGCGGGGATCAGTGGTCATCACACCGTCAACATCTGTCCAAATGATCAATTCGTCGCTGCCGAGATAAGCTGCGATGATCGCCGCGCTGAAATCGCTGCCGCCGCGCCCCAGGGTCGTGATCGTGCCGTCCGGTGTGGCACCGATGAAACCAGTAATAATCGGCGTGATGCCGGCCTCCAAATCCGAGCGGAGTCCGTTGGCAATGCGGGCCTCGGTTTCTTCCCAAAGCGGGTCAGCGTCCTGGAACTGATTGTCGGTAACGATGAACTGATTGGAATCAAATTGCTTGACCGGCAGTCCCTGGGCTTGCATCACCGCGGCTATGACGCGACTGCTGAGCCGCTCACCGAAGGAAACCAGCGCATCAGAGATTCGTGGCGTGGCTTCTCCCAGAATATGCACCGCTTCGCAAAGTTCGAGGTGCCCACGGATCAACGCAATCACTTCAGCGCTGATGGCGGCGCGCGCCGGTTCGGATTGGATCAATGCGTCAATCACGGCTAGGTGCTTTTGGCGCACGCCGTGATTAATTGCCACATAGGCCGCCTTGTCCCCGTTCGCGGCAGCCCTGGCCGAATCAAGCAGCAAGTCTGTGACGCCGGACATCGCCGAGACAACAATTGCCAGTTCTGCGCCATCGGCCAGGAAGCTCCTGACGATCTCTACCACTTGCGCGATAGCTTCCGGCGAACCGACCGATGTGCCGCCGAATTTCATCGTTAGTCGAGACATATACCTATCCTCTTTCTCAGTGGAAACAAAAAGGGCGCGTGGAGGTTTTCCACACGCCCGTTTGTTGCTCGTTTCTATCCGCCTACAACAAACCGAAACCTCCACGTTGCGCCACTATGCGCATCATAGTCATGGTCATGGTAGTGGTGGTAGTGATTCTTCCGAACATCGTTGACCTGCTTCAAGCGGATCTCGCCGCAACTCTAGCAGGTATGCGCGAGGCTGTCAAGGATTCTCACCGAGCGCACATCTGAGTTTCGCGCAGCGCGCTCAAAGACTCGGCGCAAAGGTTGCCGGACGAACTTGTAAGTTGTGGCAACGTTTACGGCGCGGGGGCTCTGTGCTAGAATCGCCAGGCTCACTTGCGATGTGCCACGGCCGATACAGTGTCAGAATCCAGAAGCTCTGCGAGTCCCAGAATGCGAAATCGCCTAACACGGTACCGCCTAGGCGCGCTGTTCATTTGCCTCGTAGTCGCCTTGGTCGCGGCGAATCTGATCTACAGCGCCCTATCCAGTCGCGGCAGTGTGCTTGCGGGCGCTGCCGGCGACCTACTTTACGCCGCCACGTTCTCGGGCTTTACCGACGAGTGGGATTTGTACCAGGGACAGCAAAGCGCCCAGATTGCCGACAGGCAACTTGAGCTCATCGTCAGTGCGGAGCAGACGGCCGCATGGTCGGCTGCCCGACCGCGCTTTGCCGACTTCGACGTCAGCGTAACGGCGGTCGCAGATGAGGGTCCGCTAGACAATGCCTACGGTCTTGTCTTCCGCGTTCGAAGCGTCGAGGAAGGGGCCTGCGCGATGCCCGCGGTAATCCTATGTGGCCTAGGCGATCTGATGCCGCTTGCCGGTGCCGCGATTCGCCAAGTCCTTGACGTTAGTCAATCGACAAACTACTTCGCCTTCTTGATAAGCAGCGATGGTTATTATTCTCTATGGCAAACTGAAAGCGGCGCAACGCAGGTCCTGAGCGCCTGGATCCCATCGCCTGCCATTAACCAGGGCTTGGCTATGGCGAATACTATCCGCGTTACCGCAATTGGATCGCGCCATCAATTCTTCGTCAATGACGTACCGTTGAAGCTCTGCGTCCCTGATGACCCTAACGCGGTCAGCACTTATGCAGGCGGCGAATGTGTCGATGGCAGCCTTCAAGATACGTACCGTGACGATTCGCGTTCAGCCGGTAGACTTGGCTTGATCGCCCAGTCAACTACCTCAGGTGGCGGCGGTGTCGTCGTCCGCTTTGACGATATGATAGTATTCAGCTCAGCCGAGCGTGGCGACAAGGATGCCAAACTATGAAAGTGCACCTGCGGATGGTCGGTTGCCGGCTTAATCAGAGCGAGATCGACACGATGGCGCGGCAATTCAGCGCTTTGGGACATGAGATCGTCGCTTCGCCCGAGGAAGCAGACCATTTTGTATTGAACACTTGTGCCGTTACCAATGAAGCAGCTAAAACAAGCCGCAAGCTGATCCGTGAATTTCACCGAACCAACCCTGCTGGCGAGACTACCGTCACCGGCTGTTATGCGCAGATAGCGCCAGACGATATTCGTGAATTGCCTGGCGTCAGTCGAGTAGTTGAGAACAGTGCCAAGTCTCAGCTGGTGTCACTAATCACCGGCGAACGGATAGATGAATTTGATAGCGAACCACTTGAGCGGCAACCGTTGCCGGGCAGCTTCGGTCGGACGCGCGCCTTCGTAAAAGTGCAAGATGGTTGTGACAATGCCTGCACCTTTTGCGTCACCACAATCGCGCGTGGACAGGGCCAAAGCCGCTCAATTGATGAGGTCGTCCGCGAAGTCAACTACCTGCAGCGAGTCGGTTACCAAGAAGCCGTACTGACCGGCGTTCACCTTGGCAGTTACGGCCACGACCGTGGCGATCATTCGGGGTTACGAAATCTCGTTGAGGTGCTGCTACGTGAGACGGTATTGCCGCGGATCCGCTTGTCGTCGTTGGAACCTTGGGATTTATCGCCAGATTTCTTCGAATTATGGGAAAACCCGCGACTATGCCATCATCTGCACTTGCCGCTTCAAAGCGGTTGTGATGCCACGCTAAGGCGGATGCGTCGAAATACGAATCAAGAGCAATTCCGCGAATTAGTGGCGTCTGCCCGTGCTAGCATCCCAGGTGTACGAATTACTACCGACGTTATCGTCGGTTTTCCGGGAGAGACCGATAGCGAATTCGCTGAATCAGAGCAATTTATTCGAGAGATGGAATTCGGCGGTTTGCACGTTTTCCGCTACAGCCACCGGCCCGGCACACCGGCTAGCCGCATGAAGAATCAGATCAGCAGAAGCGCTAAGAAGACCCGCAGCGCCAAACTGCTTGCGTTATCAGACGTGATGGAGCGCGAGTTCGCTGAGAATCTGCTTGGAACGCGGCAGACGGTACTCTGGGAACAAGTGAATGGCGCCACGCCGGATGGATTCATCCATACCGGATACAGCGACAATTACATGCGAGTTAGGGCGATTCACCCGCGCGACCTTAGCAATGTCATCACCGACACCAAACTCGAATCGTATACTGGCGGTGAGATTCATGGTAAAGTGGAAGAAATACTGTAGGCACCTGTATACGATTGTGTAAGTGCCTATTCTCTGGTGCCCAATGTCCCAACAGAATGAATTGACCTAGAAAGACAATATGCAAAACCTGAAGCAAAAACTGCAGAGCGCGCTTAAGGATGCAATGAAGGCAAAGAATAGCGATCGCCGAAATGCGATTCGTTTGCTGGAAAGCGCGATAAAGCAAGTCGAAGTCGATGAGCGGATAGCACTTGATGACGAAGCCATATTGGATATCTTGCGCAAAGAGGCGAAGAAACGGCGCGAGACCATTGCCGAGCTGGAACGCGCAGGCCGACCGGAAGATGCCGCAGGTGAACGGCTCGAATTGGCGGTAACGGAGGAGTTTCTGCCCCGCCAACTCACCTCGGAGGAGCTGCGCCCGATCGTGCAAGAGGCAATTGACGAATCCGGCGCGACTTCGATGAAAGAAGTGGGAAATGTGATGAAAGTCGTCATGCCCCGGGTGCGAGGTTTAGCCGACGGCAAAGCGATTAACGCGCTGGCAAGAGAGTTGCTGAGTTGGGACAGTGGTCTTCCACGTCGCTAATCTGCTCGAAGAGCGCTTGAACATTGATCCGCAGCGAACGGAAACTGCGGCGCACTTCCTGTTAGTTGTGTCTGCCGCGGTAGCCTTCGCGCTTTGCTGCGCCCTGATTATAGCTTTTGATGACATCTTCGTGCGCTTCAATAGCTCGGCCAATCTTGGCATCGGCCGGGTACCAACGGAGGACATTATCGCGCGCGAGGAAGGTTCTTTTGTCAGCGCGATTCTCACGGAGCAGGAAAGGACGAATGTTCTTTCGCAGGTGCCCACGGTATTCAGTCCAGCGGACCCGAATGTCGCGCGTCAACAGCGAAATTTAGCAGAACAGATCCTCGGATATATCGACAATGTGAGAGCCGATTCTTTCGCCTCGCTGGATCAACAGATCGC
Organism: Phototrophicaceae bacterium; assembly: GCA_965223515.1. Lineage (GTDB taxonomy): Bacteria > Chloroflexota > Anaerolineae > Aggregatilineales > Phototrophicaceae > UBA6055. The sequence continues at coordinate 1,297,385 of CBDCWK010000002.1, forward strand.
CGACATCAAGGCGATCACTTCTCTGCAGTTGGATGAAGGCGAGGAAACAATAATCGCCATTTTGCAACTGCCGGACGAAAGCTGGCTGCAAGTACGCAATGAGATCATTCTGGTCTTGGAACGCGTCATGAGCGATGAGATCCGTGCAACGGGCTTGAATCGCGCGCGCGAGCAATTGCCGAATCAGGTGAGTCTACGCTTGACGGAACAACAGAGTCAGATTGTCACTGAGATCACATCCGACATAGTCCGCGCCAATACATATGAGAACCCCGATCAAACGGCGATCAACCAGGCGGAGGCACTTGCCAATGTCGACAACCAGCAGCGTCAATTCATCGCCGGTCAGATCGTCGCGCCGGCCGGACAGCGCATAGACGCCCTGTCATTCGAGGCGCTGCAAGAATTGGGATTGCTGGTACGCACGAGCAATCGTGGGTCGCGGATTGTGCGCGCCCTCTTGGCCAGCACATTGGTTGCCATTTTGCTGGGACTGTATATCAGTCGATTTGAACCATATCTGATTTCCTCGGGTAGCTCGAATCTCTTGCTTATAGCGGTACTTTTCCTGGTCGCGCTGGCAGTCATGAGGGCATTTGGCAACGCCAACATATACTTGATGCCTGCGGCAGCCCTAGGCATCATTTATGTGGCCATAAGCACGCCCAACCTTGCCATTGTGGCCGCCATCGGCTTCGCGTTCCTCAGCGGATTGCTTAGTCGAAGCCCGTCGCTGGAAATCGCCAGCCTGGTAGCTGCGGGAAATATCGGCGCTATCCTGACGCTGCGCAACGCCGGACGTCTCAACAATTATTTCTTGGCCGGTCTGTTCGTTGGCTTGGCGAATGCGGCCGTGGTAGCGATTTTCGCCCTGCAAATCGGCTTTCAGCCAAATGATGCCTCCAATATGGTGCAGTCGTTTTTCAGCGGTGTTTTGATCGTACCGACGGCTTCGTTTGGCATTATGTATGTGCTCACGGTGCTGCTCAACCTGGCCACGCCATTTAAGCTGATGGATTTGAGCCAGCCGAGCAAGCCGCTTCTGCAACGTCTTCTGCGCGAGGCGCCCGGTACATATCAGCACTCGCTGCAAGTCGCCAATCTGGCAGAGCAAGCAGCACAAGCGATCGGCGCGGATACGCAGACGACACACGTTGCATCGCTTTACCACGACATCGGCAAGATAAGCAATCCCTTCTTTTTCACCGAGAACCAGCAGCACATTCATAATCCGCACGATACGCTGGATGACCCTTACCGCAGCGCCGACATCATCATCAATCACGTAGTCGAAGGCGACCAGATCGCCAAGAAGTTTAATCTGCCTAATCGAATCAGAGATTTCATCCGCGAACATCACGGAACGACGCAGGTCTTTGTCTTCTATCATAGGGCACTCGCCGCAGCCGGCGACGAAAACGGCGTAGATCCAGCAGAATTCAGTTATCCCGGTCCTATACCACAGAGTCGAGAAACGGCGATTGTCATGATGGCAGATAGCTGTGAATCCGCTACGCGCGCAGTCAAGCCGCAGACGAACCAGGCAATCGCTGAATTGGTGCACAATATCATTGAAGACAAACGCAACACTGGGCAATTGGACGACTCAAATCTTACACTCAACGAACTGCGCAAGATCGAAGAAACCTTCATCGACATCTTCCGAGGTTTGTTCCATCCTCGCATTGATTACGCCAAGGCGGTGCAACAGACTCCGCGGCACGAGCCGCTAAGCGTCAACAATGGCATAGTCGAAAGTGAAGAGACGGCCCTAGCTGACCCAGTTACTCCAACTGGGAACCCAAGTAGCCTAGACCGCACGGCAGGCAAAAGCGCAAGCGTGTCACTCGCAGTGGATACGGATGTACCAGGTGATCAGGTGGATGCGAGGCCGGAATCGCAGATTGCCTCGAAACATGATGAGACTGACGCCGCTATGCTTGTGGAAGACGACCAGCCTTTGGTCGACGTACCCCACCTGCCGAAGCGAAATGGCAGCAAGTCGTCAAAGCAACCAATCTTAAGCGCCGACGAAGGGGATTAGCCGGCGTGAGTTTCGATATTCACCTGCAAAACAGTCAGAAGTATGCCGTCGACGAAACGCGCTTGAAGCGGGCGGCGCGGATTGTCCTCGATCAGCAGTCCGCTCGCCATAACGACGGCCTGAGCATTGTGATCACCGACTCACGTGCAGTCCATGAACTCAATCTGCGGCATCGTCAAGTTGATGCCACGACCGATGTCTTGGCCTTTTCCGCGCCCTCAATGCCAGACGAAATTGAACCGGCGTCAAGTTATCTCGGTGATATTCTGGTAGCGCTTGACTATGTAGCTGCACAATCCGATGCGCGAGGTTGCTGCCTCGGCGAAACGCTCTGCCTTCTTGTTATCCACGGAACGCTGCATCTTTTGGGACACGAACATGACACGGAAGCGGCGCGGGAACACATGTGGGCAGCGCAGTATCTAGCCCTGCAATCCTTAGGCATCGACATGACCATTGTCCGGAACTACGCGGCCACTAAGCATGATTAAGGCGTTGTGGAGCCAACTGCGAGAAGTGGCGGCGATAGATCCCGCCCAGCATAGTTGGTCAACCAGCGATTCTCGTCTGCGAAGTTTTGGCTACGCTCTGGCCGGTTGCGCCCATATGCTCCATCACCAAAAGAATACGCGCATCATGGTCGCCGCTACCGTTACGGTCTTTGCAGCAGGATGGTGGATTCGCATAGACACTATGCAGTGGTCTATATTGATTCTCGCAATCGCGCTGGTTTGGATCACAGAGTTTGTAAACGCGGCAATCGAAGCAACGGTCAACATTTCCGCGCCTGCACTTCATCCGATGGCGAAAATCGCGAAGGATGTGGCCGCCGGCGCGGTTCTGGTTGCTTCCACCAATGCCATCTTGATTGGCATTCTGATACTTGGACCGCCCATTTTAGTCAAATTGAGGCTTGGCGCTGGCTAGTGCCTTAAACAAAGCCGGAGTTTCTTAAAGTATGAAAACTGAATTGTGATACAATGAGAATCAATCCAATGTGAAACTACCTGTCGGATGTTTCCATGTCTATGACCCGTGAATCAGCCCCCGAGAAGTCATCATCCGGGCGCGGATTCCGAACTTTTTTTAACTCCATCCTAGCCGTAATCGCGAAACTATTTACGACTTCGGGCGGGCAATCAAGTGGCAAAAGCGGTGGCGGGCATCTTGGCCGGCAACGGGTAATTCGCCTGTCTGCGCTACTTGCGCCGCGCAATCGATTGCGAGTCGGCGCCGCTGCTGGCGTCGTGGTGCTCACTGGCTTCGCGATAGGCGCGCTTTTGAACCGCGATGTTGAGCCCTTGACGCTCAACAACGCCATTTGGTTAGACCGTACATGGGTATACGGCGACATAGACGACGCACGTATCGGCGATTTTGCCAATCGAATGGTCGACAATCGCATCGGCAAAGCTTACGCTTACGTCAGTTCTCTCGGCATAGACAATCGCTGGTCCGGCGGATCTCAAGGCACGAGCGGATTCATGAATTCGCGGGGAACTGTTGCTCAATTCGTCGAGACATTCAAGCGCAACAGCGATCAATTGGAACTTCTCGCCTGGATCGAGATTTGGAACCACCTCGACAATGTTGACGGTTATCGATTGGACGATGGCAACCTTCACCAAAACATCGCAGATTTCTCACGCCTTTTGGTCGAGCAATTGGGCTTTGACGGAGTGCTGCTCGATGTCAAGCCAATGTTTTCAGGCAATGACGACTTCATCCGCCTGATTCGACGCGTGCGGGCAGCTATCGGAAATGAGAGATCTATCGCTGTAGCAGTAACCGCAGATCTAACTCCACAGGATCTCCGCCTGCAGGATATACCTTCCATTGCTCCCGGCACGATGTGGTCGCCAAATTTCAAGCAGCGCGTGTTGGTTTCAGCGGACGAAGTAGTCTTGCTCATGTACCAGAGCTACCGTCAGGCTCCGCTGGACTATGTTAATTGGGTCGCATACCATATCGAAACCTACGTCAATATCTTGCAGACCAGCACCAATATCTTGGTGAGCATTCCCAATTATGGCGGGGCGAGCAACGCGCATAACCCGGCAATTGAAACGATGGAAGCCGCTTTGGATGGCGTCAACGAAGGCTTGCGTCGGCTCAATGACGAACAACGTCCACTGCTTACGGGCATCGCCATCTATTCCGATGAGCAACTCAGCCAGGCCGATTGGAATGTTTTCCGCGAGCATTGGCTGCAGCGCTAGACTGGCACACTGAACATGGCCGCCATTGTCAAACGTCTGACCGCGGACGGCCTGCTGGACACGGGCATCGCGGTGGACAGCCTGCGTGAAGCGGCGAAACACGAATCCCGGCGCGGTGTTTACACGGTCAGCAACACTTATAACTGCACACAAGTTTTGCTACTAGATGCCCACCTGGACCGGCTAGAAGACTCAGCCCATCGCGAATGCATTGCCTTGCGCTATGACCGTGACCGGCTGCGATATGCCTTGCGACGAATGATAGTCGAGTCTGGTTATGGAGATGTGCGCTTTCGTATTTCCGTACCGGCAGACGCTCCGCGTGAGATGATACTTTCCATTGAGCCCTTTCAACCGCCGGCGCCTGAATTGCGTAACAAAGGCGCGCGCTGCATCACTTCTTCGGTAGCGGCAAGGCTGAATCCCGATTCAAAATCCAGCGAGTGGATGCATAAGCGCCAGGCACTGGAAGCCGCCATGCCGACCGGCATCTATGAGACCTTCCTGGTGAACGGACAAGGTCGCATCCTTGAGGGGCTATCATGCAACTTTTACGCTATCGAAGAGGGAGAATTGCTTTCCGCAGGTGAAGGCGTACTGGCGGGAATATCGCGAAACATCGTTTTTGAAGTCTGCGCCGGTATCATTCCGCTGCGTATGGAAGCGCCTCTCGTCGACAACATTCCTCGATTCAGTGAAGCCTTTCTGACGAGTAGCAGTCGTGGCATCATCCCGGTTGTCGAAATTGACGGATCCACAATTGGCGACGGGACCGTGGGAGCGACAATGACCAAACTGCGAGACGCGTATGAGCGCTGGGTCGCTGATAGACTGGAAGAATTATAATGCGACACTTGGGCAACCTATGGAAAGCCGTCAATGTGATCAGTTCAGCGCGCCAGCTGGCCATCGAAACGCGGCGATTTCAATGGGATGTGACGACGCCAAGCACCTTCTTTTTACAGGCTGAGCATGCCAATATTCGCCTGTCTTACCACGACCGGCCGCAAATTCTGGCGAAGGTGGAGTTACAGGCGGGATTCGGCTGGCAACTTGCGACAGACCAAGATGATGCGGGCGTATACCTGGTCGCGAAGCGCAAACCGCTGATCGGCAGCATAGGGCGTGGCAAGTTCGGCTTTAACCTACCGCACGGTGTTCATCTTTCATTAAAGCTCGAGCACTGCCAACTCTGCTTTGATGACCTGCACTCGGCGCTCGAATTGCCGCCGTTCCCATTAGAATCGTGATAGACTCGCCTTCTCTGCTTGAAATCTCTTCATGCATATGCTACTGTAGCCCCATGAGCAAATCTTTCGAATGTCGCACGCCAGTCCCTTGTTGTCGTACTTATACCGACCTTTAGGCGGGTGTGTTTGGTTTGCCAACAACATGGTTGTTCGTCACCAACCAGTCAACCCGCAGCGGTTGGCTTTTTTTGATTATGCAAACAGAGCGGACAGCCTCAAGAATTGCCAAGCAAGACTAGCGCAAAAGGAGCAATAAGCATGAGTGATATAGGTAGCCGCGGTTATTCAAACGCCGACAAGCTCGTCTCAACAGAGTGGGTCGCCGCTCATCTGAACGACGGCAAGATCCGCATCATCGAGTCTAATGAAGACCCCCTGCTCTATCCCAGTGGTCACATCCCGGGCGCGGTCGAAGTGGATTGGGTCAAGGACCTGAACGATCCGCTGCGCCGTGATTATCTCGGCAAGTCCGGATTTGATGCGCTGGCGAGTCGCATCGGCATCACGCCGGAGACGACGGTCATCTTCTACGGTGACAAGAGCAATTGGTGGGCGACCTACGCCTTGTGGGTCTTTGAACTCTTCAACCACACCAACGCCAAAATTATGGATGGGGGACGGTTGAAATGGGTTGAAGAAGGCCGCGAAATCACGCGGGAGAAACCGAGCATCAGCGCGACGATCTACAACGCACCGGAGCGCGACGACAGTCAGGTCCGAGCTTTTAGAAATGATGTCTTGCAGCATATTCAATCGAATGGCCAGCTCGTGGATGTGCGTAGCCCCGGCGAATTCAGCGGTGAGAAGCTGCACATGGAAGGCTATCCACAGGAAGGCGCCGTTCGCGGTGGCCATATCCCGGGAGCCGGCAGTGTTCCCTGGTCCCGAGCTGCCAATGAAGACGGCACCTTTAAGAACGCGGCGGAACTGAGCGCCATTTATCTTGATGAGATAGGCTTGAATCCGACGCAGCCGACTATCGCCTACTGCCGAATAGGCGAACGCAGCAGCCATACCTGGTTCGTCTTGACGAACTTGCTAGGATTCGCCGATGTCCGGAATTACGACGGCTCTTGGACAGAATGGGGCAACAGCGTCGGCCTACCCATCGAAAAGTAGTTGAATGTTTCGAGGCGGGGAAGAGAACGTCTCTTCCCCGCCTTTCTCGCCAAATGTGAGACTGCGATGGCAGATTATCCTCCCAAGCTGCAAGATTACCTTGAGGACTTTGACTTCATATCCTCGCGCGAAGAACGTGTCGATTTCCTGCTCGCAATTGCCGATGAATTCAAACCGGTGCCTGCATCGGTCGCCAACAAACCCTACGACGAAGCTCAACGTGTAATCGGCTGTGAATCCGAGGCTTTCGTTTGGGCGATCGACCGGACCGACGGCACGCTTGATTTCTACTTTGACGTGCTCAATCCACAGGGATTATCAGCAATGGCGATGAGCACCATCCTCGATCAATCATGCAGCGGTGTGCCCTTGGAGCAAGTAGCGTCGATTGACGGCGAAGTGGTCTTCACTTTTTTCGGTAAGGACATCTCCATGGGCAAAGGGCGTGGCTTGACCGAACTTGTCAACGCCGTCGTTTTCCACGCAAGGCGGCGCCTCAAAACGTTTTAGCTTAATGCGCCTCCAGGAAAGAATCGCCCGGCGCGCCTTCGGTAAAGATGGCGTGAGTGCCCAGCATGCCACGGTAGCTGCCAGGCGGCTCCGATCCCGGGATAACCGATGCGCCAACAACTTTCTCATAATATGCAACCGGTCCCGCCCAGCCGATGATTCCATACATGTAGCCGGCTTCTCGCATAGCATGCAGCGCCGCAAGCAGCAGCGCCGTGCCGATGCCGCGGCCGCGCTCCGCTTCATCAACGCCGGTAGGACCGAAGAAATTCTTATTCGCCGTATCGTAACAGGCGAAGCCAAGCATTTGCTCACCACGGTGCGCCAGAAAGATAGAGGGCGGATGAGCTGAGAAGCCGACATCGGCTTCGCTGACCCAGTATTCGCTGAAATGCCGACGAATCCAATCCAGCACCAGAAACTTTTCCGGCGCCATACCCCGCCTGATTGTGATCCCCATGGCACGCTGACCCGCTACGACAGGCTCCAAGTCCGGAAGATCGTAAAGTTTGACAAGCATATCTGGCATGGTTCACCCCTCCATTTCAGCGTCGCTGTCTATTGCCGATGCTTCTCGCGGAATGCGCCCGGCAAATGCTTACGGTTGCAGTTTACAACGATTCCGTGGTAGTGACTTGAATTATGCGGGCATTCTCACCACACATGCACATGGCAGCCTCACCGAAATGACGTTATTATTGCCGGCAATTCGGGTAATGAGGACAGTACACAACATGGCTCTTCGAGTGGAAACCAATGCGGTTCACAATGCGATGATCGATCCCGCGAGCGGCGCTATCGTGCCTCCCATCGTGCTCAGCACCACCTTCGAATATGAGACGACTGGGCTTGATCATGATCCTGGCGAGTTGATCTATACCCGCTGGCAGAATCCCAATCGCGCCGCACTTGAAGCGACGATGGCGAAGCTTGAAGGCGGCGTCATATCCCATGCCGTCTCCAGTGGGTCGGCGGCGATGCTCACTATTTTCCAAGCGCTACGACCGGGCGATCACATAGTTTCGAGCGACGATATGTACTTCGGCATCCGCGTACAGCTCGATGAATTCTTCGCGCCGTGGGGCTTGGATACCACCTACGTCGATATGAGCGATTTGAAGGCGGTACGTGCCGCCATACGGCCGGAGACCAGATTAGTTATATTGGAATCCCCCACTAATCCGATGATCAGGCTGGCGGACATCGCAGCGATCGCTAACATTGCGCATGAAAGTGGTGCTATGCTGCTGGCGGATAACACCGTAGCCACGCCGGTGGCGCAGAATCCAATTGCGCTGGGCGCCGATATCGTAGTTATTTCTTTAACCAAGTATGTCGGCGGTCACCACGATGTCTTGGGCGGTGTCATCATCTTTGCCGAAGAGGGCGAACTTGCCGATCGCGTCATGCGGTTGGTAAGGATCGGCGGGGGTGTCTTGTCGCCAATGAATAGCTGGCTGGCCGCCCGCGGCCTGCAGAGCCTTTCCTATCGCGTCCGCGCTCACAGTGAAAATGCGCTGCAAGTCGCCTGTTTCCTGGCCGAGCATCCCAAGATCAAGCGCGTCCTCTATCCCCATCATCCCAGCCACCCGCAATATGAGCTGGCGCTAAGGCAGATGAGCGTTGGCAGTGGCTTGATGTCAATTCAGGTCAAAGGCGGCCGGCAGGCCGCAATTGCGCTCGTCAACCGGCTCAAGCTATTCACAAGCGCGACCAGCTTCGGCGGTACTCACAGCTTGATCGAACACCGCGAGTCCATCGAAGAAAGCTCAAACACTCCTTCGGATTTGCTGCGGGTGTCGATTGGTCTGGAGCATCCGGCTGATTTGATTGCCGACTTGCAGCAGGCGCTTGCATGATTTATCACATCACGAGCCGCGCTGTGTGGGACGATGCACAGAAGCGAGGCTGCTATAGCGTCCCCTCGCTGGCAAAGCATGGTTTCATCCATTGTTCCGGTCGTAACCAGATATTGAGTGTGGCGAACGATTTCTACCGAGGCCAGCCTGATTTGCAGCTGCTTTGCATCGACGACGAGAAACTCGAGGCGGAATTGTTCTGGGAGGGACCGTCGCATCCCACTACGGCAGCCTCAGAAGCGACATCAAAAGAGCGGGTGTTTCCGCACTTATAAGGTCAATTGAATCTTGACGCGGTGGTGGCGATTCTTGACTTCGTCGAGGCGGAATCTGGTTTCGGGCTGCCGGCCCACCTGCCCTGAAACCAAGCTATCCGACACCGGTGGCCGCCGCGCTGAACTCCCACAATTTCTGTTGCTGCTCGCGATTGTACGATATCTCGCTCGAAGCCACCTGCTTCTTGTCTTGCCAATACTTGCCAGTGATCCCGGCGACATCTGGCGATGACGCGAGGTAAACAAGCGTCTCAGCGCCTTTCCGCGGCGTCCGCGCAAATAGCTTCTGCAGAAGCTTGACTGACAAACCCGCGACCCCTGTCACGTTGTGGCCAAAGCCGGTGTTGACGAAGCCGGGATGCAGCGTATTCACCGTGACGCCTGTGTCTTCCAGCCTATGCGCCAGCTCATAAGTAAAGAGAACATTCGCCAATTTGCTGGCGCTGTAACTGACGAATCCGCCAATACCCCGAAAACCACTTTCGCCGCGCAGATCATCAAGCCATATGCCCTTGTTGAGCGCTCCATGCTTGTGCAAGCCCGACGAGACGTTGATGATGCGCGCTTCGCCATGTTCCTGCGCGGTCAGCCGAATGATATCGAGCAGCAAGTTGGTGAGCAAATAGTAGCTGAAGTGATTGAGCGCGAAGGTCATCTCGTAGCCATCAGCTGATGCCTGATAGCAAGAATACATGGCACCGGCATTGTTCAGCAATACATCCAGTCGGCCATATTTCTCACGGTATTCTTCAGCGATGCGGCGGATTTCCGCCATCGACGAAAGATCGGCAATGAGCAAATCTATGTTCGAATTGCCGCTCAAATTCTTGAGGTCAATGCTGACCTTGCGCGTCTTGATTTCGTCGCGACCGACGATGACAATCGCTGCGCCTGTTTTCGCCAATTCAAGCGCCGCCTGTTTGCCGATGCCGTTTGTAGCGCCCGTGATGAGAAACCGTTTGTCGATCACCACTGATTGCCTCGTTTAAGATTCAGTGATAGCTGCAGCTTGTCTTCACCGGAGGCCTGTCGAGTTGGAATCTGCGCCGCAAGCAGGTTGCCGGTATATTGTCCTGCCGACCGAATAAAAGTCTTGTCATCTGATTCGGCGCTGGATGAAGGGACTTGCGAGAGCAGGTAAAATGATATGGTTGCTACTCGCCATCGTCATCGCCGTAGCTATGCCCGCTAAATATCGCGCGGATCTCAGCGGCGGACTTGGCCTTCTGCAGCGCCTGCATGCGTTCGGCTTCTTCTTTCTGTAAAGCGCGTACATTCGTAAGCACTGCTTCCAGCTGATCGGCCGGGAATTTGCAGGCGCCGTTTTCGTCCATATGGATTAGCTCGCCGGGCGCCACATCCATGCCACCAACGGAGACCGGTACATTGACGGCTTGCACAGCCATCGCGCCATGGCCTGCGGTCACGCCGCTAAGCATATATTGGAAGTCCATTTCTCGGATTTCGTCCAAGTCACGCGAGGGTCCGTTAGACAGCAAGCCGACACAGCCCATCGCCTTCATTGCCGAGACCATATTGCCGCCGGCCAAGCCCACTTTACCCGCGATTTCCGGTGGGAACTTCTGCTGAATGACTAGAACGGTCGGCTGCGGCGACGCCTCCATAGCTTCCAGCACATCGACGAAACTAAGGCGAGAGTAATTTGGGTCAGGTAGACCATAGACGCAGGTCACAGCGTAGCCCACGCGGCGGCCTAATTCCGGATACATGCAGCGAATTGTCTGATCGGTGTACCAGTTTTCGCTCCAGGGATTGTACAGCCCGAGGCAAAGCGGTGAATCCGGGTACGTGGCGACTACGTTAGTAATCGATGGTGTATCGAAATTCTTCAGTTCTTCCAGCATGAGATGGGGATTCATCTATTGTCCGTCTCTCCTTCTATGAACAGAATTTCATTCTACAGCTTTTTGCCGGATATTGCGAAAATGACGTCGGCGGACGCGAATCTCTTCTAGCTCGTTTTCCGCTCGAATATGGTTTCATGCCGTAGCGTGCGCCGGAAGACAAGCAAGATCGGCATTAACATTAGCGCCGAGATAGATATCGCCATTCGCACTGACGAAATCAAGCCGATAGCCCCGACAGCCGGACCACCCGCGATCTGGCCGAAGGCATCCGCTTGCCCTTGAATCGACAGAACCGTGGCGCGTACATCCGATTCGGTATGTTGGTTTATCCAGGCTTCCATCAGCGGATTGCGGATTTGCCGCGCCGCTTGTGTCAGCCAGAATCCCAGCAGAATCAGCGCGAAACTTCCGCCTAGCGTGAATAGCAAGACGCTACCGATCATTACGATATAGACGACCGCGAGCGTCGCCGCCACTAATCGTCCGTTGGTCAGGTCAAGGCGCCGCCTCAGTATTTCTGAAGCGCCAAGCGTGAGCGGCATTGAGACCGCACTGATGATACCAAACCAGACAATTTCGTTCAATTGCCCTAATGATGGTAGCGTAAAATTCTCGAGGATGTGTGCGGTCGACAAGCGGTCGAAGCCCTCACTGAAAGCACCATGAATCACCGTTGCCAGCATAATCAAGATCAGAATTTGACGCGCGCGAATCAAGTTTGCGCCTCCGCGCAAGGTTGAAAAGAGCGTACGCCACGACTCACGTTCACTTGCCGGGCGCCGCTGAAAGCCCGCTTCCGGCATAACCAAAGCGAGCAGGCCCGCCAGCAATATGAGCATAACACCTCCCGCAATAATGGCAGTTTGCAGGCTATGGCTCGCCAAGGCAACGCTGCCGAAAATCGCCAGGAAACTTGTCACTTGCGCCACTTGCGATGCGCGCAAGAAAGCGTCAGCCGCTCGCACTTGGCCAACCTCGTCGACGATCCAGGCTGAAGTCGCGCCGCTGAGGAAGGTATAACCCAAGCCCATGATGACCTGCGCAATCAGCAGCACTTCGAAAAGCGGAAGGCTGCCCTCCACGATAAAGCCTATGCCAAGTAAAAAGAAGCCGATGATGACCGAAAGGCGGCGGCTATAAACATCGGCGACGACGCCTGTTGGAATCTCCATTAGAAAGGCGGTCAGCTCCAGAGTCGTGCCGACCAAGACCAGCTGTAGAGCATTCAAGCCGACCTGCTGAACTTGATAGACCATATTGATCGTAAATACTGTGGTCAGGGCGATGGACTGCACGGCCGTCATCAGCAGATAAAGCTTGTACGCATCGGGATTGAGCAGCTTCGATTTTGTCAGCATTGTCGTTCCAATAGATAATCAATGGTCATAGGGTCGATGATTCCCGCCGTAGCATCCCACTGCTTAGAAAGCCTTCTAGCTCCGCGGTGCGTTCCCTTAGCAATGCAGGCGCCGCTATTCTCACATTAGGATGATGCAGATTTTGCAGCAGCCAGCGGCAAGATGCCAGTTGACGGGCGGCGATGAAAGCTTCGAGCGATTGGCGCTGCGCAGACGAAGCTGTCCTTACCGAGGCATAACCGGACCACAGCGCCGCCTCAAGTTGAGCATACTCGGCAGCACGGTCACCTTTCAGTTGCCAGAGGAGCGGCGCCAGGTCATATAGAAAATATCCCCAACTGCAGAATTCGAAGTCGACGGCGGCAATCGTTGAGCCATGAAACAAGACATTTTTCGCCAGCAGGTCGGCGTGGATCAAGCCGAAGGAATCGGCTTCGCTATCCAGGCGAGCCATTACCTCGCGGACCCGCTGCGCGACTGCGCTGAAGATCTCGTGCTGCGCGGACTCAAGAACATGCCGCTCGCCCTCTGACCAGTAAGGCGAATCTGCGCCAAACAAGCCCTCCCAATCGAGGCGAGGGCGGTCGAATCCGGTAGGTGGATAAAACTGCGCATCCCGATGCAATCTACCAAGATAACATCCGACCTGGTAGACGTCATCTGCGAGCAAGTCTGTCGCCGACTTTGGCTCGCCCGCGATTCGCTCGAACAGGGTGCCATAGACGATGTGCGGCGGCGAGAGCAAGGTATGTGAAGACATCGCATACTTACGCTCCACCCCATCTACTGAAAAGGAGACGCTCAATGGAGCCAGTAGATTGGTCTTCTGACGTATCGCGCAGAGCCACTCCAATTCGGAGCGCAAAATCGCCTCTTCAACACGTTCGGCCGAATTCAAGCGCAAGACGAACTCGCCATCCCCCAACTGCACGAGGAAGACAGCGTTCGTGGTATAGCTTAGCCAGGCGATGCTTTCCACACTCAAGCCCCACTGGGGCAAGATTTCGGCAGCCACCTCATAGTACAGCGCCTTCTGCTCACGCAGATTCCACTGACTGAAGTCGCTCATAGTTTGCCTGGCGCGAAAGCGATGCAACAAGGACATAGGACCAGCCGGACGATCAGCGTGCGAATCGAGAGTGGAGACTTTCTGCTACAATAGATTCGCGTGTTTCTGCACCCGCTGGAGCGCCAAATGGGGAAGTGGATCATTCTTAGTTGCTCACTGTTGCTGACTGTCCTGGCCGATCAAGTCAGCAAACTTTGGGTTTTGTCCCACCTGGAATTGTACGAAAGTGTTCAGCCAATCCCGCCGCTTGCGCCGCTCATCCAATTCACGCGCAGCAGCAATACTGGCGCCGCGTTTGGCATATTTCCGATGGCAGGCGATGTCTTCCTACTCGTGGCGCTGCTAATCATCGCGGGCATGCTTTGGTATTTCCGCGAGGCGCCGGCAGATGCCCGCTTCGCGCCCATCGCCATCGGGCTTGTCATCGGCGGCGCGCTAGGCAATGTACTCAACCGCCTGCAATATGGACACGTTATCGATTTCATCCACTATCAGATTCCAAACTTGATTTCCAATGTGTCTAATCTGGCCGACCATGCCATCGTACTTGGTGTTCTGCTCGTCATTGGCGAAAATTTATGGCGAGATTATCGTGCGACGCGCCAGCGCGCCACTGAACCGGGCAGCGACAAGGCAAAATGACGAATTGAAATCTGCAAGGAGAATCGGGAACGCCGGCAACGGCTAGAGCCGTTTCTCAAGCTCGATTTCGTCCCGAATTGTTATGCCGTGTAAGCCGGTGATTGGAATCTGTGGCTTGATGCGCCGAGCGCCGGCAATGGCGTTGCGATGGACGGTGACCAGTTCATAGCCACGTCTTTGCCAGAATTTCAGGGCTTCCAGGTTGTCGTTGGTGGTCACCAGCCATAAGCGCTCGAAAGCAGCCTCCCGCGCCCAACTCTCCACCGCTTCTACCAGCGCCGTACCGACACCCTCAGTTTCCGTCAAACTGTTGAGCGTCGAGATTTCGCATTCCTTGTCGCCAATGTGCACGGTTACCAAGCCGATGTTTTCTATCGTGGCCGGCTCAACTGTTTCATCTACATCTTCTGCATCTTCATTCTCAGGCAGATTGCAGGTCCGCACCGCCATGAAGCCTGGCAAAAGGTGACCGTAGACTGACTTGCCGCGCGACACAATCTGTGTTGTGCCCCAGCGATCATCAAGGAAGTGCGCAACCCATTCACGGTCGGAGCGCTCCAATGGACGGATGCTGAAGTCGGTCATTGCTTAGACCTTTATATTGTCTTTCGTATGCAGCGACTATTATAGCCCTTTTGACCGGTGTTGGAAAATCGGCGCCGTGATTCCTGCCAACACACCTACAACTGGACCGCGCTCGGCGACCACCGAGACGATGCCGAAGATAGCAAGCGCGATACCCAGTGTCGAATTTGCCGGCAGCGCCGCGAATTCACCGATATAGGCGCCCATCGCACTTGCCTCAAGCAGCAAAGAGCACGGCAACACCCGCTATCGCGACCATCGTGCCTATTATCGCGCGAGCCGTAACCCGCTCGCCGAATACCAGATAGGCGATTGGAATCAAGAAAATAGGCGTCGTTCCGGTCAAGGTCGACGAAATGCCAACACTGGTAAATTGCAGCGATACGAGAACCAATGTTGTGCCGACAACCGGACCCGACACGGAAGCCAATATGAGCCAAGCCAGGGCGCGCGGCGATGCGAAGATAAGTTCCAAATTGAGGCGCAGCTTGCCTCGAAGCGCGATGAATGCCCAAAGCAAGACGACGCCGACGACAGTGCGAATGACACCTGCGCTCATCGCCGAGAAACCGTCAGCCACGCCTTCTGACATCAGCACAAACGATGCGCCCTGCCCGATCGCCGCGGCTATCGCCATCAGCAGGCCCTTGCTAAAGTCGGCATTATCCTTTTCGATGCTGTGAATACCATTTTCGGATATAACCCAGAAAACGCCTCCGGTTACCAACACAATGCCGATCACGGCATGAGCCGGTAAACCCTGCCCTCGAAAGATCAAAGCCATCAGCGCGGCGAAGATTGGTGTGGTCGAACCCATCAGCATCGACAGGCGCGGACCAATGTATTGAAATGCGCGCAAGAGAAAGATCGAAGAAATGACAAAACCCGCCAAGCTTGATAAGCCCAGAACCAGCCATTTCTGTGACGAGGCGGCTACCGGAAATACTTCGCCTTGCATCACCTGATGCAAGGGCAGCAGGAAGAACAGCGAAATAAATAGGCTCAGCGCCATCGAGAAGCTGGCGCCGAACTTGCGGCCGGCTAGCGTAAAAGTGGTGGACGCCACGCCAAAACAGAGCGCGGCGCCCAATGCCGATAACTCACCAACTATATTTTCCAAAAATGCCACCACTTAAACATCGCAGGAGATATCTTGGGATTGTAGTTGCCCTGCCGCCGCGACGCAATTGTTCAGGCCGGAGCGCTGCTGATACGACCGACCCCATAACTCGTCAGAGCAGCTCAGATTCAAAACTGAATCACGATCAATTCATGTGGCGCAATAAAGGGAACTGGCTCGTAGTTGTCAAAGCCGCCTTCATCGTTGATCACGGGTGCAGCAATATCGCCTTCCCCATAGATTAGGACCGGCGCCGACAAATCCAAGTTGCTCTCCTCAACCGCCAACGTGAATCCAGCAGCCGGCACGACATCGAGATTGATAATCACCAGCAGGGATTGCTCGGCGTCATGGCGGAGGAAGGCATAGATGCCGCGCGTTGAGCTATCCACAGCGGTCAATCCACCGTGGCGCAAGGCGGAATTGCTGTTGCGCAGGTGAATCAATCTGCGGTAGTGGCACAGCAGCGAATCGGGATCGGAGGCCTGATTCGCAACGTTTGCCTTAACGACGTTTTCCTCATCTTGCAGCGGTTCCCAGACTGCTTCGCCGACGGTAAATCCGGCAAAACGCGAATCATCCCAGTGCATCGGTGTGCGAAGACGTTCGTCCGGTTTGGTGCCCGTCATACCGATCTCTTCACCGTAGTACAAGAATGGCACACCAGGACCGGTCAAAAGCAGCGAAGCAGCCACCTTGTTCCGGCCCGTATCATCTAATAGCCGATTCGCCAGCCGATCTTGATCATGATTGGTCAAGAAGGTGGCGAATTGATTCGAGGGATAATCACGCATTGCGGTGCGGTGAGCGCGGCCGATTTCACGGTTGGAACCGCGTTGTGCCGCGGAAATCATTTCATCCGCCAAATTGAAATCGAATCCGACATCAATAGCCTTTTCCGCGACATATCGCGAAACGACGAACGCAGGACCGTTGAATATCTCGCCAACCGTGAAGCTGTTGGGTTTGACTGACTCCAAGTGGGCTTCGTAGCCGCTGAGCCATTGCCTGCCCTCGGGCCTGTTTTCTTGCTGCTCGCCCACTTCGATAATGTGCTTGATCGCATCGAGACGGAAGCCATCGACGCCGATGTCCTGCAGCCAAAACGTCGCAACATCGTACATTTCTTGGGTAACAGCGGGGTTGAAATAATTGAAGTCGGGCATGCCATCCCTGAAAACACCGTAGTAGTAGCGCCCGCCCGCTCGGTGCCAGGCAGGCGCACCCCAGGGACCCTGGTAACCTGGATCATCATCCTTCCAGATATACCAAGCTTCATACGGTTGCTCGCGCAAACTAGAAGCCACGAACCAGGGATGTCGACTCGATGAATGGTTGACCACCATATCGATAATGACGGCGATGCCACGCTGATTTGCCGCGGCGATCAGGCGCCGCATATCCTCGATGTTGCCGTAATCGGATTCAATCGCGTAGTAGTCGATAACATCGTAGCCATGATAGCTATGCGCTTGCGCCGGCGGCATCAGCCAAAGGCCCGTGATGCCAAGATCATCGCTGGATTGGGGATCGCCGTCATTCAGGTAGTCAAGTCGGTCAATCAAGCCTTGAATATCGCCGATGCCATCGCCATCGCTGTCTTGAAAGCTGCGAATGAAAACCTCGTAGAAAACGCGGTCGTTCCACCAATGCTCCGACAAACCGCCTTGTGCTAACCGTAGCGACTCAGAGGGCGACGCGCCACGCGCAAGCAATACCATCATCACGGCAATCGTGGCAAACAGAACAGTCGCCTGCCAAACACCGTGACTAGCGTCTGAAGCAGAGGAGGGAAAGGAATCGTCGTCAGCCACGATTTCGCTCATTTCGGGATCGAACTAGGTCCTGGCAGAGTGAACATGAAAATTCAGAGGGATGGGTGTCGAACACGACAGCCGCCGCTAATGCTCCGCATGCAGCTTTTCAAATTCGCGCATCCAGGCGCTGCAGTGGCTTTCGCGTCTGTCTTTAGCTGTGGCGAAACCAGCCGCTGCGGACCTCATCCAGTTAAGCGCCTCGCGGTTCTGCCCCAAGCGATGCTTAACCATCGCCATATAATATTGAATCTCTGAACGATTCGGCTGGGCAACCAGCGCATTGGCAAAATAATCATTCGCTGCTTTCCATTTTTTGGCGCGATAGGCTATCATGCCTTTCCCATAATTCGCCAGCATTTCATATGGATTCAGCGTAATCGACTGCTCAAACGATTCGCTTGCCTTCGCTCTCTGCTTGTCTTCTAACAAGAGAAAGCCGAGAGCTGCATGATATTCAGCATGGTTCGGCAGCAAATCAATCGCAGCTTTCATCTCAGCTATTGCTGTGATCAAGTCCCGCGCAGCAAAGGCCGCCAAGCCCGCTCGATAGTGCTCATCAGCTTTGAATCGCGGGATGCCTAAGCGCTGCCCTAATTTGGTCATTTTGGGGTCAAAAATGAATCACAGTGGCGTGAAGAAGATATAATCAAGCGTCGGAGAGAGTGCGACGCGACCCAGGTGAGATCCCGTCCAGTCCTATATTTCGACCGTATGTCGCTGGTCGTTCTTTCGCACGACGTAGGTGCGAGCGAGTTTGTCATGCCAAGTTTGATTGTTTTTGTCGATAATCGCCCAGATATAGCCCAGTCCACATAGAACGGTACTGACTTGATAGCCGACTGCACGAATCACAGCATCCGTATCGCTTATCGGCGTACCATCTGCCTTGATAACGCGGATACCGAGCGCGAACTTGCCCGGCGTTTGCCCCTTGCGGCGCGTCCAGAAATACCAGTTGTAGCCAACCGGCACTGCCAATCCAATGAGCTGCGTAAGCTGCGCTGAATCACCGCCCCCTAAATTTGTTGCAACTATGAGCAATAACACAATTATCACAACGAGCAGAAATCCGTCGAGAATACTCGCCATCAGGCGAGCAAATAGCCCAGCCAATTCATAGGTCTCGCCGGCGACGCTCCGGTCATTCTTTTGTTTATCGTCCACCATTCCGTGTTCTCCTCGCTCAATCCGTCAGCGACGGCAAAACTTAGGTCTGACGTTTAGACTCAAGTGTACTATTCAAAGTCTCGGCCGGTCAATAAGTTCTCTGCACAGCTTGATTCTCAATCATGCAATTCGTACAAGATTGCAGGATTGGGCTCAGCTTCGAATTGCTTCAAGTTAGCGATGGTTAGATGTCCATGTTGATAGAGATACTCAATATGGGCACCGGCTTCTTCGATCGCCAGCAGGATATGGTAGCCTTCGACATCGGGGTACATCGCCTTCGAGATTTCAGCGATGGTCATGGGCGAACCACGATCGCGCATAATTTTACGTATGCGATCCAATTTGCGATTGTGGCTGGCGCGTATCGCATTGATGCGTCCATGTAGATCATAAATCTCGTCTTCGTGGCTGCCCAGCGCGAGGCGGATGCCATCGTACCGCAATAGCTTGCGCAGCGAATCCGCATAATGATCCAAGCCCATGTAATGCGTAATGCTCTCCGGCGACTGATGCGGCGTCGTCCGCGAAAGCACATGGTCGGCGCTGAGCAGGACATCGCCCAGGCGAATGCAAACTTGACCCGGGCAATGGCCGGGCGTATGAATGAACTCCATGCCATCGATGATCTGTTCGTCCGCGATGCTGAAACTAACATCAATGGAGGCGACGTGTTTCTTGGCGAAACCATACATCGAGAAAAGCGTTTCACGCCGTGAAGCCGGTATGCCAGCCCGATCAAAATAGATGCCAAGCGCTTTTGTCGCCACAACCACACGCTCTTCGTAATTCGTCAACACCCGCCGATCCAACTCGTGAATGCCGACCGTAGCACCGCTCTGCGCCTTGACAAAAGCCAAGCCGCCAAAGTGATCGATATGCCCATGTGTGATGACAATGCGCTCAATATCCGGCAGACTGATTGCCTTGCCGAAACGCTCGCCGATCTGCCTGAAGCCATCCAGCAGATCATCGTTGCTACGTCCCATACCCGAACCGGTATCTACCAGCGTCAACGGTCCCGCGCCATCCAAAACAAAGGCATGGCCCGTGAAGTTGTTGGGAAAAAGCACCATCGGAAGACGATAAATATCGACGCCGCTGCTGCTGGTGTATCGCTCAACCGGTGGCAAAAGATCCATGATTACAGAGTCCAACTATGCGGCAAATACCGCTAATGGCCGCAGCCAACATCTTGTCCCATATTGTTATTGTAGCAGATCGGCAAGAGGAGCGGCGCTGCCGGCTGCGATGCTGTAGATCACGAAGGCCATGTAGGCGCCCAGGAAAACCGCCGATTGCCGTCGACCGAGCCGGCGATGGCGCATGAAAGGAATCAGCAGAACGGCAAAGGCGATCATGACGATGAATTCAAAATGCACCTCGCCGCGCTCCACTCGAATGGGATGAGGAAGGCAGTTACGCCCAGTATCAGGAGCAGATTGGCGATATTTGAGCCGATGACATTGCCTATCGCCAAATCGCTCTTTCCCGCCATCGCCGCTTGCACACTCACCAGCAGCTCGGCATGGAAGTGCCGATGGCGACAAATGTCAGAGCGATGATGAGGAGAGAGACGCCATCGACAGCGCCAGGTTCGAGGCTCCGCGTACCAGCCAATTGCCGCCGTAGAACAGTCCGACCAAACCAACGAGAAGCAGTGCAACTTGATAAAGCATTTAATTCTTCCTCTAGCCGCAACGCGTCAGGAAAGCGCCTCTAGCCTGCTGGTTAGAAAAGCAAAGCCTGCGATCAGGCGTATATGACGTGCTGTAGCAGAAAGCGTTCGATCTTGTTGTAGTAAGTTTCGACAGTCTCCGGCATTCGCCAGCCGTGGCCTTCGCCTTCAAACAAATGATACTCGTGCGGGACGCCTCGGCGTTTCAGTGACGCGACGATGCTATCGGATTGATCTTGAGGAACGACGACGTCATCGGTGCCCTGGAATACGATGATGGGATCGACAATCTTGTCCGCGTGGAAGACTGGCGAGCGCTCCCGATACACTTCAGCGGCTTCCGGCAGCTCGCCCAACAGCCAAAACGTGTAGCGCTCTTCAAACTTGTGGGTGTCCATCAACAAGCCGAATTGATTCGAAACCCCGTATGAGCAAATCCCCGCGCGGTAGAAGCCAGGATAGTTAACCAGGGATTGCAGAACCGTGAAGCCACCGGCGCTACCACCCATGATGACCGCCTTTGCATCATCAACCAGTCCTTCACCTGCCAGATGCTTGACGCCGGCGATGGAATCAGTCACATCGTAAGTGCCCCAATTGCCGCGGTGCCGGTCCATATAGGCTTTGCCGTAACCGGTGCTTCCCCGGTGGTTGACTTGCAATACGGCATAGCCCCGAGTCGTAAAGAATTGTACTTCACTGTAAAAACCGGCGCGGCGTTGCGAGGTGGGACCACCGTGCACATTGACAATCACAGGTGGTTTTCCAGCAGGCATTTCGTCTTGCAGCACTGGTGGATAAAAGAGACCGTGTGCTTCCTCGCCATCGTCGCAGGTCCAAGTGATAGCCTGGGCGTCCGACAATTGATCAGTGGGCAAGTTTTCCGCGCCTCGTCGCCGATGTATTAATATAGCGCCCTCGGTATTGACAGAGATCACACGTGGAGGGATCAGTGACGATGACGCGATCGCGGCTATGGCGCCTCCATTCCGCAAAATAGTGACCTGTTCAAACTCTGTGTAATCCTCAACCTGGGCCACGCTAACGCTTTCAGCAGTATCAAGGAAATAGTGCTTCAGCGTGCAGAATCCACGATCGTTCTCGAGATAGACGAGTGACCGGCTGTCGCCGTTCCAGCCGTAGGTGCGCATACCTTGCGCCCATGCTGGCGTTCCGTGCTCAGCTTCAAAAGTTGTCAACTGCCGATGTTCTTGCCGCTCCAGGTTGTACAGGTAGATCTGTCCCCAGCCGGTCGCATCGCTGATGTAGGACAGATATCGCCCGTCGGGCGAAAACTCCGGCTGGAAAACTGCAGTTTCCCTATCTCCAATTAAGGTAACGATGTCTTGTACGTAGGGGACGCCAGACGCGTCGGCCGCCAACTTGATAAGGCGCAACTCGCTGCCATTCCACGGCATCTGCGGATGATTCCAAGCCACAAAGGCGATGTACTCGCCAGACGGGTGCCAGCTCGGTTGCATGACAAAGTCAGTGCCATACGCCAGTTTGCGCGGGAAATCTTCGCCGTCGGCATCCACCAACGCCAGCCCATCAAGCTGGTCGTAGCTATGTACAAAGACAACCCAACGGCCATCAGCTGAAACAGCCGGCGAAGCGTAGCTGCCGAATTCGGGCGTAATCGCGCAAGCCTCTCCACCAGCGAGCGGCTGACTATAGAGCCTGCCATTGGCCGCGAAGAAAACCTTGCCAGCGCTCAGGGTAAAAGCGCCGCCGCCATAGCCAACCCGTCCTGCCACATTGAGCCGCCTGTCAGTAAGATCGCGCGCCGCATGTACACCTGTTTGCGCCTGCAGAACGCCCATCCTGCCGCGGCTTTCCCACCAGACCAATGTATCGCCAGCATAATTCCACTGGACATCGCGTAGGCTAACGCCGCTTGCAATAGACGCGCCATCTATCGGGCTATTCCAGGTACCATATGGTTTGCTCATATCGTGCCTTATTTTGCTTCTTGAACGGTTAGAGATTTTACCTGAGGCTGGGCAAAACAAAATGCCCACTTGCGCGGGCACTTTGCCATTAAATACAGTTGCATGAAATGACTGATTTGGGTTGCCGCAGCAACCAGGCAAAAGGTAGTAGGTCGACTTGACAATGTCAAGCTACAAGAAGACATTCTCTGGCAGACGGGTTGCCAATAATGCTAGCCGCTGCTTAGGCGGAAATCGGGCGGTAATTGGTGTCAATAGTGTTGATGTATTCTCTGGCGTAAATGGCCAGCTCGCTTTCCGCAGCAAATTCGTCGGAGATGATTTCGACCATGGTGCCAGTTTCTGCCCATTCATAAAGGTCTCTCGCCCACTTGTCCACCGACATAATGCAGCCGAAGGTCGTGGGCTCATATACGCCGCCACCGCCCAGATAGCCGCCATTTGGCAGGAGCACCGCACCATGAAATCCATTCATCAAACCGGGTACAACTTCATAGATACCCATAAACCAAGCCATTTCCCATTGATTGCAATTGGTGCCCGCTTCATTACAAAGCGCGAAGCTGCCGCCAAACGCCTTCTCGTCGTGCGTCAAAATCTGAAAGATACCCGGATAGGTCGGCGCTTCTTCTCGCCCGGACGAAATTCCCCAGTCAAAGATCAATTCCTTGTTTTCGAAGCCGACCAGCCACTGTGAATCAAGGTCGACAATAATTCGCTTATGTGGCACCGGATCTTCGGGAATCATGACATCGCGGGATGGAATCTGCACCGTTTGGCCAACAACCAGACTGCTCCAGTTTACCGTTGGGTTGGCGTCGCGAATGAGTTCGTACGGTATGCCACGCTTGCGGCCGATGCGGTATCCGGTGTCTTTACGCACGATAGTATATTCTTCGGGCAGGTAATTCAGACGCAAGACTACATCGGGGCTACCGTCGATTAGTGCTTCTTGCAACACTTCGGTGGCGAGCAGTCTGTCGATATAGCGTCCGCCCTTCACCAACTTCTGGTTCTCGTCTTCTATAAATTCGCCAAACGAGTCAGCACGAACGGAAAGGCCGTTTTCGCCCGCCGTCAGCCATTCGGCAGCCAACTGCTGGTTGACGCTGAATGAAATTGTCTCATCCCTGAAAGGATCGTAACCGCTCAAGCGAATCCCTTTATTCAGAAAAACGAGAGCCTCGTCGAGGAAAGGCGCGCTATCTAATACTGTCGGGTTGAGCGGTATCGTCTGCAATTCAAAGCGACCCTCAGTGACGACATCGCCAGCCGTTTCTTTCAATCTTTCCAGACTCTGCTTTATGTCCAGATGCCTCCCGCGCCGGCCCGGAACAGTAATCAAGCGCCCGCCCGACCACTTGTAGCCAGCTTCATATTGCTGAACGTAGATGGACTCGGTTAAGTCAAGCAGCAGGGTCTGCGCACGGCTATGGGAAACCGATACTATCGGCGCCACGTTGAAGCCAAAAGGAATTCCAGCCACGCCTGCAGCCTTGGCGCCGTGCGCCATCGCTGTGGCATCAACTGATAGTCCCAGCTCATCGGGGCTCGCCCAATCTACGTGCTCGCCATCAACACGGATATCGATAGTGAGGTTGGAATTCCAGTGCTGGCTGATTAGCGCTTCTGCCTCGCTCGACGCTAACTCACCTACTGGCAGTCCCATCGCGTAGACATTAGGGAATATCCGTTCAGCAAGCACATAACTTCCGATGAAAAACACTAATACTGAAATGGTTACGACCGTCGTCAGCTTGGCGACAGGCGAACGGCTGGAGAACAGCCAAGCCAAGGCACGATGGCTGATCTTGCTTTCATCGTAAGATGGAAAGTGTTTGCGGAAGAAGGCATGGTCATTTCCGCCATTCAATCGACCTTCCATCATGGCGAGCCGCCGCTGCTGCCGCGCCAAATTGCGGTCGCGGGCTCCCTTGGCCTTGCGTTTGCGGGGTCTGCCAATATTCTCGCTCATGACATCGTCTTCCTGCACAACCGGCAGTTTACTGTGTATTCATTGTATTCAAGCTGTAAAAAGCAGCAAACTGTATGCCGGTGCATTTGACGTGTACAGAGTGAAGGCTGCCCAAAGTCTTAGAAACTTATCAATATTTTTGGCGCAGGGCGAACGCTGATACCAATTTCATGCGTCTGTATGTAAAGTAAAGGTGAGCCAAGCCGCGACCGACCTGCGGGAAACCAAACGACCTATGGAGATGTAATGCGGCGTGTAGGCGCGATTACTATGGTACCAATCCATGCTCCGCACTGGACTGACAAGGACCGACATTGATGACTTACTGGGAAGTAATGTTTAGCGAACTGGAAGCGCCCCCGACGAAGGTTGACATCGTGCTAAACGATGAACTGGAAGACGAAGGCACAGCGATAGACCTGCCTGAAGAGATACCGATCCTGCCCCTACGAGGGCTGGTCGTCTATCCGCAAACTGCGATCCCGTTGACAGTAGGCCAGGAGCGCAGCATTCAATTGGTGGATGATGTCGTTGCCGGCAGCCGCATGGTAGGTTTGGTCGCGTCCAAAGATCCTAGTCTGGGTACGCCCGGTCCAGATCAAGTACAGATGATCGGTACGCTCGCGGCGATTCACCGCCTTTTCCGCACTCCGGACGGAACCGTTCGACTCTTGATCCAAGGTCTTCAGCGGATCAGAATCGACGAATTCGTCGAGACCTCACCATATCTCAAGGCGCGTGTCACCCGGATTCCGGAAGATGAAGTAGTATTCGTCGATGATATCGAAATGGAAGCGATGGTGCGAAGCGTGGTTGATCGCTTTAGCGCCCTTGCCGAACTGGTGCCGAGTATTCCGCAAGAATTGGTCAGCAATGCGATAAATGTCGAGGATCCGCTGCAGTTAGTCTATTCCATTGCTACCTATGTCCGCATCGAGCTGGAGGATGCTCAGCGTCTGCTGGAGATGGATAACGCTGGCGACAAGATTCGCCATCTCTTAAAGCTGCTCAGCAAAGAATATGACGTGCTGTCGCTGGGGCGCAAGATCCAGGAAGATGCCCAGCAAGAGATGGAAAAAACGCAGCGCGACTACTATTTGCGCGAGCAAATGAAAGCGATTCAGCGCGAGCTGGAAGAAGATGACGACCAGCAGGAGATAGAGAAATTCCGCGGGCTGATAGAAGAAGCCAATATGCCCGAGGAGGCGCGCAAGGAAGCGGAGCGCGAGCTAAGCCGACTATCCAAGCTGTCAGTGGCTGCTGCTGAATATGGCGTCATCCGTACTTACCTTGACTGGATATGCAGCCTGCCTTGGGACCAGCGAACTGAAGACAAACTTGATATCGCTCATGCGCGAGCGATTCTGGACGAAGACCACTATGGATTGCCTGATGTCAAGGAGCGCATCCTCGAATTTCTGGCAGTCCGCAAGCTGCGCGCCGAACGCGAAGCCGACTTTGCCGAAGGCGACCGATTTGATGCGGTGAGGCGCGATCGTTCGGGCGCGATCTTGCTCTTCGTCGGTCCGCCTGGCGTGGGCAAGACATCGCTCGGCGCGTCGATAGCCCGTGCAATGGGACGTGAGTTCATCCGTATGAGCCTCGGTGGAATCCGGGACGAGGCGGAGATTCGTGGTTTCAGACGTACATACATCGGCGCCATGCCCGGGCGGATCATCCAGGCAATCCGGCGTGCGAAGTCGCGCAATCCCTTGATCATGCTCGACGAAGTCGACAAGCTCGGGCGCGATTTTCGCGGCGATCCCGGCTCCGCCCTGCTGGAAGTTCTCGATCCGGAACAGAATGCTGAATTCCGCGATCATTATCTTGACGTCGCCTTTGACCTCAGCGATGCGATGTTTATCACCACGGCCAATTCGCTCGATACTATCCCCGGTCCCTTGCGCGACCGTATGGAAGTCATCCAGCTGAGCGGCTACACGGAGCGAGAAAAATTGGCAATCGCGGCGCAGTATCTGGTGCCGCGCCAGCGGCGCGAAAACGGATTGCACCCGGAAGAGCTTGAATTCACCGATGAGGCGCTGCTGCAGATCATACAAGATTACACGCGCGAAGCCGGCGTTCGCGGCCTTGAGCGCGAGATTGGCAAAGCCGCGCGCAAGCTTGTGACGCAGATCGCCGAAGGCAAAGTCGACAAGCTAAGTGTCAAGGAAGCTGAAGTCAAAGAATTGCTGGGCAAAGCGCGTTACGGACACCGCAGCGAGCTGCAAGATCGCACGGAGATCCCGGGGGTCGCCACAGGTCTCGCCTGGACGCCGGTCGGCGGAGACGCGCTATTCATTGAAGCGACCAAAATGAAAGGCGGCAAAGGCTTTGAGTACACTGGGCAGCTGGGCGATGTGATGCAGGAAAGCGCAAAGATAGCTTACAGCTTCGTACGGTCGAGGGCAGAGCAGCTTGGCGTCCACCCCGCCTTCTATGACGATTACGGAATCCACCTGCATGTGCCAGCCGGCGCTGTGCCAAAGGACGGGCCGAGCGCCGGTGTGACGATGGCCACGGCATTGGCCTCACTGCTCACGGGACGCGCCGCCAAAAGCAATGTTGCCATGACCGGCGAGCTGACGCTCAGCGGCCAAGTGCTGCCGGTCGGAGGCATCAAAGACAAAGTGCTGGCAGCCCATCGGTTGGGTGTCGACACCGTCATCCTGCCACGCAAGAATGAAAACGATCTCGACGATTTGCCGGACGATGTACGCGACGATCTGACTTTCGTTCTGGTCGAACATTTGGACGAGATCCTCGATATCGCGCTAGTCGCTGCGCCGCCTATAGCTGAACCGGGGCCGGCGCTTGCGGTCTAACTGACGTCACTCCGGAGCTCTCGACATGCCGAATGTAAAATTGGTGACAGGCGCCACGCTGCATTACGAAGACCTGCTGCCCGAGAGCGATCAAGTCCCGGTGATTCTCACTCACGGTTCGCTGGGCACGGCGCGCCTCCATTTGGGTCATGTAATGGACTGGCTGCACGGGAAGGGATTCCGTGTTATCGGCTTGACCCTGCGCGGATATGGAGAGTCTTTCCCAAAGCCGCGCGATTTTCCGGATAACTTCTATCATCGGGATTGTGACGACCTCATTGCCTTTATGGACGTCGCCTGCATCGAGAAGGCCCATCTGATCGGTTATTCCGATGGTGGCGAAGTAGCCCTGGTCGCGGCGGGCAAGTTTGCGTCGAGGGTCGCATCCTGCATTGCCATCGGCGCGATCGGCAACTTTGGTCCGGAATTGCGTCCAGTCTTTCAACGCGTGTACCCGGGCCAGTGGATCACCAATGAGGATAAGCAGATTCATGGCATTGCGGACGCTGCGATATTCACCAGAGACTGGGTACGGGCGATGACGCGCATGATTGATGCCGGCGGGGATGTCAGCCTGAGCGCCGCGGAGAATATTACATGCCCGCTCATCATCGCCCTCGGCAGCGCCGACAAGCTCAACCCCCGGCATTACGGCCAACGATTCATAGACAAGGTCGGCAATGGCAGGCTGGAGATGTTTGAATGTGGACATGCCGTGCACGACGAACAGCGCGATGCCTTTTACGCTTTGACCCTGCAACATCTTAAGTCTGCTCACTGAGCGTGAGGGTCGTCCACCACAGCGCGGATTCCGACTGGATTGACAAACTTACGCTGATAAACTGATGAGAGCCTCAAACATCGGATTTCCGCTGGTTGCCCATGAGCCTTCTGCAAGACGTCCGCGCTACAATCACCAAGGAAACGCCTTCGAGTTGGGTAGAGCATCCGATCATTTATGAAATCAATACCTGGGTCTGGCTGCGTCGGCTGAGTAGCAAGTATCAACGCAGAATTACATTGGCGAACGTACCATCAACTGAGCTCGCGGAATTGGCCTCGTGGCGCTTTGACGTGATCTGGCTGATGGGTGTTTGGCATCGCGGCCATGCTACGCGTATGAGCGCGCTCAATTATCTTCACGAATATCGACAGGTCTTGCCCGATATCACCGACGCTGATGTGCCCGGATCTGCCTACGCCATTCACGACTATCAGGTGGAGCGGGAGATCGGCGGCCGTGACGGGCTGGCAGTTTTTCGCCAGCAACTGAGCCAGTATGACATCAAGCTGATTCTAGACTTTGTGCCGAATCATGTCGCCACCGATCATCACTGGATTTGCCAACACCCTGAATACTTTATGAAGGGCTCTCGCCAAGACGCCGAGCGAAAGCCTGCCGATTATTTCGCCGCCGAAACTGTGACGGGCAAGCAGGCGGTAATCGCGCGCGGCCGCGATCCCTACTTCCCTTCCTGGATAGACACCGCCCAACTCAATGCCTTTCATCCGGGATTGCGGCAGGCGGTCATCGATACTCTGATCGACATCGGCGAGCAATGCGACGGTGTACGCTGTGACATGGCGATGCTCCCGATGAATACGGTTTTTGCCGAAACCTGGAGAGGCTCTGCAAGTTCCGTCCCTGCCCGCGATTACTGGAGGGAAGTAATCCCGGCAGTCCGCGCCGCGCATCCGCAAATGCTCTTCATGGCTGAAGTGTACTGGGATCTCGAACACGAATTGCAGGTGCAGGGCTTTGATTATACCTACGACCAGGGCCTATATGATCGGCTCACCAATAGTGAAGTTGATGAAATAAAGTCACATTTGCGGGCAGACCTAGCCTACTTGCGCTCGAATATCCGCTTCATCGAGAACCACGATGAGCGCCGCGCGATGGAGATCTTTGGTGAAGATCGGCAGCGGCCCACGGCAACGCTGATTTGCACGCTGCCCGGCGCTGTTCTGCTGCATCAGGGTCAGTTGAGCGGCCGCCGCATCAAGCTGCCGGTGCAGATAAACCGCCAGGTGGACGAGCCAAACCATCCTCTGCTGGCGCGCTTTTATCGACGCCTTCTCAACGAGATAGGCAACGAGGTCTACCAAAAAGGCTGCGGGCGTATGCTTGAGCCACGACCGGTCCACGAGGAAGACTTCACTCAGGCGAATCTGATTTCGTATGTATGGGAACTGGACCAGACCCGTCGCCTGGTCGTCGTCAATCTTAGCAATGAGTGGCCGCGGGCGATTCTCGATATTTCGGAATGGAAGAATTTAGCCAATGGTCGCTGGCGCGTGCTGGATTTGCTGGCCGAGGCTTTTTTCTGGCACGCTGGCGAGACCCTTCTAAGAGAGGGATTGCTGCTCGAAGTACCACCTTGCAGGGCGCATATTTTCCGTTTCGACGAGGATCAGCATTCGAGACCTTGAAGTCGAAAGCGAATTCAGAATCTTGCGTCAATTGTCAATTGAAGTGAAGCAATGAAGCATTCAGTCGGATCCGGTAACAAGCTGTGGCGCGGCATCTTGGTCTTGGTCGGCATCGCCATCCTGGTTTGGTCGGGCGTGGAAGATAACGATGCCATGCTTGCGGCAGCTCTAGGTCTGCTCACCGCCACTGCGGCATCAATGAACCTACTACATTCGCGTGCTGGGAGCAGAGCGGTCAATGTGATGTTCGCTGCGATGGTCGGCTTGCTCACAGGCGGTCTTTCTTCGCTGGCGACAGCAGCTCTGATGCTATTCAAGGACCTGCGGCACGGGCATGTTTTCCCTGATTACCCTCCAGAGATGATTATGGCCGTCTTGAAGCGCCTGCCGCCCTGGGCTTTTGCCGGTGGGCTGGCGGGCATCGGCATCGGGCTATTGCTCAAGATACGCGGCGAGCGGCGCAATAAGTGATGGTGCGTCCGAATCGTCCGTATGCGTTACAATGGTCGGACGAAATGGCCAAGAAAAGGTCAAGGGTTTGATTGCTTATGGCAAGATACATCCTTTCGCTCGACCAAGGCACAACATCTTCGCGCGCGATCCTCTTTGATCACGCTGGCAACGCCGTACGCAGTTCGCAGATCGAATTCCGCCAGATCTACCCGCAGCCCGGTTGGGTTGAGCATGATCCCGCGGATATCTGGGCATCGCAGCTCAAGGTGGCGCAAGACATCGTGCATGACCCTGCCGAGATCGTAGCCATCGGCATCAGCAATCAGCGAGAAACCACTGTAATCTGGGACAGAATCAGCGGCGAGCCGATACATAAGGCAATCGTTTGGCAGGACCGGCGCACCTCCGCAGTCTGTGACACGCTCAAGGCGGAGGGATTCGACCAAACCATACTGCGGGAAACTGGCTTGGTCACCGATGCCTACTTCTCGGGCACGAAGGTTGCCTGGCTCTTGAACAATGTCGACGGCGCGCGAGAACGCGCAGAAGCCGGCGAGCTTGCATTTGGTACCATCGATAGCTTTCTCGTCTGGAAGCTAACCGGCGGCGCTCTGCATATTACGGATGTCAGCAATGCCGCGCGCACGATGCTTTTTGACATATACAAAGGCAATTGGTCGGACGCGATCCTCAAACGCTTGAATATTCCGCGCGCCATGCTGCCCGATGTCCGTCCCTGCAGTCAGATCTATGGCGAGACTGACCCAAAGCTCTTCGGGGCTGCGATACCGATTGCCGGCATGGCGGGAGACCAGCAGGCGGCGACCTTCGGGCAAGCGGCCTATCAAGCCGGCATGGCGAAGAACACCTATGGCACCGGCTGCTTTATGCTGATGAACACTGGCGATGCGCCACAGTTGTCGGCCAATAATCTCCTGACTACAATTGCCTGGCAAGTCGGCGACAGTGCGATCCAGTATGCGCTAGAGGGCAGTATCTTCATGGCCGGCGCCGCCGTACAGTGGCTGCGCGACGAGATGAAACTGCTCAGCAGCGCCGCCGAAAGTGAAGCGATTGCGACTGGCATCAAGAGCACCGATGGCGTTTATGTCGTGCCGGCTTTTGTCGGCTTGGGAGCGCCCTATTGGGATCAATATGCTCGCGGCACGATCGTCGGCATGACCCGCGGCAGTGGACGAGCGCAGATCGTCCGCGCCACGCTAGAATCAATCGCCTATCAAACGCGCGATGTGGTCGATGCCATGTCAGCTGATTCCGGGTTGCCGCTCGATACGCTGAAAGTGGACGGTGGCGCGGTTGTCAATGACTTTTTGATGCAGTTTCAAGCGGATGTCCTGGGCGTACCGGTGCAGCGTCCGGCCGTGACCGAGACAACTGCCCTGGGCGCGGCATACTTGGCTGGTCTGGCGACCGAATTCTGGGGCTCGCAGGCAGAAATCGCCAAGCAGTGGCAATTGGAACGCAGCTTTGAATCGGCCATGTCGACCGATCAACGCGATTCGCTCTATTTCGGCTGGCAGAAGGCCGTCGAACGGGCGCGCGACTGGGCTGAGCATTAAGATGCTCCCGCCTGTACCCTGGCGCATTTCCGCTATACTAGAAGCGCTTCAAGCGACCGGATCTGCATAATGCTCAAGTTCGTCCTCAGAAGGCTAACATATTCTATCCCGGTACTGATCGGGATATTGCTCGTGACTTTTACACTTGCCCGCGCCATTCCGGGTGATCCCTGCCTGGCCGTCCTTGGCGAACGCGCTACACCTGAGATTTGTGACGCATTTTTCCGGCGAAACGGACTTGACCAACCGCTGCCGGCTCAACTGCTGATCTACATTCGCAACTTCGCTAAAGGCGACCTCGGAGAGTCGCTGCGATTTCATCGACCAGTCATGGACTTGCTGGTGGAGCGCTTGCCGACCACGGTCGAGCTTGGTTTCTTTGCCTTGTTATTCGCCATCAGCCTCGGCGTTCCGCTGGGCGTCCTGAGCGCCTACCGACACAAATCCGCGCTTGATGTCGGCACGATGATCGGCGCGAATATTGGCGTGTCCATGCCGGTCTTTTGGCTGGGTCTGATGCTAGCCTATTTATTTGCCGTTCTGCTTAAGGATACGCCATTTTCCTTGCCGCCATCTGGCAGATTGACGCCCGGAGCCTCTCCTGATCCCTTCTATCTGGTGCATGGCTTGGTTGGTGAAGGCGAAGAACCTATCGGCATTCTGTTCTTCCTCTCGCGCATCAACACGCTCAATGCAATCCTCACGCTGAATGGCGAATTGTTGGTTGATGCGCTGCGTCACTTAGTCTTGCCCGCCGTCGCTGTCGGCACTATTCCGCTCGCCATCATCGCGCGCATGAGCCGCTCAAGCGTACTTGAAGTGTTGAGTCAAGATTATGTGCGGACTGCGCGAGCAAAGGGCTTACGTGAGCGGGCGGTGGTGGGCAAGCATGCCTTGAAAAATGCCATGCTACCGGTCATAACGGTAATCGGTCTAAACTTTGGTTTAGTTATTAGCGGCGCAGTTCTGACCGAGACGATCTTCAGCCTGACTGGCGTCGGGCGGACGCTCGTAGATAGCATCACCTCGCGTGATTACACCCTTGTGCAAGGCTTCACGGTGGTGATCGCCGCCGGCTTTGTGATGATCAACATGGTGGTCGATATCCTTTATGGTTTCCTTGATCCGCGCATCCGCTTTAACTAGTGGTGTATGGAAGACATTTTATGGCGAAAACAGAACCCGCCGTCTTAGCGCCCGAGGAGAATTATCGTTCCGGCAACCTGTGGCTTGAAGCGCTGCGCAATCTGCGGCGCAGCCCATCGGCACTGCTCGGTATGTTGATCATCGGCGCGCTGCTCATCATTGCAATCGCCGCCCCGGTCTTCGCCACGCACGATCCGATCAAAACGATGATTGGTGTCCCGGGCGAAGTCGGTCGCTTGCCAAGCAAAAAGCCTTGCATTCCTATCCTGGGTTGCGAAGATCCACAGCACATCCTCGGGCTCGATCTCAATGCCCGTGATCTATACAGCCGCGTCATATATGGCACGCGCACTTCGCTCTCAGTCGGCATTATTACTATCAGCCTCTCCATAGTCGCCGGCACCGCGTTGGGGGTTACAGCAGGCTTCATTGGCGGTCGGGTGGACAATGTGATCATGCGCCTGATGGACGTCGTGCTCGCCTTTCCCGCCCTGCTGCTGGCGATATCTATCGTCACTATCCTAGGTCCCGGCTTGACCAACGCCTTGCTCGGCATCACGATCACGTTCATACCGCAGTATGCCCGTTTGTCACGCGCTAGTGTGCTTTCGATCAAGGAGCGAGAATTTGTCGTGGCGGAACGGGCGCTTGGCGCTAGTCCGCTGCGCATCGTCTTGGCACACATCCTGCCCAATTCGATCACACCAATCATCGTACAAGGCACACTAGGGGTCGGCACCGCCATCCTCGATGCGGCGGCGCTGTCCTTCCTCGGCTTGGGCGCTCAGCCGCCGACACCGGAATGGGGGCAGATCTTGAGCGAATCTCGCAATTATCTCTTCACCTCGCCACACCTCGTCTTCTTTCCCGGCATCGCGATCATGATTACAGTGCTTGGTTTTAACTTGTTGGGCGATGGCATGCGGGATGCGCTAGATCCTCGGTTGAATCGGAATTAGTACGGCGCGCGCTTCTGCCGGAACTTGCGCCAGACAGAAAAGAGCGACCGCGTGGCCGCCCTTGTTTCGTTTGTCAGTGATGCGGGCGACCTGATAGGTCGCCCTTACGTTTTGTATATGGCACTAGCACTGATCAGCGTTGATGAACTGCTGGAATACGGACAGATAAATGCCGAATCCCTCACCGGTACCAGTGTGATTGGGGCTGGAGCAATCAGCTGAAGCTTGCCACGAGGCGACCACGTCGTTGGCGTCAAAGCTGGATCCGTCGTGGAAAAGCACGCCCTCTCGCAGGTGGAATGTCCAGAGCAAGCCATCGTCAGACACGTCCCAGCTCTCTGCCAAGCCCGGTATTAAATCAACCGTGCCAAAGGCGAAATCGAGCAATGCTTCATGAATCTGGTGGCAAGCGCGGAAGGATTCGCCGTCCCAGGTATCGTTGCAATAGAGCGAAATCGGCTCGGCGTTTTGCATGAAAATGACATTGTCGTCATCGGGATCTTCGATCCGGGCGAATTCCTCAGTGCCATCAAGCAGAGCCGGATGAATGCCGTTTATGCGAGCTTGCCAGACATCCGCGGCCCGCGCATGGCCGAAAGGTACCCAAGGCACCACCGCCGCCATTCCGTCGGATACTTGCTGGAAGAGTTCCATCCGTCCGTCTGGATCCAGTACTTGTCCGGCTTCAACAAGCGGCTCATAGATCTCAGGATAGGGAGTGCCCATTTGACTGGAGTTGGGACCGTGGCAACAGGTCAAGAAATTGGATGCATCGGGGAAATCCGCTTGCCAGCCCAATATATGCAGCGGTTCGTTGCCTGACAGCGCCGAAGCAATGAAAGCGCCGGATTCGACCACCTGAACATCTGCGAGGATGCCAATGTCAGCGAGCTGCGACGCGATATCGTTGGCGATGATACCCGGATTTGGCAGGTAAGCGCGGACGACATCACGCCAGGTCAAGGTAAGACCGCGGGATTCACCGGTGCGCGAGTCAACCACTGTGTCCAGCGGTAAGGAAAAGCCTAGATCCGCTGCCACCTCTTCCAGGAGTGCCCGAGCCGCGTCCTGGTCAAAGCCCGGTACGCCGCCCTCGGAGATGTGGCCGAATACTGCCGGCGGAGCAAAGTCGGGCGACAAAGGCGATCCCGGCGGGAAGAAGTTATCCACGATCCGCTGACGGT
Source organism: Phototrophicaceae bacterium (assembly GCA_965223515.1). Taxonomy (GTDB): domain Bacteria; phylum Chloroflexota; class Anaerolineae; order Aggregatilineales; family Phototrophicaceae; genus UBA6055. The sequence continues at coordinate 1,332,472 of CBDCWK010000002.1, forward strand.
CGATGCCCATCGCGATGGCTTTACGTATACGCACATCGTTGAACGGTTCAAAGAAATTGCTCATCGCGACATACACGCCGGTCAAGGGCGGTATTTCGAGCAGATTGAAGTTGGGATCTTCGCGGAAAACTGGCATATCGTCGGGGTTGGCGAACTTCATACCGTCGATCGTTCCGGCTCGCAGCTCGGTTGCGCGAGCAGCCGCTTCGGAATTCCAGCGCAAGATCACTGTCGGTTCAATCGATGTATCGCCCCAATAATCATCAAAGCGCTCGAAGACAATCTCGTTGCCTTGATCCCAGTTCGCCAGGCGCAAAGGTCCTGTACCAATGGCATTGGTCAACAGATCGCCGGTGCCACCGGTCGCATCGAGATGTTCGCTAGGGTGAATGGCCAGGACAAGGCTCGCCATTACTTGATCGAATAGCGCGTCCGGATTGCACAAGGTCACTACCACGGTTTGCGCGTCCGCCGCTTCAATAGATTTGAGGTTTCCCCCATAGTCGCAATCAGCCGCGGCGAAGCTCATCAATTCATCTTGGCTGGCGACCGGCGCAACGACCAGCCCAATTATCAGCAACAGTAGTGTTAAAACCGGTAATGTACGACAACGCGTTTTCATCTAATCTCCTCCATAATTCTTGATCCAAGGTATATGCTCAGATTGCCTTCCATTGGAAAGGCAAACTATATTGTAATCTATCTTGTCCGGATAACAAAAATTCGGCCCTGCTCCGCGGGCGACGAGAGCGAGCCGTTCGCTGCGAAACGAAAGCTTGATCGACGAGATTAAGGCTAAAATTTCACCTTTTGGCGCGTTGAGCGCAATGGATTACGGTCGCTGCGCAAACCTGAATCGCCAGAGTTTGCATGCGTTGGCGACGGATCCGACGATGCATTTGCGTTTGCGCGGGCGAGATATATTTTGCGCAGATCTTGCGCCGTCGATTCTTACAGGTGAGTTCTACGAGCGATTATACCGGCAAGTCTTGCGAAGCAGCATTTCAGCCGCGAAAAACACAATGGCGACCAAAGATTCGCGACTTGCGTCACTACGAATTCAGGGATTGAGGGACAGCGCGCAATGAGGGGCTAAGCTAAAACTCGAATTGATCCATGTCACGGCAGAGGTGAATGGGACCGTCATAAGTCTCGGCGGCTTCATGCACAAGCGGCTCCGGATCCTGATTCCAGACTTGGTAGTGAATCAGATACAGCTCGCCGACGCCGGCTTGCGCGGCCGCCTCTCCTGCCATACGCGCGGTGCTGTGGCCGGGTGGCGGGCCACCTGCTTCGTGGATTAAGATGTCAGCGCCACTGGCAATTTTCATCACATTGGGACAGGGCTCAGTATCACAACTATACGCGAGAACCTTGCCATTATGCTTGTTGGTGATGCGCATGCCGATGGTAGGGATGTAGTGCACGACCGGAAACGAGTGGATAGAAAAATCTCTATTCTCGAAGAGCAGCGTGTTGTCGTGCAAGCCGATGCGGGAGAAAGACACCGGAAAGAAGTTGGGCCAATACTCCCAACCATACATTTCCATGGTCTCCTCAACGCGATTGATACAGTGGGGGATGCCATAGAAGCGCATCGGCGTCTTGCGCCCCATCTGCCACATGTGCATCAGCATATTAGGTACACCAGCAACATGATCCGAGTGGAAATGCGTCAGGATAATATCTTGCAGTTGGCGATCATCAATGCCAAGGTCCTTGATCTTATCCAAGGGATTCGATCCGGCATCAATCAGTACCGGCGTGTCTTCTTCTCCAATCAGGAGAAAGTGCGTGTAGTCATGTTGGGCGCTGTTGACTGCACCGGCTGTTCCCAAAATGATGACGCGCGCCATATGTTCGCCTTTGTCCTGCCCAGCGACAGTCTCAACATTATACCAGATGAACTGTGCGGACCGTGCTCCACTGACGATACCATATTACTGCGAAATCCAAAACTTTGTAATGTGGGCTGAACCTATCGCCGCCGCGCGACGGCCATTGCCGTGTACTGAACCGTGCCGATGCTTGCCCCTTGCTCTTGCGCTAATTTTGCTTGCGCGACATTTTCATGGCAAGACTAGGAATCTGCAGGTGGCATGAGTTCAGCGTCTTCGGTTTGCTCGTCGACAGACTTGGCGGCGGAGAAATCGCCGGTTCGATGACGACGAAACAGCAAGCCTACAGCGACAACGAATGCGATCAGCGTGACCGTCTGTGAGCTGTTGATCCCGGACTCGCCGATGACTGCGATTTCAACGCGCAAGAATTCAAGCAGGAAGCGGCCGAAGGAGTATTGCGCGATGTAGATGAGGAGAATGTCGCCGCTTAACAGGCGGTCTCGGAACTGGTGATAGATCCGCCACAACACATAGAATGCGACCAAACTCCAGATCGCTTCGTATGCCCAGATGGGGTGGAAAAGCGTATCTATGGGATAGACGATAAGGCTTTCGAATGGCGCCACACGCGCGTCACGCGGGATTTGAATCCCCCAAGGCAGATTTGTGGAAGCGCCGTACAATTCTTGATTGACATAATTGGCAAAGCGGCCAATCGCCTGCCCCAAGGGAATTGAGACTCCGGCTATGTCCATCCAGGGTGTCAAGCGCATCCCTTCATTGGGAAAGGTACTTATAGGCCGTTGATAACGGAAGCGCGCCACATCCTTGCCTTGGACACGCTTCACTATCATCTTCACCAGCCATTCGACTAGTTGAATCAGCCACAGCAAAGGCGTGAGGATAGTCGTCAGCAAGCCGATGACACGATTATGCCAGCTACTGAGGTAGAGATACGCGCCTAGCGAACCGCCGATGATCGCGCCGAATATGCTTAATCCGCCGCTCCAAATCGCGATTGCTCCGTTCTGCGTATTGAAGAAATTCTCCATAAACCAGGCGGTGTTCTGGCAGATTTCACCTTCGATTCCGCAACCCTCTATCAGCGAAACCGGCGGGAAGAGAACAAACCACAAGCGCGCGCCAATGATTCCGGGAACGATCGCCCATGTCAGACCACCCCAAATATGGTCGCTATCGCGGCCGCTGCGGCTCGCCAGCAAGGACGCGACGTAAGCCCCGGCCAACAAGGCAACTACGATTATGATTCCGTAGTAGCGTACTTGCAGGTTGCCAATCACAATGTGGGCTTGTTCAAATTCCATTTACTCACCTCGATTTTTCAGTGTCGTATGAACATACCATAATCGCTGCAGCGCAGTGATATTCGTGCCGAGCGCCAGAATCAGGATGCCAATTTCCAGTGGCAACGCGGTTTGAAACACGCCACTGCCAATCGTAGTAACCAGAATAACAATGACGCGTTCCATTCGCGTAAAAACGCCAACCGTCGTTTTGACGCCAACCTTGGCATCATCCGCTCGGGCGCGAACATAACTCACTAAGTAGCTGCCTACCAAGGCCGCCAGCGCCAACGCTAGCATGTCAAGCCGCTCTTGCACCGCAAAATAATAGCTCAAAGCGGCGAAAATTAAACCGTCAGCATAACGGTCAAGCGTCGAATCAAGCACCATGCCGAAGACGCCGCTCCGCCCCATTGCTCGCGCGACCGCTCCATCGAGGGCATCAAGTGGCAGGCTTAACAGAAGGACTAATCCTCCGGCCAGAAATTCGCCGCGCGCTATATACACAGCCGCAACCGCCACCAGCATCAAGCCAGCGATGGTAACCCAATCCGGGTGAATGCCCAAGCCTGCCAGCGCGCTGCCACAGCGATCAAGCGGGTAACTCGTCAGCTTTCGCAGGCGATCTGTCAGGGTTTGTGGGCGATCCTCAGTCATTATCTGACCTTGTAAGCCATAGCTGACTTCGCTACACTACTCGCGATTTTGTCGGGGCGTGGCGCAGCCCGGTAGCGCGCACCGTTCGGGTCGGTGAGGTCGTGGGTTCAAATCCCGCCGCCCCGACTGATAAACCTAAACTGTCACGAAACCCGCGGCAGTTTTTTTATTGTGGCGCTACTGCCCAACCTACACCTTCCTTTGCCGGGTTGCTGCGCACCCATTGCCACAAAAATGCGGCCGGCAGCAGCGCCAGGCAATATAGAATGCCACCAAGCCAGTTTGGTGCTGTCGGATTGATCGCGAAGAGCGTGCCGGAAACAGCAGTGGAGATGATAACGCCAAGGCTCATCACCGACTGATATATTCCCAGAATGCCTCCACGCATCTCGATGGATACCGTCTTCGTAACCAGCGACTGCAAGGGGGGCAAGAGCAATCCGCTGCCGATGGCGAAGAACACCATACTTGCCGAGCCAAGCAAGGGCTCGGTCGCGATCGCCAGCGTGAACATCGCTATCGTGCGCGAGCCGGCTCCTAACAGAACGATCATCGGATCGCTAAAGCGCTTCAACGCCGCCGGCAAAAGAACGATCTGTGTCAAGAATTGACCGACGCCAACGACCATAAGCATCAAGCCAACACCGAGGCTTACTGCCGCGAAGTCATAGCCGGCAAAGATGATTTTCTCGGCGAATAATGCGAAGGTCCCTATCAGCAGGCCAAAGCCGAAGCGACTGACGAACGAGATCCCCAAAACTGCCAGTAGCGGTACATTCTTCATCAAAGCAGCGAGATTCATACGGGCGCGCCTACTGTCTCGATTGCGCGCCTGCTCGCCCTTGCTTAGGGTCTCTTCAAGCGTGAACCAGGTCAGGACAACCGTTGCAAAGGCCGCGAATGCCGCGAATAAGAAGGGGATCTGTGGTCCTAGTTGGCTCGCTAGCAAGCCGCCAATGGCGGGTCCCACGATAAAGCCCAAGCCGAAGGCCGCCATGACATAGCCCAGCGCTTGAGTGCGTTTGGATTCCGGCATGATATCGGTGGCATAGGCCTGTGCCACAATGATATTGCCGCCCGTGATACCGTCGAGAACACGCGCGACAAATAACATCGCGGCGGATTGCGCGAAGCCTATCATTAGAAAGGCGATCACGGTACCGACTTGGCTCAGCAGCAGTATCGGCAGGCGTCCGCGCCGGTCAGAAAGTCGACCAATGAAAGGACCGGCGACGAACTGGGCGGCGAAGAACGCCGTCAGCAGCAGCGTGATCACTTCTGGAGTCAGGTTAAACTCGCTCTGAGCATAAAGCGGCAAAATGGGATTGACCATCGACGTGCCGATCATCTGCACGAATACGATCAAGAGGATGGTGAGAAAACGACGGTCAAGTGCCCAACGCTCGATACGCAAGTTAATAATGCCTTTGCTTGCTCGCTGCAGAATATTTCTCTATCGTATCAACGGAAGGTAAGCCACAAAAGGCGCAGAAGTTTTCGATTGAATGAATCGCATTGCTCGAAAGAGTTGAAGGGCCATAGTATTTCGTACGCTCAGCATACCAATTCGCTGCAGTAGGTCAGTGTCGAAGGCGGTGTTAACGCGCACTGCGGGACCTCCGGGCTAATGTTTGCAGCCGCGGTTACGCACTGCTAGACTCTAATGGACGCAATTGTCCGGGCAAAGAAGTGGAGTTGATCTTGGCGACCACGCTTTACCTCATGCGGCACGGACACGTGCACAATCCCGCCGAGATTCTCTATGGTCGCATGCCCGGCTACTACCTCAGCGATCTGGGCATAGAGCAAGCTCACGCAGCCGGCAAGTGGCTGGCGGGCAAGTCAATCTCAGCGATATACTGCAGTCCGATGGAGCGCGCCCGGCAAACTGCGTCGATCGTGGCCGGATATCAAACTTCGCTTGCGCCAACAATCGATGAGCGAATTATTGAGGTAAACACGCCATACGAAGGCGAGCCAACGGCTGAGCTCGCCGCTATGGGATGGGATCTCTATAGCGGCAACGAGCCACCCCATGAAATCCCCCAAACGGTGCTGGAACGGGTTCTAGATTTCTTCCAGCATGTTGTAGACCGGCATAACGGTGAACCTGTTGTGGCGGTAGCGCATGGCGATATTCTTGTTTTCCCCTGGCTGCACGCGCAAGGTGTCATGCCCGAGGCACTGATGAAAGACAGGCTGCTCGATTACGCGCTTCCAGTCGAGTATCCGGCGACCGCTTCGATAATGACTTTTGAGCTTATTAGCTCACCGCGAGAGATAGCACCGAGCGTAAGCTATCACTGTCCTTACTAGTCTCAAAGCGGCGCAAAGGGATTGTAGTCGCGCCAGCGCGCCTCCGCCTCGGCAAGCCGTTCATGCTGCACCGTCACGCCGATGCCAGGTCCCTCGGGCAGTCTGATGGTACTGCAGGGCCCCAGTACAAATGGCGGCTCGGTGATATCAGGAGCGAAGTAGCGATCGGTGGCTGAGATGTCGCTCGGCAGATTAACAGCGGGCAAAGCGGCGAACGACAAATTGGCAGCGCGACCGATTCCGGTCTCCAGCATACCGCCGATCCACAAGGGCGTATTTGTGTCCGCACAAAGCCGGTAAATCTTAAGACTTTCTGTATAGCCGCCAACTCGGGTCGGTTTGAGATTCAAGATCCTGCCAGCCCCCAGACGCACCGCGATCCGCCAGTCGTGCGCTGAATAGATGCTTTCGTCGAGGCAGATTGGCGTCGACAATTGCGGCTGCAACTGGCTATGTTGGAAAATATCATCATAAGCCAGCGGCTGCTCGATCATAAGCAGGTCAAATTGGTCGAGCTGTTCGAGGTGCTCAGCGTCGTCAAGCGTATAGGCGCTGTTGGCGTCCAGCATGAGCATGATATCGGGAAACCGAGCGCGGACGGCGCGAGCGAGCTCGACATCCCAGCCGGGCTCGATCTTGAGCTTTATGCGCTGGTAGCCCTCATCAAGCCGTTTCTTTATCAATGCGAGTTGCTCATCCAGGGAATCCTGAATGCCGATGCTAACGCCGACTACGGCAGATTGGCGCGGAGCATTTTCGGGCGGCAGATGGGCTGCAAAATAGTCCGCCAGAGGCATTTCGTTTGCTTTCGCCATCAGATCCCAAACGGCGGCTTCCAAGCCGGCGCGCGCATGTTGATTGCCGCGAACCGACTTCAATAATGCGGGAACTTCTGTCGGAGAACGGAGCACCTGCCCGAGCAGCTTGGGAATCAGAAAGTCCCGCAGTATATGCAGGGCAGTGAGAACAGTTTCCGAGCCGTAAGAGGGCTTGGTTTTCAAGGCCGATTCGCCCCAGCCTATAAGACCTGAATTGCTCACCACCTCTACTATGATGGCCGTCTTATATGGCTCGGCGCCGAAGCTTGTCTTCAGTAGTTCGACCAGCGGAAGCGCCACCACGTGCAGCCTAATTGCCTGAATCGTTACCGGCTTCAAATCAACTTCTCCTGCTTTCGCCGTAATTGCAATTGTAGTCCCCATCGGAATGGAAAACTACGTGGCGTTGTAATTCAGTAAAGACCAACCAGGTTGATCTCAGAACTTCATATAACATGTACAAAAAATGAGCGTTCACCCTATGCAGACTGCCCGAATCTGATATGATAATGTGTGTGGCTGCTTATTCAAAAGGAGAACCATCATGCAGAACTTCGCACTTGTCGCCGCGCCAATCCACAAGCAACGCGAACAGGAACTATTGGAAGAAGCGCGAATCGAGCGCTTCTTGAATGAGAAGAAGAACCGCGATGCCATCGCTTGGCAGCAGCGGCGACTTCATCGCCCGCGCAACAACAACTAAAAGCAATACGCTTTACAGAATTGAAGCCCCGTGAATGCGGGGCTTTTGCTTAAATGGTCGTGGCTCATGCGAGATTGCTGGAGAACTGACTTGACTCTATAATCGAGTTCAATGCACAGACCATTCCTGATGTGTCAATGAAATATTTTCTGCTCACCTTGATTACTCTGCTTGCCGCCACCAATGTCAGTGGACAGGACAGTTTGCCCACTGAGGTGCAGCGGCATAGCTGGGATGTGTTCATCCAGCCAGACCCGGCGGAAAACGGCGCTAGCGAGATCGTGTTCGTCGACTTGCTCACGGGCGAAGACACTGCTGTCAGCACAAATGGAGTACGCTTCACGCTGATTGACGGCGCTGTAATTTTCTACGATATTGAGGACGCTCAAGTCAAATTCGTCAAGCCGGATGGTATCATTCGCGATCATCCATTTATAGCAGTGTCAATCGACGACTATAGCATCGACTGGGCAGTTTCAGCAGGCCGCAGCCAAATCGCCTGGGCGGTCAGCCGCAAGACGGCCGGCGAACAACTGACGACATCCATCATGCTTTCAGATATGGCCGGCAACGAGATCCGTGAATTGCTCTTGTATGGTCCGCGGGAGGGAATCCGCCTGCTGCCGGTCGCATTTGCCGCGGACGGCAACACGCTCTACGTGGAAGTGCACGCTGACGGTACTGCCGGATTGACCCCCTACACACGACGAACAGGCGTATTCGCACTTGATTATGGCGGAGCAAATATTGCCACCCACACCTTGCCTGGGGATGCAACGTGCTTCTGCGCGGTCGGCTTTGGCGACGAAGTGATGCTGCGTCTGGCGCCCATCGACGAGGCAGAAGGCGTCAGCGTCGAAATCTATGACCTTCAGAGTGGCGCCGCCAGAGTCATGCCGCCGGTCTCCCACGGCAATTATAACGAAGCGGGCAATGTGCTGGTTAGTCCTGACGGCGCCTCGGCGGTCTATGCCCTTTCGCAAGTCGGCGATTTCCATAGCGCGCAGCAAGAAATACGTACCGTGCTAGTGCTAGCGGATTTGGGCAACGCCAGGCAGACTGTCCTAGACCATGTCCTGGCTTCCTTGGTTCGTCCCGTTAGCTGGACTGAGGACAACAGCGCGATCCTGTTCACGCTGGAACCGGGCGGAGGGACTTGGAAAATAAATCTGGGCGATGGACACGCGATGAAAGTCGCTGTAGCCACTTATCTCGGCATGTTGAGCGACCGTGCGCTCGACTAGTCAAGATAAACGCGAACGAGCTAATTTCGGTCGGTTAGCCCAATCCCAGACAGCATCGGCAATCTCCCATACCGCATCTGGCCGGGCGATTCGCTTGGCGTTGGCTGCCCGCTGCTGCAAGCGTTCAGATCCTTCGCTCAACCAGTCGACAATAAGCTCGGCGACTTTTTCCGGCTTGGGCAGATAGACTCCGGCATCATTTTCTATCACTAGCCGGACGTTGCCCGTCTCTTGCCCCGGGATGCGATCGCTGAGGATCATCGGCAAGCCGGCAATTGCAGCTTCACTTATGGTAGAGGGACCTGCTTTGGTGATTATGACATCTGATGCGGCCATGATTCTTGGCATCTCGTGATAATTGGTTACGTATCCAAATATGTGATGAATATTGTTCCAGTCACGGCTTTCCAGATTCGCCTTCAAGGCTTCATTTCGGCCGCAGACGACTACCAGTTGTGCGTCCAGCTTCTGAGTATCCAGCGCCTTGACTAGCTTAAAGATGGTACCCATGCCTTCGCTGCCCGCCACAATCAGCACCGCCGGGAGCTGTGGTTCAAAGCCATATTCCTTGCGCGCCTCAGCTTTGGATGTCATAGCGTTTATGAAATGTGGATTCACCGGTAGGCCAGTTATCTGCATTTGCGACGGGGACATTCCCAGCCGCAGCCCACGGCGATAGGCTGTCTCTGTCGGAACAAAGCAATGGTCGACTCGCGGGTCATACCAGAATGATGGCGTGGTGACCAAGTCGGTGACGACGGTCAAGAATGGCGGACGTTCATCCAGTGTAAGAAAGGCGCGAAATGTCGGATTGGCGATGACCGAATGAGTGCATACTACGACGTCAGCCGGATGCTCTGAAACGATACGTCGCAGATTCCGCCGATTATTACGATAGAAGAATTGGCGAGCCAGTCGCGTACGCCGCTTGCCGTCGAAGCTGTGATACATCAAGGCCCAAAGCAGCTTCGAGGTGTTGACGACCCGGGGATACAATTCTGGCTGCTTGTTAAATGGCCATTTGCATTCGCGGAGGACATCCACCGCATCAAAGGTAACGGCGTCACCGAAACGTATATCCATCGCGTCTTGAATCGCCTGGAAGGCGGAGCGGTGTCCGCCACCAGTATCGGAAAACAAAAACAAGACTCGTTTGGCCGCCAAGATCTTCCTCATGCCGCAACGGTGCAAGGGCATCCTTGCGATATTGTACATCGGCACAAGAAGACGGTATAGGTAACGTGCAATGCCTGCCTGACGGAAAGATCCTAAGATTCGAATGGTCCTGCGCTTCAAAGTCTACGCGAACCCCTGGACGGTATCGGCACTCTACCGTAGAAGCTTCGACTTTCAAACAATATGTTACGAAGTCGTAAACTCTCCACAAAAGGCAGCGAAATCGTGTATATTAGGAGTATCACGTTGGCATATTGCGAGCAGAATAATGCTTCTGGATTTGCACCCTATTACCATCATAATCAACCTGATCGTCCTCGGCGTAGCGATGACCGTGCACGAATTCGCGCACAACTTCGTCGCCTGGAAGATGGGCGATGAGCTGCCAAAGCTACAGGGACGGCTGACCTTGAATCCGCTGGTTCACATCAATTGGATAGGCTGGCTGATGTTTGCCATCATCGGTTTCGGCATTTTGGGCAGCGCGCCAATATCGCCAAATCGCATGCGCGATCCGCGCCGAGGATTCCTGGCTGCGGTCGCCGCGGGTCCCTTGTCCAATCTCGCGCTGGCAGTGGTATTCGGTCTGATGCTGCGCCTCAGCGGGCTTAGCGCTGAAGGATTCTACGCCTATCGCGCGCCCGACCTGATTGTGGAACCGATTTCGTTGCTGGCTGCGCTCCTCTATGCGATGGTGTTCTGGAATGTCTTGCTCTTCGTCTTCAACTTGATCCCACTCTTCCCGATTGATGGCTGGCACATAGTATTGAGTCTGCTGCCCGGCACCTGGCTGAATCAAATGCAGATTCCGATTGCCATCCAGCGCAGTATGCGTCCGCTCTCCGAGTTTCTGATGCGCCCCGCCTTCAAATGGCGCGATTGGCAGATGGCGAGCTACTACGTTTTCATCGCGTTGATTTTTCTGTCGTTCCTCCCATTAGGCGGTGTGAGCCCCTTCGGTTTGTTCGTCGGTCAACCGACCAGCGCGTTGCTACGTTTCCTACTTTTTTAGCGAAATGAATGCAGTAGTCCGGCGTTTTTCACAAGGTCTACACGCATTGCTAGCGTTTGCCAATTCGCCAGACTTGCTCTTGGCGCGGCAATATTTGACCAACTGCGAGTATGCCGCCTTCCTGGAAATGTCGCGCGCCGAACAGTTGCACAGCCTGAATGTCCTGCGCGCCGTCCTTGACTTGAAGCCGGCTGCGCCTCAAGCGCTGACTGCAGCAGCATTATTGCACGATGTCGGCAAATCACGATATCGGCTCGCTGTCTGGCAGAAGACGCTTTCGGTGCTGGTACTGGCATTCGCGCCAACGCTCAACAGACAGCTAAGCCACGACGAGTCAATAGGCTTCTGGCGAGCGCCTTTCGCGGTGCGGCAGCACCATCCCAAATGGAGCGCTGAAATCTTGCGCAAATGCGACTCGGATCCTGCCCTCATTTGGTTGGCAGAACATCATCAGGCGGAGGCCCCGGCCTATCGCAGTCACATCCATTACCATCTTCTGATTAAACTGCAAGCGGCTGACAACGTAAGTTGAGGTTTGCTCGCGTCAATTGAGCTTCGATATAGAAAAATGCAAGCACGCTGCGTTATAGTAGGCGGCAACGCTTCAAAAACCACCAGGCATCGATACGCCGCGCTCAGGAGCCCAAAGCTCGTCTGAGACTGGTGACGGTACTATAGGATAGAGACACAAAAGGGGAGTCATGGCAAACCTGACGATAGCCATACTTGGTCTGGATCGGCTTGGCGCGTCTATGGCTTTGCGGCTGCGCACGTATGTCGAAAAAGGCGGTAAGCATCAATTTGAGTTGATCGGCTACGATAGTCGCGACGATTACGAGAAACCGGCGCGCAAACTCAAAGTGTTCGACAAAGTGGAACGCAAGCCCTACACCGCGGCCGAATCGGCCGACCTGGTCGTCATGAATTTGCCTTATGAAGACCTGCAAGCTGGCTATGAACTCATTGCCTCATCCCTGCGAGAAGGCGTCGTCGTGTTGGATACGGCAGTCATAAAACAGCCTTCCATTGAGTGGGCGGCGCAGTATCTTAGCGATGAGCAGCATTGGATCGGCTTTACACCAGTCGTCAATGCCGAGTACATGCTTGAGCATCAACTTAGCCCGGAATATGCAAGTGATGACTACTTCCTTGAAAGCACGATTTACCTCACACCTTCTGTCAAAAGCATGCGAGAAGCGATTGATCTCGCCGTCAATTTTTCCGCCATCCTCGGTGCCAAGCCGGCCTTCCTTGATCCCGCCGAGCATGACAGCTTGACGGCCATCACTGAAGAGATCCCACAACTGCTAAGCATTGCGGCATATACGGCTGCCATGCGCCACAATGCCTGGAGTGATGCGCAGCGGCTCACCAATCCGCCATTCAATGTGCTGACGCGCTACCTGCTAACTCATCATCCCGATGCCTTACGCGATGAATGGACGGCAAACAGCGAGGGGCTCGTTCGCGCCATTGATGAGCTGTTGCTAACTTTGCGTGACGTGCGCGAGCGCTTGGCAGAGAAGGACGAAAACGCGATAGAAGCATTCTTGATAGCGGCATCCGATGATTATCAAGAATGGATCAATCGGCGCCATAAAGGCGACTGGGATTCGCAATCTTCTCAGCGGGTGCAACTCGACAATACCATCGCCGGTTCACTTTTCGGCGGAGCGATCAGCAAGAGGCTATTCGGTAATAAGGATGGCGATAAGTGACATAACCGGCCGAGATTTGCGATTTACTAAGTTCCTCTAAGTGTCTGCACGACGCCGATGAAGCCGTCAGCGCAAAGCACAAAGTCAAGATTCGATCAAAACCGAGGCAACTATTTGACGTTGAGCCGCAAATCGGATAGAGTAAGCATTAGTAACATTTGTGTGGCTTGAAAAGTCTGTAGCAATAATTATTGTCGAGAGTAAGGGGGCAACCCACAATGAATCGCGAAATAAGCAAGTTCATTCGCATTATCGCCCTGTTGGCGCTTCTGATGACCTCTGCGGTCGTTTTCGCACAGGACGAAGCCGTTTCGGAAAGCAGCGTTGTTCCATTTATCGGCATTCGCTATTGGGGTGTCGACGAAGGACTGCTGGTGACCGGCGTCATCGCCAATACGCCGGCCCAAGACGCTGAGCTCCAAGCGGGCGACGTGATCACCGCCGTTGAGGGCGAGGCAATCCGAGTTGATACGGTTAGGGATGTCGTCTGGAAACACGATCCTGGTACCACAGTCACATTGAGCCTGGACCGCGACGGCAGCGCTATCGAGCAAGATCTGACATTGATGGCGCGTCCTGAAGATCTCTTCGAGAATTCGGCATACGCGATTCCGCTGGATCTGGCTTCCATTGGACTGTTCGTCGGCCAATGCGATGACAAGCTGCTGGTAGTGGGCGCCTTGGCTGGCTCCGAAGTCGCGACCGCAGGCTTCCAGGTATACGATCAAATCGTGTCGATTGACGGCGATGTAGTCACAAGCATCGGTGAGGCTGATGTGGCTGTATCCGATCTGAACGAAGGTGACGTCCTCAGCTTCGTTGTCCTCCGCGGCGACGAAGAAATGACGATGAAGGTCATCGTGGTTGATCACCGCAGACGCCCGCCGCGTCATCGTCCGCGCCCCCGTCCGCGGCTTGAGATCAGCAATACGTACCTGAGCGACAGTGTTGGATTGGGATACGGCGATGGCTTCATCGAGGTACAAGCGATAAGCCCGGCGCATGAGTTGTATGCGGCTGGCATCCGCCGCTTCGACCTAATTACCGCCGCCAACGATGCGCCGCTGGATGAGGCGAAGGACTACTTCTCAAGCGACGAGATCGGGCTGACTGTGGTACGGCAAAGCGGTACGCTTCAATTTGACGTCCCCGCCTCAGTCGCGCCACTGCTGCTTTACGGCCTGGACTCACCGGTTGAGCAAGACCGCTCGCAATGGCTTGGCTTGCACGAAAAGCAGGTCACACTGGGTGTGCGGTATCTGCAATTGGAGCCGGATAACGCCTACTTAGAAGGCACTGGCGTGTCGCACGGGGCTTATGTCGCCGAGGTCATAGAGGGCTTGCCCGCTGCAAAAGCTGGCATTCAAGTCGGCGACGTCATCGTGGCTGTGGCTGGTGGAGACGTCACTATGGAACTCGACCTGCGCAATCGCATCTATTTCCACAAGCCGGGCGATGAGGTCACACTTGATGTCCTGCGTGGTGGCGAGATGATTCAGATTGATGTGGTCCTGCGCGTAGCGAGCTAGCTAGCCGAAATACGAGAGATCAAAAAGCCCCTGTCAACTGGCAGGGGCTTTTTAGTTTGTCACGGTTCTCAGGGAGCTGGCAATTCTATGAGCCTGTCCGCAGTTGAGGTGGGAAACGTAAGGGTATCCGCCCAAGCATTGCGGCAATCCCCTAGAAAGCATCCAAAGCTGTCACGTTTCCTTCTTCCAAAGTCCTCTGTTCAAGCCTCCCGTTGAGTAATCGACAGTCTTCGCTCGCGCCTTGCCATGCCGCCGGTTGCCAATTTGCTGCCATCCGGTGTCCGGTGTCGGCGATTCGTTGCCACAATTGCATTCCATTCAAAGTTCGATAGCAGCCCTATGGCGTACAGACCCTGAATTGTCGTCCCGGCTGCCGGCATGTGGTGGCGGTACAATATGGAAGGTAGTGCTATACGTTCGCGCATTTGATCCTGGGCAAACGGTCGCATGCATACGGTACAAGAGAGGGCGAGCAGGTGGCTCGCCCTAGTCATTCAGGCAGCAATTGCGAGGTGTCGTTAGCAAGAGCCTCAAGGTTCTGCTACTTCGCATACTCAACACGCCGCGTCTCGCGGATTACATGCACCTTGATCTGCCCCGGATATTGCATATCGTTCTCGATGCGCTTGGCGATATCGCGCGCCAATTGAATTGAGGCGTAGTCGTCCACCACTTCGGGCCGCACGATAATCCGCACCTCTCGGCCCGCCTGCAGCGCGTAGCTCTGGTCGACGCCGTCGAATGTATTGGCAATCTCTTCCAATTGCTTGACGCGCCGAATATAGGAATCGAGACTTTCTCGCCGGGCGCCGGGGCGCGCGCCGGAAATAGCGTCAGCCGCTTCAACGATATATGCCTCGACGCATTCTTTCTCCACTTCGTGATGGTGTGCAGCAATGCAATTGACGACGGCATCCTTGCCGCCATAGCGCTTAACCATATCCGCCCCAATTTGCGCGTGAGTGCCCTCGACATTGTGGTCAATCGCCTTGCCTAGGTCATGCAACAACCCGCCGGCCTTGGCGACATTGACATCGGCACCCAATTCCATCGCTATCATGCCGGCGATATGCGCCGTTTCGATCGCGTGCGAATGCTGGTTCTGTCCGTAACTTGTGCGGAACTTTAGCTGACCGAGCAGATTCAGGACCTCGGCATGCAAGCCATGGATACCAGTCTCGTAAGCGGCGCGTTCTCCTTCTTCCTTGACGATTTGCTCAACCTCGGCGCGAGTGTCTTCCACTAGTTTTTCGATGCGCGCCGGATGAATCCGGCCATCCACGACAAGTTTTGCCATCGTGCGCTTGGCAACTTCTCGCCGAACGGGATCGAAGCTGCTGATCGTGACCGATTCCGGCGAATCATCGACGACCACGTCTACACCGGTCGCCAATTCGAAGGAACGGATATTGCGCCCATTGCGCCCAATGATTCGCCCTTTCATATCATCGCTGGGCAGATGGACGACACTGACGGAAACCTCAGTGACTTGCTCCGATGCCAATCGCTGAATGGCCATGGCTATCAGGCTGCGCGCGCGATGGTCAGCCGTTTCCCGCGCTTCCGCCTCTACTTGCCGAATAATCCGCGCCATGTCGTTTCGCGCGTCCAGTTCGATTGAGTCGAGCAGTTGTTGACGCGCTTCGTCAACGGTCATCTGCGCGATGACCTCAAGTTGCGCGATCATGGTGGCTTCGGACTTTTCGAGTTCGTTTTCTTTCTTATCGAGGCGGCTCTGCCGTTTGCTCAACTGCTGATCGCGCTGTTCAAGGCGTTCCATGCGTTTGTCGAGTTCATTACGCCGGCGCTGAATTCGCTCGTCCTCATTATCAAGATCCCGGCGACGGCGGACTATCTTTGTGTCCGCTTCGCTGATGCGTTGGCGCGCATCGGCTTCGGCTTTGGCGATAATTTGCGCCTTTTCGTCGTCGGCTGTCTTTAGTAGCTCCTTGGCATCTTGTGATGCCTTTACAAGCGCGCTCTGGCCTTCTTCTTGCTGCTTCTTTAGCAGCGCCTGTACGCTTCGGCGGCTGCCAAAAACGTAACCCGCGCCGATACCCACAATAGCGGTAACAATTGCAACTGCGATTCCAATGATGTCCATAGTCTAGTGACGGTATCCAAGGGATACATTCGTCCTTGCTCCTTCCTCTGATTGATTCGGCTTTTCCCGCCAGTTCTATTCCGCAGCATCAAGCCGAAAGTAGTCCATTTCTGATTCGTCAAGCTCCCGCTGCAAGCGCAGCACGACATCTCTGATCGTCTCCGCGCCGAAGCCACGGCGGCGCAACATCCCGCTCAGCTTTTGCCGGAATTCTTGACGGGTAATTCCTTTGTATCGTTGAATCCGCCCAACTGCCGCGCGGTAGGCTGAATCGTCGGCATCGAATTCCGACAGCAAGGTGTCGATGATACCGTCCTCGACGCCTTTCTTGCGCAGCTCATAACGCAGCGCGCGAGGCGCCATCGGTTTGAATCGATCACGATTCTCAATCCAAAGCCTAGCAAACTCGAGATCATCCAGATATCCGCGCCGCTGTAATCGCTCCACTACAATCGCGATGAGGGATTCCGGAACAGCTTTGTTGGCAAGATAGCGGCGTATCTCATCAGCACTGCGCGGACGATACGACAAGTAGTTGACTGCGCGATCGAAGGCGCGCTGCACCGCCCCTAATTCGGCCAAGGCTTCAACTTCTACATCGGTCAAGCACTGCCCGTGGTGCAAGCTCGCCGCTTCCAAAACCGGCACTTCCATAGCGAACTCATCGTCGAGATAAAGTCTCACACGCTCGTTGTTTCGATGATGAGCTTCCAAAGCAGTAATGACCGGCATCGCAACAGTCCAAGCAAAACAGCCACAGTTGATCCGAAGCTGCGGTCATACCAATACAGAATTACTGAGTGCCTCAATACAGCTCAGGGGCTGCCGACTGTAAGGTTACAATCAGCGCAAGTTGCCTGTCATCCAAAACTCAACAGTCGGGTCAGGGCGTCGTATCTCGCCCGCCGATGAACTTCCCACCGGATAGTTCATACGAATCTGATCCATTCCTGATTTGAGCCGAAAGATCGCTCGTAATTTGCGCAGCATGAGCCGCAGCGGCAAACTCAGCCATTACAGCGTTAGAACTGTCAAGACTGAGCCCGCAGTACCTCTCGCCACCATATCGCGCCGCACTTCTTTTACACAATCCATGGCGACAGCGCTGGGTGGTCTTGATAAAAGGATTCCATTAGACGGACGCGCAAGAGTCTCCGTCACCCGTCCACCACTCTATTATACATCAATTCGCTGTTTAACAAGTCTCGCGTTGTAGATGAGATAACGCCGCGCTAGAATCTAGTCGCTTGTGCTCCCGCACTTACCAGATTCAAGGTGCCGAATGTGCCGTCCGAATCGCGTTGAAAACCAGGCTATATGCACACCCCAGAGTTTGCGTTTGCGTCCTCACGGCTGCCAAATACGGCGGGAACTCTCGTTCACCTGGAGATTCAGCGGGTCTTGAGCGAAAGTTGAGCCATGGCGAGACAGTCACAAGGTATCTTGGTAACGGGTGGCGGCACCTTTTTAGGTGATAATATTGCCGCTGCCTTACTGGCGGAAGGCGCAAAGGTTAGTCTGCTAGTGCGCCCGGGCGGTGAAGACAAGCTGGGCCCGCTGGCGCAACAGGCGCGCTGGTCAACTGCCGATGTCTGGAATCCAGCCAGCTTGCGTGGCAAGGCGCGCAATCATTCAGTCGTGATTCACACTGTTGGCAGCTTGCACGCCGACCAAACACAAGGCCTATCCTTTAGTCAACTGAACTTTGTTTCGGCACGCAATGTCGCCAATATGTGCGTCAGCGACGGAGTCGAGCGTATGATTCTGATCAGCGGCGTCAGCGCTCCGTGGATAAACCGCGCCTATATCCGCTCCAAGCGAGATGCAGAACGTCACATGCAGCGCAACGGGTTGCGGGCGGCCGTTGTCCGGGCGCCTTTGATCTATGTGCCGGGCCGTAGCCGGCCATTCTTCTATCGTCTCATGACGCTGCTTGGCGCCTTGCCGCCGCTTTCGTGGCTGTACTTGGGAAAGATCGCGCCCATGCCTGTCGACACCTTAGCGCGCGGCGTGGCGCTTCTCGCCATTTCCGAATATGAAGGACAGAACATCTTTTACGCGCGTGACCTTCGTCGGCGAATCCGGCACGGTGTTTCCAAGCTGCCTATTGCCGCGCTGCATAGTAGTCATTCGCAGGAAACTGAGAGCGAAAGTCCTTACGATAATTTGGATGAAGACTTGCCGTTTGGCTGGACGCCGGGCAACGAGCCCCGCTAACTCATCCTTGAATTGGCTCGGCTGCACAGTATAATACGCGACGCTTCCGGCGACGTAGCCAAGTGGAAAGGCAGAGGTTTGCAAAACCTTCATCGTGGGTTCGAATCCCACCGTCGCCTCTCCCTCAGTTCGATGGACCTCGGGCAAACGACATGATAATCCGGCCAACTTCCGCAGAGCCGAAATTGAATGGCACACAGCAAAGCGCGCAGCGCAGTTTCGTTGACCGGCCGCCTATCCCACTAACCAATTACAGTCTGAGCACGGTTTGACCTTCCTGCGACAGCAAGACTTACATGCTGGCTTGTAATGTGCGCTGCCATAAGTGCGGATTCGTCTGGGATTGCTGTGAGCTTTGACCTCGCTTGAGGCTATGACGATATCTTCCAATATCGTTCAACGTAAGCGCCCGTTTTAAGATCGGTGAAGGCGCGCCGTACATTAGCCTCCATCGCTTCGAGGCTGGGCCAAAAGGTGCTAATCTGCGATTCGTAACAGGCGATCGCTTTGATCTTGGCACGGATGTCTGCTTCACTCAGCGCGAAATCAGCCGGCTCGAGCGGGATGCCTATTTCAGCCAGAGCCAGTTCAGTAGACCGGTCCGCATTCGAATAGGGAAACTCGGCATAAAAGCGCAAAGCAGATTTATCAGGAATATCACGAACTTGCGTCATTCCCCAATTGCGTGCAATCTGGTGATCAACATGATGCCCGACGCCGAGTGGCAAATAGATGTTGGCAGCCGTCTCCAATTCGGGAATCTGAATGCCCTTTAGGAGCCGCGGCGCATAGTCAGCTGGATGAACTTCGGCAAACAAGGACTCCTCAGACGGATAGAGCGCCAAATCACCCGCTATCCGGTATACGCAGTCGGGCAAGGGAACGTGCATAAAGTCTACGCCGATGGCATGAGAGGCTCGTTCATCTTCCTGTTGGCGGCGGCGTAGGGGGTTTTCCCCGGCTTCCCAACGCCGATGCAGGTCAGCAAGGATCGGCGTGTCGGGCAGCTCACCTTGATAGAGACCGCCCATCATGGTCATCATCGTTACGGCATTGCCCGCTTGCCGCAAATGATGTGCCGTTCCGCCGCAACTGAAGATACCATCGTCAAAATGCGGCGAGATAATTACATGCGGCTGCCGTTGTGTCGTATCAGGCAAAGCGTCCTCGATTGCCTAAAGATGCGCCTCAGCTAGTGTTTGCCGCTGTGGCAAAAAAGTCACAGTGGTCGATGATAGCGCAACGCTGGCAAGCCGGCTTTCGAGCGTGGCAGGTATCGCGCCCATGCTGAATCAACTGAATATGAAATTGATAGTAATCTTTCGGCGGCGCGATGGCTTCCATTACTGGATGAGCGTCGTCGGCTGAGAGCTTTTCCGGCAGAAATCCGATGCGCTTGCTAACGCGATATATATGAGTATCGACGGGAAAGGCTGGCCGCCCGTAAGCGAAGCACAAGACAATCGCCGCCGTTTTAGGTCCGACGCCTCGCAATGAAATAAGCCAGGTTTTGGCATCGACGATCGTCAAATCGTTCAGAAAGTCGATGCTGTATTCGCCTGCTTTATCGTAAACAACTTGCAGAACGTTCTGGATACGCGGCGCCTTTTGATTGGCCAGACCAGCAGGACGAATCACCTCGATCAACTCATCCAAGTCGGCAAATCGTACTGCCTCCCAATCGGGAAAACTATCTTTCAATCGAGCGAAAGCACGGTCCCGATTGGTATCATTCGTGCTTTGACTCAGGATGCAGCTGATCAGTTCATCCATGCCATCTTGATTGCGCGACCAATCAAGCGTTCCATAGACTTCAGCTAAGGCTTCGGCAATGGGTGCGTACTTGGCCTTGCGAATTGGGAGGTTATCAACTTTGTCTAGCGGATCACGTCTTCGAGCCATGGACCAATTGTACCGGGCAGGCACGACACCGCAAGCTGCGAAGTTTCGAGAGACCTGCAGGTTTAGGTATGCTTCGGTCGGTTACTGGCCGATTCCAATTTGTCTGGCGGCAGAAGATACCAAGCCGTGAGCGCAATCAGGGCAAAGACCAGCGCGGACGCGATAAAGGTTCCGCGCATGCCGATCAAGATCGCTATGGAGGCGCCGAAGATGGGAGCGACCGCCTTGGAACCTGCCATGACCGAATTGTCTATGCCGTAGACCGCGCCGGCTGAATTCTTGTCAGTATAGCGTGAGAGCAAGGCGCTGGGTGCAGCGACCAAGCCGCCAGCCGCGATTCCGGCCAGACCTTGCAATAACAGAAGCTGCCAGACATCGCCGACAAAGGCTTGCGGCACATAAAGCGCGGTCGCGGCAACCGCGCAGTAGAACACCACTTTTCGATGGCTTATACGGTCGCCCAGGTTGCCAAGATAAACAGCTCCAAAGGTAGAGGTCGCGGCTGAAACCGCCATAACCAGGCCGGCGTAGGTATTGCTCGTGTCAGTTTCCCGAGCGATCAACGAAACTACGAAAAGCGGCGCGATGGGGATGATGATGACACGCGCCAGGCTAGAAAGAAAACGCAAGAATAGCACCATACCCACGCCCGATGTCTGCACGATAGACTTCCAACCGACGAAGATCGCCTTCGCATGGAATGCTTCGCGCTGTTGTGGCGCGCAAAAGTCTTCGTTGACGCCGAACATAACGACCATCCCGCCTGCCAAGAGCAACACGGCAGTTATGATAAAGGGGAGGCTGTATCCGAAGAGATCGGCCAGCACGCCACCGAGCAATGGACCAACAGCCACGCCTGCCCACAATCCTACTTGGAGCGTGCCCATCGCGAAGCCCACACGATGTCGTGGCGTTGCCGCCGCCACCAAGGCGTTGTTGGCTGAAACCGTGCCTGTGATAACACCTTGTATGGCGCGCACGAGGATCAGCTGTTCGGCGCTTTGCACGACGCCCATCAGGGCTAATGTGATCGCGCCGCCGAACAAGGCACGCATGATCATCTTCTTTCTGCCGAAGCGGTCGGCGACTGCGCCCCAGAATGGCGCGGCAATCATCATCGTGATGCCTTGCACTGAAATGACCAAGCCCGCGAGCAGTTCGGTGCTATGACCGCCGGCGCTGCCAAGTGACTCAATGTATAGCGGCAGGAATGGAAAGATCATCGAGAAGCCGACAGCGGACAAGATTTGGGCAATGAAGACGACACCCAGCGTGAATTTCCAATTGTGCGGAAAGGCAAATGCCCGCGCAACCGAGTGATAATTTGCTGTTAGAACTTTAGACATGAATACCTAGCCACAGATTTGGTGGTTACTCAAAAGTAAAGCGCTTGATCGAATCTAGTAATACAAGTGCCTCAGTTTGTCGTTGCCACTAACGCCGGTGCCCTGCATGCCTAGCTTCCTTCCGCTGCGCTCGCAAATAGCCGCAAGCGTTTATACTTAGGCTTGGGCAGGAACCTCGCGCCGATCACGAGAATCGTCAGATAGTAAAGGGCTACAGCGGCAAAGACAGCTCTCAGGCCGAAAACCGCTGCGATGATAGAGCCGGTCAAAGGCGCCATACCGTTGGCAAAGGACGAGACCGAGGCATCCAGCCCGTAGACCGATCCTTCATCACCGAGGTCGGTGAACTTTGCCAGCATCGCCGCGGGCGCCGACAAGACTCCACCGGCGGCAAATCCCGCCAGGCCCTGTAAAAGCAGCAGTTGAGTGATGTCGCTGACAAAAGCCTGCGGGATATAAAAAATCACCGCAACAATCGCGGCGCCGAGCAGGATATTGCGGTAACCCCATTTGTCGCTTAGCCAACCCAGGATCAAAGAACCGGCGGTCGTAGTGATCGATGACACCGAGAGAACCAAGCCCGCGTAGGTGCTTGCTCCGGACGCCGCGGCTGCCGGTATCAGCGCCAGCACAAATAGCGGTGCAATTGGCATAATAGAGCGTTGCGCGAATCCATTGAGGAATCGCAGCGAATAGATTGTCTTTACGCCGCGAGTCACCAGAATTGTTTTCCAAGCGCCGATCATCTTCAGCGGGTTCAGGTTTAGCTGACTGCCGGTAGCAGGCACATAAGTTTCGCGGACGCCGAAGGTCACCAGCAGTCCCGCCAGCACCAACATCGCCGAAGTGAAAAAGAAAGGGATCTGAAAGCCGAATCGTTCGGCCATGACACCGCCAATCAATGGACCAATAGCCACACCGCCAAACAAGCCGACTTGCAGCGTACCCAGCGCGAAGCCGATCCGCTCTCGCGGGCTTTCACCAGCGACCAGCGCCATGTTGGCTGCGATGATGCCGCTCGTCAGACCTTGCAGAGCGCGCAGAGCAATGACTGCGAGCGCCGTCTGTGCGAAGCCCATCAGAGCGAGAATGATTGAGGCGCCGAAGACGGCTCGCATCACCATTTTCTTTCGCCCATATTGATCGGCGAGGCGTCCCCAAAAAGGAGTAGCCAGCGTTGCCACAAGGGGTGGCGCGGCTATCACGATACCAGCCAGCAATTCCGGGCTGATGAATTGGGCGTCTCTAAGTGTCTGAACGTAGAGGGGCAGAAAAGGATAAACGAGGGAGATTCCACCCGCGCCAAGGGCTTGTGCCAAAGAAACTACCAAGAGTGTAACAAGCCAGCGGTTGGAAGTCTGAGACTCCTCAGTTTCTTGCATGCGCGGCCGCATCCTGCAACAATTTGTGCAAACTTCCTAGGCTATACCTTTTCTAATAAATTGCAAGCGATAATTCTCAGCAAGCTGACATAGTTGATTCCATCTGTATTTCCACAACAATCTATAATATTCTCTGACCGTCTTGACGCTTCAGATTCAAGCGAGCGCGGGCCTTGCCCGCCTGTGCTACATCAGTGAAAATCCGCCGGGAGACACGCAGCGGCATGTGGCAGCCGAGCAAATTAGAACTTGAGCGCCTGGAAAAAGCGGAGCGCCTGCAAGACCAGGGCGTCGAACTTTATCCGGGGCGCGTCAACCGCACGCATCGCGTTGCCGATGCGGTGCAGGAGTTTTTGTTTCAGGAAAAGGAATTGTCTACCGTCGGAAGGGATACGGCTGACCTTGAACCGATTGAGGTTACTGTCGCTGGCCGCATACGCCGGCTGAACAGCAAAGGCAAAGTATCCTTCGCCCATCTTGAAGACGAGAGCGGACGTGTGCAGCTCTTCATGCGCGTTGATGCACTGGGAGAAGCGAATTATGAGCTGATTCGGCGCAAACTTATCGATGTGGACGATTTCGTGCAGGCCAGTGGCGGGATGATACGGACGCGCACCGGCGAAATCAGTGTGGCTGTACGTGAGCTGCGCTTGATTAGCAAAGCGCTTACTCCCCTGCCGGTGGTCAAAGAGCAGCGCCGCGACGACGGCACGGTGATCGAATACGGCGAATTCAAGGACATCGAAACCCGATACCGGCAGCGATATGCCGATCTAGCGGTCAACAAGCCGGTGCGCGATATCTTCGTCAAACGCGCACGCACAGTCAAGGCGCTGCGAGACTTTCTTGATGATGAGGGTATGCTCGAGGTGGAGACGCCGATATTGCAGCCACTTTACGGCGGCGCCGCCGCACGTCCCTTCGTCACCCATCACAATCAACTGCATCAGGATTTGTACTTGCGCATCAGTTTCGAGCTTTACCTGAAACGACTGCTGGTCGGCGGATATGACGCAGTCTACGAGATTGGCCGCGACTTCCGTAACGAAGGCGTCAGTTACAAGCACAATACTGAATTCACCATGCTGGAATTTTATAAAGCCTACGTCGACTACGCCGGCGTGATGGACATCACCGAGCGCATGTTCGCCTATACTGCTGAGCGGGTAACTGGATCGGCCCAAATCACGTACCAGGGCGAGGCTATTGACCTTGCGCCGCCCTGGAAGCGCCTGAGCATCCGTGAAGCGGTATTTGAATTGCTCGGCTTTGATTACATGGATTACCCCTGCAGCGAATCGCTCTTTGGCTATCTGGAGTCGCGCGATCTTGCCGTAGGGTTAAGCCCCGCCGATACCTGGGGACGCATGATCGTCGAGCACCTTTTGGGCAACTACATCGAGCCGCGGCTAGTACAGCCGACGATCATCAAGGATTATCCGCGAGACATGTCGCCGTTTGCCAAGCGCATTCAAGGCGGCGCTCAGATCACGGACGAAAAGGAGTGCCGCTACATCGACAGCCACACTGAGCGCTTTGAGTTCTTCATTGCCGGTATGGAGATGGGCAATGCCTTCACCGAGCTCAATGACCCGCGCGATCAACAAGAACGTTTCGTGGAGATGAAGCGGCTTTACTCGGATGAAGCCGACGAGACGACGCCGCTGGACGAAGACTATCTCAAAGCAATGCGTTACGGCATGCCGCCCAACGGCGGATTCGGCAGCGGCGTCGACCGTATGGTGATGCTGCTAACTGATCAGGTGAGCATCCGTGATGTGCTGCTCTATCCCCATCTGCGCGCTCAGGCACCGACAGAATTCGATCTTCGCGGTCAATTCATGCTTGATGCGGCGGTCCGGCAATTGGAGTATCAGCTTGATCTGCGGCTCAACGATTCAAAGCGGAAGCTGGCGCTATACCTTCCCGCTTTTGACATTGGCGTTGAATTTCGCATGACGAACGCGCTTGCAGGGTCGCTGCCGCAATTGCAGAATCTGCGTAAAGTTTTCGCCGGAACGCTTTATGTAATGACCGATGAAAACTTCTACCTCGTGGATGAGCAGTTGGCCGAGGTCCCTCTCGACGACTTTTGGAATTCCCTGAGCTAGCCGTGCGCTTGAGTTGTAGTTGTCAAGATATGAGGAGCAGATCTTGTGTCAGATATGAATGAAGCTGTCGTATCGCTATTGCGCGAATCTGGCCCTGCCCATCATCGAGCCTACATCGAAACCGATGGCGATGATCCCGATTGGCCAATTTGGTATGCCGGCTTCTTGCAAGACAGATTGAATGCGCTGCTGAGCACTGAATTGATCAAGACGCAATTGATCGTGCTCTTGGTCGAACTGGATCAACTGTATCGCAGAGAGAATCCGACAAGCGCTTGGCCCACATTTTACGCCGAACAGTTGCTGAAACGCTTTCGGTAAAAGCATTATGGACCTGTACCTAGATTTTCTAACTCCCGGCGTCTTTGACGCACTTGTGATCGTCAACATTGCGCTGGGCATGCTGATCGCCGGGCGCCGATTCGCGAACGATATCCGCAGACCTTTGCCGGATGATGCACCCGACTGGGCGCGCGTCGGCTATGACGCTTCCAGAGCAAGTTCCTCTTCATTCGACTCTTAGATCCATGCGCCGCTATACCTGAGCATGACCGACTATTGCTTGCGGCGCATGGCAGGGGCACAATACTCCACAATTCCAGACCAAACGAAGCCCAAAGGGAGAACCTTGAACCATGCTTGATATCGCGCTAATCCGACAAAAGCCGGATTGGGTCAAGGAGCAGATTTCGAAATTGAATGACGAGGCAGCACGCGCACGCATCGATACTATCGTCGAATTGGATGCTCAGCGGCGCGAGACGCGCACTCGCATAGAGACAGCGCAGGCGGCACGCAACAAATTGAACCGTGCGTTGGGCAAGTTGCGTGGAAACAAAGTAATGTCCAATGAGGAGAAAGCGGCTCGGGCACAAGCCGCTGGCGCCGCGATAGGCGTTACTGACTATGACCGTGCCAGCGAAATAATGAATGGTTCGGCAGACATTTTGCATGTCGAAGATCCTGATCTGGAAGGCGCATTCGACGAGCTAATCCGCGAGCTGCGCTTAATGGGTGATGAGATTGGAGAAGGTTTCGACAAGATACAGGCGGTCGAAGCCAAGTTGCAAGAAAACATGCTCTGGTTACCCAATTTGCCACATGAAAGTGTGCCCGTGTTTGATAGCAAAGAGCACAATGTCGCACATGCGCCCTGCGGCACATTTCGCGAATTCGACTTCGAACCGAAACCGCATTGGGAGTTGGGCCCGGCTTTGGGCATCATCGACTTTGAGCGGGGTGTCAAGCTGTCAGGCAGCCGCTACTATATTCTCAAAGGATGGGGCGCGCGGCTGCAGCGAGCGCTGATCAGCTTCTTTCTCGATACGGCTCGGGAGAATGGTTACACGGAGCTATATACGCCCTTCATCGTACACAGCGAAATGCTCTACGGATCGGCGCAGTTTCCCAAATTCCAGGACACGGTTTTCGGGCTGGCTGGCGAGGATAAGTTTTTGCTGCCGACTTCCGAGGTCGCCATCGCCAATATGCACCGCGACGAGATTCTGGAAGAAGCCGAGTTGCCGCTGAATTATGTTGCGCATACACCTTGTTTCCGTAGCGAAAAGGCGAGCGCGGGGCGTGATGTCCGTGGCATCAAGCGTGTTCACCAATTCGAAAAGGTGGAAATGTTCAAATTCACCACGCCGGAGACGAGCTACGACGAGCTGGAAACGCTGACACAGCAGGCTGAAGAAATCTGCGCGAAGCTCGATATTCCCTACCGCCGGCTGGAGATCGTCACGGGCGATTTAGGATTCAGCGCGACCAAGAAATACGACATCGAGATGTGGTCGCCAGGTTGCGAAGAATGGCTTGAGGTCAGCTCGTGCAGCAATACTGAAACCTTTCAGGCGCGGCGAGCGATGCTGCGCTACTATCCCAGCGGCAGCCGCAAAACGCGCTACTTGCATACGCTTAATGGCAGTGGACTGGCGACGCCGCGGGTCATGATCGCCATCATGGAAAACAATCAGCAAGCCGATGGCAGCATTGTCATACCCGAGGTCTTGCGGTCCCGCCTCGGCGCGGAACGGATAGATGCCGGCTGAGCGGTCGGCGAATGAGTTGTACGATGTGCGCGCCGCGCGACAAATTGCGACTCTACACCGAGCTTGCCCCCTAGAGTTTGGAGGTCAGGTCGATTTTCATTGACAGCGAAATCTGGCAGGGTCTATAATCTATACAGGTTGACTTGCGATTTTACGCGAGTTGATCTTTGATTCCGACAGGGAATAAGGAGCAATATATGGCGACCGATACCGTGATCGAAATGCAGGGCCTATCGAAAACCTACGGTTCCGGTTCGCGCGCCACCGTAGCGCTTGACAATCTCAGTTTGAATGTCAATCGTGGCGAGATCTTCGGCTATCTTGGTCCCAATGGAGCCGGCAAAACGACTACGATACGCATGCTGCTCGACTTGATCCGACCGTCTAGTGGTTCGGCGACCATCTTCGGCATGGACGTGCGGGCAAGCAGCGTCGATATCCATCGGCGGATCGGATTCATGCCCGGAGAACTCAGCCTGTGGGAGGGGCGAACGGGCAATCAGATCATCAACTACATTGCCAGCGTACGTGGCGATACCAAGGGATTTGCCAAGCATGCCGGTGAAATTGCCGAGCGCCTGCAGTTGGATACCACCAAGCGCGTACGCGATTTGTCGTCGGGCAATAAACGCAAGCTGGGTTTGGTGCTGGCGATGATGCACTCGCCGGAATTGCTGATTCTCGACGAACCGACAGGCGGCCTTGACCCCCTGGTGCAGCAAACATTTCACGAGATGATGGACGAATACCGGGACAAGGGTAAAACAGTATTTCTGTCTTCCCACGTCTTGAGCGAGGTACAAGCCATCTGCGACCGGGTGGGCATCCTGCGCGATGGTGACCTCAAGGCAGTTGAGACTGTTGAGCGCTTGACACGCGTTGAATTCCATCGGATCGAGATTGAATTCCGTGACGCGATTCCCGAAGGGTTGCCTCAGCAACTGGCGAATATGCCCGAAGTCAGCCAACTCAGCACCAACGGTAGACGGGTAGGCATTCGCTTGGTAGGTGATTTTGATCCATTACTTCGTGCAATCGGCGGCGGCTATGTCGAAACGATTCGCGTCGAAGAACCATCGCTGGAGGAGATATTCCTGGCTTTCTACAGTGGTTCGGAGGGGAACTGATCATGCAAGGAATCGTTGTCAGCTACACCTTGAGGTCGGCTTGGAAACAGATCCTGTACTGGGGCTTGGGTTTAGGTATTCTTGGTGTCTACATCGTTTTCATCGCCTCGGACTCCGAGATCATACAAGGCTACGCCAACCTGTTTGAGTCGATGCCTCCGGCCATGCTGCAGGCTTTTGGCGCCAGTGATGTGGAGCTATTACGAACCGCTGAGGGCTGGATTGTTTCGATCTTTGTTTCGGAAGCCGGCATCTTCTTGTCTTTCTTCGCGGTCATGGCGGGTTTGAATATCACCGCCAACGAAGAACAGTCGGGCATTATGGATGTCATCCTCTCGTTGCCGATTTCAAGAGCCGCCTACCTGATAGAGCGGTGGATCGGCTATGCCTTGATTGGATTCGGTATCATAGTTGTCTGTTCAGTACTGACGCTGTTAAGCGTCGCCGGGCTGGGTGTTGATGCGCAAGTGGATAGGCTCTTCTTGAGCATCTTGAATCTGTATCCTGGCGCATTGCTGGTGATGACGGTGACTTGCCTCTTGGGTACGATTCTACGTCGGCGCGCCGTCGCCATCGGTTTGTCAACAGTTTTTGTGGTCGCCAGCTACATTTTCAACCTCATTGGCAGCGCCGCTAGCGGAGCAATTGCCGACTTGATGGAGCAACTGTCGTTCTTCAGCTACTCGAAGGGCGAGGAAATTGTGCTCGGCACCTTCGACGCGTCGGGCACGATCGCTTTGATCGTAGTTGTGTTCATCGGATTCGCCCTGTCCATCAAAATGTTTGACCGCCGAGATATCGGCTTATAGGAGTCTGCGAGATGATCGGATCAGTGTTTTTGGAGACTTACAAGCAGACCTGGAAGCAAATGGTCTATTGGGGAGTGGGCTTGGCTGCGATGGCGCTGCTGACCGTACTGATGGTGCCACTCTTCGACATGCAGCAGATGAAGGAATTGCTGGCGAGTTTCCCGCCAATTATACTGGCGATGATCGGTGTAGGTAGTGAATTAGACATATTCGCCACCAACGAAGGCTTCGTGGCGATCGGCTTTTTCGGCAAATCTGCTCTGATCTTTGCTGTCTATCCGGTGGTTATGGGCATGCGCATCACTGCCAATGAAGAGGATAACGGCATCATGGATGTGGTGCTGAGCTTGCCAATGGAACGAGCGCGAGTCGTCATCGAGAAGTTTCTGGCTTATAGCGTCAGCATCATCGGCGTAGTCGTGCTGATTTACCTGGGTTTGCACCTGGGCGCTGTGCTGGGAGGCGTCGAACTGAATGTGGTCCGGCTTGCTGAAGTCACCTTCTATTTGATACCGCTGATGGTTTTTGTCATGGCTGTCACCATGTTCATCGCGGTAATTGTGCGGCGGCGGCAAGTGGCGCTGGGCATCATTACCGCCTTTGTCATTGTGAGTTATATGCTGCAGACGATCGGTACGGCAGCCGAGGGCACGGTGGCTGAGTCGGTCGGCTCCGTTTCCTTCCTTACCTATTACAACGCCGGTGATATCTTGAGCCAAGGCTTCATCTGGCCGCATATCGCTGGATTCGTGCTGCTGTCTGGCGTGTTGCTGGTCGCGTCGCTATATCGCTACGAGCAGCGCGACATTGCCGTCTAAGGCTGGCTCGCCGCGGGATTACTGTTACAGACGCTAGTGAACGAAGATTGTTACGCGCCAATCTGTATCATGTGATCCGCCATGTTTACGTGATTAACGCCATCCTCGCTTTCCTCGCCTTCGCCCTGGTTTCCGTAAGTTCCCATTGGAATGAGTTTCTTTGGCCCTTCATCATCACCCGTTCTCAAGAAATTCGGCCGCTCACCATTGGTCTTAACAAGTTGATCAAGACGACCGATCAAGGCGCCTTTTACGGGCAGTTGATGGCGGGTACCTTGATCGTCATCGCGCCGCTGATAATCTTGTTTCTTCTCTTTCAGCGGCAATTTGTTGAAAGCTTTTCGCGTAGCGGCATCCGCTGATTTCAGCCTATAGTCGTTGGCGACCCCGTACTATAATCGAGACGTGACGAGCGAGCCAAACAGAGCGCCCATGAATTATAAGCAGACCTTGCTCAGCAAAATCTCCAATCGTAGCGCAACTATTGCAGTAGCGGGCCTTGGCTACGTTGGATTGCCTTTGGCTGTCGAATTCGCCCGATCAGGCTTTCGTGTCCTGGGCTTGGACGTGGAAGAGGAAAAGGTGCGGCAGATCAACGCCGGGCAAAGCTATATCGCGGATGTCCCCGACGAGCACATTTGCAGTCTCGTTGATGCCGGGATGCTTTCGGCGACGTGCAACTATGAAGACTTGAGCGAGGCCGATGCCATCAGCATTTGTGTGCCAACGCCATTGCGCAAGACCCGCGACCCGGATATGTCGTACATCATCCAGGCCGCGCAGTCGATCGCCAAGATTTGTCGGCCGGGCATGCTGATCGTCCTTGAAAGTACCACCTACCCGGGTACAACCGAAGAGATTATCCTGCTCGAGATTACTGGCGAGGATCTGAAGGTCGGCGAAGAGGTCTTTGTGGCATATTCGCCCGAACGCATAGATCCAGGAAATCGAACTTTCTCCGTTCGCAACACACCGAAAGTAGTCGGCGGGGTAACGGAAGATTGCACCGATGTCGCGAATGCGCTTTACCGTTCGGCTGTCGACACAATCATCAACGTAAGCTCGCCAACAGCGGCCGAGATGGTCAAATTACTGGAAAACACCTTCCGCGCGGTGAACATCGGCATGGTCAATGAGATGGCGCTGATGTGTGACAAATTGGATATCGATGTTTGGGAAGTGATAAATGCCGCCGCCACCAAACCATTCGGATATATGCCCTTCTATCCCGGACCAGGGCTCGGCGGTCATTGCATTCCGGTTGACCCGCATTACTTGAGCTGGAAACTGAAGACGCTGAATTACAATGCTCGCTTCATCGAACTCGCCAGTGAGGTCAATGCTTCCATGCCATATTATGTGATTGACAAGATCACGGAAGCGCTCAACAATGCAGAAAAGTCGGTACGCGGTTCGCGCGTTGTCGTTCTTGGTGTGGCTTACAAGCGCGATGTGGATGATGTCCGAGAAAGTCCGGCGCTCGATATCATTAGTATGTTACGTCAGCGTGGCGCGCAGGTCTGTTATCACGATCCTCATGTGCCTCAAATCCGCCTGGAGAATGAGGTACAGATGCCATCCAAAGCGTATGATACGCGCCTGCTGCAAAGCGCGGATTGCGTCGTGGTGGTGACCGATCATTCGATTTTTGATTGGAATGAGATTGCGGTGCATAGCCAGGTCATCGTGGATACGCGGCACGTCTTCAGCAACGGAGACGGTGAACACATTATCTGCTTATGAAGTCTCCTGCTCAAAGCACGCGGCATGGTTTTCAATATTGGGCATGAATATAGAGACGATAGCCCGCGGCGAAAGGTATACCATTTCGCAAATAGTAGTTTTGGCACCATCACTGGCGCTGAGCCAAAGCGATAAGCCAAATGCCCTTCCACATAGCGATAGATGCCAGCCGCAGCACTTCAGCAGAACCAACCGGCACTGAATACTACTCGCTTCGCTTGATTCAAGCGCTGTGCGCCGCGAATGAGCGCCGAGAACAACCTTGCCAGCTCTCGCTGTACTTTCGCGATAATCCGCCGGTCGGTCTGTTCGCGCAATCGGCTCATATGGACGAGATCGTCATCCCTGTTGCCCGCATGTGGACGCATCTGGGCTTCGCCAGGGCTATTTGGAACTCGAAGCCGGATATCACTTTCGTCCCGGCGCATACGCTTCCTTTTGTATTTCCGGGTAAGGCTATCGTCACTGCTCACGATCTCGGATACAAGTATTTTCCCGCCGCTCATACGACCAGGCAGCGCAGCTATCTTGAAGCGACCACACGGTACAGCCAGGCACGCGCCGCTATCGTACTCGCCGATAGTCAGGCAACCGCAAAGGATCTCAGCCGATTCTATGGCACAGCAGACGAAAAGATTCGAGTCATCTACCCTGGTGTCGATGTGATGCACCTGACTCCGACAGCTGAACACATTGCCGCCGTCCGCGCAAAGTATCAGCTGCCGCTGAGATATTTTCTTTTCATCGGTACATTGCAGCCTCGCAAGAACATCAAGCGCATCGTGCAGGCTTTCGCCAGTTGGCAGACGAGCCGGGACGACCTTGAAACCGCGTTGGTGTTGGCTGGCGGCAAAGGCTGGCTCTTTGATGAGACTTGGCTGGAGGGCGCGCGCAATGTCTGGCTTACGGGGTATATCGACGAGGCTGACAAAGCCGGTTTGCTGGGTGGCGCGATTGCCTTGGTTTTTCCCAGCTTGTACGAAGGCTTCGGTTTCCCCGCGGTCGAAGCCATGATCGCGGGCACGCCGGTCATCGCGAGCAATACGTCCAGCTTGGCGGAAATCGTAGATGACAGCGGACTGCTGGTCGACCCGCTAAGCGTTGCCGAGATCGCCGCCGCCATGAGCCGCTGCAGCGATGATGAGCAGTTTCGACGAGATTTGATCCAACGGGGACATCAGCGGGCAAAATGTTTCAGTTGGGACGAGGCCGCCAGGCAGGTGATGAATGTGTTCAAAGAGCTTGGCGCGCCTGGTTGAGACGTCGTCCGGTCAATCTGATAGAATGACTTTGTGCGGACGGAATCGAATGTTATGGCGAGCGAGCGCATTCTACTGGTGCAATTGGCGGATATCGGCGACCTGGTTTTGACCACGCCTGCTATTGCAGCGCTGCGCGAGGCTCGTCCGCAAGCCTCGATCGACTTAATTGCTTCTGAACACGCCTTGCCGGTCATCCCCGACGGATTGGTCGACTCGGCGATTCCTTTCGAGCGCGGCGGTAAGAGCGCAGGTCGTGCATTATTCTTTCCTGCCAATTTGATGACGATAATCGGGCTTGCTCGCCGCAAATACGATACGGTAATCTTTTTCCATCACTTCACCCTGCCCGCGGGCATATTCAAGTTCTGGCTAATCGCTAAGGCGACCGGCGCCCGGCGCATAGTCGGTTTGA
The DNA here is from genome assembly GCA_965223515.1 of Phototrophicaceae bacterium. Taxonomy (GTDB): domain Bacteria; phylum Chloroflexota; class Anaerolineae; order Aggregatilineales; family Phototrophicaceae; genus UBA6055. The sequence continues at coordinate 1,366,074 of CBDCWK010000002.1, forward strand.
AGAACGACAACATCAGATTCTTGACCGATCACGTTGATGATGCAGGATTCGGTGCAGAGCACCAAGCGCAGTTCTGGCTGAACCTGGTGGCACTGCTGGGCGCGAGCAGCGCTGCACGTCCAGCGCAGGCCAGCCGCGAGCCATATGCCTGCCAATCGCAGTCCGCGTCTAACGGACCACGGGTGGTCATTCATGCCGGGAGCGGCGGATACAGCAAAGCCCGTCGTTGGTCGCCGGAGCGCTTCGCAGCGGTTGCGCAAAGGCTCAAAGAAACGCATGACGCTGAGATTCTATTAGTCGGTGGGGAGGACGATGACGCTGATCTTGTTCAGCCCTTAATGGACGAGGACAGTATTAACCTAGTGGGAAAGACCACTTTGCCACAATTGGCTGATGTCATTTCCCGAGCGGATCTCTTTATCGGCGCCGATAGCGGCGTGATGCATATCGCCGCTGCCACCGGTACGCCGGTCATTAGCATATTCGGTCCGAGCAATGCTAATGCCTGGCGTCCCTGGTCTGTGGATAGCCATGCGACTGTGTTGCGAAGCGGAGTGGAATGCAGTCCCTGCAGTTATGTCGGGCATAAGGTCGGCGCGCGCGATGGTTGCTCCGCGCGAACCTGCATGAAGCTGGTAACGGTAGAGCAGGTCGTTGACGCCGCCACCAGAATAATCGAAAGGCGTACCATACCTGATGGAAATCGGGTAACAATACCAACCGTTGCGCGGAACAGACAGAGAATAAAGATGCTTGATGTTCCGGTCGATCCAATCAGCTACGACGAGTGGTTGAAAGAGATTGAAAGCTGGATACGCGCGGATGACGGACCGCAGCACGTTTGCACGGTCAACCCGGAGTTCATCATGATCGCGCAGAGTGATCCGATATTCTTTAACATTTTGAATCGCGCGGCGATATGTGTTCCCGATGGCATCGGCCTGCTTTGGGCCAGCCGTCGCTTGGGCGCGCCGCTGCCAGAGCGCGTAACTGGGTCAGACGGTGTTCCTTTCATCGCGCGTCATGCCTCCGAGCGGGGCTGGAAGATATTTTTTCTGGGCGCAGCGAAAGGAGTCGCTGCGGCGGCAGCATCAATACTGAAGGAGCGCTACCCGGGCTTGGTCGTCGTTGGGACTTACGGCGGCAGTCCCGCCGAAGCCGAAGAAGACGAGATAGTCACGATGGTCAACGCTAGCGGCGCAGATATTCTTTTTGTGGCCTTTGGCGCTCCGAAACAAGATAAGTGGATCGCTCGTAACCTGCCGCGTTTGCAGGTGTCGATGGCGATGGGCGTTGGCGGATCTCTCGATTTTATTGCCGGCATTGTACCACGAGCGCCGCATTGGATGCGCAATCGCGGCTTGGAGTGGCTCTACCGCTTGGTCAGACAGCCGTGGCGGCTGCGGCGCATGTTGCGCTTACCGCGCTTCGTCATTGCCGTGTTTCGGCAGGCAAGAAGTTGACACTGGAAAGCACCTTTAGATTCTTGCTTCTCATATTGTAAACTGGCAGGAGGACAAAACCTGCTTAACGAGACTTCGAGCATGCCAAATCAATACAGGCTAAATGTGGCCGGATTGGCTGACAAAACTGTGCTGGTCATCGGTGATGTGATGCTGGATGAGTACATCACTGGCAAACCCACTCGCATGAGCCGAGAAGCGCCGGTTCCCGTACTTGAGTTGGAATCGAAGCGCTACATTGCTGGCGGCTCTACCAATCCGTCGGCGAACATCGTCTCATTGGGCAGCCGTGCGATTCAAGTCGGCGTCATCGGAGAAGACGAAGCGGGCGAGCGTTTGGCGTCGATCTTGGAGGACCAGGGCATCGACGCAAGCGGGCTGATCCGATGTACCGATCGCCCGACTACGGTCAAGACAAGAGTCCTGGCGCAGATGGGCTTGCGCTTTCCGCAGCAAGTGACGCGAATCGACACGCTTTCACGCCGCTCAATTGACGATGATACCGAATCGCAGATTATAAAATTCGTAGAGCGCCGGATAGAAGAGCTGGATGCGATTCTGCTGTCTCATTATCACGGGGGCTTGCTGACACCTACCCTAGTGTGCAAGATTCGTGAGCTTTGTCTTCAATCCGACGTGCTGCTTACAGCCGATGTACAGGGCAAGTTTGAGATTTTCGGCGGCTTGCATGTGATAAAAAGTAATGCTGATGATGCACAGCGCTACCTCAATCGCGAGCTGGAATCCGATGACGATTTCAACTGGGCCGCGCGCCAACTGCAAGAGCTGCTTGGGATTGAGAAGGCTGCCATCATTACGCGGGGCAGCGGTGGCGCCACGCTGGCTGCCGGCGGGAATACGCATCATTGCCCGGCACCGAAAGTCAGCGATGTCTTTGACACTGTAGGCGCCGGCGATACCGCCATCGCGGTGACTACGCTTGCTATGGCTGATGGCATTCCGGCAGCCGATGCAGTGATGCTCGCCAATTATGCCAGCGGCATCGTGGTGCGTCACCTTGGAAATTATACGCCCTCACCGGCAGAACTTTCGCTAAGCATCAGCGGCGAGTTATGAGAGCAGCTCGACAAACTCTATGGTGTTGCCATCAGGGTCGGCAAGGGATGCTACTTTCGCGCCTTTGTATTCGTCTACGGGATTGATTTCGCTACCGTGATTTGCCAGACCATATTCCATCACAGTTTCGATTTCGCTGACCTCAAAGCGGAACTGCTGGCGATTCTGCTCCGCGACGACGCCGGCGATCGTATTGGGGCAAAGGGTCAATTCCAATCCAGCGATTTTGCCGCCGTAGAATTGCTGGTCGCCAATGTGCACCGTTTCTTTGAGACCGGCTCCAAAAACGGCGTTATAGAATCTCACCATCTTGTTCATGTTAATGGCTGCTATCGTCAAGCCTGTCAAGCGCATGCCTTTCCCCTTTTGTCCCGGCTGTCGGTAGCCTTGTATTTAGCTCGAAAACAGATCTCACCTGCATTATGGACTGTCAATGTTCAATCCGCCTAACGCCCAATCATTCTTCGAAACCGTCTGGAGAATCGTCTTGCAGATACCGGCCGGAAAGGTCAGCAGTTATGGGCAGATCGCCTCAATGATCCCGCCGGACGATGACATGGAACCGGCGCGGATGACAAACTTGGCGCCACGCTGGGTGGGCACGGCGCTGCGAAAAACCCCGCGCGGCACGTCGATTCCCTGGCAGCGCGTCATCAACAGCCAAGGATTGATTAGCTTTCCCGCAGGCAGCCCACAGGCGGAAGAACAACAACGCCTCTTGACGATGGAAGGCGTCGCATTTGACAGCCGGGGCAAGGTTGACTTTCGACTTTTCGCCTGGCACGGACCCGATGATGGGTTTCTGCAGCGCAATAATCTTCTTCCGCCGCGCAAATTGTAGTAGCTGCTAGAATTGAACGTAGCTATTCTCCGCCAGTACAAAGCGGTGGGCGTCCGGCACATGCTCTGCCGAGGTGACGCGGGCGTTATCAGCCAGCAGACTACGATCGATACGCCCGAGGATATTGATAATCTCACAATTTTTCATGACAATGCTGGCTTCGATTTCACTTCCATCCACGATGACGTTGTCGCCGATTGATGTGTAGGGTCCGATGTAGCTGTTGCGGATAATCGTATTCTTGCCGATTATCGCCGGACCGCGTATGACGCTATCAATGATTCGACTGTCGCGCCCGATCAGCACGCGATGGGAAACTTCGCTCTCCCCTTCGATCTGCTCGTTGTCTTCCGGCGCCGGCGTGTACGGTAATTCCTCAAGCACCAGTTGGTTCGCCATGATGATGGCATTCGGCTTACCCGCATCAATCCACCAGCCGTTAAGCTGGTAAGCCGCGACCGGAAGACCGTCGTCAATCAGGACTTGTATCGCATCCGTGATCTCCAGTTCGTTCCGGCCCGACGGTTTGATGCGCTGGATCGCGTCAAAGATAGAGGCACGGAAAAGATAGACACCGGCGATAGCCAAATTTGACGGGGGATCTTGTGGTTTTTCCACCACGCGGACGATCCGTCCGTTTTCGATTTCAGCGATGCCGAAACGCGTAGGGTCGGGAACTGAGCCAAGTACCACCGCAGCTTCATCGCCTAAATCGGCGAAGGATGTGAGCAATCCGGTCATCTTGTCCTGGAAAATATTGTCGCCAAGAAAGACGGTAAATGGTTCATCACCGACAAAGTCTCGGCAAAGCGCGGTGGCATGGGCGAGGCCAAGCTGTTCATCCTGGACGATATACTCGATAGTGACACCGAGAGCCCCGCCATCCTTTAGATTGGTGACGATCGGTGAATCCATACTGTTGACCACGATGCCAATATCAGTCAAACCCGCTTGTTTTAGCGCATCCATCGCGTAGTTTATCAGCCAGCGATTGGCAACTGGCACCAGCGACTTCGGCATGGTCAAAGTAACTGGTCGCAAGCGCGTTCCCTGCCCCGCTGCGAGTATCAACGCTTTCATCAACTGTCTCCTGTTCGGTGCATGCAGTCATCGAGATCATTAAGCATACTAACAGAGCATGCAATTTCGCGACAGGCGAACGTGCACTTCTTGGTTTACCCTTGCGCGACCTTGCGCTGGCGCATGACCTCAAAGGCGACGACGGCGGTAGCGCGTACGGTGCCCAGGGATTGCTCGAAGTTGCGCCCGTATGGGATAGTCAGCGTAAGGTCGACAGATTCCCTTAAGGAACGGGTCGCACCACGGCGCTCGCCGCCGATTAGTAGAAAGAGCGGTTGTGTTAGATCGGCACTATGGAGTGAGAAAGCGCCCTTTGTTCTGGTGGCAGCGGCGATCTGCAATCCACATCCTCGGTAGAAATCGGCGGTCATATTGCTTTTCGCATCAATGAGGAACTGATGAATATCCCGCCAGCCCGACTCGACTGCCGCTTGAATTGACAGATGACCTTCCAGATAGCGTCGGTCATCGGACATCACAAACCCAATTGCTTGGCTTCCTGCCACCAGAATTCAAGTTGCTCCAGCGTGAATTGGCTGAGCGGTTTATTTTCACTGGCGGCCCGCGACTCGACGTGGCGGAAGCGGCGATAAAATTTGGCGTTAATCTCTCGAAGCAAGCTCTCGGGGTCGTCTACATCAAGCCAGCGCAGCCAGTTGACGATGACGAACATCAGGTCGCCAAGCTCGCTGGCTCTTTCTGCTGCGGACTCTGCCGATAGCACCTCAGCCAGTTCTTCCCTGAACTTCGCCTCAACGCCCGTCACATCATTCCAATCAAAGCCGACTTTTGCTGCGCGCGCAGAGAACCGTTGAGCCACGAAGAGCGCCGGCGCACCTTGTGGGATGCCATCCAGCAAGGACTTGCTCCGTCCGCCGGCATCCGCCCTTTCCGATGCCTTGACTTCGTTCCAGATGCGCGACAGTTGAGCGAGATCACCGGTCGCCTCTACATCTCCCCAGACGTGCGGGTGACGGCGAATCATCTTTTCATTGAGGTGCTGCAATAGGTCGGACATGTAGAATTCGCCAGCGTCGATTGCAATTTGCGTGTGCAAGAGTATCTGCAAAAGCAGATCTCCGAGCTCATTGTAGAGCGCGGCGGGATCATCAGCATCCAATGAGTCCAGTACTTCGTAGGCTTCTTCGATGAGAAAGGAACGGAGAGACTTGTGCGTTTGCTTGCGATCCCAGGGACAGCCTTCCGGCGAGCGCAAATGGGCGATGATATCCTGCAAGGCTTCAAAGCTGCTCAGCTCGCCCAATGGCGGCAGGTACATCGAAGTCGTGATATCAATCTGTGAACTGCGGTCGATCTCGTAGAGCTTGACCGCTTCAACCGCCGCGTTTTCATCACCCGCGCCATAGATGAGTTTTACCGGAAAGTCAACCGGATATTGGTTCATGAGTGTCAGTTTGAGGCTAGAGGCGACATCTCTGCTGTAAACTTGCGCTAGCAGTGCCGGCAGCGCCGGATTGATGGGCGGATGATATTGCTCGGCGACGCTCAGCGCATCCAGAATCTGCAAACCATCCAGCGCATCGACGCCGATCAGAGACAAGCATGGTTCTATGAAGCTAAGCCCGTGGATGATTTCTACATTGATGGCTTCTGCGCACCCTCGCTCCAAAATCTGCGTGACACTCGCCTCGCCGACAAGCGGATCACCCGGCACCGCGTAGACTACATTCCCGTCACGTCGTTCGGCTTCCAGAATGCGATCGGCGATTTCCGCGTATACGTCTTCGAACTGTTCATGCGTTTGGTATACATCGTCAAAACTGATGCAGCGGAGCGTTGACGGCAGCATGGAAACACAGGGATGGTGGGAGGTACGCAGGTGCAATGTTTCGATCTGCCGCAGTTTATTCCAAGCTTTGAGGGTCAAATGGTCTATGGACCCGGGTCCCAAGCCAAGAATTGTGATCATAGGCTTTGTTTCCTGACCTGCCTTAGCCGGCGAAGAGGTCAATCACTTCGAGATCGTCAAAGGCGCGCAAACCCGTCAAGATAATCTCCCACAGCTGCCACTTCCCCTCGCGCCATTCTTCTCGCCGCCAGGACCCAATCAGGTCACCAAGCCGCAATCCTACGGCAATACGATAATCGCGCTCGAAATCTTCGAAATCGTACTCGCGTACGCCGCAGCGCCTCATTTCGCCCCAATAGCGCTTTAGAAAACGGGGTTCTTCAAATCTGCGCTTAGCGGGAATCCAGTGAAAAGCGATCATGTTGGCGAGATCTTCTGTGGCCAAGCCCGGGCGCCAGTGCTTCCAATCGAGTATGCGGCAGACCGCATACGAATACAATAGGTTTGCCGGCTTGAGGTCATTATGAACCACTGTTTGATGCTGCCCAGCCAGGAGCCGCTCGCGATACTGAGCCGGCATCTGCCCGCAGACTGCGTCAAAGGCGGCTCTCTGCCGCTGATCCAAAACGATCATCCCATCCAAAAGAAACTGTTCGTAGCCTTCTCGCTGCCGCGCCAAACTTTCGTCGAGCAGTGACTCATCCAAGGCAAGCCCGATGGTATTACCCAGACGTTCATCCTGCCAAAAACAAGCGTGTATCATTGCCAAGGCTTCCGCCAGCTGCGTGAAATGGCGTTTGGTCGGCGGAATCGGTTCGTGATGTTGCTTGAAACTGCTTGGAAGTCCCGCCATCAAGACGTGAGATTGATCGGAATTGATGTCATAGCATGAGTCATAGGAATCGCATAAAGACAGATCAGCATCGCCGTATGCATGCCTCAGCGCAGGCAAAAGGCGTCCATAGAAAGTGACTTCCTTGTCCGCTTGCGGGTGGCCCGCGTGAGAAACCTTCAGCACCATATTGTCGGGCAGCGTACGAGTAACGCTGATATCACTGTAGCGAATCCGCAAGGTGTATAAGGTTGCCGACTCGCTCTCGCGTGTATGAGTGAGACGCAAGTCACGCACGCGAAAATAGGGGAGATAATCGTCTTCTCGCAATCGCTGCGAAAGCCATTCCGCAGTGATTTGATCCGGTGACGTGATAAGAATGATCCAATTCCTCACTAGGCTTATGCGATAGTGACTTGCCAACAGAGAAATAGTTATTCATCGTCTCGAAGAGTCACAATACGAACGCTCACATTGGAGACACTGTCTCTCAATACAACATTCGCAACTTATCATGCGTACCCATGACCGATTCGTCAAGCGACAAATAGTGCCAGGTGTTGAGCCAAAGACAACAGAAAACAGCCAGTCTCCCAAAGCGGGATATGGCTGACTAGAAGACTGATGTAGAGCTTGGTCTAACGCTTGGTGTAAGTCGGCGCCTTGCGGGCCCGTTTCAAACCTGGTTTCTTCCGTTCTTTCACACGCGCATCGCGGGAGAGGAAACCTTCGCTCTTGAGTGTACCGCGCAGATCCGGATCGATCTTCTCCAGGGCGCGGGCGATGCCGAGCAAGATCGCATCACGTTGGCCCGTGACGCCGCCGCCGTTGACATGCACAGAAACATCATAGCTGCGTTCCTGCCCTATGTGCGTCAAAGGCGCCAGGCAAGACTGCATGTCGCCCAGCCGGGGCAAATACTCCACGCCATCTTTGCCGTTGATAATGAATCTTCCGGTTCCGCCTGGGAACAGCCGTACGCGGGCAGATGCGGACTTGCGGCGACCGATTCCCTCATAATATTGTGCTGACATTTATACGCTCCTCACCTTGCCCAGCTCGCGATCTCTCCAATGTTATCATTGGCGAGCGGCGGCTATCGTCTTATCAATCGGTCTAAATATCCAGAACTTGTGGCTGCTGCGCCTGATGCGGATGATCATCACCGGCATATACTTTCAGTTTCGTAAACATCTGTCTGCCAAGCGGTCCCTTCGGCAACATTCCCTTAATGGCGTACTTCAATGCGCGATTGGGATATCGTGCCATCAGCTCACGCAGGGTCAAGCTTTTCAAGCCGCCGGGATAGCCACTATGGCGATAGTATATCTTCTGGTCCATACGCTTGCCGGTAACGTGAATCTTGTCGGCGTTGACGATGATCACGTGGTCGCCGGTATCCAGATGCGGCGTGAAATAGGGCTTGTGTGTCCCACGTAGAATCGGCGCCACTTTCGATGCCACGCGCCCCAAAGTCATACCCTTGGCATCAACCATCCACCAGCTCCGTTCGATAACCCCAGCCGTAGTAGCGTAAGTCTTTTGCACTTGCTGTCTCATACTCTTCCCTCCAACGCTGCCTCAGCCTTGACGGCTGAGATTTCGCGAGTTGATGAATTTGCCGTGATTCGCGGCACGTATCCTACCGCTTCCAGTACAAGTCCGTTCGGCGGCGCCAACACCTTCGCGCGTTCGATTTCTCGGCTTGACAATATGTCTTCAAAATCCTCGGGCGAAAGTCGGCCCATACCTATTTGCACCATCGTACCGACCAGCCGGCGAACCATATGGTACAAGAATGCCGTGCCGCGAATACGGTAAGTATATATCGCCCTGTGTTTTTCCGTTTCAATCTCCCAATGCGACAGGAAGACCTGCCGAACTGTATTACAGCTGCCTTGCTGCGGCGCCGTTCCGAAGGCGGCGAAATCATGTTCGCCCAGGCACATCGCTGCTGCCTCCCTCATGCGGTCCAGGTTCAGGCACCCACCAACTAACTGCCACACCTGTCTATTCAGCAATGGATGCCGCGCTTTCACTGTCGCGACGCTGTAGGCATATTGCCGCCAAAGCGCGTCGTAGCGCGGATGAAATCCATCTTGCTGCCACAGCTCCTGCAAGGCGATATCAAGCGGAAGCTGCGAATTGATGGCGCGTAGTAACTCGTCTGCATTGTGTTTCCACTCGACATCGAAGGCAATAACCTGCCCCGCTGCATGAACCCCGGCATCCGTACGTCCCGCGCCGATGATTCCAGTCGGTATTTCCGTGACCGCGGCAATCGCGTTCTCGACAGCTGCCTGAATCGTCGGGGTCGGCGCCGGCTGACGCTGAAAGCCTTGATAAGCTGTCCCATCATAAGCGAGCGTGGCGCCATACCTGGTCATCGCCGAGTGACTGTTCAATCGTCGGCCGAATAATCTACCAACTCGATCAGCGCCATCTCGGCATTATCGCCCTTTCGCGTTCCGAGCTTCAAGATACGCGTATACCCACCGGGACGCTCGGCATATAGCGGCGCAAGCTCGTCGAAAACTTTCCCTACCAATACACGATCGTTGTTCAATCGACGGGCAACTTGGCGGCGAGCGTGGACGGCAACCATCTGATCATCGTTTTCTTCCGCCTTTGCCAAGCCACGCTTAGCGATCGTGATCAATCGCTCGGCATGGCCCTGCACGAATTTGGCCTTATGAAAGGTCGTCCGGATGCGCCCGTGCGTCAACAGTTGAGTCGCCAGATTCATTCCCAGCGCTTTACGGTGGCTGCCGCTGCGGTTGAGTTTCTTCCCGTGATACCGGTGTCGCATAATCGCGCCTCGCTTACCTGCTATTCAGCCTTTTCCTGCGGCCAGTAATTCTTCTCCTGCAACTTCTGTTCCAGCTCATCCAGCGATTTCTCGCCGAAATTGCGGATCGCCAGCATGGCATCAGGACCGCGATTCAACATATCCAACACGTCGCCTACCGAGGTAATGCCAGTACGCTTCAAGGAGTTGAAAACGCGCACACTCAAATCCAGCTCTTCAATCGGCTTATCGTAGAGCGGCGGATAAGTCGGTTCGTCATCGGGTTGCTGTGGTATCTCGATAGACTGGAACCAGTCTTCGTCCACACCTGCGATGACTTTTAGATGATGCATCATGATCTGTGCCGACTGTGCCACAGCTTCTTCCGGCCGGATCGTCCCATCGGTCCATAATTCCAGCACCAGCTTGTCGTAGTTGGTTCGCTGGCCGACGCGGGCACGTTCGACATCAAAGTTCACCCGTTTGATCGGGCTGAATACAGCGTCAACGGGCAGCTCGCCAATCGGCAAGCGACCACGTTCTTCCGCCGGGCTAAAGCCACGCCCGGATTGCACTTCGAATTCCATCTCAATATTGACATCGCGGTCGTCCACCGTAAAGAGATACAGGCTCGGATTCTCGATCTGGACTTCTGGTGGCGCCCAAATATCGGCGGCGGTCACGGTACCTTCGGCACCTCGGTGCTCCAGGCGCAAGCGCGCGCTCTCAACGCCCAGCAATACCAGCCGCAACTGCTTGATTTGCAGAATAAGCTGGGTCATATCCTCGCGCACGTAGGGAATCTCGGAAAATTCGTGATGCACATCCGAGACGCGAATGCTCGTCACCGCTGCACCAGGCAAGGACGAAAGCAAAATACGGCGCAAGGCATTGCCCAAGGTCAAACCGTAGCCGCTTTCCAGCGGACTGATGACAAATCGTCCGTAGTCCTTGGTGATATTCTGGCTCTCCACTTGATGCGGCAGGACCATGTTGGCCGTTACCAGATTTGCATCGATTGAGCTTGTGCTCACCGATGCGGGTTCTGATGGAATTACCATAGTGGCGGGTTACCTTTCGACTATACGCGCCGGCGCTTCGGTGGACGAACGCCGTTATGCGGCACCGGCGTCACATCCGAAATTGAACGTACCTTCAACCCACTTTGCTGAATCGAACGAATTGCTGCTTCCCGCCCGGGTCCCGGACCCTTCACAAAGATATCGACTTCTTTCATGCCGTGCTGCTGTGAATTTGTCGCAGCCGTCTCTGCCGCCATGCGCGCCGCATACGGCGTGTTTTTACGGCTGCCCGCGAAACCGGAGGTGCCTGCGCTCGCCCATGTGATCACATTACCCGACTGGTCGGTCATTGATACGATCGTGTTATTGAAGGTGGCATAAATATGCGCCTGGCCATAAGGTATATTCTTGAAAACTCGCCTGCCAGTACTGCGACTGCTTCGTCTTACTCTCGCCATTCAACTGCTCCAGATGTATTAGTGTTTCTTGTCAACACAGGTCCCAATAAAGTACTCAGAGACCATCAGCACTCATCAGATTAAAGTCGAACCGTTCTAGCCGCGTTTCTATCGTGACGCGGGGAAATGCACCTACTTCTTGGTCGCGCCACGCCGCCGCCCACGCCCGGCAACGGTTTGTTTCTTGCCACGACGGGTACGCCCATTGGTACGGGTCCGTTGCCCACGTACGGGCAAGCGCCGGCGATGGCGCAAGCCGCGGTACGAATTGATTTCCATCAAACGCTTGATATTCAACTGCGTCTGTCTGCGCAGATCGCCTTCAATCGTCAAACTGCCGATCAACTCGCGCAGACGCTGCACTTCGGTTTCGCTGAGATCGCGCACGCGCGTGCTTTCGTCAATACCGGCAGAACCCAAAAGCTTCTGGCTAGTGGACTTGCCGATGCCATAGATGTACGTCAAGCCAATAACGACGCGCTTATCCCGCGGCAGGTCAACACCTTCGATACGAGCCATCAATCTTACTCCTTCATGAATTCGGGTGGACCTAGCCCTGCCGTTGTTTGTGCTTCGGGTTGTCGCAAATAATCATCACACGCCGATTGCGCTTGATGACCCGGCACTTCGGGCAGCGGCGCTTGACACTGGCTGATACCTTCATGGACTTGGCCTCGATTTCGATTCAACTAATTGCGCAAACGGACACTAAATCCACAGGTCCATCTGCCCGCAGATGTGCCATTGACTCACTCTGAACTATCGTGTTGCCTCGCGTAAGAATCACGGACGAGCGACAACGAAAAAGCATTCTATCACATAATATCGACACGTCAAAGGACATTTCTTTGCCAGCTTCAATCATTTTGCCGGATGAAAAACTCAGGCGGTCGCAGATTTCGCAGGCAAGCAGCCCAAGGTTCATTTGCAGGAAAGGACAAAAAGGCGAGCACAACTTCTTCCGCGCAAGTATCGCTTTCAAGTACGCCGTGCCCAGCATCGGGGAAAATGTAATGCCAGCTGTTCGCCAGGTATTTTGCCGCCTCATCGCCCCAGGCCGGTGGCGTGATCGGATCGTAGGCTCCTGAAAGATGCAAGGTTGGGATGTGTCTGAGCGGCGACAGCGCCATGTTTTGCCTCACAGGTCCCGCGCCCCACTGTTCACAATCCTCCAGCTGATCTATTGCCGAGTGTTTCAACGGAAGGAACAGGAGGGACACACTCTCGTCACCTGCCATGATCTGCGCCGCGGAGGTGGCGGCCGCCTCTTCAGCGCAGAATACGCTGAGGTACAGTCCTTCGCTTTGTGCGTCAACTAAATCTGTCGAGGCAGCGACATCCGCCGATAAAATCGTCGACAGGAATTCGTATTCGCCATAGGCGAAGGCAGCAATAAGCGCCGGAATATAAGGCAAGCGAGCCGAATCCGCCAGCATTTCCCTCAGGTAGTGTACAAAGTCTGCGCCATCAAAATATAATGAGGCGCCCGGGAAAGCCAATTCAATTTCATCGGGATCGGCGTTCAAGTCAGCTACAACCTGCTCAAATTGATGTTGCAGCCGTGGATATGCCCCCGCGCAGGCAGGGTCTTTCCGACAATCGTCGAAGAGCCGTTGCATCGACTTTTGGGTATTTGCCGCGGCATCTTCCAAGACGCTCACTCCAAATGGATATACGCCGTCGAGCACGATGGATCTTATGCGATTCGGGATTTCTTTTGCAACGCTCAGCGCCGGCCGAGTTCCGAACGACTTGCCGTACAAGTTAACATCGATCAAATCCATAGCACTAATGAGATCAACGATGTCCAGCGCAATGGATTCTGTATTGTAGGCTGCTAGGTCTATACCGGCGGCGATCAAGCGTTCTCTGCACCTCAATAGACGGTTGTCATCGGCGCTCTCATCGAACTCCGGACAATTGAGCGACGGCTCTGAGAGTCCACTGCCGCGCTGATCGATAAAGATGATGTCGTAGTCTTGACGCAATTTCGCGCTCAACCACCAGGCAATATCGCTCGATGCTGCGTCCCCAGGACCACCTGAGATATAGACGATCGGCGGATTGTCGTTATCAGTCAGTGATGCAAGTCGTGCGACAAATAAGCTTATCTGCTCGCCAGTTGACGCGGATCGAGTCTCCGTCACACGAAGCAGGCCACAACTTATATCCGCGCCGTGCGCGCTTGCCGGATCTCGAATTTCGTTTGGACAGGATACGCCAATGAATCTTGGCGACTCGTTTTGCGCCATTGCAATTGACATGGTTGTCCATAGCAAGATCATGGCAATAGCGGATTTCATTGCGCGTGTCCGGCGGCGGCTAGGGCAAGGTCAGGATGAGCGGACCGTCTTCAGTGATCGCGACCGTATGCTCGAAATGCGCGGTCAGCGAGCCGTCCTTTGTGACAACCGTCCAGCCATCATCCAGTTCCATTAGGTCGGACCGTCCGGCAATCAGCATGGGTTCGATAGCGTATGTCATTCCGACCTGCAATTTATAATCTTGCCATTGGGTTTGGCTTTTCTTGCTGTGCCACCAATTCGGAACTTGCGGCTCTTCGTGCATGGCGCGGCCGACGCCGTGTCCGGTATACTCGCGCGCTACGCTATAGCCCAATCTTCCAGCGCACTTCGCTGTCGCTTTGGCAACATCGCTGATACGGTTGCCGACCACCGATGTCTCGATTGCCGATACCAACGCGTCTTCTGTCGCCGTTAGCAAGCGGCGCACAGAGCGCGATATCTCGCCGACCGGATGCGTAAACGCGGCATCGCCCACGAATCCCTGATAGAAGCAGGCGACATCCAGGCCGATAATATCACCTTCTTTAAGGACACGTTCTAGAGAAGGGATGCCGTGCACCAACTCATGATTAATCGAAGCGGTGATGGTCGCGGGGTAAGGCGGATGATTGCCGGGTGCGTAACCCAGGAAGCAGGGTTCGGCACCGTGATCACGCAACACGGTTGACGCGATTGTATCTAGAGCCTTGGTTGTGATGCCCGGCTTGATGGCTCGACGCATTTCTTCGTGAGCGATAGCCACTATGCGGCCAGCTTCACGCATAACCCGCAGCTCGTCGTCTGTTTTCAGAACGGGTGCCATCGCAGTGTCTCGGAGACTCTTCAGCGCCTAAAGGTATTCCAGCGAACCTTTGATGTCCGCCCAGACCGCGTCGATACTCTGATCGGCACAGATTGTGCGCACTATGCCCTTCGATTCAAAATAGCTTATCAACGGCTGTGTCGTCTCAAGGAAGGTATCGATCCGCTTGAGAATGGCATCGGCGCTAGCATCATCCGGACGGCGCTTTAGCGGTGTATCACTCCCGCTAAGCGTTGCCTCCAAGCGCGGTGGAAAGCAGCCCGCAGCATCTTGCACCCAAGCGAAATCAACACCCTCAGCATTGTAATAAAAATTATAGCTGCCGCCGTCAGCATCAGATACACGCCCGAAGGCGCGTTTGAAGGCGATGTATAGATCGAGTTCAAGCAACAGGACAGCATTAACTCGCGCATTCCTTTTCGCCAAATGTGATTCGAGAAAGGCCGCTTGAATCTGATTACGCGGGTAGCCGTCGAGGATGACGCCGTTCTGGGCATCCGCTTGCGCCAGCCGATCGACCACAATGGCGTTGGTCGTATCGTCATCCACCAACTGCCCGGAGGCCATGATGTCCTGCACCTTGCGCGCAAGCTCGTCGCTGCGGGTTCGCATCGCGCGAAAGAGGTCTCCGGTTGATACCTGCGGGATGCCAAAATATTCCTCGATCAGCTTCGCCTGCAGGCCTTTGCCAGCGCCCTGAACTCCCATCAAGATCACGTATAGACTCATCTTGCCAACTCCAGATTTCTCCGCGCGCCCACAACAAATACAATTGCAGCAAAAGTGCGCAGCTGACAAAAATAAAGCCGAGCAAACTTACGCTCGGCTCAAACACACAAGCACTACGACGCTTTTTAGCGCATAAATCCTTCGTAATTGCGCATAACCAATTGCGCTTCAAGTTGGCGCATAGTATCGATGACAACACCAACAACGATGATCAGGCCCGAGCCCGAAATCACAAGACCGGCATTGATGACAGCGCCAGATGTAGAAGCCTCCAATGGGAAAATGGCCCGATTCACCAGATCGACCATTCCGGGGATTATGGCGATCACACCGAGGAAGAAGGCGCCGACGAAAGTGATCCGACGCGTAGTTGTCTTGATATAATCCTCAGTCCGCTTGCCGGGACGGATACCCGGAATAAAGCCACCATTGCGCTGCAATGACTCAGCCAGGTTTTGATTACCCACCATCACTTCGGCATAGAAAAACGTGAAACCCACCGTCATCAGGAAAAACGTGCCCCAATAGAGCAAGCCTTGCTGGTTGCCGAAAGTAGTTTGAATGGTATTACCCACTGGACCCGGCGGGAATAGACTCGCGATAATCGCCGGGAAGGTGATAATGGACTGCGCGAAAATCAGCGGAATCATGCCGACCGGATTGACACGCAGCGGGATGAAGCTGTCTTGCTGCGCGAATTGCCGATTGCCACGCACGCGGCGCCCGTACTGTACTGGGATACGCCTCACTCCTTCTTGAATGACCACCACCGCCAACACGCTAAGTACGGTTATGACGACGAATAGCACCAAGTTGTAGATGCTGCGGTCGGGCTGCTGCGTCAACAGTCGAATCAGGTTCTGCGGCGCCTGCGCCACGATGCCAGCGAAAATAATGATCGAGATACCATTGCCGATACCCTGCTCGGTGATCAGCTCACCCAGCCAAATGGCAAACATCGTGCCGGCGGTCATTGTCGTCAGCACTGATACGGTCAATAGTAGATTGCTGCCTATGCCAAGGCCGAAGCCCGGTATGATCTCAGCGCCCGTTCCCGTAGCCAGATTGAAGATGCTGATCTGCCCCAGCGCTTGCAAAACAGCCATCGGAATGGCGACATAGTACGTATAGCGTTGGATTTTCTCTTGTCCACCCGGCTCACGCTGAATGCGTTCCAGCGCCGGCACAATCGGCACCAGCAATTGGAAGATAATCGATGCGGTAATGTAGGGATAAACGCCGTTGGCGATCACGCTGAAATTCGCTACCGCGCCACCAGAAAGCAGGTTCATCACCTGAATAAGATTGCCCGCGCTGCTGCCGCTTTCGAACACCTGCCGCAATACATTCCTGTCGACACCAACGACCGGCACATGCGCGGCGAATTGGTAGACGATCAGAATAAAGATGGTAAAGAGCAGTTTGTTCCGCACATCCGGCAAGCGCCAGGCGTTACGCAATGCTTGAATCATGAGAGCAATTCCCTATCCATAATGATATTCGTGTGACGCTGCCGTACCTGCGTCGGTATTGACGCTATTGGCTATACGACAACCGAGGCAGCCTAGTTGCGGCAGACGCCCGTGTCGCCCGCGACAATATCACTCGGCATCGCCATACAGGCGTTCCAGGTCGACCTTGCGCATGCGTTTCACAGTTGCGCGGGCACCAGTAACCTTCAAGGCGTGGCGGTTGGCGCTTCCACCGGCGCTTTCGATTTTTCCCGCTGCGCTCTTGCTGAACTTATTAGCGTGAACTTCCAGCCTCTTGCTCAATTCGCCACGCCCAAGCACCTTGATCGGATCACTGGCATCGCGTATGAGACCTACTTCTGCCAGTGCCGCGCCATTAACTACCGCGCCGTCGTCGAAGCGCGCTTCCAGCATATCGACATTCACTTCTTGATAAGCAATGGCAAATATATTGGTAAAGCCGCGCTTGAACGGCAGCCTGCGGACGAAGGGCAATTGACCACCTTCAAAGTAGGGCCCCTTGCCACCACCACTGCGCGCGCCTTGTCCTTTGTGGCCGCGTCCGGCGGTTTTGCCCTTGCCAGCCGCAATGCCGCGGCCGACGCGCGTACGCTTGCGCTTTGAACCTTTGTCCGGTTTCAAGTCATGTAGTTTCATTCTCGTTGACCTCTGCGACCTCTTCGACCGTCACCATATGGCTGACTTTGGCGATCATGCCGCGAATCTGCGGCGCGTCTCCAATCAGCACACTCTGGCTCATGCGGCGCAATCCCAATGATTTGACCGTTTTCTTTTGTCGGCTGTTATAGCCGATAGGGCTTTTGACCAAGGTGACTTTCAGCAGCTTGCCGTTCTGCTCAGGCATGCTCGCCTCCTCGTTCGCTGCGGCGTTCCCAAACCGGCGCCACCTCGTGTACACGTTTGCCACGCATTTCCGCTAGCTGCTCGGCGCTGCGCAACTGTTTGAGCGCGTCCAGGGTCGCCATGGTAACGTTCAAGAGATTCGCGCTGCCTTGGCTCTTCGTGAGGATATTGCGTACTCCCACTACCTCGAGGACTGCACGCACGCCTCCACCCGCGATAACACCAGAACCGGGCGCCGCCGGCTTTAGAAGTACGCGCGCGCCTCCATATCGACCAGTCACCGTATATGGAATCGTGGTTCCCGAAAGCGACACGCCTTTGATATTGCGGCGTGCCCGCTCAGCGGCTTTGCGAATACTATCGGGCACGGCGCGCGCTTTGCCTATGCCTATACCGACATTGCCCTTGCCATCGCCAACCACTACAACCGTGCGAAAGGCGAAGCGGCGTCCACCTTTGATCACTTTGGCGACCCGGCGGATATCTACTACGCGCTCGTCAAACTCATCGCGCTCTTCTTGTTGATTCCTGCGTGAATCCCGTCTTCTATTGTCAGCCATATGTGACCTCCACGCCTATAGTTGCAGGCCGGCTTCGCGTGCGCCTTGCGCCACGGCAGCCACGCGACCAGTATACTTGTATCCACCTCGGTCAAAAACGACCGTTTCTATGCCGAGTTCTTTCGCTCTTGCAGCGATCGTCTGCCCGACGATTTTCGCCGCCTCGACTTTTTTCTTGTCGACCAGTTCCGCCACGACATCCTTGTCAATCGTCGAGCAAGAAACCAGCGTGCACCCGGCAATATCATCGATCACCTGCACGAAAATATTGCTATTGCTGCGGAATATATTCATGCGCGGCCGCATCGCCGTGCCAGAGATGTGCCTGCGCACCCTACGATGCCGACGCTTGCGGGCGACATATTTCTTTCGACCAGTGATATCTGCCATTTCTCAATTCCCTTGCCACTTTTTCGATGAACCGCAATGCTTGTTTGGCAATAGGTTCATTATTCTGCGTGAGCGGAGCATAATTTTTCGCCGCTGCCGGGAGGCTGTTAACACGCGTTCGCGCGCCGACTGCCTCAGAATTCGCCCAATTGCGGCTGCGGTGGCGCGTCTATCGCTTACCGGCTTTACCAGCTTTGCGCCGAACGTACTCACCCATATAGCGCACACCCTTGCCCTTGTAAGGCTCCGGCGGGCGCCAGCCGCGGATATCCGCCGCCACTTGACCAACCACTTGTTTGTCGATTCCATCCACATGAATGATCGTGCCACGCGATTCGCTCGGTACATCAAAGGTGATATTCGCCGGCGGCTCGACAATCACTTCATGCGAATGACCTAGGCGCAACTGCAAGTTCTTGCCTTGCAGCGTCGCTTGATAACCAACACCTTGAATCTGCAGCGTTTTGCGGAACCCTTCAGAAACGCCGAGCACCATATTCGCCAACAACGAACGGGTCAAGCCATGCAGCGCCTTGTGATGGCGCAGGTCCGAAGGGCGCTCGACAACTATCGATCCGTTCTCTTGACTGATAGACAAGTCAGGACTGAAGTCTTGCGACAGTTCGCCCTTGGGACCGGTTATCTTTACCGAGTTTCGGTCGATACTAGCGCTAACTTTGTCCGGCAGTGGAACTGGTTGCATTCCTATACGAGACATGACGGCTCTCCCTCCCTCACCAGACGTAGCACAGCACTTCGCCGCCAACGCCGTCGCGGCGCGCCTGTTGCGCGGTCATGACGCCTTTCGGTGTAGTCACGATGGCGATGCCTGTGCCACTCAATACAATCGGCAATTCCTTGCGCTTGCGGTAGACGCGGCGCCCCGGTTTGCTGATCCGTTGAAGCTGCGTGATAACCGGTTGACGGTCACGGCGAGAACCGAAGTACTTCAGTTGCACCTTGATCAACGGAATCGGGCTTTCATCGCCGATTGAGAAACCTTCAATATAGCCCTCTTCTTTGAGAATCCGGGCGATCTCAATCTTGATTGTTGATTTGGGTACGACTACCTCAGGTTTGCCGCGGGTCAATGCATTGCGAATGCGCGTCAACATATCGGCAACTGGATCACTTGTCACATTAGACACTATAACTGCCTCCTACCAACTTGCCTTCACAACGCCGGGAATCTCACCATTAAGAGCCATCTCGCGGAAGCAAATCCGGCACAAGCCAAAGCGCCGGATGTATGCGCGCGGACGACCACAAACCTTGCAGCGATGCCGAATGCGTACCGCGTACTTACGCCGCTGTTCCCGAAATTGCATACATTTCTTTGCCATGTAATCCCCTCTAATTCCCTTGAAAAGGCATGCCGAGCAGAGACAGCAGACGGCGGCCTTCCTCATCTGTCTTGGCCGTGGTTACGATGGTAATCTCCATCCCGCGGACCTTGTCGATCTTGTCAAAGTCTATCTCCGGGAATACCAACTGTTCCCGCAAACCAACCGTAAAGTTACCACGCCCGTCCAGCTTCGCCGGTACGCCACGGAAGTCACGAATACGTGGCAACGCGATATTGACCAGACGATCATAAAGCGCCCACATCCGCTCTTTGCGCAGGGTGACCTTCGTACCGATCGCACGACCTTCGCGCAGCTTGTACGTCGCGATACTCTTTTTCGCACGAGTGACTACAGGTTGCTGTCCGGTGATTATTTTCAAGTCCTCGACGGCGCCATCAAGCGAGCGCGGCTCATCGATTGCCTCACCAACCCCGATATTCAGCGTAATTTTGCTGATCGTCGGCACCTGCATCGGATTCCTGTAGCCAAATTCCTGCGTCAGAGTCGGCACGACTTCTTCTAAATAGCGAGTGTACATGCGGTTTTCCATAATTTACCTCGCCCTATGAACTGATTGTGCTATCGCACTTCTTGCAATAACGTGACTTGGAACCGTCATCTCCCGTGCGATAGCTAACACGGGTGCGCTCGTCACATTCGCTGCAGACCACCATCACGTTAGAGAGATGAAGCGGGGCTTCAAACTCAATTATCTGCGCCGGAATCTGCTGCCCGCCCGGTGCCGGACGCGCCTTGCGGTGACGCTTCATGATATTGACGCCGTTGATGATTACGCGGTTTTTATTCACCAGGACGCGAACAACCTCGCCACGCAGACCTTTGTCTTTACCCGCGACAACTTCGACCGTGTCCCCTTGCTGCACTCGTTGCATCTCAATACCCTCGCTTATAAGGTTTCTGGCGCCAGCGAGACGATCTTCATGAATCCCTTGTCGCGCAATTCACGCGCCACTGGACCAAAGACGCGTGTCCCGCGAGGATTCTCGAGATCCTCCGCCAGGACCACTGCGGCGTTATCATCGAAGCGAATGGTCGACCCATCGGATCGGCCGTATTCCTTGTGCGTCCGCACGATCACCGCACGCACCAGCTCGCCTTTTTTTACACTGCCAGTCGTATTCGCCGACTTCACCGTGCCAACCACGATATCGCCGACATGACCGTATTTCACCCTTGAGCCACCCGTGACACGGATGACAAGAATCTCCTGCGCCCCGCTGTTGTCGGCTATTTTCACACGCGATTCCGTCTGAATCATCGTTAACACCCCCGTTCAAGCACCTGAAGTCCGCCACGCGGAACTAAGTTGCCAGATTCTCCGGCGCTTCCAATACTTCTTCTACAACCCAGCGTTTGCGCTTGCTAATCGGCCGGCTTTGCACAATTCGCACCAAAGCGCCTATACCGGCGCCGGTTTCGTCATGCGCCATTACCTTGCGAGTCGAAGATACGACCTTGTGATAAACCGGGTGCATCTTACGATTCTCAATCGCCACGACGACGGTCTTTTCCATTTTGTCGCTGACGACGGTGCCCACCAGGCGTTTGCGATTATTAGGCATTCTGCCCCCCTTGTGAAATCAGTTCCGCCGCCAGCTCGCGTTCGCGCAGCGCCGTCTTCAACCGCGCAATATCGCGCCGTGTCTTGCGGAACAATGTCGTATCCTTCAGCTCGCCAGTATCCTTCTGCAAGCGATAGGTATACATGTCGACTTTGAGGTCCTCGATCTTGTCCAAGACTTCATCTGTCGACAAAGCGCGGATCTCGTCGATAAACATTTAGCTGACCTCCCGGCCGGAAATCGGATCGAAGCGCTTGACAAACTTCGTCTTGATCGGCAGCTTGTGCGACGCCAAGCGCAACGCCTCGCGCGCGTCATCTTCCGGCACGCCGCTCATTTCGAAGAGGATGCGTCCGGGCTTCACTACACAAACCCACTTCTCGACCGAGCCCTTGCCTTTGCCCATGCGGGTTTCGGCGGCCTTTTGAGTCACTGGCTTGTCAGGAAAAATGCGAATCCAGACCTTGCCGCGGCGGCGGATGTAGCGAACCATCGCCCGTCGACAGGCTTCAATCTGCCGGCTGGTCACCCAACTCGGTTCGAGGGCTTGCAAGCCAAAGTCGCCAAATTGGACGACCGCGCCCCGACGCGCTTTGCCGCGCATTCGGCCGCGCATCTGCTTGTTATACTTTCTCCGTTTCGGCATCAACATGCGGATTGCTCCTTAAGCTTCAGCGCCCTAATTCCGCCGACCACGGCGACCGTCATGTGCAGCCGGACGTTGCACACCGGTGCTAAACACATCTTCGCCCGGCAGAATGTCGCCTTTATATATCCAAACTTTGACACCGATCTGACCAAAGGTAGTCAATGCTTCGGCGAAACCGTAGTCGATATCCGCCCGCAGGGTATTACGCGGCACGCGACCATCGAACATCCACTCCCGCCTAGCCATATCGGAGCCACCAAGGCGTCCGCTGGCTTCAATGCGGATTCCGCCAGCGCCTTGGCGCATCGCTTGCATGATAGCGCGTTTCATCGCCCGGCTATGGCCGATACGTCGCACCAATTGCGATGCCACGTTTTCCGCCACCAGCAAAGCATCCAGATCCGGCTTTTCGATCTCACTAACTTCGACTTTTACCTTCTTGCCGGTCATGTCTTGCAGGTTCTGCCGCAGCTCTTTGACTGCTTCGCCCTTGCGCCCGATGATTAAACCAGGGCGTACCGTATTGATAGTAATGATTACCAAATTTGGATGGCGCTCGATCTCAATCCGGGATACACCCGCACGCGTGGTCTTCGCCTTGAGATATTTACGAATCTTGCGATCTTCCATCAACAAGTTAACATAGCGTTCGCCTTCAGCGTACCAGCGCGCATCCCACTCGCGGATCACTTTCAGGCGAAAGCCTTTTGGATGAACCTTACGACCCATTAACTGCTTCCTCTCGCTCTGCCAAAATCACCCACAGGTGAGATGTGCGCTTCAATCGCGGCTTGAACCGGCCCCGTGCCCCCGCTTTGAAGCGTTTCAAAGTAGGACCATCACCGGCATAGATTTGCGACACATACAACTCTTCCTTGTTCAGGTCGAAATTGTTCACCGCATTAGCCATCGCCGAGGACAAGGTCTTGCTCACAAGATCGGACCCTTTCTGCGGCATAAAATCCAACACGATCAAGGCCTCTTCCGCGTCCATCCCGCGTACTTTGTCGCAGACCAAACGCAGCTTTTGGGGTGAGATCGGCAGATACCTGGTTATAGCACGAACTTCCATTTGACCAGCCCCTATCGTCTGCTATCCGTGATGTGCCCACGGAATGTGCGGGTCGGCGCAAACTCACCGAGCTTATGCCCGACCATGTTTTCCGTGATATAAATCGGCACATGCCGCCGGCCATCATGCACGGCGATCGTATGACCGACCATCTGCGGGAAGATCGTACTCGCCCGGCTCCAGGTGCGGATCACGATTTTCTTATTCTGCTGGTTTAGGCGCTCGACCTTCTCCAGCAACTTCGGGCTAATGAAGTAACCCTTTTTTAGTGAACGTGACATTATCGCTTCTCCTGAGATTAACGGCGCTTGCCGCGGCGGCGGATGATGAACTGGCTTGTGCGTTTGTTGCGCCGCGTCCTTACACCCAGCGCCTTTTTGCCCCACGGAGTCTTTGGCGCCGCCATACCGATTCCCGTTTTGCCTTCGCCGCCACCATGGGGATGGCTCGACGGATCCATTGCCGAACCACGCACAGTGGGGCGCCAGCCTAACCACCGGCGCCGTCCGGCCTTGCCCAGCTTGACATTCGAATGCTCGGCATTGCCAACTTGTCCGATGGTCGCGCGGCATGTACTTAGAATCATACGCATCTCACCGCTAGGCAGACGCAGCGTGATGTATTTGCCCTCGGACGCCAGAATCTGCGCCGATGTCCCGGCCGAACGCGCGAGCTGCCCGCCTTTTCCCGGCCGCATTTCAATATTGTGGACTACCGTACCCAAGGGGATATCTTTCAAGGCGCGGCTGTTGCCAGGACGCAAAGAACTCACGGCGCCGTTG
Source organism: Phototrophicaceae bacterium (assembly GCA_965223515.1). Taxonomy (GTDB): domain Bacteria; phylum Chloroflexota; class Anaerolineae; order Aggregatilineales; family Phototrophicaceae; genus UBA6055. The sequence goes on from CBDCWK010000002.1 coordinate 1,390,000, forward strand.
CCTATCGTATCGCCAACATGCACGCCCATGGGCGCGATGATGTAACTCTTTAAGCCGTCTTCGTACTGCAGCAGGGCAATCCGCGACGAGCGATTGGGATCATACTCGATCGCGATCACCTCAGCGCGGCAATCTTCCTTGTCCCGTTTGAAGTCGATAATCCGATAACGGCGTTTGTGCCCGCCGCCACGATGCCGAACAGTTATCCGCCCGGTATTGTTTCGGCCACCCTTTTTACGCAGGGCGCGGGTCAAGGAGCGCTCAGGCTTTTTCTTGGTAATCTCTTCAAATGTGTAGCCCGTCATATCACGGCGACCGGGCGATGTGGGCTTGTAGACCTTAATAGGCATCGTGTATGCCCCCCCTAAACATCAAATAGCTCTATCGACACGCCGTCCTCCAGCGTGACGACTGCCTTTTTCCAAGCACGAGACCGAATGTACAAGTTGCGTCCGCGACGGCCGCGTTTGGCTGGCATCAGCATGGTATTGACTTTGATGACTTTGCCTTCCAGATCAAATATCTCTTCTACCGCATCTTTGACCTGAATCTTGTTGGCGTTCTTAGCCACTTCAAAGACGTACTTGTTTTGGCCGTCTACCATTTCAGCCGTTTTTTCAGTGATAAGCGGACGGCGGATGACATCATATAAGTGCAGCTCTGCCATACTACGCTCCCTTGCCCCAAATGCTTGTGACGACTTCCAGAGCATCCAAAGGCATAATCACCTTGTCATACTTTAGCAGGTCACGCACGTTAAGAAAGTTAGCCAATACTGAATGAGCGTTGGCGAGGTTGCTCACGCTTTTGCGCACGTCCTTTTGCTCATTGGTCACTACAAGCAACGCAGAATGTCCGCCAACCAGCGCTTCGATCAGCCCTCGCATCGCCTTTGTCCTCGGCGCGTCGATGTCCAGTTTGTCGATCAGTACTAACTGATCATCTCGCACCAATGCGCTCAGCGTGGAGCGTATCGCTCCACGACGCATTTTCTTCGGCATTTTCTTTGAATAATCACGCGGCTTGGGTCCGTGCGCCAAACCGCCACCGACGAAAATCGGCGCGCTTTGAGCACCGTGACGCGCGCGCCCCGTACCCTTCTGGCGATACCATTTAGCCCCGGTCGCCCGAATCTCACCGCGCGAACGTGTATTGTGGGAACCCTGACGCGCGTTAGCCATCTGGCGAACGAAAGCCTGATGCATTAAGCCCACGTTGATTTTCGCTGCAAAAATATCGGGCGGAAGTTCTATTTGCGACACTTCCCGACCGGCGCTATTCATTACTGGAAACTGCATGGCGTAATCTCCTGTCCTCTTCGCTGCCGGCTAAACACGCTTGGACGCGGGACGGATCATAACAATACTGCCCTTAGCGCCCGGCACCGATCCCTTTACTGCCAGCAGATTCTTCTCCGCATCAACAACAACCAAGGGCAGGTTCTGCACCGTAACGCGGTCATTGCCCATGCGTCCAGCCATCTTCTTACCCTTAAACGTTCTACCAGGGGTCGCGCACATCCCGATTGAACCCGGCGAACGCATGCGATCGGATTGACCGTGCGTCTTGGGACCGCGAGCGAAGCCGTGGCGCTTGATCGTGCCGGCGTGTCCACGACCTTTGCTTGTACCAATCACATCAACAAGCTCGCCCCGCTCAAAGATGTCGACCTTGATTTCCTGGCCCTCTTCGACTCCCGCATCAGCACTGTCCGCCACGCGAAACTCGCGCAAATGACGCAGAGCCGGCAAATCTGATTTCTGCAAATGCCCAAGCTGGCCCTTTGTCAAGCGTTTGGGCTTGGATTCACCAAAACCCAACTGAACCGACACATAGCCATCGCGATCGAGATTGCGGACTTGCGTTACATAGCAGGGTCCAGCTTGAATAACCGTGACCGGGACAACCGTTCCTTGTTCATCAAAGAACTGAGTCATCCCAACTTTTTTGCCAATCATGCCTTTCATGATTTAGCCTCCACTCGGATGCACACCCTGCAATCTAAATGATGCACAATCCGAAAGTTTCTTAGACGCCCTCTTGGACGGAACATCTTCTGCACTAAACTCTGCCTCGGCAACCGATTGCAACTCCGGATCGAAACCAATGACGCAAGCGTTTCAAACCGACCTTGCTAAATCTTGATTTCGATGTCAACGCCCGCCGGCAGATTAAGCCGCATCAACGTGTCAATCGTCTTGCTGTCAGGATCGAGCACATCGATCAGCCGCTTGTGCGTACGCACCTCGAAGTGCTCCTGTGAATCTTTGTCGATGAAGGGAGAACGCCGCACGGTAAAGCGCTCGATGCGCGTTGGCAAGGGCACAGGACCCACTACCCGCGAACCGGTCCGTTCCGCCGTATCAACAATCCTTTGTGCTGACTGATCGAGTACCCGATGGTCGTATGCCTTCAGCCGGATACGAATTTTGTTTTTTGCCATTCCGCAACCTTTATCTGCTCAATCAGGACGCCGACCGGGTAAAATGAGCCGGGTACGTGGCCCGGCTCAGGTCGTGCGATTCCAAGACTGAATTACTCAAGGATCTCGGTGATGCGGCCAGCACCAACCGTTAAGCCACCCTCGCGTATTGCGAACGAAGAACCGCGTTCCAGCGCAACCGGCGTAATCAATTCCACATCAAGATTTACGTTGTCGCCTGGCATAACCATTTCTACGCCGTCCGGCAAGGCGATCGTACCGGTTACATCCATGGTGCGGATGTAGAATTGCGGACGGTATCCAGTGAAGAAGGCCTTATGACGTCCACCTTCGTCGCGGCGCAGCACATAAACCTCACACTTGAATTTCTTGTGTGGGGTGATCGACCCAACCTCGGCGATAACCATCCCACGCTGAACCTCATCCCGCGCGACGCCGCGCAAGAGGATGCCAGCATTATCGCCCGCCTGCGCCTGGTCCAATTCCTTGTTGAACATTTCGATACCGGTGACAACCGTCTTGCCGATTTCGTCGCGCAAGCCAACGATGTCCACTTCCGTGCCCTTGAGCAGGGTTCCGCGCGCCACACTACCGGTGACCACAGTTCCACGACCCTTGATGGAAAAGACATCTTCAATTGCCATCATGAAGGGCTTGTCAACATCGCGCATGGGCGTGGGAATCCACTCATCGACGGCGGCCATCAGCTCTGCAATCGACTCATACTCCGGTGCGCCCGGGTCAGTGCTTTCGCATTCCTGCGCAGCCAAGGCCGAACCCTTGATGATGGGTGTGTCCGGATCAAAGTCGTAACCTTCCAGCAATTCCGACAATTCCATCTCAACCAGCTCAATCAGCTCTTCGTCATCCATCTGATCGGTCTTGTTGAGATAAACGACCATGGCCGGCACTTCCACCTGCTTGGCCAGCAAAACGTGCTCGCGAGTCTGTGGCATCGGACCGTCGGGCGCGCTAACGACAAGAATAGCGCCGTCCATCTGCGCCGCGCCGGTGATCATATTCTTGATGTAGTCGCGGTGACCCGGGCAATCTACGTGCGCGTAGTGACGGTTATCGGTTTCATATTCGACGTGACGAATATTAATGGTGATGCCGCGGGCGCGTTCTTCCGGCGCGTTGTCAATGTCGCCGTATTCACGTTCCTGCGCCTGCCCCTTCAGCGCCAAAACCTTGGTTATGGCAGCGGTCAAGGTGGTCTTGCCGTGATCGACATGACCAATCGTACCGATATTGACGTGCGGTTTGCTACGCTCGAATTTTCCTTTTGCCATTTGACAATCCCTCTTGTGAACTTGGCGATTCGAAAATGATTGAACGAACGAAAACTGACGACCGGGCGAACCCAGTCTCTACCTCATCGCGAGCCGGCTTTCACTGCCTCGGCAATGACTTCTGGCGCGACCGTATAGGCGTCAAACTCCATGCTGAAGTTGCCACGTCCCTGCGTGTTATTGCGCAGGTCATTGGCATACCCAAACATCTCACCTAGCGGCACCTGCGCCTTAATCACGGAAATGCCTTCGCTGTGCGGCTCCATACCCCGGATCACGCCGCGGCGCGCCGAAATATCGCCGACAACGGCGCCGGTATAGTCGTCAGGCGCGACGACTTCGACACTCATCGACGGCTCTAAAATAACTGGAGCACCCTTTTGGATGCCTTCCTTTAAACTCATCGAACCAGCGATCAAAAAGGCGATTTCGCTGGAATCTACCTCATGATAAGCACCGTCAATCAGCGTCGCCTTGATGCCCACGACCGGATAACCGGCGATGACACCACCTTGCATCGCCTGAGTGACGCCCTTCCTTACCGCGGGGATATATTCTTTCGGGATCGCTCCGCCACGAATTCCGTCTACAAAGAGCAATTCGCCAACCGCTTCGTCCCTTTCTTTTACCGGCAAAGGCTCGAAACGTACGGTGCAACGCGCGTATTGCCCGGCGCCACCTGTCTGCCGTCTGAAGGTCGTGTCGATTTCCACCATGCGCCTTATCGTTTCGCGGTACGCGACCCGTGGCCGCCCTACCCGCGCTTCGACGCCATATTCACGCATCAGCCGATCGACCAATACTTCCAGATGCAGCTCGCCCATTCCCTTGATCTTGGTCTGACCCAACTGGTCATCAACCTCGATCTGAAACGTAGGATCTTCTTCCGCCAGCTTGCGCAAGCCTATACCCATTTTGTCCTGATCGGCCTTGGTATTAGGCTCAATGGCAACTTCGACAACCGGGGCGGGGAAGCTAATATTCTCTAGCAAAATCGGGTTGTTCGGCGCACTCAATGTATCGCCGGTGAAGGTCTCCTTCATGCCGATCACTGCCGCGATATCGCCGGCGTGAACCTCTTTGACATCCTCACGCCGATCGGCAAACATCCGGACTATTCGGCCGATACGCTCACGCTGGCCGTTCGCCGTGTTGACGACCATAGTGCCGGCCTTAAGTACACCGGAGTAGACGCGCGTAAATGCCAGCCTGCCGTACTGATCGGAAACAATCTTAAACACGAGTGCAGCCAGCGGTTCTTCGTCATCGGCATAGCGCAGCAACTCGCTGCCATCTTTGGGATGCTCTCCCGTGACGGGCGGAATATCCAGCGGTGAGGGCAGTAGTGCCACCACCATATTGAGCAGCGCTTGCACACCCTTGTTCTTAAGCGCCGAACCGCACAATACGGGGTGAAGATGGCCCGAGATCGTTCCGGCGCGGAGTCCTGCAAGGATTTCGTCTTCGGTGATCTCTTCTTCCTCGAGGAATTTCATCGTCAGATACTCGTCATTCTCCACGATCTTTTCGATCATGTCTTCACGACGAGTTTCAGCCATTTCTCGATGGCTCTCCGGAATCGCGTGGTAGTTGATGTCAGTGTCTTCGTCATCGCCATAAGTGATCAGCTCCATTTTGAGCAGATCGATAATACCTTCGAAGTTTTCACCGCTGCCGAAGGGCACTTGAATCACCACTGGGTTGGCCTTAAGCCGGTCGATCATCATGTTGACGCAACGGTCAAAATCGGCGCCTGTCCGATCCATCTTGTTGACAAAGCACATTCGAGGCACGCTGTATTCGGAGGCTTGACGCCAGACCGTTTCTGATTGAGGCTCGACGCCGGCCACACTATCAAACACCGTTACGCCACCATCCAGAACGCGCAGGCTGCGCTGCACCTCGGCGGTGAAATCTACGTGACCGGGTGTATCGATAATGTTGATCTGATGATCATCCCAGCTCGCGGTAACCGCTGCCGACGTAATCGTAATGCCGCGCTCTCGTTCCTGCTCCATGTAATCAGTGGTTGCGGAACCCTCGTGCGTCTCACCGATTTTGTGCACCATGCCGGTGTAATACAGAACGCGCTCGGTGACGGTTGTCTTGCCGGCATCGATATGCGCGATGATTCCGATATTGCGCACCCTGTTGAGCTCAAAGCTCGGATTCGTTTTTGCCATTTCCCATTCGCTTCCCGAATCTGACATTCGGGATTAGTTGATTGTTGCGCTAGCGAAAATGCGCAAAAGCGCGGTTCGCTTCCGCCATGCGGTGTGTTTCGTCTTTCCTGCGTACCGCACTGCCCTGCCCGTTGTAGGCATCGAGCAATTCGTTTGTCAGCTTTTCTGCCATGCTCCTGCCACTGCGGTCCCGCGCAAACTGAATCAGCCAGCGCATCGCCAGCGTCACTCCACGTTCTTGCGACACATCTATCGGCACCTGATAAGTCGAACCGCCGACTCGCTTGGGTTTAACCTCTACCGCCGGCGCCACGTTGCGAATCGCGATCTCGAAGACTTCGACCGGATCTTTCTTCGTGCGCTCCCCCATCGATTCCAAGGCTCTGTACATAATCCGCGTCGCCAGGCTTTTCTTGCCACCGTGCATCATGCGGTTGATGAACATCGCCACATGCAGATTACCGAATCTCGCATCCGGCGGCGGAACACGCTTGGGCGGACGATTTCTTCTGGGCATACTCTAGCTCCTTATCTCACAAACCATGGTCTCCGCGAGCGGAACGCCATCAACGTTCTTCATCGCGCGGGACGTAAGTTCGCTGCCGCCAAGCGGCTCACTTGCTACGCTTGGTGCCGTACTTGCTACGACCCTGCTCACGTCCATCCACACCAGTGGTATCCAAGGTGCCGCGCACAATATGATAGCGGACACCCGGCAAGTCTTTAACACGCCCACCGCGCACCAATACCACGCTGTGCTCCTGCAAATTGTGGCCTTCGCCGCCGATATAGGCTGAGACTTCGATGCCGTTTGTCAAGCGGACACGGGCGACCTTGCGCAGCGCCGAATTGGGTTTCTTCGGCGTCATCGTCCTGACCTGCGTGCAGACGCCGCGCTTTTGCGGCGCGCCTTTTTGCTGGCGGGCCCGCCGATTCTTTAAAGCGTTAAAGGTATATTGAAGCGCCGGCGCCTTGTTCTTCTTGCCCTTGCTCTTGCGACCTTTGCGCACCAGCTGATTGATCGTTGGCATAAATGACTCCGTTACTCTATATTCCTGTGCGCTTCCCTTAGACATGCAAACAGGCGCATTCATACGCCTATCTTCGCTTTCTTGATGACGAGACGCCCCGCCTTGGCGCAGCACTTTCGCCATATTCGCTCAATTCAACCAGCAGCGCCTTCGTTAATGAGGTTGCTGGCTGCGAGTGCAATCGCGAATACTATCAATGCTTGCCAAACCTGTCAAGGCAAACTTGCCGAGATCGCTGATTTGATTCGGCTTCTTCCCCAATTTCATCTTCCGCGGAACAATTCGCGCACGATGATATTACGCTGGATTTCGCTGGTGCCTTCGTAAATCTGAAAGATCTTGACATCCCGCAGCAGTTTCTCCACCGGATACTCTTTCATGTATCCATAGCCGCCAAAAACTTGGACCGCATCCACCGCGGTTTTGGTCGCCATATCAGCGGCGAATGCCTTGGCATAAGCCGGTATCCGCGAATTGGTCACACTGGCATCCACTTGCCAAGCCGCCTGCCAAGTCAACAGTCGGGAGGCTTCGTAATTGATCGCCATGTCCGCGATCTTATGCCCGACCGCTTGATGCTGATATATTGGCACACCGAAGGCTTCACGCTCGTTGGCATACCTGACGCATTCTTCCAGCGCCCGCCGCTGCAAACCACAAGCGGCCGCCGCTACGCCCGGTCGGCTGTAATCGAAAACTTTCATGGCGATATAGAAGCCCTGTCCGACTTCGCCGACTATGTTTGCTTCGGGCACCTCGACATTCTCGAAGACAATCTCGGCAGTATCGGATGCGCGTTGACCCAATTTGTCGAACTTCTTGCCGACGCTGACCCCCGGCGATTCACGATCGACGATGAAGCAGGTCATGCCGCGATGCCCGGCCGACAGATCCGTTTTGGCAAATATGGTAAAGAAGTCCGCGTGGCTCGCATTAGTGATGAAAGTCTTGCTTCCATTAATAATATAGGCAGCGCCCTGCTTGTCAGCGCGGGTCTGTATTCCTGCGACATTGGAACCGGCATTTGCCTCGGTTACCCCGTAGGAACAGAATTGCCCCTGCTCGCCCGCCCGTTCACCCAGCCAATACGCCTTCTGCTGTTCATTGCCGGCAATCAAGATTGGTAGCATCGCCAGCGAGTTGACGCCCAGGCTCGAACTGATACCGGTACAGCCATAACCCAGCTCTTCCGAAACCAAGACTTCTTCAAAAGCGGTCGCGCCAACGCCGCCGTAGGCTTCCGGAATCAGCATGTTGACGATGCCTAGCTCGCGCGCCCTATGAAAGATGTCTTCGGGGAAGATCGCCTTCTCATCGTATTCGGCTGCCACCGGGATGATATTGTCCGCTACGAAGTCGCGCGTCATCCGCACCAGCATTTCTTGTTCTTCGCTCAGCTGAAAATGCGGACCCGTCATCACACCCTTAGCCATGCTGTCTCTCCAAGCAACCTATCGGGCAAAATAATCTAACACTGATTTGATTTATTTTCCAGCCGCTTGCATAATGTGTAGAATAGCATTGAGCACTTGCGCCTGCTGCTCCTCGCGGCTGATCTGCGCTGGACTATCGCCAGGATTTTCGCTCAGCAGATCAAGACGTCAGACAAAGGTCACTGCATTCACAATGCGCATGCTGAGACTCAGCCATTGGCGTGTTGCAGCGGGGAAGGTCTCCAAAGCCTCAAGCCAGCGCATCCGCCATGGCATTGCCGGCCGCAATGCCGGACATGAACGCACCCTCGACCCTTCCACGCCCGCCAAACGCATCGCCCGAAAAAACCAGCGGTGGCAAACCTTGCGCTACAACGCATTCGTCCGCATGCGTGGTTAGGGGCACGGAATATCGCCACTTCTTAAGCTGCGTATTCACGATCTTGGCCCCATCTTTGAGGAAGGGTAGCACAGCCGATTCCAGCTCGAGAACGATGTCAGCTTCGGGCGCATCCCAGTTTTGCCGGCTGAACTTGGCGTTGGCGTGACTGGTGACGACCGTCGTCTGCGAGATTCCCTTCGCCTGATTGTCGGCAACCCAGTAGACATCGGTTTGGAAATTTTGTACTGCGCCTGGCTTTGGAAACTCCGCTTCGCCTTCGATTTCGTGTATGCCGCAGAGGCATGGACCGAAGCGAATGCGTCGCAAATCCGCCAGATCCTCGGTGTGAAGAAATACACCACTATGGCTCAACAGGGTGAGCGTCTCGGGCATGGGCGGCGTCAAAATCAAGCCCCTACCTACGTATATCTCGCCGTCGCTATCTTCACACGTCCAGCCCTTCTCGGTTTGCCGAATCGCGGTCACCAGACGATCGACGGTAATGTCGAGGTCGCGTGCCAGATGCTTCGCGAGCTTGTTCATGCCGCCACGTGTCGCGTAGCGAGGATGTCCATCGCCGGCCGTACGCTTGACACTGCCGTCAGACCAGCCAATGCCCCAGACGTAAACTAGATCTTGCGCCAGCCAACGATCGACGTAGCTCTGCAGAGTGTTGCTGCGAACAGTAAAGAATTGCGCCCCATGGTCCGCCAATCCAGCTTCACCCACACGCCGCGTCGCCAAGCGACCGCCGACGCTGCGTCCGCGATCTACAAGACGGACGGAAAAGCCGCGCTCTCGCAGAGTCTGTGCAGCCATTAAGCCGGACATTCCCGCGCCAACTATCAAAACATCCACGCCGGCACCTTTCTTTATGCCGCCATTCTAAAGTTCCATCATACCGCATTCAGTACAATATGTTAAGTTGACTCCCCAGCAGCGGCGGATCCAGCCTCATTCTTACGTTCCTCATTCAATCAGTCGCTTCACAAGACGCTTGAACTGTGATAAAATGCTGGAGCGTGGTGGCATTCGCTGAATTGGGTCAGTTGATGTCGCCAGCCATCATGGGGGCGAATTAGATTCGACGTTGGTGGCTGAAACCGCACGGCAAGCCGTGGTGTCACGACACGTTAAACTGGCAACGCACATAGGTGCAAAACCCAATTTCCAACCCCTTCCTATGGTTGCTTAGACAATCGGGATGAGGGTGTAGGGGCATTAAGTCCTCTACCGCTCCTGTAGCATCGTCTCCCTTTGCGATCTGCAACGAGTGTCATAAAAAGTTAGGGTGCCCGTCGTCCACGCCGATAACGCGACGCCAAGACTCATCGGCTAGCCTCATGTGAACCGCGCACTCTGGGACTGCATGACGCGAAACCTTACAGAGGGCTAAGCTTGTAGATGTGCGAGATTCGAAACCAGCGGACCCGGGGGGCAGGTCCCCGGCGCTTCCACTCCCGTTAGCCGCCTTGCCTATCGCGAGGCGGTTTTCATTTTTAAGCCGATTTGCGCCTAAGAACCGGGAGATCAGCTTCCTTTGAATTCGGCGCTGCGTTGCTATTCGCCAGCGCCGCGCGGCAAATTCATGCGCTATAATCCTCGCATCATGATCGCCTGCTTATGTTTCAGTATCCGCCCTATCGCCACAGTTGCGTTGCTGACGGCCGCCACGATGTTGGCCGCCTGCAGCTCTAGTGGGCCTGAGCTGACCGCCACCGCAGTCTACGATCAAGCCCGCGTCGAACTACAGAACCTTCGCTCAACCGCTACCGTCGAGCGGGCTCGCATGAAAACGACGCTGGACTACGTCGGTACGCGAGTCCGTCAAGTGGAGGACGCCGGGCAATTTCTGCGCTCCAACTTGATAAGCCTGAACACCGACACTAATTTCATCGCGACGAACATCAGCCTGATACTACGTGCCCCGACGCTTACCGCCAAGCCCTCGCCGACCCCAACAGTCCGGGATTTGGTCGACGCCGTTACGCCGATTGCCCCGCCAACGCCAGTGCCGATCGCAGCTGCGACTCAGCCAGGCACAAACAATCCAGCGACCGAAGATGACGACCGGCCGCGCCTCGAGAACGTTGTCATGGCATCGGGCGTTTATCAGAACGACTGCGCCATCGACGTCAATCCTGTGTTTACGCCGGAGTCTGGAGAAATTTATATCGTCGCTGAGGCGTACAATATCTCAGTTGGCTCCACGATTTCCACGCGCTGGCAGCGAAAAGGCATCGAGGTCGCCTATTTCAGTTTTCAAGCTGAGAATGACATTCATGGCAGTTGCATTTGGTTCTTCATCGATCAAACGGATACCGCATTCATAGAAGGATCGTGGAGCGTCGAGATTCGCGTCGACGACATCACGCTGGGCTCGCCAATTGCCTTCCAGATCGTGTCAAGTTGAGCTTCCTTTGCGCCGCGCCTTGGCACTCGCTGCCCGAAACTTTAGATTGGATTCGAGCACAACTACTGGCATAATACTGCGTATATAAGTGCGAACGATCGTGCGATTGACAGGAAAGGCGAGATGGCAATCGTCACCCGCTGGGATAATAAGAAAAAGACGGTCATTCTATTGGAATTTGAGTCGGAATGGACCTGGTCAGAGCTTGAAACGGCCGTGCAGAAGGCGGATGAATTTATTGGCAGCGTCGAACATTTCGTTGATCTGATTATCGATCTGGAAGGCGCGGCAATCCCCCGCGATGTATTGACAGGCACCAAGAATCTACTTGCGTCTGGAGAGGCGCGACCGAACGAGGGCGCGCGTGTCGTGGTCGGCGCCAACGGTGCGCTAAGAACCATATATCAGACTGTACAGAAGACCTTCAACAACGATGTGGAGGGACGCGAGGTCTTGTTTGCGCCCAGCCTGTCCGACGCGCGCGCGATCATCCGCGGCTTGGCTTTGGATCGTTAATGTCTCCGTTTCAGCAGTAGCGTTTCCACAACCAGACTCGAATTGCAGTTGCCAGGCTGTGCCGACTCCGCTGCGCGACCTGATATCCGGGAACCACGCGGGCATATGCGCTAGCTGCATCGTTCTTCATCAAGGCTGCAGCAGGCCGCCGCAGAGTTATCTGTCATGCTCATGCTCCGCCTAGCCAATTGGGCAGTAGCTTAAGGGACGTTGCGGGCACTATGCTATAGTCTGAACAGGAGGCAATACCGCATGATGATGAGAGGTGGCGGCTGGTTCCGCTACATGCACGGCCACGATAACAAGGCGAAGCCGAATGTCACGCGCCGATTGCTGCTGCGCGTGCTAGCGTATGCCAGACCTTATCGTCGGCAGATTGCCGGCATGCTCGCCACCATCTTGCTGACGACCGGGCTCGGTTTGCTCAGCCCCTTGATCTTCCGCGAAATCATAGACAAGGCGCTGCCGGAACAAGACATTGGCAAGCTCAACGTGCTGGCAATGGGTTTGGTCATCATCCCGATTATCAGCGGCGGTATCCGCATCATACAGCGAAAACTGAACGTAGCTATTGGCGAAGGCGTAATCTATGACTTGCGCGTCTCACTCTATCATCACCTTCAGCAGATGTCGCTGCGCTTCTTTACCAATACCAAAACCGGCGAGCTAATGAGCCGCCTAAACAACGATGTAGTAGGCGCGCAAAACGCCATCAGCAATACCATCGTTTCGATTATCACCAATGTGATCACTGTCGTTGCCACCTTGGCAGTTATGTTGGGCATGAAATGGCAATTGACCATACTCGGCGTGCTAGTGCTGCCCTTATTCATCATAATCGCACGACGGTTGGGTACGCGGCTGCAAAAAATCGCCCGTGAGCAGATGGGCTACAACGCGCAGATGAACGCCATGATGAACGAAACACTCAATATCAGCGGCGCGCTGTTAGTCAAGCTCTTCGGTCGAATAGAGTCGGAAGTCGGACACTTCGACAGACGGGCCGCTGACGTGCGCGATGCCGGCATCAAGCGAGCCGTGCTAGGCAGTCAATTCTTCGTCCTAATCGGTTTGGTCAGCGTAGTCGGTACGGCGCTGATCTACTGGATAGGCGGTATTCTTGTGATTCAAGGCGAATTTTCCATCGGCGATATTGTCGCCTTTGCCACCTTCCTGACCCAACTTTATACACCGCTGCAAGCATTGACCAACGCGCCTGTCGACTTCGCCCAATCCATCGTCAGCTTCGAACGTGTCTTCGAGATCATAGACCTGCCTTTGGAAATCGAAGAGAAGCATGATGCGCTCAGCTTAAGCGAAATAAGCGGTGAACTGGTCTTCGAGGATGTCACTTTTCGTTATCAAATCGACCATAGCCAACTGCTCACGGACGTCGAGCGGATTGGACGGATCGACAGTGTCGCTGCCACCCGCTCTGGCGATCATCGGCGGCCAGACAATGGCATGGCGTCAACCGGTAGCGCGCATCAAGCGCGCGAAGTGGCGCTGGAAAACCTTTCCTTCAATATTGCGCCGGGGCAGCTTGTCGCCCTCGTCGGACCAAGCGGCGCCGGCAAAACCACGCTGACCTACCTGATCCCGCGCCTTTACGATCCAACATCCGGGAGGATCACGCTCGACGGGCATGATTTGCGCGACCTGACCCTAAATACAATGGCGGACAACATCGGTATGGTGACTCAAGAGACTTACCTTTTCCACGACACTATACGCACCAACCTGCTCTACGCCAAACCGGATGCCTCGCAGGCTGAAATCGAAGCTGCAGCGAAAGTCGCCCATATTCACGATTTCATTATGGGACTCAAAGACGGTTATGACTCGATCGTCGGCGAGCGCGGCTACCGCTTGAGCGGCGGCGAAAAACAACGTATGGCGATTGCGCGGGTAGTCTTGAAAGACCCTCGAATTCTTGTGCTGGACGAGGCGACCAGCCATCTGGACAGCCAATCCGAGGCGCTGATTCAGGATGCGCTCAGCCGAATCTTGCGTGACCGTACCAGCATCGTGATCGCCCACCGGCTTAGCACAATACTGGCTGCCGACAAGATCCTCGTGCTCGACCGCGGTATGATCGTCGAACAAGGAACGCACATGCAGCTTTTGGACAAAGACGGCTTATACGCGAATCTCTACGAGACCCAGTTCAGCCATCAACGCGAGACAGCGTGAGCCGTGGCGTCAATTGTAAAAGCGACTATCACACAATTGGACGCGAGCCAGCTCGACGATGAATGGGCCGATCTGCGGCAACATGTCGCCGTGCATGCGTCCGATTTAGTCCTTCTCCCAGAAATGTGCTTTTCCCGCTGGTTCTGTACGTCACTGGTGCGCGACGATAATACGTGGCAGAAAGCAGTGCGGTCACATGAACGATGGCTGGAGCGTCTGCCCGAGCTCGGCGCGAGTATCGTCGTCGGCACTTCACCGCGACGCGTTGGCTGCAAGCGCTACAACGTCGCCTACCTTTGGTCGTCGCAGCACGGTTTGCAGTGGATTCACCAGAAGACCTACCTGCCCAATGACGACGGCTATTGGGAAGCGAACTGGTACGACCGCGCGCCGGTCGATTTTCAGCCCACTCGCGTAGGTGAGCTGGCTATAGGCATAATGATCTGCACGGAGATCTGGTTCTTACAGCACGCGCGCGAATACGGCAAAGGCGGGGTTCACCTGCTGCTCAATCCGCGCAGTACACCTCGGCACAGCAATGCGAAATGGCTGGCAGGAGGGCGAACAGCCGCTGTCGTAGCCGGTGCGTATTGCCTTTCATCCAACCACGCTGGCCAGGCGAATCAAGTGTGTTTGGGCGGCGCGGGCTGGCTCTGTGATCCCGACGGCGCTGTGCTCGCCATGACAAGCGCGGAACACCCTTTCGTCACGCTCGATATTGACTTGGGCGTCGCGGAAGCAGCCAAATCCACCTATCCCCGCTACGTGGACGATAGCACGCTCTAGGTAGCGCTTTCGGTAGACAACCGTCCAAGCCCTCTGCTACCATACGGCGGACAAAACTCGAAGCGAGAAAGACATGTCCGCGAAGCACTTGATTGTCGGCTTGGGCAATCCCGGTTCCAAATATGAGAATACGCGCCACAATATCGGATTCTGGGTGGTAGACGGGCTGGTCCAGCGATACGGTCTCGGCGCCGGCCGGGGTGAAAGGCGCGCGCAGACATGGGACGGCAATATCAAGGGAAAGCGCGTCAAGTTGGTGAAACCATTGACTTTCATGAATCGCAGCGGCGAATCCGTGCGACAGCTTACCGACTTCTACGACATCCCGATCGAGAATCTGCTCGTCGTTCACGATGACCTGGATACACCATTCGGCATGCTGCGAATGCGCCGGGCGGGCGGGCACGGGGGCCAGAACGGAATACGTAGCGTAGTTCAGCACCTTGGCAGCAAGGACTTTGCGCGCTTGCGCTTCGGTATCGGACGCCCCCCGGGCCGAATGGATCCGGTCGACTTCGTATTGCAACCTTTCAAGGGGGATGACGCCATTCGGGCGCGTGAACTTGCTGGGCGTGCCGCAGATGCCGTGGAGGTCTGGCTGAGTGACGGCATCGAAAGGGCGATGACCCTATACAATGGCGATGCCGTAGCTGTTGGCGGTGAAGTGAGCAAGCGTGATCTTGTGGAGCAACTTGACGTTTGCCTGCGCGCACATGAATTGGCTCCCTTAGAACCCAAGCCTCTGGCGAAAGTCATCTCGCTTCAGAAAAAACTCGGTATGATCGACCAGGCCGTCGCCAACCATCTCAAGCTGGCGCGCGTCTTCGAAGGCAAGGGAAACCCCAAGCTGGCTATAGCTGAAAAAGTGAAAGCAGTGGCGATTCGTCCGACCTTAGTCGAGATTCAGCGAGAGATCGCAGATTGGTATCTGGCTCAAGACAATCCCAAGAAGGCCGTTGGTCGAATTCTCATTCTGGCACAGCATTACCGTGACGGTGCTGACCTGGTGGCGGCATTGGAAGAAGTTGAGCTGGCGCTGTCAATCAATCCGCAGCATCCCAAAGCGCTGGATATGCGCCGACTGCTGCAGGAAGCTGCCGCATCAAATTAGTGCACTACATGGCAAGCACGACAAGAAAGAGGAGCGTCACATGCAGGTAATCGCGCCGGAAGCAGTCGGAATGTCCGCGGACCGCCTAAGTAACATAAACGCCAAGCTGCAAACATACGTCGATGACCAGAAGGTGTCCGGCTTTGTTACACTGGCCGCCCGCGATTCCGAAGTCGTGCAGTTTGAAGCCTGCGGGTTCCGTGACGTGGAACAGCATCTGCCGATGGAAGGCGATACGCTATTCCGCATTTACAGCATGACCAAGCCAATTACGTCCGTCGCGTTAATGATGCTCTATGAGCAGGGCAAGTTCCAGCTCGTTGAACCGGTCAGCCGTTACATTCCCGCCTTCGGCAATACCAAAGTGTTGAGCGGTTTCGGCTATATGGGGCAGCAACTGGCGCCGCAGAATCCGCCGATGACCATCCACCATCTGCTGACGCATACCGCCGGCTTGAGCTACGGCTTCTTCTTCGATACACCCATTGATCAAATGTATCGAGATTCCATCTTCCGCAGCGAGACCGCGTCGCTGGAAGAGAAAATCACCGGGATGGCGGAATTGCCTTTGCGCTTCCAGCCTGGCAGCGCCTGGAATTATAGCATCGCCACCGATGTCTGCGGCTACTTGGTGCAGCTGCTAGCCGATATGCCCTTTGAAGACTTTCTGGCTGAACGGATCTTTGAGCCGCTTGGCATGGAGGATACCGCTTTTCACGTTCCAGCAGACAAGCTAGATCGTTTCGCCAAGCTATATCGGCATAACGTTCAGGACGGTTCCTTCCATGAATATCAGGGCGCGCCACATATTCCATCGCATGATTACACTAAACCGGCAAGCGCTCCCTCTGGCGGAGGCGGCTTGGTCTCCACCATGCCGGACTACTGGCAATTCGCCAATATGCTGCTGAATGAAGGCGAGCTCTACGATGTGCGCATCATCGGGCGCAAGACCCTGGAATTCATGACGCGCAACCACCTGAAACCGGAGTTGCTGCCAATTGCTATCGGCCTCAGCAAGATTCCCGGCAGAGGCTTTGGCTTGGGTTTTGATGTTGTCATGGATTCAGCGCAAACCGGCGTGCTTAACTCGGAAGGCAATTTCGGCTGGAGCGGCGCCGCAGCCACCAATTTCTGGGTGGATCCGCAGGAGCAATTGGTCGGCATCATTATGACGCAATTGATGGACAATATGCTGCCCTTCCAGCAAGACTTCCGCGCGTTAACTTACCAAGCGCTTGTCGATTAGGGTCCGTCAATCGCGGGAATCAGGTAATTCCACAAGAATTGATAAGATTCAGCTTCTTCGGCGTAATCACGTGGATTGCCGACGAAGCTGTGCGTCGTCACCATGACCAGCTCAAGCTGCGGAATCACATGCAGGATCTGTCCACCTGCGCCGAGCGCCGAAAACATATCGTACGTGGCGATGCGATTCAGCCACCAGTAGTAGCCGTAGCCGGCATAGCTGTTGCCGATGTCGATTTGCGGCGCTGTCGAGGCCACGACCCACCAACCCGGTATCAGTTGCTCGCCTTGCCACTTACCCTCATTGAGGAATAACTGCCCAAATCGCGCCAGCTCGCGCGCCGTCATGCTGACGCTGTGTCCGCCGGTGAAGTAGCCTTTAGGATCGACGCCCCAAAACTCTGCCTCGGTACCGAGTGGTTCGAATAGATAGCGGTGGGCAAATTCACAAGTACTCATGCCCGTGGCTTCGGTCAAAACTGCCGACATCACATGTGAAGCGCCGGTGTTGTAATGAAAGAGCGTGCCCGGCTCGTTGCTCACCGGCAGGCTCAGTACATCCGCCACCCAGTCCCGGCTGCGATTGAGAAATCGCTCACTCTCGTTTTCCACCCATGCCAAGCCGTGCGTCATCGTTAGCAGATCGCGCAGCCTTAAGTCCAACACGCTTGGATCGTCCAGCTTAGCGAAATATGCCGGCAGATAATCGGCAATTCGGTCTTCCACCGTCAGGAAATAGCCCTTGTCAAAGGCGATGCCAAACAGCGCCGACAACATACTCTTTGATACACTCGCAATGTTATTGCTGGCGGCCGCACGACTGCCATTGAAGTACTGCTCATATACGATTTGCCCGTTGCGCATCAAGATTAGAGATTGCCGCGTCGGCGATTCTGCCAGTTTAGCCAAGCCTTCCGCCAAAACTACTAGATCGATGCCTTGCTCGCTCAAGGTGGAGAACTGCCACAACTCGTCGTCGGTGAGGTCATCCGACGCCGACCCACGCTGATAAAAACGGCTTTGCCGCGGACGTTCGGTTAGGTCGCAGGCGGCGGGCACCTCCGGCTCCGATTGTCCCCAGGTTGCCATCAAGGGGCAGACGAGTGTCATCAAGCATACTGCCAGAATCCTGTACATTGCCCTTCGCTTTCCCGAAACAAGCGATGATCGCATTATATTCTGCATCGCAGGAGCAGCGCCGTTCAACTCGCGCCGAGCTTACTACAGTTCAGCCCGCGATCCGCCCGCGCAGAATCCAAAACGCCTAGTTCGTCGTAATGCGCTCTGATATACTGGCTTGTTCTTATCAACCAACCGAGCAACGCAATCATGTCGCTAAAGCTATCGGGTTTGCTCGATGCCCTGCGCGAAACTGACGGCTATCAGCAGTTGCTGGAACAGCTCACAGCGAGCGAATGTCGCGCGGAATTCAACGTCGTACGCTCAGCCCGTCCATTTGTACTGGCGGCCTTGGCGAATGACTGGCCAGGACCGATCATCTATCTGACTTCCGCAGTTCGCCGAGCTTACAACATCAGCGAACAGTTGCCCCTTTGGCTTTCAGATCCGCAGCGTCTCCATCGCTTTGCTGAACCCTCCGCGCTCTTCTACGATCGGGCGGCTTGGGATCTCAGCGTGATTCGCAATCGAATCGCTACCTTGGCTGCCTTGACCTTCGATCAAGATGACAGTGGTCCCATCATCATCGCTTCGGCGCGTGCCCTGATGCAAACGACCCTGCCCCGACGAGAATTCCGCCAAGCCACCATTGATCTGGCCACGGGTGAGCGGCACCAAATGGAGAGCCTCATCCTGCGCTGGATCGGCATGGGTTACGAGCCTGCTACGCTAGTCATCGAACCGGGCAGCTTCAGCCGACGTGGCGGCATTCTCGATATTTACCCGCTGGCAAGTGAATACCCATTGCGCATCGAGTTTTTCGATGACGAAATCGACAGTCTGCGTCGTTTTAACCCGGCAGACCAACGCAGTATCGATCGAGTGGACTCGGCGCGTATCGTGCCGGCGCGAGAGGCTTTGCCCGGGCAGACGGCGGCAGTTGGCGCAGACTTGCAGAGCTGGGCACGTTCGACCAGCAATGATCCCGTCGATTTCTCGAGCATAAGCGCTGACATTGAGTCGCTGACGCAAGGCAGCGCATTCGCCTGCCTCGAGCATTACCTGCCCTATCTCTATGACCAACCTTCCAGCCTGTTGGATTATGCGCCCGACAATGCCTTGATCTTGATCGAAGATCCTCAATTCTTCGAAGAGTCGGCGCTCGAGATCGCAGGGAAGGCCGAAGTCAATCGTGCAGAAGCGGAATCATCTAGGCAGGTGTCACCGAATTACCCGCTTCCCTACCTGCAATGGGCTACGCTGAATCGTGACCTCAAGCGCTGTTCGCACGCTGCGTTTTCCAACTTGCAGGGCGGAGCTGCACCGGCGCCATTTGAACCCGGCGAGCGTTTTGGCGGGCAGCTTCGGCTGATGCTTAACCAAGTCCGCCGCCACCTGAACCAGAGCGACAGCGTCGTAATAATGACCGAGCAAGTCGAGCGCTTGGAAAACTTGTGGTACGAACAGGACGCCAGCACGTATATTCCAACAGTACAGGCTATCGAAGAAAGGCCCGAACCGGGCACCCTGCGTTTCGTCCGCGGCACGGCGACGGAAGGCTGGTCGCTTAAGGGAGCGCGTGGTCCACTCCACTTTATCACCGATGCGGAAATATTCGGCTGGACTCGGCCCGAGCCACGGCGGCGACACGAGACAGTGGGAAGACGCGGCCGCAAGGCAGCCGACACCAGTTATTCCGATTGGCAGGAAGGTACTTATGTAGTCCACGTCGATTATGGCATCGGCAAGTTCATGGGCTTGCGCCACCGTACGGTCAATACCACGGAACGCGAATATCTGCTGGTCGAGTATCAGGGCGCCGATTCGATTTACGTGCCCATTCATCAAGCCGACCGGCTATCGCGTTATGTCGGCGCGGATGACAAAGCGCCGAAGCTCAATCAACTGGGCAAAGCTGATCAATGGATAAAAGCGCGAGACAAGGCGCGGCGCAACGCCGAAGAAGAAGCCAAAGAGCTCCTTTCGATTTACAGCCAGCGCGCGCGTGCCCTGGGTCATGCCTTTAGCGCCGATTCCGCTTGGCAGCACGAGATGGAAGCCGGCTTTCCCTTCGTCGAAACTGAAGATCAACTGCGCGTCATTCGGGAAGTCAAAGCCGATATGCACGACCGCAAGCCGATGGATCGGCTTATCTGTGGTGATGTAGGCTTTGGCAAGACCGAGGTCGCTCTGCGCGCCGCTTTCAAAGCCGTGCAAGATGGCATGCAAGTGGCGGTCCTCGTGCCTACCACCGTGCTGGCGCAGCAGCATTACGACATTTTTCGCTCGCGGCTGTCGGTCTTTCCCGTGGAGATCCAGATGATGTCGCGCTATCGGAACAAAGGGCAACAACAAGAGATTGTCGACCAGCTCGCGTCCGGGCAGGTTGACATAGTCATCGGCACCCATCGCCTATTATCGACTGATATCCGCTTCAAACGGCTTGGCCTGATGATAATCGACGAGGAGCAGCGCTTCGGCGTTAAGCACAAGGAGCATTTCAAGAAGCTGCGGTCCCGCGTCGACATCCTTACTCTGACCGCCACACCAATCCCCCGTACCTTGTACCTGAGCCTAAGCGGCATTCGCGATATCAGCATGATTCAGACGCCGCCGGAAGAGCGCCTGCCGGTCATCACGCAGGTTGGATCGTGGGATGACAGTCTGAGCCGGCGAGCTATCATGCGCGAGCTCGAACGCGGCGGGCAGGTATTTGTCGTCCACAATCGCGTAAAGACCATTCATATGATCCGCAACAGGCTCGAGCGCATCGTGCCGGAAGCGTCTATCGCCGTGGCTCACGGGCAGATGACGCCGCGCGCCCTGGAAACTGTGATGGCCGAGTTCTCGCGCGGGGAATACGACATCCTGATTTCCACTTCGATCATCGAAAACGGCATTGATATGCCACGCGTCAACACCATGATCGTCGACCGCGCCGATTACTTTGGCGTGTCGCAACTGTATCAATTGCGTGGCCGAGTCGGGCGCTCGGCGCAGCAGGCTTACGCCTATTTCTTTCACGATCCAGGCACGCTGACGGAAGAGGCTCGCACGCGCCTCGAGACCTTGGCGGAGAACACGCAACTCGGCGCCGGCTTTCAGATTGCCATCCGAGACCTGGAGATGCGCGGCAGCGGGGACATTCTCAGCATGCGGCAATCTGGCCACATCGCCAGTGTGGGATTGCACCTCTATACCGAAATGCTGCAGCAAGCGGTCAAAGACCAGCAAGGCGCTCCCGAACAGGACAGCGCCGAGCATGTGCCGGCCTCCGCCCGTGACCGAATCATCATCGACTTACCGCTGCCGGCTTATCTCCCTACAGATTGGATTCCGGAGATGGCACTGCGCTTGCAACTCTATCGCCGCATCGGCAGCATCCAAAACCTTGAGGAAGTCGATGCCATACGCCGCGAGCTGATCGATCGTTTCGGCGCGCTGCCGTCCGCGGTCGAAGGGCTGCTATATCAGATCAGAGTAAAAGTCCTGGCGCTTGCAGTGCGTGCCAGCCATATTCGCCTCCCGCGCGAGCAAGTCTTGATCAAGTTACCTTACTTAGCGACTGTCCGGCGCGAACTGCTGGCGCTCACGCTCGGTGACGACATCGAGGTCACACGGACGGAAGTGCGGATTCCGGCGACAGATGGGGAGTGGCAAGATCGGCTCTTGACGGTTCTTGTGGAGCTTGAGGACAAGGTCACGCTAGTTGGCGCACTCAGGTAGTCGCAATGAAGCGCGCCCCGTTTGACAGAGAAGGTCGGTCAGGAGCGGACGACATCAGCAAAGGACCCGTCAGTCACCGCCAACAATGTTGATAGGCCGATGGGAAAGACCGCGTTCGCGGCGCCCCCGGCAGCGTACAAGGTATCAAATCGCTTCAACTTGTCATCCAAGTACAGCGACATGCCGCTGACACGATGGGCGATTGGCGGGACACCGCCAGGAGCATAGCCCAGCACAGCGACACATTGCTCGGCCGTCATCATGCGTACTTTTTTCCGGCCAACATCAAAGAGCGCCGCCAGTTTGCGATAGTCAATGGTCTGGTCGCCGCTGGTCAATATCAGCGCGGGAGTGTCCTTGTTGATCATATAACCCAGGCTCTTCACAATCTGCCCCAGCTGACAGCCGATATGATCAGCCGCCTGTTGAGCCGTCGCTGTGGAGCCGTCGAATTCGATGATCTTGATGTCGAGCGCAAGTGCCTCGAGCGCCGATTGCACGTCCGGCACGCCCATCGCTTGCATTTTCGATTCCTTATACATTAGAATTGACTGCAAAGATTGTAGTTTAGGCAGGCGCAAGCGCAACTGCTAGTTATCGGGGGCGGACGATGCAGGTTGATGCACAAAGCTTTGAAGAACGGGGCTGTGTTACCGTTTCCGGTTTGTTCACCGATGACGAGTTAGCGACCTATCGCCGGCACTTTATGGACATGCGCCACAAAGGCACGTACCCAGGAGACTTTGGCGGCGTCGACATGGAAAGCAGCGATCCACTGAAGCGCTACCCGCGACTGATTCACATGCACCGCTGGGATCAGGTCAGCCTCGATTGGATGCTCGAAGCACGCCTGGCAACCGTGTTCCGCCAATTGCTCGGTAAGGAACCGTTAGCGGTGCAAACCATGCTCTATTTCAAGCCGGCCGGTGCCCGCGGCCAAGCCTTGCACCAAGATCAATTCTATTTGCGCGTTCAACCGGGCACTTGCATCGCGGCCTGGATGGCGCTTGATGATTGTGATGAAGAGAACGGCTGCCTGCAAATCGTCCCCGGCAGCCATAACCTGCCCGTTCTATGCCCGATTGATGCCGATACCAGCGAGAGTTTCACCGATGTCACCGTGCCACTATCCGCGGACATGCAGCCAGAGCCGGTGATAATGAAAGCCGGCGATGTCTTTTTCTTCAACGGCCAGTTGATCCATGGCAGCTTCCCCAACCGTTCGCAATCGCGCTTCCGCCGCGCCTTGATTGGACACTATATCGATGGCGATGCCGAAAAAGTGGCAACATATTATCACCCGGTTTTGCGCTTCGACGGCTCGGCTGTCGACCTGACTGTCTCTGACGGTGGAGGTCAGTGCGGCGTATGGGTGGAAGAAGATGGAACGGAAGTCTTAGAAATGAGCGGGCAGCTCGGCTAGATCGCGTCAGTCTGCGTATACGGTGCCACCAACGCGCTCGAAACTATCGCTCGGTTCCGCGAGCGGGGCTTGCGGGTGCCGCTGCGGAATCATACTCAGCAAGATGCGCCGACCGCCGGCCTCAACATAGTATGCATGTAACGCTTGATCAGGCTTGACCTTGAGTTTGCTGGCAAGTCGATGATTGAAGCGAATTGTATCGCCCGCCTTGCTAGTCAATGTCGTCTTGCGCCAAAACATCCAGCGCTTCTGCAATCCCTCGGCGAAGAGTACGCGATAGCATAACTTGACGCGGGCGAATCGCAAGGCGCGCAAACCCATCGTCAGCGCGAAGCCGGCGACCAAGGCCAAAACAATCAAACGCCCCGCTGGACCATAGCGCCCCGCCAGCAGAATCAAGGGCACGGAAAGCAGCATCAACGTCGCCAGTGGCTCGGTGATGAGTTGCATCCATTGTCGTGACGACAATCTGCCCTCGCGGTTGCGCTTGAAGTCGTTGCGCAGTTCTCGTGGCAATTGCTCGCTTTTGTTCATGCTCTTTATTTTATCCCGCTTCGTGCGCGATGCTAATATGGATCCGATTTCGTGGGCGTAATTGCAGCACGATGACGCTGCCGATGATCAAAGCAGCGCCAAGCCACTGCACGGCAAATATCACCTCACCAAGTATCAGCATCGACGCGATCATCGACATAGTTCTCTGTGCATTCGAGGTTCCTCCAAATCATTCAAAGCGAAATGCCCCGCTACTTGTATAGCGGGGCATCTGTTTCTGATCTATTTCTCTTTCGAGGACGGTGGTCGAATTGCTTTGACCAGGGTTCTTGCGATTACTATCAGCAGTATAGTAATCACGCCGATAACGAACATTTCCGGGGCACCAAGCTCAGACATTTTTCGGACAACTTTCGTTCAGGGCGCATGTACTAACGGGCAGTCCAGCGAACCAATACTTAACGGTCCCGTCTATGTACAGTTTGATCTTGCGCCCGCTATCTTGGATGTGTGCTGTGACAGTGGCGTTCACGATGGCATCAAAAGTCGGCCACCAAGTAACCCATTCGCAATTATAGTCCGTGTGGATCACCTCGCGGATTCGTCCGCTCGACACCCTGGCATCTGCCCACCAATTTATGGAGAGTTTATGCCCGGCGTACCAATTGGTTTTCGAGCAGGTGTACCGCTTTGTGCCGCCGCTTGCTCCAGCCGCGCCGGATGCGCTGAACAAAACTTGAACACCGACCGGATTGTCGATAAAATCGCCGTTTTCGAGGGCATTTAGTACATCGCCTAACTCGGGCGTGGAGATGGTCACATCGTGACCATTGGCTGTTGCAATCGCAATTGCCTGGCTTGCCCGCGTGTAGGGGTCGGCTAGCAGATCGACTTCTTGTGCGAACGACTGACCGATGAACGTCATCAGGAGAATGACAACGAACCCAACTCTGAACAAAAACTTAAACAGGTGAGTAAACGTTGTAATCTTCTCCTTTCTATATTTGACACTGACTACAGTATCGCAGAAGTCATATATCCTGTCAATCGACTTTGTACAAAATGCATAAATTTCTGGCACTCTTTTCGGTCACTTGGTCTAATTTTGATTGGCAATTCCGGTTGCTTTCCGGCAAAGTAATCCTCAATCGTGAAGATTTGAATGACCGGCCAGCGGCCATCATATCACCAAAGTTTACCGCCACGTTTCGCATTCCCTCGGTCACGTTGTCCTCAAAGCAGGTGAAGACACCGAGATCAGCCCGCGCGTCGTGCTTCCAGCTTTCACTTGCGATACCACATCCAGGTAAACGCCTTTGGCAATCGATAGCCAGCTGCCGCCAACAATATCCAAATAAAGCCTTCACGTTCTTTACGCGCCATTTTTGTTCCGGTAAATTCGCTCGTGCACAGATGAAAACGCTCTGCGGTCAACAAGTAACGACGAGAGCGGCGTTTACTCGCTGTCGATCATAATATTCATTTTAACCCGCCTCGCGTACGATGCTATTATTGACCCGGTCGCGTGGACGGAGTTGCAGTATTATAACGCTGCTGACGATCAATACAGCGCCTAACCACTGCACACCTATGATCACTTCGCCAAGCAAGATGATTGAAAAGAAGATAGAAAAAGCCGGCTCCGCCGTTCCCGCCAATGAGGCGCGCGCCGCGCCAATCCTTTGAATCGCCAGGTTAGTGGCTATGACAGGCAGCACTGTCCCTAGCGTAGCAATGCCGAAGATGCCGAAAACCGTGGCCGGATTCCGGGGAATCTGCAATCCGCGCACAGGCACCGTCAGCAGCAGAATCATCAAAGTAGCCGTCATGATGAGAGCGCTCGTCCGCGTCACATCGTCCACATCAGCCAGTATCCGCCGCGCCAGCAAGAAATAGACGGCAACCATAACAGCGTTGCCCAGCGTCAGCGCGACTCCAATGAGATCGCCGCTCTCTGCTGTGGCGAAATCCGGCACCGTCAATGCGACGCCAACCGTTGCCATGGCGAGCGCCAGCCAAATAAGCCGACGGATCGCTTCGCCAAATAGCAGAGAAAAGACAACAACCATCGCGGGGTAAGAGTAGAGCAAAACAACATAGGTGCTGCCAGGCAATCGCTGCAGCGCAAAAGAGGCGGCCAGCACGTCGAGCGCAAAAATCGCGCCCATAATCGCGGCGTCGCGTATGCCAATAGAGCGACCGCTTCGTTGAACCCGAGACCGATCTCTCAGCATGACTAATACCCACATCAGTGGGACCGTCAAAATGAAACGCCAAACAGCCAGATCTAGCGGTTCGAAAGTGGAATAGGCATAAATGATCTTGACGAAGGGCGGAATCAGAGCGAATCCTGCAGCGGCTAGCAGAATCCAAATATAGCCTTCGCGTTCTTTACTTGACATGATGCTCTTAAGATTACCTAAAAGAACTGAACAAAGTAGCCAACAACTCTGCCGCAAGCGAAAACGAAGCCAGCTACCACTCAAGCGCGTGAAACTATTTGCTTGCAACGGTTTTGCCAAGCGGTGATCAAGCGATGCTCACCATGCTGACCATATTGATCGCCAGGGGATAAAAGATGCCGAATATCAATGTACCGGCCAGCGCGATATTGACCGCCCAGCGGACGTAGCGCGTCTCCAGCGCCGGCTGCAATTCACCCAAGCTGTCGCGCAAATACATATTGACGATGACGCGAACGTAGTAAAAGGCGCTCACGACACTCGTCAGTACGCCGATGACCGCCAATCCAAAAAGGCCCGCTTGCACCGCTGAGCCAAATATCATGAATTTGCCGACGAATCCGGCGGTCAATGGCACACCTGTCAGGCTGAGCATGAAGATCGCCATTGCCATAGCCATTAACGGTCGAGACTGCGCCAAACCGTTGAGGTCATCGATATTGCCGCCGCTGCCGTCCTCTTTCTCGATTGCCATGACCACGGCAAAGGCGCCCAGATTGGTAAACATGTAAGCGAGCATATAGACCAATGCGCCCTGTGTCGCCGCGTCTATCACGCTCGCGCTGCCAGCCGCCGCGACAGCCACCATGATGTAACCGGCGTGGGCTATGGACGAATAGGCCAGCATCCGTTTGAGATTGCGCTGTGAAATCGCCACAAAATTACCCAATACTAGGGTGAGTATCGCGATTAATGTGGCAGTCGCTTGCCAGGCAGCTACGTCGCCATCCGCCAGAACGAGCGCGGAAAGTCCGGTAACCAAAACGCGGAGCAGCGCGCCGAAACCGCCGATCTTTGCCGTCACGCTCATGAAGGCAGTTACTGGCGTGGGCGCCCCTTCATAGACATCGGGCGTCCACATGTGGAAAGGCACGACCGCCACCTTGAATCCCAAGCCAACGATAAGCAGCGCGGTACCGACTAGCAGGTAAAATGTCGCGGTAGATGTCGCGCCGACGATGCCGCCGACAAGCTCAAAGATCTGGGGGATGTTGGTAGTTCCGGTAGCGCCATAAACGAGTGCCGCGCCAAATACCAGAAATGCGCTGGAAAACGCGCCCAAGATGAAGTATTTCATACCGCTTTCTTCGGATTTCAGCGCCAAGTCGCTGCCATCATTCTTGATGGAGCGAAATGCCGCCAGAATGTAAAGCGGAATACTGAGCAATTCGAGCGCGACGAAAATGATGATCAGGTCGTTGGCGCCCACCATGAACATAGCGCCCGCCGATGACAGCAGTGCCAAAATATAATATTCGCCGCGGTGGATACCAGCGCGATTGAGGTAATCCCAGCTCATCAAGATGGCGATCAGCGTGGCAACCAATATCACCAAGTTCAAGAAGCCGGTGAAAGCATCGGCTACAAACATGCCGTAGAGCGCGATCTGCTCGCCTTCCGCAGGCGAATAGACGGCGATATTGGCGACAAAGCTGATGCCCAATCCGACGCATGCAAGAATCGGCGTCCAGTGCTTGCGCTCTTCCCCGGCGAACAAATCCACCAGAACCAGAAGCAGCGCCCAGGTCATCAAGAGTGTGCCGGGCAGCGTCGATGCCAGGTTGGATTGCGCGAGGAATTCCGCGATAGTCGGCGACTCAAACATCATCTCTCCTAGCGAACGAACATCGCAACGATGTTATCCACGGAAACATCCAGCATGTTGAAGAATACGATCGGCTGCAAGCCCATCCAGAAGACCATGATCATGATCGGGATGTAGGCCGCCTTCTCATACCAGGTCAGCTTGTAGTTCTCCTCATTAGTCAACGGGTTTTTTAGCTCGCCCATGAAAACATGCTGGAACATCTTCAGCAGATAAACCGCCGCCAGGATCACGCCAAGAGTGGCGAAGAGCGTGAAGGTGAAACCGAGGTAGTCACTGCCAAGCGAACCCAGCAAAATCGTGAATTCGCCAATGAAGCCGTTGAGCCCAGGCAAACCCATGCTGCTCAGCGAGATGACCAGGCTGATCCCGCCAAATAGCGGCATCGCTTTCCAGACACCGCCGTATGCGGCCATTTCTTTAGTATGCCAGCGTTCGTAGAGCATGCCGACGATTAAGAAGAGACCGCCGGTGCTGATGCCGTGATTGACCATTTGCAGGGTAGCGCCTTGCAATCCTTGTGAATTCAGCGCGAATATACCGACAACGACAAAGCCAAGGTGACTGACTGATGAGTAAGCTACCAGCTTCTTGACGTTGTCTTGGGCATAGCTTACCCAAGCGCCATAGATGATGCCGACCACGCCAAGAAAAGCGATGGTTGGCGCCCAAGCCACAGTCGCCTCGGGGAATAGATTCAAGTTGAAGCGCACGATGCCATAAGTGCCCATCTTTAGTAACACACCCGCCAGGATCACCGATCCTGCGGTCGGCGCTTGTACGTGCGCATCGGGCAGCCAACTGTGGAAGGGGAATATCGGCACTTTGATGGCGAAGGCCACCAGGAATCCCAAGAAGAGGAAACTCTCAACCGAATTCAACAGGAAGCCGGATTCCGATTCTGCCGTTTCGGGACCGACCCCGTCCCAATACGTGCCCTCGCCTTCAAAAGTCTGCGCCATTTCGATGATGCCAACATCGCCGCCGGCGCTGTACGTGCTGAAGGTGCCCGAGCGGTTGCCGACGTAAAGTATCGCGATCAGCATCAAAATTGAGCCCGCCATGGTATAGAGGAAGAATTTGACCGCGGCGTAAATACGCTCTTCCGCGCCCCAGATGCCGATGAGGAAATACATCGGCACCAGCGTAACCTCCCAGAAGACGTAGAAGATAATCAAATCGTGAACGACGAATACGCCGATCATCGACCATTCGAGGAGCATCAAGAAGATGTAGTAGAGCTTCTCACGTCCGCGCTCTTCAAAAATGTGGCTGCCGAATGACCCAAGAATCGCGATCGGCATGATAAAGGTCGTCAAGAGGACCAGCAGCATACTGATGCCATCCACGCCGACGAAGTAGCTGACGTTGATGACCGACTCGCCCAGAGTGACCTCCGCCCAGGTATTGCGCTGCACCATCTGCAACTCGGCTGTTCCCGGATCAAAGTTGACCCACATGAGTACCGATGCGACAAAGGTCACCATGCTCGTAGCGAAAGCCACCCATTTCAGGTTATTCTTCTGCGTTTCGCCGTTCATAAACAGCAAGATAGCGAGACCGACTATCGGCAAGAACAGGGTGATTGTAGTAAGCGAAAGACCAGTTACATCCATGGGACAGCGTTCTCCTTAAGAACCACTTTGGAGCATAGCCTGAATAAATGGCAAAAGCATGAGCAGGATCACGGCGACCACGCCGATGAATAGCACGACGGCGTAAAGGCGTACGTAGCCAGTTTGTGAGCGACGCATCCAATTTGCAGCGCGTTGCACAAAAACGCCGACGCCATTGACGGTGCCGTCTACGATACCGAGGTCTATCGGCTTGCTGAGCAATTCGCCGATGCTGTCGAAGCCGCGTTTTATGATGCGATCGTGGAAGTAATTATGAAGGAAATCCCAATCAACACGGTCCGCCAGAAAGCTTGCCAGCTTGTTAAAGGGCGCTTCAATTAGCGCTACATAGGTCTCGTCCCAGTAAAGGCGGGCGTTCGCCAGCTTGAACAAGCCGCGTGCAGGCGCTTGAGTTTCCAGCTGATCGCGATTGTCGCTAGCCAATCCTTTGCCCTTGTATATCCGATGCGCGATCATGATGGACATGATGCCCATAGCCAAGGCGATACCGGCAATCAAGAGGTTGAAGTCCAATACATGTCCGCGCGACACGCTGACCAAGCTATGTTCCAGGAAATGCTTGAATTCATAAGTTTGGTAGATGCCATCAAAAACAGGCGTTGCCTTTGGCACGTTGATCAAGCCGATGATGCAGGTAAAGATCGCCAGGATCACCAGCGGAAGCAACATCGCGCCATTGCTTTCCGGCGCCTGCTCGGCCGCTGCACTTCGCGGCTTGTCAAAGAACACCAGCACGACCTGGCGCCACATGTAGAAGGCGGTGAATGCTGCCGCAACCAGCAGCACACCAAAGGCGATAAAGCCACTGGTCTCGTTCAATTCAAATCCCTCGTACCAGGCATCCGCAAGAATCTCGTCTTTCGACCAGAAACCGGCAAAGGGGAAGATACCCGCCAAACCCAGGGTACCGATAAGATAGGTGATATATGTGATGGGCATGCGCTTGCGCAAGCCACCCATATTACGCATATCTTGCGGGTCAAAATCTTCGTCATGATTATCGCCATGGCCCTGCTCGCGAGCATGATGGCGCCCATGCTCAACACCGTGGATCACTGAACCGCTGCCCAGGAAGAGCAGGGCTTTGAATACAGCGTGCGTCACCAGGTGGAACATTGCCGCTACGTACGCGCCAATGCCAACTGCCGCCACCATAAAGCCGAGCTGCGACATCGTCGAGTAAGCCAGTACGCGCTTGATATCCCATTGGCCCAGCGCGATAAATCCGGCGACGATCGCCGTACCTGCGCCGACCAGGGTGATAATCAGCCCGAGTACGTAGCCTGCGTGATTCAGCTCCCACAAGAATACGTTGGAGCGCACCATCAGGTAGACGCCGGCAGTTACCATCGTCGCCGCGTGAATCAGCGCGCTGACCGGGGTTGGACCCGCCATGGCATCAGGAAGCCAGACAAAGAGCGGAATTTGCGCCGACTTGCCGGTGACACCCAGCAGCATAAAAAGCGCGATCAAGAAGATCACATCTTCGAATGCCATTTGGAAGCCACCAAAGTCCACTACTTCGCCATTGCCAAAGCGCTCGGACGTCTGACCGAAAACACCCAATAAGTCGATATCGAAGCGGTGGTTATCGCAATGGATGGCACGTATATCATTCGCCAGAGGATTTGCCGTATCGTGGCTTTCTCGGGCACCATGACCGTCGTCGACAGCATGTCCGCCATCAGCATTATCATCGCTTGTTACTGCATCTTCTTCCTGAGCTTCATCGTCAGTATGATCATCCGCGCCGGCCGGGACACATTCATATTCAGCGCCGTGGCCGTCGTCCGCGTGCTCGGTATCGTCGGCAGCGTCACTTTCTTCGTTGTGCGCCAGCAGACCGTTGTGCTCGCGCCATTCGACCAAGTATTTCGCTTCGGTATTGGGCAATTCGCCCGCCTTAAAGAAGTCGAGTGTGCCAAAAGTCCAAAAGATCAAGAACATCGCCATCAGCAAACCGAAGTCGCCGACCCGGTTAACGATGAAGGCTTTGCGGGCAGCGTTGCTATTCTTCCAGCCTTCGGGGGCTTTCTTGTCCCACCAGAAGCCGATTAACAGGAAGGAACATAGCCCGACGCCTTCCCAGCCGACAAAAAGCATCAAGAAATTGTTCGCTGTAACCAGCGTCAGCATGAAAGCCAGGAACATATTGAGGTAGGCGAAGAAACGTGGATACCACTTATCGCCGTGCATATACCCGCGGGCATACAGATGGATCAGTGATCCGACACCGGTCACCACCAGCATCATTGTCACGCTTAGCGAATCCACCCGCAGTTGCCAGGCGATTTCCAAGTCAATCGACTCGATGCGCAGCCAACCATCGAGGAAAGGCGGATTCACTACCGCCGCGCTACCATTCGTGCCGGAAACATACGTCAGGAGAAGTAAAGAAATAATGAAGGCGAAGATGGATGCAAAGCAGCCGATATAACCCGACCACTTCTCTTCGAGACGGGTGCCGAAGAAGAAGTTGATGATTGCCGCGAGCGCGGGCACAAATATCACCAAGGGTACCAAGAGTGGCAGATTTTCCATACCTAAAGAGCCTCTTCCGACGGCAGTCCGCTAGCCATGCATTTGCTGCAGGTCGTCAATGTTAATGCTCTGACGTTCGCGGAAAATATTCACGATCAATGCCAAGCCGACAGCGACTTCCGCCGCGGCGACGGTCATAACAAAAAACACGAAAACATGGCCGTTGACCTGTCCCCATTCCCTGGCAAAAGCCACCAGCGCAAGATTCGCAGAATTCAACATCAGCTCAACTGACATGAACAGCAAGATCGCGTTGCGCCGCATGAGGACGCCCAGCGCTCCCATCAAGAATAGCACCATGCTGAGTACGATATACGGCTCGGTGCCGATTGGATTCATCGTCTACTCTCTCCTGCGGCTATTCGACAGCCGGATCGTCAGAGCCACCGGTTAACTTTGCGCGATAGTCGCCGCTCAATACATTGGAGCCGGTCTGCTGCGAGATGACACTGACCAATGGGCGGTTGACACGCCGGCGTCGATTAATACGGCGGCGCTCCGCTTGTGCGAGAGCATCTGGACGCGCCAATACGATCACGCCAATCAATGCCACCAGCAGCAATACGCCCACGAGCATCACAGGCAATACGTATTCGATAAACAGCACCTGCCCTACCGATTCCGGGCTGCCGAATGCGGGCACGCCAATGGCGTTGAAAACAGCGGCGCGATAACTCGGCTGGCTACCGGGAACGCCCGGTTCCCGCACCAGAACACGCGTTTCGATCAAGCCGCGTTCGGCATTGTAGTCCGCCAATGTCCGCAGCACAGATAGATCCCGATCGACGAAAGCCAGGTTGTACGTACCTTCTTCAAGATCGAGGCTTGTGTGTTCGCCGGCCGGCAACTGCTCAATGAGGATGCGATGTGGGATTAACGAGCCACAAGAGTCGGTCTCGCAGAGCGTGCGCCTCGCCGTATACTGGCCTACATCAACCAGCGATACTTGCTTATCCG
The DNA here is from genome assembly GCA_965223515.1 of Phototrophicaceae bacterium. Taxonomy (GTDB): domain Bacteria; phylum Chloroflexota; class Anaerolineae; order Aggregatilineales; family Phototrophicaceae; genus UBA6055. Next base: position 1,422,997 of record CBDCWK010000002.1, read on the forward strand.
TCACCGCATTGAAAAGCGTCAGACGCATCTTACCCACACTAGGTCCACTGATGTCGTCTTCAAGCACAGTCACAGCCACCAAGCCCTCGGCGTCTTCGTAGAACACAACTGAATAGGCGGTTTCAGGCGCCAAAGTCACTGACTCTGTGTAAATCGGACCGGAAACATAGCTGCCATCGCCGACGCCGGCAGTAACCATGTAGTCACCAGCAGCCAGCTCGGCATAGCCTTGCGCGGATTCCCGCGAATACTCGTATGCTACGTCCTCAATGCGCATGTCGTCGATCGACTCTTCGGCCGCGTCTAACAAGACATTTCCGCTGACAGTGCCGGCCAGGGGCATGGCAAAGCCCATTTCCATCACTCTGAAGGTTTCATTCTCACCGCCAGGGATCGCATTGATGACTCGTAGCTGAGTTCGCCCATCAGGCCCCGCGCCCGACTCGTCCGCCAACATATCTGACGCGAGCGGAAAGGCGAAAATCAGCAGGAGCAAGATGGCAACTGCAGTGCCGGTGAATCCCAACCAGCGCATACGCCCTGAAGTATCGGTCGTTGTTTCGGCACCCAGAAGCATGATGACAAATAGAAACAGCACCATGATGGCACCGGTATAAACCGTCACTTGCACCATCGCCAGGAAGGGCGCATCCAGCATCAAGTAGAGGAAGGCAACGCAGCCAAAATTGACGATGAGGAAGAGGGCGCTATGTACCGCGTTTTGCCGAGTCAGCATCATGCCAGCCGCTACGACCGCCACGAAACTCACGACCAAAAACAACCATTCCATACGAGCTAATTCCCACCATAAATGCGTTTGTGCACTTTAGCACAAATGACTTTGCCGTTCAATTTGCAATACCTGTTTTGCCGGCCGCATCCTGCCACTACGACGGATCTTCCATATCGGGGATCGACCTGTCGAAAGCGCCTGCCTCAACTTGCTGCGGCGTACCGGCCGCGCCTTCCTGCGGCGGATCAATTAACATGTCTTTGATATAAATCGCATCGCGCCTGTCAGTGAAAGACATCTGATGTTCGTGGCCCAGTTGTATCGCTTCGGTCGGGCAGGCATCTTCACAATAGCCGCAGAATATGCAACGCAGCATATTGATCTCGTAAGTTTTGGCGTAGCGCTCGCCGGGGCTATAACGCTCTTCGTCGGTGTTTTCCGCCGCTTCAACCCAGATGGCATCCGCCGGGCAAGCAGCGGCGCAGAGTGAACAGCCGATGCACTTTTCCAAGCCATTCTCATAGCGGCGCAGGTGATGCCGCCCCTTGAAGCGATCGTGGAATTTCTGCACCTGTTCCGGATACTGCACCGTCACCGCATCGTCCATCAGATGCTTTAAGGTTGTGGCAAAGCCCTTAACTACATTCATTAGCTGCAACCTCTAGTTCCCTTGTCTGCCAACAGGATTCTTACGCATTGGTTCTAGTCGCCTACTGTCTTGATGGCTGTCTCACTGCTTTCAAGCATGCGGTCTTCTTCAGGCGTCCGCCCGAAGCTGGCCAAGCCCTCAAGCGCCCTGACCTGGAAACGGATATGGACTAGCGGGATCGCGATCAGCATGCCAACCAGGTGTACCAGCGCCCAGCCGAAACCGCGGCGTTCGCCGGTGTAAGCTGGATCGTCTTCCAGGGCGATGGCTTCTTCGCGATCTTGATCACGGCTCATGCGGCGTAGCGCCAGCGAGCCTGCAATGAGAACCGCCACAAAGACTGCACCGGATATCAAGGGATAGGCACTGCCACCAAGGGTATCGCCGACGACGACCGATACAGCTGTCCAGGCTACCGCCAGAAGCGCCAGCGGGATCATTACCTTCCAGCCGAACATCATCAGTCGGTCATAGCGGATTCGTGGCAAGGTCGCCCGAATCCAGATCATGCCGCAGAGCATCAAGACCACCTTGAGGATGAAGATAACCGGCGCCAAGATCGGCAAGCCGTCCATGGGCCATAAGTGATAACCGCCGAAGAAAACTGCCACCGCCACCAGGCTGACTGCAATCATGCCCAAGTATTCCGCCATCATAAACAGGGCGAATTTCATGCCGCTGTATTCGGTCATATAACCTTGTGTCAATTCTTGCTCGGCTTCGGTCAAGTCGAAGGGCGCGCGATTTGTCTCCGCCAATAGCGCCAAGATCAACACGGCAGCCGCCAGCGGATTTTGAAAGACGAACCAATCCCAGATATTTCGCTGCGCATCGATGATATCGCCAATTGCCATACTGCCGACGATCATCACCGGCACAGCCAGCGCCAAACCGAAGCTAAGCTCGTAACTGATCATCTGCGCTGAGGCGCGCAAGGCGCCCAACATGGCGTACTTGTTGTCGCTCGACCAACCGGCCAGCACCACGCCATAGGTCGCAATGCTCGTTATTGCTATTATCCAGAGGATGCCAACGTTGGAATCGATCAAGCCCTGCGGCACCTGATACCACACGTCACCGAGCGATGGCGCGAACCAGGGCAAGACCAGATCTGGTCCCATCGGGATTACCGCCGCGATCATCAGAATGGGAATAACCTTGATCATCGGCGCCAAACGGAAAACCCACTTATCGGCGCCAGCCGGGATAAGATCTTCTTTAAATACCAATTTGACACCGTCGGCAGCCGGCTGCAAGAAGCCCATGGGACCAACGCGATTTGGTCCGACGCGATGCTGCAAGAATGCCAGCAGACGCCGTTCCAACAATGTCGTATATGCGAAGCCGGTTACGATGACGAAGGCAAATCCAGCGGCAAAGATTATCGGCCAGAGTCCGGAACAACCGGCGTCGTTTTCACATTGAATCACATTCTGCACCCGCGCTTCCGGGTTGAGCAGAAGCCCAATCGCGCCTTCTCGTCCGTTCAAGTTGCCGGCGTCGTCAAAGCCGATCCAAGTCGCTATTAAGCTCAAGTTAGTCAAGACAAGCGCCAGCACCAGGACGAGACCAACCAGCGAAATTGCACCTGCTGCAATGCCTATTTTTACGTTACGGCTCATACTCGATGTCCTCAGTCATCAGTCGCCAGTTGCGACAGCCTGCGCAACTCTGTTGATACTCCCGCTCGTCAGCGAAAGTGGAACGGCCGCGTCGGTCATGTGTCGTGGCAGCGCTACTACTCCAACTGCTATCTCATCGCTAGTTTTCGCCTGAACCCGCAAGGTTGACTCCCCTGCGGAAATCTCAACGAGATCGCCTTGAATGACCCCCATCGCAGAGGCGTCTGCCGAGTTTATTAAGGCATAGGGCGTCAGGATTCGCGGTTCCATCAGCAGCGAAGGACGGAAGTTGCGTTGCCGATTGTAAAGCCTCGTGACCGGCATGATCAGCAGCTCGCCTTCACCGGCGGATACGCCATCCGTGGCGCTAAGTTTGGCGGGGTTCAGCTTTTTCTTGCTGTCTGCGGTGCTGGGAATCTGGATTCCGATTCCTCCCTCATTGGTGTAAGCCGTGCCGCCGTAATAGAGATCGCGGCCGCCGACATCCGGGAACTGCCGCTTGACCCGCGCAAGCGCCTTGTAACCCATGCCTTCAAAGACTTTTGCATTCTTGCCAAGCTCCATCATAACCGCCGCTGCCGAAGGCTTAAGATGGCTCATGCCCATGGCTTGCCGCAGACTGCCAAAGAGCTTCCAGGCCGGCAAGGCCTGCCCAACCGGACCCTGCGCCATATAGAAGCGCTGTACCCGTCGCTCGCCATTGACGAAGCTGCCGTCGCGCTCGGCGAAGGTCTGTATCGGCAAGACGTAATCAGCGTATTGCGAGATGCCATCATCGAAGAAATTGGCGTAAATGACTGTTTCCACTTCATTGAGCCAAGTTCGCGCTGTCGGGTCATCATCGAGCAATTCCGCTTGAGACACGATCAGCACCTTCGGTGGATTCGCCGCGATGTCCATACTTGCTTCCGGCGAGAATCCCAAGTAGTGCAGCCCCATACCATTCGCGCCAGGGATCGGCGAAAGCAAGCCGTTGTTCGGCCGACCCACGTGACCGGTCTCGATCAGGAAGTTGCTTACAGCTTGGGCCAAGGCTTTGCTGCCCGCGAGCGTCAGCCCCTCGGCACCCGCCACGATCACCAGATTCTCCGCTTTGCTCAGTCGATCGGCAATCGTCTTATGCTTTTTATTCAAGTCGCTCATGACAGCAACCGCTTCGCCAGCGCCGTAGCGAATAGCATCGCCTTCGACCACTCTGTCATTTCGCGCGCCTTGCAGGGCGAAGTCTTCCAGCCGAGTATCACGTGCGTTCGCGACTACCAAATACGCGCCACGATCCTGCGCCTGTTTCAAGCGCAATCGCCAAATCGGCACCTCTTCCTCCAGGTCACAGGCGATCACCAGAATCGCGTCGCCCTTCCCCAACCGGCCCAGATTGGTGCCGAATCCAACGCCGGTCTTCGCGACCGATTCTGCGCCGCCATGGGTCGGTGGCCAAGCGCCTAGACGTGAGCCACCAAGCCCTTCGACGAGACGGCGCAATTCCCATAAGTCTTCGTTGGACACGCCGGTGCCCGCGATCGCCGCTACATCGCCACCGGCATTCCTCAGTGTTTCGGCGATGTCTAACAACGCAGCATCCCAATTCGACTCCCGCAGTGCGCCGCCAGTTCGCATCTGCGGCTTTTGCAAGCGATCGGCGCTGCGGGTGAAATGATGCCCAAAGCGGGTCTTGTCGCTTATCCAGATTTCGTTAACCTGCTCGTTCTGCCGCGGCATCACACGCTTGATCATTGCTTTGCCGCCAAAATCGCGATCCAGCCGCATACTGAGGCTGATATTCTCACCGGCTGCATCCCAAGGCGAGATGCTGGGCACTTCGTTCAATTCCCAGGGACGCGCGCCAAAGCGGAAGTCTGCCGTTGTTAACGCGCCGACCGGGCAGATGTCGGTCGTGTTACCGCTGAAATAAGTATCAAATCCAGGATCAGAATTGGTGATGATTTGCAATCGACGGCCACGTTCGTGGAATGCCAGCACATCGTCGCCGGCTATCTCATCCTGAAAGCGGACACAGCGCGCGCATTGAATGCAGCGCTCCTGATCCAGAAAGATCAGATCACCCAAGGGGTAATGTTTCTCCAAGAGTTGCTTGTCTTCAAAGTACATGCGTGACGACTGTGGGCCGTGGCGCATGGTCAGATTCTGCAGCGGGCACTCGCCGCCCTTGTCGCAAATCGGACAGTCAAGCGGATGGCTGCTCAGAAGGAATTCCAGCACATCGTTGCGCGCGTCAATCACTGCTTGCGTATTGGTCTTGATATGCATGCCGTCGCTCACCGTCGTGGTGCAGGCGGTCTGCAATTTGGGGAAGTATCGAATCTGAGGCGTGCCGTCGTCGTTGAGCACCACCTCGCCGGTCGCCCGATCTCTTGCAGGCGTACCCAATTCGACCAGGCACATCCGGCACATGCCAACCGGATCCATCTTGGGATGATAGCAAAACACAGGAATATCATTGCTGGCATGCCATTTCGCAGCATCGACCAGATTCGACCCGGCGTCTACTTGGTATTCAGTCCCGTCGATGTTGATCTTCACCGTGTCGGACATTCATGCCTCCACTTTACAATCCCAAGGTTTCGCGGACGACGTCTACAGATGTCGCTCCACCAATCTCATGCCATGAAGGGCACGGTCGCGCATGACTTGCTCCACGATCAGCCAGCCCTTTGCTTCATCCAGATTCTCCGCAATTGCCAGCGCTGCATCAAAGTCCGACTTTGCCCGTTCGTATTCGCCACGCTCCAGAAATAACTCGCCGCGCAGCACCATTAACGTTAACGCATCCGGCGATTCGCTGATCGCATCGCTCAACTCTCTGAGGCGACGGAAGAATTCCCGTTCGCGTTCCAAAGGCGGCTGATAGATGACGTCGAGCAGCCTACCCAACAGTCCGCGCCAATCAAAGGTCCGCACTTGCGCCGCTTTCAGCATGGCACCCATTAGGCCTGAACATGCTGCGCGAAGTCGTCAGGAAAGTGACGGATGGTATGGATGATCGGGTTGGCAGCGAAATCGCCCAAGGCACAGAGCGTCGTGCCCTGCATGTTCTCCGCCACATCGGCAATCCGCTTGACATCATCGGGCGAACCGCGCCCGTCCAATATCCGGTCTATCACCTTGTCAAGCCAGTACGTCCCCTCGCGGCAGGGTGTACATTTTCCGCAGCTCTCATGGGTGAAGAACTTTGTCACCTTAGACGCCACCCAAGTGATATCGACAGTCTCGTCCATGATGATGATCGACGCAGACCCGATTATGGTACCGATCTTCGCCGTATCTTCATAAGACATCGGCGTATCCAACACTTCATCGGTCAAGGGCACGATGGGACCGGAGCCGCCTGATGGCAGCATCGCCTTGAAAGCACGATCTTCATACAAGGGTCCACCAGCATGCTCGTAGAGCAGTTCGCGGAAAGTCGTGCCCATAGGCAATTCGTAATTCCCCGGCTTCTTTACGTGACCACTGACGCAGTACACTTTTGTACCGCTACTCTGTTCTGTGCCGATCGCCTTAAACGCTTCCGCGCCCTCGCTCATGATGTAAGGGACGTTAGCCAGCGTCTCAACATTATTGACGACTGTTGCTTCTTTATATAGCCCGCCGCCCTTCTGCGCCGGGAATGGAGGCCGTACCCGCGGCTGACCCAGATAGCCTTCCAGGCTGTTGAGCAGAGCGCTCTCCTCACCACAGATATAGGCGCCGGCGCCGAGATGGGTATACACCTCGCAGTCGTAGCCCGAGCCCATAATGTTCTTTCCGACGCAGCCCTTTTCGCGCAAGACTTCAATGCAGGCGTCCAGCTGATCGCCTATGTCCCAGAATTCCCCGCGCAGGTAGATATAGATCGCCTTTGCCTGAATCGCGTAGGCGCATATCAGCGAGCCTTCAATCAGTTGATAAGGGTTCTCTTCCATGATCTCGCGGTCTTTGAATGTGCCGGTTTCGCTTTCGTCCGCATTGACCGTGACATATTTGACCGGCTCATGCTGCGGGATGAAGCTCCACTTGACACCGGTGGGGAAACCCGCGCCGCCGCGTCCACGCAAGCCGGAAGCCTTGACCACATCAACAACCTCTGCCGGAGTCATCGCCAGCGCTTGCTTTAAGCCGACGAAGCCCCCATGCTGCTCGTAGATGTCAAGATCTTTGATGTTAGGTATTTCGCGTCCACGCAAGAGAATGTGCATAATCGCCTTTGATTCTTTTAGTCTGCGAGACCAGCGCCAGCCAGGCTTACCCGCGCCCGTTGACAGTCTGAGCTGACTCCTGCCGCCATTGCGCCAGCAACTCGCGCATGTTGTCCTGATCAAGATTCTCTACATAATGAAAATTACACTGTAGCATCGGCGCCTTGTCACAAGCGGCAAGGCACATCACATGCTCAACGGTGAACATGCCATCGTCGCTAGTGCCGCCTTCCTCAACGCCAAGCTCATTCTTCAGCCAGGCATGAAACTCGTCCGCCCCTTTTAGCGCGCAGGGCAAATCGGTACAGACCTGAAGCCAATACTTGCCCTTCGGCTTTTCCGAATACATCGTGTAAAAGCCAGCAATCGACTTTACCTGCGTCGGATCAAGATTGAGGATCTGCGCTACTTCGTCGATGCCTTCGGGATTTACCCATCCATATTCTTCTTGCGCGATATAAAGCAGCGGCATCACCGCCGAGCGCTTTGTTGGGTATTTCACAATATGATGATTTATGCGCTCTTCGTATTTGGGATTGCCGATTATCGCCATGCCTTACGTTCCTTCGCAAACGGATTCCCTATTTCACGCCCCGAATCCAACTTTAAGTCGCCTCATTCGACGGTCCGCTTTCAGCCAGGCCTTAACGGTCGCAATCGCCCAAGACGATATCAACACTCCCGATAATAGCGACCATATCGGCCAGCAGATACCCCTTCGACATTACTGGCAAGGCGCTGATGTGGATGAATGACGGCGTCTTGAAATGCACTCGCCGCGGCTTGTTCGCACCGGTGCCGTGGATATAGCAGCCGATCTCGCCACGCGGGCTTTCGATGGCGTTGTAAATCTCATCATCCGGCGCGTCGTAGCCGTAGGTCCACAGCTTGAAGTGGTGGATGACCGCCTCCATGCTCTGTCCCAATTCACTGCGCAGAGGCGGACAATACTTGTGATTCTCGGAACGGTAAGATCCCTTGACGCGTTCCAATCGTGCCACAGCCTGATTCAGAATGTTCATGCTTTCGCGGAATTCCTGAATGCGAATCAGATAACGATCGTAGACATCGCCGTGCTCACCCAAAGGTACGTTGAAATCGTATGTCTCATAGCCGCTGTAAGGCTGTGCTTTGCGCAAATCCCAATTGACGCCGCTGCCGCGTAGAGCCGGACCCGTCAAGCCGTAAGCCAGGGCAACATCAGGCTCGATTACACCGACGCCCTGCGCGCGATCTTTCCATATGGGATTCTGCGTCAGCAAGGCTTCGTAATCATCAACCTTCGCTGGAAAGTCATTGAGGAATTGCTTTATCGTCGGCAGAAAATCGTCCGGCACATCGCGCCATACACCCCCAGGACGAATATAGCTGCTCATCATACGCTGCCCCGAGAGCATCTCGAACATGCCCAGAATCCGTTCGCGCTCGCGGAAGGCATAGAGCAAGACACTCATCGCGCCCATGTCGATTGCATGGGTACCCAGCCAGACCAGGTGGCTGGCGCAGCGCGCCAACTCCAGGCAGACTATGCGGATGATCTGGCCGCGTTCGGGCACATCCAAATCAAGCAGTTTTTCTACGGCCGCAGCAAAGGCCATGTTATTGGACATCGGCGAGAGGTAATCCATGCGGTCGGTCAGCGGCACCGCCTTCTCATAGCTCTTATCTTCTATCGACTTCTCGATGCCGGTATGTAAGAAACCTATATCAGGTAAGCAGGTGACGATCTGCTCTCCGTCCAATTCCAGCAGCAAGCGCAGCACACCATGCGTGCTTGGATGATGGGGACCCATATTGAGCAGCATCGTCTCGCCAGTGATGGCCCGTTCCGAAACCAGCCCGCGCAACTGATCAAGGCTGCCTTCCCAACTGCGCTGTTCTTCTATCGATTGCGGTGGTGTTGCAACAACCATACCGACCTCGAAACCTAGTCTGTCGCGAAAGGCTTATGCTTGCGGATCTCCGCCTCATTAAAAGAGAATGCGACCGTCTCTTTGCCCAGCGGATAATCCCGCCGATGTGGATGACCATGCCAGTCGTCCGGCATAAGCAGCCGACGTTGATCAGGATGCCCTTCAAAAACGATGCCCATTAAATCGGCGATTTCGCGTTCCAGCCAATTCGCCGAGGGCCATACGACTGTCGCTGTCGGCAGCCGCGGATCTTCTTCCGCGGCGAAAGTTTTGACACGCAGGCGGCGATTGTAAAGCATTGACAATACGTGATAAGAAACAGCAAAGCGCTCCGGTCGATAGTCTTCGGCGCTACCATCAAATCGCTCGCCATAGTCAGTCGGATAATAATCAACCGCGCTAACATCCGAAAGCATGTTGTAAACCAAGCCCGAGCTGACGCGAAGAAAATCTAGCACTTCGGGTGTCCGCTGGTTCTCAACCACAATAGTCGTCTCGTCGCGAAACACTTTTACGTATTGCACGGCCTCGCCAAAGACCTCGCGCAATGCATTTACCGGATCTCGTGCCGCCGGTATCTCCATTCTCATGCCGCCCTGTGATCTTGTCGTCCGAAGCTATACAGAACTACGCCCAGTCCGCTATGCGCTCGCCCTTGATCTTTTCATGCAAGGTCAAGATGCCATGCAGCAGTTGTTCCGGGCGGGGCGGGCAACCGGCGATATAAACATCTACCGGGATGATTTCGTCGACCCCCTGCACAATAGCGTAATTATTGTAGACGCCGCCGCAGGAAGCGCAGTCACCCATCGAGATAACCCACTTTGGTTCGGCCATCTGATCGTAGAGCTGGCGCACAACCGGCGCCATCTTACGCGTCAAACGCCCGGAGACGATAAGCAAGTCTGCCTGGCGTGGGGTCGCCCGATTCAACTCCATGCCGAAGCGAGACAGATCATAACTCGATGCTTGCGAACTCATATATTCAATAGCGCAACAGGCGAGCCCAAACAACAGGGGCCACATCGCGCCTGTGCGCGCCCAATTGACGGCTTGCTCAACGGTGGTAGTGACGACACCCAAATTCCCAAGCTTTGAGCTTACTCCCATTCCAAACCACCTTTCTTCCACTCGTAAACGAAGCCGACGACTAAGATCACCGTGAATACCGCCATAACCGCCAGCCCGTAAACACCGAGGTCGCGCATCGAAACCGCCCAGGGCAAGAAGAAGATTACCTCGATATCAAAGATTATGAAGAGTACAGCAACCAGATAGAACTTGACCGGCATCCGCCGTGTCGCCGGCCCGATCGGCTTCATGCCACTTTCGTATGGCACGGACTTGCGGTAGGTCGGCCGATGCGGACCCATCACGCGCGAGATATTCGCAATGATCATCGCCAAGACGACGGAAATGACCAGCAAAGCGGTGACAGGACCAAATTCAAGGACGGTCGACATCAGATTTCAACCATTTGTGCTTTTTGGAACAATGCAAGTCTCACTGAGACTAGCATACATTTTAGGCAAAATCAAGCAAGCCTGCGCACGGATTTACGCACCATTTGATACGACATGAATTCTACTCAAGACGGCGTCAATCGAACGAGGATGTTATTGTACGAAAGCTCTTTCTTTTTCCATGCCTTCGGGCGCTAAAGGGACATGCTGTCATCGGTCTAGGCGGTCGGTTGATGCCAGGTACTCCGCCAACTGCCGCGCCATCTCAGCGGTGCCGGCGGCTTTCATATGTATCCCATTGACCCAGAATTCTTCGTCAATCGGCATGGACGCGGCTAAATCGTAAAAGAATGTGCCCTCTTCTTCCGCTAATCTTCTGACAATGGCGTTATGCTCGGCAACACCCTCTTGAAGGTGTTTGTATACCATGCCGCCGCCGCCCTCAATTGGAAAGTTAAGAGGCGAATAGGCCCACGTCAAAATCAACACTTCGGTACCCATGCCTTGCGCCAAGAGAATCATGTTGCGCATGTTTCGCTCGAAGTAAATCGGAGGATTCGCCGAAAGAACTTCGCGCGCAGTCATGTCAAAACCCTGACAATAAGTTTCATCCCTGCTGGTATCTTTCATGCAGCTCCGAATATCATCCGGACGTCGGAATGTCGCGTCCAGTTCATAAGCAGCCTTCAGTTCATACCCGAGTTTTTTCAATCCTAAGCGCCAGAGCGCGCTAAAGGGCAGCGGATTGTCGAGGTCGAGCCAGTAGCCCCTGCTGGTATTCAAGCCGTCAAAATAGTCTGGATCAGTCAGTCGAACCCCCACATCATTTATACCGTGATAAATGATGATCATGTCCGGTTCCAGGTCCGGGACGCGCAGTAGCATATTTACTGCGGACTCCCAAGTTGAGTAGTTGTGAGCGCCCGCGTTCGTCAGCTCAACATGGTCATAGCCATAATCATTTTGCAGAAACCGCTCTAATTGATGTGGATATGCCAGTTGCCACAGATCTAAAAACAGACCATAGGTCGTTGAACCTCCTAAAGCCACGATTCGATAGGTATCAACTGGTTTGGGCAGTACAATTTCAGGCCCGCGATAACCGAGTGAATTTACACTCTCGTGAGTCGGTGATAGTCCGTAATTCAAGTATGCCAGTCCGCGAAACAGTGTCTGTTTCTCTTGGATTTCTTCTCGCGAATACAAGTACAACGTCTTTTGACGTTCGTCTCCATACTCGGACAGATATATACGGAGACCAACCTCCAGCAGGGCCAATGTTACAACAATTGATGCCAGGACGATGGCAATCTTGGTGCGCATGAGATTATGGCTCCGCCAACGAGGAACTAGAGTAATCGAACATTACGGTAAGCGAATGAGGCGCGGGCACATTTTCAACAATGTGCCCAAAATGTCGTGGCCGGCTTGATCTTGCCGATTAACTCGTGCCGAGCCCCAGCAATCCAGTCTCCGGCTGAGGTCTGCGTGTCTGCTCATCGTACTTTCCGAAACGAATCACGTCGCCACTTCCGTTGATCGCTTCCACCGACAAGCCCAGACTCTGCAACTCCTTGACCAAGACGCGGAAACTAGTGGGAATGCCTGGCTCTTCGATAGGCTCACCCTTGACGATGCTCTCGTAGGTCTTGACACGACCTTGCACATCGTCGGATTTCACCGTCAGCATCTCCTGCAAAATATGCGCGGCGCCGTACGCTTCCAGTGCCCAAACCTCCATCTCACCAAAGCGCTGCCCGCCGAATTGCGCTTTGCCACCGAGCGGCTGCTGCGTAACCAGGCTGTAAGGACCCGTCGAGCGCGCATGCGCCTTATCCTCAACCAGATGCGCCAGCTTCAGCATATGCACATATCCAACCGCAACATGACGGTCAAGAGGCTCGCCGGTACGGCCGTCATAAAGAGTCTGCTTGCCATAATGCGGCACCGGATGACCCGTTTCAAACATCACTCGATCGGCAATCTCAAAGAGATCGCGCATTGAAAGATCTTCCCGTAGTTCGATTTCTTCGGATGCCGACTGCTCGATCCACAGCCTTATCGAAACTTCCAATGCCTTCATATCGCGCTGATCACGCACTTCCACGGACAGTCCGCTATTGTCGTAAACCATGATCTCATCCGGGTCGTAGCCGTGTTCACGCAGCATTTCTGCTACTGCTACCCGCCGAACATAGTTTTCATCGCGCTCCAGGATGATCGCCTCGCTGTCATAGAGCCCGGATTCACCCACGCGCTCGGCCAAGTACGCGCTGATTACGTGCATATCGTCATCGAAGTCTTCTGCTTCAATGCCCACACTTGCAGCCAGCCGCTCCTGATTCTCCCAAGCGCGCTCCGTAGTCTGCTTCCATGCCCAATCTATCATCCAGGCACGGCCGAGTTCCGCCTGTATCTCGTGCTCCTTCACACCGTCAAATACTGGTGTGATCGCGCGGAATCCCAGACGGTCTGCCGCCCAGCCCAAATGCAACTCAAGAATCTGCCCGATATTCATGCGGCTGGGAACGCCGAGCGGGTTCAGAATGATTTCGACAGGAATGCCGCCATCAATGTAGGGCATGTCCTCGACCGAGACGATCTTGGAAATGACGCCCTTGTTGCCATGCCTGCCAGCCATCTTGTCGCCTACCGTGAGCTTGCGGCGCTGCGCCACACTCACGCGGACCATCTTTTCGACGCCCGCCGGCAAATCCGGGTGCTCTTCACGAGTAAACACCTTGACATCGATTACTTTGCCGCGATCACCATGTGGCAACCGCAACGACGAATCCTTTACTTCGCGAGCCTGCTCACCAAATATTGCGCGCAGCAACTTTTCTTCCGGCGACAATTCTTTTTCGCCCTTCGGCGTGATCTTGCCTACCAGAATATCGTTCGGCCCGACCTCTGCGCCAATTCGCACAATGCCGTGTTCATCAAGATCTTTCAGCGCGTCTTCACCGACATTGGGAATGTCGTAGGTGATATCCTCAGGACCCAGCTTGGTATCGCGCGCTTCAATCTCGTGTTTTTCGATGTGAATGCTGGTGAACTTGTCTTTACGCAGCATGTCTTCGCTTACCAGCAAGGCGTCTTCATAGTTGCCACCGTCCCATGACAGGAAGCAGGTCAACACATCATGGCCCAGAGCCAGGCGCCCGTCAGAAGTAGATGAGCTATCAGCGATGATATCGCCGGGCTTGATCAAATCGCCCTTCCGGACAACCGGACGCTGATCGATACAGGTCGACTGATTTGAACGCTCGTACTTGCGTAGTTGAAAAGTCTGCTCTTCGCCATCTTCCTTGCGGACAATCACGCGGTGCCCTTGTACGCTGATCACCTCGGCATTGATCTCCGAGACCAACACCTGTCCGCTGTCCGATGCAGCCTGCCGTTCCATCCCCGTGCTGACGATCGAGACATCCGGTGTGAGCAAGGGCACGGCTTGGCGCTGCATATTCGAACCCATCAGAGCGCGGTTGGCGGCATCGTGTGACAAGAACGGAATCAAGGCGGCGCTGATACCGACGATCTGACGCGGGGCGATATCCATGTAATCGATTCGCTGCGGCGGCGCCGAAAGAAATCCTTGCTCAAAGCGCGCCGACACGCGGTTGGAAACAAACTGCTCGTGTTCATCAAGCACGGCGTTCGCCTGCGCGATAATGAATTTGTCTTCGTTGTCCGCCGAGAGATATTCGATCTCGTGGGTGGCGAAGGGCGTGACGGGGACTTCGCTGATTTTCGCTCTTTTGAGCTTCGTAACAGCCTTCTTGTCCAAGACCGTGTCCTCTTCGATGATGATCTTTTCTTTTGCGTTTTCAATATCACCGCGGACCGTGCGACCAATCAGGTTCGGATCGCCCACATCCAGCGTATTGATAACTTTGCGATACGGCGTTTCGATGAATCCCAGCTCGTTAACCCGCGCATAACTCGCCAAGCGGCCGATCAAGCCGATATTTGGACCTTCTGGCGTTTCAATCGGGCAGATGCGCCCATAGTGACTGTGATGCACATCACGTACATCAAAGCCGGCGCGCTCCCGCCGCAAGCCACCGGGTCCCAATGCCGAAAGCGTGCGCTTGTGCGTCAACTCGGAAAGGGGATTCGTTTGCTCCATAAACTGTGACAATTGCGACGAGCCGAAGAATTCCCGCACGGCCGCGACAATCGGCCGAATGTTGACCAGCGATACCGGCGTCAACTGTTCGGCTTCACGAATGGACATGCGCTCCTTGACCACGCGTTCCATCCGCCGCAAGCCGATGCGCAGCTTGTTGCCGATCAATTCGCCGACGGTCTTCACACGCCGGTTGCCCAGATGATCGATATCGTCGCGTTTGCGCTGGCCGTTGTTGATCAAGATCATTTGCTCAACGAGCTTGACAATATCCGGCTTCGTGAGCGTGCGATGTGATGGATCGACGACGCCTTCAAGCCCAAGGCGCTGATTCAGCTTATACCGCCCTACCCGCTCGAGGTCGTAGCGGCGCTGGTCGAAGAGCTGTCCTTGAAGATACTCACGAGCGTTATCCAAGGTCGGCGGGTCACCAGGACGCATGCGCTTGTAGAACTCGATCAAGGCAACTTCGGCCAGGGTCTGCTTCTTGTGTTCGACCCAAACCGGCTCGTTCTTAAATGAGCTCTCGATGTATTTGTGCGCTTCGTTATTGTCAACATCGGCAAAGAGCTTGAGGATTTCATCGTCTTCGCCGGTTTTGACTGGCGACGCAGATTTCGGCAGACCATCATCGACAGCCGCCAGCGCACGAAGAAGAATCGTCACCGGAATAGTCCGCTTGCGATTGAATTTGAGCGTGATATAGTCGGTTTTGCGTGTTTCGAATTCCATCCAGGCGCCACGATCCGGGATCAATTTGGCGTTCGACAGCAGCCGGCCAGTGGTGCGCTCTTCATCGGCATCGAAGTAAACGCCGGGCGAGCGAATCAATTGACTGACGACCACCCGTTCGGTACCGTTGATGATGAAGGTGCCCTTCTCCGTCATCAGTGGGAATTCGCCCATGAATATGTCTTGCCGAATGATTTCATCGCCTTGCTCGTGATTTACCAAAGCGACTTCCACATAGAGCGGCGCCGAATACGACATATCGCGTTCAATGCACTCGTCTACGTCGTATTTGGGCTCTTCAAAGTAAGGCTTCAAACCGAATTCTTGCGCCTGCGGATGATTGCCCGGGAAGTAAAGCGATAGGTTGCCGTTGAAGCTCTGAATCGGATTGATCTCGTCGAACAATTCCAGCAGCCTGCCCCCGCAGAGGAAGTTTTCAAATGATTTCAGCTGGATATCAATCAGCGATGGCAATTCCTGAATCTCTGGCGTACGAGCATAATTCTTCACATTATAATACTGTTTCAAGGTTGGGCTCCTTGGACGAATAGATGACTCGACTGACCATACAGGGTGAAAACAGCAAAACCCCTACATCGCCTCGGCATGGTGATGCAAGGGACAGCTAATGCGCATACAACACGGAAGGTGCTTATGACCGATTGTCATGTATCCAATAAATTGTGACAGCAAGAGGACTGCAAGCCTGTAGTGTAAAAGCAGAACAATGGTCTTGTCAAGACAAACCTGATATTCGACCGTTATTCTCAGATGCCTGCTGATACTGTATCACAATTGTAGCCAATTGCAAGACCCGTGTGACATTGACCGAGATTGCCAAAACGATACTGCGCAATCATTCAGAGCTTGGACGAACAAATGCAAGCCCGTGACTTGAAGAGCCATGTAAAAAAGCGTTTCGGAAACGTCGCCGCCAATTATCGAACAAGCAAGGTACACGCATCGGGCCAGGACTTGGACCTGATGGTGGCGTCTTCGTCGCTCACCGAGGACATAACAGTACTGGATGCCGGCTGTGGCGCCGGGCACACTTCGCTCGCCTATGCCCCTCACGTCGGTCGCGTCATCGCTTGCGACTTCACTCTCGCCATGCTCGACCAGGTAGAGACGCTTGCGAACGAAAGTGGCTTATGCAACATCGAAACACAGCTCAGCGATGTTGAGCACTTGCCTTTTCCGGCGAACAGTTTCGACCTCGTAGTCACGCGTTACAGTGCTCATCATTGGCTGAATCCAGGGCGCGCACTGGCAGAGTTCCGCCGTCTGCTCAAAGCCGATGGCGTTTTTCTCATCAGCGACATTATGGCTCGCGAAGACTATGCCCAAGACAGCTTTCTGCAGACGATAGAGTTGCTGCGTGACTCATCTCACGTCCGTGACTTTCGAATATCGGAATGGCTGGCGATGCTGTCTGAAACCGGCTTCAATGTCGAAGTCCTCATGACTTTTGACTTGACGCTCCATTTCGAAACCTGGACCCACAGAATGAGAACGCCACGGCAGAATGCCGACATGATCAAGTTACTCTTCCGAAGCGCGCCAGACGATATCAGGCGCGGATTCGGGTTGCCGGAGCGCGCTACGACCGACGACTTCGACTTCACGATTCCGGGAGCGGTCATCAGAGGGACTGTTCGCTCGGTTTAGGTCACCTTCAACCTCCCGGTGGCTTCCAGATATTCCGTATATCCGCCAAGGTATTCTTCCAGCTCACCGTCGCGAATCTCCACCAAGCGATCTACCGTCTGGTCGAGAAAGTAGCGATCATGCGAAACGATCAATACCGTACCGACGAATTCGTCGAGCGCGTCTTCCAGCACTTCCACCGAAGCAATATCCAAATTGTTGGTCGGCTCATCCAGCAGCAGCAGATTGGGTTGCTGCAACATTACTAGCGCCAACTGCAATCGGCTGCGTTCACCGCCGGAAAGTGTCCGTATCGGCTGCCGCACTTGCTCGTAGCTAAAGGCCATGCGCAATAAAAAGTTAACCGCGCTCGCTTCGCTGCTATTCTGGATATTGCGGATGAGATCTAGCGGCGGCTTGTCCAGCCATCGATCAAGCGTCTGATGTTCCTGCGAGTAGTAGCCGATGCGTACGCTCGGACCGACCTTGATGTCGCCTGACAGCGGCTCGAACTCGCCGAGTATCATCCGCAGCAATACGGTCTTACCTGCGCCATTGGGACCAATTACGCCAACCCGCTCACCATGACGAACTAGCAGATTGGCATCAAAGAACAGCGGCCGATCATCAAATGCCTTCGTGACAGCAACCAGTTCGAGCACCTTCTTGCTCCCACGCCAACCGGCTACTTTGAAGTCCATCAACCTTTGGTCGTAGACCTTCTCGATGATTTCGCCGCGTTCTTCCATTTTTTCCAGCATGCGCCGACGCTGCCGCGCTGCCAGCATGTGCTTTCGGCTTAAAACTTGCTTGGCCCAGCGCTCAAATCGTTCGATCATCTGCTCAATACGGGCGATCTCTTTTTGCTGGGTCACATATTGCTGCTGCTGACGCAAGCGCCTCAATTCGCGCTCATTGATGTAGTACGAATAATTGCCGTGGTAGATGGTGAGCTTTCCGTCCGACAATTCAACGGTTTGCGTCGCCACCTCGTCCAATAGATAGCGGTCGTGAGAGATGATGACAATACTTTTGCGATAGCTCAGGATGAAGCGCTCAAGCTGATTCTTGCCGGCCAAATCGAGGTGATTGTCCGGCTCATCGAGCAGAAGAATGTCGGGCGCAGAAACGGCCAGCTGCACCAGCGCCACCATCTTTTTCTGCCCGCCAGATAGCGCGCCGGTCGGCAAATCATAGTCATCGGCTCTGAAGCCCAACATCGTCAGCAACTCTCGCACGTGGCTGGCGTGGCGGCTTCCGTTCATTCCCTCATAACGCGCTAGCAGCGCCTCATGCTCCGCCAGCGTTTGCGTCAGCCGCTTGTCATCACCATAGACCGCCGGGTCCGCGAGTTGACTTTCGATGGCGCTCAGGGCGATCTCGGCTTCAGCCAATTCCGGCGGCTTGATCATCGCTGTTTCGATGAGAGTTTTGTCGGGCGGCAGCGTTATGTCTTGAGGCAAATGACCTGTGCGAATGCCCGGCTGCATCGTGATATGGCCGCGCTCCGGCTCAATCTCTCCCAGCAGAACTTTAAACAGGGTCGTCTTTCCCGCGCCATTGGGACCCACCAGCGCAACACGATCACGATCGCCAATCACCCATGACAAGTCACGATACAGCTCCCGGCCTGCGAAGCTCACAGTGATATTGTTGACCTGCAGAATGTGCATCGCTGGTATCTCGCGCCCGATGATCAATGCGACCGACAAGAGGATAGCATGATAGCAAGCGAGCTGGCATGCTTCTACTCTCGACGCGGCAAACGCTGACGAAGTCAACTATCATATATAAACGATCGCGGAGACTCGACGCGGTTGCCCGCTACAAGAAAGAATTCTCAAATGTTCATCGTCGATGCCCAGCAGAATGTCGCCTTCAACGCCCAGCAACTCGGGCGCGACTATACCACCTGGGCCTGGCATCAGCGCCAAGCAGACGCCGGTCGCGACCTGCCAGCCGCCACGACCAGCCTGCGCGACAACCTGCTGGGGCGGATCGGCATCGTCTTCGGCAGCTTGCAAGTTGTTTCCGAATCCTCACCATCCCTGCGAGCGTGGCAGCGCTACAGTTATCGTACAGCCAGCGACGCCCGGCAATTGGCGCTCTGGCAACTGGACTATTATCGGCGTCTCGCCGACGACAGCGACAGAATCCAACTCATTCTTACGCAAGAAGACCTCCAGCAGGTGTTGGGGTCATGGAAAGCGGACAAGCCTGTCGGACAACAGATTCAGGGCATAGTCATCCTAATGAAGGGCGCCGAGCCGATCTCCGAACCGCGCCAATGCGAAGAATGGCTGGAATACGGTGTGCGCATTGTGGCGCCGGCTTGGGAGCAGACCCGCTACACCGACGGCTACCATGGCGACCTGACCTTGCTTGGCTATGACCTGCTCGAAGTGATGGCCGGCTTCAAGGTCCTGCTCGATATTTCGGCGTTGTCAGAGCGCGCTGCAACCTCCGCATTGGAACGATACGAGGGTTCGGTCATCGCCAGCCATGCCAACCCACGTTATTTTCATGATATTCCACGCTGCCTGTCGGACGCATTGATTCATCGTCTGGCCGAGCGCGATGGGGTGATGGGAATCATGGTGTATAATCGTTTTTTGAGGAAGGATTGGCATCCGAGCGACCCGAAACGCCGCGTTTTGGCTTCGCATTGGGTTGATGCAGTTGATTATGTTTGCCAGTTGACCGGCTCGGTTGAGCACGTTGGGCTGGGAAGTGACATCGACGGGGGTTACGCTCATAGCAGCCTGCCAGACGAGATTGATACATCCAGCGATCTTTGGCTGCTGCGAAGACTTCTGCTCGAACGCGGCTTCGTCGAAAATGAAGTAGAGGCGATCTTGGGCGGCAATATGCTGCGCAAATTACGGGAGTCCTTGCCGGACGGATAGACATCTATGTGGCGCTTCGCACAAGTTGGTATCGCTTTGGGCGCCTTGGGCGTAATGATCTGCTTTATGGGGTTGTTTCCCGGCGTCACCGGCGCGCAAGTAACCGCCGGCATTGGACTGATTCAAGTGGTCATGGTGCTGGTCGGCTACAGCCTCTTAATACTCGGCGCGCTGACTTATCTCAAGTATTCATTTTATCTCGAGGTGCCGGCCACCTTAAGCCAGCAGATTGGGACTCGTCTTGCCCTCACTGGCATATTGTTCGCGGCGCTGGCTGGTCTGGCTGATATCCTCGGTTTCGGTACTCATATCCGGGACGATTCCGGTGATATTTTCTTCGGGCAATTGCAAATGATAGGCATTCTGGCGAGCTTCGGCATTTCGTCGTTGGGCGTTCTGATCTATGTCCTTGCGGGCGCACACCTCGCGCGACACGGTCCAGTAGAAGCGCTTAGCGACAGCATCGCCGGCGTGGACGACACCAAAGAGCTTAGGATAGTCGAACTAGACGAGCTGGTCTAGTTCGCATTGGTATGCTGAATAGTCACGGGTCCAAGACTTGCATGTTGCCGTGTTTACCCTAAGGGAAATCGGTGCAAGCGAATTCCGTTAAGTTACTCTACGTGGTGAACATTCCGCGGTTTTTTGTCTCCCATCGCCTTCCCCTTGCATTAGCGGCGCGCGAGTCCGGATTTGATGTCCATGTCGCAACTTCAATCGCG
Source organism: Phototrophicaceae bacterium (assembly GCA_965223515.1). Lineage (GTDB taxonomy): Bacteria > Chloroflexota > Anaerolineae > Aggregatilineales > Phototrophicaceae > UBA6055. The sequence goes on from CBDCWK010000002.1 coordinate 1,443,709, forward strand.
GATGATTCTTCGATCAAGCGTATCAAAGACTCAGATCTGCCGTTTCACCCCCTTCCGCTTAGCCAGCACGGTATCAATCCCTTCCGCGAGCTGCGGACACTGCTCGCATTGCGGCGACTCTATGCCGAACTGAAGCCCGACCTTCTGCATCATGTAAGTATCAAGCCTGTGATTTACGGCGGTATCGCGGCTAAGCTGAGCGGACGCCAGTCGATCGTACAAGCAATGAGTGGCTTGGGCTACATTTTCATGCGAGAGGATGTAAGAGCCGTATTACTAGACAGGCTTAGCCGTCCCGCCTTCAAGCTCGCGCTCTCCGGCGCAGGCACGCGCATGATCTTTCAGAATCCGGACGATCGCCAGGTTTTCGTCGATCGCGGCTTGATCGAAGCCCGCAAGACGCTTGTGATTCGTGGATCGGGTGTCGACGAGAAATTGTTCAGTCCTCGTGCCGAGGATTTGACTGGCGTGCCCGTCGTGCTGTTTGCCGGGCGCCTGCTCTGGCAGAAAGGCGTGGGTGAATTCGTTAACATGGCGCGCCAACTGCGTGGCAGAGCGCGATTTCGTGTGGTTGGTTACGAAGAACGCACCAGCCCGTCAAATGTTCCCGCCGCACAGTTGCAAGCCTGGCACGACGCCGGATTGATCGAATGGCTAGGCAAGCGGGACGACATGCCAGAGGTCTTCGCGGAGAGCAACATAGTCTGCCTGCCGTCAACTTACGGCGAAGGCGTTCCCAAGGTACTGATCGAAGCCGCAGCTTGCGCCAGGGCTTGCGTCACAACGGACTCCCCCGGCTGCCGAGAAATCGTTCGCCATAATGTAAACGGTCTGCTTGTACCGCCTAAAGACGATGCCGCCCTCGCCCACGCCGTGCAGCACCTGATTGATAATCCGACCTGGCGACTAGATTTTGGCGCGCGGGGACGAGAAATCGTGCTGGAGGAATTCACACTGCGCCGTATCGCCGAAGAAACGATCGCGCTTTACCGCTCCATCCTGGATGACTCCGCTATTTCACGAGTCGGCTAATCACGGCGAGGCAGCATTCGCCGGGCTTAGTGTTGCCCGCGCACAGATCGGCGGTCCGCTGGGAGGATAGCTCCAGGTCTGTGGCATTTTCGCTTGGTTCACCATGTCGAGGAACTCGCGATATACGGTCATTAGTCCGGCGCAATCACCACGAATCTCCGCAGATTGGCCCTGCAAATACCAGCACTCAAGCTGCCGGTCTTCTGTGGCCACTTCGTTTTCCACCTGCAGGCGGCTGCAATGGCTAAAGGCGGACTAGGCGTTGACATAGTCGCCGCCGAGAAAGAGCAAGCGGCCAAGCTTGTACCAGCCATCCGTCCAAGCCGGCGCCAATTCTGTCACTTCTCGGCAATATCGCAGCGCGGATTCGCGTTCCAACAAGCGATCTGAGAACTCACAAAGCCGCACCCTTACTTTTACATTGTCTTCATCCAAAGCCATAATTCGATAGTAGGCAACGGTCGCCTTGTCGATATCGCTGATTTGCATGGCGAAAAACGCCGCTTCAAAGTGCCGTGGTATCAGTCTGCCGTTCAAGCTGATGGCATGATCCAGTTGTGCGACAGCTTCACGGTATTTTCCCAAGTCGCCGTAGGCTAGCGCCATCGTGCGATGGCTTTCCAGTGTTGATGGCGCCCTGCTGTCGAGCCATGCTAAGGCCTACTTCAGCTTCACGCAGAGCGGCTTCTGAGATGCCTTGAGAGCCGTACGAAAGCGACAGGACCAGACGCGCCAAGACATGGCTTGGCAACCGCTCCACGACTCGCAGGCAATGCGTCCAGCTTCGTCCACGTAACCATATTGGCCTGCAGGGCATAACTATTGACAGCCTGCAGATCTTGATTTCGCGGAAACAATGCGATCGCCTCTCGGCTGAATTGCAGCGCTCTTTCGCGGTCGCTTTCACGGCCGATATCGCTATAGCTTCGATAGATCAGCGCACGAATCAGAAATTCATATGCGTCTGCATCTGCGTTATCACGCTGGGCGACTTGCGAGGCATAGTCGACCGCAGTCCGCAGATCCCCGCTGTCAAATGCCAAGAATGCTGCCGGCAGATTGGCTTCCGCTCGCTGTGGACGGTTCAGGTTGAGCCGTTGCCCAATCCAATGACGTCCAAATGAGACGACAGCCGTCGCCACCATCAGCAGTATGAGCAGCGGCGCACAGCCCCTACCACGCGGCGACCGATTGGCGAATAAACCGGAAGAGTTGCGTGTTACCTTCATTACAGATTGCAGATTCTGGCGGGTATCCAAATTTGGGAGGAGTCTATCTGACTATCATCAATCGTGCCTAAATCTAGGCTGCGAATTCAGTATATTCTAGTCTTTTAGTTTAGCGAATTATTTGGCTGTCCTCATCGTGTCGGCTGCCAAGCTTGCCGCCCTATGCGCGGCGCGGATGGGCGCCGGCAGGCGAAACTTTGGCGTGCACGACAAAATTAGATCCGCGGCGCTGTTGAGTTCCGCGAGGTGCCCGACGGATATGTAGACTGGTTTGACCCGTGCCCTTGTGCGCAAAACGATACCGAGCTGCTCGCCTCTATAGATCAAGGGACTGCGATTACCCCTGTCGGGAGACGGCTGGTCATAGTCGCCGATAAAATGTGTTTTGCCACATCCGACTGTCGGGCGTTCCAGCCATAATCCAAGGTGCGCCGCGATGCCCATCCGTCGTGGATGTATCTGCCCCATGCCATCGAAAAGAAAGACATCCGGTTCGCCCTGAAGCTGTCGCAACGCATCCAAGACCACTGGACCCTCGCGGAATGCCAACAAGCCAGGAATATAAGGAAAAGCTGTGACTTGCTGTGAGCGGACAGTTTCAGTGATCGACAAGCCAGGATAACTCATGACCACCACTGCGGCGCGCGAAATTCCGTTCTTGACGCTTACATCGACGCCGGCGACGCTCTTGATCGCGCTTAGGGCAAGCGGCGCGTCGCTGACGAGACGAGAAGCCAAGTCGGATTGCAGCGCTGCCGCCGCTTTCGGGCTGAGATCCCAATCGTGCAGTTTCTCAGTTTGCATTCATTAACCTGGGTAGAGCGCCGGACGGACAGCTACATTTCCAGGTAATCACGCAGTTGGCGCGATCGGGTCGGATGACGCAGCTTGCGCAGCGCCTTGGTTTCGATCTGACGGATTCGTTCACGAGTGACGCCGAAGAAACGACCAACTTCTTCCAGCGTATTATCCTGCCCGTCAATCAAGCCGAAGCGCAACTCCAACACTTGACGTTCGCGTTCGCTAAGGACACCCAAAGCCGACCGGATTTGTTCCTTAAGCAGCTGACGCCCGGCCGCATCCACCGGTCCCAGCATATTCTCATCGGGGATGAAGTCGCCAAGCTGGCTGCTGTCTTCTTGTCCGACCGGCATGTCTAAACTCATAGGCTCTTGGCTGATCCGCATGATTCGGCGCACCTTCTGTGATGCGCGGCGCAGTTTTCGATGCAGTGCTGGATCCAGGTCTTGGCCGTCTCGCATCTGCTGCTTTATCTCGCTGCGCTCTGTATCGCTAAGAAAGTCCATCTCCAGCGCGATTTGCTCGGTAATCGGCTCCGCGCCCAGCGTCTGTATCAATTCGCGCTGCACCCGCATCATACGGTTGATCGTCTCGACCATGTGCACGGGTATGCGAATCGTCCGAGCTTGATCTGCGATCGCGCGGCTGATCGCCTGCCGTATCCACCAGGTAGCGTAGGTGCTGAACTTGTATCCCTTGGTATGATCAAACTTATTGACCGCCCGCAGCAAACCAATATTGCCTTCCTGAATTAGATCGAGAAAGCTGATTCCCCGCCCCAGATAGCGCTTGGCGACGCTGACGACCAGCCTCAGATTCGCACGTGTAAGATCTTCCGATGCCATGGCTGCGTGTTGTTCCACCTGCTCCTGCTGCTGCTTCGACAAGCTGATCGGATCGACGGTATCTTCAATCCAGCTGTCAAACTCCACCAATGAAGGCAATCCCTGCTCACGCCGGTAAAACCTCTGCAATTGCATCTGGTGCTCGAAGGGAAAGAGGAAAAGCGCGTGAACGACGTCAAAAAAGACTTGCGCCAATTTGGTCCATTCTTCGTCTTTGCCCCAATTCCGCTGCTTGAGATAGCTGCGAATATATGAGTCGGCCTCACGGTCCCAATTGAGTATCGTCTCCTGCACTTCCGACAATACAATGACGAAATCGGGAGTATCCACCGCGCGTCTCTCCGCCGCCGTCCGGAGCCTCTCCCAATCTTCGCGCAATCGGCGATAAGCGAAGCGCTCCACATCGAGATAATCGGGTTCGCTCTTGCCCGTTGACTGGTTGTCGAGGCTCATAAGCTCATCGCGCAATCGCTCCAAATGGCGCTCCGCGGCAATTTGAGTGCTGAGCCACATCTCACGGTTACTATCGAGCAAAGGCACCTGCCCGATTTCTTTCAGATACATCCGCACTGGATCATCAGAAAGCGGCATGCTGTCACGCTCGGCGCTGCCTGTTTCGTCTTCATCATGCTCGCTCGTCGCGAAGTCTGAAGCGGATCCACGACTTTGGCGGCGGTCTTCGCTCTCTGTAAGCTCATCTTCGTCTTCGCCGTCGGCAAATTCGATGTATTCGCGAATCTTATTGTCGGTTTCCCTCACCATGTTTTTTTACTCCTGTTACTGAATTCAGCGTCTGCCACGAAGGGAGTACATTCTAACCAACTGCCACGTTGATCCGCGCTTTTGCACGCATCGAGAGCACAATCTTTGCACTAATGAGACCACGCTGCTGCTCATCGCTCTCCAAGCCGGTCTGCGCTTCTTCCTGTAAGTATTGCATCTCGACGCGCTCACTCTCCAGACGCTCCAGGCGCAATTGCAAGGCACGGCTGACCAGCTCATCTTGAAGGCTAAATCCCGGCCTGACTCTGTCGGACCCTCTTCTAAATATATCGTTTAAGTCGACCCGAAAGTTTCCTCTTATCCTGTCCGAAATCGCTTGCGGCTCATCAATGAGCAGCGCGTCCACTTCCGTTCGCAGTTCCACATCGACAACGCGACCAAGGTATTCCAAGGGTTCCAGATCATCCTGCGACATTGACTCCTGCAAGTAGTTCATGAGCGCGCGATACTGACTCTGCGTGAAGTCATCGGCGCCCAGTTCACACAAGGGACCCTGCAAAAGATCGTCGTCATCCCCTGCCAGCTCGCGCAGTTTGCGATTAACTTGATACAGCAGATTCGGATTCTTCAAGAGAACGCTTAGGCAATAAGCTTCTATAGCTCGCTTGAGCGGCTTAACTGGAGGCCGCGGCGCGGATATGTCAGCGGAAGATTCGCCTTCATAGTCGCTATCGGGCGGACGCTCGTCGTTTTCATTGTCCCAATATTCAGGCGGCAATTCCGGCGGAGTAGGCTCCTGTGGCACGCGGTGAGCTACCAATTGTTCTTGCGGCAACTGCTCTCGTACCCAGGCCAGCAAATCGCGCTCGCCGATTCGCAAGCGCCGCGCCAATTTCTGCAGATTCTCCTGCCTATAGAAATTGCTCTCCGAAACCAGCAAGATCGGCAACACGGCTTCTGCCACCGCTTGACGCTCTTGCAGGCTTGCAGTCCTCGTCAGGGAAGCCGCCTCCATCTCGATGACAAAGTCTGCCACGCCCTGGGCTTGATCGACCAGCGCTTGCCAGCCGTCTGGCGATTCACGCAAGTAATCGTCCGGGTCCTTGCCGGAGGGAATCTGCAAGATGCCAATATCGACGGAGAGCTTGCCCGCGAAATCCTTGGCAAGGGTTTGACGCGCAACCTCCAGGCTGCGGCGCGCGGCATTCTGGCCCGCCTCATCGGCATCCAGGGCTAGCACGATTCTCTTGGCAAAACGAGGCGCCACCAGACGAATCTGTGGTTCTGTCATTGCCGTGCCCATCTGCGCCACCACATTGGCAAAGCCCGCCTGATGCGCCTGGATGACATCCATGTATCCTTCGACGATTACCGCCGTGCCGCTTTCGCGGATGGCCGACTTGCCCAAATCCAAACCGTATAGCAATCGGCTCTTGTCAAATACCGCTGATTGCGGCGAATTGATGTATTTTGCGCCGTCGTCAGCATCCATTGCCCGTCCGCCGAAACCGACAACTCTTCCCCGCTCGTCACGAATTGGGAACATCAGACGATTGCGAAAGCGATCGTAAACTCGTCCAGCCTCGCTCCGCACTGCCAAGCCTACATCGACGATTTCGTCATCGCTGTGACCAAGTTCTCGCAGGGACCGCAGCATGAAATCCCAACTATCGGGCGCATAACCTAATTGAAAGTCACGGATGGTCTCTCCGCTTAAGCCGCGCTTCTCGTGCACATAAACCAGACACCTGGCCGCCGCCTTGCGATGCAATTCCCGTTGATAACACTCGGCGGCAGTTGCCACGATTCCGCGCAGCCGATCCAGGCGATCGCTGCGGCTTTTTTGTTCCGGCGTCCGTGGTTCCAGCTGCACGCCCGCTTCGGTCGCCAGCTCGCGCAGCGCTTCCTTAAAATCCCAAGCATGCAGCTTCTGCGCGAAGCTGAATAGATCTCCGCCTTCGGCACAAGCGCCGAAGCAATGCCAGGTCTGCCGCACCGGGTTGACTACGAAAGAAGGCGTCTTCTCACTGTGGAAGGGGCAGCAAGCCTTGTGGTTGCGACCGGCTTTTTTGAGCGTGGGCACATAACGCTGCACATAACTCACAATGTCGATGCGAGACTTGATGTCATCCGTTACTGACACGGACTGGCGCTCCTCAGTAAGATTGCTTAATTATTATAGTGGCGCAAGAAGACAACTACCACACATTCGCCAACACGTTGGAAGATTTATACAAAGGGTCATCGTCTTGAATGCCTTTTCAACCTCTGCCAACAATTGCATTAAGTCGTGAACGCGCCTGAAAAAAACCAGAAATCGCTAAAAATTGTCCAGCTCACTCAAGTCCGCCTTGCCCTCCTGCATCTTGCTAATGCATTGCAAGAGCGCTATGCGGTTCTTGCGCAGTTCGACATCCTGAGCATGAACCAGGACATTATCGAAGAAGTCGGTCACTGCCGGCACCATCGCTTCAAAGGCGCTGAGGAATCCGTCTACGTTCGCAGAATCGCTTATTTGCGTAGAAGCGCTTGAGTATGACGCGAATAGCGCGCGCTCTTCGGGTGCAATGAGCAAGTCCTGGCTAACATGCGCAGCCGATTCTGTGCGCGTAATGCGGACGCAGCGCGCGAAACTATCAAGCAGCTCTTCCCAATTATCGCGTTTGACCCAACGCGCCAATTCGTCGATGCCCTCTACCGCATGATAGGGATTTTGCGCCTGCTGCTTTAGCACAGCGGCTCTTACATCGGCCGGCGCCGCCAAATTTTCACCGAGCCAGTTGTCTAGGCGTCCCTTCACGAAATCGAGAGCTTGCTGCTTGCCAACCGATCTCACTGGCAGCGGCTGACTATCGGCGACGCGATCGATTACCCGGCGCAAATCGGTAGAAATACCGGACTCTATCAAAATGCGAATGACGCCCAAAGCTGAACGCCGCAAGCCAAACGGATCTGAAGTAGACTTCGGCGCAAGTCCCACAGCGATCAAGCCGACGAGGCTATCCAGCTTGTCGGCCAAAGCCAGCAACCGGCCCGCATCGGTCTCCGGCAGCTTGTCGCCGGCGCCACTGGGCAGCCAATGCTCGCGGATTGCAACGGCAACTGCTTGGTCAATTCCCTCCAGCAATGCATATTCGCGCCCCATGATGCCTTGCAGAGAGGTCATCTCAACCACCATGCTGGTCGCCAAGTCTGCCTTGGCGATTTTCGCCGCCTCGCGTGCGATGGCTATATCGGAGGCGGCGAATCCCAGCAGCGCTCCGAGATCGTCGATAGTTGAGGCGACACGGTCATTCTTCTCTCGCATCGAACCCAGCTCGGCTTGAAACGTCAGGGTCTCCAGGCGTGGTAAGTGGTCTGCGAGTTTTTGCTTGATGTCTGCCCGATAGAAGAAGCGCGCATCCGAGAAACGAGCACGCAGAACCTGCTCATTGCCATAAGTCACCTTGTCAAGGTGTTCGCTGTCGCCGTTGCGTACGCCGATGAAGTAGTTCATCAGCCGAGCGTCGGCATCCTCGATTGCGAAGTAACGTTGATGTTTGCGCATGACCGTTACCAGTACATCACGCGGCAGCTCCAAATACTCCTCGTCAAAGGCGCCTAGAAACGCGATAGGCGCTTCAACCAGATTTGCCACTTCCGCCAAAAGCGCATCGTCTTTCGGCACGATACCATCGACTTCCTTTGCGAGGGCGTCGATTTGTTCTTGTATCACAGCCTTTCGCTCTTCAGTATCCAGGACTATGCCCTGCTTCTCACAGGATTGGCGATAGGCCGACGCGTCCCGCAATGCGATCTTCGGTGAGCCAAGCGGTCGCAGCCCGCAGCTAAGGTTTCCGCTCGCCACGCCGGCAAACTCTAACGGTATCACCGTTTCGCCAAAGAGCGCCACAATCCAACGAATCGGACGTGAAAAGGCTGTGCCGGTCGCATTCCAGCGCATCGACTTGCTAAACTTCAAGTCCGCGAGTAAATCCGGCAAAGCTGCCGCGAGAACATCGGTGGTCGGCTCGCCGATATTCCGCACCAGGGCGGTAATATATTTGCCACCGTCAATCTCCTCGATTCGCAAGTCTTCGACATCAACACCCTTTCCACGCGCGAACCCAGTGGCGGCGCGCGTTGGATTGCGCTGGGCGTCATAAGCGCGGGCGGCGGGCGGACCCTTGCTGACCCACTCTTCGTCCGTCTGCCTGGTCGCCACGCCCTTTGCCAACACGACGATCCGTCTGGGTGTCACATATGTTTCAACACTGGCATGGGTCAATCGCAATGTATCAAACAACCGGGACGCTGCTTCTTGCAGCTGTGCCAGGGCGGAAGCGACATCGTCAGCCGGCATCTCCTCCACGCCAATCTCGATAAGCACGTCAGCCGCCTCATTAGGCGAGGCAGGAAGGTCGCCAGCCGACTGCAGTGCAGCACCCGGCCATTTTTCCGCCATCTTCATCAGCGGAAAGCCCAGTGCCTCGCGTTGCGTCACATATTCTTTGGCAATTGTGCGTGTCATATCGCGCATGCGTTTGAAGTAATTCGCTCGCTCGGTGACGCCGATGGCGCCGCGTGTATCCAACACATTGAACAAGTGGCTGCACTTCAACACATAGTCATAAGCGGCGATCAGCGCATCGCCTTCCAGCGCCCGCGCGTACTCGCGTTCATAGGTGTCGTAGATCGTTCTCAAAGCGCCGACATCGGCGACATCGAAGTAATAGCGACAATGCTCAACTTCATCGCTGAACATCACGTCGCCATAGCTGATGCCATCAAGCCAGTCGATTTCCCAAGCCGATTCCTTATTCTGCAGCGCCAGTACAATCCGCTCGATGCCATAGGTTATCTCGACGCTGACCGGATCGAGGTGCATGCCGCCAGCCTGCTGAAAATAGGTGAACTGAGTGATCTCCTGCCCGTCGAGCCAGACTTCCCAGCCCAGCCCCCAAGCACCCAGTGCCGGCGACTCCCAATTGTCCTCGACGAAGCGGATATCGTGTTCGCGCGCCCGGATACCCAGTGCCTCAAGCGAATCCAAATAGAGCTCCTGAGGATTGCCTGGGTCGGGTTTGAGGACGACCTGATACTGATAGTATTTCTGCATCCGATTGGGATTCTCGCCGAAACGACCGTCATCGGGTCGAACACTCGGCTCGACATAGGCGACCCGCCACGGCTCAGGTCCTAGTACGCGCAAGGTCGTCGCCGGGTTACCGGTGCCCGCGCCCACTTGCACATTGTAAGGCTCCCAAATGAGACAACCTTGTGCCGCCCAATACTCGTGCAGTTTCAAGATTACCTGCTGGAAACTCAAAGCTGATGTCATGCAGTTTCCTGTCAGTTCTTTGCTATAGATAAGGACGCTTTCATTATAGGAGCGGCTCGTTCAGATAACGAGGGCGGCACTCAGTCCTCCTCCGAATAATCGCGAAGGCTGCCCCCATTTCAGGAACAGCCTCCTGTCAATGACGACCACTTACTCGTCAGCCGGCTCTGTTTCCGCCTCGGGAAGCTTAACCAGGTCGCTGCGGCCGATGCCGCTGAATGCGTTCAAAGTTGTATCCCGCACCAACACGTAGTATTCGGCATCTGATGACTTCAACACGATATCCCCTTCTTCCAGGGCAGCGCCAAATGTCAAAGTGTATGTCGCCTCGGTGTACGTTGGCTCAGCGGCGGTTTCCCCGGATTCCGCTGCGTCATCCGCTGCGGATTCCTCGGCTTCGGTCTCTTCTGCTTCGACCAACTCACGGTATCGCACTTCGACAACAACTTGAGCTTCGTCCAGGCCGTATTCGTCAAGGTCGTCCAAGCCCAGTGGCTCCTGCATGCGGATGGTCGCGGCGTTTCGCAAGATGCTCGGCATTTTGGTATCTTCAAAGATCTCGCCCTCGCTCAATCCTGTGTAGGTCCAGCTTTCGCCATCGCGCAAGAAATTGAAAGCTCCCTCCGCATTCTGCACCGTGATCTCCAGCACATCATCAGACGGCACATTGACGTAATCCGCATCAAGCCAAGTCGAAACTTGAGTCGACAATTCCCAGGAGCTCAGTCCGCTGCCCAAATACACTTCATTCTCCCCGGCGCGCCGGACATAAACGGTATCGGCGCCGCCGCTCCCGCCAAGAAATAGCACCGTATTCGAGTCAGCGGCTTCCAAATCGATACGGCGTCGGTAGTCATCGTCCTTGACTTCGAGGCGGGCAAAGTTGGCAGGATTGGACGCCACAAGACGTCGAGTGTCCATGCCTTCCAATTTGCTTAGAATCTCGTCGATTTTCTCGCTATTCAGCGGAAAGTCATCGGCGGTGGGCAAGACCCAGCCTTCATCTATACGAGCGAAGGTCATTTGATTGTCGAGATTGTCCGCGACTGTGATCCGTTCTACATCAGCAGCCGCCAAACCAGCCAGAATCGGCTCTATCGTGCGGGACTCAGTCCCGGTAGCCACAACCACCGAAATGGCGAGCAAAACGATTTGAACGACTAGCAGCGCCGCCAGGAATAAATTGCTACGAGTCAACATCAGGCTTCTCCTTTGCTCATATCGGCTGGCACATCGGTGGAGTTTGACGCGTCCACGGGCTGCATTAGCGCAGCGCCTACAGGAGGAATCAACTGAATCGGTTGCTCGGTGCGGCGCTGGACCTGCCAGATGAAGCCTATCAAGACCAAGCCAATAATCGCCACTGCATAGTTAATCAGCACCCATTGATTCTGCGCGTCCTCGTGGATTGGCGGCAGAATGCGGGCGGCGCTTCCTCGGCTGCGGATCGACGCCAGCGATACATCTTCAGTGAACCAGTCAATCGCGTTGGAGACCAACTGCAGATTACTATAGAAGCGGTCGCCGCCGAAACTTGCCGAAATCTGATAGACGTTGTCATTCACGAATTCGGCGCTGCCAAGCACAATCAAGCGAGTGTTATCAGGCGACCGCTCGATCAGCCCAATCGCTCCTGGCGCTGCTTCCTCGGTATTCTCACCCAGGTCACTCTCTGCATCTGATTCAAAGGGCGACGGCTTGTCGATGAAGAAGCTGCCGAACGAGCCTTCAACCGCCAGCGCCAGCGGGAATGATGCCAATTCATCGCTGACCGGGAATCCGAATTCGGGAAAAGAATCGAGGTCCGGCTGCGGATTCGATTCGGTCGTTTCCCAGGCATTGTCACTCGAACTGATCAACGTGGAGACCTGCGCGTCTTCTAGAATCGTTTCATCGACGGTTACCGGCGATGCCCAGCTCATGGTCAATAATTGCAGGCTGTTGACAACCGGGTTTTCCGAATCCAACTTGTTGGAACGGACATCAACGAAGTATGGATAGTTCAGCGCCTGAATCTCGGAGACGACCATGTCGCCCAAGTCACGTTGCACCTGCAACGGGAAAGGCGCATTCTGGTAATCCATAACCAGCGTGTCGCCGACCACGACGCCATAACTCTCCAGCATCTCTTCGATGCCGTTTTCATTGACATCCAGCTTCAGCATGCCGGCGTAGGGATCGATCCCAAGACGATAGCGCCCGGCCGCGGCGATCACCGAGCCGCCTCGCATGATGTATTGGTCGATGGCATAGCGCTGAAGGTCCGTCAAGCTGTGCGGCGCCAGCAGAATCAAGACATCAATATCAGCCCCGATTTGCCCATCGTCCAGCGTCACGCGGTGCAGCTCATAGCTATCGCGCAAGCTATCTTCCAGAATCTGATATTGCTGCAAGCTCGGCGTCTGCCGCCCGAATTGATCAACGCCAGCCGCCGGTGGCGTCCATAATCCGATCACTTTCAGGAAGCCGGACGACGACCGCTTCAATGACGATTCAATGGCATTGCGAATCTCGGCTTGGCTCAAGTCCCCGGCCGGATAAATCACCTGAATGTCGTCGCCAGCCTCTATCACCAGATGCAAATAGAAGGTCTCTGTCGCGAAGAAGCTGGTCGCCACCGGCTGAATCTGATAGCGATCGAGCAAGTCCTGCTCACTGATGCCGGCATCCGCTGCCGACATATCGATGGCCTCGAAAGCCACTTTCGCCGGGTTGGCTTCGGCGATTTCGTTCGTCACTTCTTGTATCGTCTCGCTGACCTCGCCCATCATCTCCGGCAAAGTGGCCGACGAAAAGTAGAGCGTCAGCTGTGCCGGCTGCTCCAGCGAAGCCAGAATGGCATCCAAACTTTGAAAGCCGTACACCACGCGCTGAATTGTGCTCGTCAGGTCGTATTCAAGGTTGCGCAGCTGAACTTCCACGCCCAGCGGCGTTCCTTCAATTTCGATCAAATCGGAGAAATTCAGCGTCGCTGTCTGATCGCCATAAGCGATGAGCACATCAAAGTACACGTTCACCAGCGAAACGCCGCCACGGTCGGTCACTTGCAACGGCGTAGGGCGGACCCCGTGAATCTGATTCGCTTCCCGTTCCATTTCCGGATTGGTCAAGGGATCGACGAATTCCAACTCCATTCTGCCATTGGCTGCCAGTTGATATTCGCTCAGGGTGTCCTTGATGCGTGGTACCAGAGGCGCCAAGGCCGGATGGCTCTCCTCGCTGAAATATCCGCGAATTAACAGCGGTTCGTCCAGGTCGGCCAGCAAGTTCTTCGTCACATCGGACAAGCTATATTCCATGTGCTGAGTAAGATCCAGCCGCGCCGCGTTCACCGGCGCCAGCAGCAGATTCAGCGCCAGCAGATTAAATCCAATCAGAATCAGGCTGACCCGGCCATTGACCCGATGGGTCCGCAGATGCGCCCCGGCACTCCAACGCTTGCTATCCAGCGAGACGATGTTCAACGCCAGGAAAAAGACAGTCAGCGACAAGTAGTAGATTAAGTCGCGAAAGTCGATTACACCGCGTTCGATACTCTCGAAGCGGCTGCTGGCGCCAAACTGGCGCAGCAGATCACTGGTTGTCGCGCCGAATAGATCGGTAAGCACTGGCGAGCCGATCACCTGAAACAAGCCGCAAATGAACGCAGTTCCGATCAGCGCCACAAGTTGATTGTTTGTCCGCGAGGAAATGAATAAGCCGATTGCGATATAACTGGACGCAAGCAGGAGCGTTGCCAGGTAGCCGCCAATCGCCGGACCCCAATCCAGATTGCCCAGCGAAGCCACCGTGATCGGTAGAAAAAGTGTTAGTGCCAGCGATAGCGCGACCAGCGCCAATGCCGACAGGAACTTGCCAGCTACCAATTCAATCAGCCGCACCGGCATGGTCAGCAGAACTTGCAAATTTCCACTCTCTTCTTCGCGGCTCCATTGGTGCATCGTCAACGCCGATACCAAGAAGATCATCAGCAAAGGCATCCAGGCGAATAGTGCGCGCACATCGGCAATGCCGCGAGCGAAGAAAGAATCGACCCAAAAGAAGACGAACAGCGTCAACACCAGGAATACGCCGACAAAGATCAGCGCCATCGGCGAACCAAAATACAGCTTGAGCTCTTTTCCCGTTATCGAGAGAATCTTCTTCATGTTACGCTCCTATGCCGTCGTCGCCAGTTGATTGAAGAAGGTTTCAAGCGTGACCGTGTCGCGGCGCAACTCCCGCACCGGCCAGTTTCTGTCGCGCGCAATCTGGTAAATCTGCGGCGTAATGTCTGCCGATCCACTGATGCGATAGGCGGGGAAGTCATCGAGAGAACGGATTTGCCGTATCAGCGTGATGCCGTCCAACGCGCCCAGCGAAGCAATCACATCGTCACTTTCCTGCTGTAAGACCAGCGTGGCGTCATTGCTCCTGCTCAATTCGCGCAAACTCTGATCGGCTTTCACTTCGCCGTTGATGATGATGATTACACGATCGCAGATCGCTTCGACCTCAGACAAGATATGTGACGAAAACAGAATGGTACTTTGTTGCGCCAATGATTTGATCAGAGCGCGGATTTCGACTATTTGCGTCGGATCCAGTCCGACGGTCGGCTCGTCTAGTATGAGAAACTGCGGTTTATGCAAGATCGCCTGGGCCAGGCCGAGACGCTGCCGCAGACCCTTGCTGAGCGATGCGATCGGCCGCGTCAAGTAATCTTGCAAGCCTGTGCCGTAGACAGCGTCAGAGAGCAGGCCGATGTATTCAGACGGGGGCAATGCGCGCAAGTCGGCGACCATCCCGAGATAGGCTTGTACCGACAGCTCAGGATAGAGCGGCGTATTCTCGGACAAGTAGCCAATCTTCGCTTGCACCGAATGCAAGTCGCTCAAGACATTCAGGCCGTCAATTTCGACTTTGCCCGCGTCCGGATGAAGGAAGCCGGTGATGATCTTGATCGCCGTCGATTTGCCGGCGCCATTCGGTCCGAGCAAGCCGACGATCTCGCCGGATTGAATATCGAAACTGACGCCCCGCAGCGCCTCTATGCTGCCATAGCTCTTGGTTATGTTCTGCACAGTTATCACAAGCGATTGCCCTTTCGTCTCACCCTTCTCAAGGTATCAGTTCTCGTATCGCACTCGCACAAGAGCATATACAAAACAAGTTGAGCTGCTTCACCATTTTTCGACAGAAATAATAGAAGGAGCGTATAAGAAATGTATAAGAAAACCTTAAACAATCTGTAAAATTTATCGCCTTCAATTGCCCAAGACCTCCACCCTCGTCTTCGCCAGAACCTCACGAAAACGGCGATACGAGAACTGCGCGCCACCGGCATGCAGCGCGTTGACCGTGCCGGCCGCCACACCCCAACGCAGCGCCTCCGTGAAATCTTTGCCGGCCACCAACGCCGTGACCAAGCCGGCGTGCAGGCAATCACCACTTGCGATGGGATCCACCGGCTGAATCACTGGTGGCGTCCCTTGCGCCACAAAATCTTCCGCGATCAGGAGCGCGCCTTCCGCGCCCATCGATATGACCACGATAGTGGTGCCGTCTGCGATCAAGCGCCGTGACATAGCCACAAGCTCCGGCCGCGTCCTCACAGTGATGCCGAGGGCTTCGCCAATCTCATCGCGGTTGACCTTGACGGCGTATGGTCGCGCTTTGATCGCATTTGCCAGTGCCAATTTGCTGCTATCGACCCAGACATGTACTCCCGCGTCCTTTACACGCCTGACCAGATCAGCCGGCGCATCGGCAGGCGCGCCCTCTGGCAAGCTGCCGCACAAGCAAACTGTCCTGACGTCGTCTCGCTCCGAAACACGGCAAATGTCATCAGCCAGCGCCTTCCAATCCGACGGCTTGATCTGTCCGGATTCGTTGATCACCGTGGAATTGCCGTTCGGCGGCGCGATGATCGTGCAAGTCCGCGTCTCGCCTTTGAAGTGCGTCCATTCCGCTTGGTAGCCATCTGCCGCCACCATCGCAGCGATCATGTTACCCGTATGCCCACCGAGCAGGCCCATCGCTAATGCCTGCCCACCCAGGATCTCTACGGCACGCATCACATTAAGTCCCTTGCCGCCTGGCACGGCGATCGCATTGGGGATGCGCGAGATATGGCCGATGGCGAAATCCGGCACGACCAAAGTGCGGTCTAACGCCGCGTTGGGTGTAACGCAGACAATCGTCTCCTGCTTCATTCACTTTGCCTCAGATAGCAAGACTGCGCAGACAGTACACCAGTGGCTCAGTCTCATCAAGGCAACGCTTGACCGACGCTCCAGCGACTGTAACTGTCCCGCACTACCCCGACACCCTTCGCGCCGCTAGAATATCCATAGACATTGGCAAGAACTAAACGGCAAGTATTTCGGGCGATGACAGTATTCGGACGTTTGGACATCCTTTATCCCGACGGGCACACTGAGAGCCAGCCCTTGGAAGGCGATCTGGTCACCGTCGGCAGTGCGGAGAGAAACTCCATTCCGCTCGCGGATATGGCCGTATCCGCTGACCACTTTCGCCTTGATGTCCGCGACGACGCCGTAAGCATCACCGACCTAGATTCCGAAAACGGCACATTTGTCGCTGGCAGTCGTCTTCAAGCGGAGGTGCCGCAACGCCTGCAGATAGTCGAGCAGATTCAGATCGGTTCGTTGAAGCTCACGTATTATCAAAGCAGCGATAGCCCTACCGTAGAGATGCCAGCGCTGGGCGATCAGACACAGCCTTCGGCATTGGGCTTTCGCGCCAGCCTCGACAATGCTGAATTCGCGGTGTTTCCCGCCTCAAGCTCTACAATCACTTTAACTGTCACCAATCTCAGCGGCGAAGATGCGGAATTCCGCGTCGAGACATCAGGCTTGCCTAATGATTGGGTCAAACCGGCCAGTTTATTCTTTCCTCTGCCAGCAGAAGAGACCACCCAGATTCAGTTTCTCATAAAGCCTGCTCGAAGCGCTGACATGTCTCCCGGCGACTTTCCGCTAACCATTGCAATTACGCGGCTTGGCACTCCGGAACAACTCGTCCACCTCGTCGCCATTGTCAAATTGGGCGGATTCGGTGGGCTTAGCTTGGCAATCGATCCGACCCTTTGTCCCGATCGAGAAAGTTTCAGCCTTTACTTGCTCAACCAAGGTAATGAGCCGCTCGGACTTGCGCTGCGTGTACATGATCCCGAATCGCTGCTTGAGCTCGAGTTAGCGCAGGGAAGTGTGCAGCTTCCACAAGGCGGGCGGGCACAGGTTAGCGGTCACGTCCGGGCGCGGCGCCGCCCACTCGTCGGCAAGGCGCAGGAGATTCCCTTCGAACTGATCGCCCAGGCCGAACACCCAAACAGCTATTCAGTAGCGCTTCCCGCGCGCGTCAACGTCGCGCCATACCTGTCCACTCTCGCGGCGTCTGTATTTCTGGCAATGATTGCCGCCATTGCTTTGCTTTTCGCAGCTGTGATAGTACAGCCTGCTGAGCCGACGATATTGAGCTTCAACTTGTCAGAATCTCAAGTGGCGCAGGGGACGCCCGTCCAGCTGAGTTGGTCGGCGACCGATGCCGGGCGCTATGTGATCGAGGTTGATCGCGCGCCCATCGCCGAATTGGCAGGCGATAGCTCAACTTTCACGTTGGACACGCACGATTATTCCGACCCAGTAGATATCGCGCTGATCGCCCTTCGAGGTAATCTCACCGGCATAGAAAAGCGTCGACTCGAAATCTACCAGCCAGTCACAATCAACCGCTTTGAAGCGGACAGGACCGTTATGCTGCGCAAGGTCACTGGCACGCTTATCATACGCTGGGATGTAGCAGGCGCTGTGGATCTCGAATTCACCCGACCTCTTGGCTTCGAAACGGTAAGCGAATCCCGCAATTCCAACTCACAGGGCGAATTCGCGCTTCGCGGCGCGCCAGCCGCTGAGTTTGAGATTAAGCTCTCTGCCGAAGACGAGAAAGGTACGACTTACCAGCGCGCCATCGAAATCGCCATCAAGGAGCCGGAATGTACGCCGATCCACGACGCCCTGTTGTATGCGGGACCGGATGAGCGCTTTACCCAAGTCAACCTTGCAGTAGAAAGTGTCCCGGTTCTGGTCCGCGGGACCATTACAAGCCAGGATTGGCTACAAGTCGAGCTGGCCAGCGGACAAACCGGCTGGGGCATTCACAGCAGTTTTCTCTGCCAAGGCTTTGATCTGTCCGCGCTGGAAGTGATCACCGCGCTGCCAGAATTGCCGACCGCGACGGCCACGCCTCCGCCGACGGAGACACCGACTCAAACCGCGACGCCGACCTATGCTGCGACGACCGAGCCAACCCCGACGGGGCTAGCTACCGCCGTTACCGATACATGAACTGTCCCCGATATATTGCACGCTTTCTGAATACAAAGCTGGCAATTGTCAGAAAATCTACGCTCTCGTATAATCGAGAATTCAGTTGAATTTAGTCAGCAGGAAAACGTACACTTCATGAGTAACAGACCGCCCGTCTATCCCTTCACCGCCATCGTCGGCCAAGACATGATGAAACTCGCGCTGATCCTCAACGCAGTCGATATGCGCATCGGCGGCGTGCTGATCCGCGGTGAACGCGGCACTGGCAAGTCGACAGCGGCGCGAGCACTGGCCGCCCTCTTGCCGGAAATAAGTGTCATATCTGACTCGCCCTTTAACGATGATCCTACTCGCCCGGAATCTTGGTCGGATTACGCGCGGCAGAAATACGACAACGGCTCCGACATCCCTGTGACGCGCCGGCGAATCAGTTTCGTCGATCTGCCCGTCAGCGCTACCGAAGACCGCGTTGTTGGAACATTGGATATCGAAAAGGCGATTCAATTCGGCGAACGGCATTTTGACACCGGCGTCCTGGCGAATGCCAACCGCGGCATACTCTACGTGGACGAAATCAACCTGCTTGATGACCATATCGTAGACCTACTGCTGGATAGCGCCGCTATGGGCGTCAACATTGTCGAGCGCGAAGGCATCAGCTTCAGCCACCCGGCACGCTTCATCCTTGTCGGCACGATGAACCCGGAAGAAGGTGATCTGCGTCCGCAGCTTCTGGATCGCTTCGCCCTCTCCGTCGATGTCACCGGGATCAAGGAAGCAGTCGATCGCATCGAGATCCTTGAGCGCCACATCGCCTACGAAAACGATCCGCTCGACTTCAAGACAGAATGGGATCCCGTCGATTTACAGCTTTCGCAGCGCATCGCCGCCGCCCGCGAGATCATCGATCAGGTGACGCACACCACGCACGACCTGCGCGTCATCGCCAGCATTTCCAGTGATCTGCGCATAGATGGTCACCGCGCCGATCTTGTGATCTTGAAAGCAGCCCGCGCACATGCGGCCTACGAAGGCAGAACCGCCATCAACGACCGTGACATCACTATAGCGATCCGCTTGACGATTCCACATCGACTCAAGCGCGGTCCATTCAGCGATGCGCAGGCTGATCTTAATGCCGTTGAGGCGGCAGTCGATGAGAAGCGGCAAGAAATCGGCGAAGGCGAAGAAGAAGGCGAATTCAGCGAAAACAGCGACGAGCAAGCGGCGCAAACTAAAAAAAAAGTGAGTCTGTAAGCGGCGAAGGCGAACCGCAAGAGCAAGAACTCGGCCAGACCGAAGCTGCCCCGCAGGATGTCTTTCCCACTGCGGACGCCCGTTGGTGGGAAGGCGGGCAGCAGATCGATTCCAAAGCCGAATTCGAAACCCGGAAGCTCAACACGCAACTCGATCGCATGACCCGCCGGCAGTCCGGACGCCGGTCAACCACCCGGACAGACCGCAAACGAGGGCGCTACGTTCGTGCCAAGCAAGCGGGCGAGAAGCCACGCGATATCGCTTTTGACGCAACGCTCCGCGCTGCAGCGCCCTTCCAAATCGAACGCGACGAACAGAAACAGGAAACAGGCATGGCGTATGCCCTGCGCAAAACCGACCTGCAAGAGAAAGTCCGCGTTCGCAAAGCCTCTAACTTAATCATGTTCACCGTTGACGCCTCGTGGAGCATGGCGGTCTCAGAACGCATGCAAGCGACCAAAGGCGCAATCATGTCCTTGCTGACTGATGCCTATCAACGGCGCGATCGCGTCGGCTTGGTGGTATTTCAGAAAGATCGCGCCTCGCTGGTATTGCCGCCGACCAATTCGGTCGTGCTGGCGAAGCAAGCGATGTCCGATATCCCGGTCGGTGGTAAAACACCGCTCTCTGCCGGCTTGCTGATGACGTACGAGTCGGTTATGCGGGAGAAGAATCTGAATCCAGATGTGATGCCGATGATGATCCTGCTGACTGACGGCGCAGGCAACGTCTCTATCAGTGATTCGATTTCCCCACAAGATGAAGCGCATTCTGTCGCCCGCAGAATCCAAGAAGCCGATATTCGCACGGTTACCATCAATATGGAACACGTTGCCTTTGATCAAGGTTTGGCGCAGCGCCTCGCCGATCAACTGGGCGGACCTTGCTATACGCTGGCACAAATCCGCGCCGACAACTTACTCCATACCGTGCGCGCGGAAATGGACAAGATGTGAGTTGGCAGCGTTAGAAAGGCTTGGATGTTGCTAGTGGTCTTGCAGATGACAGTGGCGTTGTATAGATTTGACAGGCTCAAACTTTCTAAGATATTGCGGATTGCAATAGTAGCAAAGAAATGGCGAGTTTCTCTCCTTCGCGCCACTATTAGCTATGCTGTGTTTTATCGGCCCGATTTGCATTTAGTGTCTTTCCAACCCGAATATGCAATCGTTGCCGGAGGCTGAGGCGATTATCGGCGTCTGGTTATCAGCCAGAATACTGTAACGAAGAGAGCAATAATCGCTAGTATAATTAGCTCAGAAGTATACAGAGACTGAGGCATTAGTTACTCCTTACGCATCCTTGGAACATGTTAGGTTCAATGACATTGTGCTGACATGAATCTCGAGAAACCAAATGGACGCTGTCCCATTCATATCGAGTCTTATTCTGCGTCCTCCGTTATTTGTATACGCAGTTACACTGCCAGTTACAACCGCGTATGATCCGGGTACGCCATAGTATGAGTGGTTAAAGTCTTCATCGTACGGATCGCCTTGTATGCGGCCATTTTCAACTCTTGCCTATGCCCATCAGTTGACTGTTAAGCCCGTGAATAGCCCGCTTGTAGACGCTTTACACTTATATTGCTTAACGCCTTGCACGCTTGTCGTATATGATTGTACGTCAGTGACAACGAAGCTCGAGTTCTCGACATTAGTGATGAAAGCCGCTAACTCTGCGTCGCTTACCTGTACATCACATCATGTCCTGAGCTTCTGCTAATGCGATAGCCTGTTGAGCCCGGGTGAGTGGTTCTGCTGAAAGGTCAACATACTCGGTCTGTGCTTGGGTCGCGGCTGTTGTGATCAGGATTGCTAACAATATGGCGAATAGTGTTATTCGTTTCATCTTGTGCTCTCCTCGCAGACTAAACCGCTATACGGATGGCGCTGCGTGATACGTGACATTTCCTCCTTTCTCACTATGTCCTGCATCCTAATTATTGATAATGTGTCAGATTTGTCAATCAATTTTGTATATTATACACAATTAAACACAATGATTTGTTGTATACCTCACAAGTAGCCATGCTTCTTTTCGAGCCTCACGGCAAACTTGTCGCAAGCTTGTTCAGAGGCGGGTATAGTTAATCCAGGTCAGATTCAAAGAGTGCGCTTATGAACAACATCCGCCTCATCAAATTAACCGGCTCTCCCTATCAGATAGGTTGGGATCACGGCAAGCGCTTCCACGACGAAATCCACATGTTTACCGAAGAGCGCGTTCGCCTGAGCCAGGATGTAAATTGGACTGGCCACAAGCTTTCACGCGCCGCTGTGCTCGCACTCGCCGAAGCTTGCGTCGCCGAGCATCAAGCTTTTGCGCCCGACCTGATGGACGAGCTGCAAGGCATGGCAGACGCCACCGGCTTGAGCCTGGCCGAGCTGGTCATCAACAACGGCTTTACTGATTTCATAGACGTGGTCTATAACCTCGGCGATATTGCTGTTCCGGCGATTGCGCCGCCTCTGGTTTCCGACAATTGCACCGCCTTCATGGTGCCTCAAAGCCGCAGCGCCTCCGGCAATGCCTATTTCGGTCAAACTTGGGATATGCACGCCTCGGCAACGCCATACGTGATATTGATTCACGGCCATCCCGACAATGCGCCCGAGTTTCTGACATTCACCATCACCGGCTGCGTCGGCATGATCGGCATGAATAGCGCTGGCATCACCGTCGGCATTAACAATCTCATGGCAACCGACGGGCAGATTGGCGTGACTTGGCCCTTCGTCGTGCGCAAGATCTTACAGCAACACGACCTGGATGCGGCGCTAGATTGCTTGACCAGCGCCAAACTCGCCGGCGCCCACAACTATATGCTGATGGACAAGCAAGGCAATGGCTACGAGGTCGAAGCGATGTCCACGTCTCAGCACCTACGCGAATTGACGGACGAGACGATCACCCACACCAATCATTGTCTCATCCAGCAGAATCTCGATGTCGCGCGTGAACGCCCGCCTGCGTCACAAAATAGCTCGGAGAATCGATTGCGGCGCGCCCGTGAGTTGCTGGCGAACGGCGGCATTACCCTCGATGATCTGATGGCGCTGACCCGCGACGACGTGGCGATCTGTACCCGTCCCAAACCGCCGATGCACGTCGAAAGCTGTGGCGCCGCCATCATGTGCCCGACTACGGGCGATTTCTGGTCCGTTTGGGGAATCCCCGCAGACAACGAATACGAACACTTCGTCATCTGACCCCGTTCAGCAAAGGCAGCCGAGTCCTTTCAGCCTCGCCTAATGTCAGCTGCGAATCTACTATAAGTCCTTTCACCTACACTTCATTCCCAAATCGTACAAAACAATTGGTCCGCGCCAATCTGATTCCGTCTTGCGACTCTTGCCGACTAAGGCAATCTGTACGAGTTCACTGGACTTTTTTCCTACATCGTGTACAATGATAGTAACGGGACTCTGTAGGAGACCATGCATGAACATCGGCATCCCCAAGGAAATCAAAGTTGAAGAGCATCGTATTTCATTGCCGCCATCAGGTGTTCGCGAATTCGTCAAGAGACGTCACTCAGTTTTCGTTGAAAAGGGTGCGGGTGAGGGCAGTGGCTTCCCCGACCACGAGTACGAGGTCGCAGGCGCAGATATGCTGGACTCGGCGGCCGACGTCTGGTCACGCGCGGACATGATCATCAAGGTCAAGGAACCGCAGAGCAGTGAACTCGCTTTCCTCCGCCCTAACCTGATCCTCTTCACATATCTCCACCTGGCAGCGGAGGAAGAACTTACTAACGCCCTGTTGCAAACTGGCGTAACGGGCATCGCTTACGAAACGGTGGAGGACAGCCAGGGGCGGCTTCCCTTGCTTGAGCCCATGAGCGAGGTCGCGGGACGCATGGCATCACAAGTCGTCTCACATTACCTGGAGCGGCACCAAGGCGGTCGCGGCGTATTGATGGGCGGAGTGCCCGGCGTCGCCGCCGCACATATTGTCATCCTGGGCGCCGGCGCCGTCGGCGCCAATGCGGCAAAGATCGCTCTGGGCATGGGTGCCCGTGTCACCCTGCTCGATATCAATCTCGACCGACTTCGCTACCTCGAGGACGTGCTGGCTGGCAAGCTGACCACGCTCTATTCAAACAGCATCAACATCTCCCGAGCTATCCAAAGCGCGGACGGGCTGATCGGCTCAGTCCTCATTGCCGGCGCGCGCGCCCCGATGCTCGTCACGCGCGATATGCTTCAATCAATGCCCGACGGCAGCGTTATCGTCGATGTCGCCGTCGATCAAGGTGGCTGCGTGGAGACCACCCGCCCCACTACGCACAGCAACCCCACCTTCGTGATTGATGGCGTCCTGCATTATGGCGTAGCCAACATGCCTGGCGCTGTACCACGCACTTCAAGCCTGGCTCTCGCCAACGCCACTCTGCCATACGCCCTGAAGATCGCCAATATGGGGGCCGCCACCGCCTTGGAAAACGACCCCGCCTTGCGCAAAGGACTCAACACAATGGCCGGGCGATGCACACATCCCGCCGTTGCCGACACCTTCGATCTCGTATACGTCGAGCCGAATCACGCGCTTGAGCAGCTGCCAATTGACGTCCTGGTCCCGTTCTGAGTAAACCAAAACGGAAGCCGGGCTCGGTGCAAGTTGCCGGCTTTCAGCCTCTTTCGAAGCTACTAACTACCGCGCCGATCTGTTATCTTTGACTGGCATGTGACCACTAACCCGCCGGCGTAGGGGATTGATGACTTCGGACAAAAAACGCCTCGCATTTACTGCGGGCATGGCCATCAGTGCCGCTTTTCTATTTCTAGCATTTCGCGGCCTCCAGCCCGATCAGTTCTGGTCCAACCTCCGTGATATCAACCTTATTTACCTGCTAATGGCCGCATTTGTCTATTTCATTGCGGTGGTCATTATCGCCTTGCGTTGGCAGTTCTTGCTGCGCGCCGTGAAGCTTGTCCCCTTGAAAGCCCTCAGCCAGCTTGTCTTTATCGGCTATATGGGCAACAACGTCTATCCCTTGCGCGCAGGTGATGCCTTGCGCATCGCCCTGCTGCGGCGCAATCATCAGGTACCCTTAATGCGCTCTACCACCGTTGTCGTGATTGAACGCCTCTTTGACGGCAGCGTTATGCTCGGTTTCATCTTGTTCAGCCTGCTATTCATCGACCTTCAATCCACCACAATCGAGTCCATTATCGCGGTGACAGTCCCGCTCTTTGCCGCCACCATGCTCGTCGCCGTCTTCCTGGCAGCGAATCCGAATCTAATGCGAAGTTTCGTCCAGCTCGCGCTAAGGATACTGCCCCAAAGTCCAGGCAGCGTGGTCGCCCGTATCAGCGAAGACGTCATCGCCGGCCTGGAAGGATTACGTAACCCGCTCTACCTCGTAGGCGCTGTCATCAGTTCCATCGTCACCTGGAGCATCGAAGCGGGCACTTACTGGTTGGTCATGTTCGCATTTGGTCTAGAGTTGAATTATGCGGTTGCCTTGCTCTTGGTCGGCGCGGTCAACCTCGCGGGCTTGATTCCGGCTTCGCCCGGTCAAGTCGGCGTCAACGAATTCGTCGTCATTACGATCCTGACCAGCTTGAGCCTGCCAGTGGCGACGGCCACCGCTTACGCCGTGGTGGCCCATCTGGTCATCTGGTTTCCGCCAACGGTCGTCGGCTTTGTCCTGCTTGTGCGGCAGGGCATGGGCTGGGCGGATATACGTGAGGCGAGCGACCAAAAGAGCGCCACCGCGCATTCAACAAACGAGGCTAAACGCTGATCGCGGTATCGAAATGCTTGACCAGCGACTCCAGCTCTGTCCATAAAGCGTCAGGGATTTCAAGCTGAGCGGCCACCAGGCTTGATTCCGCCTCCTGCGGCACACGCGCGCCGGGTATCGTAGACGCCACTTGCGGATGTCGTGTGCACCACTGCAGCGCCACAGCCAGCATGGGCACGTCATATTCGGCGCACAGCTCTTGAATCCGGCAGACCTGGTCGAGACATTCCTGGCTGAAACGCCGATTCAGGTATTTGGTATTCTCCAGCGGTCCCGTAACCAAAAGGCCTCGTTCAATCGGCGTCGCCGCAACCAAACCTGTATCGTGTAGCGCTGCTGCCGCGAAGATTTCCTGCTCGGCTGTACGATTGATCAAGCTCCACGAATCGGCGATTACCGCGGCGTCGAACTCTCCCGTCTTTAAATACGCCAGGTTGGTGGGCGGGTCGTTTGCTGCTGTGCCGATGTACCGGAGAAGCCCTTGGATTTGCAGATTCCGCAGGGCACCCAGCGCGCCATCATCAGCTAGCACCTGCTCCATCGGCTGATCCATAGCATCGTGAATGTAAACGATATCAACCTGGTCCCGTCCCATGCGCTCGAGGCTGTTGTGAACGCTTTTAGAAATGGCGTCGAAGCTGTAGTCGTAGCCCTCGTGGCTGCGCCCGGCTTTAGTAGAAATAGTTATACTGTCTTTGACCGCTGGTCGCTGGCGAAGCGCTTCGCCGATCATCGTCTCGCTAAGGCTGCGACCGTAAAGCACAGCTGTATCGAAAAAGGCGCAGCCGGCATCAATCGCTGCGATCAAGGTCTCGACGCCGAGTTCTAGATCGACCCGGCTCGGCGCCCCTTCGTATTCGCTCACTGTTTCGTTTTGCGTCGGAATACCGATGAAGGCGGTTCCGATGCCGACGATCGGCAACTGTAGGCCAGTACGTCCCAGGCGCTTCGTCCGCATCAGAATCGTTTCTCTGTCAATTGGCTGGACCGACTGAACTCCGCATCAATCTGTTCGTCTGTCTTACCGAATCGCCGACGCCGATTGCCATATTCTTCCAGCGCCTTGTGAAATTCAAATCGGTCGAATGCGGGCCAATACGTCTCGGTGGTATAGATCTCGCTATACGCGCCCTGCCAAATCAAGAAGTTGCTCAGTCGAAACTCGCCGCTCGTGCGAATTATCAAATCCGGGTCGGGCAGATCGCTCGTGTAAATGTAATCGCTTATGGTCGCCTCGGTGATCTCTTCAGCCGGGATGCCGTCGCGCACGATATTCTGTACCGCATGCACAATCTCATCGCGCCCGCCGTAGTTGAAAGCGACATTCAATATTAAGCGCTGATTGGCCCGCGTGAACTCACAAGCTTCTAGTACCTTGCGTGCCAGCCGGGTCTCGATACCGTTCAGTTCGCCGATGTGGCGGATCTGTACACCCTCTTCGTGCAGCTCCTGCAATTCGCGGTCAATGACCATTTCCAGGATGCGCATCAGCAACAATACCTCACGCCGAGGCCGCGACCAATTCTCGGTCGAGAAAGCATAAATGGTCATGATAGATACGCCGAACTCAACCGCCGCGCGAATGATTCGCCGCAGGTTTTCCGTTCCGTGGCGATGCCCTTCAGACCGCGGCAATCCACGTTGCCGCGCCCAACGTCCGTTGCCATCCATGATGATGGCGACGTGGGTCGGTACTTTTTCCAGCGGCGTCAAGTGGGCTTGCTCGCGCCGTTTATCCTTTGTCATGAGTGCCATGAATGCTTCCTGCAGAGGCTACCTATCAGCACACCAATATTCCTTTACACGATTGCGCCACGTACTCCTTACCAATTCGCGGCAAAGCGCTATACGTCCAAAATGTCTTTTTCTTTGTCGGCGCCCAGCTCGGCAATTTGCCCGACATACTTGTCCGTCAGCTTCTGCACTTCCGCTTCGCCGCGCTTGCGATCATCTTCCGAAATCAGTTTCTCTTTCTCGAAATCTTGCAAATCGCTGTTAGCGGAACGGCGGATATTACGAATAGCGACTCGGTTATCTTCCATGCGCCGATTGAGAAACTTCACCAGCTCAAGCCGGCGTTCGCGCGTCAAGGCCGGCATATTCAATCGGATATTCTCGCCGTCGACATTTGGATTGACGCCGATATCGGACATCTGAATCGCCTTCTCGATGTTGCGAAGCGCGCCCTTGTCATAGGGACGAATCAAGATTTGCATCGCCTCGGGCGTGGAAATGCTCGCCAATTGACGTAGCTCCGTGTCTTGGCCGTAATAATCCACCATCATGCGGTCCACCAGTGCCGTACTCGCCCGGCCACTGCGCATCTTGCTCAACTCATCGCGAAAGACCGACAAGGTCGAATCCATTTTCCCTTTGGCTTCTTCAAGAATCTCTTCGATCATTTTGCACTTCCCGTTCTATTGCAAACCGACTACAAACGCAGCAAAACATATGCCCTGGCAAACGTACGCTGCCCCAATTATCAACCTGTTTGTGAATGACCAACGCGAGTCAGTGACGATTGCCATTGCAGCCGAATGTATCTATTATATCGCCATTTGTCGCACTTTGTAAGCGAAATGATGAGTTGGCTGCTGCCCATAATCTTAGGACGCTTCCAACGCCAGCTCACAGGCAGCGCCACGCAAAAACTCGAAAAGAACTGATCGAAATGGGCCAAAAGTCCGCACGAATCGGCGAATTCTTCAGCGGCGTCAAAGATACGATACCAATGATGGTTGGCGCCATGCCCTTCGGCATTATCTTCGGCGCGCTCGCCATCAGCAGCGACCGAGCTTTGACGCCGGCCGCCACCATGGGTATGTCGCTGATTGTCTTCGCTGGTTCTGCCCAGTTTATCGGCCTCGCCCTCTACACGCAGGGCATCAGTCTTCCCTTTATCGTATTCACTACTTTCATTGTAAACTTGCGACACGCTTTGTACGCCGCCTCCCTGGCGCCCTATTTGCGGCACCTCGGGCAGCGATGGCTGGCGCCGCTGGGTTTCTGGCTCACCGACGAAACCTATGCCGTGGTCATCCGTCGCTATGACTTGGACGGCCAGGTCGAAAATGGTCACTGGTACTACCTCGGTTCCGCCTTACCCTTTTATCTCAACTGGCAGCTCTGCACGCTGATCGGCATCGTCGCGGGGCAGAAACTCGGTGATCCGGCTTCCTGGGGACTCGATTTCGCCATGACGGTGACTTTCATCGGCATCGTCGTGCCACTAATCAAGAGCCGACCGATGCTGGCCTGCGCGCTCACCGCCGCTGCCACATCGCAAGCGGCACAGGGCCTGCCAAATCGCTTGGGTTTGGTGATCGGCGCTCTTGCCGGCATCGCTGTTGGGCTGCTAGCCGAATGGGTTGGTCGAAAACCGGATCGCTGAAAAGCAAGGGCGCTACTCCAGAATCCGCGGTATCCACGAGGCGTAGGCGCCACCAGACGATGTAATTTGTTGCACATTGCCACCGGCTGCGTCCATGAGAAATAACTGATCCTCGCCGTTGCGGGTTACGGTGACGACAATGAAGTCGCCGTCCGGGCTATAGCTCGCCGCCCAAACGCTGCCAGGTCCAGTAAAGAGCACCTCGCGGTCTCCGCCAATTGGACTCATGCTCGCCAGCGCGCGCGCCCCACTGATCAATGTCACATACATTATCCGCTGCCCATCCGGGCTGAAAACCGGCGAGGCATCGCGAATATCATTCTCTGTGAGCAAACTTGTATTGCCGCTCAGTCGATCAAGCAGTCGGATTTCCCATGTGCTGGCATCGCGCACCTGAGATCCTGCAGTGAAGACGATGGTATTGCCATCTGGGCTGTAGCGGGCATGGCTATTCCGCCAGCCATCGCTGTATTCAGGCTGTTTTTCGGCGCCGTCAGAGCGTACGCGATACAGATCAAAGGTTTGATCCCCCCGCGCATCGGCAGAGTAGATGATCCAATTCCCGTCAGGCGACCAAGATGGCAAGCGATCCCAGAGCGTATTCTGGGTCAGTTGACGCAATTGGCCACCCAGCCGATTCACCAAGTAAACTTCAAAGTCGCCATCAACATCCGATTGAAAGGCGATCCAGCGCCCATCCGGCGAAGGCTGTGGGTAGGTGCTGCTGCCTCCTCCGGCATCAATTCGCCTGGTCTCCCAAGTAACCAAATCCAAAGTGACAATCTCAAAGAATGGCTCACTATCGGCGCCGGTTTCGCGTTTAGCGAAATAGACCAACTCCCCGGTGACCGTTTGTAGCGCAGGGTGGAGAACGGGTCGCTCGCGTACTCCTACGGGTTGCACACCGGCTAATGTCGCTGTTGGCGTCGCTCGCCGCCCGAGGGCATCGGCGGTGAAGGTGGCGTCCGCAAATACGTTGACCGCTGCGAGCGTCGACTGAACCGCGCCGCCATCACGAATCCCTGGTTCGGTCGCCGTCAGTTTCGGCTGGCTATCCGTGGTCGGCGTGATTGTCGCATCTGCGCCCAAGGCCGGGATTTGTGTTGCCGTAACAGAGGATCCACTTCCACCGGAAAATACGCCCAAAAGCGAGACAGCCATAATCAGCAAGACCACGAGCATAACGCAACCGAGCGCGCCGCCAGCAGCCACACCTAGCCACATTCTGCGGCGGGGAACCTCCGACATTAAACGGCGTGTAAACGGTGGCAACTTGACGTTTCGAGATGTGTTGCCGGAAGCAGCCGACGATTCAATCGGAGCGGCAACGGTTCTGCCCGCTGCTTCTTGCGGAAGCGCCGATCCCCGCCCGTGTACACCACCTCCTTCGCCCTCCACTGGCGGCAGGCGCAAAGCCCGGCGCAGCGCCCAAGCCAATTCGCTCGCGGTCGCGTAGCGATCTTCCGGCGACTTCTGCAAGGCGCGCAGAAGAACACCTTCAATCTCGCTGGAAATGCTCGGCTCAAACTCGCGCGGTGACGGCGGCGGCATGGTGACGTGCATGACGGCGATGCTATAGGGTGTATCGCTTTCGAAGGGGCGGCGCCCGGTGACTAGCTCGAAAAGCATTACGCCTAGCGAATAGACATCGCTTCTGCCATCGAGCGATTCGCCCTGTGCTTGTTCGGGCGACATGTAACTCGGCGTTCCGACGACACCTTGAGTGGTAATATTGCTGCTGCCCTCGCTTAGGATGCGCGCGATACCGAAGTCGGTGATGAAAACGCCGCCGCCGTCATCAAGCAAAATGTTGCTCGGCTTGAGATCGCGATGGAGGATGCCGTTCTGGTGCGCATAGTCGAGGGCGGCGGCAACCTGCTCGATAATGCTGAGGACGCGCGGCAGCGGAATAGGACCGGCTGCCAGCAACTCTTCTACGGAACCGGCAGGCATATAACGCATGGCGATATAGGGCTGGCTTTCATATTCGCCGAAATCGTAGACCGGTACGATATTTCGATGCTCTAGCTGGGCGACGATCTTCACCTCGCGTTCGAAGCGCTGCAGGTAGGATTCGTCATTCAGGAAGGAGTTGGGCAGGAATTTCAGCGCCACATTGCGGTTCATCGACTGTTGGCGGGCGAGGTAAACCGTCGCCATGCCGCCTTGCCCGACTTGGCTGAGGATTTCGTAGCCATTCACCTGCTTGCCGATGAGATTTGCCGACATGGCGTCTACCGTTACTTTTCAGTTTGCCCGGCGTCAAACGGACATAGAGTTGCCCGTGCGCGCCTCTAATTGGCGCCGCATCAGATTATCACGATTATATGCCATGCCTGTCTGCCACATAAACACCCAAACAAGCAAGCGTATCGGCGCGAGAGCGCTGGCTTGGTTTACGCACGCGAGGCAATATGGCGGCGCTGTGCTAAACTTGACAGATTCTGCCTTAACGCAGAAAATTGATATTCAAGAAGCAGTCAAGCCTTTGGAGGCAGGTGACATGCGTGACAGTCGCGTCACCAACTCCGCAAACTCCACCGACCTGCGTGTAAGGATCGTCACCGCTACGATACTGCTGCCTGTGGCGATATTATTGTCGTTCGCCGGCGGCTGGCTGTTTCTAGGTTTGGTACTGCCGGTGATGTGCATCGGCATGCTGGAATTCTATGTGATGGAAAAGGATACGGCGATGCAGGGGAGTTCGCTGACCGGGATTCCTACCGGCGTCGTCGTAGTACTTGGTTTCTACCAACATCAAGACTGGCTTTGGCAGGCTGCTCTGGTACTTGGCATTATATTGACGCTGGTATTGGAGTTTTCGCGCCATCCCAAGCAACCTGGGCGAGCGCTGGCGCAGGTGGGCACGACGCTATGTGGCGTCATCTATATTGCCTTTCCGGCTGCCTTTTTAGTCAGCTTGCGTAACGCGCCACAAGATGGCTTGACCTGGCTATTTGTGGTCTTCGCCATCACCTGGGGTACGGATACCTTCGGTTATGTCTTTGGCAAGACGTTTGGCAAGACCAAGCTGGCGCCCTTGATTTCGCCGAACAAGACAGTCGAAGGCGCGATAGGCGGCATCTTGGGCGCCTGGATTCCTGCATTTTGTATCTTGCTGTTTACTGGCGCGCTTCAGCCAATATTGATCCCGATGGTTGCGCTCGGTCCGGTGCTGGCGGTAAGCGGCGACTTATTCGAATCGGCTCTTAAGCGCTTGTTTCGAGTCAAAGACAGTTATGTGGCGGGATTCAACGTCTTCCCCGGGCACGGTGGTGTGCTTGATCGCATTGATGCGCTGGTCTGGGTCGCGAGTTGGATATTCTTCTATCTGTATGTTGTGGGCATCCTATAGCAAGTTGCATTTGAGCCACATGCAGGTTTCGCAGATCCTCTTTCACCGCCTAATATACTGAGGACAGCGGCGTACCCCTGCCGACGGGCGCGCCTGGTTTGCTATGCGTAACTATCTTACTCGCAGGTCTCCATCTTTGTAGGGCTTGGCAGATTACGCTACAATGAAGCCATTATCTGAAACCGCTCGCAGACGCAGTTCGGGGCACCCGATTGCGAAGACGGATGCAGGACCATCAAGAGGGAAAGTAGAGGCAGATGCCGAAGTTCGAGACGCAAGTGCTGATCAACCGTCCGGTTTTCCAGGTCTTTCGCTATGTCGGCGACTTCAACAACGATGTGCATTGGCGCAATGTTAAGGGCGTCGGCATCACGAGCGGCGACCCGATCCGCGCCGGTTCAATGGTGGCGATGACACGCCGGATTGTTGGGCGCAATGGTTTCGTCAACAGCGATGTCACCGACTACGAACGGAACAAAAAGATTGTGCTTAAAGGCTCCTATTGGGGCTTTCCCTTCATCTGCACGATTACGTTTGATCATCGGGGTCAGCAGACCAACGTGCGGGAGGTGCTTGACATCCGTACACGCTGGTTTTTCTGGTTTGGCATCTATTTCAGTTTGGCGCTAAAGGGTGTCTTGCGCCGTGAGTGGGACGCGCTAAAGCAGATTCTGGACGGGCACGGTGAGCGCAAGTCCGCCGGGCCGCAACCGATTCCTAATTAAAGTCGACCTTGCCCTTGTCAATCTCTGGATCGAATTGATCGCCAGAGATGCCGATTTCGGTAGCAAACTGCGCGATCAAGTGCTGCGTTGAAAAGTGCTGCATAAGATTGAACACGTAGTAAATGACGATCGACAGCGTGATGCCGAGCATGCCGGCGACGCCACCGAAGATGCCATCGACGATGCCACGCACAATGCCATAAATGACTGATAGCACAATCATGTAAAACAGCAAGCTGGCGCCCTTGGGCCAATTCTCGCGCGCGATACGCATATTCTGCGCGATCTGCCAGGAAGCCCTGTGATCACCTTCCACGGCGAAGCGCGCCATGCCAACGAAGTAGGCCCAACCCATAACGGCAAGAGCGGCAACTGTCACGATAACTGATGCCAAAATCACCAGCGTGTTTATTGCGCCGAGCGAATTCGTGATACGACTGACGACGAACAGCGCCGCCATCAGGATGAGGAATAGCAACCAGTAGGCAACGCTCGAAACGAAAAGGTAGAAGCCATCTTTCAGATTCTTGCTGAATTCAATGTTTGGGAGAAATTCGACGTCATTCATCACAGAGCGAATCACTTCCACGCTATAGCCTGAGATCCAAAAACCGCTCACCACTGCGACTACAACCAAGCCCAGCGCGCCGACTATGGCGGTAGCGCTCATTACTGCGGGTTCGCCGATGTTGTATTCGCTAGGGTCCAGGTCATAGACTGACGCCAACAACGACGACCAGTCATGCGAATTTAGCACCAAGCCGATGAAGACCGCGAAGGCGATTGTCAAGACGAGTACGATACTGATCACTTTGGCTATATTCTGAAAGGGATATCTGAACGCGTTAGAAAAGTTCATGCTTGTCCTCACCTTTACTAACAATTTTCCAATTGTAGCACGAGAATCCGGACACTGCCCCGTCCATCAACCTACTTCATCCAATCGATCATGCGCCGGTGGAGGCGTCGCGGACAGGGCTGAAATCTCAGCGTACCAGTCGGCTGTCATCTGCACATTCAACGCAGCGAGCGAGGCCTCAAGCTGCGCCAAGTTGCGCGCGCCGATGATTGGCGCGGTTATGACGGGGTGCGCCATCACCCAGGCGACTGCCAGCGTGGCCGGATGCAATCCGCGCTCGCGGGCGTGAACAGCGAAATCAGCGGCGGACTGATAATAATCCTCGACGCCGTAGCGCTTCTGGTACATCTTGTTCTCGATCAATCGGCCGGCATCCGGTTGCGCCTCGGGCAGGTATTTGCCGGTGAGCAAGCCACCGCCGAGCGGGCTGTAGGGGATGACGCCGATCTGCTCGTTGGCTGCCATCGGCAAGATTTCCACTTCGGCTTGCCGCTTGACCAGGTTGTACATCGGCTGCAGGCACTCGATCCGCGCCAGACCTTCCTGACGGGCGATGCCTTGCGCTTTCATAACTTGCCAGGCTGACCAATTACTGACCGCCGGATAGAGGATTTTCCCCTGCCGCACCAGGTCATCAAGCGCGCGCAGCGACTCTTCTATCGGTGTGT
Source organism: Phototrophicaceae bacterium (assembly GCA_965223515.1). Classification (GTDB taxonomy): domain Bacteria; phylum Chloroflexota; class Anaerolineae; order Aggregatilineales; family Phototrophicaceae; genus UBA6055. Next base: position 1,477,996 of record CBDCWK010000002.1, read on the forward strand.
CGGCGTCGTAATGGTGCAGGAAGTAGACATCAATGCGATCGGTCTTGAGGCGTCGCAAGCTGTCTTCGACGGCGATCTGTAAATGACGGCGTGAGGCGCCACCTTGGTTAACATCATCGCCCGTGGGCGAAACGGCCTTCGATGTCAGGACGATCTCGTCGCGGCAGTCGGCGATCAGGTCACCAAGAATCTCCTCCGAGCGGCCGCCGGCATAAGTATTGGCACAATCAAAGAAGTTGATGCCGAGCTCACGACAGCGGTTGAACATACGCGCTGATTCGGCTTCGTCAGCGATATCGCCGAAAGACATGGTGCCGAAACATAAAGGCGAAACTTTGACGCCGGTGCGGCCGAGAATGCGATAATCCATTATGCTGCCCTCCATATTGTAGTAAAGGTTGGAATCAATCGTCGGCAGCCAGCTGGCCTTGCGCAACCAGCTCAACTCGTCCACCGACGCGAATGGCTATTTCGTGGTCTGCCTTATGCGCCTCGAGATGCAGCAACGACGGTCGGCCAATCTGATAGCCCTGCTCGCTACGGATTGCTATCTTTTCGCTGTTGAAATAGCGATAATTGACCAGGTAGCCGGCGATGCAGCCGTTAGCGCTGCCGGTGGCCGGGTCTTCCGGCGCGCCATAGATATCATCAAGCACGCGGACGTGGATGTCATTCTCCGGGTGGAGCGTCTCAGCACAAAAGATGGCTGGCGCAATGGCCTCGTGGGCGCCCAGGATCGCCCGCAGACGGTCGAGATTGACGCGAGCCCGCTGCACAGCATCCAGCGATACCAAAGGAACTAGCACAAAAGCCATGCCGGTCGAGACCTCCTGTATGGGAAAGCGCATGTCGATGTCGTCCTCCGACAGGTTGAGGATTCGCGCCAGATCGGACGGTGAGAACTGATGCCCGAAAGTCGGCGGATTCTGGCGCATCCAGATAACGCCATTGGCGTCGAAGGTCACATGGATCTGCCCAACGGGGAGATTGAGCAATAGCTCCTTTACAGGCTGCCTGATATATTCTTGCTGGATGACATAAGCAGTGCCAAGCACCGGATGGCCCGCGAAATCGACTTCTACTTCGGGCATAAATATGCGGACGTTGTAGCCACCGTCCACGGGCATATCGGAGGTCACGAAGGTCGTCTCGGAAAAGTTGATCTCCTTTGCCAGCTGCTGCATCAGCGACGCGGGCGGATCACCCAGATAGACAGCCAGCTGATTGCCGGTGTATTTTCTGCCGATGGTGAAAACATCCACGATATAGAATTCCATGCGTGACATATTATTCGCTCGTTTCTTTTGAAAGCCTATCCTTCCAACGTGGCAAAGGCTGCTCCGTATAGCCGCCCAGCAGACGGCCATAATGCTGCGGCCGCCGTTGATGCAAGAGCGGGAAGAGATCGAGATACTGCTGGCGGACGTCGGCACGCAGAATAGCGTGGATAACTTCGTCGCGATCCCGGCTGGCTTGCGCGAGAATACTGCCGAGCGGGTCGCAAATGAAGCTGCTGCCATAGAATGTGACGGCGTTTTCACGACCAATGCGATTGCAGGCGGCGACGAAGAGTCCATTAGCGACGGCGTGCCCGCGCATAACTGTGCACCAGGCAGAGGCAGAATCGAAGTCGCCGGCGGTCGGTTCAGAGCCGATTGCGGTCGGATAGTATATGAACTCGGCGCCTTCGAGCGCATAGATGCGCGCCAACTCGGGAAACCATTGATCGTAGCAGGTAGGCGCAGCCAGCTTGACCGCGCCAATGTCATGCACAGGATACTGATTGTAGCCGTCGAAGAAGTCGGTTTCGTGATAGCCTTCGCCGGAGGGGATGTGGACTTTGCGCGTGAAGTGCCTTAAGTCGCCGGATGGGTCATGGATGGTTGCGGTGTCCCAATAGTTTCCATCGGCGTCCCGCTCGAAGAGACTGCCGATGATATTGACGCGATATTCGCTCGCCAGCGAACCGAAGAAGTGGTCGGATAGGCCGCCTCTCATGGTCTCCGCCCAGCGGAATCCTGCCGGATCGCGAAGGCCCGGAAAATAGGGCAAGATGCTGAATTCGGGCAGGCATACCAAAGTCGCGCCGGACGCGGCCGCGTCGGCAACCAAATCTCGGTAGAGCGCCTTGGTTGATGCTTGCTCGCCAGTCCAATGGCCCTGTGCCAGAGCAATGTGTATGTCGTTCATTTTTGCGTTCGCCTGCTTTGCGCGATTTCGTCCGCGGCGCGCTGACCGGTGAAGTAGGCGCCGTGCACCATGGCCGTCAGATGGTGCGGCGCGCTGGCCTCCCCCGCCCAATACAGCGGCGGCGTTGGCTCTGCCAGTTTGGCGCGAGCGTCATAGTGGCCCGGCAGGCAGGCGCTATAGCCGCCAAGAGCGAATTCGTCTTCGGGCCAGTTGACCCAGCGCGCTTTCACGTATTGCAAGCCGGGATTGCCGATTTCTGCGCGCAAAGTCTCCAGTCCCTTTTGCAGTGTGGCTTCTTCGCCAAGCGGAAGCAGCTCGCGCGCGTAATCACCGCTGAAAAAGCCAGACCAGACGACGGCGCCACCCACACGTCCCAGAGTGGGCGACCACCACATCGGTGGATTGCCCTTGGCATATATTGCGCCAATTGACGGGTCAAGAATCGGTTCATCAAAAAGGTAGACTAGTTTCATTACCGGACCCATCTTCAAGCCTGCGAGAGCCTCTTGCTTGATGGCGGCAGTGGCGGTGCGAATTTGATGCGATCGGCTTGCAAAATTCCGAGAGGTAGCGTCACTATGGCGGCGTCAGCTGTGAAAACATCGCCGGCGGAGGTCAATACGCTCACGCCGTCCGACCAGGCTAACTCGGTGACGACGCAGTTAAGTCGGATATCTAATCCGTCTGCGAGTTTCCCGTAATAAGAGTCGTAGCCATCCAGGATACGGAAGTCGCTATAGTCATCGGCGCCGTCGCTGTCCTTGAACAGGTGGGCCTGCGCTTTGGCATTGAGGTATCGCATGCTCTCACCTTCTGCGTTGGCGAAGGAGCGCTGCACATAGCGCATCTGCGTTTCGCTGAAGCCGATCCGCCGCAGATAGTCCCCGAGGTTTTCATCATCGCGTGGAGCAGGCACATCGCCGAGATCCCAGGAGCGCGTCAAATCCAGCTCGGGGGAAGCAGCGCGCGCCTCGCCCATCGTGAGCCATTCGCCGTCCTCTGTACGAATCATCGAATCGTCGATCTTGTTCCAATGCCAGGTCGTCAACCCCAGTTTGCGCACCCACTCCCAGGTGTTGACTTCGGACGAGCGGCCATGAATCAACTCGGCGCCGAACTCGACTGGGATATCAGCGAAATCGCGATTCGTCCAAACGCGCCCGCCGATACGATCGCGCGCTTCCAGCACGGTTGCGGCGATGCCGGCCTCCTTGAGATGCCAGGCGGCGGAAAGACCGGCGATGCCAGCGCCGATAACAAGCACGCTCATCGCTTTGCCATCCTATTCATAGGCGGAATTCTCCCAGACTATCAAGACGCCGGCGTCACCGGCAGACGGCTCATCGACGTAGTTCTCTACGACTTGCACGGCGCGAAAACCGCGATTCATCTGCATTGTCACGGTCGGATCCTTGATTTCGCGCGCGATAACTCTGTTGCCGTATTCAACCACATCCATCTTGTCAGCGTAGCCCTTGTATCCCATCAACATGCCTACGGCGTACCAGCCGCGGAGATTCAACTGCCTCACCATTTGAAAGCGCGCTTTGTAGAGAGCGGTGCCGATGCCATGACCTTGATACTGCGGGTGCACTGCCAATTCGACGCCGTAGAGCCATTCGCCATTGGGTTCATGAGCGCTAATTTGCAAATCGCCGATGGCTTCGCGCCAGGGCAAGATGGGCATTGCGAGCGAATGCGATATGCGCATGGTGATCGCCGTTCCATTTGCACTGCCCGCATTGGCACCGCTAATTCGGAATGAGACAAACTGTCCCTCAGGAAAGCGCTCAATGTGCGCGAGAATATCGTCTGCTGTAAAGCAATCGTCACAAGCTTCTTGAACCGACACCCCATAAACATGGCGCAGGGTGTCGCTGACGCCTTTGGCGTGCCAGGGTTTGGTGTTCATAATGACGATGCCAGGCAACTCAAGCAAGACATCCTTTCGGTCAAAATTATCCAACCACCAGGAGTCCGTGCTGGCGCCTCCACCGCCTTCGGCAATCAAATGGCGTTGTATTTCGGGCCAATCATAGTCAAGCGCTTGCCTTAGAGCATCAACTTTTTTATCGCTCTTTTTCACCGATCCGGTCCTGCCTGGCTGTAAGCACAGTTGATTAATAGCGCATGCCCATAAGATACGTTACTATGCAGAGTAAGACCATAGCAAGTCGTCGTTGTTGAGGTAGCCAGTCATCGTGTCCCCGTGGTTTCGTCGTATGCAGAAAAATGGCTCTTTATTGGCGCTGCCGACGGTGCTGTGGCTGGTCGTCTTCTTCGTCTTGCCCCTGGTTATCGTACTGGTGGTGAGCTTCATGACACGAGGGCGAGGCGGCGTCGGGCTGTTGCCCTTCACGCCCGAACATTACGAGCGCACCTTCGGCGTATTCTTCATCATCATTCGGCGTTCGATCGGCTTGGCGGCGCTAACCACGATTGTCTGCCTTGTCGTCGGCTATCCTTTGGCCTTCTTTATCAGTACGCGCCGTCGACGACTGGTGCAACAGATTACGCTGTTTCTGGTTATCCTGCCCTTCTGGACTAACTTCCTCATCCGCACCTATGCCTGGCGGATCCTATTGGGGGAAGAAGGCACGATCAACGGCTTACTTATCGGCCTCGGATTGATCAGCGAGCCGCTTTCCATGCTAAATACACAATTCGCCGTGTTGGTGGGGCTGGTTTACGGCTTCCTGCCCTTTATGGTCTTGCCGATTTTCGCCTCGGTCGAGCGCTTCAATTTCCGTTATGTTGACGCGGCGCATGACCTGGGAGCGAATGATGTGCGTACTTTTATGCGCGTGATCTTGCCGCTGACCATGCCGGGGGTGCTGGCGGGCTGCGCCTTGGTGTTCATCCCGTCCGTTGGCGCATTTGTTACGCCGGATCTGCTTGGCGGTACCAAGGGACTGATGATCGGCAATCTTATCAACAAACAGTTCGGCGGATCGGGCAACATGCCACTGGGATCGGCCTTGTCCATTGTGATGATGGCCGTCGTGATGTTGTCGCTGCTGGTATACGCATTTGCCAATCGGCGCGATTCGGGAGCTTGAGCATGGCAGTCCGGCAGATGCTGGTCAACGAAGGCGCGATGGAGCGCAATCAAGCGGTCCGCCGGATGGGCAAGGCCGGGCTCTGGCTTAATCCTGTTTTCGCTTACTTTTTCCTCTGGGCGCCAATATTAATTCTGGTCCTGTTTTCCTTCAACGAGAGTCGGTCGGTCGCCTCGTTTACTGGTTTCACGTTGAAGTGGTACACGAATATCCTCAACAATGTGATGGGCGCCGAGAGCGCCTTTTCCACCGAGATTATGCTCAACGCTTTCCGCAACAGTCTGTTCGTCGGCACGGTGGCGACAGCGATCTCGACCGTGCTGGGCACGATGATCGCGCTGGCAATGGCACGGGGCAAGTTCCCGGGCAAGCACGTGATTGACGGCTTGCTTTTTCTGCCGGTGGTCATTCCAGAGATTACGCAGGCGATCTCGCTGGCAATCTTCTTCAAAGTGGCTTTTGACTGGTTCGCGCTTATCAGCGGCGAGCGGGTCTTCCCCGGTTTTCATACGATCATCGCCGCCCACGTCACATTCAACATCTCTTATGTGGCCATCGTGGTTCGGGCGCGGCTGTCTGATATGAACCCGCAGTTGGAAGAAGCAGCGAATGACCTGGGCGCCAATCCCTGGCAGACATTCTGGCGCGTGACCTTTCCCTTGATCTTGCCCGGAGTGATCTCGGGCGCGCTGCTGGCATTCACACTCTCGTTGGATGACTTCGTCATCACATTCTTTACATCGGGCGTGGGTACGACGACCCTGCCGGTCTTCGTATACGGCTTGCTGAAATTGACAGTTACACCGGAAGTGAATGCTATCTCGACTATAATGATGGTCTTGAGTACGCTTCTGATCGGCATCTCGTTGGCAATGCAGGGGCGCAACGCGTCTTGAGCTTAGTTCGTTTCCCGTAATAGGAGGAGAATCTGATGAAGAGAGTATCGCTTTTGTTGTGTGTTCTTTTGTTGATGTCACCGGTAGCTTTGGCACAAGACATGGGGGCGTGGAGCTGTCCAGAGGGCTATGAAGGGCGAACCCTGAGCATCTTCAACTGGTCGACGTATATCGCCGAAGACACCGTGCCGAATTTCGAAGCAGCCTGTGGCGTCAGCGTCAACTACGATATTTACGAGAGCAATGAAGCCATGCTCGCGCGCATACGTCAGGGCAACCCGGGTTACGACATAATCGTTCCGAGCGGAGGAACCGTTCAGCGCATGGCGGAAGAGATGCTGCTGATACCGCTGGATATGGAAATGATCCCGAATGTCGCGAATCTGATTCCGGATTTGCTGGGCGCCGCCTACGATCCGGAAAACAAGTACTCCCTGCCATATCAATGGGGTACGGTTGGTGTCGGCTACAGCACGGAAGCCTTTCCCGATGGCATTGCCTCCTGGGATCAAGTTTGGGATCATGATGGAAACGTCGCCTGGCTGGATGACCGCCAGACCATGCTTGGCATCGCTCATCTTTTCTTGGGCAACGACCCGAATACGACAGATCCGGATGAGATTAGCGCAGCCCGCGATTACCTTATCGAAAAAGGCGGAAACGTCGTGGCGGTGGCGGCCGATGATGGGCAGGTCCTGCTGGAACGCGGCGATGTCGATATCGCAGTCGAGTATAACGGTGACATTTCTCAGATCATCGCCGAATGCGAATGCGAAGATTACGCCTACTCTATCCCCGACGAAGGCAGCAACGTCTGGATCGACAATCTTGCGATTCCGGTTGACGCGCCCAATCCGGAGCTGGCGATGGTTTTCATCGATTACATTCTGGATGCCAAGGTCGGAGCCGATCTGACGAATTACATTGCCTATGCCTCGCCGAACCAGGCATCGATAGACTCCGGCTATATCGACGAAGAAATCCTGAATGATCCGGCGATCTTCCCGCCAGCGGAGCAAGTGGCGACTCTCTTCGCGATCATTGATGTCGGCGCAGAGGCGGAAGAGCTGATCAACAATGCCTGGGATGAATTGCTGATCTTCCTCGGCCAATAAGCGAGTAAGCAACGTTTTAACCGAGTCGCAAACTCCATTGCGCCTTGCCTCCAGTTAACTCCCCTTCCCTCTTTATGAGGGGAAGGAGCTTGGGGATTGGCGCCGAGGACAAGCCGATGACGGCCTACGATGTTGAATTGAAGGACATTGTCAAGGACTTCGACTCTGGCAGGGACAATGTCCGCGCGGTCGATCACGTCAGCGTCGAGATTGCGGATGGCGAGTTCTTCGCATTGCTGGGTCCGAGTGGCTGTGGCAAGACGACGACGCTACGCTTGATCGCCGGCTTTGAGCAGCCGACAGCCGGCCATATTCTCATTCGTGGCCGGGCGATGGAGGGCATCCCCGCGTATCACCGTCCGGTCAACACAGTCTTTCAAGATTACGCCCTGTTTCCGCATTTGACTGTCGAGCAGAACATCATGTTCGGCTTGCAAATGGAAGGTGTCAACAAGAAAGAGGCGCGCAAGCGGGCGCAGGAGTCATTGGAAAAAGTCCGGCTGCCTGGTGTCGGCGAACGCAAGCCGCATCAACTCTCCGGCGGGCAGCAGCAGCGGGTGGCTTTGGCGCGCGCGCTGGTCAAGCAGCCGGCGGTGCTGCTGCTCGATGAACCGCTAGGGGCGCTTGATCTCAAGCTGCGCAAGAATATGCAATTTGAATTGAAGGCGCTGCAGCGCGATGTGGGCATCACCTTCATCTACGTGACGCACGACCAGGAAGAAGCCATCACCATGGCGGATCGTATTGCGGTGATGAATGAAGGCAAGATGCTGCAAGTCGGTACACCAAAAGAAATCTACGAACATCCCGAGACGCACTTCGTGGCTGATTTCATCGGCGAGACGAACTTCATCGCCGGCTGGCTGGTGGAACGCGACGCCGCCGGATATGGGCAGGTCAAGCTGGCGGATGGGACGGTCATCAGAGCGCAACTGGCTTACGCGCTGGCTAGTAATGCAAAGGAAGTCACAGTGGCGATACGGCCTGAACGGATCGGCATTTCTTCCACGGATGGCGCGGCTGAGTTGGATGGCGAGAGCGTAACTGCTCTCGATGCGGTGGTGGCTGACAGCCAGTACATTGGCACGGATACTCGTTATACGCTGCAGATAGGCGATGAGATTGAGCTAGTGGCGCGCATGCAGAACATCAATAATCGGGATGCCGCCGCCTTCCAGATCGGACAAACAGTGAAGGCCGTCTGGTACGATTCCAGCACGACAGTACTCGATCGCTGATCAGATTAGCGCTGCCGCCCGTAAGGCGCCGCCCATATTGCGTAGCAAGGCAATTGATTAAGTGGTAAGATCGGCAGACCGATCCTGCTTGGTCAGCGAGCGCAATATGGTCAGCCCTACCTTGCAAAAGACTTGCCAATGCTCGACTTGCACCTGTCACAAGCCGGTGGATGCCAAGACTGGCTTTGAGGTGACGGCAGATTTTGAGCGCTTTAATCAGAAATATGACATGTTCAACCGCGCCGTATGGGATGACGAGGTACGTTCGGAGCGGGCGAACAAGTTTTTTGAATCTTATTTCACCGACCTCGCGCAGTTCCGCAAGGTTGAGGGCTTTCAGCATCGCGATTACGCGCTGCGCAATGCCGCCTGGTATATTGCTGATTTCACCTCGGATCTGCTGGAAATGTCAGGGGATCGCAAGGAAGGCTTCCTCGATAGCTATACCATGTTTCGCGAAGGCGCGACCAGGAAGACCGATGCGTCTCCTGACGTAAATTCAGTCGAGCTCAAGCGGGCGGGCCGGTTCCTCGGCGCCGATGCGATCGGCATCTGCGAATTCGATGAGCGCTGGATTTACACGCACAACTATAGTCGCCAGAAGTTAATGGCAAAGCCGATGGACTTGCCGGACGATTTGACGCATGCGGTCGTCATCGTCAATGAGATGGATCAGGAGACAATAGAGACGGTCCCCTCGGCATTGAGCGGCGCCGCCACGGGACAGGGCTACAGCCGCGATATTATCGCCGTGCTGTCGATCACACAGTACATCCGCAACCTGGGGTTTCGCGCGGTTGCCAGCTTGAACGATACGGCGCTGTCGATTCCGCTGGCGCTTCAAGCCGGCTTGGGGCAATACGGCCGCCACGGTCTGCTGATTACACCGGAGTTTGGACCAAGAGTAAGAATCGCCAAGATCTTCACCGATTTGCCATTGGTCGCTGACGAGCCCATCGACTTTGGCGTCACCGAGACTTGCAATATGTGCCAGCGTTGCAGCACTGCTTGCCCGGTCAAAGCCATCTCGTTCGCCGAGCCTAACTTCGATACTCATGATGGCATTTCGCATCTCAAGGGCGTCAAGAAGTGGACGATCAATGCCAAGCAATGCTTCAAGTTTTGGGCGAATCAAGGTACAGATTGCTCAATCTGCATCCGCGTCTGTCCGTACAACCGCGACTTTTCCAGGGTCATAAATCGCCTGTTGCGCTGGATGCTCGGCAACCGCTGGCGGCGCTTGGGGCTCTGGCTGGACAGAAAGCTGAAACATGGAGAACGCAAGACCGCTGGCTGGTGGTGGCGGCGCCCGGCAAGTGGCTGAGATGCTACGTAGCAAAGTTGACGTCTCGCCTCTGGCAGCGATGCAATCAGTTTACAGCTCAGGCGATTCCACTGAAAACCGGCAGCAAGTCTACATGGCGATGGCAGTCCTAGCGGAAGGCTGTCTTGAGCGCGCTATGACAGAGACCGCGGTCGATATCTTGGCCTTTCTCTTGCAGCAGTCTGATTTGAGCTCGAATGTGAGTGACACGGTTGAAGAGATGTTCTCCGAGTTGGAGAGTCGGATCTGTCCGCGTGTAGTTTACGACGCCCGCGAATTCGCTCATGGCATGGACGTGCTGACAATGGTCGAGTATCTTCTTGGTGAAATCGAGCAATTAGCGACCTGACGATTCCGCTACGCCATGTCCCTATCGCTTGACCAGGAATTCCTCAGTTTGCTAAGCTGAATATCGAGTATAGGCCGGATCGAGATAGGTGACGATGGATCGACTGTCAACTGCCATGCAATTGGCTCCGTTGCGACTGTTATTGGCGCTCTGCTGGTCCGCCCTGCTGACTTTGCTGCTTCTTCAGGGCGAAGCGGATCCGGTGATCGACCTGGGCCTGCCGCGGGGAGACAACACGCTCGCGCGCGAATTCGCCTTTAGCACGCTGCATTTGCTGGCTTTTGCCGCGACCTGCTTGTGCTGGTATTGGGCTCTCCCGCGCGATATCAAGCCGCGGAAGAATCTTTTCATAGCCTGCCTGATCGCAATAGTTCTCGGGACGGCGACAGAGTTTCTGCAAACGTACACGCTCGATCGGCATGCCTCGTGGATCGACCTGACCGCGAATATCGGCGGGACACTGATCGCGGCGCGGGTGATTTGGTCATCTCGCATTCAGACAGTGTGACCTTTCCTTCTCCCTATAGTGAGCATTCTTATGACTGAATTGACTCAAGCCATTAATCTCTCTGCTGGCTCTTCCGCCTCAATTGACGTAGCAAGTTATGAGGGCAGAATACGTTGAAAAGGCTTCGATTGGCATTAATGTTCTGCAGCCTACTGCTGCTCGTGAGCGGCGTTCTTGCTCAGCCCTCGAGTCAACCTGTTTATGCCTTCAAGCAAGGCGATTTGTGGAAGTTCAACTTGGCGGACAACACGGCGTCACAGCTGACAGACTGGGGCTACAATGGCGGTCCCATACTTTCGCCGGATGGTAGCAAGCTCGCCTATCTATCGACTACGGCTGAATTTGTTGCCCAATACAATGCCGGAACTGCAACGCAGACTGACGGCACGGCACCGGCGGATATCTGGTTGATGGATATCGCTACTGAGAGCTTCACGCTCGTCGCCGATCAGGCTGGCGCGAGCGCCGCGGGATACTTGCGATCGCTACCGATCTGGTCACCTGATAGCCGGCAACTTGCCTGGCTGCAACTGGATCCGAGTACGCAGGCGCTAGATAGAGCAGCCTTACAGGTGCACGATATCGCAACAGGCGCGACGTCCATTCTGGTCGACGCTGTCAACTTGGGCTTTCAAGACAGCAATATTCGGATGCCGCGCCTGCGCTGGGGAGCGGGTGGAATCGCGCGCTTGCTCTTCGAATACGTCGGCGACAGCCAGACGCCTGCCTTATTCATTGAATTCATTGATGGGGCCACAGGCGCAACGACAACGTATGACCTAAAATTGAATACGAACCGAAACAACACGGTGCGAGACTTCGTGTGGGTGGATCATCTGGGCATTGAGCTTGTAGCGCTCCAGATTAGGGACTATTGGGAGATCCTGAATCCATATGATGGTTCGCGCTTGCGGCTCGCCGACCCGCCGCGACTGAAGAATCGGTCGATATCAGGCGCATTGCAGCTCATCCCGGCGTCGGTCGCCAACGAGAGGGGCGACTGGGATATACACTGGTACGCCACAACCGGCGCGAATCTCTTCAATACCGGCTATCAAAGCGCACGCGTCAACAGGAATTACCTGCCGGCATTGTCCCCCGATGGGACGCAAGTAGCCTGGCACGGCGGCGACCACATCATCAATTGGCAATTCCGCGCGACCGAGAGTCATCGCGCCCTCGCGAGCGACGCAAGCCACCGGCGAGCCTTCCCCATTCCACAGCCGGTCAGCGTTGTGTGGGCTGCAACCGAGTGGGTGACTACCGGGGTGATTATGGGTGCTCCGTCCTTATCGTCCGCGTCGATTAGTTGCGGTCTGCTACCTCTCTTAAGCCCGGGGCAACAAGCGATCGTAGGGCCGGACTTGACTCTGCGAGTCCGCGATGCGGCATCCGTGAATGCTGAGGCGCTTGGCAGTATCTTGGAAGGCACGGCAGTCTCGATAGAGGTGGGACCGGTCTGCGCGGACGGATACAACTGGTATGCCGTGCGTAACGACGACATCGCAGGTTGGACGGCGGAAGGTGATTTTGGCGAACATTGGCTACTGTATCATGTCGCCTGTTCAGATAGTCCGCCGACGCGCCTGACAGCTAACATGACAGCAACGGTAAATGGAGACCGCACAGTCAATATCCGCGATGGCGCCGGAACGACTAATACGCAGGTGGTCTGGGCGGTGGTGGAAGGTGACGACATTCTCATCACCGGACTGCCACAGTGCGGCATGTCGGGATTACGCTGGTATCCCGTTCAGTTCGATCAGGTAACCGGCTGGATCGCCGAAGGACAGGGCGAATTCTACTGGATAGAGCCTGTTGGGAGTTAGTCTGGTCGGTAGGACGGATTATCCCACACGATAAGCGTGGCCCAATTATCAGAGGCTTCGTCCTTTATGTAGTCCTGCAGCATGCCGCGCACTGCAAAGCCGCGACCTAGCTGGAACGACAGCGTACTGTCGTAGAGTTCGCCGGCGACGACTTTGTCCACATATGCTTGAGGTGCCATATCTGCCTTATAGTCGGCGAAACCGGGTATGAGCCCGCCCGCGACGATACCGCGGCGGTTCAGCCGTTTGACGACATCCATGCGGGCTCTATACAACAGCGAACCGACGCCGCGCCGACGAAAAGCCGGATGCACACTGATGTCGCCGCCATAGTACCAATCGCCGTTCGGGTCATGGTGGCTGTAAAAGCCGTTGTCGATAATCTCCTGAAAGCTGTGCTGGGCGTATTCGAAATCAAAGTCGATAAGGAAGCCCGACCCCAAACCGATGATGCGGTCATGGTGAATTGCCACGAAATTGCCTTCGGGGAAAAGACGGCAGTGATTTAGGAAGTGTTCTTCTCGCATCAATTCATTGTCGCCAAGCGTGGGGAAACAATCGCGCTGCAATTGCTCTAGGGCGGCGGCGTAGCCCGGTCGAATGGTGTCGATGTGGATGGCTTCGCGCTCCATGCTTTCCTCCCCTGTACTCTGATTCTCCGGCAGCGACAATTGCAAGTTTAACGTTGCCAATTGACGCCAGTCAAACGTTCACTTTTGCGGCAAGCAGAGTGGACTGAATGGACTGCATTGGACATACAGAATTCACTTGCTTTGCCATAGGATAGATGTCAGTGAGAATCGCAATCAATCGGGGGCTGGACATGGCAACTAACGGACATCAGCAGAACGGCAGCGAGAAAGGCACGGATAAGGTCAAGCGCGGCTTGGCGCAGATGCTCAAGGGTGGCGTAATCATGGATGTGGTGACGCCGGAGCAGGCGCGGATTGCTGAGGACGCCGGCGCAGTAGCGGTTATGGCGCTTGAACGAGTGCCGGCCGATATACGCGTACAGGGTGGCGTGGCGCGTATGAGCGATCCCGATATGATCGATGGGATTATCAATGCCGTTTCGATTCCCGTGATGGCAAAGGCGCGTATCGGCCACTTTGTCGAGGCGCAGATATTGGAGGCGCTGGGCGTCGACTATATCGATGAAAGCGAAGTCTTGACGCCAGCTGATGAAGAATACCACATTAACAAGTGGAAGTTTTCTGTGCCATTCGTCTGTGGCTGCCGCAATCTGGGCGAAGCGCTGCGGCGCATAAACGAAGGAGCTGCGATGATGCGGACGAAAGGCGAGGCTGGCACTGGCGATGTGGTAGAAGCGGTGCGGCATGCTCGTTCAGTCAACGGCGAAATCCGGCAGATAAGCTGTATGGATGAGGATGAGCTCTATACCTTCGCCAAAGATATTCGCGCGCCTTACGAATTGGTCAAGGAAACGGCGGAACTGGGCCGCTTGCCAGTGGTAAACTTCGCGGCTGGCGGTGTGGCGACGCCGGCTGATGCCGCGCTGATGATGCAGTTGGGCGTAGACGGCGTATTTGTGGGAAGCGGAATCTTCAAAAGCGGCAGTCCGGAAAAACGGGCGAAGGCGATTGTCAAAGCCGTAACTCACTTTACAGATGCAAAGATACTGGCCGATGTCAGCCGAAATCTTGGCGAGGCGATGGTAGGTATCAATGTGACGCCAGAGCAGGTGATTCTCGGCAAGCGCGGTTGGTAAATATTTAGACAGCTACAATTCAACTAGCAGCATTGCAGCCGGGTCATAAGAGCGCGCGAAAGTCGGTCAGCTTGCGAAATATGATCCGGTTGGAATCGTGATAGCGAATAGCGCCACGGTAGGCGGTGCGCACCAAGTAAATGATATCGTCGCCATCAAATTGCCAATCGACGTATTGAAAGCCGGTGAGGCGCGCCGAGTCTTCTGGCGTCAAGCCGCTTTGATCTTGCATCAGGGTCGTGGCGATGCGCCAATTGACCAGATCAATTGAGGCACTAAGCGACAAGATATTTCGCTGGCTAGGCCAGTCTGGATTGGTCACGTTGTTCACGAGCGAAAGGTACAGGCCGGTTTGTTTATCGTGGCGGATGGTAAACTTTGAGCCGCCACCAGGAAAGTCGATGAAGCCCGTATCGGGATCAAATGAAATCTGAGAGCCGCCGTCTTCGACATTTACTATCACCGCTCGATTGACCATTGGGCGGGCATTCAGCCGTAAGACATTCCACAAGTCGCCATCTGGCGATACAACGATATTGCCCTCCAGCCAGCACGGGCGTGCCGGCGCCTGCCAATCTTGCGGAATCCACGCTGGATTGAAGGGAATCTTGTTGCTGATCGTCCAATTTTTTGCGACTAAGAGATCGGCATCAACCGGGGCGGATACGACACATGAATGAAAACTGGGTCCGTGCACCGGCGGATCGGCATCTTCGAAAGCCTTATACAGTCTTCCATCGTGTTCCAAGACGGGGACTGGCGCGCAATGGAAATTGGGCGCTACGCGAAACGGTCCTCCGGGGAAGAGCAAGCCGCTGCTCTCATCAGCCGGGTGCGTCCAAGTGTCGCCGCCGTCATCGCTGCGTCTGATGAAAATAGAACCATATTGTTGGGATGTGCCGAGAATATATATGCTGCCCCGATGAGAGAACAGGCTGCTCCAATAGCAATTCATGATATGCGTGATGTTGACCCAGGTGATGCCGTCATCTTCCGAACGGTAGATGCTCGTCAGGCTCTCTTCGGCTTCGTGATTCTTTGGGCAGCCCCTTAATCCAAAGTAGTCGTGCGATGCTAGCAAGACACCGTCGGGCAAGCGCAAGATACTGGGACTGCCCAGGTAGGTCTTTGTCAGTTCAGGCTGGTATTTGACTTCATGCCAAGTCATCGGTAATGGATTCCTTTATTGGAGTAGCTCACGGAAGTTCTTGACCACACTGAATATGATTTGATTGGAGTCATGAAAATTGCGCGCGCCACGATAGGCGGTGCGAACGACATAGATCAGATCATCCCCGTCAATCTGCCAGTCGACATATTGAAAGCCGGTCAGCATGATCGACGCCTCGGGCATCAAGCCGGTGTTATCTCGGATCAGTGTCTTTGTCGTTCGCCAGCTCCATAGGTCGTCGGAGACAGTCAGTGACAAAACATTGCGTTGGCGCATCGGATGTCTGCTACGATAACGCTGGGATGACAGGTCGTCCGCCAATTGACGCAAAAGGTCCCTATCCGCCAGGCTGTTGACTAAAGACAAATACTTGCCGGTTTGTGGATCACGGCGAATGGTGAATTTTGCCTTGGCGCCGGGGAAGTCGATGTAACCGGTTTGCGCATCAAATGAAAGCGATTTGCCGGAGTCAGAGATGTGAAGTCGCGGGCATTTTTCGTCCAAGATCGCGCCGGCTTCGAAGGTCATGATGTTCCAGAGCTGCCCGTCGGGCGCCACGACAACATTGCCTTCGCGCCAACCCGGTTCCTTCGCTTGCGACGTTTCCCACGTGGAAGGTATCCAGTCCGGATTGAATGGTAGCTTGTTGCTCATTGTCCAGTTGGCGGCGTCTAGCAGGTCAGCATCAACCGGCGCTGAGATCACACCGGCTTGAAAGTTGCCCCACCCCGGCGGATCGCAGTCTTCAATAGCGCGATACAGCCGGCCTTCATGTTCGACTACCGGCATCGGTCCGCAATGGTAGTTGGGAGGGTCGTGATAGTAACCGCCGCGGAAGAGAAAACCGCTCGATTCGTCAGCCGGGTGCGTCCAGGTGAAGCCGCCATCGGTGCTTCGCCGGATGACGATGGAGCCATACTGCTGCGAAGTACCCAGAATGTAGACCGCGCCATCGTGCCGGAAAAGGCTGCTCCAATAGCAATTCATGATGTGCGTTATGTTTGACCAGGTCTCGCCATTGTCTTCGGAACGGTAGATGCTCGTCAGACTTTCTTCGCCTTCGTGGTTTTTCGGGCAGCCAGCCAAGCCAAAATAATCGTGTGAGGCAAGCAATGCGCCGTCGGCAAGACGGACGATGCTTGGGCTGCCAAGGTAGGTCTTCGTCCGCTCAGGCTGATACTTTATCTGAGACCAATTCATTTCTTACTCGCTTTGGTTGGATGATATTGCGGCGCACACGAGCGCCGGGTCATATTAAGACGCGACAAATAGCAAACCACAAAAAGATGGGTCCGTGCGCGCGGCACGAACCCATTCACTACAAACTATTCTGAACTACTCGCTAACGTACCACTGATCGGAGTGGCCGCTTTCGAGATGACTGATGTAGACGACACCTTCTACCGGAGTAAAGTTGCGCAGGCGGTTGGAGCGGATGAAGACCTCAGGCGCCTCGCCTACCGGACCGATGTGGTAGATATTCCTGACCGTGTTGGCGACCAATAGCGTACCAAGCTCAAGGTAACGTTCGGAACCGATCTGGGTAAGTTGCCATTCGTCCACGAGCCGCATCTGTTCCTTCTGGTACTCGGGCGGTTCTTCGCCTTCTTCACCGCCGGAGAGCCACCACTGGCGCCAGGCAAGCCCGCCACCGACCGGTGTAGAGTCAATGCCGTAGGGCGGACGCAACCAGATCGGCCGCTGATACATGTCCTTTTCCGAGACGACATCGGCGAACCAGGTCGAGGCGTGGACTTCGTTGGCCAGCAGCGCCTGCTTGAAGGCTTCGCGCGTGCTGGGGTTGATTTCCACATCGACGCCGACATCTTCCCAGTACTCCGCTACCAATTCGGACATGGGGATCCGGTTGATGGCATCCCAGAGTACGATTGCCAGCGGCTGACCATCCGGACGCATGCGAACGCCGTCATCGCCCATGGCCAAGCCCATTTCGTCCAGCAGCGCATTGGCTTGGTCGGGATCGTAAGCGGCATAGTGCGATCCCATCCAGTCTTCGTAGAAGGCGGAGGCGGAAGACACGCCCCACTGCCGCGCAACAGCTTGACCGAAGAAGAGCACTTCGTTAATTTCATCGCGGTTAACGGCGAGAGACATTGCCTGGCGGAAGCGCAAGTCGTTGAAGATTTCGTTCAGTACCGGGTCGCTGACCGTGATATTGAACTGGTATTTGCTCATCGCGCCCTGGTCGGCGGGCCAGAGGATCGTAGTGTAGTCGCCATCCGCTTCGCCAGCCTTCAGCACTGGCAGGTCGCTCACTTCGAGGTTATAGAAGCCGTAGTCGATGGAACCGGCTTGCACGTTGAGAATGACCACCTCGGCCTCGCCCAAGAGCAAGCGCACCTGTCGATCGATATAAGGCAATTGATTACCCTCGGTATCGACCTTCCAGTAGTAAGGATTGCGGACGTAGAACTTGTTGCCAAAATCGTCTACTTGATCGAGCGTCCAGGGCTTTACGACTGGCAAATCAGGATCGAAGTCGTTCTGACCGGTTTGACCGTTCATATGGAATTGGAAGGCGCCGGCCCAGGTATCGAAACCTTCGGATTCAGCCAACGCTTGCGCGTCTTCGTTATAGTCGGCGTGCCAGTTTTCCAGATAGTGGCGTGGTGCCAGCGGGAAGCCTTGACCGCTGCGAGCAACAACGATAGGCAACGCCGGATTAGCTTGGGCGGCGGTGAAGGTGACAGTGACATCATCAACCTTCTCGACCACGATCGCCGTTCCGCCAGGCTTTAGCGCATTGGACATATTGGGCAGATCTGGATGAAGCATGATGTCGTTGTACCAGAACATCACATCGTCTGCGGTGACCGGCGTGCCATCGCTCCACTTCATGCCGCTGCGCAAGGTGATTGTGGCGACGGTCAAGTCGTCCGACAAATCGATACTCTTGGCGACTTCTGGGAAGACAATCTCCCAATTGGTGGAAAAGCCGGTTAGATGTTGATCCCAGGCGGAGAAACCGGTATTGCCAAAAGATGTTGGATTGGTCGCGTTGAAGGTGATCTCGCCACCGTACGTGCCAATGTCTTCGCGCGGCTGAACGACCATGATATCGCCGCGGTCCGGCAGGCGGTCTTCTACAGCTGGCAAGTCGCCCGCGGCGACGATTTCCGCCAGCATTGGCGCTTCGTTGAACATGCCGATCATATTCCCGGTTGCCGCTTCGTAATCGTCCAGCGACCAGGTCCTGAAATTGTCCGCCGGTGAGTAGCCGGCTTCCTGCGCGCCGACCGCAAACGAGGCAAGCGCCATGGCCAGTACAAGCAGTATGCACAATGAGATTCGATAGTTAAATCTTGACATCATTCTTTGCTCCTGATTACTTAAGATAGGTAAATTGGAAACTAGACTTGATCTGATCTGCGTTTGCTACTCCTTTCTGCTCTATTGTTTCGCTTGGGTGACGCGCTTGAATCGCGGCGCGTTGCACTCCTGTCGCCGGCGTCATTATCACGTCATACCGCTACGCCGGTCAACTGCAATTCGTCGGCAAAGTGGCACGCGGCGAAATGCCCAGGAACAACTTCTTGCAATACGGGCGCCTCCTGCTTGCAGCGGTCTTGGGCATAGTTGCAGCGCGGATGAAAATAACAGCCGCTTGGTGGATCAGCGGGATTGGCGACCTCGCCTCTCAAGATAATTTGACTCTCCTCGTAGCGAGGATCCGGTTTGGGCACGGCGGACAGCAGCGCCTCGGTGTAGGGGTGCTTCGGACTTAAATACAGCTCTTCCGTATCAGCGAGTTCGATGATTTTGCCAACGTACATGACGGCGACGCGATCGGCAATATGTTCCACTACGCTGAGGTCATGCGCGATGAAGAGATAGGTCAAGCCGAGCTTCTCCTGCAATTCCTGCAGCAAGTTCAGTATCTGCGCCTGAATGGAGACGTCGAGAGCAGACACCGGTTCGTCCGCGACGATCAGAGCGGGGTGCGTTGCCAAAGCGCGGGCGATGCCGATGCGCTGTCGCTGACCGCCGCTGAATGCGTTGGGATAGCGATTGAGATGTCCACTATTCAAGCCGACCAGCGCAGCCAATTCCTTGACCGCGCGCTCCATTTCCTTTCCGCGAATGCCTTGCGCCCAGAGTGGTTCTCCAATTATGTCCAGTACAGTCATACGGGGGGAGAGTGAAGAGAACGGATCTTGAAATACCATCTGCATTTCCTTGCGCAGCACGCGAAGTTCTTGCTTGTCCAGGCTGGTAATCTCGATAGTCTCGCCGCCAGCCGTGCTCAGGTAGATTTCACCTGCGGAGGGTTCAATGGCGCGCAAGACGCAGCGACCGAGTGTAGTCTTGCCGCAGCCGGATTCGCCGACCAATCCTAGCACTTCACCCTTTCTGATCTCGAAGCTGACATCGTCAACAGCTTTGACCTGGCCGACCTGCCGGCGCAGCAAGCCTTTCTCAATGGGAAAGTACTTTTTCAGCGACTTAACGCGCAAGATGACTTCGTTAGATTGCATGTGAAACGCCATCTGGCAAGGTCTCGCCGACTGCATCCGCCACTTCTGGATAGACAAAACAGGCGACCGCGTGATTGTCTTCGATTTGAATAAGCGGCGGATCGACGCGGTTGCATAGACCGTCAATCGCGACGGAGCAGCGAGGGTAAAATCCGCAGCCGGCCGGTCGATTGATGGGTACCGGTACGGCGCCACGAACCGATTCCAGGCGTGTACGCGATTTCTTGCCGATTTTCGGAATCGATTTGATTAGCGCTGAGGTGTAAGGATGTTTTGAATTGTAAAAGAGGCTGTCCACATCCGTGAATTCGACGATTCTGCCCAGATACATGACCGCCACCACCTGCACCATGCGGGCGATCACACCGAGGTCGTGGGTGATGTAGAGGATTGACATGCCGAATTCATGCTGCAAGTCGCGCATGAGTTGCAAGACTTGTGCCTGCACCGTGACGTCCAATGCCGTTGTCGGCTCATCCGCAATCAATAACGAAGGCTCGCATGACAGCGCCATAGCGATCATGGCGCGCTGCCGCATTCCGCCGGAGAGCTGATGCGGATATTCGCTCAGGCGCTGCGCTGGATTGGACATGCCCACCCGCTGGAGCAAGTCGATGGCTATCTTCTGCGCCTCCTTTTTGTCCTGCGTCCGATGCACACGAATGGCTTCGATAATCTGATTGCCGATGGTGTGCAGGGGAGAAAAGGATGTCATGGGCTCCTGGAAAATCATGGAGATTTCGCCGCCGCGTATCGCGCGAATCTCGGGACCAAAGGCATCAAGTTTTGTGATGTTGACTGGCTCTCCGTCGGCGGGGAAGTATGTCACCGAGCCTGAAATCTCGGCGAAATTGGGCGCCAAGCGCATGATGGCGTTGACCGCCATGCTTTTGCCGCAGCCGGACTCGCCGACAAGCCCCATGGTCTCGCCGCGCCGGATGCTGAAGCTGATGCCATCGACGGCCTTGAGCAGACCCTCTTCCAGGGGAAGATGCGTCTTGAGGTTGTCCACTTGCAGCAGCATGTCGCTCATTGAGTTGCCCTAAATGTGTTTGTAAGGGTCGGCGGCATCACGCAGACCATCGCCCAGAAAATTGAACGCGATGACTATCACGACCACAACCGCGCCCGGATACAGCAGCCAGGGGTTTATCGTTACAGTCTGTACGTTTTGCGAATCTTGCAGCAATGTGCCCAAGCTGACTGCCGGCGGCTGTATGCCCAAGCCAAGGAAACTTAGTGCCGTCTCGCCCAGGATCATGTGCGGTATTGCGAGCGTCAGATGCACGATCAAATAGCTGAGAAAACCGGGCAAGAGATGACGAATGATGATCGCGCCTTCTCTCAAGCCGGAGAGTTTGGCGGCGAGCACGTAGTCTTCTTCGCGCAGGCTGATCAGTTTACCGCGTACGACACGTGCCAAGCCGGTCCAGCCAACCGTCGCCAATACCAGTGAAATGCCGAAGTAAACTTGAATCTGCGTCCACTCGGGCGGCACCAGCGCCGCTAACGCCATCCACAAAGGCAGCGTCGGCAGCGATTGCAGGAATTCAATCATCCGCTGAATCAGCATATCGGCGCTACCGCCGTAATAGCCGGATATGCCACCGAAGATCAAGCCAAGTACAAAACCGATCGATAAACCGAGTAAACCTACAAACAGCGACGTGCGAGCGCCGAGCAACATGCGGCTCAATAGATCTCGCCCAAGCCCATCGGTGCCGGACAAAAAGATTACCGCGGCGTCATCAACGCCGAAGAGGTGGATATCGGTCTCGATGAAGCCGAGCAAGCGATAGGGTTCTCCCTTCACGAAGAATTGTACAAAGAACTTCTCGCTGGGGTCTTCGACATAAGTGCGCTGAAAGGTCTCGAGACTCAACACATTGCCGATTTTGTATACGAAGGGGCGAAAATGAAAATTGCCTGCCTCATCAGTAAAGTGAATCGGAGTTGGCGGCGCGTAGAGAAAATCTGTATCGCGGGCGAAGGGTCCATACGGAGCAAAGAATTCCGCGAAGACAGCGAGCACGTAAAACAGCGTCAGGAAGACCCAACAGAAATAGGCAACGCGATGCCGTCTGAATTTCCGCCAGATCAACTGTCGCTGCGAGAGAATCTCGTAGTGCAGCGGATCATCAGCGCGGTGGGAAAGACCTTCGCCAACAGGCGCGACCGTCATTAGTTGCCCTTCTCGTAGCGTATGCGAGGATCGAGCCACAAAAGCAGCAAGTCCGACAGGAATACGCCGAAGACTGTCAGCACGCTAAGCATCAAGAGCATACTGGCGGCGGCGTAGGTGTCCTGTGCGATTAATGCTCGCAAGAGCAAAGGACCGGTGGTTGGCAGACCAAGGACGATGGAGACGATGGCTGAGCCGGAAACTATCTGCGGCAGCAGGCTGCCGATATTGCTGACTATCGGATTGAAGGCCATGCGGAGGGGATATTTGATGATGAGAAAGCGCTCGCGCAAGCCCTTGGAACGCGCGGTAATGACATATTGCTTTTGGAATTCATCCAGCAATTGCGCGCGCAATATACGTATCAACCCGGCTGTACCGGCGGTGCCGATGACCACCACTGGAACCGGTAAGTGATTCAACATATCGCCGAACTTCGCCAGGCTCCAGGGCGCGCGCAAGTATTCGGGCGAGAAGAGACCACCCGGCGTCACACCGAAGACGCGCAGCATGATGATCATAAAAACGAGCGCGATCAGGAAATTTGGCGTCGCCAAGCCGATCAAGCCCAGGAAAGAAAAAAAGTAATCGCCGATAGAGTACTGGTTAATCGCTGAGTAGAGGGCGATGGGCACAGAAACGACGTAGACAAAGATGATCGACGCGAGTGAGATGGTCATGGTCAGGAAGAGGCGTTCATTTATCAGCGGCCAGACCGGCTGGCCCCATTCAAATGACTGACCGAAATCACCTTCAGTGATCAAGGGCACGATCCAGCGCAGGTACTGTTCATGCAGTGGACTATCGAGGCCATAGCGTTTGACCAGAAAGTCGAGCTCTGCCTGGTCGACGATATCGCCGGAGGCCTCAAGCTCGAGCTCGTAATTCTCGATCCAACTTCCCGGCGGCAGGTTGATAATATAAAACGACAGGATCGAGACGAGGAAAAGCACAATGGCCATATATAGCAAGCGTCTTATGAAATAATTTAACATCAACCGCCAACTATTCTGTAACGCATATACGAGCGTATTCTGCGCCACATCATTGATATTTTTGTACAGTGACCAACAGCCTATTGGCTTCCCGCTTGGCCGTCCGCAAGAGTTTAGCGCGGGGCAATAACAGTGTCAATTTTCGCGGGGCTCTTCGCTGACATTTGCCGCCTGCCCGTCCGTCGGTTATGCTCGCGTGGATATTTTTGTGACTTAGCATTCGAAAGAGGAAATATGACATTTGAGACGATTCAGGACTTGGAAACCCCGAGCGTCCTCATCGACCTCGACCTGATGGAAAAGAACATCACTGCGATGCAAAAGCGCTGCGACGAAATAGGTATTAACTTCCGGCCGCATATCAAGACGCATAAGATTCCCGATATCGCGCGCAGGCAACTTGAGGCGGGCGCTGTGGGCATCGCCTGTCAGAAAGTCAGCGAGGCGGAAGTCTTCGTCGCCGCCAGTTTCGATGACATTCAAATACCCTATAACATAGTCGGCAAGCGCAAGACGCGGCGCCTGGCTGCATTGGCGAAACAAGCCAATGTAACAGTCACGGTCGACAGCAAGTCGGTGATCGACGGCATCGCCGGAGCTGTTCAAGAAGTTGGCTCGACCATCAGCATGCTGGTAGAGTTGGTCTCGCTCGGCGCGCGCACTGGCACTACGCCCGAAGCGGCGCTTGAGCTGGCACGACAAATAGAGGCGACCGATAATCTTCGCTTTGCCGGAGTGATGATTTATCCGTCTGATGCTGCGGTACGTCCGCGATTGCTTGAGATGCTAGCACTGCTACAAGCAGCCGGTATCGCTGTCGAGACCGTCAGCGGCGGCGGAAGCGGCGCCATAAGAGACTCGCACTTGTTGCCAGAATTGACCGAGATGCGCGTGGGTACCTATGTGTTTTGGGATTGGAACAGCGTCAGCGCGGGCTATACCAGTTTTGAGAATTGCGCGATGCGGGTGCGGGCGACCGTGGTTAGCGCCAATGAGCCAAGCCGCGTCATCCTGGATAGCGGCAGCAAGTCGATCCAATCTGAAACGATGGATGGATGCTTCGGCTACATCGTTGAGTACCCGGCTGCCCGGCTGCATCAAGTCAACGAAGAGCACGGATATGTGGACTTTACTGCCTGCGATACGGTGCCGGCCGTGGGCGACATCATTCATATCATTCCGGTACATACCTGCGTGGTGACGAACCTGCACAATCAGCTTTACGGCGTACGCGGCAACGACATTGAAGTGGTCTGGGATGTCGCCGCTCGCGGTCTGGTCTGGTAAATTGCCACTTTGCCCATTGGCGTAGACAAAACCAGCGACAGAGCAACGGAGACTCATATGCGAAATGGACAGCGCGTCGCGCGGTCATTGGAGATATACCAGCGCGCGGAAGCGCTCATCCCCGGGCGGACCCAGTTGATAAGCCGGCGGTCAAGCCAATTCGCGCACGGCAACAGCCCGATTTATGCCAGCCGAGCAAAGGGCGCGCGCTTTATCGATGTTGATGAAAATGAGTACGTCGACTGGGTTAATGCCGTAGGCGCGATCATATTAGGGCATGCAGATGAGGCGGTTGACAATGCGGTGAAAGCGCAGATCGACCGCGGCAGCATATTCACACTCAACAGCGCCTTGGAAATCGAACTTGCCGAGTTGCTCAATGAAGTGATTCCCAGCTCAGAGATGGCGCGCTATACCAAAGGCGGCGGCGAAGCGAATGCGGTGGCGGCGCGAATCGCCCATGGGTCAACCGGCCGGAATCTCATTCTCTTCAGCGGCTATCACGGCTGGCATGACTGGTATCAGTCGGCCAACTACTTGGTAGATCCTGAGAGCGGCGAGTTTCCCTTTGCCGGCATCGAGCCGATCGGTGTGCCGCAGGAGTTGGCAGGCACGGCGATCCCGTTTGTTTGGGGCGACCTTGAGGCGCTGCGTACCTTGCTGGAAGCGCATAACGGAAAAGTTGCCGGCATCATGATGGAGCCGATGCGCTCGGAGATGCCGCCGACTGGTTATCTGGAAGGGGTGAAGACACTGGCGCAGGAACATAGCTCCGTGCTTATCTTTGACGAAGTCTCATGTGGCTTTCGTCCGCGGATAGGCGGCGTGCAAGAATTCGTGGGTGTGACGCCGGATATGACCGTGCTGGCAAAAGCGATGTCCAACGGCTACCCGATGGGCGCTGTGGTCGGGTCGCGCGATGTGATGGAGCCGGCGAGCCGCTGTTTATTTCGAGTTCGTATTGGAGCGACAATTTGGGCATGGTCGCGAGCCTAAGCACAATACGCGAGCTGCGGCGGCGCAAGTCTGCGAAACGATTTGAGCAAATCGGGACGGCACTGATAGACCACCTGAATCAAGCGATGCGCGATGCGGATCTAGGCGGTACTTGCGGTGGCATGTTCTGGAATCCGGTTATCAGCCTGGATCTGCCGGACGAAAGCCTGCGCAGCACTGTCAGCACGATATTCATTCAGGAAATGGCACCGCGGCATCCATTGCAATATGAGCTTCAAGGCAACCCTGGCGCACACCCCGAAGGATATCGAGCTGACGGCGAATTGCGCCGCGGAAGTATTCGCTTTGATCAAGGCCGGCTTGGACCGTGGCGACCTGAATCAGCTCCTTGAAAGCGACTTGACCAAAGAGCCGTTTCGCCGGCTAGTGCGATGAGCAAGGCGCGATGAGAATCATCGATTCCGGCGTCATTACCCAGAGCGTACCGGGGACAGACCGCGCTGTATATACCTTTCCGGTACTGCTGCAAGTAAGCGATGGCGCGTTATTGATGAGCTGTCGGCGCGGCTGCAACAAGGATTCCCCTGATGAGTGGGTCGAGCTTTATCGCTCGACTGATGGCGGGCGACGCTGGACACGTATCGAGAGCAACTTTCCGCAGGCGCAGGTCGAAGGCGCAGCGAGTTCATTTCGACTCTGCTATCTGACTGAAATGGATGGCGGGCGTCTGCTGGCAGCGTCGATGTGGATCGACCGCGCGACGCATACAGGTGAGCCGCTGTTTAATCCGCGTACGGAAGGCTGCCTGCCCATGGGCATCTTCCTGGCGGATTCATTCGATGGCGGGATAACCTGGAGCGCGTGGCGCAAGGTGGATCTGCCCGCCGATATTGGACCGCCGAGTTTGACGAATCCGCTGATACGGTTAAACGATGGCGCGCTGCTGATGACCGTTGAGACGAATAAGCAATATGATGACGCGTCCAAATGGGTTCAACGGGTGGTATGTTTGCGCTCCTACGACGGCGGGCTAAGCTGGGACGCACCGAGCGACGCCGGCTCCGATCCGAATGGGCGGATTTTCAACTGGGATCAGCGGGCTGGCATCACGCCAAACGGCATTCTTGTGAGCTTCTCCTGGGTCTACGATACCTTGGCTGGGCGCTACCGCAATATACTCCGCCGCGTTAGTTCTACTGCCGGCAAGACCTGGTCGGAAGCGCAAGACATTGGTATCGCCGACCAAGCCGGGCATCCCGCCGTATTGCCTGACGGTCGGATTGTTTTGGCTTGGGTAGACCGCTTTGGCAGTGGATCAATTCCCGCGCGCGTCGCCGCCGATGCCTTATCCCGCTTTGACCCGCAGAGCGAGGTGCGGATTTACGCTCATGACCGCCTTGAAGCACGGAAGGGCGAGGGCACGGCTGCCACGTTGGATGACATGAGCATCTGGTCATATGGCCGTGCCGTATGCCGAGACGCTTGACAATTGCGATGTGATGGTCGTCTATTATGCTGGCGATCAGCACTCGATGGATATACACTTTGCGCGCTTGTCGCTTTAGTCACTCCAACTGAGGAAAATGAAATGTTGATAATCGATGCACATCTGGATCTGTCGATGAATGCCTTGCAGTGGAATCGGAATCTGCTGGAGTCGGCATATACAATCAGGGCGACCGAAGTCACCACGCCGGGCAAGGGACGGGCTCACGGCACCGTTGCGCTACCTGAGATGCGGGCGGGACGTATCGCCGTCAGCTTTGCTACCTTACTGGCGCGCTCTACCGGTCAGAAAGTCGCCCACATTGATTACGGCTCACAGGCGCAATCGTACGGCATGGCGCATGGCCAGCTGGCCTATTATCGCGGCTTGGAGTTGGATGGTCATGTGCGGATATTGGAAGACGGGCCTAGCCTTCGCCGGCATATTGAAGAGTGGGATAACTGGGAAAAGCGCGGCGCCGAGCCGCAGGAAACACCGCCGCTGGGCTTCGTCATCAGCATGGAGAGCGCAGACCCGATTCACAATCCGGCGCAACTGGAGGCGTGGTGGGAAGCAGGCTTGCGCTTGCTGGGACCGACGCATTATGGACCCGGGCGTTACGCCGGCGGCACGGGCACCGAGCTGGGTCTGACCGAACTGGGTAAGCCTTTGCTGCAAGAGATGATGCGGCTGGGCATGCTGCTCGACCTCACTCACTTCTCCGATGAAGCATTCTGGCAAGCGGCGGCGATTTATGATGGATTAGTCTTGGCAAGCCATAACAATTGTCGAGCGTTGGTACCGCACCAGCGTCAATTCAGTGACGAACAGCTCAAACTGATTTTCGAACGCGATGGCGTTGTCGGCGCAGCCTTTGATATCTGGATGTTGCAGCCTGGTTTCGTACGTGGGGGCAGCAATGAAGCGGTGTTCATCGATGACGTTGTTGACCACATTGACCATGTCTGTCAGCTGGCGGGCAACAGCCGGCACGCGGCCATCGGCACTGACCTTGACGGAGGCTTTGGCCGGGAGCAATCGCCCTGCGATCTTGATACGATTATAGATTTGCAGCAATTACCGGAGAAACTGACCAATCGCGGTTATACGGAGCTGGACATATCGAATATCATGCACGGCAATTGGCTGCGACTGTTGTATGCCGCTTGGGAATCGTAGAATGCCGCGCTGGTCCCTGACTGAAGCCGACAAAGAATTCATCACGCGCGAGATTGAGCCTTTCCTGCCCGACCGCATCTTTAGATGCACATGCTCACCCATTCTGTCATGAGCATTTTGATAAGGTGCCCGCCGGTTATCGGGGCATGCCTGCGCGCCTGGATCTGGCAAGCTATTACGACTATATCGATTGGATTCATCCCAAGGGACGGACAGCTGCGGTCTTTTCTTTGGCTTGGCATTTGGCGGCGACCGTGAACAAAACAACCAGTTTGTCGCCGCTGAAGTCAACAGGTCGCCGACGGATAATCACTTTGCGCAGATGATAATTTCACCCGACATGACGCCGGAGACCATTTATGACAGGGCGAAGGCCGGCGACTTCCTCGGGCTGAAATGCTATCACACAATGGCGGTCGGCTGTGAAAAAACTTGGCAAGCGCCGATTGAAGCCTATTTGCCGGAGGAACAGGTGCGGGTCGCTGATGAGTTGGGATTGTCAATCACTTTGCACTTGGTACGGGACCGTGCCCTGGCTGACCCGGTCAATCAAAAGACTGTCCGAAGCTATTGTGAGCGCTATCCGAAAATGCGCCTGATTCTGGCGCATGCGGCGCGCGGCTTTAATCCTTGGCACACCATCGAAGGCATTGAGAGCCTGCAAGGTTTGGGCAACGTCTACTTCGATACATCAGCGGTCACAGAAGCGGGCGCATTCGAGGCGATTATTGACGTCATGGGTCATGAGCGTCTGCTCTACGGCTCGGACTTTCCGGTCAGCCACATACGTGGACGCTGTGTCGCCATCGGTGACTCGTTTCATTGGTTTTACGCCGAAGAGATGAATTTGGCGCAAAAGCACACCCATTTGAAGCCGGTGCTGATTGGCTTGGAGTCACTCCGCAGTCTGCGCCTGGCTTGCTGGCGGCTGCGCCTGAGCGATAGCCAAATCGAGGATGTCTTTTTCAATAATGCGAAGCAATTGTTCGCCACTCAAACTTAGCTGGGGAGAATGCCATGCAAGCCTCTGAACGCAGCGTTTATGAATTGATGGACTTGAAGCGGCAAGGTCGCCATCGTTACTGGCGCGGCCGGCTGATTGGGCTCGGCGATGAGCCGCGCGCTGGCGGAAGCGGGCGCGCGCTTGGTCGTCACCAGTCGGCGCGCCGCTCAAGCGGAAGCCTTCGCGGCCAGCTTGCCGGGCGATGGCCATCTTGGACTGGCATTCTCGCAAGGCGACACCGATACAATACCGGGCTTCGTCGCCGATGTCGTCGAGCGCATGGGCAAGATCGACATCCTGGTCAACAACGCTTATGGCGGTCCGCCGGCAGATATTGATACCGCGACGGCCGACGATTTTGACCAAGCTTATCATACAGGCGTAACGGCATATTTCTTGCTAGCGCGGGATGTGGCTTTGCACTTGAAAGGGCGCGGGGTTGGCGGCTCGATCATCAACATAGGCAGCATGTACGGAGTGGTGGCGAGTTATCCCGAGGCTTACGAGGGTTTGGGCATCAACAGCCCGCCGAATTATCACGGACTAAAGGGCGGGCTTGTACACTTGACGCGCCATTTGGCGGCCTATTGGGCTCGCGACAATATTCGGGTCAATTGCATCAGCCCGGGTCCCTTTCCCAAAATGCCAGCTATCGATGAGGCGCATCCGGGTTTTATCGCCCGCCTGGAAACCAAAGTTCCCTTGGGGCGGATGGGCAGACCGGAAGAACTAAAAGGGGTTGTCCTGATGCTGGCGAGCGAAGCCGGCAGTTATGTCACCGGGCAGAATATCTTGGTCGATGGCGGCTGGACCGCTTGGTGAGGGAGCGTGGAAATGCAGATCGTCACTCCGGATGAACAAGTCGACATGGCGCGGAACAAGCGCCTGCTGAACCGCTATCGCTTCATCGAATACGAGACCATTCGCATTTTGGCAGCTTGGCTGCCGGCGACTGCCCGCATGGAGTACAAGCTGGCGATGGGACGCTTCTTGTGGGAGGACGCGCAGCATGTTCAGCACCTTTATCAGCGATTGCGCGAAGTGCAGACGCCAGCTTTTCGTCCGCCGGGAGATACTGCCTTGGAAGAATTGATGAAGGAAGCGATCAACGCGCCCGACGAGCGCAGTCTTCTGAAGGGCATATTCCGCGTCATCAAGCCGGCACTGGTAGACGCCTATCGCTGGCATATTCAGCAGACATTCGCCAATCCCGATGCGCCCACGTTGTACGCGCTAAAGCATATCCTGGTGGATGAAGAGGAACAGATTGCTTGGGCGCAAGAGGAATTCGCCGAGCAGCCGGTCGGAGACTGGGAGTGTTTTGTGGCCGAATTTCTCGCCCACGCCGGCGGCATCACCGGCGATGCGGAACGGAGCGAGCAGCCAGCACAATCTGCCAGCCGAGCGCCCTTTTCAACACCGATGACGGCAGCGCGTGACGAACGCTTTGCGATAATGGCAGAGGCTTGGGGCGATGCGGAGTCGCGGATCAAGGACGAAGAAGCGTCGCGCCGGCAATTCGAGTTTGAGAATTACAGCCAGGAAATGCTGGCGGCGGAAACTGTCGCGCTGATCATTCATCTATCGCCGGAAATGCCTTGGGGCTTCGTCTACGACTCCGCGCGGCATTGCTACGACGAGACACGACATTGCTTGTTGGGCATTAAATGGATGAGGCAGCACGGGCTGGATTACACGACGGTGCTTCAGAATATCAAAATATTCGAATGGCGAAGTCAGTACGACGCAGCGACGCAGTATTGCCTGCTCACGCGCGGCAATGAAGCGCACGCCTTTCCACATCGTCATGAAAGCCTGGCGAAGTACGAGGCAGCAGGCGATCTGCTGTCGGCGCAATACGTCAGCTACGACATGGCTGATGAGCGGCAGCATGTGGCTTACGGTACCAAGTGGCTGCCCGAATTAATGGCGCAGAACAACATCGACATGCCGCTTGAGCAATTTATCGAGGAGGCGGTTGCGCTTTGGCATGAGGAGTACATGTCCGGCGACCTGCCCCTGCACGCCGAGCGCGAGGTGGCGTCATGAGCCGACCGGGCACGCGTTATCCGCAAGCGATTTTGGTTTCCTGTGAGATACCCTGGGATGAGAACGGTCAACTGCTGGAGGCTGAATTCCGACGTTCGATTCAGAGTACGATGCAGCATTTCAATAACCTTTACATTTTTGGCGCCGCAGGCGAAGGCTATGCGGTGAATCAAGCGCAGTTCCAGCAGATCGTCGACCTATTCTACGACGAGACTCGCGGCGACGATGTACATCCAATGGTTGGCTTGATCGGCATGTCAACGGCGATTGTGCTGGAGAAACTGCAATACGCCTACGATCGTGGCTTCCGCACGTTTCAGATTTCCTTGCCCGCCTGGGGACGGTTGACCGATGCGGAAGTCATGATCTTTTTCAGCGATGTCTGCGGGGCATTCCCTGAGGCGCAGTTCTTGCACTATAACTTGCCGCGGGCAGGACGGGTTCTGGAAGCGATCAATTATCGTCCCATCATTGACGCCGTGCCCAATCTGGTCGCTACCAAGAATACCGGTGGCGGGCATAAACGCGCCGCCGAGCTCGTCAGCCAGGTGGGTGAATTGCAGCACTTCCTGGGAGAGGGCAACTTTCTGCAAGGCAGCTTGTATGGCGAATGTTCGCTGCTGGCGGCATTTGGCTCTCTAAGTCCACACAGAGTGAAAGATTACTTTGCCGCGGCTCAAGCCAAAGATTACCCGCGCATGCTGGAGCTGCAGCGGAGCTTCCACGATATGCTGCGGATCTGTTCGAGATACTGGCAGGAGAAAGCAAGATAGACGGCGCCTACGACAAGCTGTGGGTGCGCTTGGGTGGATTCGAGGAGATGCCACTGCGCTTGCTTTCGCCCTATCCCGGATTTAGCGATGAGCGGTATCACGCCTGCAAAAGAATGCTCGAAAGCAAATACGCCGAATGGCTCCCGCGCTAGGCGCTTGGATGCCGCCGGACTGCTCTATTCAGCCAGCATTTGATCGAGTTCGGCGCTGGCATTCTTCAAGACATTCATCAGTGAAAAGTCGTCGCCGAAGGGAATCATCTTGGAGCCTTGCCGGCGGTAGCGGTCCACTTCATCGATCGACGATGCCGTTCTCGCCCAGACTTTATTGTGTTTGTCCGCCGCTGCCGCCACCTGCGCGACACATTCGTCGATGGTCATACCAGTTTCAGGATAGGCATCGAGGCGCAAGCCCAAGTCGCCCGGCCCTACGAAGAGAGCGTCGATGCCCGGCACAGCAGCGATTTCTTCCGCATTAGCAACAGCTTCGGGCGTTTCGATCTGGGCGACGATGAAGGTTTCGCGATTGGCATCGGCGATATAGGTACTATTAGGCTTCCAGCTGTCGCCGCCAAAATTGCAGTCCAGGCCCGCGCCGTCGAATCCGCGATTGCCTAGCGGCGGATATTTGATTGCGGCAACGATTTGTCGCGCCTTCTCGGCATCGGAGACAAAGGGAATCATCAAGCCGGCGGCGCCATCTTCCAGGTAACGGTACAGACGTGTGCGCTGCACGGTAGGCGGTCGTATCATGCAATCGATATCGTACAAATGACATAGCGCCTGCAAGTGCTGGACTTCACGGGTGTCAAAATTGCGATGTTCCAGATCAAGCCAGATGCCGTCATATTTATAGTGCGCGGCGTAGCGGACGAAGAAGGGCAGCACGTGCCCCATCCCACAGAAACGTGCGAATTCGTTGTTGCGCCATTTCGCCAAAACTTTACTTTTCCTCATGAATACTGTCTCCTCAATCTGTCAAAAGGTACCAATGTTTCGCTGAATCGCAGGTTACACGGGCGCCCGATATCTCGCTGGACGCGATTCGCTTTTACGCATCCTTGTGCATATAGCCGCCGTCAACGCGCGTTATGGTTCCGGTGATATAGTCAGCATCGTCAGATAACAGGAAAGCGGCCGCGTTGCCGATGTCGGCTGGCGTTCCCAGCCGCTTCCAGGGCAATGCCCTGCCCTGCTCTTCCAGGTATTCGGCGCCGAAAGTTTCGTGTTCGCCCGGTGTATCAATCCAGCCGGGCTCAATGACGTTGACATTAATCCTATGGGAAATGAGTTCGCGAGCGATCGACAGCGCCAAGTGATTCAGACCGGCTTTGGCCGCATTGTAGGCGACGGCGTTCTGCAGTGGAATTGAAGCATGGACACTGGAGATGAAGACCATCTTGCCGCCCACCCCGCGCTCAACCATGTGGCGGGCGACCAACTGACTCAAATGAAAGCCGGCGACCAAAGTCGACTGAAGGACACGGTCGAAGACGTCGGGGTCGTAGTCCAGGAATCTGCCGCGGATGCTGTAGGCGGGATTGCTCACCAGTATGTCGACCCCGTCTACCTGCGACAGCGTCTGACTTAGAAGCGACTCACAGCCGACACGGTTGAAAACATCGGCCTCAACTGCCAGGGCATCGCTTCCGATTGTCTTAATCTCAGAAACTGTAGTTTGCAGGTCTGGGCCGCCCGGTCGATCGTTGATGACGACAATCGCGCCACGGCGCGCCAATGCCAGGGCACAACCCTTGCCGATTCCGCGTCCGCCGCCGGTAACCAGCGCTGTCTTGCCCGCTAGACTCATTCTTCAGCTCCTGCACCACTGATCGCTATACGTTGCCCGTTCCGGCTACTCTGCTTTACTGCCTCGAGGCAGCGCAGAATCTGGACAACATCGCTCAAAGAATGATACCACTCTTGTCGCGAATCCAGTGCATTCAAGAAGGCGCTAAATTCATCGATATAGGCGTTTTCAAATGTATAGCCTGCAGGCGGGTGGATCAGCTCGAATTGTCCAGTTGCATTCAAGTAGCGCCTGGCACTGGCTTGCGGCAACAGGCTGACCTCAACCACGCCGTTCTCGCCGACAACACGATATTCGTATTTCTGAAAATCTTGCAAGAGATCAAGCTGAAACGTGACGGCTGTGCCTGCAGTTGTGCGGGCCAGTATCTGCACATTATTCGGACCCTCAATCTGTAACGCGCTGGAATGATGCGCCTGCGCATATAGCTCGCTAACCCGCGTATCCAAGAGCGTATAGAGTGTACCGAGTTCCTGCGCGATTACACCCATGATCTGAGTTTCGTCATAGAAGTCTTGATAGTCTTCCCAGGGTGCCAATTGGGCAAATAGTTTCCGAATGACAATTGATAGGTCAGCGGTGTGCCGAACGCTTCATCTTGGAGCCAGGCTTTCGCCTTTTGCCAAACGAAGTGAAACGGGTTGTTTATGCCAAGCGCAGCGACGAGTTCGTGCTCATTTACCAGAGCCAGCAGCTCTTCGGCGCCTGCAAGACTGTCAGACAGGGCAATTTCGCAGAAAAAGTCCTTCTTTGCGCGGGCCGCTTCCAGACAGTACTGCAGGTGATATTTCGTCGGGGTGGAGACGATTAGCGCATCGGGACTCCAAGCCCAGCCGCCCGTGAAGTCGTCAAAACTTTCCACGTTATATCGAGCTTTGCTTTCCGCCCTTTGATCTGCGCGGCCGTCAACCAAGCGGATATGGTTCGCCGGCACGTCATGTGCCTGAAGACAGCGAATCCGGCGCTTGCCCATGGAGCCGCCGCCAAGTATCAAGAAGCGTCTGCTTGTATTCATGGTTGCCGCCTCGTTTGTCAGAAAATTTGCCAAAGCATGCACGCGGGATACAACAGAATTAAGTTATGTGACTGGTTTAGCTGGCTGACGTGACATATTATGGCGCGATTGAAGCAGATGTCAAAATGGCAACCTTGGTCGTTAGTTGTGCGTCGACAGATTTCTCGGCGAAAGTACAATTAAGAAAGTTGCCGTCTAAGCACGACAGATCGATCGCTAGCACTGGACATTCGGTGAATATGTGTGCCACATTGATGACTTCGGCGACCCACGGTATTTGTCCGCCCACAAAGACTTTCATCTTTACTATGGCTGACATGTCGCAGAATCTTCTCAAAGGTAATGCTGGCAAACGCGGCGATCCATTCGCTTCTGCAAACGCTGCGCGAGCGAGAGTTAAAGTTTCCCAAAGCGATTAACTTGCGGCAACTGCGCGAGTCGCAGGTCAAATTACACCGCGACATTTTTGACTCGGTTGCTAAAGGGGATCCTGAAGCAGCTGATGAACTGCTGGAAGCGGGCAAGATGGATGGCGCCAGCGAGTTGCAGCTTTTCTATCATGTTGTCATACCGCTAAGTCGACCGGCCATCGGCGCTATCGCGATCTTCGCCTTCATGGCGGGCTGGAATGATTATTTGTGGCAGCTAGTGATGGCAACTGATGAACTCTGGATGACACTGCCGGTGGGGGTTGCCAAGCTGACGGCATCGGGTGTGGGCAGCATTGATGTTGGCGTCAGCATGGCGGGCGCAACATTTGCCTTCATTCCCATGCTGCTGATCTTCTTGCTATTCCAGAATTACTTCATCAAAGGGATAACCGTTGGCGCGCTCAAGGGATAGGCGAATGACTTTTAGCCCCAAGCGCCGTAATGGGCGATGTCGAGCAAGATCTTTCGCCGTCAAAGTGTGAGCGCAGATTGAAAATAACTTCTTCGTAGGTAGACAAGTTGATGGTCGTTCCGAATTTTGCCGCATCTTTCTTGACTTTCCGAATAGACTGGAACCGGAAACCGAGCCTCACTTCATCGCACAAGCCGCCCTTTACGCTGAACAATGCGCGGATTCAGATCGAATCCACCTGTCAAATAACAGATCGCGTCACCGGCGCGACAGAGAATTATGTGCTCGGCGCATCTTGTAAAACCGAGTACGTAGGCGTAGACAGAGATTTGTGGACCGAACCGAACGCCGATTTCTGCATCATCTTGTCCACAGAGTCATTCCTGATACTCAAGAGTTGGGACCGCAATAACAAAGATGTAATGCGCTACCCGGCGACACTGGGCGAGCAGCCCGAACGTCAATCCGGGCGGGTTACCGATACCTATGAGCATGTATTAATAAATCTGCGTACAGCGCCGGCGCAGAGACTGGAAAGTGCCCAAGCGATCATCAGGGCGACGCTAGCCGACGGCATCCTGGTTGGGCGTTGCGCATTTACGCTGCACGACCGCTACGATGTCGAGATTGATTTTCCAATCAAGACAATTAATGCCAACGAACGCGAATGGATTTACCAGACAGACACGGGACCAATCCTTTTTCCCGATTTGAGCGTGAATCCCGACAACTTGATCGACAGCTTTTGCCTGGCTTATGTCGCCTTCAATCAACTTGACTGGGCTGAGTTCATACTTCAGGTTCCCACGCCGCTTAGCGAAGACATCTCGGTAAATCACTATTCGCAAGTGATTCAGATGAATTCGCAGAATTCGATCTTTCGAGTGTCGCCCGATGCAATCGTGTGACGATGGCCCAAGACAAAAGGGACGGTCAGACTGTCCGCATTACCTATTGGAAAGGGCTTGGGGTGAGCGCAGCCACTGAAAAACGAATTATTATCGTCGGCGGCGGCGTCATCGAGTTGAGCACAGCCTATAACTTGGCGAAGCTCGGAGATGCAAGCGTGTTACTGCTCGAGAAGCAGGCTGTAGGCGACGGCTCAAGTTCCCGCGCCGGCGGCATCGTCACAGGTCACTTGTGGACGGAGACGGGAGTCGAAGCGCGCAAGATCAGTCTCCGCCTCTATCGTGAGCTTTCAGAGGAACTCGATGCCTACGGCTATCAGTACCAGGCGGTAGGCTGCTTAAATCTGTTTTCGCCGGAAGATTGGCCCGAGCGCGCGGCGCTGCTGCCGCTCTACGGGACATGTGATGTGCCCTATGAGATCATTGACGCTGGCGAGATCCGTTACCGCTGGCCCGAATTGGCGCCGGCAGAAGACGCGATCGGTCTATACGATCCACTTGGCGGTTATAGCGAACCGGACGAGTATGTACCGGCTTTGGCGCAACGATGCCGCGACCTCGGCGTGGACATCCGCGAAGGCGTGACGGTGACGGGATTCGTGAAGGAAGGCAATCGAATCACCGGAGTGAGCGCTGGCGGCGAACTGATTGACGCGGACTTGGTCATTTGCACCTTGCATAGCTGGACGAATCGCCTACTGGCCGAGGTCGGAAAACAGTTGCCGATCAAGTCTTTCGTGCATCAGCGTTATCTGACCGAGCCTTTACGCCAGACAGCAAAACTTCCGGCGGTCAATGCCAATCCCTACGAGGCTTATTTGCGTCCCGCCAGCGGCAATCGCATTCTGGTAGGTGGCGAAACGCCCGAGCGCGCGGAGCTGGGAACGCCGCCACTGGCCTTTCGCATGGGGCAATTCAGCGCGCCGAACGGCTTCAGCGATAGTCTGCGCGACAAGGTCAAGCCACTATTGCCCTTACTTGATCAGCACACGTTTACAGATGAAAAAGTCGGATTGATCTCGTTCAGCATGGACGGCGAGCCGATTTTGGGTCAGTGCCCGAATTGCCGGGTCTGCTGGTTGGCGCCTCCTTTCATTCCGGAGGTTTTGGATACAATCCGGTCGCCGGCATGCTGCTTGCGGAATTGGCGACGACAGGCAAGACCGAGTTGGATATCGCGGCCTTCTCACCAGCGCGCTTTGACATTGAGGCTATGAATGGCTACCTGCAAATGAGTCTTCAGCAAAAGGATGCATTCTCGCGCCGACATTGACGGGAAGGGCTTTGATGCGGTATCGCAAGCTGGGAAAAACTGAATTGCGGCTTTCGGAGCTGTCGCTGGGAACGGTTGCGCTGGGCATGCCTTACGGCATTGGCGCCAACGCGAATGACTCAACGGGCGTACCTCCGCCTGACGACCGCGAGGCTATCCGGCTCGTGCAGCATGCCCTCGACCGCGGCATCAACTTTTTTGATACCGCGCGCGCCTACGGGCGCAGCGAAGAAGTGCTGGGATTGGCATTGCGGGGTCAGCGGGAAAGCGCGCTGATCGCGACAAAGATAACTTGCCACGACAAAGACCGAAATATATTATGTGGACGAGCGCTCGCGCAGCAAATGACCGATTCGCTGCATACAAGCTTGCGTCTGCTGCAAACGGACCGCGTGGACATGTTGATGCTGCATAGCGCATCAAGCGAACTGCTGGAAAACAGCGAAGCGATAGAAACGCTGAAGCGCTTTCAGGCGCAAGGCAAGGCTCGTTATATCGGCGCTTCAACTTATGGATCAATCGCGCCGCGGATTGCCATCGATCAAGACGTAGATGCGCTTCAAGTCGCATTCAATATTCTGGATCAGCGTATGGCTGATGAGGTATTTCCCATGGCGGCAGCGGCCGGTGTGGGCATCGTTGTACGGTCGGTATTTCTGAAGGGTGTGCTCAGCCCAAGAGCGGAATACTTGCCTGCGCGTTTAGCGGCGCTTCAGGCGCAATCGAGCGAGATCAAGCGAGCAGCAGCCAGCCTTTCGCCGTCAATGACACGAGTGGAAGCAGCGCTGAAATTCGTCTCGGCGCAACAGGCGATCACGACGGCTTTGGTAGGCGTCCGCGATCTAGCCGAACTGGAAGCGAGCCTGGCGGTCTCCCGCAGCCCACGATGGAGCGAAGATATCATTGATCGCTTCAGGCGACTCCGCTGCGATGATCCAGACTTGCTTGATCCAAGTAATTGGGGGCTGCCATGACCAGGCTTGAATTGGGCGAGAACTTAGAAGCGTATCAAATACTTATTCTGAAAGTGGGAGCACGAGCATGAGTGAAGTGGCACGAGCGAGGACGGACCTTGATACGCCTGCGCTGTGGGTGGATATGGATACGCTGGAAAGAAATATCGCCGATTTGGCGCAGCACTTTGCCCGAGCCAAGGTCCAGTGGCGCCCGCATATGAAAGGTGTTCGCGTGCCAGCTATCGCGCATAAAGCCATAGCGGCAGGCGCTATTGGCGTGACCTGTGCCACCATCCGCGAAGCCGAAGCCATGGCGAATAGCGGGGTCAAGGACATCTTGATCGCCAATGAAATGGTGGGCGAGCGCAAGATTCGCAGGCTGACGCAACTTTGCCGCCTTGCTGATGCCAAGGTCATCGTCGACAACGTGAAGAATGTCAGAGAGTTGAGCCGAGCCGCTTGCGATAGCAACGCGCAGGTTGGCGTCTTGATTGATGTCAATACTGGCATGAATCGCACTGGCGTACTTCCCGGTCCCAAGGCGCTCGAAATCGCTGAAGCGGTTGATCGGAGCGAAGGACTTAGCCTGAAGGGTATCATGTCATGGGAGGGCCACGCGCTTTCACTGGAAGGCGACGAGCAGCGCAAACGCGAAACCGCGCGCGCAATAGGTCAGCTGATTGAGATGGCAGAGTGCTGCCGCTCCGCTGGACTTGAGATCTCCATCGTTAGCGGCGGCGGCGGCGGGACCTACAAAACGACCCCATTTATCAAGGGCATGACAGAAATTCAGGCGGGCGGCGCCATATTCTGTGATGTGATTTATCAAAGCTGGGGCGTGGAGACAACTCCCTGCCTCTTTGTACAAACCATTGTCAGCAGTCGTCCCGCGCCTGACCGTATCATTGTTGACGCTGGCTTCAAGTCGCTGCCCATCTGGCATGCCCAACCCAGGAGCGTCAGCTTGAACGGGGTCAAGAGCCATGTCGCGTCTGCCGAGCATGGCATCATCCAGCTTGACCAGGCAAATGACGCGATCAAAGTGGGCGACCTGCTTGACTTCATCGTGGGCTATACCGACTGCACCATCATCTT
This sequence comes from Phototrophicaceae bacterium, assembly GCA_965223515.1. Taxonomy (GTDB): domain Bacteria; phylum Chloroflexota; class Anaerolineae; order Aggregatilineales; family Phototrophicaceae; genus UBA6055. The sequence continues at coordinate 1,517,710 of CBDCWK010000002.1, forward strand.
GCATCGCAAGCTTTACGGCATACGCGACGGCATGGTCGAGGTGGTCTGGGATGTTCTATAGCCGCGATTAACCTAGCGACGCTTATTTGAGCAGGGGACGCATTTGCCGCAGCGCCCGCTCCAGAAGAGGCAGTTCCGCCGCATAGCAGAGCCGCAAATAGCCTTCGCCTTGGGGACCAAAGGCAGCGCCCGGCGCCAAGCCGACCCCGCATTCTTGCAAGATTTGCTCGGCAAACCTATAGCTATCCGTCGCGCCGTCCACGGTGAAGAAGGCGTAGAATGCAGCGCGCGACAGCGGAAAGGTCACGCGCCGCAGCTCGGCAAAAGTGCTTTCCACCATATCTCGGGCAGCCTGATAGCGCTCTATCGAGGCGCGTACGAAGGCTTCACCTTCTTGCAGGGCGGTGATGCCGGCTATTTGCGTCGGCGCGAAGATACAAGAAAAGTTGAACTCCGTCAGCGTTTCCAGCGTGCCGATTAGCGATTTCGGCGCGGTCAGCCAACCCAGGCGCCAGCCGGTCATCGCCCAGGATTTGGAGAAGCTATTGACGATCAAGTATTTGTCCTCATCGGTGACTTTGTCAGCGAAGCTCGGCGCATAGTCGCGATCGTAGACGATTCGATTGTAGACCTCATCGGCGATCAACCAGATATCCCGCTCGCGGCAGAAGTCGATGATCTGCTGCTGCTCGGCATCTTCGAGCATCCAGCCGGTGGGATTGTTGGGCGAATTGATGAGCAGCGCGCTGGTATTTGCTTGGCAGGCGGCGAAGAGTTCGTCCAGATCAAGCGTCCAGGCGCCACCGTGGGGACGTAAGGAAACACGAACGATATCCGCGCCCAGGATCTCAGCGGCCGAAGGCAGATTCGGCCAGACCGGCGATGGCACGACGACCGCATCGCCATCAGCCACAATGCACTGCAGGGCAACCGCCAGCGCCGTCATGCCAGAGGGGGTGACGCCGATGTTTTCTGCAGTAAGGCTGGTGGCATATAGCTCGTTCATGTATTCGGCTAACGCGGCGCGCAGCTCCATGATGCCCAAGTTGGGCTGATAGAATGTCTGCCCCGCGTCGATTGCGTCTTTGGCGGCTTGACGGATGAATTCAGGCGTTGGTTTGTCCGGTTCGCCGAACCACAGCGGGATGGCATCGGTTCTGCCCATAGCGGAGTTTGCCAGCTTGCGGATGAGGCTCGGCTGCAGAGCGCGCACCGTCGGACGTCCAGCGCGAATGGTCATGTGAGCTAATCTCCTTTATCAGCGATGAATTTGTGCCGCTTCCAGCGATTATCCGCCGAGAGCCTATCGTAGGACATGGCCTTGCACAATTGCTAGACACATTAAATGCGCTTGAGGCGGACAGCGCTAATCATCGAGGTACTTCGTCGCCCACTCGACGCCTTCCCAGGAGATCGTCTTTTCCGGCGTGATCTTCACCAGATAGCGGGGGCGGGCGCGCGATGGCTCGAGGTACTCGGGACCACGCTCGCCAAAATAACGGAAAGCCATTCGCCGCGCGATCTCCAGCCATTCGCCGTGCATCAACGCGGGACCGTCAACAATCTCGACGCCGCCGCGGAAAAGGACGCGGGTATAGGGACTGCTGTCCATTGCGCAGGAGACTGAACAGCGCGGAAAGCGGATCAAGTGCTGCGCGAAGATGGTTTTTGCCCGCGGGATGACCCACATGGCTTCGCCGTCCCACTCCTGCCAGACCGGTGTGATGTAGGGCTCGCCCTTGCTATCTACAGTGGCGACGCGTGCGACTATCGGACCAACGAGGAATTCCTTGATCTCATCAGGACGCAGCGCGCGCATCTTGCCCATCCATTCGGGATATTCTTTCTTTGCGCTCACAATTGTCTGTTCAGCAATACTTTTTCTCTTGCATTTTGGACGCTGCTAGGAATCGCCGCTATCGGTTAGGGAGTATAGCCAAAGTTCCGAGCCGCGCCAAAACGGCCTGACAGTGCCTCACAAGCAAGTCGCCTGCCGGACACTACCGCTCGCTTCTCATACCAATTCAATCCGCACACCGGCGGCGTCAGCCGGATCGATGGATTTGCGGTCTCCATCGGTCTTGAAACGGATGCGCCAGGGCAGCGGAGCCTTAGCGGAAATATGCTGGAGAAGGGGACTGTCTTCGTCCGTTGGTGCCAAGTATTCGAGGCGTTGGGCGCCGACCTCATAGACAATGCCAGAGGCGTTCAACTCGTCTTCCTGTACCGGTATTCCGCTCCTGCCGAGGGCTGCGTCCATGATCCGCGTCGCCAAGCTGAGATCACTCGCCACGAGTGTGATCGTATCGATGCCAGCTACCTGATTGCGATGCTGGTTTTCCTTCGGGACTCGTTCTTCGCGCGGGGTCTCGTCTTCAATGATGAAGGGAATGAGACCTTGGTAAGGTCCGTAGATTTCGTTGTTGAGCCAGGACAGTTGATAGCCATCAAATCGAACGCGGCTTAAGCCAACCAGGGGACTCATCTCAACGCCCTGAGCCTGGAAAACAGCATAGTCAGCGCGGATGTCGTCGGTTTGCATGCAGAAATCGATCAATCCGCCGCCGCGGCTGTGCACGGCATCCCACCAGTAGTGCTTTGGGCTGTCTTCGTAAAACGAGAGCAGCTCAATGTAGGCGCCATCTTGCAAGCCGATCAAGGTATTGTAGGATCCGATAGGGTGCTTCCCGCCGCCGACCACATCAAAGCCAAGCGACTCAAATGCTGTCGTCAAAACGTCCAGGTCCGGACCTGCGATAACGATATGATCAATGCCGTGTATCATGCTTCCCTCCGCTTTAGGTAGATGTATCGGCGCGAGTATAGCACTGAAGACAAAACTTGCTGATTCATGCGTCGCTGATCGCTTGACGAATGTTAGCGAATCAGGTCTATTTGTAGAGGACTCTGGCTTTGGGAGAACGCGCATGAAACTCACTAGCGATTTGCACGTGGTCGGCGGCGGTTACTTCGGCTTTGGGCTTTCGGGCCGTCTGGATTGCCACGTCCTCGTGCTCAACAGCGGGTCGGAGCTGGCACTGATTGACCCGGGGATGGGGATTGGCAGCGACTTCGACACGATATTGGATAATATCCGCGGCGATGGCTTGGATCCGGGCAAGATCCGCAAGCTGATCCTGACGCACTATCATTGCGATCATATCGGGGCAGCGGCCGAGGCGCAGCGCCGTCTCGATGTTGAGGTCTACTCATCGGCATTTGCCGCGCCCGCCATCCGCACGGGTGATGCCAAAGCTGTCGCGCTTGACGTCGCCAAAGCCGCGAAGTTCTATCCCGAAGATTATGACCTTCCGCCCTGCCCGGTCGATGTAGAACTGGTCGAGGGTGATCGTGTGAGTGTGGGCAATATAGAACTTGAGACCTTCGAAACACCGGGGCACTGCGATGGTCACTTGAGTTTTATCATGCGCGGTGGCGACCGGGTCTATCTGCTGGGCGCTGATCTGTGCTTCTGGGGTGGCAAGGTCGTCTGGCAGAATATCCACGACTGCCGGATCGATGCCTATGCCGACAGCATGTTCAAGATGGAGAAGCAGGAATTTGACGCACTGGTGCCGGGTCACTTGCAGATATCGCTGAGCGAAGGAAAGGTGCACGTGGACGCGGCGGCGGCGGCATTTCGGCAGCTGGGGGTTCCGCCGAATTTGCTTTAGTTCACTTTTCATGCCCAATCAAAACTGGAGCAATCTGATGTAGCCGTTCGAAATCGCGTGCCGGCGGTTTGAAAAAGGAACGAGGCCTATGGTATAAACGTGCTGTCGCATTACTCAATGTATAGTCTGAAGTAATCTCTAGAAAGGATCACAGTATGACTGTTCGCAGAATTCTCTTTGTTCTTTTGGCTCTCGCACTTGTGCTGGGAGCGCTGCCGCTCTCGGCGCAGGACGACCAAATCAATATGACGATGTGGGTCCGCGCGATCAACTTTCAGACGCAAGAACTAGTTGATACTTGGAATGCCAACAACGACAGCCAGATCGAATTGACCGTCATCCCGCCCAACGAGTTCGTGACCAAGATGGGTGCCTCCATCGCGGCGGGGGAACCGCCGGATATCGCCAGCATTGACCTCATCTACACACCGGCATTTTCCTCGGCCGGTCAATTGGTTGATATCACAGATTTTGTCAAGGAATTGCCATACGCGGATGATCTGACGCCGGCGCACATGGCTCTTGGACTGTTCGAAGGTCGCAATTATGCCGTGCCAACTGCTGTAGACGGTTCATTCATCGCCTACAATGTCGACCTGTTCGAGCAAGCGGGCCTGGATCCGGACAATCCGCCCTCAACCTGGGACGAAATGCTGGAAGCGGCGCGCGCCATTAACGATCTTGGAGACGATATCTACGGCTACTGGTTCTCCATGGGCTGCGCCGGCTGCAACGCCTTTACCTTCCTGCCCTTCATCTGGGCGAGCGGCGGCGATGTCCTCAGCGACGACTACTCGGAAGCCACCTTGCTGGAAGACCCAATCGTGCGTGAAGCGCTTGAGCTGTATAACACGATCTGGGAAGAAGGACTGGTCCCCGAAGGCGCCAGCATCGATAACGGCAGCAATTTCGTCAATGCATTCGCCAGCGGCAATATCGGCATGGCTGGTTTGGGCAATTTCGCGCTCTCTCTCTTCCAGAACGATCATCCTGACTTGAACTTCGACATTTTCCATATTCCGGGCAAAGACGGCGGCAGCGCGTCCTTCGGCGGCGGCGATGTAATCGCCATTCCCAGCGGCACGCCACACGTCGAGGAAGCCTGGCGCTTTATCGCCTGGACCATGAGTGAGGAACCGCAAATCGAGATCTATGCCGCCAACGGTCAAATCCCGGTCCGCCTCGCGCTCGAAGACAACAAATACTTTGAGGGCGACGAGCGCCAAGCCACGGCTGCCAGCGCCCTGGCAGTCGGCTTTACGCCCTACACCGTTGTCTACAACGACCTGTTCAACGACCCGAACGGTCCCTGGCTGGAAATGCTACAAGTGGCAATTCTGGACGGCGAGATCGATCTCGCGCTGGAAGTTGCACAAGAACGTTTCACCCAGATCATGGGTGGCTAGCCGTTCAACCTTTGAGTACCTGCCGTGCCTTGAGCTAGGCAGGTACTCTTTCCCCCTCCGCGCGACGCTATCAGGTCAAATGAAGGATTCTTGTGCTGATTAGACAGTCGCCACTTTGGAGTCTCAGTTGGGGCCAGCGCCGCAAGCTTACCGGCTTCATCTTCGTGTTGCCGACGGTGGCTTTCGTAACCGTGTTTTTCATCATACCGCTGGCAATGACCATCTTCATGTCCTTTCATGATTGGCCACTCTTCGGCGAACACACGTTTATCGGTCTCAACAATTACAATGAACTGGGAAACGATCGGCAGTATCTTAAGAGTCTCGATTTCACATTTCGCTATACCTTGCTGATCACACCACCTATCTTTATTCTGGGCTTCATCCTCGCGTCATTGGTCCGCCACAACATTCGCTTCATCGGCATCTTCCGCACCATCTTCTTCTTGCCGGTCGTCATCGGCTTGGGCGTATCGAGTTTGCTTTGGGTCTGGCTGCTGGATGATCGGGTGGGCATTTTTAATAAGATCTTGATGGACTTCAACTTGATCCCGAAGCCGCAGCTCTTCTTGGGCAAACCCAATACAGCCATGAACGTCATCATTCTCTCTGTCGTGTGGAAAACGGTTGGCTTTACCATGATTCTGCTGCTGGCGGGTCTGCAAGCGATACCGGACGAACTATACGAATCAGCCGAGGTTGATGGCGCGGGCTATTTCAGGAAGCTGTATTACATCACTTTGCCCCTAATGCGCCGCACGATCGCCCTGGCGCTGATCCTGTCCGTCATTGGGTCGGTACTGGCATTTGATCAGTTCTATATCATGACGCGCGGCGGACCACGGAACAGCACGATTTCTATCGTGTTTTGGATCTTCAACAACTCATTTACTTATTTCAAGATGGGTTACGGCGCTGCTATGTCTATCGTACTACTTGGGATTCTGGTCGCGCTGACAGGCGCACAGTTTTACGTCTTGAGGGAAAAGGAATAAATGTCAGTCTCATTCAATCAGGACGGACAAGCCGGCCAAGGCAAACCCACTCAGCAACAGATGCGTCATATGCGCCGTCGCGCCGTCTTGAGAGTGCAGTATCTGGTCTTGGCAGTCTTGGCTTTTCTATTCCTGTTTCCCATTCTCTGGTCTTTCATCAATTCGATAAAGATGCCGTCCGAGGCTTTGGCAGTTCCGCCTACTTACTTGCCAACCCGGCCGGTATTGGACAACTATATCGAACTGACAACATATGGGAAAATCGGCGTCGCACAACATGTCTACAATAGCACCACCGTCGCTTTGATGACGGTCGTGGGAAGCGTTGTGCTGAGCACACTTGGAGGCTATGGTTTTGCGCGATTCGATTTTCCGGCAAAAAATTTCTTATTCATCATGGTGCTTTCCACCTTGATGATCCCTTTTCAATCAATCCTGATTCCGCTGTTTGTCATGTTGGTACAAGTCGATTTGCACGATACCCTCTTTGGTCTTGCCTTGGTGTACATAACGTTTCAGTTGCCCTTCGGCATATTCTTGATGCGTAACAGTTTCCTCGCAGTGCCGAAGGAGATCGAAGAATCGGCTCTGCTGGATGGCTGCAGCTCGCTGAGCGTTCTCTATCGCTTGATGCTGCGTCTTGTTCTGCCCGGTATCGTTACCGTGGCAATCTATGCTTTTATCAATTCCTGGAACGAATTCCTGGCCGCGCTGATCTTCATGTCCGATCAAGACAAGTTCACCTTGCCAGTCTTTCTTACCATGGTCCGTAGCGGTCTTTGGGGAACCATTGATTGGGGCGCCTTGCAGGCGGGGGTCATCGTATCCATCGTTCCCAGCCTGCTCATCTTCCTGCTGCTGCAACGCTACTATATGAATGGACTGATGGGCGGCGCCGTTAAGAGCTGAGGCTGCGCGGCGATGGCTGAATCTCCAGATGAGGACGAAATATGAGCAGCGAAATCCGCGATTACCCGATTGAGCCGATTCCCTTCACGCAGGTCGCCATTCGCGATAACTTCTGGCAGCCGCGAATCGAGACTGCCGTCAAGGTCACGATCCCCTACGATTTCGAAAAGTGCGAAGAGACTGGCCGCATCGACAATTTCGCCAAGGCCGGCGGGCTGATGGCAGGCGTACACGAGGGCATCTTCTACAATGACTCCGATGTATTCAAAGTGGTGGAAGGCGCCGCCTACGCCCTGCAGATTGCGCCGAATGCCGAGATGGACGCTTACCTCGATGCGTTGATCGAAAAATTCGCTGCGTCACAGGAGGACGATGGCTATCTTTATACGGCGCGGACTATCGACCCGGAAAACCCGCCGGAGCGCTGCGGTCCGGAGCGCTGGTCCAACCTGATCGTCAACCATGAACTTTACAACGTCGGTCACATGTACGAAGCCGCCGTCGCGCATTTTCAGGCGACCGGCAAGCGCAACTTCCTCGATGTCGCGCTGAAAAATGCCAACTTGGTTGACTCAGTCTTTGGGGTGGACAAGCTGCGCGATGTGCCCGGGCATCAAGAAATCGAGATCGGCTTAGTGCGGCTGTTCCGCGTCACCGGCGATGAGCGCTATCTGCGCCTGGCCAAGTTCTTCCTCGATGAACGCGGCCGCGCCAACGGGCGCAAGATTTATGGTCCCTACTGCCAAGATCATCAGCCGGTCACGCAGCAGTGCGAAGCCGTGGGCCATGCTGTGCGAGCCGGTTATATGTACGCCGGCATGACGGATATCGCCGCGACCACCGGCGATGCCGACTATGCAGCCGCGGTGCGGGCGCTCTGGGATAACGTTGTCGGCAAGAAACTGGCGCTCACGGGCGGCATCGGCGCACGCCACGAGGGCGAAGCTTTCGGCGAAGACTACGAACTACCAAATCTGACCTCATACAACGAGACCTGCGCCGCGCAAGCAAATATCCTCTGGAATCAACGCATGTTCCTGCTCACGGGCGAGGCGAAGTATATCGATGTCTTGGAGCGCAGCCTGTACAACGGCTTCTTGTCGGGAGTGGGCATGGATGGGCGGTCGTTCTTTTACGTCAATCCCTTGGCCTGCGATGGCGAATTCCGCTTCAATCGCGACAATGAAATGACGCGGCAACCCTGGTTCCAGACCTCTTGCTGCCCGACGAATGTGGTGCGCCTGCTGCCTTCGCTTTCGGGCTACATCTACGCCACTGGCGAGCGCGTGCTGTATGTCAATCTTTACATCGCCGGGCGCGCCGAATTGACGCTCGACGAAACAGATGTCGTCATCGAGCAGCGGACGGACTACCCTTGGGATGGCGCGGTAGAACTGGATCTGACGGTTGATGAGCCGGCCGAGTTCGCGCTGCGCCTGCGGATTCCGTCTTTCGCGCAGGGTCAGCCGCTGCCGAGCGACCTTTATCGCTATCTCGATGAGTCGGTCGAAACCGCCACTCTCTCCGTCGACGGTGAAGAAATTCCCATAGAGATCCGAGACGGTTACGCTGTCATATCGCGACGTTGGCAGGGCACGACTAGCGTCATTCTTCGTTTGCCGCTGCCTATCCGCCGTGTGGTTGCTCATCCTGCGGTTTCTGCGCTAAGGGGTATGGTAGCGCTTGAGCGCGGGCCGGTAGTATACGCAGTCGAGGCGGCTGATAACGGTCCTGGCGCGCTTGAACTTGCCTTGCCGAATTCAGCGCCGCTAGAGGCCGAACATGAGCCGGATCTGCTGGGCGGGATCACCGTGATCTCCAGCGAAGCACTGAATGGAGACCGGCAGGCGATGCCGATCAAAGCTATTCCCTATTACGCCTGGGGTCACCGCGATGTTGGTGAGATGACAGTTTGGCTGCGGCGGGCTTAGAGCTTGGGCCAGGTATCGGTCAGGCGATAACCGAGTGGCCAGGGGTCGTCAGGGTCGAGCATCAATTGCTGCGTACCGGTAATCCAGGCTCGTCCGCGTATGCTGGGAATGATAGCCTCACGACCGGCGATTTCTGTCTTATGCACAATGCCGCAATCGAAGCATGATCCGATGATTGAATGCGCGACGAAAAGATCCTCTGTTTGCATTTCACCGCGTGCGTGCAGGACAGCCATCCGGGCAGAACAGCCGGTACCGCATGGCGAGCGATCCAATTTTCCAGGGTCAATGGCGACGGTATTGCGGCCGGTCAACACGCCCTCACTCCGCTCCACCGGCAGCGTGAATTGGCAAAAGGAAATCCGATTCCACTCTGCGCGAGTTGGATGCTGAAAGCCAATCTGTTCATTGGCGGCGGCGGTGATTTTGGCGCCGACGCGCGCCAGCTCAAGGGCTTCATCGGGAACGATTTCGAAATTGAGCGAGCGGGCATCGACCAGTACGAAACTGTCGCCGCCGTACGCGATATCGACGCTTATGGCGCCGAAGCCGTCCAGTTCGAGCTTGGCGTCGAGTTGATCGACGTAAGACGGCACATTGTGGAATTCGATGCTCTGGGCTTTGCCGCCCTCGCAAAAGGCGCGGACTTGCACCAGCCCAGCCGGCGCCTCCAGGAAGAAGCTGGTTTCCGGTTCCCGCATATCGATCATGCCGCTATCGAGCAGAACCGTCGCGACACAAATTGTGTTTGAGCCGGACATGGGCGGCGTGTGCTCCGGCTCCATGATGATAAAGCCGTACGCCGCGTCCGCGTGTACCGGCGGGACAAGCAGGTTTATATGTTTGAAGACGCCGCCGCGTGGTTCGTTCAAGACAAATCGGCGCAGGTCTTGGTCTTGCGCGACCCAGCGCGACTGCTCCCAAATGGAATCACCCGGTGGCGGGGCGACGCCGCCGACGATCACATTGCCGACTTCGCCTTCGGCGTGGCATGAGACGAGATGAATTAGCTTGGAAGTGCGCATTCCCTTATCCTTCAATGCTTGTCGCTGCTTCACATTATCCCGAGTCTGTCGCCAATACACAATCCGCGGGACAGGACTGCCGCCCACTGGTAAGGGCAATGCAGCCGGGCTGGAAGACAGTGAAAGCGCCGGACTTAATAGATGCGGCGCACCAAAACGGCAACTGAATACCAATTATGAAGCCGATTGCATTGTGCTCAGTTCGTGTTAAAATCCCCGATGTTACCCGACGACAGACGAGGTCTAACAGATATGCATGAAGATGTGTTGAACAAGCTGCGGCAATGCGATACAGCCACTGTCTGCAACGTTATCGAGCTGTTCGAGGTTCGTCCGCGCAACCGCGGCTTCATGACGGGTGAGATCAAGGCGGTCTTCCCTAACTTGCCTCCAATGGTCGGTTTCGCCTCAACCGCGACTTGCCGCACTTTTGCCGAGCCGCCAAAGCGCGCGGTCCCCAAGGTGCCGGATATCATCGAGCGCTTCGCAGACTTGTCCGGGCCGGCGGTGATCGTCATGCAGAATCTCGATACGACGGGGTCGGCGGCGGTATTCGGCGATGTACTCTGCAACTCATTCAAGGCATTTGGCGCTGCGGGATTGGTCACGAATGGACCGGGCAGAGACTTCGCGCAATTTGAGCAGATCGAATTTCCCGCCTTTTGCCGCGACATAGTGTGTTCGCACGGCTACATGCACTTGCTCGAATTACAAGGTCCGGTACAAGTTGGCGGCATCAGCATCTATCCGAACGACTTGCTGCACGGCGATGCCAACGGCGTAACGACCATTCCGCTTGACATCGCGGGGGACGTGGCCGACGCCTGCGTTGAATTTGCCGCGGCTGAAGCGATCGTCATAAACCAGGCGCAGAGTGGATCGGCGAGTCTTGCGGAACTGCGCGGAGCCTATGACGAAATGGGGCGGCGGATTTCTGAATTGGGCGCTCGCGTTCGCAAGTCTTGAATTCAGCAAGAATAGATCCTGTTCAACTAGAGGATATCAATGCGACTTTATGTGACGGGCGGCACCGGGCTGGTGGGCAGCAACGTGATTCGGCTGGCGCGGCAGCGTGGCCTGGAGGTCATCGCCTCGCAATACGGACCGGAGCCGGAATGGGAGGTAGATTATCAGCTCGACCCGCTTGATCTCTCCGATCACGACGCCATCCGCCGCTCAATCCGCCATTACAAGCCCGATGCCGTAATCCACGCAGCCGCCATCCTTGATCAAATCGTCATGGATACCAAGCGTGAAATGTGCTGGTCGCTGATGGTCGATGGCACACGTGTCATGGCGGAAGCATGCCGCGAAGTCGATGCGCGGCTGGTTTTCGTCTCATCGGACTGGGTCTTTGACGGACGCGCGAACCTGGTGGATGAGACGTCGCCGCCCTGCCCGGTCAACTATTACGGCGTGATGAAAGTGGCATCGGAGCGCGAATTGGGCGCGATGGACGGCTTGAACTATGGCGTTGGAAGGCTGGCGGGCATCTACGGCTTGAATTACGCCGCGCCCTCGCTACTGCGCAAGGAGAATGGATTGGGCTTTGACTTCTCAGTCTACGTCATTCACAGGCTGGCAGCGGGACTGCCGGCGGTGGTCTGGACGGGACCGAAAGTTAATGACGAGGCGCATCCGACCTTGGCATCAGATTGCGCTGATATGCTGCTGCGGCTGGCGCAGCATGATGGCAACGGTATCTTCCACTGCTTCGGCAGCGAATGGATTAACCGCATCGACCTGGCGCATCAGATCGCCGCCGCCTTTGATGCCGATCCGGCTTTGATCGCGCCGACTAGGACCGATCAAGCCGTGCTGGACGAAATGCGGCATATTGCCATCCCCTACCGGACGCGCGCCAGCACCGAGCGGACGGCTGAGGCATTGGGACGCCGAGCCTTAAATGTGGCGGAAGGATTGCGGGCTTTTCGTCAGGAGTGGGAAACCTTTTAGAGCTAGGCGAATGCACCAGCCGACAGTAAACTAAAGTTGCAAATAGTTTCCAAAGGAGATTTACAAAATGAAAAACCTGAGTGGTATCCTTATTCTCGTCCTGCTGTTAGGAATGACTACACCCGTTTTTTCTCATGATGATGGTCCTGGGCAGCAAGGTACCTTCACACAGCCATATCGCGTGCGGAACTATTCGGACCCCACCGACGGAATAGCGGTCCGTGTCGTGGAAATGCAGCGCCCGGCTGATATGGAAAGCGACCGAGAAGTCCCCGAAGCAGGGACCGAATATGTGATTGTTTCGGTGGAGATGACCTGTGACCCATCCCGCAGCGGAAACTGCACAGTCGCCTCGTGGGATTTTGAGGTGGCGGGCGACAATGGCCTCATCTATCCCAACCAGGCAGACGAGGATGAAAGCGCTTTCGATATCGCTCCCGGTGAAGAAGGTTTCGGCGACGTACTGGCGCTCGTCAGCAGCGATGATACGAATCTGTTGCTTCTTTTCTACCATTTCCAGACTATTCCCTATACCTTTCCGATTGTCTTCGCCACTGAGTCGAGCGACTCTCCCGGTGCAGGGATTACCGTCAGCGCCACTGTTGGCATGATCTCGCGGGCTGGACCGGCTTACGGGCAAGACTTTATCGGTGTGTTCAATCGTGGCGAAGAAGTCTTGGCGCATGGGCGCAATGCGGATGGCAGCTGGCTGGAGATTTCATTTGGCTGGGTGCCGGCCGAACTCGTCGAAACGGACGGCGACATCAAGAGCCTGCCGGTTACTTCGTAGCAAGCAGAGCAACAACGGAGTTGCCACTGTGTCAAAACCGAATGTCGTCTTCCTGCTGACCGACCAGTGGCGCCTCCAAGCCCTTGGATACGCCGGCAATAGGCAAGTGCAGACGCCGAATATCGATCGGCTGGCGGGCGAAAGCATCAACTTCAAACAGGCTATTTCCGGTTATTCGGTCTGTTGCCCCTGGCGCGCCAGCTTCCTGACCGGGCAGTACCCACTGACGCATGGCGTGATCGTCAACGATGTGCCGATCAGCAGCGAGCCGGTCGGCTTGGGCGATGCCTTTAAGCGTGAAGGTTACCGTACAGCATTCATCGGCAAATGGCATGTGGATGGGCAGGGGCGCAGCAACTACATCCCGCGGGAGCGCCGGCTGGGCTTCGACACTTTCAAGGCTTTGGAGTGCACACACGACTACAATCAGTCGGCCTATTACGACAATGACGACCCCAGCATGCGCTTCTGGGAGGGCTACGATGTCTTCGCACAGACGGCCGAGGCACAGCGCTTTATAGAGTCGCAACGCGGAGATCAACCCTTCATGCTCGTGCTGAGCTGGGGTCCGCCCCATAATCCCTACCAAACCGCTCCGCAGGCATATCGAGACATGTATGACCCACGAGGAATCGAGCTGCGGCAGAATGTCCCGTCTGATATGGTGGCGGAGGCGCGCGAGTGGCTGGCGGGCTACTTCGCCCATTGCAGCGCTCTCGACAAGAGCGTGGGAGATATCATGACGACCCTGGACGAACTCAATCTGACGGAGAACACGGTGCTGGTCTTCGCCTCAGATCACGGCGATATGCTGGGTTCACAGGGCACGGAACGAAAACAAAAGCCCTTTGAAGAATCGATCCGTGTGCCCTTCCTGCTGCGCTATCCGTCAATGTATGGGCGTGACGCGCGCGAAGTGGCGCCCTTCCTGAACGCGCACGATATCATGCCGACCTTGCTGGGCGTCTGCGGCTTGCCGATTCCGCAGACTGTCGAAGGGCGGGATTTCTCACCGGCGCTGCGAGGTGAGGCAGTCGAAAGCGATGGCGCACTGCTCGCTTGTTTCCATCCTTTTGGCGAGTGGTCGCGACCCAAGGGCGGAATTGAGTACCGAGGCATTCGCACGGCGCGTTACACCTTTTGCCGGTCGCTGGATGGTCCCTGGCTGTTTTTCGACAACGAGGTTGATCCCTGGCAACTGGCCAACCTGGCGGGTCAGCCGGAATACGCCGCGCTGCAAGCGGAACTCGACGTATTGCTTCAGCGCGAACTCGATGCCATCGGCGACGAGTTTCTCGATGGCATGGCCTACATCAATAAATGGGGATATCCGCTGGACAATACGGGCACAGTGCCGTTTCGGCTGTGACCGGGCGCCCCTATTCCCTTAGCCGGCAAAGCGAACATATTCCTTGCTTCGATGATAAATCAGCGGCGACTGCTCATCATCATTTAGCGCCTCGCCGACCACGTAGCGCTCTACTTGTTCCGGCGAGAGAATGTTCTGTTGGCCGTTGAAGGTGCTGCCGTCCGGCATGTAAGCGCAAGTCATTGCCCGCCGGTGATAGGGCGTCATATTAGCGCCGGCTCCGTGGGCACAAAGACCATTGTGGAAGGAACAGGATCCGGCTTTCATCTCGGCTGAGGCCGCCGTCATGGTACTCCATTTGGGATAGGCATCGAAGAGATCACCGATATTGCTGCCGATCCCAACGTTGTCGTAGGTGGCGGTTTTGTGGCTGCCGGGAACGAAGTAGAGGCAGCCGTTGTCGCGCGTCACATCATCCAGCGCCACCCAGAGGCTGATGGCACCACGGGAATAGAATGACCAGTAGGGATTATCGAGATGCCAGCCGGTTGGGTTGCCCCAGGGCGGCTTGATCAACGCTTGATCGTGCCAAATGCGGATGCCATCGACGCCAGCCAGGTCAGCCGCCATCTTGCCCAAACGGTCATCAATCATCAGCCGGCGCATGCCTGCGTGATCGTTCCACAGATTGATGCGCTGCGCGAAGACGCGTGAATAGTAGTTGTCGTCTTCCATCATGCTGCCATCAGCCAGCTTGCGCTTCCCACGATTTTCGACCGCTTCGCCTACGTTCTCGCGCCAAATCTCTAATTCATCGGCGTCCAGGAATTCATCGATGACCACGTAGCCGTTTTCTTGATAGAACTGAATTTGCTCCTCGGTTACGGTGCAATTCATCGCTTGCTCGCCTTTCGCAACTCACGCCTTTACCAATTAGTGACGATATTATCGGCTGTGCGCCAAGACAGCGCCATGATGGTTTCGACCGGATTAAAGCCTGCGTTGGTCACATGTGGCGAACCATCGGCGACGAAGAGGTTGTCGTGGCTGTGCACGCGGCAGAAATAATCGACCACTGAGGTCGCCGGGTCCTCACCCATGCGGCAGGTACCGGCTTGATGCTGTCCGCCCGACAGATAGCGCGGTGGCGGACGTCCCCAGACTTTGATCGCGCCGGATGCCCGCAGCCATTCTTTAGCGCGCTCGTGCATAAAAGTGGCGGTGCGGACAGTCTCGGGATGGGTTTTGCCGGAGAGATGCGCCACTGGAATGCCGTAGCGATCTTTCACCGCGCGGTTCAAAGTAACGCGCGCATCAGGATGTGGTATCTCTTGCGTAGGACCTTTGATGTCGTTGATGCGACGGTAGTTTTCGCGCATGAACTGCTTGGCTTCCCTGCCCCAACGCGGCAAATCGGGCGGATAATCACGCTTCCAGAAGGTGACCGGCGTAGAAATATCCTCATCGCCCAAAAAGCCGCCGCCGATGATGCCATCATTGCCATGACTAAACTCGCAGGTGGCGATAGAGCAGCCGGGTCCCACTCCATCATAGAGGGCATCCTCAAAGAGACCGACCGCGCCGGGATAGTAGTGGCCCTGCAAGTGCCGTCCAACCTGATCACCCGCGTTGCCGATGCCCGCAGGTTCTTGCTTGGTCGCCGAATTGAGCAACAAGCGGGCAGTCTCCACCGCGCCGCAGCTCAGAATCACAACATCAGCCGTGCATGTCTTTTGCTGTCCACCAGCGTCGATGTAGATCACGCCTGTGACGCTGCCGCTTTCGCTGCAAGCCAGCCTCTGCACCATGACTTCGGTGCGCAGTGTGCAATTGCCCGACCGCAGGGCGCGCGGAATCGTGGTGTTTCGGCTGCCATTCTTGGCATCTACCGGGCAGGCATAACCGACACAATGTTGGCAGTTTATGCAGGCTGGTCGATCATTGTAGGGCACCGAATTGATCAGCCGCGGCACGCGCAGCCATTGCCAGCCCAAAGTTTCCAAGCCGCGCTTATGCACGCTCGATTTATACGGCAATGGTAAGGCCGGCATGGGATACGGTTTGTTGTAGGCGGGCAAGTGCGTCATCGTGCGATGATCGCCGCAGATGCCGATCTCCCATTCGACGCGCTCATACCAGGGGACCAGGTCTTCATAAGTGATGGGCCAATCAGCGAGGGAACTGCCAGCCGGCACACCGTACTCGCTCGCCATGCGGAAGTCCTGCGGCATGTAGCGCCAGGCTTGGCCGGCATAGACGCGCGTCCCGCTGCCGACGCAGGCGGCATTGTTTTGATAACCGGGTTGATGCGGCCGGAGCAGACGATGTTCACCCAGCTTGTCACCTACAGGGATCGGGAAGGAATCGGCGGCAAGCGTACGCGGATTGCCATCGATGTCCGGTCCGGCATTATGTCCGTAAATTGCCAGTCGCTGATTGCGCAGGTGATCACGACCGACGGCTTCGAAAGAGAGGTCGCGTCCGCGTTCCAGCAAGAGGACTGACTTGCCCGCTTCCGCTAGCACCGCAGCTGCCACGCCGCCGCCGGCGCCAGAGCCAATAACAATCGCGTCATAGTCGCTCATCCGCGCACTTCAAAGCCGATCATCTGCCAGACGATACCATCGCGGTTGCCACCGTTGCCGGGGTCGCTGTAATAGCCCTCGCCACAATGTTCGACGATCTGGCGGAAAAACGGCGCCGGCTCTATGGTCCAGTCGGTTGTGACATCGCCATTCTCGACACTCTTTAGCAAGTCCGTGCGATCGCTCGGGCTCAGTTGGGCAAAAGGCTGACCGTGGACGGCATGGGCTTCAGCATCAAGGCTGCTTAGCCAAAGCTGATACGACGGCAGGAGCTCAGCCAGATCGCCGCTCAATTGCCGCAGCAAGTAATCAGCAACGCCGGCATCGACAGCGCCGGGAAAATCATCTGGCGGGACGATCGTATCAAGCAGCGCATACAGACGGCGCAACTGTAATTCATCGAACATGGCTCTGGTTCTGCTTCACAGCATTCTTGAAGAGTCGGGCACGAGTATAATACGCTTCTCGATGCCTGTCACCTATAGCGCCGAAGCGCATCTTTCCGCTGCATAGACAACTGCGGCAGATTGTCTTCGTTCGCATCCCGCAGGACAAAGCGCCACAGCGCAAATACCAGCACTTCGCGAATGAGCATAAACAGCGCTAGCGCGATACCTAAGCTGTGCATCTCCAGTACAACAACAATGGCGACCGCCAGCGAATATGTCAGAATTTGCAGCAGTAAAAAGCCAGCGACGGCGATGCTCGTCTTGTCCATTTGGCTTGGAACGCGAGTACAGAAGATGAGCGCCAGCAGGCATGCGACGACTACTGATTGCGTGTGTTCAAGCGGGATGACGATAGCGACGAGCAGCAGTTCGAAAAGGACCAGGCCAAATTCCAGCGGGCTGGTATTGCCGACCTGCGTCAAGGCGATGCAGAGAGACATGATCACTGAGACGATAAGGATGCCAGCCAGCCCGCGCCGCAACAGACTTAGCCAAATGACAGCATCGTCTTCATTTAATACCACTTTGCAGATGGAAAGAAAAATGAAGATTCGCCCAGGCGGGATCATACTGACCTCGTCCAATACTCCGGCGCGCGCCTGTCGCGACATCAATCCGACGATACGGGTGATCCAGATGGAGCAGGTGAAGGCGCTGAAAAGCATCAGCCATAAGGGCAGCGTCCAGATGATTACGTCATCAATCGCGTTGAAGGTGAAGGCGATGATGAATAGAAGCAGCAATGCAAACGCCATGCTGACCGGCAAGACTTTCAGACGCCGCCCCTGCTTTAGTTGGCGGCGCAAACGTCTAGCGACCGGGTGGCGTGCATCGCGGCTTAAGGTCTGCCAAAGAGACGCGCGAATGAAAACCGTGCTTGGAGAAAAGCGCCGCAAGACAGCCTCAACCGAAGCCGAGACTTCTCTACGCTGAATCCAAGGCTTCTGCGGTTGTTTTGCCATCTAGAATTCGCCGGGAGGTAACACTCGCAGTCATTAGCCGAGCGCGGGCGTCAGTGCGGTCTTCTTTTCCGCGTCGACCGATTCATCATAGAGGAAGCACTTCACGCTGCGACCTTCGTGCATCACGCTGGGCGGGATATTGTCGTGGCAGATATCCATCACCGCCGGGCAGCGGCCGGCAAATTTGCAACCCGTGCGCGTATATTCGTCAGTCTCGATGACAGTCAAGTCGATCTTTTCGTCCCAGGCTGCGTCAGTCTTGATGCTCGGTATCGATGTCTTCAAGTTTTGCGTGTAGGGATGGAGTGGATTGCCCAGCACTAGCTCAGTCGGACCCATCTCGACAATCCAGCCACGGAGCATCACCGCGATGCGGTCGCCGGCGTAAAAGGCGGTCGCAAGGTCGTGGGTAATGTAAATGACACTGACCTCGTTGTCTTCTTTTAGCTTGCGGAACATGTTTACGATGGACATCCGCAGCGAGGCATCAAGCATCGACACCGGCTCGTCGGCGACGATTAATGAGGGCTTGGTAATCAGAGCGCGGGCGATGGCGACGCGCTGCGCCTGCCCGCCGGATAGCTCATTGGGATAACGCCCGGCTATCTCCGCCAAGGTCAGCCCTACTTCGCTGAGTACCTCGTTGATGTAGCGCGGCGCCTCCTTCTTGTCGGCTACCATCTTATAATTGTAAACTGTTTCGTACAGGTAACGGTCGATCTGCTTCAGCGGGCTGAATGCAGCGAAGGGATCTTGGAAAACCGGCTGCACTTCGCGATAAAACCAAGACTTCAGCTCCCGCCGGCTGATATCGTTGATGACACGGTCCTTATAGCGGAGAATGCCCTCTGAGGCGACTTCCATGCCCAGCACCATCTTTGCCAAGGTGGTCTTGCCGCTGCCACTCTCCCCGACAACAGCGAAGATTTCCGGCTTATCCGAGTCGATCACTATAGAGGCATTGTCGACCGCATGGAATTCCTGCGAGGCGAAACCCTGCCGGATGTGGAAAACCTTGCTCAGGTTTTCGATCTGCAGGAGCGGCTCAGACTGCTGGCGCATGGCTCAATTCCTGTTCGACCACGTGACAAGCGGCGAAATGACGTGGCGCTATCTGAATCAATTCGGGCTCGACCGTCTTGCAGATTTCCATCGCCAGCGGGCAGCGCTCGTGAAAGCGGCAGCCGCTCGGCGGGCGATCGAGAGCGGGCGGGCGACCGGGAATGCTCATCAGCTCTTCACGCGAATCGAGATTCGGCAGCGACTCGATTAAATAGCGCGTATAGGGGTGCTTCGGCTCTTGCAAGATGGTAGATGTATCCGCCTCTTCCACCAGCTTGCCGGCGTAGAGAATGCCGACGCGATCGGCCAGGTTGGCGTGCACGCCAATATCATGAGTGATCAAGACGAGCGTGCTGCCTTCTTTTTGCTGCACATCTTTCAGCATCTGAATGACACCGCGCTGCACCACCACATCAAGCGCCGTGGTCGGCTCGTCGGCAAAGATTAGCTTGGGCCAGAGAATAGTCGCCAACGCGATGGTCACGCGTTGCCGCATACCGCCGGACAGTTGATGGGGATATGAGCCCATCACTTTCTCCGGCAGTCCCAAATCGCGCAAGTATTCAGCCGTAAGCTGATAAGACTCCGACTTGCTGACATCGCGATGGGCGCTGATGAAATCATGGAAGCTGTCGCGGATGCGCCGGACCGGGTTGAGCACGTGCATAGAGCCTTGCGGGATATATGAGATGGTGCGCCAGCGCAAGTCCTTCTGCTGCTCTTCGGTCATATCTGCGGCGTTGACACTGCCGCCATCAAGATGATAGATGACCTCACCCCCGACGACAGTGAGCGGAGGCTGATAGGCGCCAAGCAAGACGCGCAGCAAGGTCGACTTGCCGCAGCCGGACTCGCCGGCGATACCATAAACTTCGCCTTCCTGTATCCGTAGCGTAATGTCATCGACGGCTTTGACGGTGCGTTCGACGCCATAGGCATTGGTGATGTAATAGGCACGCAGGTTGTTGACTTCGATTATTGTGCCCATTACTCGTTCTTACCTTTTCTGGGGTCCGCATCTATTTCGTCGGTCACCTCATTATGGGTTTGCAGTCGTGCCAAGCGCTTACGGGGATCAAGGTATTCGCTGATGCCTATCGAGACCAAGTAAAAGCCAACCACCATGACGATGGAGGCGACAACGGGCGCGATCATAACCCAGGGCTTCCCGGCGAAAAGAGAATTCCAGGTCCTAGCCCAGTAGATTTGAGTCCCCAGGCTAAGGCTGTTTAGATCGCTCAAGCCGAGATAGGACAAAGTTACCTCTATTCCGATAGAAAAGAGAAAGCCGCTGACAATATCCACCAGCATGAAGGGGATGATAAAGGGCAGATGCTCCTGCACGACAATTTTTAGGGTGTTCATGCCGCTGAAAATGGCGGTATGGGTAAAATCGCGTTCGCGCAGGCTAAGGATCTGGGCGCGATATCGCTTCGAGGGGTATGCCCAATCGAGAATGCCGATGAGAATGCCAAGCGAAACGAAGGTCATTTGCCCTTTCATAATCACGGCAACTAATATCAATATGGGTAATCGCGGAATCACAATGACGCTTTCGACGATGGATTGAATGACGCGATCAGCAACGCCGCCAAGATAGCCGGAAACCATGCCTAGAATGACGCCGATGCCGCGCCCAATGAGTACAGCGATGCTGGCAATAATTAAGGTATTGCGAACGCCGGTGGTTGTCATCCAAAACACGTCTTGTCCCAGCGCGGTTGTACCCAGCACATACTCAGCCGAAGGCGGCGTGCCACGCATTTTCCGCGGCACGACGCGGCGCTTCTCTGGCGGATATGGCGCGAAGAATGACAGAATAATCAGCGCGGCGCAAAAGAAAAGTATGATTGAACCAAAGCGAAAGGACAGGCTGAAGCGAAATAAATCTCGAAAAGTAGTGAGCATGGCGGCAGCCCTATCTCAGACGGACACGCGGATCAAAGATGGGATACAGCAAGTCGACAATTAGCGAACCGGTGGCGATGCCGACGATTGACATCAAAACTATACCCATGATGATGTTGTAATCTGATGTGCTGATGGCTGTGAATAGCTTGGAACCCACGCCCGGGTATCCAAACATCACTTCGACGATTAGCGCCCCTTCAAACATGGCGCCAAGCGAAAGCGCGAGATCGTTGACGTGGGGCAGCATGGTATTGCGAATAATGTATGACAACACAATTCTACGCTTTGGCACCGCCGCTAACTCGGCATACTGCACATAATCGCTGGCAACTTCGCTGGTGGTCAGCGCCTTTGCCAAGATAAAACGGAAGGCAAAGCCACCAATCACTATCGATAAGGCCGGCAGGAAACCGAAACGCAAGATGCTGCTGATGTAATCCCAAGTTAGGGCCGGGGTTCCCGACGCGCCGCCGACCATAGGAAAGAGGGGAATATAAAAAGCGAACAGCACTAAAAGAATAAGCGCAACGATCAGATAGGGCGTGGGATAGACGACAATAACAATTCTTTCCAGGACTTGCGCCCAACGACGGTGATAGAAATAACCAACCAAAGAGCCGACAAAGATGCCCGAAAGCCATGAAATCAGCGTGGCAGTGGTCAGCAGGCCGATGGTCCAGGGAATGCCGGCGGCGATGATTTCGCTGACCGGCGTCGGGAAGTTCTGGAAAGAGGGACCTAAGTCGCCCCGCAGCAGCCGTTTCCAAAATGCCAGGTATTGCTCCGGCAGGCTGCCATCCAAACCGTAGAGGTCTACCATAGTGGCGCGCATGGCGACAACCGCTTCCGGGTCGATAGTTTGGAAGGCGGTCATGCGCGAGATCATATCGTCAACAGGATTAATAGGCGAGAAGCGCGGAATCAGGAATATAAGCGTGACGCCGACGAAAATGACAACTGCCCATTGCACGATACGTGGAAGAATATAAGTTCTCAGAAGTTGCATGATTTAAGCCATCAATATCGTTACAGTGTC
Source organism: Phototrophicaceae bacterium (assembly GCA_965223515.1). Classification (GTDB taxonomy): domain Bacteria; phylum Chloroflexota; class Anaerolineae; order Aggregatilineales; family Phototrophicaceae; genus UBA6055. The sequence goes on from CBDCWK010000002.1 coordinate 1,539,710, forward strand.
GATTCCGTCAACTGATCCGATTTTGAGAAAAGGTGTGGGAGGATTGCTCCCCCCACACTAATCAAACTAGCTTGATGGGTGCAGGTTCTGGATGGCGTACTTGCCGCCCTGGAACCAGTACAAAGGCTGATAGTTCGGGTTTTCCGCAGTCGGGAAGCCCGTCCAATAGCGTTCGTCCCATGTGACGAATTTCTTGAAGGCGATAGCGGTGATGTCGAACATGTTCTCGACCCAGTTCTGCAGATACTGGATGCCAAGTTCCACGTTCTCCGCTTCTTGGGAAACCGGGTTGACCACTTCCATCGCGTCAATCAGCTCATCGATTGTGTCATCCGTGAGACGCCGCATGGAGTTACCGCCCAGCGGACGATAATCTTCGCCGGCCGGCGCGTAGTACTTGGAGTGGTAGCCGCGGATGTTGGGCCACATATCGCCGGACGCCAGCGCGAAACTGGTCCAGGGTGTACTGACTTCGTAGGTGCCAACCTGGTGGTTTTGGCTCCAGGTATTGCGATCGAGCGTGCTGAAGTTGACCTCGATACCAAAATCCGTCCACATATCGAAAGCCGCTTGCCCCATGCGGTAGGCATCATTCTCACTGGGATCCGATTGCAGATCCAGCACCCAAGGCTCGCCATCCGGCGTAAGCCACTTGCCATCGCCGCCGCGGCTCAAGCCAGCCTTGATCAGCAGCTTCTCGGCTGCATCGGTATCGTACTTCCACCAGCCGGAACCAAAGACTTCGTGGGGCTGGCCAGGCACGGTGTAACCCTCTTCTTCCGCCCAAGCCGCGATCTGATCGGGGATGGTCGGATCGTAGGGGTTGTACATCTCGCCATCGCCCAGGTCAATCTGCAGGTTGCTCAGCCATTCGGTCATGGGTCCATGATAAAGCTCATAGAGCTTGGCAGTCGGCGGAACCGGGAAGGGTGTGACTTTGGCGACGCCACCGATGTATTCGGTCTGAAGCTCAACGATATCAATTGCCAGCGCCAGCGCCCAGCGGACATCCTTATTGGTAACCAAGGGATCGCCTTCGTAGTTGAGGGTCAACTGACGAGAACTGACTTCATTGGGATAAGCCCAGGGGAAGTCCTGATACCAGGAACGGGCAGTCGGCGCATTTTCCAGCGTGAAATCGAAGGACTCAATGTCAACATCGAAGTAGACATCCAGCTCGTTGCGGGACATGGCGATGGCCTTCTTGATGTTCTCATTGCCATAGAAGATGCTCAAGGCATAGGGAGGACCGGAACCGCCGGTGATGATGCCAGCCAGCGAATTCTCCGGATCGTCGCGGCGTTTGAACAATTCCCAGTAGCCATTCGGGTCAGCCTCAACCGGCAGGTAGTTGCCCAAGACGACTACATCTTGCGCTTCCCAGACCCAGGCGCCGAGGTTCTCGCCTTCGCCCAGCGCCGCTTCCGCCGCCGAAACGATGTGTGACGGCATCATGTAGATACCATTCCAGCGCGATTCAAAGAGCGTATGGAAGCGTGGATTCGCACGGCTCAGCGTGAAATGAACACTGTGATCGCCGGTCTTTTCGACTTGTACATCGAAGTCGACCAGTTGCGGATGCCAGCCACCTTGACCCAGCTCAGGGTTGGCTTTGATGGTTTCAATGGTGTAGACCACGTCATCGGCATCGAATTCTTCACCATCGGTCCACATAACGCCTGGGCGCAATTCAACCGACATTTCCGTGAAGTCATCGTTGTATACCGGGTCGGCAATCGCCAAGCCGTGGATGAATTCACCGGTCTCCTGATCACGATTCCAGAATGTCTCAAGCATCAAGGCATGATGGAAGGGTGTCGAACCGCCGATACGCCAAACGTTGAAATTGTTGACCGTTTGCCAACGGAAGATCTGGTCGAAGACCCAAAGGTCCTCGCGCGGGACATCGACAGGAAGACCATCCGGTTCCTGCGCGAAGCCGACAAGCGTTGGCACTGTGAGCAGCACCAACAACATGAACAATACAAGTTTCCTTGCCATACGAAAAACTCCTTACTAAACGGAACGAAAACACTAGAGCGCCCACAAAGCACCCCAGCAAGCCCAAAAGAGGCTAGCGCAGGCCTATACTAGCGCAAAATCTTCAGTTCGCAAGTAATCGGTTTTCTGAACTTGCGAATTCCTCTCAATCTGGCTATCGTATTGGCTTGTCTTGGGTCAATTGATTGGTAGCGACCGTTCACCTGTTATGGTAGACTTCCCCGCGACTAAAGGAGACGAATATATGCCCGATAAACCGAATATCTTGCTAATTGCCATTGATTCTATTCGCGCTGACCACATGTCCTGCTACGGTTATGGCAGCCATACGACGCCGCATATCGACCGCTTTGCCGAGAGTGGCACGCTGTTTGAGAACACTTTCTGCCCCCATATCCCTACCACACCCGCTTATGCCTCAATGCTCACGGGACGCGATTGCTTTGGCACGCAGGTGGTTGCCCTGCGGCATCAGGGTCCCTTGCGGGCGGAAGTGCCGACGGCGGCCGAAATCTTCCGCAGATACGGTTACAACACAACCTGCGTCGGCTTTCCGGGCAATCCCAGTTCGCGCGGATTCGATACCTACATCCAATATGCCGGCTGGGGCAGCTTTGCACAGGGACGCAGCCCGAAGGCACAGCATCTTAACGATGTGACCATGCCCGAGCTGGAACGGCTTAACGCGGAAGACAATCCCTGGTTTGTCATGCTGCGTCATATGGACCCGCACGCGCCCTACCTGCCGCCGGCGCCTTACGAGCGCATGTTCTATCATGGCGATGAATGCGATCCGAACAATCGCTCGATGGATCCGGTGCTGAGCTTCAAGCCATTTGGTACATTCTTCAAATCCTGGATGCCGCCCGGCATCACAGACAAGGATTACGTCATTGCGCAATACGATGGCGCCATTGCCTATATGGACGCCTGCATCAAGTCGATATTCATGGCTTTAGAAAGCATGGGCGTACTTGATGAAACCATCATCGTGCTGAACGGCGATCACGGTGAAACGCTATACGACCATGAATTGTGGTTTGATCACCACGGCATTTTCGACAACGTGCTGCATGTGCCGCTCATAATCCGTTATCCAGGCGCGGTGCCGGCTGGCGCGCGGGTCAGCGGCTTCAATCAGCACAAAGATCTGCTGCCCACAATGCTCGACCTGGCGGGACTCGCGCAGAATGCCGCTGATGACGGCTATCAGTTTGACGGTCAAAGTCTGATGGCGCTGGTGAACGGCGAGGTGGCCTCCTTCGAGAGCGAATTCTACATTAGCGAGTGCACCTGGATGCGCAAGCATGGCTGGCGCACGCCCGGCTGGAAGCTGATGATTGCGCTGGAGCCTGACTTCCACTTCAAGCCCGAAGTTGAGCTATTCAACCTGGTCGAAGACCCTGAGGAAAACAACAATCTCGCCGAGGAGCGACCCGGTGTCGTGGCGGCGCTGCGCCAGCGGATGGACGCCTTTATCGCCAAGCGCGAGGCTGAAACCGGCTTCCAGAATCCCATGCTGACCCAGGGCGACTGGCACGGCAAAAAGGGCGTCGGCGCCTTCAAGACATCGCAGCAAGCCTACGACACCTTGTTCATTGGCGACCTGGACAATGCGATTAGACTGCAGGCGCAGTCGCGGGAAGAGGACGACGAATAGACATGGCGGGAAGCTCACCCGTTGCCTTCAAGCCGTGGCTCGAGTGACAATAAACGAAAACTGTAGGGGGTTCGTTGAATCGCCCGAAAACTTGTGGGGAGACATAAAGATGACATTACGCGTTGCTATCGTTGGCCTGGGCGGGATCGGCAACAATCACGGACGCTGCTACACCAACCATCCGGATGCGACGGTGGTGGCCGTCTGCGACATCTTGCAAGAGCGCTCCGACAAGGCAGCGGAAGCATTTGGCTGTCAAGGCTTCTATTCGGTGCAAGCGTTGCTTGACAGCGGGGTCAAGTTTGACGCGGTCAGCGTCACCACCGCCGGCGTCGAGAATGGCGGCGATCACTACGCGCCGACAATGCAGTTGTTAAATGCCGGCTATCCGGTTTTGGGCGAAAAGCCGATCTCGAATAATGTCGAGCATGCTGCCGAGATGGTCGCGTTCGCCAAGGAGAAGAATCTGCGCTACGGCGTTAACCTTAATCATCGCTTCACGCCGGCCGCCGCGCTGGCGAAGGAATGGGTGCTGCGGGGCCGCCTGGGCGAGCTGAACATGATCAATATGACGATGTGGATCAGCAATCCCAACGAGACTTCACCGCATTTCCACATGCGCGCGCTGCACCCGCATTCGCTCGATGTCATGCGCTACTTCGCGCAATCCGAAGTGAGCCAGGTGCATGCCTTTTTCAAGAAGGGCAAGGGACGAACAATCTGGTCCAACGTGCAGGTGAACCTGCTCTACGAAAACGGCATCATCGGGCACCTGCGCGGCAGCTACGATGGCAACTTTGGGCGAGCCGGCACTTATGGGCTGGAGACGCTTGAAGTGGTCGGCTCCGACGGGCGCTTTATCCTTCGCGATGCTTGCGAGGAATTGACCTTCTATCCGCGATTCGATACCGAGCTGGAGCGCCACGAGAATTTCGGCGGCATGAGCCACTTCGGTCAGACCTTCCAAAGCCGCATCGGACATTGGGTGGATCAGAATCTAGCCGGCGTGTCGCCGGAGAAGATCGACGCCTCGGGCGAGGATGCCCTGCGCGTACAGCAGGTGATTGAAGCGGCGATTGAATCCTGGGATACCGGGAAAGTGATCTCGCTGTGATCACAGTAATCGGGCGCGGTCATAGCGGCACTCGGGCGATTTCGCATACGCTCTATGCCAGTGGCGTCTTCATGGGCAGGCAACTTAACGCCTCCGGCGATTTGTTGCCACCGCATTTGATGTACGATGCCTGCCGCGTATTCGGGCGCTATGTGAAATGGAATGGCGATCTCAGCTGGGATTTCGGCCGCGTTCACGCGGTGGATATTCCCGAGCGCTTCATCAACTTATTCAATCGATATCTTGAGACGGTGCTGAACCATCGCGGCAATCTCAAAGGCTGGAAGATACCTGAGACGACGCTGGTATATCCCTGGATTGTGCGCATGTTCCCGGATATTCACTATATCTTCTGGATTCGCAATCCGCGCGACAGCATCATCGGCAGACACAGGACTGATGATATGCGCGACTTCGGCATTCAGTATCCCGAAACCGACGACGAGCGCCTGCGCCGCGCCATCTCCTGGCAGTACCAGTATGATCTGGTGAAGTCGACGCCGAAGCCGAAACGCTGGATTGAAGTGCGATTTGAAGACTTTGTCACCAAGCAGGAAGAGACACTTGAACGGCTGGAAGCATTCTTGGAGATTCCACTGGCGCGCATCATTATGCGGCAGGATACCATCAATCGCTGGCAGCATGACGAAGGTGTAAATTATTTTGACTTTTTTGAGCCGGCAATGCTCGAGTATGGTTACGAGATACCGGCTTAAGTCTTTAATGGAAAGGCGAAATAGATAAATGACCTTACGGGTAGCGGTCATCGGATTAGGACCCATCGGCAATCGTCACGCGAAACTCTACACGCAGGACGATCTGGCTGAGTTGGTCGGCGTCTGCGATGTCATCAAGGAGCGGGCGGATAAAGCGGCAGGCCTTCACGGCGCGCCGGCATTCTACGACGCTGAGCAGATGCTGCGTGATTTGGCGCCGGATGTAGTCAGCGTCGCCACCGGCGGCTACGAGAACAGCAGCGACCACTATCTGCCTACCATTCAAGCGCTGGAAGCCGGCTGTCATGTGCTGGGCGAAAAGCCGATCTCAAACGAAATCTGTCGCGCGGAAGAGATGGTGGCCAAGGGCTGTGAGATGGGCCTCTGCTACGGCATCAACCTCAACCACCGTTTTACACCGGCGGCGCGCCTGGCGAAATCCTGGGTGGGCGGAGGCAGGCTGGGTCAGCTGCTCTTCATCAATATGGCCATGTGGATCATGAATCCGGCGGAGACCTCGCCTCACTATCATATCAAGTCGCTGCACCCGCATACGGTCGATGTGATGCGCTATTTCTGCGGCGATATCGAGGCAGTGCACTGCTTCGCCACCAAGGCGCCGGGACGGCAGATCTGGTCGACGGCGCAATTCAGCTTCCGCTTTCGCAACGGCGTGGTCGGCGCTTTGACCGGCAGTTACGATATCGAGCGCGGGCATCCGATGGAGCGCTGTGAGGTGGCGGGCACGGACGGCCGCTTTGTGCTGGACGATATGTGGCGGGAGCTGACACTTTTCCCGGCGGGCAACTTGCAGAAGACGGTCTATACCGACCCGCTCTTTGGCGGCTTCCACAATTTCGAGAATACCTTCCGCGAGCGGATACACTGTTTCTTGCAACAAGTGACGGACGGCGTTGCGCCGGAAGCTCTCGATGGCAGCGCGGCCGAGGGCTTGGCGGCGCAGAAGGTGCTGGCGGCCGCTATCGAGTCGCTGGAGACTGAATCTGTTGTATATATTGCGGACTAGCATACAAATCTACTGGAGCGGAATACGATCATGAAATTAGGTGCGAATTCACTTTTATTTGGCGCGTGGGATATGGAGACGGCCTTCAAGTACCTGTCAATGGCGGGCTACGATGGCATCGAGATGTCAGCAATTGACAGCATGAGCCAGCATCTGGTGCTGTCACGCTGGCAGGAATGCGCGCCGGAGATCAAGCGGCTGTCCAAAGCCTACGATCTTGAATTGCTGGCGATGGAACAATCATCGCGCGATCCCGACTTGATGGAACTGGCATTTCAGGCGGCGGTCGAAACCGGCATACCGATCATCTGTTGCGGTCCCGGTGGCAAAGCGGATGATGAATCAACCTACCAGAAGGTGCTGGACGATTTGGGTGTGCTGGTGCAGAAGGCGGAGAAGTATGGCGTCATGCTATGCGCCAAGGCGCATGTGGGGCAATATGTCTACAATACGCCGACCAGCCTAAGAGTGCTAAACGATATTACTTCGCCTTGGTTTGGGCTGGATATGGATCCCTCGCATATCTATCGCGCCGGCGAGAATCCGGTGGAGGCGATTGAAGCGGTGATCTCCCGCATCAAGCATGTGCACATCCGCGATTGCAAAGGCCGGCAGCAGGGACCGGGCATGCCGGAAGATCAAGCCAATGGACGCGGCGATATCGACCTGGTCGGTTATATCCGCGTATTGCACGAGCACGGCTATAGCGGTCCGCTAAATCTGGAAGTGATTGGCACCAAAGCGCGGGGCCACACGCTTGAGCAATGCTGCATCATCGGCGCGGAAGCCCGCGGTCACATGCAAGCCTGCCTGCAAGCAGCCGGCGCGCGCTAGGTATATCGGAAAGCGAGAACGTAATGAGCTTTCAACCTTCGGACAATCAGATTGAGTCAGCCTACTCGAACGCGCAGGAGCGTTACGCCGCCTTTGATGTGGATGCAGCCGCCGCGCTCGACCAATTGAAGACAGTGCCCATCAGCCTGCATTGCTGGCAAGGCGACGATGTCGGCGGCTTTGAAGACCCCGATCGCGGTCTCAGCGGAGGAATCATGGCGACGGGCAATTACCCGGGCAAAGCGACTAACATCAATCAATTGCGTGGCGACCTCGAAAAAGCCTATAGCTTGATCCCGGGCAATCATCGTTTGGCTTTGCATGGCTCCTACCTCGATAGCGAGCGCAAGATCCCGCGCGACGAGTTGCTGCCGGAGCATTTCCAGTCCTGGGTGGATTGGGCGAAGGCGAATAATCACGGCCTGGATTTCAATCCGACGCTTTTCTCACATGACCTGGCCGATGATGGCTTTACGCTGTCGCATGCCGACGCTGGCATCCGGCAATTCTGGATCGACCATTGCATCGCCACGCGCGAAATCAGCGCCTACTTTGGCGCCGAGCTGGGCACGCCGGCCATTAACAACATCTGGATTCCGGATGGCTACAAGGACATGCCGGCCGACCGCCTGGCGCCGCGTCAACGCCTGCTGGGCGCGCTGGATGCAGTGTTCGAGAAAGAAATTGATCCGGCGCACAATCTAGACGCGGTCGAATGCAAGCTGTTCGGCTTGGGCTCTGAGAGCTACGTGGTTGGCTCACACGAGTTCTACCTCGGCTATGCGGCCTCGCGTCAGAAGTTGCTCTGCCTAGATGCCGGGCACTTCCATCCGACCGAAACAATCGCCGACAAGCTGTCGTCGGTGCTGCTCTACGTGCCTGAGATACTGCTGCACGTCAGCCGCGGCGTGCGCTGGGACAGCGATCATGTGGTCACGCTCACCGATGACCTGCAAGCCATCATGCAGGAGATCGTGCGCTGCGACGCGCTTGAGCGGGTACACATCGGCTTGGACTTCTTCGATGCAAGCATCAACCGCATCGGCGCTTGGGCGATAGGCACACGCAACGCTTGTCGCGCACTGTTGATGGCGCTGCTGGAACCGCGCGCGCTGCTGCGTGGATACGAGAATGACGGCGACTTCACCGGACGTCTGGCCTTGCTGGAGGAGTTGAAGGGTCTGCCTTTCGGCGCGGTCTGGGATTATTATTGCCGCTCGCAAGAAGTGCCTGTCGGCATGGCATTTATGGACGAGATTCGCGAGTATGAGCGGACGGTGCTGGCGGGGCGCGGTTAGCAGCTTCCATCAAGAGATCAATCGACATTAGGAGAACCTATGCAGCTCTTCAAACCGGCTGAATACCGTCACGTGAATTACTTATGGAACGATGCCCACGCCGATAGCCTGGACCCGGTCGATCGCCTTGTTTATCGCTCCAATTTGCTGGGCGCAGATCAGCGCATTACGAATACGGGCGGCGGCAATACTTCGAGCAAGATCTGGCAGGTCGATCCGCTAAACGGCGCGAACGTCGATGTCATGTATGTGAAGGGGTCGGGCGGGGACCTGCGCACGGCAAAGCGTGCGAACTTCGCCTCGCTGTATATGGACAAGCTGATGCAGTTGCAGCAGGTCTACGCTGCGGCGGAGGTCAAAGGTGTCAAGACACCGGTTGAAGATGCGATGGTGTCGATGTACCCGCATTGCGTCTTCAACTTGAATCCACGCGCCAGTTCTATTGATACGCCGCTGCATGCCTTCATCCCCTATCGACACGTTGACCACACACATCCCAACGCCGTCATCGCCATTGCCGCCAGCAGCAACGGGCAGGAGCTAGCGCGTGAGATTTACGGCGAAGAGGTGGCTTGGGTGGATTGGCAACGGCCCGGCTTCGACCTCGGCCTGGTGCTGCAAGAGACTATCGCCGCCAATCCGCACATCGTCGGCATCGTGCTCGGCGGTCACGGCTTGATTAATTGGGCGGATGACGACAAGGAATGCTACGAACTCTCGCTGACCCTTATCGAGAAGGCGGCACGCTACCTGGCGGACAATTATAAAGGCACGGCGACCTTCGGCGGCGCGAAACACGGCGATCGCGCGGCACACGAGCGAGAGGCGCTGCTGGTCGAGATACTGCCCCACCTGCGCGGCTTGGTCTCACAGCAGAATCGCTTCATCGGCACGGTGCAGTATGACGAGGACATCCTGAGCTTCGTCAATAGCGTCGATGTCGCGCGACTAGCCGAGCTGGGCACATCATGTCCCGACCACTTTTTGCGCACCAAGATAAAACCGCTTTATGTCAATTGGGATCCCGCGTCCAGAGACACGGCTGCCCTGCTGGACAAACTGAACAGCGGCATCGCGCAGTATCGGCAGGACTACGCGGCCTACTACGAGGCTTGCAAACTCGCAGACAGCCCGCCCATACGCGATAGCAATCCAACAGTGATCTTGATTCCCGGACTGGGCATGATCGCTTTTGGCAAGAACAAGAGCGAATCGCGCGTGACTGCCGAGTTTTACAATTGCGCCATTGCCGTGATGCGGGGCGCGGAGGCGGTCGGTGGATACGTGGCGCTGCCACGACAGGAAGCCTTCGACATCGAGTACTGGGCGTTGGAAGAGGCGAAGCTGCGACGCATGCCGCCGGAGAAGACCTTGGCGCGCAAAGTGGCGCTGGTGGTGGGCGCGGGCAGCGGCATCGGCGCCGCCACGGCAGAGCGGGTCGCGGCTGAGGGTGCCCACGTCGTCTGCGCCGACCTCAATATGGAGGGCGCGCAAGCTACAGCAGATGCTCTAACGGAGAAGTATGGGAAGGGAATCGGCGTGGCCGGCTCAGGGATATCCGGCTGTGGACCGGCGATCGCGGCACAAGTGGATGTCACGTCGGCTGACAGCGTCACGGCGATGCTGAATCGGGCGCTGCTGGCTTATGGAGGCATCGACGACATCATCGTGACTGCCGGCGTTTTCTTCACACCGGACGAAGCCGGGCGCAATTCCGCCAATCAGTGGCGCAGATCCTTTGAGGTCAACGTACGCGGCGGTTACTTGGTCGGTGATGCAGCGCGTCCGCTTTGGCAGGCGCAGGGTCTGACGGGCTCGCTGGTCTTGACCACCAGTGTCAACGGCGTGGTCTCCAAGAAAGGGACAATCGCCTATGACACCAGCAAGGCGGCTGCCAACCATCTGGTGCGCGAATTGGCGATTGAGCTTGCGCCGCTGGTACGGGTGAATGGCTTGGCGCCGGCGACCGTGGTCAAGGGAAGCAGTATGTTCCCGCGCGACCGCGTCATCAATTCGCTGCTTAAGTATGGGCTTGACTATCGCGAAGATGAGGACACAGAAGCCTTACGCGCGCGCCTGGCGGAATTCTACGCCCAAAGGACGCTGACCAAGGCAGCCATCAGTCCGGAAGATCAGGCGGAGGTGGCGTACTTGCTCATCACGGATGCCTTCAGCAAGACGACCGGCCAGATCATCAATGTGGATGGCGGCTTGAGCGAGGGCTTCTTGCGCTAAGCTGGTTTGACCACAGACGCTCGTAAGCCGCTACATGGCTCACAGATAATAACGAACCCACAAATTGAGAATGTGTATGGGCGATCCTGTGAGTCGCCCACAGTAAAAGGCATACGGGAAAATGACCGAGTCCCCTAAACCGGAGATAGTATCAAGAGGTTTATGTTAATTGTCCCGCTCCTCGAAGGTCCTGAAGTAATTGACCACATCCCAACGCTCTTCAATGCCCAAGTCACCCGCGCAAGGCGGCAAGTCTCGCCAGCCGCCCGTCAACACCTGATACAAGAAGTCATCACGAACGGAGTCCAGCCGATTGCGCAAGGCGCGGAAGTCGGCTGACTCCCCTTGCCAGATTAGGCAGTTTTCCCGGTAGAGCGCTTCACCGCGCTGCAACGAACCAGCATCTGGCAGCACGGTATTGACCACAACGGGCGGCGGATTCAACGTAAGCTCATAGTTGCGTTGCTGCTCACCAATCATGAGGGCGCCGGCAAGCATGATACCCAGCGTCACCACGACTGCGCCGACCGCGATCAGTAAGCTCGCGGGGGTCGGGTTGAGTATTTCCAGCAGACGCCGCGAACTCGGATAAGCCCATATGACAAGCAGCGCGGCGATAACAAGCAGCACGACGGCGTGAATTGCTTGTGGCTGCCGGGACTGCTGCACGGCTGCGGCGTCGCTGATTTCCCAGGCGAAAGCTGCGCGCCTGGAAGTGCCATCTGGCGCAACCACATCCAGCAGCGTCCACCAGGCGCCGGACTGGTTTATCTCGTCGCCGGCGCTAACGTATAGGCCCGCTTCCACTTGCTCAGGGACCTGCCAGGCGCTGCGCATGTCACGCTGTGGATTGACAAACTGCAGAAAAACTTGCACATCCGTGGCCGGCTCTCCGGCGCTATTGACGATCGTGTCGTAGGTGTTGACGCCGGGACCCCCAGGTGTGATGGCAAAAGCAAACGTATAGTCACCCACTGGCATGGTGGCTGCCGGTGCCTCAATGTTTGTCGGTAGCTGATCCGGTTCCGGAATCGGTGTCGCGCTGAGCCAAGCTACTGCACCGAGCGTCAGCAGCATCAACACGACTTCGAGACGCAAGAGGGACGCGCGCGCCAGTGTGTCAGCGAATTGACGAGCAGAGCCAGGCAGCCTGGAGACCGAAAATTGCAGTTTCGCGGCGAACTGAGGGCGCAAGGCGATATGCTGCCAGCCGCCCAATATGAAGACCGGCGCCGCCAGTAGCAGCTTGATGCCCAGCGTGCGTCCGTAATTGGTTCCGAGATCAGTGGGCGTCACCAAGTAGTTGAGCGCGTTATATATGCCGGTCACAACCAGAAGTGCGACCAGCGGCAACATAATCCTGGAGAAGCGCAGCAAGACCGCTCGCAGCGCCTGCGCCTTCCGCTCTGTGTCATAAGGCTCGAGGGCAACCGGCAGCACTAGCGTCAGCGTCAACGCGCCGCCCAGCCAGAAGGCAACCGTCAGCCCGTGAATCCAGTCTACGGAGATCGCCAGCCAGGGCAGTAAAGTCGAGCCGGCCGCGTGGCTGGTCACCATCGACAGACCGATGAACAGCGCGCCCAGCCAGGGCAATCCACGCCATATTCCGTGCGACAGCTGTGGCATCAATAACCGAAAATATTCAGCGACAAAAATCAAGACGGCGCAGAAGACTAGCAGGACGATGCGAAAGGTCCAGATATCGCCGAAGCGCGAGCCAATGAGAACGACTTGCCAAAGATTCTGCTGCAATATCTGGCTGGCGTCGGCATTGAAGAAGGCCATTGATTGCTGCCAGAGGGCGATCAGATTGGCGGAGACTGCCAAGGCGAGTGAGGCGATCAGGCAATTGCGCAGCCGGCGCATCACACGGGGCGGCAACCCCTCCGTCGGGTAACGGACGTTTCCCCAAGCGGGTATCAGCACCGATGAATAAAGCAGGGACGCGCCGAAGAAGAGGAAATTCGCCAGATTGAGGAAGGCGCGCCAGAGCGCTTCAAGCGGGATCGCACGGTCATCGGCCCTTTCACTGGCAACGCCACCGACTTCTTCTCCGACGAAAAAGACGCGACTCTCGGCAATGACGTGGCCGTCGCTGGCGAAAGCCGGGCGCAACTCGACGACATAAGCGCCATCGGGCAATCCGGGAGGCACGCGCAGAGCGAGCAGCGCCTGATTCTTGGCGTCGACGCCGCCGCTGGCGATGATGGCGCCCGATTGATCGCGCAGGTTGATCGCGCTGAAGCGCGTCTCCAGGTCTTCGCTGAACCAGTATTGCAGACGAGTCGGCGGTCGCTCCAGCGTACTGCGGTCAGCCGGAATCGCGCGGACGACGTAGCCGTGCGCCCGGGCCGTGAGCACGCTCAAGGTCAGCAATATCAGGACCAGCGTGAGCTTTCGGCACGTCATACGCAGCAAGATAATGGGTAACCAGTAATGGCCAATATCATGCCGCCATTGTACCTGAAGGCTGCCAGCTTGCGACTAAGCGCTTCGGCGAGCGGCACGCCCTTGTCGCGATAGCCTATTGAAGGACGTCACTACCTTGTTTATCATACGCGCCTGGCGCCGCCACTCATTTCCGAGAACGAAACCATGTCCGACACCGATAGCAAGAATTTCATCACCGACATCATTGATGAGCATAACGAAAATGGTCGCTTCGAGCGCCGGGTGCATACGCGCTTTCCGCCGGAGCCAAATGGCTATTTGCATATCGGCCATGCCAAGTCGATCTGCCTGAATTTCGGCATCGCCGAGCGGTACGGCGGCTTGTGCAATCTGCGCTTTGATGACACCAACCCAGCCAAGGAAGAGCAAGAATACATTGACGCCATCACCGAAGATCTACGCTGGCTGGGCTACGACTGGGATGATCGTCTCTTCTTCGCCTCCGATTACTTTGACCAGCTATATAACATGGCGGCCGAGTTGATCCGCATAGGAAAGGCATATGTCGATCAGCTGACGCCGGATGAGATTCGCGAGTATCGCGGTACGCTGACCAAGCCGGGCATCGAAAGCCCCTACCGCAATCGCACCGCCGAAGAAAACCTGAAGCTATTCGAGAAGATGCGCGCTGGTGGATTCAAAGAAGGCGAAGCGGTGCTACGGGCGAAGATAGACATGTCAAGCGGCAACATCAATATGCGTGATCCGGTGTTGTATCGCATCCTTGATGCCGCTCATCCGCGCACCGGCGACAAATGGAAAATCTACCCGATGTACGATTTCGCCCACGGGCAGTCGGATTCGATCGAAGAGATTACGCATTCGATATGCACCTTGGAATACGAAGATCATCGGCCGCTTTACGATTGGTATTTGGACAATATCGAGATCTTTCATCCACAGCAGATCGAATTTGCGCGCCTGAATCTGAGCCATACCGTGCTGAGCAAGCGCAAGCTGATTCGGCTGGTGCAAGAGGGATACGTGCGTGGCTGGGATGATCCGCGCATGCCGACCATTGCCGGTCTGCGCCGCCGCGGCTATACACCATCGGCGATCCGCGATTTCTGCGAAGATGTCGGCGTCGGCAAAGTCAAGGGCGTGGCCGCCTTGCATAAACTGGAATACCACATCCGTCAAGATCTCAACAAGACTGCGCAGCGTGTCATGGCAGTGCTGAATCCTCTAAAGGTCGTCATCGAGAATTACCCGGAAGATTTGGTTGAGCAATTGGAGGCGATAAACAACCCGGAAGACGAAAGCGCAGGAACACGTTCTGTGCCCTTTTCCAAAGTGCTCTACATAGAGCGCGAGGACTTCATGGAAGATCCACCGCGAAAGTTCTTCCGCCTGGCGCCGGGGCGCGAGGTTCGCCTGCGATACGCTTACTTCATAACCTGCACCGATGTCATAAAAGACGAGCATGGGCAGGTCATTGAGCTGCGCTGCACCTACGATCCGGCAACGCGGGGCGGCTCCGCGCCCGATGGTCGGCGCGTGAAAGCAACATTGCACTGGGTTTCGGCGCAGCATGCCATCAAAGCGGAAGCCCGCCTTTACGAAAATTTGTTCACGGAGGAAAATCCGGAGGGCGACCCGGAAAACGACTTCACCGCCTTCATCAATCCAAATTCGCTGAAAGTGGTTGATCCGATTTATGTCGAGCCGCACCTGCAAACCGCTCAGGCGGGTGATCGCTATCAGTTCGAGCGCCTGGCTTATTTTGTCGTTGATGAAGAGTCGACGCCGGAGAAGCTGGTATTCAATCGGACGGTCACACTGCGCGATCAATGGCGCAAGGCGCAGAAGCAGGGCGGAAAAGCGGCCAAAGCCAAACGCAAGCGAAGAGCGCCCTCCAATTGAATTGCTGCAGGCACAGGGTGTTCTGATCACATCGGTGATAGCATGGTCGCAAGCCGGTCTCTCATTATGAAAGTTGCCGCTCCTTGAATGCTATTCGGTTCTTCATTCCATGCCTCTTGGTTTTCATAGTTGGCGCTGTATCTACCTGGTCGCAAGACCTCAGTTGCAGCGCGACGGTAGAACAAGCCTTTTCAGCGCTCCAGGAGAATTGCGCGGATTTGCAGCGCAACAGCCTTTGCTACGGCAATCCGCAGGTGGAAGCTACCTTCGCCTCGGACGACTATGCGGCTGATTTCGCGGCGCCTGGCGCACGGGCATCCATTGTCGGGCTGTCAAGACTGACGACCGGCGCGCTTGATACGGAGCAGTCTCATTGGGGCGTAAGCGTGATGAATCTGGGCGTCAACCTGCCACAGACCTATGACGGTCCGGGCATCATTGTGATGCTGGCCGGCGAGGCGGAAGTGGTCAATGAAGTCGATCCTACTCAAGTGATGAAGATTCAAACGCCACTCAGTACAGCCGCCCTGGAAGAGACGACGCGCTTCAAGAACCCGGGCGTCATCCCGGCGGCGCTCGGTACCGTCGCTGAGGAAGATCTCTTGTTGGTCGACGCGTATGACAACACAGGTGAGTGGCTGCGCGTGGTGACAGACGGTACGATATCCTGGATTGAAAGCGACAAAGTAGCGCGCCTGCAAACCATGGATTCCTTGCCGCAGCTGGCACTAGGTGAGACCTTCGCCATGAAAGCCTTCTCGCTTTCCAGCGGCACGGATTACCCGGATTGTGACGAAGCCGAACCAATGGTTGCGATTCAAACGCCGGAAGATCTTGAGTTCAGCCTCACGGTAAACGGCGTGGACATCCATATCGGCTCGATGGTCACCTTCCAGCAAGTGCATCGAAACGCGCTCAGCATGACCGTGCATCGGGGCGAAGTCACGACTATATTCGGGCAGCGAGTGCGGCAAAGTGAAAGCATCCTGGGCATCATAGTCGAGACGGCTGAGCGAGACGCTGAAGTGCTGGATTGGAGCGGCGCGTTGACGGCCTCAGATGCAGAACTGGCTCGTGGGCATCGTGTGCAAGACGCCATCAACCGCCTTGCTCGGGCAAATGGCTGGCCAGAGTACGAAGCCTACGATTATCTGGCGGATATCATTCATGTGGTTCAGTCCGGCGAGACGCTCTACGGCTTGACCGCGCTTTACGACACGAGCGTCGACGGCATCATTGCAGCCAACGGTGGCAGCGATGACCTTCGGCTGTTGATAGGCATGGAAGTCGTCGTCCCGAAGCCCGGCAGCGGCTTCGCCTGGCGCGGCACGACGCCGTCATCGTAATCCGCAAAGCGCTCAATTACTGCACGCAAGTTACGACACGGAGTCCCTTAGCATCTGCACGAAGGCATCACGATCGGCGCTGGTCGCGACATTGACTTGAGGCGCGCGCCCGGTGACCCCGAGCCGATCGACTACGGTAATACCGCGCTCCAAGCCCTCGCCCGTCGTCACATCTACGCGGTATTTGCTGAATTCGCAAATGCCTGGGTCAATCGCCGCCGCCATCGTGATCGGGTCGGGCAAGTCGAAGCCGGGAAGCGAGTTCTCGGTCATGGAAAACTCGGTCAAGGTCGCTTGAATATCGACGACGAATTCCGCCAGCGGCGTAGCAATGCGCCGAATCGCCTCAGCTTCTTCGGCGTTGAAGGTGGCGTACTTCCAGGAAATGTCCCAGCCGACCATGGTGATGTCCATGCCGGATTCGTAGACGATCTGCGCCGCTTCCGGATCAACCCAGATGTTGAATTCAGCCAGGGGCGTCACGTTGCCGTGGCCGGCGCCGATGCCGCCCATGATATAGCAGTGAGATACTTTCTGAGCCAGCTCAGGCTCTCGCAGCAGCGCCAGCGCCACATTGGTCAGGGGACCCAGAGTCACCAGCGTGATATCGCCAGCATTCTTATTGATAACGTCGCGCAGTACATCAGCAGCATGACCGCGAGCGGGTACCCGCCCCTGCAAGGGCAAGCCGATGTCGCCCAAGCCATCCTGACCATGCACATCCTGCGCCGTCTCCAGATCGCGGAGCAGCGGCTTGGCGCAGCCGGCATAGACCGGCACTGAGGCGCCGCAAAGCTCGACAGTGTAGAGGGCGTTCTGCAGCGCCGGCTCAAGCGGAACGTTGCCAGCCACCACCGTAATCGCTTCGACATCAATGTCGGGATGCTGCAAAGCCATGACCAGCGCCACGGCATCATCGGAGGCGGTGTCGGTGTCGATGATGAACTTTCGCATCGCTCTCTCCCTGATTTTCGCCGAGTATAAGGGGCGTCCACGCATCGCGCAACTTGTCGCAGACACCATTGGCTGGCGCGACTAAAAATGCGCGTTTCCTGCCCTCCCCTATGGTATACTCGCGAACTAACTTGAAACAGTAGCCCCGGTGGTTCTGCCGATGGAATTTACCCTGCCCCGCCACGTTGAGGCGATCGCCCACCGCGTACGCCAATTCGTCGACGCCGAGGTCATCCCGCTGGAGACCGAATTGCTGCGCACGAGCACAAACTTGAGCGTGGAGATGCTTCAGGATCTGAGAATCAAGGCAAAGGCGGCTAAATTGTGGGCGCCGACCATGCCCAAGGCTTGGGGCGGCATGGGGCTGAATATCCAGGAAATTGTGCCGGTCTTTGAAGCGGCCGGTCGCAGCCTTCTCGGATCCCTGGCGATTCATTGCGCCGCGCCCGACGAAGGCAATATGCACCTGCTGCATAACTGGGCGAATGAAGAGCAGACGGAACGGTACCTCGTTCCACTGGCGCGGGGAGAGACCTTCTCCGCCTTCTCCATGACCGAGCCGCCGCCAGGCGCCGGCAGCGACCCGCGTATGATCCGGACGCGAGCTCTGCGGGACGGCGATGACTGGGTCATCAACGGCCATAAGTGGCTGACATCCAATGGCCAGATTGCCGACTTCATCATCATCATGGCGGTGACGGATCCGGATGTGCATCCCTATCAAGGCACGACGCAATTCCTGGCGCCACGCGATACGCCGGGCATCAACATCCTGCGTGATGTGCCGGTGATGGGCGCCAAGGACTTCGGCGGCCACGTAGAGATTCTTTACGAAGATGTCCGCCTGCCCGATAGCGCCATCCTCGGTGGCGAAGGACAAGGCTTTATGCTGGCGCAGTCCCGCTTGGGCTCGGCGCGTCTGACGCATTGCATGCGCTGGACGGGCATTGCTCAGCGCGCCCTCGAAATCGCCACCGATTACGCCAGCGGACGTGAAGCATTCGGCGGCGCGCTGACCAGCCATCAGTCGGTGCAGTGGATGCTGGCCGATTCGGAGATGGAGCTTAAAATGGGCCGGCTGCTGATACATGAGGCTGCCTGGCGGCTGGCGCAGGGTGAGCAGGCGCGGGTGGAAACCTCTATCGCCAAAGTGCAGGTGGCCGAGATCGTCAGCCGCGTGCTGGATCGCTGCGTGCAGATCTGCGGCGGACGCGGCATCTCGCGTGACTTGCCGCTCTCCACCTGGTACGAGAAGGCGCGCGCCTTCCGCATCTATGACGGCGCTTCCGAGGTGCATCGCATGGTGGTAGCGCGCGATGTGATCAAACGCTACGGCGCCGCCGATTCGCATTAGTTCTCGCTGAGCGGCAGTCTGGCTGCTTGCGCCACGAATAAGAATTGCCATGTCCAATTTCTTTATCAGCCACAGCAACGAAGACAACGATGACACGCTCTTCATAGTGGATTCCCTGAGGCGTGCTGGCTATGGCGTGTGGGTGGATTTCGAGAATATACGCGGCGGCGCCGAGTGGCTCTGCGAGATTCAAGCGGGCATCGAGCGCTGCGACGCAGTCGTATTGGTGCTCTCGCAAGCCAGCCGGCAATCAAGCTGGGTGGAGCGCGAATGTCTCTACGCCTTTCAGCTGAAAAAGCCGGTGATCACGGCATTGATTGCAGACGTACTGATTCCGCTGCACCTGATCAATATCCAGTACTGTGACCTAAGGGACAGACAAGCGGGTATGTCGAAGCTGCTGGAGTCGCTCACATTCATGCTGTGCCGCCAAGAATCCGGCTCCACGTTCGTCCCCGCCGCCATATCTCGCGAGCCGATCGCAGCCAATTTCTTCCCCTACGTTGAGCAATTGCCCGGCGGTGATGTTGCCACGCTGATAGCGCGCGATCTGTTTCACTGGTCGCGCCAGATCGCCGACGAGGTGGCTTTCGGCGGGGAGGTCAATCCGGGTTTCCATGCGCGCATCAAAACCGATGACCAGTTAGTAACCGTCTTCTCGATTTGGGCATTTGCGCGGACACCATCGGCCCAGATACGCCTTGATCTGCTCTCGACGCGAGCACCCTTCACCAGACGCGCCGTCCGCCGCGAACTCCTGCGGAATCTGAACCAGGTACTGCCGAAGCAGGCGCGCTTCGCCACGGACAAAGCCGACCGGCGGCCGACTTTTCCGCTTCATCTCCTCCGCGATGCGGAGAGACTCGAACAGTTCAAGCGGATAGCTCTAGGGATAATGAAGAGTCTGCGCGAGTCAGGCTGATGCCGCTTCAATGTGTTCAAGGCGCAGGCGGCGGTCGTAGTACTTTTCGGCTGATTCCGCCATGCTGCGAATCGTCTGTACATTGAGAAAGGCATTGGCGATGGCGCCGGCTATCGGCAGAAAGCCAACGATCATGCGCGCCGGGATGCGCGTACCGATCCGCGATGCCAGCCGACTTGCCAAGCGGCGGCTGATCTTGCGGCCCAGCGGCCGCGTCAGCATCACTTCCGTGTTGAGGTGATTGACATTGGCTTTGCCGCAGGCAAGCATGTCTGCCGCCGCTTCTTTGCCCGCCATTGCCGTGACAACTGCATAGCCGCGCTCGTCGCCCGTCACCAGATATTCCGCCAGTTTCTGCATAATGTGATAAGTGCGCAGGGTGGTCGAATCGCAGGAAGAAGCGAGCAACGCCGGCATAGCCGCTTGGCCCTCCGCGGTCAGCGCCCACTTCAGCGCGTCCAGCGAAATCGCCAGATGTTCCAGCAAACTGGCGTTGTAATGTCCCTCATTCGCCCAGAGCGCCAAGATATTTCGTAAATCCGAATAGGCTTCCGTCTCGATGACATAAGCGCCTTTCAGCGCGCCGATCCCCCAGCTGATATAACCCATTTTGTGCAGTAGATAACTGATGCCAGTCGGAATTGTGAAGGCATGCAAACCGGGCACAACCATCTCCGCCCCGCCGATTATCGCCAGTTTGGTGGTCTCTTGCTTGATCCACTGTGAAGCGGATTCGCAGTCCATCGCCGATTCAACCGCGCGCTGCGGATTGCCTGCGAGTTCATCCATCCCCATCACAATAGCTTCGGCTATGGTGTCTTCCAGTCCCATGATTGGTTCCTGTGTTTCTTCCGGCTGCTCTCATCCACAGTATACGCAAGGGCAAAAATTACGTTGCTTGCATCTAGTCGCGATCAAGGTTGGCGCAGCGCCTCAAGGAGCGCGGTCATCAAAACGAGCGCGCCATATTTTGAGGTCGTCGATTTCCACTGCCAAGCGCCTCGCTTGAAAATTCATTACACCGACCATACCGACCGCGCCGGCCGACGCTCGCCGATCACGCGCTTCGGCAACGAACTCATCGTTAACCCAGAGCGCCAAATAATCGCCGATGCAAACGGCGCGAACGCGGTTTGTCGCTCGTCCCCGCTTGATGAATTCGATAGGTTGAGCCGCGATAATCGGCTCAAGCGAGCGCCCGTTGCTCCAGCGAATGCTGGCATAGCCATCGCCGCTAATCAAAAAGAAGTAACCGCGTCCGCTATTGGCTGGGTCAAGGCGACAAGCCAAGCCAAATGCATTATGGTCGTAGTCCGATGTTTGTGTCAGCTCAGCTTCTACGACGATGTCTGCGTATTCAGAGTCGCCTTGCGTCCAGACATATTTGCGCCCGATAAAATCGATCTGGAATCTTCGGTCTCTAACGCCGAGGAACAGTCTGTCAGCGGTGTAACTGCGCCACTCACCCTGGCTATCAAAGCGATCATCAAGCAGGAGCTCAAGATAGCGATATCCCTGAGATGGCGCGCGTGTTGTTGAAATGACCTGGTTACAAGCGGCGAGCGCCGAAAGCAGCAAGCAAGCGAGAATTATGCGCACGGGTCTTTCCAAATCAGACATTTTCCCCAGTTTAGCGAATCCACAAGCCGAATAGTAGCTAGCGCTGATTCCGGCGCGGATCTGGTCGTGGTGAACCCCGAGCCATTTCCAGATTCGCCGTGTCCCTATTCGGGCTTTCCGAATACGATTTGAAGCTGGGAAAAATGGAGTAAGTGTAGTGCTCAAACCCTTTAAGCTCGCCGCTCCGGGCGAAAATCAGGGGTTGATTTTTCACAAATATATAGTAAAATCGCATCGCTACGATCCGTAGCGATTTTACTACTAATAGCTTGAGAATGACCCCGCCCCGACGGCGGTTTTGGACCAGTCGCCGCTTCATCAATTCGTCGACTTCCACCGCTTTACGATGCCTAGCATAAGTTTGAAGTGGAACGATAAACGTGTATAATGGCAGGTAGGTTGACTCTGAGTAAGGTGGCCATCCAATGATTGAAATGATCGTGGACCGTGTTCAAGTTAGTCTCATGTCGCAGCATCGTCTGGTCGTATTGCGCGATATCCATGAAGAACTCTACTTGCCAATCTGGATAGGTCAGTTTGAGTCCGAGGCGATCACGCTTGAATTGCAAGAGGTTGACCGCGAACGTCCGCTGACGCACGATTTGCTCAAGTCCGCCATCCAGCAGATGGGCGGCGAAGTTCGTTATATCTTAATCAACAATCTAAACAAAGATGTCTTTTACGCGCTGATCGTGATCGAAGTAAAGGGCGAAACGATTGAAGTGGATGCCCGCCCGAGCGATGCCATTGCCTTGGCAGTGCGCCTGCGTGCGCCGATTTATGTTGAAAAGGCGATCATGGATCACGCCGGCATTCGGCCAGACCGCAATGTAGAGCCGGAGATCTTGGGATTGCCGGATGATATGCACGAGCGCGGCGAGGGTGGCGAACGGGTGGACGAAAGCAAGTTGAGCGCATTCACCGACTTCGTGGATACGCTCAACCTTGAAGACCTCGAAGACGAAGACTGATCTTTAGCCTCTTGGGCTGAACTGGTTTGTAATCACGCCAGCATCGTAAGCAAATGGTCCGGTCAAATCGAACCGGCCGATGTTCGCATATCCTCGCGGAAGCCCAATAATGGACTACCAAGCGCCACCATCGCAAATGCAACTCCCCATGAGCCTGGAAGCGGAACAGGCGCTGCTGGGGGCTATCCTGCTCGAACCGAAGTCTTACCTTAGCATCGCCGCCTTTCTGGAAGGAGACGACTTCTTCCTCAAGCGCCACGAACACATCTGGAATGCTTTCAGTCGATTGCAGGAGCGCAATGACGCCATTGATTACGTAACACTGTCGCGCGAGCTGCAAGATATGAGCGTCTTGGACGAGATAGGCGGACCGGCTTATATAACTAGCTTGGTCAACAATACGCCATCCGCAGTCCACGCCGAAGTCTACGGCGAAATGGTGTCGCGGACCTCAACGCGGCGCAAGATGCTGATGGCTGCCGATGCCATCCGCCAAACGGCGCTCGACGAAGAATTGCCGATCGACAAGGTCATCAGTGAAGCCGAGCAGGCGCTTTTCAATGTCAGCAACAGTCAGATCAAGCGCGAGTTCGTGCCTATCTGGGAAGCGGTCAGTGAATACTATGACGAGATCGAAAAGCTGCTGGAACTCGGCGCAGGTACCGTGGGAATTCCGACCGGTTTCAAAGCGCTTGACGGCTTGCTCGGCGGCTTGCAAAAGTCGGACCTGGTAGTCTTCGCCGGACGCCCGGGCATGGGCAAGACGAGCTGGATCCTGACGGTGGCTTTGAATGCGGCGCGGAGGGGGGCGCGCGTGGCCATCTTCACCATGGAGATGGGCGTGGAGCAATTGGTTCAGCGGCTGCTTTCGATGGAAACCGGCATTAAGATCAGTCAATTGCGCACGGCAAATATTACGCCGCGTGAGCAAACACGGCTCACTGAAGCAATTGGGCGCATCTCAAGCCTGCCGCTTTTCATCGACGACACGCCATCAATCACACCGATCGAGATGCGGACGAAGTGCCGCCGCTTGCAGCATGAATATGGGCTGGAAATCGTCATGGTGGACTACATGCAGTTAATGTCCGCGGGCAAAGCCTACGAAAATAACCGCGTGCAAGAGATCAGCTATATCAGCCGCTCACTGAAAGAACTGGCGCGTGAGCTAAATGTCACCCTGCTGTCGACGGCGCAGCTTTCGCGGGCAGTTGAGCAGCGGCAGGATAAACGACCGCAGCTATCCGACTTGCGCGAGAGCGGCAGCATTGAACAAGATGCCGATGCTGTAATGTTCCTTTATCGGGACGAGGTCTACAATCCGGAAACAACCGAGTTTCCGAATCAAGCGGACATATTGTTATCGAAGCACCGCCACGGTCCAACCGGCACCGTTCAGCTCTACTTCGAAAAGTCGATCACCAAATTCATGGATGTCAATTTGCAGCGGGTTGATTTGAGCAATCTGGAATGAGTGGCATGGAAGCGGATCAACGCAATGGGCTAGTGGCCAGCATGGAAGACGTCAGGCTGCCGGCCGATTTCTTTAGCCGGCTCCTGCCGGAAATAGATGACCTGGCAGAGCTGAAGCTGACGCTGGTCGTCTTGGCGATGCTGCGGCAGAAAGAAGGCGACTATCGTTACCTGCGGCATGAAGAATTGCTCGCCGACGGTGACCTCTTGCAGGGCTTGGCGGTTATTGATCCGTCTCTAGAGCCAGCCGATATTCTCGACCATGCGCTGCAAAAGGCATTGGCTCGCGGTACGCTGCTGGCGGCGGAACTCGACATGGGCGACGATTCGAGCTGTCTCTATTTCAGCAATGACACGCGCGGGAAAGTGTTGAAGCAGCAAATCCAGAGTGGGCAATGGCGACCGGCGACCGCCGATGAAATAGAAGTGCTGCCGCCCCGCCCTTCGCTATTTGCCCTGTACGAAGAGAATATCGGTGTATTGACGCCGATGCTCGCCGAGACGATCAAAGAGGCACAAGCTGCCTATCCGCAAGAGTGGATCGAAGACGCAATGCGCTACGCGGTCGAGCGCAATGCGCGCAACTGGCGTTATATCAGCAAGGTTTTGGAAGCATGGCAGCAGGAAGGACGCAGCCGTGAAACCAGTGGGAGACATCTTGAGCGGCACAAGCAATATACTGCCGGAGAATGGAAAGACTTCATCAAGTCCTGAGCCGGGATCTGGCGAAGGTATCCCCTTTGAATTCGTTTGCCGTGATCCGGAAAACAGCGCGCTCCCCTGCCCGATCTGCGATGGCAAGGGCGTATTTGCCTTTGATGTCCCTCTGAGCGATCCTCGCTTTGGCAAATTTCAGCGCTGCCCAAACCATCCAGTGCAAAACGACCGCGATATGCTGGAGCGCCTGCGCCGCTATGGTAATTTGCAGGCTTATCAAGACAAGACATTCGAAAGTTTTGAAACTGAATCCTTCGGCGGAAGCTATACCCAGAATGTGATCGCGTCGCTGCGAGAGGCGAAGCAGCAAGCGCTGGCTTATGCCCAGGAACCGCGCGGTTGGATCGTCTTCGAGGGGGCTTACGGCTGCGGCAAGACGCACTTGGCAGTCGCTATCGCCAACGCCCGGCTAGAAAAGTTTGGTCATCAAGTCATTTTTGTCACCGCGCCTGACCTGCTCGATTTCCTGCGTATGAGTTTTGACCCGCAGGGCGAAGGGTCCTATGACGAGTATTTCGAGCGCATTCGCAATGTGTCCCTGCTGCTGCTGGATGACCTGGGCGTGGAGAACCCCAGCCCCTGGGCGAAGGAGAAGCTGTTTCAGCTGCTCAACTACCGACACGTCAAGAAATTGCCCACCATCATCACCACCAACAATTCTATGGAGGATTTCGATCCCTGGCTCAGGAGCCGGATGATGGACAATGCGATCGTAACGCATATCAAGATCAATGCGCCCGACTATCGGCGGACGAAGCGCTCGCAAGCGCTCGACACAGGTTCGGTCAATCTGGAACTGTATCGTCATATGCGTTTTGAGACATTCGCTATTGATAGCGCCTTTGGCGAAGAAGCGGCGAACCTCAGGCGCGCAAAGGCACTGGCGCAGGATTGGGCGCGCACGCCCAAGCGCTGGCTCTGCCTTATGGGCGATTTCGGCTGCGGCAAAACACATCTGGCGGCGTCAATCGCCAATGACTTGCATGGCGTACAGGGCAAAGATGTGATGTTCACGACGGTCTCAGATTTGCTCGATTACCTGCGCCTAGCATTTGATCCACAATCGAATTCGCGATTTGACAAGCGCTTTCATGAGATTCTCAATATTCCTATTCTGATTCTCGACGACCTGCGACTGGCGAGCGCCACGCCCTGGGCTAAAGAAAAACTCTTTCAAGTCATCGACTACCGTTACCTGGCAAAAATGCCAACCGTCATCACCACATCAGAAACCATGAGTGAAATGGATGCGCGCTTCGCCACGCGTTTGATGGACCAGCGCGTCTGCCTGCCCTTTGCGCTAGAGGCGCGCAGCTACGTCAAGCGGACGGCGAAACGAAGCTGATGCTGGGCACGCGGCTGCAGATTACGCCCTACGAGCGTCAGCACCGAAGCGCCCTGCTTGACCTCGCTTTCTACAGTCAGTGGACGCATAAACACCTGGATTGGTATTCAACCGGTCAGTGGCTTGACAATGCACGAGGGCATGTCTTTCTCGCTTGGCACGGTGGTGAGCTGGTCGGATACATCGGTCTATCGTTGCCGATCAAAGGCTGTAGCTGGATTCGCCTGCTCGGCATCCGCGATGGTCGCATGCCCGGGCAGATCGTCGGCGAATTGTGGGAACGGGCTGAATCGCAAGGCGCAAGCGTGGGCATCTCCAATGTCGCGGTACTGATGGTCACCAACTGGCTGCCTACTTATTTCAGGCGCGTTGGTTTCAGCACAACTGACGACATCATCACTATGAGTCATATCGGCAACCGGCTGCCGGCTTTGCCGAACGCGTCTGCCAATGTTAGACCGGCTGAGACAGACGATATCGCGCGGATCGTCGAGATCGACAGTCTGTCTTTCTCGCCGCATTGGCAGATGTCCTTTAGTGATTTCCAGCAGGCACTGCGAATCTCACCAGTCGCGACGGTTGCGGTCTTGCACAGCCAAGTAGTGGGCTATCAATTCAGCACGAGACATAATGAAGTCGGGCATCTAGCGCGCCTGGCAGTCGATCCGTCTCATCAGCGCCAAGGCATCGCGTCCCTGCTCCTGCACAGGCTGCTGGACAATCTGCAGCGGAATCGAGTCGAGTCGATTACGGTCAATACCCAGTTGAGCAACCTGCCATCGCAGCATCTATATCAGCGCTATGGTTTCTTCCGCAATGGCTACGATCTGGAATTGTGGAATAAACAAATAGCTTGAGTCTTCGCGGAGCAAACTTCATGGCAACACTCTTTCGAGAAGAAGACGCAAACCTGAATTTTCTAAGCGGCAAGACTGTCGGCATCATCGGCTTTGGCAATCTGGGACGACCGGTCGCCAACAATCTGCGCGATTCGGGCATTCGCGTCCTCGTTGGCTTGCGCCACGATGAGACGCGCGATCATACCCGCGATGACGGCTTTGAACCACTCGACATTGCGAAGGTCATCCCCCGCTGTCATATCATCATGCTGATGTTACCAGACGTAGTCCTGCCGGAAGTCTACCTTGAAGAGATTTCGCCTTTCCTGGCGCGTGGTCACTTGCTGGTATTTGCCAGCGGCTACAACATCGCCTTTGGTTTTGTCGAGCCACCCCCTTTCGTCGACGTGGGCATGATCGCGCCACGTACGATTGGCGCGGCAGTGCGCACCCGCTTTCTCGATGGCAGCGGCTTCTACAGCTTTATCGGCGCGGGCCAAGACGCGACTGGTGGAACAATGGAGACGCTGCTTGCCTTGGCAAAGGCGATGGGCAGCCTGCGCGCCGGCGCCATTGAGATGTCGATGCAGCAGGAATCGCAACTTGATCTCTTTGTGCAGCAGGCGATTCTGCCCGCTTTTCACCATGTGATGACCACCGCCGCCGAACTTCTGTTGGAGATGGGATACCCACCGGAAGCCGTAATGATGGACATGATCATCTCTGGCGAATTCACCGATTATCTCTCACGAGTGTCGCAACTGGGATTGCTGCACGCGATGCGTCTGTCGTCTTTAACCGGGCAATATGGCATCTTCAGCCGCTTGCACCGCTTCAAGGAACTTAAGCTTGAGGGCTTGATGGAAGCGACGCTGGACGAAATCCGCAATGGCGACTTCGCCATCGAATGGTCGCGCGAATATGAAAACGGCTATCCACGGCTGACCAGGCTGCTGCAGGCGCAAGAGCAGCATCGGCTCTGGGCGCTGGAACAAGATACGCTGCAGCGCTTGAAATAGAATCGCTCGCCACCCAGCCTGTGAGGCGCGGTCTAATGCGCTAGAATGGGGCGCTGCTCCGGCTAACGAGAGGTTACATCCACTTGTCCAACCAAATCAAAGCCGTCATCTCCGATATGGACGGCGTATTGTGGCGGGGATGGCAAGTCCTGCCCGGCATGACTGAATTCTTCGACTTCCTTTTCGAGCGCGAACTTGACTTTGTGCTGGCGACCAATAACAGCCGCAACACCCCGAGCGATTATGTGCAGAAGTTGGCGGGCATGGGCGTGGCCGGCATTAAGCCCTGCCATATCGTGACTAGCGGCACGGCTACCGCCAGCACCCTACAAGCGCAGTATGCCGCCGGGACGCGCATCTACGTGGTCGGCGGCGCCGGCTTGAAGCAACTGCTGATCCAGGCCGGCTTCGAATTGGTGGAAACCCGGGCGGAGTTGGTCGTCTGTGGCATCGACTTTGACCTCACCTACAACAAGGTCAAGACGGCGACCTTGCTGATCCGCCAGGGAGCTCGCTTCATTGGCACCAACCCGGACTCGTCATTTCCCTCGCCAGAAGGACTGGTGCCCGGCGCCGGCAGCATCCTCGCGCTGATCGAGTCCGCTTCAGGGTGTGCGCCAACGATTATCGGCAAGCCGGAACGCGGCATGTTCGAGGCGGCGCTGCGTCAAATGGGTGCAAGTCCGAGCGAGACGCTGATGATCGGCGACCGCATCGGCACCGATATTGCCGGGGCGCAGGCGCTGGGCATCAAGACGGCGCTAGTGATGACGGGCGTTGAGACGGAAGAGAGTTTACAGGCGAGTCAGGTAAAGCCGGATGCGGTCTTCGCTGGCTTGCCGGCGCTGGTCGAGGCCTTAGCTAACACATGAAAATCAGCGAAATACGCACAAGAATCCTTCTGTTAGTCGGCGAGGCCAGGGTGAGCCCACCACGAATCGGCAACGTATTCCCAATTAATGGCTCCGTGATGGCTATCGCAGTTTATTCGGTGAGTCGACTTCGCCTCAAATATGGCCAATACTGCCCTAATCGTCACTTCATGTCCGTATACGTCCAAGAACTTCCCGGCAACTTCAAACGCTATCCCGTAGCCCCTCCGCCTCAAAGCGCATAACAAAGCGTAAATCTCTTGTTTGGCTTCCTCAATCGTGACAAGCGCATCGCTTGCGGTCAGATTTACAACTATCGATTTGCTGATACAGAATGCGGTGGCCCGTCGAACTTCAGTGCGTCCAAATTCATTGGAGGATCGCGCGGTGTGAAGTAAGTCAATATCTTCACACGAAGCAATGTAGGTCTCAGTAGCTTGCTCTTCCGACACGGGCGCCGGAACTTCTGTACCGTCGATTCGGCGGCAAGGATATATGACGTGTGCCGATACATAAGAACGAGTGAATCCGTTTTTCACGAGAAGCCACTTTGTGTTGCCACGTACACTTTCACCTTCGACTTCGTGGAGAAGCTCGTAGCTTTGACCGGGTTCACTTATCCCGGCTATCTCAT
The DNA here is from genome assembly GCA_965223515.1 of Phototrophicaceae bacterium. GTDB lineage: Bacteria > Chloroflexota > Anaerolineae > Aggregatilineales > Phototrophicaceae > UBA6055. The sequence goes on from CBDCWK010000002.1 coordinate 1,568,975, forward strand.
AATCAGACTGCCCCGGGCCAGTTCGCAAGTACACCCGCCTCTCCGTACAAACAAATTCAGGACTCTTCCGTAGAGCATCGGGAGCTGCCTCCACAAAGGTTATATTCGCGGCGGCGGCTGTCGCTTCGAAATTGTTTCTTACTTCAACGGGCCCGAAATGGATTCGTTGAGTCTGTCCGCTTCCCACATTGACTGTGACCCGCAAATCGTACATGCCATCCCGGAGCGTCCAGACATTCCATGTACCAAGGACTTCGTCAACCTTTTGCACGGTCCGCGGCAAGGTTGCTGGATACCACTGATTATCAAGCGCACGAAACTCGACGTAGTAACTCAGCAAGTCCGGTGTATTCACCGTTCCGACGATATCTATCGAGTAGGACACGACTTGATCCGGGAACGGGAAATCGATAGCAACTTGCAACTCAGTCGGTCCCGCCGCGGTCGGCTGCGCTGGGGACGCGGTTGAAGGTGCTTGCGCTAGACGTCCCGTGGGAGTTGTATTCACAGACGTCGACTTCGCGACGGCGGTTGGTACTTTGGGTGTGTTTCTAACTTCAACGGTCCCGAATTCGAATTGCTGAGTCGGTCCGCTTCCAGCGTTGACGTTGAGCCGCAATTCGTAGATTCCGTCCCGAATCGTCGTGGTATTCCATGTACCGAGGAGTCCATTAATCTTTTGCTTTATCCTTGGCAAAGTTGCTAGAAACCACTGGTTCTTGTTTTGATTTGAAAGTGGGCGAAACTCGACGAAGTAGTGCCGCAAATCCGGTGAAATGACCGTTCCGACGATTTCTATCGAGTCGGTCACGACTTGATTCGGAAGCGGAAAATCGATAGCAATTTGCAGCCCAGTAGATCGCGCAACTGTCGGTTGTGCTGGGAGCGCGGTTGGCGGCGCTTGCGCTAGAAGTCCTGTCGACTCCGGTGATAGCGGATTACCCGCCGCAAGCAAATACCACCCAACAACGGCTGATATGATCAGAAGTAAGAAACCACGAACTTCAGCAAAACATCGCGTCTGAAGTCCAAAAGCTCTCTTTTCCAGTCGCCCATCAATTACTGGCTTTGTATCATCTATATGGAATTGCCTATTCTTGCGTTTGAGCATTTCTCACCTTGCCGGATTACCTCTGGCTTAAATCGCAATCAGGTTTCGCTAATCACGTACTAGCGCCGCCAAAACGTCCTCAAGACTCGGCGCCTCGTCCGCGTCCTTGAAGCCCGCCATCCGCGAATAGACCTCATGCGCCGCCACGAAGAAGCCCGGCGGCAGTCCCGCCACTTCAAAGGTCGCGGCGATCTCCTGCATCTCGCCGGCGAAGCGCCAGGCCTTTGACGTGACGCCTCTCACTTGCTTCCGTCTTTGCTCGACAGAATCGGCATCGCGGATTGCCCATTCGCGCTCAAGGTCGTCGCGCACACCGAGGCTTTCCGCCGTGCCCAGTATCGCCGAAAGCAAGGCGGTAGAGCCTTTGGTCAGCGCCGCGAAAACCATCTTCAGCGCGGAGGCTTTGCCGATCTCGTCGCCGATGCTGATGGCATCCGTGAGCGAACCGGAGAACAACTCGGCTACTTGGCACGCTGAGTGACCGGAGAGATAGAAGCGCGTTGTGCCTGGCTTCCAAGCGGGCGGACCAATGATGCTGCCGTCCACGAAGTCGATGCCGGCCGCGCGCATCCGCTCGGCGATGGACCGAGCTTTTTGCGGGGCGATGGCGTTGCCGTCACAGTACACTCCACGGAACCCGGCTTCGACGACCGACTCGGCAACTGATTCGGTCGCATGTGGCGGGCATACGCAAACAATGATCTCGCTAGCTGCGCAGAGATCCGCAACTGAATCGACCTCAAGCAAGCCTTGGTCGGCGGCGCGTTGACGGGTAGCCGCGCTGCGACCAGCTGAAGCCCAATAGACATCGTGCCCGGCAGCCCGCGCCGACGCCGCTATCGATATGCCCATCGCGCCCGGATTAATTATGCCCACAGAAGTCATGACCTGTCCTAATACGTCAATTTGTCATCGGAATGCAGCAGCCGCTCGAAGCGGTCATAAGTCTTGGAGTTCTCGTCGAACACGTAGTCGGGACGGGTGACGATGATATCCGTCCCGCCCAAATCGCGCAGATGCTGCATGGTCTTGTGGATCAATTCTGAGCGGACCAGCAGATTGGTTTCGAACCACTTTTGCCTTGCTCCGGGCGGGCTGGCCACCGCCACCACCCCGGGTCCTTTACTGCCGCTGAGCGCCGAATTAGCCAAGATGCGCGCTTGCACATCTTGCACTGAGGCACCGGCGATATTGGCGCGCAAGGAGACAAACTGACGCGCGCGGCGATGCGCCTCGATCAATTCGATCATTTCGCGCAAAGTCTCGAGTTTCGCCGCAGACGCGCGCAGCCGCCGTCGATTGCCGATCAAGACGGCTTCCGAGGCGATGATGGCACCGCCGTCTATCGGGCGCAGGTGGTTCTCACGCAGGGTCGTCCCGGTCTGCGAAATGTCGGCGATCAGGTCAGCGTAGCCCATGCGCGGCGCCGCTTCCATAGCGCCCTCGGCATGCACCAGCAAGAAATGCGAGATCCCCTGACGGTAAAGAAAGTTCTTGGTCAGATTGCCGAACTTTGTGGCGATGCGCAGCTGACCGCCGCGCTCTTGATGGCGCAGGCTGAGGTCCGCCACATCCGCGATCGAAGTCACATCAATCCAGGAATCAGGCACGGCCAGCAACAGCTCACAGAGGCCAAAGCCGAGCCGGTCGATCACCATCACATCGGCGGAATCCTCGCCGTGCTCGGCGACAATATCCAAACCGGTGACGCCGATATCCGCCCGGCCCTCAAGCACTTTGCTGAGGATATCGAGCGGCCGCTGATAAACAACTTCGGCTCGCGGCAAGCTGGGTATGGTCGCGGTATATTGCCGGTGGTTGGGTTTGTAGATTCGCAAGCCGGCGCGGCCAAAAAAGTTGTCGGCAGAGTCCGCCAGATTCCCTTTGCTGGGCAAGGCGACGATCAAGTTTTCCTCAGGCATCGCGTTACTCATCCGCGTTCAATAACTCCTCGACGATTGCGGGCAACTCTGCTAGTGAGACTTGCTGTTCCAGATGGCTGCGCATATCACGCAAAACCGCAGAATTACTTTCGCGCTCGGCTTCTCCGATGATAATGACCAGCGCGGCGCCGCTGCGGTCGGCATGTCTCAGGCTGCGGCGCAGGCTGCGCCCGCCAATGTTCACCTCCACCACGATATCGCGCGCGCGCAAATCTTGCGCAATGGCGAAGCCCGCGGAGAAGTCATCTTCCGCCAACGGAATAACACAGACGGTCGGCTCTTTCGTGACTGCTCTATCGTCAGCTCCAAGGACACTGGCAATCCGTTCAATGCCATAGGCGAAGCCAGCGGCTGCGGTCGCCTCGCTGCCGCCAAGGATGGAAATCAGATTGTCGTAGCGCCCGCCGCCGCAGATCTGTAGCTGCTCGCCGTCGGCGCTCGAACTATGCACTTCAAAGATCAGTCCAGTGTAGTAGTTCAAGCCCCGATTCAAGCCGAAATCCAGCTGGATGACGCCGCCACGTTCACCGTATTCGGCCAGGCATTCGAATGTCCGCTCCAGCGCTTTGAGAGCGTTCCGATCGAGGTCGAACTGATCAGCCAGCGCGAGCGCTTGCCGCAGGACGTCAGCGGGAGCACCGACAAGCTCGCCCAGCCGCTGCATGAAGTTCAGCGCAATTTGCAGCTTGGGTTCTTGTTGATCTTCGCGGATTTTGTGCAGGAGGCGCTCGATGACTTCGCCTTCATCGCGGTTGGTATCAACCAAGATGTTCAGGCTGTGCAGGAAGTCGGTAACCGCTTGCTGCGCTTCGCTGTCGGTCATCTCGCGCAGCACACTGATCAAGCGCTGGCTCTTGTCTGCAGCAACGCGCTCGCCCGCGGTTGATGCGGCAGCCAGGTTGTCGAATTCCGGATAGATTTCTTTCAGAGATTCGACCACGGCGCTCAAACCGCGCTTGCGCAGTTTCTCCATGTTTCGCAGCAAGAAGTTGACAAACTGCTTGCGCAGACCAAGCCCCTGCAGGAAGCCTTCCAGTATAGCCGTGTGGCCGATTATGAGTTTGTAGTCCCGAAGTCCAAGCTGCTCCACGCCGCTGCAAGCCAGATAGAGCATCTCGGCGTCCGCCCGAGGACCGCCGGCGCCCAAGAATTCGGCGCCCGTCAAAGTGAATTGGCGATAGCGGTGCTGCTGCGGCTTCTCGTAACGGAAGACGGGACCACTGTACTGAATCCGCAGTGGCAGTGGCTCATCTTGCAAATGCTCGACGTACGCGCGCAAAATCGACGCCGTCACCTCGGGCCGCAGTGAGATTCGCCGACTCTTGAAATCGAATTCGTAGAGGCGCGCCGCGCTGTCTTCGCCCGACTTGCGCAGGTACAGTTCGGTATTTTCCAAGATGGGGAGATCGACCAGCAGGTAACTGTGCAAACGCAGATGCCGTTCAAGGGCGTCCTGAATCTGCCGGCAGCGGGCGTATTCGGCGTTGAATACATCGCGCATACCGCGCAAGGCGGAAATCTTGTCGGCGGATGGCATGCCAGCTTCTCTGCTTGATTCCGATCACTCGAACGCAGCACAGACTACCACTGAATCGCCCAATGGCAAAGTGCAATGCGCTGCAGGTCAGGGATGCAGCGTGAAATCGACCTGATAATCTGTGGCGTCATCCTTGATGAATCGGAGGAGCGTCCGGCCTTCTGCGTCGATGGCAGCCAGCACTGAGTCCCCCTGCTGCTCAAACAGCGAGACGATCAACCTCGCGCTCGTTTTCTCCCGCTGCACTTTCCAGATCGCGCCGACAAAGCCGCCGATGATGATCGAGCCCAATACTCGGCCGGCGGAGACGAAGACTTTCTTGCGGTGTGCTTCCGGCAAGATGCGGCAGCCAGGGCGCCCGCATTACTTGACGCGTCTCGAGCAGGTTTGTCAACTCTTGGCGCTCGAAAGATTGCAGGCGCGTCCATAAGCCAATATAAGGCGGATTGGGAATCTGTGATTGCAGGGCGACCAACTTTTCGATCGCGGCCTGGCTATCCAACGGTGAGCGTTTCAGCAGCAATTGGCGCGCGAGCAAGGTGCGATTCAATTGCTCAAGTGAAAGAACTGACGCCACCATAGTCTAATCCCGCCTCGTGCAAATATCAGGTCGCAGTATCACAATTCGCTACCGCTGTATCCAAGCGCAAGGAAGACCAGCAATGGTATGGGGCGCGACACCGATGTACGACACGATTGAAGAATGCCGACCTAGAGCGGAGTCGCCACTGCTTCTTCTTGTATCTCCTGCGGAGCATCCGAGCCGAAGAGGCGGCGCATGATGAAAAGTATACAGCCGGCAACCAGGGCGAGCGCGGCCGCGATATGCACGCGTGCCGGCATCTGCCGCAAGCGCTTCACGACGTCCGGCCTTTCATTGATCAAGTCCGACCGCAACGACTCGCTGAATTCGCGCCGTGGCTCAACCGGTGTCAGCGCCGAGTGCAGTGATTGGATGATAGCCGCGAAATCCTCGACATCGGCCGATGATGCCGCGGATCGACGCACCAGACCGTCTATGTCATCGCCGGTTTGCACGCCGACGGTTATGGCATCGAGTACATTTTGCGCCTGGACATCGGAGGTTGACGACATTTTCCGTTTACACCTCTGCTCCATCAATTCGGCGATTCTGGTCAGCGCCGGGAATAACTTGCAGGTCTTCGCGAAGCGCCAGCAATGTTCGATGATAGAGTGATTTGATCGCGCCTTCCGTCCGCCCCATAATCTCGCCGATTTCGGCGTTGGACATTTGCTCAATGAACTTGAGCAGCAGCAGTTGCTGTCTTTCTTCCGGCAGCCGCCGCACCGCTTCCATCAGCTTCTCTTGTTCCTCAACTTCCTCGGCGAGGCGGTCGGGCGCATCCGAACTTAACGAGTGCAAAACGTATTCATCCAAGGCGATGATCTTGCGGCGCCCCTGATCTCTATGCCAATTGGCGACCAGATTGTGGGCGATGCGATAGAGCCAGGCTTGAAAAGGCAGGCCCCGGTCCACGTAATTGCCGATATGTGAGAGCGCGCGGGAGAAGACCTTGGCGGTCAGGTCTTCCGCATCATGGATGTTGCCGGTGCGATGGTAGATATAGCTGTACATCTTCTTCAGATAGCGCGCGTACAATTCGCCAAAGGCTTCCGAGTCTTCCTTTGCCAGCTCAACCAATGCCATGTCGTCGAGATCTTCATAGTTTCGCCGGCGGGCAAAGAAGTTCTTCATGCTGTAATTCCCTTAACCCAAAAGCGCAAGTCGGGTTACGCGGATTCGGCGCGCCCTTTTCCGTGAGCCGCCGCCATAAAAGCTCGCACTTCGTTCAAGCTGGGCAGGGACGTCATTGTACCACGCTTGGTACATGCAAGCCCGGCCGCCGCTGAGGCGAATTCCAGAGTCCGCGCCGCAGTCCAGCCCAGCGACAGCCCAAGGCAGAATGCGCCAACGAAGGCATCACTCGCCCCGGTAGTGTCCACCGCATCAAGTATGAATGCCCTTTGCGCTAGCTTGCAACCGGTCTCATAAAGTACGCTGCCGGATTCGCCGATCGTCAGCACGACCTGCTTGACACCCAGGTCTAGCAGGTCGTTTGCCAGGACGTCACTCTCCTCTGAATCACTACCCAGGATAAGCTGAGCCTCCAGCATATTGGGGATGATGATATCCACCAGATGCAAATAGCCAACCACAAAGCTGTCGCGCGTGAAGAAAGGCGCGGGGTTAAGCACATTGACGGCGCCGGCTGCCCGTCCCAGCTCTAGCGCAAACTGAACCACCGGCTGCGGAATCTCAAAATCAACCAGCAGGATATCGCCCGCTTGCAGCTCCGTCAGCGCCTCACGAACCTGATTCTCATCGACGAGGCGGCTGGCATCGGGAGCGCCTATAAAACCGGGCAAGTTTTCCTTGACCACGATGCCGGCGATGCTGGTACGCGCCGTGGGATGCTGGCGAACGTGATCGATATTGACGCCGGCGCCTCCAAGCGCTTGCAGCATATCGCCGCCGAATATGTCATCGCCCACACAGCCAACCAAGCGGACGTCGGTGGCGCCCAAGCGAGAAGCGGCCACCGCTTGATTCAAGGCTTTTCCTCCAGGCGATATCGTGACCTGCGTCGCGTGAACAGCGCGATTGGGTTCTATCCAATCAGGCACGTCAAAGACGAAGTCATAGACCAATGCTCCAATCACATAAATGCCGGGCATTCGGCGCGTTCCTTTGATGAGACAAAACCAATCTTGATTGTAGCATGAATAGTCGGGTCAATGTGTACCGCTAATGGCAGGGTCAGCGTCGGCAAACCGAGAAAGCGATTTTGACGAAAGAGGCTGGCAAGCTATAATTTAAGTGCAAGCCCGCACCGCTATACCACGCCGATGGCGATTAGGGTGAATCGAATGCTAAATACGCGGCGCGGTAGATTCCTGATAGAGAACCTGACAGCCTATCTTTTCCTGGCGCCCGCTGGGCTACTGATTCTGCTTTTCGGGTTATTCCCGGTTGCATTTGCCTTCTTCGTCAGCTTGCACCGCTGGCGTCGTTTTCCCGACAATTACATCGGTTTGGCAAATTACGAAAAAGCCTTGGGCAACCTGGGATATATCGTCTTCTTCTGGCTGGCGCTTCTGGGTTTCGCGGCTGCAGTAAAGCTCAGCCGGCGACTCTTAAAGACGATCAAGCAATCGACCGCAAAAAGCCAGACGATTCCACTGCTCGCCGGTGTCGTAAGTGGCTATGCCGCTGTGCTCGCGATCGACTGGTTCTTCAAACTCATCCCCGTCATCATGCTCATTCCACGGCTTGTTCGCGGGCAAAATACATCGTTAGCGCTCTTCATGGAAAAACTGGGCGAGAGTTTCGTCAGTCCAGGTGTTTATGAAGCCGGCAATCTCATGCTGGTCGGTATGCTTTCAACGGCTGTTGCTCTCGCTCTGGCGGTATGGCGCTTTCGTTCCGAATCAAGCGGGCAAGTCATGATCTTGAGCGCCATCACGACGGTAGCGCTGCTGGCATCTGTCTTCTTGCTGCGCCTGACAATTGTTGAGACGGACTTGGCGATCGCCACGGCGCGCGACGCCGGCGAGTCACTGCCGATTTGGTCTCAGCTTGTCTTCATCAGCGCCGGCATAGGGCTGATTGCCCTGGCATATTTTATGTTTCAGCGAGGCATTAAGTCGCATGATAATCGGCGATTTGTACTGCTGGTCCTCGGCGGCGTGTCGCTTGCGGTTGGCGGCTATATTCTGATGGCGGAGGCACCGGCGGCATTAGCGGCTGCAGATGACGATCTTCTGCAGGGCTTCTGGGTCACCGTCATGTACGCCAGCGGCACGGTGCCGGTACAGCTGTCAATTGGCTTGTTGCTGGCTTACCTGCTCTTTCAGCCGATTCGCTTCCGTTCCTTCTTTCGGATGGTTTATTTTATCCCCTATATTACGCCCTTCGTCGCCACCTCGATCGTCTTCCGCATCATATTCGACGCCGGCAAATATGCGCCAGCCAACCGGATGCTGGCTATCGTCGGCATCGAACCACAGCGCTGGATTCTGGAACGGTCATCCATTGGCAGTCTGCTGGGCTTGCCTGATTTCCTGGCTGGACCGGCACTGGCGCTCATCGTCATCATGATTTATTCAACCTGGACTTACATCGGCTACGACGCCGTCATCTTCCTGGCTGGCTTGGGAAATATATCGGGCGAATTATATGAGGCCGCTCGCATTGACGGCGCCAATGGCTGGCGCATCTTTCGCCATATCACTCTGCCCTTGCTCTCGCCGACCGTCTTCTTTCTCTCGCTGGTGGCGATCATCGGCACCTTTCAAGCCTTCACACAAATCTGGATCCTGCGGACGGGCGCAGTGGGCAGCAAAGTCAATACTGCCAGCGTCTACATCTTTGATGAGCTGCGGAATAGCAACCGTTACGGCTACGCCTCGTCGATGGCCTTTGTTTTGTTCGCCCTGATCCTTCTGCTGACACTCTTCCAGAATCGGATCATGGGAAGGCGCGTGTTTTATGGCTAGCGACCGCGGCGGAATGGCACCGACCGTCTCCGGCAAGGCGCCGGCTGAAGGCCCGCCTCCACCAATCGACCTCGGCAGAGTCGCCATCTATGCGGTGCTCTTCGCCGGCGTTTTGATCGCGGTGGGTCCCTTTCTTTGGATGATTAGCGCCTCCTTCATGACGCTCAGCGAAGTCAACCTAACGCGCCTGCTGCCGGAGAAATTACTCTGGGAGAATTACGCCACCGCGCTGCGCCGCGCCAACTTTCTGGATATCGAGCTGGTCACTGATCCGGTCAGCGGCGTACTGCAATCCATCGGCATTTCCGGCTATATTTGGAATAGCATACGCATCACGCTCATATCGGTTACTGGCTCCTTGCTCGTATGCATCCCGGCGGCTTATGCTTTCGCGCGCATGGATTTCATCGGGCGCAACTTCATTTTCGCGCTCTTCCTGTCTACCATGATGATTCCTGGCATTGTCATGCTGATACCTCATTTGCTGACGATAATTTGGATCGGGCGTTTGAGTGAAAGCATCTTTGGTCCCGCCTGGTTCAACAACTGGCCCGCCTTGACTATTCCGTTTTTCGCATCAGTGTTTAACATATTCTTGCTGCGCCAGTTTTTCATCCAGATTCCCTATGATCTATGGGACGCGGCGCGAATTGATGGCGCCGGACATCCGCGATTCCTGGTCAGCGTGGTGCTGCCACTTTCCAAAGCGCCGATCATGACAATCGTTACGCTGGGATTCATCGGCTCCTGGAATGCGCTAATGTGGCCACTGCTGGTGACGATAAACGATGAGTGGCGGCCGATCGCGGTGGGTTTGTCCAATTTCGTCACGGCGGATACGCCGGGTGATTTGAACTTGCAGATGGCGGCATCAGTGATTACAGTCATCCCGATTCTTATGCTGTATTTTGTGGCGCAGAAGCAATTTACCGAAGGCATTGCGCAGACAGGAATCAAGAGTTGAATATTAACCCTCCATCGCGCGCCGACCGTGATGATTTTTCACCGGCTGTTACACTAGGAGGGCGTATGGCAGCCAAATTGTCCACGATTCGCATTTCAAGTAGAGGAGAAATAACGATTATGAAGCGCGTGGTAATAATTGCATTACTATTGTTGGTGCTGGGACCTGGCTTAACGCTAGCTCAGGGCGATACCGACTATGAAAGTATTGATCCCAGTGGCCAGACGGTTGTCTATTGGCATCAATATACCGAAGACAGTTCGCAGGGCGATACGATGGCGCGGCTCATCGAAGACTTCAACAACAACAACGAATACGGCATCTCGGTAGAAGCCCTTCACCAGGGCAGCTATGGTCCCATTCAAGACCTGATGAACACGGCGATCTTGGCCGGTGAACTGCCTAATCTGGTGGCGGGCTATGCCAATGCAATCGCCGGTTGGGCAAATGAAGGCGTTGTCGTCGATATCAATCTGCTCCTGAACAGCCCGGCGTGGGGCATCTCGGCTGAAGAACAGAGCAATCTCAATTTCAATTTGCTGAACGTGAATCAGCTAGATTTTGCGCCCTTCTATGGGATGCGCGTTGCCTGGGCGAATCAGAACTCGCTGAATGTCTTTTACAGCAACCTCGACATCGTCGAAGACCTGGGTTTTGAACGGCGGGTGCCGGAGACCTTGGCTGAGTTTGAAGAAATCTCTTGCGCGGCCGGCGCCAGCGATATGTATCAGGGCTATCCGCTCGATACCGGTACATCGCATTTTGAGAGCTTTGTCGCCGCGTATGGTGGCGCCATTTTCGATGCCGAAGCTGGCGCTTATACTTTTGAATCCGATGCTGTCGTTGCCGCTATGGAGCTATTTACGCGCATGCTGGAAAACGACTGCGCCTATCTCTTTGCCGAGCGCTACCAGAACACCGGCGATTTCTCCATCGGCGTGACACCATTCGCCGCGGGCAGCTCGGCAGGGATTCCTTTCATCACCTTGGACGCCGCCACCGCCGAAATGACCGACGAGTGGGCGGTCACCGCATTCCCGGGCGCTGAAGGCGCGGGCCGCACGATTCAGCTCTTCGTCCCCAGCCAGGCAATCTTGACCGCCAGCCCGGAAACGGAGCTTGCGACCTGGCTATTTGTCAAATACTTGGCCGGCGCCGAGGCGCAACTGGCATGGTCCGGCGCGACCGGCTACTTCAGCATTCGCAACGACATTGAAGTGACCGAAGCAGATTTCACTGAGCCGCGCATGCCTTATGCGCGCTTCGTCGAAGTGCACGGCATCTTGCAAGATGACTCGGTCAGTGTCTATGCGTCGCCTGGCTTGCCCAGTTATAGCGCTGTACGCGGGCTGGTACCGAATACGCTCGCCGAAGTGGTCAATGGCGATACCGCAGCCGCGGATGCCCTGGCCGAGCTGAACGCGGAAGCAAACGAGCTGCACGACGATCTCGATTAGCTCGAATACCGAGAAACGTTTGGCTGGACCCTGCCTGTCGGCGGGGTCCTCCTTTGTTCACTGCAAGTTGGGAATTTCGAGCGATAGCCAGATTGCTCTCACCACGTCAGGCATGACGACGGCTTCGGAGCTTGAGGCGGCTCAGCATTCGTGTAATAAATCTATATAATTCGCCCATTTATATTTGACGCGCCTTGAATTCCATGATATAGTCCAGTTTGTAAGCTCTTTTTCCCACTAGCTCGCACTAATTGAATGTTCGCACCGACTGCCAAAACCTACGTTTTGCATTTTGCGGAACTTGACGCACAGATGATGAACGGAGCGTTTCCCTCCGCAAATCATAATAGGAAACAAACGTGAGAACGCGGCAAAATCAACTACTTGCTCCGCCGCGACTAACAATCCCAGGAAGAATTGAATGAATATAGCATCGCTTGAAACAAAAACGCTGCCCGAATTGCGCACGCTGGCGCGCACTCAAAATGTGCCTCGTTACAGTCGGCTCAAGAAGCAAGACCTGATTATCGGCTTGCTGCGCGAAGAGGCTGAGCGGCGCGGAAATCAGTTGCGCGGTGGCGTATTGGAAGTTGTTGATGACGGCATTGGTTTCTTGCGAGCGGATGGCTATTTGCCCGGCCAGAATGACATATACGTCAGCCAAACGCAAATCAAGAAGTTCAATTTGCGCACCGGCGACATGGTCATCGGGCAGGTCCGTGCACCAAAAGATACCGAGCGCTATTATGGATTGCTGCGCGTGGATGCGGTCAACGGCATGAATCCACACGAAATCAGAAACCGCGCCAATTTCGACCGCTTGACGCCGATATTTCCGGAAGTGCGCTTCGATCTTGAAACGCTGCCGAGGATCCTCTCGACGCGCATGCTCAATCTGATTGCGCCGATCGGCTTTGGCCAGCGCGGCTTGATTGTCTCGCCACCCAAAGCGGGCAAGACCACCGTGCTCAAGGACATCGCCAATGCCATCAGCCAGAATTATCCCGAAGTGCATTTGATGGTTGCGCTCATCGGCGAACGACCGGAAGAAGTCACTGACATGGATCGCTCGGTGGACGCCGAAGTGATAGCCTCTACATTTGACGATCCGGTACACCATCACGTGCGCGTGGCCGAGATGGCGTTGGAACGCTGCAAGCGACTGGTGGAAGCAAAACGTCACGTCGTCATGATGCTGGATAGCGTCACACGCCTGGCGCGCGCCTATAACCTGGTGGTGCCGACAAGCGGTCGGACGCTCTCCGGTGGCTTGGATCCCGCCGCTATACATCCGCCGAAGCGCGTGTTTGGCGCCGCGCGCAATGTCGAAGAAGGTGGCAGCCTGACCATCGTTGCAACTTGCCTGGTCAATACCGGCAGCAAGATGGACGATGTCATCTACGAAGAATTCAAAGGCACCGGCAATATGGAATTGCACCTGAGCCGCAAGCTGCAGGAACGCCGCATCTTCCCCGCCTTTGATGTCGATCAGTCGTCGACGCGACGCGAAGAATTGCTGCTGGGTCCCGATGTGTTGCAACGGGTTTACACCATGAGGCGCATGTGGTCACACCTGTCCGAGCAGCCCGAAGGCATCGTCGGCGCGACCGAGCAACTGCTGCACAATTTCCGTCTCTACGACACCAATCAGGGTTTCTTGAACAACTTGCAGGGCGGCAACGGTCGCTAAGGGCGCGTCAGCACAATCCCATCACACGGACGCCTATTGAGTCTGCAATCCGGTCATCGGTTTGCAGGCGCTTTGGTTTTGCTGGAGATACTCGCATGAAGATAGAAGATGTCACCGCTCTGATCACCGGCGGCGCCTCCGGCTTAGGCGCCGGAACCGCAAGACGCTTTATTGACAAGGGTGCCCGTGTCGTCGTCCTCGACCGCGATGATGATAAGGGCGAAAGCCTTGCTGCTGGATTGGGAGAGAATGCGCGTTTCGTCAAAGCTGATGTCAGCAGTGAGGCGGAGGTGCAGGCGGCACTGGAATACACGGCATCTGAGTTTGGCGGGCTCACGGTGCTGGTCAATTGCGCTGGTATCGGCGCCGCCATCAGGACGATCAGCAGTCGCGGTCCTCATCCGCTCGAAGTCTTCGAAGCGGTCATTCGCGTCAATCTAATCGGCAGCTTCAATTGCATCCGCCTGGCGGCTACCCTGATGGCCGACAATGCCCCAAACGAGGCTGGCGAGCGCGGTGTGATCATCAATTCGGCGTCCGTGGCCGCCTTCGAGGGTCAGATCGGGCAAGCGGCTTACGCAGCATCAAAGGGCGGCATCGTGAGCATGACCTTGCCTGTCGCCCGCGACCTGGCGCGCTACGGCATACGGGTCTGCACGATCGCGCCGGGCATCTTTGATACGCCCCTGCTAGGCAGCTTGCCGGAAGAAGTTCGCGCGTCGCTGGGGGCACAAGTGCCCTTCCCTCAGCGCTTGGGACAACCTGTTGAATATGCGCAGTTGGCGCAGCAGATCGTCGAGAACGAGATGCTCAACGGTGAATCCATTCGGTTGGATGGCGCGCTGCGCATGCAGAGTAGCTAGCCGATTCGCAAGCCCGCGCCAGTTTTCACAAACCGGTTGACAATGTCCCAATCATGCGATAAGCTGTCTCTCAGTTAGAGAAATCTTTGGGAAACTGTCAATGATTCACATTTGCTGCGCCGCTTGTTGTTGTCAGAAGTTATCAGCCGATAGTCGCGCGGTGGAGCCTCGCTGGGTCTAGATTGACTCGAAGTGAGCCAGACCAGGATGCCCCGTGACGACACGGGGCTTTTTATTTGCAGGCGCAGAATGGGTGCCAAAATGATCATCAGATTTCAGCCATGTCCTTGTTGTTGTACCGTGCCGATGCGGCAGGATTATCCGGGGCTGGCTGAGCGATGTAGCCGGTGAGACGTTCAGAAATAATGGGGCGCTTCGGATAATCCGAGGCGCTTTTACTTTTCGCGATGAACACGCACACCGGGAGAAAAAATGTTACTCAGACAAATCGAAACAGAAACAGTAAGACTCGAATCAGCCAGCCCATTTGACATCTTGTCTTGGGCAAGCGAGACCTTCGGCGAGCAGCTCGCTATCGTCACCAGCTTCCAGATCACCGGCATTGTCGCCGTTCACATGATGCAGCGCATTGCGCCGCGTACGCAGGTATTGACACTGGATACCGGTTTACTATTCCCCGAAACACAGGATCTGATTGACAGGCTGGAATCACGCTGCCAACTCAAGCTACGGCGCATCAAGCCGCGGCAGACGCCAAAGCAGCAAGCGCGTGATTATGGCGACCGCCTTTGGGAGCGCAATCCCGACCGCTGCTGTCACGTCCGCAAAACAATCCCCTTGCGCGCTGCGCTTGCCGGCTTTGATGCCTGGGTCACCGGGCTGCGGCGGGACCAATCGACGAGCCGCGCGGGAACGCCTATCGTCAGTCGCGACACTCACAGCGGTCTAATCAAGGTTGCGCCTTTCGCCACTTGGACCGAAGACCGCCTGTGGCGCTACATCCGCGAACACGACTTGCCTTACAACAAGCTGCACGATGCCGGCTACCCGAGCATCGGCTGCTGGACTTGTACCAAAGCTATTGGCGCCGATGAAGACCGCCGCAGCGGGCGCTGGGCAAATCGGAGCAAGACTGAATGCGGGATACATATCGAAGAGCAACTCGAGGCGGTCAATGTCTGATTCAGCCAGCGGTTATCCCATCCTGCTTCACTTGCAGGACAAGCAGGTCGCTGTCATCGGCGGCGGCCGCGTCGGCACGCGCAAAGTGAAGCACCTATTGCGGAGCGGCGCACGTGTGCTGGTGATAAGCCCCGAGATAAGCGCCGACTTGCAAGCCTTGGTAGATGACTCGGAGATCGAGTGGATAGCGGCGAAATATCAGCGCGATATGCTCAATGACATTATGCCGATTCTCGTAATCGCAGCCACTGATGACCGGCGCGTCAATCAAACAGTAGCGCAGGATGCCCATCGCATCCGCGCCCTCTGCAATGTCGCCAATGGCAGCAGCGATGACAGCGACTTCAGCAATATGGCGCTAATTGAGCAGCCGCCCCTGACCATCGCGCTCAGCAGCAACGGCAAGTCACCCGCCCTGCTGCGCGCTCTCAAAACGCAGCTGTCCAACGATTTCGGCAAAGAGTACGCCATTCTCGGCGACTGGCTCGGCGCCATCCGCGAATCACGGAAGGAGGCGCTGCCGGAACAAAGGGATCGTCAGATGCTTTATGAAGACATCGTGACCTCAGAAGTGCTTTCTCTTCTGCGCGCTGGCGAAAGGGCAAAAGCGCGGCGCGTATTTGAACATATCCTGCTTGAAGGGGCGCCGCAATGAGTGGCGCTGCCTTGATTTTGGCTGCACACGGCTCGCATATCAGCGCGAACACGGCTGGCATCGTTTGGGGCTATGTTGATCGCTTGCGCCGTCTGGGCGTCGCCGATGAGATTAGCGCTTGCTTCTGGAAGGAACCACCCGCATTTTCGCAAGTTCTGGATACCGTCATCGCCGACGAAGTCGTCATCGTGCCGGTATTCACAGCGCAAGGCTATTTCACTCAGCAAGTCCTGCCGTGCGAAATGGGGCTGACTGGCGCGCTAACCGTGCGTGACAAGCGGCGGATTCATCTGACGCCAACCATCGGCGAGCACAAGCTGCTGAATTCGATAGTGGATCAGCGCTTGAATGACACGATCCGCCGATTCGATCTGTCGCCGGACGAAACCGCCGCCGCGATCATCGGGCACGGTACCCGCCGCAATCGAGGAAGCCGCGATGCCGCAAGACGACAAGCGGATCGCTTGCGCCGGCTGGGCTGGCTACGCGAGGTGGTCGCTGTCTACCTCGATGATGAGCCGGACATTCCCAGCGTCTACGACAGTACAAGGGCAAAGAACATCATTGCCCTGCCCTACTTTCTAGCGGAAGGCTCGCATGTCTCACGAGATGTCCCGCGCGCGCTGGGCATTTCGGGCCGGAATACACCGGAGGCAGTTCAGGACCGGGTGGTCTATTATCGCGAGCCGGTTGGCGCTGACGAGTCGATATGCCAGGTGATTCTTGAATTGGCGCGCGCTACCGGATTGCCATTTCAAGTGCGCATGGAAACCGACGAGTGGTCGGGCTTTCCTGCGGCTGGCAAAAGCGAACTGACGCAAGCGATCTTGACTGAGGAATATCTGGACTTTGGTCCAGTGCTGGTCAGCCGCGGACGTGTCAGGCATAGCGACAATTGCAAAAGCAGCCGCGCCTTCAATTCGCCGGCAGCTCTGCGAGCCTATCTGCGCGACGAGCCCTTTCGTCCATTGCCGACCAGCACAGATTTGCCCGCAGGTTGGCATGTGGACTTAGCGCAGCCGGAAGACGTACAGGCCGTGATTGAGACTATATATCCAGGTTTGATCGCGGATTGGGCGGCTCAGACTCGCGGGACGCTCCAAATTGAAAAGTTGGCAACAGTCGACAAGCGGCAAGACGGCATATTCAAGGACATTCACAAGCTGCCGCGAAATATAATCGAGCAGGCGATAAATGAGGTCTGCGGAAAATGCGTTCGGCAACCCATGTGGCGGCAAAATGCGCGACTTTCCGGCGGCGGACTGCCCTGCAGATCCGCTTGCAATTTCTGGCTATCGACTGCGCGAAAGATGGGAGATGCGGTGGCATGAATATCGGGACAGTATATCTGGTCGGCACCGGTCCGGGCGATCCCGACTTGATCACTCGCAAGGGTTTGCGCCTGCTGCAGCGGGCTGATGTGGTCGTTTACGATCGGCTGATTCCCCCCGAATTGCTCGATGAGACGCGACCCGATGCCGAGTTGATCAATGCCGGCAAGCAGCCGACGCGCCATCGCGTGGCTCAGGCGGATATCAACGTGCTGCTCATTGACCGCGCGCTCAAGGGCAACGATATCGTGCGGCTCAAGGGAGGCGATCCTTTTATCTTTGGGCGTGGCGGCGAAGAAGCGCTGGCTTGCCATGAATTTGGCATACCCTTTGAGATCGTGCCCGGGGTGTCAAGCGCGCTGGCAGTTCCCGCTTACGCCGGCATTCCCCTTACGCAGCGCCGGCTAAGCAGCGCCTTCACTGTGATTACCGGACATGAAGCGCCCGACAAGGGGGCAAGCGGAATTAATTATGAGGCGCTGGCGCAGATTGGCGGCACAATCGTCATCATGATGGGTGTCAAGCAGCTTCCCTTGATCACGCGGCGGCTGATAACTTACGGACTGGATGCGAGTACGCCCGCCGCTGTCATCGAATGGGGCACGCTGCCGCATCAGCGCACACATATCGGATCGGTAGCTACCATTGCCGAGATCGCCCGTAAGCAGGAAATCGTGCCACCGGCGATCACCGTTATTGGCGAGGTGGTGCGCTTGCGCGAAGAGGGAGTGGCTTGGTTCGATCTATTGCCAGCTCATGTGCTTGACGAGAAACTGGATGCGACACCGGCCTGGTGATTGCGCCAGCATAAGTTTTTAACAAGGATCAGGAAGATCATTCTGAAAGGACACAGGCGAAATGACTAGTTGGAAAGAATTGCTCAAAGACGAGATCCCCGCCGAGATGGCGAATCTCATTGACACCTACGAAGCGCAAATGGAGCTGCGCAAGCAAGGCAAATTAGACGAGAAAGTCTTTGCCGAGTCACGCCTGCGCAAGGGCGTTTATGGGCAGCGCTATGACAACGGACAGCGGCATGATGGTGTGCGCACGCGCGACCTGCACTACCCTTCCGATGACATCGTCAAAGGACCGGATACGCTTTGGGATGCGCCCGGTATGCAGCGCATCAAGATTCCCTATGGCGGCATGACAGCAGAGCAGCTGGAAGTGCTATCCGAGCTGGCGGACGAGTACTCGGATGGTATTCTACACATCACCACGCGGCAAGATATTCAGCTGCATTATGTGCATATTGACGACACGCCGGATTTGATGCGGCGACTGGCTGCCGTCGGCATCACGACGCAGGAAGCCTGCGGCAATTCCGTTCGTAATATCACCGCTTGCATGCTGGCCGGCGTCTGCCATGACGAGGTCTTTGACGTCAGCCCCTACGCCGATGCCATGACGCAATTCCTGCTGGGCCATGACGATGTGCAGGATTTCGGGCGCAAATTCAAAGTCGCCTTTTCTGGCTGCGCCGGGCATGCCTGCGGCTTGGTCAAGATGCATGACCTTGGGCTGCTGGCGCAGACACGCCAAATTGATGGAGAAGCTGTTCGCGGCTTCACAGTATTTGTCGGTGGCGGCTTGGGCACCGTGCCGCAGCAAGCGAAAATCCTTGCCGATTTCGTCACCGAGGAGAAGCTGCTGCCGCTGACCCAGGCGATCGCCCGTGTTTTTGCCCGACTCGGCGAAAAGAAGAATCGCAACCGAGCGCGCCTGAAATTCCTGGTCGCTAAGCTAGGCATCGAAGAGTTCCGCCAGCTGGTGCAGGAAGAGCTGGAAATCGTGCCGGCTGACAAACGCCACAACGCTTATATTGACAATCTGCACGATTTTCAATATGAACCGGCGAAGGCCGGCATGGCGCTAAATGGCGCGACTCTGCCCGATGGATTCGCTGATTGGTATCGCAGCAATGTCTACCGTCAGGTGCAGCGTGGCTACAGCACCATCACACTGCATATGCCCTTGGGCGACTTCACCGCCGAGCAAGGCTTCGAGCTGGCCGATATCGCCCGGCGATACGTCGGCGATAATATTCGCCTGTCGGTGGAGCAGAATATCGCGCTGCGCTGGGTGGCTGATGCCGATCTGCCGGCCATTTACCGCGAACTGGATGCGATCGGACTGGCGGACTCCGGAGCTGGAACTATCGTCGACATCACCACCTGCCCGGGCACCGATACTTGCAAGCTCGGCATCGCCTCATCACGCGGCTTGACGGCCGAGCTTCGCACACGCCTGATCGAAAGCATAAATCTGCTGCCCGACGCCGTGCGCGAACTCAAGATCAAAGTGAGCGGCTGTTTCAACTCTTGCGGCCAACACCACGTCGCCGATATCGGATTTTTCGGCAACAGCCGCCGTTCCGGCAACCACAAGATGCCGCATTTTCAAGTGGTGCTGGGCGGGCAATGGCATGAGAATGCCGGCAGCTACGGCTTGGCGGTCGGCGCAGTGCCGGCTAAATGTGTACCCGATGTACTGAAAGCGCTGACCAATCGTTATGTCGCTGAGCGAGCTGTCGGCGAAAACTTCCAAACCTGGGTCAAGGAATTGGGACGCAAAGAAATCAAAGCCATGCTGCAGCCTTTCATGAAGCTGCCGAGCTTCGAGGAGAATCCGAATTACTTCAGCGATTGGGGTGATTCGCGCGTCTATACCATCGATGACATCGGTGTCGGCGAATGCGCTGGTGAGGTGGTCTCGCTCTTTTCGATGGAAATCTCCAAAGCGGAATCGACGCACTTCGAGGCGCTGCTGGCGCTGGACGATGGCGATTACGCCACGGCGGATCAGAATGCTTACAAGGCGATGGTGCAGGCCGCGCGCGCTCTGGTGCGCACCAAGCACCTTGATGTCGGCGACGATTACAGCAACATCGTGGGCGAATTCAGAACGCGATTCTACGATACCGAGTTGATCTATGATCGCTTTGCCAAGGGGAAATTCGCCCGTTATCTCTTCAAGCGGCACGGGGCGACGCCGGCACGGATCAATGAAGACTACGCCCATCAGATCATTGATGAGACGCAGCTATTTATCGAGAATGTGCACAGTGCCGAGCAGCGGATTAATGGTGTAATCGTGGGATAGGCAACGCCAAATCACACATAACGAGGAAAACATGACAAGCGTACCTAATAGGCTGGGCCTAAAGTTCAGCTTGGCAAAAGAGCCTCAATTGCAGCCGGCAGATATCGTGCCGATTTTCCAACGTTGGATTCAAGAGCACACGGTGGAAGGCATGTTGATTGATGTCATCGACTACAAACACGTTGTTGATGGTCCCGGCATCGTCTTGATCGCCGATGAAGCGGACTACGCCTACGATCTCAGCGACGGACAGGTAGGCTTGCATTATGTGCGCAAGCGCACGCTGCCCGACAATCTGGCGGACGCGCTGCGGCTCAGCTTCCACTGCGCATTACTAGCAGCAAGAGCGCTGGAAGCGGAAGCGCCGGGTAATCTGGTTTTCGACTATCGCTCAGTAAAGATTAACTTCCTGGATCGCATGCACTATCGCAATGAACCCGCGGTCCTCGATGCGATTCGCGCTGAACTGGTCGAGACTCTCGGCCAAATCTATAATGCAGAAGTAGACATCGCGCGCGTCAGCGAGGATCAGCGGCGCCTCTTTGCCGTCCGTGCAACGGTATCGGCAGCAGACATCGACCTTGACGATATTGACAGGCGGCTGCGCGAGAGCCGGCAAACTGCCTAGCCGCGTATGCGCGTCAACAAGTCCTATTTCATTTGCTTCACTGTTCGCAGTGGCAGGTCGCTCCTGTCGCAGCTATTGGCGGATAGCGGGATCGCGGGTAACCCGCAAGAGCATTTCTATCACCATATCGCGCCGGACAACCCACAAGGCGATGTCATTGCCGATTACCGCGCTTTCCTTGACCGGGTGCTGGGCGCCGCAACAAAGTGCGACAGGCAGTCTCTCATTGGATGGCGATTCAGAGCGGACGCTGGAGTTCCTTTGATGCAATTAGCAACGCGGCCCCCGAATACAACTTCGGAGCTATAGACCGTCTGCTGCAAGAAATCATCTTTCGCGAAGCGGTCTGGGCGGAATACTTCGTCGAGATCAACATCCGCCCACATGTCATTACATACGAAGATTTCGTGCAAGATCCGCCAGCCCTTGTCAAAGACATTCTCGCCTTTCTCAAGATTGAGACTGTCGCGGATTTCAAGATTCCCGCGCCGAAATACCAGCGGCCAAGCAATGCGCTAACGGACGATTGGGTGGAGCGCTTCCGGCGTGAGAAGCAGTCCGACTTCTGGACTGAATTCTGGTAGCTGGCTATGAAAACAGCCCGTGCATAGACAAGCCGCATCGGTTATATTTCTAGGCCTTGTTCTCGCTGACCAGAGAAAGCCGGATTATGACCGTATTTGACTTTGACGAAATCATTGACCGCAGGGGGCACCACAGCGCGAAATGGAGCATGGTCGACGGCGATTGCTTGCCGATGTGGGTGGCAGATATGGATTTCCGCTCGCCGCCCTCCGCCATAGACGCCATGATCGAACGCGCGCAGCACGGCGTCTTCGGCTATACGGTGGACCCGCCGCAGCTCAAGGAAGTAGTTGCCGAGCGTATGCGGCAGCTCTACGATTGGCAGATTTCGCCGGAAGATGTTCTGTTCTCACCCGGTCTGGTTATGGCGCTCTGTGCGACCTGTCGCGGCTTCGGCAAGCCGGGCGACGCCGTGCTGATTCAGACGCCGGTCTACGGCTCGTTCTTCAAAGCTGTCACCACCAACCAGAAGTTCACTTACAATATCGACATGAACTATGTCGGCGATAATGCCCACAGCTTTCACTACGAAAATGACTACGATGCCTTCGAGGCGGCGGCGCGCGAGCCGCAGACATCAATACACTTGCAATGCAATCCGCAGAATCCCGCCGGCTTCATTTATACGCGGTCGGAGCTGGAACGCATCGGCGAGATCTGCCTGGCAAACGATGTGCTGATCGTGGCCGACGAGATTCATTCCGATCTCATCCTGGAAGGCAGGCACATCCCCATCGCAACCCTGTCGGACGAGATTGCGCAGCATACGCTAACGATGATCGCGCCGAGCAAAACCTTTAACCTGGCGGGCTTGGCCTGCTCGGTTCTGATCGCGCAGAACAAGGAGATTCGCGAGACCATGGCGGCCGCCCTGCAAAGCATCAGCGCCCACGTCAATATCATGGGTTATTCGGCCGCCTACGGCGCTTATACCGGCGGCGACGAATGGCTGCGGCAAGCGCTCGTATACCTCAAGGACAATCGCGATTTCGCCATCGACTACATCCGACGGCACATGCCGCAAATCAAAACCACGATTCCGGATTCGACTTACCTGCTGTGGATGGATATGCGCGACTTGCCGATTGATGGCGATCTGATGGCCTTCTGCCGCGAAACAGCCGGCGTCGCGCCGAGCCCGGGCGAATTCTTCGGCAAGGCTGGCGAAGGCTTCGTGCGTTTGAATTTCGGCTGTACACGCTCGACACTGGTTCAAGGCCTGGAACGGCTGCGCGCGGCCATCGAACAGCTGGCGCTGACGGTTTAGCAGAAAGAGTACGGTCATGGCACGTCCATTTCTGATTGATAACGATGCCGGCTCCGACGATGCCGTAGCCGTCCTGATGGCGCTACGGCACAGCGATGTCGATGTACGCGCCATCACCGTGGTCGCCGGCAATGTCCCGCTCGAGCAAGGCGTACAGAATTCGCTATATTTCGCCGAACTCTGCGATGCCGATGTGCCCGTTTACGCCGGGGCCGATCGGCCGCTGCTGCGGGAATACGTCTCCGCCGACTGGTTCCATGGCGCGGATGGCTTGGGCGATTGGGGCGATCGCTATAAACCGCGCCGAACGCAAGCCGCGGCGCAGCACGCGGTTGACGCGATCATCGAGAGCTTGCGCGCTACACCCGGCATCGTGGTGGTCACATTGGGACCGCTGACCAATCTGGCGCTGGCATTGCGCAAGGCGCCCGATATCGCCGCTCAGGTTTCGCGCTGCGTGGTGATGGGCGGCGCTGCATGCACTAATGGGAATGTTACCCCGGCCGCCGAATATAATATCTGGTGCGACCCGGAGGCGGCGTGCATCGTCTTTCGCTCCGGTTTGCCGATCGAGATGGTCGGCTGGGAATTCAGTCAAGGCGACTTCGTACTTTCGCTTGAAGACATTGAGGCGGTGCGGCGCATCGGCACAGCTTACGCCGATTTCACGATCGACTCAAATGTCAAGGGCATGCGCGGTTACGAGACTCAGACTGGTGAGATAGGCATCTCGCTGCCCGATGGCGTGACCATGGCGGCCGCGATTGATCCGACAATCTGTTCTGCAAAAAGCCACCATTATGTCGATGTCGAATGCGACAGTGAACTGACCCGGGGCATGACCGTGGTCGACAAGCTCAATCTAGCCGATGACGTCCGCAATGCTGATGTCTGGCGCGAGGTAATGGTGAATCCGACCAAGCCGCTGATCTGCTGGGAGCTGGATGCCCCCCGCTGGAAGGACCTCTTGTACCAACTGCTGCGCTGAACGCACAAAAGCTGTGCAACCATGCCGCGGCGGAAACGTAAAGTCTAGTAAGCAGTGGTATGGAGATGAAGCCATGGGCTACGAGCCAGAAAAACCGAAGAATCAACGCGATTGGGTCGAAGAGATGGAAGTCGCGGGCCACGAATTGGTCGACTGCGTCAAGCGCCTGGTCGCCGAGGGTAATGTCCGCCGCCTGATCATCCGCAACGCCAACGACGAGGTGCTGATTGAGGTACCATTGACACCTGTCGTGTTCGTCGGTGGCGTGGCCACGATAATCAATCCGGTGCTGGCGGCGCTGGGCGCATTGGCTGCTCTGATCGCGAGACTCAAAATCGAGATCGTGCGTGTGGAGACCATCGACGAAGACGCCGAGACCATCGAGATCTCAGGCGACGATGTCACCAGTATCACGCCGGACGAATAGGTATCGGATTCCCCTGCGACCGCCACGCCAACTGGCGTGTTACTGGCTGATTCCTGCACTAATGCAATAATCCCCTGCATTCCTCGGCGCTGACCAGGCGTCGAAACTGGCGGAGTTTCCAGTCCTGCATCGCGCGATAGTTTTGCCGCTTTACAGTAGGAAGCGGACGAATCTTGGGATATACTATTGCGGTAAAGTAAACGCGCAAATCGGGCTGGTCGTCGTGCATGAACGACCGGCAGCGCTCATCCACTCCACGAGGTAAATCATGATTGTAAGCGTCCTTCAAGAGAACTTGGCGAAGAGCCTGAATATCGTCACCAAAGCTGTCGACAGCAATCCGCCATTGCCGGTACTCGCCAATGTGCTGCTGGAAACGGAAGATTCGCGCCTGAAGATCTCCGCCACCAATCTCGAAATGAGCATCACCATGTGGCTCGGCGCCAAGGTCGAACAGAGCGGCAGCATCACCTTGCCAGCCAAGACTTTCGGCGAATTGGTCAGCAGCTTGTCGCGTGAGCGGGTGGACTTGCGCCTGGATGCCGCGACGCATACGGTGCATTTGCGCTGTGGCGTACAGACCTCAAATATCCGCGGCATCGACGCCGATGAGTACCCGCCAATCAATCACAACGAACGCGCCGACTTGCATCTGGAAGGCGAGACCTTGCGCGAGATGATCTTGCAGACCGCCTTCGCCGCCGCCCGCGAGCAGAATCGCCCGATTTTGACCGGCGTCTATTTGCAATTGGAAGGGCAGAAAATGACCATGGCGTCGGCCGATGGCTACCGCCTGGCGGTGCGCACTGCGGAGATCAACGAGAATTTCAGCGAAAAACAAGATATGGTCGTCCCGGCGCGGGCGATGAGTGAGATCGCCCGCATCATCGAAGATGATCAAGAAATCGGCATCGCCTTGCCCACGCAGCGTAACAGCATCACGGTCTTCGCGCCCAATCTGCTGATTTCATCGCAACTGCTAGAAGGGCGCTTCCCCGATTTCGCTTCGATCATCCCGCGCTCTTTCGTCACCTCCACCGTCCTCTATACGAACGATCTGCTGGCCGTCTGCCAGCGCGCCGAGATTTTCGCCCGCGACAATGCCAACAGCGCTAACTTGAGCGTCAAACCGGCGGCGAATCCGGGCGAACCGGCAGAAGTGCTTATCGTCGGCAAGAGCGCCGAGCGCGGCGACAGCGAAGGCATGCTCGATGCCACCGCCGAGGGTGAGCCGCTCGATATCTCCTTTAATATCAAATACCTGATCGATGTGCTGCGCGTTATCAAAGAGGAACGGGTCGTCTTCCAAAGCAATGGCGCTGAGAACCCCGGTGTGCTCAAGCCGGAAAACCGCGACGACTTCGTACACGTCATCATGCCGATGAGCAAATAACAGTCTCCGCCGCCGCGATGGCTCCTTCCGCGCGCCTGA
Source organism: Phototrophicaceae bacterium (assembly GCA_965223515.1). Classification (GTDB taxonomy): domain Bacteria; phylum Chloroflexota; class Anaerolineae; order Aggregatilineales; family Phototrophicaceae; genus UBA6055. The sequence goes on from CBDCWK010000002.1 coordinate 1,594,619, forward strand.
CAGAAGGACCGACCGAATGATTCAACCAAAAAACGCGCGCCGCATTCGCCCCGACATGCCCCACTACGGCGTCATGCCCGATCAAAAAGACGGGATGCTGACCTGGGATTGGGTCGACCGTCAAATGACCCAGTCGCGCAACTATTGGATTGCGACAACCCAACCCGATGGCAGACCGCATGTCGTGCCGATTTGGGGAGCCTGGGTCGAGGGCAGTTTCTACTTCGGCACTGACAAGCTGTCGGTTAAGGCGCGCAATATTCGCCGTGACAATCGCGTCGTCATACATCTTGAAAGCGGCGACGATACGGTGATCCTTGAAGGCAGATTGGTCAAAGCGCAAGTTTCAGCGGAGCTGCAGAAGCAGATCGACGATGCTTTTGTGCAGAAGTACGAGCTAGATCCCGAATTGGATGAAGACGGCGCCCTCGTCTATTGTCTTTTGCCACGCAAGGTGATGGCTTGGCTGGAAAGCGACTACCCCGCGACCGTCACTTACTGGCTCTTCGATGTTTGAGGTTTGAACTGAATCAATCCGCGCTTACCGTTGACGCGCCAATCCGGGTCGCTGCGGTCGAGCCGCGCCGCCGTATCCGTCGATGGCAAGCCGACGACCGGGTCGCTCTTGAGCGTGCGCAGGCAAAGCAGCGGCACATCGAGGTAACTGACGACATCGGTGAAGGGCGTATGCGGGGTCCAGATGGCGTCGCCGACCGTCCGCCGATAGTTGGCATCGCCTTTTATGATCACCAAGCGCGCCACGTTGAAAAGCCGCCGAAATCTTAACGTCAGGTCCCACAGAAATCGGCTGCTGTTCCAGTAGGGATGCGGCAGAAAGCGCAGTTGCTCCGCTTGCCAGGCTCGGCACAGGCGGTCTGCCAACCTTGCAGAACGCGCTCCGCGCCGTCCCATTTCGCTGAGCATCATCCATACATCTTGCGGAAGCGCATCGCTGACGAATGTCGGATGTGATTTCAGGCAGATCACAACTCGATCAGTAATATGACGCAGCAAACAGTCACTGAGCGCCAAGTCCATCGCCAATTCGGAACCGGCGTTATCGGCGACGATGTAGACGGTGCCCTCGCCCTTCAGTGACGAGTGCCCATTGGCTGACGAGCGGAGAACTGCCAGCATTTCGTCACGGTCATCCACGAGCAGATCTTCGGGGCTGATATCCGTCCCCTGTTCAAGCGAGGCGGCATAGCTCAGGTCGATACGGTTTGCCCACAAGTCAAAGGCAACAGCTTGTCGCAATTCTGCTTCGGGATTGCCGGCCGGCATCAAGGCGCGTTCAAGCAATTCCCACAAGGCATCACTGCGCAACTCCTCCAGCTTTTTTGGCAAGAAGGGGTCTCGTCCGCTTTCATTCCAGCGAACGGCTTCGATCAGGCAGCGGTAGGCGTAGGTCTCAGCGAAGAACCACTCGGCATTCTGCCAGGTCAACTCTCCGGAGATGATCTCGCGCTGCTTCTCAATCGCTGCGCACCACGAAGCTTGATCCGGCGCAGACTCCGGGTCAAGTGCTGTGATGACAGCGCCTCCCGCCATCTCACCGCGCAATCTGCGCAGCCGGCGTTTGATACTCGCCGGATAATCGGAATTCAGCGCAATGGTCTCGTCGATGATGGCCGGCAGGCGCACACGCATTGTATTGTTCGCGAATGAATTGCTGCTATCCGTGCGAATTGGCGGCGGCTTGCGAAGCTGTCGCATCAGCGTCCTTTGTATGCGTTGAACTGCCTTAGGCGTCCCGGTAGATCGTCACGAAACGGCGTGGTTCATCACCCACGCTCGCCGAATGCATATGGGCTTGACGCGCCACTTGGTGCTGTCGCTTGCGAATCTGCGAGGCTTGCGGCTTCAGATTGATGTAATCCTCGCCGGCCCGGATTCGGTTTATCGCTTGCTCCGCCTCTGTGATGGCATCGCCGAATTGATCGGGATCTCTGCGCCCATTCAGACGGAACAAATCCATGAGGAAGTTCTCCATTTGCGTCACTGTGTTGGCGCGCAGAACATAAATCGAAAGCCCGCGTTTTTCGCCATCAGTGATCAAGCGCGGACGCCGTCGGTAGTGCGTCTTGAGCGTGACGATCGCTTCTGCCTCACTGAAGTCGTCCGTGAGAATGAGGGGCACCGCCAGACGACGAGCGGCTTGCTCCAGGCGGTTGCGCGCGACGCCATAGGCGTAAACATTGATGGTCCGCAAGTCTCGCGTGTTTTGCTGGGCAACTTCGTCTTTCATTTCGCTGCGAGTCTTGCCGTTATCGCGGTTGCCGCGCACGACATGGGCATCCACTCCATTGCCCCGACGAAGATTCTGCGTGCCCTCGCGCGCGGGCGCGGAACGCGAGTCCGCCTCTTGGACATAGTCGCTGACGTTTATGGAGCCAGTCCCGTCGCGTTCACGCAATTCAGCCGGCAATGGTCGGTTGCGCAGCATCGCATCGACCGCCGATGCGACGTCCGGATGAACAACCAAACGGTCGCGAGCCTGAATCTCGATCATGATATCAAAGGTGGGCGCCGTCCGGCGTTCCAGCACAACTTTCTGGGTGCCTCGTCGCCGGGCCTCATCGTCCGACAAGGTCACCGACTCGATGCCGCCGATCAAATCAGAAAGTGTCGGGTTGAGCATCAAGTTTTCCAGCGTATTGCCGTGCGCGGTTCCGATCAACTGTACGCCGCGTTCGGCAATTGTCCGCGCCGCCATGGCTTCCAGTTCGCGGCCGATTTCGTCGATGACGATTACTTCCGGGTTATGATTCTCCACCGCCTCGATCATCACTTCATGTTGACGGTCCGGTTGCGACACTTGCATGCGCCGCGCACTGCCGACTGCCTGATGGGGAATATCGCCATCGCCGCCGATTTCGTTGGACGTATCGACAATCACAACGCGCTTGTTCCGCGCTCGTACTCGCGCAGCTTCTCGCAGCAGGGTCGTCTTGCCGACGCCCGGAGGTCCAACGATAAGCACGCTGTTGCCAGACTCGATCAAATCGGAGATTATGTCAATCGTCCCATAGACCGCCCGCCCGATGCGCACTGTTAAGCCGACAATCTTGCCGCGCCGATTCCGAATCGCTGAAATGCGGTGCAGCGAGCGCTCGATTCCCGCGCGATTATCGTCATCAAAATCTCCCAGTTCAGCGACCAGCTGCTGCAAATCGTCCTCAGTCACCTCGCTTTCCGCGAGCTGATATTCGCCGTCAATGTATCGGGCTGTAGGGATTCGCCCCAGGTCGAGTACTATTTCCAGCAGTTTGCTTGATTCGCCAAACTCGTCTATCGCATAGCGTATTCTTAGCGGCAACACGCTTCTCAGGATTTCGAAATCGTCAGTTATGTGTTTGTCCATGAATTCGGTAGCTGTCCTCCGCTCATTGACTAACTGGTGATTGACTTCTATTGCCTTCGGCCGCTCAACTGAAATGGGATCGGGTCAGCTCTGTGCGCCCGGGATCCTGAGGCTGGCTGATATTGGCAATTGGCAGATTGGCCACGGGCTTTTGCCCGCCTCTCGTACGCAAGTTTACCCGCTCGAAGGATGCCTGACGGACACCGGCAGTCAAGTGCTTGACCATCACTGCTTGTTCGAGCCAGGGGTTGAAGCCCAGATCCCGCATGGCGTTTTCCAGCCAGCCCTGATAGCCGCGCACGCAGATATAAACTGGAAGCTTGCGGCAGCGCTCAATCTGCATCAAGGCGGCGGCAACAATCGCTGGCGCTTCGCTCAGCACTTCCGGATGCAAGAAAGGCATCAGATAGACACCATGTTTGCCCTCGGAAAAGGCAAGGTAAGCCTCAATCTGCCCATCTTTGCGGTAAACCAAACCCGCCATTTCAGCCGACGGTCCCATAACCGACTGCAAAATCCGCGGGATCGTGCAGCCCAATAGCGCGGCGATGCCTATCGCATCATCATCCGTCTCACTTGTGAGCGTCAGCCCGGGCGGGGCAAATTCGCCCGATAGCGGATCGCGCTGCCAGATGACCTGCCGGCTATATACGGCATAACCGGCGCGGCGCATCGTCTCGAAGAGACGATGACTCAGCTCCACTTCACCCACCAGTGTTTGCGCGCCATTCCTGCCTGCTTGGTCCGCCATGGCGTCAAGCATGTGCAGCCAGATCGTGTCCTCATCTGCATCGTCCAGCGTCGGCGCCAAGTAGACCAGGTGCGCGTTGGCATCTTCCTGCCGGTATCGAAATTGCCCGACAACATCCTTTTCGTCAAGATGCGCCAGTAATGTATGCAAGCCGCGGGGGAAAACGATACTCGAAAGCAAGGCGCTATTCTGGCCGCGCGCATCTTCGATCAGACCCAACTCGCTGTCCAAGACGATAGCATTCTGCTTGAGCCGCAGCATCAAAGGCAGGTCCAGCAATTTTATTGAGTGGGTGTCGGTCTGGCTTACCATTCTGGTCCTTGATTGGGCATACCCGACAGGCATCGGAATGTCTCCATTGTAACATTTTCTGGCGATGCGCGACAACGAATCGTGAAGCCTGACGACGGCGAAACTTAGTCATCGTCCTGCAGATTCGGCCTACCGCGCCACCTACTTTCAGCGCGATTTGCCGGAGTCGCTGCTGAAATAGCAATCTCGCGGAACCGCCGCCGAAGACGCCTATTATTCTTGCCTTCTCGCGCTCTATCGCAGCAGCGTCCCCTACGAAGTGTACGACGACGATTACCTTGATTGTGACTGGCCTTTAACAAGACGCCACTTTGCGAGTAATATCCCCCAAAGCCATCACTTATGTGAGTAGCGACTCATGGACCGACTGCGCGTTGCCTTTATCGGGACTGGAAGAATATCTGATTTACATGCCCTCGCCTACCTGGACGACGAGCGAGCCGAAATCGTCGCCGTTTGTGACCGAAACTTCGAGCTGGCTCAAAACCGCGGCGGGCGCTGGGGCGTATTGGAGGAGCGCATCTATAGCGACTATCATGAGATGCTGGCGCTGCCGGAAGTCGACCTGGTGGAGATTCTGCTGCCGCACCATTTGCATCATAAAGTTACGCTAGACGCCGTCGCCGCCGGCAAACACGTCTCGGTTCAAAAGCCGATGGCGCTCTCGGTCACGCAAGCCGACGAAATGGTCGCCGCCGCAAAAGCCGCAGATGTCATATTCAAGGTTTACGAGAACTTCATATTCTACCCGCCGGTGCAGCGTGCCAAAGCGCTGATCGACAATGGCGAGATTGGCGACCCCCTGACCATACGCATCAAGAGCAATTCCGGCATCAGCCCCACCGAGTGGGAGGTGCCGAGCTCAGCGCTAGCTTGGCGCCTGAATCCGGAAGAATGCGGCGGTGGTCCTCTGGTTTTCGATGATGGGCATCACAAATTTGCCCTTGGCTGGCATTTCATGGGAATGGCTGAGGAAGTGCACGCCTGGATTGGCAATACGGAAATCGCGCCGGGCCTGTACTTGGATGCGCCCGCAATCGTCTCCTGGAAGTTCCCCGGCAATCGCTATGGCTCACTCGAAGCGGTATTCTCGCCCGATCTGGTGCTGGATACCCACTACTATGCGCAAGACGACCGCATCGAAATCACGGGCAGCAAGGGTGTGATCTGGGTGACGCGCGGGCACGGCAAGATGATGGATTTGCCGCCGGTGGTCATGTACAGAGATCGGCAGACGCGCACATTCTCCGATATGCCGGTCGGCTGGGAGCACAGCTTCATTAACTCTACACGTCAATTCATCGATGCCTATTTCGCTGGCGAAGAGCCGCAGTTGACCGGGGAAGATGGTCGCGAAGTACTGCGCTTCGCCTTAGCCGCGCAAGAATCTGCCAGACTTGGCAAAGCGGTCAAACTATAGCAGCAGGCGGTTATCGTCACGGACGCTGATGGTATCGCCTTCCATGCTGGTGATGCTTGCCAGCGCATGAACCGGCACATCATACTGCGCCAACACAGCCTCGCGCCCGCCTTCGAATGTCTTTTCGACCACGACGCCAACGCCGGCCAGATTGGCTTTTGCGCTGGCGACGATGCGCGCCAACGCCAGCAATGTCTTGCCGGTTGCCAGGAAGTCATCAATGATCAGCACATTCTCACCCGCATGCAAGAATTCTGCCGAGACGAGAAGCAGCGTTTCGCCGCCTTTGGTATGGCTAGGCGCTGTCTCCAGGAAGACGGGACCGGACATCGTTATCGGTTTCTTCTTGCGCGCATAGACGACCGGTACATCCATCTCAATGCCCGTCATCAGCGCCGGCGCAATGCCGGAGATCTCCGCCGTGAGAATCCGATCGATTTTCGTGCCAGCAAAGCGCTCGGCAAAAGCCGCGCCCATGCCAACCATCAAGCGCGGATCCAACTGGTGATTGATCAAACTATCAACTTTGAGGATACCACCACCGAGATTGATGCCCTCATCGCGAATGCGTTCGATTAGCGCTTTCATCTACAACTCCCTTTCTCCGGGGTCGGCGGCCATCATAGGACGGCAAAGAGGGCGCGCCACAATAGAAAGCTGCCCATCCCGGCGAGGATCGTAATCAAGAGATTGGCCCAGCGCCAGGCGGCCAGGAGCGCTACCAGCCCGCCGACTAGGTAGGCGTTAGCAAGCGTCAGCGCCGGCGATCCATCTCTCATCAGAAGCTCCGGCGCAATGATGGCGGTCAGCACCGCAATCGGCACATAACGCAAGGCGCGGATGACACGTTCCGGCAGTTTGACCCGCCCGACGATCGCCAGCACCGGATAGCGCACGAGAAAGGTCACCAACATCATACCGATGATGAGATGCAATTCATCGGGGCGCATCACTCAGCCTATCGAGATTGCGCCGGAGAATCGACGCCATATCGCATACATCCTGGATTCCGTCATCCTAATCCTTACTCAAAACACGTGTAATCTGCTCGAGATGGTCCAGATCGTGCAAGCCAACCTGCATTACAGCATCGGTCATGGTGAAACTCTCGCGCTCCGGATGGACACCATCCCGTTGCCACTGCTCCGGCGTCAGCGACTCAAAGAAGGCAATGAACTGCTGCCGCGATGCCTTTAGCGCGTTGAAGGCGTCGACCAAGTCTTCCTTCCGGTACGCCCTGTCAAGCGCCATCGCTTCATGATCGTAAGCCGGCAGTTGCGGCTGATCCTTCTGCTGCATCATCTGCGCGCGCTGGTAGAAAATCTGATCGAAGTCGCGCAAGTGACAAACGATCTCAATGATTGACCAGCCATCCGCGCCATCGCGCAGCGCCCGCGCCTGTTCGTCTGAGACATCCCGCAAGATATGACCTAGAATCTTGCAGGACAAGCGCATTGCCCCGATCTGCCGCTCGCGCACTTGCCGCCAAGTTGTTTGCATCGCCGCCTACCTCTATCGCTGATCCATTTAATGACGAACATTTTAGTTTGTCCAGGTCGTTGATGCCATATCCCAAAATCGCAGCTGTCTATGCCGGCGCCCAAAGCATCACCAGGTTATCGCCTGCCGCCGACGCCAGCATTGTTCCGGCGTTATTGAATGCCAGCGTCAGCAGCGGCCGGCTATGGTCATTTAACGTCGCTAGTTCAGCCAGGGTCTCCGGGTTCCAGAAGCGAATCGTATTGTCGCGTCCTCCACTCGCCAATATGCTGCCATCAGGTGAAAAAGCCAGCGCATCGACGCCGCCTGCGTGAGCGGGTATAGAACGAGCTGCGTACGGTTTCTTCAAATGCCAGAGCCGAATGGTCATATCCTTGCTCGCTGAAGCCACGACCGCCGAGCCGGGCTGGATCGCGATATCACGTATCCAGTCATCGTGTTCGCCCAGCAAATCATTCTCAAATCCAGAACGCAGACTCCAGGATCGGATGCGCTTATCACGGCTTGCTGAAAGCAGATGCCTGCCGCTATGAACAAAAGCCAGCGCCGTTACTTCGTCGCTATGCCCCTGCAAGACGGCCAGTGATTCGCCGGTAGACGCGTCCCAAAGCCGTATTTCCCGATCGCTTCCGCCACTGGCCAGCAGGCGTCCATCCGGGCTGAAGGCCACCGCTTCGACCGAACCGATGTGACCCAGCAAAGTCGCTGTTACGGTAGGCGCATTATCTGCCAATGACCAGAGTTTTAGCGTCGTGTCCGCGCTGCCGGAAGCCAGACGGCTACCGTCCGAGTTGAAAGCGATATCTTTGACCGGCGCGCTGTGCGCAGTGAGCCGAAATGTCGGCGCGCCACCGAAGCCCTGCGAATAGACCGCGATGCCATCGCCGCCGGCAATCGCCAGCATATCGCCGCTCGGCGACCAACGAACTTGGGATACCCAGCCAAACTGCACTTTTCCCAGGCAGCGCAATTTCGACAGATTACCGATCGTGATCCGCTGATAGCTCACGACTTCACCTTTGTCTCCGGCTATGCAATCACCCTGAATGGTCCTGCCGCGCCACGATGGTATGCTGCCATGAGATTGACGATTATAATGCTTGCCGACGCGAATGCACGAGAGGCGCTATGAGCAGAATTTCTACCACGCTTGCGGAAGTCAGGCAACTCGACAAAGCTTTTGAGCGGACGATACCGCGCGGCTACCTCGATGAAAACGACCATGTCAACGTTCAGTATTATCTGCATTTGGTCGAACTTGGCTTGGGCGCAATATTCCAACAAGTTGGCTTGGGAACGGTGTACGCGGCTGCTGAGGACTACGGCAATTTTGCCTTGGAACAGCACGTTCGTTACCTCGCCGAATTGCTGGTGGATGACCGGGTGAGCGTGCATATCAGGTTGATCGAGCTCACAGCCAAGCGCGGTTACTTCATGGGTTTCCTGGTCAACGAGACGCGCGAGCAACTGGCGGCGACAGTGGAAGTTGTCATGATGAATGTCGATATGACTGAGCGGCGTGGCGCGCCCTTTCCCGCCGCCTCCCGCGCGAAACTCGCGGCGCTGCTCGCGATGCACAAGCAATTGAGCTGGATCGCGCCCGTCTGCGGCGTGATGAAAGCCTAAGACCTCAATTAGGCAGCAGGTCTTGCTCCGCCAGCCATTCACGAACCAAGTCAGCGAAGACGCGATTGCCCAAGGGGTTCAGGTGCAAGTCGTCTTCGTAGTACAAAAGCTCGCCGCCGCTCGCCCAAGTCTGCAAATCAGCCAGCGCATCGTAGCAAAGCAGGTCTAGCTCGCCGCATAATTCGTGCATCGCCAGCCGCGCGCTGACTATCTGATCAAGCTCGTCGCCGAGGGCAGGCGAGGTCCAAGCCTGGTATACCTCTTCGCGCGTTGGCACCATGACGACAACCAGCTTGCCATCCCAAGCCGAGATTAATTCTTGAGTCATTTCAAAGGCGGACCGCGTAATCTCGTAGCCGGCCTGATTGGCGGCGCGCGTCATGTTCATTGCTCGCGGTTCATAAGTTTGACCAAACTGCAGACGCTCCCCGCTCGGCAGATCTACCACGTATCGATCTTCAAATTGCTGCGCCTCCGGGTCCGAGAAATTTCGCCGTCCGGTCAGAATGGTCTCCAATACTGCGAACAGCGCCGATCGAGCGCGAAGCTGAGCCAAGCCGCTGTCATTATATTCGACGGCTTGCGTATCATTCGGCTCTTCAACCGGCTCTATCGACTTATTCGCCTTGAATAGACCATAATCGTCGTTGAAGTCATTGCCAAAGAACTGCCAGATAATCAGGGGCGGCTCGTAGTATTGTCCGAAATCCCTCAAGACCAGATAATGGCTGTGGCTGCCGGTAACGGGCAAACCCAGATTCACCACACCCATGCCGGTATCCGCCTCGAGCTGCCTGACCCAGCAGTCGCTGTGTTCAGTGATGCAAAAAGCAAACGAATCGCCAAGCACAACGGCATCGACGAAATAGTCAACCGGGCGGTTGCGGAAGCCGACACCACCGCCTTCCCAAAGCTCTATCGTGCTAACATGAAATTTCAAGCGCGGTGTAATGTACTGGGGCGCATCCACCAGGCCGGGTCTGAGGATGTAATAGTGATCCGGATTGCGGATCCAGGCGCGCTCCCATGGCTGGGAAAATGGTGTACCCATTGCGGCTATGTTTACCATTTCCTGCAGGCGGGGCGGAAGCGTATCCTTGAAGATGCGCAAGCCCAGCTCTAGCAAGATCACGACCGCCAACAGCCACAGGACGGCAATCCCAATCCACTTAGTTACCTTTCCCGGTGACATTTCCCTGTTTCCAGTAAGCATTCGACCGTGCCTGGTTTTGCGATCCGCGAAATCTGTGGCGATTGTTGCAAGTGGGAATCCGGCGGGCGCTACAACTCGCGCGGATAGGAGGTCAGGACATCAATGCCGTCTTCGGTGACTACGACATTGTCTTCGATCCTCACACCGCCAACCCCCGGAATGTAGACACCGGGCTCGATTGTGAAGACCATGCCCGGCTGCAATTCCTGATCATTGCCTTCGACGATATTAGGCAGTTCGTGCACACTCAAGCCCAAGCCGTGCCCCAGCCGATGAATGAAATACTCGCCAAGACCAGCCGCCTCAATCATCTTGCGCGCTACCCGATCGACCGCCTCGCAGGTTACGCCGGGTCGGGCAAATTCACGCGCCGCCCGGTTGGCAGCGTAAACCGCGTCGTACATCGACCGCATCTGCGCTGTCGGCTCGCCGTAACAAAATGTGCGGGTGATGTCGGCCGGATAATCTTGATAGTACGCGCCGAAATCTATCAGCAGAAATTCGTCATCGCCCCAGACGCGGTCGCCGGTATCGCCATGAGGCAATCCAGATTTCTCGCCCGTCAGCACCAGCAAGAAGGCGTATCCCTGAGCCCCTCGATTTAGCATTTCCGCGCCAAGCCGGTCGGCGATTTGTCGCTCGGTCATACCAGGGCGCGCCCATTCCATCGTCACTTTCAATGCGCCTTCGCTGATATCGATCGCCCGCTGCATTTTCGCGATTTCTTCCGGCGATTTACAGGCGCGCAGATTCAAGAAGAGCTCGCCGATATCCAGCAAATTAGACCCTGAGACGCCGGCTCGTTCCAGCGCCAGCCACTCAAAGAGCCGTAACGTCTGCCCGTCGAGCGCGCAGGTCGCTTCGCCCGGTAGCAATGCCTTTACCGCTTCGCCAAATGCCTCAGCGTAGCCACCCTTATCCGTCCACATGAAGCGCCGTGTCTCCAAATCGGGACGCGCTTCCAGCTTCGCAACTTCCAACTCCGGAATGATAAGCGAAAGCCCCTGCCGGCTATACAATCCCAGGATGGGTCGCTCGGACAAGTGGAAGTGCAGCCCGGTGAAATAGACCATATTCTCGCCCGGGACGAAAGCTACAAGATCGGCCTCGCTTTGCTCTAGTAGATTGTCGAGCCGCGCCAAATAATCGATCGCCACAATTCTCTCCCTCGCTTGCACCAACTAATGATTAGAGTGTAGACCAAAACAATTGCTCTCGTCTACACGCCACCCTCTTTTGACCAGTCATTTCAATGACCCATCCCGCCTGACTCAACGCGTTCTCGCTACTGCGGAGTGCGAAAAGTCAGCTTGTGATATAAACGTGATGAACAACCAGCAAGAGCTACGGCACGCTGATCATAAAATAGCCGAACGCTCAAGGCAATCATGTTAAAATAGACTTGTCTTGAGGCGGCGGGAAGCATGGCGCAAAGCGACTTAATCGACCACTATGAAGCACGCGCGGTCTTCCGCGGATTGCTCGATGGCGACGGTTTTCGGAATCGCGTGGCCGGCACCTGCATTTATCGCTGCCCGCGTTGCGCTCATCGCATCCGTTTTCGCTGGCGCAGCTTCTACCAAGCCAATGGCAGATCCGCCTTCAAGCGCGAGCTGCGCCGTGTATTCGATGACATGACGCCCGCCTTGCCCGCTGACGAGCAGGGATTCATTGATTTCTACTGCCCCAATTGTAGCGCGCCCACCCGTATCATCTATGGCGCCCACGATTACACTAAGATCGCCTACCATTTCGACATCTATGCTGCTTTGGTTGGCGCAGGAAAGCGAGCCAAATGAAGAACCTGCTGGCGACCCTTCACGATTGTGATCCGGGCATGCTGCCTGCGCTGGCAGAAGTTTGGGGGATAGAAAGCAAGAGCCTGGCAAACGACGAAATAATCCGGCAGTTGCGGCAAGCCATGCTCAATCCAACTCAAGTCGAGGCCGTCTGGGACAAGCTTGATGACCCGGCGCGAACCGCCCTGCAATTGCTGGTCAGCAGTGCGCAAGGGCGCATGAAAGTCGGGCAATTCGAACGCTTCTACGGCGAGATACGCAAGCTGGGCCGCGCACAAATCGCTCGCGAAAAGCCACATCTAGATGGGCAAAATGTGGCCGAAACACTATATTATCGTGGCTTCATTGGCGAAGGATTTGACAAGGTAGAAGACAATCTGATTGGCTTCATCTATGTGCCGACGGACCTCATCGAGGCGCTGCCACTGCACAAAACGAATTTCGTCAATCTGGCTGAAGATCAAACGGCGCCAGAGGAAGAGCTGCCCTCGATTGGGCTTGTCGATGATGTAGACGATGTCATCCCGGCTGATACGTCCATAGTAGATGACATGACCACATTGCTGGCACTGCTGCAAGCGAATGAGTCGGCAGTTGAAGGCGGGCGATTCACCACATCAGCGGTGCAAGTTATCAAGCCTTATCTCTTGCGCCCCATCGAGACGCGCCTCGCCTTCATGCTTGGCGTCGGCATGAGCGCGGACTTGATCACAATGCAGGATGGCAAAGCGCATCCCAGCCGCAGTGAAGCAAGATCCTGGCTTAAGGCTTCGCGCGCCGAACAGATCAGAATCTTGGCGCAGGCTTGGCTGGTGAGCCAAACTTATCGCGATATGTGGCATATCCCCGGATTGTATCCGGAAGATTCGGGCTGGTCATACGACCCCGCGGCGGCTCGTAAAGCCGTCGTAGATTTGCTAGCCGATCTGCTGCCCGAACAGGGTTGGGTTTCCATCAATGATCTAATCGAAATTATCAAAGAATTCGAACCAGATTTCCAGCGGCTCGATGGCGATTACGACCAATGGTACATCCGCAACGACGCCGGCGAATACCTCAGCGGTTACGAGAGCTGGGATGCGGTAGAAGGCTCGCTAATCGAGTTCTACATCGTCGGACCCCTGCACTGGCTGGGCTTGGTGGATATCGGCGAAGATGTGCTGCGATTGACTGCCTACGGCCGCGCATTCTTGCAACTCAGCGAATGGCCCCGACTGAACGAACCGCCGACGAAGATCGAAGTCCGCAACGATGGGCAATTGTTGGTATCACGGCGGGTCGACCGTTTTGAGCGCTTCCAGTTGGCGCGTTTCGCCCGCTGTGCCAGCTCCGGCGATCCCTTCGTCTATACGATTGATGCCCAGGGCATTCAGCGCGCCGCGTCACAAGGGATAACGACCAAGCATATCCAAGCCTTTCTCGGCCGGCAATTGGATGGCAAGCCATTGCCGCTGCCAATCGTCAAGCTGCTGCGGAATTGGCAGGACGGCGCTAAAACTACTGTGACATTCGAGTCGCTGACCGTCCTCCGCACAACATCGGAAGAGACCTTGGAGAAGATATTCGCGATACCGGCTCTGCGCCGCTATCTGGGAGCGCGGCTGGGACCGATGGCTTGCGTCGTGCGCGAAGATCAATGGGGGGCCTTGCAGGCGAAATTGGGCGAGCAAGGTATCGAGGTCGACGCCTCTAGCCTGCAAATGGATGGCGAGTGAAAAAGTAGATTGCCTTAGGCACGTTTGATGCCCAGTTGGTAGACCTTACTCTTGGTCCAGCCGGCTAGCTTGGCCACATCGCGCGCCGCCTGCGAGAGTGACTCGCCCGCCGCCAACCGCTCATCTAACGCCGTCCGCACTTGCGCCTCAGTCCAGGTGGCATCGACCTGGTCGCCCCCCGCGATCACCAAGGTGACCTCGCCGCGCGGATTGTCGCCCGCAAAACGATCGCGCAATTCGATTGCGCTGCCGCGGTAAAATTGTTCAAACTTCTTACTCAACTCCCGCGCGACACAGACAGGCCGCTCGTCTCCCATCACCTCAGCAACCAGCGAAAGCGTCTCGCGCAATCGGTAGGGGCTTTCATAAGCGACGATCGTCTCGCTGCCCGCCGCCAGACTGGACAAGAAGTCGCGCAATGCGGCTGTCTTGCGCGGCAGAAAGCCTACAAAGAGGAAGCGGTCGGTCGCCATGCCGGAGCCGATCAATGCGGTGGTGATCGCGCAGGCGCCGGGCAGCGGCGCCACCTCATAGCCACGCTCAAGCGCGGCTGAGATCAGCTCGAAGCCGGGGTCGGAGATTCCCGGAGTACCGGCGTCCGAAATCAGCGCGACATCGGCCGACGCCAGTGTGGCGAATATCACTTCCAATTTGGAAAGCTTGTTGTGCTCGTGATAGCTGGTCATCGGCGTATCGATATCGTAGTGCCGGGTCAATACGCGCGATGTGCGGGTGTCTTCCGCCGCAATCAAGGCTACCTCGCGCAAGATGCGCAAAGCGCGCAACGTTATGTCTTCGAGGTTGCCGATCGGCGTCGGTACGATGTAGAGAGTGCCCATGACTAGCGACAAGTCGAAGCCAATCAAGCGGGAAAGACGTGCGCCAGCGCTTCCGGCAGCACACTCTTGAAAGCGGCGAGGCTGTGCCCGCTTCCCAATTCAACGAATCTGTATTTCAAATCAGGATCGTGGGACATGCGCCGCTCGAGTATTCCGCGAAGCGCCAATGCCGGCTGATAAAAGCGCAGGTCTTGTTCATAGCGGCCGACAGACTGAAAAATCCGATTGGGCAAGATCGGCAAATCGCGGAAGCGCTGCACGTACTCCTTAAATAATCGCACAGCCGGCTCGCGCCCCAAAGGCGGCGAGATCATGATCAGATGTCCAAAGATAGCCGGGTTCTTTAGCGCCGCATGCGCCGCCGCCACCGCGCCTTCACCGAAACCGCCCAGCCCCAAATCAAGCGGTTCAATCCGATGTTCCGCCTGCAAAAAGGGCAGCAGTTCCGCGGCTATCAACGCGTAGTGCTTGTCATTGCCCACATACTCGGTAATGCGCTCCAGCTGCGTGCCACTCGCGATCATGGCAATGATGATCGGTTGCATGCGCCCATGCTTAATCAGCGCGTCAGCAATATAGGGCACTTCGAGAACATTCATCGCCCATTGCCCGTCCATCAGCACGAGCAGGCGATAATCCTTGCCATCGTTGGCATCGTATCCGGGCGGCGTGTACACCCACAAGCTGCGATTGCTAAAGCCAAGCTGCACCGAGCTGAATTGATGGCGATACACCCGCCCGCGCGGCACAGCCGTCAGCGCCTGCCAGTTGGGAAAAGGTCGCGCCCGCGGCATCTGCAGCACCGATGTATCGACTTGGCTGGCACGGATCGACAGGGCATTGAGCGCGTCAGCCTGCCAGAACTTGTCCACACGGTCCATCAAATCAACCTCTTGCGCGAGCGGTGTGCCGGGATCATCGATGGCGAACATGTAATCCACCAACGCGTCCCGCTCGAAAAAGCGCTGAAAATACCAGAGCGATGTGTCCTCCAGTCGCGCCATATTTTCGAAAGGCGGATCGCGGTTGACGATGTCGATATTCAGCGCGACAGTCTCAGCCGTCCAGGAGTCATACGCAAAGGTCGCCTTGTTGCGCTCAACCCAGGGCCATTCGTCGTGCGTGTTAAGCAGCTCATCTACCAGCCCCTGGCGGTCATTGGGCATGGTCTGGTAAATCTCGCATAAGAATTGGATGAACGAATCCCATCTTGATGAAGCCAAAACACGCCCTCCTAGAGGCGCTCCCGCGGACAACATCATTCTAGCACTGCCAATGATTATGGGGAAATCCGTCTGCGATAAGCAGCAACGTCGATTTGCCTGGACGCAACAAGGTATCTGGACAATCCATACAAATCTGGAACGGCTGTCCTCGCTTTACGGTATGATGTCCTTTGAGTGTAGCAGCGCTCGCTCAGCAAGCCGCTGCTACGTTCTGAATCGCAGAATCACAAGAAGGTGCAGATCATGCCGGCACGTTATATCTACTCGTTCGCCGAACCAATTAATCCGGAAGAGCTCCATAGTTTGCTGCAGCAGACGTCCTGGGCGGATACGCGCAGCCCGCTGGATATCCAGCAGATGCTGGATCGCAGTCAGATTACGCTGAGCGTTTGGGATGAAGATCAGTTGATCGGATTCGCCCGCGTGATCACCGATGATTTGTATCGCGCGCTGATCGATGATGTTGTTGTGGACGCTGCTTATCGCGAGCAAGGCATTGCTTCCCAAATGCTGGAGAAAATCCTCAAGCGAACACAGCATATCGAAATCATCATGCTGGATTGTGATGCCAATTTAGCCGGCTTCTACAGCAGATTCGGCTTTAAGTCCAAGAACGGCGCTTCAATGGAACTGCGCAACGCGCGCTAGTAGCAGCTTCGCACCCAGCGTCCGAACCTCCGCTTACTACGCGCGACGAATTCGGTTATCATCCGACCGCGTGTCGTCATCCAACTTTGCCGGAATCCTCAAAAGACCATGAGCGAATTGCGCTTCAACCCCAACATCAGCGCTTTCAAGCGGGAAGATAGCCACAGTTCAGAAGAAGAAATATTGCAAGCGCAGCGCCCGGAGCATATATATCGCCTGGCGAATAACGAGAATCCGCTGGGACCGTCGCCGCGCGTCGTTGAAGCAATCAAAGCGGTTGCGCCGACACTCTCCTATTATCCCAGCTATTCCGATATCGAACTGCGGCGCGCCATCGTGAAGGTGCTTGATCGCGGACTTGCTCCGGAACATATTTTCAGCGGCTGCAGTGGATTTGAAGCATTGGAATTGATCGCCCGCGCTGTCCTCGCGCCGGGCGACGAGGTGATCTTGTCATCACCTACCTTCTCCGGCGCATACAAAAAAGTTGCCCTGCCCCTGGGCGCGACGGTGGTTGACGTACCGCTCGAGCGCGAGACCTTTCGCTATCGGCCGGAAGCAGTGTTGGAAGCGATATCTGAGCGGACCAAACTGGTCATGCTCTGCAATCCCAATAACCCGACCGGTACCGTTATACCCGCGGAAGCCATGGAAACGGTCATGCGCCGCGTACCCGACCATGTGCTAGTCGTTGCCGACGAGGTTTACCACCACTTCGTCGAAGACGACGACTATCCCGATTCAATGCAGTACGTGCTTGATCACAGAAACATCGTCATCGTCCACAGCTTTTCCAAGGTATACGGGCTGGCTGGCATGCGCCTGGGTTATGGCATCGCCAAGCCGGATATCGCCAACACTATCGCCGGCTTGCATCGCGGATTCCATCAAAACAAGCTGTCACTGGCGGCTGGTATCGCGGCCTGCGAGGATCAGGCGCATGTCAGGCGGGTGGTCGAGTATTTGCGGGGCGAGGCAGGCTGGGTCTGCGCGCAGTTTAACCGGCTTGACATCCGCTACTGGCGGCCGGCGGCCAACTTCATCCTTTTCGAAACGCGCTTGCCGGCGGATGAGTTGCAAGAGAAACTAGCTAAACGGGGCTTTCTGCTGCGTGGGCAGACGCGCAACGGACTGCCATATGGCATGCGCCTCAGCCTGGGTACCCGTGAATCCAACCAAGCCTTCGTAAGCGCGCTGGAAGCAATACTCGAAACAACTCCCCCTTGATCGGCATTGCATTCGCTGTCATGGCGTCAGCCGGCAAACCCATCATTGTCCTCACATAGCGCCTATGATAGGATGCGGGGCGGTACGTCGCCCTTTGCGATCGTGCCCAAATCCCACACATCGGGACTCTCGGTGGGTGTTGTCCGCCTCGGCGGATTGTCACCGGAGGATGAACGATGTGCGAGCTGAAAACACCGATTATCCAAGGAGAATAGAAATGCCCTCAGCAGTAAAAATGCGGACCTTGCTCGAAACTGGCGTCCACTTCGGGCACCGCACCAACAAGTGGAATCCCAAGATGGACGAGTTCATCTTCACGCAGCGCAACGGGATTCACATTATTGATCTGCAAATCACGCTCAAGAACCTAAACAACTTTCACGACCAGATCGCCAATACAGTAGCCGACGGCGGCTCGATGCTCTTTGTCGGCACCAAGCGTCAAGCGCAGGAAATCGTCCAGCGCGAAGCCGGACGCTGCGGCATGCCCTACGTTAATTATCGCTGGCTGGGCGGGACGCTGACCAACTGGAAGACCATTCGCAGCCGCATTGACACGCTGAAGCAGTTGGAGCAGCGCCGCGATGCCGGCGAATTTGACCGCCTGACCAAGAAGGAAGGACTGGTGCTGGAGCGCAAGATCGCCAAGCTGCAATTGCGCTTGGGTGGCATTCGCGAGATGAAGCGCATCCCCGATCTGCTGATCGTTGTCGATGCCGAACGCGAATATACCGCAGTCAAGGAAGCCAATATCCTCAAGATCCCGGTCATGGCGCTGGTGGATACCAACGCCAATCCCGACATGGTCGATCACATTTTGCCAGCCAATGACGACGCCATGCGTTCGATCCGGCTGCTGATTAGCGCGCTGGCAGACGCCGTGCTGGAGGGCCATAACTTGCGGCAATCCGCTGGCGAGGAAGAAGAGGAAGAACAATTCTTCGTAGACGCCTACGACGAAGAACTCGCTGACGAAGACTTGCTCGGCGAATCTACTTTGGCGAAGCTGCGCGATTCCAAGCTCTTCGGCGAAAGTGGAACAGACGGCGAAGAAGACGCAAAGGTCGAAGTTCCAGATGCCGAAGCTGTAAATGTCGAAGCTGAAAGTGTCGAAGGCGCGAAAACCGAAGCGGAAGCAACAACCGAGTAAATACAAACTCAGCTTTACGGAGACAAGGACAGAAATGGCAGTAACGGCAAAAGAAGTAAAAGCACTGCGAGATAAGACCGGCGCCGGTCCGCTGGATTGCAAGAAGGCCCTGGAGCAGCACAACGGCAACATCGACGATGCGGCCGCATTCCTGCGGGAAAAAGCGCTGAAAGATGGCATCAAGCTGCAAGGCAAAGGGCGCAGCGCTAACGAAGGCGTAATCGGCAACTACGTCCACTTCGACCAACGACTGGCGGTCATTGTCGAAGTCAATTGCGAAACCGACTTCGTGGCGGCGACCCATCAATTCAAGAGCTTCGCCAAAGACATCGCCATGCACATCGCCAATATGAACCCGCAATACGTCAAGCGCGAAGACGTGCCAAATGATAAAGTCGCTGCCGAGACCAAGCTGCAGATGGATCGCGCCCTGGAAGAAGGCAAGCCGCAGCGCATCGCCGAGAAGATCGTCGCCGGGCGGATGAACAAGTGGTACGAAGACATCGTGCTGATAGAACAAGATTTCATCAAAGACGATGACAAGACAATCACGCAGTACTTGCAGGAGACGGTGGCCGAAGTCGGCGAGACGATCAACATCGGTCGCTTTCAGCGCTTTGCCATTGGCGGAGAGAACTAGAACCTTGAGTAGCGAATACCCACATATTGCTGGCTCAAGACTCCAGGCGAGACCGTACGGGGATTAGTCGACGACTAATCCCTTTTTGTGTTTGGTGATTTCATGCCCCCGAAAGCAGCAGATTGGCATATCCGCCTCTACATTTATGAGGTCATGGTACAGCGCGGGGATGCGCCGGATACTCAGGCAATTGCTGCCCATTTCGCTATCTCTGAGTTGGAGGCGCGGCGATCGCTGCGGCGTCTGCACGAGGCGCATGTCATAGTGCTGCAAAACGGCGGGGACGATATTCTGATGGCGCATCCGCTTTCGGCGGCGCCGACAGATTATTGCGTGCTGGTTGATCGGGTCGCGCTCTATGCCAACTGCGCCTGGGATTCCTTGGGCATACCAGCCATGCTGGGTCGCGATGCGCGTATCGAAGCGCGCCATCCCCTTACTCGCGAAACCGTGCGCTATTCCATCGAGGACGGGCAACTACAGCAAGATGGCGACGGCATTGTGCATTTCGCCCTACCTTTTCGCCAATGGTATGACGACATTGTAGAAACTTGAGCCAGTATATTAGTCTTCCGGTCGGAAGAGGAAGTCGCTAAATGGCGCCAGGCGACGGGGCGCGAAAAAGGCGCGCTGCTAACATTGGCGCAAGTCTGGCAGCTTGCCAAGCGTTGGTATCGTGACCGGATGTCGCCGGAATTCCGCGGCCAGACGATAGCGGAGGCCCAGACAGTCTTTCACGAACTGGACTTGATAGATGACTTCTGGCTTATCTCGCCAGCGTGAATCTCAGCCGGCAGAATTATCGCTAGACAAATCGACGATACCACTGACGAAGGAGCGACCATGAATGTAAACAGCGAGCTGCCCTATCAACGAGTCTTGCTAAAGCTGAGCGGTGAAGCGCTGGCCGGCGACAGCGGCACCGGCATCGATCCGGATAAAGTGGCTTATATCGCCCAACGCGTGCGCGAAATCTTTGAACTGGACATGCAAGTCGCCATCGTCATCGGCGGCGGCAACTTATGGCGCGGCGAACCGGCCGCCAAGCTGGGCATGGATCGCAGCACAGCCGACCACATGGGCATGATCGCCACGGTCATGAACGGCCTGGCGCTGCAAGACGCCATTGAGCGCCTGGGTATCGGCACCCGCGTACAAACTGCGGTGGAGATGAATTCCATCGCCGAGCCTTATATTCGTCTGCGCGCCATCCGCCATATGGAAAAAGGGCGCGTCGTTATCCTCACCGGCGGCATCGGCAGTCCCTACTTCACCACCGATTCCGCTGCCGCCCTGCGCGCGAGCGAGATTCATGCCGATGTAATCGTCAAGGCGACTAAAGTGGACGGCGTCTATTCGGCTGATCCGATGCAGAACCCCGACGCTCGGCGCTACAGCAGCTTGAATTATCAGCAAGTTCTCGATCAGCAGCTGCGCGTAATGGATACCACGGCCTTCACACTCTGCCAGGAAAACGCCATGCCGATTGTCGTGCTGAACTTCTGGAATCCCGAAGATTTGGTAAGTGCGCTAAAGGGTGACGCCTCTGTCGGCACGCTAATCTCGGGTTGATCCGCCTGCCTTCGCGCGCGAACGTGTCCTAGCGCAAGGGCTTTATCCCCGCAGACCCAAGTGTTACACTCCACAAGCATCAACCAGTTCAAGGGGCAAGTTGACTAAGCATTGAGCATGGGCAAAAAGATCGCCGTCTTTTCGATGACCCCGCTGTTTCCCAATCTCGCCCTCGGCGGCGCGCAGCAGCAGCTGAAGAAAGTCGCGCTCCACCTCGGCGAACAGGGACATCAGTTGACCATCCTCTGCACGCAGCGGGAAGGCTTGATGTCGCCCTTCAAGTGGCACGAGAATGTCGATATATTGCCAGTCCTGCGCTTCAAGCAGCCCTATCCGGAGCCATATTTCACTCCGCTTTACCATATTGCCAATGCCATGCGCTATGTCGGTGCGGCCATCGCCGATGCCAATATCCACTATAGCCACGACGGCGGCCTGATATTTCCTTACGTCTATCAGGACAAGCCAACCGTAATATCCCTTCGCAGCATTCTCTTTGCTGAGACGCTGCAAAGCGCTTTTCTATTTCAGGGCGACGAGTGGATCCTGCCATCAGAGCATACGCGCGCTTCTTATGAAGCCGCGGTGGCGCAGTTCGCGCCGCAAGTGCATGAGCGAATGCACGCCATCCGCAACGGTTTCGACTGGGACGCCATCAAGTATACGGAGCCAAAAGCGATTTTCGATGTCATCCCAGCCGAGGTGGCCGCGCATCCCGTCATGCTCTTTCCCCATCGACCGGAGACCTCAAAGGGAATCTATGAAGTGATGCAGGTGGCCGAAAAGCTCGTGCGCGAGTACAGATGGCACGACTTGAGGGTGTTGGTGCCGCGCTGGCTGGATGCCGATAGCGAACCGAGCAACCGGGCATACTACGAAAATCTGCGGCGGACCATCAGCGAAGCCGGATTACGTGACACCTTCGTATTCCATGAGTGGATTGAGGAAGCTCAAATCGCCGAGTATTACAGTCTGGCGGACCTTACCATGTGCATCGGCAGCTACGTTGAGACCTTCGGCAATACGCCCTTTGAGTCTCTAGGCTGCGGCACGCCGCCCATCGTCTCACGCGTGGCAACTTATCGCGATTTGCTGCCAGACGAACATATTGACCGGGTCGACTTTGGCGACATCAATAGCAGCGCGGCAATTGCCCACCGCATCTTGAGCGAGCGCCGCCGCACCTCGGCCGCCACATTGCAATATCTAAAGTCTGAATTCTCACAGCAAGCCATGGTCGCCGCTTATGCCGATGTCATTTTGAACGCGACCAAGAAGCCGCCACTAAGTTACCGCGTGCCTCAACTTGGTGGCGATACGAAGTACAGGCTGGCGCCCTGGTGTTACATTTCGCCCGAGCGCGGCATCTACCACGATTTCCGCAGCTGTTATCAAGCTGAAGAAGAATTAACGCGCTTGACGCGCGAGCATCCGGCTGGCTTCGCCGGGCGCGCTGTCGATCCGGTACGACTGCACGCCTGGCTGGACGACGGCTACATCGTTCCGCAGGTCACTGCCTAGGCCCGCCAATCGCTTCGAGCGCCTCCAGATTCAGTCGGATTTCAGCGGCGTCGACTTGCGCTGCCAGCCACAAGCTAAAGATATTCTCCGTGATATGAGGCAGTCGCCCCGCCTCAATTTCGCGCTCCGCCGTACCGATGACCTGAAGAATATGGTAGCCGAGTCGAGTGGCGATCGGTCCGCCGGTTTCACCCAAAGCTTGTGAGAAGGCGGCCTCGCCGAGACTTGGATCCAGCAGTTCGCCACGCACGAACCAGCCAAGGTCGCCGCCATAATCGCGGGTGGAGATATCACGCGAATACTGCGCCGCCAGCGCCGCAAAGCTCTCACCGGCCGCCAAGCGATCTAGCAGCCGCTGCGCTTCGCCTTCCCGCGCTACCAAAATATGGCGCGCGCGTACATGTTTCACCGCTCCCTGCAGTTGTGCCGTCACCTGGGCGCGGACCGCGCCGCTGATGAATTGCAGGCGAATGGCGCGCCAGAATTCGTCTACCGTATAGAGATTCTCCCTCAGCCAAGCCTCCCAGCGATTATCCCCCAGGTTCTCCTTCAGGCTCTCGACTTCCGCATTCACTTCGTCATCACCGACTTCGATATCATTTGCCGCGGCATATTGCAGGACTAACTCCGCCTCAATCAAGCTGTTCAGCACATCGACGGCTAGCGTTCCCGGGTCCGCCGCCGTCGAAAAGGAAGCGACTCGCGCAAACGAGGCATCGAAATGCTCCCGCGCGATCAAGACGCCGTTGACACTGGCCAGGGCATCGCCGAGATCAATCTCCAGGTCGGTCGCCGGAGCGCTGTCCGCCGCCTGTATTGGAACGACGCTCCATGCCAGCAGGTTGGACAGCATGATAGCGACAGAGCAGAGCCGGACGATTCGCGAATGGAGCATCGGCAATTCCTCACTCACGGTCTTTGGAACAGAGGTCATTATGCGTCCGACAGCCTTATCAGGCAAGGCAAGAACCTGCCTTTTAGAGGCGCGACGCGGAGCCGGAAGCTACGTAGCATGGGTGGAGCGTGTTATACTCTTGGCAAGGAAATGCGGTGAGGAATGGCGAGTATGGCGGTGATCACTGAGTTGATCGAAGCCGGTCTGCAACTGAAACTGCAGGGCAATCTCCGCGGCGCGATTGAGCATTTTCGGCAATTGCATGCCACCTATCCAGGTAACGCGCGCATCGTCTTCGAGCTGGCAGGCGCCTGGCGCGCCTTTAACGTGCCCGAACAAGCGCTCCCGCTGTATCGAGATTTGCTGGCGCTGCCCAAGGGTCAAGGCTTGCCACCAAAAGACATGTCGCGCCTTTACACGCACTTGGGCGCAACCCTGCTGGAACTGGGCGAAAATGCTGAAGCCCGGGCGACAATTGAAGAGGGATTGCGCCTGCACCCCAGCTACCGTCCCTTGCGCGCCTGGCACATATTCGCCTTGAGCAGCAGCGGCGCGCATCAACAAGCGCTGCTGGATGCGGTCGAACTCATGCTGGAATCGTTGGCGCCGTCGCGTTGGGATATCTTTGAAGACGACATCGTCGCTGCCGTAAAGCAGATGCGCTTGGACTTGTCTGGCGAAGACAGCCCGATCCAAACCGGCGATGCGCCTGCTCAACCAATGACAGACGAAAAAGCGGCTTCGCTAGAAAACAAAGTAAGCGCCGCCGAGCGCAGTGTGCCCAAGGTAAACGAAATCGTGGTGTCTGAGGAAGCCGGCGCGACTGCGGAAGTCGATGTCGCGGTGAATGTAGTGAAGCCCACCCAAAAAAAGGCCAAGCCGGCCAGTTGGAAGAAAAAAGCAAGGCCGCCTCAACTCGGGAAGAAAGCCGTCCGCATCGACATCGGCAGCGAGGCAGGCGCGGCAAAAGAGCAATCCAACGATGAAGATCCGCCGGCACAAGCCGCTGGCTTCAAAATCCCCGTCGACGAAGACTAGCGTAGCAATCCCGCTAAGCGACAATCAACTTGCCACCGCGCAATTCCCAGACTTTGGTCGCGATCTTTTCGATGAACCAGCGGTCATGCGTCGCCGCCAGAATCGCACCCGGAAAGCTCAGCAGTGCCCGCTCCAACGCCTCCAGGCTCAGCAGATCCAGATGGTTGGTCGGTTCATCCAGCAGCAGCAAATTGGCGCGGCTGTGAATCAGACAGGCTATGCCAAGCTTGCGTCGCTGTCCCAAACTCAAATCACGCACTAACTTTTCGGCCAGATGAGCATCGCGGAATAAGCCGCTGCGGTGAAGCAGTGTCAGTAAGTTGTCAGGCGTATCATGCTTTATGAGCCGCAGCATATCGACAATATTGCGACTGTCGTCGAAAGACTCGCCTGTCTGATCAAGGTAGCCGACTCTCGCGCCGGGCATCACCTTGATCGTGCCACTCGTCGCTGCCAGCTCGCCGGTGATCAGACGCAGCAGCGTCGTCTTGCCGCTGCCATTGGGCGCCACTAAGGCAACGCGCTCGCCTTTGCGCAAAACGGCATCGACACCCGTGATCAATTGCCTTTCGCCGAATGCCATCTCCACCGATTGCAAGTGCAGCGGTTCCATACTCGTCAGCGGCAGCGGGTCAAATTCAAACTCGATATGCCAGACCTGCCGCGGATTATCCAGCCGGTTCGCTTCGAGCGTGTCCAATTGCTGCCGAATCGAATGCACCGCTTTGCTCACGGTACGGGCCGACTGCTGCTGACCGGCGAATTTGATCCATTTGTCGCCATCATCGGGTCGTTTGGCTTTGCGATGCCCGTGCGCCTCCTTTTTCATCTGGACGCGCAGCGCCTTAACACGATTGACCTGACTGTGATAAGCCTCGACTTCCTGCTGATACTGTCGCTCGCGCTGCGCCAGATAGTCGTCGTAATTGCCAAAATAGGTCGTCAGGCTGTGCGTCACCGCCGACAAATCGAGTATCTTGGTCGCCACTCGATTGATGAAGCGGCGGTCATGAGTGATCATCAGCAGCGCATGTGGATAGGTCAGCAGATATTCTTCCAGCCAGGCCAGCCCGGCGAAATCCAAATGGTTGGTCGGCTCGTCCAGAATCAGGAGATCAGGCGCCTGCAAGAGCAGTGCCGCCAAACCGAGGCCTGTCATTTCACCGCCGCTAAGTGAACTTACCCGCCGCGTTTCGTCGATATGCCCCATTTCCAAGCCCGTGAAAATCCGTTCCCGGCGAGCTTCCAAGGTATAGCCGCCGCGCAGCTCGAAAAGCGCCTGCAGTTGACCGTACTCGTCCAGCACAGTTGTGAGATCTGTTCCCTCAGCCAGCTGCCCTTCCAACTCGTTCAGTCGGCGCTGCAATGTACTCAGCTCGCCAATTCGCTCCTCAATGAATTGCCCGACGCTTTCCGTCGCAGCAACCTGCGCTTCCTGCGGCAGATAGCCCAATACAGTACCGGCCGCGACCTGCACAGTCCCTCGTTCGCCCGCCTCAACGCCTAATATCAGCCGAGCCAAGGTCGATTTGCCCACGCCATTTTCACCAACCAAAACAGCGCGGTCGCCTCGATTCAAGTTGAGATTGATGTCATCGAGTACCAGCTTGGCGCCGTAATATTTTTGCAGGCTCCTTATGTTCAATACTTGTTCCGACATGCCTGATTATCTTTCCGGGCTAACGAGTCAAGTGTTGCGCGATCATGAAATTATTCTGCTTCTCTATTCGCGCTCGTACAACCATCGATTCAGATTCTGCGCCGCATCAAGTATAATGGTCGGCGAGCATTAGTAAACTAGGAGCAACATGTCCGTCATTCTGGCTCATGGTGCCTTGGGACCCTTCGATGAGATCATCTTCCTGGGCATCGCCATCGTATTCCTGGGGATGATGGGCCTCAGCTGGGTGCGCAGTCAACAGTTGGAAGATGAGGAAATTGACCACGCCGAGCAATCGACCAGGCAAGATGCCGAACATTTTGAATTGGATTAGGGGGAAACATGAGATTGGAACACATCGCCTTTAATGTATCTGACCCGGCGGGTTTGGCCGCCTGGTACGCCAAGCACCTTGGCATGCAAATCGTACGCTCGTTCGCCGAGCCGCCTCATATTCACTTTCTGGCCGATAGTGCCGGCAAAAGCCTGATCGAAATCTACAGCAACCCGCTGGGCACGATCATCGAATACGCTGACCACCATCCGGTCACCTTTCATCTGGCATTTGCCGTTGACGACATAGAAGCGGCGCGTCAGCGACTGGTGGCCGCGGGCGCCACGCTGGACGGCGATATCGATACCACGAGCGGCGGCGACCGGCTGGCTTTCTTGCGCGACCCCTGGGGTTATACGATCCAGTTGGTGGCGCGCAAGCAAAGCATGATCGACTGACTGCCAAATGTGCTTGCAGATCGAATTCGACTTGCGGACGGAAGGCGACGCATTGCCCGATGCCTTCCTCGACAGCAGCGAACTGGAATTGATATTCGATGGCACGCGCCGCTCGATTGGCGTCGCTCTGGAGCGGAAGTTCCGCTATATAGTCTGCGGCGAGCATGAGCAAGCGCCGCGTTTCACCATCAGCGGCATTTACGACAACGAAAAAGAAGAGATGGATATCGAGTATCACGTCGATACTTGCTGTCAATATTTCTTGCTGCGCGTAATGCAAATACTGAATCAGCGCGCCTGAATCGCGGCAGATCGGAGCAAGGCAGAATGCGAGTATTGCTGCAACGCGCAAGCAGCGGATCAGTGATGGTGGACGGCGAGATCTGCGGCCGGGTCGAAGGCGGATTCGTCGCCTTGGTTGGCGTCACTCATACAGACACCGAAGCGGACGCTGAGAAGCTGGCGAATAAGGCGGCGAATCTACGCGTCTTCTCCGATGCCACAGGCAAGATGAATCTTTCATTGCTGGATGTTGGAGGCGGTGCCCTGGTCGTTTCGCAATTCACGCTCTACGCCGATGCGCGCAAGGGTCGGCGACCAAGCTACATCCAAGCCGCTCCACCGGACATCGCCGAGCCGCTGGTGCAATACTTCGGCGAATGCCTTTCACGCGCTGGTGTGAAAACAGTCGAACATGGCGTCTTCGGCGCGCTAATGCAAGTGGAGATTCACAACGACGGTCCTGTGACCGTCATGCTGGACAGCACGCAGTTGTAGTCCCCCAAGAACGGCGCGATGGCAAATCAAAAGGCGACCCTTGTGAGGTCGCCCATTGTTTATGTTTGCTAAATCAACTGAGATTGCCTAGTCGTCATCGCCCTGCAGCGGCAGCACATTGGGCCAGACTGAGGCGTGATGTTCATAAGCGTCAATGCCGATTCTGTCCGCTTCCGGATCGACATGCAAGATGTTCATCGCTCTTAAGGCGCCAAACATCAGGAAGCTGGTGACACTCACCCATACGGCCACAACTACAACGCCGATGACCTGTGCGCCGAGCGTATCCAACGTGCCGCCATCCAGCAAGCTCGGCGCGCCCAGTGCCTGAGAACCGACAATGCCGATCATCAGCGTACCAAATGCGCCGCAAGCTCCATGCACCGAGAATGCACCGACAGCATCATCGATCTTCATCGATTCGATAACACCGATTGAGATTACTAACACGATGCCAGCAAGCACGCCGATTATGACGGCATTGATAGGGGTAACAGAGGCGCAACCGGCGGTTATGGCAACGAGCCCAGCCAAAGAACCGTTCAGAATGAAACTGACATTCCAAGTCTTGGTGACGAAGTAGGTATGGAACATGGCCCCCAATGCGCCGGCCGCGGCAGCCAGAGTCGTATTGACCACTACCAAGCCCATTTGGTTGGGATCGCCGGCACTGGCGGTAGACCCGACATTGAAGCCGTACCAGCCGAACCACAAGATGAAAGTACCCAAGGAGGCAATTGCCAGGTTGGAGGCGACCGGCGGACGGCCAAAGACACGTCCAGCGCGCGGACCAACCATATAGGCGCCGACCAGCGCCACAATACCGCCCGTCATATGCACGATGGTCGAGCCGGCGAAGTCAATGAAACCTTGATCAGCGATCCAGCCACTGCCCCAAGTCCAAAAGACAACGACCGGATAAATTATCGCGCCAAGGATGGCGCTGTAAGCCAGCTTGCCCACGAAGTTCGTCCGCTCTGCCATGGCGCCGGTTGCGATGGTGGCGGCCGCGCCAGCAAAGGCGAATTGGAAGAAGAAGCTAATCAGCAGCGCTCCATCACCCTCGCCAGTACCGTCCGCCCCGTCAAGCAGCAGCGGGATGTGAGCAGGGGTAAGACCGCCGCCGTCAAGACCGGCAGCCAATGTGCCGAAAGCGATGCCATAACCAACGAGGAAGAAGACGAGGCCGGTGACACAGGCATCCATGAAGTTCTCCGCGAGCGAGTTGACCACCCCCGTTTCGCGGATCATGCCACCTTCCAGCATGGCGAAACCCGCCTGCATGAAGAAGACCAGGAAGCCTGCTACTAATATCCAGGTCTGATCGAGGTTGAATTGAACGTCCGCGGCCGAGATCTCAACCGTCACCATCTCTTCAGCCGTGGCGTCTTCAGCCGGGGGGTCGTCTTGTGCGATTGTGCCGAAACCGAAACTGTAAAGGATAACGAGACCCAAAAAGATCGAGATCAGGCGATAGACCATCTTGCGCTTGCTACCGATACCCAATTTGCGTTTGTTCATATTGCACCCCTCACTGAAGTATATTGCGATGTTTCAGCACGGTTGCAATCATATCGCGGCTGAAGACTAAGAAATAAGCGCAATATTATCCCAATATCAACCATTACTTTTGGTGATTTCTACTAATGGGCGCTGCGCCGCCCAGCACAAAGGCGGAAAAGCTGGCCAAAAACAGCGAAAGAGAGCCCGGTGTCTGTCTTGCTCTACCGAATATTCATCGTGTCTGTACAAAGCATCCAGACTTTCGCGCTGCGGCGCGAGCCTGCGAATGCAGTATCAGCCAGTTGAATACATATTTCAGCTTCTTCGGCTGGCAATCGACCTTGCGACAGGAAGTCTTTATGACAGCTCGTGGAGGTTTTGTAAGTTATTGCTATATGCAAGCGCCTGCCCGCTAGCGTGCTTAGCTTAGCGCTTCGTGTTTGATCGCTTTCAGCCGCTTCATCACATCATTGGCGCCCCGCCCGAAATAGTCGTAAAGCGTCTTGTATTCCGTGAAGAGCTTGTCATATATCGCTTGGTTTGCCGCAATAGGGGTCACCACACCCTCTTTTAGCTTGCCCATCTTTTCGGCAGCCGCCTGAATATCCGGGTAGATGCCGGCTGCCACTGCCGCGTGCATCGCCGAGCCTAGCGCCGGCGCCTGTGCCGAGCCGGACAATTTGAAGGGGCGCCCGGTGACATCGGCGAAGATTTGACAGAGCAGCGCGTTCTTCTCCGGCAAGCCACCCGCCGCCACCAGCTCACGCACTTCAATGCCTTGCGCGTCAAAGGCGTCGATAATCTCGCGCGTGCCATAAGCGGTGGATTCTATGAGGGCGCGGTAGATATCGGGCGCGCGCGTCGCCAGGTTCATGCCCAGCATCATGCCGGACAGGTCCACATCAACCAGGGTGCTGCGATTGCCATTCCACCAGTCCAGGGCGATCAAGCCATGTTGGCCCGCCTTTTGCTTCGCCGCTTCCTGCTCGAGATAGTCGTGCAGACTGATGCCGGCGCGTTTCGCCGCTTGATGATAGGCCGGCGGCACGCCGTGATCGACGAACCAAGCGAAGATATCGCCGACCGCGCTCTGCCCGGCTTCATAGCCATACAAGCCGGGGATGACGCCGCCCATGACTACCCCACACATGCCATCAACTACTCCGAGCGTGCTGCCCGATAGGATGTGGCAGCATGAAGTGCCCATGACCATGACCATGACGCCGGGATCGGTCGCTTTAACCGCCGGCGCCGTAACATGGGCATCCACGTTGGCGACGGCTATGGCGATGCCGGCCGGCAAGCCCATCATCGCAGCCATCGCCGGAGTGAGCTCGCCAGCCTTCGAGCCCAACTCGGCGAATTCGCGCCCGACTTTTTCATCGACTACATTTTCAAATGCGGGATCCAGCGCGCGGAAATAATCTTTGCTGGGGAAATCACCGTCTTGCACCATCGCCTTATAGCCGGCTGTGCAAGTATTGCGCGTTTCCACGCCGGTCAACTGCCAGATCACCCAATCGGCCGCCTCTACAAAGCGATCAATTTGGGCATAAATGTCCGGGCGCTCTTGCAAGATCTGCAACAGTTTGCTGAAAAACCACTCTGATGAGATTTTCCCGCCATAGCGCGGCAGCCAGCTTTCGCCCATCCTGCGCGCGGTATCGTTGATCTGGTCGGCTTGCCGCTGCGCCGCGTGATGCTTCCATAACTTAATATAGGCGTGGGGCTCGTTTCTCAGCTCGTCGAGGAAGCACAGTGGCGTTCCATCAGCCGTCGTTGGCATCGGCGAGCTGGCGGTGAAATCAATGCCGATACCCTTGACATCCGCCGCCGCAACTCCACTCTGCCGCAAAACTGCTGGAACCGTATGCGCGAATACATCAAGGTAATCTTGCGGATGCTGCAGCGCCCAATCGGGTGGCAATTTTACGCCCGAGGGCAACTGACTATCCATGACCCCGTGCGGATAGTCGAAAACAGCTTCGGCAACCTCTGTTCCGTCGCGTGTGTCAACCAATACGGCCCGCCCGGATAAGGTCCCGAAGTCAAGTCCGAGGGTGTACATAGGCTCGCCTCTCTTGTCATGCACCGCGAATCCCGCATATTGTCACCAATCCTGCGGCAATCTGCAAATGCGACTTCCCAAGAACTGGTATCTGTCAATGACACTGTTGTGCCTGCGAAGTCCGCCCAGGATTATCGACCACAGCCGAACGGCTTCGGTACATAAGTTGTCACTTTGATGTTATGCTAACGTCATTGCCGTTGAGCGGCTAGCGGATGCCCGTGATGGCGTCAACAACAGGCTGCTGCGCGGCACATTGCACTCATCTTTGGCGATGAAAGATCAGAACTCATGGCAGAGCGAAGCTTCCCACCTGGACCGCCCGACATCGGTCACAGCACTCTCGCACAATACTTGAACTACCGGCAGTTCCTCAAGGATCCACTTTCGCGAGTGACAGAGTGGATGGCGGATTACGGCGATATCATCCACTACAAATCGGGTGATAATCATCAGTATTTCATCGCCAACCCGGACATGATCCGCGAAATCTTGGTCAGGCAGTCGCATATCTTCATAAAAGGTCCCGACTACACCAACGAGCAAGCCGGCTTGGCGCGCTTCATGGGCAAGGGATTGGTCACCAGCAACGGCGACTTTTGGCGGCGGCAGCGGAGGCTTGTCCAGCCCGCCTTCCACACGCAGCGCATTTCAGCCTACGCGGACACCATGGTGAATTACGCGCTGCAGCGCATGGACGACTGGCGCGATGGGCAGGTACTCGATGTCGATGAAGAGATGATGCAATTGACCCTGCTTATCGTAGGACGGACGCTCTTTGATGCCGATGCCTCTACGACAGTGAATCAGGTCAAGAGCGCAGTGCAAATCGTACAGAAAGCCAGCAATACGGCCAGCTTGCTGCCAGCCTGGATGCCGACTCCTCTGCGCATCCGTTCGCGGCGCGCCAACGCGGTGCTCGACGAGATCGTCTACGGCTTCATCGATGAGCGGCGGGCAAGCGGTGAGGATCGCGGCGACTTGCTTTCGATGCTGCTGCTATCGGAAGATGATGATGGCGAGCGCATGACCGACCGACAAGTCCGCGATGAAGCGGTCACGCTTTTCCTCGCGGGCCACGAAACCACCGCCAACGCGCTCAACTGGACCTGGTGGCTGCTGGCGCAACATCCGCAAGTCGAGGCGCGCTTGCACGAAGAATTAGACAGCGTCTTGCAGGGCGGTCCACCTACATTGACTGACCTGCGGCGCTTGCCCTATACCGAAATGGTGATCAAGGAATCCATGCGTGTGATGCCACCAGTCTGGACGATCGGGCGCGTCAATCGGGAAGCCACCGAGGTGCTCGGCTATCCTTTCCCCGTCTGGTCGGGGGTGCAAATCTGCATTTATTGTGTGCATCGGCATCCGGGGATCTGGCAGCAGCCGGACGATTTCATCCCCGAACGCTGGGGGAACGAGAGCATCAACGAAATATCCAAATACGCCTATATTCCCTTCGGCGGCGGCCCGCGCATCTGCATCGGCAACAGCTTCGCTATGATGGAGGCCAATCTGCTGCTGGCGACGATGGCGCAGCGCTATCAGCTGCGCCTGATAGAAGGTGTCGAGATTGTGCCCCAGCCCTTTATCACCATGTTCCCGCGCGATGGCTTGCCCATGCGGATTGAGGAGCGGACGAGCAAGACAAGGCTGGAGACAGAGGCTGAATCGGCTACCGCTTCGCCGGTTACGCGCTAGGCCTTTTCTAGCAATCGGCTGCGCATCAAGCGAAACAGGTTACAATAATGGCGTTATCGCCATCAGCCGAGGAGATTGCCGTGATTGAACTGACCAAAAAACTGGTAGAGACTTGGGGACCATCCGGTTACGAACATCGCATCCGCGATCTTATCCGCGACGAAGTCTCCGAACTCTCCGATGAAATCTACGTGGACGGCTTGGGCAATCTGATCTGCCGCGTGGGCAGCGGTGGCAGGAAAGTGCTGATTGCCGCGCACATGGACGAGATCGGCTTGATGGCGAATTATCAGGAACCCGAGAGCGGCTACCTGCGCTTCACCAACCTCGGTGGCTTGCAAAACAACACCTTGCATGGCAACCGCGTGCAATTCGAAGACGGGACCGTCGGTGTTATCGCCGTACAGAATGGCGGCGGGAAATCATTGAGCGACTTCTACATTGATGTGCAGCAGGACAGCGGCGGCAACGCCACAGCGGTCGGGCAGCCAGCCGGCCTCATGCGCGAGATGCAAGTGCGCGGGGAGCGCATTATCGCCAAGTCGCTGGACGATCGTATCGGCTGTGTCGTAGCCATCGAGACGATGCGCCGTCTACAGTGTCAGACGCCCAACGAGCTCTATTTCGCTTTCACCGTGCAAGAAGAGGTCGGCTTGCGCGGGGCCAAGACGGCAGCGCAAGGTGTGAAGCCGGATATCGGCATCGCCATCGATGTCACCGGCAGTGGCGACCAGATCCGCGGCCGCAAAATGCTGGTCAAGCTGGGCGGCGGCGCGGCGATAAAGGTGCATGATCCTGGCTTGATCGTGCCGCTGGCCATCAAGAATTGGATGATCGACCGCTGTGAAGCCGACGGCATTCCTTACCAATTGGAATTATTGGCGGGCGGAACGACTGATGCATCAGCGATTCAAATGGCGGATGCCGGCGTTCCCAGCGGCTGTATTTCCATTCCCACGCGCTACCTGCACACCACCAGCGAAACCGTCGATATTGGCGATGTCACTGCTTGCATCAACCTGCTAAGCAGCTTGCTCGCCAACGATATCACGATCTGAGCGGAGCCAGCATGAAAGCGGTCTTGTGCCAGGCATTTGGCTCGCCGGACGATCTGACAGTCGAAGACATTCCCAGCCCAGCGATACGCGCGGACGCGGTCAAGATTCGGTTGCGGGCTTGCGGCGTCAACTTCCCCGATTCGCTGATGATCCAGGGCTTGTACCAGTTGCAGCCGCCCTTCCCCTTCAGTCCCGGTCTGGAAGTCGCCGGCGATATCATTGAAGTCGGCGAGAGCGTCGAGCGCCCGCGAATCGGCGATCGAGTCATGGCAACGATGATGTACGGCGGCTTCGCCGAGGAAGTGGTCGTAGCGGCGGATTCGGTGCTGCCGATGCCAGCCGAAATGAGCTACGAACATGGCGCCGGATTCCCGCTGGTCTATGGCAGCTCGCACTTGGCCTTGACCCACCGTGGCAGGCTGCAAGCGGGAGAAACCCTGCTGGTGCTGGGCGCGGCCGGCGGCGTTGGCTTGGCGGCGGTGGAACTGGGGGCGCTGCTGGGCGCGCGCGTGATAGCCGCTGCCAGCACACCGCAGAAACTCGAACTCGCCCGGTCGTACGGGGCGGACGAAACGATCAACTATTCGAGTGAAAACCTGAGCGATCAGGTCAAGGCGCTGACCGAGGGCAGAGGCGCTGATGTCATCTTCGATCCGGTGGGCGGCGATCACTTCGATCAAGCGGTGCGGCGTATCGCCTGGGAAGGGCGTTATCTGGTGATCGGCTTCGCCAGCGGACGCATCCCTTCTCTGCTAGCCAATATCGCGCTGCTGAAGAACGCTTCCATTGTCGGCTTATTCTGGGGCGCATACCTGCAGCACAACCCAGAGGTAATTCGCAACTCCTTCACCCAACTCCTAGACTGGTATGTCGCCGGGAAAATACAGCCGCATATTCATAAGACCTTTCCCCTGGAAGACGCCGCCTTAGCCCTGCGCGAATTGATGGATCGGCGCGCCATGGGCAAGGTCTTGCTGACAGCATAACGCCACCTTCTGCCTGTCAGCGTGGCCGACGCGATGTTCGCGAAAATTTGTTCTATCTCCAATCGCTCAATATGGGTTTCTATGCTATGCTGAACTTTGTGCCTTGCAGACGGGGTTGTGAAGGCTGTCTGCAGTATGCAAATTGGACAAGGGTCTGAGCATGTCCTATCGTGGAGACGACGAGCCCGAATACATCGACAACGATGAATTCTTTGATCCCGAAGGCGCCGACCGGCGAAGCTCAAATGTGCTGGGCGGCAGCGGCTCACGGCAAGCGCGGGATGCCTACAGCGAGCCGCCGGAAGAGGAATCACGTCAGCCGACTGGGGGGCGTGACGCTTCCGGGAATCGAGCAGGTCAAGGGAAAGCCAACAAAAGCGCGGGTCGCAAGTCGGTCAAGACGCGCAATCCGGCGCCCTCAGTTGCGAACAGTGAAGAACGTCGCGCTCGGCTGGCGGGCAAGCACCCGCAATCCAAGACTCGTCCCGCAAGCCGCAAACCGGGAGCGCCCCCCGCGAAAGATGAAGACACAGGCAAGGCTCGTTTTGGCGGGCTGCGCGCACGACTTTCCCGCGGCGAAAGCAAGGCGGAAAAGAAATCCGATTCCGCCACGACAGGTAAGCCCTCGCGCATTGGCGCTGGCATAAGCCGTCGCCTAGGCAGTATCAGGGGGCGCTTCGGCAGCAAAGACTCGCGTGATGGTCAAGCAGACAAACGCAGCAGGAATGCCGACGCGAAGCACAGCGGGCAATCGACAGTCAAAAGCCGTGGTGGGCATTTTGGGGCAAGTCAAGGTACTGCCCGACCGGCGGATACCAAACACGGCAACGTCGCTGCCACACAGCAGGAAAGCCGCAAGCCCGATTCAAGGCGCAATCGGGCCAGTAAAGCGCCAAGAATCGCGTCGAACGACTGGCTCGACCTAGATCGCAAGCTGGACTTGATCGGCGTCGGCTTGGTGTTTGGCGCGATTGTCTTTGTGTTCAGCGCGCTTTCGCCGGAACAAGCCGCCATCGGAAGCGTGCATACCATCGTCGGGCAACTGCTCGGCTGGGGCGCATTCTCCGTGCCAATCACGATGTTCGCCATCGGCATGTGGCTGATCATCCGACACTTCGGCGCTCAAGCGCCGGTAATCGATCCCTTGCGAATCTCGGGCGTGGCGCTGGCTTTCTTTGGCGCGCTGGTCTTATTCCAGTATCTCGATAGTTTCAGCTACGCCGAGTTCATCAGTTACTTCACGCAGTGCAGCAATTCGAGCAGCCCTTCCTGTATACAGGCGCTGGTTCAGCAGTCCTACGAAAGTGGACGCGGCGGCGGCCTGGTCGGCGGCTGGCTCTACAGCGCCCTCGTCATCAACTTAACCGAACTCGGCGGATTCGTCATGGTCGTCATGGTTTTGACCTTCGCTACGATGATGATCACTCGCTCGAGCATGGCGGAAATTGCAGTGGTGACCATCAGCCTAAGCCGCAGCCTGCGCACCCGCGTCGGGCAATATGCGGTTCAGCGGCGGGCAGCCCGTTTGCAAGCTCAGCAGCAAATGGCATTGGCGCAGGAAGACAGTCATGTGCGCGTCTCCAAACCGCAGCCCGCGCAACTGACCGGCTCACAACTGGGCGGACGCGCCTTGCCGGAGCCAGCTGCCGAATCAATGCCCATCCCAGTCCGACTGCGCGAATGGTTTGGACGCCGCGCAAGACCCGATTTGGAATTGAACGCAGAAGCGGCAGAGCTTGCGCCGCCTGCGACGGAAGCCGCCCGCGAGCAGACTCCCGGAATGGTTGAGCGCTTCTTTCGCAGGGGCAAGAACGCGCCAGAGCCGATGCCCACATCACTTGTGGGCGCCGACGCTGGAACCAAACGAAGCGGTCCCCTAGAGCGTTTCCTCAATTTAGGTGATGACCTGTCGCCGCCTTCGGCTGCACCTTCGGTCAGACAATGGAGAGCGCCCGCGCCAATCGCTGATATGCCTGGCTTGACGAGCAATGACATTTCCGCCATCGCCTTCGACCCTACGACCGAGATACCTGAGCCGCCTCCCCCTGCGCCTGCGCTGCCACAAACGGAAGCACCGAAAATCGCTGACTCGCCAGAAGCTGTCGATGCGCTTGCAACTGACGAGGTAGCTGAGATCGCCAACGAAGAAGCACCCGAAAAAGCGCCGACAGATACAGGACCTGAGCGGCAGGTAGCCAAAGACGAACCAGCAGCAGCGGTTCCCCAAACAGCGCCGGCGCCGCTTGCCAGCGCTTATCATGAGAAGTCGCGCCCAAGAATCGCCTGGGATACGCCGGGCTATCGGGAACTGCTGAATAGTGGCGCCGCAAGCGACTTAGACCAGGAGCCCCTGTTGCAGCAGGCGCAGATCATTGAAGACACGCTGGCAAGCTTCGGCGCGCCCGGGCGCGTAGTCGAAATAAACTCCGGTCCGGTGATCACCCAGTACGGCGTCGAGCCGGATTATATGACGGCAAAAACGGGCAAGCGAAGTCGCGTCAAAGTCGGCGCCATCGCCAAGCTCGACAAAGATCTTCAACTGGCCTTGGGAGCGCGGTCGCTGCGCATGGAGGCGCCGGTGCCGGGCAAAGGTTATGTCGGCATTGAAGTGCCCAATCCGGACTCTGCGCGCGTTGGCTTGCGCGATGTGATGGACTCGGAAAGCTACCAGAAGATCGACTCGCCTTTGGCGATCGCCCTGGGCATGACAGTCGATGGCAAGCCCATCGCCGCAGATTTGACGCAGATGCCTCACATGCTGATTGCCGGCACCACCGGCTCGGGCAAGTCGGTTTGCGTCAACGCGATCATCAACAGCATCCTCGTCAACAACTCGCCCGAGACAGTCAGATTCATCATGGTCGACCCCAAACGAGTTGAATTGACCGGCTACAATGGCTTGCCGCATTTGGTGGCGCCAGTGGTCGTGGAATTAGAGCGCATCATCGGCGTGCTGCGTTGGGTGACGACCGAGATGGATGAGCGCTACAAGAAGTTCAGCCGGGCAGGCGCGCGCAACATCATCGACTATAACAGCATCCTCGATCCCGATCTCGCCGCCATGCCCTATATCGTGGTGGTCATAGACGAGCTGGCCGACCTGATGATGATGGCGCCCGACGACACCGAGCGCGCCATCGCACGAATCGCCGCGCTGGCACGCGCAACCGGCATTCATCTGATTATCGCCACCCAGCGTCCGTCGGTTGATGTGGTCACCGGGCTGATCAAAGCCAATTGCCCGGTGCGCATCGCCTTCGCCGTAGCCAGCAGCGTCGACAGCCGCGTCATCATCGATCAGCCGGGCGCGGAACGCCTGCTGGGCAAGGGCGATATGCTCTACCTTTCCGGGGATGCGCCGGCGCCGCAGCGCGTCCAAGGCGTCCATGTTTCCAACGAAGAAATCAACCGGATCGGACGCTTTTGGAAGCTGCAAAGCGCGGGGATCGAAGGTATCAAGCCGATACCGCTTCCGCCAAAATCTTCGCCCGCTCCCGCCGCGGACTCCGCTGCGGATGCGCCAAATCCGCAGCCCCGGACGAGCAGCCAATCCACCTTCTGGGATATGTCATCAAAACGTGATATGACCGGCATGGCCGTTGAGGGTAAGACCGGCAATCCCAATCCGGAAGAAGACGAACTGTATCAGACGGCGGTCGATATGGTGCGGCGGCTGGAAAAGGCCTCGGTTTCGCTGCTGCAGCGGCGATTGCGTATCGGCTATACACGGGCGGCGCGACTGGTTGACATGATGGAAGAACGCGGCGTTGTCGGTCCGCCAAAGGAAGGCAGCTCCAAGCCGCGCGATGTCTTGCCCCAGTAGCCAGCTTCAAGCGCGGGCCGTTTCAAACAGAAACCACTTTTGACCTAGGCAATCTCCTTTACACATTCTCAACTCTTGGTATCGATATTCTGCGTGTGCTCAGGCGCCTTTGCTAAGCTCCGCGTCAACACCCTACTTCACATCACCCCGCCTTGCGCTACAATAGTGCGCGAATAAGAAAGGGCTGCCTCTGATGAAATACAGCAAGATTCCTGGAATCGATAAACCTGTCGCGCGGCTGCTGCAAGGCACTGTCATGCTGACCACCGAGGACCGCGACGGCAACTTCCGCCTGCTGGACGCGCTCTTTGAAAATGGATTCACCGCCTTCGATAGCGCCCACGGCTATGGCGGCGGTGTCTGTGAGAAGGAACTAGGCGCCTGGATACAGGACCGCGGCGTCCGCGATGAAGTCGTCATCCTGACCAAATGCGCCCATCCCTACAAGGGCGAGCCCGACCGCGTGAGACCCGAATTCATCCGCAGCGACCTGGAAGAATCGCTTGAACGTTTGCAGACCGACTATGTCGAGCTTTACATGCTGCACCGCGATAGTCGCGACTACCCGGCAGGCGAGATTGTAGATGTGCTGGACGAATACAAATCCAAAGGCAATATCGGCGTATTCGGCGGCTCGAACTGGCAGGCCGATCGCGTCAAAGCCGCAAACGATTACGCGGCCGCCAATGGAAAGTCGCCCTTTACCATCAGCAGCCCGCAATTCAGCGTCGCCGAGATGATCGAGCCGCCCTGGGCCGGCTGCATCAGCGTCAGCGGCGAGCAAGGCGAAGCCGACCGCGCTTGGTACGATGCCAACGAGATTTCGCTTTTCACCTGGTCGAGCCTGGCAGGCGGCTTCATGACGGGCAAATTCACGCGCGACAATCTCGACAGCTTCACCAACTATTGGGACACCAATCCCATCGGCGCCTATGCCTATGAGAGCAACTTCCAGCGGCTGGATCGCGTTTGGGAATTGGCAGCGGACAAAGACGCCTCGCCGGCGCAGATCTCGGTGGCTTACGTGCTGAGCAATAACGCGCGCTATCACGCCATCGTCGCCAACTGGGAAATCGATCAAATCGCCCAGAATGCCGCCGCCGCAGAAATCGAATTGAGTGCGGACGAGATCGCCTGGCTCGAACTCAAAACCGAGGAGAAACCGGCATGAGCGATGCAATCAAATGGGGCTTGATTGGGCTGGGCTCCATATCACGTAAATTCGCCAAAGGCTTGGCTTTCGCGCCCGACGCCGAGATTTACGCGGTTGCCTCGCGCTCACAGGATAAAGCCGATGCCTTCGGCGCGGAATTCGGCGCGACCAAATGCTATCGCAGCTACGAAGCGCTGGCGAATGATCCCGAAGTCGATGTGGTTTATATCGGCACGCCGCATACCTATCACCTGCCCAATACGATCTTGTGCCTCAATGCCGGTAAACACGTGCTCTGCGAGAAACCTTTCGCCGTCAACGCAAGCGAAGCCAAAGCGATGATTGATTGCGCGCGCCAAAACAAGCGCTTCTTGATGGACGCCTTTTGGACGCGCTTCTTCCCCGGTATGGCCAAAGTGCGCGAATTGCTTGCGCAGAAAGTCATCGGCGACGTGATGCTGGTGACAGCGGACTTCGGCTATCGCACAGGCGCTATCGTGCCCGAGAGCCGTACCTACAATCCCGATCTGGCCGGCGGCGCCCTGCTTGATGTCGGCTCATACTGTATTCAGTTGGCGTCGATGGTCTACGGCAAACAGCCGCGCGAGATCGTCTCGCAAGCCACGCTCGGCAGCACCGGCGTCGATGAACTCTCAGTCTCGGTCTTCAAGTATAGCGATTACGAAATGGCGACCATCACCGCAGCCATCCGTATGGGTACCCCGCATGAAGCGCGCATCATGGGGACGAAGGGCTATATCGCCATCCCAAACTTTTGGCATGCCAGTGAGATTAACGTCGTGGTCAGCGGCAAGGAGCTGGAAACTCTGCGCTTCGAATTCCCGGGCGAGGGCTACCATTACGAAGCCATCGCGGTCGGCGAGTGTATTCGCGCCGGCTTGACCGAAAGCGATGTGATGCCGCTGGATGAAACCTTGGCGATCATGCAGACGATGGACCGTATACGCGCGCAGTGGGGCTTGCGTTACCCGGGCGAGTCCTGAGCCTCCCACCAACATCGCGATGGACGAGAGCGCCTTAATCTCCGCCATGAGCCTGTTTGCCGGTGTCAGCCTGATGCCGGCGGTGTATCTCATCTTGCGCGACAAAGAGATTCCGCTTGAACGCAATTACCGTATCAAGGGCGGTGCGGCAGTCACATTGGCGCTAATTCTGCTGTCATTGGCGGTCATGTTCCTGCTCAACGCCGTGGCGCAAGATCTGGCGCTGCTGCTGGCCTTGATGCCCTGCTGATTGCGCTTCCGCTACTAGTCATTCAGCTTGCCAAGTGGCGGGATGCCAAAAGTCGGAGGGGTGCTTCTTGAAATATAGTAGTAGTAAAATCGCTTGTATCTAAGCGATAGCGATTTTACTATCTATTTCGGAAAAATCAAGCCCCAATCCTCGCCTTGACTGGCAGCGTTACAAGCAACTGTCATAGACTTTTTGCCCCAGCCGCTCGGAAGCAGTTCACTGTAACTGTTGGATTCCATTTCGCATGGGCGACGTTTGACAGCAATCTCGCGCCGTGTTAGTCTAGGCATGTCTACATATTCTAAGACTCAGGCGTGTCTGAACCCGGACGTTCGACACGCAAAGGGAAAGTCGGTGAAAGTCCGACACTGTCGCGCAACGGTAACTGACAGATCGTCAGAAGTCCGAGCGCCTGCCTGAGACTTAGCTCGTACATCTTTCGCGCAAAAGGGAGACGAGCATGGTATCAGCGACCAATGCCCGCCCACCTCGGCGGGCTTTTTTTTACTGGGACAGTGTACCAGCCACGTTTCCTCCGTCCAAAGGAGGGACACGATGAAATTCAGATTGCTACTACTCGTCATGTTCATTATTGACCTGCTGCGGGTTTCCGCGCAGGAGGCTAATCTGACCGAAGGCTGCGTCAGCGACTATTCGGCTGAGGTCGACTACTTTCCGCAAAAGATCAAAGTCGAAGACGCGCTAAAGTTCTCGGTCAAATATTTCAACCATTACAAAGTCATCAACGTCTCCGATGCCTTTGATGGCGCGCCGGGTTTTGACTATGTGCTGGTACAGTGCGGCACGCCCATGCCGCCCCCCGCCGCCTTCGCCCCTGGCACCCAAATCATCGAGGCGCCAACCGGCGATCTGATCACCCTGTCAACCACGCAGCTGCCCGCCCTGTCTCAGCTGGGATTGCTCGATCATCTGGTTGGTGTTGATAGCGGTTTCACCATCAGCACGCCTGAAGTAATTGAGATGGTCGCCGCAGGTGAGGTCTCCGAAATCGGCTTCGGCGCCGAGATCAATATCGAGCGGGTCCTCGTGCTGGAACCCGATCTGGTCATGAGCTACGGCTTCAATCCCGCGACCGATGCCCATCCGGTTTTGCTGGAAGCGGACGTCTTCACTGCGCTGGACGCGAGCTGGCGCGAGCTTTCGCCGCTGGGTCGGGCGGAATGGCTGAAGTTCACCGCGCTTTTCTACAATCAGGAAGCGCAGGCGAATGCCGTCTATGACGAGATTGTCGCGCAGTACGAGGCTATGCAGGATCTGGCATCCTCTGTCGCCGACGACGATGTGCCCAAGGTGTTGATCAACGCTTTCCTCGGCTATGCCGATGCCTGGTTCATCCCCGGCGACGATACCTACGTTGGTCAGCTTGTCCGCGATGCCGGCGGTGAACTGCTGCTGGCGGAAGCTGGTTCCACAGCCAGCCAGGGTATGAGCTTTGAAGTGGTATACGATGGCGGCCTGGATGCCGATATCTGGCTGATCGAGACCTTCGGCGTTTATTCCGGCGCCGACCTGCTGGCGCTTGACAGTCGCTTCGGCGACTTCGCGGCTTTCCGGTCCGGCAAGGTCTGGAATAACAACCGCGATGAAAATGACAACGGCGGCAACAACTATTACGAGTGGGGCGTGACCAATCCGCACCTCGTGCTGGCAGACCTGCTGGCGATCTTCCATCCTGAATTGCTGCCCAACCACGAATTTGCCTTCTATCATCGATTGGCAGGTGAATAAAATGTCGCAGTTGGCAGGCAAGCCCGTCCCGCGCGCGGCAGCAGGTCGCGGCAATCGGTCGACGGAATCAGAACAGCGGTCGCATGCTGAAGCTGCTCCTAGCGGAAAATCGTGGCCTGCCCGCATGGGAAAACGTGAGTTCGCCGGCGCCAAACCGCTATGCCTGCTGGGGCTACTTCTATTGCTAGGACTTCTACTCATGCTGAGCCTGGCGCTCGGTTCGGCCTCGATCCCGCTCGACCAGATCGTCAAGGCCCTGCTCGGTGGCGAGGCTGATCACCTATCCTGGACCAACATCGTACTCAAGTTTCGCCTGCCCAAAACGGCGACGGCTGCGCTGGCTGGCATGGCATTGGGCGTCAGCGGCTTGCTGATGCAGACCACCTTTCGCAATCCGCTAGCGGAACCCTTCGTCCTTGGTGTTTCCTCCGGCGCGAGCCTGGGCGTGGCTTTGGTCGTATTAACGACGGGCGCGGTGGGCGGGGCGCTGCTGGCTGGACTGGGCATGGCTGGCGACCTGCTGCTGACGGTTGCCGCCGGCTTGGGCGCCGCCATCTCGATGAGTCTGGTCTTGCTCGTCGCGGTCCGCGTGCAAAGCAGCGTGACGCTGCTAATCCTCGGCTTGATGTTCGGCTACCTGGTCGGGGCGCTGGTCAGCTT
The DNA here is from genome assembly GCA_965223515.1 of Phototrophicaceae bacterium. Lineage (GTDB taxonomy): Bacteria > Chloroflexota > Anaerolineae > Aggregatilineales > Phototrophicaceae > UBA6055. The sequence goes on from CBDCWK010000002.1 coordinate 1,638,199, forward strand.
GTTGCTCTACTTCGCCTTGCCCGAACGGATTCAAGCATACATCAACTGGACCTTCGGCTCCTTTAGTAGCGTCACTACGGCGCAACTGCCGATTCTGGCGCTCTTCGTCGTAGCTGGCTTGCTGCTGTCCACCGCCCTGGTCAAGCCGCTGAACGCGCTTCTGCTGGGCGAAGACTACGCGCGCAGCCTGGGCATTCACCTCAAGCGGACGCGTCTGGGCATTGTAGTGGCGACCGCCCTGCTGGTCAGCGCGGTGACCGCCTTCTGCGGACCGATCGCCTTCATCGGCATAGCAGTGCCCCATCTCGCCCGCGGCTTGCTGGGCAGTTCGGATCATCGCCTGCTGCTGCCCGGCACTTGCTTGACTGGCGCGTGCGTGGCGCTGGCCGCCGCCTTGATTGCCGAGTTGCCCGGCAACAATCTGGTGCTGCCGCTCAATGTCGTCACCGCGCTGCTGGGCGCGCCGGTGGTGATGATGGTCGTGCTGCGGCAAGTGCGAGGCAAGTTATGACGCCGCCCCTGGAAACACGCGACCTGACGATCGGCTATCGGCGCCGGGGCAAACGCGATGTCGTGCTCGCTCGCGAGCTGAACCTCAATTTACAACCGGGCAAGTTGGTCGGCTTGCTGGGACCAAACGGCGTGGGCAAGTCAACGCTGCTGCGCACCCTGGCGGGCATGCAGAAGCCACTCGCCGGGCGCGTACTCCTGGCGGGCAGCGATGTCTCCAGTCTCAAGCCGCAGGATCTGGCTCGCCGTTTGAGCATTGTATTGACGGCCGCGCCGCAACCGAACTTGATGAACGGCTATGCGCTGGTCGCCATGGGGCGGCATCCGCACACCGATTGGCTCGGGCGACTGACCGCTGAAGACCATGCGACCGTCGCCTGGGCGTTGGACGCTGTCAACGGCGCTGAATTGGCTGAACAGCTTGTTGCTGAGTTGAGCGACGGACAGAGGCAGAAGCTGATGATCGCCCGCGCCTTGGCACAGCAGAGCGATATCATGCTGCTCGACGAGCCTACTGCCTTCCTCGATCTCCCGCGACGTATCGAAATCATGAGTCTGCTAAAACGGCTGGCGCAGTCGACTGGGCTAGCGATCCTGGTTTCCACCCACGATCTGGATCTGGCGCTGCGCAATTGCGACAACTTGTGGCTGATGAGCAAGGCGGGCATCAAGCTGGGCGCGCCTGAGGACTTGGTGCTGGATGGCAGCTTGGGCGAGACTTTCCGCGCCGAGGGCATCCGCTTCGATCAGCGCCGCGGCAGCTTCGCGCTTGAGCCGGCAAGTGGGCAAGCGGTATTCGTCAATGGCGAGGGCGAACAAGCCATCTGGCTGCGTCGGGCGGTGACGCGGGCGGGTTACCTGCTGGACGACAAGCCGGGACGCGTTGAAATCTCTCATCGACAGAATGGCCAGGGGCAGCAATGGCAGCTTCGCATTGATGACCTTACGAGCCATCACCACACTATCGAAGCGGTCTTGGACACTCTGGAGCGTCAAACAGGATGAGCGAACGGCAAGCAAAACGATGCAGAGTGCTTATTCACACGGGAAAGGCGCGAGCCGGCATCGAATTCTAAATCCAGCCGACAGAACCCCCGCATCCCTGTCCGCAGTATAAGGTCGCTTTGTGCGCTTGGCGGCGGCAAGTTACAATCTTGAATCGCAACCTCCGCAAGCTATCAGAAAGGGAGCCGCAAATATGGCGCTCTGGCATACAGATGACGAATTGTTCACGCTGGCGAAAACAGAATTGTTTCCCGCCGTCGTCGGCGATGTCATGGACAAGCTGGGATTACTTCACCAGTTTCTCTCGCCGCAAATCAAACCACTCGATGGCAAGATGGTGGTCGTCGGTCGCGCTATGACGGTGCTCGAAGCCGATGTGTCGGAGAACGCGGACGATGAGCGTCCAGACAATCCATTCGGGCTGATGTTCCACGCCCTGGATACCATGAAAGCGAACGAGGTTTATATCTGCGCCGGCGCATCGCCAAGCTACGCATTATGGGGCGGCTTGATGAGTACTCGAGCGCGCTTGCTGGGCGCGGCCGGCGCTGTCGTCAATGGCTATTCCCGCGATACCAACGAGATCCTGGAGTTGAGTTTCCCGACATTTTCCTTTGGCGGTTACGCCCAGGACCAGGGTCCGCGCGGGCAAGTCATCGACTTTGGCATTCCCATAGAGATGAATGGCGTACGCATTGAGCCGGGCGATATTGTATTTGGCGATGTCGATGGCGTCTGCGTCATTCCGCAGCAGGCTGAGACCGATGTCTTCACCGCAGCCCTGGAGAAAGCCCGCGGAGAGCAACATGTGCGCAAAGCGCTGGAATCAGGCATGGGCACGGTGGAAGCCTTCGAGACCTTCGGGATTATGTAGGTCGACCCGAAACGAAAAGACCGGCTATTACCCGGTCTCGACCAAGCTAGAATTCAATTGAGTGGGCTGTACAGGACTCGAACCTGTAACCTCCTCGACGTCAACGAGGCGCTCTGCCAGTTGAGCTAACGGCCCCTAATCGTTCAAGATTATACTCGCTTTCGCGCAGGTTGCAAGATTTCAATCCGGCGGCGCAGCCATTTGACAAAGTCAGCGCTCCCGCCGTATGATGGTGCAATTGTCCGGCAAGATTGAGGTTCAACGTGCCGCCTTCCGTCGCGGACCGAATCAGGCTGCGCTTTCGCGAAATCCAGGATGTAAAGTTCGCCAGCACACGCGGGGAAGCCAGCCTCACCTCCCGCAATTATGAAGCGGATATAGTCGTCGAAACCTGGATGAACAGCCGGCTTTACGTCTACGTCTGCGACCAAGCGCCGAAATCCCGCACAGTCAAAACCATCTTGAAGCAAAATACCAAAGCCAGCATTGGTTCGCTTTTTCTGGTCGATCTGGCGCTGCTGCCGGGCGATGGCTATTGCGGCAAACTGCAAACCTGGCAAGATGACCTGCGCGTACTGAATATGGGCGCGATCCACGCGTATGATCTAGGCGCGGACGAGTTTCGCCTGATACAGGTTAATCTGGACGAGACGCCGCAGCGCAATCTGTTCACCGTCTGGCATACCCGCGACTTCCCTTTCGACGCGGTCGCCGTCCGCCGTCGCGACTATCAAACCAATATCCGCGGCAGTTGGGCGGTCGGGGACATCAGCTCGCCACATTTCAAGCGGCGCATCATTGACGAGCGGGCGCGCCAGCGTTTTCATTATCGCACGCGGCAGACGCAGCAGTTGGATATACAGCCGGAGCAGCAAATCAGCGCTGCTTATTTGGCGCTTGAAATCGAGGTCGGCGCCGGTCAAGCAGCGGTGAAAGAAGCCTTTCGCAAGCTCGCGCGCCAATACCATCCCGATGTCAGCGAGCATGAGAAAGCGGAAGCCGAGCAGCGCTTTAAAGAAGTCAAGTCAGCCTACGACCAGATCAAGTCGCAGCGCCGCTGGAGCTAAAGACACTGCATGACGGCAGGCCGCTGAACCAAGAAACCAGCCGGGCGGCTGGCTTGTTAGTGGGTCCACCAGGACTCGAACCTGGAACCAATCGGTTATGAGCCGACTGCTCTGACCATTGAGCTATGGACCCGTCGCGCGCGATAATCCAGCAAACTGCCTGGCTTGTCGCCTTAGAGCGGGTAACGGGATTCGAACCCGTACTGACACCTTGGAAGGGTGGAGTGCTACCGTTACACCATACCCGCGCATTCGCCTCTGCCCCAAAGTCGGGGCGCCCGGATTCGAACCGGGGACCTCACGGACCCAAACCGTGCGCGCTACCGGGCTGCGCCACGCCCCGAATGCCTAAACATCATACTGGTCCCGCACGACAAAGTAAAGGAATAATCCAACTGCGCCAGGCACCGTCAACCTTGTTCCAGTCATACTCTCATTCGTTGTTGTCAGCGCCGAAAATATCTAGCCATTCGTCTATTTCGTCCTCGGATAGCGTCGGCTGGTCCGATTCGCCGCGGTCCCGCGAACGGTCGCTCCGCGCCAGCTCCCGCGAGAATTCCGCCGCTGTCATTAGCCGCATGCGATGCGAACGGGCGTAATCCACGATATCACGGTCTGATGAAACCAAGGTGTAATTCCGCGCATCCCGTGTATTGCGGATACGCCGTTTGATCAGCGCATCGGCGTTGCTATGCTCGGCGGCGGCGAATATGACTTTGACCGATCCAGTCGACAATTGCGACGCGCCACCCGGCAAGCCACGGTCAAATATCACCGTGCATTTCGCCTTCTTGCGCGCGGCAAAACCCCTAAGCTTGATGACCAGCTTGGCTTCGTCATCCGGATCGGCTAGGTCGATATCCGGCATCGCGGCGATCAGATTGTGGCCGTCAATCAGGTACGGCATCGACAGATTTCCAAATCACGCCGTCCAATACTCATCCCGCCATCGACTCAAGCTCATGCAAGGGCACACCCATCGTGAAGATGCTGCCCACTCCCTCTCGGCTTTGCGCTTGCAGGAAACCGCCATGCGCTTCGCAGATCGCTTTGGCTACGTACAGTCCTTGGGCCAATCCCCTTTGCGCAGGCTGCGCTGCAGCGTCGCTGTCACTCCGCCCTCGGTAGAAGCGCTCGAAGATATGTGGCAGGTCGGCAGCGCTAATGCCAATGCCGTCGTCGCTAACACTGATGACCGCAAATTGTTTGGCGTTGCGCGTCTCCTTGCGTGCTGCCAGCGCCACATATCCGCCTTCCGCATTGTAATCCGCGCCGTTGCGGACGAGATGCCCCAATGCCCACTGCAGACGGGTGTCATCGCCGCGCACATTCACAGCGCTAAGGTCCCGCGTCATCACCAGCAGGTCTACGTCGCGGCTCCTGATGTCCGGTCCAATGCCATTCACCACTGACCAGACGACCCCCTCGACAGACAGCGGCTCGCGCTTTACATCAAAGGTGCCAGCAGTCATCCTGCCGATATCGAGCAGCTCCAGCGCTAGTTGATCGAGAATATCAACATTATTGAGCAGCTTGTCCAGCAGCCGCTGATTGACTGCGGTATCTTCCGGCTGTGCGCTCAGTAATTCGCTCGCCAGCTTGATGACGCTGACCGGGCTCTCCATTTCACCCGCGATATGGGTAACAAAGCCGTCTTTGAGCCGCTCCGCCAGCGCGTCATAGGTGGCATCACGCAAAATAATCACCGTGCCGATTCGCCGCCGGTTTTCGTCGCCTATGGCGATCAGTTGCGCTCGCACGATGCGGTTGTTCAAGGGCATTTCATCCGACTCGCCCAAGGGCGTCAACTCAGCCTTGGTTTCTTGCACATCGCGATAGCGTTCAAACAAAGTACCCAGCGCGCTATCCCAAAAGGCCTTCTTGCCGCCCAGCATGCCTTCCGCCGCCTGATTCATCATCGTCACTTTGCCGTTGGGATCTTGCGTGATGATGCCTTCGTCCAGGCTGCCGAGCACGGCTTGTAGCCGTTCCATTTCGCTGGCACGCCTTCGAAGCTCACTTTGCAGCTGAACATAGCGGCGCTGCAATCTCTCGTTCTGCGAGGCTTGCTGCCCCACGAGCGTACGCTGCCGCCGCAATTCGTCTTCCAGTTGTTGACGGCGGTTCAAGCCACGATAGAGCCGGCGAAACAGCGATTCGCTCGCGCTGCCGAAGCGGTGAACTTCGCCCAGCCCGGCGTTCAACTCGCCATTAGATTCGTTCGAAAATTCGTTCATCATCACTCTAATCGGTCACCGAATGGACGCTTTCAATCGAGACTTATCACAGCCTGGCGCGCTCAACCAGCCGACCTCCATCGCGCTCTAAGGCTTGATTATAGTCAAGGTCGATGACCCCCGCGAACTGCAGCGGACGCAGATTGCAAGCGCCGGCAGATAGGCTATCATCGTAGGTGAGCGGCGACTTCATACAAAACGGCAGATGCGAAGTATGCAGAATGTAGCCCCAACGCGAAGTCTAAACCGGCGCTCACGCGACCTGCTGATCGCCGCAGCGGTTGTATTTCTGCTGGGCGCCGCCCTGACGGTTGCCGGCATCGCTTTGCATGTTTTCAGCCTGGTGGTGCCTTTCAATCCTGGCTACCAGGTATACGATCTCACGCGCAAGGCCCTGCTGTCGATTGGCGTGGGAATCACCTTCGTCGCCATACTGATGGCGCTGCGGGCGGTCACCTGGAAAACGGACAACGCGGCGGCGCGGCAACTTGGCGACCAGCTTGCGGCGCAACTGGATCGTCAGTTCGTCTTCATACGCAATATCAGCAAGCGAACCATCGGCTATGTGGATGCGGCATTGGTCAGCAAACATGGTGTGCTGGTGCTGCGAATCACGAAGCGAAAGGGCGACTTCTTTAATGAAGGCGGGCAATGGCTGAAGCGCCGACGAAAAGGCAACTGGCGGCCGATGCGCTGGAACCCGACGCGCGAAGTCGTCGCCGATGCGATCAAGCTGAAGGCGCATCTCAAAGACTATGACCTGCCGGATATGCCGGTCTACGCCGCCATCGTCTTCCTGCGGGAGGCGCCCGCTGTCGAGTTAAAATTACAGCAGCCAGCCGTCCCAGTGGTACACGCCAGCCAACTCCTTGCCAATTTGCAAGAGAGTTATTTCGCTGAGGACAGATTAAAAGCCAACACCGTGCAAGAGATTGTAAACTTGCTGTACCACTAGGAGTCGACTGTGACCGCTACATTGCATCTGGCGCCGATCGGTCAAGACAAGACTGAGCATGCGTTACGGCTGTTGCGTCAACTGACAAGCCAGCGCCGACCTGCCTTCCCCAAAGCATGGATCCTGCTCGCCACGCGCCGACAAGAATTGAGCTTTCGGCAGCGCTTGATCGAATCGGACAGCAGCATACCGATCTATTTCAATATCGAGTTTTTCAATTTTTATACGCTGAATACGCGCCTGCTCAAGATCGCGGGTACGCCCGTCCGCCGGCTCAACAGCTTGACGCGGCACAATCTCTTGCGCAGCCTGCTGGCTGAAATGTTGGCGCAAGGACAATTGAACACCTTCCATCGCATCGCCGAAACGCGTGGATTGGTCTCGGTACTGGCCGATCTGATCGACGAGCTCAAACAACATAGCGTAGATGTCGATGACTTCTCGGCAGCTGCTCGCAGCGCCAAAGATAGCGAGATCGCCGCCATCTATCGCCGCTACCAGGACACCTTGAGACAGAGCGATCTGGCTGACTTGGAAGGCGAAGGCTGGTTGGCTTTAGCGACCCTGCGCAAGCGTATCGCCATCGCCGCCGATGTCGACCTGCTGCTGGTCGATGGCTACGATCAGTTTACGCCGGTGCAAGCGCAATTGCTGGCGGAACTCTCGCGCTCGATACATCAAGTACATATCACCTTGACATCGCTGCCCGCCGAGCAAGCGGGGACCCTTTCCAGCCGCAGCGTCTTGGCGCGCGACCGATTGATCGACACCTACGACAATGCAGGCATCGACTTGCGTCTTCGACCTGTCGACGAGCTGCCCGGCGTGCGCCACCGGGATCTGGAACAGCTTGGGCAGAAGATCTTTCGCCATCTTCCCGCCGAAGGCAGCAGCGATGCCATACAGCTGATCGCCATGCCCGACCCGGCCGAGGAGGTCAAAGCAGTATTGCGGGCGGTCAAGCGACTGCTGTTGAAGGGCGCATTGGCGGACGACATCCTGATCGCCTTGCGGGATTGGCAGCGCTATGCCACTTATTTCGAATCGGGCCGGCGAGAATATGGGCTTCCGCTCTTGCTGCATTACGAGCGCCCCAATCACCGCGCGCCGGTGATCGCCACCTTAATCGATCTCCTGCAGCTTGCGCCGCGTTTCCGTCGCCGCGATCTGCTGGACACCTTGCGTTCACCGTATATCACTGCCGGCTTGAATGCCGAGCTGATGGACCTCTTGGACAGAATCAGCATGGAGCATCAATTTCTGGGCGGCAATCAATCGGATTGGCTGGAGATCATCCGCCTGGCTCGGCAACGACGGGCCGATGTCAGCGGCGATGCGGAACTGACCTCGTTGACAGCCGAACAAGCAGACACACTGTCGATCAAACTGTCCGCCTTCATCCGGGCGGTAACCCCCCCGGAACCTGCCGATCTGCGCGCGACCATCCGCTGGCTGTGGGGTGTGCTGGGCGCCGACCCTCTGTCAGATTCGGACGACAGCGAAAGCAGCGCTTATTCGCTGAATATCATCATGAACGCCTGGGAGCATGATCGGGCCAGCCCCGAGATTGTCGGCCGCGACATCAACGCGTTAAACGGCTTGAAAGACATTCTGCGTGATCTGCTCGCCAGCGACGATATTCTGCGCGCGTCCTTCAAGCAGAACAATGAAATCCGGTGGCAGCAATTCAGATCCGACCTCAAGCTTGCGCTGGAAACCACAGCCGACCACCGCCTCAATCAACCGCGCAAAGGCAAAGTGCTGGTGACAACAGCGACGGAAGCGCGCGGCTTGCCGCATCAGCATGTCTTCATACTTGGCTTGGCGGAAGGCGTCTTCCCGGCGGAAGCGACTGAGGATCCGCTTTATCTCGATTCTGAACGCGAGGGGCTGCAAATCCGCGGCATCCCGCTATCAACGAGAGCGGAACGCATCGATGACCGAGGACTGTTTTACGAATTAATAAGCCTGCCGCGGCAGACCCTAACCCTGTCGCGCCCGACTTTTCAAGCGGGCAGAGTCTGGATCGAGAGCTATCTCTGGCGGGCGGTCACTCAGGTTTTTGACGACCTGCCACTAACGACGCGAGCGGTCGGCGCGGTCATTCAGCCGGCTGAATCGGCCAACAGCGCTGAGCTCATGCTGGCAGTGGCCGACCAGCTCAATCAGCAAGGCGCGGCCGATGCCGAAAAAGCGCTGAGCGCCAGGAATTGGCTTGTCGCTGAATCGTCTTGCGCGGCTCAATGGCGTCAGCTTGAATTCGGACGCGGCGTAGAATTACGGCGGCTGTCGAATGCGCCTTTCGACCGCTACAGCGGCATACTGTCTCAACCGGACTTGTTGCGGCAGACGGCGCGCAGCCTGGGTGAGGAGCGAGTCTGGAGCGCCTCAAGGCTCAAAGACTACGGCTTGTGTGGATTCCGATATTTTGCCAAACGTCTGTTGAAGCTGGAGGAAGTCGCTGAGCCGGAAGCCGGCGCTGATGCCTTGCAGATCGGTCGGCTCAATCACAGCATTCTTGAGGAAATCTATCGACGGATCGGCGAGCGCGGACTGGCCATCAGCGAAGAGAATCTGGTTGAGGCGCTGCAGATCTTTGCCGATGTGTCAGCCGACCTGCTGGAAAGCGCTCCCGAAGATTTCAACTTCCGCGCGACCGCCACCTGGCGCGAAGAGAAACAAGTCGTATTCAATCGACTGGCGGCTCTGATCAAGCAAGATTTCTCGCCGAAAAGCCCGCTCAATCGCTTCGGGGAAACGCGTACCGTGCATCAATTGGAACGCTACATCAACGAAGTCTTGATCGACTTGACCGATGGCATGAGTCCCCTGCGCGTAAACGGGTTCATCGATCGCATCGACCTGGCTGATGGGAAGCTGGTTGTCGTCGATTACAAAAGCGGCAGTACAACTATCGAACGCCGAGAAATGGAAATCGGTCGCGACTTTCAGATGATGATTTACCTGCTCGCTTTGATGAGTACATTGGAAGCGGAGCAAAGCAGCGCCGAAGTAACGGGTGGACTCTTCTGGCATCTTAGCAACCTCAGAGCAAGCGGGGTCTTCTTCAGCGATGACGAAGAGGATATTGCCGCGCTTGAATCCGCGCGGAAACATATCGTAAGAAACGTAAAGATGGGACGCGCGGGACAATTCCCGGTTCAGGCGACCAAGATGGAGGACGGCAAGTGTTCGCGCTACTGCGAATTCTCTCGTTTCTGCCGCATGCATGTTACGGGCCGCCACAAAGCCGTCCCAAGGCGTGCAGCCAGCGCAGAGGATTGTTAGATGCAGCCGACAGGCGAACAACAGGATGCCATTCACATTCACGACAAGAATCTGATTGTGGTGGCTGGCGCCGGCTCGGGCAAAACGCGCGTCTTGGTCGAGCGTTACATTCAGTTGCTCGCTGATAATCCCGACTGGAACATCAGCGCGCTGGTAGCGATCACCTTCACGCGAGAAGCCGCCTTCGAAATGCGCCACCGGCTGCGGCTTGAGCTTGAGCAGCGGTCGCAGGCAAACGGCGCGAACTTTTGGGCGCATCATTTGTCGCGGATGGACAGCGCGCGCATTGACACGATTCACGGGTTATGCGCCGATATCTTGCGCGCCAACGCGGCGCAAGCGGGCATCGATCCGAAATTCGTCGTGCTGGACGAAATTGAAGCGGCCATCTTGCTGGACGAAATCGTTGACGATGTGCTGGCCTCTATTGAAGCGCCGCTCGCCAGTCTGTTCGCGCAGTACGACGCCTACAGAATCGAGCAGGCGCTGAAGCAAATGAATCTTGTCAACGGCGACTGCCCGATTGCTGACGATGATCCCGAAGCGCTTTTCAGGCTCTGGGAGCAGCAATGGGCGGAACTCGCCTTCGATGCGCGTCAAGGTTTGCTATGCTCCGACGAAGCAGCCGCCATCGAAGCGCTTGAGTATTTGCCGGTCAAGGACAAGCTGGCGGACTTGATCGCGCAATATCGTGACTACCTGGGGCAAGCGAGCTTGGAGGATGACGCCCCAACGGTATACCAGCTGCTGGACGCCTGTCAGCTAAAGGGCGCCGTCGGTAATAAAGGCTCGGTAAAGGCCTGGGGCGGCAAGAACGCAAAAGACGTGGTTGCCAGGCGGCTTCGAGAGTTGCGCGAACGCATCAAGGCATCGCTGAAGGCAATTGGCGATCCGCCGGGCGAGCTGGATCGGCTGACGGCGAGCGTCCTGCCGCTCTGGCATCGGCTACTGGCTCAGATAGGGACTGCCTACCGCGAGCGCAAGTATGCCAACGCACAACTCGACTTTGACGATTTGGAGCGGCTGGCTGCTGAATTGCTGCGCGATCAAGCTGTGCGAGCGCGTTATCGCCAAGCCGAATTCAAGCACTTGCTAGTAGATGAATTCCAGGATACCAATGCGGCGCAATGGCAAATCATCAGTTCGCTCGCCGACTTGCGGACGGGCAGTTCGCTGTTTGCCGTTGGCGATCCCAAGCAGAGCATTTATCAGTTTCGCGGCGCAGATGTCAGCGTATTCAATCGCGTTCGCGCGCAATTTACCGAGCAGGCGACCGGCCTTGAACTGCCTCTGTCGACATCATTTCGCAGCCACAGCAAGTTGGTCGAGCAATTCAACGCGCTCTTCAAAGGCCTCTTGGTCCGCGATGAAAGCAGCACGGTTAAAGACTACGAAGTAGTTTTCGACAAGCCAATGAATGCCTTCCGCGCCGAGTCTCCCCTGGTCCCCGCGATCGAATTGCAGCTCCTCGACTACCATGAATGTGACCGGGCGGGAAGTTACGTCCTCGACAAAAAGGGGCGGCGGAAACGCTTCGCGGCCGAGGACATGCGCCGCTGGGAAGCCTACGAGATCGCAATCCGCATCAAATCGATAATCGCCGAGGAGCGACAAGTTTATGACAAGGAGACCGGCAGCTGGCGTAGCATGGACTGCAAGGACATCGCCATCCTGTTTCAGTCCATGACCAATGTGACGCTCTATGAAGACAGCTTTAAGTCGCAAGATATCCCCTACTTGACTGTCGCCGGGCGCGGCTATTATGACCGGCAAGAAGTCTGGGACATGCTGGATCTGCTGCGCTTCTTGCATAATCCGGCCGACGACCTTTCGCTGGCGACAATCCTACGATCGCCAATCTTTGCTTTCAGCGACGACCTGCTCTTTGCCCTGCGCCTGATTAGCGAGGGTGACGATGCTGAGTCTGCGCCACTGGCTCTCTGGCGCGCGCTGCAGATAGCCGCCATCCAGCCGGTAACCGGCATGGTCACAGCGGATGTTCCGCTGGTGCAGGTCGCGCTGGCTACCTTGACCAAGCTAATCCGAATCTCCGGGCGGGTCACGATTTCTGAGTTGCTGCGGCAGGCGCTGTCTCAAACCAATTACCTGGCCATCTTGACCGGTTTGCCCGATGGCGCCCGCCGACGCGGCAATATAGAAAAGTTGCTGCATCTGGCGGAAGCTAGCGGCAAAATCACGCTCGGCAAATTCTCGCAATACCTTACTGATCTGTCGGCGCGCGAGGCGCGCGAAGGCGAAGCGCTGTTAGAGGCACACAATGCCGTCAGATTGATGACCGTGCACGCCAGCAAGGGGCTGGAATTCCCGCTGGTTGTCCTGGCAGATGCCTCCTGGCTGCGCGGGGGCGGCGGCGCGCGCACGCTGCTTACCGATCCGGACTTCGGGCTGAGTTGCCAGGTGTATGACAGCGAAACCAATCAGTACGTTAGCGGCTTTGCCCATCGCCGCAACGCCACACTGCAGTCGCTCAAGGACGCGGCCGAACGCAAACGCCTGCTCTATGTCGCGGCGACCCGCGCCCAAGATTACCTGCTCATCAGCGGACAATTTGCGCTGAACAAGGAGGCTCTGTGGTCAACCCGCGGCTGGCTGCAGCAGCTTCTATGCGCGCTTGACATGGACGCGCTGCCCCGCCGCCCACGGCAAGTTCACGACTTCAAGGGTGAGCTAATATCTGTGTTGATGCCGCCCGAGCCGCCGCCGCCCGATGTCCTCTATCAATCCATCAACATCGCCGACGACTTGTGGGACTTTGACGCGGACGAGAGCGAATACCCGCCCTATATGCCACCGCTGCTTCAGCCGCTGCCGCTTGTGGATTCGCCGCATTCCAATCACATCACCGCCACGCAAATCGCTGATCTCGGCGCATATCGCCACGGCTTGAGCGAGCGGCAGCGACTGTCCTCTGGCAAGCGCTTTCGCGAAAGCAGCATGCAGGGCTTGCCGAAAGCGACCAGTCATCTGGCACTGGATAGGCACGGCGCGTCACCGGTCATCATCGGCGAGATCGTCCACGAACTGCTGCGCTACGGCAGGTTCGCGCTCTCGAAGCAAACCACCGATGATATGATCACGTCCATCGCCTGGGAGCAAGGACTGACGAATCCGATAGTCGTAGGCAGCGCTTTGCAAGAAGTGCGTCAATTGCTGGCCCAATATGCCGAGAGCGAGGTCTATCGCTGGCTTCACCGCGCCCGCAGCGAGCGCCGCGCGCTTTACACCGAACTGCCATTCATGTTCCGCACTGAAAAACGCGTGATCCACGGCGTATTGGACGTGTTGCTGCAACAAGCTAATGGCGACTGGATGATAATCGATTACAAAACAAGCACGGTCATCGGCGGCGCCTATGAACAACATGCCGAGCGATATCGTCTGCAACTGGGCATATACGCGGCGGCAGTGCGGGAACAACTCCGCCTGGACCACCTGCCGCGGACTTGCATCCACTATATTCGTGAGAATCGCACAGCCGAGCTCGCGAGCGCAGATTGCCTGGCTGAATTAGACTTGCTGGAATCGACTATCGGGGAGCTTGTGGGGCAAGATGCGTAAACTGGTCACATGGTTGCTGCCAGAGTGGGCGCAGCCGGGTAACCCGCTGCTGCAATACGAGCTGTCCAAATCTCGCGGCAACGGGACGCGTCGTGGATTCGCCCTGCAGCTTGTCGCGCTCGTCTTGCTGTTAGCCGCCGCTGCCTTCATCTATGCCAGCGCTACCGAGGCCTTAGGCGACAGCCGGAATGTCTCCGGTCTTTTCTGGCAGAGCCTCTATTTTCCCACGCTCTTCTTGCAGCTGATCACACTGATCGTGGCGCTCTCGTTGGGCGCCGCCTCCGTCGACTCCGAACGCAGCCGCAAAACCTGGGACAACCTAAGGGTCACCGAGGGTGGCGCAGGTATGGCACTGCGTGCCCGCTGGATCGGCATACTCTATCGACTGCGCGCGCCCATAGCCGCGATCCTGATCGTGAGGCTGGTCTTTTCGCTGGGGACATTGATCGATTTAACTGCCTTCGGCGGCCTCTACGCGGAAATGCTGAGCGCGAACGCCACACCACCACTTGCCGATTGGCGCATCGGTTTGCTGCTAATCGCTTTAACCTTGACCGTCAATGTCCTGTTGCCACTGCTCATGATCGCCTCCTCGGCCGCCCTGGGTATACTCCTGTCCGTGGCTGTCAAGGAACGGATCTACGGCGCAGTGACGCAAGTACTGCTGGCTGTCTTGCAAGTTGTCTTTGTCATCGCTGCGGCAGCGGGCATCTCGCAGATCCTGCAGGACAGTCTCATCTTGTCGGACCATGCTCAGTTTTTGCTCGTCTTGACGTATTGTACTTACGGTGACTGGGGAATGCTGCTGGCGCAGCTCGGCAGCTTGGGCGAGATTTGGCAGCGCATACCATCGGGCACGCTTATCAGCCTCGGCTTGCCGGTAGTTCTGCTGGTACAAGCCTTCATCGCCGATGGCATGATAGCGCTGGCGGAGCGTCTTTCCGAGAGCCGCGGGTAATGGCAGGCAGCGATTTCATCGACTCGTCCAACAGCGACTAGACCATGCCACTCGACAGCCGCGACTACAAGAACATGACCGACTACTTGCAGCATCTGTATCAGTGCGAGCCCTTTGCACGCGCCGGCATCGAGCACCCGGTAACCGTTTTCTACCCCGCCGAATGGCAGATTCACGATGTCGACAGCTTGCTTGATCCCACGCTGCCCAGGCCGGAAAAGCGCGATTTCGCGGTCTACGACTATAGCTATCTGCATGACCTGCAAAACAGCAAGCCCGGTCTTTACAACGGACCGACCTTCACCTTGAAAGGAATCCGCGAGAAGCCGCTCAAGCTGCGCGGCGCTATCGGCAATTACTACGATATGCTGGCGACCTGTGCCACACTGGAACGCGAATTGCGCGATGCAGTGGCCGAAGGCTGGATGCGCGCGCCGTCTCGCGCCACCTATCATCGGCAGGTGCAACCGCATGACGCGCTCAGACGCGGCTCCAAACGCAGCGCAGCAATCGGCATCGGCACACTAACTGTTTTCAATCACAAGGGCGCTTACAAAGCGATATTAGCGCGGCGTTCGGAGTCGACCGCCTTCGACAGCGGCATGTTTCATGTGCTGCCGGCGATGATGTTTGAGCAGACCACCGCCGACTTCGCCGATGCCCGCGAATGGAGCGTCAAGCATCAGGTGCTGCGCGAGCTCTTGGAGGAGATGTTCCACCTTCCCGAACAGCGGCAGCCAAAGCGCTGGAATTACTTCTATGATCACCCCGCCCTGCGCTATCTACTCGGCTTGCTCGAGACGGGCAAAGCGCAGCTCTGCGCCACCGGTATCGTCCTTAATCTCTTGACCCTGCGACCGGAAATCAGCACGGTGCTGCTGATTCACGATCCAGAATGGCATGAGCGGATGAACGCGGCCGATAGCGACATGCCCTTCATGACCGCCGAAGAGACGCTGCGCGATAGTGTCGTGGTCGCGCCAATAATAAGCGACGAAGAATTCCTGGCGCATTTTCCGCCGAGTTTGTACCTGCAGATGCCGGCACAGGCGACCGCGACCATGTGGCTTGGCATTGATCTTGCCCGCCGTGAGATCAAGCGTGCCGCCCTGGCATCCTGACCACCCGTGCCATATTCACGACCAATACGCTAAAATGAGCAAAACCTAATGAGACAGTCTGTGCGCTGCGGCGACCCCCAGCAGCGCGCGACACGATGGAAAGGACAGAACCATGCCCGTTGTAGGCGAAATGGCGCCCGACTTTGAATTGCTCAATCAGAACGGTGATAGCGTGAAGCTGAGCGAATATCGCGGCAAAAAGGTCTTGCTCTTCGCCTATCCCAAAGCCGGAACCTCCGGCTGCACCGTGCAAGCCTGTGGATTCCGTGACCACTTCGCGCAAGTCGAAACAGCCGATGCCATCGTCCTCGGCCTAAGCCCTGACGAGCCGGTCGCCCTGGCGAAATGGATCGAAGACGAGTCTCTCCAATATGACTTGCTTTCCGACCCCGAGCACCAAGTGCTGAAAGCCTGGGATGCTTGGGGCGAGAAGTCAATGTATGGCAAGAAGTACATGGGCGTTATCCGCTCGCACTGGATCATCGGCGAAGACGGCAAAGTTCTCGATGCGCAGCTCAAGGTCAGCCCCAAGAAAAGCATCGAAAAGGCATTGAAGTTTCTAGCCGACATTTGAGTCGCCATAGCCGCTTGAACCGAAGTCTGCGCTTGCAGACCATCACGCGATTCCCTTTGAGGTCATATACCTGGAGTCGCTCAATAATCAATTCACTGCTTGCGGTCTGTTCAACGATTTCATCAATATGGAGCGGACGCCGACCATTATCAGGCATTCGTCGACAGCATCAGAGCGGCGTACCGTTACACATCCAACTAAGATGGCTTGGTCAAGTCGCAGCTACTGAAGTCCACCTGCCTGACGGCGCCTTGCATCAGGTCTCGGGCGGGTCACATCAATTCGCCCGCCGGCTCCGATAGCTCGACGAACGATGCCAGCCAAGCAGCGCGCCCGATGTTTCTGGTACAATACGCGTGTTTGACGACCGACACCGGGCTGGAAAATCCGCTATGAAAGCACCAATGGTGTGGGCGCTGGTACTGCTAGCGCTGCTCTCCGCCTGCCGCCAACGTGAAGCATCGCAGCAAATCACCAGCGACGCTCAGCCGGCGACGCCCGACATCGTCTACGTGACGCCGACTCCGGTACCCACACTGGTGCCGACCGTGGCCCGCGCGGCGCCCACCGACACCCCTGGCTCCACTTCCGCTGAAGAGCAAACGAGCATCACGGCTGAGACCTGTGAAGCGGCGTTAGTTGACCATTACACGGCTGCCAGCGACCACTGCCTCACGGGACCGACCGGCTACTTCTGCAATGGTGGGCTGCCGCCGCTGGTTGAACCGGCTTCTGATGCGCTGAATGCGCCTGCTGCCCTGGCGGAAGCTGAACGAATCAACCGCCTGCAGAGCCCGCCGCTGTCAGCGGCAAATGGAGGCGGCTTGCTCTGGCTGCGGCTGGAAAAATCTATCTTGATGGACGCACTGATCCTTGGAGACGTCAAAATCAGCAATCGCGTGTCCGTAGACGCCGGCTTGGACAGATGGCGTTCCATCACCATCGAAAGTGGTCCCGCCGCAGCCGATTGCGCCGCCATGCCGTCGGTCGGCGCGCTCGTCGTGCAAGGCTTGTACGGGCAAGGCGCCAGCCTCTTTATCAATGGCGTCGCGACCGAGATCAACGGCACGCTAATCGTGCTTACACAAGCGGATCACACAAAATTCATCGCCATAGAGGGACAAGTGATCCTGGTAGCCTTCGGGCAATCCGTGGCACTAAATGTCGGCGAACAGCTGAACCTGCGTTATGACCCAGACAATTGGACGAAACCCGCGCAACTGCCGGGTGTGCCCAATCTCCTTGAGTACGATTTGATCAAGCACATTCCGCTTCTGCTTTTCGATCGTCCAGTGCCGATCCCGCAGCCGGGCTACGCGCAGACGCAAGGCGGCGTCAATATGCGAGCGGCGCCCGATATCAACTCGCGCCTGCTATTTCAAGTGCCGGCTGGCGAGACGATGGGCATCCTCGGCATCAGCAGCGACAGTGAATGGCTGCATATCCGCTTCGGCAACGGCGAAACCGGCTGGATGAGCGCTGAATTGCTCGCGGGTCGGAAAGGGCAAATTCACAATGTCTATGATCTCACGCCCGAGCCGCCACAACGATATGGCGCCTACGCCGACGGCGCGACGGTCAATGTGCCCCGCGGCGGCAACCTGCGGGAGGCGCCCGATACGGCCTTCCGCGTCAAGCGCACCCTGCCCGTTGGCATGGACGTGAAGTTGCTAGCGCGCAGCCCTTACAGCCCCTGGGTCAAAGTGAAGGCTGAAGATGATATCGGCTGGATGGCGCTCTTCACGTTGGAAACTGAAGCGGTCATCAGTTCACTGCCGGTTGACTATGATGTGCCGCTGCCGCCCCGAGCTACTTCTACCCCGTCCTTCAGCTATGGCGGCGGCCATGCCTATCCTGATCCTGAAGGCGGCTACTAAAGTGTCTCCACGCGTATCGTGGTCAAGGCGATACTGTCGCCGATCACCTCGCCATTCGCATCAGTCACAGTGGGGCGATAGCCGTTGCCGCAATCATCCGCCGGCATCAGCTCGCAAGTGTACAAGCCGATGATCAGCTGATATTCGCCCGCCGGCAAATCGGGCGGCAGCTGCAATTCGTAGCTGTCGTATATGTATCCCTCGGGACCCCACCATTCGCTGATGGCGCGGTCAGCCGGATGCAGCTTGTCAGCTCGCGCCACTGGTAGTCCGCCAGTAGACACGTGCAAGAAGCTGGAGAAGTTAATTCCCGTCTCTTCAATTGCATACCAATACGCACTGAATACCAATGTTTCACCCGGCTGGTATACATCCGCGTCAAGATCGTATCCCAAAAGCTGCAAACTTCCGTCCAGCGTGTAGGTACGTCGAAACTGCGCGGGCAGCGCCTCGCCGGGTGGCGAATTGAGCCAGGCGACGCCCTCGCGGAAGCTGATGATCAAGCACAATATCGCTATGGCGCCACCCAGCAAAACACCCATCGTCTCTGTCCTCGACAGGGGCGCGGCAGTCCAGTACGGTCGCGGAGTGTGCTGCGTCTTGCGCAGGAGCCAGGCAGCGATACAAGCTAAGGCAATCGCAAGCATGGAAACCAATGCAGCAATATCACGCGCCGGCGTCGAGCCCAACTGCAACGGCGCCGATTCCGCAGCTTGATACCCAGCGATCGCGGCGTCAAGTGAATCATGCCGCCATTCGGGTACATAGAGCAGCGGAATAACCGCCACAATCGGCAGCGCGATGACCAAGGCCGACGTGCTGATTTGATAGCGCGATACCAGCCGATTCAGCCACAAGCCATTCATACTCGCCACGATTGCCAGGCAGGCGGCGGTCGGTCCCAGCAGCCTCCATGGGAACTGCAAGAATTGCAGCGGGCGCAAGCCGCTCCAAATGCCCTCGGCCGCCGGCAGCATCAAGGCAACTAGCGCTAGAGCCGACAGCGCAAAGAAGACGGTTCCCAAAAAGGCTTGCGGGTGACGGCTGCGGTATCCGCGGATATAAAGCAGCAGCGCCGAGACAGCGCCAGCCACAGCCAAGCTCCATTGCGCAACACCGAGAATCCGAAGTTCGCGCAGCCCATTGATCGCGCCGGCATCGCTGATTGGGGGCGGCGACAGCAGCGCTCCCAGACCTACGAAGTTTCCGCGAAAGCCCAGTTCTTCCAGGTATTCCAATTGCACGGAATCGCTTTCCAGCAAGATCGGCTGCCAGAATGTCGCGGTAGCGAGAATGCCCAGTAGCATGGCCAGCGCTGCCAAAGCGCCAGCACGCGCATTCATCTGGCTCGCTTCGCCGTTGAATTGTTGAATCAGCGTTTCGAAAATCACCCAGGCGAAGGCAATCGCCGTCAAGGTCAACGCCATTAAATTGTGGGCGTTGATCAGCGCCACCTGCAAAAGGCAAACCAGCAGAAAGTTGATTGCATTTGGCTTGTCGCGCAGGGCATCGATGCGCCAAAGCAAGAGCGGAAACAGCGCGAATGCCAGCAGCTCGGGATAAGCGCCACGCGCGTACGCCTCGGTATACATCAGGTAGGGGCTGTAAACATAAACGAGGCCAGCAATCAGGGCGCCCAGCCGTCCACTGCGCCGCTTGCAGAAGAGATACATCCCTCCGCTGCACATCAGCAAGCTCAATAGCAGCAGCAAGCGCAGGGCCTCCGACGCACCTAATTTGAACAGCAGATGCAATATGCTCGTCAGATAATAGGTCAAGCTCCCATTGAAGCGAAGTATTGGCGAACCATTCCCCAAAAAGAAGCCTTCCGACCAGTTCCGCTGCATTTCGGCAAGGCGATGGCTGTGCAAGAGGGTGTCAGAGCCATTGGGCAAGCCGGGATTCGACGTCAGCGGGATGGCGGCGAATAGCGTCAGCGCCAGCGCCAGCAGCAGCCCCGGGTCCAGCAATCGGCGAAGGCGGTAAGATTTCATCAGGATCCTGTTTCAGCCACGGCTTGGATCCGTCATGACGATCGCGCACTCCGGACGTCATGACGGCACAAGCATGACCCGCGAGTATACATGGCTCGATTGCCCCATTCAATTCGTGATCGGCGCCGGCCGCCTTCGCCCCAGACGTGGACATCAGCGAAGGACAGCGTGTCGCCCGCGACAAAGACGCCGAACACGGCATCGTCAGCCAAATACCAGATTTAGCTCGGCAGAAAATCGCGTCCGATATCGTTGCTATAATGGTGATAGAGGCTGATGCTATCATAGGAGCCAATTGCCATGCCGATTGTGGGACAAACCGGGCCGGACTTTGAATTGCTGAATCAAGACGGTCAAGTCGTGCGGCTTAGCGACTTTCGTGGCAGGCGCGTTATCATATTCGCCTTCCCCAAAGCCAATACCATGGGCTGCAATAACCAGGCCTGCTCCTTCCGCGATATCTTCCCAAAGATCGAATCGCATAATGCTGTCGTCCTGGGCGTCAGTTCCGATAGCGTGGAAGAACTGGCTGGCTGGAAAAAGCGCAAGCAGTTGCAATACGATCTGCTGTCCGATCCCGATCACAAGATGCTTGATGCCTGGGACGCCTGGGGCCTTAAGCTCTTCATCATCAAACTGCCGATATCCGCCACCCGCTCTTACTGGGTCATCGACGAACACGGCATCCTGGCCGACCAGCAGATTGGCGTGCGCCCACAAGAAAGCGTAAACAAAGCGCTGGCCGCCGTCGAGCGACTCGCCGCGGCAGGCTAAGGCCCGCTAGGTTTCGCGGCCGATGATTCAACTGTCGAATCAGACTATTCCCCAGGGCGGCGAAGCGAGTATCATGACGCCTGCGAATGGCTGAAAAGCGAATGGACGACAAGATGAAACTAATCCTCATCGGCTTCGGCGTGGTGGGTCAGGGATTCGCCGAAATCCTGGTTAGCAAAGCGACGCAGCTAGCGCAGGAGCAAGACTTCGCTCCACTTATCGTCGGCGTCGTCACCGCATCCAAGGGGACACTCTTTCGTAACGCAGGGCTCGACATCGCGGCGCTGCTTGCGTCAGCTCAAGCGGGCAGCTTCGACGCTTATCCCGCGCAAGCCGGCTTGCGTCGAGACATGGCCGCGAGTGACATGATCGCGGCTGAATCAGCCGATGCGCTCGTCGAGCTTAGCCCCACCAACCTCGACACCGCTCAGCCCGCCCTCGCATACTGTCATCAAGCGCTTGATGCGGGTCTGCATCTGGTGCTCGCTAATAAGGGACCGGTCGCGCTGGACTACGCCAATCTCAAATCCAAGGCGCGCGCCAAGGGTCTGGAAATGCGCTGCGAAGCCACGGTGATGGCAGGCACCCCGACCATGCACCTGGCGCAAGATGCGCTGGCTGGCTGCACGATACACTCGGCTCGTGGCATCTTGAACGGCACAACGAATTACATGCTCACGCAGATGGAAAACGGCATGTCATACGAAGCGGCGCTGGCGCAGGCGCAGGCGCTGGGCTACGCCGAGACTGATCCTAGCGGCGATGTCGAAGGCTGGGACGCAGCGGGCAAGGTTTTGATCCTGGCGAACGCCTTATTCGGCAGCAGCCTGAAATTGGCTGACCTGGACGTCAGCGGCATCACGCAGATTAGCGCAGCGGACATCGCTGATGCCAAGGCGGCCGGGCAACGTTACAAGCTCATCGCGCGGGCCACGCCAACAGGTGGCGCAGTGAAGGCGATGCGCTTGCCGCTCAGCGATCCCTTGGCGAGCGTCGCCGGCTCGACCAATGCCATAACCCTGGCAACTGACCTTCTAGGCGATGTCACGCTCATCGGCGCCGGCGCCGGCAAGCTGGAAACCGGCTGCGCGATTCTCGCCGATCTGCTAGCGATCGCGCGGTGCACGGGCTAGGTTTGAGCGCCGAATGAAACCGTATAGTAAATAATCCGTAAATTGTATACGTGTATGAATCGCGGTTTTGATAATCACTTAATACCTATGCTATACTGGCGGCAGTCTGCAGCCGCGAGAAGTTAAGCTCAGTAAGGGGATAATCCTAAGATGCCATCCATTTTACAGAAGGTCCAAACACTGTTTAGCGCCAATATGCACGGTATGATTGACCGCGCCCTGGAAACCAATTCGCTCAAGGTCATGGACGAATACATCCGTCAAGTAGAGCGGAACCTGGAAGCGCTTGACGACTCGGCGGCGACTGTCGGCGGATCCGTGCGCACACTCAAACGCAAGTATGAAGAATTCTCCAATCAGTCCGATAAACTGGACCGTGACATTGATACCTTGATCCTGCGAGGGAAAAATGACCTCGCCGCCGCCGCCCAGGCTGAGCTAAACACCAAGCAAGAATTGGCGCAGGAATACTACGAGCAGTGGCAATCGCAAGAAGAGCAATATCAGGGCATGTTGAATATGCGCCTGAAGCTTGAAGGTCGCCTCACCACCATCAAGCATGAACGCGAAAAGATGCGCTCCCTGCTAGAGCTGGCGGAAACCAAGAAGGTCATGACCAAGACGCTGAAAGTGATGGACAAGATAGATACATCCGGCGATCAGGAAATCGACAACCTGCTGGATTCCATCTATTCAAAGATCGACGAGGAAGACGCCCGCGCCGAATTGGCCAGCCGGAAACTGTCCGACCAAATCGAAGATACCGTCGGTATTGGCCAGGTTGAATTGCAGTTGGAAGAACGCCGGCAGCGGCTCTTGGGCGAAAACTGATAGCGCGCTCTTGCCAATAGATTGGGGCAATAGACAGCGAAATCACTTGTGTCCGCGCTTAAGGCCTCGACACCTGCAAATGACTGAGCGTTTGACAAGGACCAGATAAACATCATGACGGTTAACAGCGAGGCTCGGCAAAAGATAATCGGCGCGCTGCTGGCAAATGCATTGCTGCGCTGGGAAACCTTGGTCACGCTCATGGTCACTGCCATCCTCTTTCTCTTTGTGCAGGATGTCAGCCTGCCCTTCATGGAATGGCAACCCTGGTTTTGGCTGGTGCTGGGCGGTTTAGCGGAAACTGTCCTGGTAGCCTCCACTCTCACGGATCCTGAAGCCACCGAACAAGCGCTGGCAGAAGACTTCGAGCGCGAATACGACCTGCGTAATATCCGCAATCGCACCTCGCGCGAGCGGCTGCGCGATGCCTTTGAGTATCGGCGAAATATGCTCAAGCTGGCGGATGTCGCCCGCGGCGCCATGCGCACGCGGCAACGCCACCTGATCAGCGGCATCAATGACTGGATCGCCCACATGTATAGCTTGGCGAACCGCATTGACTACTTTGAGAACAACGATCTGGCCGCGCGCGACTTGCAGCAAGTACCGCGCAAGATTGAGCTCGTCAAACGACGGATTAAGACCGAGACGGATGAGGGCACACGCCACGACTTGCTGCAGCAGTTGAAGCTGCTTCAGCGCCAGCTCGTGAGCCTGGAAGCCAGCGCCAGCATCATCAAGCGCGCCGAAATCCAACTCGAGAGTACCTTGTCCGCCTTGGGTACGGTATACGCGCAGATGTCGCTGCTGGGCACCAAAGATACCAACAGCATCAGGGGACAGCGCCTGGGCATCGAGATAAAAGACGAGATCGACAAGCTGCAAGATACCATCGATGCCATGGACGAGGTGCACTTGCACGGCCAGAACCTGGGTTTCGACTTCAAGGACTCGCTCTACATAGACGAAGCTGACGCCCTCGACGAGGCTGAGGAATCGACCCGGCAACGCCTGGCTACAACGACGGATGGAGCAGACGACAGCGAAGAACTAGCAGCCCTCGATGCCGACAGCGCTCAATGGCAAAGCGAGCGCTAAAGCCTTGTAATTCCGCGCAATGCCCCTGGCCAATCACCATTCGGCACAGTAACACTTTTTCTTTGAGCCCTTTCGCTTTATCCTTTGCGCCCGATTACCAGATTCAAGGAGTGAACTATGTCGGCGATTCATTGGTTTGAGATTCCTGTATCCGACTTTGAGCGTGCCAAAGGCTTTTATGAAACGGCGATGAACATACAATTGTTCGTCAACGACCAGCGCGAAACGATGGGCAGCATGCTGGGCGTCTTCCCGCACGAAGGCGGCGTCGGCGGCTGCCTGGTGCATAATCCGCAATTTGGCTATACACCGGCGGGCGATGGTACGCTGGTATACCTCTCCGTCAGCGGCGACTTGAACGATGTGCTGGCGCGTGTGCCGGATGCCGGCGGCGAGGTGGTCTTGCCCAAGACCGCGCTAGGCGAAGACACTGGCGGCGGATATGTCAGTTGGGTTCGTGACAGCGAAGGAAATAAAGTCGGTTTCTTTTCCCAGGAGTAAGGCTAGTCGAAGGACTCGACAATGCGCTCGCGCTTGTTCTTGCTCGGGCGCAAGTCCCTCAGCCGCTGAATCAAGCGTGGCGTCTCGCGCTCGATATTGATGGTGTCCTCGAGCAAATTGACCAGGGTCGAGGCGACGATCACCAGCGTCAGATAGATGTAGGCGGTCACAGCGTAAGTCTCGACGTAGCGGAACGAGCGACCGGATGACAGCTTGGCGATCTGCGTCACATCGCGGATGCCGAGGAAAGCCAGCAGCGACGAGTCTTTAATCATCGCCACGAAATCGTTGCCCAGCGGCGGCAGGACATTGCGAAAAGCCTGCGGCAATACTATTGAACGCATCGTCTGCCAGTAGGTCATGCCCACTGAGTAGGCGGCTTCGAACTGACCTTTGGGTATGGATTGAATGCCCGCGCGGATCGTCTCCGACATATAAGCGCCGTAGGTGGCGCCCAGCGCGACGATGGCGGTCATCGGCGAACTGCCGCGCCAAGTCAGCGCCGGAATCTCCGAATTGCCCAGCAATTCTCGCAGACTCACCAAAATGACATCGTTGACAACATCGCGCATGGCCGGCACTACGATGAAGGCCGTGACCAGCAGCACGATCAAAATGGGGATGCCACGCATCACGCTCACGTAGACCGTGCAAATATTGTAAAAGGCAATACGCAGGGCACGCTTAATCGCTCGGCTCGTCGTCTGACGGGATTGCGGTGGATCGGGTGGATTCGAGCGGGTAATCCCCACTATGACAGCCACGAAGAGCGCTGACAGGTATGAGGAGCCGCTGACAAACAGCGTCATGATTAAACCTTCAATAAGCTGGGAGAATATGTTGGAGTAGACCGAATCCGTGACGATGCTGAGAGCCAGAATAACGCCCAGAAGCACCAAGAAAAGAAACGAATAAGGAAATGTATAAAGTCGCGAATAGCGCATGGCTCGTCCGCGCGACTCGGCAATAATTTCGGGTAAATCCGGTTCAGAGTGCGGCGAAGACATGAGACATCCTTAAAGTTCTATTTCGATAAATGCAAAGTGGGACAGGTTTCATCCTGTCCCACGTTTTGGAAATCTAAATTGTCAACTGTGCTTGCGATCAGCCAACTCAGGCATCAGCACCGAACCACGTGTCGTTTATGGCTTGAAGCGTGCCATCCGCCATGATGCTTGCCAGCGCCGCGTTGATAGGCTCGACCAGATCCGAGCCCTGCGGGTAGATGAAGCCCAACTGCTGTTTGATCAGATCATCGGGCAGCAGCTTAATGCTGTCAGCGTTCAAGCCGGTATAACCCTGTCCGGCCACATCATCAATCACCACCGCGTCCACATCGCCGCTAATCAGCGCTTGCACAGCAAAGCCAAATTCACTATAGGCGACGATGCGATCCTCGTCACCGTCCAGGATTTCCGAAGCGGCAATGTAATTGGTAGTTGCTACTTGAACGCCGATGATAAATTCACCCGCGACAAATTCTTCCGCGCTGGCGAAGCGGTCTTCGCCGACGCGTATCATCATACGCTGGATGACATCAATATAACCGTCAGAGTAATCGACAATCTCCGCCCGCTCTTCGGTGATGGTGATGCCATCAGCCGCCATGTCGTACTCACCGTTGGAAACGGCAACGATCATGCCTTCCCAACTGGTCTCGACATAGTCGGGCACGCAATTCAAAAGCTCGCAGATCAGGCCCAGGGTATCGTAGTCCCAGCCGACCGCTTCGCCGGTTTCCTCATCTATGACATTGAAGGGCATATAGGCATTCTCAACCGCGACCGTCACGACGCGTCCCTCTAGGTCGGGCAGCATCGTATCTTCTTCTTCAGCGGCGCCGAACCACTTGTCATTGATGGCTTGCAGCGTACCGTCCGCCATGATGCTTGCCAGCGCCGCGTTGATAGGCTCGACCAGATCCGAGCCCTGCGGGTAGATGAAGCCCAACTGCTGTTTGATCAGATCATCGGGCAGCAGCTTAATGCTGTCAGCGTTCAAGCCGGTATAGCCCTGCCCCGCCACATCATCAATCACCACCGCGTCCACATCGCCGCTAATCAGCGCTTGCACAGCAAAGCCAAATTCACTATAGGCGACGATGCGATCCTCGTCACCGTCCAGGATTTCCGAAGCGGCAATGTAATTGGTAGTTGCTACTTGAACGCCGATGATAAATTCACCCGCGACAAATTCTTCCGCGCTGGCGAAGCGGTCTTCGCCGACGCGTATCATCATACGCTGGATGACATCAATATAACCGTCAGAGTAATCGACAATCTCCGCCCGCTCTTCGGTGATGGTGATGCCATCAGCCGCCATGTCGTACTCACCGTTGGAGACCGCGACGATCATGCCTTCCCAACTGGTCTCGACATAGTCGGGCACGCAATTCAAAAGCTCGCAGATCAGGCCCAGCGTGTCATAATCCCAGCCGACTGCTTCGCCGGTTTCCTCATCAATGACATTGAAGGGCATGTAGGCGTTTTCAACCGCCACCGTGACGACGCGCCCTTCGAGGTCGGGCAACCCGTCTTGAGCCATGACCGCGGAAAACGGCAAAGCGACTAACAATAATAGTAGGAACAAGATAGCTCTTTTGGCGTTGAACATGTGTGTCCTCCATGAGTTGCGGGAAATGGAAAGCGCTGCAATTTACAGATATAAACATTGTAACACTCATTATTCCGTTGTCCTATAGCCTGCCCTGATTTGACAATCGCCGATTGCAGTCTATTATCAATGACAACCTGCCGCGAGCGTGAAGCAAAGAGAGGGACAAGACATGATCCAACTTGCGATTTCTTCCTGGACTGTACACGGTGCCTTGGGCGCGCCCTGGTTTCAGCCGGATGCTGCCGGCGTCATGGTGAACCGAAACGATCCGCAGCCCGCTATCTTGACCTTGCTTGAGTTGCCAGCCTTCATCGCCGCCGATGGCTTCAAGCTGCTTGAGATCTGCAATTTCCATCTACCATCTATTGACGATGGCTATCTTGCTGAGCTGCGCCAGGCTTTGGCAGATGCTGATGTCCCGCTAATCAATTTACTCATTGATACCGGCAACTTGTCCGCTACCGATGACGATGCCTGGCGGCGCGATATCGAGTCGGCCAAGCGCTGGCAAGATATCGCCGTCAAGTTGGGCGCGCATGGCGTCCGCATCGATTGCGGCACGGAAGCGCCGACGCCGCAGACCATTGAACGCAGTGTGAAAGCCCTGCGCGAGTTATTCGATTATGGCGCGAGCATCGGCTTAAGAGCCACGACCGAGAATTGGCGCCAGACCAGCGTCGAGAGCCGGAATCTGCTCGAGATCATGCAGACGGTTGGGCGTCCGCTGCAACTCTGCGTCGATTTCGGCAATGCCGCCAAGACCGCCGACAAATACGCCACCATGGCGGCGCTACTGCCGCAAGCCACCTCGCTGCACTGCAAGGGCAACTTCAATGGCGATGCCCTCGATGTCGCCGAGTTTCAGCGCAGCTTGTCTCTGGTGCGAGAGGCGGAATTCGCCGGGCACGTCGCCCTGATTTACGATGGCACAGACGGCGAATGGGACAAGGTGCGCACGCTCAAGGCACATGTAGAACGCGAGCTAATGCAGGCCTGAATCACTCAAGCTGATCCCAACTTGCGAGCGTAATCGACTGATGCTATTAGAGACAAATACATGACCGTTTCGCACTGGCAGCGCGCGGGACAAGAAGAACGCGAGGTCGACTTCTTAGTGGTGGGGGCGGGTTTGGCCGGTTGCACTGCCGCCTACTTCGCCAGGCATGTACACAATCGCGATGTGGTCATCACTGATACCCGCGATGTCGCGCTGGGCGCCAGCGGCCGCAACGCCGGCTTCATGATCAGCGGGCTGGACACTTATTATCACCGCGCCATTGAAGAGTATGGGCATGCGGTCGCCCGCGAAGTCTGGGCGATGTCATTGCGCAGCTTCTGCCATTGGCGCGCCTTCATTGAAAGCAGCCCTTTGGACGTACCCCTCGACGAATGTGGTTCATTGCTGCTCGCCGAAACCACGGAAGAGGCAAGGGAGCTTGAACTGGCGGCACGTGCTTTGGAAGACGACAAAATCGACATCGAATACTACAGCCGGGACCCGCTTGAGCGCGGATATTACGCCGCCATTGAACAGCCGCTGGATGCCGGCGTGCAACCCTACCTTCTCGTCAAGTCAATCATGGCGCAATGTGGCGCCGACTTTATCCCCAACAACGAACTCTATCACTTTGAACAGGAGGGCGACTTCGTGCGCGTCTTCACCCGCAGTTTCGTCTTCAAAGCGCAGTATGTCATGCTCTGCACCAACGCCTATTCGCCTATGATTGATCCCTATTTCCTTGGCAAAGTCGTGCCGACGCGGGCGCAGTGCCTGGTCACCGAGCCGATCGATCATGCGCCGGTTCCCTACTGCGGTTACAGCGACTACGGCTTTATGTATTACCGCAGCACCTTTGACGGGCGCTTTCTCTTGGGCGGCGGACGGCAGCACTTCCGCGACGAAGAAGGCGACACGACCGAAGATCGCCTCAATCCCAATGTGCAAGCGTTTTTGGATGACTATTTGGAAAAGTACTTCCCCGACGTGAGGGCTCCGGTGGCGCATCGCTGGAGCGGCATCATGGGTTTCAGCTGCGATGGTCTGCCTCTGGTTGGCACTCTGCCGGGCAGATCGCGCGTAGGCTTCGCGGTGGGATTCACCGGGCACGGCTTGGCGCTAGCCGGCGCCACAGCTGAACGGGCAGTGGACAGGCTGCTTAACGGCGTCTCAGCCGGCGCTGTGGATGTCTCTCGATTTGGCTGAGTTTTCTGCCGCCGTTCCGATTCGCCTGGACTACTCCTCGCGCAGGACGTAACCGACACCGCGCACAGTGTGAATCAGCCGCGCGCACTCGCCGATTTCGGTCTTCTAGCGCAGGTAATCGCAGCACAGCGCGTCAGCCAATTTCCCTCATTTTGGCGGCGGGCATAACGAGCCTCCCTGCAGCATATACTACCACTCCGCAACCGAGCCATCTTGGCGGCGCCAGCGAGGATTTCGCCAGCGGAAGCTGTGGTCCGAAGCCGCGCGCACCTTTTCCTCATCAATCTCGATGCCGAGCCCGGGCGCAGTCGGTACACTGACAAATCCGTCTTGATAGTCGAAGACCGATCGATCCGCCAGATAGTCAAGCAGATCTGCCTCGGTGTTGTAATGTATGCCCAAGCTCTGCTCTTGAATCAAGGCGTTGTAAGCGACTGCGTCAACTTGCAGGCAAGAAGCCAGCGCAATCGGTCCCAAGGGGCAATGCGGCGCCAGCGCCACATCATAGGCTTCTGCCATCACCGCAATCCGTAGGACCTCTGAAATCCCGCCGGCGTGCGACACATCAGGCTGAATGATATCGACGCTGCCCTCCGCCAGAATCGTCTTGAAATCCCAGCGCGAATACATGCGTTCTCCCGTGGCGATCGGTATCGAGGTTGAGCGCTTGATATCCAGCAGCGACTCGTTGTGCATCGGCAGGATCGGCTCCTCGACGAACATCAGATGATACGGTTCCAGCTCGCGTATGAGCATTTTCGCCATAGGCTTGTGAACACGTCCATGGAAATCGACCGCAATGCTGAAGTCCTTGCCCACTTGCTCGCGTACCGATGCCACCCGCGCAACCGCCGCATCAATGTGGGCGAAAGTATCCATGTAATGAACTTCGCTGACAGCCCCCATCTTAACCGCTTTCAAGCCTTCGTCCTTGCGCTGCTGTGCCTGCCGCGCCACATCCGCCGGGCGGTCGCCGCCGATGCCTGCGTATATCTGCACTTTGTCGCGTACCTTGCCGCCCAGCAAGTCATAAACCGGAACGCCATGATATTTGCCTTTGATGTCCCAAAGCGCTTGATTGACACCGGCGATGGCGCTCATCATCACGGGTCCACCGCGGTAAAAGCGCGCCCGAAACAGCGATTGCCAGATATCTTCAATCTGTCGCGGATCCCTTCCCAAAAGATAATCTGCCATGTCTTCCACAGCGCCGCGCACAGTACCTGCCTGTCCCTCGACGATGGGTTCGCCCCATCCCGAATACCCGACGTCAGTTGACACCTTGAGGAAAAGCCAGCGTGGAGGAATCGTAAAGAGCTCTAGCTCGATGATTTTCATTGAGGCACCCTCTTGTTCAATTAGCGATATCAAACGCATCGATTATAATGAGGCAATAATAGCTCACCAAATCGAAAGAGAAAGGTAGCCACCGTTGAAGCCAAGGAGCGGACTTTTTCGCCACCGTATATTCATCCCAGCTCTGTTATTCGCCTGGCTATTCTTGCATAGCGCGGGCGCGGTATTCGCGGAGACAACAGACGATCACGCGGCCGAAGTAAATTCCTTTATCCCGCTGATGTTTGCCTTGGGCGTCATCTTGCTGGCATCGCGCGCCGGAGGCGCCACCGCCCGGCACCTGAACCAGCCGCGGGTCTTGGGACAGCTGATCGTCGGCGTAATACTGGGACCAACCGTTCTCGATATGCTGCATTGGGGGATCTTGCAGGGTGTCGACCTGCAACATTCCATCAAGGAATTTGCCGAGCTGGGTGTGCTGCTGCTGATGTTCAATATCGGCTTGGAAGTGCACCTCAGCGAATTGGCAAAAGTGGGCAAAGTGGCGGTCTTCGCCGGTGTACTGGGTGTAGCCGCGCCGGTCGCCTTGACCGCTCTGGTAGCGATCCCGGCTGGTTTCGACACGCTGCCCGCCCTCTTCGCCGGTGTGACGCTGGCAGCCACCTCCGTTAGCATCTCGGCGCAAGTATTGCTCGAGCTGGGTTACCTGCACACCAAAGAAGGCAATGCCCTGCTGGCGACCGCCCTGATCGACGATGTGCTTGCTATCCTGGCGGTGTCTTTGACCCTGGTGCTGGCCGGCGCGAGCGGCGCTCAAGGTGATCCCGACTTCAGCCAATTGTTTGTGATCATCGTACAGATGGCTGGCTATATCGTGATTGCCTTCTTGTTGGCCTGGTATGTATTGCCGCGCGCGATGCTTTGGATACAGAAGCGTCCTCAACTGTCACAAGCTTACGGCATCCCGATATTCGCGCTGGCAAGCGCCCTGTTCTTCGGCTGGTCGGCCGAGTATTTGGGCGGCGTCGCTGCGATCACAGGCGCATTCATCGCCGGCGTCGGCTTGAGTAAGCTGCCAACGACCGGCATGAAACACGAGATTGAGCAGACCACGAGCCACCTGGCGTACGTCTTTCTGGTGCCGATCTTCTTTGTCGATGTCGGATTGGGCACCGATCTCAGCACCTTCCCGCTGGATGCGATTCCCTTCATGCTGCTGCTATTGCTGATGGCGGTAATCAGCAAGGTATTCGGCGCCGGCTTCGGCGCGCGCATGGGAGGCTTCGACCTGCGCGAATCGCTGCGGGTGGGCGTCTGTATGGTCTCGCGCGGCGAGGTAGGGCTAATCATCATTTCCATAGGCTTGTCCAGCGGCCTCCTCGATAGCAGCAGTGAACTCTACGCATCGCTTTTCATGGTGATTCTTTTGACGACAGTTCTCACGCCTCCCATGGTCCGCTGGGTATTCCAAGGCAAAAGTGAAGGCGCACAAAGCCACGCTGCCCTCGCGGCTAGCGCGAGAGGAGAGTAAAGATGAAACTCATCATTTTGATTACATCCAATGCCGAGAACGGCGTAGAAGTTGCCACGCGCTGGCAAAATGCGGGCGCCCCAGGCGTCACCGTCATCAAAAGCGTCGGCTTATACAGTCTGCAGCGCAAGATCATGCGCGACAGCTTGGAGGTGCCGCTGCACATCGCCAGTTCCATGACCAGTTTGATGGCGTACGTCCTGCGCGAGATGGAGCATACCAATCATGTTTTGCTGTCGGTTGTACCGGCAGATCTCGTGCCCAGTTTATTGGACGAGGCGCGCGCGGTCATGGGTGATTTGCTGGAGCCGAATCACGGCGTGGCTATTGTGGTGCCGCTCGACGAAGCTATCGGCGTTCGAGCTCCGGACGGCGACGATGATTGATCCAATCGGACCGCCATCTCGCTCTTGAGATTCCCGCCGGCTTTAGGTTATTATTGCCTCGGTCTAGCGAGGTAGCTCAATTGGCAGAGCAGGTGCCTTTGGAGCACAAGGTTAAAGGTTCGAGTCCTTTCCTCGCTGAGCTTGGCAAGAGAAGTCCGCTAACGCGGGCTTTTCTTATTCTGTCGCTCAATAGTCGCCGTCACCGGTCACCCCGACGTTGTGATGAAAATCGAAGGTCAATATGCTGCGGACCGCGCCATGAGCCGGATCATCCGGGCGGATCGGCTCGGCAGCATGCCACAGAATTGCATCGTTAAAGAGATAGCTATCCAATATCTTTTCCAAGCGAAATGAAGTCAACAAAGCGCGCTCGTCGTCGTAGATCGAGACCTCCCCGCCCGGCGCATTGACCAACTCCGCCAAATGAACCGTCACGAATTCAGCGCCGTCTCGGTGTATGCCTTCCGGCGTCGGGTGCCCCTGCTGCCTGCTATCCGCAATAACGCGGATCAAATGCACGTGCACCTCCCAGTCGTCCTCCAGCATGCTTGCATCTAGCGGAAACTGCTTGAAATCAAAGCGGATCAAGTCATGCAGAAAGCGGTTTTCGAAAGTGGTATCCAGCAGCGGCGCAAACTTGCGGACGAATCCGCCGGTCACGCGGTTGATGTCCGCGCTTTGAAAGTAGTCTTCGTGCGGCAAACGCGACAAAGCGCCAGTCGCGGGCCGGAAACGCAAGCGTCCATAGCGCCTGCGCCGATACGATCCGCCCCCCGGCAAATACTCGTCCGCCGGCAGGTCGGCATAGTCAATCAAGAGACTCAGCCAGGCTTGCCGCAACTCATCGGGTATGCGCAATTCGTCGGCGCGAACCAGACTGAAGCCGGCGGTCGCGATCTCTTTCTTGATATTTCGGGCGCTCAAGGTGATGGCCATGGCGGCTCAGCTGCGCATCTCTACTATCTGACGTCCCAGGATCTCGATGCCAGCGCGCAAATCTTTCAGTGGCACAAAGCTGAATGACAACCGCAGGTGATGCGCCCCATCGGCGGGATTGACGAAGAAGCCTGTGCCCGGCGCGAAATAGACGTTCTGCTCATTGGCGCGCGCCGCCAGGTCATCAACCAACACCGACGGCGGCAGGCGCAGCCAAATGAAGTAGCCGCCATTCGGACGTGTATACGTGACATCGGCTGGCATCGCTGACTCCAGGGCAGCCAGCGCAACATCGCGGCGGTTTCTATATTGCCCGCGCAGCCACCGCAAATGTGTTTCCCAGGCGCCGCTGCGGCAGTAGTCAGCGACAACCGCAGCCGTGAAAGGATTGGCGCCGCCGCCCATCGTCAATACGCCACTGCCGACGAATCCGGCGATCCGCTCCGCTGTTGCGATCAACCAGCCGATGCGCAAACCGGGAGCCAGCGTCTTGGAAAAGGTGCCCATTCGCAAGACGTTTTCGCCCTCCGCCAAGGCATACAGACTCGGCGGCAGGTCAGCTTCAAAGCGGATATCGTTGTAGACGTCATCTTCAACAATGGCGAATCCGAATCGTCGGCTCAATTCGATGATGGCACGTCGCCGCGCCACTGGCATGGTGATTCCGGAGGGATTCTGGAAATTCGGCACGACATAATAGAACTTCGGAGCTCGCCCTTCGGCAGCCAGCAATCGCAGCGCTCGCTCCATCTCAGCGACGACGATGCCGCCATCGTCAATCGGTACCGCCCGCATCTCCAGCCGATGGTCGCGGAAGATATGCAGAGCATCGCGGTACGAAGGCGCGTCCACCAGAATGACATCGCCAGCCTGCGTCAACTGACTGGCAATCATATCCACGCCCCAGGTTGAACCGCCGATAATCATCAAATTCTCGCGCCCGATAGCGAGGTTCTCGACGCGACTTAGACGCTCCACCAGGAAATCGATAAGCTGCGGGTTGCCTTGTTCATCGCCGTAATCGAAAAGCCGCGTGACTTCCTGCCCTTGCCACGCCGCATCAACCGTTCGCCGGATGCCGTCTATGGGCAGCAAGTCCTGTGCAGGATGCCCGGCAAACAGCGGTATGCTGCCTGCCACAACACCTTGAGGCGTATTCTCCAAGTTCATTTATTGGGGCGTAGCTTCCGGCGGCAGGGGTGTGACGTAGACTCTGCCGCCCCGCGCTCGCTCGAAGTCGGCTTGCGCCGCTGCCAGCAGATCCGGCTGTGTAAGCAGATCAAGTCCAGCCAGCGCCATCGCTTTGGCCGCGAAGATCATACCCTTCGCGCCAATGCTCGAACCTGAGGATGCCACCGTCTGCCAACTGTGGCCCGGCGTTCCCAGCGGCCAGCACGTCGTCGTGATCTGTCCGGTCGGTGTAATCCAGCTGACATCAGCCACCTCGGTCGAGCCGCCCATCAGCGGCGGCGTCGGCGAATGCGGGAAAACGCCCTCCCAAAGCGGGTCGTCCACCGTCGCCGGATCGAGGTCGGCGCTGGTCGACAGCTTCATCCAATCGAAACCGCGCTGCACCGAGCCGTCTGGGAAGGTCGCTTGCAATTCGCGCCCGAATTGGCGTTCCCGCTCGGTGAATTTCATGTCGTCCACCGCAGCCATCTTCTCAAACAGCAGGTCGGACATTATCGAATTCGGCAGCACATCATAGCAGCCGGTTATGAACTCGATCTCATGGCGCGTGCCACTCATCAAGGCTGCGCCTTTAGCGATATCCTGCATCCATTGATACATCTCCTCGACTTGCTCGCGTTTGGGCGCCCGCACAAAATACCAAATCTGGGCAAAGGCCGGCACCACATTGGGCGCCTGACCACCGCTCGTCACCACGCTATGAATCCGCGACTCCGGCGGCACGTGCTCGCGCATGTAATTCACACCGGCGTCCATCAGCATCACGCCATCCAGCGCGCTGCGCCCCAGCCAGGGCGAGCCGCCCGCGTGCGCTGCTACACCATAGAAATTCACTCTGAAAGAATTCATCGCCAGCGATGAGCCATTCCAGGTGATATTGGTATCGCCGGGATGCCAGCTTATGGCCGCGTCCAAATCGTCAAATACGCCATCGCGGGCCATAAATGTCTTGCCGACCAGGGTTTCTTCCGCCGGGCAGCCGTAGAAACGGATCGTGCCGCCGATACCTTCTCGCTGCATCGCCGATTTCAGCGCCATGACCGAGCCCATGCAGGCGGTGCCGTAGAGATTGTGACCGCAGCCATGCCCCGGACCACCGGCATTAATCGGCGACTTTTCGCTTGACAGCCCTTGTGACAAGCCGGGCAAGGCATCGTATTCGCCCAGGAAGCCGATAGTCGGCGACCCCTCGCCCCACTCGGCGATGAAGGCTGTCGGCATCCCGCCCGCACCCCAACTGACGGCGAAACCGTCAGCTTCCATTTTCTCCGCTAGCAGCGTTGAGGCAAATTCTTCCTGCAGCGCCACTTGCGGATGATCCCAGATTTCTTTCGCGATATAGCTTAGTTCTTCGTCATTCTCCTTGAGATGCTCAAGGATGATATCTCTCGCATGCATAATCTCTTCCTATTCGCGCCTGTTGAAATAGTCTCTTGAGATTAGCGCAATCGCTGATTTTGGCAACGGGGAATGACTACAATTCGAGGCAGAACTGAAAAAAAGAGAGCCTGTCCGCAAACAGGCTCCCGATCAGAAAATCCGAAAATGGCTACTGTCGGCGATGTTCCTATGAAGCCAGGGTCGCCGGCATCAGCGCTTATGTTTGCCGCTGCGGAAGAAGGCGAAAACCGCGAGCGGACCGAGGATTGGAATGAGCAGTGACAGCGCTCCCCAAAAGATGAGATTGCGCGCTTCCACTCCTGTGCGGTACAGATATATCCACGCGCCAAGCATCGGTCCGTATACGATCAACGCGCCTAGTATCACAACTCCGCCGTAGCTACTGTCCATTGTTTTTCCCTCCCATGCGGAAGAATGCGAAGGTTAAGATTGCGCCAAGAATTGGGACAAAGAGAATCAATACCCCCCAGAAGATGTAATCTCGAACATCTGCATCCTTGCGATAGAGATAGATCCAAGCCGCGATTGAGAGTATAATGGCCGCCGTCGGTAACATGCAAAGGCTTGTAGTATCTACGACATACTGTTCCATTGCGCCCT
This sequence comes from Phototrophicaceae bacterium, assembly GCA_965223515.1. Lineage (GTDB taxonomy): Bacteria > Chloroflexota > Anaerolineae > Aggregatilineales > Phototrophicaceae > UBA6055. Next base: position 1,674,735 of record CBDCWK010000002.1, read on the forward strand.
CCTAACCTACATTCCACACTATCTTTTACAATCCAATTGCTCAGTGCGACTTATGGTTAAATTAAGCTCCTGATTACTATTCCGATACTAAACTTGACAGTGTTGTTCATATGCAGCCACCTCCTATTCCCCGAAAGGTAGTAATGCTGACTGTTGCTAATGTGATAAGGAGATATACCATCCCACCCCCAATTTTTATAGTCAATACTATGAATGTAAGGTTCCCCATCCGACGTCAGAGACGCTGTTACATAAGCGTCTGACCAGAAATTGAAAAGGTGAACGCCAAAAGCTCTTATTGACCATGTACACTTCATGTACCTTGTCGCGCCCTCTTCCCCATCTGCAAAAGTATCAGATCGGGGGAGGCAACTCAGAACTAGAAAACGACTCAACTAGAGATTCCAACTCACCCAAACTATCGACTTCCAATGGCGTAACACCGGCTGGAAAGCTGTCAATTATCGTCAAGCCTAGTTCACGTGCTTTGGCTTTCACTTGTGCTGCTGTTGGTTCAGCAGCGGCTGTTCCATCTTTGGCAAGCACCTGTCCTGCCGACAGCCCGAACATCAGTAAAACGAACAATAGACAAGAAATGCGTTTCATCATGATAATCCACCTTTCTTGATCTAATTTGCGTTACCATCATCCTCCTACGAGAAGTAGAAGCATGTCAAGCCGATTCATGCACTTTGTACAAGTTATTGCAGTGTTTTTTGTAATTTTTCGACAAGTTTGTCTTTTCTCTCGCTACCCACAGCAGCATATTATGATTCAATAAGGGCATCCTGACACTTATTCCTGCCTTAGTCCGGTGTTAAATGCCTGAAATAGAAAACGCCCCACAGGGCGCGGGGCGTTGGAGGATGGAATAAATCTGCTTAAAATAAATCTATTTGTTCAAATAACGATAACACTGTTTGCCATTCGATGTCAAGCAATTCAACCAATTTCATCAGAACCGATCGGAAAAACAATATTTCGCAATCGATTTATTTGCCTTAGCCTACTTTCCGGCACCAACCAATTCAGTCGCCTTGCCCAAAGCCTCCAGCATTTCTTCGACAGTCGTAAATTTTACGCGGCTGCGGCCAGTCTCAGCTCCGCGCTGCAATTCAATTTCATCCAGGACTTTCCAGTCGTCGAAGGTGATGAAGCTTGGCTTGCGCGCGCGCAGCAATTCGACGATGCTCTCCCTACGTGAATCGGCCGGCTGCAACACCCTGCCTTCGGCGAGGTCAGCCAGAAAGCAATCGACGGATTCAATGGCATCGGGTTTGTTGGTGCCGATGATGCCGCTCGGTCCGCGCTTAATCCAGCCTGCGACATAGTTGCCCGTCAGGGCTTCCCGGCCTTCATGCTTGGTCAGCACCCGCCCGCAATCATTGGGAATCGTACCCCAGCGGTCGTAAAAAGGCACATCGGGCAGCGGCACACCGCGATAGCCAACCGAACGGAAGACCATATCCACCGGCAGAATCTCAAATTGACCGGTTGCGCGCGGACGCAAGTTACCGCGTTCATCAAGGAAAAGTTCGTTCTTGACGATCTTCATCGCCTCGACCTTTTCCAAACCGATGAGCTCAGCCGGCGAAACCAGGAAACGCATGATGATCCGCCGTGACTTTCCCGTTGAGCCGCGATCGACGTATGACTGAAGAATCTTGACGTTGCGGATTGCGCTGCGGTCGCGCGCTTTCTTGAGGTGCGTCGCGCTCAACTCGTCCAGTGAGGCATCATCGCAATCGACGATAATATCGGCATCGGCCATCTCGCCCAGCTCTTTGATCTCCGGATTGCTGAAGGCCGCTTGTGCCGGTCCCCGCCGTCCAAGTATGTAGATTTCTTCTACCTCGCTATGCTTGAGCGCCTCCAAGGCATAATCGGCGATATCAGTCTCATACAACTCTTCTGATGTCCGTCCCAGAATTCGCGCGACATCCATCGTCACGTTGCCGACACCGATCACCGCCACCCGCTTTATGCCGGACAAATCAAAGTCGTAATCATGGTAATCGGGATGGCCATTGTACCAGCCGACGAATTCCGTGGCGGCATAACTGTTATCCAGGTCCTCACCGGGAATGCCGAGCTTCCTGTCGGTTTGCGCGCCGACAGCATATATGATGCCGTGATAGTGATTGCTTAAATCCGCGCGCGTCACATCGCCACCGAACTCGATGTTGCCATAGAAGCTGAAACGCTCATGCGCGGCGATACGGCTATATAACTTGGTAACGGACTTGATCTTTTCGTGATCGGGCGCGACGCCACCGCGCACCAATCCAAATGGTGTCGGCAATCGCTCGTACATATCGACGTGAATCACGGGCGACGTCTGCTTCAGCAAATGGTCAGCCGCATAAAAACCCGATGGTCCCGAGCCGATGATCGCCACTCGAATATTTACTGCTTTTCTCGCTGAGTCAGTCATAGTGGGTTCCCGCCAGAATACTTTAACGGTATGATCAAGTCCTTGCGGAAGGGCGTTAGTGAAACAAGTTCGCCGTTCTCATCAACGACAAAGAGGTCTTCTACCCGTACGCCGTAGCCACGCTCAGGATAATACAAGCCAGGTTCGATGGTCAAGACATTACCGATCTGAAAGACATCGTCGCGTCGCAAGTGGCTGATCGACGGACCTTCATGAATATCTATGCCGACGCCGTGTCCCAGGCTATGCAGATAACCCTCCATCGTGCCCGAATCTGTGCGTGTTGTGGCGTGCCCTTTGCCTTCAAAGTGATCCAGAACAGCTTCTTGCATCAGGTGCGTTGGCTTATTGAGGCCGTAAGCTTCGACGGAGATATCAAAGGCTTCCATCACCGTATCGTAAGCCGCTTGCACCTCCGGCGGCGCAAAGCCGATGCACCAGGTACGCGTCATATCATGGTGATAACCGCCGCCCAACTCGCGAGGAAATAGATCAAAGACGATTGCCTGCCCTATTTGCAGGGGCATCTCTGCTTCTCCGCGACTATGCGGGAAGCCGGCATCACGGCCTTGCGCGAAGATCATGTTGGTATCTTCCAAGCCGCGCGCCATCAACTCGCGCCGCGCCAGGTCTTTGATATCGCCGATGGTCACCCGCCGGCCGGACTCATCCAGCAGAAAGTCGCCTTCCGGCTGCAAATCCGAGATCCTGTCCCAAGCGATCTGCATGGCGGCGTTGGTCCGCTGCGCCACCGATTTCAAGCGGCTGATCTCGGCGGCATCTTTAGTCAGCATCGCCGCTTCAATCAGCGTCGCCTTTTCCTCGACTACAAACTCGTAGGCATCGAGTTGGGCGCTCAAGACACGGTAGAGCGCAATCGTCTTGTTGATCTGCCAGGCGCCATACAGCCCGACCCGACCTGCGCTCAATCCGAGGCGATTCAACGCATCGGACCAGTGCAGTGCCGTTGCTTTAATGCTGTCGCCTTCGGCCTCCTTGAGCCGATCATAGTAGCCGAGCTTTACATCGGTTATCACTTCCAGGCCGCTTTTCGCCGCTTCCTCCAATTCCATGCGGCTGCAGACGAGCAGCGCCGGCTTGTCACGCAGCTTGAAGATCGACCCATGCGTGATTTGCGCGCCATCGCTCAAGTAATAGCGCGCAGCATTGAATTCCTCGCCACCGGTTACGATGATCGCATCCAGCTCGCGTTCCAGCATGAGACGGTCGAGATCCGATTTCATCGGCCTTGTCCTTACTTCTATCTTCAGCAATGAGTCCGGCGCCAAGGTATCGGATAATACGTGGCAAGGGAGGCTTGTGTCAAAGGACAGACTGCAGCGCATTCAGAAGCGCAGCATCTTGCGCCGGCAACACCGTTCGCGGATCGAGCAGGACTCGTCCATCGGCTATCCGGGCGATCACCGGCGGCTCCGCCTTGCGCAGCTTCGCCGTCAGTCGATCGGGCGCATCGGAGTCAAGCGCCAGCAACGCTGTGGGAAGCGACGCGCCGGGCAAGCTGCCGCCGCCGACAGTCGACTCTCCCCGGACGACCCTGCCGCCTGTTTGCGCGGACCAAGTTTCAGCCCGATAGTTGATGTCTTCCAGCGACTGCGAAATCATCTGCCAGACCGGGATGCATTCGAGCGCATCGCCGCGCCGGTAATGTTCCAGAGTCGCGATCAAAGCCGCGTAGGTCAGTTTGTCAACGCGCAGCGCCCGCGCCAGTGGATGACGCTTGAGTCGCCCGATCGCGTCAGCCTTGCCGATGATGATGCCAGCCTGCGGCCCGCCCAACAGCTTGTCCCCGCTGAAGCAAACCAGATCCGCGCCCGCGGCGATACTCTCCTGAATCGTCGGTTCGTGATCCAGACCGAACGGCGCCGTATCAATCAGGGTGCCGCTGCCGAGGTCATCAACCGCCAGCAAGCCATGCCCATGCGACAGCTCCGCCAGCTCGCGCAGCGCCGGCTGCTCGACGAAGCCGATTTGCTTGAAGTTCGAGGCGTGCACGCGCAGGAGCATTGTCGTTTGCTCGCGTATAGCAGCCGCAAAGTCGGCAAGCCGAGTACGATTCGTCGTGCCCACCTCAACAAGCTGCGCGCCACTCTCTTGCATGATGGCCGGTATGCGGAATCCGCCACCGATTTCTACCAGTTGTCCCCGCGAAATAATGACCTCGCCGCCATCGGCCAGCGCGCTGAGAATCAAGATCAAGGCAGAGGCATTATTGTTGACCACCAGAGCGTCTTCGGCGCCGGTCAAATCACGCAAAACTTGCCCGGCATGGATCAACCGGCTGCCGCGTTTGCCGGTCTCAAGGTCGAATTCCAGGTTATTGTAAGCTTGGGCTGCCGCCGCCAGCGCGGCTTGCGCGGCCGCGGAAAGCACAGCTCTTCCCAAGTTGGTATGGATTATGACACCGGTGGCGTTGATGACGGGTGTGAGGCTCGGACGCAGTTGATCACGCAGGTGCGCCTCGACTTGCGTGACCAGTTTGCTCTCATCGGCGTCGAATGGCTGCGACTGCAGAATCGCTTGGCGCGCCAAATCAATGTTCGAGCGAATCGCATCTATCACCAACTCGCGGCTATAACTTTCTATCAAGGTCTGAATTTGGCTTGTCGCAAGCAGTGAGTCAACCGAAGGCAAGCTTCGCAACTGAGCTTCTTTATCGTTCATTCACCAACTCACGATTGCGCAAAAAGACTTCGATCACAGTGAAGAGCAGGATCAAAATCAAGACAATCGGCAAGGAGAGGTATCGAGGGATAAGCAGCCAGGCACAGGTCACCACGATGATACCGATCCATACACTCCGGCGCACCACAACACCTGTTAGGGGCCAATCGTCTTGCGCCGACGCCAGCCGCTGACTGACCAGACGAACGATGGGTATCGCGGTTCCGGTAACGGCAATCTGCAGCAAGATGAAAAACAGCCAGATCTCCCCGCCAATTCGTGGACGCGTGTTCACCACCAGATAAGCCAATCCACCCCACCCAGCGATGAACATGATGAGTGAGGCCAATAGCACGCCCCGTAGTTCTCCGGCAGGGTTCGCAGCCGCCCAATGCGCCGGATTTTGACTGTGGGACACGCTGGAACGATTTGCCAGCATCACATTCACCTTTATCGAAGGGTGCAATAGGTCAACATCCGCATTCTTATACGACCGGCGCGCGAACGCAAGTCAAAAGCCAGGAGATCGCTGCGTTTTGTCGACCGCCATCCGCCCGTCATTCCAACCCGTTCAATAGATATTGTGTTTCGCGGGATGGTTTGACGCCCAGCGAACGTTTGAGCAGCCGCTCAAGCACCGAGTAATGCTGCCAGGCATCAGCATTGCGCCCCAAGTTGATATACATCTGCATCGCGCCTCGGTGGATATCCTCGCGCTGCGGCAATTCCTTCAGTGCGCGTATGTAGAACCCCAACGCATCCTCCCAAGCCTGCTCATCAGCCTTCAGGCGCGCCATGCCATTGAGGGCTTCGGCATACATCGCCTGCAAATGCTTGCGGCGCGCTTCTATCCAAGGCAACCTGACCGGATACAGGAACGGCGCCTTATAGATATCAATTGCCTGACTATATAGCTTTTGCCGCGTTAGCGGATCAGTTGAAAGCAGCGCGCCTTCCATCGCTTGCTCGAAATCCGCAACATCATAATGACGGACGATCTTGTCGCTTGGTACATAAAAGCCGGTTGAATAGTTGGTTAACTCGTAATTGTTCTCATCGTCCACCTTCATCGAGATGCGTTCAGTGATCTTGCGCTTGGTGACATGGAAAACATTTGTCGCGTCCCTGATCGAAAGTTTCGGCCAGAATATCTCAAAAATCTGGTCGCGCGTGACCAAGGGATTGTCGATGAAATAAAAGAATAGGTTGCGCGGCAGCGCGCCGTCCCAGCTAGTGATCTCTTGTCCGTTGGACACGGCATGACCTCGGCCAAAGGCATATACCTCCAGCTGAGGCTTCAATTCGCTTTCTTTCGTAAACTGCAGATGGTTACTGCGGTGCTCCGTTCCCAAAATGACGACTTCATCACGATTTACCCATTTGATCCAGGGTTCGTAGGTCAGCAGGCGCGAATTCACTGCCAGTTCGTAGTTTTGCCCGTCAGATTGTCTACCAGCGCGGTTAAAAACTGGCGAAATTCTTCGTTTTGAGGTACACGATCCAATTCATCAAGGTACAAGATTACACGGTTGTCACTGAGCTGCGCCATATCCGCAGCCAACGCTTCTCCGATGTCCGCCGCCCTTCCGCCCGGCAACGCCGCCTCTAGCTGTACACCGAATTCGGGTGATGTGATTCGAAAGTCTGCCAGCATTCCGCTAACCCATGTTGTTACGTCATTCCCGCCCTCGGGAACGCGATAGTAGAGCAGGCCTTCAGCGTGCCCATCAAGAAAATAGCTTAGAAACGCATTGCGGTAGTTTGCCCAGGGGTAGAGGAGAATTACTTTCTTACTCGCGGTTTCTCTTTCAAACGATTCAAATGAGACATTTGATACGTCATGCAAGAACATTTCGAAGCCTTTCAAGGTGAATCACACACTCAAGACGCAAATACGAAATCCAAGCTAGTATTCAATATATCTTGTACATTAATTTATCGTATTGGTCAAGATATGTGATAGAAACATTGATTATGTCTTTTTCCTTTGACGAAGCTCAACTGCGGATCGCGAAATTAATCCAACCTGCATTATACTACTTTTATTATATATTACATAGATATTATCGTATAGACCCGAATCAATAATCCAGAATTAATCCCGAACCACGCGAAACGAGCAGTTCTGCGCCATTAGACAAGCCACCACGAGGTCTACAGTCGCCGAATTTGGCTTGCGTTCGTCGGCAGGCAGCGGAAGTTCTTGCTCAATAAGATACGAACCCGTCCGGCGCGCCGATGTGCTTGGCATAGTCGTGATCCATCGTCAGTCGCGGTCTGTATCGCAGCCGCAAGGCGGCAGCGAATTTGGCTCGCGCACTCACCACGCAAGCTAATGAACCTGTTCGGCTAACCCGTACAGCGGTCCATAATAGAGGAGACTTCTAGACGTTCAGTGTGGGGAGTCGCGGCGACATGAGATGCGATAGATTCACGTCGCCAGAAGACTTGCTAGCTTTCTTCGATAGTCATCGACACAATCTGATCGGCAACAATCGAGCGGTTTGGACGCTGCGGATCGATTCGCTGCAGCGAGTTTAGCACCTGCATGCTTGCCTCATCGGCGGCGCGTCCGAACACGGCGTGACGTCCGTTGAGATGTGGTGTCGGCACGAAGGTTATGAAGAATTGTGAACCGTTCGTATTTGGTCCGGCATTCGCCATGCTGAACGTACCTGGGGCGTCATGCGCGATTTGCAGCGCTGATGGCTCATCGTCCCAGCGGTAACCTGGCCCGCCGCGTCCGCTGCCGGTGGGGTCGCCGCCTTGCGCCATGAATCCGTCCAGCACACGGTGGAAGATCACGCCATCGTAGAAGCCGTCTTTGGCGAGGAAGACAAAGTTGTTGACCGAGATCGGCGCGCGGTCGGCAAAGAGGTCAATGTTGATCGCGCCTTTGCTGGTGTACATGATGGCGCTGTAGGTCTTCTTCGGGTCGATCTGCATGGCCGGCGGGCTGCTGTATTGCTTGGGCATTGAGGAGTCTCCTGTTGGGTTGGGTCGAATTTCGCGATTGAGCGTAGCAGAGATTAAGCAGAGGGGATAGTATCGCGAGGCGGACACGACAGGATGCAAACGTTGGCATCCTAGATATCTAACAATATAATTCTCGCAAGGCAGACAGGTGCTTTACGATGGTTGAGATAAATCCAGAGATTCTAATATGGGCGCGCGAGACGGCGGGGCTTAATGAAGAGGAAGCCGCAAGAAAACTGGGCTTTAGAGATACTAAGCGGCGTACTGCGGTCGAAAAGCTCGAACGTCTGGAAAGCGGGGCTGACCAGCCCACGTCCTCGCAACTCAACAGAATGTCCAAAGCATATTATCAGCCGCCATTGGTGTTCTATTTGAGCAAACCGCCGAGAAAGGGTGACAGAGGTGCAGACTTCCGAACATTGCAGCAGCAGACCACGAATCGCAAGGGCAACGCACATCTGAACCTGTTGATGCGTGACATAAAAGCAGCACAGAATCTTGTGAAAGGTGTTCTGGAAGATGAACATACCGAGCCGCTTGCATACATCGGGTCGGCAAGCATGGCCAATGGCGTGGAAGAGTTGGCAAACAGCATCGTAGATACGTTGGAATTCGATCTAGAGACATTTCGTGCCGAGCGTACGGTTAGAGGCGCTTTCGCATATCTCCGTCAACAGATTGAACAAAAACGCATATTTGTCCTGCTCCTTAGCGACTTGGGCAGCCACCACACAACAATACCGGTAGACGTGTACCGCGGCTTCGCATTTGCAGATAGGTTGGCGCCCTTCATCGTGATAAATCGCAAAGACGCGGTTTCGGCTTGGAGTTTCACAGCCTTGCATGAGATTGCACACTTGTGGTTAGGGGCAAGCGGCGTATCCGGACGTTGGAGCGACAAGCGAATTGAGCGCTTCTGTGATCGCGTTGCGGGCACAATACTGTTTCCCCGGCACGAGCGCGCCGATTTGGCAATCGAGCAGCACAGCGGATTCGACCAAATAGTAAAACAAATCAGTGCAACTGCCAAAAAGATGAATCTTAGCCGAGCAATGGTTTCGTACAATCTGGTACTTGATGGCAGCTTAGATAACAGAATCTGGGAACGCCTGCAAAGGCAATTCGCTGCAGACCGAATGCAAAGTGCAGAACAAGAACATGAGAGCCGTAAGGCACAAAGCGGAGGACCAAGCTACTACATTGTAAGGCGGCATCAACTAGGCAACGCCCTTATTGATCTTGCCCGCTATTCTGTACGTACCAGAGCCTTAACACCCTCTAAAGCCGCCGTAATACTGGGTGTAGCACCGAGAAATGTCTATCCCTTGCTCTTTCCTGATTTCGCATAGAGGTTTAATTGTGCTGTATCTTTTGGATACCAACGCCTTGATAGAAGCTAAGAATTTGTATTATCCTATTGACCGTGTTCCCCACTTTTGGGCGTGGGTTGTGGACCACGCTAGAACAGGTCGTATAAAGTTACCCACTAAGGTAATTGAAGAAATCTTGCGAGGTCGAAAGGAAGATGAACTTTTAACGTGGGTCAAGAACAATCGCCCTATGTTGGATCTTGGTGAAGAGATTGATGAGCAAGAATGGTCGTTAACTTTGACAAAGGGATATGGCTTCACGACGATTTCAGTAGCGGAAGAAAAACTGGTCGAACATCGTGCCGACCCTTTTCTAATTGCTCACGCGTTGTCAGACGCCAACAGCAGGTGTGTAGTCACGTTGGAACGGGCAAAAGCAGAACCCAACAACTTACCTAACCCAATAAACCGGAAGATACCTACGGTCTGTGACCTTTTAGGCCTAAAGCATATGGATACCTTCGAATTGATTCGTGAACTCGACTTTAGAATACCGTTATCGTAGATTTCACCAATAACGGAGCAGCCCACGCAAGGACCCCACCCCATGCCCCAAATTGCTGAACTCTTCCATAAGATGGCCTACGGACCCGCGCCGGAATCCGAGGCCGCCGCCATCGCCTGGCTGGACTCCCACAAGCGCCACTTCGACCTCTTCATCAAGAACAGTTGGACAGCCCCGGCCGAAGGCAACACTATCTCCGTCTCCAACCCGGCCCGCGGCGAAGAACTGGCGCAAGTCGCTGACGCCAGCGCAACCGACATCGACTCCGCCGTCAGCGCCGCCCGCAGCGCCTACGAGCCCTGGTCGGCGCTCAGCCCACATCAGCGCGCGCGCCACCTCTACGCCATCGCCCGCAACATTCAAAAGCACGCCCGTTTGCTGGCGGTGGTCGAAAGCCTCGACAACGGCAAGCCCATCCGCGAATCGCGCGATATTGATGTGCCGTTGGTAGCCCGTCACTTCTATTATCATGCCGGTTGGGCTCAATTAATGGGCGGCGAATTGCGCGATTATCAGCCGCTGGGCGTGGTCGGTCAAGTCATCCCCTGGAACTTTCCACTGCTGATGCTGGCTTGGAAGATCGCGCCGGCACTGGCGACCGGCAACACGGTAGTCATCAAACCCGCGCCCTACACACCGCTTTCCGCCTTGCTCTTCGCCGAGATCATCGCTGAAGCCGGCTTGCCACCCGGCGTCGTCAATATCATCACCGGCGGCGACGAAGCGGGTGCGGCGCTGGTCGCCCATGACGATCTGGACAAAGTGGCCTTCACCGGCTCCACCGCTGTCGGCAGAATCATCCGGCGAGCGACTGCCGGCAAGGGCATCAAGCTCTCGCTGGAATTGGGCGGCAAGTCGCCATTCATCGTATATGACGATGCCGACTTGGATGGCGCCATCGAAGGCTTGATTGACGCGATTTTCTTCAATCAAGGCGAGGTCTGCTGCGCTGGATCGCGGCTGCTGGTACAAGAGAATATCGCCGATTCCTTCATCGCCCGCTTGAAGGCGCGCATGTCCCGCCTGCGCTTGGGCGATGCGCTGGACAAGAGTATCGATATTGGCGCAGTGATCGATCCCGTGCAATATGAGATGATCGACAAGTGGGTGCAGCGCGGCATCAGCGAAGGCGCCGATGTCTATCAACCTGATGTCGATCTACCCTCCGCAGGCTGCTATTATCCGCCGACGCTTCTGACCAATCTGGAAGCCTCGGCCGCCGTGGCGCAGCAAGAGATCTTCGGACCGGTGCTGGTAGCGATGAGCTTCCGTACGCCGAGCGAAGCGGTCGAGCTGGCAAACAATACGCGCTACGGCTTGGCGGCATCAATCTGGAGCGAGAACATCAGCCTGGCGCTGGAGACGGCGCGCAAGGTCAAGGCGGGCAGCGTCTGGATCAACAGCACCAACCTCTTCGACGCGGCGGCTGGCTTCGGCGGCTACCGCGAAAGCGGCTTCGGGCGCGAGGGCGGAATCGAAGGCTTGTACGCTTATCTGCGCCCCAATTGGCAAGCGCGCGTAAAGCCTCAACTGGGCGAGGCGACTTCTGACTGGGGCGCGCAAGTCCAGCCGGCGCCGCTGGGATTGGGCGGCGCGCAGAGTCGGTCGGTCATCAACCGCACGGCGAAGCTGTATATCGGCGGCGCGCAGAAGCGTCCCGATGGCAACTATACCTTGCCCGTGCTTTCGCCCTCGGGCACGCTGGTTGGGCAAGTCGGCGATGGCAATCGCAAGGATGCGCGCAACGCCGTCGAAGCAGCCCACAAGGCCAAGAACTGGGCTTATTATGCGCCGCACAATCGGGCGCAGATCCTTTACTATATCGCCGAGAATCTGGCCGCGCGGCGGGACGAATTCGCCGGGCGCATCGCCGCGATGACCGACGCGCCGCTGGCTGCCGCGCAGAACGAAGTCGATGCCTCAATCGAGCGGCTCTTCCATTGGGCGGCATTCGCTGACAAGGCCGGTGGCACGGTACAAGAGACGACCCTGCGCGGACTGGTCGCCGCCATTCAGGAGCCGGTCGGCGTCATCGGCATCGCCTGCCCGGACGCGTCTCCCCTGCTGGCATTCGTTTCGCTGGTTGCCGCTGCCATCTCGCGCGGGAACACGGTCGTCTGCATCCCCTCTCCGCTGCATCCGCTGAGCGCGACCGACTTATATCAGGTCTTCGATACATCGGACCTGCCAGCCGGCGTAGTCAACATCATCACCGGCAATCGCGACCACCTGGTCAAGACCCTGGTCGAACATGACGATGTCGACAGCCTCTGGTACTTCGGTGACGCAGAAGGCAGCCGACAGGTGGAAGCGCGCTCGATCCACAACGTCAAGCGCACCTGGGTCAGCTATGGCGTAGCGCGCGACTGGCATGATGCGCAGCAGTGCGCCGGCGCTGAGTTCATCCGCGAGTCCGTCCAAGTCAAGAATATCTGGGTGCCGACGGGCGCCTGACCCCCGCCCTGTATCCCTCCCCCCAAGATGCGTGAGGGACTATTGCAGAATCGTCTCCAATTCGAGCAGCGTGTGCAGCATCAGACTGGCGCCCTTAATGCAATCGGCGTCGCTGGTATATTCGTTAGGGTTGTGGCTGATGCCCTTTACTGACGGCACGAAGTACATGGCTGAAGGCGCGATAGTCGCCATGTTTTGCGTATCGTGCCCGGCGAAGCTAAGCATGCGCCCGTTGGACAAGCCAAGCGTTTCAGCGGCGCGTTCGATCGCCCCCATAACCGTTTCGCTCATCAGCGCGGGGTGTACCGGCGGAGTCGCTTCATAGCTGCTGGTGAGGTCAAACTCGGCAGCGCAACTCTCCAGCAAGCCAACCAGATCTGATTGCATGGCATCCATCTCATCGTTTGAGCCGTGGCGAAATTCGAGCGCGAATTTGACTTCGGCGGGCACGATGTTGAAGGCGCCCGGCTTGGCGCTGATCACACCGATGTTGCAGACGCCGGGCGTGTAGTTGTTCATCACATGCTGACGGGCGCGCAGCACAAATTGAGAGGCACCCCAAAGCGCGTCACGGCGCAAATTCATCGGCTTGGTACCGGCATGGGCGGCTTCTCCCTGGAAGGTGACAAGCAGCGAGCGGATGCCGACAATTGCGTTGACCACTCCAATATCGCTGCCGGACGTCTCCAGCCGCGTACCTTGCTCGATATGCAGCTCAACCCAAGCGAGAACATCGTTTCGCCTGGCGGCCAGCATCGATTCGCGCGTTATGCCAATGGCGTTGAATCGGCGCGTCAGCTCATCGGCGTCGAGCTTGCAGCGCTGGAAGTCCTCCATCGTGAGCTGCCCGCTGACTGCGCGGCTGCCCATCAGCCCCATGATGGCGCTTTCTTCGTCGGTGAAGTTGACCGCTTCCATTGTGAATGCCGGCGTGATGCCTCTGTCTTTCAGCGTGCGCAGCGCCTCGAAAGCCACCAGCACGCCCAGCGAGCCATCGTAACGGCCGCCGTTGGGCACGGTGTCGAGATGTGAACCGGCCAGGATGCGCTTCTCGCTGGGCGGATCGCTGTATAGAATCGCCGATTGATTGCCGGCGCCGTCCATCGCGTAGTCGAGACCGGCTTCGGATATCGTGCGCTGGTACCATGCTCGCGCTCTGATGTCGTCGGCGGTCAGCGCCGGGCGGTTGACGCCGCCATCGGCGGTCGCGCCGATCTGCGCCAGTTCATTGAGGTCGCTCAACAGGCGGTCTTCGTTGATACCGAGCATGTCGTCTATTCCTCTCCGCAATGGCTTCGGCAAAGCTTAGCGCATCGCCACTGACGCGGCAATGTCGCCCGGTGGCCAATTGCGTTTGTACCTTATCGCCGTTTATATCCGCCGCTATAATCCTGAAAGAATTCAAGCGACAAGTCGACGGAGAATCCGATGAAACTCTATTCCTGGAATGTCAATGGCATTCGCGCCGCCCAGAAAAAAGGCTTCCTCGATTGGCTGCATTCGGAAAAGCCAGATGTCCTGACGGTGCAGGAAACCAAAGCGCGCCCCGAACAGCTCGACCCCGAACTGCGGCAGCCGGAGGGCTACCACAGCTGGTGGGTCAGCGCCGAAAAGAAAGGCTATAGCGGCGTCGGCTTTTTCAGCAAGACGGAACCGCTGGACGTCAAGCTCGGCTTGGGCATAGAGAAATTCGACAGCGAAGGTCGCACGATCGTCGCCGATTATGGCGATTTTACCCTGATGAGCACCTACCTGCCCAACGGCAAGGCGAGCGAGGAGCGATTACGATACAAAATGGAATATAAGGAAGCATTTCTCGCGTATGCCAACGGCTTGCGGGCGGAAGGCAAGTCAGTGGCGTTTTGTGGTGACATCAACACGGCGCATAACGAGATTGATCTGACGCATCCCAAGCCGAACGCCAAATATTCGGGCTTCCTGCGCGAAGAACGCGACTGGATGGACAAGGTGGTGGAGCAGGGTTATATCGACAGCTACAGGCATCTGAATCCGGAGCAAGAAGGAGCCTATTCCTGGTGGTCGATGCGCAGCGGCGCCCGACAGAAGAATGTCGGCTGGCGGCTCGATTACTTCTTCATTTCGCCGGATCTGCTGGACAAGATGGTGACGGCGGAGATTCACGCCGATGTGCTGGGCAGCGATCACTGCCCGATCAGCTTAACACTGGATTTTTGACGGCAAGAAACGCAAGCAGCCTTATCGGCAAATCGACTCGCAGGGGACGCCATCACCATCGTCATCTCTCCTACCGCAGCCGCAATTGTCCAATTGGAAGTAGGCTTCGCGGCAGGAAGCCATTTGCCCACAAGTCTTTGAACAATTGCAGGAATACTGCTGCTGCGAAGATTGCCGGGGTTGTGGACTAATGGCCTGCGCTGGCTGTGAAGACCCTTTGCATTGATTGTTCTGAAACGCAATGTATCCGTTTTTCCATTCGTCTTCGGTATTACATTGCCAACCGATAAAGCAGCAATTATCTACCGGCGACGATACCCGAGATTGATTCGCTTCGCGTGAAACCGGCAACGGCGCGTCAGAAGTGAGCCGAGCAGCGACATAGACTTCGCGGCCGCCGCGGCGAATCAAATACCAAACGCCACTTTTCCCGACGACTTCAAGCGCTGTACCCGCTGGCACGGAATCCAACAAGGGATAATGGGTACCGGGGCCCGTCCGCACATTCACCCAGCTACGCGTATACTTCCGAGATGACGAAGTGAATCTTTCAAGGCTCGCACTCAAACTGCTTGGCTGTGATAGCGGTGAAACCTCGGCAAGCTCGCGGTGAATATAGGCGCTGCCACCTTCCAACTTGATCTCAAACCAGACATCAATCTCGTTTACAGTCTCGCCCGTTACCGAGCCTAAAACTTCGACTGGGGCGCCGGCAGGGAGTTTCGCGACGATGTCACAGCTCGTTCGCGGGCAAGCGCGGATATTGGCGTTGAGATTCCGCGCCGTCTCTACCACATACTTCGCTGCTGTAGCGGTCGGCGCTGGCTGATCCGTCGCGGTCAATGTGGCTGTCGGCGGTGCATCAGTTGGCGTGTCGGTGAGCGTGGCTGTCGGCGGTGCATCAGTCGGCGTGTCGGTGAGCGTGGCTGTCGGCAGTATGTCGGTTGGCGTGTCGGTGGGTTCGGGCGTATTCGTTGGCGTCGCCGTAGGCGCGGCAAACCGTTCCAGAATGCCGCTGAATATCCTGCCATCTTCCTCCGTCATTGACCCGGCGACAAAGATAATCAGCGCAGACAAGATTAAACTTGCTATGTTGCGCCATAACCGGCTGGGGTTTCGCGGCGGCAGCAATCTGTAATCTTTGGGCGGCAGACTTCTCAAGTTGAAATTCCCGCAAACGCATTCGCGCAAACGTCGACCATAAGCGGATTATAGCACGGTTTTCAAGTCCTCTACCGTGCCAAGATTCAAGTATAATGCGGGTATGAATGTCGCAAGCATCATAAATGACAGCTATCGCGGCGCGTCACGAGCCTTGGTCATGGGCACTTCGCCGGAAGCGTTGGCGCGAGCGCGCGAACGCGTCTTCGTGAAGACGCTGGTTGAGCAACTCGAAGGCGCCTACTCGGATGACCATGTGCGTGTGTTTTCCGAATACGGGCGCGGCAACGTTCACGACTTCGGGACGGAAAAGCTGTTTAGCGACATTGGTGTCTGCCGCATCGCCGAGGGAAAGACTGTCGCGCGCCAACCGGAGGATTTCCTTTATGTTGCGGCGCTGCTCTGGCAGATCGAAATCGAATTCTCGCATGAATGGCAGCGGGAGTTGCAGGCTGTCAATCGGCTAGTTGGCGGATCGGCAGCCAACAAATTGCTGGTTGCAGCGCTCATGAACCGGTCCAGCGCTGACATCATGAATACGCTTAAAGCGCCCTTTGCGGCAGCTAGCGGCGAGGCCTATCTGGCGCTGATACCGCATCCGGCGGATTGGGATGCGAGCGAGGATAGACCGGAAGTATGGCAGCTGGCTGAGGGCGAATGGGTCGAGGCGACTTGAAGCTCTATCAGCGATCTGTATGAACACGGAGGCAATATGCCCAAACCTGGTTTTCTGCTCGTCCTGATTTTTGTCGTCGGCGGATTGTTCGCTCTGGTACAGAAGCAAGAGCACACAAACCGTCGACCATTGCCGCAGATCGACAGCCTTACCGTCAGCGGGCCTGAAGCGGACCGGCGCTTGCTGATCAGCGGTCGACACGCCGAAGACTGCTCGGCCGAGCTGCAAGCCGAGGTCATGCGCTTTCCGCAGAATCTGGATATTCAACTCTATCGCGAAGTTTCCTCTAGGTCGGTTTGCGGCCTGCAAGAGACGTCTTTTGCCTTTGAGCTTGCCCTGGATCCGATGTCGGACGCGCCTGCCATCATCATCAACGATCAAGTTTGGCTGGCTGCTCCGGCAAGTGCCGTCTACCTGAGATCGAGTTTGTTCCCAGCGCAGATTGATGAAGCAGGGCTAATGCAAGCGGAGGCAGCAGCGGAAGAATATCAGTTAAGCCTCCGCGGCAGGCAGGCGGTGGGCTGTGACCTGCCCGAGATCTTCAGCTTGCGCGAGACCGGCGAGGGCGTCATCATCGGCCTGTACAACGCCATGGATGCCGCGGCGGTCTGCCCGGACATGCTGGTCGAAATCGACGAAACCCTCAGCTTGCCCGCAACCGAATTGCCCGCGGATACGTTATTGGCAGTGAACAGCATTCTCATAAGTGACCTGGAGACGCAAAACGTGAACAACAGTGACAAAGTCTTGACCAATATTTTCCGCGTGGACGTCACAGTGTCGGACGGGCAGCCGCCGCAAATCAGCCTGGACATCGAGGGCGAGCATCCCGATGGCTGTGATTATCCCGTCTTGGTGGGACAGAGCCGCGAAGGCAATTCCATCAATGTCGAGATTTACCGCGAAGTGCCGGCCGATGTCTTCTGCCCGATGATCTTACGGCCCTACCAAGGCAAGGTAGGACTTGAAGGAAGTTTCGCCGCCGGCGAATACAGCATCAACGTAAATTCCCACTCGCAGACGATAGAAGTCTAGGAGCGTCACTATGCGCACGCGATTCCTTTTTTTGCTGGCGATGTTGCTAGGGGGCGGTCTGCTAACTGTAGGCGCGCAGGAGAGCGACAGCATTGCCGTCACGGTATACAACGAAGGCACTGCGCTGATTCGCGATCAGCGAACGCTAACGCTGGAAGCGGGCCTCAATACGATTGACTTTCGCGATGTCGCCGCAACCATCGACGCCACCTCGGTCACTTTTCAATCGCTGACGGACCCTACTGGAACGGTCGTCCTCGAGCAGAATTACATCTACGACCTGGTCAATTTGGGTGCGCTGCTCACGCGCTATCTTGACGAGACCATCATCGTCACCACGGCTGACGGCACGCTTTACAGCGGCGAGCTGCTCAGTGGCCGTCATGGCGAGGCGATACTGCGGACGGCGGATGGCGAGATCGTGGTGGTGCGAGTATATGACGCGCGCGACATCCGCTTCCCCGCCCTGCCCGCTGGCTTGATTACCCGCCCAACTTTGCAGTGGCTGCTACAAAGCGCCTCCGCCGGCGAGCAGCAGGTCGAGATCACTTATCTGGCCGGCGGGATGAATTGGACCGCCGATTACAACTTGCTCTTGAATGACGATGAAACGGCGCTGGACTTGAAAGGCTGGGTGACGCTGAATAACGATAGCGGCCGCGCCTTCAATGATGCCCGCCTGAAATTGGTCGCCGGCGATCTCAACCGGATTGAACCGCCGCAGCCGGTCTTCCCTGAATCGCGGGCGATGGTTTTTGACATGGCTGAAGAACAAGCGCCACGTGTGGAACAGCGCGAACTATTCGAGTATCAGCTCTACGAAGTGGCGCGCTCGGTGTCGATCAAAGACAACGAGACCAAGCAGATCGAATTCGTCACTGGCGCCAATATCGCGTCCACGAGCTTCTTCGTCTTCGACGGCTCGCCGCAGTTCAGCGGATATTTCTCACCTGTCGATTTCGATTATGCCGAAGGCAACGTTATCGGAAGTGGCGATGTCCTGACCTTCCTCGAATTCAACACCGGCGAGGAAAGCGGCTTGAGCGCAGATCTTCCGGCCGGGCGCATCCGCGTCTATCAACAAGACGTCGATGGCGCGGGCTTGCTGATCGGCGAGAATCGGATTGACCACAGCCCCGAAGGCGAAGATGTGCAGATTCTGCTGGGCAAAGCCTTTGATCTGGTTGGCGAGCGGACACAGACGAATTTCGAGACGGTATCGCGCACCGTCGTGAAGGAGAGCTTCGAGATTCGTTTGCGCAACCGAAAGGACGCAGAAGTCGTTGAGATCCGCATTCCAGAGCGGCTCTATCGCTGGAGCGATTGGGAAATCATCGAGAGTTCGGCGTCATTCGAGAAACTCGAGGCCTCAACGATCGAATTTCGCATCCAGGTCGCGCCCGGTGAAGAAGAAGCGCTCACCTACACCGTGCAATACACCTTCCCGCGAGTTCGCTAGGCGATCCAATCCCATCATTCCGCCTCTCAACCCTCGCGGACAATGGCAGTGTATCGAAAATTAAGTTTGCGCGACATCGGTGACATGTTATAATGTTCTCTATTATGATCTCAGAGAATGCCCCCCCCCCCCCCCGCTCGTCTGACTTTTTGCTATCCAGCGCATGATTGGATTTGTCACCATGAATTTTAAGAGATGTCTCTTCATCTTGTTGTTTTGCGTCCTATTCGCGGGCGCGCCCGCAAAAGGGCAAGACCCTAATCCGCCGGTTGCGGCTTGTGGCTTGCCGGCGCAGGGAACTATATGGCAATCCGCCGTCTACACACTGACCGCCAATTGCGTCCTGACAGGCACGCTCAGCATTCCAACCGCGGATCCAATGGTTGAGGTGACGATCAATGGCGCTGGGCATATCATCTCGGGTGGCGCCTTTGGCTTGTTTTTTGGTTCGGCAGGCATTTTGAACTTGAACGACGTGACCATCAACGGCGGCTTTGTCGCCCGCACCTATGTGATACACGTCGGCACTTTGGATGCCAATCAAGCAACTTTTACCCGTGCCTTTGGTGGACCAATGCTGCTGGCCCGCCAAGTTAGCCTGAACAATGTGCTCTTGGCATGGAATATAGCAGATCATTATTCTTTGGGCGGGAATGGAAGCGCTTTGCACCTCCAAGGAAACAGCAATTGGACGCTGAACAATGTCGTTGTTCACAACAATTTAGGCGGCGGCGGCGCCATTGGGATCCTGCCCGGCGCCTCGCTCACCACCAACGGCTGCTTGACCCTGTCCGGCAACGCGCCTTACGATGTATACGAAGGCACTGGCACTTGGACGGACAATAGCACGGGTCTTTGCAGCGGCGCGATTGGCAACGGAGGTCAAACCGTGGTTCCGCCGCAAATCATGCCCTGCGGTTTACCGGCGTTCGGCAATTTGGACGTCTCGGCGACCTACCGCTTGACCGCCAATTGCGTCTTGGCCAGGCGGCTCTATATCTCGGAAAATGTGATCATTCGCATCGAGGGCAATGGCTATACCATCAGCACCAGCTTAAATACTACAGGTTTGTACATCGCTGCCACCAGCACCCTCGAATTGAACAATGTCGCCTTCGCAGGACTGCGAATGATGAATTTTGGGAGCATAAGGGCGAATCGCTTCAAGATGACCGATGTCAACGATGGCATTATCAATATGGGAGAGGCCCGCTTCACCAATGCGCTTTTTGAGAACAACTCTACCGCGTTTGATACATCAAGGTCGGTGCTGCTCGCCTATGGCGTCTATCGCAATGGTTTTTCCAGCTTCACGGATACGATCTTTCGCAACAATCATGGCGGCGTAGGGCTGCTGCGGAATGCCGGCGGCGCCATCGAACTGAACGGCTGCATCACCTTCGAGAACAACACCCCAGCGAACATCTCCGGCGCCTTCACTGACAACAGCACCGGGCCCTGCAGCAGCATAGATCTCCCCCAGACCCCAGAACCGCCCGCCCTTCCAAATACTCCTAGCCTCAGAGCAGCCCAGCCAAGCGCCAACGCCCTATCCAGTGGACCAGAGGGCGATTGCCTTCGCTTAGGCGCCATCGGCTTGCTCTGCCGCCTGAGGGGGCAACCGCCCGAGGTCGTAGTCTGGGGCATCACGCAGGAAAGCGAGGGCTTCTTCATCTTCTCCGCCACGCAGCGGCAGGTCGAAGCGGTGGCACAGGGCATGGTGGCCTGTTCGCTAGACGGACGGACCGCCTTGCGCAACGGACTCGTACCCGAGGTCTTCCAGCAGCTGATGAAAGACCCCGACTTCGTCAAAGAATGGCCCGTGCCGCGCCGCTATATCATCGCCTCGATGGGACCGAACTGGCAAGGCAAGGTGCATCACATCGTTATCGACCATGCTTTGGGCGGGCGAGTGCTGGGGACGGTTGATACCTTCGACGGTCCGCCAGCGGCTGAATGCATACCCGCTCAGCAGGCTGCCGCGCTCCCAGCGCAACGGCAGGTGGCTAACGCCTTCCCAGTGCAGCGGCAGCCTGCACAGCCGGATGGCTCCATCATCCATGTCGTGCAGCCGAACGATACCATTAACATGATCGCGGTCGCTTATAGGGTCAGCGCGAAGGACATTATCAGGCGCAATAACCTGGGCAACCGCGGCAACTTGATCTTCCCTGGACAGGAGATAGTCATCCGCTAGGCAGACACTCAGGGCACTATCAGGGCGTGTCGCAGACGCCGAAGCTGTCTTGCATGAAGGCCACGTGGGAATCAAAAGCCTGCATGTCGGTCGCATCCCATGAGCGTTCATAGCTGCAATCGCTGCGGAGAATCCAGGAATTCTTCACATCCAGCAGATCAGTCTGCAAGATGCGCAGCACCCGCCATTGAATCCGCGGATCCAGCACGGGGAAGACCACTTCCACCCGATTGAGCAAGTTGCGCCGCATGAGGTCGGCGCTGCCCATGTAGAGCTGCTGATGCTCGGGCGCATTACGGAAGTAGTAGATGCGGCTGTGCTCGAGGTAGCGGCCTACTATGCTCTTGACGCTGATGTTTTCGCTCAAGCCGGGCACGCCGGGGCGCAAGCAGCATAATCCACGCACAATCAGGTCTATCTTCACGCCGGCTTGCGATGCTTGATACAGTCTTTGAATGATCTGGTCTTCTTCCAGTTGGTTCATCTTGAAGATTAGCCGGGCGTCCAAGCCTTGCCGCGCCGCTTCGATCTCATTGTCGATCAAAGCCAGCATTCTTTCTCTCAGGTATTCAGGCGCGAGCAAGAGACGCTTGTACTTGGTCTCGGGCGCGTAGCCCGTCAGGCGATTAAACAGGCGCGAGGCATCATCAACGATTTGCTCGTCGCAAGTGAATAAGCCGATATCCGCGTAGAGGCGCGCAGTCGTCGCGTTATAATTGCCGGTGCCCAGGTGCACGTAACGCCGCAGTCCGTCGCGTTCGCGGCGGACGACAAGCGACACTTTGGCGTGCGTTTTGACCGCCAGTTCTTCCACGCCATAGACGACGTGTACGCCCTTCTCCGCCAGCGCCGTCACCCATTCCAGGTTGTTCTCCTCGTCGAATCGCGCCTTAAGCTCGACCAGGACGGTGACCTGCTTGTCGTTGTCGCGGGCTTCCATCAAGGCATTGACCACCGGCGAATTCTTGCCGACGCGGTAAAGCGTAGTTTTTATCGCCAGGACATCCGGGTCGCGCGCTGCCCGCTTGAAGAAGTCCTCAACGGACGTGAAGGAATCATAGGGATGATGCACGATGACATCTTGCTTGCGAATGACCTCAAAGTAATCCGAAGTTTGGGAAAATGGCTTCGCTATCCGCGGCGAATAAGGAGGATCCTTGAGGTCGGGGCGATCAACTTGCAGCACTTCAAACAGGTCGGCTGAACCCAGCTTGCCGTTGATGCGGAAGACTTCTCGATTGGAGGGCACTTCGAGCGAGTCCATCAAGCGGGTGAGCATGCGGTCGCTGATACCCGCCGGCACACTCAAGCGCACCACTGAGCCGAAACGCCGTTCGCGCACGCCCTGCTCGATTATCGATTTGACATCCAGCAAGTCTTCGTCCTGCTCGTGCTCATAGTCAATATCGGCGTTGCGCAAGATTCTGAATGGGAAGGCTTCGCGGATTTCCATGCCGGGAAACAGGTCCGTCAGGTAGTCGGCGATGATGTCTTCCATCCACAGGAAGTGATCGCCCTCGTGGTCTGTACCGGTATAATTCGTCATCACCGTTTCGAGGCGGACGATCCGCGGCAGAACTGGGACCGGCACCTTGATGCGCGCGAAGTCTATGCCGTTGGCCCCGTCATCATTGTCCCGATCGAGGTAAACCCCCAGATTCAGGCTCAGATTGGAGATGAATGGGAAGGGGCGCGCATGGTCAACCGCCAGCGGCGTCAACACCGGGAAGACCTCGGCGCGGAAGTAATAGCTGATGGCATCGCGCTCGTCCGGGCTGAGGTCGCCGGTTTGGATGAAGTGGACGTCCTCTTTCGCCAGCAGCTCAAAGACTTCCCGCCGCAACCGTCGTTGCCGGGCGATCAGCGCGGAGACTTCTTCGTGAATACGGCGCAGCAATTGCGTGGGCGTGGTGCCGTCCGGGCGCGTCTGCGGATTGTTTAGTTCAAGCCGCTGAAAATAGGCGCCGACACGGACCATGTAGAATTCATCGAGGTTGTTGCCGACGATGGCGATAAACTTGACGCGTTCCAGCAGCGGGGTCGTTTCGTCCTCCGCCAATGCCAGTACGCGCTTTTGAAAGTCTATCGTGCTCAATTCGCGATTGATGAAGTTCTCAGGCGTCAGTTCTGGCACCCGGTCTTCCCAAGCTTCAATCATGTCAGTGCTCTACTTCGTGCGTATATCCAGTATTTTATCAGCCACATAATACTGTAAGACGAACGAAATTGCGAAGTGTCAGCACGAGCCAGCAACCGCGGCGTACGAATACGCGTATACTAGGGGAATGTGATTGACGGAGGCAAATGGGATGAAATTCAAAATCGGCGTCGGCATTATGCTCGCCTTGATGATCGTGCTGCTGCTCTTGCCGGGCATGCTGGGCAGATTGATCGGCTTGGTGATTTCGCTGCTGGTATGGGGCTCGAGCGGCTACCTGGCTGGCAAGCTGCTGCAGGGCAAGGGCTACGGCTTGCTGGGCAATATCGTGTTAGGCATCGTCGGTGGCTTTGTCGGGTCGCTGCTGGTGACGATAGTCGGCATTACCGGATTGGTGAAACTGCCCGTCATCGGCGGCATCCTGGTGGGCGCGCTGGGTTCGGCGCTTGTGGTTGTGGTGGCTGGCTTGCTGGGGGATGGGGACGGCGGGGAGTAGCTAGAGGTTGCCTTGGTTGACCCAGATGATGAACTCGGACAAATTGAATACCTGGAGCAGCTTGCTGTCAGTTTGCCGCCGGAGCCATTTTTCGGCGCCTGGCCGATAGCCGCCCCCATCCAACAGCAAAATTGTTTCGAAGATTGACTTGCGGATGCTCAGGACAAGAAACGGGTATTTCTCGTCAACTGAACCACCAACTTGCTGCCATTTCGCCTCGATGACCAGCCCTTTGGGCCATTTCTGAGGGTGAAAAAGAAGAAAATCGCATTTGAGCGCAGTATCGTAGATGTTGCTTCCTATCTTAACTTGAGTGCAATAGACCGGTTTTTCCGCTTCTGCCATTAGTCCCAATTCCTGCTTATTTCGGTATTTTTCATAGCCGCAATTCCGCAGCAAAGACTCAATTGTTTGCTCAAGGCGGTTGCCAGTCATATTCGCTTTTCCACCCTGCGATTTAGTCACGTTACCTCCTAGAAGTTCATTATCAGCAATTCGTTGACAGCGCCGCGCCCAGTCGCTTTAGAATTGACAAAGCGCGGCGCTTTTACGATTTCGACTTTGAAAATCGGGTTTTGATAGAGCGTGGAGGAGGTATCGCTGTTCGAGAGCATGAACTTGGCGCCCCAGTCATGCAGCGCGAGGCACAGATCGCGCAGTGCGGTCTGTTCTTTCTCGCCGAAATCATCTTTGGCATAGCGTGTAAATGAGGTCTTATCCAACGGCCGATAAGGTGGGTCGAAATAAACAAAATCATCCTCACCTGCATACAGTTCGCGGAAATCGCGCTTGCGGACATCCACTCCCTGCAAAGCGGTATGGCAGGCGCGCAAATTCTCTTCGTCACAAATGTTGGGCTTCTTGTAGCTGCCCATAGGAACGTTAAACTCGCCTTTGCTATTGACGCGCCACAAGCCGTTGTAGCAGGTTTTATTGAGGTAAATGAAGCGGGCGGCTATCTCGATGCGGTCTTCGAGATCGTGCTGCTTTCGGATGTCGTAATAATAGTCGTGGCTGTGGTTTCGGGCGTGGCATTGCAGTTTGCTGATGAGTGGTTCGGCATCGCGCTGGATGACCTGGTAAGTGTTGATTAAGTCAAAATTGATGTCACTGAGGAAAATCCCCCCCCCCCCCCCCGTAATATTAAGTAATTGTTTGTTACGAAGAGCGAAAAATAGGGCACCGCCACCGACAAAGGGTTCGTAGTAATTGTTGAATACCGTTGGCATACGTGACAAAAGCTCCGGCAGCAGATTCCGTTTGCCGCCGACCCACTTGACAAAGGGCTTTGCCGGCACACCATCCGCGCCAGCAAACTCGGGTGACAAAGGCACTTGGCGCATCTTGTTTGTCTCGCTTTTGGATAAACCGACGACCGGGCAGGATGATTTTCGCACACTTGATCTATATGATCATTTTCCCCGTCTGTCAAGCGGCGCAAAAAGCCAGAATACAAAAACACCATTTACCTATGTTATAATCGCCGACTTAACCGTAGCGGATATTGTCAGGCAGCGACGAAGGAAACTGCATGAGGTCACCTACAAAAGCGATGCTCCTCGACTGGTATCGGCAAATGGTGCTGATACGGGAATTTGAAGAAACCTGCCATCGGCTTTACGAGGAGAAACGCATCACTGGCGTCTATTTGCATCTCTACAGCGGTCACGAAGCCAGTGGCGTCGGCTCGATGGCGGCGCTGCGCAAAACCGACCATGTCATCACCGCCTACCGCGACCACGGCATCGCGCTCATCTTGGGCATGGACGCCAACGCGGTCATGGCGGAAATGATGGGCAAGAAGACCGGCAGCAGCGGCGGCAAAGGCGGCTCGATGCACCTCGCCTCCAAGGACCACAATTTCTGGGGCGGCTATGCCATTGTCGGCGGGCACTTGCCCTTGGCGGCCGGCATCGCCCTGGAATCCCGCTACAAGGGCACCGACGATGTGACGATGACTTATGTTGGCGATGGCGCTACGAATAACGGATACTTCCATGAGTCGCTCAACATGAGCGCCATTTGGGATCTGCCGGTCATCTGGATCATCGAAAACAACGGTTATGGCATGGGCACCGAAGTCGAACGCGCCAGTGGTCAGGTTGAGCTGCATCGCAAGGCGGAAGCTTATGGCATCAAGAGTTTCGGGCGCGTGGACGCGCAGAATGCGCTGGAAGTCTACGCGGTCGCCTCGAAGGCGGTTGAGTACGCCCGACAGCATGGTCCCGCTGTCATCGAGCATGTGACCTATCGCTATCGCGGGCACGGCGTCTCGGACAAGCAGTATGACGCCCGCGAGGATATGTCGGCCGAGCTGAAAGAGTGGATGGCGACGCGCGAGCCGATCAAGATTCTGCGAGATTGCATTGAAAGCAAATACGGCGACGTAGCTGAGGTCCTGGCGGGGCATGAAGCCGAGGCAAAGCGCATTGTGGCGGAGTCCGTGAAATTCGCCGAAGCCAGCGAATTGCCGAGCAGCTATCAAGATTTGTTGCGGAATACCTACGTCCCATCAGAATTGGTACACAAGACTGAACACAGCATCGGCGCCGGCATCGACTGATGCGAGCAAGCGGACAATAACAGGCACAGAAGACCTTGCGGATATCCATCGAATAAGCCGCTCGGCGGCAGCGAAAATGGCTAACGTGCTTACACAAGATGACTAGGCTCCGTGGCTGACGAATATCGGAGTTGACAGAAGAAGGTACGTACAATGGCAGTTAGAAATGTCGCCATGCGGGAAGCAATCCGCCGGGCGCTGCGAGAAGAGATGCACCGTGATGAGAATGTCTTTGTGATGGGCCAAGAAGTGGCTTATTGGCAGGGCACCCACCGCGTAACGCGCGGCTTCCTTGAGGAATTTGGCGAGCGGCGCGTTCGTGATACGCCGATCAGCGAGATGGCGATCGGTGGCGTGGCGGTAGGCGCGGCGATGGCGGGACTGCGGCCCGTAGCGGAATTCATGACGATCAACTTCGCCTTCCTGGCGCTGGATGCCATCGCCAATCACGCCGCGAAAGTACGCTACTTTTTCGACGGCATGTTCAAGGCGCCGCTGGTCTATCGGGCGGCGAGCGGCTGGGGCAATCAAGCCACCGCCTCGCATTCGCATGCGCCGGAGCCGATCTTCGCTCATTTCCCCGGAATTTACGTTGGCTGCCCATCCAACTCGCTGGATGCCTATGGCATGCTGAAAGCCTCGATCCGCGATGACAACCCGGTGCTCTTCACCGAGAGTATCGCGCTCTACCCCAAGCCGAGC
This sequence comes from Phototrophicaceae bacterium, assembly GCA_965223515.1. Classification (GTDB taxonomy): domain Bacteria; phylum Chloroflexota; class Anaerolineae; order Aggregatilineales; family Phototrophicaceae; genus UBA6055. The sequence goes on from CBDCWK010000002.1 coordinate 1,701,799, forward strand.
CCGATGCCGGACGACCTGGATGAGGATTACCTTATTCCCATCGGCAAGGGCGATATCAAGCGCGAGGGGGGCGATGTCACGCTGGTGGCTTATGCTCGCGGCGTCGATTGGGCGCTGCAGGCCGCGCGCGCGCTGGCGAAAGATGGCGTGGAAGCCGAGGTGGTCGATTTGCGCTGGCTGCGTCCGCTGGATATGGAATTGGTTTACCGAAGCTTCAAGAAGACCAATCGCTGCGTCATCGTGGAAGAGTCGCTGCCGATGTACAGCTTCGGCAGTGAGATCGCCGCGCAATTGCAAGAGAATATGTTCGATTACATGGACGCGCCCATCAAGCGGGTCGCCGCCGAAGATGTGCCCCTGCCCTATTCGAAGGAGATCGAACTGCTGGCGCTGCCGAACGCGCAGAAGGTCGTGGATGCGGTCAAGGAGATTGTGTAAATGGCGCACGAAGTCAAGCTCACCATGGATGGCTTGCTGATCAACTGGTTGAAAGATATTGGCGACGCCGTCAGCGCGAATGATATCATTGCCGAATTCGAGGCCGACAAAGCGACCGTCGAGATCGAAGCCGGCAGCAGCGGTCAATTGCTAGAATTGCGCGCCGAACCGGGCGATGAGCTTGGCGAAGGCACCGTGATTGCGGTCATTGGCGCCCAAGGTGAAAGCACCGAAAGCCCCGAAGATCCCCCTAAAACCGATGCGCCTGCGGCCGAGGACGCGGAACCGCAGACGGCAGCGAACGGCATGAATGCGGCAACCGACGGCCGTACCAAGGCTTCGCCTCTGGCGCGCCGCATGGCTGCGGATAAAGGCATCGACCTTGGCCGCGTGCAAGGCACAGGTCCTGGCGGCCGGATAGTCAAAGCCGATGTCGAGAATCTTTCGAAGCAGACGACGCTGCCGCCGCTACCGGCGACGCCTCCCGCCCCGGCTTCCACCGGTGGGCAAGCGACCTGGGGCAAAGTGCCGGAGGAAGATGTCGAGGTCATCCCGCTGTCACGGATGCGCCGGGCAATCGCTGATGGCACCATTCGCAGCAAAAGCAATACGCCCCATTTTTATGTCACCGTCGAAGTCAATGTTGAACCACTGCTGGCAATGCGCAAGGAGATCAATGGCGCGCTGGCTGAGCGCGGCATCAAGGTCAGCGTAAACGATATGCTGATCAAGGCGCTGGCGCTGACACTGCGCAAGTTCCCGAATCTCAACACGCACTACTATGGCGACCGCTTCGTTCGGCATGAGCGGGTCAATATCGGTATCGCCGTCGCCTTGCCCGAGAATGGCTTGGTCAATGTGGTCTGCCACGATGCGGACACAGTGGCATTCAGCGAAATGGCGGTGGACAACAAGGCGATGTATGAGCGCGCCCGCAACGGACGAATCAAGCCGGACGATATTCGCGGCGCGACCTTCACCATCAGCAACATGGGTCCTTTTAATATCAAAGAGTTTTCGGCGATCATCAGCTCGCCTGAGGCGGGTATTCTGGCGGTGTCGTCATCGCAGCGGGTACCGGTGGTGCTGGCAGACGGATCGCTCGGCGTAGGCACGCGCATGAATATGACGCTGAGCATCGATCATCGCGTCAGCAACGGCGCTGAGGGCGCAGCCTTCATGAATCACTTACGCGAGTTGATAGAGAATCCGCTGCGGCTGCTGGACCTGAAATCGGTCTAGACCGGCGGGCAATCGTTTCTTAAGCAAGAGAGCAAGGAAAACCATGCAGCGGGCGGAGCAGCGGTCTACTCATGAGCGCCGCGGGAAACGCCGGCTGCTGGTCATCGCGTCACTCCATCATCCCCAAGAACTCGCGGAAGCGATTCGAGCCGCCGCCGACGGAGCCCCGACACCCCTCTTTCCCCGCAGCATGGAACTATTCACTTGGGAACGCGCCTTTCGTAAGGCGGGTTACGATATGGAAGTGTTCTGGCGGAATCTGGCCGGATTCGGCAAACGCGACATTGCCAGCCTGAGCAATGATCTCTTTCGGACATCGTTGACGCCTGGCAAACTCATCGCCGGGCTGATGCAGCGAATCCCGCCACAGCTGCAACCCGATCTGCAGCGCCGCAATCGCCTATTGCTGGAGCAGGCGCGACGCTACAAACCCGATCTAATCTGGCTTTCGGGCGGCAATCGCGAGATTCTGCCCGACACACTCGACCGTCTCAAGCGCGAGCACAACTGCAAAATCCTCTTCATTCATGGCGACTCACCCATCGTATTCTCGCACCAAAACGAGCGGGCGGCCGCGCCCCTCTATGACCTGGTTCTGGTCAATGACCTCTATCACGGCGCGCAGTGGCGAGAGCTGGGCGCGAAGCAGGTGGCCTGCCTGCCCTATGTCGCCATTGATCCCGAGTTTCATGTTCCCCAGCCCATAACAGATGTGCCGAATGAATACCTATGCGATTTAGGCTTCGTGGGTACACTGGCGCCGAACAATCTATACAGCGAGCGCGTGGCAGCGCTGGAGAGCCTGCGCGACTTCGACCTGGGCATTTGGAGCGTGCATGATGTGCCGGCATCTCTGGCGCCATTCCACCGCGGTTATGCACTGGGCGAAGGCATGCTGCAGGTGCTGTCCTCAGTCAAGATCTGCATCAATACGCACGGCGATACGATGCGCTACGGCGTCAATCTGCGCCTCTTCGAAAGCGCCGCGCTGGGCGCCTTCCAAATCGTCGATGATCGCCCGGGCGTCTCGCAGCATTTTACCGTTGGCGAGCACCTGGTCACCTTCAGCGACATCAAGGATTTGCATGAGAAAGTGCGCTACTACCTGGCGCGCGATGAGGAGCGGCTGCGTATCGCGGCGGCGGCTCGGCGGCATGTGCTGGCGCATCACCGTTATGATCAGCGGGTGGCGCGGATTTTGGAGTTGCTGGGGGAGGTGTAGCCCTCATTTATTAGGAATGTGGGCCGGTTCTTCGCATAGTAGCCTTGTTGCAAGTGAAAACTACGCGCTACGAGCGGGAGGAAGCTAATATCTCGCGTGCAAGCTTCTCTAACTCATTGCGAGTGCCGAAGAGCGCGAACCCCAAGGGTGGATTTGTGTAGTCGTGGAAGTGAAAAAGGTCTCCAGCAAAAAGCTTTACAAAATTGGTTTCACGAAGAATCCATCACAGCGGCTCAAACGCACACAGTATAAGCTAAATAAGACTGTAGGCGGCAAGGCGAACTTACGTGCATAATCTCGACGAACAATGTTTTTCAACTTGAATCGGCGATACATGCTGCATTCGAGGCACAAAGAATTCGCAATTTTGCGGCAGGTACAGAGACCTTTCACCTGAATTCCGCGCAGCTTGCATCAGCTTGCAGCTTTTAGATTGGCTTGTGGGGACTGTAATGCAGCCCTCGCCACAATCACAAGGAAGACTTCTGTGACCAACATACTCATCGACTACACCAACCACATCCTGCGCGTCCAACTCAACCGGCCACAGAAGAAAAATGCACTGACACCTGCCATGTATGATGCCCTGCGCCAAGCCATCGAACGCGCTAACGCCGATACTGACATCCACGTCATGTATCTCACTGGCAGCGGCGACAGCTTCTGCGCCGGCAATGACCTGCACAGCTTCTTGCAGGACCCGGGCTCGGATTCGGCGGCGCGCTTCATCAAGGCGATAGCGACAGCGGAAGTGCCGATCGTGGCGGCGGTTAATGGCGTGGCGGTCGGCGTCGGCGTGACCATGCTGCTGCATTGCGATTTGGTCTACGCCGTGGAGGACGCGCGCTTCAACTTCGCCTTCATCGGCCTGGGCTTGCTGCCGGAAGCGGCATCGACTTATCTGCTGCCGCGCATTCTGGGCTACAGTCGGGCGGCCGAGCTGCTGATGCTGGGCGAGGCTTTCACAGCGGACAAGGCGCGGGAATGCGGCATCGTGAACGCGGTGGTCGTGCCTGGCGAACTGGACGAACTGGCTTGGTCGAAGGCGGAACAGCTGGCGGCCAAACCACCCGAGGCGCTGCGACAGACCAAGATGCTGCTGCGGCGGGGCAGCGCGCAGGCGGTGCAGGAGGCAATGGAGATTGAACTGGGCATGATCGGCGAGCGGCTGGTCTCGGATGAGGTGCGGGGGATCATGCAGGCTTTCTTCGCGCGGCGGGGGTAGGGATCAATTCGGTAGGCTGGTGTCCCATGAGATGCAGTGTTGACTCGTACCCCCAAACTGGGCCCGTTGCGAAGATTGAGCAACGCTAGGCTGCCTATTAACGTACTTGTTATAGAGGAGTACCTCGAATGAAACGTATGTCTTTCGTCTGCGCGTTCACTGTTTTCGGGACGTTGCTAGCGTGGCAACTTGGCGCAAGCGTCATTATGGCGACCATGATTGGCGCATTATCCGGAGTGGGATTGGCTCTGCTTCTGGGCAAAAGCAGAGTATTCGGTGCGATCACAGGAGCCCTCTTATCTCTGTTCGTTTTGGCGTTCGTCCTTCCGAGCATATTTACTCATCCGCTTCGCTGCCAATTTGGCGATCCTGTTGATCTACCTACCTTGACTCATCCGGCAGGTTACATTTATGTGATTCAAGATGTTGAATTCAGTAAACGCTATAAGATTGGCAGAACGAACAATCCGGAACGACGTTTGAACGAGATTCGATCCATCTTGCCGGGAACCTCGGACATTGTCGCCATCATAGACACGTAAGACGCGCCAACGCTCGAATGGCAACTACACCAGCGTTACGCCGAGAGTCGGAAGCGCGGCGAATGGTTTGAATTGAAGGACGCCCAAGTCCGTGAAATCTGCAACATATAAGGACAACCCACCATGCGAAACTTTCTCCGCCACATCATCGTCTCCGCCCTGCTCGGCGCGGTCATCGGCGCGGTTGCAGGATTCGTCACTTCCGATTTCATGCGCGAAGGAGCAGTCGGTGGCGCGGTCATTGGAGCGCTGGTCGGCGCCTATTTCGGAATGCGTATTGAAGCGTATCGCGTTGCCCGCCGATATCCGGAAAAAGCCTTACGTCTTGCGCATGAGCGCGAAGGACGAAGACAGACTCTCAACAAGTTCGCGCCCGGCAGCAATATGGGCGACTCAATCAAGGTCGGATCGATTCACGGAAAGATGGACCGCTACGCGGACGGTTCAACGCCGTACAGGTAAGAACGAAGGAGTCTAGCGAAAGCCTTCGCGACTGAGCCAGCGATATGATCAGACTTGTCTTGTACGCCATCATCGGCGCTATTATCGGTGCGAGCGCTATCCACCTGCTCGCGGAAGGCTTGCCCGAAGGCGTGATTACCGGCGCCTTGCTCGGGGCGAGCCTAGGGGTGTTGATCGCAATGCGCAAAGGCGCGGGCGCTTCAACGCCATCCTTCGAATACGAGGCGGCCGGCATCCATGACGACAATCTGATCACGACGGCGCGGCGAAACTTGGCTAGGGGAGCATACCGCGCTAACTTCGAATCGGATACAGGAAAAGCTCAAGTGCTATTTCGCGACGATGAGCAATCCGCCGGTAGCGGAGATATCTGAGCATGCTGCGTACGCTGTCTATATCAGTAGCTTTTCTTGCTGTCAGCGTCAGCATTAGCGCTCTCATTGGCGCGGCTCTGCTGGGCGCAGGTGGTGAATCTCTCGGTTTCCTTGTCGGCGCATTCCTAGGCTTGACTATCGCGACTCGATACGTAGCTGACATGCGCGCCATCAGTTACGCGGAAAAGCATGCCGATGCTTATCCGGCAACGGCAGATGATCACAGACTCGCCAGCCACGATTCAGTGCGCGATGCCTTCCATTCGAGAGGAACGCGCATGGCGTCGCTGTTTGGTCGCCGGACGCTGCAAAATCGTATTGGCGAGTACCACTTTTCGACCAAATCTAACCCGCATACCGGCCGCTCAGTGCACCGCCTCTCATCGACAGGAGAGGGTCGCTTCCACGATCTGGAAATGCCGCCCAATCTCGTGAAGCGCAAGGGGAAACCTAAGCGACAACGGTACAGTTAAGACCCTATGGCTCGTAGACCAGGGTATCGGGATAGAAGCAATGGCGTCATAGACACCAAGATCGACGGCGCGTCCGCGAGTCGCGTCATGGGTGGCGCCAAGCAGTTGAATCATAGTCTTGCGATAATTGGCGGTGTCATAATCGAGCGCGCCGACCGATGGTAAAACCACCAGGCAGAGTGCCAGGACGAATCCCGCGGCTCGTTTCATTGATCAGCCTCTCTATTTCCGGGTTTTGTCAAAAGCAGAGTAGCGCACAAATCTTGCGGAAGTATTTGCCAGATTCGCCTGCACTGACGCGGCGTCAGTTGCGAACGCGGATTGTGCCTAGCACTATCGTATCGTTTTGCGCGCCATCCACGTTTGTCAGCACATCGTAACGAATAGCAAAGGGCAGCTCGTACCAGCCCGTCAACACGTTGTATTCGCCTTCCGCCAATGTGGTCGTGTCCAATTTTAGAGTTTCCGTCAATTCGCTTCCCGCTGCGATCTCGCCGAATGAGTGATCTTCCGGGCGGTCTTGCACGGGCAGTCCATTCTCGTCCAAGATGTGGACGAAGCGCACATCGTTGGTTGTGCGGTCGGATTCAAATCGCCACCACAGGCGGATAGCCACTTCGTCCTCGAATTGCTTCGGCAGGTAATATCCCGCCAGCACGATACCGTCGGCGATGCGTACGGGATCGTAGATAGCGCCGTTCGTCAGCACGCGGGTATTCACATTGTCCACGGTAACCGCCTGGCAGAACAAGAGCTGGGTATCGATACGGTCGGGGCAAGGCGGGTCGAGCGCGATGCGAAAAGTATGATAGCCATTGCGCGCGATTGGCAGAGGGATGGACACCGGAATCCTGCCATTGACTTGCAGCGTTTCCAAAGGCGTACCGTTTAGTGACAAGTGAACACGACGACTGACCGCTTCCAAGTTTGCGCTAAACTCCATCCAGCCGGGCTGCTCTTTGTAGATATAAGTCACATGTGTCTGCCCATCCCATTTAGTTGAATGCAGTTTAGGTGTCTGCTCCGGTGAAAACGGCGTGTCGAAAACGGCGTAACGCTGATCTTCATAAAATGGCTCACCCAGCCACTGACGCGCCCGTTGCAAAAGACCCAGCTGCACGCTTCTAGTAGCGTGCGCCTTGTTGAAGATGACCACATCGGCATCGGCGTTCGTCAGCAGCGATGGGCGGAAACTGGCTAAGAGTTCCAGGCGAGCGGTGTCCGCGGTCCCGGCACGGTCATCATGGCTGGCGATGAGCGGCTTGCCGTGCGCAGTCTGCAAATACATCGCTTCTTTGGCCGCCAGCGAATTGTCATAAGGCGCATTATAGATGGCGCGGATGCCTCGTCGCTGGTTGAGGAGAATAATCTCTTGCGGTATCTCAGCCGGTACAGTGGGGAATTCGTTGAAGTATTTGTAGTCCTCGATCAGCAAAAGCGCAATAACGATTGCCAGTGCCTTTTGCGCATAACGATGACGCCGCTGGACGAATCGACTGGACCAAAAAGTGGCGGCGCCGAATCCGACCAATAGCGCGAACATAGCCACAAAGAGAAACATGAACCTGCCTGGCGACCGCGCCAGTTCAAACACCGGGAGATTCATCAGGAAGGCATAGGGCAAAGGAACGACAGCCTCGTAACCGGCAATGAATGCGGTGATCGCTTGGTCATGAACCTTCAGGACCGGACCCAAGGCCAAGACCCAGGCCACGATAGCAACTAACAGCCACCAACGTGCCTCCCGCCGCGAGACAATGCCCAAAAGCGCCAGGAAGCCTGCGAGGATTCCAACGTAGTTTGCGACCGCTCCCAAGCCTGCCGCCGGCAAATCGCTGGCACTGGTCGCGAATTGGTTCCAGAACGGATTGGCGGAGACGGGGGTCAGCACGTCAAGGAAATCGATGCTTTGACGCACTTGGCTCCCGCTGGCGCTTGACGTTGAACGTTGCAAGGACTCTACCAGAATCGGTGAGAGGTAAAGCAGCAGAACCAGGCAACCGGCCACGGTAACTGCTATAAGCCTCGCAGCGCCGAGATAATCGCGCCGATGCAAGCGTGCCAGCAGAAAAAGTGAAGTCAGTGGCGCCAGCAAATAGAGTATCTGCAAAGTGTGCCCCAGCGCCGCCAGCAGGAAAAAGACCACTGCGCCGACAAGCCGACGCGAGCCGCCTGAGCCAGCAAATTCGAAGAGGAATATGATCAAGAGCGGTACGGGCCATTGCACCAGTAATCCGGCGTGCCCATCAAATAGATGTCCCTGTATAGTCGGGAATATCATAAAGACCAGACCGGCGAGAATGGCCGGGAATTCATGTTGCGTCGACAGCCAACGGCGCGCCAGCAACAACATCGACAAGCCGTTGAGCAAGAGCGTCAGGATTATTCCCAAGTTGTAGGCAGCAGCGAGCGGCATCACAAAGGCGAAAAGCCACATCGGAAAAAATTGCAGAGGATTCGCCCAGAGTTGAGTTGCGGGGTAGCCCTCAGGGTGACCGAGCAGCGACTGCTGGAAGATGTCATCGCCGTTTTGCAGCGCCGTTTTGTACCACCAGACGTGGCGCGCCATCTTATAGGCATCGCCCGTCTCACCGCCAAGGAAGCGTGTGGAAAACGAGCCGATAACAGGCGACGTAATGTAAAGCGCAGCCAGCAGGTAGACGAGAATTGGCAGCCAATGCCGAGTCTCTAGTCGTCTAAACAATGCTAATCCTCAATGGTGTTTCAGTCTCTCAAATATGAACATAGCGCGACTAACGCCTTTCGACAGTATACAGCAGCGGACTTTAGAATCCTTCGGCTGCCTGCTGAGCAGACCATAAGCGGTCAGTCAAGAGGCTCGGCGGAAAGCAGCAAATTGCCGTGGGCAGTGCGATAGATGCGATATCGCGTCTGGTGCCGAAAGCCCAAGAATACATCCTTGGTCACGAACATACTGGCGCCGTTGATTCGGATCAAATAGTTGTCGCCTTGCCGTTCGCGGCGCACGACGCGCTCTACCTCTCCAGCCAATTCTACGACATTGCCGGCTCGCAGATCGCCCCCGACGCGCATGAATGTGCGCCCAGTGATGCCGACAAGTATTGCATTAAGCGCGATAAGCAGGGCGCCCGCCCCGCTGAGAATCTGGTTTTGATTTCGCTGCCCGGCAAAGATCAAGCCGGTGGCGGCGATGACGAGGGTGGCAAATAGAATAGCGGCGATTGCCGAATGGCGCCGGCGCGACTTATTCATTCGTTCGACCTGTGCTTGGCTAAGGGTTCCCTGACGATTCGCCTGCAGATCAGCCTCGGTAAAGCGCATCGCTGACATCAGCGCGCTGGTCATGTTTCGCTTGATCCGGTCTTTGAATCATCATTGTCAGATTGGGCTTGGCTGGCGGCTGCCTCCGGCGTCGACTCGATATAGAGAGATTGGCTTGGAAAGGCGAAGTCGATGCCCAGGCCTTCAGAGACGCTCATGATATCCAGCATAAGCGATTCCTTCAGCGCGGTGAATTCCTTCCAATCGGCGAGCAGTATCTGGCAAATGACGCGGACATCCAGCGAACTGGAGCTTAGGTCGACAAAATGGACGATGACCGACTCCGGATCGATATTCTCCGCGCGCTTCAGCAGGTCGCGGATCTCGATGACGGCCGCCCGTATTTGATCGGATGTCGTGCTGTAAGTGAAATTCAGGGTGATATCGAGTCGGCGCTTTTCCAGGCGAGACCAATTCAAGACGACTGCATTGGACAAGACATTATTCGGTACGGTAACCAGCGCCTGATCGAGTTGGCGGACCCGCGTCGACCGAACGCCAACCGATTCAACAATGCCGGTTACGTTGGGCGTCTTTATGAAATCGCCGACCTTGAAGGGATTGTCTGAGACGATGGCGGCGAAGCCAAACATATTGCTGACGGTGTCCTGCGATGCCAGCGAGATGCCGATACCGACCACACCGAGAGACGCGATCAAGGCGGCCACGTCAAAGTGAAGTTCTTGCAGCACAAATATCGCTCCCAGCGCGATTATCAGGAATTTGACAACAGTATTCAGAAAGGGAAGCAAGCGTTCCGGGATGGTCAAACCGGTCACATGGTGGAAGGCCGTGGGGCGCAGCGAGACGACATCAAGGAACTTAATCATGAGATAGAACACCGCAGCGATAATCAGAGTGCGTCCGAAGGTTTCGGCGATCTGTTGAACTTCGCTGCCAAAGCTGATCAAGTTGACCGTGACGATCAATGAAACGCCGACGACGGCTATGCGCAGCGGAGAGATGCTCGCTTCCAGGAGCACATCATCGAGTTCGCTGTCGGTGCGCCGGGTGAGGGCGCGCAGAGGACGCAGCAGTATAGCCGTAAGCAGCCAGCGCAGTACAAGTATCAGCAGCACGGCGATGACAAGAAGAATCAGGTTGAGGGCGATGTCCTGGAGGTGCTCAGGCAATTCGTCCAGGAAAGGCATTAAATCGCGCAGGTTCATATTCTGTTCGAGCCTCAATTATTGGCGCGTTTCTTCATCGTCCATTTTACGTTTACCGCAGTGATTTGCAAGCGAGAGCGGGGTGTGATTTGCGCCATGAGCGGGAAATACAACGGGCTAACCGGGTTGGCCGGGTTGCTGCCGCGGAGCCTGGAATAGCTTGTTACTACACTTGGAAGCCGTTTCGGTAGTCGACCACTTTGCGTTCGTAATCGTCGACGTAGCGCCGGAGTTTGTTTTCCAGTTCGTCCCATTCGTCACTAAGAAAGAGCCGCCGCAAGATATCGGAACTTTCTGTGACGAATTCAATCTTGCGCCGCGGGTACTCCCCATAGGCGACATGCCAGACCATATGCATGTAGACGCCCAACTTTTGTATCGCCGGGACGAAGCTGCTCAGCATGTAGCGATAGTATTGGTCTTGTTTCTCGGCTTTGATGTTATAGAATAAGATCAGTTTGTATCTGGGTCTGATATGCTGAAACGATGCCATAATTGGTTGACCGCAGTCGGATTTTGATCTCGCCCAACTCTATCACAGATTCCCTCGTCTTGGTATGGCGTTCGTCTTGTTTGACGACCGCCGCGAGCGCACCGACAGCCGCTCATGAGCCGGGACCTCCACTATAGGATTTCCATTTATGCAAGACCTTCAGCGGGCAATAGAGGAATTACGGCAGCGCGCGCGAGCGACCACTGACCCGCAGGCACTAAGCGAATTGGAGCAGGAAGCCCGCGACTTGCTGATGGAGGCGAAGAATACGCCCCTGGAGCAAATGGCGCAGGGATTGTTTGCCGAAATCGCGGGAAATCAGTCAACGCAGATACGTCCCAATACGGCCGCGCTGCGTGGTTTAGTACGGCGCGCGCGCATCCGCATTGAGATCGCAGGCGACGACGACGATATCGACGAAGCCATTGATATCCTGGCTGATGCCCTGCAAATGGACGCCAGCAATGACGATGCCATCAGCCTCTTGCAGCAAGCCGGCTCCCACAGCGCCCAAGCGAAGCAGCGTGTGCAAGAAATATTTGATCGCCATGACGTCCGCTCAGCGCCTTCCAGAGACAAAAGTGAGCGCGCTGCCCCAACTGCTCGTCCGCCAGCGGCTGAGACCGCCCCAGAAACGCCGCCGCCATCGCCGTACCGCAGAACCAGCGACTATCCACCGCGTGAGGCAGAGCCGAGACAACGGTCGGAGCCGATTGCGGAAGAACGCTCCGTACCCGCGTCAACAGCGATAGATGAACTGCTGAAGTCATTGACCGAGAATTATTACTCGGGCGAGTATCAGCAGACAATTGATGTCGCCAACCGCATTTTGGCGATCCAGGCGAACAACCCCACTGCCCTCGAATACCGAGAGAAATCCGAAGACAACCTGATTCGCGGCATCGTGCCCGACCATCGTATTCCCTTCGAGGCTCGCGTGGCGTATAACCGCGCGAATTCGTTAGTGCGAGCCGGCAACTATGAGCAGGCTTCTGGTTTGTACCGCGAAGCGCGCGAGCTGGCCGAACGTGATGGCATCCTCACTTGGAAAGATGTAGAACAGGCGCTGCTGGATATCCAGGATTTGGCGCTTGCACGAGAGTTATTGGCTGACGGCGATCGGCTGATGGCGAACGACAATTGGACGGAGGCGCTGCGCAAGTATGAAGGCGCATTGCGCGTCGTGCCCAATGATCCTCAGACGGAAGAGCGCCTGGAGATGATCCGGCGCATTCAACGCGACTACGGTCAGATCGCGGTCAACATGAATACGATTGGCGGCACGCTTGAAGAACAGGTGGCGCAGATCGCCAGCGTCCGCGCCTTGTTGTCTCACGCGCGGCAACTTCTGCCTAACAGCCAGCGCTTGGCACAGATGCAGCAGGAAATGGATAATAAGCTCGCCGGAATCCGCGGCCAGGTCAACGACCAGGCGCAAATGTCGCTGAACCACGCCAGCAGTTCAACGACGCTGGATGAGCGCATCCTGCTCATGAACGCCGCCATCAAGCTGATGGAATTGGGCTTGGAGCTGGACCCGACCGATGGCGCTTTCGCTGAATTGCTGATGCGGTCGCGCAACCAACAAGCTGATATTTCGCGGGCGCAGCAGTCGATCAGGCGGGCGCAGGCGCTGGTTTCGCAGAATTTCGATGCCGAATTGGCGCAGGCGCGGCAAATGCTGGCGGAGATGGTGGGAGATTACGCGCAGGATGAGCGTTATCGCGGCACGGTAAATGACCTTTTTACCCGTTACCTTGAACGTGCCGAGGAGGCGCTGCAACAAGGCAATAATCGCGAGGCGCAGACCTGGCTCGACACTATGCGGGAAGACCCATTTCGCATCCTGGGCCGCCGCGCCGATATCTCCCGCATAGATGGCGTCATCCGTGGTCGCCGCAATCGCGGACGCCTGGTTGCGTTGATCATGCTCTTCATCTTGATTGCGCTGGGTGGCGCCGCCGCCGCCATGACCCGTCCACAGTGGGAGGCGGTTCTCTTCCCCACGGCGACATATACACCGACGGCCACCAACACACCCACGATCACACCGACGCCGACGTCCACCTTTACACCGTCAAGCACGCCCACCGACACCATGACGCCGACAGATACCGGAACCCCGACAGATACATTGACGCCGACTGCCACGTTTACGCTGACCGATACGCCGACGGCCACAAACACACCCACAACCACGTCGACGCCGACAATTACACCCACTGCCACCGAGACACCGACACTGACACCGACCCCGCGGGAGATTTGCCGAGCGGTCGTACTCAATCTGAATTCGATCAATGTGAGAGCGCGGCCAACGACCAGGCAAGGTACGCCGATCGTGGGCTACTTGCCAACCGGAACTGTCGTTTCGATCTTGAGGCAAGAGCGCGAAGAGCGGAACCCTGTAGGAGAAATCTGGTATTTTGTCGCCGTTACGGTGGACGAAGGCGCGATCTCCGGCTGGATTCGCAATGACACGGTAGTGCCGGACCGCGCCAGACCCTGCCCCGCCTTCCCCTAGACGCAATAAAACGGGCGCCAGCGCCGAGGCTCTGGCTGTTACTCGAACGCGACCTGGAATGTTGCCGGCTCGCCGCTACATCGACGGCTCTGTGGTTGGCAGCTATTATCGCATTCGCCGCCTGCAAACAAGTTGACGTTTACCAGGACGTATAGCCACCGTCTACAACCAGATTTGTGCCGGTGGTGAAGTTGGCGGCCGGTGAAGCCAGATAATAGATCGCGGCGGCGACATCTTCCGGCGCGCCGACCCGGCCCTGGGGCGTCATCGCCAGCCAGGTGGGCCGCCAGTCATCGTTGCTCAAGCCTTCGGCAGTCATATCAGTACCGATATAACCGGGCGACACACAGTTTACGCGCACTCCGCGATCGGCCCATTCGCCAGCCAATGACTTGGTCAAGAGGATGACACCGGCTTTGGCGGCATTGTAGTGGGCTTGCGGCTGAGGCGCGTTGGAGATCATGCCGGACATGGATGCGGTATTGACGATGGCGCCGCTGCCGCGCTTGAGCATGTGGCGACCGATCGCCCGGCAGCACCAAAACACGCCATTGAGGTTGACCGCCATCATATTAAGCCAGTCTTCATCACTGCATTCTTCGGCGGGCACAGCTTGAGCGATGCCCGCATTGCAGACCAGAATGTCGATCCGCGGGCAGGCGCTCAGCGCGGCATCCGCCATGCGATTGACGCTCGCGGACTGGCGGACATCGACTTCAATGAACATGGACTTGCGCCCCATACTCTCGATTTCGGCGGCGGCTTTTCGCCCGTTTTCCGCGATGTATTCAGCGATGATGACATCGGCGCCGGCCGCAGCCAAGCGGCGCGCGGTCGCCAAACCGATGCCGCGTCCAGCACCGGTGATCAGGGCCGTCTGTCCGCTGAGATCAAAGTCAGAATTAGTCATTTCGATCCTCGTAGCTTGCGTCTGCATGAGTTGTGGAAGCGACAATACCACAGCGATAAGTCAGTTGACAAGTTAGGGTGGCGCAATAGGTTTGCATATAGGAATAGGAGTCAATTGCCGAGATGGTACAGGTTTTTCCAACCACTGAGGTCACAGAGGACACAGCATTTTTATGTTCATGGCAGCAGGGTGAAGTTAGCTGAAGGAGGGACCGCGAACGCCGTTAGCCGCCGATGTGATACATCTCGACCTTTTTGCGCCGGTCGCGGACTTCTTGGGTGAGCGAACTGCGGATCTCCGAGTAGCGGTCGATGCGGTCGCCCCAAGTGCGGCGGATGATCGCCTCAAGTTCATCGTCGCTGGCGCCGGCGCGCAGTGGGTCGCGCAGGCTGATGCCCTCAGTAGCGAAGAGACAAGTGAAGATCTGCCCTTCCGGCGAAAGACGCATGCGCGTGCAGGAACCGCAGAATGGCTGGGTTACTGAGCTAATCAAGCCGATTTCGCCTTCGCCATCGGCATAGCGATAGCGCCGCGCGACTTCGCCGAAGTAATTGCCGGCGACCGGCTCAAGCGGCATCGCGGCATGGATGCGCTCGACGATCTCGGCGGAGGGAACGACCTCATCCATCTTCCAGCCGTTCTTGTTGCCGACGTCCATGTATTCGATGAAACGCAAGATATGACCCCGTCCCTTGAAAAAGCGCGCCAGATCGACGAGTGTATGATCGTTGAGATCCCGCTGTACAACCGCGTTAATCTTGAGCGGCGTGTAGCCAGCGTCTTCGGCAGCCGCGATGCCGGCCAGCACCTTGTCGACGCCGGAACGCCCACCGTTCATCGCGCGAAAGATGTCATCGTCCAGCGTATCGAGGCTGATGGTCAGGCGTTTGAGCCCGGCTGCTTTGAGCGCGTCAAGCTTCTGTGGCAGGAGGTAGGCATTTGTGGTCATCGCTAGATCTTCGACGCCGTCGACGGCAGCAAGCATGGCTACCAAGTCTTCAATATCTTGTCGCAGCAGCGGTTCGCCGCCGGTCAAACGGATCTTAACCGCGCCCAGCCGAACGATGATGCCCGTCAATCGCGTGATTTCTTCAAAAGTCAGCAACTGCGGTTTGGGCAAGAATTGATAGCGCTCGCCGAAAATATCAGCCGGCATGCAGTAGGGGCAGCGGAAATTGCAGCGGTCGGTCACTGAAATCCGCAAGTCACGCAGCGGTCTTTCGAATTTGTCTGTGAGGTTCATCGGCGGGCATCGCTTCCGCTAGTTGACGCGTCAGTGTAGCGATGCAGCGAGCAACTGACAAGCCTGCCTGACTTTGACCAGACAGTTGCCGCGCCGGCAGTCAGGCTCACTTTAAAAGGCATCACTCGTAGATAGTATAACTGTTCTGTCTTAGAATTGGGTATGAAGGCGGAAATGGGAGACGTATTCTGAATCAGCGACACGGCCGGCACGTCCCGGTTTTCAATATGATCGCCCTGGCGATATTCTTGTCGCTGCTGGCGCCTGTGCTGTCGGCGGGGCGCTTGCAGCTATTCCCGGAGACCCTTGGCGCAGCCAATACCGGCTTGATCGGCTCCTACAGCTTTAGGCTGGCCGGTCGCTTCACAATTCGCTTTCTGACGCTTTCTCTAGCGATCAGCCCGGCGGTCTACTTCTTCGACTGGCGGCGCTTGATTCCCTTGCGCAAATTGGCAGGATTGTGGGCCTTCGCCTTCGGCATGCTGCACCTGAGCTTCTTCTTCAGCGACTTTATCTGGCGCAAGGTCTGGGGCAATACCTTTGTGATTTTTGGGCTGGCGGCGCTCGCCATTCTATCGCTGATGGCGCTGACATCGCATCGACCGGCCATGCGCTTGCTGGGGCGAAACTGGAAGCGGCTACACCGCCTGGTTTACTTTGCGGGCATCTTGGTCGTGCTGCATAGCATCAACGGCTTGCTGTTTTGAAAAGAAGTGCCCGGCTTCGATATCGCGCTGCTGGAGACACAAATCTACGGCTTGCAGATTGGGTTGCTGCTGCTCTTGCGGATCGACCCGTACGGCGGGCGGCAAGCAGAAGGTTGAATCTCCCCAAGCGAAAGCGCGGCAAAGCCAAAGTTTAGAGACGCGCTATTGTCCTGAAGGACCGCCCTTGCTACGCTTGCCCCGATGGCATAGCAAAGGACGGGACAAGAGATGGCAGTGGCAATTTGCAATCTATGTGGTTCACGGGCGGATGCGCTCGATTGGCGATGCCGGGCATGCGACGGCTCGCTGGACTTGGTTGACCTGCCGCCCTTTGACGCATCGGCGATCAACGCAAGTGACTTCTCCTTGTGGCGCTATGCGGCGATGCTGCCGGTTGAGCGGCGCTTTGGCCTGGGCGAAGGCATGACGCCGCTGGTACCCGCCAACCTGAACGGACGCCGATTCCACGCCAAGCTGGAGTATCTCAATCCCAGCGGTTCATTCAAAGACCGCGGCAACTCCATCATGCTAAATCACCTCGCCGCCCATGGCGCGACCGATGTGATCGACAATTCATCGGGCAACGCCGGCGCTTCGCTGGCTGCTTTTGCCAGCGCCGCGGGCCTGTCCGCGACGGTATACGTGCCGGCCGCAACCGTGGTGGAAAGCAAGAAGCGGCTGATTAACGCTTTCGGTGGCGCGATAATCGAATCAACTGACTACCTGGCGGATGTTTACACGGCGGCTGAAACGACAACTTATGCGAGCCACGCCTGGAACCCCTATTTCGTGCTGGGCCAGCAGACAGCCGCTTGGGAGACTTGGGAGCAGCTCGGCGGGCGGGCGCCGGATGCGCTGGCGACGCCATTGGGGCATGGCGGGCTTTTCCTCGGTTTTTATCGCGGATTCAAAGCGCTGGTGGCTGCCGGTCTGAACGATAGATTACCGCGCATGATCGCTGTGCAGTCGGCCGGCGTCGATCCGATCGTTCGTGGCTGGGAGGCACGGCTGAAGCAGCCGCCACCGGTGGCGCCCTCACAGAGCGTGGCCGACGGCATTTTGGTGGATGTGCCCGTCCGTGGCAAGCAGATCCTGGAGGCGCTGTACGACAGCGACGGCTTTGCCCTGCGCGTGGATAATGACGCAATTCTGACAGCGCAGCAGGCGATGCATGCGACCGGCTTCATGATTGAGACCACCAGTGCCGTGACGGCCGCCGCTTTGCCGGAGATTCGCAAGCGTATCGGCGAAGATGCCGAGCTGGTGATGGCTTTCACCGGCAGCGGACTCAAGACGGTTGGTGGAGCCGCATAGCCGCCCGCTCTGCGCTAATATCATCGATTATTATTCTGTCGTATAATGTTGTGGCATTCATCTGATGAGCAACGACGAGGTTGACGCAGAATGTCGATGGATTTATTCCGGCAATTGCTGGAGGCGCAGCGAATAGCGCAAGCAGACTTGCTGCGGCGGCGCGGCGTGGTCGGCGTCGCGATCGGCTATCGCAATTACAAGGAGCAAGTCACCGATCAATTGGCGATGGCGGTGCTGGTCGAGCAAAAGAAGCCGGTAGAGGCATTGAGCGCCGACGATCTGATCCCGCCAGATGTCAACGGTGCGCGCACCGATGTGGTAGAAATCGGCCGGCTGGAAGCCTTGGTCAATCCGCGCGACCGTTTTCGCCCGAACATTCCTGCTGGCGTGAGTATTGGTCATTACATGGTGACTGCGGGCACATTGGGCGCCGTCGTTTTCGACCGCAATACCGGCGAACCGCTGATCTTGTCGAACAATCATGTGCTGGCGAATAGCAACGATGCCGAGATCGGCGATGCGATTTTGCAGCCCGGTCCCACCGACCACGGCGTCCGCCCTGATGATACAGTTGCGAAACTGCACCGTTTTGAGATGCTGCGCTTTTACAGCGACTCGGAGTCGGGCCCCACGCCGCCGACAACTTCACCCCCGCTCTTTCCGCCGGGAGGGTGCGACATTGCCGAGTTATTCGTCTCAGTGGGCAATGTACTGAGCAAGCTCAGCGGGTCGTCAAAGCGGCTGGCTACGGTGCAGCCGCCCAAAGCGCAGACGGATGGCACGCCGATTTACCCGAATCGGGTTGATGCGGCGCTCGCCCGCCCAATCAATCCTATGATCTTCCAGCAAAGCATCGCGGAAATCGGCCGACCCAACGGTACGCGATTGGCGCAGTTCGGCATGGAAATCCGCAAGCACGGGCGCACTACCGGCTATACCGAGGGCACGGTGACGCTGATGAATGCCACAGTGGATGTATCCTACGGCGAAAACCTGCAGGCGCGCTTCACGAGCCAAGTCATCGCCACGCCGATCAGCCAAGGTGGTGATTCTGGCGCGCTGATAGTCGAGAGAGACAGTTTGAAAGCGGTGGGCCTGCTATTCGCCGGTTCGCGCCGCGCCACGATCTTCACACCGATTCAGACCGTGCTTGATGTCATGGAAGTCGATCTGTAAGCCGCTCACGCTAGTCGCCGTTAAGGTCGTCTATCGCCTGATAGACGAGGTTGGGAAAGATCGACCGTGGCCGATGCGGTTCAAGCGACCACATCTGCGTCATCATCAAGGTGATCAAGTCTTCTTGTGGGTCGATGACGAAATGGGTGCTGGCGGCGCCGGCCCAGCCATACTCGCCCGGCGAACTGTAGCCGTTAGCCCGGCCAACATCGACCATAACACGGAAGCCCAAGCCGAAGCCGTAACCATAGCGTTCAATGCCGATACGTAGCGGAAGCTGTTCGCGCGGCACGGCGTTGGCAGTCATGCGCTTGATGGTCATTGGGCTGACGATGCGAACGCCGTCCAGCTCTCCGCCGTTGAGAAGCATGTTGGCAAAGCGCAGATAATCCGCCGTGGTCGAGACCAAACCACCGCCGCCGGAGGGGCTCAGCGTTGGCTCGCGCACGTCGCCATTGGCGACTTTTCGCGGGTCGATGAGCAGTGGCTCGCCGGACGCCTGCGAACCGTAGATTGATGCCAGGCGATGTGACTTTTCCGGCGGGACGTGGAAGTCGGTATCAACCATGCCGAGCGGCGCAAAGATGCGCTCCTGTAGAAAATCCGCCAGCGGCAGGCCGGAGATGACCTGCACCAGATACCCGATGACATCAGAGGCGACGCTGTATTGCCAGCTGGAGCCGGGCTGGAAGCTGAGTGGCAATTGGGCGAAGCATTCGATTAACTCGGACAGCTCCATATCGCGGCGGAAGAAGCCATTCTTCTCTGCCGATTCTTGAAACAACTTGTCAACCGGATGCCAGGGATCGCCGCCGTAGGTCAGCCCGGCAGTATGCGTCAGGAGATGGAAGATGGTCATCGGCGGATCCTGGTCGGTGAAGCGCGGCTGGTTTTCGCTGGTGTGGCTATATACTTTTGTCTTGGCGAAGCTGGGGATATAGCGCGAGACGGGATCGTGCAATTGCAGCTTGCCTTCATCGTGCAGCATCATCAACGCGATACTGACGATCGGTTTGGTCATGCTGTAAATGCGAAAGAGCGTATCGGATTGCATCGGGCGCCCGGCTTCGATATCCATCTTGCCGTGCAGGCTGTGGTGGACGATCTTGCCTCGGCGCTGCGCCAGGGCGATGATGCCGGGCAAGCGGTCGCCGGCGACTTCACTTTCGAGGTAGGCGCTGTCTTGGCGAGTCGCTCGCTCGACATGCCGACTTCTTCGGCGGCGTGAATTTTCATCTTCTGGCACCTCCTTCAGCTATAAGCCTCTGCATAGATTACTTTGGCAGCCAGACACGCAGCCGCCCGTCAGCCGCGCCTACTGCTAGCGCCAGACGATTCTCCAGCAATTCGACCGGCGCGAAGTTGCTCACGATCTCGCCGCCGGCATCAAGTCGCCAGACTTCGTGCGCGCCATCTGCCATGCGCTGCACCGCGACGACTGCTTGCCGGGCGACATTCATCGCCAGGACTTCGAGCCTGCCATCGTCATTGAAATCGCCGGCGGCTGTCTGGTCAAGATTGCGTGTGCCGATCAAGTGGGTCGTGAGACCCCTCAGCGCCGCGCTGCGCTGGAGCGAGTCACCAGCGAAACGGAAGAATTCCAAAGTTCCGCCGATATGTGGCGTTAGCATCGACGCGATCTCGATTTCCCCGGCGGGCCCAAAGGGACCGGCACTTAGCTGATGGCGCCAGCGATTGCCTTGTCCAATCGGCGGGCTGTCGGTCTCCTGTCGGATGCCGGCGCCGTCCCATAGGTAGGCACGCAGCCGCGCGCCCAGCGAACCGTTGGACACTGTCGTCAAGAGGTCTTCCACACCATCGCCATCGATGTCAGCCCAGAAGGGCGCGATGCCTTCATAGACATCTTCGCCGGGCAGATCGATGCGCGCAAGGATGCGGATCTGACTATCGCGGATCTCGAGGACGAGCAGGGTCGCCGCTTCGAGCTGGTCGCCCATAATGCCGTGCACATAGCGCTGATCGGTGGCATTAGCGTAGAGCGCGACCTGGCCTTTGCTGTTCATCACCAGGCGGGCGTCCGGCTGCGCCTTGATCGGCAGGCTGGCCACAGCACCCTCTTCCCGCCCAAGTACTAGATCGCCCTGGCGGTTGATGTAAAGCACCTCGAAGTCGTTGACCGGGATCGGATGCGTCAGTGGCGAGACGGTCTCATCGCTGCGGAGAACGTAGGTGCCCTCGACCATGGAGACGCCCACAATAGGAGGTTGCGCGCCCTCGAACCAGTTGGGCTGGTAGGCAAGCGTTTGCGCCTTGCCGTCCGGCGCCACCTCGGCCACCTGCAGGTGGCCGCCATCCAGCACGATATGCCAGACCGCCGTCTCCATCGCATAGCCGACCACCCAGACGGGCCTGCCTTGCAGCGGGACATCAATCGTCATGACATCGGGGAAGCTGCCGCTGCCACGGACCAGACGATTGCCGGCGGGATTGTGGAAGGTGTAGAAGTAGCGATCTAGCAAGGCGTCCTCCTCCTGCGCGGAGGTGAGTGTAGCAGAGAGGAACAGCAGGGTTAAGAGGATGATGCGGGCGGACATGGTCTTTACCGTAGCCGCCCACAAATCAAGACCTGACTCGCAGGAAATAATGAGCGCAACCCGACCGCGCCCCTCGCACTAGAGTCGATGTAGGGGCGACCCTTGGGTCGTCCACGACGGCATCGTTCCGCATTTGGGCGACTCACAGAGTCGCCCCTACAGATTTCGAAACAATCGTAGATAGGGAGAGCTCCAGGTTCCCGATAAAAGGCGCTCGGCGGCAGCGAATCGTATGCCGCGCTCACACAAAATAATGAACCTTCTGCTCAGACGAGCACGACGGTTTATCAAATAAGAGACGCAGAGGGGAGTCAAGAGCATGGCAAGAAACAGGCGCCCTGGAATCAGAGCGCCTGTTTGCTAGCGAATTGACTGCGAGGCTTAGCCGCCAGCCGACACCGTCACTGCCGGCGCTTCAAAGTCATTGCCCAGGTCGGCGAAGTCATCTACATTGAAGATGAAGGGCGCATTAGACGGCAGCAGCGCGAAGGAAACATTGTCGGACAAGTTGGCGACATAGAGATACTGGATCAGATTGGGGTTGGCAGCGATCTGATTACTGATGATGCGCAGCGCTTCGGCTTCCGCTTCCGCCTCGATCAAGCGCGCGTTGGCGCGACCGCGAGCCGCTTCTTCCGCCCCATCAGCCTGACCGCCGGCTTCAGTGCGGACGCGTTCCGCTTCGGTGCGCGCTCGCTGCAGCTTCTGTTCTTCGATCTGCTTTTCTTCAATGGACTGCGCGAAGGAATCGTTGAATTCAATCTGCCGTACCAGCAATGCCGTCATGGTCAAGCCTTCTTCCAGCATCCGTCTAGCAACCACCTCGGAAATCCGGCCACCGAGCGCCTCCCGCTCCAAGCCGTAGATCGCTTCCGCCTGGAATTGCGACACGACATCGCGGGCTACCGCCCGTACGGTCGGTCGAATGAAATCAGTTTCGTAGCGACTTTGCCAGTTAAGGTGAATCTGATTGACATCGTTCCGATCAAGCCGGTACAGCACGGTGATATCGAGCCGGATTTCCTGACCATCTACCGTCAGCGCTTCAACTGCGTCGTTGCCTTGCAGGCGCCCTTCCGAGCTGATGCCCGACATGGTGTATTCGCGTTGATCGGTCTGATAGATGATGTATTCCTGCAAGCCCGGGATGATGATCGACGTGCCCGGCGCCCTGGCCGGTTCCTCCAATACACCGCTCAAGACGTTGACGACGACCGCTACCCGCGCGGGCTGCACAATCAAGATGCCGGAACTGATGACAAAGAGAATGATGCCGCCCGCAAAGCCGACAACCGCGAGCATGGATCCGCCGCGCGCCGAACGACCCTGCGAAGCCAGCGTGAAGGCGAAGGCAACACCCAGGATGCCGACCCCAAACGCGAGAATCGCCACAATACCCAATAGACCACTAAAATTCATGACCGCTCCTTAGCGATTTGCTAGATTTATTATTTCTACACCAACTGATTATACCACATCACGTCTGCTCATCGAACTCCCGAAACATTAGGGAATTGGTAGACGCGCGAGCCTGCAATTGTCATACGCGGAAAACGGGATTCGGTTGCTGAGGCGCCATTCAGCCACCCGCCCAGCCGGGACCACGCACGACCCGACCAGGCAAATTGCCAGTGTGCGCGCCATCGCGCAAGACCTGAACGCCATTGACCAAGACGCGCTGCATACCCTCGCTGTAATGATGTGGATCGCCCGGCACCGAGTGATCTTGCACCTGCGCGGGATCAAAGATGGCTATATCGGCGAAATAACCTGGCTTGAGGTAACCGCGCTGCTTGAGCTTGAGGTTGTCGGCGGCGAAACCGGATAAGCGGCGGACGGCATCTTGCAGAGTTACCAAGCCTTCGGCGCGCACATATTTGCCGATGACGCGCGCAAAGCTGCCATAAGCGCGTGGATGCGGATGATAGCTCAAGAACGCGCCTTCGGTGGCGATGGAGCCGGCATCGGAGCAGAAGCTGACCCAAGGCAACTGCACCTGTTTCCGCAAATTGTCCTCGGTCATGCCGAAGTAGAGCGAGAAAATGCGGCTATTGTCCTCAATCAGCAGGTCGATGGCGGTGTCCGCCGCCGAAGTTCCGCGCTCCGCCATGACCTCGCTCAGTTTCAGGCCCTGATACTTGCGCAGTTCTGGCTTGGCAAAACCGGCCAGCAGGATGCCTTCAGCGCCGCTCTCGTGGAAGAGGTTCTCCCAGCGCGCTGACGGGTCAGCCATATCCGCCTTGATATGCTGGCGCAACGCAGGGTCCTTGAGCCGCTCGATCATGCGCTCGAAACCGCCATCGTGCGCCCAAGCGGGAATGCAAGACGCCAAGCCGGTACCGCTGTAGGGATAGGTGTACATGTCGGCGGTCAGGGGCAGCCCCTCGGCGCGCGCCGCTTCGACCGTCGCGATGACCTCGTCCATCTTGTGCCAGTTCATCGAGCCAGCCGCCTTGAGGTGATAGATTTCGCCGGTGACGTCGGTCGCGCGCATGATCTGCAGCAGCTCATCAAGCGCTTCCAGGAATTGGGCGCCTTCGCTGCGGAGGTGGGTGATGTACATGCCGTCGTACTCAGCGACCACGCGGCAGAGTTCAATCAGTTCTTCAGTGCTCTGATAAGTGGCGGGCGGGTAGATCAGGGCGGCCGACATGCCCATGGCGCCCTCGCGCATGGCTTGATGCAGCAGACGCTTCATCTGCGCCAATTCGTCAGCGGTGACGGCACGGTCATCGTAGCCGGCGGCGTGGATGCGCAGGGTAGCCGAGCCGACGAAAGAGGCGACGTTGGTGGCCACACCTTTGCGATCGAGGAATTCGAGATATTCGCCCAGGGTGGTCCATTCGATGTCGTAATGGATATCGGCGGTCGAGAGGATGGTATCGCGGGTACGCTTCATCTCGTCGCTGAGCGGTCCCATCGAGGTGCCCTCGCCCATGACTTCCAGCGTGACGCCCTGCTTGATATCGCTCATGGAGCGGCCGTCTTCGATCAGCGATTCTGTCGCCCAGCTGAGCATGTTGATGAAGCCGGGGGCGACAGCGAGCCCGTCGAGGTCAATGGTGTGCGTGACGGATTGGTCGTGGAGGTCGCCGATGGCGGCAATGCGGTCGCCGCTGATGAGGATGTCGGCGCGTATCGGGTCGGCGCCGGTGCCGTCGTAGATGGTTCCGTTTCGCAGGAGGGTTGTGCTTGTCGTCATGGGTAATCCGTTTCCTTGGCCTTCCTAGTCATTATGAGCCACCATCCATTCTACTTGTTTTGGAAGGAGAATTGCCAAGTGGCAATTGCCGGGGAAAATGTTTTTTCGGCAATTTGGCCATTTGGCTTGCTGGAATTGTTAAGGCGCAGGTGTAGTCAGTGTAAGGAGGATTGGGATGTGAGTGGGCAGCAAATGGTCACGTGAAGCGAGATCAAAGTCAATGTGTATCGAATCCAATCAAGTAATCTTGTAGGAATGGCATGGCGCTGCGCCAAAGCATCCATCACAGTTAATGGCTCGTGGAAGGCAGGAGGATTCCCGCGTTTTGCATTTAGTATTTCTGGATCGGCGAGATGGCTGTAAATGCCACCAATATCAATGTGCGAATCGGTAGGTACTGTCAGACGTGCCTCATCGGCAATCTCCGCAAAACTCCGAATAGTGTATTCTTCAAGCCGCCTCTGAGCATAAATGAATAGACTTGACTCATCACAGGCTCTAAAGTTTGTGCAGCGTCGCGTCTGCTATTACCATGTCCCTTACCCCAGATTCTCGCTCAGAATTCGACCCAACTCGCGCCGCACCAGACCGGGCCGCTCATCCCGCAGCAGTGGCAGACGCGCGCGCGTCCGATGCAGTTGATTCATATCGATCTCCTGCGTGATCAGCGCTTCGTCGAAGTAGAGACCGTGCGTCATGAACTCGCCATCGGGATCGACCACCGACGAACCGCCCCAGAAGTTCTTGCCATCTTCGTAGCCGACGCGATTGCAGTGCAAGATGTAGGCGGTGAACATGCTGCCGTATGCTTGATTCACCAGCTCAACCCAGCGCGTGCCGCCCAGCCGCTCGCTTTCGTTGAGTCCGCGCGAGGGGCTTGAGCTGTTGAGGATGAGGATGTCGGCGCCATCCAGCCAGAGCAGGTAAGGCGGCGAGACGTGCCAGAAGTCCTCGCAGATCAGCATGCCCAGGCGACCGAAGCGGGTATCAAAAGCGCGCACGCTGTTGCCCTGCGCGAAATAGCGCGATTCATCGAACATGGCGTAGGTGGGCAAGTAGAGTTTGTGATGGATGTGCAGCGCCTGTCCGCCGGAGAGGTAGGCGTTGGCGATGTAGAAACGCTTGCGAAAGTCCACATGCACGAAGCTGACGACCATGTCAATGTCGCGGCTGGCGGCCAACAACTCGGCAAAGACGCTGTCGTCGGCGTCGGCAGGCAGCGCTACTTCAGGCACCAAGTCTTGCACTTGGTAACCGGTCAGCGACAGCTCGGGGAAGATCAGCAAGTCGACGCCCTGTTCGCGCGCTCGATTCGCATAGTCGAGGTGGACGTCCAGGTTATGCTGCAAGTCGCCGAGTTTGGGGTAAGTCTGCGCCAAGCCGATCTTGATGCGCATGGTCGCTGCTCCTGTATCGGATACCAGGCAACATCATAATGCAGCGGCAGGCATGCGACAATTCTTGAGATTGGGGTTTGCGCTGCGGGGGGGGGGGGGAATCGCCACAGAGGCGCGCAAGCCGCTACTAGGCTTTCATAAAATAATGAGCCCACGAATTTAGAATTTGTAGGGGCGACTCTGTGAGTCGCCCACATCGGAATACTCCTGTCATAGGGGCGATCCACAGGATCGTCCCTACACGGTTCCTTGAAAAGAGGTGCAGAGAGAGAGGCAGTATCCCACCCGAGGCTTTTAGCGAGGAGTGGTTGGATCGCCGATCCAGCGCTTGACCTGCGCCAGCCAATCACCCTGCGCGCCGTCGATGCCGCTGACGTGCAGCAGAACGCGCCTGGCGACTGTCGCCTCGAGATCAGACGCGCCGGCATCGTGGTCGATCACATTGATGAGGTAGGGCGTATATTCGCTGCGACCGGTGGCCACCAGCAGCGCCGCGCCCAAGGCAATCTGAGTTTCCGCCTCGGCTTTGTCATTCGCCAATTCGAGGAATTCCGCTGTGGACTGCCAGGGACCAATATCTGACAACTCTGCGCGCAATGCCGTCGGGAAATCCATCCGCCAGCGAACTCGCAGTGTCGTTAGGCAGTCGTCTACCAAATTGGCGATAGTCTGTGTGAGCGCATCCGCTCGTAGGCGCCGCCGTCCAGACGATAACGCCTGCGCCAATTCCCGCGCTTCCTCCGCGCCCAAGGTCAGGTCGTTCTCCGCCAGGGGCGCGTGGAAATATTGCAGCAGCACCAGGATTATTTCGCTGAGAGGCGCCTTGCCCAGTCGATCAGCGGGGCTTGCGGGCATAACACTTAGCTGTCATCGTCGGGCCAGGTCGCTGGTCGTATGGTAAAGCGGTAGCCAACGCTGCGCTCGGTACGAATGTAACGCGGATGATGAGAATCTGCTTCCAGCTTCCGGCGCAATCGGTGCATGTGCACCCGCAGCGTATCCTCGTAGACTTCTTCGGTGGGCCAGACGCGCGCAAGCAGGGCGTTATTCTGCACGACGCGCGGCGCATGGCGCAAGAGCACGTGCAATAAGACGGATTCTGTAGGCGTCAGCCTGACGGTCCGACCGGCAACGAAGGCGCGGTTCTGGGCGAAATCTATGCTCAAGTGAGCATCAATGCGAATGACCGGTTCGTCGCCGTAATCCAGCGTCGGCAATCGCTCGAGCACAATTTGTATCCTCGTTTCCAATTCATGCAATTCGACCGGCTTGATGACGAAGTCTTCCGCGTACTTCTTCAGTCCCTCGACCAGGTATTGCCTGTCGGTCCGCGACATCATAAAGATGATCGGCACGTCCGCCATCAGCTTCAGCCGTTTCGCAGTGGCGAATCCGCTCATACTTGGCAGATTCATGCCAAGCAAAACGATACTGGGTAAACCTTCACGCTGTAGGTATTCGAGAGCAGGGGGCGCATCTGCAAAGGTATTGACTTGGTAAGTATGGGATTCGAGAAATCCGGCTATAGATTTGCCACTGCTGGCGTCGGCCTCTATAACAAGGACAGTCGATTGTTTCATGATAAATCACGCCTTGGGTTACTATGCAGGTGCGATACAGCCGTGTTCAATGTTAAGAAATATACATTGTCGCTGATGCAAAGTCAAACGAAATTAGAACCTATACGCAATTATTATTGAAATATTCATAGAATACTAATATTGCACCATAAGGACGGAATTACTGGCGAAGAAGCGGCAAAGCGCGAGAGGTAAAGCGCGCTGGAGTTCACTTTTGCGGGGGCAGCTAGACTCACGAGTGCTGAAGCCAAGCGCCGTGGTTTAGAATGGCAGACAGTTATAATACGTTAGAAATGATTTGGGAAGTTAAGCGGGCGCCGGTGACGGCTGTACGCTGCGCAAGAAGTCCAGCTTGCGGATCATCCAGTCACGTAGTTCAGGCGTCTTGATGTTGATGCGACACAACTCAAAGGGGTCAAGCGGAATCTCTTCCGGAATGAACTTGCCTCTGCTGGGATCGCTGAATTCCGGACCATAGCGTTTGCTGAGATCGTAATGGTGCAGATAGCAAACGAAGAAGTGCTCCTCCAATTGCTTGCCCGCTTTCCGATGTTCAAGCACGAAGGCTGTATCCAGGACGGTTGCTACGGCGCCCAATTCTTCATAGAGTTCACGTTCAAGCGTCGCGATCAGGTCCGCATCACTATGTTCGACGCCGCCACCCGGCGCCACCCAATAAGACGCTGATTTATTGGGTTTCACGCGCTTAATCAAAAGGACCGAATCGTCACCGGTCAAAAGAATCGCGCGTACGCGCTGGTTGACGCGGTTTGTAGTTCTTATGTCTGCTAACATCGTTTACACCACTTGCTCTGTCCGTCACCGGAAACCGCCGGAAGCGCTTACCAAGATAACGGAGGATTGTTAAGTTTTGTTTGACCGAAGGTTTAAACTCCGCTAAGCCAATGTCAGTCAGATTAGCCGGTCAGTCGCGCCGACACCGAAGATGGAGCGTGTCGACGACCCCTTGTATTCATCGGTTGTGAAAAAGGGCTTTGAATTTTAACACAAAGGCTCAAGTAATTCAACAAGGATGAAAGATGCCATTTTGAAGCCGATGGTCTGTACGTCTTGCGGTCTAACCACAAGCTTGATCGGACCGTCGAATTGATCGCGTTCAAGCACTTCGAGCGTCTTTCCCATCACCAGATCGCGTTCTTGCGTGGCCCGCAGCATGGCCGGGTCATCCATCACAAAGCGACGTATGCGAGCGGGTGTATGAAGCGCCAACTCCGATAGCGGATGAAGGTCGCGCACCGGCATGACGCCCTCCATATCGGGGATCGGGTCACCATGCGGGTCGTAGAGTGGGTTATTCAGCTTGAGCGAAATCGCCTCGACAAAGCGATCCGATACCGTATGCTCCAGCGCTTCCGCCTCATCATGCACCTCATGCAACTGGTATCCCAAATCCTGCACCAGGTAAGCTTCAATCAAACGGTGGCGGCGCAGCATCTTCAGCGCCACCTGCTCGCCGTCGTCCGTAAGCCGTACACCACGGTACTTCAGATAGTCGACGGTGCCTTCATCTACTAGCCGCTGCGCCATGTCGGTGACAGCGGGCGCGCTGATATCCAAGGCTTCTGCCAAAGCATTGGTAGAGACTCGATCAGTCTCTCGCTGCAAGTAGTAGATCGCCTTGAGGAAGTCTTCCACGGATTGGGATGAGCCCGCCGGCATTCTTCGCTTGTTCATTCGCGTGCCTCAATGCGCGTACACAATATGCGCGAACGTTCTTCGGCGTCCACTTTGAGCGCGGACGGATGTCGCGCAGGGCATGGCTTGCCTATCATATCATACTTGCTCGTCGCGCTTGTTTTGGCGTCCCACCAACGTCATTCTAACAGAATGGGATTATGCTGGTGCTGAAGCGCCGCCGCCGCTCCTTTTCAGCGAGGTCGTACAGCAAGCGGATCTTGGATCTCACGTCAATTGACCCGCGCAGATGCAAGCCGTACAATAGACGCAATAGGCGCTCGCAGCTAAACCCTACGGACCAATGCCATGAGCAGAGATTACTACAATGTGCTCGGCGTCACACGACAGGCCGACGACGACGAGATCAAGAAAGCTTTTCGCCAAAAGGCAAAGCAGTATCATCCCGATGCCAATCCCGACAATCCAGCAGCCGAAGCGCGCTTCAAGGAAGTCAACGAAGCATACGAAGTGTTGAGCGACAAAGAAAAGCGCTCCGCATATAATCGATTTGGCGAGAATTGGCAGCAATATCAAGGCTTCAACGGCCAAAGCCCATACTCTGGCAGCGGTGAGGCGCCCTTCACCGATGTATCCGATATTTTTGAAAACTTCTTTGGCGGCGCTGGTGGCAGGCGCAGGCAAGCCGGTGGCTTTCGTACCAATGCCGACTTTCCCCGCGCAGGACAGGATATTGAACAAAGCGTCACCATCAGCCTGCGAGAGGCCTATGAAGGGACTCAGCGCATCGTCAGCAAAGGCGGCCGCGATATAACAGTGCAGATACCCGGGGGCGCGGCAACCGGCACCAAAGTACGCCTGGCCGGCGAGGGGCAGCCGGGCATCAACGGGGGATCCGCGGGCAACCTTTATCTGGTCGTGCAAGTCAGCGAGGACGCGCAATTTGAACGGCAGGACGATGACATCTATGTCGATGTCAAAGTCGATGCGTTTACGGCGATGCTCGGTGGCGAGGTCGAAGTGCCAACCCTCAGCCGTCCGCTGCGCTTGAAGATTCGCCCGGGCACGCAATCGGGGCAGAAGCTGCGCCTGACTGGCAAGGGAATGCCCAAGCTTCGCCACGGTGATTCCGCCGGCGATCTGTATGCGCGGGTCGTCATCACTGTAACGGCGCAGCTTGACCCGGCGCAGCGTGAACTGGCGGAGGCGTTGAGAGACAGCCTTAACTCGTAGCAAGCGCAGGCCTCGATGATTGCAGTTGGGTTAGTGGTCACATGAGGATTGGGACTGTTCAATTGGCTGGCCTCGCAAGCTGCTTGCGACGGAATTCACGCTCGCATCTAAGGTCCCGCAGCGAAGCCGTCGGCTGCTTAGGCTTATGGAATGCTGTTAGAATGTAGACGGAACGGTGAATCTGAGAATCGCTGATGCGTCTCATTTTTATGCTCTCTATCAGTTTACTCCTGCTCGCCGCCTGCAGCTTCAGCAGCCAGCAGTCTAATGCGCCCGATGTAATGGACGGCGTTGGCGCGCGCGCCATTGACCCCGTGCCGACCGCCCTGCCAGACGATATCGTTAGTGTAGCCGACGCAGAATACCTGCTTCTGACTAATATTTATCAGCGCGCAAGCCCGTCCGTGGTCAACGTCGAAGCGGTGATATTCGCCGATGACGATTCGGCAAGTGACATACGCCGTGGTTCCGGTTTTGTCTACGACCGGCAGGGACATATCATCACCAACGCGCATTTGGTCAGCGGCGTCGATTCGATTACTGTGACCCTGCAGAATGCTCAGGTCATTCCCGCGGAAGCGCTGGGATTGGACAGTTTCAGTGACCTGGCCGTTCTAAAAGTGTCAGCCGACGCGGAGCTGCTGGTACCCGTGCGAATTGGCGAGTCAGCAATGGTCAGTGTCGGTCAGCGCGGCATCGTCATCGGGAATCCCTTTGGCTTGAGCAGTTCGATGACGACTGGCATCATCAGCGGTCTGGGACGCACACTGCCGTCAGCCGAGCTGATCGACGCGGGCGTCACACCCGGTTTTGACAACCCGTCGATCATTCAAATTGACTCCACTATCAATCCGGGCAATTCGGGCGGACCACTGCTGGATTCGCAGGGCTTGGTGATCGGCATCACCACCGCCATTCGTTCCGACAATGGCCTATTTCAAGGCATCGGATTCGCTGTACCGGCTGATACCATGCGCCGGGTGATCCCCGATTTAATCGAACAGGGACGGGTTGATTATTCCTGGATGGGCATATCGGTGATGCGGGAGGACAGCGGATACAGCGTCGCGGGCTTGAGCAAAACTCTGGGATTGCCGGTTGAACGTGGCGTTCTGCTGCGTGGCGTCACCGAGGGCTCACCCGCCCACCGTGCCGGACTGCGCGGCGGCGATATGACAGTCGATGTGCGTGGTGAATCCGTCTGTGCCGGCGGCGACCTCATCGTAGCCATCAACGGCTATCACTTTGAGAGCCTGGATGACCTGGTCACGTATCTAGTGCAGCAAACGCGCCCGGGCGATGAAGTAGAATTGCTCATCGTACGCGACCGGCGCACGCTGGAGGTTCCGCTGACGCTGGAAAGCCGGGCTACGGAAAATCGACGTACGCTTGATTGCAGCCCGGATCAATAAAGGCGGGCAAGGTGGACAAGATCACTCTGCAAGGCGAGACGCTGTTTATGCGCCCGCTGGAACCCCAGGATAGCGCCGACATTCTCGAGTTAGCGGTCGCGCCGGAAATCGCGGCGAATACCTTCGTCCCACAACCCTACCCGCCGGCAGCTGCGCAGGAGTTCGTCCGCCAGGGGCGCGAACGTTGGCAATATGAAGAGGCCTATGTGTTTGCCATTATCGACAAGAGCAGTGATCGATTCGCCGGCTGCATGGGCATTCATCCGGTGGGCGAGCACTGCCGCGCGGAAGTTGGCTACTGGATCGGCAAACCGTTTTGGGGGCGAGGTCTGGCGACATCGGCATTGCGCTTGCTGATTCGGTTCGGCTTTGAACAGCTCAAGCTCAACCGCATTGAAGCCGGGCATTTTGATTACAATCCTGCCTCCGGCCGGGTCATGCAGAAGGCGAATATGCGCTTTGAAAGTGTGCGGCGGCACTACGTCTTGCACCGCGATCAATATAAGGATGTCGTTTGGTATGCCATCTTGCGTGAGGATTACGATGCGCGAATGGCAGGAAAAACTAAAGAGACCGCAAAGGATTAGTCTGCGGTCCCTCGACTGTCAGATTCACAGTCTTGCGGTTTTCGGGTTCACCCTCTAACGGAGAGTTACCCCTAGAGGTGAATCGGTTAGAGGGTAGCCCCCTTAGAACCTATCATGATTTAATCACCTCCTCTACTCGTCCAACGGAAACAATAGCATAGCATACACAATCGCGTTTTGCAAACTTGCGCTGGCCACTCCCCACGTGCCCTATTCGCTTCCCAGCGGCCTCAAACAATAGGAGTTCGAAAACGGCTGCCCAAACCTGGCTGCGCTATAATCGGCAACCAAAATAGCGCGGGGTACTTGAGCGTTGACGAGGCATTTCCATCCGGCACACCGTCGGCAAGCGATTCAATGGGCGCGGAATTTGGTCCGGCGTCAGTTCTATGTGCTGGATACGGAAACCACCGGCTTGGGCGCCGATGACGAAATCGTGCAGATCGGCATCGTGGACGGCGACGGTGTCTCGATCATGAATCAGGTTATCAAGCCAACAATTCCAATCCCTTACGGCGCTTCGAAAATACACGGCATTTACGACAGCAATGTGGCGGAGGCGCCGAATTTCAGCCAAATCTACATCAAATTGTCGGCACTCCTGGCCGGTCAGATAGTCATCGCCTACAACATGGAATTCGACTGGCGGATGCTGCGGCAAACTGCGGCGCGCTATCGGCTGCCGGATGTGCGCATTGGCAAGCGCGACTGCGCCATGAAACAGTATGCCCGCTTCAAGGGCCTGCGTACCGCCAATGGCCGGAACTACACCTGGCACAAGTTGGTTAACGCCGCGCGGCAAGAAGGGCTGCAGATCACAAAAGCGCATGATGCGCTTGACGACGCCAGAATGACGCTCGCGCTTATACACAAGATGGCGGAATCCAGTTAGGTCCCCGCTAGTAGAATCTCCCCTTCCAAGATTTAGCCCCGCTCAGCTTCATCTGCCGCAATACATTGCAAAAAAGTGGCTGAGCCGTTTGTGCGATAATGAGAATCGTACTTAAATGAGTGTGGTCATGAACCTCAGTGCCTTGACCAGTTGGCGCGTCCACGATTTTAGGACCGCTGGCTAAGCTGTTTGAGAATTTGACCGTTTCGCTGTTGCCGAGCGGCTGTGCAAGCCAGGCTCTTGCCCGTATAGGCCGAATTTGAAGATAGGAATTAGCCCTGATGACATCAAAACTCATTTCCATAAGGTACCTTTGTATTGCACTAGCCGTATTGCTTTTGCTGCCAGTTGGGCAGACGCTTGCAGCGGATATCACGGTGGACGCCGATTGCAGCTTGGCAAATGCCATTCGCGCGGCAAACGGCGGGCAATTGCTTGAGCCGCAGATGGCTTGCAAACCGGGCGACAGCGCCGAGGCTGAACCCGAAGTCGATGAGGAAACCGGCGAAACGGTAATTCCCGGCTTGGACACGATCCGCATTGATGTCTCTGGCACTGATGACGGCATAATAACGCTTGACGCGACTCTGTCAGTTTCGTCGGTCATTGTGATTGACGGCAGCGGATTCAGTCTGGAGGGCGGCGGGCATCAAATCTTCAGCGTCACCGCCGGCTCGCTCACCATCAAGGACTTGACCATTAGCGGCGGCTTCAGCGAAAGCAATGGCGGCGCGATCTCAGTGACGAACGCGGCGCTGACGCTCAATAACAGCGTCGTCAGCGACAGCGGCGCGGCTGGATATGGCGGTGGCGTCTATGCCCTCGACAGTGACGTGACGCTGGTCGACAGCGCGGTCAGCGGCAATAGGACCGGCGCGGCTGCGGCAGCCTACCACTTCCATGAACATGCTGAAGGCGAGAATCAAGCGCAAACAGCGCAGGTCCCTGTCGAGGGTACTGCGGGCGGCGGCATTTACTTCGGCGGTGAAGCCAGCAATCTGGTCATCGACATGAGCGGCTTAGACAGCAATGTATCGCCCGAAAGCGGTGGCGGCTTATATATCGCCGGCGGCAGCGCGACCATCAGCAACTCGACAATCAGCGGCAATAGCGCGGGTGCCGAAGGCGGTGGAATCTACAGCGCCAGCGCCAGCATTCTTAGGCACGTAACGGTGGTTGGCAACTCGGCTGTAGGCGCCGGCGGCGTCATCGATACCTCCCAACTGCAGTTATATAACAGCATTCTCAGCGACAACGAGGGCGGCGATTGCTCCGGCTCGCTTAATGCAAATCTCGGCAATTTGATCAGGGATCTGTCCTGCAACCACGACGGCTTGAGCGGTGATCCCGACCTGCTGCTCTTGGCTGATTCTCCGGCCTATTATCTGCCGCAGATTGGCAGTCCGGCAATTGATGCTGCCTCCGCGGACTATTGCTTGCCGACCGATCAACGAGGCATCGACCGCTTGCCGGAAACCTGCGATATCGGTGCGGCCGAGAACCAGGCAGGCGTCTTCAATTTCCAGATCCAGAGCGCATTGGCGGTACTGGCGCCGGGACCAGGCGGTGGCAGCGCTGAGGAAGAAGAGGAAGAAGAGGAGCCACAACCAACGCCGGCGCCGTCGATATGCGAGAGTCTGCCGTCACATATAAGCGTGACGACTGTCAGCCATAACACCGCTTGCAAGGTGCTTGACGAAAATGGCGTAGGCAATGCGCTGGTCATTAACGGTGGCATGGTCTACGCGGTCGACATTTTTGGTGATGTGTCCGCGCCAGTAACAGCCTGCTTCCAAACCAGTAGCGGGGCGATCATCCTGCTGGATGCGGCCCATTCGCCACGAATCATTGTACCGCTGCGCACCTGGACAGAATCCGACAAGAAATGCGCTTCAGTGGATCGGGCCGGGACCGCTGTGCTCATGCCGCTGACTTTCTTCACTTCTGGCGCAATTGATGAACCAATCTGGGACATCAGCGGTTGTACGGTTACGACCACCGATATCCTCAACTTGCGCCAGGACTATTCGACCAGCAGCGACATTTTGGCGAACGTGCTCAATGATGTGCAGTTGACCGCAGACAAACGATCCACCTACTTCTACCGCGTCAATTACTACGGCATTGTAGGCTGGCTCAGCGCGGACTATCTGTCGCTTTCGGGCACTTGCGCCTAGCGCCTGCATCTAGTTAACACACTTGCAAGGGTGCCCTTTCCCAAGAAATCGGGGAGGGGCGCTTTTTTGTTGCAGCCCTTTCGCCGCGAGCCACGCCCGCCTATAATGCCGCTGAGTGATAGACGGGTCTTAGAGCGAATAGATGCGATTTGATGACAAGGTTGCCTTGGTCACCGGCGGTTCCCGCGGGATCGGGCGCGAAATCGCCCGGGCATTTGCCGCGCGCGGCGCGAAAGTCGCTGTGCATTACCGCAGCAATCTGGCGGCTGCTCAGGAGACATTGGCGCTGCTGGACGGCGATTGGCATACGATCGTGCAAGCCGATATAGCCCAGCCGGACGAGGTCAAGCGCATGGTGGAAACTGTCGTGGAGCGCCTGGGACGGATAGACATATTGGTCAACAACGCCGGCATTTACGAAGAGCGACCGCTGACGGAAACCAGCTACGAAGAATGGGTGGCCTATTTCCCGCGGATTGCCAGCGTCAATCTATTTGGCGCTGCCAACGCCATATATTGCGCGGCTCAATACATGATGAAACAGGGCGGCGGGCGCATCGTCAATATTTCGTCGCGCGGTGCCTTTCGCGGCGAGCCGACCGCGCCGGCCTATGGCGCCAGCAAAGCCGGAATGAATAGCTTGGGGCAATCGCTGGCGAAGCTGCTGGCGCCGCATAATATCTTCATTGGCACGGTGGCGCCCGGCTTCGTCGAGACCGATATGGCGGCCGAACGCCTGGCGCAGCCGGATGGCGATGAGATTCGCGGGCAATCGCCG
The DNA here is from genome assembly GCA_965223515.1 of Phototrophicaceae bacterium. Taxonomy (GTDB): domain Bacteria; phylum Chloroflexota; class Anaerolineae; order Aggregatilineales; family Phototrophicaceae; genus UBA6055. The sequence continues at coordinate 1,738,085 of CBDCWK010000002.1, forward strand.
CTCAACCGCGTAGCGAAGCCGGAGGAAGTCGCCCACGTCGCCCTCTTCCTGGCATCGGAAGGCGCGGAGTTCACCACCGGCGCCATCGTCGATATCAATGGCGCTTCCTATCTGCGCAGTTAAGCCGGGAGTCTCGACACGATGAATAAGCGCCTGCAATTGGAATCTGCGCGGTTGCGCATCCGTCATTTTGAAGAGCGCGATTTGGCGTCTTGTATCCAGTTTCACCAACAGGTTTTTGAAAGCCAGTCGGAGCAATCAGAGATAGAAAGTTGGCTCCGTTGGACCATTGACAGTTATCGCGAACTGGCAAATCTCTCGCAGCCGCCCTATGCCGACTACGCCATCGAGTTGAGGGGCAGTGGCGAGTTCATTGGCGCGGCCGGCATCGTGCCGACGGTTGTGGCCTGGGGCGCGATGAATGGCGATGCGGCGAACGACTTGCTCAGCCCGGAAGTGGGATTGTTCTGGGGCATCATGCCCGATCATCGCCGGCGCGGCTATGCCAGCGAAGCTGCCTATGCGCTGGTTGAGTTCCTCTTTGACAGGCTGAGGCTGCGGCAAGTGGTCGCCACGACTGCACATGACAGCGTCGCCTCACAGAAGACGATGCAGAAACTGGGCATGACGCTGTATACGAATCCGCAGTCTGAACCGGCTTGGTGTCAAGTCGTGGGTAAGATCGAGAATCCTCGGATTATTTGACTCAACAGTTCTCCAGTATTATGGCGACATTGTAGCTGCTAATCCGGCGGCTCGCTTTGGGGGGCGCGGATCTTTCACTGATATACAATCCTGTCTTTACGCATTTGATTGAAAGCTTAACACGCCGTTGGTACAATAGAGTCTCGGACAAGCAGTTTACGAAGCGACGTATAGAAATCGCAGGATAAGGAGAGCATCATGAATCGCAAGTTAGTTTTACTTTTGGGCTTACTTTTGCTTCTGGTAGGCATCGCGAGCGCCCAGGACGAAAGTTTTGAGCTCACCATCATGCACACCAACGATGTGCATGGTCATCACGAACCGCAGCGTGACGGCAACGGCGGCGCCGCTCGTCAGGCTACTGTGGTCAACCAGATTCGCGCCGAAGGTGGCAATCATCTGCTGCTTGATGGCGGAGATCGCTTCACCGGTACGCTCTTCCACGTACAGCATCGCGGGCAGGATAGCGTACAGATTATGAATGCCATTGGCTACGATGCGATGGCGCTCGGCAATCACGAATTTGATGACGGCAGCGAAGTGCTCGCGGCTTTCGTCACCGGGCTGAACTTCCCCGCGCTCAGCGCCAATGTCGACTTCAGCGAAGAACCCGTGCTGGCTGGTTTGATTGAGCCATCGGTCATTCTGGAGGTCGGGGACCAGTCAATCGGCATCATCGGCTTGGTCACGCCGGAAACGGACATCTTGTCCTTGCCCAGCAAAGCGCTGGTCTTCAATTACGATCTGATTGGCGTGACCCAGGAGCAGGTCGATATCTTGACCTCCGAAGGCGTCAACAAGATCATCTTGGTGACCCATATCGGCTACAACGCTGATCTTGAAGTGGCGCAAGGCGTTAGTGGCGTCGATGTTGTGGTCGGCGGGCATACCAATACCTTCCTCAGCAATACATACGCCGGCGCGCGCGGCGAATACCCCACCGTGACCGAAAGCGCCAGCGGCGAACCGGTACTGGTGGTGCAAGCCAGCACCAAGACGGTTTATCTGGGCCGGCTGGATGTCGAATTTGATGCCGATGGCTTGCTGACCGATTGGGATGGCGACGCCATCTTGCTCAGCCGTTACATCAGCCCGGATCCGGCTATGAGCGATTTGATCGCGGGTCTGGCGGCACCTATCGCCGAGCTAAGCGCGCAACCCGTTGGCGAAACCGTAGCCGCCTTGACCGGCACCAGTCCGCGCCTTTGCCGCATTGAAGAGTGTCTGCTGGGCAATATGATCGCCGATGCCGTGCTGGAAGAGACAGGTGTCGATATCGTCTTGCAAAACGGCGGCGGCATCCGCGCTGACATTGATGAAGGCCAAGTGTCGCTTGGCGAGGTTCTGAATGTTCTGCCCTTTGGCAACTTGATCAGCACCTTCGAGTTGACCGGCGCCGATGTGATTGCCGCGCTGGAAAATGGCGTCAACCGCGTTGAAGTTGACGAAAACAATAACCCGACTACCGAGGGCGCGTCCGGACGCTTTCCGCAAGTTGCGGGTGTGCGTTACGTCTTTGATGCCACCCAAGAAGCCGGCAGCCGCATCGTCAGCGTCGAGGTCATGCAAGATGGCGAATTCAGCGCCATTGACCCGGCAGCCATCTACCGCGTCGCCAGCAACGATTACATGCGCAGCGGCGGCGATGGTTACTCCGTCCTGGAGACTAACGCGATCAACCCCTACGATGCCGGACGTCCGTTGGATCAAGTGGTGGCGGACTACATCGCTGCCAACAGCCCGCTGAACGTAGAGCTTGATGGTCGCATCAGCCACCAAGCCGCTGAGTAGAATCAAACCCCCACCCCAAACCCCTCCCCTTAAAGGGGAGGGGTTTTTTCACTTCTACATTTTGCGCTAGTATCGCGACCACTGGTGAACAGTCGCCGGCTGGAGAAAAGCTGGCGCTTGCTCCAATTGTTTTTTGGGGCTGCGCCATCGTCGATAAGTCGTCGGTGGTGATATGCCGCCCATGCTTCTATGCTATATTCACTGTTACCAGGAGTGACACGCAGCAAACTGGTTTGACCGTGCCCGATTACGATCGCTTCTACGACATCTTCTTCATCTATCATCCCGACGATCTCGCGGTCGTTCGGCGCATTGCCGCGCAACTAAATGCTCTCGGCAACACCTGCCGCTTTGAGGAGGACGACTTCGTTAAAGGCGCAGTTGACGTTGGACTGCTCAAAGCCGATGTCTTGCGCTCTCATTCAGTCGGGGTAGTATTGTCGCCCGAATCGGCGGCCAGTCAACTTTGCAACGAGCTGATCCAGCACGCCGCCACCAACAGCAAACGCATCGTGAGCCTGATCCTCGACGAAGACATTGAGGTGGAGGTTCATCCAGCCATCGCGGATAATCCTTTTGTCTTCTTCCGCGAGCAGGACGACCTGGCTGACCGTGTTGAGGAGTTGCGTCATTATCTGACAGTCGATCACGAAACGCGGCTGCACACCGAGTTGCTGGTCGCGGCCGATCATTGGCAGCGGCGTGGCCGGCGGTCCAGCCAGCTCCTGCCGGCTGAACGTGTGGCTGAGGCGCGGCAGTGGCTGGCGAATGGCAGATTGCGAAGGCGCAAACCATCGCCCTTGCTGGTGGAGTATATCCACAGCAGTCGCCGTCAGCGGCCCGCCAACGGTCCATCTATTCCCCTCGCGCGTATTGGACTAGTCACCCTGGCAGTCATCGTACTTGGCTTGGGATTGGTATTGCTGCGAGCGGCGCTGGAAGCGAATGACGCGGCACAGGCGGCCGCCGCCCAAACCAGCACGGCACAAGCGCAATTGGCGCTGACCTCGGCAGCTGCCACTGCAGCCAGTGACAGCGCAGTCGGATTGGTTGATGAACTGGCGGCCACCAGCGCGATCATCGCCGAATCAGTCAGTCAGACGGCGCAAGCAAAAGCGATATCGGCGACTCAAGCTGCCAACGCTACCAACACCGCGCAAGCCATCGCCACACAGGCGCGCGCCAGCGAAATTTATGAACTGGCTCTTGATGCCGATGCCCTGCGCCTGGTGCAAGCGGCTGAAGCAGCGCTGGATACCGGCGATAGTGAGTTGGCGCTGGCGCTAGCTTGGAAAGCAAAAGACGCCCTGGACGATCCCAAACCCGCTTATCGTATCCTGCGGCGGGCGTCTGCGGCGGGCGGCAGCGTCAAGCTGGACGATGTCTGGCTGCTGCGCTTTCAGCCGAGAGGCGACAGTTTCGCTGTCGTCCCGCGCACATTAAACGAGATCCACATTTACGACGGCGCCGACTGGACGCTGCAAGCTGAGTTGACCGACCACGAATCGCCAATTGCGCTGCTCGCCTACAGCCCGGATGGCGGCGCTTTAATCACGGCTTCCGATGATGGTGAGGTCGTCATTCGCGATGGCGCAAGCGGCGCGGCGATCCACCGTCTGGCGCGGCATCAGGGGGCCGTCACGGCAGTCGCATTCGATCCCTCCGGAGACAAGCTATTCAGCGCGGGAAGTGAACCATTGCTCGTCGCCTGGGACATTGAAAGTGGCGAAGAATTGGCCGTCATCTCCGGTGATGAAGGCGACGCCGCAGCGATTACTGATCTATTGGTCACAGCTGACGGCAATCGGGTGATTGGCTGGGCGAACGAAGGTGTCATGACGCAATGGGCAGCCGACACACTTGAGCCGCTGGCCGACGACATCAATGGATTCGTCTATCGTGGCTATGATGATCGCGGCGGCATCGGCTATAGCGGTGGGCGCAGCTTGCCCGCCTACCCTGGCGACCCTAATACCGGCACATTGATACTCTGGGATTTATCGACTGGCGAACAGATTGCGCAACTTGACGAAGGCTTTAACTGGTCGCTGCTCAGCGGAGATCTGACCACGCCTACTGACGAACTTAATTTCATCGCTTTCTACGAAGACTTGGCTCTGCTGGGTGTAAAGAGCAGCGATGGCAATCAGCGCGCTGTTCTGGTCAACGTCATGGATGGCAGCATCATCCGCGAGTTTGCAAGCGTGCCACAAGGGTTGGTTCAAATAGAATTCAGCGAAGAGGGGAATACGGTCGTTGGGCTGACGAGCGATGGCAGCGCTTCGCTTTGGCGTTTGAGCGGCACTGTCATTGAACCGGTTGAGATACTCACCGAAGCGATGCCGGGAACAGGTCTCAGCCCGAGCGGGCACAATCTGCTATTGGTCGAAGAAAGCGGCGTCACGCTGCGAGCCGTCGATTCGGGCGAGATTCTGCAGCGTATCGAGGCAAGTCAATTCGTTAGCGCGGGAGCCTATTTCGCCGCGTTTGACGGAGAACGCGTGACAGTCACCGATGCCGAGAGCGGAGAAGAAATGCGAAGCTGGCCCGTGAACTGGGAAGATGTGCAGGACATGCATCTCTCCGGGGATGGCGAGCGTCTTCTAGTTGTCGCGGACGATGCGCTTTGGCTCATGCAGAGCGACGCTGAAGAGCCGCAGCAATTGGCGGCTGGCGATGCGGGCTTGCCGTTACGAGTTGCCTTCGCGACTGGCGGCGAATTCTTCGTCACCGTCCACGCCGAGCGGGCGCTGCTTTGGGACGCCACGCGCGGAGAGGCGCTCGGAGCATACCCGCTGGGTAGCGCTCCGGATGCCGCCATTGACGTGACTTTTGGCGAATCCGGCGAGACACTTTACTTTTTCCTGGGGTTTGACGGTGGATTGGCAGGTTTGACGGCGGTCGCGCTCGCTGACAACACTGTCCAACGCCACACCTACGTTGATGTCTCATATGGGGAATTTTCGCCCGATGGCGAACACTTGTCGCTGGCACTCCATGACGGCAGCATTCGGATCATCGAGTCGGCGACGGGAGAGATCATGTACTGGCTGCATTCCGCCGTGGAGAAGCCGCAGGACCTGCGCTTCCTTATCGAGCACGGCTTGCTGGTTGCTGTCGCGCGAAGGGAGCTGACGGTCTGGGATGTGGCTGCCGGAGAAATCGATCAGCAGTTCGTTCATCCTCTGCCAATCTCAGGCTTGAGCCTCAGCGAGAATGCAGCGCGTATCTTGACGCGAGATACCTTAGGCGTCTCGCGCTTGTGGCAAATCGAGAGTCCGGCGGAATTGTTGCAGCGGATAGCAGCGGAGCATCCGCCACGCGAGCTAACGTGCGCCGAGCGCGAGCAGCATCTCGTCTTGCCGCTCTGCGAGTAAATGGCATGAAGCGCATCCTCTTCACCTCTTGGTATTGCGGGCTGGGCGGCGGCGAGACCGACCTGCTGACGCTGGTTGACGCTTTGGACACGAGCAAGTATGAATGCCATCTGCTGTTGCCGGCGGAAGGTCAACTGGCCAAGCGCTGGCGCGCAGCTGGCCGTCCCGCGCACATAATATCTTATCGCGGCGCCTCAACCTTTTTCGTACCGGCGATCTGGGCGCGCTTCCCCGTCGTCAGGCGCTTCGCCGACCTGCTGGAACGCGAACGAATTGACCTGGTCCACGGCGATTATCATACGTTGCCAATGATCGCGCCGGCCGCCAAATGGGCTGGCATCCCGCTTACCTGGACGGCCTGGGGCTGGTGGTTCCGTCCGAAGCCCTGGCAGCGAGACTTCTTTCACAGTATCCCTGCTGCGGCGCGTTCAAGAGCGATACGAGACGGCTTCCTTGGCGAGCCTCCCTTTATGCCCGCCGATAAGCTGCCGGTCATCTATTCCGGCGTGGATACGGGACGCTTCCGCCCCGGGCTCAATGGTTCCGCCCTGCGCCGTGAATTCGGTTTGAGCGAGGACGGGCTGACGGTCGCCATGGTGGCGCGCTTTCAGTGGGTGAAGGGTCATCACACCTTCCAAGAAATGGCGGAGCGTGTACTGGCGGAATTGCCGCAGACACAATTTGTCATTGCCGGAGATGATGTATTTGGCGTGACGGCTGATCAGCGCTATCGTGATCAAATTCTGGCGAATGCCAAATCCAGCGCGGTCTTGCGCGATCGCTTGCACTACATTGGTTTCCGGCACGATGTCGAGTCGGTTTATGCCGCGGCTGATGTCTTCGTCTGTCCCTCGGAATTCGAGAGTTATGGCAAAGCCAATCTGGAAGCGATGGCTTGTGGAGTGCCGGTGGTCAGCAGCCGCCGCGGCGGACCCTCGGAGACGATCGAAGATGGCGTCAGCGGCTTCCTGGTCAATAGCGGCAATGCCGATGCCCTGGCGGAACAAGTTTTGCGCCTGCTGCGCGACCGCGACTTACGAGCTCGTATGGGCATTGCAGGCAGAGAACAGGTCATGTCCGCGTTCTCAGTCGAAGCGGCCGCCGCTGCCCATGCGCGGAACTTCGACAGGCTGCTGCGCCTCAGTTGATGGTGGCGTTGCGCAGAAATTTCGCCAAGATATCCCTCAGCGAATTGTCGTTCAGATAGGCGATATGCTCGCCGGCGAAGGGAATCGGCTGCATGCCGAAGTGCTTGACCAAGGCATTGTCCGGCACCGTATTGGGCAGCGCCAACAGATCGAGCAGGCTGGTGCTGACGGGCGAACCGGGCAGCAGCGCCTGCATCAGTTGCACAACAGGCCGTAAAAGCGCCACCGGCACCGGCAGCAGAATACGCCAGGTATTCAGCGCCTCGATAATCCGGCGCTCAATCTCGCCGAGGGTGAGTATCTCGGGACCGCCGAGCGCCAATTCAGCGCCGATCGTGCTGTCGTCGTCGAGGCAGCGAATGACCGCTTCCACCACATCGTAAACTGAGACCGGCTGGAATTCCGCTTTGCCACCGCCGATGAGGGGAAATACTAGAGGCGTGATTTTGAGCAAGCGGGCGAAAGTGTTGAAGAATTCGTCTTGGGGACCGAATATCGCCGATGGTCGCAGCGCTGTCCACTGCATATTTGATGCGGCGACGAATTCCTGGGCGCGACCCTTGCTAGCGAAGAAGCGATAGGGAAGATCGCTGCGGGCGCCATTTTGGCTCATATTGATAAAGCGCTTGACGCCGGCTGATTCCGCCGCTTGCAGCACATTGACCGTGCCTTGATAGTTGACCGATTCGTAAGTTTGTCCGCCCTTCTCCATGGCGATGGCGACATAGTGAATGACGGCGCTGATGTCGCGCATGGACCACGCGAGGCTCGCTGGTCGGGTGACATCACCTTCGACGATTTCGATGCGGTCGGCGATATCGCCCAGGCGGATGGCTGCTTTCGCCCTATGCCGCACCAGGGCGCGCACGGGCTGACCCGACTCCACCAATTTCTTCACCGTTTGATTGCCGAGGTAGCCTGCGGCTCCCGTTACCAAGACCGTCATCGCTGCCACCCTCCAAGATCTTGACTACTTGATTATAGACTGTGAACATGAAGAGCGCTAAGGAATCTCTTATGTCGTCATAATCCGCAGGCGGGCGATGCGGCGTGGCAGGCGCGTGGTAGAATACAGCGGCATGGACAAGCAGTTGATCAGACAAGGTGACATCGTGGGGCAGGAGTCAGTAATTGCGCTGGGAAAAATCTACCATTTGCGCGTCAATGCGAAACGGCCCGCAGCTAACGCCATCAAGATTGCCGCGATGACGATACGGGCTGGCGGTCTAGTCGCCTTCCCGACGGAAACGGTCTACGGTTTGGGCGCCAATGCCTGGGACGAACAGGCGGTCGGCAAGATCTTCCGCGCCAAAGGGCGCCCAGCCAAGGACCCGCTCATCGTGCACATCGCCCATGTTGACCAGTTGAGCGAAATCGCCAGACAGATTCCCGACCTGGCTCACGAACTTTGCCGCCAATTCTGGCCAGGCGCTTTGACGCTTGTACTGCCTAAGTCGACCAAGATACCGACGGCGTTGACCGCGGGTTTGGACACGGTCGCCGTTCGCATGCCCGATCATAAAGTCGCTACCGCCTTGCTCAAGGCGGCCGAGGCGCCAATCGCCGCGCCCAGCGCCAACCGCTATTCCCGTCCCAGCCCTACTTGCGCTCAGCATGTAGTAGACGATCTCGGCGATGAGGTAGACGTACTGCTGGATGCCGGCTCGACGGCTATCGGCGTAGAATCTACCATTCTGAGCTTGGTTGATGGACCTCCGCAGGTGTTGCGACCGGGTGGCGTGTCGCTGGAAGCCTTGCGCGAAATCCTTCCCGATGTGCGCTACAGGCCGCGATTCCTGGACGAGGATGCAGCGGCTGCGCCGGCGCCGGGCAGCTTGCTAAAGCATTACTCGCCGCGCGCCCGTCTCGTGCTCTTTCAAGGCAACGACGATGCTGCCGTGCTCGCTGCCATGCATGCTGAGATCGCACGAAATAAGAATGTCGGCGTCATGACGAGCGATGCTGACGCCGCCGTCTTCGCCGGTCTCGATGTCAAGATGGAAGTCCTCGGAAAGAACGCCGAACAAACGGCACTGCGCCTTTTTGCCGCCATGCGCGCTTTGGACAAACAGGGCGTGGATCTGATCCTCGTGCGGGCGCCGGACAAGCGCGGATTGGGTCTGGCAGTCTGGGACCGTCTGCTGCGCGCTGCGGAAGGCAGGCTGATCGAGGTGTGACTCGGTCCAGGTGAATTCTCATGAAGCAATGGTTGATCAAGCAGCTGGTCAAGTGGATGACGCCGCGATTGCGCTTCATCACTCACAATCCCGCGTTGTGGCGCTACGTTGAGTCGCAGGGATATCACGTCACGCCAGTGCACTTCTACCAGCCGATACCGGACACGCAAAAACTGGATGAAACGTATCGCGCTGAATCGGCAATGGCGGGCATAGATTGGCAGGAAGCGGCGCAGCTGCAACTGCTCAGCCAGTCATTTCCCAAGTATGCGGCGGAATACCGGAAATTCTTCGAGGCTTTCCGCTCCGATGCCAATTTTGCTAACAGACACCTCGAATTCACTGGCCACGACCCTCATGTTTACCACTGTATGATTCGACACTTCCAGCCGAAGGTCGTCATTGAGGTCGGCGGCGGATTCTCGACGTGCGTCGCCGCTAACGCCGCGCGGTTAAACAGTGATACGCGAGTCATCGCCGTTGAGCCTTACGCCAACGATTATCTGCAGTCGCTGGTGAGCGAGATCCACCATGTCAAACAAAGGGCTCAGGCTATTGAGCTGGGATTCTTCGATCAGTTGCAAGAGAACGACATCCTTTTCATCGACAGTTCTCATGTCGTAAAGACCGGCAGCGATGTGTGCTTTCTGGTGTTGGAAGTCCTGCCGCGCTTGAGCAAGGGCGTATTCGTACACTTTCATGATATCTTTTTGCCCTTGGATTATCCGCGCGAATGGCTGGAGCAGCGCCACCTGTTCTGGAATGAACAATACCTGGTGCAGGCATTTCTGATGCACAATCAGCGGACGCGCATTTGCTTTGCCAACAGCTACATGGGCATGCGCCACCGAGCGCTCTTGGAGCAGACCTTCCCCGGCAGCGAGGGAATCGGCGGTGGCAGCTTGTGGCTGCAAGTTTGATGCGAGGCTGCGTCATTGCGGTCAGCAGACAGTATGCATGTGCTATAATTTCGCTGGTAATTCTCAATCGATAAGCAAGGAATGCGCTGTGGCGAAGGTCATACAAATCAAGGATATTGCGGATTACGACGGTGAAGAGGTCACGGTCCGTGGCTGGGTCTACAATCGAACTGGCAAGGGTCGCCTGCAATTCATCTTGCTGCGTGATGGCAGCGGGCAGGCGCAATGCGTCGCCTTCAAGAAGGAGATGGATCCGGCCGAATTCGAAATCGCCCGTGCCTTGACGCAGGAATCATCGGTCGTCATCAGTGGCACGGTACGGGCTGATGAGCGCGCGCCCGGCTACCCCGGTGGCTTCGAGATTGGCATAAAGAAGCTGCATCTGGTGCAGCAGGCTGATGAATATCCCATCACGCCGAAGGAACACGGCACCGAGTTTCTCATGAACAACCGCCACCTTTGGGTGCGCAGCAACCGACAATGGGCTATCCTGCGGATCCGCGCGACCATCATTAAGGCGATGCGCGACTGGCTGGACGATCAGGGCTTTCTGCTGGTTGATACGCCCATCATCACGCCGGCCGCCGGTGAAGAGACGACTACGCTTTTCGAAGTAGATTACTTCGGCGAGTCCGCATTTCTGGCGCAAACGGGCCAACTTTACAACGAAGCGAATATCATGGCTTTTGGCAAGGTCTACTGTTTTGGACCAACATTCCGCGCTGAAAAGTCAAAGACCCGCCGGCATTTGATCGAGTTCTGGATGCTCGAACCGGAGATCGCCTTCTGCTCATTGGAAGAGTTGATGGACATCGAAGAAAGCATGGTCTGCTACGTCGTGGAGCAAGTGTTAGCCAAACATCCGCAAGAATTAGCCATCATCAAGCGCGATTTAGACAAGCTGAGAGCGATAAGCGCGCCATTCGCTCGCATCAGCTATGACGACGCCGTGGCGCGCCTGCAAGCGCTGCACGCCAATACAGAAGACCCGCAGCAACGGGCTGAGCTCGCAATCGAATGGGGCGAAGATTTTGGCAGCCCCCATGAGACAGCGCTGGCGGAGATGTTTGACAAGCCGGTCTTCGTCTACAACTATCCAACGGCGGTCAAAGCCTTTTACATGACGCCGGTGGCGGGGCGTCCGGAAGTCTGCCGCAGCGTCGATCTCTTGGCGCCAGAGGGCTACGGCGAGATTATCGGCGGCAGCGAGCGTATCCACGATTGGGATTTACTGGCTGTCAATATCGACGAGATGGGCTTGGGGCGCGAAGCCTACGAATGGTATCTTGACCTGCGCAAGTTCGGCACGGCGCCGCACGCCGGCTTCGGCATTGGCATTGAACGCACGGTCGCCTGGGTATGCGGCTTGAACCACGTCCGCGAGACGATTCCTTACGCTCGCCTGCTCAACCGGAAGTATCCCTAGCGTCACTGCTGCGGAAGCGCAGCCCGCAACGCTTCGGAAACGCTACGGACTTTGATGAGCTGAATCCCGGAAGGCAGATCTTCGGCGCTTCGCCTAAGCGTGGGAACGAGGGCGCGCTTGAAGCCGATCTTCAGCGCTTCATTCAGCCGCGCCGCCAACTGCCCTACCCGCCGGACTTCGCCACTGAGACCTACTTCGCCGACGATAGCCAGGTCAGCGGGCAAGGGTCGGTCATAATAGCTGGACGCGATCGCCATCGCCATCGCCAGATCCGACGCCGGTTCGGATATCTTCATACCACCGATAACGTTAACGAAGATGTCCTGTTCCCAGAGTTTCAAGCCCACGCGCTTGCTTAAGACAGCGCTTATTAAGAGCAGCCGATTCAGATCGATGCCGTTAGGTGTGCGGCGAGGGTTGCCAAAGGCGGAGGGGCTGGTCAAGGCTTGCAGCTCGATAAGCAAGGGTCGCGTGCCTTCCATGGTGATGGCAATGGCAGAACCGGAGGCGTTGATCAGACGTTCTTCCAGAAAGACTTCTGAGGGGTTGGTCACTTGCGTGAGACCGCTGCCGCGCATCTCAAAGACACCCACTTCGCTGGTCGCGCCATAACGATTCTTGACGCCGCGCAGCAGCCGATAATGCTGGAAAGGATCGCCCTCGAGGTAGAGCACAGCATCAACGATATGTTCCAAGACACGGGGACCAGCGATGCTGCCATCTTTGGTCACGTGGCCGATCATCAAGATACTGACGCCGCTTGATTTCGCCAGTGTTTGCAGTTGGATCGCGCATTGGCGCACCTGCGCGACCAAGCCGGGCGACGAATCCAGATTAGGGTCCTTGGTCGTCTGAATCGAATCGATCACAACCAGCATCGGATCCAGCGCTGTTATATGTGCGATGATTTCGCTGAGATCAGTTTCGGTGAGCAAGTACAGTTCGGGCGCAGACAGCCTCAAGCGATCGGCGCGCATCTTGATCTGCTGGGCACTCTCCTCGCCGCTGACGTATAAGACCCTACCGCTCGCCTCCGCCAACTGCGCGGACAACTCCAGCACAAGCGTCGACTTGCCGATGCCGGGTTCACCGCCCAGCAATACCAAGGAACCCGGGACCAAGCCACCGCCCAAGACGCGGCTGAACTCGCCGATCGGCACGGGTATGCGCGTTTCCCGTGTCAGGTCGACATCGGGCAAGGGCATCGGCTTTCGCTGTCCCTCGCTTGACACCACTCGGCGTTTGCCTGAGCTACGCTTAGTCTCTTCGATCTGCTCGGCCATGGTATCGTATTGGCGGCATTGGGGACAGCGACCGAAATATCCGGGGCTGCGCTTACCGCAATTCGAGCAGATGAAGCTGCTGCGTGTTTTCGTCATAGTATCTTTAGGCGCCGATTTGCCTTCGCTCCGCTAGCGACTTTGCGATGGGGCCGTTACGTATTCGCAGCCCGAAAAGTTTCCGCTGGCGATAAACCGTTCAATGCAGTCGCTAAGGAGCGCGCCAGCTTTTTGGTGACCGGCGTTATTCCAGTGAGTATCCGGTACGACGGCATAATCTGCAACAGGATCCAGGATGCTGACTGGATCTAAGTAGGCGATATTCAATTCTTGCATCAGTTGCAATGCCATTTGGTACCAAACCGTCGGGCTGCCAATATCTTCGGACCTTGGAATCAACAGCACCAGGAATTCTGATCCGCCTGCAGCAATTGTATCTCTAAGCTCCAGTAAGTATTGCCGCGTAACCTCAAATCTGCGTTCATATCGCAGATCTTGGATCCGCGTCGCTTTTACCGCATCAACAAGGCGCAGAAGCAAAGTACCGAGGCGTGTCATTCCCAGTAGCCGTTCGAACTCGTTGCCAGGCGGTAATTTGCCGACCTGCCGATAATATCGCAAATCTCTGAGATCGCTTTCAGTGACGTTTTCCCAATTGTCGATTAGATACTTACGGAGAATTACCGCTTGTCCGTCTGAATCCACCGCATTCAGCCACGAATCGATAGGCAGCAAATTGTCGCTAAAATCGTTGTTGACAAACCCCAGAATCGTTAGCTGTGGACGTAGAAGTGAACCATAAACTTTGAATGATGCCAGAGCCTGGTTGGTACCTGTACCCGGAGTCCCCGTATTCCAGATGATACTCGACGATAACTCAGAATTGAGCATATCTGCAAAAGACATTCCGGTGTCGGCACTCATACCATAGGTGAAGGAGTCGCCAAGTAGCAAAATTCGAGTCTTGTCGGCGAAATCATCAGTCACGACAAAGTCTTCTGAATCAGAATAACCCTGTCGGTTCACCGCACACACTCGGCCTCTTAGCTCGCCCGATTCGCAGGCCAGCCCAACAGCATCGTAGACGTAATGACAGCCGGCTTCATCGCATGTCCACCACGGCGACACGACAATGCTCTCCGAAGGCAATCCAGTCGGATGATAGGTTGGCATGCCCCACAGCGTCAGTACGATCTCCAGCGCGAACAAGGTCAGCAGGGCGATTATCACGGCGACGGCGATGCCCTTGCTGCGTGCGGCGGAATTCCTTCTGCGGAACTTCTCGCGGCGCAATTGCACTGCTGCAAAGGAGAGTGTCAATCCCGCCGCGACAATGAATAGCCGTGGCAGATTAAAACCGGGACTCGCGCCAGGCAAGCGATAATCAACACCGATGCCAAACACTGCAATCAACATGCCAAGTATCGCGAAAAGTGTCAGGCTGTGCTTCAACACTAGTGAAAACCTCCGCTCTGCTGGCGGCTATGGATCTTCACTTTTCATTGGCAACTATCAGTTTGCCGGGGCGCTATACTTGCTTCGATTGTCCGCTGTCTTGACTAAGGTTTACCCCTCGAGCTTGCATAAAATCGGCCAATGGTGAAGACTCAATGGCTAATGCTAGGGCATGATTACATTTTCGCAGTCCGCAAGGTTTCCGCTAGCAATAAAGTCGGTCACGCATTCGCTCAAGTATGCGCCGATTTTTTGGTGGCCAGAGTTGCTCCAATGGACATCTGGTTCAAGAGCGTAGTCGGCGACGGCATCAAGTATGTCTATCGGATTCAAATAGGCAATGTTCAATTCATCCATCAGCTGGACTGCCATCTGATAGAGCACGCCGGGATCACCGGTATCCTCTCGAGCCGGAATTAGTAAAACTAGCAGTCTGCTTTCCTGCGCCGCAGCGGCGTTTCTCAACTGAGAAAGATATTTTCGTGTGACCGACGCACGTCGCCCGGCTAGCTTGTTTTCTTGCCGGGGTCCCTGCAACCCGTCTTTAAGGCGCAGCAGCATGGTACCGAGGCGCGTCAATCCTATAAGCCGTTCTAGCTCATTGCTGGTGCATGTCTTCCATAGTACTCGTATATGCCTAAATTGTTAATATCTATCTCAACGACGTTTCCCAAATAGTCGATCTTCTGCTTGCGGTGGATTACCTTATTGCCCTCCGAATCCTCCGTACTCCACCAGGACTCTAGGGGCAAAAGATTGTCATCAAAATCATTCATGTAAAACCCAAGGGTTGTAAGCTGTGGTCGCAGACGAGGTCCATATACCTCAAAGGTTGCCAGCGCTTGATTTGTGCCGGTAGCAGTCATCCCGGCATTCCAAATGATGCTCTGCGGAACGTCAGACGCTAGCTTCTCTGCATAAGACATTCCAAGATCCGCGCTCATACCGAAGGTGAACGAATCGCCGAGCATCAGTATTCGTGTGCTGCTATCGTGAGCATACGGCGGGATAAAGTCTTCTGAATCGGAGAATCCCTGTCGGTTCACTTCACATAGGCGGCCTTCTATTTCGTCGATTTCGCATGCAGCGACAATTGCATCATGGTCATAGTGGCAGCCCACTTTGTCGCATATCCAAAACGGCACTACGTTTATGTCAAACTTTGGCATTTCAGCCGGGAAATAGGTGGGCATTCCCCATACTGTCAAAACAATTTCCAAGGCGAGCAGGGTCAGCAGTGTAATGATCGCGGCGGCGGCGATGCTCTTGCTCCGCATAGCGTAAAGCCTTGAACGAAAACTCTTTCGGCGCAATTGGATTGCGGCAAAGGATAGCGTCAATCCCGCCGCGACAATAAGTAGCTGCGGCAGATTAAAACCGGGACTTGCGCCAGGCAGCAGGTAATCGACACCGATGCCTAATAGTGCGACCAGAATGCCAAGTATTGCTAGAATCGCAAGAGTGGGTTTCAACACCGTTTGTCACCTCCGCGCAGTTAGGCCATAAGGCTGCTAAACGTGCAGAGCCCGATTCGAGACTAGCTGGGCATTCTCGGTCAAGCCAGAAACGATTGGTTCTAATACAATTACATTGGATCCGATTCTAACTTATCAAACGCATCAAAGCTTGAATGATAGCATAATTCTCATTTTAGAACGACGTCACCTGGACGAGCAATGTCCTAAAATTCTATAACGCGTAACGTTATCGTAATGAGCGCAACCTAGCCTTTACCTGGATAATCAACCGGCAAAGTTTCATCACATGAGGAGGTTTCAGCCATTGTATCGAAAATCGCTATTCTCATGTCTATTCGTCATGGCAACCGGGCTTTCACTGTTTGGGGCGACGCTAGCGCTGGCGGCTGACGATTCCGATCGCAGCCCAAGCAACTTAAGGACAGCCAATTGGTCCACCGACTTCTGCCAGAGTAATGTTAACTTTGACGAAATCTTGGTCGGCAATCCCGTCAAGGACGGCATACCGTCCGTTAACAACCCTAACTTTGAATCTATCGAGGAAGCAGCCGCCCGGCTGGATTCGCGTTCGCCGGTGATCGCTGTTGAAATCGAAGACGAGTCGCGCGCTTATCCCTTGGCGATTCTCATCTGGCACGAAATTGCCAATGATGAACTTGCGGGCTTGCCCATCGCGGTCACATTCTGCCCGCTCTGTAATAGCTCGATCACCTTTGAACGTCAGGTAAATGGCGACGTGCTTGAGTTCGGCGTCAGCGGTCTGCTGCGCAACAGCGACTTGATCATGTTTGACCGGCAGAGCGAATCTTGGCGGCAGCAACTGACCGGCTTTGCAATCGCCGGAGAATATAGCGGGTGGCGGCTGAAATTCGTCACTTCGCAGTTGGTAGGATTTGGAGCCTTCCGCGAACACTATCCTGAGGGCAAGGTACTGCGCGGACCATTTGGCGCGTACGGGCGCAACCCTTATGCAGGTTATGACGAGAGCGCTTCACCATTCTTATTTCGCGGTTCGCTTGACAATCGGCTTCATCCGACGGAACGGGTACCAGCAGCCGAATTGGATGGCGCGGCCGTAGCCTACGGCTTCCCAATGCTGCGGCGAGTTCGCGTTGTCAATGACACAATAAACGAAATGGACATCGTCGTGTTTGGGCAAAAGGGCGAAGTTAGCGCATTGGATAAGGCGGAGATTGACGCTTCGCGAGATGTCGGCAGGGCGCTAATGTTTGAGCGGCAGCTCGCCAACGGCGATACGCTGAGCTTTAGCGGCGACGAAAGCGCCTTTGTGGACAACGAAACCGGCAGCCGCTGGAATATCTTTGGCGAATCGACTGATGGACCGCCCGCCGGGGCGAAGCTGCGCCAACTGAATGCCGCCGCCCACTTCTGGTTTGCCTGGGAGGCGTTCCATCCGGAGACGGAGCTGAGAGATGGATTCCAGGGTGGCTCCAGCCGCTAGCGCGCGCACTCCGCTATATTCTCGCTTACGGCAAACAGTTCAAGACACTCGATCAAGATCTTTCCGATTTTCTGGTGTCCGGCGTTGCTCCAATGCACATCCGCCGGCGGGGCATAGTCCAGCTCGCTGTCCAATGCATCCTTAGGATCTATGAAGGAGATCTCAAGCTCGGTGAGCAAACGAAGCGCGCGTTGGTACAGGGTGCCCGTCGCAGCGATGTCTTCGCGCCGGGGAATCAAGAGCACGAGAAGCTGAGTCTCTCCAGCCGAAGCGTCTCGCAATGCCTTTAGGTACTCCCCTGTCACCTCTACCCTTCGGCTAACGCGGGAGCCTTCCGCCCTGCTGATAATCTGCTGCACGGCATCGATTGCTCGCAGAGCGATGGTGCCCAAGCGCGTATTGCCCACGATACGATGAATATCGTTGATGGGCGGATCGACATGATGGAGGCGATAGTAGAGTTCCGACTGGCGATCGAGCTTTATCAGGTTACCGCGCAAGTCTATCTGGTATTGCCGAATGGATAGCGGAAAGTTCACCGAATCGACGCCCATGAAATAGCTGTCGACCGGCATCATATTGTCGTCAAAGTCATTCATATAGAAGCCGAGAATAATCACCTGGGGCTTGAGGATTGGCGCGTAGACATTGAAGGACATAAGCGCTTGATTCGTGCCGGAGCCAGGTATCGCCGTATTCCAAACGACCGCTTGCGGAAAGTGACGCTCAATCGTCTCTACGAAGGACTTTCCAAGGTCCGCCGAGCCACCGAAAGCGAACGAGTCACCCAGAACAAGCACACGCAGCCGTTGGTCGTAATCGTCTTTGACGACAAAGTCTTGCGTGTCATGAAAGCCTTGCCGGTTGACAACGCAGCGCAGGCCGTTCAAGTCTCCGCGCTCGCAGGCGGCTAGCATTTCGTCATATACATAATGACAGCCGGCTTGATCACAAGTCCACCAGGGTACGGGATCAAGAAATTTCTCCGGAATCTCATGAGGGAAATAAGTCGCCATACCCGCTGCTGAAAGCGCGAATTCCAAGGCCAGCAATGTTACCAGCGTGATCGCCATGCCCGCAGGCAAATGCCTCCAGAGCGACTTGCGCACAGCGGTTCGGTTACGCGGTTTACGCAAATGAATACTGCCCAGGGAGAGTACCAGACCGCCAACAATCATCGTAAGCTGCGGGATGTTGATCCCCGGGCTGGCGCCCGGTACAATATCAAAGCCGATGCCCAAGAGGGAGACAAACGCGCTTAGGGCTGCCAGGAAGCTGAATATGCGGTTTACCGCAATAGTCCGCTGTGATGACTCGTCAGCCATCGGTCCTCCATCTTCAAATGCACCCGCTCATTTTACGCCAACTCTCCTGCTTTGACAGGCGAGGACTCGTACTGGACGGCCGACCAAGATCGCCATATATTCCCGACTGTCGTTTGCAATTGGCTCAAGCTACTAGCGAGGCGTAACGCAATTGTAAGGCGTCGACCCTATTATTGGCGAGAATGGGATCGACGCTCTACGTCGAATGAACCGAACACGAATGCGATATCAAAGGATAAGAAATGTACCGACGACTCAGAATCTTTGCGCTGCCATTGCTCATATTGCTGCTTGTTCCAGCCACTTCCATGGCTCAGCTGAGCTGCGATCAGCCACCCGCGCCGTTCGATGATGAGACGATTTTGGCGAATTGGCAGACAGTCTGGAATCTCACCGATGTTTGCAAGAGTGTGGAGGGTATTTTCTACGAGATTGTCTCGGGTGGCGTGGGCCGCGATGGCATTCCACCGATCGACAGCCCGCGCTTCGATGACTTGGCAACGGCAGATCAGTGGCTGCAGCCAGCCTCGCCGGTAATCGCCGTGGAAGTCGATGACAGCGCCCGCGCCTATCCCTTGGCGATTCTGACTCGCCATGAAATTGCCAACGACACCATCGGCGAGACAGCCATAGCCGTTACCTTTTGCCCGCTCTGCAACAGCGCGGTCGTCTTCAATCGACAAGTTGGCGACGCCATACTGCGCTTTGGTGTCAGCGGATTGCTGCGCAACAGCGACCTGATCATGTGGGACGATCAAACCCAATCCTTGTGGCAGCAGTTAACCGGCGAGGGCATTGTCGGCGCGCATACCGGAACGCTGCTGGATATTGTGCCTTCGCAGCTAGTAGGCTATGAAGCCTTCAAAAACCAGTATCCACACGGTGAGGTGCTTTCGACCCAAGGACGATTCTACGGAAGCAATCCCTACGTCAGCTATGACAGCAGCCCGCGGCCGTTCTTGTTCTCCGGCATGCCGGATCCACGGCTTTTCGCCACCGAGCGAGTTCTCGGCGCGGCAATCAAGGGCGTAAGCGTGGCTTATCCTTTCGCTGCGCTAGCTGAGCAAATCGTCATCAATGATTCGCTTGCCGATCTAGACGTGGTGGCTTTGTGGCAGCCAGGCAGCGTCAGCGCGCTTGACGCTGCCAGCATTGACCGCTCACGCGATGTCGGTATGGCGGCGCTCTTCGACCGCAAAGTTGACGGGCGGCCGTTGACGTTCAAAGTCGAAGTCGGCGACATCGTGGATGAAGAAACAGGCAGCAGTTGGAATATCTTCGGCAGTGCCGTCGCCGGCGAATTAGAAGGGACGCAGTTGCAGTCTATCAACGCCTTCCCGCATTTCTGGTTTGCTTGGGCGGCGTTCTATCCGGACACTGAAATCTACGGTGAGCAGGCAATGTCCGATGCGAGCAACGAACGCTATGAACTCAACCCGTTGCTGGGCGATCCGAATGCGCCGGTCACCTTGATCGAGTATGGCGCCTATGGCTGCCACGCTTGCAAATACTGGCACGATGAGGGTGTCATTGAAGCGATCCTGGATGACTTTGAAGGGCGAGTGAATTTCGTCTACCGCGATATCCCCATCATCGTGCCGCAATACAGCCAGATGGCTGCGGAAGTTGCGCAGTGCGCCCTCGACCAGGGCAACGATGAATTCTGGACCATGCACAATGCGATCTTCTCGCAAGCGGAGCAGGGTCGCGCCAGCGCCAAAGACTTGATTCAGCTCGGCGCTGCGGTTGGGTTGGATGAGCAGGCGCTGCGCGATTGTTACCAAGCGGGCACGCATGTGGCGACCGTTCGCTACGATCATAAGCGAGGCGCCGCCCTCGGAATCAGAAGCACGCCGACATTTGTTATCAGCGGTTCGCCCGTGACCAACGCCAATCCTGAGCGACTGCGGGAACTCCTGCAAGCTGAGTTGGACAAGCTGGGCGGTTAACGATTGGCTGCGGTCCGTCCTCAAAATTGGGAACCTTGTAAATGCGATTCGGTGGATTGCCCGATACCTGACATCCAAGTCAAAGGGGCGACTCAAGAGTCGCCCCTACACATTCTATGTATGTTGGGCATTAATTTGGGTGAGCCAAGTCGTGGCTTGCGCAGGGCCGTAAAGCTACGGGGCTGAGCGCATCTGCCTAAGGCTACAGAATCTGATCGAGGAATTCTTGCGTGCGCGGGTGATGTACGATATCCGGACTGAAGAAATTCTCCGGCGGTCCCTGCTCCACAATGCGCCCCATATCCATAAAGATGACGCGGTCGGCGACTTCCCGGGCGAAGCCCATCTCATGAGTGACGACCAACATGGTCATGCCCGACAGCGCCAGTTCCTTCATGACATCAAGCACTTCCTTGATCATTTCAGGATCGAGCGCCGAGGTTGGCTCATCAAAGAGCATGATCTTCGGCTCCATCGCCAACGCGCGCGCGATAGCCACCCGCTGCTGCTGCCCGCCGGACAGTTGGCCCGGATACTTGTAGGCTTGTTCCGGGATGCCGACGCGCTCAAGCAATTCCATGGCCCGCTGCTCGGCTTTGTCGCGCGCCCAATGTCGCACTTTCATTGGCGCAAGCGAGATATTGTCCATTACTGTCAAGTGCGGAAAGAGGTTGAATTGCTGGAAAACCATGCCGGTGTCGCGGCGGATCTCAGCGATATTCTGCACATCATGGCTTAGCTCGATGCCATCGACGATGATTTGCCCGTCTTGATGTTCTTCCAGGCGGTTGATGCAGCGGATGAAGGTCGACTTGCCCGAGCCCGATGGTCCAATGATCACCAGCACTTCCTGCGGCATCACTTCCAGCGAGAGGTTGCGCAAGACATGGAAATCACCAAACCACTTATTCATTTCGCGACAGATGATGATCGGCTCATCGCTCGCCATGACCTGTTTGCTTATTTCTACCATTAGAACCTCCGCGATTCCGTTTCCGCCGGGCAAGCGCTGATGCTCACAGCGAAAGCCATCGGCAAGGTCAAAGCTGCTGCGCCCGTATTGCGCCTGAGCCGGTCGCTTCTACCTTGCGGCTGATGTAGGACATGATATAGCTGAAGACGAAAAAGATAATCGCCACGTACGAGAATGTCTCTTGCCGCCGTTGCAAGAATTTGGGCTGCGCCAGCACAGGTACAGCGATGCCGGTGATTTCCGCCAGTCCGACGATAAACACGAGCGAAGTATCTTTGAACAGAGAGATGAACTGCCCCACCAACGCCGGGATAACCGCGCGCAATGCCTGCGGCAGCAAGATATGCCGGGTCGTCTGCCAGAAGGTCAGAAGCAGCAAGCCGATGATTATACGATTTGAATTCCAGCGTGTGGCTCCGCTAAAAAACATCCAGCCCAGCCAAGCGATGACAGCCAGACCAGCTTGCAGAGTCGCCGAACCATGAATCCACGACTGTATTGCATTTTCAGTGTATTACAGTTGCGGGTTTATGCGAATAGAAATAGGGCGCGATATCATTGAAGAAACCGTCCGCCAAGCTATTCTCAACGGAACGGTTCATTCTGTTTCCGCGCTCCAAGAGCTGGATCTACCCAAAGTATCGGGTTATTTGGCAGCCAACTCAAAATCTGCTGGGCGAATCGTTGATAGCACTTTCTGTATTCCGGCGCGAACTTCGCCCGGTTCAGCATGCCGGTCAACTGCCTTCTTGGAGAAGATCAACTCGCCGTTGACCCAAACATCAAAGACACCGCCGGTGGCCGGTATCAACTTCCAACTGCTGATGAAATATTCGATTTCACGTTCGTTCAAGATTTCGTCCGTCAAACTGACGGCATTAGCTTGGTGTCCTCAAGTGGCGCAGTATTTGACGACGATGTCCATTCCACCTTCTTGCATGGTAAGGGCTCCTTTTGAGCGACTCAGTACATCCGATATCTGTAGCATAGCGCAAAGGCGGCTGCGTCGCAAGTTTCTCGTAGTGCCGCCGCCCGCCATCTAGCTCCTAAACATCGTTGGCAAATCACGACTGAAGGCACGGGGGATTGGTCACCGCCTCAGACCACAATATTCACCTTCGGGTCCGTCCCATTCCGGCCCGGGATGAAGATCGTGCGCTTGGGCCTCTTGCCGGCCAGGCTGCGTTGCGCGGCGCCGCTGGCCAGCGCCAGCTCTTGCGCCCGCTCGTGGTCGATATCAACCGCCACGGCGATGGTCTCGCGCGGCTTGCCGTTGACCATCACCACCAGGTCGACCGTCTCTTCGCGCGCCTTCTCCGCATCATATTCCGGCCAGGGCTGCGTATGCACGCTGTAGTCCCAGCCCAGGCGCAGCCACAGCTCTTCGGCGAAATGCGGGGCGAAGGGCGCTAGCAAACGGGTCACCTGGCTCATCACATTCCGCCAAACGACGGCGCCGATCTGCTCCGCACGCAGAGCCGCCTTGAAGTAATTCTTGAACTTCATCTGCTCAGCGATGGCGGTATTGAAGCTGAATTCTTCCAAGCCGCGATTGATGACGGCGATGGTCTGATGCAGTTTGCGTACGATATCGCGCTCGGCGGCGGCGTCACCATTGACAGAGGGCACGCCGGCCGCGGCGATCTCCCAGACATCGTGCAGCCAACCCTGCGGACCCTTGATATTGTTCTCGTTCCAGGGACCGCCCTTCTGCCAGTCGAAGTTAAACATCAGATAACAGCGCACGACATCGGCGCCGTACTTCGCCACCAGCTCATCCGGATTCACGACATTGCCCTTGCTTTTCGACATGCGCTGAATATCCAGATGATGCTGCAGCTGATTGACATTGTTCGCGCCCGGGATATCGGGAATGATGATCTCGGTATCGGGCAGTACCTCGACAAATTGGGTGAGGCCCGCCATGTTGAGGTGCAGCACATTTTCCCTGCGGCGCGCAATCTCGCCGAAGTAGCCTTCAAAGCCAGCCGGCACTTGATTCCAATCCGTGACTTCAACGCGCTCGGCCAGCATACGCTCGCCAACGATTCGTCCGCTGCACAGCACAAAGTCACCCTGCCGTTCCCCGCCCAATACCTGCCCCTGATTGCGCAGGACAGCCATGGGTTCGTCGAAGACGCCTTGCGGATCGCGTCCGTGGCGGCGCATGGCTGCGGCGGCATCATCGTAGACGCCGATATCGCGCAGCACTTTGGTGAAGAAGCGCGTATAGAGCAGGTGCATCACAGCATGCTCGGCGCCGCCGGTGTAGACATCGACCGGCAGCCAGTAGGCCGCTTCTTCGGCGTCAAAGGGCGCGGTATCGCAATCGGGCGACAGATAACGCAGTTGATACCAGGACGAGCACATGAAAGTGTCAAGCGTATCGGTCTCGCGCCGCACAGTTTCGTTCACTTTGAAGAAGGGCTCGTGATAGGTCAGCGGACTCCTGCCCGTCGGCACGAAGTCGACATCTTCCGGCAGCTCGACCGGCAAATCTTCATCGGGCACCGGGATGATCTCATCGCCATCGTACATCATCGGGATGGGTCCGCCCCAATAACGCTGGCGGCTGATCAGCCAATCGCGCAAGCGATAATTGACTGCTTCCTGGCCCTTGCCCTCCGCCTCCAGCCAATCGATCACACGATTGATCGCCGGGTTCTTGCGCCCTTTCCGCCAGGTGCTGACGCTGCCGTTCATCGCATCCGAGTTGACCATGACGCCGGGACCGTCATAGGCTTCGGCCATGGTCTCTAGGGTCAACGGCTGCTCCATGTCCTGAGGCTGAATCACCACGCGAATAGGCAGATCATGGGCGCGGGCGAATTCGAAATCGCGCTGATCGTGCGCCGGCACCGCCATAATCGCGCCCGTGCCGTAGGTGATCATGACGTAATCGGCGATCCAAACCGGCGCCTGTTCATCATTGACCGGGTTGATGGCGTAGGCACCGGTGAAGACGCCGGTCTTTTCGCGGTCGTCCACCATGCGTTCGATTTCCGTCTCCAGCGCAGTTTGCCGCACGTAAGCTTCGACAGCCGCGCGCTGTACGTCCGTGGTGATCTTTTCGACCAGATCGTGCTCCGGCGCCAGCACCATAAAGGCAGCGCCCCAGAGCGTGTCCGGGCGGGTGGTATAGATCTCGATGGGATGACCGCCGTCTACCGTGTGGAAGGTGGCGCGCGCGCCTTCGCTGCGGCCAATCCAGTTGGTCTGCATGATCTTGATTGACTCGGGCCAATCCAGCGTCTCAAAATTCAGCAGTTCATCGGCGTACTTGGTGATGGCGAAGAACCACTGTTCCATCATCTTGTGCACGACCGGCTGACCGGTGCGCTCGTCTTTGCCATCAATAATCTGCTCGTTTGCCAGCACGGTTTGCAGCGTCTCCGACCAATTGACCAGCGCCGAGCCGCGATAGGCGATGCCATGTTCATAGAAGCGCTTGAAGAACCACTCCGACCATTTGTAGTATTCGGGCGTGCAGGAGATCGTCTCGCGCTCCCAATCGAACATGGCGCCCATACTGCGCATCTGCTCGCGCATCCGCTCGATATTGGCGTAGGTCCACTTCCAGGGATGGATATTGCGCGATATAGCGGCCTGCTCTGCCGGCAAGCCAAAGGCGTCGAAGCCCATCGGGAAGAGGACGTTGTAGCCGCGCATGCGCATCCAGCGGGCGCGCGCATCGGACGGCGTCATGGCGAACCAGTGGCCGATGTGCAGATCGCCCGAGGGATACGGCAGCATGGTCATGGCATAGTGTTTCGGCCGTTCCCAATCAACAGTAGAACGATACAACTGCGTTTCGTCCCACTTCCGCTGCCATTTCACCTCTATCGCATGTGGTTGATATGTTTCATTCATCTGTTTCTTCGGTCCCCTGTCAATTGCGACTGATACAAGACAAGCAGGTAGCCGCGCCAAGGCAGCGAGGCGCGTGGCTCGCATTGATTGTAAAAAGATTCGGGCAGGTAAGAGAGTTGCTTTGTGTGGCAGCGTGAGACCGGCAGTCGCTATGGACTACGTAAGCAAAGAGCGGGTCACCCCGAAACCCAGCATTTTCGCTTTCATTTCAGGCGTTCTTTCGCTAACTCATGAACGTAACGAGGCGAGCCTAACATAGAAAGCGCAGTCTGTAAACGGGCTTATGCTATTGCACCGCCCTGCAGCAAGCGGGCCGGAGGCCGAGAGTCCTATTCGCTAGTCTCTCCAAGTCTTGCGCAGCACCCGCACCCAGTTTTGATGCGTCAATTTGTGCAGCAAGGCATCGTGGTAGCCGGCGTCTTTTAGCGCCGCGATCAAATTCGGCAGCTTGGATACATCGCTGAGGGCGTCGGGCACGCGCGCGCCATCGTAATCCGAGCCGAGGCCTACGCGCGTCTCGCCCAGCCGCTCCACCATATAGTCAAGATGGCGCACCATTACATCAAGCGGACGGTCACTATCCCAGGCGCCGTCTTCGTTGAGGAAGCCGGTGGCGAAATTCAAGCCCACCATGCCATCCGATGCCCTGATTGCGTCCAGTTGCTTGTCAGTAAGGTTGCGCGAAATCGGGCAGAGCGCATGCACGTTCGAATGCGTGGCGACCAGTGGCGCATCACTCAATGCTGCCACATCCCAGAAGCCCGCTTCGTTCATGTGCGAGAGGTCAATCATGATGCCGAGCTCGTTGCAGCGCTTGACCAGCCGCTTGCCGGCGTCGGTCAGCCCGGGACCGATATCCGGCGACGAGGGAAAGGCTATCGGCACACCGTGCGCGAAAATCGTAGGTCGGCTCCAGACGATGCCCAGCGAGCGCAATCCCGCTTGATAGAAGACTTCCAGCGCATTCAGGTCTTCGTCGATGGCTTCCGCGCCTTCAAAGTGCAGAATGGCGGCGAAGATATCGTTGTCGATGCAGGCTTGCAATTCGTCGGCGGTACGCACAACCTTGATTTGCCCATCTGATGCGGCTTCAAGGCGGAACAAGTCAGCCGCCTGACGCAGTGCAGCGCTTTGCGAAAAGACGAAATCTACCGCGGGCGGCGCATAGGGTTTGCTCGTATCAGGCATGCTATCAGGCGCGATTCGATGCGTCGGGTTAGGCACGTAGACGGCGAAGAAACCGCCAGCGAACCCGCCGCGACGGGCGCGCACGAGATCAATATGCCCGCCGTCCATCTCGCGCAAAAAGTCGCGGTATTCCACATCCTCATTTTGGTAAAAGCGCAACAAAGTATCATTGTGTCCGTCAAATATAGAATATTCGGGCATGATTATTCTCCGCCACTAGGCAACTGGTTAGCGCCTGATGATGTCAGCTATCGCTTGTAGTTGCAACTGTGGACTAGGCGGAAGACGCTAATGGAACAAAAAACGCAGTTCTCGTGAACTGCGCCGTATGCTCAACTTGCCGTCAGATTTCCTAGTCTCGCTCGTAGCGATCGCGCCGCTTGCGCACAAGCGCCGGTACCCGAGCAGGTATCCGCGGACGCTGCGCTTTGGGGTCGAGGAAGTCGTCGATTTCCTTTAGGATGCGCCACCCTACTTCAACCAGTTCTTCCCAAACACTACGTTTGTGTTTCGCCACGATACCGACCTTTCACCAGACAGGTACAAATCTTGGCTCATAGAGTGGACCTGAGGGGACTCGAACCCCTGACTTCCACAATGCCATTGTGGCGCTCTCCC
The DNA here is from genome assembly GCA_965223515.1 of Phototrophicaceae bacterium. GTDB lineage: Bacteria > Chloroflexota > Anaerolineae > Aggregatilineales > Phototrophicaceae > UBA6055. Next base: position 1,765,227 of record CBDCWK010000002.1, read on the forward strand.
AACTGAGCTACAGGCCCATGCGTTTCAATATGTTAGCGACTGGGAATGCGGCTGTCAATAGCCGCTCGGCGGCTGCGATTATGGCTACCGTGCAAACGCAAACGCGTGAACACAGCGGGCTAGCGCCACAAGCAGACGGCGTAGTCCGATAGTGCCTGCCGCATCTCGTCCAGCACATCGGCCGGTACGGATTCGAGCGGACCGGACGCCAGGAAGTCGGCGATGTTCTGCGGCTGAGTCGCGTCGCTGCAAGCGCAGCCCGGCTGATCTGCCCACTCGATCACACCGGCGTCGTAGTCGATCCGCGCGCCTTTGACGCCGCCGCTGGCCTCGTCCGCCCAAATCCAGCTTGTTGTCGCAGTTTCCGCCACTGGCTCAATACCTTTCTTTCAGCTACTCATCGCGCGACAAGTCGCACTATATCCGCACTATCAATTGTAGCCGATTGTCCAAATGTTGCCGCAACGATCCACAAAAGTCCCGTGCCAAAGGCGCGCACTTTATGGCATAATGGCAGCGTGTAATACGCGCTGAGAGAGAGTGGGCGATGGCTGAAGCGAATCAATCATTGAATGTGCTGGTCACCGGTGGAGCGGAAAGCGTCGGCTTGGCGACGGTACGCGCGTTGCTGAAACATGGGCACAAGGTCGTAGCGACCGCTTGCGATGCCGACGGCGCTTTGGCAATTCGTCAAGTGGGCGCGCTGCCAGTCTACCCTGACCTCGGCCGCGCCAGCGAGGTGCAGAGCATCTTGGAATTCGCGAAGGCTGACGCCCTGGTCCATGCCGGACCTCAGTATTACGGCGGTGTGCCACACGCCAGCTTGGAGTACGCCGCAGACACCGATCAACTGGTCAGTTTCACGGATGCGGTGGCGCAAGCGGCGACGAGCTACGGTGTAGGGCGGATCGTGTCGCTGAGCTTCGCCTACCTTTATGATTCAAATGGCGCCGCCAAAGAGGGCGACCACGATGCGCGCGACAGCGATTATGCCCCAATGCTGGCGGCTGAGGCTTCCCTGCTCGAGAGCGGCTTGAATGGCTTCATCGTTCGCGCCGGCTATATCTACGGTGGCAACAGCGCGTCCACGACAGCGCTCGCCGATTCGATCAAGCGATCACAGCGCTTGCCCGCCGGGATGAAACCAGCCTCGTGGATCCACGAAGCTGACTTGGCATCAGCAATAGTTGCGCTGCTTGAAACCGAAAGCGACGTGAGCGACGTCGAGATCGTCAATGCCGCCGATGATTCGCCGCGCAGTCCAAACGACTTCGCCGCCGCCACTTGCGCCGCCCTCGGTTTGAGCGCGCCGAGTTTCGCCAGCGCAGGCTTACTGTCGATGCTGCGGCAGAAGTCCTTCCGCGATAGGCTGCTCGAACGAGAGATCGTCATCAGCAGCGCCAAGCTCAAAGACAGTTTTGGCTGGCAGCCGCGCCACGGCAACGTTGAAAGTGGCATGGAGGCAACCGCGCTGAATTGGCGCATGAAGGACGCCATTGAGCCGGACGATTATTACAATGTGTATAACGACAAAGCGGCGGAAGCGATCGAGTCCTTTGCCTATGACGTCGCCTTGCCGGAACCCGTTGCCGTGGCGGAAAAGCCGGCCGCCGCAACGGAAGCCGCGCCACAAGCCACGCCGGTCAAAGCCGCTGCGCCGCCGCCTTCGGACGGTCCCACCCCATGGAACGAAGACGAAGCCAAGCGCGAAGAACGCCGTCTCAAAGCCTTGGAACGCAAAGCCAAGCGCGCTGCCAAAAGCGCCGGAGGCTGAGGGCTGGTGGCGCCCCAGCTGAAAGCCGTCCTCTTCGATTTAGACGATACCTTGATCGACTGGAGCGGCGTCACGCTTGACTGGCGCGAAATCGAAGCTGCGCGTCTTTCGCAAGTACTATCCTATTTGAACCACAAACTGTCACAAGCTAACATCGGACTGGACCGACTCGTCGACCGCTATACAGAACGCACCCGCGACGCCTGGGCGACAGCGCGAGTGACCCTGCGCGCGCCGAATATGCCTGAAATACTCTTGGCGACATTGACAGAAATGGGAATCGCCGAAGCGGACTTATTCGCCGAAGAGATTCTGCAGGCGTATGACTGGAAAGTAGTGCCCGGGACTGTCGTCTTCCCCGACGTCTTTCCCATGTTGGAAGCTCTGCAGTCGAAGCGGATTAAAGCGGGTATCGTCACCAATTCCTCGCAGCCCATGGCAATGCGGGATGCCGAGCTGGCGGGGCACGGCTTGATCGATTATTTCCCCGACTGCCGCCTGTCCGCGGCCGATTCCGGTTATCTCAAACCGCATAAGCGCATGTTCGAAACCGCCTTGGAGCGCATTGGCACGGCAGCGGATGAGACTGTCTTCATCGGCGACAATCCCATCGCCGATATCGCTGGCGCCCATGCCGTTGGCATGCGGGCAGTGAGACGCTTGACATCGCGCCACCGCAGCGCGAGCGACTCGCATCCCTGCCTGCGCTCGCTGCACGAGTTGCCCGCTATTCTTGACGAATGGTTTCCCGATTGGCGTGATGGCAGCGCGTGACTATCCCTTACTTGGCGATTTCAACCTGATCGTAACTGGTTATGTTGAACCCAATCGACCGCGGATTTCGCGCCAACTGGCCCAGCGCCTGGGATTGCAACTGATTGATGTCGAGCGAGAATTGGAAGACCGACTCGGCGACACGATATCGAATGTGCGCGCAACCTACGGCGAACGCCACCTGAAGACCCTAGAAACGGAGATAATGAATGAGATCGTCCTGAACCGTCGGGGGCTGATTCGCGTCTCCGGACATACGCTTGTCAACTGCGGCCATTTGGCCGAATTGCAGCGCAACGGCGTGATCATCTGTCTGGTCGCCTCGCTCGATTCGATCCTGCGGCGCATCCATCTCACACTGGGCGCCCGCTACCACGATCCTACGGAGCGCTCGCGCGCCATTGGGGAATTGCAGCGGGAATGGAAGATCCGCGAGGTCGAAAATGTGGTCGAATTTGACGCTACATACGTCAGCGAAGCGGTATTAATTGAGCGAATCGTTGAGTATTGGCGCGACATCGCGATCCGGCGCGGCTGATTACATGGCTCATCAGAATGATACGCCGAGCAATCCCCGTGTCACCTGGAAATCATCTGTACCTGTCAGTTGATGCCGGGGTGTGTATTCACCAGCCAAAGTCGCTACTAACAAGTCCAGGAGATCGGACGCGATATCATCGCCCTCTGCCAAGACAGCGTCCAGATCATCCGCTGAGACAGCGCTGGCGCTCACTTGCAGAACCGGCACCAGCGGATGCCCGGCCAGCGGGTAGCCGTCTACAGTGCCGAGCATGACTTCCACGCCGGTCGCGCCCAAGCCAGCCAGCGTCTCGCCCCAGTGCTGCCGCGGATTCGCCATGATATGGAAGCCAGCTTTCGCAAGCGCCTGCCCATATCCGAGCGTGGCTTCCGGCTCATTGGGCAATTCCAATGCAGCTGAAAACGACGAGCCGAGCAGGTTGTCTTTGTCCGACATAACGATGCTGCCACCGCCGGCGACAATCAGCTTGCACAGGGTTGCCAGACCACGCTTCACATAATCTGGCGCATCGCCCTGAATTAACAATCCGATGCGGAGCGCTTCCATGCCCGCAGTCGAGCGCGGCGGCAGGCTATCGCGCTGCAGCCTGTCGCTGAACCAGCGCAGTATTTTCCGCATGACGGCGTCGATACCGCCATCCAACTGGATGCTCGCCCAGCCGAAATCGGCCGGGTCCAAGCCGCGTTCTATTAAGAGTTGCCGGAAATAGCTGTTATGCGTTATTTCGCAGCCGTGCTCCAGCAGCAGCACATGGCGTAGTTTGGGATGCTGCAAATAGCCGATCTGCATCTCCTTGTATTCCGGTACAACTGTGCCGCCGCAGCCTTCGGTATGGACCAGCGTGGCAAATCGCGAAAGCCCGGCTGCCTCGCCCAGCCCTTGCAGATTGAGCGTGTCGGTCGTCATTTTGGCGATCTGCCCGGAGCACAAACTCGTCGGCATCAACAAGCCGATCTGCTCGGTCGTCAGTCCGCGCTCCGCCTCAAACACAGGCACGCGAACTTGCGGTACTTCGACATCGTCAGGGATCGTAATCGGCTCGCCGCTGTAGGTTCGAGTCTCCATCAATGTTAGGTTCGCCGGTCGTGTCTGCTGCCAATCGCGCCAGAGCTGCACCTGATAATGTCCCGCGCGCTCCCCGACCGATGCCTGTCCGCTGGCGACATCAACCGTGAGATCCAGTGTTCGCGCGCCCAATTCGTCCAGGGGCGTGCCGTCGAGGTATTCGCCGGCATTCACATCCATGTCGTTTTTCAGCAGGTTGTATCGCGTCGTGGTCGTCACGATCTTGATGGTCGGCACGAAGGGAAAATTGGTGATCGAGCCGTTGCCGGTGACAAAGAAGATCATATTGCAGCCGCTCGCCACTTGTCCGGCGATGCTCTCGAGGTCGTTGCCCGGGCTATCCATGAAGTAGAAGCCGCCGCTGGTCATCCGCTGGCTGTATTCAATCACATCATGCAGCGGCACGTCAGGATGGCGCTTGGCCGCCGCGCCCAAAGACTTGAGATAGATATTGTAGAGTCCTCGGAATTTGTTGCCGCCGGAGGGGTTGCCCTCAGCCGTTTGGCCGTGCCAGGCGACCCATTCTTTGAAGCGCTCTACCGTGGCGAGGAACGCGCGCGCAGTCTCGACCCGCTTGACCTTGTCCAGCACATAAGACTCGGAGCCAATCAATTCGTCGGTCTCCGCCAGGTTCGCCGAGCCACCGTAGCGAATCACTTCTTTTGCCACCCACGCTGCCAGCGGGTTTCCGCTGATTCCGGAGAAGGCGTCCGAGCCGCCACATTGCAAGGCGATCTTCAGCGCGCTCAAAGGCTGAGGGTTGCGCTTGAGGTTATTCACCAGCGGCAGCCAATTGCTGAGCAGGTCTTTGAACCAGGCCACGTTGGCATCAAAGCTGGTAGTGAGGGAATGAAAGCGGTGGATCACATCGTCAAGCGGGTAGCCGTGCTTCAGCAGGTAGTCCTGCAGGTCGGCGTTGGTGATGGCTTCGCCGCCGAAATCGAGGGCGACCACCGCGCCGACATTGGGATGGACCATGAAGCCGGCCAATGTGCGCAATAGCAGTTCGCGATTATTGGGATTCTGATGACCGCCTTCGGTATGGGCTACCGGCACGATCCCGTCGATATTGGGATATGCTTCCGCCATTGATGCGGTCAACTGCGTCAATGTCCGCACGAAACCCGCCACCAACGATGAGGCGCCCAAGACGACGATCATGTTGCGTGTGCCGACTCCCCTGCCGCCGGTCCGCGGGTATCCCTGAAAGTGGCGCATTTCGCTGTGCAGCTGTATTGGCGCAGCGGCGGTGAAACTCGTTTCGTCAAATTCATAAGGCGTGATCTTGTTGCCAAAGTTTGGCTGCGGCGGCAGGGAAAAATCGAGGTTGCGGCGCGCCAGCTCCACTTGCACACCCTCGTTCATCACATACTCGCCAGGCGCTATGTCGCGGGTGGCGCTGCCGAAGCGCTGCCCCCAGGATGTCAGGTCTGCTCCTTGCGGGATCGTCCGTGTGGCAAAACGATGGCCCTCCAATACAGTATGCGAAAGGCTGAATGTGTTGTCGCCGGACTGTATTGTCGTTCCAGCTTCCAGGTCGCGAATGGCGATGGCGCAATTGTCAACCGGGTCGGGCAAGCGTCCAATTTTATTTAGTAGGGGCATAATCTCTTCCTGATCTAACAATACTGCTTATCTAGTACAAACGTAGTCTCGATGCTCCTAACTGACCCATTGAATTTACCACAGCCGCACGGCGGCAACGAGACTGGCTAGCGTGCTCACGCATAATAGTGAACCTGTTCGGCTAGCGCATACAGTGGTTCATCAAGAAAGAGGCACAGAGGGCACAAAGGAAACCTGTTATGAATTATAGGTGATGAGTCAGTGAAGGTCCCGCAACCCCCTTGCATATCGTTTTGATGTCTCGTATCGTAATGACGGATAACCGATTGACAAAATGAAGCCAACCAATGATCAAGTTCATGGTCTTGTTCCACCAGCCGGAAGACGCCGAAAACTTCGAGAATGTCTATCAGGACTTCCTGGCGCTGGTCGAGCGCATGCCCCATATTCAGCGTCGTCAAGTCGTGCATGTCACCGGCAGCCCAAGGGGCGCGCCCGAAATCTTCCGCATCCTGGAAATCTACTTCGAATCGCAGGAGCGGCAGCAAGAGGCGCTGCTGTCCGATGTGGGGCAGGAAGCCGGTACGGAATTAAGCCGCCTTCCCAGCGGGTCATTCGAACTGCTCTACGCCGATGTCTATGAAGAAGAAGGCAGCAGCACACCGCCAGCCGAGCCCGAAGAACCAGCCCTTGCGCCAGCCGATGAAGATTCGCCCGATACAGTCTCGGCATCAAGCGCCGACTGAGAATAGCGCGGTCAAGCCGGCGACGAAATCATGCTTGCCGCCTTGCGCCGGATGCCGCACTTTGACGCATTCAATGCCCTCGGCGTTTAGCGTCTCATAAGCGACATTGCCCACGGCGATCACCCGCTCGAAGCGCCACATCTCCAAGAGACATCGCAGGATAGCTGCACCCAGAACAGTTTCTGCTTTGCGTGGCTTGCGATTGCTGAGCGCCTGACCGGCTCGGTGTGGATGAAAAGGAAAGGTATTCCAGATGAAGGGCAGCGCCTTCAGTTCCTCCAATGCGCCCCAGACGATAGTGGCGGATTGCTCGCCGTAGACCCGTTCGAATCCGGCATCGGCGACATCGCAATAGCCCGCGTCTGCTCCAAACATGTTAAGCGCAGGCACACCCTCCAACAGAACTTTGCGGCTGGTTACTGGCACACCGGTCAAGCGGCAGCCGCGATAGCCGGGCGCTTCCATGACCAGCAGCGTCGCTGGCCCGCGCGCCGCCATCGTCCGCAGATAGAGCCGCAGATTCGCCCGCCGAATAGCATTGTTGGCGTCGCCCGGCGCATATTCATTGAAGGCGTCGCCGGACAGCGTTACCCGCGACAACTCGCTGATAAACCTGTCGATCGCTTGGTCATCGGCCGGCATATGTGGCGTCTTTCTGATGACTGGTGGTGTGCGGTCATGCGGGCATAGTTGGCTCGCTTACCCGCGCCATTGTACCGCAAGCTGGAGAGCGGCTGATGCCTCGATTATGCTCTTCAGCGTCCATGCAAATATCAACGCGCCCCGCATCATGATCGGTGAGAAATGCGCCGCCATGCGGCTCGAGGATGCTTGAAAGGGATGTCAAGTTCATTTCTCTCTTAGGTCGAAGCTGCGGCTCGTAGTAGCATTGCCGAAATCGGCTATTGCGAAAAGAGAACCGCCCTCGGCTGATGGCGCGCCACTTTCATCGTTGACAGTTGCGCCCGCACTTCGAGCATTTGGTAGACTTGGAAAAGCCTGTTTTTGGCATTATAGTAAACTCATACATTCGCACAGAAAGCTTGCAGTTTCGCGACCGCATCCGCGATATTTGGACGACATCAAATGGCTCGTTGCAGACTACCACTCCTTATTTTTCTCTTCAGCATCGTCGCTGCCGCGCAAACCATTCCTCGGGACTACACCATCTCGCTGCCCCGCGTTACGTTTGCCGCCGACGGCGCGACCGCCATCGTCAGCTTTACCATCAGCAATCAAGGCGGCGATGCCATCGAAGCCTCGCAAATCGTCATCTCGGAGAATCAGTCAGGGCGTATCCAAGTCAGTGAGACCCTGCCGATTCTAACAGCCGATCAGGAGCAGTCTTTCAGGATCGAGCTGCGGCTGGCTGACTTGCCGGAAGACGATCTCTTTTTCAAAATCGAAGCTGGCATTGACGAATACGAGTTGGCGGGAAGCCCCATCGCCCGCAACAACACGCAATTATTTCGCATCAATAAGGCAGGAGCGCGTTCCGCAGGCGGCGCTGCACCGACCTCATCACCTGCCGAAGCCGCTTATGATCTGTTCATCCCGCTGTTGAATCTGGGCATCAATTTCCTGGCGGATGGCGTTCAGATAAACGAGAGCCGCTACAGCAAAGCCGAGCTGCTTCGTTTCCTGGGACTGGCATTGGTGGCGCTGTTTTGCCTCTGGCTTATGAGTCTGATCTTGCGCCTTATTTTCCGTAGGCCGCCGAAGTTTGAAACCTGGCAGCCACCCTACGCGGTAAGCACCTGGTACGATCCCAATTCCGCCCTGGGACGGCGACAAAGCTGGCAATTCCATGCGCAGAGCAGCACGATCAGCGCGCCCAATGCGCCCGACCAAGTGACGGTGATCAAGCGCCTGCTGGGCAGAGATGGCGTCATACTGGGAGGGTGGAGGATTAAGGCGATTCGCACGGTGCAATACGACATTTACGGTCGTATCAATCGCACCGAAGTGGTCATGCCGCAATCGATCAACAAACAGCTCAATCGCATAATACGCAGCGCGCCGACGCTGGACAATCCGGCATTGCGCAAGGCTATCAACCCCGTAACGAGACGGCTCTGCAAATATGCCCTGGCCGCCATCGAAAAGCAGAACCGCATGCTGCCGCTCGCCATGGATATGCGTCTGGAAGGGGTACTGGGCGAGGTGCGTATTCTGTTCGAATTGTATCAGTGCCGCAACAACGCCTGGCTTCTAATTGATCAGTGGGAGCCGGAAATGGGGCAGATTGGCGCCCGTGTACCGGAACATTTCACCTTTACATTAAATGGGCAGCTCCCCGGCGAAAATTACCGCGAATACAAAACGCGGCTGCGCGATGATCTGGCGCAATTACTGGCGGGCATGTTCTATCATCATCAAGACGACGATTCGCCGGATACGGAGCCAAAAGAGCCGCCCGTGCCGCATGCGGTATCCCCCGCCAGCGATCCCAGCCAGCGATTGGGAGACTTGCTAAACCCCGATGATGAGACTGACGCGCACTAAGATTATCAGCTAGAATCACAGCTACATTGACAATACCAAGGAGAGAAAGCAAATGCCCGTAGCGATTCCAGACAAAGTGAAAGACCTGCTCGCCCGCCCGATCGTTGTCGCCTTCGCGACCAGCAACCCCGATGGTCAGCCGCAGGTGACGCCGGTTTGGGCGAGCCTGGAAGGCAACCAGGTTTGGATAAACTCAGCGGTTGGACGGCGCAAAGACCTCAACATCCGCGCCAACCCCAAGGTCACGGTGCTTATCATCGACCCGAAGAACGCTTTCAACTGGGCGGAGATCCGTGGCGAAGTGGTCGAGTTTGATGAGTCCGACGCGGCGCTGGCGCATATCAACAAACTGTCGGGCGTCTACGCCGGCAATGAGGACTACTATTCCTTTAACCCCGGCGGCAGAGACCAGGAGCAGCGCGTCATCTACAAGATTCAGCCGAGCAAGATCAACGGGATCTAAACTCGCTCACACTTGCCCAGCGCGGCCGGTATAGTCTCGCAAATACAAGAAGTCATGCCCGATGCTGCGCTTGCTCAGCTTGGCAATATTGGGCATGGTTCGTTTATAATGATTGGCTTTGACCCGTTCCCAAATCTTCACCACGAAGTCGCGCTCAAAGCCTTCATCCGCCACTTCATCCACCGTATAGCGTTCGTCCACCAGCAGAAATAGCACTTGATCGGCTTCCTCATAGGTAAAGCCCAGTTCGTCTTCATCCGTCTGCCCCACCCATAAATCGGCGGATGGTGGCTTGTCGATGACGGAAGCAGGCACAAGGAGATAGCGCGCCATCTGGCGCACCTGATACTTGTACAGGTCGGCGATCGGATGCAGGGCGACGCCGCTGTCGCCATAGATGGTGCTATAGCCCAGCAGAAATTCAGTCTTGTTGCTGGTGCCCATCACCAAGCCGCCCCAAGCCATCGACTGATCGTAAAGTGAAGTCATTCGCATGCGCGCCATGATATTGCCTCGGCGCAGCCTGCTCATCTCGGGGAAGCGCTCGATCAGCGGATCCGCCATCTCGCTGATCGACACAGTAAGGTGGGCGATGCCGAGGTCTTCGATCACCGCTTCAGCATCACTGAAGCTTTCCGCCGATGAGGTCTTATAGGGCATGCGCAATGCCAGCACATTCTCCGGACCTAGCGCCTGTGCCGACAAATAGGCGGAGACCGCCGAGTCGATGCCGCCCGATAATCCGATCACCGCGCGCGACATGCCGGCCTTGGTGATGCTGTCGCGGATAAATCCGGTCAAGATGCGGGTGGCGAGCTCAGTATTGATTACAAGCCGTGGCAATATGGTCGAAGTGGAGTCAAATGTCATGGCAGCGCCTTAGTCATCGCCGTCGAGCGGTTGCAGCGAATAGTGCGTGATCTGATGCGGGTAGCTCTCGTTGACGTTCAGCTTCAGGCGCAGGTGCGTCCCGCCGCTCTCGCCGGTCAAGATCAGCTGAAGCGCATAGTCTTCAGCCGCTTCCACCTCGGCGACTTTCAGCCGTCCATGCAGCCGGCGCGTCGCTTTTAGGTCTAGCAGGCGGCGCTCAACCGGATTCTCCATCAGCACCAAGTCGTAGTAGCCGCTGTGCATGAAACCGCGCAATTTCCGAAAGTCGCCGTCGTTGTAATAGCGCATCTGCGCGATGAAACGGCACCCGGCTTTGCTCACGCCGATTTTCTGCTTTAGGTCATTCATTTTCCGCGGGTCTCACCCTGCCAGCCTAAGGTCTGAGAGCAAGCCGTATCATAACACAATCGCTGCAAAATCAGGTATGATAGCTCGTATTACGCTTCACGTTACGGGAGGATTGCATGGGCGAAAGATTGATGGAAATCCAGCGGGCGATCGATGGCTTCCGGATGGATGAAGCGCGGGATCTGGTGGAGCGAGAAATCGAAGAAAATCCCAGCGCAAACGCCTACTACCTGGCAGCACAGGCGGCGCTCAGCCACGGGCAGCGGGTCGGCTATCTGGAAAAAGCGCTGGAACTCGATCCGACATTCCAGGACGCGCTCGACGAGCTCGCCGATATCCGGTCGCCTGATAAGATGGCGATCAAGCCGGAAGCGCTGCCTGCGCGTCCGGTAGCACCGCCAGCGGCGGCGCAAATCAAGCTGGCGTCGCTGACCAAACGCTTCGCCGCCATCTTTATTGACGGTTTCATAGTCGGCATTTTTTCCTTCGCCGTCATGGCCGCTATCGGTTCTTTCGCGCCCTTGTATGATGCGATGTCTGGTTTGGACGTAGACGCGATCAACGATGCAATCGCGCAATTCCAGTCGGATGCATTACCGGTCAATCTGGCTGTCAGCGCCGTTTACAATGTTGTACTGATGACAATGTTCAACGGCCAGACGTTGGGCAAGATGGTCCTCGGGCTGCGCGTGATCAAAAAGAACGGCAAGCGCATCGCCATTTTAGACGCGCTCCTGCGTAACGTCTTTGGCTACACCATCAGCCAGATATTCTTGCTGGGCTACGTTTGGGCGGCGCTCGATCGCGAGCGGCAGGCTTGGCATGACAAAATGGCGGGGACAGTGGTGGTTGATGAGCGTAGCGCAGCCTCGCGTTAATCTTGTTGTGTTTTCCTTTAGAATTCATTACCAGATTGGCAAAGCGCCAAAAGCGGTGCAAAGAACAACTAGCCCCGCCTATACCGCCGCAAGCGCAGATCACACTGTTCCTTGTGACCCATGAAGCCCTCGAGATCGCACAAGCGGCTGCCATACTCGCCGATGAACACGCTGGCTGCTTCCGTCACGCGCTGGTAGGTGACGGTCTTGATGAACTTGCCCACCCACAGTCCGCCGGTGTAGCGTCCAGCTCTCTTGGTCGGCAAGGTGTGGTTGGTGCCGATGATTTTGTCTCCATAGGCGACATTGGTCTCCGGACCCAAAAAGAGCGCGCCATAGTTGCTCATATTCTCCAGAAAATAATTTGGGTCGCGCGTGAGAATCTCGACATGCTCACTGGCGATCTCATCAGCGACCTGCACCATCTCTTCGTCGGTATCGACCAGGATGACTTCGCCATAGTCGCGCCAAGCCACACCGGCCAGATCCGCCGTCGGCAGCGCTTCGAGTTGACGCCCGATCTCCGCTTCGATGCTCTCGGCCAGCGAGCGGCTGGTCGTCAGCAGAACCGCCGGCGATGTCGGACCGTGCTCGGCTTGTCCCAGCAGATCGACCGCGCAGATCTCAGCGTCAGCCGTCTCATCGGCGACGACCAGCACTTCGGTCGGTCCCGCCAGAAGATCAATCCCCACCAAGCCGAATAGCTGGCGTTTCGCCTCGGCGACGTAGGCATTGCCGGGACCTACAATCATATCGACTGGCTCGATGCCAATGGCGCCGTAAGCCATAGCCGCCAGCGCTTGCACACCCCCGAGAATATAGATTTCGTCAGCGCCCCCAAAGTGCATCGCCGCGATGGTCGCCGCCGGCAGCTCGCCTTTGATCGGCGGTGTGCAGGCGATGATATGCTGGACGCCAGCCGTCTTCGCCGTCACGACACTCATATGCGCCGACGCCACCATCGGGTAGCGACCACCGGGCACATAACAGCCGACGCGGTTGACCGGGATATTCTTGTGTCCCAGCACCACGCCGGGCAAGGTCTCGACTTCGATGTCTTGCAAGGCGGAGCGCTGTGCCTTGGCGAAATTTCTCACTTGCGCTTGCGCGAACTTGATATCCGAAACCGCTTGCGCAGGCAGCGTTCCGATGATCTGCTGAATCTGCTCGTCGGATAATCTGAAGTGAGGTGGATTCCAGTTGTCGAATTTCTGCGACAATTCGCGCACGGCAGCGTCCTTGCGCTCGCGGATATCGGCCAAGATGCCAAGGACGACCGCTTGGACTTTGGCATCGGCATCCGCCTTCTGCTCGACGGACTTGCCTCGTTTGATATATTGAATCGCCATGGACTTCCTCTCTTGCAGTGGTAAGCGGCTTTGACGCTGAGGCGTCAGCGCCACAACCTCTCGCTGGCGATGCGCGCGCCTTCCGCTAGCGAGCGCAATTTCGCGTAAGCGATATCCGGGTGGACCGCGCCGAAACCGGCAAAGGTACCGAAACCGCAATCGGTGCCGGCGATGACACGCTCCTTGCCGACGATGTTACTGAATCGTTCGATGCGCTGAGCCACCAGCTCCGGATGCTCGACGAAGTTGGTGGTGGTATCAAGCGTGCCCGGGATGAGAATCTTGTCATCGGGGATGTTCGCTTCCGCCCAAATCTGCCACTCGTGCTGATGGCGCGGATTGGCGCCTTCAAATTGGATCGCTTGTGGCTTGGCGGACAGCACGATGTCGATAATTTCGCTCAGGTCGATATCGTGGTGATGCGGTCCCTCGTAATTTCCCCAGCAAAGGTGCATGCGCACACGCTCGGCGGGCACATTTTCCAGCGCGTAATTCAGCGCCTCGACCTGCGCCTGCGCTGCCTTCTTAAAGGTCGCTGTGTCGGCATCGCGAAAACGGATATGCCGCCCCATTGCCAGATCGGGGCAATCAACCTGCAAAATCAAACCGGCTTCGGTGATCTTCTCATACTCGACCTTCATCACCTCAGCCAGCGCCGCCAAGAATTCTTCGTCAGATGCATAGTATTCATTGGGCTGGAAGACCGCGATCACACCGGGCGATGCCGAATTCATAAAGGCTTCGGTCGCCCCTGCCTCTTCTTTCGCCGCCAGCAGATTGGCGATGTCTTTTTCCAGCGGCGTCAAGTCCTTGATCGTGATTGCCTCGCGCACGACCGGCCGGTGATATTTCGGTGTGCCGCCGGCATCGGCGAGACGCTGCTTGTAGGCCGGGAAGTCATCAAGGTCTTTTGGTGTGGCGCGTGGCACTTCGTCAATCTCGAAGCCGGTGAAACGATGACGGATGTAGGTGGCATAGCTGATCTTGCTCATCTCGCCATCGCTGATCACATCGACGCCGGCGTCCGCTTGTTTCGCTGCGACTTCGCGCACTGCCTGCCGCATCACGCTGTCGAATTCGGCTTGATCGTACACCTCGCCCCGATCTTGCGCGAAAAGCTGATCGACGACAACTTGCGGACGCGGCATGCTGCCGACGTGCGTGGTCAGAATTCGTTCTGCGCTGGTCTTCATATTTACCTGCCTGGGGTCTAGCGTGGCGGACGGAAGTCTTTCAACTCGACGCCGGTTTGGTCGCGGAATGTCTTCAGCAGAAAGTCGCTTTGCTGCGCCTTCTGCGCTTCATAATCGGGCGGGTGCACCATCTTGCCGCGCTCATCCGCTTCATAGCCATTGGCTTGCGCCGCCGCTTCAATCTGCGGCGACCAGTAGGGGTCCTTGCCTTCGTAGACTTTATGCGACTCCAGCACGGCGTAGAACCAGCCGATGGCATCGCCGGAATACTCAAAGCTGCGGTACATGCCCGGCGGCAACGAGATCATATCCCATTCGTTCAGCACGAATTCGCCCTCGACCTTTTCCGGATCATCTTCGTTGCCCCAATAAAAGGTAAAGGGACCCGAAAGTATGAAAAAGGATTCGGTGTAGTCGTGGGTATGCCAGGCGGGACCACAACCGGGCGGCGCCCATGCCATGCCGATCTGATAGCGGTGTGGCGCGGTGATGGCGCGCTGAATGCTGTAATCAGGGTTCTCCGCGGCAGTATCGCCGATGACGGCGTAGTTCATGCGCATGTGCCCGGGCAGCATGCTATCAATGAACATGATGGGGATGCCCTTGTGCTTGAGTTCGTCGAACCGCATGACGCGCGCCGCCATGCTTTCTTGCGTCTGCTGCGGATGTTCCATTTTTTGAACTCCCGGAATATGTTCGGTTGCCGATGACTATCGCAGAAGGCTACAGAAAATACGGCGAATTGTCAATCAGTGGCAGCTCCGCGTCATTTTCGAGCCACGATCAGCGTAGAGTAGTTGAAAGTCCAAGGCAGCAGGCGTCTCAGTAAGGCGCCGAGCGTTTCAGCCAACCAGCTCGTTCGGTAGTAGCCCGGCTGGCGGAATGGTCCGCCAAGCCCCCACAATGTAAAGGAGTGACTAGTCGCTTCAGACAGCTCTACGCTGAAACCGGCAGCAGTTACGACATCTATCAGCTGCCGCCTCGTATAGGCACTTTCGTAGAACGATTCATCCATGAGCGGTCCAGTGCCTGCGAGCTTGCGTCTATATTGCACCAGTTTATGGACCAGGTTGGGATAGGGAATGGTCAATACCAGGACGCCGCCGGGCTTGACCACGCGATAAGCCTCCTGCAAAGCCGGCAGCATCCCTTGCTCAAAGTGTTCCAGCACACCAAAGGACAGGTAACTGCCGAAGTAATCGTCGCGATACGGCAAGTGATGTACATCGCCCGCCACCAAGGGTAGCGCGGCATCATTTCGCCGCGAAGCACGCAAGGCGTTAATGGCGTAATCCAGACCGTGAACGTCATATCCACGTTCGCGCAAGGTGATGACGATCGCGCTCAAGCCACTGCCGGCCTCGAGATGCACATCAGCCTTGGAAAGATATGGCAAGTAAGCGCGAATCGTTGCCTGCGCGCGCGTATAGGCCGCCGCTTCCAGCTCAACTTCGATAGACGCCTCATCCCAGATATCTTCCCAGGCGCTGCGTGTGCTCTGGTAACGGTCTCCCTGTCGTGACATCTGTCCCCGATTTCTTTCAGTGATTCACTACTTTACAGGCGGCGCAGCCTGCCTGCTCACGCTTCGATGTGGCTGCGGTCAAATCGCGGTCGTATCCACATCCCAGATCAACATGCATTCGCCTACGAGCATCAGCGAAACTGCCAGCAATATGGTGCCGGATTCTCCCGCCAGCCTTCGCGCAATCTGTAGCGCCTCGGGCAGGTCTTCGGCGAAATGCGATTCTTCGACCAGTGCATCAGCTGCGCCCAAGGCTTCGTCCTTCGTGGGAAAATGCGTACTGGGATTGATATCGGTTTCGGTAATGATCAGCGCCCGGCTCACCGTCGCCATTACTTGATACACCCCGGCGAAGTCGCGGTCGCGCGGTATGCCAAGGATGGAAACGACCGGCTCGCTGAGGCGCCGCTCAATGCTTGCTACGAAGGACTGCGCCGAAGGCACCGTGATTGCTCCGTCCACGTAGACCACCGGCTGCCGGTCCAACTTTTGGACGCGGCCCAGCCATTTGACTTTGCCTAATCCGCGGCGGATCGCTTCAATATAGTCATCCGGCAGGGCGTCAATGCCGCGCTCCAACAACCCCACCGCCCGTATCGCTAGCGCCGTATTCTCAATCTGATAGCGCCCGAGCAGGGGCAGCAGCAGCTCACCATATGGGGGCAAGCAAATCAGCTGGCCCCCGGGACTGTCCGCTATCCAGTGCGCCAGATCGCCATCAGACAGAAGAGTCAAGGTCGCCTTTTTCTGGTCTGCCTCGCGCCTCAACTCGTCAATTACGGCGGGCGCTTGGGGCAGGCTGATGGCGGCGCTCCCCGGTTTGATAATGCCGGACTTGTGCCAGGCGATCCGCTCCAAAGTGCCGCCCAGCAGCGCGGTATGTTCCAGCATGATGGGCGCGAAAACCGAGAGCTTGTTCGGCACTACAGCGATGTCATCAAAGCGACCGCCGCGCCCGACTTCGAGCACTGCCACATCCACGCTTGTCTCAGCGAAATGCCGCAGAGCGATCGCCAGGAAGATTCCCTGCGGACTGAGATATTGCGCCGGTCCCAAGTCTACCGTGGTGGCGTCAATCAATGGTTGCAAATCATTCAAGATCCGCAGAAAGTCGCCGGTCGGGACCATGCGACCGTCCACGCGAATCCGTTCGTTCCAATGCAGCAAATGCGGGCTGGTGATCGTGCCAACCCGATGCCCCAGCGCTTCAAGCAATTTCGCCATGATCGCCGTGACCGAGCCTTTGCCGCGGCTGCCAGTCACCACCGCATAGTCGCGCTCTCCAGCCAGCAGATTTGCCCGCTCAAGCAGAATGCGCGTTGGCGTCACGTCGCGTGTATATTCGTCTAGTCCGCGTGGCGCCACATCCAGGCGGCGGCGCGTACGAAAGAGGTAGCGAATCGCCGCGTCCATCGAGTCGATCATCGGCGCTTTCCCTGTTTACTAGCCAGACAATCATAGCGAATGAACGGGCACATCCCTAGAGCATTCCGTAGAGCGCTCGAGCCTATTCTAGTCCGCGACAACGGCGGGAGCGTTTGCCTCCGCGGCCCCGAGAAGCGGGTCGGCAGAATCCATTGCCCCTTTGTTAATCCCAACCTTTGGGCTAGATTCTGCGTTGAGACTCCAGCAGGAGCCTGACCACCATGTCTGAATCTGAAACGCTCTCCGGCAGCGATGCCAAGCGCGCCGCGCGCAACGTCAGTGTGCTGGTGCTTGCCAGCGTCATCAGCAAGGGCGCCCTCTACTTGTGGCAGATTGCGCTGTCCGTCATGCTAGGTCCCACCGAATATGGCATTTATGGCACTGTCGGCGGGATGATGGTAACTGCCGCCTCGGTCGCCAGCTTTGGCATGGGTTTGATCGTCATCCGCGATGTCGCGCGCGAGCCACAAAAGGCGGGAAAATACTGGTCTGCCATGATGTTCACGCAGACGCTCTTCGCGCTTTTCGCCTATGTCGGCTTGAACGGCTTTGCGATCGGCTACAGTGAGACTTTGCGCGCGTTCGCCGCCTTGGCCGGCATCAACCTGTTTGTCGACCTCTTCGGCAACATGGGCTTTGACTTGCTGATCGCGCAAGAGAAAATGGTCAAGACCTCACTGGTCGAGATTATCCATATCGTCTTGCGTATCGCGCTGGCTTTGCTGGCGCTGATTGCGGGTTGGGGCTTGCTCGGTGTGTATGGCGCGGCGATTCTGTCAGGCCTGCTCCGCTCCATCGTGCTGGTCGCCTTGAATCTGCACGCTGGCATCCGCCCGTCATTCCCCTTCGACCGTGAGATCGGCAAGCCGCTAATCATCAACAGCGCGCCGATTGCCTTGTCCGCATTTCTCTCGCTCGCATACAATCACTCCGACAAGCTGTTAACGACAGGCATCTTGAGCGAAACTGTCACCGGCTACTTGACCGCCGCCTTCGTCATCAACTTTGGCGTTATCGAGTTACTCAGCACTACGGTATTGGTAGCCGCTTATCCCCTGCTGGCGCGCTATTATGATGAGGGGCGCAATCCCTTCTTCGGCTTTATGATCGAGAAACTGGCGCTATACATGATCCTGGTCGCCGTGCCGATGGCATTGAGCATCAGCATCCTCGCCGACAAGATTATCGTGCCGCTGCTTGGCGAAGCCTACGCGCCATCGGCCGGTATCCTGCGCCTGCTGATTTGGTACACCGCGATCACGATTTTTGGCAATGTCTTCAGTCAAGGCATGCTGGTACAGAATCGACAGCGCCGCTTGCTGCTTATCCGCGCGGTGAGCTTGGCGCTCAACATCACGCTGACGGCAGCCTTGCTCTTGAATTGGGGTGATCCGCGTGGCGCCGTGCTCGCCTCGATTATCGGCGAAATCTTGGTGGTCGCGCTGCTACTGAAGAGCTTCCGCGCGATCGGCTGGCGGCCTGGACGCATAGCCCTAAGCGCCGCCCGACTCATTCTCATCGCCCTGCCAACTGCCTTGGCGATGCTGGCGTTGCGCGAGCAGTTCATCGCTATCCCGTTGCTCAGTGGGCTTGGCATATACGTTGCTGGCGTCCTCCTGGCCCGCGTCTTGAGCGCCGAAGATTGGGACTTGCTCTACCGGCTTGCCTCAGCGATTCCGGGCGCTGCCATGCTGCGCCGATTTTGGAAGCGCGATGTCGAACTGAGCTGGTGAGACAAATGCATATCCTGCACGTGACACCCTACTACAAGCCAGCATACGCCTTCGGCGGCGTGGTCAGATCGGTCGAGGGCATGGCGACTGCGCTGGCGGCGCGCGGACATCAAGTTACCGTCTTGACCACTGATGCGCTCGATCAAAAGCGGCGCTATTCGGGCGCGTACGACGAGACCATCGACGGGGTGCGTGTGCTGCGGCGACCGAACATTCTGCCCTGGCTGCGCGGTAGTCTAAACTTGTCCACTCCGCGCGGCATGAAGCGCAAGGCCGAGTCAATCTTGCCGTCGGTCGATGTCGCGCACCTGCATGAGTTTCGTACGGCGGAGAATCTGCTCGTGACTCCCGTTGCCCAAGATCTGAACGTGCCGATCGTACTATCGCCACATGGCACGCTCAATCTGTCCACAGGTCGCGGATTCCTGAAATCCGGCTGGGATCGCTTGCTCGGCGCTGGCGTCGCGCAGAGGATTGACCAGGTCATCGCCTTGACCGAAACCGAACTCGGCGAGGTCCAATCACTGTGGTCGACATTGGGAGCGCGCCATGATCAGACCCGTTTCAGCCTCATTCCGAACGGCATTCACCTGAGCGAATTCGACCTACTGCCATCGGCTAATGACATCCGAGCGCGCTACCACCTGGACAAAGCGCCGACCGTGCTCTTCATGGGACGGCTGCAAGCGCGCAAAGGCGTCGATGTCTTGGTCAATGCCTTTCGGGCAGCCGATGTCGCAGAATCACGCTTGCTGATCGTTGGTCCCGACGAGGGCATGTTGTCTACTCTGAGAGACTTGGCGGAGGGCGATCCGCGCATCGCATTCACCGGTTATCTTGCTGGCGAAGCGCGGCTGCAAGCCTTAGCGGCCGGCGACATCTTCGCCTTGCCTGCCACCGGTGAAGGGCAGCCTATTGCCGCGCTCGAAGCGATGGCGGCCGGAATGCCGGTTCTGCTTTCGCCGGGCTGCAATATGGACGAGGTCGCTGAATATGGCGCTGGATATGTGGTGCAAGCGTCTGTTGAGGCTCTTGCCGGCAGGCTGCGGGAGCTGCTGTCCGACGGCGAGTTGCGCCAGAGCATGGGGGCGAGAGCGCGGCGGCTGGTGGCGGAAAAGTACGCCTGGGATGAGGTGGCTTCGGAATTGGAGCGCGTATATGAGGGACTGGTTGCTATTGCGTAAATAGGCTGAACGTGAGAGGCTTCGCGGTTGACTTTTTGCCTCAAATTGGTACACTTGTCAACAGGAGCTAGGAGGCAGCGACATGATCGGCGCGAGGATCAAGCAGGCGCGGTTGCTGGCAGGTATGACTCAGCAGCAGTTGGCAGAAGAACTTGGCGAATTCGGAAACAGAATCTCCAAGCAAGCGATCTCAAAATACGAAAAAGACAAGAGCTATCCTTCGGCAAAGTTTATTTTGCTGGCGAGCGGGGTACTTGGTGTACCGAGCGCGTATTTCATGCATCAGCCGGCTCGCTCTGTCAAGTGGATAGGGTTTCGATGTCGCACAAGATTGAGCAATACCGCTCGCAACAAGATCAAAGCATTTTCAGGAGATAGAGCCGATGATCAGGCCGAGCTTAGGGACTTGCTATACCCGGAAAGAAAACACACGTTTCCTTCAATACCGGTGGCCAGCCTGGATGACGCAGAAAGGGCAGCCGAACAACTGCGGTACGAGTGGGCTGTTGGTAATAGGCCCTTGGATAATTTAGTGCAAACGGCCGAAGATCGCGATGTCATTGTTATTGGCTGGCACGACGAGACCGATTCTTTCGACGGGCTGTCAGGCTGGTGCGGAAACCGACCGGTAACCGTGGTAAACACCAATTTCCCCCTGGACCGCCGGCGTCTGACGCTCGCCCACGAAATTGGGCGCCTGGCGATAAATACAAATCCGGACTCCGTAGAAGATGAAGAAACTCTTGCATTCCGATTCGCCGCTGCGCTATTGGCGCCGGCGGAGCACGCCTTCAAAGAACTGGGTTGTAAACGCAGCCAACTTGACTGGGGCGAACTCAAATCTCTAAAGCGGAAATACGGCCTAAGTATGTCTGCCTGGGTGCGACGCGCGTACGACCTGGACATAATCAACCAATCAGCATACAAGGCTATGAATATTGAGCTCAGAACACAGGGTTGGCATAAAAAGGAACCGGTGCAGTACGTCGGCGACGAAGAGCCGCTGTTGTTGAAGCAAATGGCACGCCGCGCAATAGCTGAACGCTTAGTTGCGCCTGACAGATTCGGGTATTTGGACTTGTCCGATGCGGGTACGGACGAAGATATGATGCCAAAAAGTGAATACCCGTCTGCCACGGAATTGCTGACAATGGGAAAAGAAGAACGTCAACGATGGATTTCGCAAATGTTCCAATGGGCGGAAGGCGTTGAGTTTGAGGAATTTGAAGCATACGGCGAGGAAGAATTCTAACTATGGCAATCCTCAATCCAAGACGTGGAGAAATCTGGAATGTGAATTTTGACCGGACACGTGGAGATGAAATCAGCAAAGAACATCCGGCGCTCGTAATGAACATAAGCGAGGCAGGTCGCCTTAATCTCCGAATGGTGTTACCTGTTACCACAGGAAACCCAGGATTCTTGCGTCATTTCTGGATGGTAGGTATCCGCGCCAATGCAACGAACGGTTTGGACCATGATTCATACGCGGATACTTTTCAGCTAAAATCAGTGTCTGTCAATCGCTTCGTTGACAAGAGAGGTGAAGTTACTTCTCAAGCTCTGCTTCAAGAAATCTTAGCGGCTATAGCATTGTGCATCGGCTATCAACTGCCTAGTCGCAGGGCTTGACTAGACTCGCATGAGCTCGTTAAACTTCGGCATCCGCAGCGTAATTCACTTATCAATGCAATTCTTACACTCCCCCGTTATCCTGTTTTAATGCGGTGCAAAAAATCACCGCATCTGTACAATAGGTATAATTCTAAACGCTGAGTTCCGCCTGTATTGCGCCATCGCGAGGACTCGACCCGCAGCATACGCTTCAAATGTGAAGGACCGTCCATGATCCGATTCGACCGCTTTACCGAACGCGCCCAGGATGCCGCCGCCCGCGCCTACGAAATCCTCCACCGTTACGGACATTCCCAGGTGGATACCGAACACATCCTCATGGCTTTGCTGGAGCAAACCGATGGCGTCGTGCCGCAAATACTGGAACGCCTATCTGTTGACATCGGCGTGCTGCGTTCCCGCATTGACGATCTCTTGCGTCAAAGCCCGCGCACGGCAACCATCTACGGTCAAGGCGCCAATCAAGTCTTCATAACACCGCGGCTAAAGAGCATCATCGACCGCGCCAACGAAGAAGCGGACCGCCTGCGCGATGAATATATCAGCACCGAGCATATCTTCCTCGCCCTGCTCAATGAACGCAATACGTCGGTCGCGCAGACCATGGCTGAGTACAGCATAACCCGCGACCGAGTAGCGGACGCCGTCAAGGATATCCGCGGCGGGCAGCGCGTCACCGACCCGCAAGCGGAGAGCCGCTATCGCACCCTGGAAAAGTACAGCCGCGACCTGACCCGCATGGCGCTGGAAGGCAAGCTCGATCCCGTCATTGGGCGCGATGGTGAGATATTACGTGTCATTCAAGTGCTCAGCCGACGTACCAAGAATAACCCGGTGCTGATCGGGGAAGCCGGCGTAGGCAAAACCGCCATAGTCGAGGGCCTGGCACAGAAGATCGCCAGCAATGACGTGCCAGACCTCCTCCTGGGCAAACGCGTGCTCCGCCTCGACTTGAGTGGCATGCTGGCCGGCAGTCGCTTTCGCGGCGAATTCGAAGAACGCCTCAAGGGCACCATCGAAGAGATTCAGCGCTCAGAGGGCGAGATCATCTTGTTCATCGACGAGCTGCATCAGGTGGTGGGTGCGGGCGCGGCCGCCGGCGCAATGGATGCCGGCAATATGATGAAACCTGCCCTGGCGCGCGGCGAATTGCAGACCGTCGGCGCCACCACAATGGACGAATATCGCCAGCATATCGAGAAGGACAGCGCGCTTGATCGTCGATTCGCGCCCATCTTTGTCGAAGAGCCCAATGTCGAGGACACCATCGACATGCTTTACGGCATCCGCGATCGCTACGAGGCGCATCACAATGTCAATATCGCCGATGACGCGATCGAAGCAGCAGCGCGGCTCTCCGCCCGCTACCTAACAGAGCGTAAATTGCCCGACAAGGCGATTGACCTGCTGGACGAAGCCGCGGCGAAACTACGAGTCGCGCTCTTTTCCATGCCTCCCTACCTAAAAAAGCTGCGGGAGACCATCGATCAGCTGGCGCTTGAGGAGCAAGCCGCTGGTTTATCGCGGGATTACGAACGCGCCGCCGATTGTAAGATGCAGCGCATCAAGCTCGAGGAAGAATACAAACACGCGCACCACAATTGGCGGCAGGAAAATACGCTGGACGAACTGGTTACCGCTGACAATGTGGCGCAAGTGGTCGAACAGTGGACTGGCATCCCCGTGCAAAACATGCTGGAAACGGAATCCGAGAAGCTCCTGCGGATGGAAGAGGTGATCAAGGAGCGCGTGATCGGGCAAGAGAAGGCGGTGGTCGCCCTTGCCGATGCCATCCGCCGGGCGCGCAGCGGGCTGAAAGACCCCAGGCGGCCAATTGGATCCTTCATCTTTCTCGGCTCAAGCGGCGTCGGCAAGACCGAATTGGCGAAGGCCCTGGCTGAGTTCATGTTTGATGACGAAGACAATCTGGTCCGCGTCGACATGAGCGAATACCGCGAGAAGCATACGGTCAGCCGCCTCTTCGGCGCGCCACCGGGATATGTCGGCTATGAAGCCGGCGGTCAATTGACTGAAGCGATCCGCCGCCGCCCTTACCGCGTAGTCCTCTTTGACGAAATTGAAAAGGCGCACCCTGACGTTTGGAGCGCCCTGCTGCAAGTGCTGGAAGATGGCAGAATGACCGATGGTCAAGGGCATACCGTTGACTTCCGCAATACGGTGCTGATAATGACGAGCAACCTGGGCACCGAGTATGCCCGGCACGGCGGGGCGCTGGGTTTCCTGCAGCACGATGACGAAGCCATCGCCGATCACCGCAAGATCGAAAAAGCCATGCGCGATACTTTCCGCCCGGAATTCTTGAATCGCATCGACGAAATCATTATTTTCGAGCCACTGACCTTGCAGGCTGTTGAGCAAATGGTCGACTTGCAGCTCCGCGACTTGGCGCTGCGTATGGAAGAATCCAACTTGAGACTTCACCTTACAGAATCTGCGCGCTACTGGCTGGCGAAAAAAGGATTCGATCCGCAATTTGGCGCTCGCCCATTGCGCCGCGCCATCCAGCGTCATATCGAAACGCCGCTGAGCATCAATTTGCTCAAAGGAGACTTCAATGCCGGTGATTTGGTAGTCATCGACGAGCAGGACGATGGGCTGGTATTCTCGCGCCATGCCGACCAGCAGAGCAACTACATTGAAGACGCTGAATCGCCGGAAACCGAAAACGGCGCATTGTACGAGGAAAGCCAACCCGCCGGCGACTATTACGACGCCAGCTATGAAGATGAGGACTTCGCCGACTTTCTCTCTCAAACTGACGATGACGACGAATTCGATCCCTTCCCCGCCCCAAAGCGCGGTCCTTGAGGGGACAATTACCCCTTCAGTTCAGGGCGGCAATTAACCGCGCTGAATCAGTATGGCGCGAGCCAGCTGCTACGTCGCTTTAGGTATTCGCCTAATAGCGAGTAATTTTGTCCTTTGACTATGGGCGCGCAATGGCTATAATTGCGGCGCAGACTTTTCGGGCAAGAAACGGATATCGCTATGAGTATAGAAGAACTAGGCAAGAACGAAGACCTGCCGCAGGACGCTTCGTCTGCCGAGTTGTCGCCTTCGGAATCGGCCGACCTCGACAAATCGATTGACACAGTGCCCGAAAGCAGCAGCGCAACTGCTGCAGTGGAAAGCGCCGGCGCGGCTGAAGAGCCTGCCACGCCCCCGCAGGAAATCGCGCAAGCTGAGGTTACTGCCGACGCGGACACCTTGTTAGAGAGCGCGACCGCTGCCGAGCAAGACGCGGAGGCAGAGAGCCCCGCTGTGGCCGACGCGGCAGAAGTGGTTGCTGAATCCCCCGCGCCCGAGCAAGATGCGGAGGCAGAGAGCCCCGCTGTGGCAGAAGCGGCAGAAGTGGTTGCTGATGAATCCGCAGCGCCAGTTGCAGATGATACTGAATCAGCCGCCAGCGAAGAGCAGCCTGCGGCCGCCCAGCCCGAAGCAGCGGCGCCGGCAATCGAAGAAGCGAAATACAAGCGTGGCCAAGTTTATCGCGGCGTGATAAGCAGCACGACGCCGACCGCCGTCTATGTCGACTTGGGTGATGGCGATCAAGGCCTTGTGCCCGGCCGAGAATTGGAATTGATGACGCGCAAGATGCTGGAATCCCTGGCTGTCGGCGCGGAAGTCGATGTCTATGTTGTCAACCCGCGCAACCACCGCGGTGAAACCATACTGTCGATCAATCACGCCTTGGAAGAACTGGATTGGCGCAACGCTCAAGTATTCTCCAAGTCCAAACAAGTGTATGACGCACTAATCGGCGGCTACAACAAAGGCGGGCTAATCGTGCGCTTTGGGCGCTTGCGCGGCTTCGTACCGCAAAGCCAACTGGCTGAAGATCGCGTCCGTGCCATGACCGGCGAAACCCCCGAGGAACGCTACAGTCCCATGGTCAATCAACCCATTGGCGTGAAAGTGATGGAAGTCGATCGTCACCGGAACCGGTTGATCTTGTCCGAGCGCGCCGCTATTCGTGATGTCCGTCAACATCGGAAAGAAGCCTTGATCTCTGAATTGAAGGTCGGCGATATTCGCAAGGGCAAGGTAGTAAGCCTGGAGAATTTTGGCGCCTTCGTTGATATTGGCGGCGGCGAAGGCTTGGTACACGTTTCGGAGCTGGCATGGGGACATATCACCCATCCGCGTCAAGCCGTGAACATCGGCGACGAAGTTGAGGTCGAAGTCATCAGTATCAACCCGGATGCAAAGCGCATCGGGCTGAGCCGTCGCCGCGTCATCCGGGATCCATGGGATGAAATCGCAACATCGCTGCGCCGGGGCCAGCTCGTACGCAGTCGCGTAACCAAATTGACCAAATTTGGCGCCTTCGCTCGTCTCATTGATTATGACGCAGTGGAGGGCCTCATCCATATTTCTGAGCTGGCGGGCGAGCGCGTAACCCACCCGCGCGAAGTAGTCAATCGCGGCGATGAACTCATCTTGCGCATCGTAAAAATCGACATCAAGGAACGCCGGCTCGGCTTGAGCTTGAAGTCAGTGAATTCGACTGAATTCCTCGATCTGGATTGGGAAGTGGCACTGCAGGAGTCGGCGGCGCTGCCACAGCCAGCAGCCGAAGCTGAGTCAAGTGATGCCAACGCATCGGTGGAAAGCGAAGACTGAGCCGCCTCTTGTCCGGGGATCAACCTAAGCCGAATCTGAAGAGACATCCCTAGCGATGTCTCTTTTTTTGTGTCGGCTTCGGCGAACCCATCGGACTCATATTTGCTGTCTCGGTTCGTATCCACTACGATAGATCGTGAGCGAAACAGGAGACTATCACCATGCCCAATAAGATAGAGCGCTTCACGAATCGGGCGCGGCGCGTACTAAGCTTGGCGCAAGAAGAAGCGGAACATCTTCGTCATCATCAGATTGGGACGGAACATCTCCTGCTGGGCTTGATGCGGGAAGAAGGCGGTGTCGCGGGCCGAGTTCTGCGCGATCTGGGCTTGGACTTACGCCGGGTTGAGGAATTAGTGAAGCGCCTTTCGACAGCCGACGAGCGCACAACGAATTCACAATTGGACCTGTCGCCGGTCACGAAGAAGGTGCTGGAGCTGGCAGTCGATGAAGCGCGGCGTATAGGACACCATTATATTGGTACCGAACACTTGCTCCTGGGCTTGCTGCGTCAGCAGGAAGGCATCGCGCTCGATATCTTGCGCGAGCTTGGAGTCGACAGAGAAGTCATCCGGCGGGTAATCATCGCGGTTTGGCGCGAACAACAGGCAAGTGATGTCGACGTGCCGCAACCGTCAACAGACCGCCAAACTCAATCGAATATCGACTACGTTCTACTGCGTTTATCAAGCCCATCCGGCCGGATCAGCCACTTCCCGATAGATCTGTCGCCAGGCCTCAAGGATGCGCTGGAAGCTGCGCTCGAAGAGCTTAATGTCTCTGAGGGCGTAATCTTGAATGAGCGGCATATTCTGCTGGGCTTGCTGCATGAAAGCGAGAGCGACGTCAGCTTGGCGCTGCTCGACATGGGCATCGATCTCGACGAGTTGATCCGCAAACTGAGTCAGCCGTCGGATACTTGATTTCTCGCTGCCAATGGATCGGCAACGAGCGCGTAGGAGAATAGCCTGCTTCGGTGGCTCAGGCTAAAGGATTTCCGTTGAAAGTTCCGGCATCGTCAGCTAGTATCCACTGAATCGTTTCAAGAGTTGCTGATTTTGGCCTAGCCTCAGGTTATGACTATGCCCGACTTGGTCGAAGCACTGGTATAATAATAGTCAGACAAACATTCTGGATCTCGCCCCGATTACGGGCTGCTGAAGTTGGAGGGACTGACCGTGCCGAATAAAATGGAACGCTTCACACAGCGGGCGCGGCGCGTATTAAGCTTGGCACAAGAAGAAGCGGAACGCCTGCGTCACCATCAGATTGGGACGGAACATCTGCTGCTGGGCTTAATGCGAGAAGAAGGCGGCGTCGCCGGTCGAGTCTTGCGCGATCTGGGCTTGGACTTGCGCCGGGTCGAAGAATTGGTGAAGCGCCTTTCGACAGCGGATGAGCGCACCACGAACACGCCATTAGACCTCTCGCCGGGCACCAAGAAGGTGCTTGAGCTGGCAGTCGATGAAGCGCGGCGTATGGGGCACCACTATATCGGCACCGAACACCTGCTCCTGGGCTTGGTGCGGCAGCAAGAAGGCATCACGCTTGATGTGCTGCGGCGGCTGGGTGTTAGCCCGGAAGAAATCCGCCGGCAGACGAGCAAAGTTTTGCAAGAGAGCCCGGTGCAATCGGCGCCCAAGGCGCACGAGCGTCCCCAGAGCAAGTCCTCACGCAAGGACAGCACCCCGCTGGTCGATCAGTTGGCGACCGACCTGACGAGCCTCGCCGAAACCGGCAAGCTGGATCCGGTCGTGGGCCGCGAAATGGAAATCGAACGCGTCATTCAAGTGTTGAGCCGCCGCCGCAAAAATAACCCGGCATTGATCGGCGAACCGGGCGTCGGCAAAACCGCTATCGTGGAGGGCCTGGCGCAGCGCATCGTGGAGGGCGACACGCCAAAACCGCTGCTGCGCAAGCGTGTGCTGCAGTTGGATGTCGGATCGCTAGTGGCGGGCACGATGTATCGCGGTCAATTTGAGGAGCGCCTCAAACGCGTGATCGAAGAACTCAAAGCCTCGGATACGATTCTCTTTATCGACGAAGTGCACATGCTGGTGGGCGCCGGTTCTGCCGGCAGCAGCGTCGATGCCGCCAACATCCTCAAGCCGGCATTGGCGCGCGGCGAACTGCAGTGCATCGGCGCGACAACACTCGATGAATATCGCAAGCATATCGAAAGCGACGCCGCCCTCGAACGCCGATTCCAACAGATTCAGGTTGCGGAACCCACGATCGAAGAGACGATCGAAATCTTGCAAGGCATCAAATACCCTTATCAAGATCATCATAATGTCGAAATCACCGACGACGCCATCGAGACCGCCGCGAACTTGTCCGCCCGCTATATCCCCGACCGTTTTTTGCCAGACAAAGCCATCGACCTTATCGACGAAGCGGCTGCCCGCTTGCGGATGTACAAGAGTCCGGAAGCCGCCGCCGTGCGCCGCGTGATGGATGAACTGGAAGATCTGCACGAAGAGATCGAATTGGCGGAGGTTGCGGGCGAACAGGACGAGGCCGTATCACTTCGGTCCCGGCGCGAATCGCTCGATGCCACGCTGGCGGATATCCGCGTCAACTGGAATGAAGAAACCGGGCAACCTCGCTTGGTGGGCGAAGACATCTCTGAAGTGGCGGCGATGTGGACCGGCATCCCGGTGACGCGGATCGCCAACGAAGAGAGCGAGCGGCTCATGGAGATGGAAGACAGGCTGCATGAACGCATAGTCGGCCAGCACGAGGCGATTGTCTCGATCAGCAAGGCAGTCCGCCGCGCCCGCGCCGGCTTGAAAGATCCGCGCCGCCCGATTGGATCCTTTATGTTCCTTGGGCCCACCGGCGTCGGCAAAACGGAATTGACCAAGGCGCTGGCAGAATTTATGTTCGGCAGTGAAGACGCGCTGATCCAACTGGACATGAGCGAATTCATGGAGCGTCACTCAGTCGCCCGTTTGGTAGGCGCGCCTCCCGGCTATGTCGGCTACGAAGATGCCGGGCAACTGACCGAAGCGGTACGCCGCCGTCCATATAGCATCGTCGTCTTTGACGAGGTGGAAAAGGCGCATCCCGAAGCATTTAACATGCTGCTTCAAGTCATGGAAGAAGGCACGCTGACGGACGCCCGCGGACGCCGCGTAGACTTCCGCAATGCCATGATCGTGATGACGAGCAATGTCGGCGCTGATATGATCAAACCGAACTCCGGTTTGGGCTTTAACACACAGCTCGACGCGGACAAATACGATCAAGAAGCCTACGAAGATATGAGCCGAAACGTCACCGATCAATTGCAGCGCATGTTCCGTCCGGAATTCCTCAATCGTGTAGATGCCACCATCATCTTCCGCTCGCTCAGCCGCGACGAAATCAAACTGATAGTTGATCTCGAACTGAACAAGGTACGCGAGCGCCTGCTGGAACACGCGATAACGCTGGAAACGACCGACGCCGCCATCGGATGGTTGTCGGAAAATGGCTACAATCCCGAATTTGGCGCCCGTCCACTCCGCCGCCTGATACAGAATGAGGTAGAAGATCGTCTGTCTGATGGCATCCTCTCGGGCCAATTTGGCTTGGCGAGCGTCGTCCGCGTTGACGTGGACGAGGACGGCGGGCTGACGATGTGCAGTGTCGAGGAAGTTGAAGTCCCGGACGAGCTTGAAGCGCCCGTCTGAGGTAGAAGCAGTCACTACTTGTAATAAAACAAGACGGCCTTGCAAAGTTGCCAGGGCACCGGAATGACTCCCCAATTCTTCAGCGCTTTGCGATACCTGCTTCTTTGCCCCTCCCTCGCGCTGCTAGCCCTGTTCGCATACTTGGGCCAGTTCGCTCGTATGGTGTCGGACGATTTCTGCAACATACATTATGGCGCTGAACTTGGCAGTGTAGGCGCCATGCAGTATTGGCGCGCTGCCTGGAGCGGCAGTTATACCGATCACTTGATAATTGGTCTGGTCGCACCGCTTGGAACGGTTCTCCCACGGATTTTCCCCGCGGTTATTATCTTGCTTTGGCTTTTAAGCTTGGCATGGTTCTTCAACCGTGGATTAGCGCTCCTGCAGGTCAAGCGGCACAGATTTTCTCTTTGCTTTATTCTGTCCACGCTCGTTCTCGCCGTAACCATTAACGCGTTCGATTCCCCGCAGTCAATATATTGGTTCGTAGCCAGCAACAAATATACCTTGCCCCTTGCAATTCTTACGGCCTACCTTGCAGTCACGCTTGACGCGCTCCGGCAACCGTGGTCAAACAAAAGGACAATTGCGATTACAGTCGCCGGCGCGGCAATTTGCTTCATGAATGCCGGCTTCTCTGAAGCTTATGTTGTTATCCAGGTCACGCTATTCGCGCTGCTTTTCGTTTTTGGCTTCATACTCTTGACGCTCTGGAGACGCCGTAATTTCCTTTTCGTCACTGGAGCTGGCTTGCTGGCGTCCTCTTTGAGTCTAATCGCACACTTAAGCGCATCCGGTGTCGGAAATCGAGCAAACACGATTACGGAGCTATACGGAAACCCTGATCGGGAGCTTTCGATACTTGTATTGAGAACATTCAGTCTGGCGGTCGAGCTCGCCAAGGACCCGGACGTGATTGCGGGATTTCTGGTGCTGCTCGGCGCGAGCATGTTTTTGACGCTACAGTTTTCCGCGCCCAGTGTGAACTCCAGGAAATTTGAGACCTTCCAAGTAAACAGACTTCCATTGCTGATCGCGCTAACCGTACAGTTGCTGAGCATTCCTCTACTGTGGAATCACATAAGCGACCATCCGACCATTTTGGGACGTTTCAGTCCGAGCTACGCCGCCATTGTCGTGGTCAATCTGGCGCTCGTATTTATTCTCCTGACCATCACTTGGCGACGACCTCGCATCAATATGCTTCTGCGCAAATATCCCGGCAAACTGCTTGTCGGCCCGATCGCGGTCCTTCTGATCTCATTGCTTCTGTTTGCGCTGGCGCAGTTTCGCGCTGTTCAATGGCGAGCGTCAATTTACGTTTTGGCGAGCTTCTACGTCCTGCTGTTGATGTTGCGAATGCAACTTTCGGGTCTGCTGCCCAGCGTAACTGCCAAAAGATTCGGCGTGATCCTGCTCCTCGGCCACATCATTGCCGCGACGACAATAGCAGCGACAGTATTTGTGGAAGTCTATTTGTTCGCCGCCACAGTTCCACGGTCGCTTTCGTTCGCGCCTTTCTTCCTGGCTTCTCTTGGATTGGCTTGGGGCGTTGACCTTGGGTACACCATCAAGACCTATGCAATTGCATATCCGCGCAGTTTGCCGGAACTCAAGCTATTGAAGCTGGGAGCCTTGATCGCCGTTCTGTTTATTAGTTCTGGAATGGTACTCGGGACATCCAGGCAGATACCGGAATTCCGGCGCTATGCCGCAGATTGGGACAGGCGGCATCAGTACATTTTGGAGTCGCGCGATAGTGGTCTGCGAACGATCAAAATTGAGCCCTTAACTTACGACTTTGCGTCATACCTCCTGCTGCACCGACTGGGCAACGACTTTTGCTCAACAGCATATTACGATGTTGATGAATTCGTAGTGGTAAAACCTTGAGGCAGCTGTTGCCCGGGTTTTCCGCCGGCGAGTGTCGTCAGGATGAAAACGCGAGGAGACCGCCAACTTGACAGTCTCCTCGTATGCGCTTCGGTGATGCTCTCGCCGCAGCAATCGATCTCACATTGCCGAACCTAAATTCATCGGCGCCGGCGGCATCGACATTCGCTATCAGGCGCCGCTAAGCTACCTGCCTCTGCCAGCAACTCCCGCGCGCCATGCGCTTATGGCTTGACGGTATCGCTGCAATAGGCGTGCAGCGTTTCGAACCAGGCCATCTCGTTGGTAATGTAGTGGACCCATAAAAGTGGACACGAAATCGCAGAATCTTAGGGAGGAGGTTTTCACCTCTGTGCCTCGAATTCTGCCGGCGTCTGGTAGTCTAAGGCGCTGTGAATCCGTTGCTGCGGATAGACTACTTCGATGAAGTGTGCGATTTCCTGACGCGCTTGGTGGATGTTTTCGTATTCGGCCAGATACACTTCTTCTTCTTTAATGGTACGAATCACTCGTTCCGCGTAACCGTTCTCGCTCGGCTTGCCGACTGCCGTCATGCTGATCTGCACCTGGAGCTTGCGCAGATGAGCCACGTATCGTCTACCTGCATATTGGACACCTTGGTCGGAGTGATGGATTACCGGTGCCGGGTAATGCCGCAAAGCCGTTGTCAATGCCGCCAGCGTCAACTCTTGGCCGGATGACGGGCTCAGCTGCCATCCTCGAATATTGCGTGTGTAGACATCCATCAGAATCGCGAGAAACGCCGGTGCCTTTGGCAAGTGTAGGTAGGTAATGTCTCCCACCCAGACTTGATTCGGTCGTGTAATCAGCAAGTCTTTGACCAGATTTGGATAACGATGGAAACCATGTCTGCTATCCGTCGTACCTGCCCCGTTCTTCCTAGGTTTGGCAAGCAATCCCCGGGCGCGTAACACCCCTTGCGCATACTTACGGCTCACTTCAATCTCGTATGGTGGACGCCGCAATTGCGCCCGGACACGCCGACTGCCATAAGTCGGGTGTGCACGCGCAACTTCAACTATGGCCTGCTCAACCTGATGCGCAGCATTGCGCTTGACCGGCTTGCGATAATAACTGCTGCGCGGCATATCTAACGCTTCACAGATTGATTTCACCGGATACTCTCGCCCTAAGCTGTCCACTAAACCGCGCTTCCGCCCGACGGCGACTTCAAGTAATGAGATGCTTTTTTTAAGATCTCGTTGTCCATCGTCAACTGTCCCACCTTCCGCTGCAGTTCAGCAATCATCTCCTCTTTCCGCTTATCCTCAACATCCTGCTTGTCTCCAAAAATCTGCGGCAAACGCTCCCAAAACTCTGACTTCCATCGATACAATACGCTGTCCTTGATCCGATATTCCCGACTGGCTTCCATGGTCGTCTTTTCACCAGTCACGATTTCCATCACGACCCGCGCCTTGAAGTCTGGCGGGTACTTACGTCGCTTGCCCACTGTCTTTCCCCTTCGCTCGAACACCAGTATACTCTCTAAGCTTGGTGTCCAGCTTTTGGGGTCCACTACAGTAACCCAATCGCTGTCATCCAGCCATTCGTAAGGGTGTGATCCGAGCGTTTCCTTGCGCGTGAAGACGAATTCAATGTCCTCTTCTTCAGATGTCCAGTCGGCGCTGCTCCACTTGGCTTCACCGACCTTTCTGTAGTCCCCGCTGCGAACCAGTGTATCGATAAATTCCTGGTCATTTATACGATAATAGACATGCGGTTCATAGCCATTGGGCATGCCGCCGACACAGGCAATCGCTGTCAACAGGCGAACGCCGGCAGCTGTATCGTGCGGATCAACGTAAAAGCCCATCGGTTCGTGATCTGAGCGTCCTTCTCTAGCAACTCGTTCTGAGCCACTTCCAGCTGAGCCGACGTGGACTGCAAGGTAGCCGCCAATTCCTGCAAGGACCCTTGGGAATCGAGCTCAATCACCTTGGAATTGGAGTCTTGCAGCTGCGTGCCTAGGGAGTGAAGACGATCTTCCGCTTCAATCAGGTTCGCCGCTGTTAGTCACCAAAGGCAATCGTGACTCAATATCGGCGAGTCATGAATTGTCTGCACAGGCTATCGCTTGCCGGCACACTCTTAAAGAATACCATGCATGTAGCGAATCGCAAAAACTCATCCAGGGTAGAACGCGCTGCCGAAAGACAGTCCTTTCTTCAGCTTTCCCGAGTGAAAGCCGAGCTAATCTCAAACCGTCCACGGCAGCGGGCTTAGCGCAGGATTCACAACAAAAAAGAGGACTGCCTTACGACAGTCCTCTTCTGAATTTCGGTGATTCGGCAAAGAGCCGATTTACATCATGCCGCCCATACCACCCATGCCGTCCATGCCACCAGGCATCGGCGGAGGTGATTCTTCCGGCACATCAGTAATCAGCGCTTCGGTAGTCAAGATCATCGCTGCGATCGAGGCTGCGTTCTCGATAGCGCCGCGGGTCACCTTGGCCGGGTCGGGAATGCCAGCTTCGATCATATCACCGTACTCGCCGTTCATCACGTTGAAGCCAACGCGATGATTGCCGCTTTCGGACTGTGCGCGGCGTACGTTCTGGATGATGACCGCACCGTCTTCGCCGGCGTTGGCAGCGATCTTGCGCATCGGCATTTCCAGCGCGCGGCGCATGATGCCGATGCCGGTGTTCTCGTCGCTGACGGCAAGGCTGACGCCATCAAGTGAGCTAACTGCGTTGATCAAGGCAACGCCACCACCGGGAACAATGCCTTCCTCAACAGCGGCGCGGGTAGCGCTCAAGGCATCCTCGACGCGGTGCTTCTTTTCTTTCAATTCGGTCTCGGTGGCGGCGCCAACGCGAATGACAGCCACGCCCCCGCTGAGTTTCGCCAGGCGCTCCTGCAGCTTCTCACGATCATAGTCGCTGGTGCTGCTGTCGATTTCGCGGCGGATCTCATCGATGCGACCGACGATCGCGCCCTCTTCGCCGGCGCCGTCAACTATGACGGTATCGTCCTTGGTACTGACGACCTTGGCCGCCCGGCCCAGATCTTGCACGGTCACGCTATCAAGCTTGCGACCGGTCTCTTCGCTGATGACGGTGCCGCCGGTCAAGACAGCGATGTCACGCAGCATGGCTTTACGGCGATCGCCGAAGCCCGGTGCCTTGACAGCCAAGACGTTGATCGCGCCACGCAGCTTGTTCACGACCATGGTCGCCAAAGCCTCACCGTCTACATCTTCGGCGATGATGACCAGCTCACGCTTGCCAATTTGGTGCAACTTTTCCAGAATCGGAATGATATCCTGCGCCGCGCTGACCTTCTTGTCATGGATCAGGATATAGGGCTCTTCGATGCTGGATTCCATCGTCTCGCTATTGGAGACGAAGTAGGGGCTGATATAGCCGCGATCGAACTGCATACCTTCGACATATTCGGTCTCGAATTCGAGGCCGCGGCTCTCTTCGACTGTGACGACGCCGTCCTTGCCTACTTTGTCCATCACTTCGGCGATCAAGCTGCCGATTTCGGAATCCTGGGCGGAAACGCTGGCGACATTGGCGATTTCTTCTTTGGTGTCAATCGGCGTTGACTGCTCGAGGATGTAGCGCGAGACGATATCAGCGGCGTGAATGATGCCGCGCTTCAACAGCATCGGGTTGGCGCCGGCGGCGACGTTCTTCAGGCCTTCGCTGACGATAGCCTGTGCCAGGACCGTAGCGGTCGTGGTGCCATCACCGGCGATGTCGTTGGTCTTGGTGGCCGCTTCCTTCAGTAACTGAGCGCCCATGTTTTCATACGGGTCTTCGAGTTCGATCTCTTTGGCGACGGTGACGCCATCGTGGGTCACGGTCGGCGCGCCAAATTTTTTGTCGAGCGCGACGTTGCGTCCCTTGGGACCGAGGGTCGTGGTGACAGCATTGGCGACTTTGTCAACGCCGGCTTGCAGCTTGCGGCGGGCATCTTCTTTGAATATGAGTTGCTTTGCCATTGATTCCTCCTGATTTCACTCTGTCTAATCTGGGTGTAACGCTTGTTCTCGACTGTTAAGCCAGCCTATACTTGCACAATACCGAGGATGTCGGATTCTTTCATGATGAGCATCTTTACGCCATCAAGCTTTACCTCGGTGCCGGCGTATTTTGCGAAGAGTACACGGTCGCCTTCCTGGACATCCATCGGAATGCGTTTGTCGCCATCTTCGTCATATTTGCCGGGACCTGCCGCGCGGATCAATCCCTGCTGAGGCTTCTCTTTTGCCGTTTCCGGCAATACAAAAGCGCCACCGGCAAAAGTCTCTTCGGACTCTACAGGTTCGACTAAGACGCGGTCACCAAGCGGGCGGATCGTTATAGCCATTTTCTACTCCCTCTTGAACTATCGATATTCGTGAAACGAAATTGCGCTCGACTTGCGAAGCGCTAGCACTCTCTCGTTGAGAGTGCCAAGTTTACAACGCTAAAGTAGCATATCGCCGGGTGAGAGTCAATAGAATTGGCAGACCAAAAGGGAGTTTGCCAGGAATTTTACGTATTTCTTATGCTCGGTGCGCGACCGTGATCAAGGGGAATCGCCGCAGCGATTGACAAAGAGAGGCATTGGCGCGCGAAGCTACGATTCAACCGCCTTTATTGAATCAACTTTGTAGTAATAAGCCCGACAGTGGAGCCCAACGATGGGCAGGTCTACTTCGGAAATGTAGGCAGCCATGTCGTAACCAAAGGGCGATACTTCGATTTCACGTTCTCCGCCGTCGCGCAAACGGACGATTCGCTGGTGTCGCAAATCCCAATCGCGGGCGTAGATAGCGAAATTCGGAATCAAGCTAACTTGATGCATTACGATGTTTATGACGATAACTGCCACGACTACGAATCCCACGTGAGTGAGTCTTGTTGGCGAGGCAGAATCTCGCCCCGTCAAGTTGCTGTTGCGCTGGATCAAGAAGCCGATATAGGCGCCCCAAACCAAGCCCGAAAGGACAAGCAACAGGGCCGTAAACGTCAGACTCCGTCGGTAAACGATACCCAAGGAATAATGTCCGATTGCGACTGGCAATGCGATTGCGGACAGGACCAGCACCGACGACAGAATCGCGATCATTCCAAAGCGCTTCGCGCGCGCTTCCGGCACAGTGGAGGTCAATACCCAAGCCAACATGCCAAGAAGGACAAGCGCGCTTGTGAATAAATAAGCTATAGCCATGTACTGAATTCCTGGCGCCTGCGTCAACACGAGCAAGGCGAGAACAGCAAGCAAGACTGCAGCGGAAAGCAGCATCACGCCCTGCTGACGCCTCATAAGCCACGCGCGGAGCTGATGTCGCCGCACGATGAGGAGCAGATGCGCCAGGATGGACAGGATATTCAAGGACATCGCATTGTTGAGACTAAAGCCCCAACTCTCGAGAATCTGGCCTTGATCGCTAGTTTGCGCCCACAAGATCGGAAGAAACAACAACTGCACGATCAAGCCGAGCAAGAGCGGTGGCGCAGCCAGTGTTAGCGAGCGCGGTTCTGATTGCTGCGTTTTCGGATGGTAGACCAGCAGCGTCAAAGTCAAGCCGGTCGCCAGGGTCAGCATGAATCCGGCCAGGCTATCCTGATTCCCGATGTATTCGAAGGAAGTTTCGATCGTTTCTAAAAGCAACAAGGGTAGCGAACTAATCGGGTTCGTATATTCCCAGGTACTTGTAGTTTGCATTCTCGCAGTGAGCCCTGGTGACGTAAGCTGCAGTAACAGGCTGCCAAGATTGCCGACCCAACCCGCTGCAACAATTATTCGAAATTGCCGGCGCATGACAGTGCCCTTGTAAGCAAGGATGCCGGCCATAAAAACCGGTAGATACACGAATTGCAGCACGACATACAATTCATAGAAGCCGGCGTTTGTGAAGCAAATCAATGCCGAAACCAGCCCAAAGCCAGCAGTCCGCCATGTTGAACGCTGGCGTCGCGAAAACTCAACTAGCAGAGCCAGATAGATTATGAATACTACGAGAGGCAGCGCGTGACGGACGACCGCGGAATACCAGTAGATCGATTCCCAAGTATAGAGCGCCTTGATAGCCGCAACTAAAGTAAGCGCAGCCAATGTGACTGCTAAAGGATATCTATTTCGGCTAAGCTGCAAGACCCGCAAAACATGAGAATACAGCCATGTCAAGCCGATCAACCACAAAGCGATGATAACTGCAGGCAGGACTGCCGGTAGATACTCGGGTCCCAAGGGCAGCAGCACATTATGAAGTATGAGCGCGCTGTAGCTGCTACTCCAGCCATTCCACGCGTTAAGAACGCTGCCCCGATTTCCAAGCCAAATGATGTCGGCAAAAGAACACCAATCGTCGCCCACGATACGACTGAAGTGTCCCAGATAGGCATAAAGAATGACCGGCGCCAAAGCCAGTATGCCAGCTACCCATAACAGAAAACGCCTGTTCACATTCATGAGGCTCGTTGACTCCAAGAATTCTGCAGGTCCATCCGTCCCTGATCCACGAATTCAATCTAAACACATGTGCGATCGATCAAGATTTCGCTCCGAATCGATTGTCGCCGATCATTGGATATCGCGTTCGACTCTAGATTACGTATTTTAACGTTGAGAGAAGCACTTCGCGGAAAATCCGTAACTTACGACAGTTTTCGGCGCCAACTCCCATCATGTATAAAGTGCATCGGCTTATTCGTTGTTTTGAACGATTGACTCAACTCCGTAGAACCGGTTGGCGAACCGAAGCGTAGCCATGCCAAGGTAATCAGCGAGATCAAACGACAGGGGCTCTACTTCTATGTGGTCCTGGCCGCTATCGCGCTGCGAAATGATGTAGGCGTGGCGGGCATCCCATTCAGCAGCATAAGTTTGCAAGTCAGGGACAAACTTTGCCTGCCCGAGGAAGATGCCACAGGCTACAACGAATGCCAGCGCCAGACTGCCGATCGCGAGCCACCTCTCCCAAGCTCCTCGATTTGCAACGGAAAATGCAGATGACCTAATGGCGTACCCGAGGCAAACGCCCCAAAATAGACCAGCTACAACTTGCAAAAACGCCGGTCCAGCGAAAATACGATTGTCGCTAAAGCCGTGACCGATAAATGTCACGCAGACCAGAGCCGCGATCGTAACCCAGGAAATAATAGATGACCCAATCGCCAGCAGTCCAAGTTTTCGCGCGAGGCGATCTGTATTGTCGCCCTGCCACAAGAGAGCCAGAACCGCTATAAATACGAGCGATGAAATCGTCAAGTAAGTCGACGCGCGGGAGTCTATGCTTCTGATCTGAGTCAGCGCGAAGAGTAGAAGAAACCCCGTCAGCAGCAAGGCCGAGGCAATTGCCAAGCCAGGTCTTGCTCGCTCCAGCGCCCGCTTAAGCCGCCGCCTCTGCCAAGCTGACACCAAGAATGCCATGAGCATGACGAAATGCAGACAAATCACAAGCATGTAGCTCGGACTGTAGCGACCCAATATCTGAGGGCTGTCGCTTTTGTGAGCCCACAAGATCGGCAAGAACACCAGTTGAACACCCAAACCAACTAAGACGCCAAGCGATAAGCGCTCGGCAGAATATGGAACTGAGGGCGCGCTTGAGGGCTTCGCCGTCCGCAAGGCAATGAACACCCCGATTGCCATTAGCAGAGCGAAGCCGGCAAATACTTCCTGCCTGCCGATGCTTTCAAATGTAAATTGAATCGTAATGATGGAAAGCTGTCGCAAAGACCGGATTGGCGGGCGGTACGTTTGGGCATCCGATTGCATTCGGATGGCTATGCCGGGCGAAGATAACTGAATGACTAACCCGATAGCGGTCGCAAGCAGCATAGCGCCAGCAACGATTGCCAGTGCGCGCCGCCTTGGCTTGTCAACTATTACGAATGCCGTCGGGGCGAGCAACACAAAGAATACCGATTGAAACACCAGGAACATTTCAGATGCGCCGGCGGTCAGGAAACTTATCAGCGCGCAGGCTCCCGCGACTATAAACAAGGATGCCCGGCTATCAGCCAGGCGAATAGTCCAAAGCGCGAGCGCCAGGCAGCCGCTCATTGCGACTAGTGGCACGGTGTATTGCATGTTTGCGGCAAACCAGTAAAACGACTGCGGAGTATAAAAGGCGTTGATGGCGGCGGCAGTCGTCAAAGCTGAAGCCGCGAGTGCGATAAGGCCGACCCGCCCTTCTATCCGCAGGACGGCGAACGCCTGACGAAAAAGCCAGAACAAGCTGACAAGCCAAACCACGACAATGAACAGGGTGGCAAGCGAAGGAAGGAGAACGCTATGGGGAGCTAATCCGGTCTTCAAGAATATGCTGGAATACGCGCCCGTCCATCCATTGTAGTAGTAGACGACACTACCGATACCACCTAATTCTAGCCCAATGGCGGCGACAAGAAAATCATCATGAAACATGCGGCTGAACTGACCCATGTACGCAAACAGTGCTGTGGGCAAGCACGAAAGCACGGCCAAGAACGTTTGCAGGAAAAGTCTTCTCTGATTCAAGGAGTATCCGCCACCATCTCGCGTCTTATGGAACCCGCCTGCCGCAACGACAACTTGAGGCCAAAGGTCACATCTTCTTACTTTTGGAAACGAGTCTCATCCTGTATCGACTAGAGTTATCGAATCCACTCCGTAGAAGTAGGGGGGACTCGTTCCCGTTGTCAAACCTTCTACTGAAACGTAGGCGGTCAGGTCGTAGCTGTAAGGCAACACTTCGATTTCGCGTTCTCCACTGTCTCGCTGCCGAATGATGTATTCATGACGCGCGTCCCACTCTCGGGCAAAGGTTGCGAAATCCGGGATCAGACTCAATTGCGGCAAAACGATACCAATGCCGATTGCCGTGGCGACGACAAACCCAGCGATAGTAATCCATCTGATCCAGGACGTACTTGCCCCAGTCAAGAGACACGCGCGCTGGATCAAGAAGCCCAGGTAGGCACCCCAAACCAAGCCAACAATTACCTGAAAAAAGGCGGGCGCAGACAGCGAACGTTTGAATACATAACCTACTGAATAATGGCCGACAGCAACCGGCAGCGCCACAGCAACCAGCGCCAGAATCACTGACAGTACCGCCGCCAGCCAGAATTGCCTCGCGCGATCGTCGGCTACGAGATTACCGGGAGTGCCTAAATTGGTGGATTTAGCCTTTTCTAACCCCCGCCCGCCATCTCTATGGCGGGCATCCCAAAGCATTGGAGAGGGGAGTTTCGCCAGCGAATTTGTGAGTCTGAGCAGGTAATCTATGTCCACTGAAATTGACACTCCCAGATTACCTAGTTGATTGCACAATATACTATACAGAGTCAAGGCGCTGACAAGCAAGCAAACCGAAGCGCTAAAATGTAATTCTGTGAGCTGCGCCGTGGCCAAGTGCACCAGCACGACGAGCAAGACCGCTGCGGAATAAAGCATCGTGCGGTTCTGACGCCGCTGCAGCCACCCTTGCAACTGAACGCGCCGCCAGATTAGGACGAGATATGCAAGTATGAGCACGATCTGCAAACAAAGAACGGCCATGAAAGCATAATTGAATCGCCCGAGGACATCTACCTGCTCGCTGCCGCGGGACCACAATGCGGACACAAAACATAACTGAATCAGCAATCCAAGCAAAAGCGGAGGAGCAGCTACTGACATTGACCGCCGAATGCCCGGCGCCATCGTCGGTTTGTAGACCAAGAGCGTCGCCACCAAGCCCGCCGCCATCAAAAGCGTAAAACCGAGAATGCTTCCCTGATGCCCCAAAAGTTCGTAAGACGATTCAAGAGTTTTCACTACCAGCAAGGGCAAATCACGAACTGGATTGGTGAAGTCCAGGGTTGCCATTTGCGCCATTCTACTGGCGGAACCAGGCGCAGACAGTTGAACAAGAAAGCTGAGGACGCTCCCGACCCAGCCCACCGCAAACATAACTTGTTTTGCTGACCGCAGCGGATTCCCGAAGAAAACACGGAAACCGGCCATAAGGAGCAAAAGGAAAACTATTTGAATTGCGGCCTGTAATTCGGACATGCCAGCGTTGACAAAGCAGAGTAAACCGCCGAATACGGCGGCCAAAGCAAGCTGCGCGTGTCTGAGCGGGCGCGCTGCTATCTCCAGCGTCAGGCCTAAATATAGGATGAATATGCCCACCGGCAGTGTATGACGAATTGCGGCTGAATACCAAAAGATGGACTCCCGAGTATGGAATGAAACGATAGTGGCAACAACCACCAGCGCAGCCAACGCGCTGGCGATCATCAATTTGTCTCGCGCCACTTGCAAGACTCGCAAGACGTGCAAAATTATCCAGGCCACGCCGACAAAGAGCACCGCAATGATTATCACGGGCATGAGCGGCGGCATGTTTTCCGGTCCCAGAGGTGTCAACAGGTCATAAGACAATACATAGGTGTAGCTCGGGTGCCAGCCATTCCAGTAGTGGAAGAATCTATCGCGGAATCCTAGCCACAGGCTGGTGGCAAAATGCGGGTAATCATCGATCATCAGGCGGCTGAAATGTCCCATATACGCGAAGAGCAGCGCTGGCAATGTGCAAAGTACCAGCAGCGATATCTTCAGGATCTGTCTTCTATGCATCGCAGAATTCCCTCAAATGATGAGTACTGATGAGTACTGAATGCAATGCTCCAGTGAAACGGCCATTCTGGGTCAGTCCTACTTCCTCTATGTTGGACGGCCTAATGGTAGAATCCGGATTATGTGTCGAAAGTTCTTGTTGTGTCCGCGTCAGTACAGTGCCCTATTCGGCAGAATCCTGAAAGGTTGAGTTTCGCTGCCTGCGCTCAGCCTTGTTTCCCGGACACTGTAATAGACATCAGGCCATAATAGGTCTCGGCTAGGCTCCGCTCCAGTTCCGTCGACAAATCTTGATGCATCAGATAGTAAGAAAGATCAAAACTCAAGGGCGCTACTTCAACCTCCGTGAGCCCGCTCTCGCGCAGGCTCAATATCAGTTCGTGGCGTTGATCCCATTCGCGGGCGTATATCCTTAAGTCTGGGACAAGCTTGGCATGTCCAAGAACTATACCGGTACCAATAGCGATGGCCAGCAGCAGACTTGACAGGCTCATCAATTGCAGCCTTCGACTATCCGCTGCTGTTGCCAGGCAAGTTCGCCGGATCAAATAGCCGACGCAGGTGCCCCAAATCAGACCAGGAACGACCTGCATGAAGGCTGTGGGCGCCATGATGCGCGCTACCAAGTGACTGCCAATGAGACCGGCAGCAAACACCGAAGCTAGCGAAATCAAGGTCATTGCCAATGACAGGCAGGCGACAAGAACAAAGGCCTTCGCCCGCGAATCCGAAAGTGCCAAAGCTAACTGCCAAGCCAGAATTCCGAGCAGGACAATTGAGCTTGCAAATGGATATGCCGTGGCCTTGAAGTGGATGCTTCTAAACTGCGTTGCGGCAAACATCACCAAGACCGCCAGCAATACTGCGCCGGAAAGGAAGAGAGAGCCCTTCCGGCTTGTCTGCAGCAGCTCCGTGACGCGGCGGCGTTGCCAGATTAGAAGCAGAAAGAAAGCGACAAACGCCAAGTTTAGGCTGACAACGGTAAAAAACGCGCGGCTGAATCGACCCAAAACTTGCGGATCGTCGCTGATATGCGTCCACAAAATGGCTACGAATAATAGCTGCACGATCAAGCCGAGCCAAAGTGGCTGCTTTG
This sequence comes from Phototrophicaceae bacterium, assembly GCA_965223515.1. GTDB lineage: Bacteria > Chloroflexota > Anaerolineae > Aggregatilineales > Phototrophicaceae > UBA6055. Next base: position 1,808,706 of record CBDCWK010000002.1, read on the forward strand.
CCAATCCAGCCAGGGCAACCCCTGAGCGACCTGACGGGTAATCTTTGATGAGCAGCGCTGCACAAAAGCCAATGCCGAATAACATCATGAAGCCGGCAAACGCCTCCTGGCGGCCCAGGTACTGGAATGAAAGTTCCGTGGTACGAGCAAGCAAGTCAGGCAGACTATGAATCGACGAGCCGAAGATCCGAGAAAGCGTAGCCGCTCGGATATGAAAGCCGGGTGCTGTGATATGTACCGCTGCGCTTAGACAAGTCGCCGCGAAGCCAGCCGCGATCAAATGGAAATATCCCCATTGTCCTGTCCGCAATGCAATAGCTGCCGCCAGCACGAGCAAACAAATCAACATGCTGAACTGGAAGACCAAATATGTTTCAGCAAGCCCGGCGGCGATAAAGCAGATGGCAAATCCGGCTAACGCAGCCATTAGAAGGCGCGACCGGCGGCGCTGCTGGCTCATGGTTGCCATCACCAGCGCCAGATAGAGAATGAACAGAGTCAGAGGCAGGCTATAGCGTGTGCTTCCCGAATACCATAAGAATGATTCTTGGGTACTTAAGGCGTTAATGGAGGCGGTAACCGCGCATGAAGCCATGATGAATGCCCATGCCACCCGGTCGCGCCTTACTTGCAGACGTGTCAGCAGGTTGGATATCAGCCAGAAAAGACCCAGCAGCCAAACAGCGATGATGACGGTCGGAAAAACACGCGGTACGACTGTATCAAGCGGCGCCACCAGCCCATGTAGAATGTAGTGTGAATAACTGCCATTCCAGACGTTTCGCCAGTGAAGCATGCCCGCCCAGGGACCCAGTTCCAGACCAAGTCTCACATGTGTATAGTCGTCCACCAGCAGCCGACTGAACTGCCCCATGTAGGCAAACAGCAACAGCGGAACACAGGAAAGCACAACTAAAGATACTTTCCGCACGTGAATTCTGCGTATTTTGCGCGTCATGAAATATCCATCAGCTAAAGATAATCCCCGGCGGAACGTCGATCAAAGCGGGCATTTGCGTCGACGGCAAGACGAAAGCTCCGCACCGCATTTGAGAACATTCATTCGCCATTCTCTGAATGAAATACGTTGATAGCAGCAACGATGAGCAGACCGGAGAGCGCAAGCGCGATCGTCAGGCGATTCTGTTTCACTCCCAACTCTCTGAGCGCAAGAAGTGCTAGGCAGCTGAGTCCAATAAACCAGACACGGACAGTCGTTACAGCTAACAGTGGGGCACTCGCTTCAGCAAGGGGCACCAGCAATCCGTGAAGAAAGTAATCGGAAAAGGCGCCATTCCAAATCTGTCTCTGGTAAAGTACCACACCTATAGCTCCATAATCGGCACCGCGTGCAATATGACAGTAGTCGTCTGCAATGAATCGAATGAACTGCCCCGTGTAGGCAAAAAGAAGCGCTGGCACAAGCGCCAACAGTACCAGAAGCCACTTCATTACCGCTTCCCGTCTCATGCGCGCCAGCTAGCCGTCAACAAGCGTGACCCCCAGTGTCGACTCCGCGCGATTGCCTACCTGATCAAAGGCAACCGCCCGAAATACGCCTGCGCCGGCTCCTTCCAGCAAATATTCATGTCCGTAGGGCCAATCGCTGTCGATGACTAAAAGTTCATCATCTCGGTAAAACTCAACCCGTTGAATCGTCAGGTTGTCGCTGGCTTCTGCGAATAGCGATACCGCCTGCGCCGACGGAATCACAGTAGAGCCGTCGCTCGTTCGCAGCCTCACCGAAGGCGGTGTATTGTCAAAGGTCAGCAACTTCGTATCCATCTCCCGGCTGCCATCTGCGAATTCTACTGTCAGTCGCAAGGTATGGATACCGCTAAGCAGCGCCGTTTCCCAGGTCGCTGAGACAGCGCCGCTTTCATCGACAGATCGCCGATCGCCTATGGCAAACCAACTTCTAGGATTCACATCCACGCCGTATTCCAGCAGCCAGCTTAGCGCACCTGGTCGATTAATCGTGCCGGCGACTTGCACCGTCGCCCCGACATAAGCAAAGTCCGCCGGCGAGTTTAGTTGCACTGTTTTTGTTTCCGCCGCCTCCTGGTCTGTGCTGTAGCTGCTGGGCGGTAGTGGCTTGTCATTCTCAACCCACCAATCCAGAATCTCGTCGGGCGGCACAAAGTAGCTCACTCGCTCTCGCAGATCTTGCGGCGTATTGACCGTGGCCAGCTGGCCCGTCGCGCGATTAATCTCCACCATTTGCCACAAGTCGTCGCGCCGCAAGGTTGAGCCAGCCGGCATAAGCTCGCTCCGCGTCGGGCAGTGATCGGTAGTAGCCGGCAGCAGCCCGGAAAGCTCGCAAACCAGGTATTCCTCGATATCGGCCGGCATCTGCCAATCGCGCGGCGGCAACTCGCGCTCATCATGCGCGGCCTGCATCAACGACTGCCAGATCGGCGCTGAGCCCAAGCGCTGATATGTGTCCATACTCATGCCTGCGCCGTCGCTGCGCCCAGTATGCACGACCAGTGCCAAATACGGCGTATAACCCACCGTCCAACTATCACGCTGGTTGGCGCTCAGTCCGTCGAGCACTGCCACCGGTCTGGCAAGCCGCAGGGCAAGATCCGGCTGTTGCAATGTGGCTTGCCGCACGCTAGCGTCCGCCAAGATATCATTGATCAAATAGGCCAAACTTGGCTCGACGATGACCCCTTGCGTCGACTGGGCTTCCAATTGCTGATAAGACCACAAGACGCGCCCTTGAGCGTCCTCGATACGCAGCGCCGCCACCGGATCGCGTCCGCGATATCCGTCCGCCAGCGGAACCGTCTCCACGCCGCGCATCGTTCCCAGTGATGCCAGGACACTGTAGGCATAGGCGGTATCCAGCACTGAGACTGCCCCACCGCGCTCCAGCAATTCCAAGTCGGCGCGACTGGCATCCAGGCTGTTAAAGCCCAGGGCCTGCGCAGTTCGTATCGCCGGCGACATTCCCATCGCGCTCGCCACTTGAACAGTCGGAGGCAGCAATCCTGCTGACATCGCATCGCGCAAATTCAACGGACCGCGATAGTGTCCATCTGGATTTGCCGGCGCAAAGATCAATTCGGCAGCCGGTCCGGGATACGATCGGGGGACGTCATAGACCATTGACGCTGGCGTGAAGTCGCGTCGCAGAAAGGCATCCATGTACACAAATGGATGCAGGACGATAGCAGGCTGATATGAGGGCGACAAGGCATCGCCGACCAAGCTCAGAATTTCCCCGCTGTTGACATCGATCAGGCTCAGCGCGCCGCTATCGGGTGGCGAAGCCAGCGCGACAACAGGCGCAGCCGACGCGCTCACCGCCCCGCAGGGAGCGCCGCCCGCTGCGAGATCCACCGGCTGCAGGCCGGTCAAGCGAGTCAGATGTGCCTGCAGGGCGCACTCCGCCTGCCGCTGCAAATCCATATCCAGCGACGTTGTGATTCGCAACCCACCACGAGCGACCAGTCTGGCGCCATCCATACCTTGGCGCTCTAAGATGGCAATAGCTTGCCGTTTTGCGTAATTGACGAAGGCTGGCGCTAGATCCGACCCCGTTTCTGCCGGCGCCTCAATCGCCGTGACTGTCGTCGAAGCCGCATCGTATTCTGCCGCGTCGATCAGTCCTGCGTTTAACATCTCGAAAAGCATATCGGCGCCACGTTCGCGGCTGTTGGCCTCAGCATCAAGCGGATTCCGCGAGGGCTGCTCAGCGACCCCTGCCAAGATAGCGGCTTCCGACAGGGTCAAGCTCTCGGCGCGCTTGCCGAAGTAAACCTGGGCTGCCGCGTCAATCCCGTAAGCATCGTGGCCGTAGTCATTGCTATTGAGACGCCACTCCAATAACTCCGCCGACGACTGCGTTCGCCTGCTCTCGGCGATCAGGACGATCTCCAAAAGCCGTTCATCCAAGCCGCTTGTCAGTGTACGCGGAAGCACCGTCTCGCGGACTAAATCGCCGGTGATCCCGCGGTCGGTAGTCAGTGGCAAGCCAATGATATAGCGCCAAAGCTGCATCGCGGTGTCCAGCGGATCGTACGAGGCCGATGCCTCAAGGAAATCGCGACCCTCGACCAGCAAGGCGGCATTGATTATGTACTGCGGCAATTCGCCCAAGCGCAGCCAGCGCCGCGTCTCGCCCAGCGGGTCGTCCACGCGGTGGATCTCGGTCTGGCCGCTGCGATCAAAGAAGCGGGTCACACCATCAATCGGACCGAGAAAGACGGTCTCCTGCGGCGTCGGCAGGTGGCTCGCCGCCTGACCATAAAGCCAGATTGACAAGCCCAGCATTGCCAGCGGCGGCGTCAGCGCCAGCGTAAGCGGGATGAAATAGATAACGATCAGCCAAATTGCTGAGCGCCTCTCGTCATGATGGCGCCGGCGCTTGCGATTGTGTCGACGGCGGATGATATGTGCCACTGAGGGCATGGCTATGCCTCAATTTGCGCAAGTTACTTGCAACCAGTGTACTCAGATTCCACGCGAATGCGAAAGTGACAACCCTCTGGTCTCGCTCGCAAAAGGAATCGATCCGACTATTACGTCGCACAAAACAAAAACGGCTGTGACACCAGCCACAGCCGCCCAAAGTCCGAGAGAATCAGCAGGTCTTACATGGCATCCTTGAATCGCTGCAATCCGTCCCAATCGCCCTTCGCCGCGAGTTCGGCTTGTGCGATCCAGGTCTCAATCCGCCCGGGACGACTGCGGCCCGATGCCTCGATGATCGCTTCCAGTTCTTCCACGGTCGCATTCGCAACGTCAGCGAAGGTGGTCACACCCGCGTTATTGAGCACCGTCTGGAACACGGCGCCGATCCCATTAATCTTCGTCAGATCATCCGGCTGGGCGCTTGCATCGGGCTCGTCGACCGTCGCATCGCTATCGTGCCTTACGACCGTCCGCTTCGCCAAAATCTCGGCTTCTCGCGCCGCCTCTTCAGCCGCTTCGGCTGCGCCAGCATCGCGTTCGGCCAAGGTATCGCGGCGCGACCAAAACCAGAAGAAGATCGCCAGCGCAAGCAGTCCGACGGTCCACGATACCATGTCGCGGTTGCCTTCAGGCAGGATCGCCACATTCAGCGCCAATACGATCGCCAGCACCAAAGCCATCACCGCCAGCATATTCTTCGCTTCCTGACTGAATTTCATAAGCATACTCACCGACACCATTCTATTGACTTGCAACAGATTATAGCATACCCGGCGAGGTATCCGCTTTATCCGACTTACGCTTGCCATTCTTATTCACTGTACGCAGGCGGTGGCGGCGCAGTTTCCAAACGCGATACTATTGATTGAGGCTGACCAGCAACGACGGAGCCAGCAACATGGACTTTACCTTCGGCAAATTGATCAGCGACGAGCTTAAATTGACCAATCACCGCGCCAATTTGAGCGGCGTCCAGCACCAGCACAACATATCCCCGCCAGACCCAGCGCCGGGCGAAATCGTCAACATATACATCGCCAGCGCCAGCGACCCGGCGATACAGCGCGCCGAACTCAGCTACACCACCGACGGGGCGGATCCGCGGACGGTCCGTAGTGGCGCGCAAAAGGTTTCGTTCCAGCGGGTCCACACCGAATGGGATACGCTGGTTTGGGATTACGTCTCGTATTGGGCGGCGAGGATTCCGGCGCAGGCTGAGGGCACGATGGTGACCTATTTCATCAGCGCCTGGACTGCGGCTGGCGAGGTCATCTATGCCGATTATCCCGATGCCGAGGAGCGCGTCCAACACGCCACCATGATCCACTTCAACAATGTCCCGCCGGATACGCCCTTCACGCCCTCGCCGCAGCTTTCCGTGCCCCTATTCTGCTACCACGTCGACCGCATCAAGCCACCCGCCTGGGTGAAAGACGCCATCATCTATCACATCTTCCTCGACCGTTTCTATCCCGGCGATGGCGTCGACTGGCAGCAGACAAGCGATCTTAACGACTTCTGCGGCGGGACGCTCTGGGGCGTGCGTGACAAGCTGGATTACCTGGAAGATCTCGGCATCAACTGCCTCTGGCTCAGCCCGACCTGGAAAAGTCCATCCACTCACGGCTACGATGTGGTTGACTACGACCAGCTTGAGCCGCGGCTGGGCGGGGACGAAGCGCTGTTTGCCCTGGTCGTCGGCGCTCATCAGCGGGGCATTCGCGTCCTGCTTGATCTCGTCTGCAATCACCTCTCCAACGAGCATCCGATCTTCATTGATGCTCTAAACGACCCAGGCAGTCCCTACCGCGATTGGTTCACATTTGACGAGCGCTTTCCGCATGGCTATCGCTGCTTTTTCAACGTCAAGACCATGCCCAAGATCAACCTGGAAGTGCCGGCCGCCCGCGACTGGATGATCGACCAGGCCATCACGCAACTTCAGCGCTTCGATGTCGATGGCTTCCGCCTGGATGTTGCCGCCGGCGCCGGTCCCAATTTCTGGACGCACTGCCGTCCCCGGCTTCGCGCCATCAAGCCCGACTGCCTGCTCGTCGGCGAAATCATCGACACACCCGCTTATCTACGCCGATATAAAGGACGGCTTGACGGCTGCCTCGATTTCTCGCTGAACGAAGCGCTGCGCAAGACCTACGCCTGGGGTACTTGGGATGAGCAGCGCCTGGATGCCTTCAACGAGCGCCATAGGCTCTACTTTGGCGAGGACTTCGTCTTGCCCAGCTTCATCGACAATCACGATATGGATCGCTTTTTCTACATCGCCGGGAATGACAGCGACAAGCTCAAGCGGGCAGCGGCGAAGCAGATGAGCCTCCCAAACCCGCCCGTCATTTACTACGGCACGGAAGTCGGCTTGCGGCAATCGGTCAGCACGCGCGACCACAGTCTTGAAGTCAGCCGCGTGCCAATAGTCTGGGACGAGCGTCAAGACCTTGACTTGCTCACCTACTACCAAGAACAGATCAGGCAGCGCAAAGTTGCCAACTCGTGATTGAATTACTGCGGTACAATCTGACGCTGGCTTTCACGGTCTATGGGAGGATATGACAAATGATAATCGGTGTAACAGGCGTATTTGTTGATGATCAAGAAAAAGCGCTCAAGTTTTATACAGAAGTACTGGGCTTCCAACTCAAGCACGACATCGCCTTCGGCAATCCGGAAGGCGACCGCTGGCTGACCGTGGTTTCGCCGGAACGACCGGATGGCGTTGAGTTGTTGCTGGAACCCAATAGAAATCCTATCGCGAGTACCTATCAGCAGGGGCTGATGGAACAAGGCATTTCCGCGACTGTGTTCAACACCGCCGATTTACAAGAGGAGTATGACCGCCTCATAGCGCTCGGCGTCGAATTTACTATGCCGCCGACCGATATTGGTCCGGCGATCATGGCAGTCTTCAAAGATACTTGCGGCAACCTGATCAACATTGTCCAGGAAAAAACGGGCTGAGCTGTTTCAGTCTGCTCAGCCGCCGTGCTGCCGCAGCAGACGCAGCGCGCTTTCCGCCATGACGCCGACGCCCGCCGGCAGGCAGTCTTCGTGAATATCGAATATCGGGCTGTGATGCGGCCGGTTTCGCTCGTCGAGCTGCGCGCCCAAGCGCATCATGGCGCCCGGCGCTTTCTGCGTCATGAAGGCGAAATCTTCGCCGGCCATAATCGGCACACCCTCGCCTGAATATGCCTCGCCCAACAGGTCAGTGCTCACTGAGCGCATCAGCTCGGCAACGCCCGGGTCGTTGTACAAGGCGGGATAGCCGGTCGAGATGTTCAGCTCGTAATCCCCGCCAAAATGTCGCACTAGCGCAAAGGCTTCCTCCACCAGACGATGGATGTCTTCGCGCGCTTCCTGCTCAAAGGTGCGAATGGTGCCGGTCATGATGACTTCATTGGGAATGACATTGGGCGCGATGCCGGCGTGAATCGTGCCGATGGTCACGACTGACCGCTCGGTGGGGTCGCGCCGCCTTGAACGGATCGCCTGCAGCGCATTCACGACCTGCGCTTGCAGCCAGATGGTGTCCAAGCCAAGGTGTGGCGTAGCGCCGTGGGTGCCCTCGCCGATGATCTTGGCTTCAAAGGTATCGGGCGCCGCCAGTGAGAAGCCATCGCAAACCTCGACCACGCCAACCGGCGAACCGCTGGATACATGGCAGGCGATGACGGCGTCCAGGTCATCCAGGGCTTTCTGCTCGACCATGAGGCTGCCGCCGCTATGCCCATCGGACTCGCGCCATTTTTCTTCGCTCGGCTGGAATAGCAGGCGGATTTCGCCGGCTGGCTTATCCGGCATCTCGTTGAGCAGCTTGGCCACGCCCAGCAGCATGGAGGTATGCGCATCGTGGCCGCAAGCGTGCATCAAGCCGGGTGTCTGCGATTTGTATGGCACATCGTTGGCTTCTTGAATCGGCAAGGCGTCCATGTCAGCGCGGATGCCGACGGCGGGCCGGCCTTCGCCGATGCGCGCCACCACGCCTGTTTCGGCCACGCCGACTTCGATCTCAATGCCCATCTCGCGCAGGGAATCGGCAACCAATCGCGAGGTCCGCTGCTCTTCGAAACCGAGCTCGGGGTGCATGTGGATATCGCGCCGCCAGGCGACCAACTGCTCCTGCATTGCTTTGGCTTTTTCCAACATGGTCATGGCTAAGTCCTTTGATTCACACAGAAGTCGCTAGATGATACCGCAGTTTGATCCTCACGACAGCATCAGTCGTTGTCGACGGTCATCGGTAGTTGCGGCCTTTCGTTGACGCTGAATTTGAAGACGTCAGGCCGATTGTAATGCCCGACCACATCGAAATCGAGATGCCCTTGATGAATCTTGTTCAGGTCAAGCTCGGCGTAAAGCACGCCTTCCGAGCCATATAGCGGCTGACAGACATATTCGCCGAAGGGATCGATGATGGCGCTGCCGCCGCGGCATAGCTCCTCCGGCAGTTCCGCCAATTCATCATAGAGCGCCAAATCCCGCGGGTACATTGACTTGCTGAAATACTGATTGCAGCCCAGCACGAAGCAGCGGCCTTCGCAGGCGATATGGCGCAACGTTGCCCCCCAGCTATCGCGATGATCGGCCGTGGGCGCGACATAGATGCTTACGCCCTTTGCATACATCGCCATGCGCGCCAGCGGCATGTAATTCTCCCAGCAGATCAATCCGCCGATGGCGCCGAAAGGCGATGCGACTGTCGTCAGCGTGCTCCCATCGCCACTGCCCCAGATCAGCCGCTCGGAAGCGGTCGGCATCAACTTGCGATGAACACCGAGAATGTCGCCCTCGGGACCCAGGTAAAGCAGCGAATTGAAGAGCGTCCCGCCATTGCCGGCCTGGCTGCGTTCGGAGATGCCGATCACGACGAAGGCGCCGGCTTCTTGAGCCGCTTCGCGCAGCAGCCGCGTTTCCGCCTCATTCACGGTCATCGAGGCCTGCCAATAGCGCGCAAAGTCCTGCCGTCCGGCAGTGCTGCGATTGCCGACATAAGCGCCGTAAGTGAAGCCGCGTGGATAGCCCGGGATCATCGCCTCTGGCAGGACGACAAGGTCTGCGCCTTGCTTGCCGGCCTCTCTGATTACCTGGACCGCCTTGGCAATGCAGGCATCCTTGTCAGCGAAAACCGACGCAACTTGCGCCACCGCTACACTTATACGATCCATCCCTCAGCCCTTTGGAACTATGCGACTGCGCCAGCGGGCGGCTCCCCCAGAGCCGTCCCGCCTGATGACCCGATTGCGGCTGACACCCGGGAACGGCTCGTCTATGCGTTCAGGATGAAGCGGTCTCGATATCCAGACCGCCGTGTCCCAAACACCGCTGTATTCCCCGTCAGCCGAACGAACTGAGGCGAACCCGCTGGGGCGGTTCGCTCGCGGAATTCAATGTCTCTAGGTCTGTCTATCCCGCAGTATTTGGTCGGCACTATTATCTCGCGGAATCGCAAAAGTGTCCATCGTGCAGGTTGACGGAATGCTTTGGGCACTCCGAACAAATGTGCGAAAATTCAGTCGCGCATTCTCGGCTGGGCTGAGGCATCAGCCACCGGCAACCCCTGTCAATGGGCAGCCCTGATTCGCCGATGGTCCCGCTTCATCCGGGCACTCATCTTCCGCGGTATCCAGTCCGTCATCGTCGAAATCGCGGCAGCCGCGTCGGCTACCCGGAGCAAATTCCTTGGGGCAGAAGTCGGCAGCATCGCGTATGCCGTCGCGGTCCGCATCGTCGGGATAGGGGCAGCCCTGATTGTCGGCGTAGCCATATTCGTTGGGGCAACTGTCGGCATCGTCCGTGATGCCGTCAAAATCAGAATCCGGACTTCCTGCGGCTGCGGTAGCGGTTGGTGTGGCTTCGTCGGTCACAATCGGCGAGGGGCTCACAATGGTCTGCGCCACAATGGTTTGCGCCGGGATCGCCGTCGGCGGCACGAACTGAATCGGCGTGCGGATTGGCAAGCTCAGCGGCGTATTCGTTGCCAGGCGCGGGGGACCCTCAGTAGCGGTTGATGTAAAAAATAAATTTGCACCGAGCGGCGTGAATGTATAAATTTGTGTCGCAGTCTGTTTTGCGCCTTCCGCTGACGACAGCTCAACCGGTGCACTGCCGATCAAGTAGATGGCCAGGCAATAGAAAGGAAAGGCGCCGGCGATGACCAATAGCATCAGCAGGCGCAAGCTCTGATTGCGATTGCTCTGACCTTGAATGACGTCGATCGTTCTCATCGGCTGCATAGTGTTGCTTCACCAGTGACGGGGCAAAGGGCGCATAGTCCGCGCCGGCTGCAAGATTATTCTAGCTGATGAGACAGATCTTGCCCTGCCCTCGTCTGCAGATCGCGCAGCTGATAAAGCTCGTCATCGACAAAGCCGCGTTTGCGATAGTATTCGCGTGTGCCAATTGACGAGATGACGGCGAGCCGCTCATAGCCTTGCTGCGCCGCGATCTCTGCCGCCTTTTCGATCAGGCGTGTACCCAGACCGGCATGCTGCGCCCGGCCTTCAGGCGCCGAGCCGAGGCCCAGCGCCAAACCGTAGACGTGCACCTCGCGGATCATCGCGCAGCCACGCAGCTCATCCAACAGTGGTCCGCCGCTGGCATCAGGCAGTGACAGACGCAGGAAGCCGGCGATATCCCGCTCATCGGTGATGTATTGCAGGAAGACCTCGTCGCCGATGCTTGAGGCGTAGTTGACACGGTCCAAGCGAAGGTCGGCGCCGGTCACCTGCTTCTTGCCGATTTCGCGCGCGCGGATATCGCTGCTCTTTTGCCCTTGCCGCTCCAATTCCCGCTCGACCAACTGACGCAAGTTGGTCACTTTGTTGCCGTCAACGATGTCGGTACCCGGTATATCGCGGATGACGCGCGTCAGCCGGCAATATTCGGGTGTGCGCTTAAAGCATGCTACCAGCAGATCGAGCAATTCATCGTGCTCGTAAGGTCGCCATTCACCCGCTTGATACTGCTGCATAAGCTCGGCGCTTTCGATCAGCGAGCAGGGATAAATCTTGAGCTCGTCCGGCCGGAAATCGCTATCGCCGAAGAGTTTCTCATAGTCGACCAGGTCAGCCTCCGGCGACGATCCATAGAGATTGGGCATCCAATGGGCGTGAATTTTGAAGCCGGCTTTGCGCAGCAAGGCAACGGCGCGCCGCGCGGCCGCCACATCATGTCCGCGCTTGTTCAGCGTCAGCACGCGGTCGTTCAAGCTCTGAAAGCCAATCTGTACCTTGGTGCAGCCCAGCCGCCTGATGCGTATCACTTCTTCTTCGCTGATGTGGTCGGGTCGCGTTTCGATGACCAAGCCAACCGCGCGACAGGCTGCGGTTTCGTTCTCTCGATGGGCCGCGTCCAGCTCCCGCCAAGTGGCGTATTCATCGACAGCGCTGCGCGCGCGCGCGCCGGCGGCGATCTCGTCGGCAAGCCCGCGTGAGCGGTACATCTCATCGGCATAGAGGCTCTGCACCGTCTGATTATAGGAAGCAGCCAGCGACACACCCTGAATCGTCACATTGCTGATCGGCTCGCCCTGGAACATCGACTTTGCGCGCAGGGCAGCGATCACCTCATCGCGGCGGTCGATCCCTTGCGCGTAATCATGCAGCGCGTCGAAGATGCGCTTGACGAACCAGATCTGATAGGTCTCGGGATAGAAGGACCAGGTGCCGCCAAGAATGATGATCTCGATTTTCTCAGTCGAATGCCCCAAATTGTGATAGGTCTGCAAGCGCATCCAGGTCTGCAAATAGGGGTCGAAAGCATTCTTCTCGGCACGCTGCGCGCCCGGCTCATCGGCGAGGTAGCTCTTAGGCATACGCACATCGTTCGGGCAGAAAATGCAGGTGCCCGGGCAGGGAAATGGCTTGGTCAAAAGGGTCAGCGGTGTTACGCCTGACAGCGTTCGCACCGGCTTGCGCCGCAACTTGTACAGCATGGATTGATCGTAGAGCGGCAAGCCGTCTTGCCCGGCGAAGGTACGCCAGGCATCAACCAGATTGGCCAGGCTGTAGAAGCCTTCGCCAGCCGGCTTGGGGTAGCGCCGCATCAACTGCTGATGTTCGCGCGAGCTAAGACGCTGAGGCGCGCTCAGTATGACTTTGAGCAAGGGTATCAGTTGCTCGCGGTGCGCCTCGGCGTCAAAGGCATACTTGCTATCTTTCAGCATACGCCGTCCTGACTATGGTCGCGTCCTTCCATTCTAACGGCGAAAATGTGAAAGTTGTACCGCCTGGCGGTTCAGCTTTCTCGCTATATCTCAACATCGCTTTTCCGCTACACTAAGATTGTCTATTTATGGAGCCAAATTTTCGGCGATGACCCACTTGCTTCCATCATTCACCCGCGCCTTAATGAGGCGCCCAGGGTGCAGTTTCGCTGAGGGCGTGACCAGCGCTGCGCATCTCGGCGCGCCCGATTACGATAAGGCGATGCGACAATACGAGGTCTACATGCAGGCGCTGCTGGATTGCGGGCTAACGGTCACGATTCTGCCCGCCGATGAGCGCTATCCCGATGGGCACTTCGTCGAAGACCCCTTCGTCATATTCCGCGATCTCGCTTTTCACTGCCGTTCGGGCGCGCCGTCGCGTCAACTGGAAGGCGAATCCCTAAAGCCACACCTGTCCGATCTGCAGATCGTCGAAGCCCCGGCTGATGCCACCATCGACGGCGGCGATGTACTTTTCTGCGTCGACCGCGTTTTGGTCGGCATCTCACGGCGCAGCAATCTCGCCGGCTATACTGCGCTGCGGTCGGCGCTGCAATCGGTACAAAGCGACATCCGCGTCGAAGCTGTGCCATTCAGCGGCGTTCTGCACCTCAAGAGCGGCTTGACCGAATTGGCGCCCGGCGTCTTGATACGAGATCCGGCCTTGCGAACGGAACACGATTTATCCTGGGCACAGATTGTTACGCTGCCGCCTGAAGAGGGTTATGCTGCCGATGTCTTGCCGGTCAATGACACACTCTTCGTGGCTGCCGGTTGCCCGGCTGCCTTGGAGGCGGCTGCACGGCACTGCGATCAAGTCGTCGCTCTCGATATGAGCGAATTTGTCAAGATGGATGGTGGCTTGACATGCCTGTCATTGCGCTACTGATCAGCCTTCGGCGGCTCCGCTGGCTGATTCTGCTCTACCTCGCGCTGGGCGCTCCACTTGCGAGTCTCGCGCAGCCAGCGGATTTGCCAAGTTGCTTCCATCGGCCAACGGTCATCAATGGCGAATTGTACGCCGATAATCGGCGCTGGTGCCCTGAAGAAGTCGTGCATGACCTGCAAATCGAGCCGCTTTCGTTTACCGCGATGGAAGTTGCGCCTGATGGCACGCTCTACGCAACGCGGCCACTAAGCGGCATGGTCATGGTCATAAGGGACTCCGATGGCGATGAGCTTCCCGATAAGATGGAGACCTTCGCTGACGGGCTGACCCTGCCCAACGGCCTGGCATATCACGCTGGCGATCTGTACGTCTCTGGCGGCGCCAACATTTATCGAATCTCGCAGACGGGCGTCGTTGACACGCTGGTCAATGACTTGCCAAGCGGAACCGGCTTCCCTTCCGGCGGCATCACGATAGATGGCGATGGCCGGCTCTATGTGGTGGTTGGCGCGCCCTGCAACAATTGCGAATTCGACGATGCCGAACGCGGCGCCATTCTTAGCATGAACCTGGATGGCAGTGACCGCCAAGTTTTCGCTTCCGGCTTCCGCAATCCAGCCGATCTCGCCTTCTATCGTGATCAACTCTGGACCCTGGATAGCGCGCCTCGTCAAGCCGAGCGCAATGCCCTGGACGAACTCAATCGCCTGCAAGCAGGCGGCTGGTACGGCTTCCCCTACTGCCTCGGCGTCGATACCGTCAATATCGAATCTGAGGCGCACAATTGCAATGATAGTATCGCGCCGGCTATGCTATTCGGAACCGGTGCCGTGCCCAGCAGCTTGGCCGCCTTTCCCCATGACCTGCTCCCTGGCACTGAAGACACCTTAATCGTGGTGCTCAGCGGCGAACCAAGTCAAATTGACATTGTCGGCTACAAGGTAATTATGATCACCTTTGATGAGGCTGATCAGCCGCTCGGCGCTGCAGTGATACTTCCCTTTCTGCATGAAAGTGGCAGGCAAGCCTACATCCCCTACCGTGGCAAAGGCCTGTACTGGAAACAGTTCATCCATCTCAGCGAATTGGGATTCGGCATTTATCCGCAGCAGCCACTCGCAGTCGCTGTCAGTCCGCAAGGTTGGATCTACATCAGCATCACTGGCGGACGGATCATCGCCTTGCGACCACGGTACGGCGTGAAAGATTTCACGGATTTGTACCCGGTCTGGACGCCGATGAATCCTAACTTTGAGCCGGGTTTGGCAAGCGCTGTTGAAGCCGACTAACATCAACCCATGCAGTGAGATAGGGCGCATCGTTTTTTCCGATCGCTTTGCCCGGCGAGCGCGACGCGCTTTGTTCTTCGGCTATAATGATCATAGTCTCGAATGCTCTGAGATCGGCTACAATGTACAAGCCACTCCGCCTGATCTTGCTCACCATGCTCATCGGCATGCTTAGCACCGCCAATTTTCGGCGCCACTATCAATTGCCTACCAGCAGCACACTTGGTATATTTGCCTTGGGTCGCATCATCGGATGGATAGGCTACGCTATCAAGCAGTATCGTTCCAAGCAGACCATCCAACCACGGATCCGCTATACCGGACCAACACCGCAAAGGCAGCCTGACTTAATGACCGCCCTTGACATCATCGCGCGGAACAAATTGATCGCTATCGTCCGCCTGGATGATTTGTCGACCGCCAAATTCATTACCGATGCCTTGATCGAGGGAGGCATCCGCGCCATCGAATTCACCTTGACCAATACAGACGCCCTGGCGACAATCTCGGAGATGCTGGCTGCAGTCGATAACTCGGTCACCATCGGCGCAGGCTCGGTGGTCAATGCGGAGCAGGTTCGCGCGGCAGCCGATTCCGGCGCGCAATTTGTGGTTTCGCCGGTCTGCAAACGAGAGGTTGTTGATGCCTGTCTGGCGCTTGATTTGCCGACGATGCCCGGCGCCTTCACGCCGAGCGAGATTCAGCAAGCCTGGGAATGGGGCGCGAGCGTGGTCAAGGTCTTCCCCGCCAACCACCTGGGACGGCGCTATATTAAAGATGTCTTGGCGCCGCTGCCGCATCTGCGCTTGATGCCGACCGGTGGCGTTAGTCTAGACAATATGCGCGAATGGCTCGATTACGGCGCTTTCGCCCTGGGCGTCGGCTCATCGCTGATCAACAACGAAGCCATTGCCGACCGTGACTGGCAAAGTCTGCGTGACAATGCCCGGCGTTACGTCGAGTGGTTGGCTTGAGCTTCGAGTTCTTCCAGCAACTTCAGCAAGCGTTGACAAGTGTTCCAATTGCGCGCGCTGGCAACGACCTTGAGCGTGCGTTCAATGCGCTTGGTATCCAGTTTCGATCGCGCCATGCCATCGATGTAGAAGACGAACAACTCGCAGCCATCGGCATGAATCACCTCGCGCCCAGGATTAGACTCGCGTAATTCGTCCACGCCGGTCCTTGCGGGAACAGCGGATAAGAAGACGATGGCGGCTTTGCCCGGTTCTTGCAGCTGCTGCTCATCAAAGGGATGGCGAGCAAGCGCCGCTCTGAATGCCGCCGGCGTCCGCAGTATCACTTGCGCGTCAAAGCCGAATCCTTCGCGAATGCCCGCTTCAAGGCGCTCTTTTAGCCGCGCAAGATCAGTTTCGTCGGTGTCAAGAATGGCATTGCCGCTTTGCAGGAGTGTCCGTACCTGGCGCATCCCCAAGGACGCGTAGAGATCGCGCAGGTCCGCCATCTTGATCTTCTTGTGACCGCCGACATTTATGCCGCGAATCAGCGAAATAACGATGGACATTAGTGGCTACCTCGCAATTCCGGCGGCTGGCTTATCCTGGAGGTTTAAGTGAAGGGCTAGATGTTGGCGAAAAAGTCGGAGTCGACCGTTACTTGCTCGGTCATAACTTGCTCGGTTTTGACACCTAGTGAGAGTTCCTTCAACTTGTCTACAAGTTGCTCTCCGTCGACCAAATCTATTTCAGGTGCGCCGTCTCTGGTGGCTTCGCGCACGGCGTCTCGTGTGAAAATGCCGGTAGTAACGATGAGTCCCTTGTCCGTCCTACCTGTCATCGCTCCGCGGAAGTCTCGCACGGTGCCGGCGGTAACTGACCCCTTGTAGCGCTTACACTGAAAAAGAACACGGAACGATAAGAATCCACCGATACGCATGACGCCGATGCCGTCGATTCCACCGTCTCCGCTCTTGCCAGTAACCTCGACTTGCGAGAAGCCGCTTTCGCGCAGTATGCGCTGGCACAGGCGTTCAAAGGAGTCGGGTTTCATACGCAAAAGTGCGTCGTAAAGGTCTTCGCGCCATTTCCGGTTATCATCAAGGTCACTGTCAATGGGTAAAGCAACTTCCTGCTCTTCGCGCTGCTCAATTGATGCCACGTATTTCCGCATGTTTTCTATTTTCGCTATCGCTCTTTCTACCTCCGCTGGATCCAACATTGTTGTCTTTTGACCTTGTTTAGTAAGCACCCACACACCCCAACTGGGGTTATCAATTACACCATATTTCTTGAGCCACGTTCGTGCCCATGCTAAACGGGAGGCAATCTCAGTCTTGTTGCTCTTGCCCGGATTAAGCAGCAGTTGGATCTGCTCGTCCGATAAGCCCATGAGAACAACAACCTCATCGTGGATCTCTTGATTCGTTCCCGAACCGCCCAATCGGTGGAGCGCCTGCAAGACCGGGTTGAACAAGTCATCACGTGGAATGGTAATCTTGGACATCGCTTAATCCTGTATTATTCTTTTAAACAGGCGCGCGAACCGCACTAAACGTCCCCAAACCAATCCGTCTCGATAATCACG
The DNA here is from genome assembly GCA_965223515.1 of Phototrophicaceae bacterium. Taxonomy (GTDB): domain Bacteria; phylum Chloroflexota; class Anaerolineae; order Aggregatilineales; family Phototrophicaceae; genus UBA6055. The sequence continues at coordinate 1,826,068 of CBDCWK010000002.1, forward strand.
CGCTCGACGACGACGCGCTCAGTCCGCACACCAAGCTGCAGCTCCTTCAACTTGCCGACCAGCTCCTCGCCGTCGATCAAGCGAATCTCGGGCGCGCGGTCACTGGCCGCCTTCAGCACCGCCTCCTGCGTGAACTTGCCGGTCGTGATCAGCAGTCCCTTGTCCGCCCGACCCACCATCACGCCGCGCCGAAAGTCCTCGACCTCAGCCGAGCTAATGCGCTTGCCGCCGCGAATGCAGCGGAAGGATACGCGAAACGAGAGGAATCCGCCACCGCCAAAAACACCCGTGCCCTCAATCGTGTCATTGGCATGGCTGACATCAATGCCGCTGACGCCGTCTTTGTCCAGCACGCGCAGGATCAGCCGCTCGAATGCCTCGGTGGGCAGCTGCTCGAGCAAGTCCGTCAATTCGTCGCGCCAGCGAACCAGGCTGTCAATCAACTCCATCGCGTCGACCGGCACGACATCGGTATCGGCCGCATCGACTGTGCCAAGGTTTCCGTCTTGCTGCACAGTCGCCAAATCTTCAGTGTTTGCAATCTGCATTACATCGTCTTGACTCATGGTATCTGTCCTTGTCACTAATCTAGCTTAACTGTCATTCACTGGCAAGACTCGTCACCAGCAGGTCAAGCGCCAGCCGTGGCTGAATCCGACCGGTTTTCATATCCTGATCATATCGCTGCAAGCGCTTGAGAATCGCATCCAATTGCTGTACGCGAAAGCGCCGCGCCTGTTGCGCCAGCTTGCCCGCCGCAAAGGGATGCACGCCCACCGCCTTGGCGATGACGCCACCTTGTGAGCCGCCGCCTTGGTCCAAATGATCGCGCGTCATCACTAGCAGACGGAATTGCCGTACGATCAGCGAAAACAGCCGAAAACCCGGATCTTTCGGATCATCGTGCAAGGATTGCTGGATCAATTCCAGCGCCCGCTTGCCATTGCCAGTCGCCAGCGCGTCCACCATTTCAAAGACATTGGCTTCGGGCACGTAAGGCGTCAGAGCGGCCACATCTTCTTCGTTGATGGCGCGCTCGCCATCGACATAGGCAACCAGCTTGTACAGCTCATTATCGGCGCGCAGAAGGTCGTCATTGACAACCGAAGCAATCGCGCTAGCAGCGGGCGGCGTGATCTCGGCGCTGTATTCGCTTTTTGCACGCACCATTATCCAGCGCGTCAGATTCTGTGGCTTGCCAAAGGCGCGCACATAGCCATTCTGCATCTGCCCGGCCGCTTTTAACACGCGGTTGCCCTTGGACAGCAGGTCGTCTTCGACCAGCACCAGGCGCGCGAATTCCGGCAGCCGCGGTAGCTCTTTAATTAGCCTGTCGGTGGCTGTCTTGCCCGCTGGCCCCGCACCCTTGCGGGTGATGTGGCTGAGCAACCCGCGCACGATCACCAGTCGCTTGTCCGCCAAGAAGGGCAGCGACTTTACCGCCGCCAGCACTTCGGGCACCGGCGTGACCGCGCCAGCGAATTCGGAGCGATTGAGATCGCCGTCATCGCCCATGGACTGCCGCATGCGCCTCAAGGCTTCATCGCGGCTGAAGATGTCATCGCCGTGAAAAATGTAGAATTGCGGCGCATTCATCGGCGGCTAGCCTTGCGCGGTTACGATGCGATGCACTGTCAACTGCTGACTGTTGAGCGGCAGTTTCATCGTATCGCGGGTGACGCTGACCAACTCCAGGTCACCTATGTCGCCTTCGGTAGTGAAGTGCTGTTGCAAGCTCATGCCGAGCGGCATTGAGAGCAAGACCACCGCCATCATCAAGATCATCATCGTCGGGAAGCGCTCCCAGGACTTGCGCCATCCGCGACCGGCAAAACCGAGGAAAGCCACAGTGGTCGCCAGGAAGCCGGTGGTCGCCAGGTTGGTGCCGCAATTCGGGTGCACCGCCAGTTGGCGCTCGCCCGCTTTCATCCGCTGCAGCGCCTCGCGCACGGCGTTTTCGACCTGCTCTGTAGGCACGTCGCCCAGCAAGACGAAGCCGCTTCCGCTGCTGCGCCCGGAGAGCTTGTAGCGCCGCCGGTTCAGAATGTGAATGGTGGCGTGCTCCAAGCCGTGGTTGCGCCGAATGCTAAGGATAAGCGGATGCAGAAGCAGGGGCGCGGCCTGCTCGGCCAGTTGTTCCATCGGCGACATAGTCTTCTCTTCTTTCGGCAAAATAGTGTCTCTTAAGGTATCACAAAGCCGGTGCGCTTGCGAGCCGCACATACGTACTCGGAGCCGCTTCCGCTTGTGCTACAATGCTTTCATGAACGCCTCCACCAAACCGACCAAGGCAGTTTCGCGGGCGGGCAGCCTGCTGCGAACCGGACCCTTCCCCATTGCGCTACGATTCGTTGATCAGCTTTATCGCTTGCTGACGGGAGCGCCCCTTTGGAAGCTGAGCGCGGTGACACCGCAGTTGCTACTTGGCGGGCAGCACTATCCGCGAGGCTACGCTGCCATGCTCTCCTACGGCATCACTACCATCGTCAATATGCGCGAGGCACATCACTGCGATGAGGCGAAGGGCATCGCTGGCGAACGGCATCTGCATTTGGCGACGATAGATAATATGCCACCCGCCCTCGACGACCTCCTGCGCGGCGTCGAATTTTTGGATTGCGAGATCAAACTTGGTGGAGCGGTCTACATCCACTGCGGCGTCGGCGTCGGGCGCGCGCCGACCATGACGGCCGCTTATCTCGTATCGACTGGAATGTCGCCCGCGGATGCACTTCGGCGCATCAAGAAAGCGCGACCGTTCATTCACTTGACAGCGGCGCAGCGACAGGTGCTAGATGAATTCGAGCAGCATTGGCAAAAGAGCCATCTTAAGTCGCTATGCTAAATATCATTATTACCGCGGATGATTGCGGGTTGTCCGAAGGCATCAACCAGACGATATACGACTTGCATCGGCAGGGCTACATCAACGCCGCCAGCGTCATGACCAACTTCCCGGCGCATCGGCACGCCCTTGAATTGCTGCGCAAATGCCCCGACCTCGACCTCGGCGCCCATCTTACCCTGACAGACGGATTTCCCGTTAGCCAACGTGGACCGCACCACTCCCACTTGCTTAACGACGACCGCAGCTTCCGCAATAAATTCAGCCTGTATCTGCGTTCTCACTTTTTCAACGCCAGCACGATCGACTGGCTCCGTCACGAGCTGGACGCTCAGCTGCAGCGATTCCGCGAAGTCAGCATTGAGCCGCAGCATATCTCCACTCACCATCACTTTCATTCAATACTTGCATTGCGCCGAATCGTGCATGAACTGGCAGCCGAATACAACGTAGACTGGGTGCGCGGGCATGACTTTCGCGCGCTGCTCACGCCGCATCAATTCCTGTTGCGCAAGCAGCGGCAATCTGGGCGTTTTACTTTCGCGATGCCGGATTACATGACGGGCGTACAGAGTTGGATGAAGCGCCCGCCCGCCGAGTTCGCGCAGCGGGTCGCCCGCCTCGAAGGCACGCTGGAGATCGTGGCTCATCCCTCGCCAGCGAAGGATCCTGACTTTCCCGCAGGCATGGACTACGGACCGCGCGCGCGCTTTGCCGAGACGCAATACTTAATCCGTGCCATCGACTGTTTGCGCGAACGCGGTATCACAGCCTGAGCTAATCAGCGCAGCCGCCTTGATTGACAGCGCCAAAGCCTTACCCTACAATGGCAGGCGCTTGCGAACGGCAGCCGTGCGCCAGAGCGCGTACCATTAGCGGACACTGTCAACCATGATCAGCGAAAAGACGATCGCCACTCTGGAATTGCATAAGATCTTGCAAGACGTTTCAACCTTCACCACTTTTGGCGCCGGCGAAGAATCTGCTATTGAGCTTTACCCGTCGACGGAGTTGGAAGAGGTGCAGCTCTGGCAGCGCGAGACGGCGGAGGCGGTCGCCCTGCTGGAAGAGCGCTCCAACATCACTTTGCGCGGCGCGCGTGATGTGCGCGACCCGGTGGTGCGGGCGCTGCGTGGCGTCATTGTCGAGCCGAGTACCCTGCTCGATATCCGCTACACCTTGCGCCGCGGCTCGACGCTTAAGCGGACATTGGGACGGATGAAGGCGACCTTTCCCCTGCTATCCGACCTGGCGAACGAAATCGAAGATTGCATCGAACTGCAGAATTCCATTGAAAAGACCGTCGATGACAATGCGGAAATCAAAGATACAGCGAGCGCCCGCCTGGCAATCATCCGACGCGGCCTCAAAGTCGCCTTCGAGCGCCTGCAGAACAAACTGAATCGCATCGTCAGCAACAAAGCGAATCAAGACAAATTGCAGGAAGCCATCGTGACCATGCGCCACGGCCGCTACGTCATCCCGCTCAAAGCCGAGCACAAAGGCAAGATCAAAGGCATCATGCACGACTCGTCTTCATCCGGCGCAACCATCTTTATCGAGCCGCTGGAGACGGTCGAGCTCAACAATAAATGGCGCGAGCTGCAAGTCGAAGAAGAGAAGGAGATCCGCCGCATCCTGGCTGACCTGACCGAAGAAATCGCCGGCGAAAGCGAGCGCATCGTACGCACGGTGCAGCTGCTAGGATACCTCGACCTCACTTTCGCCAAAGCGCGCTACGCTATGGATCACAGCTGTATTCAACCGAAGATGGTCGCCATTCGCCCCGATGTCGCCAATGCGCCTCATCCCGGCTCGACGATAAGTCTTAAAGCGGCGCGCCACCCCCTGCTCAAGGAGCACGTGGTTCCGCTGGACCTCAGCTTTGACGATGATACCTGGGTGCTGGTGGTCACTGGTCCGAATACCGGCGGCAAGACTGTCGCCCTGAAGACCGTCGGCTTGATGATCTTGATGGCGCAATGCGGCTTGCATATCCCAGCCGACGAAGCCGAGTTGTCTATTTTTCAGGGCATCTTCGCCGATATCGGCGACGAGCAAAGCATTGAGCAGTCGCTTTCCACATTTTCTTCGCATATGACCAATATCATCGACATCCTCGCGCAATCCGACAGCCGCTCGCTGGTGATACTCGACGAAGCCGGCGCCGGCACTGACCCGACCGAGGGCTCGGCACTGGCGCGCGCGCTGCTCAACAACTTCAAGAATCGCGGCGTAACGACGATGGTCACCACTCACCACCCCGAACTGAAAGTCTACGGCGTGGAGACACCGGGCGTGCGCAATGCCAGCGTCGAATTTGATCTGGAGACCTTGCAGCCCACATACCGCCTGATCGTCGGCTTGCCGGGCAGATCCAATGCGCTGGCGATCGCCGAGCGGCTGGGGCTGCCGAACGAGATCGTTGCCGATGCCCGCGGCATGGTGGCCACCGAAGACCTGGCCGCCGATGATCTACTCGATGAGATTCAGCGCACCCGCACCGAAACACGCTTGCAGCATGAAGAGATCGTCTATCTGCGCCAGCAACTGCAAGTTCAGCGCGATGATCTGCAAGCGCGCCTCGACAATATCGAAGACGAGCGCCGCGATGTAATCCGCGCGGCCCGCCGTCACGCCGAAGAAGACCTGGCTGATTTCAACCAGCAGTTGCGCAAGATGCGCAATGAACTGCGCACGGCTGGCATGCCCGCGGAGACGCTAAACGCGCTCAAAGCCGCCGCCGATAAGATGGCGGGCTGGACGAACGCCCCCCTCGACGATGCCGAAGAGGTACAGCAGCTGGAGGATATCGACTGGCTTCCGCGAATAGGCGATACCGTCTTCCTGGATACGCTCAATGCCGAAGGGGTCATCGCAGAACTCGACGAACGGGAAGCGCAAGTGCAGGTGGGCGCCTTGCGCGTGCGCGCCAAATACAGCGATATACGCCGCCGCAACCGCAGCGAAAGGCGCGAGGCTGAACGCGGCCACCTGCGCCAATACGAGCCCGTCGATGTCCCGCCGCCAGCAGCAAAATCGCCGGGCATGGAACTCGATATCCGGGGCCAACGCGTTGAAGAAGCGCTGGAAATCCTCGACCGCTATATCAATGCCGCCTACAATTCCGGGCTGCCTTTCGGCCGGATCGTGCATGGCAAGGGCACGGGCCGCTTGCGGCAAGCCGTGCGCATGTATCTTAATGACCACGCGCTCATCAGCAAGGTGACACAAGGCTTGCAGAACGAAGGCGGCGCTGGCGTCACGGTGATTCACATGGTGCCGATCACGTGAGTCTGCTGCGCCACAGTAGGCAGGTAGGGGCGACTCTGTGAGTCGCCCGCTGGACGTGATAGCTATGACCGAAGGCCGCTTCCAAATGTTCAGCCAGCGCTACGCAAAAGGCGACATGCCTTGGGATAGCGGCATCACGCCACCGGAGATCATGGACATCCTCGCTGAGCTGCCGGCCGGCAAAGCGCTCGACCTCGGCTGCGGCAGCGGCACTGTGATTCGCGACCTCTTGCAGCAGGGCTGGATAGCGGACGGCATCGACTTCGTGCAGCGGGCCATCGATCTGGCGAGCGAGAAGCTGGCCGAGTTTCCGCCGGACTCACATCGCCTTTTCTGCGGTGATGTCACGCGCCTCGACGAATTGTCTGGGTTGCGGCCACGCTACGATCTCATCATTGACATCGGCTGCGGCCACAGCATCGACAAAAGCGCCAGTACCGTCTATGCGCGAGGAATCGCGAGTCGGTTGAAGCCTGGTGGCGACTTTATGCTCTATGCCAGCCACCCGCGCCCGGATTCAGCAGTGGGCTGGACGCCGAAGCAAGTCGAAGGCCTCTTCGGTCAAGTTCTCGAGCTATTCTGGGAACAGCGCGGCGCAGATGTGGCCATCGGCGCGCCCTCGAGCTGGTATCGGCTGCGGAAGCGGTGGACATTCTGTAGTACAGTTGACACGAGAAAGCGTGTTCCAGGAAATGTCCATGCTGGCTAATCCCGCAAACGATAGGCCTGTCATTCCCCACTCCAAATGGTGGTGGCTCGCCCTGGCCCTGCTCCTGATTCTCGCCGGCTGGCTGTATTATCGCGGCTACAATGTGAGTTTGCCCTACTTCGATCATGTCGACGAACCGCATCATCTCTTGGTGGCGCAGCACTTAATAGACGATGGCAGTACGCGCGCCGTTGGGCACGAAGCCTACCCGCCTGGCATGAGCAGACTGAACTATCTGCTACTTAAGCACGTCAAACCGCCAGACGCGCACCACGGCACAATGCTACCCGCTCTGCGATTGATTACGATCACCGCCTGGATGCTGGTAGTAGTTGTCATAGCGCTGCTTGGGCATTCGGCAGCCCGTCCGCCCCCCCCCCCCGCACATACGTTCTAATCAATTGGAACAAGTTTTCTGGAACTGCGTACGCTTTGGCGTATTTCTATTTTGGCTGCTTCTGATTTATCCGACGCTTGAGGCGGATCAAGTCATCTATTTTCCGATGTCCTACAGCAACATGACTTTGCCTTCGTTGGAGTCGGCCTGGGCAAGTCTACTCAATGTGTGGCGGCCGTTTCCGTGGTCCGAGCGCTGGCTTCAGGTGGCCATTGCAGGCGCGCTGCTGTGGCGCTATCGGCAGCGCTTTAATGCTGTTGCGTTTATCACGGTCGTGGCGGCGGGGCTGGCTTGGATGCTCGGTATGAGTATGTTTCACGTGCAGCGCGCCCGACACTACTTCGCGGTAGGAGCGATGCTGGCGCTGCTCTATGGCTGCGGACTGACTGGCTTGCTCTTCGCCGGGCAGGAGGCGCTGTCGCGGCTGGAATCGCCGTCATTGCCGCCGCGTCTTCGCCGGTTTCTTGTGCCCTGCGCCGTGCTGATTTTGCTGGCAATTATTCTGCGAGGCGTCTACCCGGAGACCGATGCGGTGGCGTACAACTACAGCCTGCCCGACCGCCGCAATGACCTCGCGCATTATATGGATACATCGTTGAAACCCGCCCTCTACATCACCAATTACGACAACCACAAAACCTAAACCGCAGTTGGGGAGGATATAACGGCGTGCACGATTTTCCGCGTTCCGCGGTAGACGTGCTGCTTAGTGACAAGCCGGTAGAAGAGTGGCGCGCCCTCGGTGTCGAATACGCCATCATGCCACATTGGAGAATGCTCGAAGATCCAGATGTCTACTACCCCGACGAGACAGTTTTGCTCAAGACCTATCCCGTTAGCGGCGAGTTTAGAGGACCAGATATGGTGGTCTTGCGCCTCTACCCGATGCAAAACGAGACCGACCAGCAATTGGGTCCCATTCGGCTGGTCGGCTACGACATCAATACGACACAGCTTCAAGCCGGCGAAGACATCGTGCTGCGTCACTATTGGCGCGCCGAAAAACCGACAAGCACTGCCCAGCATGTATACAACCACCTGCTGGACGCCGACAGTGAGATCGTCGCGCAAGTTGACTATATTCCACTGTGGGATGCGCGCCGAGACACCACAACCTGGGACGATCCAGAAGAAATTATGCTCGGTCGCGAGTTCATATTGAGCCTGCCGGTTGACCTGCCACCTGGTACTTATCGACTCATCAGCGGATTGTATGACCCAGTGACGTGGCAGCGCTTGACATCACCCGACGGCGACGATCATCTGACAATCTCTGAAATCACTGTGACGCCAGCTGAGGCCTAAGGGCAACAATCCGCCACTGATGTCAACACGTGATATCGGTCGGCTAGCTGAATCCTGTCTCATCCGATTCCGCTCCCGCTGTCACGTCCGTTTTCACGATTCCACTATAATGAATGCGCAGACTCACCATAGCCACCGCAGGTGTCAGTGCGCCAGTTTACTCAACTCTGCCTCCTCGCTATCCTCATCTTCAGCGGCTGCCGCCAGCAAGCGGAGCAGTCGGCCGTCGCCATCCCGACCGCCGCGCCCAAGAACGAAGCCTTTTCTGATTTGGAAGCCGCGGGCGAGGTTGCGCGCCGCTTTCTTGATGCCTGGCAAGGTGGCGATTTTGCCGCAATGCACGAACTGCTGACTTTCCGCAATCGTGAGTTGACATCCTTCGCCGAGTTCCGCGCGCTCTATCAAAATGCTCAAAACACGATGACGCTGGCGAGCATCGAATATCGCCCGCAAACCCTGAGCGGCCAAGACCGCGTACTGAAATTCCAATACGACGTGACCTTTCACTCGCGCATCCTGGGCAGCTTTAGCGATCCGAACCGTCTGCTCCAATTGGTCATCGATCCACGAGCCGGCGCTTGGCGCATCGCCTGGTCGCCCGCCGATATCTTCACCGAGATGGGTCAAGGCGCCCGGCTGGTATTTGAAGAGCAAATTCCCAGCCGCGCCAATATTTACGATCGCGAAGGCAAGGTACTCGCAGACCAGAACGGCAGAGTTGTGCGCGTCTTGGTCGATAACCGGCGCATACCCGATCGCGAGGCTTGCTTCCGGACGCTGTCAAAGGCGATTGGCCGGTCAGTCGAATACTTTGTAGAACTCTTTGATGTACGCTCGGGCGTGGACTGGATTGTCGATGCAGGAATCTTGGAAGCCAGGCCCTTCATCAGTGCCGGCGACCGCCTCAAGGCGGACTGCGGCGCCGACTTCCGGCAGCAGGCAACCCGCCGATACACCGACGGTACATTAATGCCGCATGTCTTGGGCCACGTTGGTTATCCTGACGCCGACCAGATTCCGGAGCTTGAAGCCGTCGGCTTCAACGCCGAGACCATCATCGGTAAAGCCGGCATCGAAGCCAGCATGAATGACACGCTTGCTGGACAGCCGGGCGGACGCCTTTCGCTGATCGGCGCTGACGGACGCCGCTTGCGCTTGTTGAGCGAAGTCCGCTCCAAGATACCGGAAAGCCTCTGGCTGACTATTGATGCCGATTTGCAGGCAGCTGTTGTTCGCTTGATTAAGGCGGCTTACGAAAATGAGACGCTGGCTGAGGACTCCAATGGCGCGGCCGTCATCGTCATGGATGTGAATAACGGGGCAATCCTGGCGCTGGTCAGCCACCCGACCTATGATGCAAATTTCTTCAATCCCTTCCCGTCAGTTAGCAGAGAAGCCGCCGCGGAAGGTCTGTCCGGGCTGATCGAAGACGAACGCAAACCGCAGATTAACCGCGCGGCACAGGGCGCTTATGTTACTGGCTCGGTGATGAAAGGGCTGACCGCCATAGCCGCGCTCGATAGCGGAGTCTACGACGAAGACAGCCGCTACAACTGCATCGGAAGCTGGTCTTACGGCAGCGATATCCGCTACGATTGGCTGCGCAGCGGGCACGGCATCATGGCGGTGCAGAGCAGCATCACCAACAGCTGCAACCCCTTCTATTATGAAGCCGGCTTTCGGCTGAATGCCAAGGACCCCTGGTTATTGCCTTCCTATGCCCTATTGCTGGGATTGGGACAAGCCACGGGCATCAGCCAGATTCCCGAGGTCGCCGGCTTCGTCCCCACGCCGGACAGCATTCCGCAATACAGCGGCTTGCCCTGGTCTTACGCTCACGCCGTCAACTTGTCAATCGGCCAGGGCGAGGTCCAGGTTTCGCCGCTGCAAATGGTGCGGATGTACGCGGCCATCGCCAACGGCGGTTATCTCTTGCGCCCACACCTGGTGAATGAGCGCGGCATCCTTGATCAACGCAGCCCGGTAGCGAAGCGCGATGTGATGCTCAATACCGACATCGACGCCGCCAACCTCGCCATCATCCGCCGCGGCATGTGCGATGTGACCGCCAGCTATAGCGGTACGGCTGCCCATCAGTTTTACGGCTCGCCGCTGCTTGACGTGGGAGTTTGCGGTAAAACCGGCACGGCGCAAGTGCCCGGCGACGGCATATTGCCCCACAGTTGGTTTATCGCCTACGCGCCGGCCAAGGATCCTCAGATCGCTATCGTCACATTGGTGGAGAATGCCGGCGAGGGTTCTTCGGTTGCTGCGCCGCTTACGCGCGATATCCTGGAGTACTACTACTTCGGCAAGGCCTAAAGTCCAAAGGCCAAAGAGTCGACGATGTACTTTCCTTTTACCTGGCCGACATACTGGTATATTTCCAGCAGTTCCTCATAGCAAGTCTCTCCGCCAATCAACCTCCAGAATTCATTACCAATGAGGACTGCTTCATCAAAAGGCATGTAATTTCTCGGATAAGTCCATTTGTATTCCCCTCTAGAATTGCCGTAGGGATTGTAAGGTAAAGCCAGGTAGCTTTTGACTCGCGGTCGTGGTCTGTCGCAAAGCGCATGGATCTGAAGAATGGACTGAGTAACTCGTAAGCATTGGTCTTTGTTAGGCTTAACTGTCTTCATCTCAAAGTAGAATTCTTCGTCTTCGCGACCCAGCACATACAAGTCAACTTTCTTGTCCCGATTGATCCAGTTGCCGGATCTGTTGGCGCTAATAACGCTGTCAATCAGATTTTCAAGCGTAGGGCGCTTCGATCTGCTCGAAGCAACATGCTCAAAGATTGCCACTAGCCGTTCAATCTCCGCTAGTGCATCAGTGCTAATTACACCTTGTAGGACGTGCCCTCTTTTGCATCTTGATGGTGATCCAATGCAATCAGTTTTGCGCATTCTTCAAAACTCGTTCCAAGCCTAGTTACCAATCCGCGCTCAAAGGCGCTTATCCGCAGAACTTCACTCGGAATTAGCGCAGCATGAAAGGGCTTAAGGCCGCCCTTCTTGTCTGTTTTGGAAAGATAATCTGCCGGGCCTGTCATTGATTGCACCGCCCTTCCGCGAAAATCTTCTACCAATTTTTCGACAAACACCTCGAGATAAGCGAGTATCTTCGAGCGAGTAACACTCGATATAGCTGCCATATGCGGCTCCTTGAATAAATACGATCAGATATTTCTCATATGAAAAATCGTTTCAGAATATGGTGACTTGTCATTCTCAGACCGCCTCAAAACCGGTCTATTAAACCGGTTTGCGATTCTTATTCGCGATTTATCCGCAATTTCTTCGTAAAGTCCGAATCTGTCGTTGGCGACCAGAAAGACATTGAAGTCGTCTACCAAGAATTGCCTGCAATGTTTCAGCACATCTACTATGCCTTTTACATATGATGACCTAGCGTTTTTGCCCTTTCCTTTGAACAAAGGTCCTATTTCAGAATCGTCGCACCGCTCAATGTCCAACAAGTCGTAAGCGTACGCGTGTTGCTCATGGTAGTCAATCATCCCAACATAAGGCGGACTTGTAAAAATCCCGGCAAGCTTTTTTTCACGTAATAAACTCGCTAGCTCCGGTTTCCTAACGTCTAGGGTCCTCATGAGGGGCATGGAACGGGAATATCCCGCTAGGGCGAGTTGCAGAGTGTCAGTACGCAACTGCTCGAATTGCGCAAACCGGCTTATCGAATCATCACTGTAACGTTTCCACCAATCTGTCAAAGTAAACAGCGGCTTGCATATCTTGAAGTGCTTTCGACAGTAGTACGTAGAAGCGATAGGTTCTTTTAGCGTCGCGAGGTCTAGATGAGTCGTCGCTCTCGCCGAACGAATTGTACGAGACAATATGACCCAGATTGTGCTGGCGAGGTCGTGGTTATCAATATTCTTGATCTGCTCAGAAACAAACTCTATTTCAGCGCGAATGGAGGGCAGATACCACATGTCCAAAAAAGAAGTGCCCGAGTTTCGGAGATTGACGGCGTATTTGGATACTAATTCACGAAACACTGACTCAAATTGACGCGCTTTTTCCTGTCCATATTCCTGCGAATCTACCTGCTTGTGTCGAACGCGCAGCTTATATTCAGGTGATGGAAAATACTGCGCATTGAAACTAGACAGCCGCTCAGACAATTCATGGTCAAATTCTTGCAATCCGAACTCTACATAGAATCCCTTTAGCCTTTGCGTTATCTGCCGCAGATGTTGTATGAGTGTTGGCAGATCATGTCTTTGCACCTTCGTGTTTGAAACTAAAACATTGAATTCAGATATATCTACACCTAGTGCATTAAGACCTAGTTCAGATGCCTGTACCAAGGTCGTTCCACTACCACAAAACGGATCAAGCACAATGTCACCTGGCTGAAAGTATACTTCTTTCTTGTATTCGTCCGTATGGGAGTCAAGAAAGTACTCTACCAATTGCGGTATGAATTTCCCCTTATAAGGGTGCAACCGATGAACATGTTTAGTACGTTCGCTTTCCCTGTATTCGGAAAAGGCTAAGCGAAGATTAATGTCCTTTTCGAGTTGCTGCATCGCACGCGTTTCTTTGGCAAATTCCTCGTCATAGTAACGTTTTAGCTCCAATCTATTCAGCTTGACAGCTCCATCATGAATGACACTATCGACCCTGCCATAAGTGACTAAGTAGCTGATATTAGACTTGGTTATCTCGCGTCCATAGTGTTGCGATGACCAGTGACTCGCTTCAGTGACAGTAATGAGGTCGTCCATACAATGAATTTCCAAATACGAGTTATCGAGAAGGATTGCTCTAGCAATTATAGAATATGTTTTAGAATTGGATCAGGTAACGTAGCGTATTCTTGACTATGATGCTATCACGAATTGCAAGCCGATTATCACCAACTCCACCGCCAGAACCCGCAGTAAAAGACGGCGCGTGCCCGGCTTATGAGCATGCTTGAAACAATAATCCAGGCAGCCGATCATGACACCAACCAGCAGCGCGCCGCCGATCAGCAGCCAGAGATTCCGCACCGTTACCAGCGCATAATTGCCGCGCACAGTATTACCGGCTGACCCGATTATTATTTGGGCTGCAATCCTGAGCAGAATCTCTTGTAGGGCAAAAAACGCTACCACCGCCAAAAGCAGCACCGGCACAGCCAACAAGAAGTTGACCAGCCGGATCATCGCCGTTGACGTGTTCGGGCCTTTTTCCAAAGTGCCGCAATCCCATCGAGTCATTGAAACGCTGATGCATCTATGATAACGCAGGCCGAAAGACTGACCAATGGCGACCGCTTAAACGGTGCTGCTAGCCTTCAGCCTTGAACCACGATTCTTGCCGAACGCGGCAGACATGCGCTTGAAATGCCTACACCTTTTAGCTACAATTGTGACAAATTGAACAAGCGCCACACTGCGTCGCCAAATTTGATCCGCGACTGTTGAAGGCGCGTGAATAAATCGGTAGCTTCAAGAAGTCTGAGACCCTGTTTTCGTGGCTGTGAATTGCAGGTGGTAGTCCAGTATGCAAAACAATCGCTCCAACACCCCGTCGATAAGTCCGGCAGCTGTCGTTGTTGCCGCGATATTTCTGTTGGTGAGTGTCATAGGCATCAATTGGTTCGCCACCTACGTGCCGGTCATATTGCCACCGCAGGCATCGGCGGAGTCCAAAAGCGTCGATGAGCTCTTCTACATCCTGGTCATCATTTGCGGAGTGGTCTTTTTCCTTATCCAAGGCATGCTGCTGATTTCGGTGATTTTCTTTCGCGCGCGCGACGATGATCCCACCGATGGACCCACTTACCATGGCAATCCGCTGCTCGAAATCGTCTGGACGATTGTTCCGGCTCTGGTCGTTGTCTTCATCGCCGTGCTTAGCTTCAATGTTTGGACGCAAAACTCCGAGCCAAAAGCGGCCATCAATATGATCAACGGCGAAGAGATCGCCATCAAGGTAACCGGCGCCCGTTATGCCTGGACGCATATCTATGAGACGGGTCAACTTGAACCAGACGGGGATCCGATCGTCATCAACAGCGGCGACACGCTGCATACCTACATCGGGCAGAATGTCGATCTGGAATTGCGGACGCAAGACGTCATTCATTCTTATTGGGTGCCGGCCATGCGCGTCAAGCAAGACCTGCTGCCGGGCAATCCCAATCGCGGCGGACGCCCAACCGAGATTCGCTTTACGCCAATCCGCGTGGAAGGACTGACATACCCGGCGGCATTCCCGATCGTCTGCGCCGAGCTATGCGGCGACGGACATGGGCGGATGCGGGGCGCGGTCGTCGTCTACGAAGACGAAAGCCAATTCCTCGAGCAATTCTATGAACCGGCAATCCACGCCATTCTCAATCCGCCGGCCGATCCCGTCCTGCGTGGCGAGATCGTGATCCAGGAATATATCTGCAATAGTTGCCACACACTCGACAGTCTGGAATGGACCAGCCGCACCGGTCCCCCGCTGAATGGCGTCGCCGACCGTGCGGGCGAGCGCGTCGCCGGGCAATCTGCCGAGGAATACATTGCCACCTCAGTTTGGAATTCGCAGGCTTTCGTCGTACCTGGATACACCGAACAGATGGCGCAATTCGGTCCTGACCAGCCGGATAATTACCAAATGAGCGCGGAGCAGCTTTACTCGATAGTGGCTTACCTCTGTACACAAGGCGAGCACTCCGATTGCGATACGGAGAATCAGACGACAGCTATCCCCGAAGCTATCAAGACCGCCTTCGGCCTGGATGTTGATATCAACTTCGGCCAAGGCGATGGTGAGGACGAAATGCCTGCGGAGGCTGAGACCGGTGACGATTAGCGAGTATTTTCCAGCGCAAAAAATGCGCTGAAGGGGAGTTGACCTTTTGATTACCAGATTGATGGGCATCTCCGGCAATGTAAATGTCGACGAGCTTGCCAAAGATTACGAAAAGCTGCTGGCACCGGACGAGCAGATTCACGCGGGCTTCAAAGTCGTGCGCGACTTTATCATCTTTACCACCAAGCGAATCATCATGATCGACGTTCAAGGAATGACGGGCCGGAAGCGGGAGTACTTGACGATTCCCTATAGCAAGATTACGAAATTCAGTATCGAATCTTCCGGACACTTGGATTTGGAGGCTGACCTAAAAATCTGGGTCGGCAGTGACCTTAAGCCGATTGAGAAGAAATTCAACCGCAAGACGAATATCTATGACGTTCAAAGAATTATGGCAACTTTCCTTTAGCGGCTACAGTTGGAAAGCATCGTAAAAAGTCTGGGTTATCATTGAGCGGGACCTGAAGAGAAAAGGCGCAAATATGGCAACGATTGCCGTCCCCTTGGGGGCACAAGCAGAAAGTCAAGAGGCCGAAGCGGTTCGGCGCCCGGCGCTAAGCGAATACCTGCGCTGGAGTGTCGACCACAAGATTATCGGCGTGCAGTACGGTGTCTGCTCATTCCTCTTCTTCATCATTGGCGGCGCAATGGCGATGGGCATCCGGCTCGAGCTTTGGACGCCTGACCTCGACTTGATGGTATCCGGCTCGGCTTACAACAGCCTCTTCACCATTCACGGCACCATCATGATCTTCCTCTTCATTATTCCGATGTGGGCGGCCTTCGGCAATTTCGTCGTACCCTTGCAGCTGGGCGCGAAAGATATGGCTTTCCCCTGGCTCAATGCCTTCGCCTTCTGGCTTATTCCGCCGGCGGCAATCGTCATTCTGCTCGGCTACTTCGTCAGCCCGGCCGAAGCCGGCTGGACCTCGTACCCGCCCCTGTCCACCTTGTTCAGCGGAGACGGTCAAACGCTCTGGGCGCTGGGCGCGCATCTGCTGGGCATCTCATCGATCATGGGCTCGATCAACTTCATCGTTACGATATTGAATATGCGTCCGCCACAGATGACCATCTGGCGCATGCCGCTGCTCTGCTGGGCAGTATTGGCGACCAGCATCATCGCCGTCATGGCTACGCCTTTCCTGGCCGGCGCCTTGACCCTGCTGTTGCTGGATCGCGTAGCCGGCACCACTTTCTTCGACGCTTCCGGCGGTGGCGACGTTCTGCTCTGGCAAAATATCTTCTGGTTTTACAGCCACCCGGCTGTTTACATCATGGTGCTGCCGGGCATGGGCGTATTGTCCGAGGTGCTGTCCGTCCACTGCCGCAAGCCCGTCTTCGGCTATCGTATGGTCGGTTTATCGAGTATGGGCATCGCCTTCGTCGGCTTTACCGTTTGGGCGCATCACATGTTTACCAGCTTGCAGCCGGAGCTGCGCATACCCTTTATGATCACCACCATGATCATCGCGGTGCCCACTGGCATCAAGATGTTCAGTTGGCTGGGCACGATCTGGGGCGGCAAGATGCGTTTTACCAGCGCCTTGCTATTCGCGCTAGGCTTTATGTCCATGTTTGTCATTGGCGGCGTCACCGGTGTGATGCTGGCGGCTTTACCCTTCGATATTCACGTGCACGACACCTATTTCGTCGTCAGTCATTTTCACTTCGTGCTCTTCGGCGGCAGCGTCTTCGCCATTTACGCCGCGCTTTATCACTGGTTTCCCAAGATAACCGGCCGGATGATGAACGAGCGGCTGGGCAGGATACACTTCGCCTTTACCTACTTCGGATTTCTGTTCACCTTTTTCCCGATGCACATAGTCGGTATGCTGGGCATGCCGCGGCGCGTGGCGGTCTATGTACCCGAATTCCAACCCTGGAATCAGTTGATCAGCTTTTCCGCCTTTGTGCTGGGCTGCTCTACATTTATCGTGATCTACAACATCATCCGCTCTTACTATCACGGACCGATCGCCGGCGCAAATCCCTGGCGCGCCTTGACGCTGGAATGGGCCACCACCTCACCGCCGCCGCCAATGAACTTCGCCGATGATCCGATTCCCTTTGAAAACCCTTACGGCTATGGCACCGAAGCCTCCGCGGCTTATTTGGACGCGGTGGACGCGGCCTTCAACGGCGGCAATTCGGCAACTGACAGCAGATAAGCAACGGCGTATCGTGACGACACTTCAAGAAAGCGATAGCCAATAATGACCAGCTACGTGGATCGACATGAGAAACCGAAACTCGGCCTCGACCGCGCTGCTGAAATTCGCCTGAAGAACAACCGTCTGGGCATGACCATTTTTCAGGCGAGTTGGATCATGATTTTCTTCGCCATGATTGTGGTCAATTGGCAGTTGCGCTACAGTTACGCGCAATGGCCCCCCGCCGGCGTCACGCCCTTTGATCCGCTGCTGCCCAGCGTCGCGACCCTGGCGCTGCTGCTCAGTTCATTCCTATTGCGGCGTGGCTGGCATGGTTTGAGGCGCCGCGAGCTTAGCGCGTTCTTGATGAATTGGCGCCTGGCGATGGCGCTCGGTGTGGTCTTCATGGCGATTATCGTCTACGAGTTTGTTAATGTATCGGAGGCGGCGCTGGCGACGCAGTACGGCCTTACAATGCGCCTGATGACCGGCTTTCACGTCGCGCATGCGCTGGCGATTCTGGCGGTTATTCTGCGAGTTTACCGCAGCGGCGCTACGGGTATGTATAGTGGAAGCGAACACGATTCCTGGGCGGTTGAGGGGACGGCAAAGCTTTGGTATTTCGTCACCGTCGCCTGGATTCTCTTTTATTTTGTGCTGTACTGGATCCGCTGACGGCGGGACTGAAACTTTTCGTATTGATGAGCTTTGGTATACTCGGCTCGCGTGACAGCTAAGGGAGTAGCAGGACATGGATAAACCCGGACTCGGCAGGGCGATACCGGCGCTCATCGTGGGCTTTATGGCTTCGCTTGCCTTTGTCTACGCCATGCGTTCCTGGCAGAATATGGACCCAGTCTGGATAAACGCCGAGACCAGTGAAGGCGCGCAGGTCGGCATGGTTCTGGCGGCCTTCGTCTCGATGGGCACCTTCATGTGGGGCGTTGGCGCCTTCGACCCGAAGATGAGCGAACATGGCGAGCATGCCGATGAGCATGAAGAGGATGCGCCCGAGAAAGAATTCGCGCTGCGCACATCCGGTCCCGTATTCCGCGCTGGCAGGTGGCTTTGGGATGCGGCTTGGTTCCTCATCAACGATGTGCCAAAACCCTGGCGCTTCCCCTATTTGAATGTGGGCATCTTCCTGATTAACTGGGTCGTGAATATGATCTGGTTCTTGTTCTGGCTCCCGGTGTTATTTGGTGGCTGGCGCATCCTGCTGATCACGTTGGCGGGCATACCCGGTACTTTGGGCGTGCTGCTGATGACGGTCTCCTGCTTGTGGCAGACGATGGCATTCTACGCCGGTCAACTCTTCCTGGTTCTGACGATCGCCGTCATTACTACGATTGTGCTCTTCACCTTTGCGCTCTTGCCGCACGGCTTTAACTTGCAGATCGCCAACGAACCCAACGCCGACTTTTTCGCCAATGGCTTTGGCGATTTTGTGATCCCGATCCAGGACGTGCTGGGGCTGGTCTTGCCGCCCGATGATTTCGCGAATCAGACGATAACAGGCACGAGTCAATTTACCGTGCTGCTGGGTTTCATCCTCATCATCTTTGTCTCGCTGGCGGTGGCGGCCGGAGGGATCGCGCTATTTTTCTATCTGGCGCATCAAAGTGTGCGTGAAGTCAAAGAGATTGAAACGGCCGATCGTGAGCGGACGCAAGTTTTGCCGATCCGCGAGGCGGGCAAAATCGCCGGCGCTGTCGCCAATGTCATCCGCGCCATTCCGCGCGCCATCGGCTATCAGAAATAAAGTGAGAGACCAAGTATGGCAGAATTGACAGCCAACCAGCTAGCTGCGGCCGCCCATGATGACCACGGGCATATGACGGTAGAAGAACACAATAGCAATCTGAAGCTGGGCGTCTGGCTATATCTGGCGTCCGAGATTGTGATCTTCTCCATCATGATCGTCGGCTATGTGATCTTGCGCATCAATGAGCCGGAGGTGGTGGCTGCCGCGCACGAGAAGCTCGGCGTCGGTTTGGTCACCGCCAATACTTTCGTCTTGCTGGCGAGCAGCTTTTTTATGGTGATGGGCTTGCGTGCGATGCAGGGTGGCAATCGCGCAGGGATGCTGCGCTGGATCGGGGCGACGGCGCTGGGTGGTACCATATTCTTGATCGGACAATACATCGAATATAGTGAGCTGGCGCATCTGGGCATCGCCCTGGGCTTCGAAACCGGCTCCGGCTGGAGCACCTTGGGCATGCGCTTCTATGCGCCGACATTTTTCCATGGGGCTCACGTCTTTGTCGGCGTGATCTGGGCGCTGGAGCTGCTGCGGCGCGGCGCCAAAGGGCGTTACGACCATAACCCCATCGGCATCGAGATGTTCGGGCTTTACTGGCACTTTGTCGATGTGGTCTGGATCATGCTCTTCACCTTGATTTACCTGGTTTAGCCCGCTTCGTGAGACGGTACCGGGTGATCAACCACAGAGTTCACAGAGATTTGATTCGCAGGATATGAGAGAGACGCGAGAAATGGCAGAAGCGACTCACCACGAGAGCGGACATCACAGCAATACCGTGCGTTTGCTCGGACGTGAAATCACGGTAGAAGGCGGAATCTATACGGTCGTCTTTGCCGGCTTGGCGGTGCTGACGATGATCGAGGTTGCGAGCGCCGAATTCCTCAAAGGCGCGATCCACGATGCGCCGAGCGCCGCCGCGACTCTGCAGGCGATCAAAGCAATCTTGCTTCTGGGCATCGCCATCGTCAAGTCGAGCTTGGTGATCTGGTTCTATATGCATCTGCGCGATGAGAAGCCGATTCTGGCGGTGGTCCTCCTGCTGCCCCTGTTGATCGCGACCCTTTCGATCATGTATTTGCTGGCGATTCCGCCGATCGGCTACGGTGTCTGACCGCCAGCGTCCGTCTTGCTCTTTGATGACCAATGACGTGCCCCTGTGCTATACTTAAGCAAGTATGGTGATGGAGTTCCTATACGGATGATCGTTGAAAAGCAGTTGTACACCATTGATGATGTTTGGGAGATGGCGCAAGACCCTGACAATGAAAACGTCTTCTTCGAACTTATCGATGGCGAACTCTTCACGATGACGCAGCCGGGCAATACGCATGGGCTGCTCGCTGCCGAAATCGCCTTTTATTTGAGACTCTTTACGAAGGCGCAAGGTTTGGGCCAAGTGACAGTGGAATCGGGCTACCATCCGCCGGACTATCGTTACACGCTACTCGGACCGGCTGTCGCTTTTACCCGCTACGATAGAATGCCAGATCCGCAGCCGGACAAGTTTGTTCCGGCCATGCCAGACCTTGCTGTCGAGATTCTGTCACCAAGCGATACCTTAGCGGCAGCACGTCGAAAAGCCGAAGTTTACCTACTTAACGGAACGGCTGTTGTTTGGTTAGTGCAGCCGGAACAACGGGGCGTAGACGTGTGTCGTCTGATAAACGGCTCGCACCTGCAGATTGAGTTCGTCGACCATGACGGCACACTGAGCGGCGAGAATATCCTGCCCGGTTTTGAATTGGAAGTCAGCAACATTTTCGCGGTCCTGCGTGGATGAGTAGCCACTTGTTGAATCCGAAGAATGGAATTGCCCATGCCCGTTGATATCGTCCTGCGCGAAGGCACTCGCACGACCGTCAATATACGACAGCACGAATGGCACGCTGACGAACCGCTAGAAGACGGTGGCACCGATACCGCGCCGACGCCGGGCGAGCTGCTGCTGGGCGCGCTCGGATCGTGCATGGCCATCACCTGCAAGCTGTATGCCGAGCGCAAAGGCTGGGACTTGCAGGGCGTGGAGGTCAAGCTGGATTATGAGCGCTTTCGCGGGCGCGATTATCCGCAGCACGAAGGGGACGACCTCTTTGTACATGAAGTGCGCGAGGCGCTGGTTTTCCACGGCAATCTCGATGAGAAGCAGCGGGCGCGGCTGCGTGATATTTCGGGAAAGTGTCCGGTGCGCCGATTGCTGGGCAGCCCTACCTATTTTGTCGAATTGGCACTGGCGGAAGAATAAGCCAATCAGCGTTTGTGCGCGCGGATCCAACCGTTGCGGATGAACTCCGAGTGCTCCACTGTCACGAACACGTCTTCCTTAATTTCGTGGATGATTCGCAGGACCTCCGGCAGGTCGCGCCGGTGGGCGATAATCCGCAATTCCTCGACCTGACCATGGGCGCCCTCGCCCATAATCTCGGTAACGCCATGACCGGAGTTGCGCAATGCCAGCGCCATATCGTGCGAGGTTTCGCGCGAGGCGATGACCGTGACGCAATCGTAGGCTTTGACAAAGCGATTCTCTACCTGCATGCCGACGATGCCGCCACAGCGAATCCGAAAACATAAGCCGCCAGCTTTGGCAGATTCTCCAGATCAGTGATGACTTGCCCGGCAGTATAGGCGAACAGCAGTGATTCGAGCGCGGCAAAGGCGAAACTCCAATAGCGCTGGCCGCGAGAAACCAAGATCAGCCGCAGGGTGCCGATGACGTTGTTAATCACGCGCAGAGCAAAAATCAATATGGGAATGAACTGCGGTTCAAGAAATGGCATGGCGGTCCCTGCCAGTCGGCATCGCACCTCTTAGATTCTAACAGAAAGCGGGCGCAATGGTGCGCTAACCCTACTCAAAACTGGGGCGCTATGGTCAACTGAGCGCAAAGCCTGAGGCAGCCTGATAAAAGTGAAAGATGTCCATCAGCCCAAAAGCGCAGCTCGATAGTCATGGTTTGCTGCCGAAGAAGAGCCTTGGGCAGAACTTCATGCATGACCCGAATGCGCTGGAAAAAATCGTGGCGGCGGCGGAAGTAGGGTCGAGCGATGTTGTGGTTGAAGTCGGCGCGGGCACCGGCGCGCTGACAGATGTATTGGCGGATGTTGCGGCTCAGGTGTTTGCGATTGAGATTGACGAGCGCCTGCAGCCGATTCTGGAAGACCGCTTCGATGACCGAGCAAATGTCTACCTCGTTTTCGGCGATATTCTCAAGACCGATATCAACGCGATGCTTGGCGATGATGTTTATACGGTGGTGGCGAATGTGCCCTACTACATCAGCAGCGCGATACTTTGGCATTTCCTCGAAGCGCGACGGGCGCCGCAGCGGATGGTGATAACCATGCAATATGAAGTGGCGGAGCGGATCATCAGCAAGCCGGGCGCGATGAATCTATTGTCGATCGCGGTGCAGTATTATGGCGTGCCGCGCATCGTCAGCAAGTTAAGCCCGGCGGTTTTCTGGCCGCGTCCCAATATTCACAGCGCGGTCGTACGCATAGAAACGCATGCGAAAGCGCCGGTGGATGTGCCGTCGGCGAAAGCCTTCTTTCGGGTCGTGAGATCCGGGTTTAGCCTGAAGCGCAAACAACTCAAAAATTCGCTGGCTGGCGGCTTGCGCATCAAAGCGGGTGTGGCCTCCGAATTGCTGAGTGCAGCTGCCATCGATCCGCAGCGCCGCGCCGAGACCTTGACGCTTGAGGAGTGGGCGCGCTTGACGCGGACGGTGGATGATGCCCGGCCGGCACTCTGATGGGAGATTTACATTGCCGTAGCATTTTGGCAAGATTCATCGCCGATGCTGGTGATGTAAAGATGGAGTAGAAAGACGGAGATCATGGGCAAGGAAGTGGCAACATTAGGCGGCGGATGCTTCTGGTGTGTGGAAGCGGTGTTTGTTCAGCTGGCCGGCGTAGAGTCGGCGATATCGGGATATATGGGCGGGCATGTTGACAACCCCACGTACGAGCAAGTCTGCGCCAAGACGACCGGTCATGCCGAGGTGGTCAATGTCACCTTTGACAGCGAGGTCATCAGCTTTCAGGACATCTTGAATATCTTCTTCACGACGCACGATCCGACCACGCTGAATCGACAGGGCAATGACCGTGGACCCCAGTATCGCTCGGGGATTGGGTATCACAGTGAGGAGCAGAAGCGCATCGCCGAAGAGACGATCAAGCGGTTGGACGATGAAGGGCTGTATCGGAACCGGATTGTGACCGAGGTGACGCCGGCCAGCACATTTTGGTTGGCCGAGAATTATCATCAGGATTACTTCGCCAATAATCCGCGCGCCGGCTATTGCGCCTATGTGATTGCGCCCAAGGTGGCGAAGTTTCGCAAGCAGTATTTCGAGCGGCTGAAGCGCTAGAGCCGCCACATAAGAGAAGCGAAAGGGCGAGCCAGCGGCACGCCCTTATAGTTTCATCGGCTATACGTAGTCGTTTTCCACTCTTGTAAGGATCCGTGTAGGGGCGACCCGGTGGGTCGCCCAAATGTCAGGAGCATATCAATGCGGGCGACTCAAGAGTCGCCTCTACACATTCTCAATTCGTGGGTCGGCTATTATGTGTGAGCCAAGCAGCGACTTGCGAGCGAATATGATGCGGCGAGACTAAGACATGCCATCGACGCGGACGCCGGGACCCATGGTGGATGTGAGCGTCATGCGGCGGATGTAGTAGCCCTTCTGTGATTCGGGCTTAATTGCTTGCATAGTGTCCACCACCGCTTGCAGGTTTTCCGACAAGTTCTCGTACGAGAAACTGGCTTTGCCGACGGGCACATGAACGTTGCCGGTTCGGTCATTGCGGAATTCGACGCGGCCCGCTTTGAGCTCGCTGATCACGCGCGCGATGTCGTCCGGCGGTACAACAGTGCCTGCTTTGGGATTCGGCATCAATCCGCGTGGACCGAGGATGCGAGCGATCTGCCCGACCTTGCGCATCATGGGCGGTGTGGCGATGGCGGCATCGAAATCCAGCCAGCCATCATTGCGAATCTTGTTGATAACTTCGTCGGTGCCGATGATATTAGCGCCGGCGGCCAAGGCGGCGTCTTCATGCTGTTCATCGACGAAGGCAAGAATTCGGACGGTGTTGCCGGTGCCGTTGGGCAGCATCACCGTGGTGCGGATCTGTTGGTCGCTGTGGCGGGGATCAATGCCGAGGCGGAAATGCACTTCGATTGTCTCATCGAATTTTGCTTTGGCGTTGTCTTGGACCAGCTTAAGCGCTTCGTCTATAGGATAGTACTTTTGCCGGTCAAAAGTCTTGAGTGCATCTTTGTACCGTTTTCCCATTTTCTGTTCTCCTCGTGGTATGCGGGCTGGTTAGCCCTCCCACAATTCACTAGTGAATCTCAATGGCGCCTGCTACTGCTCTGGCTTGAGCCGGCGGCGCTAATCGGCAACTTTAATGCCCATTTGGCGGGCGGTACCTTCGATTTGACGCATCGCGCCCTCAATGTCGATGGCGTTCATGTCGTTCATCTTGACTTGAGCGATATCCCGCACCTGGTCGCGCCTTAAGGTAGCGACGGTCTCGGTCAGCGGATTGGAGGCTGCCTTCTCGATGCCGGCCGCCCTCTTAATCAGGAAGGAAGTCGGCGGGCTCTTTAGCGCGAATCTGAAAGAGCCATCGGTGAAGATGGTGATCTCTGCCGGCACGATCTCACCCATCCGGCTGGAGGTACGCCCGTTGTATTCCTTGCAGAACTGCATCAGATTGATGCCGTGCTGCGCCAGCGCCGGTCCGATAGGCGGAGCGGGATTGGCTTTGCCCGCTGGAATCTGCAATTTTACGATTGCCTTAACTTTCTTTGCCATTTGTTACCTCACTCATTTTCAAGATGACCCCGGCAACGCGCCGGGAGTCCTAGCCTGCAATTCAATGCGACAACCTTGCGTCGCCGCGTTTACATACGTTCCACTTCCATGAAGCTGAGCATGACGGCGGTCTCCCGCCCGAAGAAGTCGACCATGACGCGCACTTTTTCCCGGCCCGTATCGATAGTAGCGACTGTGCCGGGAAAGTCATTGAAGGGACCGCCGACGATGCGCACGCGCTCGCCAATCTTGTAATCGACTTTGACAACCTTGTCGTCAGAGTCCATGCGGTCCATGATGCGCTTGACTTCTTCCGGGCGCAGCGGTGTCGGCTGATTCTCGCCGCCAACGAAGCCGACCACGCCAGGCGTATTGCGAACCGTATACCAGGCGTCTTTGTCCAACTCTTCTTCGTCCTGATCCCAGCGCATCTGCACCATGACGTAGCCGGGGAAGACGCGCTTCTCGACCGTGCGGCGCTTGCCGTCTTTGACTTCAATCTCGTCTTCGGTGGGGATCAACACATCGTAAATCTGGTCTTGCATGCTCATGGTTTCGATGCGTTGGCGCAGCGCATGCTCGACCTTTTTCTCGTAACCGGAATAACAGTGAATGAAGAACCAACTGCGCTCCGATTCTTCATTGGGGGCGCCGTCATCCAGCGAGATATTCAAGCCTTCGACATCGTCCGCTTCATCGAGATAAACCGGCGCCGGATCGTAGTCGGTCAGTTTTTGTGTTTCCTGCGGTTGTTCGCTCATGAGATTAATTCGTCCAAATTAAGGGAAGGGTCGCCGCCAACATTAAATCGAGCCGCGGCGGATCATGTAGAAGGCGCCGCCGACCATCACCACGATGACGGCGAGCAGCATCCAGGCGTAACCCGGATTCAAGCCGATACGCATAAACTCGGACCACAACACAGCCAGAATGCCCAAGAAGATCGCCGAAGCAATGGTAACGTTGATGCAAAGGATCGTCAGGTGGCGGGTATCTTGACGGCTGGGCCAAGCCACTTTGTTTAACTCGGAGCGCACATTGCCGAAGTAATCGACAGCGGCGAACAGCGGGCGCGTAACGGCGTTGCCCTGTGGCTCGCTCTTCGTCGTCTTGGCTTTACGCGTGCGCCTGCCCGGCGTGGCTTTGCCTTTCTTTTCGGTGATTGCGGTTTCTGTTTGTTCTTCCAGCGCCATTTACTAACGCTCCTCACTAAATTTCAGGCGACCGATGCTCGTGCTGATAGCTAAACACCGTCGCTGAGGACGGTGCTTGCGAATTTCCGACAGGGGCAGAAAGACTCGAACTCTCGACCTACGGTTTTGGAGACCGTCGCTCTACCAACTGAGCTATACCCCTAAGAAATCTGCGCGTCCTGAGTTGTACTATACACCAATACGAGGTGCGAATCTACTTGGTTTCGCGGTACACGACGTGCCTGCGCAGATAGGGGTCATACTTCCGAAGTTCGAGGCGCCCTTGGGTATTGCGACGGCTCTTCTCCGTGATGTAAATGTGACCGCTCTCGGTGCTGCGCATTTTCACGACGATGCGCTGTCCCCTTTTTGCCATAATCTTACCCTCACCTCTAGTCCCACCCCCATTAAAGTCGGAGGGGAATCCTGCGCTGCCTTGCTCAACTTACTATCGTTCCCTTGCAAGAGCCTCCGATGAGATTTGAACTCATGACCTCGCCCTTACCAAGGGAGCGCTCTACCCCTGAGCTACGGAGGCAACCGGCTGCACTCATTGGAGCGGAGCAGATTGTGAAACAGTGGGCCGGACTGGATTCGAACCAGTGTAGGCTCTCGCCAGCGAATTTACAGTCCGCCCCCTTTAGCCACTCGGGCACCGACCCAATTGATTCGGCTGTTAAGCCTGAGCCACCACTGGGACTCGAACCCAGAACAACCTGTTTACAAAACAGGTGCTCTGCCAATTGAGCTATGGTGGCGCAGCCGAAGCAGTTTACCACGCGGGCAGGGCGTGCTCAAGGTGTGTTTCCCGTGACGGACAACGCGCGCCATTGTAGGGCGGCGCGGTAGCGTTGTCAAGATGACAGACAAGCCGCGGCGATCAATCTGTCGAGTCGGGGTCGAGAAAGTCGGGACGACGCCAAGCCGGATTCGGATAATCATAGAAGCCGCGCCCGGTCTTGACGCCGAGGTCGCCACGCTCGACCCGGTCGGTCAGAATCGGCCGCGGAAGGTCGGCTGGATCGCCGCTTTCAGCCGCGTAATTTAGCTCGATATCGCGTATGACATCCAGGCCGATGCGGTCCATCTGGGCGAAGGGCGGTGGTTTCTCTCGCCCGAATTTGATCATCCAGGCGCGGTCGATATCTTCGATGCTTGCCACGCCGCTGTCAGCCACGCGCATGACCTCTTTCTTGACCGCGCGCCAGACGCGATTGAAGACGAAACCAGTGCTTTCCTGTTGAACTCGCAGGGGCAGGATTTGGATGGCGCGGGCAAAATCGGTCAGGGCATCAAGCACGTCCGGGCACGTGCAGGCGCCGCCGCCGATCTCAACCATCGGGCTATCCCATACGGGTAGGTAGAAGTGCAGGTTCGCCAATTGGTCGGGGCGCGTGGTGGCGTCTTCGAGCTTGCTGACACGCAGCGAGGAGCTATTGGTGGCGATGACGGCGGAGGCGGGCAGGAGCTGGTCGAGTTGGGCGAAGACAGCGCGCTTGAGCTCGGCTTTTTCGGGCACGGCTTCAATGGCGAGGTCGGCGTCTCGCAGGGCCGCTGCCAGATCGGTTTCAATGCTCAGATTGTCAAAGACTGCGGCTTCATCTGCGGCTGATATGATGTCGGCGGCGATTCAATCGGCGACGGTTTCTCGCTGCATCCTCTCGGTGGCGATCAAGCTGGACGCGTCGATGTCGTAGAGTGTGACAGGGAAACCGTGACGGGCGATTTGCAGGGCGATTTGGCGCCCATGGCACCGGCGCCGATGACGGCTGCGCGCTTTATCGACGTCACAACACGTGCCTCCGCAAATAGAAAAGCGGCAACTCCTGTAGCAGGAAACTGCCGCTCAAACACGCAATGGTGAAACTAAGAAGACGCAATTGCTAACCGCAACAGCGGTTCTGCCGTGACTAGCTACGACGCGCTCATTCCATCCAGAGCAGCGTTTGCATGCTGCTGTACTGAGACTGATACGCATAGCTTACCCGCTGCATGGCACTGGACTGCGCCGCGAGGATCATTCCGCAACGTCTCTTCCTCCGCCTGTCGTTCAGGCACTCCAACACATCCTGTCCCGGACCCGTCTGCGTCAAAACCATCTGGGTACGCTCAGAATAGGAAACGTACTGCTCCATTTCGTGCTGTGCCGCCATGCCTTCGTAGTACATGGTGCCGGCATCGCCATCAAAGGCCATCCGCACCTGTGAAATGGCGCTGCGTTCCCGCTGGTGCATTTCGAATTGCCGCTCGGTCGTCACAACCACGCTCAGCTGGGGCTGCTGCAGCTGCCGCTCAAGCTCGGCTTCGGCTGCGCGTTTGGCATCATCCGTTGCCTTGAGTTGTTGATTGCTCGTCGCCAACTCATTTGTGACTTCGCGCAAGCCTCGCTTCAAGTCCTCACGCTCACTGGTCAGCCGCTGAATATGGTTGCTGGCCAAATCAATCGCATGCGCGCTCTGCTGCAGACGGTAGCTCTGGACCTTGAGGTTTCTCTGTGACGCGTCAAGCTCGTTATGTGTGGCGGCGAGCTCGTTTTGCGTCGCGGATAGGACATTTTGCGTCACGCCGAGTTTACTTTGCGTCACCGCAAGCTCAGTTTGGCTGGCGGCAAGGGCTGAATATACTTCGGACAACTCGCCCATCAGGTTGTTTACACCGCCAAACACGAGAACGGCGCCGATGGCGAAAGCGATCAGCAAGCCCAATAGACGCGACCAGAAAAGGGACTTTCTCTCTACCAATTGTCTGTGCTTCATTTTGACCTCCACTCAAAATACTCTCTTAATGAGTACACTGTCGACGGTCTTGACAGCGCGGACGGACCCTGCATTTAGTGTATCGCACTTGCCTGGATAATGCCAACAGTCTTGCCTTTACGGATCGCCAGCTTGACCTCGCCGATGGCTTTTGTGACCTCGATATCGCGCGGGCAAGCGGGCGTGCAATTGAAGATAGTGCGGCAGCGCCAAACGCCATTGGGCTCGCTGAGGATGTTCAGCCGTTCGTTGCCGGCTTGATCACGGGTGTCAAAGATGAAGCGGTGCGCCTGCACGATGGCGGCGGGACCGACATAATGGCCGTTCGCCCAGAAGCTCGGGCAGGAAGTGGTGCAGCAAGCGCAGAGGATGCACTTGGTGGAGTCATCGAAAAGCTCGCGGTCGGCTTGTGTTTGCAGGCGTTCGCGACCGTCAGCCGGAACAGGATCGTCGTTGACGAAGAAGGGCATCACCTGCTTGTAGTGGTCGAAGAAGGGCTCCATATCCACGATCAGATCTTTGATGACGGGCATGCCCAGGATCGGCTCAATCTGGATTTTCTCGCCGACATCGCGGACGAGGATCTTGCAAGCCAGGCGGTTGACGCTGTTGATGCGCATGGCATCGGAGCCGCAGACGCCGTGCGCGCAGGAGCGCCGCAGCGAGAGCGAGCCGTCTTGCTCCCATTTAATGCGATGCAGCATCTCGAGGACGCGGTCGGTTGGGTCGACGTCTTGCAGGAGGAATTCCTGCCAGTAGGGTTTTTGCTTGCCGGGCACATCCGGATTCTGCCGTCTGATTCTAAAGGTTACTTCCATGATTGCCATTATCCCCAAGATTTTGAAGCTGTCGGCTAGTAAACGCGCTCTTTCGGGCGGAACTTCTGTTGCTCTTCGGGGACGCCCTGTTCAATCTCGGCCTCCCACAGCGAGAGATCGACTTTCTTGTCAAAGCTGACTTCGTAAGTCGGGTCGCCAAGATTGCCATCATGATGGATCAGCGAGTGCGCCATCCAGTTTTCGTCATCACGGTCTTTGAAGTCTTCGCGGCTGTGGGCGCCACGGCTCTCCTTGCGTTCAATGGCGGCGCGCGCGGTGACGTCCGCCAGATCGAGCAGGCAGCCCAACTCCCAGGCTTCCATGAGATCGGTGTTGAAAACGTTGGATTTATCATCGATTTGCAGGTCGTTGTAGAAGCGGTCGCGCAATTCCGCCAGATCGTCGATGCCCAGTTGCATGGTGTCTTCGGTGCGGAAGACGCTGACATTGTCCATCATCGTCTGCTGCATTTTGGCGCGCAGCACGCCGGGGCGAGACTTGCCGGAGCCAGCGCGGATGCGGTCGAACTCAGCGCGGATTTCGACGCCGGCGTCTGCTGGGAGCGGTGCCCAATCCGCGCCCTTGACGTATTCCGCCATCTGCAAACCACCACGCCGCCCGAAGACGACGAGATCGACGAGGGAGTTGGTGCCCAGTCGGTTGGCGCCGTGCACGCTGACGCAAGCAGTTTCACCCGCGGCATAAGCGCCGGGCATAACGCTGCCAGCGGCGTCGATGACCACTTCGGCCTCAACGTTGGTGGGGATGCCGCCCATAGCATAGTGCGCGGTCGGCTGCACCGGCATCGGCTCCTTGACCGGATCGACGCCCAGGTAGGTGCGGCAGAAATCGAGGATATCGGGCAATTTACGCTCGACATCCCTTTCGCTGATGAAGTCCTTGCGGTCGCGCCCTTCTTCGGCGAAGTAGCGATTGACGGTCTGTGGGCGGACATCAAGATGCACGTAGCCACGGTTCTTGATGCTCTTGCCGGCACGCGTCTCGAGATAGATGGCGCGACTGACGACATCACGGCTGGCCAGGTCTTTGGCGCTGGGCGCGTAACGTTCCATGAAGCGCTCGCCCAGATTGTTGATCAGCACACCGCCCTCGCCCCGCACACCCTCAGTAATCAGAATGCCCATGCGATAGATGCCGGTGGGATGGAATTGGAAGAATTCCATGTCTTGCAGGGGCAGGCCTCGGCGCAGTGCGATTGCCGCGCCATCGCCCGTCAGGGAATGGGCATTGCTCGTCACCGACCAGCAGCGTCCCCAGCCGCCCGTCGCGAAGAAGCTGGCTTTGCCGTGGAAGATATGGAATTCGCCGCTGCCCAACTCAATAGCGACCACGCCGGCGCATACACCATCAACCACGATCATGTCGATCACTTGAAATTCGTCGAAAAACTTGACTTCGTTCTTGATGCACTGTTGATACAGGGTTTGCAAGATCATGTGGCCCGTGCGGTCAGCCGCGTGGCAAGCGCGGCGGACCAGTTGCTCGCCGAAGTTGCTGGTATGGCCGCCGAAGCGCCGCTGACTGATGCGCTTCTCCGAGGTGCGGTCGAAGGGCAAGCCCATGTGCTCCAGCTCAATCACGGCTTCGACGGCGTTCTCCGCGAGGATCTTCGCCGCTGCCTGATCGCTCAGATAATCGCCGCCCTTGACCGTGTCGTAGGTGTGGTAGATTGGTTTGTCTTCGTCGAGATTGCCGAGGGCCGCGCCGATACCGCCTTGAGCCGCGCCGGTGTGACTGCGGGTCGGGTAGAGCTTGCTGACCACGGCGACATCAGCCCCGCCTTTGCTGGCATAGAGCGCTGCCATCAGTCCGGCGCCGCCTGCGCCTACGATAATCGCATCGTGCTTATGGATTTGCATGTATGTCCTGCTCCTGCGTTTTTCACAATTCGCTGGTAAGCAGCCGATTCGACCGCCGAACCCGATCAGTCGTCTTGTGCTTCGCCTTCGACATCGCCGTTGAGCCAGGCTTCCAGTTCAGCCGGCACTTCTTCGCCGCGCAATTCATAAATCTCGGCAGTAGCGGACATCGCTTCGTGGATGATGTCCTTCTCCAGCGGCACAAATAAGGCGGCCGCGCCCACTGCCAGCAAGACTGCCGCGACCACCGTGCAGAGCGCGACCGATGTCCGCCGGGCGAAATCATTGAAGCTGGTATAATCCGTCAGCACATAGCGCAAGCCGTTGAAGCCATGCAGCGTCACCAGCACCAGCAGGAACAGATCGTAGACGCGCCAGACGAAGACGCCGCCGGCCGCATAAGACCAGCGGTGATAGACGAATTCTACTGCGCTCGGTACCGCGCCAATCGTGCCGTTGCTCGCCAGGGTGCCGGCCACTTCTTGCGCGGCGGTGATATCAAAGACGCCTTGCACCACGTGCATCAGCGCCAGATGACCAAAGACCAGCGGGACGATCAAGATGCCGCTGAGGCGCATGAAAGCCCACCAAAAGCGCTCGACCGGGCTGGCCTGCGGGTACTTGCCGCGCGCGCTGCCATCGCCGCTGATCAAGCTGAAGACCGATGCCAGCACGATTGCCGCCGCCAGGACACCGACGAAGCCGGCGATGAAGGGCAACTGCTCAAGTATCGAGAAGACCACCACGTCCATCAGCTTGCTGCCGGCGATCGCTTGCTCGGTGATATAGAAATCGATGACGTGTGAGGCCATGCCCAGGAAGACCGGCGCCAATACCAGCAGCGTCAGGATTAGAACAGCCATAGCCGCCTGCGCTTGATGACGCCATAGCTCGGGCTTGTAATCAAAGATGACGATGCGGATGCCGTTGAAGGCGTGATAGACGACAGCGAAGACCAAGCCGAATTCGCCCAGCGTGAAGATCGGCGATTGATAGGCGGCGATTGCTTTTACGTAGAGGTCGGGATAGAAAACCGCCCACGAGGTATCAATGACGTGGAGGGCGAGGAAGAGCACGACGCCGACGCCGGTGAGCCGATGCAAGACCCAACTCCACTGCCCGATGGCGCCGCGGTAGCGCAGTGTCTCTCTTACAGTAAGAACAAGAGAAGTCAAAGGGTTCCCTTTCTCAGTCTCAATGGTCCCATCGGCGATTTCCGAATGACTTTACTCTCATGCCAAATAACTCGCTCATTATAGCATGAGCGCAGTCGCGCGAAAGGGCAAGCATAGGGCGCGCTGCCAAGCCTGTGTTGACAGGCGTTCAATACCGAGTAAGCTGAATGTGAGCATTCGCCGGGGGTGAATCAATGGATGATTTTTCTGCGTTAATTGAAGGGCTGCATAGCTTCAGTGTCGTCTTCGGATTGGGCATTGGCTTGGTCGGCGGATTTGTCTTCGCCATGCTGACCTACCGCTTCTACGGACGGAATTTCCGCAACACTTTTGAGCGGCTCTCGGACGAGATGAAGAAGTCTTACGACGGCTTAACTGACGAGATGAAATCGTCCTTCAAGAGCCTTTCGTCGGAAGCCCTGACCAGCAATCAGGAAACTTTTCTATCTCTGGCTGACCGTGAATTGGACAAAAAGACCGAGCAGCACGCGACCGAACTCGAATCCAAGAAAGAACTAATCGATACCCAGCTGCAAAATATGTCCGAGACTTTGAAGACGGTACCGACCGAATTAGAGAAGAATCAGAATAAGGTCACGGAAGTCATCGACAAGTCTGCTGAGCAGATAAAGGAATCGAATAAGAGTTATTTAGACCAGCTAACGGAAAAAGCTGAGTCACAAACGAAGGAACATGCCAAGGAATTGGATTCAAAAAAGGAGCTTATCGACCAGCGTTTGACGGATATGGATGTCAAGCTGGGCAAAGTCGAACGGCTGGTGCAAGATTTGCAGACCGACCGCAAGGCACAATTCGGCGCGCTGGGTCAACAATTGCATAGCCTGACCACCACGGCGACATCGCTGCAAAAGGCGCTGGCGGACAATCGGTCTCGTGGGCAATGGGGTGAGCGCATCGCCGAAGACATCTTGCGGCTGTTGGGACTCATTGAAGGTGTCAATTATGACAAGCAAGCGACCACAGAAGAAAGGAAGCGGCCGGATTTCACCTTTCACCTGCCTAATCAAATGTCGCTGAATATGGACTGCAAGTTTCCGCTTGATAACTATCTAAAATATGTCGACGCCGAAAGCGACAATGAAAAAGCTGAATGCAGCAAGAACTTTATGCGTAATGTCGAAAAGCACGTATCAGATGTCTTAGATAAAGGCTACATCAATTCGCAGACCGTTGATTGCGTCCTGATTTTCATACCGAACGAGCAGATCTACCGCTTTATTCATGAGCAGGATCAAGAAATCATTGACAGCGCGCTACAGAAAAAAGTCATCCTATGCTCGCCTCTGACCCTCTATATCGTACTTGCGGTCATTCGTCAGGCGGCGCAAAATTTTAATATTGAGCAGCGTTCGCGAGAGATCGTTGTGATCGTCAACGAAGTTCGAAATCAGTGGGGTGAATACACCAGAGAGATGACGACACTAGGCAATCACATCAGTAGGGCGAACAAAAAATTCGAAGAGCTATTAGGCGTAAGAACTCGCGAATTAGATCGTCGATTCAACAATATAGATGGACTTCTAGAGAACAACGAATTGCAGCCACAGCCGTCAATAAAACCGCCGCAACTGCCAGAAACGTCAACCTAACCCACCGAGCCCACCACAGCGCACTCCGTCATCAATTCCATCAACGCAGACGCAATTAAATCCGGATTATGGCGGATGGTATCCTGCTTCTGCCATAGCGCCCGCTTGCCCGACTTGGTATCGGCGACATCGGCCTCGACTGGCGTCACATTCATCGTCAAGATCTTATGCAATTCATGCGTCGTAGGCAGCAATACATCGACCCGCTCTCGCGCATAAAGGTCCATCAGTTCTGGGCTGGGCTTCGTCGCATTGAGCACGACAAAGTCAAGAACCCCGATGCCCAGATAAGACATCACCTGCTGTACATGATCGGAGAGCGAGTAACCATCGGTCTGGCCCGGCTGTGTCGTCGTATTGCAAATATAGACCTTCAGCGCGTTGGAGTCGCGGATCGCCTGGCTAATCTCTTTGAAAGCGAGTACGGCGATGATGGTCGTGAAGAGACTACCCGGTCCGATGGTGATCAGGTCTGCATCTCGCAGGGCGTCGACGCAGGGCCGGTAGACAGTGGCTTCGGGGTTCTGCACGAAGATGCGCTTGATGGCGGCTTTGTCCAACTGGCGCACGTTGAATTCTTGCTCGACGATGGTGCCGTCCATCAGCTCGGCGCAGATATGAGTATTCTCTTCTGTGACCGGGTAAATGTTGGCCTGGACATCAAGAAATTCGCTAATCTGCTCAATCGCCATGACAAAGCTGCCTGACATCTGCGTTAAGGCGGCGACGAAAAGATTGCCGAATGCCATGCCATCAAGCTTGGGATCGCCCGGCGCGACAATCCGATGCTGCATGACGCGGGTGAGCAAGGAGTCATCATCGAGGGCCAGGGTGGCGAGCGCATTGCGGATATCGCCCGGCGCCGGGATTTGGGCGAATTCGCGCACGATACCTGTGCTGCGCCCGGTATCGGTGACGGCAATGATTCCGGTGAGGTCGCTGGTGTGGCGCTGCATGCCTTGCATGATCTGCACGGCACCCAATCCGCCGCCGATAGAAACTACCTTCATCCCGCTCCCGCCTCGTTGGTGTGGTCTTGGATATTGACCTAGTATAGCGCAGATTTCAGGTTGCGATGAGCGCTTGCGCTGTCGAAATCGGGCAACTCTGTAACCGTTGGACGGCGGACGTCAAGCATGATTTTTGACTCCATGGACACCAAGGGCGCAGAGATTGGACGCTGCGGGTTTATTGAGATTTCCAGTCATAAATACGTGTCGCTCCAACGGCTTGCGAAAGGCTGCTAATTGTGATTGAAACGGCATTGGGGCGCTCTGCCGCGCTGCATGTGGCGAGACCATGCCGGTGGCAAATCGGTGGATATGTGCCATGATACGGCTTAACTCCAGAGGCATATTGCGGCGAGCTTTCGATGCCACGAACACGCCTTGAGAAGCGCCTATTCCTCACGATCCTGCTCGGCTATTTGGTAGCGGGTGCGCTCTACGCCAGGTACACGCCGGCTTGGCAAACGCCGGACGAACCGGCGCATTACAATTATGCGCGCCAGGTTGCCGAGGCTGGCTGCTGCCCGCGGATTGAAGCCGGTGACTGGTCGAGCGCCTACCTGGCGCAGCTGACGAGCCGACGGTTTGCGCCGGAATTGCTGGGCGAGCTGGAGAGCATCCAATACGAAGATCATCATCCGCCGCTCTATTATCTGCTGGCATCACTCGTCTACCGGCTCAGCGCCGGCGAGCTGATTGCGCTGCGCCTCTTTAGCGTGGCGCTGGGCGCCGCGGTCATCGGCTTGAGCTATTTGATCAGCCGCCGCATCTTGCCGGGTCAGCCGCAGGTTGCGCTGGGCGTGATGGCGCTGGTGGCTTTTCTGCCGCAGCATCTGAGCATGATGAGCGCCGTCAACAACGATGCGCTGGCGGAATTGATCGTTGGGCTGGCGCTGCTGTGGCTGCTGCGCTTCCTCGACTCGGATGAAGTGCCGATATGGCAGCTGGGGCTGATCGTTGGGTTGGCGCTGATCACCAAGATCACGATCTACTTTCTGGCGCTGCTTGCCCCGCTGGCAATCTGGCTGAAGTGGCGCAGCGCGCACACTTCGCCTCGCGCGCTGCTGCGATCGCTCGCGGTGTGCGCGCTGGTTGCTGGCGTCATCGGCGGCGCCTGGTGGCTGCGGAACATAGGCAAATACAGCTTTCCTGACTTTTTGGGCTTGGCAGCGCATGATCGCGCCGTCGCCGATCAGCCACGCACGGCTGATTTCATCGCGGAACACGGCGGAGTGACCTACCTCAGGGACATGTTAAGTACGACATTCAAGAGTTTCTGGGGGCAATTCGGCTGGATGGCGCTGCCGCTGGATAATGTGCTGGGCGGCTGGATTTACCGGGCTTTCGGACTGCTCGCAATCGCAGGTCTGTCAGGCGCGCTGCTGTCGAACACAAGGCGCGGGACCGAGAAAGAAGACCAACTGCGTATTCCGATCTCGACCTGGGTTGTGCTGTTGGTCACATTATTGATCGTGCTGCTGCAATTCGGCTATTACAATATCGAGTTTCAGCAGTGGCAGGGGCGCTATCTTTTCCCTGCGCTGATTCCGATTGCCTTCCTGCTGGTCTACGGACTCGAATATTGGCGGGCGAGGCTGCTAGGCCGCTGGGAGAGCGCGCGCTGGCTGATTCCGCTGGCGATGATGAGTCTGTTTGCGCTGGATCTGTATCTGCTGTTTCGCGTGATCGTGCCGGGCTTGTCGCCTTGAGCGACGGTCCGCCCTACTTGCTGACGCGTGTCACGTAGGTCTCTTCTTCCAGGTTGATTTTGACCACGTCGCCGACATTGATAAACATGGGCGCGCTAACCTCGAAGCCGCTTTCCAGTTTGATTTTCTTGGTTGGGCTGTTAGCAGTATCGCCGGCGACGGCGGCTTCCACTTCTATCACCTGGTATTCCATCGTCTTCGGCAGCTCGTAGTCGATGATCTCGCCTTCATAGCTCAACAGCTTGATCTCCATGCTGTCTTTGATGTATTTAAGATCGTCGGCGAAGATGGCGCGGTTCAGTTGCGGCTGGTCGTAGGTTTCGGTGTTCATGAAGGTGACGAAGTCGTCATCGGCGAAGAGGAATTCGACCTTATCGGCTTCGACGCGGACGTCCTCAACGCGCTCGCCGGAGTTGAAGGTCATCTCAGTAGTGGAGCCGCTGCGCAGGTCACGCACGGTGACGCGGATGGTGGCTTTGCCGCGACCGGGTTTGTGGTGGCGGTATTCTATGACGCGGAAAAGGTTGCCGCTGTCGGTAAAAGTCGTGCCCTTACGCAATTGATTAACATCAATCATTGATGCTCATGTCCTTGAATACTCGATTCCAATAGGCAGAGGGATATTGTACCAAAGGACGTACGGGCTGCGTAGCCTTCTCATTCAATGAACTGCCCAATGCGGCAGCCGAACGGGTTCATTCTCTTGCGTTCGAGAGGCAGCCATTATCGCTGCCGCCGAGCGGCTATTCGAGCAGGGCGACAGCCTCGATCTCGACCAGGGCGCCGACCGGCAATCCGCCAGCCTGCACCGTTGAGCGCGCCGGTGGATCCTGCGGGAAGAACTCGGCATACACCGCATTGAACTCGGCGAAGTCCTTGATGTCCGCCAGGAAGACGGTGGTCTTGACGACCTGGTCCATGCTGCTGCCGGCCGCTTCGAGCAGGCCCTTGATGTTATTCAGCGACTGGCGAGTCTGCGCTTGAATGCCGCCTTCACGCAGATTTGATGTGCCCGGGATGAGCGGGATTTGCCCGGCGGTGAAGACGAAGCCCTTGGCGACGATGCCTTGCGAGTATGCGCCGACTGCAGCCGGCGCGTTGTTGGTGGAGATGACTTGTTTTGGCATGGGAGGATCTTTCTCTGTGTACTCATTGGCTAGATTTTTACCGATTACGATCCCTGCGACAACTCATCCGACTCGAAAGAGTGTATACAACAGGAGCGCGAAGATAGGCGCGCCTACAGAAAAATCGATCGCGAGGATAATCAGAAACGGCGCAAAGCCCTTAACGCAAGACAAAGAGCGGAAGCTCGTAATGGGCGCCAGGAAGAGCGGGCCGCAAGGCAGCGAAAGCCGCAAAGGCTGATGACGATCTGAACCGGACAGATGATGCGATCGAGATCTACTAACTCACTAATCGCCATTTGCACACAGAAGCCCGCTTTTTGGCGGGTTTCTGTATTTATAAGCCGTTTACTCGAAACTGGAAAGCCAGCCAGCGACTGCCGCCCATTAAACAGAAGTGTTTCACTTTATGAATGCCCAAAGGCTAGGTCGCTGCAGTACTAGCAGGCTCGCGGGTTTTGTGCTATAATTTATCATTTAATCATGACACTTTCGTGAAAGGTAAATGACTTTATGCTCTCCTACCCTCCCCCCCCCCCCCCCCCCGCAATGCTAGTCAAACCTCGAGCATTTCTCTGGCTGTTCACTTTTCTGCTGCTGACTATGTTCCCGCTGCTGCCGCCTTCGCAGGCTCAGGCACTGCCTGACTGCCCTTGGCCCGTCGATGCTCTCATTACAAGTGACACGACGTTTACTCTTACGGAAAACTGCAAAGTGACGGACCGTGTGCGGCTAACCAGCGGTACGCTGACGATCAATGGTGGCGGCTTCACGGTGGACGCCAGCGCGCTAACGCGAAGCAAGTCCGTCATTGGCACTTCGTCAAACACAAATTTGGTAGTCAGCAATGTCACTATCCTTGGCGGCGGGCTGAGAGGCGGGGGGGCGCTGCACCTAGGCGGCTCGGCGTCTATCAGCAATACAACCTTACGCGATGTCTATAGAAGCGCGATTATAGGCAGCGTTGGCACGGGTGGCACCTATACATTGACGAATATCCTTGTCGAAAATGTTGCCGGCGTCTATTTCCACTATGGCGAAGCACCGATGGCGGTTCAAGCACTCAATAACGGCGTCTTTACGATAAACAATCTGGTTGTCCGCAATGCCACGGGCGGCAATTCGGCAGTGGGCATATTTCCCGGTAGCGTGGGCAGCATTACCATGACCGGCTGCTTCACCGCCGATGGGGTTTGGACCCAAGCCTTTTTTGGCGGTGTAGACAGGTCCGGCATCACTGGTTTGTGCAGCGGCTCTATCGGCAACGGGGACACAGCCGCGCGGCAAATCATCCCCGCCACGGCATCGGCCTGCGGGATGCCTCTTGGGGGCTTCATCGAAACGGACGTCACCTACAACCTTGTTGCCGACTGTCAGATGACCGGAGCGCTTTTTGTTATGAACGGGGTGACCGCGACCATCAACGGCAATCGACATGTCATCACCGGTGCCGGTAGCGGAACCATAATCAGCACGGCCGGACAGCTGACCATCCGTAATGCGGTGTTGAGCAGCAACCGCCCTATTCTGGGCTTCCAGCGCAATCAGCTGCGGGTTGAAAATACGGCCTTCCGCGGCGGCGCCAGTCCCGTTACATTGGCTGACCACAGCGCTACATTTCTAAACACGCTGTTTGAAGACAACACTTTTACCGGCACCGTCGGGGGTTCCACTCCCTCTGCGCTTCGCATTCTTTTTGGCAGCGCGGTGACGGTTCGCGATTCGGCATTTCGCGGAAACAGTGGCGGAGTCGGGGCGATCTTTGTCGGCCTGGCAAATGCCTTTGGCGACACTCCCAGCCTCACTTTCGAAGGCTGCGTCACTCTAGAGAACAACAGTCCCACCGATTTTGTCGATGCCGGCAGCTTCCTGACGGACAACAGCAGCGGACCCTGCCCTAATGATATTGTCGTGGGACCAGAGCCACTGCCTGTGGATTATAAGGTGCAGCCCAAAAAAGAAAGCAGCGGCGGCGCCGCTTCACAGAAGAGGGTGCGTACTTGCCCCGATCTGGCGCCGGAAATCATCGTCACCGATTTGACTGGCTCCACCCAATGCCAGCGGATTGAAGGCGGCGGGATCGGCAAGCCGCATGTGCTGGCAGCCGGTGTAGTAAATGCGGTGGATGTATGGAGCTGGGTGGGGAATGGCACACGAGTCTGCTTCCGGGCCAGCGGCGCAGGGATGGTCTTCCTGGACGCGGCTTACGCGCCACGCACAGTCAGCCCGCTGCCGGCTTACCGACTCGGGGACCTGACTTGCACAACGATCGATGGCGAGGGTTCTGTGTTGCTGCTCAGCTCGACTCCAGCGGGATTGCCGCCGCTGAGCATAACGGCGGAACACAGTTGGAGCATCGGCAACTGCATGGTGAAGCTGCGACATAACCTCAGATTCCGCGCTAATCCGGGCGGCGAAGTGATGAGCTTGCTTCCGGCAGGCGACACGCTAACGGCGCTACAGCGGACGCCGAACTGGTTCGAGGTGGATTATCACGGCCAGCGAGGCTGGATCAGCGCGGCCTATGTTGAAGAACTGGGAGACTGCGCTTAATTCCCCCGCATGCCATGGCAGCGCTTGAAC
Source organism: Phototrophicaceae bacterium (assembly GCA_965223515.1). Lineage (GTDB taxonomy): Bacteria > Chloroflexota > Anaerolineae > Aggregatilineales > Phototrophicaceae > UBA6055. The sequence goes on from CBDCWK010000002.1 coordinate 1,867,042, forward strand.
TTCAGCCCGCTGCCACAAGGACAAGGATCGTTGCGGCCCGCCTCAGCGAAAGCGCGTTCCAGCTCGGCATCGTGGCGCGCCATCTGCAGCATGACGTTGGCCGGCGGCCGGCGCTGAGCCAGTTCGCTCGCCATGAAATTCATCGTCGGGCGCACGTGGTTGAAGAAAGCGCGATAACCGGCGCAGAGATAATTCAAGCCCGGATCGCCGGCGGGCGTCGATATGAAGCGATTCTTGGGGCAGCCGCCATTGCAGACGAACTTGACCTCGCAGTCGAGGCAGTACTGCGGCAGCGTATCGCGCTTGGCTTGCCCAAAGGCGACCTGCTCGTCCATCACCACGATTTCGCTGAGGGGCACATCCATGATATTGCCCAGCTTGAAATCGGGCTCGACATAGTGATCGCAGGAGTAGACATCGCCGTTGTGCTCCATCGCCAGCGCCAGCCCGCAGGTCTCGTCAAAGATGCACAAGCCCGGTGGCGCGCCCGTCCAGGCCGCCAGCGCGATATCGAAGATCTGCACGAAGACTTTGCCCACATCGCGCCGCACCCACTCCTCATACATGTCAATGAGGAACTGTCCGTAGCCCGCGGCAGTAATCGAGCGATCAGTGACCTGGTCGCCCTCTTGATAGCCGGTGTCATTGTCGCGCTCGACGATGGGAATAAACTGCATGAACGACGTCCCAACTTCATCGCGCAAAAACTGGTAAACGCGCGCGCCCTGCCCTTCGTTGGCGGCGTGCACAGTCGTCAGGATGTTGTACTCGGCATTGTGCTTTTGCAGCAGGCGCAGCCCCGCCATCACTTTGTGGAAGGTCGGGTTGCCGCCTTTATCGACGCGGTAATAATCGTGCACATCCGCCGGTCCATCCAGGCTGACGCCCAGCAGGAAGTCGTTAGCGGCGAAGAATTCGCACCAGTCGTCATCGAGGGTGACGGCGTTGGTCTGCAAGGCGTTGGTGATGCGCATGCCCGGACGACGGTGCTTCTGCTGGTAGCGCACCGCTTGACGGAAGAAGTCGAGACCCATCAGCGTCGGCTCGCCGCCCTGCCAGGCGAAGCTGATGTCGTTGACCTGCTGCGCGTCGATGTATTGGCGGATGTATTCTTCGAGCAGGTTGTCCGACATGCGGAACTTGCTGCCGGGGTAGAGCGCTTCTTTGGAGAGGAAATAGCAGTATTTGCAATCGAGGTTGCAGATGGCGCCGCGCGGCTTGGTCATCAAGTGAAAAGCGGTGGGTTGGGCGGTCGTCGTTTGCATAGTGGGGAGTATAGCGTAATTTACCACAGAGGCACAGAGGGCGCAGAGGGAATCAAAACTGTAAAGCCATCATGACATTCCAGTATTGTTGACACAAATTACATTATCATTTATAATCTCTTCTTAATGTTTACTCCCTCTATCGAGGAAGCTAATTATGGACTTGATCGACAGAATGCGTGAGATATCCAACCAAGCTCCAGACCGACTTGAGCACATTAAAACAGAAGAAGCTACGAAAAATGCATTTGTCATGCCCTTTATTCAAGCGCTTGGCTACAACGTCTTTGACCCAACAGAGGTCATTCCGGAGTACACGGCAGACGTCGGTACGAAGAAAGGCGAAAAAGTAGACTACGCAATCATGCAATATGGAAATCCCATCATTCTTATAGAAGTCAAATCTGCGACATCTGACTTGAGCGTAAACCATGCATCACAACTATTTCGCTATTTCAGCGTGACGGAAGCGCGTATCGGCATCCTAACCAATGGTCTTCAATATCGCTTTCATTCCGATTTGGAAAAGTCCAATTACATGGACGAAAAACCATTTCTCATAATTGACATGCTTAACTTCGACCCACGCCCGTTTGCGCAGCTCAAGAAATTCACCAAGTCCGCCTTTGACGTAGACCGGATCCTGTCCAGCGCCAACGAACTAAAGTACAAGCGGGAAATCCGCCTTCTGCTTGAAAGTGAGTATGCGCAGCCGTCGGAAGACTTCGTAAAGCACTTTGCCAGACCTGTCTATTCCGGGTCGTTGAGAGCGAACGTTGTCGAAGAGTTTACTGAAATCGTACAGCAAGCATTTCGCGAATTTGTCAACGACAAGATCGCCAATCGGTTACAGACGGCTATCGATTCTACATCAGGAAACGACGAAGACACCGGTGATGACGACGCAGACGAGGCGGAAGCTGCAGCTTCGTCGGACGGTATCAAAACGACTCAAGACGAACTTGAAGGATTATATGTTGTAAAGTCAATTCTGCGGCAAGCAGTTGATCCTTCACGAATTGCAATGCGCGATGTCAAGTCTTATTGTGGCATTCTTCTTGATGACAACAACCGTCAACCGATCTGTCGCCTACATTTCAATAGGTCGAGGAAATATGTAAGCTTGTTTCACGAGCAAGAAGAGGAACGAGTTGGCATCGAAACTGTAGATGATCTCTACCAGTATGCCGAACAACTCAAAGAAGCCGTGGCGAATTACCTTGCAGACGAGTAACAACTAACGCAGCACCGCCCGCAGCGAAAAAAGCTTGACAGCGCCGTCAAAATCAAAGAAACTGACAGCATAAGTTGCCGACTGAGGAACCTATGATGGCTGTCAGAACAGACATAGAAAATAGTCCAGTGTTCGAAACAGTAAACAAGCATGTGGAGCAGATTGCGAAACTTGAAGCTGGCTATGCGCACAATGCTACCAAAGCCGATGTTGAAAAGCTAAGAGCTGATATGGAGAAGCTGAAATCAGATTTGACTTGGCGAATTGTGATTGCGATGAGCATATTAACAGGTATCTTCGTCGCAATTGTCAGGCTACCGCCAGCAGGCGCATAGTCATTGGAACTGATGCTCTTTCGCGCCGATAGCCAGAAAAAACTCTGTGCCTCTGTGGTGAATCTCCCTTACCGCAACTTCTCCATCACAGCGCTCAAGCCCACCGGCAAGTCCGACACGAACGCCAGCCGCTCGCCCGTCAGCGGATGATCCAAAGCCAAGCTCGTGGCATGCAGAAACTGCCGCTTGAGCTTTACCCGCTGCTTGCGCCTCCCGTAGACCGTATCCCCCATCACCGGGCAGCTGATGAAAGCCATGTGCACGCGAATCTGATGCGTCCGCCCGGTCAGCAGCTTGAGCTTGACCAGGGCGCGGTCGCCCTGGAAGTGGTCATCGAGGACTTCGAATTCCGTCTGCGCCGGCTTGCCAGCGCGCTGGACCGCCATGCGTTTGCGCTGCCGCGGGTCGCGGGCGATGGGCGCGTCGATCAAGCCAGTGTTGGACTTCGGGCGCGACTCGAGCAGTGCCAGGTACACTTTGTCGACGCTGCGCTCTTGGAACTGCCGCATCAGCGCCAGCAGGGACGGCTTATTGCGCGCGACCACCATCAAACCACTGGTGCCACGATCCAGCCGGTGCACGATGCCTAGCCGGTCCCGCGTCTCTGGGTCGTCCATCATGTCGGCAAGCTCGGGATAACGCGCCAGCAGCGCATTGACCAGCGTGCCTGTTTCGTTGCCGGGGTCGGGATGCACCACCATGCCCGCCGCCTTGTCGATCACGGCCAGGTGGCTGTCTTCGTAGACGAGATGCAAGGCGATGTCTTCCGGCTCAATCAAGGTCTCCTCGCGCAGCGGGATTTGCACGGTCACCTGCTCGCCGCCCTTGAAACGGAAGCCGGTCTTTTCGCTGGCGCCATCCACCAGCACATTGCCGCTGCGGATTAAGCTCTGTACCTGTGACCGCGAAAAGCCGGGCAGATGCGCCAGCACGAATTTGTCTAGGCGTTCTTTCGGCGTCTCGGCAGTTAAGTTGAGCGCTTCACTTTGCATGCCTTTTCCCGTTTGTTCGGTCATGAGATTACAGGGTGCCCAGCGACGAACTGAGCAGCGCGGCGATGGTGCCAGCGACGATAATCGCCAGCAACAAGATGAGCGCCATGCGCACCAGTTTGCGCAATGCCGCCCGTTCCGCCGCCGTCCACTCGCCCTTGCGCTCCGGCTCGTCCGCCATTCCATCTCGGTCTGAATCTTGCATGCTCTCGATTAAACCACAAGACGCCCGCCCATCACAATACGCTTAACCAAGAGGCGCTGCCCAAATGTGCATGGGAGATTTCCGCGCGCAGGTTGTGATCGCGTTTGCGGACCGACTATAATCTGCAGGGTGAAGGGAGAGCCACACAATGAAAGTATTGGTGACGGGTGGCGCCGGTTACATCGGCAGCCATGTGGTGCAGATGTTGATCGAGCGCGGCTATCAGGTCGTCGTCTATGACAATCTGATCAAAGGCAATCGTGGCGCGGTACACTCCGATGCGGCGCTAATTATCGGCGACCTGCACGACCGCGCGGCGCTGGCGGCTGCTTTCGAGGCGCATCAATTCGATGGCATTTTGCATTTCGCCTCGCAGATACTGGTTGGCGAGAGTATGCAGCAGCCTTTTATGTATCTGCGCGACAATCTCTACACCATCATCAATCTGCTGGAGCAAGCCAGCAATCACAATGTGAAGCGCTTCATCCTGTCGTCCACCGCCAACCTCTTTGATGCGCCGCAGCGCGTTCCGATTGATGAGAGCGAGGCGCTGAACCCGGGCAGCATTTATGGCGAGACGAAATATATGGCGGAGCGGCTGCTGGCCTGGATGGATCGGCTTTACGGCATAAAATACTGCTGCCTGCGCTACTTCAACGCTTGCGGCGCCCATCCGGACGGGCATATCGGCGAGGCGCATGAGCCGGAATCTCACTTGATTCCGCTGGTGCTGCAAGTCGCTTTGGGCCAGCGCGAAGCGATAGAGATTTACGGCACGGATTATGACACGCCCGATGGCACTTGCATCCGCGATTATGTGCATGTGCTGGACCTGGCGCGGGCGCATATCCTGGCGCTGGAGGCGCTGGCTGACGGCGAAAGCCGCGTTTATAACCTGGGCAGCGGCAGCGGCTTCTCCGTGCACGAGGTGATCGAGAGCGCGCGCGAAGTCACCGGGCATGCCATCCCGACTGTCGAGGTGCCGCGGCGTGACGGCGACCTGCCAGTGCTGGTGGCCGATAGCGGCAAAATCGGGCGCGAGCTGGGCTGGGAAACTGAATACAACAGCTTGCGCCGCATCATCCATACGGCCTGGAATTGGCATCGTTGGCATCCACACGGCTACAACTCCTGAGTGCGGAAAAACTACTAACGCGTTGTATCAGCTTTGGAATAAGGAGATGCTGATATGACTCGTTTGGCAGTCCTCGCTGATATTCACGGCAACTTGCCCGCGCTGCAAGCGGTCATTGACGACCTGGCGCAATTCGACGTTGACCAGGTTGTCGTCGCCGGCGACAGCGTCAATTGTGGACCCTTTTCGCGCCAAGTGCTGGAAATCATAACGGCGCGGAATTGGGCGGCAGTGCGCGGCAACAACGCCTATTACGCGCTGGATTTTGGCAGCTGCCGAGCGCCAGAACACTGGGCCTCCTTTACCTTGCCACCATTTCTGCGCGCTCACCTTGGCGCAGAGTGGCTGATGCGGCTGGCTTGCATGCCCGATACGCTGGCGTTGCGATTTCTCGATGCGGCGCCCATTCGCATGTTTCACGGCATTCCCGATGATCCCTTCGTCGCCATCAATCCCGATTCCGCTGAGGAGCAGGTGGCAAGCTGGCTGGCAGGGGTTATGGAAACTACCGTTATTTGCGCCCACAGTCATATTCCCATGGAGCGTCAGGTCGGGCGCTGGCACATCTTCAATCCGGGCTCGGTTGGCGTGCCGCTGGATGGCGATCACCGCGCCAGCTACATGATCTTGCAGGGCGATCACCAAGGTTGGGAGTTGGAAGACTATCGGCGCATCCATATTGACAGCCAAGCAATATTCGAAGAATTCGAACGACAGCGCTTCGTAGAGCAATGCGGTGTCACCGCCCGATTGCTCATCAGAGAATTCCGCAGCGCCCGACTGCAACTCTTTCCCTATATCGTGTGGAAGCAGCAGCATCACCCCGACCAGCCGGATTCCGCCGAACTCTTGGAGAGATTTCTGGCGCTTGACGATATCAGCCACTACGTGCCCCCGGCCTATCGCCATTTGGACGGCAGCCTGCACCGCGACTGAAACAAGACATCACGCTAAAATGACCAAAGATCGCTGGCGAACGTAAATGGGGCAAGCCTATGTGCCGCAATATCCGCACACTCTACAATTACGAGCCGCCGAGCACAGTCGCCGATATCGAAGCGGCGGCGCTGCAGTATGTGCGCAAAGTCAGTGGCTACCAGAAGCCATCGGCGGTCAACGAAGCAGCATTTCAACAAGCGGTCGCAGACGTTGCCCAGGCGACGGCGACCTTGCTCGGCGCGCTGCAAACGACAGCAACACCGCGCAACCGCGAGGCTGAAATCGCCAAGGCGCGCGCTCGCAACGCCAAACGCTTCGCCGGCGCATGAGCCGTTTACACCCTCTCACGCTTGCGTTAGACTACGCTCGATTCCGGAAACCACTATTTGGAGTACGCAAATGACCGAGTCAGGCGCTAGTATGCGCGCCGTCATCATAGAGAGAATCGGCAAGGCGCGTGTACTAAAGACGACGCGTATTGCGCGTCCGCAGCCCGACAGCGGCGAGGTGCTCGTCAAGATTCACGCCACTTCGGTCAATCCCGTTGATCTGCTTTTTCGCAGCGGTCGCCTCATCATCCGCAAGCCCATGCCGCATATCCTGGGCACCGACCTCGCTGGTGAGATCGAACAGCTCGGCGACGGCGTGGGCGGCTGGAAAACCGGCGATCGTGTCTGCGCTTGCTTTGAGCAGCTCGGCTGCGAGATTGAGGGTGGCTATGCCGAGTATTGCGCGGTTCCCGCCGAGCAACTGATAGCCCTGCCCGACGACCTGGATTATCAAACGGCGGTTGCGGCCGGCGCTTCCTTCGCCGATGCCTTCCAGGCTCTGGTAACGAACGGCAAATTGAAGAAGGCGGATTTGGTCGTTGTTCGCGGCGCGGCCGGCCCTGTGGGTGCGGCAGCCGTGCAGATAGCCGCTGCCCGTGGCGCTAAGGTCATTGCCATCTGTGAGGGCGAACTCGCCGGCAGTTTGCATGCAGTCGGCGCCGATATCGTGCTGGAAGACGCCGGTGGAGATCTGGTGCGGCAGGTTAAAGTCGCGACAGACGAAAACGGAGCCAGCCTGGTCCTGCATTGCAGCGAGAAGCTCGACTTGCAGCAGTCGCTGGATATGCTTTGCGCCGGCGGTCGTCTGGTCATCGCGGGCGCTGTAAGCAAACCACAAACCAAGCTGGATGCCATGGATCTTTATCTCAGGAATCTTAGCGTCCACGGTTCATACGGCTCGGTCAAACCGAAAGACTTCGAGTCTGTGCTAAGCAATTTGGCGAAAGGCAAGTATCAGACGCTGATTGATGAGGTCATGCCCTTGAGCCAAGCGCGCAAGGCGCATCAGAAGCTGGAAAAGAATCCCGGCTTCGGCAAGATCGTGCTGGCGCCAGACTCGATTCTGGAAGCGGCCAAGGTGCCGGAGAACTGGATCCCCATTGAGTAGGGTATGCCCTACTCCAGCCCCGGGTAGTCGAGAAATAACGCGTCGAGCGCCAAACGCAGATTGGCATTGGTATCGAGCGAGCGCAGGGTGCGGCGAGTCGCTTCCAGGGCGGCGTGAGCCCTAGCCGGTTCGATGCGGCTTGCCAAAGCGCGGATCTCATTATGGCGGTCGCTGTTGCAGGGTTTCACCGGGCTGTCGTAACACTGCAGCAGCACATCGCGCCAGTAACTTTGCCAAATCTCGAGGATGTTGCGCAGCAATGCTTTGTCTCGTCCAGCGCGGCGGCTGAGCTTGTCGGCGGCTTTCAGGCGTGGGAGCCTGGTACCGGCGAGGACATCGCGCAGAAGATCGAGCATTTCGAGGCGAAAGGTCAACACTTCCTCATCTTCGATTGCGGCCAGCGCCCAACCCATTCGTCCGCCGCTTAGACGCGCGACCAGATCGGCGGTCTCTTCTTCACAGCCACGGGCGATCAGCTGCGTTTTGATCAACATCGGCGCCGCCGGGCGCAAGTTTATCTGCTGCGCGCGACTGCGGATGGTGGGCAGGACGCGTTCAACAGAGGCAGCCAGCAGGAGCGCGATGGCATGAGCAGCCGGTTCTTCAAGGGTCTTCAGCAGGGCATCTTGTGCCAGTGGCGCGACCAAATGGAAGTCGTCAAAGATAGCGATCCGATAGCGCGAGCTGTATGGCTTGAGCGCCAGCAAGCGCGAGACATTGCGGATGTCGTCGATTTTCAGCGGAACGCCGTCGTCCGCCCCCGCCACTATCAGGTCGGGAGCATTGCCGCGTCCGATGGCTGTACAGGAACGGCAAGCAAAACAAGGGCGCTGCGAGAGCGACTCCGCTTCACAATTGAGCGCCCTGGCAAATGCCAGCGCGAGTGTCATCTTGCCCAGAGACGGACTGCCAGTTATCAGGTAGGCATGGCGGTTGCGGCTCTTCTGCAAGGCGCGGCCAAGAAAATCAACCGCCCATTCATGCCCGATGATCTGCCAATCGGCTGCGCTTTCCGTTATTTCGTGCATGCGCGCATTATACTGCGTCGGCGAACCGTAGGGAACATAGGAGTGTATCGCAGGCTGTGTTCGTAACGCGCGTGTAAAATCTGCGCCTGTGACAGCGAGACGCACGCGCTTACCCTATAATTGTGGAGAGCCGCTTACTAGAATGACCGCATTAGGGTTCGCGACCTCTAGCCATCGAGCAAAGGATGTTCTTATGCGTTTACAGTCTGCGCGAGTTTTTCGCCTGTGCTTGCTCTGTCTCTTTCTTGTCATATCCTTGCGTGCGCAGGATGCGCCGACGGTGACTATTGCGCCGGAAGCGGGCGAAGTGGAGCAAGCCATATTCGATATAACTATCAGCGGCTTAGAGGCGGAAAGCAGCTACACGGTCGAGATTCTCTTTGGCGGCGAGGTGGTCTTCAGCAGTGAAGAAATGAGCGATGCTGACGGGCTGCTTGCCTATCCGATCAGCAGCACCGAAGGCGATGCGGCGGGCAGCTATACGATACAGGTCCTTAGCGAAGGCGAAATTGTCGCGAGCGGCGAGTTTGAGTTGACAGCAGCAGAAGGGAATGAAACTGAAGCCGAGCGCGAATTCCTCGGTGATGTCACGGTGACGCCTGCGGTGGCGCCTTTTGGCAAGGTGCAGAAGATAAGAATCGGCGAGCTTGACGCGCAGACTAAGGTTACCCTCGAGATCACGGCAAGCAATACGCTGGTAGTGGCTTATCGCCGTGTTCACACGAGCGACGACGAAGGCGTCATTGAGATTAAAGTTTTCGCTGAAGAGGGCGATACGCCGGGCCACCATGCAATAGCGGTTTATGACGAAGAAGGCGAACTGATTGCCGAGGGCGAGCTCACGATTGAAGCGCCGCCGCAGCGCGATGCATCGGTTGAGCTGAGACCGGCAACGATTGAAGCGGGCCAGTCCGTTGAAATCATTGTGGTTGGCTTAGTGGCTTTCGACAGTGTCACCGCACAAATCACCTCAGCAGAGGGTGTGTTGATTGATACCGTCCTGGCGCGGGCATCCAGCGATGGGGAAGTTACGATGACCTTTGCCACGGACCCTGAACTGGCGGAGGGCGACTACGCAGTCGAAATATTTGTGGATGGCGAAGAACTGGTCGGCGCTACACTCACGATCGGCGAACTTGCCATGGCAGCCACGGACGTTACGCTGACAATCGACCCGCCAATGGGCGAGACGGGCACTGAGCATACGATTTCGGTCAGCGGCTTGACGCCAGACCTTAGCTTTGTGTTGCTCATTCTCGATCCGGCGGGGGCTGAGGAGTATAGCTCGAAGCGGGATGCCGATGCTGAGGGCGATTTCAGTATGACCATTTCCAGCACCGATGAAGATGAACATGGCAGTTATGTAGTGGAGATCCACGATTCTGAGGGCAGCGACCTGCTCGCTGAAGCGATCTTCGAAATCATTGCGGCAGACGCAGTCGCGGACCAGCCGGGTGACGAAGCGCCTGTGACCAGCCGGGAGCCAGATGATGTCGCAGAAGCCCGCGCCACGATCCAGCCGCAGGCCGCGCCTATCGGATCGAGTCATCTGATTGCGGTGAGCGGCTTGGAATCCAATGAGACGGTCGAATTTGACGTCGTCTTCAAGGGCGAATCGGTCTACCGTACCGAGAAGCAGGCTGATGCAAGCGGCCGGGTCACGCTTGAACTGGTGACGAGCGCTGAGGACGAACCCGGCGATTACACCATCGCTGTGCTGCGCGCGGCGGGCAATCAGCCGTCGGTGGTCTTGACGGCGACTGCCGAGGAAAGGGTCACATTCGTATCGACGACGGTAGGCAATGCTGAGCTGATCGAAGGACGCTTGGTGGACGGCGGCGCCGATGTCGAATTCGAGGGCGAGGCCGGGCGGTACGTGCTCATTAGCGTGGCATCGGAAGACTTCGACCCGGCGGTGGCGCTGATTGATGGCGAAGATTTCGAGATCGCTTTCAACGATGACAGCCGCGGGCAGAAGGACGCCATCATCGGTCCCTTGCCCCTGCCCTACGCCGGCGAATACACGCTTGAGATAACGGCCTCGCCGCTGATGATGCCGCAAGGCGCGGTTGACGGTGACTTCCTGATTACCATTGCCGAAGTGGCTGTCGTGCCTGTCAGCTTCGATACTGATGTTGCCTTCGACCTGGATGCTGAGTCGCCGGCGCATTACTTTGCCCTTCCGGTAGAAACGGGCGACAGCTTGACCGTAACCGTCGACAGCCGTGGCACGCTCGATACGCTTATGCAGGTCGTGGCGCCAAGCGGCTACGAGTACGCCTTTGATGACGACAGCGGCGCCGGCTTTGATGCCGAGCTGAGCAACCTGGTATTCGACCATGCTGCCACTTACGTCCTGGTGATTTCGACCTTTGATGGTGGCGCGAGCGGGCAAGGTACGGTCACTATCCGCCGCAATCCAGTGCATGCCTTGGAAGACGGCCAAGCGCTGGTGACGCTCAATGACAAGGCGATTCGCGACCTGGTCGTGTTTGACGCTGCAGAGGACGAAGTGCTGATTCTCAATCTTGAGAAGATAATGGGCGATGTGGAGGATCTCTACGTCACAGCGACGGTGGAAGGCATGGAGGTGATGTCCTACAGCACCATGGGCGTGCCCGATGAGCTGCCACTGGCCTTCGTCATGCCGATGAGCGGGCGGGTGGTGGTGACGCTGGAGAAGTTCGGCTTTGATGACAGCATCTCGCTTGAGGTGTCGCTGGAGCGACCTTGAGAGCGTCGCGCCTGTAGTGGTCCCGAAATGCTGGACACATAGTAGAGAGAGTATACTAGTGTTTCAGCGGGGGGGGGGAGCAACCACCATGGGAAAGCCAGGCAAGTTCAGCCCGGAGTTCAAGGCGCAAGTGATGTTGGAGATAGTGTCTGGGAAAAGGAGCTTGGCTGAAGTCAGCCGGGAGTATCAGATTAAAGATACGGTGTTGCACCGGTGGAAGACACAGTTTTTGGAGGGTTTGCCGGAGATATTTGCTCCGGGTCAACCGACGGAGCAGAAGAGATTGCGGGTAAGTTTCCGACTTATGGTAGCCGCCGGATAAAAGCGCAAATGGAGCGTGAGCCCTATCGAATGGTAGTGGGCCGTCATTTGGTCAGGCGGTTGCTGCGCGAGATGAATCTGCTGGTTAAAGCCAGGCGCCACAAGCGCAGCACGACCAACAGCCGACACGGGTATCGGCGCTACCAGAATCTGATGAAAGACAGGAAAGTGACGCGCCCAGATCAGGTGTGGGTGGCGGATATCACCTATGTCCGCTTGGGCGCGGAAGACGTGTATTTGTCCATCCTGATGGACGTATACACCCGGTCGGTGCGCGCCTGGAACTTGAGTTGGTCGCTGGGACAAGAACTTGCGCTGTTACCCTTACGACAAGCACTGCAGCGCTACCCAGCACCGGACATTCACCATTCCGATCAAGGTACGCAATATGCCGCAAGATCCTATGTGCAACTGTTACGAGATGCCGGTACTCAAATCAGCATGACAGCCGTCGGTACGCCCAGCGAAAATGGTTATGCAGAACGGGTGATTCGCACCATCAAAGAAGAGGAAGTGGTCTTGAGCGATTACCACAACATGGCAGACGCAAAACAGCAAATCGGATACTTCATTGATGTGGTCTATCAGCCAAAGCGCATACACAGCGCCTTGGACTACATGACGCCGACAGAATTTGAGGCAGGATGGTACCTAAATCCTCCCTCAAACTCCGTGTTTTCGTGTCCAGTTTTGTAGGACCACTACACATGCCATTGACGACGTAGAGGTCTTGAAAGCCGTCGTTGTCAAGATCGCCAAATTTCGCCGACCAACTCCAGCCTGTGCCATCAAGCCGCACATCGCGCGCGATATTGGCGAGCCTGCCTTCGCCGTCAAGAGCATAGAGTACGTTCTCCATGATCTGCGGGTCGCCCTCGACATGGGGCATGCCCATCATCATATCCATGACCGGCTGCCACTGCGCCAGGGTCGCTTCATCATCGGCGTAGGGTTTCATGTCGACGGCAAAGACTTCTTGAGCGCCGTCATTATCAAGGTCGGCAGCATCGTAACTCATGGTGCTATGGGGCATCACATCGAGCGCTTCGCTTGCTTGCCATGCGCCATCGACGAAGGTGAAATAGCGGTCCTCAACAGCGAAGTCATTGCCGATGATTATTTCGTAGTTGCCGCTAGGATTGATACTGGTCAATATCGCCAGCGTGTTCGAGCGATCGGCGATGCGGGTGGCGCGGAAGTTATCACCGCGGTTCTCATAATAAATCACGCCAGATTGTGGCGCCGACTGGCCCAGGATTTTCTCGTTTTCCACATCGTAAGAGCCGGTAAGCAAATCGAGGTCGCCATCGCGGTCGGCATCGAGCCAATTCATCGCGTAACCGATATAGCTGACCCCCTTTAGCACTTGCGTTTCGAAACCCTGGCCCGCCTGGTTGCGCCAAAGCCGGGGCGCGGCGGCCTGCTGCGTGAAGACGATATCAAGCCAGCCATCGCCATCTACATCGACAGTCGCGGCGGCGCGCGTAGGGACTTGCGAGGGCAGCGTCTCGCGTTCGAATTGCAGATCGCCACGATTCCATAATACGCTGTTATCGCCGGACAGGTTCGCCAGCACGATGTCGAGCAAACCGTCCCGGTCAAGGTCGTTGATAGCCAAGCCGGACCCGTTGCTGTCGTAGAAGCCGACGGGCAAAGCGGTCGGTGTGGTGATGTGATCAAGCTCATGGGCGATGAAGCTGCCACTGCAGTCAGCCCGTTGATTCAGCGGCGCAGCCTGAACGTCTACCGGCGCGTGGATGCGAATGGCGGTGGCGGGAGCAGTGATAATCAGCATGAATAGCGAGAGCAAGAGGAATGGTCGTATTCGCAGCATGGCATCCCTACAGGGTGGAGGAAATGCCAAAACGATACCACCATGTAATCGGTTTCGTAAATGGTGGGGGACGACTGGGGGTCGCAATAATGAGAGTTGCGGGAAACAGTAGAGGCGACCCAATGTGGATCGCCTCTGAATGGTTAGTGCTCTTGACATCCCTCTCTCTATACGAGACAGGTGCCTGAGTCTGCCCTACTCCGACTCAGCTTCCGCTTCGGGCGGGTTCTCCAAGTCAGCCGCAGTCGGCATAGATGCCTTGCGTGAATGGACACCGGTTGCGCCATCGGGACGCGTGCCCCGGCTATCCAGGCTTTGCAGCTTGCCTTCGGCATCATAGCTGCGGACTTCAAATCTGTACTCGCCTTCCTGGAAGCGCCAGTCGTAGCGCCAGATGACCCAGGTCAATTCGGAGAGTGGTTGGCGCAATTGGGCTTCTTCCCAGTCGCCGCCGTTGACGCTGACTTCAACACGGGAGATCATCTTCGCGCCAGCGTAGGCAATGCCGCCTACCGGCACCACATAGCCGTCGTCGTCTTTGAGGATCGAATCGGTGGCGACGGTGTCCACAACGGCGGTGGTATTGACAATCGCATCCACGCTCCAGCCGCGGCGCACCCAATAGCCTTCGGCCCAGGCATCGACGAATTCAATGCTCTTTATCCATTTCGGCTGCTTCATACCATAGCGGTCGGGGATGTAGATTCGCAGCGGGAAGCCGTGTTTCTGCTTCAGCGGCTGGTCATCCCATTCGTAGGCGAACATGACGCGTTCTTCCGCTTCCACCAGATCCAGCAAGACATATTCATCGAAGTTGTCGGCGCCGGTGATCTTCATGGCCACGGCGTTCTCTTGCGGCTTCACGAAGTTGAGGAAGTCCTTCATGCGGAAGCCCGACCACTTTGTCGTGCTGATCAGCGTGCCGCCGATGCGATTGCTGATACAGGACAAAGTGATGAAGCGATCGACGCGGTCGAACTTGTCGTAGAGGTCTCGCAGGGAAAGGCTGGCCGGGTTGTCGACCAAGCCGCTGACCTCGAGCCGCCATTCGTTGGAATCAATGACGGGCGGGCGCGAACTGATGTCGATGCGGTAGTGGTCATCGAGCGGCGTGTATTCGGGGCGTGTCCCCGGCGCGGGCCGCATGTCATCATTCATATTGGGCAGATCGCCATCGGCAGCTGTGCCAGCGGGTAGCTCGCTTACCACCTTGCCTTCGCCCGGTTGACCACCGGCCAAGGCGCCCAAGCCGGCGCCGATCACGGTCAATACCGCGCTGGCGCCACCAATGCGCACCAGGAATTGACGCCGATCAAGCGGCTCAACGGTGATGGCCTCGCCGGTGGCTTCATCAGTTTTTATCTTGCCGTCGCTATGTGCCAGGTCATTGTATATCCAGTTGGCCACCGTGCCCCAAGCCGCGAATGCCAGCAGGACCCAGACGATTTGCACAGGAACCGGGGCGGTCGCCGTCAAATTGACTTGCGAAGAAATCAACATCATGACGGCGCCGAATGCCAGACCCAATACCAAGCCGGGCGCCAGATTACGAGCGCTGGTTTTGCTGCGATTCATCAGCCAATAGACGATCCCTATCGCGACTGTGCCCATAACGAAAAAGGCGCCCAAGCCCATGAGTTGCTCGGAAGTCTTGGCTGCGGCGGAGGTTTCACCTAGATTGAAGGCGATGATGATTTCCACCATGGTATCAATGCCGAAGGTCAGAAGTGGACCGGGCAACTGACGCGAGACAAAGTCGAGGACATCAAAAGGGATAAAGGGCAATCCAGCGATTTGATCCGCCAGAAAGAGCACTGACATGAGCGTCATGGTCAGCAAGCCGCCAACCAGAGCGCCTAGCCAGAGTGAAGGTTTTCGTATCGTATCCATGATTCTATACGCTCTCCGTCAACTGCGATATTCGTATTATAGCCCAGCTTTAATGGCAATTCTATTTCGATCAGATTACGGACGGATTACAATTGTGGGCTGCCGCTTTCAGACAGTACGGTAAAGTTCGGCTGTCTGCCAGTCAGCTTTGCAGCTATGCTCCAGGTCGAGTTACAGCCCGGCTGAAGGATGAAAGCATGCGCGACGAGACGGATCAAAACACGCTGTGGCATCAGCTTAAGACAGAGCATGATAGTCGCGACGTTTATCGCCTCGCGCTGGAATACAGCGGCAAGTATCTTGACACATTGGCCGAACGACGAGTCTTTCCGGAAGCGGAAGCGCTCGCTGCTCTGGGGCGTTTCGACGAACCACTGCCAGATCAACCGCTGGCGGCGCAGGACGTACTCAAGCAATTGCACGACCTGGGGGCGCCGGCGACAACGGCGCAAGGCGGGGGAAGATACTTCGGATTCGTCAACGGCGGTGTCTTGCCCGCAGCCTTGGGCGCCCGGCTGATGGCGGATTTCTGGGATCAAAATGCCGCTCTGCAGGTGATGTCGCCGATCGCCGCCAAGCTGGAAGCGATCTGCGAGAATTGGCTGGTCGATCTCCTGGATTTGCCCAGGAGCAGCGCAGCCGGTTTGGTCAGCGGGACATCGGCCGCGACGCTCTGCGGGCTACTGGCGGGCCGGAATGCGCTACTACGACGTCAAGGCTGGGATGTAACTGCGCAGGGACTTTTTGGAGCGCCAAAGCTGCGCGCAGTGATAAGCGATGGTGCGCATATCACCGTGCGCAAAACGCTGGCTATCCTGGGCATCGGGTCCGAACAGGTCCAAACTGTCCCTGCTGAACAACAGGGTCGCTTTGACGTGAGTCAAATGCCGCCGCTGGACGACAGGACGCTGCTGATTCTGCAAGCCGGCAACGTAAACAGTGGCGCATTCGACCCCTTTGTGCCGCTCTGCAATGCGGCGCGGGAGGCGGGCGCCTGGGTTCATATTGACGGCGCTTTCGGATTATGGGCGCGCGCCAGCCAATCAACCGCGCACCTGACTGCCGGCGTTGACTTGGCCAACTCTTGGTCTGTTGATGCGCATAAAACGCTTAACAGTCCCTATGATTGCGGGATCATCATCTGTCGCGATCGGCAGGCGCTGGTCGGCGCTCTGCAAGCGAGCGATAGCTACTTGCAGTTCGGCGAAGGGCGCGACGGGATGCTCTACACATTGGAGATGTCGCGCCGGGCGAGAGGTCTGGAATTGTGGGCGGCGCTGAAATCGCTGGGGCGCACCGGCATTGATCAGCTGGTAGCGCAGCTCTGCCGGCGGGCGCGGCAATTCGCGGGCGAACTCAGAACGCAGGGCTTCCGCATACTTAACGACGTGGTTTTCAATCAAGTGCTGGTCGCTTGTGATTCGCCGGAGCTGACGATGCCTACGCTGGAGCTGATCCAGGCTAGTGGAGAATGCTGGTGCGGCGCGTCGCAATGGCAGGGAGAGATTGTCATACGGATCAGCGTTTGTTCCTGGGCGACGACGGAGGAAGACGTTCAGCGTTCGGTTGCCGCTTTTGTCGCAGCGCGCGCGCAAGCCCTCGTGTCAAGCGATTAGGCCTGATACAAGTTCGCAATTTTCTTACGGAGACCCACTGCTTCACACATATCGGTATTGTCGCTGAACTGATCAATGCCGCCTATAAGCGACTGTTCAGCGATCGCCTTGACCTCAGAATCACGTATCACTGCGACAAGCGCCTCAATGTAACGCCAGGCGTTGCTGACCATGAAGCCGCGTCCGTGGAAGGGCTGAATCGCCGGATGAATTGGCGCTGTCAAATCTTGGGCATTATGCAGGTTGTTGAGCTGTTTGTAGGCATCACATAGATACTGCTCGCGTTTGCGGAAGTCGCTGGCGCACTGGATCGCGCGCAGTATCGGGGAGAGCGAATCGGCAGCGGGCAATTCGGAAAAGGCGGCGCCGAACCACTTGGGGTAGGGAGCGAAGCGCTTTTCATAAAGAAAGCACAATTGCATGACGGAGCGCACCAACCTGCTGGCAATCAAGGCGGAACCCAATTCATCGCCAAGGGCTCCGGCCCGGGGCGCCAAATGCTCATCCTGCCCGATGCGGCTCCAGCCACATGCCAGCAAATAGAGCCAGACATCATGCGGGTAAAAGCGCAATCGGTCGCGGGCTTGCTGTATCCCGAGGTCATCGTGGTAGACAGCGCCACTTGTAAAGCTGAGTAGTTTCTGCTGTGGAATGCTGAGCCAGTCGGCGGCACTCAACCGATGGTCGGCAGCGATACCAAGATAATCGCGCATGAAGCCATCCAGCGTCAGAATGTCGACCCGATGATTGACCAATCCGCTGTCGATGTTTTGCAAGAGCTGTGTGCCGTTGTCGCCGTCTTCAGTCTTTGGCGCGCTGAAGTTGGTGGAGTAGCCCATAAATTGATACGGCAATTCGGAAGCGAGGATTGATGCAATACGCCTGGCGAGCGCGCGATGATCAGCGGGAGTGAGGAATAGCATAACGCGCGGACCCCAATGGTGGTCGGTGGAGACGGCGTCATCGTATCCCAAAACCTCCGATCCACTGCCGATTAGCGCGGCACTGTGATGCAGATGTGGATAGTGTCGCGCAAGGATGGGCCGCACTAATTGGTCATAGAAGGCACGCGCCAAGTCCAGCCCCTTGATATACCGCATCATTTTTCGCTCCCAAGTATCGGCTCGCAGGCTACCGCATCCTTATCGAGAAATCTGACCATGCCTTTTGTCGATTGCTGTGTATAATACCTCTCACGAAGAATTTAGTGCCATATTGGGAGTACGAGAGCCGTGTCACCAACAAGTCGTTTGAAGGAGTTGCGGAATCGGATTGACCCGATCAACATGCAAATCCTAGAGTTGCTCAATAAGCGTGCCGAAATTGCGCTGGAAATCGGCAAAATTCAGCAGGAGACGGGCACGCGAATCTATGACCCTCAACGCGAAGCCGAAATGCTGACCGCGCTCCAATACGCCAACGAAGGTCCCTTCAGCAACGAAACGATATCCAAGCTCTTCAACGAGATCTTCCGCGCGACGCTGAATCTGGAAGAACAAGACGCGCGGCAGACCATTCTGGTTCAGCGCAAGCGGCCCGATGAGCATACGATCATAGAGTTCAGCAATGGCTTGCGCCTGGGCAACGATTCCTTCGAAGTCATCGCCGGTCCCTGCGCCGTGGAGAGTTACGACCAGATGGACGCGGTCGCCGCGGTACTGGCGGAGCGCGGCGTGAAGATGATCCGCGGTATGGGCTACAAACCCCGCACCTCGCCCTACGATTTCCAGGGCATGGGCGAAGAGGGTTTGAAGATTGCCCGGCAGGTCGCCAACAAATACGGCCTGGTGGTCATCAGCGAAGTGCTTGATATGTCTTTGATCCCGATGATGGATGAATACGTGGACGCCTTCTGGGTTGGCGCGCGCAATATGCAGAACAGTTTCCTGCTGCGGGCGTTGGGCAAGCAGAGCAAGCCAGTCCTGCTCAAGCGCAGCTTCGGCGCCACGCTGAAGGAATTCATCTACGCCGCCGAGTACATCATGGCGAGCGGCAACCAGCAAGTCATCCTGATGGAACGCGGAATACGGACCTTCAGTGAATGGACGCGGAATACGCTTGATATCAGCGCGGTACCGCTACTCAAGCAAGAAACACATCTGCCGGTCATCGTTGATATTTCACATTCGGCGGGCCGGCGTGATATCGCCAATCCGCTCGCGCGCGTGGCGCGGGTCAGTGGCGCTGATGGCTTGATGGTAGAAGTGCATCCTAATCCAGATGTGGCGATGTCCGATGCCAAGCAGCAGCTGAATCTCGCGCAGTTCAATCAGCTAATGGACGATATCGAATCGATAGGCACGCGCTATCAACAGCCGGCGGTTTGACCGCCTGAACAACCCAAAAGGACAAACATTGCAGCGCCTCGTACTTAATTTAGTGCGAGGCGCTTTTCTTTGGCTGCTCCTTTTGGGTTGGCGCTTCTGGCAATCCAACTCTAGACTCAGTATTGCTTGGAAATGAAATGTACAGTGTTATATGTGGGACTCACTTAATCGACACAAACTGACACTGGTCGTGGCAGTCGCGGTTATCGTGCGGCTGGGCGCGCTCTTCGCCTTCCCCGGTATCTTTGCATTCAGCGAGCCTGGCGCGGATATCCATGGCTCGGTCGCCTACGACGAATACGCGCTCAATCTGCTGGAAACTGGCGCTTACGGACGCGAGCCTGGCGTGGCCGATGCCGGGCTGCCACCGCTGTACAGCGCCCTCCTTGCGATAATCTACGGCGTTTTCGGCCGTCATTACATCGCTGTCGCCGTGGTTCATATCGTGTTCGACGCTCTGTCGATAGTCCTGCTCTACGACATCTCGCGGCGGCTTTTCGCCCGGCACGGCGAATGGATCGGCGCGCTCGCTGGCTTATTCTTCGCGCTCTATCCCTACCTGATCTTTCAGAACCTGACGCTCAATGATACGGCAATCTGGATTCTGCTTTTCCACCTTTTCGTTTGGCTGCTAATTCTCCTGCGCGGGCGCGAAGCTGTTGATCGCCGAACCATGCTGATTGCGGTCGCGGCCGGTTTTGTGCTAGGTATATCGGCATTGGCAAGAGCCCTATTGCCGCCATTGGCGCTGCTGGCTGTGATATGGTTTCTGCTCAGGCTGGGTTGGCGGGAGACATTGCTGCGCCTGCTGCCCGTCGCGGTCGTGAGCGTTCTTGCGCTCCTACCCTGGATGCTTCGCAGCTACCGCATCTATGACGGTTTCGTGCCCATCGCGCTCAACAGTGGCGAGAACATTTACCAAGGCAATAATCCATTTGCAGTCGACATATTCCGCAAGGGCTACGATGCGCAGTGGCTGCCGCCTCCCCTTGATGCCCCGCCACCGGACGAACCCCTGCGCCGCAATGATTACCTGGCGGATGCCGGCTGGCGCTATCTGCGCGAGAACCCGGGGCGCATCCCGGAGCTGTTGCTGGTCAAGTTTCAGGTGTACTGGAATGTCCAAGTGACGCCGCTGAATAACCTCCGCGAAGGCGAGCAGCTGGGGGTCAACGACGATGGCGAACTGCTGCTGATCAGCGATGAAGGTTCGCATACGGGCGTCACCGCTGCCAACGCCGCCTATCAAGATGACAGCCTGTTCACTGTGGTCGGACGGAATCTGCATATTGTCTATTTTGGCGGCTTGTGGCTGTTGGCGATTGCGGGTCTGTGGTTGAGCCGACGCGAGTGGCGCGATGTGAGTTTGCTGTTTTTCGTGCAGCTGAGCCAGACATTTATGTATTTGCTCTTCCATCCCTCGACGCGCTATCGTTCGCCGACCGATCCGCTGCTATTCCTGTTTTCGGCTTATGCGCTGGTGTGGGCGGTGGAGCGGGGGCGGGGGCGGATCGGCCGCTTCTATAGCACTTGAACAAATCACTTAGGTCAATGAGCATTTTGGGCTCCAGTGTCACGACTATCTCTAGATACGGCAAATGTGCAAATCGTTCAAGCGTAGACGGTTTGGGCGAAAACGAAGGGGTAGAAATGGGAAGCGAAGCTGAGAGCAAGCCGAAAGACCTGTTTAAGGAGGTGACGATTCAGTGCGAAACCGCGCGAGATTTCCTTGACAATCTTGACTTGACGCATCCTAGATGGTATAGGCAAAACTGGATATTCCGGGGTCAAAACGATGCGCGTTGGAAACTCAAGCCAAGTCTGTTTCGCAAATGGAACAGAGGCACCAATCCAAGCCTAGAGCTGGCCCTAATAAGACTGTTCATTAGTAACGCCAACCTTGCACAATTGCCCATTCCTAATGACTCTCTAGGCTACTATAGTTCGGCACTCAAACCCACAGTGCGACAACTAACTACCGGCGTAAGCTACGACTTTTCACACGTAGTTTTTGCAATTGCGCAGCATTCGGGTGTACCTACGAGGTTGCTGGACTTTTCACACAGTCCACTTGTCGCGGCCTATTTCGCCATCGATTTCGCCAATCTGTACGAAAGTCTGAGCTTGGCATCTGACCAGTTGGCGCAGTATTTCCGGCGCTGCGCAGACTGTTTCACCGACAACGGCGACGTCGAAGCGACCATTGCGGAACTAGTCGAGAAGGTTAAACTGAATATGGACAAGTTGCCCGAAGAAGTCGCGGTATGGGCTGTGCAGGTGCAAGACGTCGGTGACTATACTTCCATAAAGTTGCTTGAACATCCATTTATGGAAATCCTGCCGCTACGTATGCAAATGGGGGTGTTCTTGTGCGATACCGAATTCGCGGAAGAGGAAGTACAACAAGGTAAAGACTGGCAATCTTTAGACGCCAAACTGACAGATCTAATTGAGACAGAGGGCATTTACAAGTTGACGATGCCATATTCGGAAGCCGGGGCACTGGGCGACTTGCTTACTTTACACCGATTTTCGCCTGCATCTGTCACACCGTCATATGAGGCAGTTGCCAAACAGACTGTAGCCCTTGCCTATAAGATTTTTGGACCGAGCAATGAATCGTAAGTGTAAGAAACCAAGCCGACCCACACTGTGCCATTTGTACCCTCGTGGTGAAATAGGCCGGCGCTCATTCCACCCGCTTAGGCGCCAACAGATCCCACAAGCGACTCAGCAGGTAGCGATGGCGCCGGCGACGCGACTCAACACGATAACCGCGACCAAACGGTCGCCACCCTTCGCCCAATTCTCGCTATCCTCACGTCATGACCATCTCTACCTATTCACCATTCCCAGCAGATTCCAGCACTTTCGGACACAAAACCTTGCCAAATGGCTGAAAAATGTTTTTACCTTGCCATAAAACGGACACAAAAGCACAGAACACCCCGACGACGCGTCCATGCGCGGAGTTTCGAACCAGACTCTAACTGTTGGATTTAACGCTCTGTGCCTTCGGCGCTTCGCTACGGATTCCGCTCTATTCCCTGTCCGGCGACAGCAGATCCCATAAGTGAGACAGCAGGTAGCGGTACTTCAGCCCATGCGAGGTCAGCACCATCGTCAGCAGAAACAGCGCCGGGATCGCCACGATCAGCAGCGAGCCGTCTCCGCCATCCCATACTGGCGGTTTGAACTCGAAAAGCGCGGGATAAATGTACATCGCGACAATCGTCAGCGCCGTGAGCAGGCTGCTCAGCAGCAGGATACGCCGATGCTGCAGGAAAGAACGGGGCTGATAAATGTCGATGCCCTGCACATGCCAGGTGATCAGCATGCCATAGAGCGCGACCATGATCGTGACAGACGAGCGCGTCATAAGCAGGTCGCCGCCACTGCCGAACCAGGTGATCAGGTAGAGCAGGGTCATCATCACTGCGCCGATGAAGCCCATAGTGAAGATGTAATCGAGCACATCGCGGCGGAATTGCGACATGAATTGGGGTCGCAGCCAGCCAAAGGCGATCAGGGTGGCCGGCAGATTGACCGTGCCGAAGGTCGCCCAGCTTATCTGCACCGGCGTGATGGGAAAGGGCAGCGCCATAAAAGCGATGAAAACAAAGAAGGCGATGCCGTAGAAGTTGCGCACGAGGAACATTTTCATGGTGCCGAAGATGGTCTGCGTGGTCTCCTTGCCTTCGCGGAAGGCGCGCGGCAGTGTCGACATGGCGTTGTTGAGCAGCACGATATCGGCGACATCTTTGCTGATTTGGGTGCCGTCATTCATGACGATAGCCAGATTGGCGGCTTTCAGCGCCGGCACATCGTTGACGCCATCGCCGACCATGGCCACGTATTCGTCTTGCCGCCGCAGCGCTTCGACAATCCGCTGCTTGGTGCCGGGCTCGATGCGGGCGAATACGTTGCTGTCTTGGACGGCGTTGGCAAACGCGCCCTCCCCCATCGCATCCAATTCAGCGCCGGTATAGGCGCGGCTGCCCATAGCCATGCCAGCGTTCTCGGCGATGGCGCGAACGGTTTCGAGGTTATCGCCGGAGATGACCTTGAGCTTCAGCCCTTCTTCGCGGAAAGCTTGCAAGGTCTCCTGAATGTCCACGCGGATTTCATCGCTCATGACGATCAGAGCCAACGGCTCCACATCGTAAGAGATGACGCCGGCGCTCAAATCGGGATCGCCGGCCATCTGCGCGAAGGCCAGCACACGCATGCCGTCCCGCGCCAAAGTCTCCGCGTCGTGATACCAAGGATGCTCAGTCGGCAGCAAGCGTTCCGGCGCGCCCATGAGCAGTGTTTTCTCGGGCAAGCAAACCGCCGCCCATTTTCGCTCCGATGTGAAGGGGATCTCGCGCAGTTTCTGCGGATAGTCTATGTCGATGCCAATGCGATCGATATACCGTTGTATCGCTTGGGCGGTGTTGTTGAGATGCGCCAGGTTCTTCAGGTAGGTGTAGAGATCGCTGTGGATGCTGCCGCTGTCCGAATCGGCGATTTCGATGATTTCGCGTACAGTAAGTTTATTCTGCGTCAGCGTACCGGTCTTGTCGAAGCAAAGCACCGTGGCGTTTGCCAGCGACTCGACGGCGTTGACGCGCTGAATCAGCGTCTGCTGCATGCTGATTTTGACCGCGCCGATGGTCAGCGACAAGATGGCCACCAAGACCAAGCCTTGCGGCACCAGACTGGTCGTGAATACGACGGCGTTGCGCACAATTTCGAGGAATTCGTTGCTCAAGTAGAAGCCGGTTATGAAGATCATCGGCACGAACACGAGCATGATCAGCACGGTGATCTCGACCGTAATATCGATTCTGACCTGGGTCGGTGTCTTGACTACTTTGTATTGTTTGGCGATGACGGACAGGCGATTGATATGACTGTCCGCGCCGACGCGGGTCGCGCGCATGATGCCGGCGCCGGCAGTGCAGAAGGAGCCGGAGAAAACATCATCATTATTCGCTTTACTGACGGCATCGGATTCGCCTGTCAGGTGAGATTCGTCCATTTCCAGCGAATCGGCGCGAACGACTACACCATCTACGACCAGCCGGTCACCGGGTTCCATCCGAATGATTTCGTCTTTGACAACAGCGCGCATCGGCACATCCACCCAGTCGCCATCGCGCAGGCAAGTCACCGACTGCTCCGAGAGCGCCGCAAGTTTGTCCAACTGCCGCTTGGCGTTAAATTCCTGAACCATGCCGAAGAATGTGTTTGACACCACACTGAAGCCGGCGAAAAAGGCGGTGGCGTAATCTTGCAGCGCGATGACGATGATCAGCAGGCTGCCCAAGACGATGTTAAACAGGTTGAGGACGTTGTCGCGGAAGATATCCCAATAGCTGCGCCCGACCCGCGCTTCGAAGTCGTTGCCTTCGCCGCGGCGCTGACGTTCAATGACCTCGCTTTGGCTCAGCCCGACGATATGAGCGCTGTTGTCGCGGCTTCGGTCGATGGTAGTTTGCATATCTGCGTATCTTCGATTCCGTGGTTACGCCTAAGGCGTATACGGTTTTGCCGGCCAAAAGATGTATCCTGCGGCCGAAAACCCGTTAAGAGCGCGCAGGATACCGACACTATTGTAACAGCGAGTGCATTTGCGCCAAGCCCGCCCAA
The DNA here is from genome assembly GCA_965223515.1 of Phototrophicaceae bacterium. GTDB lineage: Bacteria > Chloroflexota > Anaerolineae > Aggregatilineales > Phototrophicaceae > UBA6055. Next base: position 1,891,968 of record CBDCWK010000002.1, read on the forward strand.
AATCTTGTAAGATGGGATGGTTTCGGTATTCTGTTTGCCCCAACGTCGCCATCTGCTATGCTCATGTACATCTGTCTCAGCCAGCCCAAAAAGCAAGGGATATCGCATGATCCAGATTGCCGAGATGCTGCCACCGGTTTTTTCACCGCTTTGGGACTTGGTCGCGCAATGCGGCGTAACGCAAGTCGTGGGCGCGCTTGATCTTGAGCAACAACTAAGCAAGGAGGCGCCCTGGTCCTATGCCTCGCTCCTGCGCGTCAAGAACGCATACGAAGACCGCGGTTTTAGTCTGGCGGTCATCGAGAGCCGGCCACCCTTGGAACGCGCCAAGCTCGGATTGCCGGGGCGGGACGAGGAGATCGCAACAGTCTGCGAGCTACTCGACAATATGGGCAGATTGGGTCTCGATATCTGGTGTTGCGAGTGGATGCCCGTGTTGAACTGGACGCGCACATCCACAACGATTCGTTCACGAGGCGGCGCGCTGGTTACTGGTTACGATAACAGCCAGATGCTCGACGCGCCTTTGACCGATTATGGAGAAGTTAGCGAGGCGAAGCTCTGGGACAACTTGCGATATTTTCTTGAGAGAGTGATGCCGGTCGCCGAGGCGGCGGGCGTCAAGCTGGCGATGCATCCCGATGACCCGCCGCTTTCGCCAATCCGCGGATTGGGGAGAATTATGCGCAGTGTCGAGAATTTCCAGCGCCTGCTCGATATTGTCCCGAGCAAGATGAACGGAATTGCCCTTTGCCAAGGCAATTTCACCTTGATGACGGACGACCTGCCAGCCGCGATTCGTCAATTCGCCGACAAGATATTCTTTGTGCACATGCGTGATGTGGCGGGTACGGCAGAGAAATTCGAGGAGACCTTCCACGATGCCGGCAAGACGGACATGGTCGCTTGCATGCGGGCTTACCGTGAAATCGGCTTCGAAGGCGTTTTACGGCCCGATCATGTGCCGACGATGGCGGGCGACGATAACGAAGACGCCGGATACTCGTCAATCGGGCGGCTTTTCGCCATAGGCTATCTGAAGGGGATTCGCGAGGCGGTCTACGGGGACGATCAAGCAGCAGGGTAACAGACCGCTAGGCTAAGGCTCCTTCAGGAATCTCTTCTACATCGTATCCGCGGTTCGCTTTCAACTCGCGAATGCGGAAAAGTATTCCGATTCCCCGCCAGTGGCGGTAGCGCTGTAACCTTTCATTCGGGCAAGGGTAGCTCTCTCTCAATAAGCAAGGCTGCCAGCAATCCACTCGAGAAGCTTAAGCCGGCGGCGATCAACATGATAACGCTAATCGTATCGGCGAAAGATTCGCTGATCAGTTCACGCAGACGAACCTGTTCTTGCGGCGACATGGTGACCGGCAGGGACGTCTCCGCCAGTTTTACCGACTCAGAGGTGAGCAGAGCGCGGACATCGCCGGGCAGCGCCGTGACAATTGGATGGCTCAAAAGCGTATCTCTAAAAAGTACCAGCACGATGCCACCCATCACAGCAATCGCCAGAACTTGAGCCGACCGCGAAACCGTGTTATTCAAGCCGGAAGCCATACCGGCGTGGTGCTCATCGACCGACGCCATTACCGCTGTCGTCAAGGGCGCGAGCGTGATGCCCATGCCTATGCCGAAAAGGCAGATCGCAGGAAAGAGTGTTGTCCAATAGGTATCTTGTCCGCTTGCCGGCTCCAGCATGGCGAACAGCACAAAGGAAACGCTTATGACTACGGGACCCAGAATCAAGGGCATTCGCGGACCATAACGATCGACAACGCGGCTCATCATGAATGAAATGGCGACCATCAGCACTGTCATCGGCAGCAAGGCGAAACCTACCGCCGACTCCGTATAATGCTGCACTTGAATCAAACTAAGCGGTAGGAAAAACAGTACGCTGTTCATCGCGCCATAAAGTAGCAGCGTCAGCGTATTTGCGCCGGTGAATGTGCGGGAGCGAAATAGATTGAGCGGCATCATCGGGTGATCGCTATGTCCTTCAATCCAGACGAAGACTGGAAGGATGGCAAGGGCTGCGGCGCCTGAAAGCAGCACCAGTGGATCATCGAAACCGCGGCGAGGACCTTCAATGCAGAAGAAACCGCTGAGCATCAGCGCCATCGTGCTGAGGAAAGTGCCCGAAACGTCCATTTCCTTCGGAGCTTCTTCATCGTAGCTTTCTGGCACGTAAACAATAAGTACCAGGATGGCGACAAGGCTAAGCGGAATATTGATGAAGAATATCAGCCGCCATAAACCGATTTCAGCGAATACGCCGCCCAGGATAGGACCGGCGCCGGAAATCAGCATCGTGAAGGCGGACCACACGCCGATCGACCAGCTGCGTCGATGGTGTGCGAAAAAGGCGCCTACCAGCGCCAGGCTGCAAGTAATCATCATGCCGCTGCCCACGCCTTGTAGCGCCCGCGCAGCGATCAATACTTCAGCCGACGTTGTTGTACCGCAGACGAATGATGACAGGGCAAATAACAGGATGCCCAGAATGTAGACGCGCTTTCGCCCATAGTGATCACCAAAGGATCCGCTAAGGAAAATGAAAGCAGCTTGAAGGAGAGAGTAGGCATTGACAATCCAGATGAGGTCCATGCCGCTCGCGTCCAAGTCGCGCTGGATAGCCGGCAGAGCCACACTGAGCGCCGTGCTGACCATGAACACCATACTCGGCGCCAGTATAGTAGCGAATAAGACCCAGAAATCTAAGCGCCACCCACCGTCGACTTGGCCGCTGCTATTCATGTAGCTGATTATACTAGCTCTATCGAATTCTGAAAGGAATCGCGAGGCAAGAATGACGGGCCGGATTATGGTCCTATGATAGCTCCGAAAGCAGGTAGTCTACGGCGTTTGCGTAAGCGTAGCTTTTCAAGTCAATTCGTCATTTCGCTTTAGCATGGGACTGTCATTCATGAACCAGGACACGATTGCGCCCGATACCTGGCGGATCGCGCCGGCCCATAAATTGAGGTTGATTGCAGAATGCTCTGTTGAACGCCACGATTGGTGCTGAATCGGGATGTCCGTTGATAAAACTCTCGTTCAGGTAATGCTCAATTCTATTCCTTGCCCAATTCGGCAAGTTCTTTTTCCAATTCAGACCGACGTTGCTCGCGTGCCCGTTTGCCGGCAGCCAGCGCTCGGTCGTAATGATCCTGCCAATTCGCTCGAAACTCGTCCGACGACAGCGGAGAAAAAAAGGTTACGAGTAGCGCTCCGATAATCCCGCCGATGCCCAAGCCAAGCAACAGACTCAAGAATTTGCGCATTCAGTCGCCCAGTTCCTTTCTTTTCCGTGCCCGAGCAATTACGAAGCAGCGCTTAGCTCGGAGCGTATCGCTCACCATCACGACGACCGCGATGCAAATTATAACAGAAAGATCAAAGGCGGCAGCGCAACGAACAAACCGAATATGCCCATGCCGAAGGGCAGACTGATGAAGAGCAGACCGCCGGTCGCAAAGCAGAGCAAACCAGCCTCGCGGCAGAAGCGTTCCCACTTGCGGGTGGATGAACAATGAAAGATTTTGCGGAACCAAGGGATGTGGCCGACGGTCGCCCAGACAACCGCTTCACGAAACAGCAACTGGATACCGATATACCACCAGAAAGATGCAATACATATCTGTATGATCAGCAACATTACGCATGAATCCTACGATCCTAAATGAATTGTAACGTCAAATTAGCGCGCGTCAACGCAACGCGGCTCCGAGTATGATCGGTCGCACGGCTAAAGCACATCGACCGGGTCGACATCAATCTGCCAGCCCGGCTCCGGGCTAAGCTCACGCAGGGCGACACGCGGGTCGGGTCCTCGCAGCAATAGATGCCAGCGGTAGCGTTTGTCCACGCGGCTGAAAAAACAAGGCGCCGGTCCGATGAGGCTGGTGCCGGAGAGATCGTGCGCCTGCAAGATTTGTCGCAGTCGCTGCGCGGCGACCTCCGCCTGCTGCTGAGCGCGGTCAAGGTTGGTATGGCTAAAGACAATGCGCGCAAGACGGCGGAACGGCGGGTAACCGAGAGTTTGTCGATAATCGCTTTCGCGATTGACGAAGCCGGCGTAATCGTGCTGCGATGCCGCCTGAATGACATAATGTTGCGGTTGATATGTCTGTAAGATGACCTTGCCACCGAGTACACTACGGCCGGCGCGGCCCGATACTTGTGTCAGGAGCTGGAAGACACGTTCTCCGGCGCGATAATCGGGCATTGCCAGACCGTGATCAGCGCTCACCACACCCACGAGAGTGACCAAGGGCAAGTCGAGACCTTTGGCGATCATTTGCGTGCCGATAAGCGCATCTGCCTCGCGGTCGATAAACTGCCTGAGGATCTCAAAATGCATCTTCGGCGATTTGGCAGTGTCGATATCCCAACGTAAGGTGCGGACGCCAGGATACAGTTCCTGCAATGCCGACTCCACCTGCTGTGTGCCGGCGCCGAAATATCTGATTCTTACCGATTCACAGGCTGGGCAAGCCTGAGGCTGCGCCTGGCTGCTGCCACAATGATGGCAACGCAAGCTGTGGTCAAAGCGGTGGAAGGTCATGGCTGTATCACAGCGGCTGCATTCAAGTACGAATCCACAATCGCGGCAGAAGACATAAGTGGCTTGTCCGCGGCGGTTCAGCAAGAGCATTGCTTGCTCGCGGCGCTCCAGCACATCTGCCAGCGCCCCTTGCAATTCCAGGCTGAACATACTGGTATTGCCCGCTCGCAGCTCCGCGCGCATATCGACTACGGAAACGGGTGGCAGGTCGATCGTCACCGCTTCTTCGCAATCGTCAAGGTAGCGGGAATCCAAGCCGAGCCGATCAGCTTGTTGACGTATACGCTGTCGATGTCCCATGATTCGCTTCGGCAGACGGAGTGTAATGTAATGCCCCCTTTGCGCGCGATGCCAGGTGCCAAGGTCGGGCGTGGCACTGCCAAGAATGAGCACGGCGCGGTTGCGCTCGGCGAGAAATTCCGCGGCGTCTCTCGCGTGATAATGCGGCTCGCTCATGCCGGGCGCCTGTTTATAGCTGGCATCGTGCTCTTCATCGAGGACGATTAAGCCGAGATTGGGCAAGGGCGTAAAGAGCGCAGAACGGGTGCCAACGATCACCGAGATTGCGCCGGCGCGAGCCCTCTGCCAGGTGTCGTAACGTTCGCCCATGGGTAAGCTGCCATGCACGATCGCTACCTTATTCGGGAAGCGTTCAGAGACACGGCGGATCGTCTGCGGCGTCAAGGCGATCTCGGGAACGAGCAATATCGCGCTGCGTCCCTGCGCCAGCATTTCGGCTATGGCGCGTAGATATATTTCGGTTTTTCCGCTGCCTGTCACACCATGCAGTAAATACCGCGCCGATTCCTGCCGCTGCGTGGCAGAACGAATCTGCTCCCAGACCGCCTGCTGATCGGGCATCAATTTTGGCGCGCTGGTCGGAACAAAGTCGAAGTCACGCAGCGAATCGCGCCATACCTGTTCCTCGCGCAACTCCAGCAAACCGGCATCAACCAGTCTCTTGATGCGGGCGCGGGTTGCGCCGGTTTCCCGCAAAGCATCCGGCAGCAGCGGCGGCTCAGACAATTCAGCGATCTGACGCAAGACCTGCGCCGTCCAGTCGTTGCCGCGCCAATTCTGTAGCATTTCCTCGACTCGTTCCGGCGCCGCCTCCAGGATAATCAGGTCTTGTTCTCCACGTTCGGTCGGCTCAATGAAGACCAAGCCCTCATTGATCAACCGGTTGAGCGGCGCGCGTGTCTTGGCGCCAACGAGCTTGAGCGCGTCCTGTACGCCGATGGCATCTTCGTCCCGTTCAGCGATTATCTCCAGCAGGTCGGCATGCTTGACCGAATTGCCAAGGCGGCGGGCCAGCGCAGGGATATCCTCAAGTGCGTATCGGGGATAAAGGCGTGTGACCATTTTCTTGCGTGCGGAAGGTGGCGCCAGCACAGATTCGACAGCAATCATGCCATCGGCTGCCAGCCGGTCGAGCTCAACTTCAACGGGCTGCTTGGGGAAGGCGCGTTTCAGTTGAGCCAGCCGTTTCGGACCTTTGTCGCGTAGATAAGTTAGCAGACGCTCTGGCAGCGGAACGGCGACAGCGGGATCGGCGCCGGGCAAGGTCATTTGCGTTGGCAGCTCGGCTTGCAGGTCGTCGCAAACGAAGCGATAAAGTCGGTCGGATTTACCGGCGAATCCGGGCGGCAGCATCAACCAGACACAGGCGCCAATCGGGGCGAGGGTGCTTTCGCTGAGCCAGCTCGCCAGCTCAAGATAGATCTCGGACAAGACTGGAAAAGGATCGAGCAATTCGATGATCGGTTTGGTTTCCGGGATGGCGCTCTCAAGGTGGATGGCGAGCACCACCGCGGGCTGCATCGCCACGCCGAACTCCACGCGCACCAGGCAACCGGGCACCAAGTTGCTTTCCAACTCGGCCGGAATATGGTAGGTAAAGGTCTTGCGCACTGGCACATTGAGCGCGACCTCAGCGTAACGCATGGGCTGCCTGTCTGCTGTGAGTTGCCCTGTGGAAGTGTGATTGTACGGCATCGGCATGACATCGCCAACAATCGTTTGGCTAGCGAGCGCGCCTGTTTCGCCTACCAGTATTCGGCTATCATTATCCGCAAGATGACCAATGGATACCACTAAATGCGCGGAACTTTTCCGTTATCGTCGGCACTGTCGGAACGCATTCTGCGGCACTTTGGCATGCCCGATAAGCCAGATGCAAACCTCGAGACGCTGCGGCAACTACTTCAGCGCTATACGCGGACGGTACCCTGGGAAAGCGCATCGCGAATTGTGCGTCGCGCTCAGCATGACAGGCCATCAGACTGCGTAATCCTGGGTTCGGACTTTTGGCAAAGCCACTTCGAGCTCGGTACGGGCGGCACCTGCTACGAAAGCAACTATGCGTTGTTCGGTCTGCTTCGGCGAATCGGCTTTGAGGGCTATCTGACGATCAATGACATGGGCGCCTCAATCGGCTGCCATAGCGCCATTGCGCTGCTGATAGGCGGGAGCAAGTACCTGGTGGATGCCGGTCTGCCGGTTTATGCCGTCCTGCCGCTGGACGCAGCAAAAGAAACGAACATCGGTAGCGAGTTTCTGCAATATAGAGTGGAGCCGCAAGGCAAGAATCGCTACGTGATTTGGCGTCAGCCGCATCCGCGCAGCAAGGCATTCCTGTTAGTCGACGAGCCGGTATCAGACGGCGATTATCGTGATATCGCCATCCGTGATTATCGCGATGACGGCGGGCAGTTTTTGAATGAAATCGTCATCAACAAGGTGGTGGACAATCAGTTGTGGCGCTTCAACAGCGATGAGCAGCCCTTGAGATTGCAGCAGTTCGTCAATGGCGAGCGGCGGGATTATGCGTTAGGTGAAGATGTGGCGGGCGAGGTGGCGAACAAATTCGGGATCGCGCGGGACGTCGTAGCAGAGGCGATGGAAATATTAGGAATAGTAGGTAACGGTAACAAAAGGGCGGCCGATTAAGCCGCCCCAACATTTACGCCTTCTGCGACAAATCAGGCGATGGTGACATCCGTGTTCAGGTAGACATCCTGTATCGCGTTCAGCAAGCGCGCGCCCTCCGCCATCGGTCGCTGGAAGGCTTTGCGTCCGCTGATCAAGCCCATGCCGCCGGCGCGTTTATTGATCACTGCCGTCTTGACCGCCTCGGCGAAATCGTTGGCGCCACTGGCGCCGCCCGAATTGATCAAGCCGACCTTGCCCATGTATCCATTGGCGACCTGATAACGGGTGAGGTCAATTGGATGGTCGCTGCTGAGTTGACTATAGATGCGCTCATCGAGCTTGCCGTAGGAAGAGTCGCCGCTGTTGAGCGCCTGGTAACCGCCGGTCTGCGTAGGCAGCTTCTGCTTGACGATATCGGCGCCTAGCGTGACACCCAGGTGATTGGCTTGCCCGGTTAGATCGGCGCTGCTCTCGTGGTTGACACCGTTCACGGTGAAGGCGGAATTGCGCATGTAGCACCAGAGGATAGTCGCCATGCCAAGCTCGTGGGCATAGGCGAAGGCATCTGCCACCTCGACCATTTGTCGATTGGAATCTTCCGAGCCGAAATAGACGGTTGCGCCGACAGCGACCGCGCCCATATCCCAAGCCTGCTTGATGGTGCCGAACATGATCTGCTCGTGCGAGTTGGGATAGGTGACCAACTCGTTATGGTTGATCTTGACGATGTAGGGGATGCGATGGGCGTAGCGGCGCGCGGTCATGCCGAGTACGCCGAAGGTCGATGCCACGGCGTTGCAGCCGCCTTCCAGCGCCAGCTCGATGATATTGGCCGGGTCGAAGTAAGCCGGGTTGGGCGCGAAGGACGCGCCAGCTGAGTGTTCAATGCCTTGATCGACGGGCAGAATCGAGACGTAGCCCGTCCCGCCCAGACGCCCAGTGCTATAGATTTGCTGCAAGCTGCGGATGACCTGCGGGTTGCGGTCGCTATCCAGCCAGACACGCTCAGTGAAATCGGATCCCGGGAGAGCCAGACTCTCCCGCGGGATGGTGCGTGATACGTGGTTCAGCAGGTAATCGGCTTCATCGCCGAGGTATTCTGCGATGGTGTTTGTACACGTGTCGGGTGTTGCAATTGCCATGGTTTTATCCTTTTGCTCGCGTTCTCGTATCCAGACCGATTATAGCAACAATGCCAGCATATCTCCCGTGTGACCTTGCAGTTGCCACTGGCGAACAGCTTTGTTCTGCGCCTGCGCTGTGTTATCGTAAGTTCAAGAGTGCTAAAGACAGATGGCATGGCATGATTACTGAGCCCAATGCGCTCGATCAATTGCGACAAGCCGCCGAAAAGCGCAACCCCGAGCAGTGTCAATTTCTGCTGAAAACACTCTTCGTCGGCATGGAGTTTTATCTGGCGCTGGCGGTGGTCATCGAGAGGGCGCAGTCCTACCTCGAGACTTTTGAAACTTACTATCCCGATGGCGCCTTCGCGCGGCAGATTTTGATGCAGATGGTGAATACGGGGACGGCGCCCGCCCGCCTGCCGCCGGAGGCACAAAGGGATTTCGAATATCCCGGCGCGGCAAATTACATGAAGGCGCTGTCTGATCTGGCATTTGCATTGCAGCCGGGTCCGCTGCCGCCGCGGATTGGCTATCTGGTCAGCGCGACCGTCAACGCCATCATGGCTGAGTTGGTTGAGCACTATTATGGACGGTGCCCGGAGGCTTGGGCGCTGGTGCGTGAGAAACCGGCCGATTCCGAAGCGAGCGAGATCGCATACAATTTCTGGACGGACGAGGAAGTCGCCCTGCTCGATACTGACCATTGGCTGCAAGTGGCCGACAGCATCGAGCGGCATTTTCTGCGTCAATACGGCTAGCGAAGCGAGCGCGACAGTCTACTGCGATATTGTGGAGAGCGACATGAGTCTGGACGAGTACCGCATTGAGGCGCCGCCTGAAGGCTTATACGAATTCAGCGATCAGATTACGAGCGGCATTAATGGCTTCGGCGCCGTCAGCGAGACCGATATCGAGCTGTTCCACGCGCTGGGATTCATGGTCATTCACAACGCGATAGATGGCTCGGCTATTGAGTCGGCTCGCGCCGCAGTGCGCGACCTGATTCTGCGCCGTGACCGGAACCATATCATGTTTGAGTCGGTCGTTGGCGACGGTTTCGCTGAGCTGCCCGACGAAGAACGCCTGGACAGTGTGCGCAAGATGATGCCGATCATAGACTTCGACACGCGTCTCGAAGCTGTCGCTGAGAATTCTGAATTGCTGGACGTGGTCGCGCGGATTATGGGTGAAGCGCCCGTCCTCTCGCAAGATATGGCGATGCTGAAACCGCCGCGGATCGGCCGTGAGAAACCCTGGCATCAAGATATGGCTTACTTCGACTTTCCGACCGACACTACGATCGTCGGCGCCTGGATTGCGCTGGACGAAGCCCTGCCGGAGAATGGCTGCATGATGGTCATCCCGGGCAGCCATCACGAGGGCCCGATGCTGCATTGGACGCGCCGCGACTGGCAGATTTGCGATACCGATGTGCAGGTGGGAAAGAGTGTTGCGGTGCCACTGCCGCCGGGTGGCTGCTTGCTATTCCATTGTTTGCTGCATCACGGTACGCCGCCTACCCGCTCTCACAGAAGGCGCTGGGCGCTGCAATTTCACTACCGACCCCAGAGTGCTGAGCCGCTGCCGAACAACGAGAATCGGCTGAGCGTATTCGGCACAGACGGCAAAGACGCCACCTGCTAGAGAGGTCTTGAGTAGAGGACGTGAGCATGCTCCTTTTCTTCGTGGTCAATCTGCTGCTGATGGCGACGCTTTTCGCATTCGGCATGTATCTGTTCATGCAGGTTGAAGCGAAGCGCAAGGTCCGTACGCTCTTCGCCGACGCGGCGCTGGACGAGACGGAGCTTAGCGCGCTCCTGCAATCGGAGCGTTACGACGAAGCGCTTTCACGGCTTATGTGTGCCGCCGATGTCGACCGCTTCACGGCGGAATCGGCTTTGGCGCAGTTGCTGGAGCGGGGCTAGGGACTGCGTGAAAGTTTCTCGCCGGCGGGAATGGCGAAGGGGAGCTTGTTCTGAGGCGGTGGCAGGGGGCAGGTCCAGCGCGCGTTGTAGGCACAGGAGGGATGGTAGGCGTAGTTGAAATTCATGATGAGCTTTCCATCACGTGTTCCCAGATCAGCGCCTTTGATGCTGTCGTAAAGATAGCGACCGCCGCCATAGGTCAATGTGCCGTTGCTGGAATCGCCGAAGGGAATGAAAATTCCACCTCCGTAGCCCGAGATCCAATACGCTGATAACGATGCCCTGCCTACTGGCAAGCTAAATGAGACCTGCCCGATGGGCGACAGCTCCGTAGCGCCGTCTTCACCCAACTCATATTTCAATGGCGCGTCCGCTGAATTCGATTGGAAGTCGCCGAGGACATCATAGGCGGGATCGTAGTTGAAGTAGGTCAAACCCCTGAAGACGCGTTTCTGATGGCTGTCCAACGCGGATTGTGGATGTTGGGCGAACAACTGGTCGCGCTGCTGTCGCCAGAGCGCATGAGTCGATTCGTTGGTCCCGCCAGCGCGAATGGCGGAGTACAGGTCGCTGACATGGCGGCGGTAGCCCAGCAGGTCAAGCATGGCTTGGACTACGAGCTATGCCTGATATTGAGAATGTCACCATCCAGTACGTGGTATTCCTTGCCCTCGAGCCGCTGCTTGCCGGCAGTTTTGATGGCGAATTCGCTGCCAAGTTCTGCCATATCGGCGTAGCGGAAGACCTCGGCTCGGATGAATCCGCGTTCAAGATCGCTGTGGATGACACCAGCCGCTTGCGGGGCGGTGGCGCCAGCCGCGATGCTCCAAGCACGCACCTCGTCTTGACCGACGGTAAAGAAGGAGCGGATGCCCACCAGGTCGTACGAAAGTCGAATCACCTTGGAGCGCGAGAGTTCGCTGATTCCATATTCTGCCATGAAGAGCGCGGCGTCGGTTGAATCAAGCTGCGCGATCTCCGCTTCGAGCGCCCCTTGAATGCCTACTAGCGCAGTCATGGGATAGGTCAGCTGAATCAGCTTGTTTGGATCAAGCGCTTCGTCTCCCGTGTTGATCACGACCAGGACCGGCTTGCGGGTTAAGAATCCGAAGCCGCGTATCAGCTTGTCTTCTGTCCGGCTCAGGCCCAGGCTGCGCAGGGGCTGCTCGGATTCAAGATGCGCTTTTAGTTTCTCAAAGAGCGGCTTTTCGTCCGCCAGGCATTTGTCGGCTTTCTTGCCTTTGACGCGCAACTCATTCTCAATACGCTCCAGGCGCGCCTCGACGCTGAGCATGTCCATCAGCAGGAATTCGCCATCGATCGTCTCAAGGTCTCGCGCCGGGTTATTTTCGCCGTAGGGATGGGGCACACGGCTGTCCTCAAAGTTGCGCAGCACATGCAGAAAGCCATCGACTTGCGCCAGCTCACTTCGGACTTGCCCAGCCAATCCGCCCTCACCTATACCTTCTTCGAGTCCACCAATGTCAGCGTAGGTGATGTGCGTGTAGGTGGTCTTACGCGGCCGGTAGATCGTGCTGAGGTGGTCGATACGATCGTCGGGTACGCGCACCGTGGCCGTATTTATCTCGAATTGCCCGGACGATGCGGCGCTGGTTTGATAGTCGCCGCCGGTCAAGGCGTTGAAGATCGTGGTCTTGCCGCTATTGGGCAGGCCTATGATTCCGAGTCGCATATTTCTTTCATCTCCAATGACGTGCAAACCGCAGCATTCTATAGGCAATCTGTCGATGGCGGGAGGGCGAAACTTCAACAGTCTTGCCGGCGTGCAGGAAGACGCCAAGGCGGCGGCGCTAGTCCTGTGCGGCGGACCCTAGCGTGCGGATGTGCGCCAGTATTTTCTCGGCGCGGGCATCCCAGGTATAGAGCGCCATAACCCGCTCGCGAGCAGCCGTGCCAAGTCTATGACGCAGATCGGAATCGCAGCGGAGTCGGTCGATGGCAGCCGTCCAAGCAGCGGTGTCATCAGGCGGCGGCAGGAGCGCCGTCTCACCGTCAGAGACGACATCGGACCAGGCGGGCAGGTCGGTCGCGACGATGGCTCGCGCAGCCGCCATGTATTCGAAAAGTTTAAGTGGCGAGGTGTAGTATGCGAAATGTTCGGTGAATGGATGGGGCATTGCGCTGACGTCAAAGGCGCTCAAGTGCAGTGGCACGTCAGCGGGACGAACTTGCCCGGCGTAAAGGAAGCGTTCGTCAGGCAAGCCTAGCGCCAGCCACCGCCGCCTCAATGACTCAGCCATATCGTCAGGTCCGCCTACCAATGCCAGATGCGCGCCTTCGACCGCCGCCAGCGCCTCAACCAGCTTGCCGACGCCCTTGTCCATGCCGATGGTGTGCAGGCGGCCGACATAGCCGACTATGAAGGCGCCTTCGCGCCAGCCGAGTTGCTGCCGCGCCACTGCCTGGCTAGGCAGGTCGGCAAAGCGTGCGCGGCGGATGCCATCGTGGGCGACGATCGTGCGGGCGGGATCGGCATTTCGCTCGGCGATCAAGTCTTCCCGCAAGCGCACGGTGATAGCGATGACACTGCCGACGCGTGCAGACACATAGCGCTGCAGCGCCGCGCCGCGGCCGGATGGCGCGAATAAGTGTGCCTCGTAGGCCAGTGAACGCTTCGCCTTGAACCAGGATAGCAGCGCGAGAATGAATTCATCGCGACTGTAATAAATGTCTGCGCGGATGAATAGCAGGAGGCCAAGGCTTACGAGGGCATACGACATAAGCAATAGATAGAAAGCGAGCCTCGCGCCCAGCCCGTCAGGCGGGAAGAGCGGGAAGAGATCAATGCAGGGAATCCGGCGGATGCGGAAATTTGCCTCAACGCCATAATAAGCGAAGGGGTTCTGCACCTGTCGCAGCTCGCGGGTATTCCAGCGGCGCGCGACCCACAAGGTCACCTCACAGCCGGCGGCGGCAAAGGCTTCGCAATTCTGCATGATTTGCAATCCGTGCGCCTTTTCCGTTGGCAGGCGCATCAGGGAGATGTAGAGGAATTTGGGCATCTTGCTTGCCCTAGGGCTTCGTTTGCCGGGGCAGGAGCAAGCTGAACACACCAGCGACCGCGATCATTAGCGCGACGATCTGGAACGTTAACGCAAGTCCGATTTGCTCAGAAATAATGCCGATGGCCAGCGAGCCGATGGCGCCGGTGGCAAAGACAAAACCGAGGATCGCGCCGGAGGCGAAGCCCTTGCGCAGTGGGATCAGGTCTTGCGCCATCACCACAATCAGGCTGTGCGCGCCGCCGGATAAACCGCCGGCAGCGATCGCCAGCAAGAAAGCGAAAACGCCTTCGTAGGCGGGCAGCAGAAAGAAAGCCGGCGCCGACAAGACCATACTCAGCATCATCACCTTGCGCCGGTCAAAGCGATCAGCCAGCCGCCCAAACAGCAAGCCCGACAGGGCGGAGGCGATCCAGTAGGAACTGGTGATGGTGCCATAGGCGGCTGGATCCCAGCCCTTCTGCTCAAAGAGAACTGGCACAAAGGCGACCGAGCCCTGCTGTCCCAAGCCGCGCAGGAGCACGATCAGCCCCAAGATGATGAATGCCAGCAAGGGGAAATGCTGCTTCGTCCCGCTTTCGCGCTCGGATTTGCGTTTGCTCTGCTCTGCGTGATGTTCGTGGTGTCGCGGAATGCTGGTGCCCATCAGCAGAATGGCAGGGATCGATAGCACTGAAAGCAGAATGATCGGCGTCACGTTGTCCTGAATTCCGAAGTAAGGCAGTCCAACCAGATCGCCCATCGACCCCAGCAGGTCGGGATTTGCCAGTTCCAGCAGGATGCCGGCGACGGCCGGTCCCAGTGCCAAACCCATCTGCCCCATCAAGAAGAAGAGCGCCATGTTGAAGGCGGAGCGCCTGGGAACGGCTTCGGCGGCGTGCAGCGCGCCGACTGGATGCAGAGCGCCGCTGCCGATGGTGGCGATGACCATGGGCACGAACATCAGCCAGTATTGTCTGGTTAGCGCGGCGAGGATTACGGCCAGGGTGAACATGCCGACATGGAATAAAAGTCCGACAGAGCCGAGCCAGCGACCGCCGCTGCGGTCGGCGCGGATGCCGAAGAATGGCTGCGTCAAAGCGCCCATCAACTGGGCAAGGCTGACCGCCAGGCCGATCTGGATGTTATTCATGGGCATGATGCCCGCTGCCAGGAAGGTCAGCAGAACCGGCGTCATCGACGCGAAAACATCATTGGTGAGATGCCCGATGCAGACCGACCACAGAAGTCGGTGATGACGCGCCATGAGTCCATTCCTCAAATCAGAGTCGGCGCTGCGAACGTGGCCTTAGTCTTTCGCCGCTCATGGAGTCTTGTGAGTTGCGCGGCGCGCAGTTTGCTCTGTGATTCGATCAAAACTTCAAATAACATTAGCAGAAACATTGGGGCACTAGAATATACAAACTAGCCCTGCCTCAACAGCGCAACTAGCTGAACTGGCGCGACGACAGACCATTAGCAGTCTGTCATCATTGGGCAAGCAGCCGAATGTAACAAGAAAAGGAAAAGGACAAGCAATGACAGTCGACTACGACAAACTTCAGGCGATTCCACAGCGAGACGAACCCTATCATATTGTGGTAACCGCCGCCCATCATGACGATATCGAATTTGGCCTGGCGGGCAGCGTGGCGCGCTGGATCCGCGATGAGGGCGCTACGGTGACCTATGTTATCATCACCGATGGCGGCTCAGGCAGCAACGATCCAAATCTGACGCGGGATGAAATCGTCGAACTGCGGCGCGCCGAGCAAATCGAAGCGGCTGCCCGCGTCGGCGTGAACGATGTACGCTTCCTCGGATACCCCGACGGCTGCCTGCAAGCGACGCTGGAATTGCGGCGCGACATCACGCGGATCATCCGCGAGACCAAAGCCTATCGCGTGGTCTGCCAGGATCCGACTACATTCTTTGTACAGGCCAGTTATATCAACCATCCCGACCACCGGGCCGCCGGTGAAGCCACCGTCTACGCCACATTCCCCAGCGCCGAAACCCGCCCGATCTTTCCAGAATTGCTGGCGGAAGGCTATGAGCCGCATAAGGTCGGCGAGCTCTATATGTGCCTTACGCAGGAGCCGACGCACTTTCATGACATTAGCTGCGCGATCGACTTGAAGATGACGGCGCTGGGCGCGCATGTCTCGCAGATCGGCGCGGGCGATGACTTCGAAAACGGTGCAAGGAAGTGGGTTGTACAGAGCAATCGCGATGGCGGCAAGATGGTCGGCGTGGAATACGCTGAGTATTTCCGCGTGATGAAATTCGATGCCGAGCGCAAGAGTTGGTATGAAGAAGAGATGGAGCGGCTCGAGGCAGAGGCGGCGCAGAAGTAAGCCACGCTCGCGAAACTAAAGTCTCCCGAGCGCTGGGGCATCTGTCATTGCCCTGCCCCACGCCAAAGCGGTAAAATACGCGCCTATTGGATTAGAAGCTAAGAAGGACGGACATGATTCTTACAAGCTTCACTACAGACGATGGCATCAAGCTCGGCATTAAGACGGAGCGCGGAATACTCGATGTTGCGGCGGCAGCGGCGGCTACTGGGATGCAATGCCCGACGAGCGCGGATGCCTTATATGCGCAGGGATCGGCGGCGATTCCGGCGTTGAGCGCACTGCTCGATGCGGCAAATGACGCGGCACTTTATCTTAACGAAGCTGACTTGACCTATGCGGCCGCTGTACCCAATCCGGGCAAGATCCTCTGCGTCGGCTTGAATTATAGCAAGCACGCCGCGGAATCAGGCATGGCGCCGCCGGAAGAGCCCGTACTATTCAGCAAATTCAACAACACTATCGCCGCGCCGAACGAAGACATTCCGCTGCAGGCCGATTGGACGACGGTCGACTATGAATCTGAACTGGGCGTTGTGATGGGCGCGACGGCGCGCAATGTCTCGGTTGATGAGGCTCTCGATTTTGTGTTCGGCTATTGCAATATGAACGATCTCAGTGAGCGCAATTTGCAGATGCGCAGCGGCCAATGGCTGCTCGGCAAGACGCTGGATAAATTCTTGCCGGTGGGACCCTACGTAGTCACGGCAGACGAGATCCGCGATCCGCAGAATCTATCGATAAAAGGCTGGATGAATGGCGAGCTGCGGCAGGATAGCAATACGGCCGATATGATCTTCAGCGTCGCCGAAGTCATCGCTTACGCGAGTAATATCATGACGCTCAACCCGGGCGATGTCATCAGCACCGGTACGCCTGAGGGCGTCATTCTGGGCATGGATCCGAGGGTTTGGCTGCAACCGGGTGATGAGTACACTGTAGAAGTTGAAGGGCTGGGCAAGCTGGTCAATCGAATGGTCGAGGCATAGACATGGCGGATACCTATCTCGTCACCGGTGGCATGGGCTGCATCGGCGCTTGGGCACTCTACTATTTACAGCTTGGCGGAAAGCAGGCGGTGAATTTCGATCAGAGTACGGATCGCCATCGCATCGACTGGCTCATGACCGCGGAGGAACAGCGAAACATCACCTTCGTACAGGGCGACTTGCGCGATACAGCCGCGGTGAAAGCGGTCTTCGCCGACCATGAGGTCACCCATGTCATTCATCTGGCGGCGCTGCAAGTGCCATTCTGCCGCGCCAATCCGGTGCTCGGGGCGGAGGTCAACGTCACAGGCACCGTCAATATCTTCGAGGCGGCGCGCGAACATGGCGTCGAACATATCGCCTTCGCCTCGTCAATCGGCGTTTACGGACCGCCCTCGGACTTTCCGCCGGGCTTGATCTCCAACGACGCGCCGCAGCATCCGCGCACGCTCTATGGCGCCTACAAGGTCTGCAATGAACAGACTGCCAAAGTATACTTCTACGATCACGGTATCTCCAGCACTTGCCTGCGACCATACACCGTCTACGGCGTTGGGCGTGATCAAGGTATGACGAGCGAGCCCACCCACGCGCTAGTAGCAGCTTCCAAGGGCGAGCCTTACAAAATTGGCTTCAGCGGAACGATGCAGTTTCAGTTGGCGCCCGATGTAGCGCGGCAATTCATTTCGGCGGCCGAGCAGCCGCTGGCTGGCGCGCACGGATTCAACCTGGGTGGACAGCCGGCGCCGGTGGCGGACTTTGTCGATGTTGCTACAGGCATCTTGCCGGACGCGGCAATTGAGGTGGCGGATAATCCCCTGCCCTTTCCGGCTGGCTTTGACGATAGCGCGCTGCGGTCGAGCTTCGAGACGGTGTATGAGACGCCACTGGCGGAGGGCATCGCGGGGACAATCGCGCATATTCAGCGGTTGGGTAATGAGATTTAGCGAGACGGCGCTAGCTATCGGCCTCGGGCGGAAACAAGCGCGACATTGCCAACTCAAAGCCGGGCAGAATGTCTTCGCCGGATAGTATGCCATCACCTCCGACAAATTCGATATCCAGGCGCGAGCCGGCAGCTGCGCGGCAGACATCGACGCCTTTTTCCGCAGGCAGGACAATCCAAACCAAACTTGCTCCGTTGTCCAAATAGATAGCGGCTTTTCTGCGCATTTGCTGGATCGAATTGGAAGGCGAAACGACTTCCACCGCCAGGTCCGGCATAAGCGCGATGTATTTCTCTTGCGGGTGCTGGCTGATGCGGGCCCGGCTCACGAAGGCAACATCGGGAGCGAGCAGTGTGTGGCGGTCCTCAGTCGGGTGGTAACCCACTTCTACGTTCACTTCGCCCAAGTCGCGCTCTTCTACGAAGCGCATTAGCATGCTGCCTATCGTGAGTGCAAGCCGCCCATGCTGTCTGTTCGCAGGCGACATCTCAAAGAGCTCCCCGTCGATCAAGTAAAAGCGTTTGGTATCGTGTTCTGACGCGTGAGCCAACTCCCAGACGGTATCAACAGTGTGCAACTGCTGTTGAATGGCCATGATTTCTTTGCCTTATGACTCATTTGCTCGTAGCATAACATAATTCTGCGTGTCTGTTAAAATGATTCAGTCGCGGCTGGTGGGGCAAAATGAATCAATGCCTGCGCTTGCTCACGTCGATAGTTCTGGTATCGCAGTCTTGGCAGCATCGGTTCTTGGCGCGAGCTGCGACATCGGCGCGATTGAATACGTAGAAGAAGAATAAGCCTCACACTCATTTAGAGGAAATACCATCATGTCCAAAACCATGCGCATATTCCAGCAAGTCAGCACCAGCCTGCTCAATATGCAGCGGGCGCGCGTCCGGGCGATCGACTATGTCATGATCAAAGTACCGTCTTCCTTCGCGCCGGTGCCCAAGGAGCGCAACTTAATTCAACGACAGATCTTGGGCGCGCCGCCCATGAGCCTGATGGAGTTCGTCAGCGCGCTGGAGCGCATTAGCGAAGACCCGCGGCCACTGGGTGTGATCTTGTATTTCCGCGGCTTGTCCGCCAGCACTGCCGACTTGCAGACGATGCGCGACGCGATCATGCGCTTGCGCGACAATGGCAAGCGTGCCCTGAGTTTTGCGCCGGGCTACCGCACGATGGAATATTACGTGGCGAGCGCCTGCGATGAAATTCTGCTGCCGCCTGGTGGCATGCTGGAGACATCCGGTCTTTTCAGCCAGCAGGTCTTCCTCAAGGACGGCTTGGGCGCGGTCGGCTTGCAATTTGACGCGGTAGCGATATCCCCCTACAAAGGCGCTGCCGATATGCTGACGCGGACGGAGCCATCACCCGAAGGCAAGGAGCAGACCAATTGGTTGCTGGACTCGATCTATGAGACGGTCGTTGAGGGAATCGCCGCCACGCGCAAGATGAAGCCGGATGAAGTGAAGTACATGATCGATGGCGCCTTGCACATGGGCGACGCTGCGCTGGACAAAGGCTACGTCGACGGGATCATGAACGAGGAGCAGCTGCTCGAGTACCTCGGTGTCACCAAAATCACCATGTGGGAAGAGGCGGATGGGCAGGTCTATCTGCTGGAGCGGGACTTCAGCGGCAAGTACGTAGGCGTGGTTTATGCCGGCGGCGCGATCGTCGATGGCGAAAGCGCATCCCCGCCCAGCGATATGCCGATCCCGATACCCTTCGTCGGCGGCGAACGGTTGGGTGACATCACCTTGAATCAGCAGGTGCGTCACCTCATGCGAGACCCGCAGTGCGGCGCTTTGGTGCTGTACATCGACAGCGGCGGCGGTTCGGCGACTGCGTCAGAGTCAATGGCATCGGCGCTGGAGGAATTTGCCAAGTCAAGACCGTTAGTGGTCTTTATGGGCGGCGTGGCGGCATCTGGTGGCTATTACATCGCTACTCCAGCACACTGGATTGTGGCGCAACCCGGCACAGTCACTGGCTCAATCGGCGTACTGATGGGCAAGCTGGTCAATAACGACATGTTAAAGAAGTTGCACTTCAACTCCTTTTCCTACTTGCGCGGCGACAACGCTAATTTGATCGCCAGCGAAAAACGCTTCAGCGATGCGCAGCGCGATATGATTCGCGCCAGCATCGACCACATTTATGAGCAGTTCCTGGGACGGGTGGCGGAGAGCCGCGGCAAGTCGAGCGACGAGATCGATGCCATCGGTGGCGGTCGCGTCTGGACCGGAGAGCAGGCGCTGCAAAATGGCTTGGTCGATGAACTGGGCAATCTGCAAAGGGCCATCGACAAGGCGCGTGAGTTGGCGAAGCTGCCGGAAACGGCGCCGTCGGTCTTGATCCGTGAAAAGGGCAAGCCGATTGGCGTGCAGGTGGCCGAGCAGAATCCCGCGGCGTTGGTCAAGTACGTGGCGCAGGGCGTCGAGCAGTTGAGCCATCGCGCGCAGTTCATCATGCCATTTGAGTGGCGGGTGAAATAGGCGACGCCTTGCATTTTCAGCGCATTGACAGGTCATGCCGGCTCAGACTGGCGTGCAGCCCTCCGCTGGTCAATTCAATTCCGCACAAGTAGAATCCTGAGCTTGATGACATTCCCCATAAATGATCGAAAGGGCATTCTCCATGTCTACAGTTCCCGCACGCGCCGACGTGCCGGTCGAATCCACCTGGAATCACGAAAGCGTCTTCCCCTCGTTCGAGGCCTGGCGCGACGAGTACGAAGCCACCTCGGCCGCCCTTGCTGACACCGCCGCGTTCAATGGCACGCTTTCGCAGAATCCCGCCCGACTAGCCGAGTGGTTCGACTTCCACTCCGCCCTCGCCCGCCGCGTCTGGAAGCTCTACATGTATCCGGTGATGTGGCAAGCCTGTGATGGCAATCATGAAGAGATCAAAGGCATGCTGGGGCAAGCGCAAGGGCTGGCTGGGCAATTTATGGCGGCTTCGTCCTTCGATTATCCCGAGCTGCTGGCGATGGATGAAGCGGTACTGCTGGACTGGATGAAACTGGATGAATTGAAGCTCTATCAGCAGCATATCGACGACCTCTTGCGCAAGAAGAAACATGTGCTCTCGACCGAGGTTGAAGCGGTGCTGGGTCTGCTGTCGGATCCGCTCAGCCGCATCGAGAGCATCCGCAACGCGCTGACCGATATGGATATGACCTTTGCACCAGCCAATAATAGCGCCGGCGAAGAACTGTCCCTGGTACAAAGCACGCGTGACAAGCTGCTTTCCGATAGCGACCGCGAAATACGCAAGACGGCCTGGAACAACTATGCCGACAGTTTTTTGAAGTTCAACAATACACTGGCGACTGCCTACCTGGCATCGGTCAAGCGCAATGTAGTACTGGCGCGTCTGCGCGGTTATGAGAGCGTGCTGCATTCCAAACTAGTGCCTAACAACATCCCGATAGAAGTCTTCCACAACCTGATCGACACCTACAAAAAACATATCCCCACCTGGCATCGCTATTGGGATGTGCGGCGGCGTGTGATGGGCCACGAGGCGATTCATCCTTACGATTTGTGGGCGCCGCTGACAACGAAGGACCCCAAGCTTTCTTTTGCCGATGCCGTTGACATGATCGCGAGCGGGATGGCGTCATTGGGCGCGGATTATGTGGAGGCGCTGCGTCGGGGCTGCCTGGAAGAGCGCTGGGTCGATTACGCCATCAACGATGGTAAATCCGAGGGCGCCTTTTCCTTCGGCACCTATGACAGCCATCCTTTCATCATGATGAGTTTTGATGGCAGCCTCAGCTCGATGAGTACGCTGGCGCACGAGCTAGGCCATTCGATGCACAGCCACTACACCCGCGCGCATCAGCCCTTTGTTTACAGCCATTATTCAATGTTCGCCGCCGAGGTCGCCTCTAATTTCAATCAAGCGATGGTGAGGGCACATCTCTTCGCCCGCAACAATGACCGTGATTTCCAATTGGCGCTGATTCAAGAGGCGATGGACAATATCCACCGCTACTTCTTCATCATGCCGACGCTCGCCCGCTTCGAATTCGAAGTGCATTCGCGCATGGAAAAAGACGAGCCGCTGACGCCGGAGACGCTGAATCAGATCATGTCTGAGTTTTACGCCGAGGGTTATGGCGAGACGATGAGCGATGATCCGAAGCGTACGGGCATCACCTGGGCGCAATTCGGCCATCTCTATGAGGCCTATTACACCTTCCAATACGCCACCGGGATATCGGCGGCGCATGCGCTGGCGAACGCCATACTTGCTGGTGACGATGCCGATGCCGTGGGGCGCTATCGGAACTTCCTGCGAGCTGGCAACGCCGACTACCCCATCAATGTGCTGCGCGCGGCTGGTGTGGATATGTCGACGCCGCTGGCAGTTGAGGAGACTTTCAAGGTGCTGGAGGGACTGGTGGATCGGCTGGAGGGCTTGATTGAGTAGCGCTTGCAGGCGCTGCTTACGGGGTCATGAGAATGGAGGACCAACTCCAGTATACTGGAAACGATGAAGCGATTGAAATGGCAATACGCTCGGGGGATTTACTGTATCAGCAGAAAGACGCGATACATGACTGGACACTGCCTTAATCATCTCGAACTTATTCGAATTGGTGGCGGAAGTCAAAGAGCCCAAAGCCCGCTTTGAGTATGGTTTCAGGATGATCATGGGCGATGCCTTTGAACGAGAGCTTCCTTTTGGCTGGCATCCTCGCTGGGTCGCTGAGGCTATACGCAACATGCTTGATCACGGAATGGATCTTCATCGAAGACAGAGTAGAAGTCGAAGTATGGGGTTCATTCCAAGTGATGAGGCGGCGCGCCATAAGCAAGTCTTGTTTGACATATACGAGGTAGGGGAGAGCAAATATATACTTCTGATTTCACCGATGCTATATTGGGACTACGTGCAAGAATGGCGTAAGCACAGGATTGTGAGATGAAAATGAAAAAGTACGCGCTCTTTGAACCGAGTGGTCGGCAAGTGCGCGGATTCAGCTACGGCAAATTGGTCGAAGTCCGCTACCTTGATGTCGTCCGGACTGGCATTGAATCACCCGATCGCGAGGCGTTTATTGAGATGGTCAAGCAGCGACAGGTAACAGATGAAGAAATGCGCGAGTGCCGCATCGGCTATGTCGATGACAAGGGAGTCGGTACTTATTACGGCTGGCAAGAATTTCTAGACATGGCGACAAAATCCGGCTAATTTCACCTACCCCAAACATGGAGAATCACCCATGCCCAAGATCACATTTATCGGCGCCGGCAGCTTCGGCTTCACACGCAAGCTCGTCAAGGACATTTTGACCTTTCCCCTGCTCGGGGGCGCCGAGATCGCGCTGATGGATATCGATGCCGAGCGGCTCGACTTCGCCAAGCGCGCCATAACTCGCATTGTAGAAGCGGGAGAGTATCCCGCCACCGTTAGCGCGACGATGGACCGTGTTGAGGCGCTGCGCGGCGCCGATTATGTGGTCGTCACCATTTTGGTCGGCTCGACCGATGTCTGGCGGCATGATATCGAGATTCCGATGAGATACGGCGTCGATATGAACGTCGGCGATACGCGCGGCGTATCAGGCATATTCCGTTCGCTGCGTACGATCCCGGTCTTGGTCGATATCGCCCGCGATATGGAATGCTATTGCCCCAACGCCTTGATGCTGAATTACACCAATCCGATGGCGATGCTCTGTCGGGCAATGGACATTGAGACCGATATTCGCGTTACCGGCTTATGCCACAGTGTGCAAGGCACCTCGAAGATGCTGGCAAGCTGGATTGGCGCGCCCTACGACGAGATCAACTACACCTGCGCCGGCATCAACCACACAGCCTGGTTCATCGACTATACCTGGAACGGCGAAGACGCTTATCCACTGATCCACCGCGCGATAAGCGACAATGAAGACATCTACAATACCGAGCAGGTGCGCAATGAGATGTACCTGGCGCTGGATTATTACGTCACCGAATCCAGCGGGCATAACTCCGAGTACAACTGGTGGTTCCGCAAACGCCCAGACTTGATCGAAAGATACGCCACGCATGGCACCAATTGGAATCCGGGAGAGCACGCCTACATCCTCAAGGAATATCGCCGGCGCGAAAGCGACTGGCGCGATGATATTCACGCCTGGTTCCAGCAGGACGAGATCGACCTCGAGCGCGGTCATGAATACGCCGCTTATATCATCAACGCGATGGAAGGCGGTGAGCCCTTCAAGTTCAACGGGAACGTGCCCAATAAGGGTTTGGTAGACAATTTGCCGAACAACGCCTGTGTCGAAGTGCCGGTTTGGGTTTCGCGCGGTGGTTTGGAAGCGGTCGCGGTCGGCGCACTGCCTCAATCGGTAACGCCTCTGACGAATCTCTACTCGCAGATTGAGGAGATGGCGGTAGAAGGCATCCTCAAGGGCGACCGGCGGCTGATCTATCAGGCGGTGGCGTATTCGCCGCTGACGGCAGCGGTATGCTCGTTGCGGGAGATTCAGTCGATGGTGGATGAGTTGTTCGCGGTGAACGAGGCATTCTTGAGGCCTGAGTTTGCCTGAGTCCAGCAAAAGTTCAGAGAGCGCTCGATTCAGCGCAAAAGAAGCACGGAGAGCCTAAGGAGAGGACTTCACCGTGTTAAGTCGATGGCGGCCCGACAAGCACTTGCGGATAAATAACCCGCGCTTAAGAATGGCGCTGCGCATGACCTATTACGGTACCGTTATCAGCAGCGTCGGCGGCTTCCTCTTTTCTCTGTTTTTCCTGTTGGACTTCGCGAATGCTGACTTGAACAAGATTACACAGGCGCTTATTCTCGCCGTATTCTTTGGCGGGGGAACGGGGTTATTTGTCAGGCTCTTCGCCTCTCTCCTAATAGGAATAGCGATGACGATCGTCACTGGCAGATTCTTCGAGGAGATTGCAAACCCGTGGGCATATAAGCTCGCCATGGGAGCCCTAACTGCCACCGTTGTTCACCTGTTTTCGCCGGCTTACCTGGTCAGTTTCTATATGTCGGAACTTACTGATGGTGACTACGATCCGCTACTGGAAACGGCGACGGTCATCGCCGTATATGCTGGCGCCGTTTATCTGAGCCAGGTCATGGCGGGAAAGTATATGCGAGAGATTTCGTAAATCGAGCAGAAAGGCGCGTCTTAATGTGGCGGGCACTTCCACTGCCCAAGATGACGAAGCATTTTTGAGCGGCGTCAGCCATCGTTCTGCGCCGCCCGCAGTCGATCCCGCGCCTCGCGCGCAGGCGTAAAATTGGGGTTGAAGGTGAGCGCGGCGATATAATTCTGCAGCGCCTTGTCAGTTTCGCCGCGACCCTCGCGCGCCATGCCCAGATAATAGTAGGTCTCCTCGACATATTGGCCGCCGCCGTCATTCTGATTCTGCCGCGCAATGCGGATCATGTCGTCGTAACGCTCGGTGTGGTAATAAGCCTCGAAAGTACCGAACTGGTACCAGAACATGCGCCAGGGTAAGCCGAGCGAAATCGCCCTGTCGTAAGCCTGCGCCGCGGCATCGTACATTCCCAGGCTGACGAAATTACTGCCCATATTGAACCAGGCATGGGCATCTGCTTGATCTTGAATCGCTTCCGCCCGCGCCATCTCCAGAGCGTTGATGTGATTTTGCCATTCATCGGCGTCATCACCTAGCAATTCCATCAATTCTTCTTCGCGATTGACCGTGTATAGCACGATGTACTGGTAATTGAAGTGCTGCCAGTAATGATCAATGTCCACGTAGCTGTAGCGGGTATTCGGTCCCTTGTAGCTGTCCATGCTGTTGAATTCTTCCAGGGAATCGTCGTAACCGCTCAGCAAGAGGTAATGCCCCATCCAATCGTAGCCTGAAGGTTCATAGCCCTTTTCTATGACCACCGGGAAGCCGTTGACCATCAACGTTTGCAGTTGCTCCCGAGTGCCGCCGCTGCGTACCATGGCATAAACGGGTATCTCCGGAATCTGTGTATTGACGAATTCCACCATCTGCCAGGGGCTGACATTCTTGTCTTCGTAACTCGGTTTGAGCCACTTGGCAGCGCGTTTCTGGTCGTCTTCGTACCCGAAATGAACCAGCGCATTGGTGAGTGTTGCCGGACCGCTGTTCGCCCGCAGTCGATCCCGCGCCTCGCGCGCCGGACTGAAATTGGGATTGAATGTGAGCGCGGCGATATAATTCTGCAGCGCCTTGTCCATCTCGCCGCGACCCTCGCGCGCCATGCCCAGATAATAGTAGGTCTCCTCGACATATTGGCCGCCGCTGTCGTTCTGATTCTGCCGCGAGATGCGGATCATGTCGTCGTAACGCTCGGTGTGGTAATAAGCCTCGAAGGTACCGAACTGGTACCAAAACATGCGCCAGGGCAGACCGAGCGAAATCGCCCTGTCGTAAGCCCGCGCCGCGAAATCGTACTTTCCCAGACTGACGAAATTGCTGCCCATGTTAAACCAGGCGTGGGCATCTTCTTGATCTTCGATCGCTTCCGCCCGCGCCATTTCCAGCGCTTTGGTGTGATTCTTCTGTTCATCGGCATCATCGCCGAGGAGATCCATCAGTTCTTCTTCTCGGTTGACGGTGTATAGCACGATGTACTTGTAATTGAAGTGCTGCCAGTAGTGATCAATGTCCTCATAGCTATAACGGGTATTCGGTCCCCTGAAGCTGTCCATGCTGTTGAATTCTTCCAGGGAATCATCATAGCCGCTCAGCAGCAGATAATGCCCCATCCAGTCGTAGGGTGGCGGTTCGTAGCCCTTTTCTATGACCACCGGGAAACCGTTGACCATCAGCGTTTGCAACTGCTCCCGAGTGCCGCCACTGCGCACAATGGCATAGACGGGTATCTCCGGAATCTGCGTATTGACGAATTCCACCATCTGCCAGGGGCTGACATTCTTGTCTTCGTAATTTGGTTTGAGCCACTCGGCGGCGCGTTTCTGGTCGTCTTCGTACCCGAAATGAACCAGCGCGTTGGTGAGCGTTGCCGGACCGCAGTTATTCCAACCTTGGTATTCGCTGCCAAACGTATTGGCACGAAAGATGCCGGGCAATGTAGCGCTGTCTTCGTTAGCCTGCGCGCCGACCGTCGAAGGGAGCAAGAGGAGAATAATCACCAGGATTGTCTTCATAATCGCGATTCCTGAGCGTCCTACGTTCGTCAGTTTCATTATACACGGGACGTTTTCAGGCTAGCATACGCTTTCCTTACGATTTCGGAGACCGCGAGCCGGAGGAGTCGCTGGTCGGGCGCGCTGAATCAGGAGGTCTGTGCTGATGCCGTCGCCCTGGGAGACCGAATGAAGTTGGGCTAATTGTCGATATTATCCCGGGAGAAGCGATCCCCGCGACTACAGACGGCGGCGCGGCACGAGAAAGCGCTCAGGGGTATCTATGTCGCATAGCCACTGCAAGTATTGGCTGTGCAGCGCTGCAACGACATCCGGGTACATCGCGCTCAGGTCACGTCGATGGCTCAGGTCTTCCTTGGAGCGGTACAGTTCCACCCGCTGTCCCTCGACCCCGTATAGCAGATCCCACTCGCCATTAGTGATTGAACTTGGGGATATTTCTACGACAACACGATTCTGCCCGTCGACTGTTTTCGAGAGTTCCCCCACTTCTTCAAAGGGCGCGCTGGTAACAGCAAGATCATGAATCTTTTTCCCTTCTATCAGGGACAGGGCTGATTTCGCTTGTACGCGATCCGGGATCGAGATGTCCAGCAAATCCAGAATGGTCGGCATCAGGTCTGGCAGTGACAGCAAGCCGGAGACGCGGCGGCTCTCTACTCCCGGCAGATATGCCAGCAGCGGCACCTGAATCACTTCGTTGTGTAGCGGCGATCGGTGCACTTGCCGCTGATGCACAGTCAAGCCCTTGGCAAAGCCTTCGTCAAAACCGCTGCCATCGGGCCAGCGAAAGCGCCGTTTGCCAAACAATCCGTGCTCACCGAAATAGAAACCATGGTCCGAGAGGAAGAAAATCGCCGTATCGTCCAGCAGATTCAGGACGCGTACGCGCTCCATCAAGTAGCCGAACCAATGATCAACCATGGCGATCTCGCCTTTGTAGCAAGCGCGGGCGATCTCCAGGTCGCGTTCGGTGACTCCATCGTCAGCATAGTTATAATAAGTCGGCGCGATTACCTCGCCGGCGTATTCCGGCAGGTGCGGCTTTACGTAGTAGGGGGGCGGGTCCCAGGGCTCGTGCGGGTCCCAAGTATCGACATAAAGAAAGAAGGGCTTCTCATGATGACGCTCCAGCCAATCGCCAGCTTCCTTGAACGTTTTCGGCGCGCAGTATCCTTCGATTTCCGACACATGACGCTGCTGTTGCCGATAGCTGCGTTCGGTGCCGTGCAGTTGCCCGCGCACGTAGATGAATTCGTGAAACCCACGGTCTTGGCCGTAGCCCCGGCGCGCCAGGAAAGGCGTATCGGCGATGGCCGCGGTGTTATAACCGGCGTCGCTGATCGTTTGAGCCAAGGTCTCTTCTGATTGTGGCAGCGGCGCCCAGGGCAAGTAGGCAAAGGTATAGCGACCGGTCATCAGATCTGCCCGCGCCGGCACCGTCGGGAATGAGGCGGCGTAACAATCCTCAAAGATCAATGCGCTCTCGGCGAATCTATCGAGGTTTGGTGTGATTACCTCGTCATTGCCGTAGCAGGGAAGATGATCGCGGCGAAAGGTGTCCGACACAACAACAATGACATTCATCCCGAACGAGCTCCCTATTTTAGACCAGAGTGAACAAAGCCTTGCACATAATAGCGCTGCAAGAAAACGAATATGGCTACCACGGGAATCGTCGCTACAAATGAGCCGGCGAAGACCAATTCCCAGCGAATATATTCGTCACTGAATAATTTTGCCAAGGCGACGGTGATCACAGTTTTCGATTCATCAGTGATGACAATTGAGGGCCAGATGAAGGAATCCCAAGAGAAGATGAACTTAATGAAGGCTGCGCTAACTAGAGCCGGGATGATATTGGGAATCATCACATTCCAATACATGCGGAAGTAAGAGCAGCCATCGATAATGGCGGCGTCAAATAGATCTTGCGGAAGCTCGGCAAAGTGCTGCCGCAACAAGAAGATGATGAAGGCGTCAGTTATCCAGGGCAGGAATATCGCGGGAAGCGTATTTTCGATGTGCAGCTGCTGCATGGTGAGGAAAAGCGGTATCAGCTTGGCTTCGAAGGCGATAGTCAGCGTCGCCAGAATCACGAGAAAAAGGACGCGTCTGCCTGGAAACTTGAGCCAGGCCAGCACGAAGGCGATCATGCTGTTGATCGTCACCGCAAAGGTGACCGACATCGCAGCAACGACCAAGCTATTGACTACAGCCTGCGCGAAGTTCGTGTCCGTAAACAGACCGGTCAGATTCTCCAAGGTGGGGTTGCTTGGCACGAAAGTCTTGACCGAGACCGGATACAGATCGTCAAAAAGATCTTGACGCGTCTTAAATGTCGAGCCAATTATCCATAGATAAGGCGTGGCAAAGACCAACACGATAATCAAGTACAGAGCAACACGCGATAGCGATGCGAAGGAGAGCGTTCGCCTGCCATTTAGCGATGACACCTGTCGTATCTCAGTCATCATCCTCGTCCCGCGTGATGCGCAATTGAAAGATGCTGATAGTGATGAGCAGAATCGCTAGGATAACAGAAAGCGCAGTGGCATAGCTGAAGCGGTTGAAGCGGAAGGCGAGATGGAAAATGTAATGGACAATGACGCGCGTGGCGTTGGACGGCCCGCCGTCGGTCAGAACTTCGACCGGCACAAAGATTTTGAAGGCGGCGATCGTGCTGGTAACCAGCACGAAAACGTGCGTGCGGTTGAGCAGCGGAAGCGTGACGAAGCGAAAGAGCTGCCAACGCGTCGCGCCGTCTATCCGCGCCGCCTCGTAATAGGTTGGTGGAATCGCCAACAAGCCGGCCAGATAGAAGATCATGCTCAAGCCGACGTCTTTCCAGATCGTGATCGAAGCCAGGACCGGCAGCGCCTGATTTTTGTCGCGCAAGAATCCCTGGGCCGGTAGTCCAAAAGATTCCAGCACGCCGTTGACGATGCCAATATCGGAATGGAACATCATGCCCCAGACTATGGAGGCAACCACCATAGATGTGACAGTTGGGAAGAGAATTAATGTCCGCAGCAGGGTCGAGTCTCGCCCTGGCTTGGCGACAAGCAATGCCAGGCAAAGCCCCAAAGCCATTTGCAGCGGCACTTTGATCAAAAAGAAGAGCGCGGTATTCTTCAAAGAAAGCAAGAGGAGCGGATCGTTAAGGGCGATTTCATAGTTCTTAAGACCAGTGAAAGTGAATTCACCGGTGAAGACCTTGTAATCCGTGAAGCTCAGACGAACGGTATCGGCGATGGGCCAATAATGAAAGAGAAACAGGCCGATCAATGCGGGAAGAGACAGGAAAAACGCCGCCCGATAGCGTTGCGCGTTGCGGCTGTTGGAGAATAATTGTGTCATGTTAGAAGGATCTCCTTTCCCGCCGCCGCTGAAGACGAACGGGAAAGGAAGATATACAGCGCCTTACCTAAACTGCATCAGCTGTGCATCTGCTTCCAGGATTGCGTTGGCGACTTCTTCTTCGATATCGCCGCCCAGGGCGATATTGATCATCATGTCGCTCGCGATAATGCGATTGAAAATAGTATGTGCCGGTCCGCCGGGACGCGCGACGCCCCACTCCACCATTTCATTAAAGAGTAACGCAAGAAAGCCTTCCTGAAAGTCCGGCAATTGCGCTTGCAAAGACTTGCGACCAGGCACAACCTTGGTGACGTTGTGATAGGTGGCGTAGCCTTCCGCGCTGGTGAAGAATTTTACGAAGGCTTTCGCCGCCTCGGGATTATCGCTCTTGGCGGCGACACCAGGCGCGAAGGAACCGGTGTGTGTCAGCGGCGTCTTGAGATAGGGCATCGGCATGACATCCCAGTTCAAATCGGGGAAGGTATTCGCCAAGACAGTGCCGGTCGGCGGAATCGCGAAGAAAGTCGCGGTCAAGCCATTGCCAAAGGCATCGGGGATATTGTCGGTTGGAATGAAGCCATCGGTATACAGCCCCTGGTAGAATCCATAGGCTTCCATGGCTTCAGGCGTATCGATATAACCGGCGAAGGTACTAAGGTCTGGCGCGATTGATTCCCAGAGTGGTTCGCCCGGACTGCTGGCGCTCCGGATGATCGTCCAGGTGAAGAAGGCGCCTCGCAAGGGGTTGTTGAAGCCCATCATGCCCCAAATCTCGTTGCCTTCTTCAGCTTGATGCGCCCGCACCTTGTTGACATTCTCGACGAATTCGGGCCAGGTCCAGCCTTCGTCCAGCGTCTTCGGCGCTTCAACACCGGCCGCTTCGAACATATCGACGTTGTAATACATGGCATCGGCGGCATTTGCCCAAGGCGCGCCAAACATGTGTCCATCAAGCGACACCATCTCGACCAGGTCGGTCATGAAGTCGCCCAGGTCCTCTTCGCTGAAGATATCTTCAATCGGCAAGAGTGCGCCGTTATAGGCCAGATTCTGTACGCCGACGCCATCGATCAAGGCGGCATCGGGCGGACTGTTGCCGGCGAAGGCAACCTGCAGCGAATCGAAGAATTCACCGAAAGGAATCGCCGTCAGCTCAACATTGATGTTGGGGTTCTGCGCTTCAAAAGCTTCGATGACAGCGGCCGTACCTTGATCCCGACCACGCCCGCCGGGGATCCAAAAGTCTATCGTGACTTGATCTTGCGCCAGTACAGGCAAGGGAAGCGATGCGGCGAACAAAAAAAGTAGCAGACAACACAAGCCGATTTTGCGCAACATAATTTTCTCCTCTGATCTAGGTTCGACGGCAGGTAGACTATCAGACATTATCGCATTCCAGGCGTCTTTACAATTTTTGCGGAATCGGCAAGAACGTGCAAGAATCTGCCAAAGTTGAAAGTTGTTATTTTGTCCGTCCTAGAGGTCAAAGATCATCACCATGACTGATTGCTCCAATGTCGTCCTCATCGTTAACGACCACCAAGCCTGGTATCGGCACGGCTGGGACGGCGGTGCGCGACCTCAGACGCCGAACTACGATCGCCTGGCGGCGGGGGGCATTCACTTCAATCGTTCTTATTGCGCAGTGCCGCTCTGCGGTCCTTCAAGGCGCACACTGGCAACTGGTTTGTACCCGCATAACCACCGCAATTACTACAATTACTCCAACTCGCCCTACGATCATGAGATCTATCTGAGCAATCTCGCTCGTAGCGGTTATCGCTGCTTCTATTTCGGCAAATGGCATGCCGGCGCCGGCAGCGCGCTCGACTTCGACTGCGAAGGCTTCTCGCTAGAGGATTACGGCAATCCTTATATCACTCCCGAATATCATGATTACCTCGAGAAACGGAATCTTCCGCCGGCACAGCATCAAGTCGAATTCGTCTTTGACAGCTTCGTCATGGATCGCGAATTTCCCGATCTAAGAGCCGGCGCGAAATATAGCAGCAATCGCTACTGGTGCGGCGAACACGCGATAGGGATTACGACTACGCCAAAGGAAACTCACGAGGCCTTCTTCCTGGCTGATATGGCGTGTGAGCAATTGGAGGCGCTGGCGGCCTCCGCGGATCAAGAACCCTTTCATCTGCGGCTCGATTTCTGGGGACCGCATCAACCGTATTTCCCAACTACCGAGTTTGCCGAAATGTATGACCCGGAGGACGTCGCGCAGTATGGCAACTTCGCCGACACCCTTGAGGGCAAGCCGGCCTTCTTTTGGCGGGATCCCCATCGGAAGCTGGCCGACGCCGAAGGGCGCTTTGTCACTCCGAGCAACCTCAATTGGGGAGAGTGGCAGCGCATCATTGCCCGCGCCTATGCCCATATCACCATGGTTGACGCCGCCGGTGGTCTGGTGCTCGACAAACTGGATGAGCTGGGTTTGGCGGATAATACGCTGGTCATCTGGACTGCCGATCACGGCGATGGACTTGCCAGCCACGGAGGACGATTTGACAAGGGCTCCTATCTTACAGAAGAAGTCTTGCGCGTCCCACTGGCGATGCGCTATCCAGGCAAAATTCCGGCAGGCGTTGCCTCGGATGCGCTAACTTGTGGCACGGACATTGCGCCGACCATTTTGGATGCCGCCGGGCTGAGTTTCGAGCGGCACGTCGATGGAGAAAGCCTGCTGCCCCTGGCCGAAGGTAGCGCTGCCGGAAGGTCATCGCTGTTAGTTGAAACTTATGGTCATGGCTTTGGCACGATTGAGCTTGGCCGAGCGATCATCAAAGACCAATATAAGCTGATCGCCTACCAGAATCATGCGAGCGAATTGTATGACCTTGAGGCCGATCCTTACGAATTGAACAATCTCTTTGGTCAGTCAGCATATGACGATACTGTCCGTGATTTGGAGACGGAACTGCAGCAATGGCTGGAAAGGACTGGCGACAACGATTTTCACCGACCAATCACTGACGAATTCCGCGAATTGGACGAGCAGAGATTCCAGGAATTGCTCAAACGCAGGGCAAGGGTGAATGATGCCAGCCCCTGAACAACACAATGTCATTCTGGTCGTTAACGATGATTTGGCGCAGTGGGCGCTGGGATGTTACGGCAATCGGGAAATCAGCACGCCAACGCTCGATTATTTGGCTGCAACCGGCGTACAGATGGACAATGCCTTGACGCCCACGCCGGTATGTTCGCCCGCACGCGCCTGCTTGCTGACCGGCAGACTGGCATCGCAACACGGCATCCACGACTATCTGTCATCCACCATCCCTGCTATTCACCGGCGCCCCTGGCTCAAAGATGAGGTTACGCTAGCGCAGTTGCTGTCAGATGCCGGTTACCAGACCGCCCATTGCGGCAAATGGCATTTGGGCGACGATGACCAACCACAGGCGGGCTTCGGGCATTGGTTCAGCGGCGTCGGCGATTATCCGGCTGAGCACGGCGGCGATCACCGCTTCAGTCTGAACGGGAAAATAGTGACGATCGGCGGTCAGCGAACGCAGGTCATTACGGATAAGGCGATCGAGTTTCTGCGGAATCGCGATTTTGACGCGCCCTTTTTTCTGCACATCGGCTACTTCGGCACGCACAATCCCTGGCGGGGCCAACCGGAACGCTTGGCTGCTCGTTATCGCAAAAACACATTTGAAGGCTTGCTCGATCAGCCTGCTTACCCGTTCGGCAAGCAAGCGCTCGAATCGACCTTGCCCACCCGCCTCGACCCGCGGGAAGCGCTGGCGCAATATTATGCGGCGGTATCCCATATTGACGAAGCGATCGGCCGCCTAATCGACGAGTTGGAAGCGCTAAACATCCGCGATCAGGTGCTGCTTGTATTCACATCAGATCATGGCTTGTGCTGCGGTCACCACGGACTGTGGGGAAAGGGCAACGCCACCCTGCCCTTAAATATGCTGGAGGAATCGATTCGTGTACCGTTGATATTCAATCAGCCGCGCGACTTGTTCGCGGGTCAGCGGCGCCGGGAATTCGTCGATCACTTGGATCTCTTTCAGACGATCGCGGACTACACCGGTGTCGCCGATCTGCTTGATAGCGAACGCAATTACGCCGGGCGCAGTTTCTTGCCACTGCTGGATAATTCCGCCGCTCTGCCGGACTGGCGGCAGTTGCAATTCGGCGAATACGGCGATCTGCGCATGGCGCGTACGCGGCAGTATAAGCTCGTGCGCCGCTATAATCAGGGTGCGCGCTGCGAGCTCTTCAACCTCTTGGACGATCCCGGCGAAACACACAATCGCTACGGCGAGCCGGATTACCAGGATGTTGTAGCAGAATTATCAGCCGAGATAGACCGTTACTTCGAGCGCTACCAGGACGCGGACAAAAGCGGGTTGCGCGTCGCGGACTTGCCGCGGCACAATCTGTCTGAAGCCTGGCGACAGAGCGAATAGCCCAGCGCCCAACAAGCTATAGCCATCCCTCTTCCAATTCCACGCTGAGCTGTCCAAAGCAAGTGACAACCGGTGCCGGTTCAATGATCGGCTCGTCTTCGTTGGCTTCGATCATGCGGCGAATCAAACGCGAGCGCAGCACATCAGCCACTTCTCGGTGCGATTCACAGCCGGCTCTATTGTGCAGCTCGTTGGGATCGGCGAGCAGATCGTAGAGCTCAGATTCGACATAGTGGTCGCTGGACATATCATTCCAGCCATCTTTGTCCGGCGCGGTCACGGCGTATTTCCAGCGTTTGCTCCGGATCGCCCGCCCTACTTGCGATTCGCTGATCTGAATGAAGACCTCGTCTTGCCAATCAGCCGCAGCGTCCTTGAGCAATGGCAAGATCGAGCGACCTTGCATCTGCCCGGGCACCGAGATTCCAGCGGCATCAAGCAGGGTCGGTGGCAAGTCGAGCAGGCTCACCTGTTGCGATAGGCGTCCGCCGCCGGTGAAGGGACCACCATAGAACATGGTCGGTACACGAACCGAAGCATCGTGGCAGGAGCGTTTGTATTCTCCGTTGCGCGTTTTGAAGTGGCAGCCGTGATCAGAGGTGAATAGGATGATGGTGTTTTCAAGTTGGTCTAGACTGATCAAGGCATCGACCAAACGGCCGAGCGCTTCGTCCAGCCGTTTGATCATGCCCAGGTAGCCAGCCAGATGTTGGTGGGTTGAGCCGCCCAACGCCGCCAGATCCGGCGGGACCCAGCGTCCCCGGTAGCGTTCCAGGTATCCAACCGGCGGCGGATAATCATCGCGGTGGTTCTGGTGGTGCGGCTCGATATAAGAGTTGAAAATGAAGAAGGGTCTGTCTTGATGAGAATTGATGTAACGTATGACCGCGTCGGTCTGCGCATCGACGCGGTAGCCGGGCAGCTTCTGCGGCTCGCCATCGTTATCGTACATCACCATATCATAAGCATCTGAGGTGAATTCCAGCACGTTTGATGCCAGCCAGTATTCGTAGCCACCCCGCTGCTCGGGGGAGACGGGACCACGGCCTTGGTCGGAAAGATGCCATTTGCCGATGTAGGCGGTATCGTAACCGGCGTCCTTGAAATGATGTGCCAGGGTGCGGCTCTCGCTCGGCAGCGGAATGCCATTGCGGTAGCAGCCAGTTTCGGTGGCGTAGAGTCCCGTTTGCAGGCAAGAGCGCGCCGGACCGCAGACCGGCTGGCAGGTGATGGAATAGTGGACATCGGTGCCTGCGCGAGCCAGGCGATCGAAGTTCGACATCAGGTCGAGCGGATTGCCGTGTACCCCGGCCGTGTCCCAGCGCTGCTGGTCGGTGAAGAAGACGATTACGTTCGGCTGATTATCCATCGCGGGACCTCGCTTAGAATGATGCGATAGTTTTACCACATTCATACGCCTACAGCGACAAAGCAAGCCGCGAAGTCACTTCATGCTTTACCGCGTTGATATGGTTGCGCCCGAAAGAATTCGCTATACTTTCGCCTGAAATCTGGATCGCGATCGACAGTGGAATTGACCGTTTATGAAACGAGTACGCGACTTTCTGGAGAGCAAGAATTATCCGCGCGGTGAGCTTTACGACTTGCCTTCTTCGGCGAAGCGCTTCCCCGACGGCGCTCAATATCGTATCGAAATCCCGAGCGTGGAGGGACCGCGAGCGCTGGCAGCGGTGTTTGAGGCGGCAGAACGCTACGGTGTTACGATTCACCGCATCTCGCAAGGCAGCGGCATCTGGATGCTGACCGATGAGGAAATCCGCGAGATGTGCCGGCTGGGCGCGCAAGCAGGCATTGAGGTCAGCTTGTTCGTCGGACCGCGCGCCGCCTGGGGCACTAGCGCGCAAGTGCGGGCGAGCGCGGGCAAGAATCTGGGCGCGCGCCTGTGGGGAATGGATGAAGTCGTCTACGCCACCGAAGATGTCATCCGTGGCTGTGAGCTGGGATTGCGCTCGGTGCTGGTCGCCGATGAAGGGCAGCTATGGCTGGTCAACGAAATGAAGAAAGCGGGCGAATTGCCGGCCGATCTGGTCGTGAAGATTTCCGTGCAGATGGGCGCCGCCAATCCGATCTCGATCAAGCTGCTGGAGGATATGGGGGCGGGCACATACAACGTCCCGACCGATTTGACGCTGCCGCAGATCGCAGCCATACGCGCGGCCGTCGATTTGCCGCTGGATATGTATGTCGAGGCGCCGGATGACTTTGGCGGTTTTGTGCGGCATTATGAAGTGCCCGAGCTGATCCGCATCGCGGCGCCGATTTACGTCAAGCTCGGTCTGCGCAATGCGCCCAATATCTATCCGAGCGGCATTCATATCGAAGATACAGCGGTCAAGCTGGCGCAGGAGCGCGTGCACCGGACAGCGTTGGTTATGAATATCATTGAGCGCTACGCCGCAGATGCCGTCATGGGCGCGGTCGGCGCGGCTGATCTGGGGATTCCGGTTGTGTAGTAGAGTTGACCTATAAGAGGGCATGACAGCACATGAAAATCAGCAATGTCAGCACGATGGTGATGGGAACACCCTGGCGCAATCTGCTCTTCGTCAAGGTGGAGACGGATGAGGGCCTGGTCGGCTGGGGAGAGGCGCGTCCGGTCGGCGGCGTCGGACCCGTGATCGGCTACTTGAACGAAACCGCGTCCGATTTCGCCTTGGGGCAAGATCCCTTCAATACCGAATCCATGACCTACCGCATGCTGCGTGAGACCTATGGACGCGCCGGTGAGATCGCCATGACCGGTATTGCTCTGCTGGAAATTGCTTGCTGGGATATCATCGGCAAGGCGCTTGGGCAACCGGTGTATCGTCTGCTGGGCGGCGCTGTACGCGACAAGATCAAAGCCTATGCCAACGGCTGGTATCGGGTGGAACGGACGCCTGAGGCGTGGCATACCGCGGCAAAAGAGGTCACCGACAAGGGCTATCGCGCCTTGAAATTCGACCCCTTCGGCAGTGGCTTTTACGAGTTTACGCGTGAGGAAAAACTGCTTTCAATTTCTTTGGTGGAAGCGGTTTACGATGCCGTTGGACCCGATGTCGAATTGCTGATCGAGATGCACGGACGCTTCAACCCAGTCACCGCAGTGGAGATCATCCGTGATCTGGCCGAATTCCGGCCCGCCTGGGTGGAGGAACCAGTGCCGCCGGAGAATCTGCGCGCGCTGCGAGATGTTCGTGAGGTGGCGCTCGGGCTGGGCATCCCAGTTGCGACGGGCGAGCGCATCCACACACCCTACGAGTATCGCGAGCTCTTCGAGCTGGGCGCGGCTGACATCATCCAAACCGATATCACTCACTTCGGCGGCATCATGAATATGAAGAAACTGGCGGGCACCGCTGAGATGTATTATGTGCTGGTCGCGCCGCATAATGTCGGCGGTCCCTGCTCAACCATGGCGTCGTTAGCCGTTGCGGCGAGCACGCCAAACTTCAAGATTCAGGAGTACTTCAACGACTTCGCTGATCCGCCGGTGAAGGCCGTTGGAGTCGGCGTGCCGGAAGTAGTCGATGGTTATTTCTCGTTGCCGGAGAAACCCGGGCTAGGCGTCGAGATTGACGAGGAGATCATCGCCGAGTTTCCACAGCGGGAGACAGATTTCAACCTCTTTAGTGATGACTGGCACCGGCGGGATTTGAAGTAGCGCGGGGTTGGGAAAATTGCTACGCCTCGGCAAAGACTATGCCGCGATAGACCTGCTCAAGCGGCAGCTCACAATCCAGCGTCCGCAGTGGAATCACATCGTCCGGGCTGTTGAATACTCGCAAGAGCCATCCCTCGTCGGCGCGGAAGTAAAGATCAGCGCGGAGGCGATCCTGGTCGACGATTAGGTAAGCTTCAATTGATGGCACTTCAAGATAGAACCCGAGCTTGTCGACGCGGTCGTAAGACATTGATGATGGCGATGTTACTTCGACTACGAAGATCGGATTCAACAGTGTAAGTTCGCTATCATCCTCCAGCATCTCTTGTCCGCAAACTGCGCTAAGATCAGGGTAGACATATCGAGTGTCGCTGATTTTGACCCGCAGTTCACTACTGTGCAGCGTAAGAGCGGCGTCATCCAGTTGACGGCCTATGGCTAGTGTTAGGTTAATCATAATACGGCTATGATTGCGCGTCCCGCCAGTCATTTCGATGACTTCTCCATCAATGAATTCATGTTTGAATTCCTCGCCCGCTTCCCATTCGAGATAGTCGGCGACGGACATCGTGGGCTTCGTTTGGATTTCCATGTCAAACCTCGGCTACTCCCCTCTCCGTGACAGTATAACACGCGGCGATTGAAACAGCGCCGTCTAGCCGTCCGCCAGGATGCGGTCGACGGAATCCGCCAGTTGGCGCAGGTTGTTGACCATGAAGACCTTGTCCGCGTACATGCTGTACTCCCACATGTCGCTATCGCCGCTGCCCCACTGACGCCGCGGCTCCGGGCAGAACCAGAACAGCCGCCTGCCCTTCCGCTGCATCTCCTGCGTAATATCTAGGCGGGGGTCATTGTAATTGTTGCGCCCATCGCCGAAAAAGAGGATGGTGGTACGGCTGTCGACCAGGTGCATTTGCGCCCGCCTGAAACTGTTGAGGCTGTTGCCCAGGTCGGTGCTGTAATAGCCGGGCGGGTTTTCAGCCATGACGCGGGCGACGGCGTCGCGCGGCGGCAGTTCTGCCAATGTGGTGCTGACATCAACCAGATCGTGAATGAAGACGAAGCTGTGCGTCCGCCGCACCTGATCGCTCAGTTCATAGACCAGGGTGAGCAAGAATTCAACTGCGTAACGCATTGACGTGCTCAGGTCGCAAATTAGTATGAGGCTGGGCTTCTTGTGGCGTTTGCGGAATTTGACTTCCATCGGTACGCCGCCGTAACGCATATTCTTGCGGATGGTTGCCCGGGGGTCGAAGCGCCCGGATTTGGCGCGTTTCTGCCTTAACGCCGCCCTTGTCCGCAACCGGGCTGCCAGCCGCCGCACTTCTTCGCGTACATCTTCAATATCACCGCTGCTGAGCCGCTGCAAGGGAACATCAAGCAAGTCGGGTCTTTCGCGCGGTTCTTGCTCGGCCATCTGTTCAGCCAGCGTGGCGCCAACGTATTGCGAGATTTGCTCGGAAAAGCCCTGCAAGTTCTCCCGCAGCATTTCCTCCAGTTCCGCCAAGGCCTCCGTGCTCATGCCCATCGCTGCCAATTCTTCCAGCAAATCGTCCAGCATGAGTTCGAGCTGAGTCAGTCCTGCTTGTCGGTTCATACGCCGTTCGAACCAAGAACGCATGTACATTTCGTCGCCTTGCGCCAGACCTGATGACTCGCCCAGCTGCTCCAGTTCCTCGTCGCTGAAGTTGCGCCCCTCAAGCAAGCGCTGCAAGAG
The DNA here is from genome assembly GCA_965223515.1 of Phototrophicaceae bacterium. Lineage (GTDB taxonomy): Bacteria > Chloroflexota > Anaerolineae > Aggregatilineales > Phototrophicaceae > UBA6055. Next base: position 1,932,147 of record CBDCWK010000002.1, read on the forward strand.
ATTGCGCATAGCATCTGAGTCGCCCATCAAAGATTGGAGCGCTTCTTGCAAAAGCTGCTCTTGTTCAGGCGATAATTGCTCGAGGATGTTTTGCAGCGGTGGTTTGTTGTTGGAAAAGAAGAGCGGGAAGAAATAGTCGAAGATCGGCTGATCACGGTGACTCTTGACCAGCGTGGCTTTCATCGCGCTGTTGAAGGTCGCCGGATTCCACACGCCGCTGTGGTCAACGCCAAACATGGCGTCTTGACTTTCCGCCAGCGAGACAGGCAAACCGGCGGCACGCAGGGCACGGATGAATTCGATCATTCTATTCTGCATGGACGCGGACCTCTCTGCTCGGTCCCGGCGGGAGGTCATCCAATGGTAATGCATTTTGGCCGGCGAGGCAAACTAGGAGCCAGCTGGGGAGTGTCAATTTCAGTGGGCATAGTACCTGCTCAGACTCACAAATTCGCGGGCGAAACTCCCCTCTCCAATGCTTTGGGATGCCTGCCATAGAGATGGCGGGAGAGGCGGGGCTGGGGTTAGAAAAGGCTAATGGCCGCGTACAGAGCAAACACCTTCAGCACTGCGAATCAGTGAATGGAAATCCCCTCACAGCCAGGGGGGTTCTCTTTGTAGCTCGAGACGGAAACTCGCATCTTTGAACACTATATAATGAATCTCATTGATGGGAAGAGTTCCGATGCGTATGAGAGGCTCAAAGGAGCTAGAGTGCCGCGCAGACTTCACATTTCAGTTTTCGCCATTCTTGCCGTGCTCATCTGCGTATTTGTCGGCACTGCGCAAGGTGAACTCAATCCTGACGGCGAGCCGCGTTACGGCAGGCGCGCGCTGGCTCCCGGCTTTAGACCTGCGCCATTCGCGACGGACGTGGTTAGCGGAGGCGATGTCGCGGTCAAGCCACTGGCGCTCGCTGACAACTGCCTCGGTTTCGCAGCGAGAGATCCCGATTTTGTAGTGGAGCTCAAAGCGGGGTTTGAACGCATCACCTTCTTGGTCGCTAGCGCGGAAGACACGACACTCATTGTCAAACTGCCAAACGGTAGCTGGTCATGCAACGATGACACCAATGGCTTGAACCCGGGGTTGGTGTACTACTATCCGGTGCCCGGCAACTACCAGATCTGGATCGGTAGTTACGCTGCGGAGACTTTAAACGAAGGCATACTCTACATATCGGAAGCGGGACCTGAGACGCTGCCGACGACCGCCACCGGACCCGATCCCGCCCGCGACCCGCTATACGGCGAGATCACGCTCGCTGGCGGATTCCAGCCCTCGCCATTCGCCGCGCAGATCACCGGGGGCGGACGTAGCCAAGCAGCTGATCACATCGCAGATCCTGAATGCCAAGCTTATGTCTCCGAAGCGCCGGATTACCGCGTCTCTATCGCCGGAGAGATGACGGACCTTTGGTTTGGCGTGTATAGTCCGGCAGACATGGCACTCCTGATCAACGCTGCCGACGAAAGCTGGCACTGCAGCGCCGATTACTTTGGCACTGATCCCGCTATTGGCTTTAGTAGTACCTTGTCCGGGTCATATGATATTTGGATCGGCAGCGCGGAAGAGAACAATTATGCCGCGAGCATCTTTTATGTAACAGAATACGAGCCGGAGGCGTCGCCGAGCTTCACCATCGATACAAGCTGCCCAGGAATGCTGACCACCGATTTGCATGTCGGGGAAAGGGCTGTCGTATCACGTAGCCTCGCGAAAATGTACGCCGTTCCTGAGACCGCCTCAACAGTCATATTTGAGGTGCCCCCTGGCACTAGTTTGTCACTCGTCGGCGGTCCGATTTGCGATGATGAGCATCGTTGGTGGCGAGCTGAGCTTGGCGATGGCAGCCGCGGTTGGCTCGCCGATGGCGATTCGTCAGCGCGTTGGCTCGAGCCCACATCGAGCGTGCAAGGCTAAGATTGTGCGGCGCTCTATGCCTTTACCTATTGGCGCGTGGCGATCTCAACGACCAGCCCGTCGCTCCAGCCATGTTTGGCTTCCATCTTGCTTTTGACGACAGCGATGAGATCCGGGTCAGAAGGGAAAGCAGCCTCGCCGTCCGCGGTCACCTCTCCGAGACGAAAGCGGATGGCCGGGTTTGCCCGGATGTTCCGCACCCAATGCGCCGCCTCTCGCTTTTCAGCGATAAGATAGTAGCAGCCCTGATGCTCAACATACCAGATTTCGATCTCATGCGGCTTGCCGCTGCGGTGGCCCCTGGTGGTGAGGTATAAGTACTTGGGTTGGCTCACGATCTTCCATCCTCTAGCCGGTGAGAAATCCATAAGATAATATTCCGATGATGACTTGAAGACAACGTCTACTAGTTGATTTGACTCGGCGAATCGCGGGAGCTACATTCTCGGAACTCGAAATGCACACAGTCGTTGAATTGGAGAATTTCACCAGAAGCGCCAAAGTTGCTAATGTATCCGACGACGAACTGAATGCAATAATATCTCAGCTGTCTAAGAACCCGACAGTTGGGACGAAGATTACGGGAACTGGAGGCGCTCGCAAATTTCGCTTCGGAAGTCGAGGCAAAGGCAAGAGCGGAGGCTACCGAGTCGTTTCATTCTACACAGGAAGTGACATTCCGGTCTTCCTAATAGACATTTTTGCCAAAGGTGATAGAATAAATCTGACAAAGAAAGAGCGAAACGAAATCAAGGTGGTTCTTTCAAGGGTCGCGGAGGCGTACAGGAGGCAGTGATGAGCAAGGCTGGTCAAAGGCTGCTTCGCGGCGCGCATCAAGCATTGGATTATGCTGAGGGCAATGCCGACCCCGGAACATACCGTGTTCACGTACCAGACATCATTGAATCCGATCCCCTTGATCCCGCTGTCGAAGTCAGCGATGCTTATTCTGCGAAAGAGCGTGACTCTTCAGCTACCTCTATTAGCCGTCCTAACCGACTCCGAAATGCCGAACCCTCCAAATTTGAAGAGCCGAAGATGTCTGCTCCTGGCCAATAGAACCCGTTGGCAAATCCCGTAGTCATACGTCCGGAAGTGCCCTCCGATTTCGCTTCAGTCTACACCATAACTGCGAACGCTTTCGGCCGTAACTCGGAAGCGGATCTCAACAATCTGCTGCGCGACGCCGGCGCGCTCATTCTGTCTCAGGTCGCCGAGATTGAGGGCCAGATTGTGGGCCACGCCGCCTACAGTTTGGTAACTGTCATCGATGACGGCGAGGTACATCATTTCCCTGCGCTCGGACCGATCGCGGTGGCGCCGGCATATCAGCGGCAAGGCATCGGTTCCAGCTTAGTACGCGCGGGTTTGACGGCGATGTCCGATGCGGGCTACGGTCTGCTTTTTCTTGTGGGACATGTGAGCTACTATCCGCGCTTTGGCTTTCAGCCGGCACAGCCGCTTGGCTTTACCAGTGATTATGTCAAAGTCGATGGACCGCATGAACACTTCATGGTGGCCGTCTTGGACGCGCAGCTACTCGATAGTGCGCGTGGGCACGTCCGTTTTCACCCGGCGTTTGACGCCGTATAAGATCTCACTCTTGGTTTAGGCAGGGGTTCTTAGCTGCGGGCGAGGATAGACTCAATCTCGGCGGCGGCTTTTTGCGCGGCAAATAGTACATGCCCCATACTCGCGCCAGGTTCTACGACGAGCGCCAAGGTTACATCGCCAGCCGGGCAGTTTAGCAGCGTTCCGCTTTCCCCCTCCAGCAGCAAGCGTCCCATATCGCCTTGTGCCAGCCGATCGAGCGTTCGCTCCGCCAGACCGGCCAGCCTCGCCGAGACTGCCGCCACCTCAGCTGCGCTCAGAGGATCGCTGGGGTTCGAATTCTGCTCGTCGTCGGGGAAGGCAGCGAGCGGCAATCCGTCGATGTTAACTACCACGCAGGTCTTCACGCCCTCAACGACCATTCCAAGCCGACGCAGCGACTCGTCCAGGGCGCGGCTCCTATCAACTTGTTTCATAGTACCTCTTAAAAGCATTAGCAAACCCCAACGCCGCAATGCGAGTATAGCCTAATCATGCCCTCCGCTCAAGCAACCAAGCAGCATGTTCCAGCATACCGCGCCGGTCTGCCTATTCACCGCCGCGCTCGCTATTGAACGCTACCTGACAGTAAGTTGCAATTGGAAACTAATGGCGCTTCTTTCCCGCTCGCGCCTCAGTCGAAGAAGCTTGCCGGCGCTGCTGCTCGGGCAGAGGTGGAAACAGCACCGTCAATTATTTTCGGCAAACAAGTATAATCGGGCGCAAGAAGTGCTTACTTTCCGCGAGGATCGGGCAGTGATTGCCGGACGTCAAGCCGTGATGCAACTCATTAGCGACGCACCGGGGCGAACAGAAGCCATCGGTTCCGCGCTCGGGCGACTGCTGCAGGCGGGCGATGTCATCTGTCTTTCGGGCGAGCTGGGCGCTGGCAAGACGGTCTTCAGCCGCGGTCTAGGCAGCGGCTGGGGCGCCACGCCATCGCTGACCAGCCCAACCTACAACCTGGTACACGAACATCGTAAAGCGCGGCACGACGCGCGTCTCTCGCATATTGATCTCTACCGTATCGGCGGACCCGCCGAAGCCCAGACCCTCGGCATCGAAGAAATATTCGACGGCGACGACATCGTGATCTTGGAATGGCCCGAGCGGATTCGCGCGATCCTTCCGCCAGAGCTCTTGTGGATCGACATTGAGCTGGCTGAGGCACAGCGGCGCCACCTGGTTATAAGCGCGGCGGGCGAACGCTATGTCGTCCTGATTGACGCGCTGCGGCGTGATCTTAGCGCTCTGTACTAGCGAAGAAGCGACCTACCTATGCTGTTGGCTATAGACACCTCAACACAGCTACTGAGTATCGCCTTGCACGATGGCGAGGTCTTGCTGGCGGAATATACGCTGACGGCCGGCAGGCAACATAGCGCGCTACTTGCACCGCTGATCAAGCAGGCTTTGGCGCAAACGGCAGTATGCGCGGCGGACCTGAGGGCACTGGCGGTTTCGGTCGGTCCTGGTTCGTATACCGGTTTGCGCATCGGCGTAGCGCTGGCTAAGGGCATGGCAGCCGTCGAAGGCTTGCCGCTGGTGCCAGTTACGACGCTTGAGTGCATCGCGGCCGCGCACTCCGGTCGCCACTCCGATAAGCCGTTGATAGCGACTGTTCCGGCCGGGCGGAAGCGCGCCATCTGGGCAGAGTTTCAGCATAACGGCGCGTCTTGGGAGGAGCGGCGAACGCCGCAAATCAGCAGTTGGGATGAATTGCTGTCTCGCATCAACCAGCCCATTCTGTTGTGCGGCGAGATCTCTAGCGCAGGATTGCAGGCAATTCGCGATTCGCAAGACGCCGGCGCGGAAATCCACCTGGCTTCGGCGGCAGAACGCTTCAGGCGTGCCGGCTACCTGGCGGAGATCGCCTGGACCCGTTTGCGCGAGAGCGATGACCCAAGTCCGTTCCCGGCGGAAGCGGTGATGCCACTCTACCTCAAGTCGCCTGGCTAAACCGACCAGAACAGGAGTATCCATAATGGAAGCCATTTTGCGGTCACTAGGCATTGAAGCCGACAACACGGGCGTTTGCACCGGTGTAAACGGCTGGATTCAAGACGCGCTTGGCGTTGAATTGCGGTCGATCAATCCGACGACGAACGAGCCAATCGCATCTGTCTTCCAAGGGACAGCAGCCAGCTACGATGCGGCGGTTGAATCGGCGCAAGCTGGCTTCGCTGCCTGGCGAATGATGCCGGCGCCAAAGCGCGGCGAACTGATTCGCGACCTGGGCAATGCACTGCGCGAATATAAGGAGCCGCTGGGCGAATTGGTTACATTGGAGAATGGCAAAATCCGGACTGAGGGCTTGGGCGAAGTCCAGGAGATGATAGATATTTGCGATTTCGCCGTCGGCTTGTCACGGCAACTGTATGGCTTGACGATGCACTCTGAACGGGCGGGGCATCGTATGTATGAGCAGTGGCATCCGCTGGGACCGATCGGCATCATCACCGCCTTCAACTTTCCACTGGCGGTCTGGTCTTGGAATGCGGCAATCGCGGCGGTCTGCGGCGATACGATGATCTGGAAGCCCTCGCCCACCACTCCACTCACAGCGATCGCAGTGCAGCGTATCTGCAATCGGGTGATGGCGAAACACCGCGTTGACGGCGTATTCAACTTGGTCATCGGCGAGAACGAGCAAATCGGTGAGCGCATGATCAATGACGAGCGCCTGCCCCTGATTAGCTTCACCGGTTCGATTCGCGTGGGCAAGCACGTGGCGCAGACAGTGGCGCAACGGCTGGGACGCAGCATCCTCGAGCTGGGTGGCAACAACGGCATCATTGTCAGCGCTGACGCCGACCTGGACATGGCGACCCGCGCGATCGTCTTCGGCGCTGTCGGCACCGCCGGGCAACGCTGTACCTCCACCCGCCGTCTGATCGTGCAGCGTTCGATCGTTGACGAACTTTGCGAAGGCCTGGTCCGCGCGTACCGGTCCGTGCCGATTGGCGACCCGATGACAGATGGCGTGTTGATGGGTCCTCTGATCAACGGGCGCGCGGTTGAGGCCATGATGGAGGCCATTGCAAGAGCGGTAAGCGAAGGCGGAAGAGTCTTGACCGGTGGTAGAAGGTTGACAGGCGCCGGCGAGAACTTCGTCGAGCCAACCATCATTCGTATGCCGCGACAGACGCCACTCGTCGGCGAGGAAACTTTCGCGCCAATCTTGTACATCATGGATTACGAATCACTCGACGACGCGATCGCGATGCACAATGCGGTGCCACAGGGGCTTTCGAGCGCGATCTTCACGCGAGACTTGCAAAGCTCAGAAGCATTTCTGTCGCATGCCGGTTCCGATTGCGGTATTGCCAACGTCAACATCGGCACGAGCGGCGCGGAAATTGGTGGTGCCTTCGGCGGCGAGAAAGAGACCGGCGGCGGCCGTGAATCCGGTTCCGACGCCTGGAAAGCTTATATGCGGCGGCAGACCAATACGATCAACTACTCGGCGGAAATGCCGCTGGCGCAAGGCGTCGAATTTGATGTTTGATTTGGCGTGAGAACGATAACTTGGCGAGCTGGCGGGAAACCTGAAAACAAAGCAGCGTCAGGAGTCTTGATCTCTGTCCTCCACCCTACCCGGTCGTAAAAGCGCGAACAGCAGGCGAACTCCGAGAATCAGTATGAAGATCGTCGCCATCTGCCTTACCGGCTCGCTAAAGGGTTCGACGGTGGGAAGCGCCGGCTGCTCGTCAGTGGGATCCAGGCGCACAACTGTGAATTCATCTACTACCTCAGCCAAAGTGCTCAAGTCGGCTGCCTGTGCCGACGACATGCGAGAGAATAGCGCCTCGTAAATCCAGGAGTTGCGGCTGAACATGTAGAGCGCGCGCAAGGCTTCTGCCGGATCATCCACAGGCTGGGCAAGAGCATCAACGATCTGACCGCCATGCTGAATGGTGACACGGTTATTTTGCTCGATATTGCGATACCAATCGGTGCTCGCGCCCCATCCGGAGACGATGTAGAACTTCCTGCCGTGCCGCCGGAATTCGACCACGACATGCCGCGGTAAGCCGCTCTTCCGCCCCTTGGTCGTTAGGACTAGCAAGGGGATCCAGTTTAGCGCGGGACCCCAGCCCAACTGATACAGATAGAGGGGAGCGCGCAAAAGACGTATTGCGACATCGCGGGAGCGATCGATGGTTGCGCTGGAAAGGCTCATTCTCGCTCGGCTGATACAGTTTTACAGTGCTGCAATCTTACCGGAATCGAAGGGTTTTGTCAGCGCTTTATCTTGCGACAAACAGTCCGGCCAGCGAATTGACTAGCCACTTCTAGCCGAGTTCTAATTCCACTCCGACCGGCCGCGGCCGCGCCCCTGATATGAATCGTCATTTTGCCCGCGCAAGATTTGGCGGCGCGCCTTTTGCACATCGCTCTCATGCTTGAGCAAAACTGTCAGCGTGGTTTCCAGCGTCTTCTGGTCGATGCTGTCGGCATTAAGCATAACCAGCGCCTTCGCCCAGTCGATGGTCTCGGAGACACTGGGGTTCTTCTTGAGATCCATCCGCCGCATGCCCTGTACCACATCGACAGTCTGGCGCGCGAGTTTGTCGCTCAACTCCGGGACGCGCATTTTGACAATACTCAGTTCGGCTTCGTGCGTTGGATAATCGACGAAGAGGTAGAGACAGCGGCGTTTCAAAGCTTCGGAAAGCTCGCGTGTATTGTTGCTGGTCAGTACGACGCTGGGATGGTGCTTGGCTTGCACCGTGCCAAGCTCGGGGATTGAGACCTGGAAATCACTGAGGATCTCCAGCAGGAAGGCTTCGAACTCGGCATCGGCGCGATCAATCTCGTCGATCAGCAAGACGACCGGCTCATCACTGAGCAGCGCCGCCAGCAAGGGGCGCGCTAGCAGAAAACGCTCGCTGAAAAAGACATCGTCCTCGTCGCCTAGTCGATCAGCCGCCTGCCGCAGGGTATCGGCGGAAGCGAGCAAGTCGCTCAGCTTGTCGCGCAGCAACTGCGTATACAGCATCTGCTTGGCGTATTCCCATTCGTAGAGCGCCTTGGTCTCGTCCAGCCCCTCGTAACATTGCAGGCGGATCAGCGGCTTCCGCGCGGCGCCCGACCAAGCCTTCGCCAATTCAGTCTTGCCAACGCCGGCCGGTCCCTCGGTAAGCAGCGGTTTGCCCAGCTTGTCCGCCAGGAAGACCACCGTAGAGATCTCGTCAGTGGGGATGTATTGCTGGCCGCACAAGGCATCGGTGACTTGCTGCACATCTTCGAACATAGCTGGAGAGTCCATTCCGTAGGGTGGTGGCTAGCATCGAAGCCGGTAATATGGAGTGTAACCGAGATGTTTACGAAGTCGCAAGAAAATCTCATGATCATCCCGCTCGGAGCAAGACACGCCACCATGGAGTTGACAAGGTCAGCACAAATTGGTCTATTCATAATCGTAGGTCCGCAGTTATATTCGCCGGAGGATTCCATGCCCGATGTCCATCTTCAAGAAACTGTACCGCTCCCGCCGCAGACGGCGTTTGGCGTCTTTGTCGAGCAAATGGATGTTTGGTGGCCCCGTCAAGGTGTCTTTCCCTATAGCTTCGCGCCCAAGACGACACGCCCGCTGCACATTCGTTTTGAAGCGCAGTTGGGTGGGCGCTACTATGAGACCTTCGCCGATGGCAGCGAATACGTCATCGGTCATATCACGGTTTGGGAACCGCCGACGGGATTGGCTTACAGTTGGCGCGACCCAACCTGGGAAGGCGGCACTTCTATTCGACTCCGCTTCGCCACCGATGGCGAGGGCACTCGCGTTTCGTATGAGCAGAATGGTTTCGCCGATGCGAGTGTGGCTTGGCTAGTCCCCTATTACCAAATCGGCTGCGGGCAGACCTTCGCCGCCTACGTCGCTCAGTGCCACGCGTTGCATGCGCTGCAAGAGCAAGACCTAAGCCAAAATTGATATTTCAGTCCAGCAAGCCGCCGACGCGCTCTATGATGTAGGCGCCGATATTGACTTTACTGGTCAAATCCATAGAGTGCAAGCCGCCATCCATATCGAGCACGACCACACGATTGGTATCCACCGCAAAGCCAGCGTCCTCCGCCGTAATGTCGTTGGCAACTAGCAAATCAAGTCCCTTGCTCTGGAGCTTGTCCGAAGCGTTTTCGACGAGATTTTCGCTTTCTGCCGCGAAGCCGACCACGATCATCGGATAGCCGGTTTGCTCGCGCTGTGCTTTGACTGCCATCAGGATGTCCGGCGTGCGGGCAAGATGCAAGTTCAAGGCGTCGTCTGATTTCTTTATCTTTTGCTCGGACATCGTGCGCGGCCGATAATCGGCAACCGCCGCCGCCATGATCAAGGCTGAGGAGTCAGTGACATGCGCGAGCACGGCTTCCAGCATGGACTCGGCGGAATCGACCGCGACCAGCGTGGCGCCGACAGGCGTGGGCAAGTGCGCCGCTGTAGAGATCAGCACCACCTCGGCGCCGGCATCAACCGCTGCCTGAGCGATAGCGTAGCCCTGCTTGCCTACAGAACGGTTGGTGATGAAGCGCACCGGATCGATCGCTTCGCGCGTAGCGCCAGCGGTAACCACCAGCTTGTGGCTCGCCAACTCTCCATCCAAGCCAAGGATGCGACGGATATGCCCAATTAAGTCTGCGGTTTCGGGCAAGCGACCAATGCCCATCAATCCACTGGCAAAGCGACCCTGGTCTGGTTCGATAAGATGGACGCCGCGCCGCTGCAACGTCTCACTATTGGCTTGCACTGCGGGATTTTCGTACATACCGCCATCCATCGCAGGCGCAATCATCAGCGGGCAGCTGGCCGCCAGCGCCGTGACCGACAGCAAATCGTCCGCCAATCCATGCGCCAGCTTCGTCATCGTGTTGGCGGTGGCCGGGGCGACAACCAGTATATCTGCCTCTTCCGCCAAGCTGATGTGGGTTATGTGGCTTGCCGACTCACCGCTGGATTCGCCGCGCCACATATCGGTGTAGACCGGGCGCCCAGTGACCGCCTGAAAGGTGAGCGGGCTGATAAAGCGCTGTGCCGACTCGGTCAGAACGACATCGACCACAGCGCGGGCCTGCGTCAACTTGCTGGCGAGATCCACCGCTTTGTAGGCAGCGATGCTGCCGCAGACGCCCAGAATAATGCGTTTGTCTTGCAATAGCCCGATGGCCGACATGCGATTCCTTCGTTCAATCTGCGACTCAATGGTACACAATCCGGCGCGGAAACAAAAGTCCGCGGTATCGCGGATCTACTCTAAGTCCCAACGATGATCCTGCACTGCTATAAAATGCTTGCTTGCCAAGAGCTAGACTCCGCGTAAGTAGGTAAAGAGAAGGTTAGGAGAACTCGTCAAAGGAGCCGAGTTCTGTTAGAGTGGTGGGCACTCTTGCACGACGCATTCAGGAGATTGGCAATGCTATCTGGCGTGACAAAGGGAAGGGTGACGGCGTCCCTGCTGATGCAGGTGTTGACCTTGCTGATCTGCGCTGGCTGCAACCTGAACGCCACTCCCAGTGGCGCGAGCGTGAGTATTGAAGGTCCGCCGGTGATTCATATCGCGGCGCCCTTGCCCAACCAAACATTCCTTGCCGGCACGACTGTTATCGTACAGGCGCGGGTGGAAAATGCCGGTCCGGATTTGTCGAGAATTGCCGTGCTGCTTGATGAGGCGCTGCTGGGGGAGCGACACAATCCAAACGAAACAAATGCAGCGGTATTGCCGCTGACAATTGACTGGCCCACCAGCATTGAGGGGCAATATACGTTATCGGTGGTCGCCGAGCGCGGCGATGGCAGTTCTGCCCGCGAAAATGTAGATATTCTCGTCATTCCCAGGACTCAATATGAGGCGGCGGCGCCAATTGAAACCGCCAGCGAGGAAACCGCTGAGCAATCGCCATCAGAAGAAGATTCGGGACCATCCGCCGAGAACGATACCGCCGAAAGCGTACCGGCCGAGGCGCCGCAAGCGACAGCGACAGCAGCTCAGCCAGCAAGTGCGGGACCCAGCCAAGTCGCCGGAACGGTCATTCGACCAGCGCCATTGCGCCCGGGACCGGGGGTCGCTTCGGGACAGCCAATCGGAAATCTCATGGTGGACGATGAGGTTATGATTGTAGGCGTCAACCCCGCGCGTAACTGGTATTTCATCACACATGGCACCGATGTCAATGCCTGGATTGATGCCGGTCTGGTGAGCCCGGCGGGCGATATTTCGGGTGTGCCTGTGATGGATGGTCCGTCCCTGCCAGATGCGGATGGCGTCAACTTGGTGGTGACAAATGTCAGACTGGAACCCGATCCTCCAGTATGCGGCCAGCAGACAACCGTACACGCCACCGTTCGCAATACTGGTAATGTCAATTCGCAGACCAGTCCCTGGGTTTCCGCGAAAGCCCACTTGCTCAATGACCAGAGTGTACAAGCCGAGAACCCCGAAACGGCGTATTTGGCGAAGCTGGAAGCGGGTGAAGAAGCAATACTCGAGATTGCGCTTACGCTCACTGGTCGTTTCGCTGAGCTGCATGAGATACGCGTCACAGTCGACGAAGGCAACCACGTACTCGAAGTTTATGAGAATGATAATATCGGGACAAGCCGTCAATTCGAACCAAGCCAAGGCAGTTGCAGCGCATAAAGCGTGCGGCGACAAGATGGCATCTGCTGACTGTACTTTCGACAGATTCGATTGAATCACCCCAGCGTAAGGAAGGCGAAAACGAGTGACTTCGATAATCGTGACCAACGATGACGGCTACGATTCGCCAGGTATCGTAGCGCTAGCTGAAGCCATGACTGCGCTGGGGGATGTCCAGGTTTGCGCGCCAGCATGCAATCAGAGCGCGAGCGGGCACAAGATTACCCTATTTCAGGATATCGCTTATTCGCGCTGCGCTGGCGATGACGGCATACCGGCGCTGGCGGTCGAAGGATCGCCGGCGGACTGCATCGCGCTGTCGCTTCTCGGGCTGATCGATGACAGTCCGGATATTGTCGTCTCCGGCATCAATCGCGGCGAGAACATGGGACAAGATTTGACCTATAGCGGCACAGTTACCGCTGCCCTGGAAGCGGCGATTCACGGTATCCCGGCGGTTGCCTTTTCGTTGGCGCATCCCGATGCCGATTGTCGCGACGATTACCGGGTGGCGGCGCAATTGGCGCTTCCCATCGCCAAGATGGTTCTGGCTCAGGGCCTGCCGCCCCTAACGATTCTGAATGTCAATGTGCCGCCGGTCAGCAGGGTGGAAGATCTACGCGGCATTCGCTTGACGCGGCAAGGTGTGCGGATTTATCGCGATCGTCTGGTCGAAGTCGCGGATGGCGTCGTGCGAGTCGAGGGCGAGCCACCGACAGCCAAAACCGACGAGATCGGCACGGATGTCTGGGCGGTGCACCGAGATTTCGTCAGCGTGACGCCAGTCCATCTCGATATGACAGCGCATCAGTTTATGGCGAATCTGGAAGCCTGGGATTTGCGCTTGCCCTAAACGAAAGCGCTTATGCATTAAAAGGCCACAGCCGATATAATTGAAGCTGACTCCCGATTCGTGATCGCTGGGAAAGGAATCGGCGATGAACATTCTGAAGAACTTGTTTGGCGGTGGCTCCCGCTCCGATGACCGCGGCATCTACTTTTATGTGCAGCCAAAGATGTGCAATGAGATACTGCGGATACGGGTGGACCCGCTGAACGATCTGTCGCGTACTGACGACGGCAAGAGCTATTGGTGCCGCAAGGTTGCCAGCGCCGTCCGCTGTCCTTTTCAAGCTGAGGTTGAGCTGTTTTTCGATAAGAACAAGCGCTACACCGGCGGCGATGTGACCAATGGCGCGCTGGTTAGCGAGGCTGACTGGCAGGCGCAGCGGGCAAAGTCGAAGGAGAAGCCTTAGCCGCCTCCCCAGCCGCGGCCTGCGCCATTGCTGGCAAGCCGAAAGTCCGTCGCACTTTATCCTCGATCGTATCCGACATGCGGCCGTTGCTCTGCAAGAACAGCTTGGCATTCTCTCTGCCCTGCCCCAGCAATTCCTCGCCATAGCGATAGAAGGCGCCCCGCTTGTCGATGATGCCCAGCTCAGTGCCGATGTCGACGATTTCGCCGGACTTGCTGATGCCCTCGTTGAACATGATGTCAAATTCGCATTCCTTAAAGGGCGCCGCGACTTTGTTCTTCTTGATTTTGACGCGGGTGCGATTGCCGACGATGTCGCCCGCGTGTTTGATCTGCTGGATGCGGCGGATATCAATACGCACGCTGGCGTAGAATTTCAGCGCGCGGCCGCCCGGTGTGGTTTCCGGACTGCCGAACATCACGCCCACTTTTTCGCGTAATTGATTGGTAAAGATGACACTGACGTTGGACTGCTTGATGGCGCCGGCCAGCTTGCGCAGCGCCTGGCTCATCAAGCGCGCTTGCAAGCCCACATGCGAATCGCCCATCTCGCCTTCGATCTCAGCGCGAGGCACCAGAGCGGCCACGCTGTCAATGACTATTGCATCCAGCGCGCCTGAGCGCACCAGATGCTCAGTGATTTCCAGTGCCTGCTCGCCGGTATCCGGCTGTGAAACATAGAGCTGTTGAATATCAACGCCAATCTTCTCGGCATAAGTCGGGTCGAGGGCGTGTTCCATATCAATGAAAGCGCAGATGCCGCCCGTCTTTTGCGCTTCCGCGACGATGTGCAGGCAGAGCGTAGTCTTGCCCGAGCTTTCCGGACCATATATTTCCGTAATCCGTCCTCGGGGCACGCCGCCAACGCCCAGCGAAATATCAATGCCGAGCGAACCGGTTGGAATGGTCTCGACTTGCAGGTGACTTCCCGCGCCCAAATTAAAAATGGTGCCATCGCCGTAGCGTTTGGTGATATCAGTCAAGGTGGCGTCGAGCGCCTTCTGCCGGGCTGCGTAATCGTTGTTCTCGAAGAACTGTGTTTCCTTAACTACTCGATTTCGTTTCGCCATCGATACTGTCTCGCTTTGTCTAGGGTATGCCTAAGTGTAGTGTTTCTGTTTCGATTCCGCTATTGCAGCCACTATAGCACTTTTGTTCTAGTTGCGCAAGTGTGGATTTTGGGCTTCTCCTTTTTTCCTCTCTGAAGGTCCGTGACTATGCCACCGAATATGAGGAAGGGACTTCAAAGCGCCTGTTCTTCTTCCCATCTTATTGGGGAAGGGGCCAGCGTTGGGGATGCAGTATGTCAGTTTTCGTAATCTCAGATCGAAGCTGTTATATTCTGTTGTTGAACATATGTCACAAGTTCTGTTCAAGATGTGAAATAGGGAGATTCCCATGAGATACTTCAAGCTTCTACTCATTTTGCTGCTCTTGCTATCAGTCGCCTTTGTGGTAGCGCAAGACGCGGAAACCATCGTCATTCGCGGCTTCGGCAACATCAGCACCTTCAACCCCGCGATGAGCAGCGATGGCGCTTCATTCCAGGCCTTCAGCGTCCTTTGGCCCAAACCCTACGAGATTGACGCCGCGACTTCCGCGCCAGTGCCGGGCTTGACCAACTGGGAAATATCCGACGACGGCTTGACTTACACCTTCCACATCCAGGAGGACGCCAACTGGTCGGACGGTATGCCAATTACGTCGCATGACATAAAATTCGTCATCGATGCCATCAAGTCGGACGTGGTTGCGTCGATTCAGGAGACCGAAGTACAAGCGGTCGAAGAAGTCCGCATCGTTGACGACAAGACCTACGAAGTCGTCTTAACCGGTCTGGACTGCGCGGCATTCAGTCAACTGGGCGGCGTCCGCTTCTTGCCTTCGCATCTTTTCGCCGACGACTTTAGCGACTTTGAAACCAACATGGTCTCCACCGAGCCAGTCGGCATCAGCGGTGGACCATACATCCTCGACGCCTGGGAACCCGATGCATACCAAGCCTATCACGCCAATTCCGATTGGTGGGGCGGCGCCGTCGGCATTCCCAATCTGATCAACCGCAACATCAAAGAGCAGGCGGTCGCGCTGCAGTCGATTCAGGCGGAAGAAGTGGACTACACCTACCTGCATGGCGATCTCTTCACGCAGATTCAAGATACCAGCAAACTGCAGTGGGAGATCTTCCCGCAGATGTCAGTCAAGTTCTTCTCGCTCAACTGGGTCGATCCGGAGCATCCTTCCGCTGCCTACGATGAAGACGGCAACCCGTTAGAGCAGGTGCCGCACCCGATCTTCAGCGATCCCGCCGTGCGCAAAGCAGTGGCGATGGGCTACAACAAGAGCGATGTCCTGGCAACCATGGGTGGCGACGATGGCGGCACCCGTTTGATCGGCGCGGTCAACCCGGCCATCGGCTGGGCATACAATAATGACCTGCAGCCCTACCCTTATGATCCGGAAGCGGCGATGCAGCTGCTGGAAGATGCCGGCTGGGTCGACGATGATGGCGATGGCGTCCGCGAGAAAGATGGACAGCGCCTTGAATTCACCATCTCCTACAGCGACATTCTGCTGATGTTCGAGACCCATGTATTGGTCGCGCAGGATCAGCTAAAGGACATCGGCTTCGATGTCACGCTGGAGAAAGTGGAATGGGCGAATTACATCAGCGACATCTATCTGGGCCAGAAGTATGATGCCACCTCCATGAGCAACAGCGGCGGCACCGGTGGAGCGCCGGATCCCAACGACTTCATGACGCTGCTGGACGGTCGGCAGGATGTTCCGGGCAGTGGCAATAACCTGGCTTCCTATGTCAATCCGGAGATTGACGCGCTGATAGACGCGGCACGCACGGTACCCGGCTGTGATACGGCTGCCCGCGGCGAAATCTATCGCGAGATTCAGCGGATTGCGCACGAGGATGTGGCGTATGACTGGTCCTTCGTGCCCAATATCTGGCAGACGGCTAATGCCCGCGTTGGCAGCTTCGAGCCGGCTCCCTTCTGGGTGTTCTACGGCTACACCGCTGACATCCATAAGTGGACGATTGAGGGCTAGGGTCTAACCTAACCACCACGCAGTAACAAATGTAGGGGCGATCCAATGAATCGCCCCTTTCATTTTCCTTATTTCATCAAACTGATGGGCGTCCGCGTTGGTCGCACCTACGGATTTGCTAGAATGTACAGGACATTGGGCGGGGCATCCCTATTGCTGATACCGCCGCGGATCCAGGGCGTCGCGCAAGCCATCGCCGACCAGATAGAAGCACAGTACCGTGATCATGATCAGAATGCCGGGCGTGAATACCAGATGCACGCCGCTGACGAAATAGCTGCGCGAATCGGTCAGCATATTGCCCCAGGTGGGCGTCGGTGGCTGAATGCCGACGCCGAGGTAGCTCAAGCCGGATTCGATTAGTATCAGATTGCCGGCGATGATGGTCATAGTCACCATGACGATGGAGAAGACGTTGGGCAGGATATGCAAGGCCAGGATGCGAAAGTCCGAGGCGCCCAGCGCTCGCGCCGCCAGCACATAATCGCGCTCCTTCAGCGAAAGCACTTCGCCGCGCACCAGCCTGCTTGTGCCCACCCAGCCCAGCGCCGCCAATACCACCACCAGCACCTCAGTCGATGGCTCCCAGACAGCCGAAGCGATCAAGAGCAGAAAGAGCGGCGGGATAGCGCTGAGGGTATTGATGACCCAAGAAATCAAATCGTCAATCTGCCTGCCATAGTATCCGGCGAGCAGGCCCAGCGTGATGCCGATGAAAACGGTCAAAGTGCTGGCGAGATAGGCGATCGTCAGTGAGACACGTCCACCGTATATCAGGCGCAGGAACTGATCCCGGCCCAACTGGTCGGTGCCGAGCGGGTAGCCGCTTTGACCTGGCTGCATGAAGCGGTTGGGAATGTTCGTATTGTTGACATCCAGATCCAAGACCCGTTCGAACAACACCGGCATGAACACGCAGATCAAAGTAAAAACTACCAGTACCGAGATGGCAAACACGGTCAGCCGGTCGCGCAAAATAAAGTCGAAAGCATCACGCCAAAACGAGCGTGATTGACGGGGCTCCTGTGCCAGACGGATTTCAGCAATTCTGGACGCGTTGGCCACTGCCCTTACTCCAATCGGATGCGCGGGTCGAGGAGGACGTACATGATATCGGAGAGCAGTACGCCGACGATGAACATTAGGGAGGCGATCACTACCGAGCCCATCACCACCGGATAATCACGCGCGAATACGGCATCAATAATCAGCTTGCCCATGCCGGGCCACTGAAAGACCTGCTCGATAATGACTGCGCCAGCCAGCAAGGTGCCGATGGAAGGACCCAGAAATGTCGCCACCGGGAGCAGACCATTGCGCAGCGCATGACGCCACCAGATCACCTTGCTATGCAATCCCTTGGCATAGGCGGTGCGGACGTAATCTTGCTGCAGAACTTCCAGGATCTGCGTGCGGGTGAAGCGCGAGATGAAGGCAATTGTATTCAGCGAAAGCACAAAAACCGGCAGGATCATATGCGAAAGCGCGTCCGCCAGATCGAATTTGCCGCGCTTGGTAATGTCAGACATGCCGCTGATCGGCAGCAGATCAAGCTGTACGCCGAATACGATGATCAGCAGCAATCCGAGCCAGAACGCCGGTACAGCGTTACCGACCACCGAGATGATGCGTATCGCCTGGTCAATCCAGGTGCGATGGAACACGGCAGCCAAGACGCCCAAAACCACGCCAATCATGTATCCCAACACCAGAGCCGCCACGCCAAGTCTGAGCGTGGCCGGGATGCGCTGCGCAAGCAGTCTCATTACCGGTCGCTTATTCTTTATCGATTTGCCGAGGTCACCACGTAGCAGCCCGTAACGGTCGCCCGGGGTTTCGCCCACGCCATCGCCATCGTAATCAATCAGCGTCCAGTCGTTGCCGATCAGCCAGAATACATATTGAGTCAGCGGCGGTTGATCGAGACCCAGCTGGCGGCGCATCGCATCATTTGCTTCTGAATTGAGGTCTGGACCCCAGGTAATCATCGCCACCGGATCGCCCGGGGCGGAAAGTATGATCAAGAACGATAGGATGGTGACGCCAAAAAACGTCGGAATCGCTTGCAACAGGCGACGCTGGAAATACTTGATCATCTAAGGCGAACCTGATATTACGAAGTCTCTCTAGATTCTAGCGTCAGTTGCCCGATACATCAAAGCATCGGTATACATTGGCAGGATTCCACAATGCCAGTCACCTCTTGAAAAACAGGTCAAGACTCCATTGGTCTTCCTTAACCCAAACATATCAATTCATTAAACTTGCGGACGCCTCCGTTAACAGTGCTTCAGTAGACTCCCTTCCAGGTCGATATCCACCTAAATCGCTTACCCTTCTAGAGCTTCCGGAGAATGTGAAACACATGCGAAGAGCACGTCTTGCATCACTGTTGCTTTTATTCGTTTTGGTCCTGACCGGCATCTTCGCTATGGGTCACGGACTGCCCGATCTTGATCCCCTGGACTATATAGACGGTGACATCATCACCGCCGGCAGCTCCACCGTTTTCCCGCTGAGCGAGCGCATGGCTGAGTTGTGGACGGATGCTGGTGGCGTTGCTCCGTCGATCGCGTCTATTGGCTCCGGCGCTGGCTTCGAACGTTTCTGCGTCGAAGGCGAAACCGACATTAGCAATGCCTCCCGCGCCATCAAGGACAGCGAGCGCGAATCATGCTCCGCCATTGGCCGCGACCCAATCGAGTTCCGCGTCGGCGCCGATGCCCTTGCCGTTACCGTTTCCGCCGAAAACGACTTCGTCAGCGATGTCACGCTAGAAGAACTGGCGATGATCTTCAGCAGCGCCGATAGCTGGTCAGCCGTTCGCGCCGAGTGGCCCGACGAAGCCATTCAGCGCTTCATCCCCGGCACCGACAGCGGCACTTTCGATTACTTTGTAGAAGAGGTCTTCGACGAAGATGAAGAGCCGATCTTGAGCGCCAATCCGCAGCTCTCCGAGGATGACAACGTTCTAGTCCAAGGCATCGCCGGCAGTCCCTACGCCATTGGCTTCTTCGGCTATGCCTATTATGTTGAAAACCGGGATACGCTCAATATCCTCAATATCGAGGGCATCGAAGCAAACCAGCAGACCACTGATGACGGCAGCTATCCGCTGGCGCGTCCGCTCTATATCTACAGCGATGCCGGCATCTTGGCGAAGAAGCCGCAAGTCGCCGCCTTCATCAATTTCTACCTGACGCACGTCAACGACGAGGTTATCGATGTCGGCTACTTCCCGGCATCGCCCGCCGCCTTGAACGGCGCGAAGCAAGCCTTCGTTAATGCGATGGGAGATATGTAAGCCATCCGCAGATAGTCACTAACACAGGGATACGGTATTATCGCTTGGTGCCGTATCCTTTGTGTTTTCATTAAATGAATCGCAAGGGAAATCCAGTGCTCGCTGAAGCCAAAAGGGGCAGGCGCCCAAACCGTGCGACCACTTGGCTTGAGAGAGACCGATGAGTGATCAACGACATCCGGATTTGACGCTCCACCTCGTACAGAGAAAATCCCGATCTCTCAACCTGAAGCATCGATTCAAAATCCACGAAGCGGTTATTCAGGCAAGCTTGTTCGCTTGCGGCTTACTTTCCATATTCACCACCATCGGCATCATCCTGGTACTGGGCAATGAATCGATCTCTTTCTTCACGCGCGATCAATGGGTGAATACCAATCGCGCCATCCTTAGCGACATGGACGAAAGCGATACCGTCATCACCGTGGAGCCGGGCAAAGCCCTGGAGGCGGTGGAAGCGGGCGGAATCATTCGCGTTGGACAAGAAGTCTTGGAAGTCGTCAACTTTCAGAACAACCATTTCGATATTGACGTGCTGGGCACCGGCGGTGGCTTCAAGCGCTGGTGCGCAACTGATGCGGAACTGGCGGAATCAGGCGAAAAGCGGCCACTCTTCGTCAATGCGAGCCGCCCGGTGAAGCAGGCTGAAATCGACAATTGCGCCGCCGTCGGCATCTCACCGGTCGCCTTCCGCGTCGGCACTGACGCCCTGGCGATTGTCGTCAGCTCCGACAATGACTTTGTCAGCGAGTTGACCTTCACCGAGTTGCAGCAAATCTTCGGCGAGGCGGAAACCTGGTCGGACGTGCGCGCCGATTGGCCCCCTGAGCCGATCCAGCTCGTCATCCCCGGCCAAGACAGCGGCACCTTCGACTTCTTCGTAGAGGAGGTCCTGGATGGCGACCCAGCCGCTTTGCTTGCCAATGACCCGATCATGTCAGAAAACGACAACCAACTGGTCGGCAGCATCAAGCGGAATGCCTACAGCATTGGCTTCTTTGGCTACGCCTATTACCTGGGCAGTTCCGATGACCTCAATATTGTTACGCTGGACCGAGTGACGCCCGCGGCTGAGACTGTAGAAGATGGCAGCTACTCACTTTCGCGTCCCTTATTCATTTACAGCGATGCCGGCATCATGCGAGCGCATCCGCAAGCCAAAGCCTTTATCAGCTATTATCTGGATCAGGTCAACGAAGTCATAGTCGATGTCGGTTATTTTCAGGCGTCAACCGAAGCTTTGGCGAAGGCGCGCAACAAATGGATACGAGCGACCGGCGCGCGTGACTTGCCGCCCGTTGACCCGTCGGAGGTCTCGGGTGAACTCGCCGCAGCCGGTAGTTCGACAGTATTCCCCTTGACCGAACGCATCGCCGAGCTGTTTGTCGACGATGGCTATCTGCCGCGTCTGACCGTCAAGCGTGGGATCCGAGGCGAGAACACCATCGCGCCTCATAAGGCCGGCGTGGCGCTTGAATACAACGACCGGCCTACCATAATCGAGTTCTTCACGAATACGAATTGGATACCGGCGATCGGCGAGTTTGGCGTCATCCCGCTTATCAACGCCACGCTGATGACAAGCACGATCGCGATGTTGGTGGCATTGCCCCTAGGCATCGGCGCCGCGATTTATCTCAGCGAATATGCCTCGCCGCGGGTGCGTAATACCTTGAAGCCGGTGCTGGAAATCCTGGCTGGCATCCCGACCGTCGTATACGGCTATTTCGCCCTGACATTCATGACGCCGCTGCTGCGAGGGATCTTCGGCGTGGAAGTGGTCAATATCTACAATACCGGCTCAGCGGGCATTGTGGTCGGCATCTTAATCATCCCGCTGATCAGCTCGATGAGCGAAGATGCCTTGCATGCTGTACCGACGGCACTGCGAGAAGCTTCATTTGGCTTAGGGGCGACCAAGCTCGAGACGGTGGTCAAAGTCGTTGTGCCGGCAGCGCTTTCGGGCATTTTGGCGGCATTCATCGTGGCGGTGTCGCGCGCCATCGGCGAGACGATGATCGTGGCGATCGCGGCGGGCGCGGGCCCCAATTTCAGCTTCAGTCCTTTCGACTCCGCCGAGACCATGACCGGGCATATCGCGCGGATTAGCGGTGGCGACCTCAGCTACGATTCGATCGATTACAACAGCATCTTCGCCATCGGGCTGACACTTTTCATCATGACCTTCATTCTCAATGTGCTCAGCCGCGTCATCATCAGTCGCTTCCGGGAGGCGTACTAATGACCGAAGGCGAAAACAAGCATTTTATGCCCGGGGAAACTGAGTTTTTCCATCGCCTAGAAGCGCGACATCGACGCGGGCGCATTGGACAATTGTTCAATTATTTCTCGATCGGCGTGGCGATTTTGGCATTGATCGCGCTCTTCTTTAATGTCGCCAATGAAGCCTTCGGCACGATAGGCGTCGTCAACACCATCGATCCGGAGACCCTAACTGACGGTCGCCCGCTGGATGCTTTAAGCAAAAACGAATTGGCGCTGATCCTATTGGAACACGTCAGCGGACGTCTGCGCGTCTTGATCCGCGATACCATCAGCCAGGTGGATAACAATGTCTTCACCAAATCGACGGTCGCCGACATCGTCGGGGATCCCGGCATCAATCCATCAGTGGCGGATAAGCTGCTGAAGAATATCAGTACATCGCAGCAAGCCCTGCTGCTGGCGGATTATGCTGATCACGGTACGTTGCGCAAATTGGTGCTGGAGGAAGTGGTTGAGCAGCAGGTTATAGCGAGTTTCACGCTGGCGGAAACGATCTTCAACTTTGCTGCCGTCAAAGCCGAGATTGAAGGGCCGATCCTGGAAGACTTCAAGAAGCGTGAACGCCGAGACGAAGCCAAGGTCGAAGTCATCCGCTACTTCAGTTGGCTGGACAGTGAGTTCTTGACGACGCCCATGTCAAGCACACCGGCGCTGGCGGGCGTCCGAACGGCACTGATCGGCTCTATCGGCTTGATGGCAGTGGTTGTTATGGTGGCCTTGCCCATTGGCGTCGGCGCGGCTATCTACCTGGAGGAATACGCGCCTTACGGCTTCATCAACCGTTTGATCGAAACCAACGTCCGCAATCTGGCGGGCGTACCTTCGATAATCTACGGCATGCTGGGCTTGACGATATTTGTTCGCGCGCTGGCTCCTTTTTCCAGCGGCCTGATCTTCCACTACAACTTTGACGCGCCAACAGTTGAAGCCGTGGTTGAGCGCATCGCGCCGGCGTTTGATGACGCAATCCGCATTGACGACGGCATCATCAGCAGTGAGTCGGCCAGCGTGGATACACGCACGGCAGAACGAATCGTCAATACTTTCCTGCATTTTGGTACGCCAAGCTTAACGATGCATGGCAATTCCGCGCCGCAGGAAATGTCGGATGCGCTGGCTGAGGACCTGGACATCGCCGTGGATGTTGTGCCGGTTCGCGCCAGTGAAGACTACGACATCAAACGGCGCGGCGATTATTTCCGCTTAGATCTGCCAGAATCCGCGCAAATCAGCGACGATACCTACAATCAATTGATGGCGAGTCTCGTTAGAATCAATAGCTTCGCGCCCAACGGACGAACGCTCGTCAGCGCCGGCTTGACCCTGGTGCTGCTGATCTTGCCGATTATCATAATCAACGCGCAGGAAGCGGTTCGTGCCGTGCCCTCTACCATTCGCGAAGCCTCCTATGGGCTGGGAGCCACTCGCTGGCAAACGGTCTGGAAGCAGGTGCTGCCCGCTGCCCTGCCCGGCATCATGACCGGTACAATCCTGTCAGTCTCGCGCGCTGTCGGAGAGACTGCGCCCCTTATTGTCGTTGGCGCTGCGACCTTTTTGGTGACCGACCCGACCAGTCCATTTTCCCAATTCACGGCGATGCCTATTCAGATTTATCAGTGGACGGCACGCCCGCAGGGTCAATTCGCTGATGTTGCCGCCGCTGCAATCATCGTGCTTTTGGCGCTAATGCTGACGCTGAATGCCGCCGCCATCGTCCTGCGCAACCGCTATTCCATAAGGTTCTAAAATCATGGCAGTGCAAGAACAAGTACAGTCCGATACCGACCTGATCATGGAGCTGCGCAACTGCAGCTTCTATTACGGCAGTTTTCGCGCGGTGGCTGAAATCAGCCTGCCGATTTACCAGAACAAGATCACCGCCTTCATCGGTCCCTCCGGCTGTGGCAAGAGCACGGTCTTGCGTGGCATCAACCGCATGCTTGATCTGGTGCCCGGGGCGCGCGTCGATGGCGAGATTATCTACCGAGGCAAGAATCTCTACGATTCAGAGGTGGATCCGGTTGAGGTGCGGCGGCGGATCGGCATGGTCTTCCAAAAGCCGAATCCCTTTCCCAAGAGCATTTTCGACAACGTCGCCTATGGACCACGCCTGCTCGGTGTCAAAAAGAAGGTCATCCTCGACGAGATTGTTGAGCGCAGTCTGCGCGGCGCTTCACTTTGGGATGAAGTGAGCGGCAACTTGAACAAGTCGGGCTTGGCGCTCTCCGGCGGGCAGCAGCAGCGGCTCTGCATCGCGCGGACGATCGCGGTCGAGCCGGATGTGATCTTGATGGACGAGCCTTGTTCGGCGCTCGACCCCATCGCGACGCAGCGCATCGAAGAGCTAATGCGGGAATTGCGCACCGAATATACGATTGTGATCGTCACGCATAATATGCAGCAGGCGCGGCGTATCTCTGATTTCACCGCCTTTTTCAACATCCGCAAGTCGATGGAGGATGGTTACGAGACGCGCTGGGGCGAATTGGTCGAGTACGACGACACGGAAAAGATCTTCGGCAGCCCCGCGCAACAGGAAACGGCCGACTATATCGCCGGACGCTTCGGCTAAGCCGATCTCCGACAGGTCGATTCAAGATACAAAGAGGGCGCTCGTTTGAACGCCCTCTTTTCCTTTGCGCGAACTTGTGTTGCCTACTCGCTCGCCGAATCCAACTCCGCTTGCTGCTCGGCGATCATTTCCTCGGTGCACTGTAAGGATTCGAGCCAGGCCATGTCGTCTTCCTGGCGCGCTTCCATCGAGATGATGACGCCGCGCCGCGCAATCGCAGCACGTACTCCCGGCGACAACTTGCTGGGCTTTCCCCTTCGATTACTGCAATAGCTACGTCCATCACTTCGTCTTTGATTTCAATGCCCTGCGCATTTGCCGAATCCAAGTTAACGCCCATTCCGAATTTTCCGGCTGAGTTAATCGCAGTTGTTGTGATATCGATATCCTCATTGAGGTGGGCTACCAGCATGCGACCGGCGTTTAAGCCCTGTGCGTAGAAGGAAAGGAGCGGTTTACACGTTTCGCTGCATGACTCGCTGCGTTGCGCCAACGTTTTGATATAGGATTGCCGTCCAATCTGCGCGATAATAAAGGCACAAGCGAGCAATACGAAAGTGAC
This sequence comes from Phototrophicaceae bacterium, assembly GCA_965223515.1. Taxonomy (GTDB): domain Bacteria; phylum Chloroflexota; class Anaerolineae; order Aggregatilineales; family Phototrophicaceae; genus UBA6055. The sequence goes on from CBDCWK010000002.1 coordinate 1,957,341, forward strand.
AACAATTGACCGACATCAAGCGGATAGGTGTGCTGGCGCATCCCTCCCGCCCGGATACGCATCCGATTGCGCGGGAGATTGCAAAAATCCTTTGCGACCGCGACATTGACAACTGGGTTTATACCGTCTGGAACGAAGCCACCGTCAAACAAGATGTGGCGGCTGCCGATATTGTGATGGCCATCGGCGGAGACGGCGCGATGCTGCGTGCTGGGCGCGTCTGTGCCGAACACGGGGTGCCGGTACTGGGCATCAATATGGGCTGGCTTGGCTTCCTGACTGAAATCGAGAAACCCGCTCACTGCCCAAATGGGCTTGATCAACTGCTGACGGGCGACTACTGGATTGAAAATCGCATGATGCTGCAGGCAACCTTGCTGGAAGATAAGAGCAGGGAAATCGGCTGTTTCCATGCCTTGAACGATGTTTTGATTAGCGGCAGCGTCTTCGGGCGCATGGTGCAGCTCGCCGCCTACATCGACAAACACTGGGCAACCACCTACAATGCCGACGCGCTAATTCTTTCGACCCCGACCGGTTCAACGGCTTATGCGCTGGCGACCGGTGGACCAATCCTCCCGCCTGAGCTGCGAAATATTCTAATGGTGCCGATGGCGCCCCATCTGAGTATGAATCGCCCGATTGTGCTTTCTCGCGGCGCGGTGGTCGATATCGAGCCGACGCAAGAGAACCGTCACCCGGTCGTTCTAACTGTCGATGGCAAAGTCGAGGCCGAACTTCGCGAAAACCAACATGTGCGCATTACGTCTGCCGAACCCGTCAGCCGTTTTGTACGCTTGCGAGAACGGAATTATTTCTACCGCTCGTTGCTTGATCGCATGGAACCGCGTGTCAACCGGCATGGACCGCGGCGAATGACTTTTGATGAATAGCGATGAAAGCCAGACCTGAGGCCAGCATGGACGAGAGTATCTCGACAGACAATTCGAGCGATGTGATCCACTATTGCGCGCTGCATCCCGAACGCGATACCGAGCTGCGCTGCAACCGCTGCGACCGCTATATGTGCATCGATTGCGTGAAACGTACTCCTGTCGGCTATACCTGCCGCGAATGCGTGCGCGGGCATGAGAATAAATTCTATCAGGGCACAGTTGTCGACTACGCCATAGTCGCTGCGATCTCCGCGGGCGGCGGCGCGCTTACGGTATTGCTCACCTCCCTGGTAGGCAGCTTTCTGCTGCTTGGTTTCATCGTGGCGCCGGCAATCGGCGGTACAACAGCGCAGATCGCCCTGCAAATAACCGGGCGCCGGCGTGGCCGGCAGAGCGGTTTCGTCAGCGCAGGCGCTCTGTTCACGGGCGGCATCGCTGCTGGTATATTGCTGACTGGTACCCTGGGCATTTTTACGCTGCTGTATCTGGGGCTGGCTTGCTCCGCGGCTTTTGCCCGCTTCAAGATAACAATATAGTCTTTCCCGATCCAATATGCTTGAAGAATTACGCATACAAAACTTCGCGGTGATAGACCGACTTGAACTCAGATTCGGGGCTGGCTTCAACGTCATTACCGGGGAGACGGGCGCCGGCAAGTCGATCCTTATAGATGCGGTGGAATTGCTGCTGGGTGGCAAGGCCGACCCCGCTTTAGTACGCGCCGGCAGCGAACGGTGCCGTATTGAAGGTGTGATCAGTCTGGATTCGCGCTCTCGCCTGGGCGTGAAAACAGTGCTGCAACGTGAAGACCTCGTTGATGCGGATGCTCCCGATTACCTCACCATCATGCGCGAGCTTCGGCAAGCAGGTCGCTCAACCGCACGCATAAACGGGATCCCGGTGCGCAGCGAAATCCTCAACGAGATCGGCCGTGAACTCTTCGATATTCACGGGCAAAGCCAACATCTCTCGCTCTTTCGTCCACGCCATCATATTGACCTGCTTGACCGTTACGCCGATCTGCTTGATATGCGCGCCGGGCTGGCGAAAATGGTGAGCCAACTGACGACGGTTCAGGCGGAAATCCGCAGCCTCCGCGATGACAAAGAAGCCACGCGCCGCCGCGCTGATTTGCTCCGTCACGAGTTGGAAGAGATCCGCGCTGCGGAACTCGATCCCGCTGAAGAAAGCAGCCTGTTAGCGGAGCGCAATCGTCTGGCAAATAGCGAGCAGCTGGCAAAACTGGCGGCGGACGCTACCCGTTTGCTCGACGGCGACGAGAGCGGAAACTCAATCTCGGTGGTCGACGGACTTATGGCTGTCACGACAGCACTGGCGAAATTGGCACGGATTGATCCCGTCATGGCGGACGACTACACGCTCGCCGAAGGCCTGGCGCAGCAAACTCAAGAACTTGCGCTCACACTGACGCGTTATGCCAACGAAGTGGAATTTGATCCCTACAGACTGGACGAGCTGGAAGAACGCCTGGAACTAATCGCGACACTCAAGCGGCGTTTCCGCGCCGACAACATTGACGAATTGCTCGCATACGCCGAGCGCGCGGCGGCTGAATTGCAAGGCATAGATGACAGCGATGAGCGGCTGAACCATCTAAGGCGCGAAGAGGAGCAGCTCATGCGTCATATCGGCGACATAAGCCAGCGCTTGAGCCGCGCGCGAACACAGGCGGGACATACGTTAAGCGCCGCAGTCGTGCGCGAGTTGGTTGACCTGCGCATGGAACGCACACAGTTCGAAGTTCTGCTGCAGCAAGCGGAACACCCGGCCGGCTGCATCGTCGGCGACCGGCGCTTCAAGTTTGACGCCAAGGGCATAGACGATGTGGAGTTTATGCTGAGCGCCAACCCCGGCGAGCCGCTGCGTCCGCTGGCCAAAGTGGCGTCCGGCGGCGAGGCAGCGCGGATCATGTTGGCGCTCAAGCGCGAGCTTTCGGCAGTCGATCAAACTCCCGTCTTGATCTTCGATGAGGTCGATCAAGGCATCGGCGGACGCATCGGCGCAGTAGTCGGTGAAAAGCTCTGGTCGCTTTCTGGGGAGCATCAAGTGCTATGCGTTACGCACCTGCCACAGCTGGCGAGTTATGCCGATGTACATTTTCAGGTGCAGAAGGACATGAGCGACGCCCGCGCCGCAACGCGAGTACGTTTGCTTGATGACGAGAACGAGCGAGTCACTGAGCTGGCTGCGATGTTGGGTACGGAAGGCTCGGCCGGCAGGCAGTCAGCGCAGGACATCATTGAAGCGGCTAGTGCGCGGAAGCTGGCGCTGAGCAAGGGATTGTAATAAAAACTGACCAGTGAGGCGCAGAAGATAATGCCTCGCATGGAGTTCGCTAAGCATTTTCGTCTACGCCGTAAACTTTAGGGGCGACCCGATGGGCCGCCCACGTATGTGCATCGGTTAGGAGTTGGCGAGTATCGCTTGCTCTACAATGTACTCAATGGTTGCATTTATTTCGCGCCACCGACTAACAAGTGTGGGTTTACCAGCAGTAACCATGTCTGTTTGCCTGAAAATGCAGTCATCCGAATTGAGATCGAAATCGGCCTGTCGAAGCCAGCTAGCCAATTCCTCTACGGGCCGCCCGTACTCATTCCATCGATAGTAGCAATCAGCCAACATTTGCAGAACTGTAACGTTGTACGCGGAAAAATTGGATCGGTTGTTGGCGACAAAATCTTCTTCCAGTTCAATGGAACACAATTCATCGTATTCCTTGCGCGCGCTAGGAAGGAAATCATCAGCCCAAGCAATCCCGAGGTCAATTAACTCCTCATAGTTGCTTTGAGCTTCAAGGATACGAGCGCGGCTAGCTCTTCCCCTGTAGCCGTAGTTCAAAACTTTCAAGCATCTAGCAAGCTGATTTACCGAAAGCAAGCTATTGCTTAAACGACCTGGAGTGGAGCGTTCCATTTCAACCCGTCCCTCAAGCAGAACACTTCGCCCCAGTTCTACGAGTTCAACTGCGGCCCGATTGAATGGATCGCGATCATCGAATCGCGTCTTGGTAACGGCATCAATATTTCGCGTCTGAGCCAAGTCCGCGAACATCCTTCTCAGGTTTTTCACATTGGCTTCCTCAAAAATCACAACAGGTATCGCCATCTCATTCAAACTTCTGAATTTGATTTCGAGCTTTTGTAGTGACTTTTCCCTACCATTGTTAGATGATGATTCCTTTACTGATTGGATTTCTTGTCTCAAGCGGTCTCGGACAGTCTTTATTGCCATGCGCCGGTGCTGCCCGTCAAGAATCATTATGCTACTGGTACCTCCGTCAAGCGGGATCCAGATGTATCCCAAACTTTCCGAATCGTTGCCGTCCCCATCCTGAAACGGAAAGTATTCAACTCCCTCAGGGTCGATTCCCAAGACGATAGCACCGAGAACCCAGTCGTCAATGTCATAGATATAATCAGCTATGCGATCTGAATGTGTGGGATTGAAACGGCGATTCGCCTTATCTATCCGCTCAGTATTTACGAAATTGGGAACATTGCTGTCTAGTGTTCCCAAGTCCATGATGAGAGAGTATGCGAATCGTCCGCCCTGCTGGAAACGTTGAACTTCCAATTCCAGCGCTTGCTGTCTGCTCTTGCGTACTGTGACCATTTGGCTCTCCTCTTATTGATCATACCCTAACAGTGTAAATTGGAATTACAGTTACGTCAATACGTAAAATGTAAATATATCTTTATTTAATATACTCTTAACGGACAGGGCTAGAAATTATCGTTTAATTGCTAACAGCCATGCCAAGAAACTTGAAATTGAGGCCAGCTGCAGCAAGAGGCACTGCTATTAAAGGGGGCTCGAACCGCAAGCAGGGGAGCGCACTGGATAAGGAAACTCGCAGAGGCGAAACCTCAGATCTTCATGTCAACCAGCCGCTATGCTCACCTTAGGTCTGCAAGGAACGAAGAATGCAAGCCGTGTAAGATTTCGTTTTGGTCGCTCGTCCATAACGTGTAAGGGAAACATCAGGAGTACCCGCCATGTCAATCAAACATGCTGGCGACCAACTTGAAAAGCTCTTCGACTTCATCGTCAATGCGCCCACCGACGACGCCCTGATCAAGATGGATTGCAATGACTGCTGCGAGAAGATCGCCCGGCTGGCGGAGCAAGTGGCGAACGGCGCTGACATGAGCGAGATCCTGCCCGAGATGCAGAAGTTCATGCATTATTGGGGGGACTGCCGTGAGGAGTTTGAGGCATTGGTCGCTGTCATCCGACAGGAACAAGCGCTCGAAGGCTTTGACTTTGCCGACTTGGAAAATACTTCTTAATCGCACAAACCATAAATCGGGGTAGGCGGACAAGTTCTTGGTTTTGAGTTCGCGCGGTAGCCAATGTCGCTGCCGCCGAGCGGCTCTTTCTTAGCTTTACATTGACACTACATATACGCTGTAAGAGATGAGGCAAAACGCATGAAGAAGGAACGTGTTGTCATTATCGGCTCGGGACCGGCTGGCTTAACGGCCGCGCTCTACACAGCCCGCGCCCAACTGGCGCCGGTAGTTGTCGCCGGCAGTCAGCTCGGTGGGCAGGTCGCCATCACCCATGAAATCGAGAATTATCCCGGTTTCCCCGATGGCTTGAGCGGTCCCGAACTGGTCGAACGCATGAAAGAACACGCCGAGAATTTCGGCGCTAAAGTAGAGTTCGACCTGGTTGAAAGCGTCGATTTCAGCAGTGGCTCGCCCTTCCACGTTAAGACGATGAGCGAAGAATACTGGGCTGACGCAGTCATCGTGACCATCGGCGCGGATCCGCGCAAGCTGGGTGTGCCGGGTGAAGACGAGTACATTGGCGCCGGCGTCAGCTACTGCGGAACTTGCGATGGATTCTTCTTCCGCGGCAAGGATATTGTCGTGGTCGGCGGCGGCGATTCGGCATTGGAGGAAGCCATCTTCCTGACGCGCTTTGCCACCAGCGTCAACATCATCCACCGGCGTGATGAGCTTCGTGGCGGCGTTCAATTGCAGCAGCGCGCCTTTAATAACGAGAAGATCAGCTTCACCTGGAATTCAGTGGTGGAGGAAATCCTTGGGGGCGATGGTAGCGGTGTCAACGCAGTACGCTTGAAGAACCGCGTCACTGGCGAGGAGACTGTCCATCCGACCGAAGGCGTATTCATCTTCATCGGCCACGATCCGAATAACGCCGTCTTTGGCGACCAAATCGCCTTGAATGAGAATGGCTATATCATCACCGACCAACGCTATCGCACGAACGTGGAAGGTGTCTTTGCTGCCGGCGAGATTCAGGACGAGATCTGGCGGCAAGTGGCGACCTCGGTGGGTCAGGGGACCTCAGCGGCGATGTCGGCGATACACTGGCTCGAGGAGCACGAAACCACGCTACAGGAGCTGGATACCGTGGCTGCTGTCGGCGGCTGAGCCGCGCATCTGCACTGGAACATCACTGACCAGAGTATGTCGATGGCATATTCTCAATACAATTCAGCGGCGACGGCCATCTAGTCTAGGTCGTCGCCTCTCCGCTACGAAGCCGACCCCCACATCGTTTCTACTGACGAATTCAAGTTGTGACTGCAGCAGGTCATCGAGAATAGCGACACTCCAGCCACGAACTAGGCAAGAGTTCCTGTCCGAAGTCAGGGGCAGCGTTTTTCGCCAGCTCAGCGTTAAGGGTGCTTGGTCTGTCAGCCGAAGCGGCTTGGGCGAAAGGGATTGTGAGGGGAGAAATACCGGCGCTCTCAGTCATGGGTGGAGTCTATATGAGGATGTTGTATACTGGTTCGGTTCACATGAAGTGGCTGCAGCGGAATGCCATTATTGTCATAGCATCCGCCTGCTGAAAATCAGGAAAGGATCATCGTGCGTCTCATATTCCCGCTGCTGTTTGTAACGCTTTTACTCGGTGGCTGCGCTTCGCAGGCGACCTTTGGCGATGCTATTACGCAAGGTGAGCCGACAGCCATACCGACGCCGATTGTTCCGACCAAACCGGTCTATCAAGTGGAACGCGGCAAGATCGTCTACGAGCGTCGGTTTTTCGGGCGGATCACGCCGGTGGTCACCGAAGAATTCGGCTACCTGATCGACGGGCGCGTGCTATCGACCGCTGTAGAGGCCGGCGCCGAAGTCACTGAGGGCGATGTCCTGGCGCGGCTGAACACTGCCGCTCTTGAGAACCAACTCCTTGCTGCGGAAGAGGAATTGGCTATCGCCACATCGATCTTCGAAAGTGCTGATAACCAGGTACGCTACGATAGCCAGCGTGCCGCGCTCAATCTCCAGATGGCGCAGTTGCGGCTGGATCATGCCATCGCCAACGCAGCTGAACCGCCAAGTAGCGATGAAGAGCTTAGCATCAGCCTGCTCACGATCCAGCGCGATCTGGTGCGAGTTGCGATTGATGAGCTGACTGACGGTGTTGATCCGCAACTGCGCTTTGATGTAACGCGAGCGCAGAAGCGCGTGGATGAGATCAAGGCTACGATAGCCAACGCCGAATTGATCGCGCCGATGACGGGCCGGCTGGTCTATTTCACGCCCGACCCCGGCGAACCGATGATCGCTTATGAGCCTATTGCCGTCGTTGCCGATTTGAGCGTTTTGGAAGTCACCGATGAAATGGACGCCGATGACCTGACCGAGCTGGCGGAAGGCATGCCATTGACGATCCAGCGCGCCAGCCTGCCGGGCAACGTATATAGCGGCACGATCGGCAGCTTGCCAGCGCCCTACGGCTTGGCGACCGATGGCTTTGTGCATGTCGTTTTCGACGAGCAACCCCAGACCGACGAATTCAAGGTCGGCGATCGCATGTCGTTTACTGTGCTCATTGAAGAGCGCGATGATGTACTTTGGCTGCCCTCCTCGGCGATCCGCCAATTCAGTGGGCGCAACTTCATCGTCGTGCAAAACGAAGGCGTTCAACAGCGTGTGGATGTCCGCTTGGGCTTGGAAGGCGACGGGCGTGTCCAGATCCTTGAGGGCGCGAAAGAACATCAAACGGTTATCGGTCCATGATGCGAACCGCCCTGCGAACCCGCGCCATCTTCATTGTCGCTGTCAAGCGACTGCTGGCGCAGCCTCTGCTTTCGCTGGCGACCATCGTCGGCCTGACCGTCGCCGTCGCCCTCGTCCTTACGATTCCCATCTACGCCGAGTCGGTGGCATTCCGTGTGCTCACCGAGCGCCTCACCGAAGGTCCCGACCGTGTCAACCGCCCACCTTTCTCGTTCCTCTTCAGTTACATCGGCTCCTGGAATGAGCCAGTTAACTGGGAAGCGACGCTCGAGCTGGACAATTATTTACGGGAGAAAGGCGGTGACGAACTCGGCTTGCAGATGACTCGCATCGTGCGCCACCTGGAGACGCAGAACTTTCGCCTCTACCCGGCGGGCGAAACGAATTACCGCGATGAAAACCGCTCGCTTGATTACGTCAGCTTTGGCACGACGGAGAACATTGAGGCACAGGTCGAACTGGTCGAGGGCACCTATCCCGCACCGGCGGAGCCCACTGCCGACAGCGTCATCGAGGTTATTATCCATGAGGAATTCGCTTCCGAGTTTGGGATTCAGGCGGGCGAGTATTACGCTGGCTACAACTGGCGGCTGGATGCCGATGATCCGATGCAGATCACCACGATTCGCATCGCCGGAATCTGGCGCCCGCGCGATGATGAATCGGAATTCTGGTTTTATCGCCCGAATGTCTTTGAAGACATCCTGCTTATCAACGAAGAGACTTACCGCAATCGCCTGGCGCCCTTCAGCGAGTCAGAAGTCAACCTGGCTGTCTGGTACCTGGTCACCGATGGCGATGGCGTCAATACCAGCCGCGTCGATGAGCTGATTCGCCGCCACGACGACACTGAAAAAACCGCCGACCAATACCTGCCGGGCACCTACATTCAAGCCTCGCCGGTTGAGGAGCTGCAGCCCTATCGACGCGTCGTCATTGTATTAACGCTGACGCTAACGGTCTTCAGCATCCCGATTGTGGCTCTACTGATCGTCTTCTTGATCATGCTGGTAGGCTTGGTGGTTGATGGACAGCGCAACGAGACAGCTGTCCTGCGAAGCCGTGGCACCTCTCCTTACCAAGTGGTCGGCTTAACCACGGTCGAAGGCATCATTATGGGCGTGATTGCGCTGGTCATCGGCGGCTTGCTGGCTTTGGCATTCACTCAACTCATCGGCACGACCCGCAGCTTCATGGATTTCCGCTTGGGCCAGCATTTCATTGTCTCCGTGCCGCCAACCATCGGCTCGACGATCATTCTTGCCTTGACTTTCACTATACTCATCCGCGTCGTGCCGACCATCAGCGCCGCCCGACACACCATCATCAGCTATAAAATGGACAAATCACGCTTGCTGGAGAAGCCCTTGTGGCAGCGGCTTGGCATCGACGTCCTGCTGCTGGCGCTGATCGGCTACTTCTATTATCAGATCGTGCAGCAAGGCGCGCTTATCGAGGTCGAGGGCGGCCTGCGCAACATCGAAGACGCCTACAATCAACCCTTTGTCTTTCTGCTGCCGCCGCTGACGATCTTCGCCTTGACGCTCTTCATCTTGCGCTTCCTGCCGCCGATACTGCGGGCGCTCGCCTGGCTGATTCAGTGGAGCAACAGCGTCGGCTTGCTTATCGTGACACGGCAACTGGAGCGCGCGCCCGGTGCCTACTACCTGCCCTTGATCCTACTGGTCTGCACAATCAGCCTGGGCATCTACACCGCCTCATTCGCCCGCACCATCGATCGTTATCTATACGAACAGCAGTATTATCGCGTGTCGGCAGATATGTCCGTGCGGGTTTTCAGCCAAAGTCCAGGCGCCTTTCCCGGCAGCGGGGGCGGCAATGACGCGCCACCAGCCTACATGCATATCTCCGAGTTCACGTCGATGCCGCATGTCATCAGTGCCACCCGCATCGGCGAATATACTGCCATCGCCCGCTTGACCTCGGGCAGCGTCGATGGGCGCTTCGTCGGCGTCGACCGCGCCGAGCTCGGTCCCGTCATGTTTTGGCGGTCCGATTTCGCGCCGATCCGCTTGGGCTACTTGACAAATGCGCTGGCGCAGCAGCCTGACTCTGTTGTGGTATCGCGCGAATTCATGGAGGACCGAGCGCTGGACATCGGCGACTTGCTGGAGGTTGATGTGCGCAGCGGCGGCGGTATCTTCAAGATCAACTTGCAGATCGTCGGCGCGCTGGATTACTTCCCGCGCTGGTATCCGGAAGATGATGGCGCAATTTTCCTGGGCAATCTCGAGTATCTCTTTGAGCAGGCGCAGCTCGAACTGGCGCATCGGGTCATCGCTCGCACCGAACCAGAATTCAATGACCGCGTCTTCACGCGCGCGCTCATCGAACGCGGCGCCGCCGGTGTCTTGCTCGAGGAGCCGGGCACAAAGATCAACCGTGAGCAATCGCGCCCGGAGCGGCAGGGCCTCTTCGGTCTGCTGTCCATCGGATTCATCACCTCATCACTGGCGACCATGATCGGTTTCCTGCTCTATACCGTGTTTTCTTACCGGCGGCGCTACGTCGAGCTAGGGATTCTGCGGGCGATCGGTCTGTCGCAAACATCGATGATCGTATCTGTAGCCTGGGAGCTGGGCTTGCTAATTGTGATGGGATTGGCGCTGGGCTTGGGCATCGGTTTGCTGGTGAGCCTGCTTTACATTCCCTTCATGCAGTTTGTCAGCAGCCTGGAGGGGACGGTGCCGCCCTATATGGTGACTATGGCTTGGACCGAGATCGCTCAGATCGTGGCGCTCTTCGTGGCGACCTTTGTGCTAATCATGCTAATCCTGCTGGTTATCCTGCGGCGCATGCGTATCTTCCAGGCTGTGAAGCTGGGCGAGACGATTTAAGCCTGAGTCCCACCTCGACTCCCAACCGATGCATCACGCTCTGGCCCGCCATTCGAAGGTCGTGGGAATCGGATGATGGTGCATATGTTGGTCGGATCTTATTCCTCACGACCAAGAAGCTTGCTGACGGATGCAGAGTCCGTCGCATCGGCAGCAAAATATCTCGCAAGAATTACGCGGCAAAAGCAACACTATACTTGCTACCGGGTCCTAAATTAAAAGCCCTCCCCCGCAAAAGGGAAGGGCTTTTTGAATCAGAAATCTGATGTGGGCAAAGTCACCCTGTCCCCATTTTGAGATTTGCATCCCGTCATGAGGGGCAAAGCGAGTAGAGTCTACCCGCCGAATTGAGCGTCGTAGGCAGCTTGATAAATCTCGACGATTCGGTTGACGCCGAGTGCATCGAGAGTTGCGACAAAGTTGTCCCAGCCCGCGTCAAGATCTGTCCGACCGAGCACGAATTCCGCCGTCATCTGAGCCATGAAATCAGTGATGCCCAGGCGCAACTCGGTCACCTCAGCCGCTTGCGCAGTGGTGAAGGCGAGCGGCGGGATCACATCAGCGATATCACGCGCGTAGGGCTCGTAATTGGCTTTGGTCTGCTCGTAAAGCACGACTTCCAAGCCAGCGGCATCATCGCGTCGTACCTCACCCAAACGCAGGTGATTCGGGCGATAGCTCGGTCCGAACTGCGCCCAGTGCACATTCTGCAGCGTGCCAAAAGTGGATAGACGACGCCAGATGGACTCGAACTCGGGACCTAGCGCAGGTTCGCCCGCTTCCGCCCAGCGCCACTGGCCTGCTTCTCCCGCCGCTTCTGCTTCCCACTGCGGTACACCGAAGACTGAGCGCAGGGTGGTTTCACGGTCGTACAAGCCGTCGCACCATTTGGGCGCATTCAGACCCAGCGATTGTGCCAGCACCGCGGTGAACCCGACGCGGGGATGAAGGAATTGAAACAACATGCCCACAATCACCACTGTCGAGATGAAATGCGGCGCATAGGTGATCATCTGCACGCTGTTACGGAAGAATCGCGCTCTGACTTGATTCAAGCTAAGCGCCAGCAAGATCGGGATGGGAAAACCGGCAATCAGCTAATAGAAGCTGATTACAAGCGTGTTTACGATGACCGGTTCGCACTTGGGTGAGTTGAAGAAGCGCACGAAGTTTGCCAAGCCGACCCAAGGGCTGCCCTCTATACCGAAAGCGGGCGAATACTGACGAAAGGCAATCTGCGCGCCGTACATCGGGGCGTAGCGGAATACGATCAACCAAATTAGTGGCAGAATCAGCAAGACGTAAAGTTGCCAATTGCGCCGGACGCGCTGCCACAATGTGCTTGAATTCTTACGAGAACGCGGCCCGTTTGCCATCAAGGCGCTAGCGACAGATGTTTCCCTAGGCGACAAACCTTTCGCTTCGACATACTTCATAGTTGCCGTTTCCCAGAAGGACAAAACACTTGTTTGCGGCTGTCATGCCAAGTACTCAATCACGGCGGAAGTATAACATGCGACCTGTCAGATGTCTAAGCGGGGTTCTGTTCGGCCTGGGTAAGATATGACTAAGAAGCCGGCTTGGTCTCGAACAAGCGGAAACCGGCGGTCACGATGCTCGCGCCGATTAAACATGCCAGCGCGCACAACAGGAAGAAGGCGCCAGCCCCGAGATTATCAAAGGTCCAGCCGAAGAAAGAACCGGTGAGCAGGAGGGCGATGCTCGGCATGGTCACCTGAACAATCGCTTGATTGGTGGCGACATTACGCGGATGGCTGATGGCGTTGACCAATTGAAATGACGACAGATAGAAGCCAGGCCAGATCAAGCCACGGAAGACCAGCAGCACTGCCAGCAGCGGCAAGCTCGAGACCGCGCCCAGCGACAGCGTGAACAGCGCGATGCCCAGTACACTGACAATATAGGCGATGCGTATGCGAACGCGCGGCAAGATGGCGTCCATCAGATAGAAAAACGGAATCTCAACAGCGCCTAGAATCGCCGCCCATAGACCGATATCCGCCGATGGCACACCTAGATTCTGATTGAAATGGATGAAAATAAAGGCGTAGGCGTTGTACGTGCCCATCGAGATGAAGAATTGGGCGGCAGCCAGCACATAGAATCCACGATTGCGCGGCTGTTTGGGCCCGACATCAGCCTTCACCTTTTCTTTCGGCTTGGCCGGAAAAACGGTTGTCATAGCAATGCTGAGCAGGGCGAATGCAGCCCCCACCCAAAACAGCAGCGGATAGCCGCCCAGCGCAAACAACTGCCCCGCAAGCAGGCTGGCAGCAGCGAATCCAAACGAGGCGAAGGAGCGCATCTGCCCTAAAATGGTTTTTCCGCTGCTGATCAGATATGACATGGTCATCTGCATGCCCAAAGTTATGCTTGGGCTGCCGGTTACCCGAAACAGCACCACACCAGCGACGACAAGCCACTGAAGATTGGCTGTGGCGAAAATGATGTTTGCCAGCGCCAAACCGCCTAGATAGGTCATCAACAGCCGGCGATGAAGCATGTGGCGGTCGGCAATCTGATTCAACAGCGGCGTCATCACCAGCGAGAGCATTGCGCCGGCGCTTCCCAGTGTTCCGATCAAGGTGCCGGAAAACCCGAGCTCAGTAAGGTAGACGTTGACGTAGGGCCAAGCAACGCCGATTCCCGCGAGGCTCAGGAATTGCAGCGCCAGCAATCGAATGGAACCGTATCGGTTCCGCAAGGCGAGGATTTGGTACATCGGTCCGCTTACGGAATTAGCCACGACTGACGATTACAGATAGACGCTTCGTCTTGACGAAATCGTACCTGCTTGTTCAACCAAAACCTTAGCGAGATAAGTCGATCTGGTATACTCGCGCTCTACACTTGGGATTCGGAACTGCGGCACGTGAATTCTCGACGACATTCGCTGCTATTGTTGATGATGCTGACCGCCATCGCCTATGGTCTGCGTGTTATCGGCGCAGAGTCATCAGCCATCTACGCTCATGATACGCAGCTTGTTAGGCAGTCCCTGGAATTAGGGCAGCGTCTACTTGGGAATCAAAGCCAGAATCCCACTCTTCAGACCGGTACAAAGTATCCTCTGACTTTTACCTTTCTATTGACTGGTGTGTTTGGCGCCACGTTTGTAACTGGGCAACTCGTTGGTGCGTTCAGTTCAGTTTCAGCCTTTCGTGACTATCTGTTTTCCAATCGCGAAACCATATATTTGCTTTCAGTGCTTGCCCTTAACCTCGTGTCGGTCTGTTTGATTCCCGCTCTATTCTACGCGCAGAGATCTAAAAAGGCGCATAGTGGTTGGCTTGCCGCGGGCATTGCTGCCTTCAATTTACTGCTGGTACATTTTGGACGCCAGCCGCGTCCTCACGTTCCTTTTGCCACGATCGCCTTCTGCGCCACGGTCTTGTTGGTATTGGTCGCAAATCGAGTAGGAGGGTGGAAAGTCTTGCTCGCCGCCACAGTGGTGAGCGCCCTAACGGTCGGAACCTTGCAGAGCGGCGTCCTCATCATCGTCCCTTATGCGCTAGCGCTCACGTCGCGACTCTTTTACGATGGCAGATTCCATTGGCGAGAGCTAACCCGCATTTCCACCATCGCGAGCGTCGCCGTTTTTACGGCTCTGTGTATTGCGCTGTACCCCGACTTAATCGATGAATACGGGAGCGTTATCCTGGGCTACGTCAGCGGCTCGAGTTCTAAGTTTCGGCTAGGCGACGGGTCGCATATCTTTTCGTTGGCGATGTTCAATATAGAGAATATCCCCCAATTCGCATATCGCCTGCGGAGCTATGAGCCTGTTCTTTTGACTCTATTGCCATTGTCGTTAGTCTATTTTTTCGTCGTCTTCCGGCGGCGAGTGAAGCTGCTGCTAGTTGGTACATCATTCCCCTTGTTGAATCTGGTCATATGGAGTCTGTTCTACGGCACCTTCCCTAGGATCGCCGCGGTCCTCGTGCCATTTATGATATTTGCAACGGCATACCTGGCTGAAGATATCTTATTGACGTTCACCAGCAGGACGGGCTTCGACCTTCATAAGCTGCGCTTGGTTGTTTTTACCATTCTTCTTGTGCCGCTGGCATTGACCTCCATAAGACTAGTGTGGGTGTCTTCCAAGCCTGATACCCGTTCGCTCGCCGTCGAATGGATACAGGAAAATATTTACCAAGGTGAATCCATTCTCTTGAACTTCCCTTTGACGACTTTGCTGCCGACTGACGAAACAATCGCCAGGCAAAGCGCGGACTTTCCTGGTTCGATTGGTACATATTGGCAATGGCTGCTTGGACGGGAAAACACGGTAGCGCCGCGATTTAAGATCTTTAACACGATGTACTGGAACAGTTTGGACGATTCCGCCGCAGCCAAAGACAAATTCATTGAGCGCGAAGGCATCCGCTATCTATTGATCCGAACTCAAGTCAACCGGCCGACTCGCGATGAGATTATCTTGTACGCTCAAGCCAATGGCCGCCTAATCCGCACATTTTGCCCCGCCTACAATGTTTTTCTTGCTGAGTTGCCAGACGATATGTTTTATCACGCGTGGCTACAGGTTTGGCAGTTGGAACGCCCGGGACCCTTTGTAGTGATCTACGATCTTCATCAACCACCAGACGGTTCACAGACTAACTCATATTGTGAGACGCGCGAATAGCCATACGGCCTGTTGAACGCAAATCTACCTGCCACATCGACACTGAATTGATTCGACTCCGCTTCAGTGCTATTCTCAATCAAACGTCTATTCGATAGGGTGAGAAGCTCATGGTCCAGGAAGAATCGGGCGAAACGCTCTACAGCGGTTTCGATTTCTACAGTTGCGATATGCACTTCACCGACAAGCAGAAAGCGCTGCGGCAAGAAGTGCGCGACTTTGTTGACATCGAAGTGCTGCCGAAGATCAACCCCTATTGGGAAAAGGCTGAATTCCCCTGGGAGATTGCGCGCAAAATGGTCGACCTGCCCATCATCGGCGGGATGCTCTTCGAACATGGCGCGGCCGGCCTGGACTTTGTCGAGATGGGCTTGGTCATGTACGAGCTCGGCAAGGGCGATGGCAGCATTAGCACCTTCTACGGCGTGCACTCCGGCTTGGCAATGGGTTCGATCGGCTTGCTGGGTGATGATGAGCAGAAGGCGCGCTGGCTGCCTGGCATGGTCAAGCTGGAGAAGATCGGCGCTTTTGCCTTGACCGAACCCGATGTCGGCTCCAACGCCGCGCAGGTGAAGACCCGCGTCCGCAAAGATGGCGACGGCTACATTCTCAACGGGGCGAAGCGCTGGATAGGCAACGCCTCGATCGCCGATGTATTGATTGTCTGGGCACGCGATGGGGACAGCGGAGACTTCGGCGGCTACGTAGTCGAAAACCCTAACGACACCGAAGGCCTAAGCATCAATGATATCTGGGGCAAGGTGGGCAAACGCGCCGTGCTCAACGCCGATATCACATTGGAAGAGGTGTACATACCGGCCGAGAATCGGCTGGCCTACGTCAATCGCTTCCGGGATATGGCGCGGGTACTGGGGGTGGGGCGTTACGGCGTGGCTTGGGAAGCGGCTGGAGTCGCGGCCGGCGCCTTTGAGCTGGCGCTGAAATACACCAAGGAACGCGAGCAATTCGGCAAGCCGATCGCCGGCTTTCAGCTGATTCAGCAGAAACTGGTAGAGATGTGCACCGAAGTGACGCTGATGCAGACACTGTGTGTGCAGCTTTCTCATTTGATCAGTCGCGGACTGCTGACAGAAGGCACCGTCTCCATGGCGAAGTACAACAATGCCCGCAAGGCGCGCTACGTGACGCAGTTGGCGCGCGAATGCTTGGGCGGCAACGGCATCGTTATCGACAATCACATCGCCCGCCTCATGCTGGATGCCGAGATCATCTACACCTACGAAGGCACCAACGAGGTCAACCTGCTTCTGGTCGGTCGGGAGCTGACGGGCTTGAACGCGTTCGTGTGACAATATTGTGGACAAGGTCTCCGACAAGACCGGCGACATCTGTTGTCCGCTTCTCTATTCTGCCAGAATTCAAACGATATAGTCTTCTGGGAGATCCGTGCGCCACAGCTTACAAGCGAACGACTTCGCCAGTACGCGAGCTCTCCAGCGTGGCATCGATAATCCGCATATTGGCCAAACCTTCGGCGGCGCCTGGCGACGGTGTACGATCGTCACGAATGCACTTTACGAAATACGCCATCTGCGCATCATACATCTCCTGCGGACAATGCTCTTCGCGCGCCGGCGGGTAGCCGGGATCAATCGTCTCGACGGTCCCTGCGCTTCTATCGGGGAGTTCCAGCTGTGTAGGAAATAGCTGTCCGAATCCCGCCGTGCCATAGAGCTGTGTACTGGCTTCCGGACCATCGGCGTGCGGCCACCACCAGCCCGATTCGACAATCGAAGTCGCGCCGCCTTCCCAATTGATCCAGATGGCGCCGCTGTCATCAACATCGTAGTCGGTATACTCTGTGCCAATCTTGGCATAGACGCTCAACGGCTGCGGATCACCCAGCAGGAAGCGCGCGGTATCAATCGCATGGATGCCCATATCCGCCAAGGCGCCGCCGCCCGCGTACTGCGCCTCGACAAACCAGCCGCCCGGTCCCCAATTGACATGCACGCCGTAACCCTTTGTCCGCAGCACCGTTCCCAGTTTGCCGCCATCAATCTGTGCCTTGAGCCAATTCACTTCTTCATCGAAGCGCCAGCAGTGCGCCACCATCAGCTTTGCGCCCGACTGATCACTGGCTAGCCGCATGGCCTCCGCCTCCGCTGCACTAAGCGCCATCGGCTTTTCCACCATCACGTGGATGCCAGCGTCCAAAGCCGCAATGGCTTGCGGCGCATGCAAGTAATTAGGCGTGTTCACGCACAAGACGTCAACTTCTCCATCAGTCAGCAGCGCTTCAATCGTCACGTATTGCCGGGAAATGCCAAATCGCGTCGCGTATTCCGCCATCGATTCCTGCCGATGATTGACAACAGCGACCGATTCCAGGCCGCCTATAGATTGGGCAGCGCGCGCATGCACCCGCGAGATGTGACCTGTGCCGGTGAAGGCGATTCGTAACGACATACTTCCACTCCTTTGACACGTTGATCTGCCTGTTGCGCCCGTCGTAATAGCAGGTGTCGCCAAATAGAATATTTGTTGGCAAAAACCCCAACGGTTGTTATCGTTTTCGCTATACTATCAGCAACGTTAAGTCCAAGTCGTAGCATTTCTCCGAGTTTTACATCGCACTAAGGTTCGCTGGCGGATTCTTACTAAGTATTGAATGCGCGCGCATAAGTATAGACTTATTGACAGGCAAGGAAAACCCATGCGAAACAGCGTCGGATTCACCACTATCTTCGGAAGAAATCTCATAGGCGAGCTGCCTAATTTCGTCCACCAACCTTATCTGGTAGTCACCATGCCGGATTTGTGGGAGCTTTTCGCCCACCACTTTGATGACAACCTGACCGGTCCCTATTTCGTATCGACGATTGATGGCGACGAGCTGAAGCACGAGGTCAGCAAGCTTCCGCCTTGCCGCTCGATCATCGGGCTGGGCGGCGGGCAGGCGCTCGACGTCGCCAAATACTTCGCCTGGTCCCTGCAGCTTCCACTTTTTCAGGTGCCGACCTCCATGTCGGTCAATGCCGCCTTTGGCCATCGCACCGGCCTGCGCTTCAAGGGCAATGTGCGCTATGTCTGCTGGGCTGTGCCGGAAGCAGTCTATGTTGATTTCGATGTGATACAGAACGCGCCGCCCGTGGTCAACCGAAGCGGCATCTGCGAGATCCTCTGCTATCACACGGCTCACGCAGATTGGCGCTTTGCTGACGCGCGCGGCAAAGTCGAAGAGAAATGGCCCTATGACCAAGCCCTGGTGGACGAGGCGCAAGCGGTTATGGCAACGGTGATGGACGCGCTGGATGACATTCGCGAGGTCAACGAAAAGGGCATACGCACCTTGATGCTGGCGAATCGCTGGGGCGGAGCGGCTTTCCATAACGCTGGCTGGAACCCACGCCATATCGAAGGCGCCGATCACTTCCTCTTCTACGCCCTCGAATACAACACAGGTAAGAAATTCATTCACGGGCAGCCGGTCTGCCTCGGCATCTACGTCGGCTCGCTGCTCCACGATGACCGGGCGCAAGAGATGCTAAGCGCGATTGTTCGCGCCGGTGTCGATATTCGCCCGGAGGCGATGGGAATCACCTGGGATGATGTGACCTACGCGCTGCTGAATATGCGCGACTTCGTGCGGCAAGCGGGCTTGTGGTACGGCATCTACCACGAAGCTGAGATCGACGACGACTTTGCGCAGACGGTCCGCGCCAATGTCAAAGCCGCTTATGATAGTGTGTCGCTCTAGATATTATTTTGGCTTCACTCTGACGCAAGTCAGGAATTTCGTACATTTTAGTCTCAGGAGAGGATGATGTTTAAGAAAATGTTTGCTATTGTTTTGTTGTTGCTGCTGTGTCTGCTACCTACGACACAAGCGCAAGACCTTGACTGGATGCAGTTTTCCGGCAGCGAGATCACCATCTTGATGCCCGAGCATCCGGTGCTCGACGGCATGCGCAGCGTCATGGACGAGTTTGAGGCGGCCACCGGCATCACCATAAATGTAGAGGCACTGGCGGAAAACCTCTACTTCGACCGCATGGAAGTGGCTTTACGGGCCGATGAAGGTGTCATGGATGTCTACATGGTGCCCATGGATTCCACAGCTTTCACGCAATGGTCCAACGGCTTAATCCATCCGCTCAGTCCCTTTATCAATGATCCAAGCATGACAGCCGCCGATTATGACTTCGCCGATTTCCCGGGCGGTTTCACCCAGGCGACGCAATACCCGCCCGGTGACATGGACGCGCAGGATTACGCCATTCCCGTTTCCTTCGAGGCTTATACGCTCTTCTGGAATATGGACATCGTCGATGAATACCTCGATGGGGTCGTGCCAGATACGATGGCTGAATTGATCGAAGCCGCGCAGGGTATCACGGAAGCCAGCGGCGGAACAGTAGCCGGCGCTGTGATGCGCGGCATCAGGTCGCATACCATCATGGACACCGTCACCGGCATGGTACTGAACAATTGGGCCGACGCGGAAATGTCCCTCCCCTATTCTGTGTATAGAACTTGTTGGATGCTCTCTGCCAGCTATCTGGGGCGTGCTCAAAGGATAGCGGCGCTGCCGTTGCATCCGTCTGCGGGGCGGCATCCAGGTCGATGGCCCTCGCGAGACAATCTGTGGCTGGGATCTGATCAAGGGGCCAATCAATATTGAGGCGCTCGGCCATTTGTTTGGCGTTGAGTTTTTCCCCGCAACCGAAGCACTTATAGAATCCGTCTTTATGCCAGGCGGCGCTCGGCGTCTTATCTTCGTGATGCGGGTTCAGGCAGCGGAAATTCTTGCTGAAGCCCTTGGTGTTGAACACTTCAACGTCAAGAGCAATGCGGATGGCTTCCTTGACCGCGTCCCAGCCTTCCTCATTGTCGTCGATCGCGCTGGCTGGTTTTGCTGCCGTCTTTCGCTTCAGGCTGGGTTCAAACCGGGGTAGCGCAGCCAGCGCAGCGCGGGCCCGCGAGATATCTGGAAAGTGGTGGCATAACAGGTCATTGGCATCGCCCTTCTCTGGTATGCCCGGTCCGGCGAACTTGCAGTATTCCCCCTCGCCCGTCCAGTCTGACCCATGCAGCAGTGTCCGTAAATTTGAGGTGCCCCGTTCGCCCGCCTTATCGTTGTCCGCGAAGTAGACGAATCTGGTGACACCGAGCTCATTAAAGAGTAAGGCGATGTCCTTGGGGACATTGCTAGCGCCGCGGCTGTCGTCTCTGCGTTTTTCGTGCCAGACGAGGCAATTGCGCCCGTAGTAGTCGCTGTACTCGATCCAGACGCCGACGGCTATAGCGGGCTCGAGGATGTGGCGATCTGCGAGATAAGCAGACCATTCTGGATGGTCTGCGACGTGGTATTTGACTCGTCCGTTGTTCCTCGGTCCGCCGCGCTGATAGACCGGGTCAACATCGGACACGGATTCTAAGGTTGATGTTTGCGGAACTTGCGTCCTAGGAGTACGATTCTGCCATGTCATGGTTCATTGCCTTAGCCAGAGGTGAACTGTGATCAGAGTGTTCACCGGAGTGGTGTCCGGCGGACTCTTGGCCGTGTGGGCGCGAGTGAGAACACGCTCGCGCTCATAGACGCCGCTTGAACAGAGCGGCGTTAGGCTTTTTAGCCTTCGGAGAAAAATCAGGCTGACCTAGGTTAAGATTATACTAGTCTGACAATTCGCGCAAAAACGATGCGGAAAGACCGTCCTGATGGGATGATTGAGTCGGCGGGCGTTGTATGGAAGCAAAGACAGTACTGCCGTGATCCAACGTAGCCAGCCCGCAGCGCGAGCGGAACCCTGCCCCCAGTGTTTCATTGAGAAGACGCTAGTAGCGACGTAGACTATGAGCGACTGATCACAATACTCTATGAGACTATTAGCCTATGATAATATGATGATTTCGGTGTCTATGCTGCTACGGTATAGAGATCATCCTCCAACAGTACAGACAAGGCAGCTACAGTCGCAGACATATAAGGGATTGATCATGATTAGGGCGTTTTTGAAGCCCAATTGGTGGTGCGGCTTATCCTCTTGGATGATCAAATGCCGGTGATCTGAAAACGCTCTCCGGCGTGTGTCGTAAGTATCATAGTTGACCTCTCGCTCGTTCAGGTCGGCTGCGCCACGGTGCATGCGACATTCCATCGTACATTCCATAGTCATTTTGTGTGCGGCTAATGGAATACGAAACTAATATTATGTGAGGATAGCAGTGTCGGATCGTAATATGAGGTGGGCGATCTACGAATAACGGTCGGTGTAGCGATTCTGAATCAGAAGGGCGAGACGGGCAAAACACCCGTCACGATTCACCTTGCGGGAGCTCTGGCGTCGCTAGGCAAGAAGGTGCTGGTTTTGGATTTGGATGGCCAGGCGGATATCACGACCGGTGTCGGATTCAAGCGCAATGTATATGCTGCGGACGGCGATAGCATCTTGAGTTTGCTATTGGATTTGAAAGCGGACCCCAATGCCCTGATTCGGCGTGCGGCGAACGATGACTTTGATGTGATTCCGGGCAATATGCAGATGTACTTGGCCGAGCAGTCTCTGATAGGACAACGCAACCGTGAGCGTCGCTTGGCCCGGGTATTTCAGCGCATTCAGACGGACTACGAGTATATCCTGGTCGATTGCCCGCCAGCGCTGAATGTGGTGACGGACAACGTCTTGCTCGCCTGCAGGCGCGTCCTGATTCCAGCGCGGATGCACCGAACCTATCGCGGTGCGATCAACAACCTAATGGGACAGATCAATACCCTGCGCGAAGTCTTTCAGGTGAATATCGATATTGTGGGTGTGGTGCTGGTCGGCTTCAAACAGCAAACCGACCAGCAGGCATTTATGGAAGCCCTGCGAGAAGGCGCTCCGCAGTTGCTGGCGCCCGTCCTCCGCAAGCAGCAAACGCTCATTGAGGATGCGCGGGATGCCGGGCACTCAATTTTTAGCTATGTGCCGGGTAGTAGCTATCGGAAGAAGGCGCAACGCGAGAGCCAGCAAGACCATCTCGCGCTCGCCGATTTTGTCATACGTCGTACAGCAGAGGAGGTGTCATGAGTAAACAGACCAAGGAGGGTCTCGCGATCCTGGGGCGCCGCTTGCAGCGGTCCGCCGATGACGACCAGCGCACTATCCTGCGCAAGGCTGTCACGCTATATTTGCAGCCTGAGCTGCGCGACCGTCTGGATAACGCGTACTACAAGCTGAAAGCGAATGGCAGTCGTATCAGCCGGCCGGAGTTCTGCGAAGCGATCATCAAAGCTGGACTCAATCAGTTTGATGTCATGCCCGAGGGGGTAGAAGTGCCAGAGGTCCAGCTAGTGATCGCGGAACGGGACAAGGCCGCCGAGGACGGACTGGCAGCACTAACGGCGGATGACTGAGTTCTAAGTCATCGAGATCGTCGACATCAATGAGAGGGAGACCTCGGAAATCGGGTCGCACTTGAGAGTGAAACGCCGGCTTAGCTGGAGACATACGGATTAGCCGAGCTGAATTTCGCGAAATGGTGCTTGATAAAGGTCTGGATCAACTTCAGGACATCCGCAACGCAAAAGATTGCTAGCAAATCAGATTCCCCGCATGAGTGAATAGGGTGGTGTCTATTCCTCGATATCAAGAAACTCCCGTGCCATCCTGCCCCAATCCCAGCGCGCCTGTCGGGCACCATCTAAACGTCTTCCATCGGGCTGTTCATCTTCATAGCGTGCCCAAGCGATCAACAAAAGACGCAATCCACCCGAAGCACGCCGAAGACGGTAACGCAACTCATCTTCGGTAGCAGCGTTTAGATCGGCATCTAACACTTCGATCAGATTGTCGTAAGCCGGGTGAGCGGTATTTAGGGCAATGATAATTTCACCGCCTCGCGATTGCACATCAAAGAAACCAGGGGTACTTGACAGGTTGGCAATCTCAAAATCATATTTGAGTTCGCGATCTATGGTCTTTGCAGCTAATTCTTCCGCCTCTTCTCGAGTCTCCGCTACACCTAGGTCGAGAAATCCAATTGTAAGGTCTGCGGCGCGCTCTTCGTCCGACACTTTTCCTGTTGAGTATCGCTCCGACCTTTGTATCCCTCTTGTTGTCGGCTCTGTGTAACATCAGTTGCAATGGCTTCCGGAGAATTCGCGTCTAGGCTTCTTGTGTTCCCATTTTCACCCTTCCTCCTTTGATGTGTCACTAACCGGCGAATTGTTCTGATCTGCTTTTGAATCGTCATGGCGATTTCGAACAATGCCCATTGGGGATCGTCGGCTGCCTCGAAATCCTGTTCTGCCGAAGAAACGGGCTCATCATCGTCAATCATGTCTTCTACATTGATCTTTGCTAAGTCAGAAAAGTATCGAGCGGACTGTTTGTTGTTGGTGACGCCGAAGAAGTCATCCAAGGCTGGTGGGAAATCAATCTCGACACCCCACCAACGATCCGTTGGATCTGAAGGGTCAGTCCAACCTGGATCTAGATCCAGCTCACGGTCGGCGCGAATAATGGAAACGCCTGTGTTCTTTGCGGCATGTTTGCCGTGCTTGCGTCCGCCGGCACTTTGTCCTGTTCGTGCCTCGCTCTTGGCAACGGAATAACTCACCGTGACGCGGTGTTCACGCCCTCTAAAAGCAATATCAAATCTGTTTGGTTCTCCCCATTCCGTGAACATCGGTTCGCCTTCCAGAATATGTGGCAGATCAGGCGGACAAGAAGTGTCCGGTATAAGGTAGAGTGGGTCATTAGGGCGTGCCAAAGTTTCGTCAATGTTTTGTGGATCGTCGATGTTAAAGCTGGCGAGGCGAATATCTGCGCGACGCTCGCTGAGAAACCGCCTATAGATTCGACCAATAAGAAACTCTGAGTTTTTGATTAACGTTTCTGACCTGCGCCACAAACAACGATCAATATTTGACCAGACCACCAAGGTTCCTGAGGACCCGTATTCCTCACCAACTTGACGCCATATAGCTGGCAACACTTCGAATATAGGCTCCGGCACCTCACGCACGCCGCCCGAGATAACTTCATCCAGATCAAGATAAGTGTAAAGGGCGCTGTGGATGCCGTTTTGCCAACTCCATACATCGACTCGCCTGCATTGTGAAATTGACGAGCTCGGCAAGCCCATGCCAAAACGCCCGATGCCGATGTGTTTTTTCTTCATCGAGATTCGTGCCATTACCAAACTGCAGCGCCATCCGCAGGACATCGCTGCTCATGCCCGAACCATTATCCAAAACAGCAATTTGATGAATTCGAGTGGTCCGGCGTTGATTCAAGACAGAGGTCTTATCCGCGCATAACAACTCCACCTGAGTCGCGTCAGCTTGAATCGCATTATCTATCAGTTCCGCTACCGCATAAGCTGCATTTTTGTAGCCGTTATCGCGCATCGCCTTGACCGCGAGATGCGGTGGTACAATTTCGTAATTCATGTTGCTACCATTCATACTCATTGCCAGATATCCTCCCAATGTGTGAATGCCTCCGCCACGCTACGGAAGCCGGGTAATTGTTTATCGACGATCGTTATAATATCGGTGCTGTCGTTGCCGCCGGCTTTTCTGCCGCGGATCGCCCGCCCTACCATCTAGACTGTAGAGGACCAGTGATTTTGTCGGGCGCGCGATGACCGCGGCGCTTGTTTGCGGGGCATCAAAGCCGGTCGTTAAAACGCCAAAATTACACAGAATACGGACATTATCCGTCTTTTGCTTGTATCTTTCAACCGCGATTTTCCGTTCAGTGCTTGAGCCCTTGCTCGTCACCGAGCGGGCATCATAGCCACGCGTCCGTAGCACGGCGGCCAGCAAATCCGAATGTTCTACTGTAGTGGCAAAGACCAGAATCCGCTTGTGCTGTTTCGCCAAGCGCTCGATTTCGACATAGATTCGCAGGTTGCGTTGATCATCTTCGGCCAGCTTGCGCAGGATACTACGGGGGATTTCTAGGCTCGATTCGATTTCCCGTAAGTCAGCAGGCGTCAATTCTGTCGTGCCATCATGCAACAGCGGCTGAAAATCCGCTTGCGCCAGATACTCTTCGTTCACCAAGTAGTCGATCGGGCTTGCGTAGCCCGCGACAGACAATGTTACTTTCTGATGCTCGAAGAACTTTGCCAGCTTCTCATCGGCATCCATATCCAGCCACGAGCGCCCGGGCGTTGCAGTCAAGCCAAGAAGAGCTGTTGCGCGCCTTTGAATGACCAGCGCATCTAGCAGGATGCTGTAGGTCTCTGCGACCGCGGAATGTGCCTCGTCCATGATTACCAGCGATGTTTTCTGTCCTAATTCGGTGATGAACTCTATGTTCCGCGTCGCTGCCTGAAATGCTTTGGACAGCCCAGCCACCAAGAAGCCATCGTTGATAGACGGCACATCAATCTCATGATCGCCCCAATAACGATAGATATTGACATTTCGATTGCCCAGATTCGACCAGGCGATAGCAAACTCTTCGGTAGCTTGCGTGCACAGCTCCTGACTATGCGCCAGCCAAACAACGATGGTCGGTTCATTCGCACGTAGGTGCTCGGCGATCAAGTTCATGGCTGTGCGAGTCTTGCCCGAGCCGGTCGGCATGTGCAACAAGGCGCGCCGCGTTTCGCTTTGCAAATATATTGCGATCTCTCTCGCTGCTTTTCGCTGATGTGTAAACAGCGGATAACCCGCCACGGAAGGCTCAATTGAGTACGATTTCTCAACTTCTTCCAATGGCGGTACAGCCAGCAAGAAATAATCGAATAGGGCTAGTTCACGCGAGGAACCGCGACGCAGGCGCAGGTTCTTCAAAGTCGTATAGTTGTCGCCTGTCTTCGGCAGGTTCAAAATGCTTACTAGATCTGCTGCTTCTTGCGCGTGAAGCAAATCAAACATGGCATTACGCTTAGCTTTGTCGAGCAGCAGTCCGACAGGCGTATACAGGTCGATGGCAAGCTCGAGCAGTCTTGAGCGGCTGTTCAATGTAGGATCGATGGTTGTCAGGAGTTTGAGCGCCGCTTCTCCCAGCAGGTCTTGTATGAGTCCGTCATCAAAGCTCGATGTGAAGGTGTCGAATCGCATCGAGTGTTTTTCCGGTTCGTAGCAGTGAAGTGCGATGTAGGGGTGGACATGTGATCGCTATATTGAGTAACGCGGGGCTAGGGTATACAGTTGCGGTGGTTTTTTCAACGGTTGCGGTTACTGTATATGGAAAAGGGTTTGATGTAGCAGACATATCTGGAATTTTCACTTCAAACAGCGAACTCATTATTGATTTTTTTAGGGAACGCGAATCGGGATTTGTCATACCTCTGTATCAGCGCGCTTACAGCTGGGATACAGAAAATATTGACCAGCTGATGGACGATATTTGCCAAGGTGTTCGCTGCCTCCTTGAGGACAGAAATGATATCCATTTTCTGGGGACAATTATCAAAGTTACAGGAATACAGAAGACCTTGACAATACTAAACATCTCATCCCTACGAGAGCCGACAGCATTATTGACGGCCAGCAACGAATTTCCACTTTGGCGCTGCTTGCAGCTTTGCTCTACCAAAGACTGTACACTCTCTGCAAGACACTCTCATCACAGGATGCCTTTAGCGAATTACAGGATGTAATAGAGATACGGCTGTCTGAATTGGAAACATTATTCGCTGTAGATATGCGACGCGGTATCCCAAGAACAAATCTAAAATTATACGGGAATCCTCCGATATTTGGACACGCGACAATTCCGACGACTCTTATCAGTCCGATGTCGCAAACTATGTGGCCAAGGTAATCCGCGCAATTCACGACAAGGATTACAATTTCCCAAAACTGAGCAAAATACAAGGGACGTTGGTCAAAAGGAATTTACGCGCGATGAACCAATGGATTGAAAAGGTTCAAGATGCGCATAAGACTGACACGGATAGCGATTTTCCTGGTGCGTCTCAAATAATCGGGGCGATCTCCGAAAAGCATATCTGGATCGACGAGCGCCCTGAAGTACGGCAACTAGTCCAAAACAGCGATGGTTTATGTGCTGAAAGTTCGATTATTTGTTCACTCGTGCAGATACAAGCGTTTTGTCACTATATGTTGAATCAGTGTTGTTTTACTACGATCAAGCCTAGGAACGAAGAATGGGCATATGACTTGTTTCAATCGTTGAACGCAACAGGAACACCGCTGACAGCTATGGAAACATTTAAACCAACGGTGGTCAATTTAGTTAATCAGGCAAACCAACACAAAGGCTACGAAAGATCTGTAGAAAAACACTATTTCGACAAAATTGCTGACGCTCTTGAGCAAGGCAAAACGGCAACACAGAAATCTAAGCTAACGGATGATCTGTTGACCGTTTTCGCACATGCCTACAATGGCGACCAAGTACCAAGGCGGCTAAGCAAACAGAGACTATGGCTCAACAAGCAATATAAGGACTGCGAGCCGAACGACGAGCGCACAATTTTTGTGAAGTGTATCAGTCAAGTTGCTACATTTTTGAAACGGCTCAATGAATACAATCCTGCCAAACTGCCATTTCTAGACGGTTTGCCCACCGAGGTCGCAGAAAATGACAGAAGATTAGCGACCTTCTGTTTGCTTTACTTAAAAGACGCTAATCATAAGATGGCTAGAACCATATTGAGCCTCTTCTATTCTCGGATCTTAAATGACAGACGGAATTCTGGCGCAGATTTTGTTGATGCAATCAAAGCAGTAGCTGCTTTTTTCACTCTGTGGCGCTCTGCAGCCTCAACGAGCGGCTTAGATGACACTTATCGCAAGATCTTGCGCGGCGACGGAGATAGTGCGATATCAGTCATGTCGTGGTATCGAGACAAGCAAGGCGACAATCTTTCCGTAGCTAACCTAAAGGCATGCTTGCGTAGTCTGTTGAAGGAAAAAGTTGGCCACCAAGAGCAATGGACGAAAAGTGCCACCACACACCTGAATTATGACAATGTTAGAACCGTCTGCCGGTTTGCATTGTTCATCACAGCAAAAGATGTAGTTGCAGATCGCGCGACAAAGGGGTTGATGCGCGAACAACAACGACGTGAGTTAGTTGAGAAGAATTACTGGGTGCCTGTGTTGTGGCAAGACAAAGATAAACTATTGACGATAGAACACATTGCGCCACAACAACGCGACTCAGATTCTGAGTGGGACCCCAAACTATACGAGAAAGAAAACTTCCACAGACTTGGCAATCTGACTCTCATACCTGCCAACGTCAATACATCCACCAGCAACAAAAATTGGCCGGCAAAGTGGATCTATTATCGTCACCTTAAAGAAAGAGACGAGACAAACCTCAAAAAGTTACGAAGAACAGCAAAAACGCATGGGGCTGTGCTCCATAAAAGCACTTTGCAGTTGTACAAGAAGCACCGATAACTGATCACATGGAGTCCATTCTTCAAGTCGGTATCGAAGACGATAAGTGGGACAATAGTCTAGCCCAAGATCGTACGAAGAGATTGTGCGAAATCCTTTGGAAACGACTCTATGCTTGGCTTGAATGAAAGATCCCGACATTGAGTTTTGGTGCTCGTCATAGCCCGATACTACATCCCCACCACCGAATCTACGCAACCCGCCAGCGCTGCGACATCGTTGTCCTCACTAAAATACCCCGGACTCACCCGCACTGTCCCACCGGCATCCCGTGTCCCCATGAATCCATGCACCCAGGGCGCGCAATGCAACCCGGCGCGCGCAGCGATGTTCTGTGCCCCCAAGATACTCTCTACCGCTTGAGGCGCCACACCCTCGACCGCGAACGACACCACACCATGATGCTGTGATATGTCGCCCGGCAAATACAGTTGGACGCCGTAAACACCGGCGAGCGCACCGATCAGGTGCTGTGTGACTCCAGCAATCTTCGCGTTGATCGCATCACGACCCGTCTCATTCAGCCATTTAACCGCCGCATTCAAGCCTGCCAAAGCGCTGACATTGTGGCTGCCGGCTTCAAAACGCGAAACACCACTCACGGGCATCTTGATGCTCTCAGATACAGTGCCTGTACCGCCATAGAGCAGAGGCTGCGGACGCCACTCACCACCGAAGGCGATGCCAGCGACCCCGCACGCGCCGTAGAGCGACTTATGCCCAGAAAAGACCAGCGCATCGGCTAGCGACATATTCACCGGGATCAAGCCCGCAGCTTGTGCGCCATCAACCAATGTAATCACAGCGGGATTCAGGGCCCGAGCACATTTGAAGATGCGATCAACTGGCGACATATATCCGGTCACGTTGCTCACCTGCGAGAGGCAAACCATTGCCGGTTTGTCGAGTTGAAAATAGCGCTCAACCGCGTCCAAATCACAGGCGAATGTCAGTTTGTCGAACGGCAATGCACGTACGTCAATGCCGCGGTTTTGACGCAAATGCTCCAGCGGGCGCAGCACCGAATTGTGCTCAAATGGCGTGGTGTACACAATGTCCCCGGCGCGCAGACCAGCACCCAGAATAACGGTGTTCAGTGCAACAGTTGCAGAGGAAGTGAAAACCACATTCGGCGCGTCTAACCACCGAGATACGAGTATGCGGGTTTCATCAACTAGTGCGGACGCTTTACGCGCGAGCGGGTTTGCGCCTCGGCCAGCGTTGCCGCCATAATGGCGATAGAAATAATCCATCGCTTCGTAAACAGCCTCCGGCTTAGGATAGGTCGTAGCGGCATTGTCCAGGTAGATCAGTGAGTTCTTACTCAAGATCTTCTCCCATGATGTGAACTATGAAGGCTAGCGCGACCTTGCGTCTTTCGTCTATCGACAGGGGACGGCCTGCTACCTGCATAGTTGACTTGAAGTTTTGCAAGATCCGCTGCCCTTGCGCGGACAGATCGGAGGAGCGGAAGCGGAAGTCGATTTTGCCGCTTTCAGGCATCTCAATAGAAAAAGTGATCGCCTTATCCACCTCAATTAAATCCTGCACATCGCGCTCCACTTCTTCACACGCTGTCAAGATCCGCTGACGAAAACGGCTTTCGCTCTCATCATTCCAATCACGCAGTTGTACACCCACCACCGCCTCGGATAATCTGCTCCAAAAGCGGTTATCGTTTTCCCCGGTGCCCAAGGCGACAACGACAAAGTCTTGTGTGATCATCGAGCCGAACTTGTACGCTTTGATGTCGTGCCCAGCACCGGTATTCATATCCGCAAGCCAAGACTTCAATGTCAGTAGCGCATCGCCGGTCCTGCCGTTCTTCGCGAAAGAACTTCCTACAAACAGGTCAAGCCGTCGCTGTAAATCGAGGTAGGCGTTGCTGATCTCCTGCATGAATCCGTCAATGCGCTCAAGAACTTGTTCTTTACTACACAAGTATTCATCGCCGATCAGCTGTGGCAGTTTCTCGAAAACCGCTTGCGCTGGCTGTCGTATGCCTTGTCGAATCACACCACGAAATTCAATAGCAGCATCCGAGATTTGACGTGTATCGCGACAAAAAGCGGGCAGTGCTTGAAGCCAGCGCAACATCGCGGTACTCATCATCGCTAGTGGCTGATGGTCACGCTCGGTTTCCAAGATGTAGTTGTCAAAGAGATCCAACAAACACGACCAACTGAACTCCAGTGAGGAATTCCACTTGCCGACCTTGATACTGTAGTCATCGGGGTGATCCACCATGTGGTAGACCGTCTCACCACTGACCGCACCGACAGCATTCCGTCCCTTCCACACCGTCGTCACCTTGATTCCCTCTCGCAATGCAGCGCCAAGCAGTAGAGGAATAATCCCGCGCCTTATTCCATATGGCGATTGCGTCAGCATATCGATCAGCGGCTTGATGGGCTTCTGCTCGTTTGCGTCTGCAACGCAATCAGCAATGACATCCCATATTTTCGCTAAGCGCTCATCATGCTCAGGGCGACCGAATTCCCATAGTTCGGGTTCAGTGCTCGTCCTGCGGAGGATGCCCGGCAATTTGAGAATGGAATTCAGAGCGAGTACTTCGGGGCCGTTCCCTCTAATCCGAAGTTTACGCTAGGTTGACGCGCGAACAACGTATTGATAACCGTCTGTGCGGCGCGCGCCTGTTGTGAAGTAGGGTGGTTGCGATTCATACCTTCGCTGTTGAATTCGGGTGTCGCGGGAAATACATCCTCACAAATATCGCTGATAATCTTGGTGGCCTGCCCCGGACTGTTTATCGCATATCCGAGGCCTCGGCACCCTCGGACTTGATCCACATTGATTTATCATTGCGCGGATCGATCAAGTTGTTGATCTTTCTCTTTAGGCGACCTCGGGCATCTTCCAACAGCCAGCTTATCTCGCGTTGAATGCGATCATTATCGCTGTGATTGCGCAATTTAGGATCGTTGTTGATTTCTTGCAGCGCAAACAACTCACGGAGGTTATCACGTAGGGATAGCAATGCCTGCTTCTGATCCTCTCGCGGCAAAACATAAACTATCTGCGGATTGGAGTGAATACCATTCGATGCCGCTTGCCATTCCAAGTCATTCGTGGCTAGCAAGTATACAATCAACCCATCGCCTTTTGTCTCGCGCAGGTGCAGTTCCCACGGCGCATTATCAATCTCGTCTGCCCAGCGATAGATACCGTCGAAGAATCGGATCATCGAAAACTCTTGGTTATAGCGGCGAGCGACAATAGTAGGTGGTGGCACATAGGCTTCGAGTAAGCGCCGTAGTTGATCCGGTGTGGGATTCACCCGCTCCAAGACAATGCGCAGCTCATTCTCGAAGTCAATGTCGCTGCCTGCAATGAAGCTCCAATAGCCATCCACTTCGCGGTAGATCAGTGCCTTCCGCCGCTGCAAGTTATTCAGAACAGTTTCGACATCGCCGTTCGCTTCGTTATTAACGGCAACTGACCATTGCAGTACATCGAGTTTCGGCCGGATACTTGTATCGGAGCAGATTGACAAGATACCCAAAGACTTCACAAGTTTTTGCGCAAAGATATCGTCAGTAGCCACCTTATCCAGCGCGTTGACAACACCATTCCAATATTTGCGGGTGCCTGCCCCACCAATATCGTTGCGGATTGCCTCGGAAAAATAATCCCAGAGATCGGCAAGCGAAATGACAAGAGGTGACTCGCCATTTTCTAGCTTCTGTTCGATCAAGTTGGACAGCGAGTAAGGTTCGTCTGCCGTAAGGAAAGTGAACATCGTACGTTCATTTTGGGCGACTCGGCTCGAAACTTGTGCCAGTGCAAAGGTTGCCAACGGATACAGCGGAAACGTCCGCTTTATCAGATCGCGGATCTCATCTTCCGCTAGCATCCCAAACAACTGCAATTCAAGCGCGCAACGAACATGCTGCTCTACCGAGTCGCTATTTATGTCTTCACAGGACCACTGAATAGCTGCCGCAATCAAGCGATAAGCAACAGCGAGATCAGTTGTAATATTGTGCTTTTGAAAACGTCCTTCAATGCGCGACCATTCCTGTTGATATGATTGCGGTAGAGCGGCAGCATAACCTTGGAGTTCTTTATGTGTCAGTAAGATGAGATGAATCTGCTGGTCATCGGTGCTGTGGTTGCAAGTCTCGGCAAAGTCTTGCAGTAACGCTGCTTCTATACCGAAAGTTTGGGAGGCATGTCCCTCGAGATACCGCCCGAACTCATCCCAAATGACGACAATTCCGCTGTATCCATGATCGCGTAATTG
This sequence comes from Phototrophicaceae bacterium, assembly GCA_965223515.1. Taxonomy (GTDB): domain Bacteria; phylum Chloroflexota; class Anaerolineae; order Aggregatilineales; family Phototrophicaceae; genus UBA6055. Next base: position 1,990,392 of record CBDCWK010000002.1, read on the forward strand.
GCTGGCCACATCGCGATACACCACCTCCGGCGCCAGTTCAATGGATAGGTCAAATGTCGCGCCGGCGGTCAACTCGGCGTACACTCCCTCGAATACTCGATAACTGTCGGTATCATGGTCCTTTAACTGATTGATGAACCAATCGCTGTCTTGGCCTGTCAGGCGAGCGATCTCTCTGCTGAAGCGTTCTGCCATTTCCGGGTAATTTGAATGCCAGCGGCGCAAAGTCTGAACTGCTGAGTCAAAGCGTGTTGCTAATTGCAAATCAGTGAAGTCAGCATCGTCTATTGATCGCACCAGAGCACGCAAAATGGATGTACCAAAATCACCTTCATCGCCAGATAATATGACCGGAAACAGACGTTTGTCATTGTCACGATAATTAACCGCCAGCGCAATCGTACGGTCATCCACTGACGTCAACTGTTTGACTAAGTAGTTGATAGCAGGTGCAAGCGCCTCATCATTTTCAAGCAGCGCAGCCAATGCCACTGCCAGATGAGATTTGCCGGAGCCATAGGCGGCGTGTAGCACGTGCGCACGTTGTGTAGCCTGCGGACGCGTGTTCGCAAGGATATGCTTGATCGCGGCAGTCGATGAATGGGTTGGGATGTATTGTGAGATAATTTCGGCGTCGCCGCGATCATAGCGGACGTGTATCGCCCGTTGAAAGCCGGTTACCGGGCGAGCTAGCCGATTGCCCGTTGCCAACATATACCAAGCTCCTCGTTCAGCAATCCGATATTCTGAAATAGTTCACACAGCACGGTGTTAGCCGCTACATCGGGCAAGGTCAGTTGATCCAAGCCGGCCGTCCGTGTCAAAGTGATACGCCAATCATAGTTATCATTCAGATGCATAAGCAACTGCTCAAAGTCGGTCAAACCGATGTTGAAGGTACGGCCGGCATTCATCGGCTCACGTAGAACTGCTGTCAAGTTGACTTGACGCGCACCCGGGCGGTGATTATTTTGCCATTGCAATATGACGTAAAGAAATATCAAAGGATGGATATTTTCTACGGTGCCAGGTTCATAGCGATACACTGTCACTCGCTTATCGTCTTCGTTTAGACCACTGGAGGATGACATAAGACCCAAGTTCGTCAGTGGGCACTCCATGCTGTCTTCCGGTGATATATCACCTCTTTTATCGGGCAAGTAGGTTTTGACCAATGTTGCGAAGTCCTTTTTCAATGAGCTTTTCGCGATTTTCCTACCGTTCTCTAGTTGCGGGATAATCCACTGCGACAATCGTTCTACAAAGTCTTCACGGGAGAAATTATTTGAGACAAAGTGATTGAAGAAATAGTACCAAGCGGTGGCTAAATCTCGACTGCAAACGAGATTGTAATGGATAAGCCAGAGCGATGCTTCGTGTTCCAGGTAAGGATCATTATCGTGAATTAGCTGTCCGAGTAATGTCGATTTTTGAATGGTCAGTACACCTTTGCGCACTTCTTCAGTCAAACCGGTAGCTTGCATCCAAAATCGCAACGAGCGCACCATGTTCTTGCCCATGCCGAGTCTTTCCGGCGCTTCGGGATCGAAAAATATGCGCGGATCCTGCTGTAGAGTACGCAACCCTTTTGTCACCCAACCATCTCGGATATGGAAGGTCTCATGTTTGGCAAAATACATGGAACACCCTTATAACGATTCAAGCAGAACAAAACCCTTTTCGCCGGCATTAGGACTACCGCCGGTGCATAATTGCCATAGACTGCCGTACTCTTGGCAACCAGGCAGCCGGTTGAACCAAAGTGTGTAACGCACTCCATACAACCGGTGCAGATGTCCTGATTAATTTCGTATATGCGTTGATCCGGTTTGATGGTTATGGCGTTGGTCGGGCAAACAGCGGAACAAGCGGTGCATTGAATGCAGGTCTGAAACTTGACCGACTGATAACGCAGGTACGCCGTGATATTCTTCATCTGATCTTTAGGTGTTGACGACAGTGTAGCGGATTGTGGTGCTGTGTTCCGGTGCATGCACGATAATCGCATCCCATTTCTGTCCATGCCGTCCTTCCAGGTACAATTCACCTAATGCCGCACGGCTCTTGTCACGGTTAATCTTTCCTAGTGGTTTGACAAATTCCTCTAACTCCGCATTAACGGGGCGTTGAACTTCGATCTGAATTGCGTTGTCCATATCACCGCAGGGTTTCGTTTCGATACCGGCGTAGGCATTTTTCAGGCCGGCACCACCAAAGCGTTTGACCCAACCGCGGTCATCTATATATTCTTCTGGATCGGGTTTCCCTATCCGCGTGGCAAAGTCAATCAGTTGCTTGCGCCAGCGTTCCGCATCTTTGGGGAAGAATAGCGACCCCAGCATCTCTGACCAATCCGAATTGAGCGGACAGAGCCAACACCCGACCCGAGTATATCCGAGGCGGTAAGACTTGTTGAAGTGCACTTCGTTCATCAGCAGATACATCCAGACATCAAACTCAGTCCAATCGATGATCGGTGACGCGGTGATCTGCTGACCGATCTTAGCCCCCACAGTTACACCATTCAGTTCGTCATCTGACGATACCTGTATGACTTCTTTGATCCGTTCCCCATCGTCACCGCGAATACGATGATATTTGCTACGTTGCGTAGATTCATCGCGGCGGATTCCATAAAAAGTGAGCACCTTCTGATTGCCCAAGGTCTGCAACAGATTGTTGATAGGACCCGCTTTGAAGATCGTGCAGCACCAACGCATTACTCGGCTCGGTGGTCCGATTTCATCTACCAGATCATGAAAATTATGCTCGGCACGCGCTTCAAAGAAAGGTACTAACGGGTTCTGCATGCGGAATTCTTCGACGTACTTGTAAGTGTTCTCGTCTTCCAATGTAGTGTCACCGAAGACGTGCAAAACGTCCGAGCTCCCTAGACCGCGACGGACGAGGTCCGAGACTACTGTGGAGTCTTTTCCGCCGCTGAATGAGACCATTTGCATTCTACGTGGAAAACGTTTGGCGGTGTTGCTGACGAATCGAAATGCCTCGTCTTCTAGCGCGTTTAGACGGGCCCGATTTATCTCCAACGCGGTTTTATAGTTCTTGAGAAGTTGAATATCCACGGCATCGTAATGATTACTATCGGCAATAAAATCTCCGATTGCTGCAAGATCATCTTTTAGCTTATCTGAAGCAGGTAATTTGATCATCTCACCATCGACGAAGTAGCTTGTTGAGCGGCTCGAGCGCCACACCGGTTCGGTGAGGAGCGGTCCATTCCCATAGAATTGTAAGATGCGGCGCTCACGTGCATACACTGGGCGAACATCGGTAGAGAGGTATTTTGAATCGGATCCGCAGATGTGGCAGGTACAGGATTTGACTTGTCGATCTGTAGTAGCTTTGAAGACACCTTGGCAATGATCACACCAATAGATCGCTTCGAACATGTCTGAGCCTTTGAGTGTGATGGATAGTGATGTCTGGAAGTCATACAATCGTATTGCGGCGACACTGCCGCCTCTTCCAGATACAGCGATTATAGCCCAAATCTCGGATCCTGCGATGCGCATTATCCATTATGTGGTGAGTGCGGCTTCGCTCAAACTGCTTGCGCGAAGCCCTGGAAAAGCATTTTCGGACAATTTTCGCATATCGAAGTGCCATGGTAGTGTTCAGGCGCGGTGGTATCCGGCGACTGTGATCTGAGGCTATCGCTGTAATAGGCGTCTCTAAGCTAGAGATTCAATCACGCCACAATCGGAAAGAGCCGTATTTTCGGGCGAATTTGCCTCATTCTTGAATCAGACCGAGAATAGTAAGTAAATAGGTCTTTACTACCAGGCACTGGCGAGGCAAAAATACCATGATAGAGACGCTTGCCAACAGTCACAGCGGCCCCCTGATCATCAGCAGCGAGACGGTCAATCAGCAGTTCGCCCTCCTGGTCGACCTGATTACCGGGAGCCTGGCGCCCACATCGCGCCGGGTCTACGCCAATACCTATCGCCAATGGCGCGCCTACACCGAAGGGAGCGGACTCGCCCCCTTCGATCTCAGCTTCGAGAATATCGCCGCCTTCCTGAACCAAAGCGATATCGCCTACGCCACCCGTCAGTCCTGGAAAACACATATGCTGCGCTTGCTGGACTGGCTGGAGGAATCCGAGGCGAGGGGCGAATGGTACGGGGTACAACGGCGGCGCGTACTCAAGTTCGTCAAAGTGAAACGGATGGAGGATGAGCGAGGCGGACGCCGCAGCCAAAGAGCGCTGAACCGGACCGAGGTCGTGCGGCTGCTGGATGTCTGGGCGAATGATCAGCGACCGGTGGGGATACGCAACCACGCCCTGCTGCGCCTGATGATTTACACCAGTCTGCGCCGGGCCGAGATTGTGATGCTGCACTGGGACGACATCGACTTCGACGACTGGACCGTGACGGTAAGGCACGGCAAGGGCGACAAGCGCCGGGTCGCGGCCATCGCCGACGCCACTGATGCCACCATCAAGGCCTTGTATGCCCTGTGGGAGGCGCAAGAAGGGGCCTGCCACTGCATCTTCCCCACCATGACCGTCGGGCGCAATCCTCGATTCGTGTCCGATACGCCGATGAGCGCGCAGACCATTGCGCGCTTGCTAAAGCTCAGCAGCGAACGCGCCGGTATTGGCCACCTGTCCGCCCATGATCTAGCGGCGCACGCATATCACACTGGCGCTGAACAGCGGCGCCCCCCCCCCGCAGGATATGCAAGCGCAAGCCGGTCATGCCAACCCCTCACAACCCTGCTGTATGCCCAACCCTCCGAAGCCAAGACGCGCCGCGCGCGGATTGCTTTCTGAGTGATCTTTTATCGCGGAGAGCTCGTGGCCTGGAAGCTGGACGTTTTCTTCGCCTGTGAATTAAATGCTGCCCTAGATACGATGGGAGATGGCTTAAATCAAGTTCAGCTGGGGGCGATCCTGTCGTGAAGCAAAGCACATGAAATCGCATACCAGCTTCATATATAATCAAGGTGAAACTCAACCTGCTAGATTGGAATGGGATGCCCGCACGCGATCGGTACCACGATATTGTTGTCCGCTGTCTGACTAAGGCGGGTTGGTCGATTATCAAGGAACAGTATGCCGTCGTCGTGGCCGAAAACGAGGAGAATTTTCGAAGGCTATTCATCGATATCGCCGCGCAGTCACAGACCGCACAGATCGTGTTGATCGAGGTCAAGGCGCTAGAGCCTTCACCGGTGCACCAGTTTATGCTGCTGGTGGGGCAATATGTGGTCTATCGGACGGCACTGGATTATCTCGGCGACACGACACCATTGTACGTTGCGATAAGCGAAGCGGATTATGAGATCATGATTGAGCAACCGCTGGGTCAAGACGTCATTCGTGACAGACTCACAGCGCCGATTCACTTTGTCGTTTTTGACCCGATTGAAGAGGAGATCGTGAGATGGATACCGCCACTCTAAAACAAATCCTGTTAGAAGAACTGGAAGGCTATACCGGTGAGGGTTTGAACGACTTTGCCTATTTGACTAGCAACGAGGTCGAGCAAATTTACACCATCGTTGACATTGCAAGGGTGCGAGATAAGCGTCTGGTCGGCACGGTGCTGGTGGCGCGCCTGACAAATGATCGCGTTGTCATTGAACTGGATCGACATGACAAGTTGCTGGTGGAGGCGCTGAAGGCACGCGGCGTGCCGGAGGCTCAGATTATTCTCGCCTATCGTGGGGATGCTATCCCGGTTTAAACGTTGTGGCGCGGTTATGTGCCGAATTGAATGATGGAGAGCGCCTACTGTTGCGACAGCATATTAACCAGGTCTCCGAAAGGGCATCTCAATTGCTTCCTAATGAAAGAACTCAGCAATTAAATGCTGCGTTGGATGCGCTGGGAGATGGCTTAGGTCAAGTTCAGCTTGACGAGATGACAGCGGCGATGACGGAAGAATACATTGAAGCCTGTGATGAGTCCCTATGGGCCAAGTGACCTATATCTTGGACGTCACCGTTTTTGCCAACCGCATTAAGCACCCTCTTCAGGTTCTCTCTCCTCTGACCCGTGCAGGCTCGGAACAGCTGGCTAGGGAGAATCTTTTCGCTGCCAAAACACGGTCTGTAAGTTTCACACATGCTGTTTTTGCAACTTTTACACAAAATTTGGACACGCAGGTCAATACATGCTTTTAATAGATATGAAGAGGGGCGTAGCCCCTCATCCAATCAATGTGCCACTTCCATTCCGCAAGCCAGTCGTCATAAGCCTGCTGGGCAGCGTGGTAAACCTGCGGGATGGTCTGTGCGATACTGCGTAGAAGCTCGCCCTGAGCGCCCATCGACAGCAAGCGGATCGTCTTGTCGGAAAGGTGCGTAGTTCGGATGCTGGGGTAGGCGGTCAACAGCGTGTCCGTGATGCGCTCGCTGTGGTGCGTGGCCATCGCATTGATGTCCGGCGTCGGCTCGACGGCGGCTGTGAGATTCCTCAATATCGCGACGACGGCGGCGGTGACGATCTCCTTGAACATAGAATAGCGGTGGCACTCATTCAACTCGTGCGTGATGTTCTCTCCTCTCAAAACAACGTAAGCTGCTCGGATGGGAGCGGCGTACAACCACAGATGAAGTGAAGCAAATGGTCTACTTCGCGGGGATTAAGGGCGGAATCAGCCCAGGGGCAGAACTCCGCCAGTAACTCTCGCCCGCTCAAGTCACCAAGCCACTCGCCGTAGCTGGTAAGCTTGATATAGCCGGATTCATCGGTGTAACAGGCGGCGTCCCAAACCTCGCGGTAGTGCTCGTTTAAGGCGGATTCCGCTAATGCGTACATGACTCGCTCCTTTCACATCAGCCGCCGTTGCTTAGGCGGAATCACGATATTCGACTTCCTGCGTGGCGGTAACGGCTTCGGCGGTATATATCGTGCGGATTACAATCTCGCACGGCCGGTATTTCTTCTCGATACTGCCGATCCAAAATTCGGCATGACTGCGATTCGTGTACCAGCCATGCAAAAAGGGCGCACCGTAACGGTTACACCCTCCGAGTTCGTATACAACTGGCGCCGGATCGCCCGGCATGACAAGCTTGTCTATCGACTCAAGACGGTCTTCCCACAACCTCGCTTGTATATCGCCTGTGTCATCCGACAATTTCTGGCTCTGGATCACCCAAGTCGCGCAAGCCGTCCCCAACAGCGGGTCGTACATCCTCCTCTCTTTTCCGATATTGGGGCGGAACATCGCCCAGCCAAGTAACGTGCTCTGTGCCATCGTCATCCGTCCGCAAAATGAACCAGTAACCCCGGAAACCCTGCGGCAGATATGCAGTCCTAACTTGCGTTCCATTTCCTTCTCCCTTCAAAAAAAGCGCGACTCCCGTTCAGAAGCCGCGCTCGCGGTCATTACCACAACTCCAGCGTGAGTTGCTTCCTGCGGTCGACTGGCGCATATTGCGGCGCCACTGGCGGAATCACCGGCGGCTTCACCGTCGGCTTCAGCTTTGGCGGCGGAAGCTCGCTTGCGTCCAGCTTGTGAAAGCGGAAGGTGACGCCAGTCGGCTTAGTGTCTGCGGGCAGTGTGAGCTCGTCTTCCAAAATCTCGATTGCGTAGCCTTTGTCGCGCAAGGTACGCTTCAAAGCGCCTCGGATATTCTGTGGTGTGACTGTGGAGCCTTTGGGTGCTAAGGCGGCGAATTCGTCGCATTCGCTGTCCCACATGAATACCGTTAGCCCGGTGTCCGCCAGAACCTTGCGAGCCTGTAGCTCGGTTCGGCAATACTTCTTGGGCATGACGGTCTCCTTTCGGTCAAGCCCAAAGGATGAAAAGGTCGGGGTTTTCAATCAGAATCTGTATCAGCCAGGGGAAGACAATCGCGGCTGATAACAGCGTGTAAAGCCGGCCACGGTGCGGCGGTTTGTGCTTGAGCTTCATAAGTTCTCCTTTCCGGTCACATCGACCAGTCATCGGTATGGGCGGTTTCATCAATCAGCCTTACTTCCTCGACCTTCATCTCGTAAGCCCGCTCGTGCTTGGCGAAGTCCAATGCGTGACTAACGTAAGTTCGCCTTCCACCTGACAGGCGTAGAGCGGCGCCTGATCGCCATCTGAAAAGACGACCACCTGTTGTCAGGGGTCATCCTCGTTGCGTAGCGCATCCAACATCAGTTCGTATGCCTGCGCGTAGTTGATGGTGTAGGTCTTTGGGTAGGGCAGGCTCGCGGTCATCAGCCAGGCGGTCGGGCAGGGGATAGTCCTGCCCGTTGTCCAACTCCTCTTGCCAGGTATCGCGGTAGCGTGGCGTCGGCGGGCGCTTGTCGCCTGGCATGACAAAAGCCTTCCCGCCGAACAAGTCATGCTGAAACATCGCTCGCCTCGCGGTTGGCGCAAATCACCTCCCAACAGGCAACGGCGTATTCGACTATCGCGTTCACGTTGTGGTCGTCAGTTGGGATATTCCAGCCGACTAGCCCGGCGGCGGCTTCCATCTCCATCTCGTGGCGGACGTGCGCCTCGTCACGAAAAGTCTGCTTGTGTAGGCGCGGCAGGCACTCCTGATAGAAAATCTGGTACATCGTGCCGGCGAGTTGCGGTATCTTCCGTTCCATCAGTCCTCGTCCTCACTTAGGGTTTCGCGGCCGTAGATCACGTCGAGCCGCAGTTGGCGGATGCGCCTGTGTAAGGTGGCGACCGTCTACAAGTGGGTGCGGGCTTCGTTGACGTGTTCGGGTGAATGACGCAGCAGGGAATAAGTTCCGTAGGCGTCGTAGTGGAGATTCCAGATGCGGCTGTACGCCGTGTCGATGTCAAGCTTGCCGGTTGCATACTGGTCGTAGGCGGTCCAGGCGGCGCGGGCGTAGCGTGCTACCTGGTTGGTCAACTCCTGTTCGCCGGGATGGATATGCCTGTTGTTCATTAGTCCTCCTTCGGTAGAAACTTGTCGATCAGCAATGGCTCGTCCTTCGGCGGGGGAAGGTCGATAGGGCGGGGCGGCTTCCCCATCTGCTCACCTTTCGGCGGCAGAAAACTTCGCTGGCGCGGCGCAACCTCGGCGGGGAAAAGCGCGGTCTCCTTCGGCAAGACGGTGAACTTCGCGCGATCTTCCATGGCGATACTCCTTTCAGAAAACAAGGGCGAAGCCGAAGCTCCGCCCACACGGGTCAGTAAGCGAGATGGGTGAGAAGGATCGCAAGCCAAACTCCTGCGTTAGCTCCCAGCAGGAAGAAATTGACATCGCGCAAGGGGTGACGCTTGGGCGTGTAATGCGGCTGACGTTTCCGCTTCATCGGATAACCTCCTTTCATGCGACTACCAGTTTGGGGCGAGGCAGCTTTCGCAAAGTCCGTTCGCCTTGATGCCTACGTGACGACAAGCGGCGCAAGCAATCGTCGACTCCGGCCAGTTGTGAGGGCTGGTGTCGTAAAGTTGAACGTCTTGCAAAATCTGCGTGAGTGTGACGGCGCGGTAGATACTCTCGAAGCCGAGTAGTTCCTGCGCCTTCCAGCTGTCGGGCGTCGGGACTAGGTCTCCGTGTGCGTCAAAAACTCGACTCCCAGGCGATGCAGGCGGATATTGAGGTCGATATCCAAAGTCATCGTCGCCTGCAGAATGTCATCGCGGGTCGCCGTCTCCAGGTTGCCAGGGTAGGCAACGAAGGCGATCAGGTAACGCTCAATGACGGGATGGTCGGTGTGGTCGAGCAAGCGGAAAATGCAATTACCAAGCATGGAATGTCCTTTCTGGCGGTCATCCGCCATATGCGGCAACACTCGTTCGGACGGAACTGATGTAGGAATAGCCGTGCGAAGCGAGCGCGACGGCCACAATGACGATCAGCACCAAAATGAAGCAGGTGATGTTGGTGTCAGCTGACGGGTGCTTCGGGCGTAACGGTGGCAAGTTCCGGTCGGGCCGGATGTGCTTGCGGCGATTGGTCGGGTAGGGCATCGGGTGTGTCCTCTTCGAATGGCGGATCGGGCTGGTCGTCCAGGTTTGGACAAGGGATGCATCGGAAAACAGGCGTTGAAGTGACAAAGTACGGGTCAGGGGCGCTGTCGACGATGCCAGCCAGATAGAGCTTGAAACGTCCTCGCGCTGCTGTGAGCTGGCGTCTGCGCTTGCGGTTCTGCAAACGCCGTGGCAACTCATCGTGGCGCTGAATGGCGAGGCTCAGCTGAACAACGCGATCTTCGGCTTGTTCACGCGTCGGCTCATCCGTGCGCCAGGTCATGTCGCATCTCCTTCTCGTCGCGCACCAGCTGAATCAAGCGGTGCTGAAATTCGGAGTAGAAGGTCTGGGCGTTGATCGTGCGGGTCTTCGGGGCCGGGTCACCGAGTTTGTAGGCCTCGATTTGGACAACGAGTGCTTCGCGTTCCTCGCGGTTGCGCCTGACCATGCAGAGTAAGGCGCAGTAGTAGCTTGGGCTGGTGCTGATGATGTGCGAGGGTCGTCCAGCGGTCCGGACGGTGTAGGATGCGCTCGTGTAGGGGGCGGCGTCCGGCGGTGGCAGGTAGCGGTGAAGCCAGTCGTCAATCCGGACGCGCTCACTGCCGTCTACGGATACGGTCATGTTGCGGAAGCCGTCGTAATGCGTGAATAGACGGCCAAGAAATGCGGCCAGCCGGCGCTCGGTGAAAATGTGCCAGCCGTTCTCGCGGTTGTAAACTTGGTACATGGTTAGGTCTCCTGCGGTAAAACTTCGCGGATAAAAAAGCGCGACTCCCTTTCGAGAGCCGCGCGGCGCTTCGGCTAGTCTTCATCCCACCAGCCGACTTCCTTCATGTGGGCAAGCCAGGTGTCCCACGCCTCAGCTTGCCCAAAACGTTGATCGGTCAAGGGCTGGATATCGCCGGGGCCGAATTCGACTGTTCCGCCTTGAAGCTGCAGCTGGCGGATAAGTTCGGTGCGTGCGGCGTTGTATATATCCTCGATCTGGTTCTCCGCTTGGTGCGCGGTGGTGACATCTTTCCAATTCCGCCAAATCTCGGCGGTGATGCGCTCCGAAAACCAGTCGATAGATCCGCTGTGATCGTCACGCTCGGTCTTCGTTAGCATCTGGAACGTCTGGAAAAATCGGGCTACAACCTGCTCCGCTACGTAGCGAACCAAGGCTTGGACGTGGACAAATTCAATCGGGTACACGGTGTTCGTTCTCCTTCGATCGGGGTGAATTAAGCTGGCGCCTGGGCGGTGTGGGCGTCCAACAGCGGGGGATCGCTATCGAACACGAGCGGGGCAATTCCATCGGTGTAACAACGGGTGCAAAAGTTCTGCTGAATCTCGTCAGCGCATTTCGAGCAAAGCGCCAAGACAATGTCGCAGTTCGCGCAGCGCGTCTTAACGCGGCCGGACGTGCATTGAAGGCAGTGCATGTGTCGCTCCTTTCAGATAAAAAAGCGACTGCCTTTCGATAGCCGCTTTAGGCTGGGCCAGCTAATCAGCCGGCTCTATCACGAGGTCGAAATTCGGGCAGTGATTCTCGCCCATATCCGCCGCGCACGTTGAGCAAACAGTCAAAGTGGTCGCGCATTCGGAGCACGTTACATTGACCGGCTCGGCATAACAGCATAAACACCACACGGCCTTACCTCCTTTCCAAAACTCATCTCCTTACGACGCAAAAAAAGCCCGACCACCATGCGGCGGCCGGGCTTCGGATAACGGGTTACTGGCGGTAGAGAAGGTAGTCGTGGTTGATGTCGATCGACGACTTGATGAGCGAGGGCCAGTCTTTGGAGAGTAGGTAGTCGTCCGGCTCTAAGCAGCAGTCGCAGGGCAGCGGGCGCGACGCGTGGACTAAAGCCGTGTAAGCGCCGCAGGGGTCGTTCGGGACCAAGGTAATCGCCGTCTGTTGCGCGTGTCGAGTCAGCGGCTATCATTTCATAAACTTCGGCCGGGATGCCGTAGTGCAGACCTTTTCGGCCGATCAACAAGAAAAGCGTGATGAGAATGTACTGGTTGGACATGGTAAGTCCTCCTTTGGACTGAACTCGGACAAAAAAAGCGCGACTCCCATCCGAGAGCCGCGCCTTGTTGCTAACGCCGTACATTGTGTTTGCGCTTCGCCGATTTCCTGCGCTGACTATGCTTGTTTGGATTGTTGCTATAAGTCATCACCTCCCCGTTATACTTAGCTTCAATCCCAATACTTTCAGCTACCTTCAGCAATACTTCTACCAAAAGATAGCGATGACACTTCTTACCTTTCTTCTCCTTACTGCAGTAAGACAACAAGACGATCTCGCCATTCTCGCAAGCCTGAATAAATGGATACGGATCCTTCTTCCACCTACCGCGCAGCAATTTCAAGTACCTAACCGTATACTGTTCTCAACTTATCTCGCCCTTCTTGCTCGCCATGACCAAATCCCATGTCGGCGCGAAGACCTTACCTATGTCCAGCGCACTCTTCGCAGTCGTGTTCAATACCAACTCCTTGCCTACTGCTTGGTAATCAACTCGTGCTGTCCAAATCGTCAGCTTCTTCATGTTTCTACTCCGTTTCTCTCTCTCGCTTCACCTTTGAGAGTCATCACAAGGCGGCTAACGCTTCAACGTGGGGTGGTTGGGCGCCGCCGACCCTAGCGGATTGTCATCCGAGACGACGCTTTTGCTTTTTGCCCGCCAGGGTCGGCTCTGCCGAGTTGATGATTCGTGGGTTGTGATAACCTCAGAAAATAGAGAGAGACGCCCCGCCGAGCGTGGAGAACGAAGCGCCTAGACGCCCTGCCTGCGGGATGGTCAGCCACGCTTTTTGGCTGAACAGATAGCGCTCGCAGCAGATGCCGTCGGGTGGGCCGCTCTCCCTGCTGCGGAACATTTGGCTGGGAGAGAGTAGAGTGCGATGCATGCGTTTCGCCTCGCGCTCCTCTCTCAGACAAATGGCACCTCTTCGCCCGAAACTGAAATGTTTATCGTTGACCTTCGCCCAAAATTAACTTTGTACTTTGTAAGCGACCGAGCAATCTAGCTCGGTCGCTTACCGCTTACGCTTCATCGCTTGCGAGCGGCAGGACCTGTATCACCTCTTCTCACCACGTCGGCTGGATGACCAACGGAAGTCGGAATAAGATTCGATTTGTGACGCAGCATGCGTCACAAGGCAGGGGCGGAGGGTGGGGTTTGGCCGCTGCGATGCTAGAACGTTCGGCAGCCGCCAGCGCAGGGGTCGGGCAGGGCTGGCGCCAAAAAAGAAACGAAGACAAGGCGGTGTGCTGGTTTGGGTAAGGTAACGGAAATGGTAAGGCGGCTGTAAAATAGAGGATGTCCGGAGTGAGTCAGCTTGGACACAACAGCGCCCGCAGTTCACCGCCGCGGGCGCTCCCCCTAAAGAAAAGTGAGCTGATCTTCCCCCGATTTTGTGGACACAAGGATTGTCCAATATGATAGGGACTGGAGGGGAAGATGACGGACATAAAGAAGTATCCGGACGAGTTCAAACGCGAAGCATTGAAGTTGGCTGCACAACCTGGAATGAAAGTGGGCCAGGTCGAACGTGATCTGGGCATTACGCCGGGACTGATCTACAAGTGGCGTCAACGATTTCGTGTAGATGAAAATAGCGATGAATTGAAACCGACTGCGGAGCGTGAGGCGGATGCCGAGATTCGTCGTTTAAAGCATGAGTTGTCGATTGCACGGGAGGAGCGAGATATTTTAAAAAAGCTATCCAAGTGTTCTCGCAGGATCGACCGCGATGAAGTTTCGATTTATTGAGAGTCACCAAGCACAATTCAGCGTACGGCGGATGTGCCGGGTGTTGGAAGTATCAAGCAGTGGCTTCTATGCTTGGCTGAAGCGGGCTGTCAGCCAGCGGGAGCGGGACAACGAAGCGCTTTTGCGGCGGATTCGCGACATCTTCGAGCGCAGTCGCCAGCGCTACGGCAGTCCACGGATCCACGCGGAGTTATGGGCAGCGGGTTGGCGAGTCAGCCGCAAGCGGGTTGCGAGTTTGATGCGGCTGGATGGCATACGGGCGCGGCGCAAACAAGGCTACGGGGAGCGTAGGCGATCGCATACATCCGGTTTAGCGGCAGCGAACCTACTGCAGCAGGACTTCGCAGCTCAGCGCGTCAACCAGAAGTGGCTGGCCGATATCGTGCAGATCAGAACCGGTGAAGGATGGCTCCACTTGGCGGTGGTATTAGACACATATTCGCGCAGGATTGTGGGCTGGGCTATGAAGCGGAAGGCGGACAGCCAACTGGCGATGGCTGCCCTGAAAATGGCTTTGGGACAGCGGCGTATTAACCGCGACTTGGTCCATCACAGTGATCGCGGCAGCCAATATACCAGCAAGCAATACCGCCAACTCCTGCAGGACAATCGTATCCAAGCCAGCATGAGCGCTGCCGGAAACTGCTATGACAATGCCATGATGGAGAGTTTCTTCGCGACTCTGAAAACGGAATGTTCAGCTATACGCTTTGCTACAATTCAAGAGGCTCGGCAAGCTGTGTTCGATTTCATAGAGATTTGGTACAACCGGCAGCGACGGCATTCTGCCTTGGGCTTCCTTAGCCCGGCACAGTATGAACTCGCTGACGATTAGACAAAATCACTGTCCACCAAAACGGGGCAAGTTCAGCGTTGATGGACCGGCAGGGCAGGGGGATTTCGCGCGTCAGGCTAGTATGAGAAGACGGTGAGAAAAATAACTCAATATATATGTATCGTTCTACGGAGTTAAGGGTTTGCGAGGGACGGGGGCGCTGTGCCTGGGTCTGTGGGGGATGAGTGAAACCTTCATGCCGACCAGCGCAGTTTTCAGCAGGGTTTTTGCCCTTCCATGTCCACCAGCGCTGTTTCCCATATCTCATTTTTCCAGCACTGAAAAAATGAGACATCCCGCTCGCTGACTAGAACAGCCCGATGGCTGAGAATGCGCCGCTTTCATGGGCGTCATCACGGTCGCAATCTCTAAGATGTCAGATAGCAGCCGGAATCTGGCTCAGCGGGTCGATGAAACGCTCGGCAACTTCCGCCGGCGTATCGTAGTAGGTTCTGGCACGGGCGTAAGCGCTAGAGCGCGGCATGTCCAGGTGAAGATGCGCCGGGTAGATGTCTTTCGCGCCTTTGCCCACCGTCCCGATCTGCTGGCCGCGAACAATGCGCTCTCCCTTCTTGACCAGCTTCTTGTCGAGGTGGGTGTAGCGCAGACAGGTCCCGTCGTGCTCGATGACAACTGTGTTGCCGAAGCCCTTAGGCAGGTAGACCGAATCAATCACCACGCCGGGGCGCATCGCGTGAACAGGCGCTTGGTAGGCGTCCCAGCGGTAGATATCGATGCCGCTGTGATGCTTCAGGTGGAAAACCGGGTAGTCCTCATTTGTGAGAATCTGCGCGTAACGGAAGGTGATGCGCCAGCCGCTGCCGGGCGGAATCATGACACCCGCCGCTGGGTCGATGGGCGACGTGAGCGCGGTGGCGGCGATCGGCGCAGCGGCTTGCTGACGGATCGGCTCAATAACGTCTGGCATGAGCAGATAATCGCTGTTCGGCCGGTCGAGGCGATTGTTGTCGCGAAGGTCCGGGTAATGCTTGGCTATGGTCCGTTTAAGCCAGTCATTCAAGCGAACATCGCTCAGATCGGCTTCCAGCATCTCGGACAGGAAGGTTTCCAGAAAGAGATCCAACTGCGGAATCGGCGTTTTGTGCTGTAGTCCCAGACGCGTCTCAGTTTGCAACAGCAACTGGTGGTGAAGGCCGAACTTGACCGCCGCCAACATGACGACAAGTGTCGCTACCGGCTCGGTGATGCCTCTGGGGGCAATGGACACGGTATAGACACGATACAGCCAATCTCGTGGCGTTGTGCCATGCTGAAGCGCTCTTTGCGCCAGTTGTTCGGGAAAGACTTGATGGATTACCTCCTGAGCATGTCGAGCAGATCGTGAGGCGGATCCCCAATCTCTAGTTGGCGCGCTTTGCGCACGACAGCGGGCAGCGCTTCCGGCATGACTGTGGATGGCGCGGGCGCGCTTAAGATGTCACTTGCCAGCCGCAGGTGCTCACGCGCCTCGGCAATCTGTCCGAGTGCCAGCTTGACTTGTTCCGGATCAGACAGTGTTTGACTCATGGCCGCCCTCGTTCCCATTTACTCCGGCATTCTTGGCCAGTTCGCGATCCTCAATGATATAGCCGCCGACCAGGGTCACGCAGATCGTCGTGATCATGGGCACCAGCACATTCAGATGCTCTTCCAGCTCAGGCCGGGTGGCGGCGATGATCAAGGTGATGATACTGATGAACGACGACCAGAAACGGCGCGATTGTAATAACCGGCGCGGCGCTGCTTTCGATTTATCCATGATGCTGCTCCTTATGATTCAGTCGTTCCAATTCGGCTATACGCGCTTTGAGCACCTGATTTTCGGTATGTAGCGCGATAATCTCCGCCTTCAAGGCAATGCGCTCGTCCTGCAAGGCGCGGATAGTTTGCTTGTTCGCCCGCACCTCTTCTTCCATGATGCGGAAGGCGCTGTTCTCGTGCAGCAAATGCTGATCCACGATGCGATAAATGAGCTCGGCTTGCCCGACATCCAGCTGATGCTCCGCCTCGATTTTGTCCACGTGGATATCGGCCGGCGCGACTTGCGCTTGAAGACATCCGAGAAATGATTGAGGGCCGCGACAATGCTGCCGACGGCCGCCATGATCGGGAGCTTGACCTCATCCGATAATTCATTGAAATCCACAGTCGTTTCCCATGTCCAAGGTCAACAAATCGCTTGCCTGCCAACATCGCAAGCGCCGGAAAGATTCAGTTTGCTACTTGTCGTGGAGACTGCTGAAGCAGTGAGATGAGGCGTGCCCTGTCACATGCCGCCTCATCTCATCAATTCGATCTCTAATACGCCAGGTATGTGCTCCGCTCCAGCTGACTGCGCGAGGCATGTCCCAGCTTCCAGGGCAGGGTCTCCACCTGCGGCTCCAGATACCAGGTGCTCGTCCAGTGCACTCCGCCGCGGGCCAATTCATGCGCCTCGCCGATGATGATGTAGGTCCCGTCATGATCGGTCTGCGTCTCCTTCAGTTGAATCAGGCTGCCGATTGTCAGCCCCAGCTGATCCGTATGGCGCGCGCCGCCATTCTCGGCGTGGCTTTGTAAGGTGATCATCTGCGCCAGACCGAAGGGCGTCTTGCGCCGGTTGCGCTCAAAGTCGGCGATATACTGGGCCTGATCCAGGTCGTCGATCGAAGGCAGGTTGATATTCATCGTCCGTCGTCCATAGAAGGTGATGCTCGTCTGGTCGATAGCTCGTGCGTCCATCTGCCCCTCGTCCACGATTTTGCGCCCCTTGACCAGGCATTTCTCGACCACGGCTACGGTATCGTCGCTCTCGTTTTTGAAGACCAGGTTGGCGCCATTCGCCTTCGCCTCGACCTCAACCGTGCAGCTGCCCTGCAGGTACTCTACGTCTTCAACGGTGACATCTTTGCCGCCGATGCGCTTGTCCTTCTCATCCTTGTATTTGACGTAGACCTCGCGCGTCTTGCCCGGCGCCACCCGGATCACGGCGTCTTTCAGCTCCCACAAGGTTGTCGGCGAGGCGTCCACCGAGCGCGGATGGCAGGTGACGATGATCTCGTTCTTCGTCTGATCCAGGCTCGCGAAGGTGTACTTCATGTCCGTCATGGCGTCATTGAGGCTGGCATCGATAGCATCCTTGTCCAGGATGTGATGCCGATTCCAGAAGACCGCCTTGCCCTCGCGGTCGAAGAAGAACTTGCCCCGCTCCGCCGCCGTGATATCGCGGATACCGCGGTAGACATCGAAGGTGTCCTTGATCTGGTCCGAGTAACCGCCTTGGCGCACCCAGTTATCGCCCGCCAGGTTCAGGGTCAGCAGGCCTTCTTCGTAGTCGCTGTAGGCTTCCAGATTGGCGAGCGTGGTCGATATTCCGAGCTTGCTGTAGCTCGGGTCGCCGATGACCCAAGCATCTGCCAGCGCTGGCGGGAAGATGACCTCGTTGATCAGCACGTCGATGATCTGGTCGCTGCGCTGGTTCTCCTGCAGCTCGATCTTGGTCTCGGTCGCCTTTAAGAATTGCATCGCGCCGGCCACCTGGATGGCAGCTGTACGTTCGCCATTTCTATTTGCCGCCGGATGGATCGATTGCACCCAACCGGAAAAGTGACGCCGCGTGGTCGTGCCGTCATGCGATTCGACCTTCACCGGGCGCAGCGGCGTCAGCTTGCCATACAGGCTGCCCGCGCTGTTCTCCGGAGTGAAGCGCTTGTCGTCGTTGCGCATGAGGAGGGATAACTTCGCGTCATTGCCCACATCCATATACGCCTGCTGGAAACCGAGCATCCACTTGGCGGACAAGACGCGAGCCGTCTCGTCCGTGTAGCTGCCGTCTCGATCCCAGTCGATACCGATGGTCCATCTTGTTGTCATTGCTTCTTCTCCTTATCTTACGTGTACGTTTTGGAAAACTACTGCCGAGGCACCGGTAGAATCACCAGTAACTCTTTCGATTTGATATTCCATATCCACACCCTGCTATCGGGCCCTATGGTTGCCATCAGCTCGCTGTTAGGGTGAAGTTCTGGATTAACGCCTGGGTATCTTGTCAGAGCATAATCCTTCTCCAGGTTCCATACCAGAATATGAAATCTTTCCGGAACATTGCTGAAAGATCGACCGGAAACTAGGAATGCGTCGTTCGCCGTAAACTTTGGCTTACCGGCCCCGTCATCAGTGCGGAACACAATCTCATTCGATTCAAGATCCCAAATCGATAATTGCCTGTTTAGCCCACAGAAAGCCGCCAGCGAAGAGATGTTGTAACCGAAAGCCATCAATATCCCGTTTTCACCGCAGGGACCATCATAAAGGGACGTACTGCTCCTCCTAGTCCATGTACTGGTATCATAGACATGAACGGTGCCCTCCCACGCGGCCAATGCAAAAAGTGAGCTATCCGGGCTAAACGCGGTACCCACGTCGTTGCGCTTTATGATACTTCCAAGTGTCTGACCGATTCCGTAATCGAAGTCGAATGCATATACCGCTTTCGTCTCCGTTTCAGTGGCTGACCAATCCAAAAACTGCTTCCAATCTGGGCTTAGCCAAGGGCGCTTTATCCACTGCTGAGTGCGAGGAGCGGCAATTACATGAACTCGCTGCCCGGTGTGGATCTGCCATATCGACATCTCATGTTCCATCGTCCACCAGTCGCTAAAGGACATGATGTAGTTGCTGTCAGGGCTAAATGAAATCCATCCGAAGTCGCTACGGATCGGCGTCGCTAAACTTGACAGACTTAGAATTATTTCCATGTTTTCAGTGTCAAATACTGTCAGCCAATCGTAAGTGCCAAGGGCAAAATACTTGCCATTTGGACTGAATTCCATCCGTCCAGAATAGTCGGACGTTGCTTTCAGATATTGCGGTGAGGATAGGATGTTTTCCAAGTCATAAATCCAGACTCCGCTCATGTATACCGGGGCTCTGAGATCAGCTTCCCCATAGCTCACAGCGAGGAATCTTCCATTGTTAGACATACTTAAGAGCCTAGCTTTCCATGGAGAATCTTCCTGCGCCTGTAAACTGTAGAAAGATTGCAGGCAAAGTAGACACAAGAGTAAGACTTTACTGATTACCGCGTGGTTATTCCCTCTCATAAATGCTTTCATTTTTCTCGTCCGCATCCCTAGTGGTTCTTGCGTTTCGCAATCTGTCAAAGTGAGGCCAAAGCAATACAATATCTATGTTTTCGCCATATACACTTCCCTTGCCTTCTCCGTGATGTAGATTACTATTCTTCACCATCGCTATGTAACTATTAGGTTCACCGCGTTCCGGACTATTAAGATCCATGCGTTTGCCCAAATGATCCATGGCTTCAGCAAACCCATGTTTGTTCCATTTGGTTGGCCCGAAGTATGCCATGCTTACATCTAAGTGATTTACAAAGTCTCGGTCAAACGCCGTGTTTCCAGTCCATCCTATCGTTGCCTGATCTAGGTCTTCGAGAACGGCCTCAGGATAAATGTTCTCCGGGTCAATTGATGACAAATGAGCAAAACCAATGAAAATTCTGCCGCCTTCTCTCCACTCGCTCGGTTCATGATTAGGATCGTTTGCCAAGTTTTCCATTATTTGTGGGTTCTGTAGAAACACAGATGCCGGAAGACTTATGAGAACGTAATTCCCTAAATCTCTATCATGCTCATCTTTGATGCTCACTATCTCCACTCTTACGCCAGGCCCTACCACCGGCGACTGAATTTGAAATGAGGCTGTGCTACCCAGAATATTCACGTCCCTTGAGAGCAGTCCAAATCCGCTACGGTCCGCATGTTCGAAATCAGATAACTCGATATCCAGGGTTCCACGGTAGTGAACATCGTCGCCCACTGCAAAGGAAGGCAGCGCAGGTGGAATTGCTGCTGCGGTCAGTGCCTTTACGAAGTCGAGAGATATATTGTCATATATCTGCCCAGATACTTGTGCGTGTTGCGATTGAAAATTATACAGCAAGTCCACTCTATGAAACTCTAGCTCTGTGTCAGGGTCTCTAAGATCTATCCAGAGCTCACTCCCACCTAATTCAATCTTTACAGCGTAAGGGCGTGAGGGGTGTTGGTCCAATACCCTAAAGCTGTATTCGTCAAATGAAAGAGGCCAAACCAAACTCGCATCGTTGCCACTCAGAATAGCTTCTAAGTCTTCGTACACCTTAAAGTCCCCATTCACACGCAATTCTATATATTGCTCCTCCTGCAGAAAAACATATTCCGGCGTATTCACCCCGTCCCTCCGTGCCTGCTCCTCCGACCTGCGAACTAACTCAATAGTTTCCTCACGCGTCCTCGGGCCCACCACATAGCTGGCCTTCTCGTCGCGGACCTTTACCATTCGGTCCCTGCCGCGTACATAAACTTGCTCGCGACCACTCGGCGTGATCACGATCAGCAGCTTTGCGCCCGCGTCAAAAGCACTGCGCAAGTCATCATCAGATGCCCCGGTGTCGTTCGGATGATTATGCACGAAGATCAATGGGAGTCCCTTCAGAGCCCCCACCTCGTAATCCTGCAAGCCCACATACTGCTGCCCGCCTAGTCCCTGAACACCGGTCTTGTTGAGCACGACATTACCGCTTCCGGCATCAATAATCACCAAGCCTTCTCTTGTGTTATTGCCCAGGTCTTGCGCCACTGTTTCAACATAATCCGCATCCGCATATGCGAACGTCTCATCCCAATCCGAGTTCCGCACATTCGCGAAGACTTGCAGCGCCAGCGCGCTCGACAGGTCATCCCAGCCCCATTCCGCGAACTGCGACATGAAATCGGCAATATACGCGTCTGAGGGCATACCTTCCCGCTTGAGGCCAATGAGCACCTCCCGCGCCAAGCTATCGGTCTCAACGCTCAGCAGATGATCAACATGTATTTCTTGGCCTTGGGTGAGGGGAGTGCTGCCATGCCAATCTGGCGCCACAGGGTCCGGCACAAAATCGGAGCCGACCTGACCGGGTTCGACGATGTCAGGTATCACTTGTATTACCTGGGAAGACTGTCCCCGATTTAGAGCCGCGGCATCCTGTTTGGCACGATCTCGGTTACGGCGGCGAATCTGTTCCGCGATTGTATACTTGGACTTGCCACTGCCCGATTCTTTTTGAACGGGTTTTGGAGTCGCAATAGATTTCGACTGATTGTTCGGTTGCCTCGGATCGTCCTCCGACAAGCCAATGACCGGTTTGTCACCCGGATCGAAATTGTCCGGCACCTTGCTCGGGTTATTGACGATGAACCTCTTACCATCGAAAATGATTGAGCCTTCGTCATCAATTGATAATCCTCTAAATGGCATGGTCTCTCACGTCGCTAAACATTGATTTGGTCTGTGAACGCGCCGCCTGCATTTGCCCTGTCACAAGCCAGCCGCGCGGCGCATCGCTTGATTCAATTTCAAAGTGGATTCATAATAGCATATTTGTTCTGCAATAAAGCGACCATTTGTTCGCATATCTTGAATTGCTTGACAGCACGGCGTGCGCAAGCCCAAGCATCTGCCAGCGCTGGCGGGAAGATGACCTCGTTGATCAGCGTGTCGATGATCTGGTCGCTGCGCTGGTTCTCCTGCAGCTCGATCTTGGTCTCGGTCGCCTTTAAGAATTGCATCGCGCCGGCCACCTGGATGGCAGCTGTACGTTCGCCATTTCTATTTGCCGCCGGATGGATCGATTGCACCCAACCGGAAAAGTGACGCCGCGTGGTCGTGCCGTCATGCGATTCGACCTTCACCGGGCGCAGCGGCGCCAGCTTGCCATACAGGCTGCCAGCGCTGTTCTCCGGAGTGAAGCGCTTGTCGTCGTTGCGCATGAGGAGGGATAACTTCGCGTCATTGCCCACATCCATATACGCCTGCTGGAAACCGAGCGTCCACTTGGCGAACAAGACGCGAGCCGTCTCGTCTGTGTAGCTGCCATCTCGATCCCAGTCGATACCTATCGTCCATCTTGTTGTCATTGCTTCTCCTCCTTATGTGATATTGAAACTTATCTCACTGATCTCTGCCGCCGTTGCTGACGCGACCGTTAGGGATTCTCTGCTTAGGGATCCAAAATGGAGCGGTACCCATCGTATTCAGCAATAACTTGATAGGAATCTGTCTCCCAAATGACGATTCGCCCATCACTGCTCACAGCAGCAAGTCTACGCCCGTCGGGGCTCCATTCTATTACTTTGTCAGAACGTAACACATCAATAGCGAAGACGCTCGGAATTAGCCTCGTGCTGTCTGTTGATATATCCCAGATCAGCGCGCCATCACGAGAGAAATCTCGCTTTGGCGGGTATCCTGATTCGGGATGGGAAAAAACAAAGGCAAGTTTTGTAGAGTCGGGATGCCAGCTTAGTCCCCACAGCCGCCCTCGCTCATAGTTGAGTCCATGGATTCGTTCGCCTCCGACTTCAGCCCAAGCATCTACCCGAGAGTCAGGCAGCACCTTCCAAACGGTTGCCGGACCATCCCCGGCTGCAATCATATTGCCATCAGGGCTCCAGCGCGCTGGCCAGTTGGTTGTCTCCATATTCCAGATGAAATCAACGAGCCTGCCAGTATACCAATTGTAGATCGCGATACCATTCATCATGGGGCTCAGAATATCAACCTCAAGCGGCGGCCGCCAATGCAGCCACGAATGACCGAGATTGTACATGCTCCTGAATGTTACGATTTGCCCAATCTCTTGTCCTTCAATATCCCCAACGAAGATTCCAGCATCGCCAGACGCAGCAATGGTGAGATCCCCATGGGCCCACTCGATATTATGAAACCCCTTGTCTTGCTCATCAGATAGGATCAGATGTGTGGGTTCTTCCGACTCAAGATCCCAAATGGTGATTCCCCACCATTCAGCGCTCTCCACTGCAAGTCTTAGGCCATGATTGCTCCACTTGATTGCTGGGAGATTGTATTCGGTCAAGACCTTATACAGTGACAGGTCGCCGCTTTTGTGGATGTGGAGGCCTTTGGTCGTAGTGACGGCGATGTACTGTCCATCCGAGCTCCAGTCTAGGTTGCCCCACAGCAGCGGCAAATCTCGACCATTCGCTGTAGCCATACCCGGCAGCAATAGGAGAATCATTAGAGCGCAAAATCTCATTGTCCTCATTCTTCATCTCCTTTAACTGGCATGACTGGCCATTCTAACTCATCATATGTCTGCTGATCGTGGTATTTGGTGTATTCAAATGCTTCAGGCTTCTGGGAATCATCACCTCCAATATATTCGGCATAATCGTCGAAGTATTGTTCCATTGCTATCGCAATATCCGCTGAGCCTTTGGTGTTTCTGAATCTAATCGGTTTTGCATACGGAAATGCAGTTGCGAAGAAGTCTTCGTCCAATGGACCCAACACCTTAGCCGCAAGCAAATCCGCAAAGACTTCGCGCTCTTTCTTCGAAAAGTTGGCACGAGAATATTCGTCCAAGTTAGTTACAGCTTCCAAGAAGCGATATCCTTGATTCAGAGCGCCTTTAGGCAGATTCGGCTGCCGCTGGTTAACCACTTCGTTCTTTAGGAACCAAAGGAAACTGCCCACCGGTCCTAATTTTGATATGGGTTGTTCCGAACCATCTTCATATTCCACTTTAGCTGTTCCGTAGTCACCCATCCACCGATCAATTTCATGTGCGACCTCGTGGCCAATCGTCCCAGCTTCAATTTCACTACCGAGATAGACTATCTTTAGCTCCGGGTCTCCTTTGGCCGTCGACTCCGGCAAAACCACTAGGCCTTGATGCTTTGGGATTCTCTCGTCAGCTCCTAGGACAAATATTGTCTCTTCGGGGGTTGATTGCATGATTTCAAAGCCGAGATCGTTTAGGAAGTGGAACAGAATGGTGCCGAGATTGTGAACTTGCTCCATTGCTAACCGTACATTTGCCTCAACGTCGTAGTCCTTATGGAATTTTACAGTATATCCAAATATGTCCTGGAGAAGTTCGATAGATTCGCCGATCTTGGTTAGAAGCTCTTTCTCACCTGTTTCTTGTAGCTCATATAGCCCTTCAGTGACAAAATCCTTGAGTTCTTCGTAGCGTGCGATTTCACCTGGATTGACATCCATGTTCGCGATTACTTCCGGATCACTCTGCCGGAATATCAACTCCGGCGAATCAGCCTCATACTTCCGCGCCTGCGCCTGCGACTCGGCATGTAACCACAAAGCTTCATCCAGTGTCGGCGATCCCACCTCATAGCTGGCCTTCTCGTCGCGGACCTTTACCATTCGGTCCCTGCCGCGTACATAAACTTGCTCGCGACCACTCGGCGTGATCACGATCAGCAGCTTTGCGCCCGCGTCAAAAGCGCTGTTCAAGTCATCAACAGATGCCCCGATCTCCTCCGTATGATTATGCACGAAGATCAGGTCAAGTCCCTTCAAGGCCTCCACCTCGTAATCCTGCAAGCCCACATACTGCTGCCCGCCTAGTCCCTGAACACCGGTCTTGTTGAGCACGACATTACCGCTTCCGGCATCAATAATCACCAAGCCTTCTCTTGTGTTATTGCCCAGGTCTTGCGTCACTGTTTCAACATAATCCGCATCCGCATATGCGAACGTCTCATCCCAGTCCGAGTCGCGCACATTCGCGAGGACTTGCAGCGCCAGCGCGCTCGACAGGTCATCCCAGCCCCATTCCGCGAACTGCGACATGAAATCGGCAATATACGCGTCTGAGGGCATACCTTCCCGCTTGAGGCCAATGAGCACCTCCCGCGCCAAGCTATCGGTCTCAACGCTCAGCAGATGATCAACATGTATTTCTTGGCCTTGGGTCAGCGGAGTGCTGCCGTACCAAACTTCTTCTACAGGGGATTCCTGTGTACCCGGCAGCGATTCGAAATTAACCAGTCCAAGCGCGCTAATGTCGGCTGTCCCTTCTGTTTCCGAAAAGCCCATGATAGCTTGCCCGCCGGAACCCGCCGCCAAAGGATTTTTGCCTTGAGCACCGCCTTTCTCGTTCGTCTTGGGCGGTGCCACCCAAGGAGCAACATAATTCGGACCAAAGCCCAGACCCGTTGTGATCGCCGGTCCTGGATTCGGGCGCTTCTTACGATTGTCCGGGTGACTCGGATGGCTTTTCGGCAAGCCGACTACCGGTTTACCTCCCCAATTAAAATCATCTGGGACTTTGCTCGGATTGTTGACGATGTATTTTTCTCCATCAAAAACGATTGAACCTTCTTCATCAACTGTAATTGCAATTCTCGGGAATCTCATCATCTCACCTCGCTAAACATCAACTCAGTCTGTGAATGCGCCGCCTGCATTTGCCCTGTCACAAGCCAGCCGCGCGGCGCATCGCTTGATTCAATTTCAAAGTGGATTCATAATAGCATATTTGTTCTGCAATAAAGCGACCATTTGTTCGCATATCTTGAATTGCTTGACAGCACGGCGCGCGCAAGCCCAGGCATCCGCCAGCGCCGGCGGGAAGATGACCTCGTTGACCAGCACGTCGATGATCTGGTCGCTGCGCTGGTTCTCCTGCAGCTCGATCTTGGTCTGCGCCGATGACAGAAACTGCAACGCCCCCGTGCACAAGATCTTGACCAGCCGCTCGCCGTGTTTGTTCGCCGCCGGATGCACCGATTCGACCCAGCCCGACCAGTGCGTACGCGTGGTCGTCCCGTCGTTGGATGTCACACGGACCGGACGCAGCGATTGGATCTTCCCCGCCAGCGGATTCGCCGCATCCTCGTTCTCCGGCGAAAAGCGCCGGTCGCGATTGTCCAACACCAGACCCAGGACGGAGTTCTGGGCAATATCCTTATACGGCTCACGGAAGCCCAGGAACCAGTTGACCCAGACAGCGCGATCAGTGACGATGTCATCGCCGCTGAACTCCCCGTCTCGATCCCAATCTATAGCGATTGTCCATGTCGTTGCCATTTTGGTTCTCCTTATCCCTTCTTGCCTAATTGACTTTTGAACAATTCAACACACTGTTCCAATGTGAGCTTGGTTTGCTCGGTATTCGCAGCAGACGATTTATATGTCCAGAACTTATCCTGGAATTGAAAAGCCGCACATGAATTCTTCTTATCGAAGTTACCGATAGCCTCAATCTGCTCATCAATCAGGTAGGTGTCTACCGTTTCTTTCGCATCCTCCAGTTTGTATATAAATATTGCCCGATCTTCAAACAGCGCGGCATGACCTGTCTGCTTGATAGCCTGCATTGCTCGGTATAGAGGATAGTCACGAAGCTGATCATACATATCCCAACAGTCTAGAATCGTTCGAACGATTACGGTCAGATCATGATGTATTGTGAGAATACCCCCTACATCAATGCTAACAATACAGTGTTTTCCGTGTACATAGATGATTAATGGCGGTTTAGCTGGCACGGTGGTCCGTCCACTTGAATCTGCCACTCTGCTCAATAGCGCGATGAAGCGAAAGTCAATTGCTTTAGCGTGCTTGATTTTGCCAATAAGACCATGATCCTTCAACACTTGCGCGACTTGTTCAAATTCCATGATGACACCTTCTTTCGTTTGCAATCAGGATATTAACTTTTCGAAATACCTATCATAACGTGAAATCCACCTTTTCTTCGCTGAAGTTCCGTAAACCGCGCCTGTCTTAGTGTCCCCTTTTCTGCAATTCCAGTGCCGGGCCCTCGACCCCAAGGGTCGGATACTGTAACAAGCCCCCTTTGAAGATCCACGCTCTCTACAACTACCGAATGACCAGCAAGGCCTGCGACCACTATATGCCCTTCAGCAATCTCCTCGGCAATTTCGTCGACCTCCATGGGCTCAAAGCGAAAAGTTGCATTAGAGCTCGCTGCCAAATCATCTCTTGCTTTTGTCAAACCCTCAGCGCCCTGGTATAAGGAAATATCATAGTTTCCATCGTATCCCATATACTGGAGCATTTGCGCTTCAGTTGTTTTTACTCCAGTTGTTCGTTCAAATAGCTCTACACCACAGGCTGCCACACACGAATGATCTAGTTGTTGATTCGGTACAGTATTCGTAGGTTTTGGATTATCAAGTTGCCAATTGCGGGTCCCAAGAGGTACGTCACCACCTCTTACGCTATTGTCAACGCGGCGGCCAAACTGTGCCGTACCCAGCACATCATTAGCCTTGCCCGATCGCTTGGCTAATCTCCCAAAAGCTCCGGGCAAGATACCAGTCGCGCCAAGCAAAAAGACTTGCCACCAATCCTCGTCTTCCGCGGCTCGAATCATTTCTTGTGCGGTCAGGATCCAGTCAAGAGGCTCGATGAAAAAGGAGGCGACAAAGAAAACCAGCTGCATAGGAGATTCCCGATGACTGCCGTCCAACCTGTCAATCGTTGTAGACAGCGCTTTCCCTACGATGTTCACAAAGTCGGGATCGGTTACGAAGTCATATGCCTTCTGGTAGTTTTCAGTGTCGTTTTCGCTTTTCGCGTATGGTTCGAACACATTTGTAAGCAGGCTATAGAACTCGTTTGCCAGCTGTGATGCGCTCCACTCATGAAGATCTTCCGGTGGGCGAATGTCGAATTTCTCATAACTATATTGAACTTGAGCCAGTAAATCGGCTCGAGCTTCTTCAATACTTGCATAGCCAAATTCCTCAACGAGTCTTGCCTCATTCACAAGCGGTACTGCTGCAATCGTTGATAGCAAATCATCGGCGAAGGCGAACTCCTCGTCGAGGCTAACGACCCAAGGATCGTGCGCACTGTTTGTATTCCAGTGTTCGTTCCATAGCGTTTCCATGAGCGAATGGTACATGTCAATCATGCCCAAATCTGTGAGCTCATCCCATGGGAGCGAATCAACGTACTCCTTGTAAAAGAACGGTGATAAACGACCTTTCAGAAACCCTTCCAAATGCTCCGGCTTCGTCCACTCCTCGTTCCACTTGCCCGAGGTCTTGCTTGAAAACACGTCGGTTAGAGTTTGGTGAATATAGGGATCCAATTCCGTCTCGGGAACTCGATATGACCCTTCATCGGCGAATGTGCCGTTACCGCTCCGAACGCCGGGTTCAAGATTACTAACCAAATCGGGGAAGGTCATATTGCCATAACTATTTTCAAAAGGTGCCGACGCTGATGATTGCGCTGGACTAAGCCGTGTTGTGTACCAGGATTCGTCTTCAAAAAGACCGATGCGTGCAGTAGTCTGCAGAAGGTGTTTCCACGCTTGATCGAGAACCTCCTCTTCAGCATCAGGGCTGGTACCATTTATGACTTGCAAGGTCTGGGCTTTGCCGGATGCATGTTCCTCACCAAGGTTCGTAGCTAGCTGAAGAAACCCGGTCAGGTCATAGGTGTTCGTGTCATTTTACCACTCGATATCCTGCGCAATATCGGTAATGGGCCGCCTGCGATTTTCAGCCGCAGCATCCTGTCGGGCGCGTTCTCGGTTACGGCGGCGAATCTGTTCCGCGATTGAAATTTTCGGCGTAGTTTCAGGTCGATCGCTTGACGCAGGCGGGTCTACAAAATCGTGAGGTGATACAGTTGGCTGCGTAGGTTGATCATCCTCATCTGGCAATTCAGGTGGCGTACCAGGGTATACATAGGGTAAGTAAAATGACGAAGATGACTGCGACTCTTGAGGCTGTTGATCCTCATCTTGTTCTTGCGTATCACCAGCATCCGGAAGCAAATAGTATGGAAACACCGTGACTTCTCTCCTCGCTAAACATCAAACCAGTCTGTGAATAAGAGACGACGCGCAGCCCGCCCTGTCACAAGCCAGCCGCGCGGCGCATCGCTTGATTCAATTTCAAAGTGGATTCATAATAGCATATTTGTTCTGCAATAAAGCGACCATTTGTTCGCATATCTTGAATTGCTTGACAGCACGGCGCGCGCAAGCCCAAGCATCTGCCAGCGCCGGCGGGAAGATGACCTCGTTGACCAGCACGTCGATGATCTGGTCGCTGCGCTGGTTCTCCTGCAGCTCGATCTTGGTCTCGGTCGCCTTTAAGAATTGCATCGCGCCGGCCACCTGGATGGCAGCTGTACGTTCGCCATTTCTATTTGCCGCCGGATGGATCGATTGCACCCAACCGGAAAAGTGACGCCGCGTGGTCGTGCCGTCATGCGATTCGACCTTCACCGGGCGCAGCGGCGTCAGCTTGCCATACAGGCTGCCCGCGCTGTTCTCCGGAGTGAAGCGCTTGTCGTCGTTGCGCATGAGGAGGGATAACTTCGCGTCATTGCCCACATCCATATACGCCTGCTGGAAACCGAGCATCCACTTGGCGGACAAGACGCGAGCCGTCTCGTCCGTGTAGCTGCCGTCTCGATCCCAGTCGATACCGATGGTCCATCTTGTTGTCATTGCTTTTCCTCCCTTAGGCTTTTGAATTAACTAAGTCCGCGACCGTTGACGTGGCGGCTCTTAAGGATTCTCCTTGTAGACATCCAGTATGGACCGATAACCAGCGTATTCGGCAACGATCTCATACGAGCTTGTATCCCATATGACGATACGTCCATCACTGCTGATACTGGCCAGCTTACTACCGTCGGGGCTCCACTTAATTGCATCAAAAGTGTTCCAGGCATAAGCGATAAATACATTGCCAGGCAATTCCACAGTAGTATTTGAAGCTAGGTCCCAAATCTCGGCATGGCTGCCGGTAAAGTCATAAGGATCTCCCTTGTCATATACCGTATCGATGAAGACGATTTTGCTCGAATCGGGATGCCAGTTTGGAGAGCCACCGTCAGTTCGTTCGTAAACCAAATCCCCTACAAGCTGTACCGCCGGATCATGCGGATGTTGCCAGTCATGTATCTTCCATATCCTCAGCGTTTCGCCGCCGGCGCCAAGCAGATTGCCGTCAGGACTCCACCTTACCTCCGAGATATACTGTTCGCTCCACTTGAAATCGACGAGCCATCCTGTGAAAGCATTAAGAATTGCGATGCGATTTCCAATCGCCTGCACGGCAATGTATCGTTCATTGGGGCTCCATTCGATGAGTGGATAACCAAGTCTCCTAAATAGTGACGTCGAAATCTCTGTCTCCGCGGTTTGTGATTCAGTGTTCCAAATCGTGATTCCCGGCCTACCGTATGTTCTTATTGCAATAAATCTGCCTGAAGGCGACCATGCGACATGTGCTATCGAACCATTTGCCTGTATCTCAGATCGATCATTCGAGGCCAGGTCCCAGATGACAACACGGTCGGTACCGGTAGTGAAATCGAAATAGGCGATTCGTAAGTCGGTTTTGCTCCACGCTAGTGTTCGGACATCAAAGGATTCGTCTAACACCCTTTGTTTTGACAGATCACCGCTGGCATGTATGTGAACACCGGCCGTCGTACCTACGGCAACGTACTGGCCGTCGAAACTCCAACCCAAACCGCCATCTAGCAAAGGTTTCGTGTCACTTTGCGCGGCAGCGACGCCCGACAGCAGGAATATGACGATAAAGATTAGGCTTTTCATTGCTCACTCCAGAATTGTTCACAGGCGCCCTCATCATACGTAAACTGCTCTGGCTCTGTGGCGCCTTTAGTAATATGCTCGAAGTATTGAT
This sequence comes from Phototrophicaceae bacterium, assembly GCA_965223515.1. Lineage (GTDB taxonomy): Bacteria > Chloroflexota > Anaerolineae > Aggregatilineales > Phototrophicaceae > UBA6055. Next base: position 2,021,397 of record CBDCWK010000002.1, read on the forward strand.
GTATACCGCATATAAGGTCCTTGACGTAACTGCCGTAACGTGCGAACCCGATTCTGTTGTCCGGATTATATACGTCCGCCTTTGAGAAAAAATCCTCTTCATGTAGACCAAAGACAACTGCCGCCGCCACATCAGGGAATATCTCTTGGTTCCATATGTCGTCAGAGGCGCGGGAATCTTCGTTTAGATGCATTATTGAGTGTTTTGAGTCTAGCACCATTCCGAAATTGAAGCGAAGTACACCGTCGCTTCCGAGACGACCGACCTTCTTTTGTAAGTACCACTCCAACCCCCACTTGGGTTCTTCATAACTGGGAACTGAGAGCCGGCCTTCAAATCGGCGATCAATTTCATGAAATGTTTCGTGAGTCAACCCGCCAATTGTCATTTTGCTGCCAATGAAAGCTTTTGTCGACCCTGCCGCGAGAGGCACTAAACCTCGGTACTCTGGCTGATGACCCCCGATTACTTCGTCGGCACCCAAATGGTAAATCGTAGCGGTTGCAGTCGTGCGCATGATCTCAATCCCGAAAGTATTTGTGACATGATAGTGACTGCTGGCAATGTTGAATATTTGCTCTATCGCCGATCTCTTCTCCTCGTTCTTACCTTCTCCGACATAGAATTCGTCATCATAGAACCTAACGTCGTATCCAAATATGTCTTCGAGAAGCGCCATATTTTCGCGGATGATTTCTGGATACTCTATAGCTCGACGCTGAAGCTCCGCAAGATCTGTGTTGACAAATTCCTCGAGTTCATCCCATCGGAGTATCTCGCCTTCAATGGCGACGACTTCCTCCGAGGCTTGTGTAGAAGTGTCGCCATGCTCTCCAAGCGCAACAAAGGTGAATTTGGCGTCCGGGTCTGAGGGATCTATCCAGTATCTCGAGTCACCTATCTCAACTAAAACGCGCAAAGTATTCAACTCAGAATACCGAATTACGCTCAGCGTAGACTCTCAAGGTCCCGGAAACCTTTACTCCAATGGTTGGGACAAATGGCTGTCTTTTCTTAGCCTCCACCGATGCCGAATCCGCATCCGCATATGCGAACGTCTCATCCCAATCCGAGTTCCGCACATTCGCGAAGACTTGCAGCGCCAGCGCGCTCGACAGGTCATCCCAGCCCCACTCCGCGAACTGAGACACAAAGTCGCTGATGTAGGCGTCTGAGGGCATACCCTCCCGCTTGAGGCCAATGAGCACCTCCCGCGCCAAGCTATCGGTCTCAACGCTCAGCAGATGATCAACATGTATTTCTTGGCCTTGGGTGAGGGGAGTGCTGCCATGCCAATCTGGCGCCACAGGGTCCGGCACAAAATCGGAGCCGACCTGACCGGGTTCGACGATGTCAGGTATCACTTGTATTACCTGGGAAGACTGTCCCCGATTTAGAGCCGCGGCATCCTGTTTGGCACGATCTCGGTTACGGCGGCGAATCTGTTCCGCGATTGTATACTTGGACTTGCCACTGCCCGATTCTTTTTGAACGGGTTTTGGAGTCGCAATAGATTTCGACTGATTGTTCGGTTGCCTCGGATCGTCCTCCGACAAGCCAATGACCGGTTTGTCACCCGGATCGAAATTGTCCGGCACCTTGCTCGGGTTATTGACGATGAACCTCTTACCATCGAAAATGATTGAGCCTTCGTCATCAATTGATAATCCTCTAAATGGTATGGTCTCTCACGTCGCTAAACATTGATTTGGTCTGTGAACGCGCCGCCTGCATTTGCCCTGTCACAAGCCAGCCGCGCGGCGCATCGCTTGATTCAATTTCAAAGTGGATTCATAATAGCATATTTGTTCTGCAATAAAGCGACCATTTGTTCGCATATCTTGAATTGCTTGACAGCACGGCGCGCGCAAGCCCAAGCATCTGCCAGCGCTGGCGGGAAGATGGCCTCGTTGACCAGCACGTCGATGATCTGGTCGCTGCGCTGGTTCTCCTGCAGCTCGATCTTGGTCTCGGTCGCCTTTAAGAATTGCATCGCGCCGGCAACACGGATGGTCGCGGTGCGTTCGCCATGCTGATTGGCCGCCGGATGGATCGATTGCACCCAACCGGAAAAGTGACGCCGCGTGGTCGTGCCGTCATGCGATTCGACCTTCACCGGGCGCAGCGGCGCCAGCTTGCCATACAGGCTGCCCGCGCTGTTCTCCGGAGTGAAGCGCTTGTCGTCGTTGCGCATGAGGAGGGACAATTTCGCGTCATTGCCCACATCCATATACGCCTGCTGGAAACCGAGCATCCACTTGGCGGACAAGACGCGAGCCGTCTCGTCCGTGTAGCTGCCGTCTCAATCCCAGTCAATTCCGATGATCCATCTTGTTGTCATTGCTTTTCCTCCTGTGTATACATAGTTGACAAGTTGCGTATCAGAGTGTTGTCGTCGCCAGTCTCTACCCAAAGCAGCAACTTTCCAGGTGTCAAAGCCAAGGCGCGCTCCAACGAATTGAGCATGGCGCTTCTCACATATCTTTTGCGTCTTATCCCGCCATAGTCCCTAAGCATTCTTTGTCCGGCAATGTCCCATCGAACAAGTCGATCATGCAAGTCTATAAACCCAAAAATACGTAGTCCTATTGTGCCGTATTCCAGATCGTCCTCATAAGTGCCATCCAACTTGAGAAAGATTTCAAAAAAAGGACGATAATCGGGTGGGGTTGAATGGTAAAACCAGATCTCAGGCGGATTCAGTTGATGTTCAATGTTGAAGCGCATCTTCTCTTCGTAGAACGGACTGGATGAATTCAAAACTTTCAGCACACCAGCCTTGATGAATTCCGGATCATTGATGGTTCGCAATCGTGCATTTGCGTACTGAAAATCGAATCCATATCGGCAGCGCACAATCCTTGTGCCGCCTTTTTCACTCAATTCACGCCAAGCGTCTTCATCCTCATACCAATCTAAACGCTTGCCATCCGGCGCTGTGCAGGATGTCCCATATTCGCGATAGAGGATAGAAAAGACGAGATTCGTCGAGAGATCAATGAGATGCAATTCCTTCTCATCCATCACATAAATGGCGTTTCCATCCGCCCTGACTTCAATCGCAGTGTCGGCATCTTCCAGATAGGCTTCCCATCCCAATTGATCAAACGCTTCATCAAATGCGACAGTAGCAAAGGGCGATATTTGCACATAGTCTAAACTAGACCAGGCTCTGCTTGAATCGTCGAAGAAATACCAATCAGCATCGCGCTCGAAGGTGGGTTCATCAACGAATCTAATGTGTCTTGCTTCGAAAATGACATCGGCGTCCGGCGGGAAGTTATCGGGACACGTCTCAAAATCGCTATAGCAGGAAACAGTTTGCGCCGCAATCGCTCCTGAAAACATCAAGATACTGAATACGGCAATGATTATTCGTTTCATACCTACTCGCCTCCATCGGGACTCAATGTGTGTGTCTTATTCCGTGCGTGTCTTATTCCGCCAATAGAACTCCACACCATGACCGCCGTGATCAATGGACTCCCCCCCTCCTTGGATTGCCAACATTTGATCGAGAAGCGGATCCAGTTCGTATTCCGCTATGATGCTGTTTCTCGATTCTTCAGTGTACAGGTACAGAGGATTGAGAAAAAACTGGGGTCTATGGTCTTTACTCTTTGCTAGGTACTCCTCATTTTCATCGAGTAGTACTGCTGTCTGACCATGGGTTTTGAGTTCCAAATGCAAGTGATCGTTATCATCTCGCTCATCTTTACCCACTGCCCCTATGGTCTGGCCCGTAATAACATGTGTCCCCACTTGAATGGAATCTGGATCGAGATGCCCGTATACGATGTAGGCATTACCGCTGCGTACAATTATATAAGCTCTGTTGTTTCCCTCTAAGATCCAATTATCAGCGAACGATTGACGCGCGGACATTGATACAGTTTGCGGATCATATATTTTGCCCTCTGGTTCTTTCTCAGCGACATAACTAGCCTTCGCGGGACCATAGATATCATCATAGTTAACGTCCTCCGGAACAAAAATAGCGATAACCTCTCCGTCTGTTAACGCACTAACCTCAGTGCCGGCCGGAGCAAAAATGTCGACACCACTATGGTAATCACCGGTTCTTTCCCAGGCCTTATTTCCTGTAGCACCGAACCCAATGACTCCCCTCTCGGTTATGTCTTGTTGAGCTATCGGGAGTAAGTCTGCTACGCCCATTGCGGTCCTGATATATGGATTCATGGTATTCGCTGCACTTTCGTCTGCATATGGAATACCGGCTAGATTTTCTGCTCCATGGATTTGGTACGTGGCATCATACTCCTTGAGATCTATCCAGGACTGAGATCCACCCGCGTATTCAATTAGAACGACGAAGGGATTCAAGCGGGATTTACCCAATACGTTTATCCATTGGGATCCTTCAAAAACATCCGAACCAGAATTACCTTCGTTCAAAACAACTGCGTCTTCACTGTTAGCGAATTGTACCATCCCTTCCACTTTAATCTGTAAACCCGGATCCTCCTGCAGGAAAACCAACTCCGGCGAATCGTCCAGATACGCCACCTTCTGTTCTGCCGACTTGATTGCCAACGCTACGGTCTCGTCCAGTGTCGGCGATCCCACCTCATAGCTGGCCTTCTCGTCGCGGACCTTTACCATTCGGTCCCTGCCGCGTACATAAACTTGCTCGCGACCACTCGGCGTGATCACGATCAGCAGCTTTGCGCCCGCGTCAAAAGCACTGCGCAAGTCATCATCAGATGCCCCGGTGTCGTTCGGATGATTATGCACGAAGATCAATGGGAGTCCCTTCAGAGCCTCCACCTCGTAATCCTGCAAGCCCACATACTGCTGCCCGCCTAGTCCCTGAACACCGGTCTTGTTGAGCACGACATTACCGCTTCCGGCATCAATAATCACCAAGCCTTCTCTTGTGTTATTGCCCAGGTCTTGCGTCACTGTTTCAACATAATCCGCATCCGCATATGCGAACGTCTCATCCCAGTCCGAGTCGCGCACATTCGCGAGGACTTGCAGCGCCAGCGCGCTCGACAGGTCATCCCAGCCCCATTCCGCGAACTGCGACATGAAATCGGCAATATACGCGTCTGAGGGCATACCTTCCCGCTTGAGGCCAATGAGCACCTCCCGCGCCAAGCTATCGGTCTCAACGCTCAGCAGATGATCAACATGTATTTCTTGGCCTTGGGTGAGGGGAGTGCTGCCATGCCAATCTGGCGCCACAGGGTCCGGCACAAAATCGGAGCCGACCTGACCGGGTTCGACGATGTCAGGTATCACTTGTATTACCTGGGAAGACTGTCCCCGATTTAGAGCCGCGGCATCCTGTTTGGCACGATCTCGGTTACGGCGGCGAATCTGTTCCGCGATTGTATACTTGGACTTGCCACTGCCCGATTCTTTTTGAACGGGTTTTGGAGTCGCAATAGATTTCGACTGATTGTTCGGTTGCCTCGGATCGTCCTCCGACAAGCCAATGACCGGTTTGTCACCCGGATCGAAATTGTCCGGCACCTTGCTCGGGTTATTGACGATGAACCTCTTACCATCGAAAATGATTGAGCCTTCGTCATCAATTGATAATCCTCTAAATGGCATGGTCTCTCACGTCGCTAAACATTGATTTGGTCTGTGAACGCGCCGCCTGCATTTGCCCTGTCACAAGCCAGCCGCGCGGCGCATCGCTTGATTCAATTTCAAAGTGGATTCATAATAGCATATTTGTTCTGCAATAAAGCGACCATTTGTTCGCATATCTTGAATTGCTTGACAGCACGGCGCGCGCAAGCCCAAGCATCTGCCAGCGCTGGCGGGAAGATGGCCTCGTTGACCAGCACGTCGATGATCTGGTCGCTGCGCTGGTTCTCCTGCAGCTCGATCTTGGTCTCGGTCGCCTTTAAGAATTGCATCGCGCCGGCCACTTGGATAGTAGCGATACGCTCCCCGTAGCGATTAGGCGCCGGATGGATCGATTGCACCCAACCGGAAAAGTGGCGGCGGGTGGTCGTCCCGTCATGCGATTCGACCTTCACCGGGCGCAGCGGTGCCAGCTTGCCATACAGGCTGCCCGCGCTGTTCTCCGGCGTGAAGCGCTTGTCGTCGTTGCGCATGAGGAGGGACAATTTCGCGTCATTGCCCACATCCATATACGCTTGCTGGAAACCGAGCATCCACTTGGCGGACAAGACGCGAGCCGTCTCGTCCGTGTAGCTGCCGTCTCGATCCCAGTCGATACCGATAGTCCATCTTGTTGTCATTTTAGATTCCTTTCACTAGACCTTACTCTCAATTCAATACGTCTTGCTGAAGAGAATCACTTTCAACTCTCTTTCACACGACCACAATGCGATATTACTGACGCAGCCGTACAACAGCGTTTGCACTTACAATTCCTAGCTACCCACTTGTGCGAGCTACGAATTCTTGAAGACACTTAAAACTGCTGATATCGATTTCATTCCAATTATCATCCCAAAAAATAGGCAATGACCGTTCGGCCAATTCGTCCCCCATGTCAAATCCATCATATCGCTGCAGCAACTCATACGACTGCCCGTCCCAAACTCGTATGTCGCCCAATTGACCTACTGTCATAAACCGGCTGCCATCGGGATGCCACGATATCGAATGGGTATAGCGCATTGCCCCATCGAAAACGATACCGCCTTCCAATTCTGCGAGCACTTCACCATTTCGAGCATCAATGACACGAATGCGGCAGCCTTCTTCATTGGTTGCTATTTGTCGAGAGTCCGGCGACATCACTGCGCCTTTGACGTAGAATTCCCAACTTCCAATTCCATCCCTCACCCCAGTGAAAGCTTTCATAACTGTACCAGTGTCAAGGTTCACTAGATATCCATTTTCTGTTATCACCTTGTTATCACCGTTGCAATTAGCGTAATCAAGTGGACGTCCGGGGTCGAAAGAATGCAATATCTCACCATTTGCAAAATCGACTATATAGACTTCAAATGTGGTTACAGCAGCAATCGTACGCTTTGAAAGCCAGCAGACTCCTACTGTTGGATTCCACCCGAAGGCCGTCTGCTCATCAGTTTCTTCAAAATGAAATACGTTCTCCCCTGATACCGCATCCCAAACATCGGTATTCCCTAGATAATTCCCGCTCAGAATCAGGTTCTCTTCAGGATGCCAGCGCACCGGACTATATATAGCCTCGTACGCAATCAACATAATAACCATCAGTTCACCTACATCAATGACATGAATTGGTCCTGAAGGATTGATGCCGGGATATCCGACAGCAAGCAAATCACCCGAGGCGTTCCAATGGAGAGACAACGATGATCCGATGATAGCCTCGGGCGTGCTCTTTACAAAACCCAGTTCATTGAAACCAGCATCAAAGAACCACACTCCGGTGCTAGTGCCGACCGCTATTGTCTCACCATCCGGACTCCAGACAGCCGATAAGGGCCATCCCCGATCTTGAGCGAAAGCAAAGCCGCATAGCCAGATCGCCCATAGAACCGCGAAGAAAATCTTTAGCCTATTCATCCTTATTCTCTCCTTCTCGTGCAGACATGGCATGACGAAATACTTTAGGGAGAAACGCTCTTACAGCTCTTGCAATGACGTGATCTTTCCATTCCACGGTGCGCTCTATACAGGGCGCGTCTCCAGGATTTCTGGCGTCTCCGCACTCAAAGAAATCATCACTATCATTGAACTTAGCGAAGGTTGCAATATGCTCATCATCTATGGACTTGACCTCGAAATCCATTCCGGACAGAACCGCCGTCATGAAAAGATCCGCCCAGAGTTCTCGCGATAAGTATTGCTTGGCGACAAAACCCTCAATTACCCATTCCAGTATGATCTTATCTAAGATAGCACCATACATCGGGTGAGCTTTCAATAGATGGAATTTACCATCGCCTAATCTGCCTTCGAGGTAAGCTGTCATGTTGATATTTCTGTCTATGACGTGCCCGAACTCATGCACAATGGTAGGGATATCAACTCGACTACCCAGAAATACTGTGTCCCGATTCTGTGAAGTGCTCTCCGGCAGCGGCACAAGCCCAAAGGTCTCTCCTTTGGTTTCATCATTATCACCCAAATGAACTTTCAATTTGCCTTGATCGGTTCTGCTAAAGTGCTTCTTAAACTCCTCCAGAGCTTTGTCTACACCGAGGTTGAATCCTTCCTCAACAGCAAAGTAATTGACAATCTGAACATTGGCTTTCGCAAGGTTTTGCATCTGCTTGATTTTCTTTTCTGGATTGTAGCCATATTTGTCTTTGAATACAATGTCATAGTCAAAGGGGAGTGGTAAATGCTGAATGTTTATAGTACAATAATTGCATGATGAATTGTCCACATTGTCAAGACACAGCACAACAAATCAAGTTAGGCTTCAATAAATCAGGAAGCCAACGCTACAAATGCAAGCTTTGCAATCGGGCATACACTCCCAAGCCCAATCAAAAAGGTTATCCCCTATCGATTCGTATGTTGGCGATTCGGCTTTACCTGGAAGGCAACAACTTTCGCCGGATTGCTCGTATTTTGAAGGTATCTCATGTGAGTGTGATGAATTGGGTTAAGGCGCATGCCGATCAGTTGCTACCGGCTCCTGTCCCTGCTGAAAGTCCTTTGCATATCGTTGAGATGGACGAATTACACACTTTTGTCGGTCATAAAAAAACGATGGTACATAATCACTCTCGTTGAGCGAGCTAGCAGTTGCCTTCTCGGCTTTCTGGTCAGCCAAAAGCGGGACGAAGCGACCTTGCAAAAGCTAATCGATCAAAGTCCAGGTGCGCGCTGGTACTACAGCGACTTGCTGGCTTCGTATAGAGGAGTGGTCTATTATCCTGGAAGCCATATACCTATGCCCAACAAAAGCGAGACCTATCGAGTAGAAGGCATGAATGCGGAACTTCGGCATTATTTGGCTCGTCTGGTGCGGCGCTCGCGTTGTTTTTCCCGTTCTGCTGATGCGCTTCGGCGAACTATTAAGCTCTTCGCTTATGCCTGGAATGGTCGGCAACTGTATAAACAGCGGTATCCGCAGTATGAGGCTTTCCCTATGGATTTCTTAAACACTTGATGTTTACCACTCCTGTCAAAGACCTTATTCAGCATCTCTTCATAGTGCGCTACATCTGCGTCATCAAACGTCTCGGTTGTCAAGTCGATTTCTATAAACTGCCTTACGTCTTCAAGTGTAAACGCTTTGACTGCATTACTACTCGACTCCGCCTGCGCGAACAGATCATCCCAGTCCGACTGCACGATTAAGGCGAGCGTCGCCCGCGCCTGCGCATCCGATGTCTCGTCCCAGTTCCATAACGCGAACTGAGCCATAAAGTCGTTCCACTGGCTTCTCGGTGGCATGCCATCCCGCTTTATCGTGATGAGTACCTCCCGCGCCAAGCTATCGGTCTCAACCGTAAGCAGATGATCAACAACATGCGCTTGCCCCGGGGTCAGCGGAGTGCTTTCGTATCCACTTGCCACCTGCGCCGGCGCTTGTTCAATCGGCTGCGCAGATCCACCTACCGACTGCCCATCGTATAGCGCGGCGATTTGCTGCTCCAAACTGCCGACAGCGTCCGGCTTAATGTCCAATATGTCGGGCGTAACTAGTATGGGACCCGGATGAGTCGTTGCGGGCCGGGGCTTTACCGATGTCTGCTGCGCTGGTGGCGGTGGATTACTGGAGACTATGTTGACCATCGGAGTAACAGATATCACCTCCGGCTCCGGTTCTGGCCGAGGCTGTGGTACAAGCCAGGGGAAATCAGGCGCTGTTTCTGGCTGCGGTTTTGCTGGCTTGCTACCGCCGCCGTTACCTGGGGTAAATCCTGAACTTGGCATATCTCTTCCTCCTAAACACCAACTCAGTCTGTGAATAAGAGGGGACGCGCAGCCTGCCCCGTCACAAGCCACTGCGCATCCCCAACAGATTACGCTAACCCGCTGGCTAGACCGTGCCCCATTCGGGCGCATCGCCGGTCGCCGGCTTCAAGGTCGCCGTGAACATCACCGCGCCACCGGTCATGATCTGCGGCCGGTAACTCCCGATCAAAAACTCCCCGCTGTACTTGGGATCGTCCGCCGCTGGCGCTGCATTGTCGCCCACCTGCACCTCCAGCGTGACCTGGCTGCCCGCCGCGAAGGCGCCCTGGATGACGGTGTGGGTGCCGCTGGGAATCTCGGTCGTCAGGTAGCCCGCGATGGTCACCGGCGCGCGCAACTGCCCATTGATAAACTGATGCACCTCGTCGCCGAAGCCGGTGACATCAAACTGGTCATAGGCCTGCCCCAGGTCAATGCTGCGGATATCGCCGTCCGCGAATTGGCGGAGGGCCCCGCCGCTGTCGTCCAGCTTCACGATGACATGATCGCCTGATAGTGCCATTTGCTTTTCTCCTTCTGTCTGTGTCGTTGGTATTCTGGTTTGACCAACCGCCATTCGCGGCCGCCAAACGCGTTCGATACATTGCCTTCCCGCAGTAGCCCTTATCGCTGCCGCCGAGCGGCTACTTGCGAATCAGTGAAATGGCGATGCGCACCTGGTCCTGCGCTGCCGGATCAGCTGTCGCCACCCAGCGCACATAGCGCGGTATCGTCCCGTCTATCGCCACCAGCTCCGAGCCCAGCGCCGTGCCATCCAGCGCGAAGGTCGCCAAGACGCTCTCCTCGCCGCTGAAGGCGCCGCTGGCCGAGCCTTCAATCGTGATGCTATAGGCATCGCTGGCGGCCGCCTCCAGCACATGCAGACCCACCAGGCCGCCGTCCTCGCCGCGATTGGCGAAGACCGCCTGGAAGGGGATCATCTGGTTAACCCGGGGCAGCGTGCCGTAGCGTCCCTGCCGCGCCTGCAAACTGAAGACCGCATCGCCGACCGCCGGTTCCGCGTTCTCGCCCAGGTAGAGCGAGAACAAGCCGTCAACAGCCGCCCCTTTCAACACCGGATGCGAGCCCGCTTCGCCGCTGTTCATGAAGCCGGCGTGCTGCAGCGCCATCATCCGCTGCCCCGGGCTGAACTTGTGCGCCTCGTCGCCAAAGGCCGTGATGTCAAACAGGTCGCGGCTATCGTTGATGCTGATCCGATTGCTGTCGCCGGTGAGCTCGTAGCCGTCCACCAGCACCTGTACATGATCGCCTGCTAATTTCGGCATCATCCCCTCCTAAATATGCTGATAGCGGTTGACATAACCGTGCAGGACGATGGCATCCGCCGCGGCGGCGAAGGCGCGCGCAATCGCGCCGTTCTGCAGGACGTGGCCCGGGATCACCTCGGTAAAGCCGCTTTCCGCTGGTATCGTGACTTCGATGTGATCGCCCGGGCTGTCCGTCCCGCCCCATTCGACCGTCAGCTTGACGTCCGAACCGGAGGTGTTCACCGCCTGGATGAAGATCTCATCCCATTCATTGGCGGCCACGCTGTTCAGCGCTGTGTGAATCACAGTGCCGGGGCTGGCGTCCGCCGCCACCACAATGCCGCGCCCATCGCTGCTGCCGCTCAGCTTGCGCTTCTGATAATCGCGGTAATCGCGCATCTCATTGAGCATTTCGCTTCTCCTTTCTTGTTATTCCTGCCTGCTGACGAGACGAATTCTTAGATCTCCCGCACCCAGAATTGAGCGCCAAGTGCCAGTGTTATTCGTGAAATTGTTTTACATTTGAGTTTAAAGGTATGAGATCCGGCGCTCAAACCCTGAATCAAACGAGTAAAATTCACTATCGCGTGCAAGTTGGCTGACGTATACGTACGACCAAAGCCGTCTTTCTCTCCTTGGCGAGTCCCATCAATATCAACATCAAAATAGGATGATCTGACGCTGTGGTGATATACCGAACCATCAAAATGAACTAGCACGTCGCCACCCGCTGTTGTGATGGTCAAATTCAGGTTGACACTGTCAACATCAGCGAAATCCGGATGATCCATACGGATCTCCCCCGTCGTTGTATAAACCGCTGTCGACGGATTCTTCAAAACTGCCAAGTTCTCGCCAATGGCATTCACGTCGGCAGCGGCCACCAATTCGCCGGTCGCCCAATCGGTCTTGGGGGTTGTCCAAGCCATAGTATTCTCTCCTTCTCTCGACTCTTGCCACTTTCTCGCGTATAATGAACTTGCCCTGCTGAACATCGAGCAGGTTTGTGAATGTGTCGTGCGGACTTTGCCCTGTCACAAGCCGGTCCGCACGGCACCTCGCCTTCGATGAACACCCTCAATTAAGTCGCCGAATATCGCGCACTGTTTTGTCCTTTCTCCGTCTCTGTTCAACGACACGTTTGCAGAATAGACCATATGTTCTATTCATACACGACTATATGGTCGCGTATTGGAAAACTTAAACGCACTTCTTGCGCTTGTCATACCAATCTCCCGTGGTCCCGTTCCGGAGCGACTACGCAAATGGCGCGCTGCGAGGTTGGCCCTGCGTCACTCCGCGGGCCATTTAGCAACGCAGTCTTCCATTAGTTGATGTTTATGCGAGTCATATGCCAACTCAAGGAGATGCGGGAACGCGCGCGCATGCGCGACAGCACAAAAGAACGCTACAGGCGCAATCTGCGTTCCAGGTCGACTGGTTTCTGGTCTATGGATGCTGAGAATCCGGCAGGGGCAGCCCGCACTGGCGCTTCGCCATCAATCTACAAAGGTGGGGCTATATCGCCGGTCATCATCTGTAAGGACAACCACGATGACTCTGGAAATTCGACAGCACATTACCTTACGCGGCAATGACCCGCTGGAAGCGACCATCGTCGGGACTCGGCACAAAGCCAATCTGATTGCGAATCTGGCGCTAAAAGACGGGCCGCAGGCAGCCGCCGACCACTACTCTATTTCTCTAGCGGATGTCCACGGCGCGCTGGCCTTCTTTTACGATAACGAAGTCGCGATCCACGAGGCGCTTCAGGAAGCGCGTAAACTGGGTGCCCGCTCCGCGCAACTATGCCCGCAAGCGCCTCAATATCGATCTGAGCTTTGACACGATGCGCCACTGACCTGATCGCCCGCGGACAAACCCCGGACCGATCTTGCCAAAGGCGTCAGTGAAGGCGCTGGGCCGTTCACCCTGATACCAGATCATCAGCTCCTGCCATAAGCACATGGCCGCTGCAGAAGTCAGCAGCTCGCGCTCCAGCTCGTTGGATAGCGAATCGTCCGTTATCGTCATCCATTCACTGGGAGATGCCTCGAGCCTGGCGACATAATTATCCGGCCGGGTCTCTGCGAAGGTGCCCATGACGGCGCGGGCGGTATTCAGAATGTCATCTGGAATCGGTTCTGGTGGCGGCGGTTCAAGTTCGGCTTCCGGAGTGGCCGGTTGATCTTCTGCAACTGGCGTGTCGTCCGTCTGTGGCTGAGGGTCAGGTTCCGATATGTCCACTCCCTCTTCGGCTGGCGCTTCGTCCATATCTCGAATTGCGGGCTCTGCAGTTTCCACCTCGTCAGCCTCTATCGCAGGCTCTTGTTGGATTTTTCTCATTTGAGAATTTTCCAACACAGCGGCGACTGTCGTGTGGTCAACAGCCACCTCCTCAGCTATTTCTCGCGTCGTCATACCCTCGTCGCGCAAGCGAGCGATCTCCGCGTCACACTCACCGAGCCGAGGGTCCAGGTCGTCCCGGAGTACGACGTCGTTGGGGGGATCATTTGTGGGGAGTCCATACCGCGATTGTCGCATGATCGCAGAAACGCGGCAAACTCCGTTGAGGCGGGAGAATACCTATTCTATAGGTTAAGGATAGACGCCGACGCGCCGCGGAACGTTAGCTTGTTGAGAGAAGTGATGCGACAGGTAGTCGCATGAAGGTTGATCTTAAGGGTTGGGGCGAGTATTGAATTTTTTGACCTTGACATCAAATATCTCCGGGTCAATAAATGCAATGATTGGGAGTCTAGTGGCGTTGTATTCTCTATAAAGATGAAGTATCCTTGGCATAACATTCATATATTTATGAATATACTGGGAGTATCAAGTGCAGGATTTTGCCAGGAATACCAGGAATCAGAACCGTACATTGTTTATCGGAAACGACATTCATGCGAGAGAGCGCAGCATTGTCATTGCCAAGGCGCTGGCATCGGCGCCGCGTTTCCGAATCCTGGACTATTTGGTGACGAAGGTCGCCAGCCTCTCGGAAATCGCCCGCGAACTGAATATGCCCATGGCCACCGCTTCATTGCATCTCGCCAACCTGGAAGGCGCCGGGCTTCTCAGTTCCCAGACAGCGCCCGGGCGACGCGGGCAGCAGCGCATCTATACGCGACTCTACGATACCGTCGTATTCAGTCTGCCTGAAATGCAGAGCAGCGCCGAAGTAGACCACTTCGAGATTCAGATGCCTGTCGGCGCCTTCGTCGACCACCATGTTGTCTCGCCTTGCGGGCTCGCCGGTCCCGACTCGGTCATCGGCCACCTGGATGACCCAGTGCTCTTCTACGCGCCCGAGCGCTATCAGGCGCGCTTGGTCTGGCTGACGCATGGCTATCTGGAATATCGCTTTCCCAACCACAGCTATCAGCGCGATCATCCCAATAACTTGCAGTTGAGCCTGGAGATTTGTTCAGAAGCGGCGCCATCCGCGGTGGACTGGCTCTCAGACATATTCCTGGAAATCAACGGAGTGCGCCTGGGAATCTGGACATCAACCGGCGACTTCAGTGACAGGCGTGGCAATTTGAACCCGGCCTGGTGGGCCGACTGGAATAGTCAATATGGATTGCTCAAAGTCTGGCAAGTCGGTCTGGAAGGCACATCTATCAATGGGCGCAATATCTCCGATGTAACTGTCAGCCACCTCAAGCTGCCAGCACTTCCGTATATTTCAATGCGCATCGGCATCGACGACGAAGCCGAGAACAAAGGTGGACTGAATATCTTCGGGCGTGGTTTCGGCAATCATCCGCAAGATATTATCATGAAAATCGACTATTAGTCGTTTGGCGACCACTAAATGCTTTTACAGATATTGGCACCTGTAGACGATGCTGGGTAAAGTTGGCGTGAGTACGTAATTGCTCGGCCAATATAGATTGAGGATTCAGAAATGAAGATTCTGGTCACCGGCGCGACGGGAAGAATCGGTGCCAATCTGGTTGTGCAGCTGCTGGCTGCCGGCCACACAATACGCAGCTTTGTCTATCCCGGCGATGCCAGCCGCGCGCGCAAGCTGGACGCCTATGCGGATGTTGAAACTGTCTTTGGCGACTTGCGCAACTTCGATGATGTGAGGCAGGCTGTCGACGGCGTCGATGCCATCTACCATCTGGCCGCCGCCTTTGGTGGACCCTTCGACAACCGCCAATATCTCCACATCAATGCGATGGGTACGCTCAATATCCTGGAGAGCATCCGCGAGCACTGCCCGGGCTTGCACCGCTTCGTCTATGCCAGCACCGAAGGCATCTACTGGAGCTTGACGGAAAACGGCAGATACTTCGACGAGCCCATCACCGAAGACTATGCCGGCAAGCATCCGCACATGCCTTACCTGCTCACCAAATGGCTCGGTGAAGAGCTGGCGATGGCTTACCACTTTCAATACGGCGTGCCCACCACGGTCATGCGCTTTTCGACCGTGATTGAACCCAGCGAGTTCCTCAACGAATCAGGTCTGCCGCGCCTCTTCCTTTACAGCACTGCCTATGAAACCTACAAGAACAGTGAATCGGGCGAGATCAACCAGTTGAAATCCAGCGGCGATCCGGATGTATCATCCATGATCGACGCGCTGCTCAACGGCTGGACGGGCGAAGAGCAGCTGCTGCTCAGCCGCAACCCCAACGGCGCGCCTTACCGCCAGCACTTTAGCGACGTCCGCGATATCGTCCAGGGCTTGGTGCTTGGCATAAAAAGCGAGCAAGCCATCGGGCAAGTTTTCAACTTGGCTGGCGCTGCTCTCTTTGATTGGGGCGAATTGGTCCCGCGCCTGGCTGAGCGCTTTAACTTGCCCGTAGCTGAAGCGCGCCTGCCTTATGCCAATCACTTTGAATTAAATCTGAACAAGATCAAAACCATGCTGGGATTCAATCCGCGCCATGATTTCGATAGCGTCTTGACGACAGCCGAAGCTATCCGCCGCGGCGAAGCCACCGATGTCATCCCCACCGGCATCCGCTATGGCAATGACTAGTTACCGCAACAAGGAGCGTACACATGGAAGAGGTCAGGATCGACCGAATCGAAGCCGCGACCTTGATCGGTCAACGTCCGCGCGCGGCCGGCAACAATGCCCGCCTGGGCAGCCACGGGATAGAAGTACGCCTGCCGCTAGTCCGCCTGACAACCGATGATGGCGCCTCTGGTTTCGGGTTCAGCCAAGCGGATCGTGACCAGGCGAGCCAACTCTTGGGCGCATCCGTCTCCGAACTGCTGACCGCAAAAGGCCGCGTGGCGGACCATGCCCGCGCCTTTGATTTCCCCCTCTGGGACCTGCTGGGTAAACGGCTTGGCAAGCCGGTCTATGAATTGGCAGCGCCGACCAACGCGATTGGCAGCCAGCCCTTGCGCGTGCCCTGTTACGACACCTCGCTCTACATCAACGATCTTCATCTCGACTCCGATGAGGAGGGGGCAGCGCTCATCGCCGGATATGCCCGCGAAGACTACGAAAAGAGCCACCGCTCGTTCAAAATCAAGGTCGGGCGAGGCGCCCGGCACATGCCACTAGAGGCAGGCATTCGGCGAGATATCGCCGTCATCAAGGCGGTACGCCAAGCCGTCGGACCCGCGGCCACCATCATGATTGACGCCAACAATGGCTACAACTTCAATATCGTCCGGCGCGTGCTGGCGGAAACCGCCGACTGCAAGCTCTTCTGGCTGGAGGAAGCCTTCCACGAAGATCCCGAACTCTACGGGGCGCTGCACCGTTGGATGGAAGCCGAAGGGCTGTCGGTACTGATCGCCGATGGCGAGGGCTGGGCATCGACAGCGCTGATGGACTGGGCCCGCGAAGGTCTGGTCGATGTGATCCAATACGACATCTTCAGCCACGGCTTCAGCAACTGGCTGCGCACAGGCGCTCAGCTCGACGAATGGAAAATCTGCACTGCGCCGCATCACTATGGCCGGCACCTCGGCAACTATGTCAGCGGCCACCTGGCAACGGCTGTGGACGGCTTCACCTTCGTCGAATGGGACGAGACGAGAACGCCCGGAATAGACGCGTCGGCTTATCACGTCGAGGACGGACAGGTGCTGATCCCCAATGCGCCGGGCTTTGGGCTGAATCTTGACGATGGTATTTTCCGCGCGGCGGTGGCCCAGGCTGGATTTGAGTTGAGCTATATGAGTTGAGCTTGTGAGGCTACTTGTACTCCATCACCCCGTCATGCAAAGCGCCAAAGCGCATCACCAGCAAGTCCTTCAAATAATTCTGATACACCTTCCAGGGACGCCGGCGTCCCTGCTTGGGCAGCGCATCCAATGCCCGCTGCACATAACCTGAACTGAAGTCGACAAAGGCGTCTGTCTCGACAGCCTCAGCGTCCAGCCGCGGAACACACTGATCGTATCCGCGCCGCTCCATATGATTGAGCAGCCGGCAGACGTACTCGCAGATCAATTCGGCTTTCAGCGTCCATGATGCATTGGTGTAGCCAAACACCGATGCCAGATTGGGAATGCCGCTATACATCATGCCCTTGTAACTCAGCGTATCGCCCAGCTTGACCGGTGCGCCGTCCACTGTGATCTGCACACCGTGCATGATCTTCATCACCAGACCGGTCGCTGTCACAATGATATCGGCTTGCAGCAGTTCACCCGATTCCAGCCGGATGCCCTCCTCAACGAAGCAGTCAATATTTTCGGTGACAACTGACACCTTGCCCTCACTGATCGCCCTGAATAAATCGGCATCTGGCACCAGACAGAGCCGCTGATCCCATGGCTTGTAGCGCGGGCCAAAATGGCGTTCGACATCAAAGTCCGGTCCCAGCTCCAGCCGGATGCCCTGCATGATGTTTGCGCGAGTCTCCTGCGGTTGACGGCGCGCGCTGTGAAAAAAGGTTATCTGCCGCAAGATAGAACGCCAACGAGCCAGCCAAGCCGCCAGCCGCAAGGGCAGCCGCTCGTGCAGCCAAAGCGAGGCGTCGTCCCGCGGAGGTCCGCTGACGACATAAGTCGGCGAGCGCTGCAGCATAGTCACCTGCGCCGCTCGCTCCGCCAATGCCGGCGCCAAGGTCACTGCCGTCGCGCCGCTGCCGATCACCACAATGCGCTTGCCGGCATAATCGATGTCTTCACGCCAGGCCTGCGGATGCACGATCTCGCCGTCGAAGCGCTCCATGCTCGGCCACTCCGGCGTGTAGCCCCGATCATAGCGATAATAGCCGCTGCACATGAAAAGGAACTTGCAGCGCATCCGCGCAACTTCGCCTTCGATGCCCCGCTGAATATCAACCGTCCACGCCGCCGCCGCCGACGACCATGAAATCTGCCGTACGCGCTGATTGAAGCGGATTCGCTTGTCGATGCCAAACTTGCGCGCCGTGTCCCGGATATATTGCAAAATCGCCGGTCCCTCAGCGATGGCCTTCTCGCCCGTCCAAGGTCGAAAGCGATAGCCGAGGGTGTACATATCAGAATCGGAACGAACACCCGGATAGCGAAACAAATCCCAAGTACCGCCGATGGCATCCCGCCCTTCGACGATGGCGACGCTCTTGCTGGGGCAGCGCTTTTGCAGGTAATATGCCGCCGCGATGCCGGACAGGCCCGCGCCGACAATTAGAATATCAACAATTTCAGTCATGACTCGCTGTAAGTGCTCGCCCGCAAACAGCCTCATATTACCACAGCGCCCAGCACGCCAAATTGCAATGCGTTTACCTATTCACGTCGCTATAATCAAGCTGTCCAATTGAGAGGCTTCGCCATGCCCAAGCCCAATTTCCTCATCATCATGTCCGATGAACACGCGCCCATGTACAGCAGCGTCTATGGCCATAGCATCGTGCGGACGCCCAACATGGAACGCCTGGCAGCAGCGGGCGCCACCTTCGACGCCGCTTACTGCAACTCGCCGCTCTGCATGCCCGGCCGCATGTCCTTCATGACCGGCCGCTTCATCCACCATATCGGCGCCTGGGACAATGTCACGCCCATGCGCTCCGACCTTGTAACCTGGGCGCATCGCCTGCGGACGCAAGGCTACGATGTCGCGCTATCCGGCAAGCAGCACTTCGGCGGTCCCGATCAATTGCACGGCTTCCAACAGCAACTGGCGCGCGACCTGCACGCCGAGCGCTACCATGCCATTCATACCTGGGACGATGGCATCGTGCCGGCCGAGCAGCCCTGGCACGAAGTCTACGCCGCCGGACCCGGCTCAACCGTAGAACTGGAAGTGGATGACCTGGCTCAAGAGCGCGCGCTGGAATACTTGCACGATCCCGCGCGTCAGACAAAACCCTGGGCGCTTAACGCCTCCTTCATTGCGCCACACTTTCCGCTGGTTGCGCCGCAGCGCTTTTGGGACATGTATCCTCCGGAAGAGATTGACCTGCCCATCATCCCCGAGGGTCATCTGGAAAACCTGCATCCCATGGCGCAGCGGATACGTACGATGTTCGGTTTTCCGCAATTCCCGGACGAGGTCGTGCAGCGGGCGCGCGCCGCCTATTACGC
The DNA here is from genome assembly GCA_965223515.1 of Phototrophicaceae bacterium. Classification (GTDB taxonomy): domain Bacteria; phylum Chloroflexota; class Anaerolineae; order Aggregatilineales; family Phototrophicaceae; genus UBA6055. Next base: position 2,041,016 of record CBDCWK010000002.1, read on the forward strand.
TCTGATCACCTATTTCGACGAGAAGATCGGTGAGTTGATCGACGCCTTAATCGCAACCAGCCAATACGAAAACACAGTCATCATTCACATCAGTGATCATGGCGATATGAACGGCGAACACGGCATGTGGCGCAAGTCAAACTTCTATGAAGCCTCGTCGCGTGTACCGCTGCAAGTCGTCTGGCCAGGGCAAATCGCGGCGGGTCTGCGTTTCTCCGAAGTGGTTTCCCTGGTTGATGTCACCGCCACCATCTGCGATATCGCCGGCGACGCTTGCGACTTGCCGCTTGATGGCGACAGCCTGCTTCCGCTGCTCACCGGCGGCGACCAAGATTGGAAAGACGAAGCCTTCTGCGAATACCTGGCGCACGGCAGTGATCGCCCGATGGCTATGCTGCGGCGCGGACCCTACAAGCTCAACTACAGTTGGGGCGACCCGGTCGAACTCTACGATCTCGAGGACGACCCCGACGAGTTTCACGACTTGTCGAGCCGTATGGAGTATCAAGACTTGATTGCAGCGATGACAGCAGACCTGCTCTCCGACTGGGACCCGGCGGCGCTGGACCGGCAGGTGCGCGCAAGTCAGCGTCAACAGAAGTACATCGAGGAGCTCTTCGGCACTGCATGGCGAGCGTCGACCCTGACATAGCCTCTACGCGACGAACTCTCTACAACGGACCAAGCTGGAATGCGCTAAACGAAAATCAGCGCAAAATCCCTCAGCTACTAAAAAGAGGCATACTTAATTGATCCCTCGCCAATTGAGCGAAGCGTTGGTAAAGTAGCTCTAAATTCATCAGTATCCCCTTCCTATCTTTCTCCTTATTGACCGGATCGCATGAAGCCAAATATCGGAAGTGCCCCTCAGCCCATCCGCCCTGGGACCGAGAAGCGAAGGTTTGACAGTGGGATTGCCTGACCAAGAGACGAAATAGATGTTCTTACCGATCTTAAATCGCAGCAGCTTCCGCATACCGGCATACCGCTGGTACTGGGCGGGCAACGTGCTGGTACATATCACCTTCTTGCTGCAAGCGGTAGCGCTTGGCTGGCACATGCTTGAGATCACCGGCTCGCCCTTTCAAGTCGGTTTAGTCGCCTTCGCCTACGGTGCCCCCCTGCTGCTTGTCTCGCCATTCTCCGGTTTAGTCGCTGACCGGCTGAAGCGTCAGTGGGTGGTGCAGGTGTCGCTTTGGGCAGCTGTCCTGGCATCGGCCGGCTTGGCGCTGCTCGCGGCTCAAGGCGGGACGACACCGCCACAAATCTTGATCACATCGCTCGTACTCGGTACATCATTCGCCTTCTACGCGCCGGCGCGCATGGCGCTCCTGCCCAATCTGCTGCCGTCTGACATGATCTTCAACGGGGCGACCTTGAGCTACTCCGGTACCCGCTTGATGGGATTCTTTGGTCCCGTTCTGGCCGGCACGCTGCTGGATCTTGCCGATTTCACCCTCGCCCTGGTCGTGCAAACTGCCCTCTTCATGATCGGGACAGCCCTGTACTACAAGGCGACCCGGTTCTTGCCGCCTCTCAAACGCAAGCGGCAAGGGCACAGCAGTATCCTGACCGGCTTCGGTGACGTCATCGCTTATCTGCGGCGGGATCGCGCCCTGTTCTCCTTGATCTTGCTGGCGCTGGTTTTCGTGCCCATCGGCATGCCCTACCAAAAACTAATGCCGATCTTCGTCGATCAAGTGCTGAGCGAGGGTCCGGCTCTGCTCGGATTGCTGGTCGGCAGCGCCAGTCTCGGCTCGGCGCTTTCCGGCTTTACGGTGGCGCTTATCGGCGATGTTTATCCAAAGGGTCGGGCGATCCTGATCTTCTCGATGTTATTTGGCGCCTGCCTCTTTCTTTTCTCTTTCACGAGCGATCCGCTGATTGCCTGGGCGCTGATCTTCGTCATCGGCATCTTCTCCGGTATTTTTCTGACGCTGATCAACGCCTTGCTATTGACGCAGCTGCCGGATGAATTGCGTGGACGCATGATGAGCTTATGGGGTATGGTTTGGGGGCTGATACCCGTCACCATGCTGGTCGCCGGTTCAGTCGCTGAACATCACGGGATCGCCATCGTACTGGCGGTCACGGGCAGTTGCGTAACGCTCGCCTGTGTCTGGATGCTGGCGATGCGTTCGCCCCTGCTGGACTTATAGGAGTCCTGAATTATGGTCTTGCTCTTGCGCAATCACGAAATCCGCGGACTGATGGATCTATCCGACTACATCAGCGCCGTCGAAGACGGCTACCGTGAATTTGGAATGGGCGCGGGCGTCGCGTTCCCGCGCGAAAATCTCTGGATACCAGGCGAAAAGCGCGACAGCCATTATGGCGGCCACTTGCCCGCCGGCAGCAAAGCCTCCTTCAAGTTCAAAGCGGGGCTACTGCCCGGCTTGAGTGGCGCGGGCGTCAACGCATATACTACCGGTTTGTTCCAAGGCATAGAGACTTACATGTTCTTGTTTGACACCAATAGCGGCGCGCTCGCTGCCATCCTGGAAGTGATGTATCTGAGTTGGCTCAAAACCGCGGCAGTGTCGGCGCTGGCGACGCGTCATCTGGCGCCGCCTGGCAGTTCCGTTCTGGCGCTTTTCGGCACCGGTCGCCACGCCCGCTCGCAACTTTATGGACTGACCGAAGTGGCGGACATCCAACGCGTAAATGCCTACAGCCGCGACCCCACAAAACGACAGTCTTTCTGCGAGAAGATGTCCGCGGAATTGGACATTGAGGTGATTCCAGTCGCCTCGCCAGCCGAGGCCTTGCGCGATGCCGATATCGTTACCGCCATCACCACCTCGCCCTCACCCGTTTTCGCCGGAGCCGACCTGCCCGACAAGCCACTGCATATCAATGGGCTCGGCGCCCACTATCCCTGGGTGCGGGAAGTCGATACCCACACCGTAGTGAAGAGCCGCGTCTTCGTTGATGTGATGCAGCAGGGCATCAGCGAGAACGGCGAGCTTGTCATACCTATTGAAGAAGGAGTTATCGATGAAGCCCATGTCGTCGGCGATCTCGGCGGGCTGGTGGCGGGCAAAATTATCGGACGCGAGCCCGATACAAAATGGACGCTCTTCCTCTCCGGCGGAACCGGCATAGACGATGTCGCCGTGGCCACACGCTTATACCAAAAGGCGAAGCAGCGCGGAATCGGTACGTCTTTTGAATTTAACCAACCTTACGAATACAAATTGTAAAAGGAGACCTTGATGTTAACCCACGATGCACTAAAACGAGACACCGCGCGGCGGGTCAAGCGCCTGCAAGCCATGATGAAAGATCAGGACCTCGATGCCCTGATCATCACCGGCCAAGCCGCGCCTGGCGGGCTGGGCGCCATCCGCTATATCACCCACGCTCATCTCTGGGGCGGCGGCGCATTTGCCATCCTCGGCGCCGATGACCCCTATCCCTGGCTGCAAGTCTGGAGTTCTTATCAAGCCGTTTGGAGCCGCAACGAGACCACTACCCTGCCCGAGCGCGTCTTGTCACCCTATGAAGACATCGTGCAAGCCACCGCCGATACCGCCAAAGCCTATGCCACCGGCAGCAAGCGCATCGGCATGGTCAACATGAACAAGCTGATGGGACTCGGCACCTACAACGCCTTTGTTCGCGAGCTGGACGGCTATGAGATGGTCGAGGTGACCGACGCCTTCAACAGCATCCGTCAGATCAAAACGCCCTTTGAGCTTGAAGCGATTCAGCAAAACGGCAATATCCTCGATTCGGCGATGGATGTCTTCCGTGATGTCGCCGGCGTCGGCATCCGCTATTGGGATGTCTGCGCCGCTGTCGAGGGCTATATCAAGTCTTTCGGCGCATTCTGGGGGCGGACGAAACTCTCGCTTGATGGCACACCCTATACCGTACCCACGCCCAAAGATCTGCGCATGGGTCGCGACGATATCATCAACTTCGAGATTGTCTACGAATCGCCTTACGGTTACTGGCTGGAAATGACCGCCGTCTTCTCCTTTGAGCCGCTGCCGGACGGTGTGCAGGCGCTGCTTGATGGCTACCTGGCCGCCGTCGAGGCCAGCTCGGCGGTGGCGAAAGCGGGAAACACCTTCCGCCATATTTCCGAAGCCAACGACAAAACGCTGCGCGATCGCGGCTTCCCGGTCGACGGCAAGCATACGCCCGATTGCCACAGCACCGGCTTGGATGGCAGCGATGGACCGAATTCCTTTGGCTCGCCCGATTTCGTGCTGCAGCCAAACATGGTGCTGTCGTATCACCCGGGCACCGTGCTCGAAAACGACCGCGGTTTCTTGATATCGGACAATTTCCTGGTCACGCCCGAAGGCGCTTTCCGCCTCTCGCCGCATCACGCCGACCGCTATTACATGCAGCTTGAGGGCTAAGCCCGTCCGCTATCGAGCAATCTATAGGGGCGATCCAGTGGATCGCCCGTCGCAACAAAATGTGGCGAAAGGAGCACCACCATGACACAAGAAACAGCCGTCAACGTGATCGGCAAATATGCGGCGCAGCGCCAATACCGCGACCTGAGCCCGCTCGCCATCACCCGCGCGCGCCAGGTCCTGCTCGACTTCATCGGCACCATGCTGGGCGGCTACCAGACTGAGCTCGGGCAACTCTCCGCCGATTATGCCGCCGAGATGCGGCCGGGCGACGACGCTACCGTCGTCGGCGACGGACGCCGCAGCACAGTCGATGGCGCCGCTTTCGCCAATGCCACCATGGGAAAATTCCTCGGCATGGACGATTCCCATCGCATCGCCGGTCACGTCGCCTCGCAATTGGCGCCGGTCGCGCTGGCGCTCGGCGAAACGTATCGGCTTAGCGGCGAGCAACTAATCACAGCGCTGGCGGTCGGTTACGATGTGATGGACCTTGTCCACCGCACGGTCGATACCTGGCAGCGCGAACGCGGCATGGATCACAAGGGGCAAGCCGGCACCCTGGCCAGCAGCATCACAGCAGCGAAAGCGCTTGGCCTATCCGCCGAGAAAACCGCCCACGCCCTGGCGCTCTCGATGGACATGGCTTGCGGCACCGAGCAATATGTCTATGATGCTGGCGCCTGCGATAGCAAAGATCTGCTGGCCGGCTACGGTGCGCGTAACGGTATCCTCGCCGCCAGAATGGCCGACTTCGGCTTCCGTGGTCCGCCGGGCGCGCTTGATGGACCCTACGGCTATTTTCACGCTTTTGGACCTGGACGAGATGCAGCAGATCTGTCAGCGCTCGACAGCGATGCTTTGGCGCGCACCGGCTTCAAACCACACGCCGGCTGCCGTCATGTGCATTCTTGTGTCGATGCTACGCAAACCTTACTGAAGAGCGGCCGACCCGACCTGAGCGCCATCGCGTCGATCGAAATCGATACCTATCTGGAAGCCATCACGCCCGACTTCCGCGTCAATTACGCGCCCCAGACCGTCGGCCAAGCCGGCTTCAGCTTGCCGGTAACGGCTTCCGTCATCTTGACGCGCGGCAATTGGTTCCGCGATGACATCAAGACCTTCGATGCGCCCGAAGCGCGGCGCCTGCGGCAGTTGGTCAAGGTGGGCTTGGACGAAGACATCCAAGCCGGGCATCCGCTGAAGAATGGCTGCGAAGTCCGCATATCCACCGACGATGGCAGGCACTACAAAGGACGCGTCGAATATGCCAAAGGCGAGCCGGAGAATATGCTCAGCGATGCGGAATTCGAGCAAAAATTCCGCTACCTTGTCGGCGATCTGCTCCCTTCCGAGCAAATCGCGCAGCTGCTGGATTGCACAGCGCGGCTGGAGACGCTCGACGATGTCGGCGAACTGGTGCGGCTGACCGTGCCGGAGAAAGTTGCGGCTTAGACTTGTCGTGAAAATCACAAATGTCACCGCCACCATTGTCAATATCCCGCGGCAGCGCGCGCTGAAAACAGCCTATGGCGTCTCGCCGACGACCAACACCGTCGTCGTGCAAGTGCGCACCGATGACGGCATCACCGGCATCGGACAGACAGTAGCGCCGGCGCCCTGGGGCGGCGACACGGTCGAGGTCGTCAAGCACCATATCGACCGATATCTGGGTCCCGCCCTTCTCGGCGAAGAGCCTTTCAATATCGAAGCGCTGCACATTCGCATGTTTCAAGCGCTGCGCACGGCCGTCAACGCGCGCACTGCCCTGGATTTCGCGCTCTGGGATATCAAGGGGCTGGCGCTCGGAGTGCCAGTCTATCAATTATTGGGCGGCGCTTGCATGCCCGGCGCCGTGCTCCACGCCTTCGTAGAGCGGGAAGATCCGCCGATGATGGCAGCGCGCATTGCTGAACTTGCCGCAGAAGGCTGGACCTGGTTCAAAACCAAGATCGGCTTTGGCGTCGAAGAAGATGTGGCTTGGTATGGTCAGTTGCGCGAGCTGGTCAATGACGAGATTCGATTTCAACTTGACGGCAATACTGGGTATACTCTTGGCGAAGCGCTTCCGGCACTAACGCGTCTGGAAGCCGTGGGCGGCATCGCGCTCTTTGAGCAGCCGGTGCGCTTTCTCGATGAGATGGCTGAGTTGGCATCGCGGATTAATACACCGCTGCAAGCCGATGAGGCAACATCCGGTCCGCGTAGCGTCTACGAGATTGCACGTGAACGCGCCGCGCATGTCCTGCACTTTAAAATTCACAGGTATGGAGGTTTGTTGCCGGCAGCGCGGATGGCGGCAATTGCGGAGGCAGCTGGATTGGAAATCTCGGTCGCGCCCTACTTCGATATAATCGCAGCTGCGGCAGCGCATTTCGCCGCGGCAACGCCGATCGCGAAGTGGCCCGCCGGCTTCTCTGACATGACCGGCAGCATCCTCGCCGAAGCCTACCAACCCGATGGTCAGATTCTTAAACCGCCGCCGGGACCGGGCTTGGGCGTATCGATTGATGAAGACAAACTGGCGCATTATGCGGCAGCGAGTTGAGGAGTTGGTTAAAAGCAATGCTTTAGCGAAGCAAAAGGAGGTGACTATCGCCAATGTGTCGTCAACGTAATTCGACCAATCTAGAAACACACATTCCTAGAGGAGAGACAAATGAAAACGGCAAGACTCTTAATCATCGCAAGCCTCGTCCTGCTCATCGGCGCGCTGGCATTGGTTCCGGCGACCGCGCAAGATGGGGCATCCGAGTTCGTCTTCGCTCACGGCGGTCCCATCCGTCCCTTTGACGCGCACTCGCACTGGTACGGTTCCACCCACTGGATGCTCAACGGATACTACGACTGCCTAATCTGGCGCTCGGCCGAAGGCGGCAGCTACGTTCCGCAAGCCGCCTCCAGCTGGGAGAATGTCGACGATACCACCTGGCGTTTCCACCTGCGCCCAGGCGCCACCTTCCACAATGGCGAGCCACTTGATGCCGAAGCGGTCAAATGGAATATCGACCGCGTCCGCGAACCAATCGGAGACATCCCCTTGTATAAGCAATGGGAATTCGTCAAAGACACCATAGTAGTTGATGAAGTTACTCTCGATATCACCACTGCGGTACCCTATCCATACTTCGAATATGACGTCAGCTACAACGGCTGTGAACTGATCCCGCCCGATTACTTTGAAGAAGTCGGCCAAGAAGAGTTTAACCGCAACCCCGTCGGTTCCGGTCCCTACAAACTCGTCGAATTCTCGGAGAACGATCGCTACGTCTTCAAAGCCTGGGATGACTATCACAGCGGCCGGCCCGAGGTTGACAGGATCGTCTACCAGGTTATTCCCGAGCCATCGGCACAGGTCGCCGCCTTGCTCGCCGGCCAAGTAGACATGATCACCGGCGTGCCTATACCCGACCGCCCCAATCTCGAAACCACCGAAGGCATCACCTTGCTCACCGAATCGGCTAACCGTATGCACCACCTCTACACCCGCGTCGAAACCGAGAGCGGAGCCATGGCCGAGACCTACCCCGGCTATGAGCCAGCCACCCTGGATATCCATGTGCGCAAAGCCATCACCCATGCCCTGGACCGCCATCTCTTGGCGGAAGTGCAAGGCGCCGCCAGCGCGCGTCTGGTACGCGTCTGCTCCTACTATCCTGAAGGCTTCGCCGATACATATGCCGATCCGGACGTAATCGCCGAATGGTACGACCCGGATGAGGCTCGCGCGCATCTGGCCGCCGCCGGCTATGCGGAGGGCGAAGGTCCGACCATTTACTTCGACGCGCCCACCTTCCAGCTCGGTAATGAGAAAGAAGTCGCTGAAGTCGCTGCGGCCATGCTTGAGGATGTCGGCTTCAATGTAGAATTGACCGTGGGTGAAACCTCTGCCTTTAGTGTTGACATTTCGCGCGGCGGCAACAACCGCGATCTGATGATGGTGACGCTCGGATGCGGTCCTTCGCTGCTGCCACTCTTCTACCAGTGTGGCTGGCAACAATCCAATTACAACGTCTGCATTGAAGAATGGGACGCCGTAGCGCAAGAGATCCTGTCGACAGTCGATAACGATGCCCGCCAAGCCCTCTGGGAAGAGTGGTGGGGATTCTATATGGATTACACCCAGACGATCTCGCTCTATGAGATCACGAATGTGATGGCGCTGAACACAGCCGAATTTGACTATGCGCCACGCAAGGATGGCTGGATGACCTTCCGCGACCTCAAACTCGCTGACATGTAATCCAAGCCAACTGCAAATCATTTCTGTAGGGGCGGCTCAATGGGTCGCCCTTTCAAGCAAGGCCGGCAACATTTGGGCGCTTCAGTGAGTCGCCCCTATAGAACCATGACTAATGAGGACAGGGTTTAACGTCATACCGTGAGCGGATTCCTGAACTTCATCATCTCCCGATTCCTGCAACTCGTCGTGACCATGTTCATAGTCTCGGTGTTGGTCTTTTTCATGGTGCGCCTGCGCGGGGACCCCATCTTGGTTATGGCGCCCCCCATGTTCGATGAAGAACAAATCGAGCACTTGCGCGCCGCCTGGGGCTTTGACCGTCCGCCGCTGGAACAGTACATCACCTTTTTGCGCAAAGCAGTCACTGGTGATTTCGGCAAATCTTTTCTCATTAAACGACCCGCGATGGAAGTGATCGTTGAGCGTATGGGGAATACCTATCTGCTCGCTTTCGCCTCCGCCAGTATCGGTCTCACCATCGCCATTCCGCTTGGCATCCTCTCCGCCTTGAAGCGCAACAGCCTGCTCGATTTTGTCAGCACGACTTTGGCATCATTGGGCACCGCCATGCCCAGCTTTTGGCTCGGACTCATGCTCATCATCATCTTTTCGGTACACCTGCGTATGTTGCCGGCTTTTGGCGCCTTGGAACCCAAGTCCATCATCATGCCCTCGGCAACTCTCGGCGTCGGCATGGCGGCGCGCCTTTCCCGCCTCACCCGCTCTGCAATGCTGGAAGTGCTAAATCAGGATTACGTCCGCACCGCGCGCAGCAAAGGCTTAAAGCAGAATACTGTCGTGATGCGGCATGCCTTGCGCAACGCGCTAATCCCCATTGTGACCGTCTTCGGCTTGCAGCTCGGATGGCTCCTGGGCGGGTCGGTAGTGGTTGAAAGCGTCTTTTCCTGGCCCGGGCTAGGGCGCCTGATGATCGAATCCATCAGCGTACGCGATGCTACTGTTGTACAGGCCGGGCTGTTCTGGTTCTCCTTGTCATTCATCTTGATCAATTATGCCCTTGATGCAGTTTACATTCTTATCGACCCGCGGATCCGATTCAACTAGAGCTGGCGAATGGAAACACCTACAAGTAACTCATTCTCGGCTGACCACATATCGACCTTGCCTCCGAAGCGTAACGCGCTCTCGCGCATTGCATCTACGCTAATTATGAGCCCGGTCGGCATGGCCGGCACTATGATCGTCGGCTTCGTCGTGTTGATCGCCATCATTGGTCCGCTGATTAGCCCACATGATCCGGTTGATCGCAATCTGCGCGCGCGCTTCCAACCACCTGGATACAGTGACAGCACCGGACTTTATACCCTGGGCACTGATCAACTCGGCAGAGACATCCTCAGCCGCATCATCGCCGGCAGCCGTGTCTCAGTCCTGGTTGGTATCATCTCTGTTCTTATCTCCGGCACTATCGGTGTCACTTACGGTCTCGTCAGTGGCTTCTTCGGCGGCTTCCTTGATACGGTGCTGATGCGCGTCGTCGACGCGATCCTGAGCATTCCCTTCATTGTATTAGTCGTGGCCATCTCCGGCGTGGTCGGCGCCGGTTTAACCACGCTGATCTTGATCCTCGGCTTAGCCGGCTGGGTAACGTATGCGCGCGTCATCCGCGGTGAAGTGCTCAAAGTGCGGCAAATGGAATATGTCATCGCTGCTTACGCCCTGGGCCAAAGTCGCCTTATGGTGATGTTCCGCCACGTCTTGCCCAATGTGATTTCGTCAGCCATCGTTCTGGCTGCTGTACAGGTCGCGGTCACGATCCTCGCTGAATCGTCACTGAGTTTCCTGGGCTTGGGTGTCAAGACGCCAACGGTCACCTGGGGTTTGATGCTGGCCGACGGCAAGTCTTACATCAACAGCGCCTGGTGGATGACCTTTTACCCCGGCATCGCCATCACGATTACAGTGCTCGGCGTCGTCTTCCTCGGCGATTGGCTGCGTGACTTCCTCGATCCCAATATCCGCGGCCGCGCCTGATGTCAATGAGCTTCCGCGTCCCCCGCTCGCGCGCCAGCCAGACCCACCAAGCCATGCGCGACGAAATCATCGCGGCAATCGAGCCGATTCTCTTCGACGCCTACCGCCACAGCTACGACATTCGCGCCCAACTGGAAAGCGCTTTCGCCAGCGAAATGCAGCAGCGCTATGCCGTCGCCGCCCACTCCGGCACTGTTGCTCTGATCATCGCCTTGCGCGCCTGCGACATCGGACCCGGCGACGAGGTCATCACCGTCGGCAACTCCGACATCTCCACCACCGGCGCCATCAGCTTATGCGGCGCGACGCCCGTGCTCTGCGATGTCCTGTCCGGAGACTACACCATTGATCCCGAACGGGTCGAGGCGCAGATCACCGACCGCACGCGCGCCATCCTGCCGGTTGACCTGCATGGCCACCCCGCCGATGTCAAAACCCTGCGCGCCTTGGCAGATCACTATCAGCTCAAGATCATCGAAGACGCGGCGCTAGCATCCGGCGCTGCCGATCACGGCCAGCCGGTCGGCGCTTTCGCTGATGTCGCCATGTTCAGCTTCGCGCCCTACAAACCACTCGGCAGCGCGGGCAATGGCGCTATGCTGGTGACCAACGACGATGAGATTCATCATAAGCTGCGCCTTTTGGTCGGCTATGGGTATGATCCCGATGGCGACATCAGCATCGGCTACCAGAATTATGTAGCTGAGGGCTTCAACGTCCCGCTCGATGGACTGCAAGCGGCCCTGCTTTTGGTCAAGCTGCCCTATCTCAAGGAATGGACGGCAAGTCGTCGTGCCATAGCTGCTACGCTGGAAGCCGGCCTCTCTGATACCACCGCTTACACGCCGCGCTTCCGCCCCGAGTCCGCGCCTACTTTCCGCTCTTATGCCATCCGCAGCGACCGGCAACTTGAGCTCTATCAGGGCTTGCTGGCCGCCGGTATTGAAACCGTCATCCACTATGCCCCGCCGGTCTATCGCTATACTGTCTACGCCGACGCTTTCCCCAACCGCGACCAACTGCCCGTCACCGATATGCTCGCCCGTCAAATCGTCAACCTGCCCGTCACGCCCGAACTGACTTCGGAACAAGTCGACTATATGATCAAAATCAGCCGGAAGCTACTACAATGATGTCAAATCAGCCGTAGCGGCGACCCTGTGGGTCGCCCACGTATAAGGAACAATCTTATGAACTTACTTGAAAAAATGGCCGACTATACCCTCAAGCTCCGCCTTGAAGACATTCCGGAAGACGCCCTCGACTTGGCGAAGCTGATCGTCTTCGACTCGATCGGCACCGGTCTTGGTGGCTATCAGCGACCGCTCGGCCGGAAAGCTGCGCGCTATGCCTCCATCATGATGCCGGGTGATGAAGCGACTTTGCTCGGCACGGGCGAACGCGTCTCACTGGAAGGCGCTGCTTTCGCCAACGGCGTCATGATAAAAATCCTGGGCATGGACGACTCGCATCGCTCGGCCGGGCACATCGCCTCGCAGGTGATTCCCGCTGTGCTGGCTGTCGGGGAAGCCACCGGCAGCACCGGCGCGGACATGCTCATCGCCATCGTCGCTGCCTACGATTTCGCGGTGCGCGTCGGTCGGCAGGTACGCGCCACGCAGCGTACCCGCGGTCTAGATCTCAAGGGCACCGTCGGTGCGATGGCCGCGGCGCTGGCGGCCGCGCGCTGCGCCGGCTGTGACCGTGAAACGCTCATCAACGCCGTCGCCCTCGCCGCGGACCTGGCCTCCGGCACCGAGCAATATGTCTACGAAGGCGGTCCCTGCGATACCAAAGACTTGATCGCCGGTTTCGCCGCCCGCAATGCCATCTTCGCCCTGCGTCTGGCTGAATCCGACTTCTACGGTCCGCGCGGCGCGCTCGATGGCGAATACGGCTTCTTCCGCGCTTTCGGCGATGGCTACGACGCGGCGACATTTGACGACCTCGGCGAAGACTTCGCCATCCTCGGCACCGCCTTCAAGCCACACGGCGGCTGCCGCCACACCCATCAAGCCATCGATGCCGCCCAAGCCATTCTGCGCCAAGCTCCGCTTGACGTCTCGGCAATTGAGTCCATCCGCCTCAAAACCTATGGCTACGCTACCCGTCCGATTTTCCGCGTCGATCCTAACCCGCCCGCGCGTGATGTCGCCGGCTTGAGCATCCGCGTCTCGACCGCCGTTGCCCTAAAGCAGGGCAGCGCCTGGCCCCACGATTTCGCCGCCTGGGATGATCCCGATGTGCGGCGCCTGCGCAACTTGATGGATGTCCAAGTCGATGAAGAGATTGAATCGCGCTACCCGCAACTCAATGGCTGCCGCCTGCAAATCACGCTTGCGAGCGGCGAGCAGCGCCAAGCCTACCTGCCCAATATGAAAGGCGAGCCGGAGTTTCGTATGAGTGAGAGCGAAATACGCCAGAAGTTCACCGTGCTGACGCGCGACCTGTTCGACCAAGCGCGCGCCGACCGTATCTATGGGATATGCAGCGAATTGGACAGCGTGGAAGACATCAGCCTGTTGACAATGCTCTGCGCCGCCGCCGAAGCGCTGAGGGTCTAATCGGCCGGGCTGAGCGCGTACCAGGCTTTGTCGCCTTGACGGATGAATCCGCTGACGACATAATCCGCCGCCAGCAGCTCGGTCATCGCTGCGCGCGCATAAAGCTGCCACTGCCTCGCCCGCTGCATGTCATATCGCTTCAATTCAGCGATATCCGCCGGTATCTCAACGCCAAAGATCATGCCACTGCCCTTCGGCGGCTGGCGATACTGCAGCGCGCCTCGCTTATCTACAACCACCATCCATAGCGCGTCTGGCAGGTCTTCCTCGCTATGTCGGCAGCCACGCTCCGCCATTGCAATCACTTTGGGCGAATCAAGTTGCCATTGCGCTTCCAGGCGATCGCTGGCCAGCCCGGCGTTGATGCCGTCTTGCATGTCGCCGTAGTGGTTCACCGAGTAAATCCGCGCGGTGACGCCCAGACGATTGAAGTTGAAGTTGGCATTGCCGCTCTGCATCGGATCAAATGTCCAAGCCATCTGGCAGAAGCCATGAGCCAACGCCCATTCGCGCTGCGCAAGTTTGAGCCGCAAGCCGATACCGCGCCCTTGATATTCGGGACGCACGCCCGCCATGTGTGACCAGAGCCACAACTCACCGTCGCGCCAGGCCGCCATTCCGAAGCAGAATCCAACCAACCGCCCGTCCGCTTCCGCCGCGATGACAATGCCGCCCGCATGCACAATCGCCCGCAAGGTGTGCGGCGAAGACACCTCAACATCATGCATGCCCCAAACTGCCTTCTGCAATTCGACAGTTGCTGACAGGTCGGCCATGCTTAGCAGGTTGCGGATGATAATACTATCTGACATACAAAGTCTGATACCGATGTGCGGAACGCCTGCAATCATAGCAAGCGCAAGGGCAAAAGGCAAAGCGCCCGCGGCATTTGTCATTCCGGCTAAGCCGACCTATAATGAGCGCTCCTCACCCGAATAAAACTCAGACCGCAGCGTGAACGCCGGCGAGTACGCGGAGGAAAACAAGTTGGCGCCACAAAACGCGCTGTCCGCATCTGTTCTTGATGTCATTGGAAACACGCCCTTGGTTGAGCTATCGCGAATCACTAACGGACTGAAAGGTCGAATCTTCGCCAAGCTCGAATTCCTCAATCCCGGCTACTCCAAGAAAGACCGCATCGCCTTGCAGATGATCGAAGATGCCGAAGCCAGCGGCACCCTGAGTCCAGGCGACACAGTCGTTGAGCTGACCAGCGGCAACACAGGCGCCGGCCTGGCGCTCGTCTGCGCCGCCAAGGGCTACCGTTTCGTGGCAGTGATGTCCCGCGGCAATTCGATGGAGCGAGCGCGCATGATGTCGGCGCTAGGCGCCGAAGTCGTCTTGGTCAATCAATGCCCTGATTCGCAGCCGGGCAAAGTATCCGGCGCCGATTTAGCGCTCGTCGAAGAGATGGCGCAGCATATTGTGCGCGAGCGGGGCGCTTTCCGCGCGGATCAGTTTCAGTTGGCGGGCAACCCTCGCGCCCACTACCGGCACACAGCGCCCGAGATCATGGCGCAATCGGGCGGCATCGATGCCTTCTGCGATTTCATCGGCAGCGGCGGTTCTTTCGCCGGTTGCGCGCGATACTTCAAAGAATGTGACCCCGAAATTCAATGTTACGTCGTCGAGCCCGAAGGCGCGGCCGCCTACGCAGGCGAGACCGTAACGCGCCCCAACCACCGTATACAAGGAGGCGGATACACCATGAGCGACCTGCCGCTGATCGACCGCGCTCTCGTGGATGGCTTCCTCCAGGTCAGCGATGCCGATGCCATAACAATGGCGCGCCGGCTCGCCTGTGAAGAAGGTCACTTTGCCGGTTTCTCTTCCGGCGCCAACCTGGCGGCCGCCCTGCAGCTGCTGAAAACAACGCATCGTGGCGACCGCATCGCCATCTTGCTGTGCGACTCCGGCTTGAAGTACCTGAGCACCGACCTGTGGCAATAAGACCATGTCCTTAGACCGCCCACAAGACGACATCATCCGCTGGATCCGCAGCCAGCACGATTCGCTTTCGCCCAGCCAGCGCCAGGTCGCGCAGTTTCTGCTCGAAGGCGGCATCAATGTCATCCACTTCACTATCACCGAAATCGCCGAATCCGTGAGCGTCAATTCATCGACCGTCGTCCGCACTGCTCAAGCGCTCGGCTTTGATGGCTTCCCCGAGCTGCAATCAGTCTTGCGCAGCCAATTCCTCAGCCAGGCGAGAATCGCGCAGCGCATGCAGATTGGCTCGCAGAAGCTGCTCGACGATCTTTCAGCTGACAATCAAGAAGACGCGCACCTGCTCAGCACCGTCCTTCGAGACGAAGTGCGGACCTTGCTTGATCTGCCGCAGCATGTGCCCACCCACCGTTTCGACCAGGCGGTCGATCTTTTGGACGCGGCGGAGCAGGTCTATATCATCGGATTGGGCTCGTCCTACCCGCTCGCACTCAATTTCGGCATCGTCCTGCGTTATATCCGTCCGCATACCACAGTGCTGACCCCCGGCATCGACCCGATCGCGGCGCAGTTGACTCCGCTCAAAGCGGGCGATCTCATCTTCTCGCTTTGCTTCGCTCGTTATACTCGTGAGACATTGACCGTGATGGATGTCGCTAGAGAGCGCGGCGCCTCGGTGATTACCGTGACCGACAGCCACGTCTCGCCCGCGGCCATTCGCGCCGATCTCGCCTTGATCGTGCCCTACCGATTGCGGCTTTATAGCAATACCGTGGCGCTTTTCGCCCTGCTCGATGCCCTGCTCGGCGCCCTGTCACTGCGCTATCCGGAGAAGACTCGCGAACGACTCGACAGCCTCGAAGAGCTTTACCAGCAATTCAACCTGCTGAGCAACGACGGCGATTAGTCTCAAGCCCGCACGTTGGGGTCCAGCGCGTCTCGCAGCGCATCGCCAATGATGTTGAGAATCAGCACGACCAGGGTGATCGTCATACCGGGAAAGACGGCGATCCACCACTGAGTGCGCAGATAATTGCGCCCATCAGCCAGCATCGCGCCCCACTCCGGCGTCGGCGGCCTCACACCCAAGCCCAGGAAGCTCAGGCTCGCGCCAGCCACGATCGCGCCGGAAACGCCCAGCGTCGTCACCACGATCATTGGTCCGAGCACACCGGGCAAAATGTGGAAAAACATGATGCGCGCCGAGCCAGCGCCCATGCTGCGCGCCGCCACCACATATTCCATCTCGCGGATCGACAAGGTGATGCCCCGGATCAGCCGCGCATAAGTCGGCAGCGAGAAAAACGCGATGGCGATGACCACATTGCCCATATTCGAACCCAGCAGGCTCACTAGCCAAATGGCCAGGATCAAGCCGGGAAATGCCAGAATCAAGTCCATGACGCGCATGATGACATTATCAAGCGCGCCGCCGAAGAAGCCCGCCAGCAAGCCAAGCGGCGAGCTGATTACGACAGCCAGCCCGATTGACAAAAAGCCAACTTGCAGCGAGACGCGTCCGCCATAAATCACGCGGCTCAAAATATCGCGCCCCAGCTTGTCAGTACCGAAAGGATGCGGCAGCGAGGGCGCTTGATTGCGCGCCGGCGTATCTTTTTGGATCGGATCATAGGGCGTCGCTTGCGGCGCGAGCAGAATCGCCAGCAGGATCAACAGCAAGCAAGCCACGCCCACCAGCGCCACGCGATTGCGCACGAACTTCATCACCACCAGCGTGTATAAGCCGGTCGGGCGTTCGCTGTCGCGCAACTGACTCGCGCTATTCATATCGAATCCGTGGATCGACAAAGGCGTAGATGATATCGACGATGAGATTAACAAATACGAAAGAGGCGGCGACCAGGATGACGGTGCCCTGAATCATGGGATAATCACGATTGCTAATCGAGTCGATCGCCAGTCGACCCACACCCGGCAAGCCGAATATGCTCTCCGTGATGACAGCGCCGCCCAGCAAACCACCGACCGACAAGCCGACGACCGTAATCACCGGAATCAATGTATTCTGTAGGGCATGGCTGAGCAAAACCCGTCGCGGCGCCAAGCCTTTCGCCCGCGCCGTCCGCACATAATCCGTGCTCAGCACCTCGATCATGCTCGATCGCGTCAGGCGGGCGATCAAGGCGCTCTGCCCCACCGCCAACGTCGCCACCGGCAGGACAAAGTGGCGCCAGGTGCCGGCGCCTTGCACGGGCAGAACCCGCAAGCCCACCGCGAATATCAGAATCAGCATTAATCCGAGCCAAAATGTCGGGATAGAAAAGAAAAACACCGACACCACAATGCCCAGGTTATCAACCCAGGTGCGCTGATAGACAGCTGTGATGATGCCAATAGCCAAACCAATAGTTGTGCCGACGGTGACGCTGAGGAGAGTGATTTTGGCGGTGAAAGGAAAGGCTTTGACGATAACACCCAGCACCGGCTCACGGAACTTGACCGACCGGCCCAAATCGCCCTGCGAGAAGTTGCGCAAGAAGATCAGATACTGCTCGAATACCGGGCGATCCAAACCCAGGTTCTTGCGAATCTGCTCGATAAGTTCCGGCGTCGCCCGGTCGCCAGCCATAAGCTTGGCCGGGTCGCCGGGCAGCGCAACCCGCAGCATGACAAAGACCACCGTAGTGACCGCCAAAATCAGCGGGAAGGCGATCAAGATGCGGCGGAGTATATACTTGCTCAAGCCTGAACCACCCTCAACGAATACATGACATACGGGCGATCCCGTGGATCGCCCCTACAAATTCATCACAGATTGTAGGGGTCAGCCACTGGCTGACCCGCTAGCACCGAACATCATGGCTTCACGCATCCATCGCTTGATGGGGGCAGGACACGCGGGAACTGGCGTTGACCCTACTCCGTCTCGAAGTAGGCATTCCAGTACAAGAAGCTCAAGTCCGGATGTATCCGCCAGTTCTCCAGTTCAGCGCGGACCCCGGTCAAGGCAGGCGGTACCGCCAGGTATACCCAGGGCGATGCTTCAATGATGTACTCGCTCACCGCCGTCACCGCTTCAAAACGAAGATCCGGATCCAATTGCGTATCGGCCGCCGTCAGCAAGTTGGTGAGTTCATCAGTCGAGAACCAGGCGCGGTTGCTGCCGCCTTTGCGACCGGGATCAAAGAAGTAAGTCAGGATGCTCGGATCGCTGTAGCCATAAAGCAGCAGGAAGAGATCGTGCTCGCCGGTGGTGGTGAGGTCGACCAACGCCGAGAATTCCAGCAGATCAATAACCAGCGGGATGCCGACCGCCCGCCATTGCGCTTCCAGCACCTCCGCTTGACGGCGCCATTCATCCGGTGATGCAGTCGCCAAAGGCACCGACCAGGCATTCCCATCCGGGTCCTCGCGCAAGCCATCGCCATCGACATCAACATAACCGAGTTCGTCCAGCATCGCGCTGGCTTTCTCTGGGTCGAAGCTCGGCGCGGTCGCATCCAAATCGGGGTTGTGACCCCAGATCGTAGGCGGCAGTGGTTGATAAAGCGGCTCCGCTAAATCCTCCCAGGCTAGCGTAACAAATTCCTGCCGATCAGTCGCATAGGCGAAAGCGCGGCGCAATTCCGGATTCGTCCAGGGATCTTTCGATGTATTGAAGCCGACATAGCGGATCTGATTCAACTGCGCCACGTGCACATCGATATCCGGGTTGGCTTCAGCATCAGCCAAATTCTGCGTCGGAATACCCGCCAGCGAGACCTCGCCGGTTTCCAGCGCCGCCAGTACCGTCTGCTCTTCGCCGATGAAGAGGATCTGCAGCTCATCCAGGAAGACCGGACCCGCGTGATCGTACAACTCGGGCGGAGCCCAATTGAAATCGGGATTGCGCTCGAAAAGCGCGTAATTGTCGGTGACCAATTCCTTGAATATGAAGGGTCCACCGCCCACCGGGCTGGTGCCGAAGTTATCGGGACCGAGTTCTTCATAAGCAGCCGGTGAGACGATCTCCAAGCCCGACAGCACGAAGAACAGCGGCGCATAGGGCGAAGCCATGTTCATAGTAAAGCTGTAATCGCTATTGATCTCGACCGATTCAAGCAAGTCAATCAGATCCGCACCCTGCGAGGCGCCCGTTTCCGGATTGGCGTACTTGTCCAGATTCCACTTGATCGCCGCCGCGTCAATCGGCGTGCCATCGGTGAAGCTCGCGCTCTCAATCAGGTTGATGGTCAGCGACTTTGAATCTTCCGATACTTCCCAAGTATCGGCCAGGAAGCCCACATACGACATGTCGAGGGCGCGCGCGAACAAAGTCGGATAGATGGCGTAATGTGGCCAACTGTGCCAGGACGAAATAAAGGGGTCGAGCGATGTATTCGAGCTGGCATCCGCCACCACTAAGCGCCCACCCTTGCCTTCCATCATGTCGTCTTGCGCCACAACGACGCCAGCAAGCATGACAGCGAAAACCATAACAAACGCGAAAACTGCAAATCTTGATTTCTTCACTTTCTTATCCTCCAAAACGATTCAGTAAATCGAATTCCCATTTGACACATTTATCGATACACCCTCCCGTCTGTTGCCTTAATCGGCGACTGCAAATTCATCGTAAATTGCGCGTCCGATCTCGCCCATCGCCGTCTCCACTTCGAAGACACGCTGATGATGCGCGACCGGTTGATTCCAATACGGCGCCTCGTCCCATTCGGTGAACAGTGCTGCGATCACATGATTCGATTCGCCAATCGTGATAATACCGCAGTCATTGCGAATACCGCCAATCGTGCCGGTCTTGTGCGCCACCTTCGTGCCCGGCGGCAGGAAGCGCGAGAGGCGAACGTTGAATTGCTGCTTATGCAGAATATCAAAAGCGACCGCGCGCGCCTCGTCGGGGAACAGATCCCCGTACATCTTATACAGCAGCGCATTCATCGCATTCGCCGAACTAACATTGTTTTCGGCGCCCTTGCTGAAAGCCAAGCCGTCGCGCAGCACATCATTCTCAATCGTCCACTTGCGCAGTTCCTCGCGCGGCAGATCGGCAATCCCCGGCGGGAATAACTCCCGCAACAGCTCCTTGCAATTCAGCTTGAAGCTGATCTCCCCCAGCCCAAGCTCCTCCATATATCCTTCAATGACAGCGGTGCCGCCCAAGTTATCAACCACCATGTCAGTAGCGGTATTGTCACTGATGATAATCATCAAGGTCAGCAAATCGCGCAGCGTCGGCTCCAAGCCACTCTCAAAGTAAGGCAGGATGCCGCTGCCCAGGCTCTTGTCTTCATCGACCAGCGGCACGCGTGCATCAAGGTCGATAACGCCTTCTTCCAGTTGCCGGCAAGCGGTCGCCAGAATCGGAATCTTGAAGGTGCTCGCCATCGGAAAAGGCGCATCGCCGTTGACATCCAGCTTCGTGTCCGATTCGATATGCCAGGCCGCCACGCCAGCGTCGATGTCTGCCGCGCGTATGATCTCCCTGATGCGGTCAACCAGCGTCATCACGCGCCTCCATAGGGATTGTTATCCAGCCAGCGCTGCTTCGCTTCTTCCAGCCGATCGCGCTGCACCTCGACGCCGATGCCATAGCCATCCGCCACCGCCAGCGTACTATCGGCGCCCAGCACAAAGGGCGGCTCCGTCAGGTCAGCGGCGAAATAGCGATCAGTCGCCGAGATATCCGAGGGCAAGTTGACCGCCGGCAAGGCAGCAAACGACACATTTGCCGCCCGTCCCACGCCCGTTTCCAGCATCCCGCCAACCCAGAGCGGCAAGTCACTTTCGGCGCAAATGCGGTACATTTCCAAACTTTCCGTGAATCCACCGACCCGCGCCGGTTTCAGATTAAGAATCCGTATCGCGCCCACTTGCAGCGCCACTTGCAGGTCACTCGCTGATTTAACACTCTCATCAAGGCAAATCCGCGTCTGCAATCGCTTCTGCAACTGCCCGTGCTGATAGATATCATCGTGCGAAAGCGGCTGCTCGATCATCAGCAGATTGAATTGATCGAGCTGCGCCAGGTGCTCGGCGTCTTGTGGGCGATAATCGCTGTTGGCATCCAGCATCAGCAAAATATCAGGATGCGCTGCTCTGACAGCGCGCGCTACTTCCACATCCCAGCCGCGCTTGATCTTGAGCTTGACGCGCCCGTAGCCCTCGTCCAGGCGCTTGTTCACAACCGCCACGGTGGCATCGAGAGAGGGCTGAATGCCGATGCTGACACCGACTGTCGCCCGTCCCTCGGATTCGTGACCCGCTGGCGCATATTGCGCGAAGCAATCCGTGAGCCGCATATCGTTCGTCTTGGCGAAGGCATCCCAGACGGCCGCCTCCAAACCAGCGCGCGCATGATGACTGCCGCGGAAGCGCCGTATCAGTGCCGGGAAGTCCCGCGGATCGCCGATTGTCTCACCGACCACTGCCGGCGCCATGAACTCCGCCAAAATGTGCTCGGCGGTCACAGCCGTCTCGTAACCGTAACCGGGCCAAAACTCGATCGAGCATTCGCCCCAGCCGACCACGCCCGCCTCAGTAGTCAGCTCAACCAGCACAGCCACTTTATCGGTCTCGGCGCCAAAGCTGGTCTCGAAGGGCGCGAGGTAAGGCAATAGCACCGTATGTAATTCGATGGATCGAATCGTAATCGCTTTCAAGTGGCTTCCCTTCGCAGATAGCCGAGCATCGTGCGGGTTGTGAAGCATAGCATATTATAGCAACCCAGCTTGCCCCCGCAACCAGCGCCGCACAATTTCTTGCGCCGAAGCTGTGAAAAGTCTATATTCTGATGACTTCACGAGAAAAGGAGCAGCGCCCATGAGAGTCTTCGCCGGCGGGATAGCAACCGAAACCAACACCTTTTCCCCAATGCCGACAGGCTTGGCTGACTTCGAGATTATCCGCGCCGCCGATGTAACCGGCGAACTCGACATCGGTGGCTTCGCTGGACCCTTGAATACCTTCAGCCGTCGCTGCCAGGAACGCGGCTGGGAGTACGTCTTCAGCCTCTACGCCTTCGCCCAGCCAGCCGGCGCCACCGTCCGCGCGGTTTACGAGAGCCTGCGCGATGAGCTGCTGACCGCGCTGGAAGCCGCCATGCCGGTCGATATCGTCTTGCTGCCTCTGCATGGCGCCATGGTGGCCGAGGGCTACGACGACTGCGAAACCGACATTGTCCGCCGTGTGCGCGAAATCGTCGGTCCCGCGGCCAAGGTCGGCGTGGAACTCGACCTGCACTGCGATGTCACACAGGACTTGATCGATACCGCCGACGCCATTGTGATCTTCAAGGAATACCCGCATATCGACATCAACGAACGCGCCGAAGAACTATTCGCCATCATCGCCGATGCCGCCGAAGGCGTAACGCGGCCGACTATGGCTCTCTTCGATTGCAAAATGATCGGCCTCTATTTGACGCCCTACCAGCCGATGCGCGGCTTCGTCGATGACATGATCGCGCGGGAAGCTGACCCTGGCACCTTGTCGCTCTCGCTGGCCCATTGCTTTCCCTGGGCTGATGTGCCCAGCTGTGGTGCGCAAATGCTGGCGATTACCGATGACGATCCGACGCTGGCAGCGCGACTAGCACGGGAATTCGGCGAGCGATTTTTCGCCCTGCGCCACGCCCTCAATCCAAATTCCCTGACCCTGAACGAAGCGCTCGACAAAGCGCTGTCTGCCGAATCAGCGCCGGTGGTCATCGCCGATCAATCGGATAACGCCGGCGGCGGCGCGCCCAGCGATTCTACCTTCGTACTCCGCGCTCTGCTCGAACGCGGCGTGACGGAGGCGGCGCTCGGCATGATTTGGGATCCGATCGCGGTCAAAGTCGCCATGTCCGCCGGCCAAGGCGCGGCCCTCGAGCTGCGGCTGGGCGGCAAAATGGGACCGATGTCCGGCGATCCTCTCGATCTGCGTGTCACCGTGACCGGCATCATCCCTGACATGCAGCAGCAGTGGACGCAAAGCGACGGCTTGGTGTCCATCGATTGCGGTGATTCCGTCGCCCTGCATTGCCAGGGCATCGACATCATCGTCAACAGCAAGCGCGGCCAAGTCTTCAGTCCCACCGTCTTCTCAAACTTCGACATCGATCCCTCGTCGAAGCGCCTGCTGGTAGTCAAATCAACGCAGCACTTTTACGCCGGCTTCGCGCCTATCGCCGCCGAGATCATCTATATGGCAGGACCAGGCGCCATCCCGCCGCGCTTCACCGAGATCCCCTATCAGCGCGCCGACCTGCACAAATACCCTTGGATGGATAATCCCTTTGCCGACTAATGGGGAACCAGTATGTACAAAATCGCCGCCGGTGGCATCGCCATCGAGGGAGCCAGCATCCTCGTCCACGAAGCCTGCCACATGATTCAACACGACGAAGGACGCCGCATCAGTCGATACGATTCAGATGGAAAAATCTGACTCGAAAAAGAATGTTATGGCAAACAACGCGAGTTTGTCTGGGACATCGACGTCAGAGACCCTTTAACCGCTGATCTGACGCGGATTATCTATATGAGACACGCCGATTGGGATTTGTACGGTCCGGGTAGCAGGTAGCTAAGAGCCAGGGAAGTCGCACAACATGACCGGTAAGTCTTCCAGCAGACAACGCTCGATAGCAGTGATACGCATTGCGAAGTTGCGCTGGATCGAAATTATGGTGTCAATATAGTCTGCGTTATTCCACACCAGCACCGTGATCACTGCAAGCATCAACACAATCACCAATGAGATCATTACTCGATTCGACATGATTCGCTCCTTTTGTTTCTTACTGCTCGTCAGTGGCAGTTCGATTATCAACCCATTCTCTGCCAGGACTTTGTTGATTTCCTTGATTTCCACCTTCATCTCCGCGATGTCTGATTCAATAGCGCTAAATTTCGGATCCAATTCTTCGACCACTGCCTTAGCAATCCGCCGCTCCACTTGCGTAAGGTTTTTGGTTTGAAAGTCAGTCCCCGTGATTAACTCACTCATCGGTTGCTCCTAGGTTCTCATGTATATAAGTACCATTGCAATGGGGAGAATTAAAGGGGGTTGGTTCCAGGCATCTAAAGCGGGTCAACCGCCTCCAGCCCCAGCTCACGCACCGCCGCGTTGAAGTCGGCCACCGTCTCGCCCAGATCCGTCCTCAAATAGGCGACATGCCCATCCAGCTCATCGCAGAGCTGCGCGAAGACCTCGCGCGCACCCTGCGGCGGCGCATAATCGGCACTATCGACCGAGTCAAGCAAAGCGTTGAACTTCTCATGCAAGCCGCTCGCATAAAGCTGCGCCTCCGTATAACCAACGTTAATCAGCGCCGGCAGCAGCCCGTCAACCTCGGCGGAGATGGCGGCCGCGCTTACCCTTAGCGCCTCGCTATCACTGCGTTGCGCCCAAGCCTCCACCTGCCTCCTTAACACCACCAGCTTGTTGATTAGCTCATTGTTCTGCGACAGCCGATCGCGGACAGCCAGCAGCATAACCAACTGCGCTTCATAGTCGTCCGCCGTCGCCTCAACGCGCGGATCAGCCAGCACCTCAAAACGCTGCGCGCTGCGCTCGCCATCGACGACCAACTCCGCCACATATTCGCCCGGCCCAGCCAGCGGTCCATCGGGCCGCTCCCACCAGCCCTCAACGCCAGCGACAGCCGCCGCGCTTTCGTAGCGCAGATTCCAGTGAAAGCGGTTAACGCCTGCATTCGCGGTCAATTCTTCACGATCGCTGCTGAACCCTCTTATCACCTTGCCGTCAACTGAGCGGATATTAAGTTCGACCGCCGAGCCCGCTTCGTCCTTGAGATAATAGACGAAAACAATGCCTACCGGCGGATTCTTGCCCGCATTGAGAAAACGCGGCTGACCAGAATCGCCGCCGCTGGTGAAGGCCGCCACGCTCGTGCCCACTCCCCCGTAGTTGACCATGTCCGCGCCATAATTCTCATCCCAGCCACCAAAGCCCGGATAAGTCCGCATCCGCACTTTCGGCGCCGGCGCGAACAAGACTGCGCTTGCCTCAGCCGGTGCCTGATGCAGCGGCGACAAATCGTCCAGGATCCAGAAGGAGCGCCCGTGCGTCGCCACCACCAGATCGCGCTCTTTGACCACCAGATCATGGATCGGGCATACCGGCAGATTGCCACCCATTCGTTGCCAATTCGCGCCGTCATCGAAGGAAACATAGATGCCAGTTTCCGTGCCTGCGTAGAGCAGTCCGCGCCGGTTCGGGTCCTCGCGGATGACACGAGTAAACTCGTGCTCAGATATGCCATTCGTAATGGCGGTCCAGCTTGCGCCGTAGTCGGTCGTCTTGTAGAGATAGGGTCGCGTGTCGTCACGCTTGTAGCGCGTCGCTGCCAGATACGCGGCACCCGCCTGATGCGGCGAGAGATCGATGATGCTGATCAGCGCCCACTCCGGCAAATCGGGCGGCGTAATCTCCCGCCACTCGCGTCCACCATTGCGCGAAATATGCGCCAGACCGTCATCCGTGCCCGCCCATAGTTCGCCTTGCTCATGCGGCGATTCCGCCAGCGCGAAGATATTGCAGTAGACTTCCGCGCCGGTATTGTCCCGCGTGATCGGTCCGCCAGAAGCCTTCAGCTTGTCGGGATCATTGCGCGTCAAATCAGGGCTGATTACTTCAAAGCTCGCGCCTAGATTCGTCGAGCGGTGCAAATGCTGGCTGCAGACGTAGAGCACATTCGGGTCGTGCTGCGAGAACATGATCGGGAAGGTCCATTGAAAGCGGTACTTCATTCGCTCGGCGCCGGCGCCCCAGCCATACAGCTCGGGCCAAACCGTGATAATCCACTTCTGCCCGGTGCGATGATTGTAGAGCGTCATCAGATCGTTATAGGCGCGCTGGCCAATTGGACCGGACGCAACTACGATGTCCGGATCATCCGGCTTGATGGCGATATAACCGCTTTCACCACCGCCGGGCGCATACCAGTCACGCTCGTGGATCGCGCCGTCGACAGTCGCGCTCGGCACCGTGATGGCGGTATTGTCCTGCTGCGAGCCGTATACGCGATAGGGAAAGCGATCATCGGTGCAGACGTGGTAGAGCTGCGCCGTCGGCTGATTGTAGATCGATGACCAACTCCGACCTCCGTTGAAGGAGACGCAAGCGCCGCCATCGTTGCCGCGCGCCATGCGCTGATTGTCCTGCGGGTCAATCCAGAGGGCGTGCTCATCGCCGTGCGGTGTTGGCAAAGTCTTGAAGGTCGCGCCGCCGTCTATCGACTTCCACATGCTGTAATTCTGGATGTACACCGTGTCCGGGTCCTGCGTATCGGCGGTGACATGCATGTAGTACCAGGGCCGTGTCCGCAGCAGCGACTGCTCGCTTAGCCGGATCCAGGTCTCGCCATAATCATCGGAGCGGAAGACCGCGCCATCCTCGGCCTCGATCACCGCCCAGACCCGTCCCGCTTGTACCGGCGAAATCGCCACGCCAATCTTGCCCAGCAGACCCGTCGGCAAACCGGGCTTGCGCGTGATCTCCTGCCAGCTGTCGCCGCCGTCCATGCTCCGCCACAAGCCGCATTCCGGTCCGCCGTTTTCCAGCTTGTGCGGATAGCGCTGCGCCTGCCAAACCGCAGCGAACAAAATACGCGGATTATTGACATCCATTGCAATATCGTGCGAGCCGGCGCGCTCGCTCTTATACAGCACCTTCTGCCAACTGCCCCCGCCGTCCGTCGACCGGAAGACACCGCGCTCTTCATTCGGTCCAAATGCGTGGCCCAATGCCGCCACAAATACGACATCACTGTCGCGCGGATGAATCACGATCTTGCCGATATGCCTCGTATCACTAAGCCCGATATGCTGCCAACTCAAGCCGGCATCGTCCGACTTGTACACGCCATCGCCATGCGAGACATTACCGCGGATCGTGCTTTCGCCCGTGCCGGCATAGATCACATTGGGGTCTGCCGCCGAGACCGCCAACGCGCCTATAGCCGCCGTATTGAAATAGCCGTCGGATACATTGCGCCAATAAAGTCCGCCATCAGTCGTCTTCCAGACACCTCCAGCGCAAGCGCCCATGTAAAACGTCATCACCTGCGATACGTCCCCAGCCACCGCCACCACTCGCCCACCGCGATGCGGTCCGATGCAGCGCCATTCGAGGCTATCCAGCAACTGCCGCCTGATTTCCTGCGTCCTCTCGGAAGGTGTGTCGGTCATTCTATTCTTCCTTCTGACTGTCGTTCAAGTCGACCATTCGGAATCATGAACCAGCCCTCGCCAGATATTATCTGGAAGGAAGCGGTCAATTGCGGCAAAGTGTACCCACACTTCGCCATTCGCGCACTTCGCCTCAAGCGAAAACGCAGCAGCATTTGGTCTCATCGAGTAACTGCGTTACAATTCGATTTAACGAAAACGGTTTCGATACTTTCTAGTCCATGCCAACTACTATTCGCGACATTGCCGAGCAGCTTGAGCTTTCCAAGGCGACGGTCTCCAAAGCGCTTAACGGATACACCGACGTGTCGTCCGCAACCCGCGATCGTGTACAACAGACCGCCAGTAAAATGGGCTATCAGCCGAGCGCAACCGCGCGCAATCTGCGCCGCGGCCAAACCGACAGAATCGGCTTGTTCTTGAATACCGCCGTCGACTATGTGGTGGACTACCTTTCCGGAATCCTGCCCGGCGCAGTCATGACCGCACAAGGTTTGGGCAAGAATCTGGTTATTTACACAATCACCGACCATGATCCGAGCCACCTGCTGGAAACCTGCCGCGCCGGTGAAGTCGACGGCGTCATCATGTTCTCCACACGCTATGATCCCGATACCATGAACATGCTCATGGAGGACAACTTCCCCCTCGTCGTCATCGGACGTGATATCCCCGATGAAAGAGTGTCTGCCGTCGTGCCCGACTACTATGGCGGCTCGTATCTGGCGACGCAGCATCTGATTGACTTGGGCCACCGCCGCATCGCCTTCACCACCCGCCCCGAGCTTGGCACAGCCAACGATGCCCATCTCAGCGGTCATCTTGATGCCATGCGGGATTCCGCAATACCCTTCGATGAGAGGCTCATCGTGGAAACGCGCCTCGAGCCTGGCAGCGCCGCCAAAGCCGCGCAACGCTTGATGCAGTTGCCTGAAATGCCTACCGCCATCCGAGCCTTCCACGATCTAATAGCGGTAGATATCATCAATGCCTTGCAGCAAAATGACTTCCGTGTGCCACAGGATGTATCCGTCATCGGCTTTGATGGCTTGCGCGCTCGCTTCACGACTGTGCCGCACATCACCACCCTGAAACAGCCGCTTGAATACATCGGACGCCGCGTCACCGAAATCATCCATGATCAAATCGCGAATCCGGATTTTCCGGCGATTAAAGAAGTCGTACCGCTCGAGTTTGATTTACGCGGGTCAACCGGTGTGGTCTCATGTGAGAGACGCGAATGCCCGGTGTCCGCGAACTGAGTTTGGGAAATGATGGCAAACCCTGAATCTGCAGGGCAGCCTTCAGATCGTTTACTTTTCAAAGTTGAAAGGAAGATGAAAATGAAGAAGTTACTTACTGTCCTGGTTCTCCTGCTTTTGGTGGTGCCGAACCTGGCGCAAGACGGTATGGATCCTTGCGTCCTCGACTCGCCGGAATCAGCAACCGAGGTAAATTTCATGGGTTGGGCCTTTCCCATCACTGAGTTCTTCGCCGACGAATTAGAGAAATGCAACGAAGTCGACAATCTCACCGTGAATACGCAATTGCTCGATTCCGCCAGTTCGGAAGAACAAGCCAACCTGGCATTGGCCGGCGGCGGTGATTCACCATGGGCAATCCTGCATACCGTCCCGGCCCGCATGGTTACGCTGTCCGACTTTGACGCGCTCTTGCCGCTCAATGACCTGATCGAGCAGTATCGCGAAGAATACAACCTTGACGATATCCCGCAACCGGTCTGGGATGCGGCATCAATAGATGGCAATATCTACGGTGTGCCCTTCATGTCCAATACCATGCACCTCTTCTATCGTACCGATCTCTTCGAACAGCACGGTCTGGATGTCCCAACAACTTACGACGACGTGATCGACGCCTGTGGCGTACTCAAGGACGAGCCGAGCATCGACCTGCCCTTCACCATGAACCTCCATGCAGGCTGGGCTTGGGAGATCGAGTTCATGCACTTCATCAGATCCTTCGGCGGCAAGTATCTGAATGACGACGACAATACACCTACTTTCAATGGCGACGAAGGCGTCGCCGCCTTGACCAAGATGAAGGAAGTTGTCGACGGCTGCATGGGCGTCGAAGGCTTAACCTACAGCATCGACGACAGCGAAATCGGTATGGAAACTGGCACGCTTGCCTTCGTCCACATTTGGGCAAGCCGCGCCGCCAATATGGATGATCCAGACAAGTCGGACTACGTTGGCACCATCGGCTTCGCGCCCTCCCCCGCGCCCAACCCGGATAGTGGCATCCTGGGCGGATCCGCCTGGATCGATGCTTATTCGATCACAAAACGCGGCGGTGTTGATCCGGATCTGGCTTTCCGCATGATCATGGAAACCTTTGACTTTGATGGTCAAGTAGGTGGCGCGGCACATGGCGCCGTCGTTCGTACCTCCGTCGGCGAAAGTGGTGTCGGTGGCCGCAATCTCCCTGCCATGGCCATCTCCCTCGGCCAGGGTGTCGGCGGTAATTCACTGAACCCGGCTGCCGCGCTGGCGCGTACCGCGCTCGGAAACTGGCTGCCGCTGGTCGGTACCGGCGACCTCACGCCGGAAGAAGCCCTGGCTAGCGCTGCCGAAGAATATCTGGCAGAGGCGACCGCTCAAGGCTTCATCAGCGAATAGCAGATCCCTGCGCGGATTTTTCGCGTTTTTGATTCCACTGTCGTCAGTCCTCCTTCGCAAAGTGAGGGCTGACGACGGCAAAAAATGCAGGCTCTATCGTTCGCTACGTCCACTGACAAACGCAGCCGACTCTCATGAACAGAAAAACCTTCTACATGTTCATATCGCCCAGCCTGATCGTCATGCTCTTGCTGATGGTCTTTCCCCTGGTCACCTCAGTCTGGCTGAGCATGAACTTCCTCACCTTTCGCAATATCAACACGCCGGAGTTCATCGGGCTGGCAAATTACCTCGAAGTCCTCAATGATCAGAAATTCTGGCAAGCCTTCTCCTTCACCCTGACCTTTATCTTGATCGCCGTTCCGCTACAGATTTGCGTCGGCTTCCTTATCGCCGTCTTGCTCGACCAAACTTCCAGGCGCATCCGTGGCATATATATAGCCGCCTTCCTCATGCCCTTTATAGTCGTGCCAGTCGTCGGCACACTAATGGTGAAACAGCTCTTTGAATCGGGCGGCATCATCGCCTGGGCATACCGCGAGCTATTCGGCGCGCGCTTCATCTTCACCGAACATTCCGTGAAATTCCTGATCCTGCTGCACAGTCTCTGGGCGGCCACCCCCTTTGCCATGATCGTCCTGTTCGCCGGCTTGCAGACCATCTCACATGAAATGGTCGAGGCATCGATGATCGACGGCGCCAGTCGCCTCCGCCAAATCCGCCACATCATGATCCCCCACCTGCGCTCGCTATTCGTCTTCATCACCCTGATCTCGATCATGGATGCCTATCGCGTCTTTGATAGCGTCTTCGTGCTCACCGAGCAGAACCCGGTTTACAAAGCCGAAGTCATGATGCTCTACACTTTCCGCACGGCAATGAGTGTGAAACGCCTCGGCAAAGCCAATGCCATGTCCGTCATCACCGTAATCATGATCCTCATCGTGCTCGTGCCCTTCCTCTATCGCACTTACAAAGAACAGACCGAGGAGCGCTAGCATGAGAAGGATTGAGAATCGCTACATTCTCGCCGTCATCTACGCCATTCTGACGCTCTACGCCGTCTTCAGCGTGATACCCTTCTTTTGGACGACCATCCAATCGTTCAAAACCCCGCGGCAAGCCAATTCACGTGTGCCATTGTTCATCTTTGAACCCACTTTGGACAATTACACCGATCTCTGGCTGAAGACAATTCCGAATGACCCTTTGCTGGTTACACTAATCCTGCTGGCGATATTCGGCTTGTTGACAATGCTCGCCATCAACGCCAAACGTTTTCCGGTCTCGCGCGGCTTTGTATACCTGGCCGTACTCGTCGCCGGTTTCATCACCCTGCTGCTGATTCCGCGCTTCATCAAGACCGAGACCTTTTACAACTACTTTCTCAATACCATCATCGTGACCGCCGGCACCATCTGCGTTTCGATATCCATTGGCTGTTTGGCCGGTTATGGACTGGCGCGCTACAGCGGGCTGGCCGGCGTGATCATATTGGTCACCGCGCTCGGTTTCCGCTCCCTGCCCGGCATGGCTTATATCCTGCCTTATTGGTGGTTCGGGCAGCGCTCGGGCCTCTACGACACCCATATCCTGCTCATCATCACGCTGGTCGCGATCAACCAGCCCTTCACCATCTGGATGCTGCGCAGCTTCTTCATGAACATCCCCAAAGAAATCGAAGAATCGGCCATGGTTGATGGCGCCAACCGCCTGACTGCCTTCATCAGCGTTATCATTCCCATCATGTGGCCCGGCATCATCTCCACCGCGCTCTTTACTCTCCTGCTCGCCTATAGCGATTTTCTGCTCGTGCGCATCCTCACCCAATCCAACTGGACGCTGACCGTCGCCATCTCAAAATACGCCGCCGGCGAAGATCCCGGGCATATCACCCTCGCCGCTGCCGCAGCGGTTTCAGCCGCCGTGCCCATCATCATCGTCGTCTTCATCTTCCAGGGCCAGCTCGTCAAAGGCTTGACGGCCGGCGCCGTGAAAGGCTAAGGCTTGACGGCCACATTCAGCGAACTCACTGCGACTGAGGCAAGGGTCCACCCGCGTTATCGCTTTGTGATCGCCGCGCTCATCCTCGCCGCCAATATCTCTATCGGACTGAATTTCTTTAGCGTGACGCCGCTGCTGCCCCTGGTCATTGACGACTACGAAATAACCCGTGCCAGCGCCAGCCTGCTGATTGCCTTGCCCACCATAGTGAAAGCCTTCGTCGGCATTCCCGGCAGCCTCATCATTAATCGCTTTGGCTTGCATCGCAGCATTACGCTAAGCTGGTTCATGATCGGCCTGCTGGCACTATCGCCCTGGGCGCCCGATCTGCCCAGCATGCTACTGCTGCGCCTCGGCTACGGCTTGGGAGCGGGTCTGATGATGACGGCCAGCGCATCTCTCATCATGCAGTGGTTCCCCTCGCGGGAAGTACCAATTGTCAACACGCTCCTGCTTGTAGTCATCAGCTTAGGGGTCGCGCTCTCGGTTTCGCTGGCAGTGCCCCTGTCGCATCACCTAGCCTGGGAAGCGGTCTTGGGCGTCTTCGGCGCCATAGGTCTGCTAGGCGCCATCGCCTGGAGCATATACGGTCGAACCGGCTCCACCACGCAGGAAGCCAGCAAAATCTTCAGTTTGCGCGAGGTCTGGCAAGTATTTCGCAATCGGACCATTTTCCTGCTGGTGGTCGGCGATGCCTTGGTCTTCATCAATTACGCTGCCGTTACCAGTTGGCTGCCGGCCTTTCTCCACGAATTCCGCGGCATGACCCTGGAACAGGCCGGTTATATCACCGGCTTGCTCCCCTCAATTGGTGTGGTCGCCGTCCTGGTCGGCGGCTACTTGACACTGAAGATCAAGGCACGGCGTCCCTTCTTCATCGTGCCCGGCATCATGGTCGGCATCGGTGCCTTCGGCGCCTTCCTGTTCACCGACACCACCGCCATCTATGTCTCTGTCGTCCTGCTGGGCATCGGCACCTGGGTTTACCAGCCAATTCTGCTGACATTGCCGATGCAGCTCCCTTGGATGACCCCGCGCAAAATCACCGTGGTCTGGGGCGCCTCGCTGAGCATTGCCGGATTCGGCATGTTCATCTCGCCCATCGTCGTTGGCACCTCGCGCGACCTGCTGGGCAGCTTTGTTCCGGGCTTCACCATCTGGGCGCTGCTCGCCTGGGCATTAGTCTTGGCAGGCATTCTGCTGCCACGTCACGCAAAGCCCTCAGAGAATTAGAATTAACGCATTCCGCTGTCCAAAAATGAAAGGGTAATAATCATGTCAAATCTGCTCAATCAAAAGAATAAAGAGATCGTCTGGGACTACTGGCAGAAGCTGAATCATGTCGGCGTCGACAACCTGCCGAATGCGATTCGCGCCGCCGTTCACGATGACGTCGACTGGAATGCCTCCGCGCCCATTGATCAGATCGTCGGCGTCGATGGTCTGATTTCGGGTTTCTGGCTGCCGTTTTCCCATTCCTTCCCCGATCTGAAATTCGCGCCCGATGTCTTCATGGGCGGCATCGAAAGCGGCGATAGTGTTTACGGCACCGAGCAAGGCACAGAATGGGTCAGCGGCTGCGGCTACCTCACCGGCGCCTTCGTCAATGATTGGCTGGGCATTCCCGCCACCGGCAAGAAGATAAATATCTGGTTCGGCGTCTTTTACGTGATGCGTGAAGGCAAGATCGCCGAATGCTATCTGCAGCTTGATGTCCTAGCCGTCATGCGTCAGGCCGGCTATCAAGTCCTGCCACCGGCGCCTGGCGCGGAAGGCGGTAAAGTCCCCGGTCCGGTCGCCAAAGACGGCATCCTGTTGACCGAGCAAGACCCACTCGAATCACGCAAGAGTCTCCAGTTGGTCGAAGCGATGGGCCGCGGCTTGGAGCGCTACGTCCGCAGCCGTGACGGCGGCGACATGAGCCGTATGGAACAGGGCAAATACTGGCGCCAAGACATGAAATGGTACGGTCCCAGCGGGATCGGCGGCTGCTTTACGCTCGAGGAATTTGAAGACTTCCATCAGCGCAATTGGCTGCACGGCTTCGGCGATCGCGGGCTGAGCCACGATGGCGGCGGCCGCGTGATGGGCTTCATCGGCGAAGGAAAATATTGCTGCGGCGGCATCTGGGATACCGTCTTCTCATACAACCACGGCGACTACGCCGGCATCCCGGCCACGGGCAAGCTCATGACCATCCGCGATTTCGATTGGTGGAAACGCGAAGGCGAATTCTTGATCGAGAATTGGGTGCCCATCGATATGATCGACCTCTGCCGCCAGATGGGTGTCGACCTGATGGAGCGCCTGCGGCAGCAAATCGAGCAGCGAAAAAGCAGCGCGTAGCCATCGGCTATCTAGCTAGGCGCATTGGACGCCCGCACCGACACAATCGTGAATGCCAACAAGGCGCCGAAGTAGAGCAGCACACCAATCCAAGTAAGTGTACCGCCGCTGCCAGCGTACATCATGAAGGCCGCAATCAGCGTCAAAGCGCCGATCAGCAAGACCACGGGCTGGTTCACCGAAGACTTCAGCTTGCCGTCTGACGGCGCTTGACCGTTTTCGATATAGCCCTGCTCCTCCAGCCGTTCCCGAGACTCCGGGTCGACCGAGGCGTAGCCACCGCCAATCCAACCAAACATTCGTTGCAGGCCGAAGCCAACTGCACTCGTCTCCGGATGAAGCAGAACGACCGGCGTCCGCATTCGCTCAGCGATAATCATCGACGTATTGCCGAAGATGCGCTGCTGATAACCCGGGTCACGCGTTTCGCCCAACGCCACATAGTCATAGTCCCGGGATATCTCGACGATCGCATCAACGCGATCCCGTGCTTGCTCAGTGATCAAGGTGACTTGCTTGCCAGTCACTTTCAGTTCGTCTATTTCCCGCTGCAAGGAGCGTATCATCCGCTCTTGTTCCGCATTAAGCGTATCCGAAGAGAAAACATGAAGCAAATCCAGGTCCATTTCGGCTGCCGACAGCAACTGAATCAAGCGCAGCGAGTAGCCCACCTGCCGAGGCTCCGCGATCGGCATCAAGATCCGCCTTGCCTCTGCCGTCTTGCCCGGCTGCAGCATCAACACATCACAATTGACCTCGCTCAACACCTGATCAATATTGGAACCGAGCACGGTCCTGCCTTCAATCGTCTTGACCCCCTGCCAGCCGATCACTAGCAGATCCGCTCGCTGCTCCTGCGCCGTGTCGATGATGGCCGGCGCCACCCGCCGCGCCACCCGCACGATATAATCCAGCGCCACCTCATTATCATGCACCATTGAAAGCGCCTTCTCCCGCAAGGCTTCACTGCCGGCAAGATAACGATGGCCCGACGACAAAGGCGTCGGCGAAGGCACGGTCACGATATGCAAAAGTGTCACCTTGCCGCCGTTCATCTTGGCCGCATGCACCGCCGGCGGCAACAAGGTCGAAAGCGAATCCGGATTGGCTACCGGCACCAGAACGCGATAGGGCGCTTCTTGCGTAGGCGTCAATAGCTCGGTCTGTTGCACCACCGGTGTACGGTGTGCCTTCTCCTGCCGCGGTCGCGCATAGAAGAAATAGAGCAGGAAGCCGCTGCCGATCCAGACCCCCGCGAAGACCCAGGCGATTATCGATACCTCGAAGAGTGACAGGACCAGCAAGAATTGCATACCGATGGCGACCATCGGCAGAATCGGGAAAAATGGCAGCAAGAAACCGTATTTTAGGTCCTTGCCATATTTGCTGCGGATGGTAATCACCGCCATATTGACTTGCAAGAACAAGAGAATGAACATGATATCTGCCGATGCCGCCACATCTTCAATCGGCAAGGTAAGGGCAACGAACAGAATCAAAACGCCCGACCAGCCCAAAGCCACATGCGGGGTGCGTGTCTTGGCGCTGACGCTCGAGAAGCCATCGGGCAGCGCTCTATCCCGCCCCATGGCAAAGGAAACGCGCGTGGAAGAAAAGGTGGTGGCGTTCAGCGCGCTCATGGTCGAGAGCAAGCCGCCAACCATGATCAAGAAAGTGCCAAAAGGCATGAACTGCGCCGCCGCCCGGGCGATACCAATCTCCCCCAGATCGCCCAACCATTCGAAGATGAATACACCCTCCGGCGGATCCACCGCCCCCAGGATGACAAAAGCCACCAACATATAAATCGGCACGACAATCGCCAGTGAAAGAAAAATCGCGCGCGGGATATTCTTGCGCGGCTCGCGCACTTCCTCGCCCGCCTGCACGATGATCTCATAGCCCTCAAAGGCGATGAAAGTCAAACCCATCGCGCTGACGATGCCGATGATGTCGCGCGGCGCAAATGGCTGGAAATTCTCAAAGCGCGCCGGCTCGCCAAAAATCACGAACAAGCCACTGACGATGAAAATCAATATGATGATGACTTTCGACACAGTTACGATATTGCCTACCGCGCCCGTCTCCGATGTGCCTTTGTAATTGATATAAAGGAATAGCAGAATGATCAGAACGGCGAAAAGCTTTTGCACCAGATCTCCTTCGCTCAGTGTAAGCCCGAAGGGCAACTGCAGCGGACCCGACAGGAAGATACTCGCGTGCTCATCATGATGTAAAGTCGGATCAAGGAAAAGTATCCGCAATAGCTCATAAACGAAGCCGCCGAAGCCGACGCCGTAGAGGCTGCCCGCCACCGCATGCGCAAACCAGCTCATCCAGCCCGCCAGGAATCCGTTGGGTCCCGGCAAGCCCTCCTTCACCCACAGGTACCCGCCGCCCGCTTCCGGTATCGCCGAGCCCAGCTCCGCGTAGACCATGGCCGTAAGCACAGTGATGACGCCATTCATGGCAAATGCCAGGATCAGCGCCGGACCCGCCGTTCCAGCAGCGATGCCGGTCAATACGAATATGCCCGCGCCGATCATCGCGCCGACGCCGATCATCGTGATGTCGAATAAACCCAAATTGCGGACAAGTCCGACGTGCTGTGTGGAGTCCGTCGTAGATGCCATAGTCAGATTCCTCTATCCGCTTGCATATACCAATGCCAGTACTGTCACGCTGAGGCGGTAGTAATCCATAGTAATTACTTTATAGCAGACGGCAATCGTTTGGCAAGTACCTGCCCTCGGCTATGCCTTGGACGACCAACCATGGAAATGGAGGGAACACACTAGCGGGAACTTTATTGACAAGAACCCGATGCGCCCGCCTCAGCCACCAAACTTATAAGCCAGGTCATTCCAGCGCAGCTCGTTTTTGAAACTGCGCAGTTCCGTCGACTCGTCGATCGGCACATACTCGATGCCAGCCATCTCGCTAAAGTCGTAAATATGCTCGCTGCTGAGCGCCTGACTGAATACCGTATGATGGGCGCCGCCGGCGTAAATCCAGGCGCTAGCGCCAATTTGTAGATTCGGCTGCGGCTGCCACAGCGCTCTCGCCACCGGCAACTTCGGCAATGGCGCTTCCGGCTCAATCACATCGACAGTATTGACTATCATCCTGAAGCGATCGCCCATATCCACCAGCGAGGCATTCAGCGCAGCCCCGGCAGGGGTATCGAATACCAATCGCGCCGGATCGGCTTTGCCGCCGATACCCAGCGGATGCACTTCCAGGCTCGGCTTACTCGCCGCGATGCTC
Organism: Phototrophicaceae bacterium; assembly: GCA_965223515.1. GTDB lineage: Bacteria > Chloroflexota > Anaerolineae > Aggregatilineales > Phototrophicaceae > UBA6055. Next base: position 2,078,555 of record CBDCWK010000002.1, read on the forward strand.
GGGCAAACCTCCAACATATGCGCGCCCAGCACTGCCATATTGTCAGGATGGAAGTGATAAGTGTAATCCTCCATGAACGAGGTGCCACCCTCCAACCCCTCCGCCATCACCTTAAGTGAGCGCAGCAGCGCCGCCGTCTTCCAGTCGCCTTCCGCGCCGAAGCCATAACCGGCCGCCATCAAACGCTGCACCGATAAGCCCGGCAGTTGCGCCAGACCATGCAAGTCTTCAAATGTCGTGGTAAACGCGGCAAAATCACCATCGCGCAGAAACTGCCCTAAACCGAGCTCAATCCGGGCTGCCTCGCGCACCGACGAATGCCGCTCGCCACCGGCACGCAGATCGGCGCTAATACGATAGGTGGCCTCATACTCCGCGACCAGCGCATCAATCTCAGCGTCGCTCACTTGATTGACCACCGCCACCAAGTCGCCAACGCCGTAGCCATTGACCTGATAGCCGAATTGCGCTTGCGCCGCCACTTTGTCGCCTTCGGTCACGGCCACCGAGCGCATATTGTCGCCGAAACGCGCCACCTTCATGCCTTGCATCTCGCGCCAGGCAGCTGCAGCCCGCGCCCAAACCGCGATCTGCCCCTGCACCTTCCGATCTTGCCAATGTCCTACAACCACCTTTCGGCGCAACCGCAGTCGGCTCATCATGAAACCGAATTCGCGGTCACCGTGCGCCGCCTGATTCAGATTCATGAAGTCCATATCGATCTCGGACCAGGGGATGTCGCGATTGTATTGCGTATGCAAGTGCAGCAGCGGCTTCTGCAGCGCCGATAATCCGGCGATCCAATTCTTCGCCGGCGAGAAAGTATGCATCCAGGTGATCACACCGACGCATTTCGCGTTCGTATTCGCCTCGCTGCAGATGCTGTAGATTTCCTCAGCTGTGGTCAGCACCGGCTTGTAGACAATTTCCAGCGCAATCTCAGCGACATCGTTCAGGGCAGCGGCGATCTCACGCGAATGCTCGCCGACCTGCTCAATCGCTTCCGGCCCATACAGATGCTGGCTGCCGGTCAAGAACCAGATTTGATAGTCATTCAATGCCATGTATCAATACCTTTCATAGCACACAAGCCAGCCAATTTGACCTGCGGTCGCAAACTCTGTCAAGCTCTTTCAATAAATCTGAGTGCAGACTGCTGCGGTAATGACAGCCTCAATTTGCCGGCCACAACCTCTGTGCCCTCTGTGGCAAATTCCCCTACCGCTGCCCATACACATTCTGGTAGCGCTCATGCAAGCTGTCGATCTCGGCTTGAGGAATCGGGATGACCTGTCCCAACTGACGCGCCGTCCACACAATCGCCGCGTTGTCCTCAGTCATCACCGCCGCCTTGACCGCCGACTCAGCGCTGTCACCCAACGCGAACACGCCATGATTCTGCAGCAGCGTCGCCGGACTCCGATGCTCCGTCAGCTTATCCACCACCAGCTTGCCAATCTCCTCGCCGCCGATCAGACAGAATCCGCAACAGGGGATCTCCCCGCCGAATTCATCAGCCATCGCTGTCGTCACACAGGGAATCGGCTCGCCCACCACGGCAAACGCCGTCGCATAGCGCGAGTGGGTATGCGCCACGCCGTTGATATGCTGCATGTGACGGTAGATGTAACAGTGTGAAGCCGTATCAGAAGACGGCGCCAAATCGCCCTCGACAACGCGTCCCTGCAAATCTGTGATGACCATGCTCGCCGGCCTCAAGTCTTCAAAGCGCAGGCCGCTCGGCTTGATCACTACCAAGCCGGTCTCAGGGTCGCGAGCGCTGATATTGCCGCTCGTCCAGGCCACCAAGTTGTTCTTCGGCAATTCAGCGTGCAGCCGACATACTTCTTCGCGCAATTGCTCGAGCAGCATAAGCGTCAGGCGTTTCGCTTTTCAGCGCTCGCGCTATAGAAAAAGCGCAGAACAATCCGGTTCGCAATTAGAATCGTCCGCTCTTCGCCACGCAGCGCCACCACGAGACTGACGATCCAATTCACGCACAAGAAAATCGCCAGCGCGATTACCAGCGAAAACAATGATAGCGAGAAAATCGGACCTATCGCCGGGACCAAGGCCACCACATAGCCAACGGCAATCCACACCAGAAAGCTAAGAATCAGCGTGATGACCGCGGCGATGCTCTGCTGCGCGTGGCTGCGCGTCAGTGGATTGCGTCCGTCTGCCAGCATCCCAATGACGCCGCCAACCACCGGCAAAATGTATGCCAGCGCCGCAAATGCCCGGCCCGCTCCCTCATGCTTCTGCTTCGACATAAACCACTCCCTGCAACTCCAGTTCGTCAGCAAAGTGGCAGCGCGCCACGTGATCCGGCGCGACATTCACCAGGGGCGGTACTTCCTCCCGGCAGATATCCTGCGCGTAACGGCAGCGCGGATGGAAGACGCAGCCCGAAGGCGGATTCGCCGGGCTCGGCACATCGCCTTCCAGGATGATGCGCTCCATCTTAATCAGCGGGTCAGCCGACGGCACCGCAGACACCAGCGCCTCCGTATACGGGTGCTTCGGATTGCGCAGCAACTCATCAGTCGGCGCCAATTCCACCAGCTTGCCCACATACATCACCGCGATCTTGTCGCAGATATGCTCCACAACCGACAAGTCATGCGAGATAAATATAAAAGTCAGCCGCAGCTCATCCTTCAGCGTCTGCAGCAGATTCAATACCTGCGCCTGCACCGAAACATCCAGCGCCGAGACCGGTTCATCCGCCACAATCAGTCGCGGATTCAGCGCCAAGGTCCGCGCCACGCCAATCCGCTGCCGCTGCCCACCCGAAAACTCATGTGGATAGCGACCCATGTAAGCCGGCTTCAAGCCGACCGCTTCCATTAGCTCCGCCACCCGCGCTGTGATTTGCGCGCCAGAAGCCGTCCCGTGAATGACAATGGGTTCGGCGATGAGATCCTTGACGGTCAAACGCGGATTCAGCGAACTAAAGGGGTCCTGAAAGATCATGCGCATCTCTTTGCGCAAGTCCTTCATCTCATTGCGGCTGACCTTCGCCACATCCACCCAGCTGCCATCCGCCCGGTGAAAGAGCACCTCGCCACCCGTGGGATCATAGAGGCGCAGCAGGGTGCGTCCCACGGTGGTCTTGCCGCAGCCACTCTCACCCACCAATCCCATGCAGCCACTTCGCAAGACTATTATATCATCAAGGTGGTCCCGGCCCTATTAAGAACTTCTTGAATCGGGAGCCGTGAGAACTAAACTGTCAAGATGATCTCCAGCCAAGCAGTGACGTCAATTATCTCGACTCGCTAAGCTGATAAAGCTGACCGCTGCCACTCTACTTCCTGCTTCGTCTGCCGACTGAGCTATCTGCAAGCGTTTTCGTCCAGACCTGTACGGCCAATGAATTCATCAACAGTATATTTCTGACTAGTGCATTCGTTTATCCAATAGCTACGGAAATACGTATTTTGCCAACATATGCCGCCTTGCAGTTCATACCTACTTACGTGGTGGGAACTTGGCCCGATCTGTTTTCTCTTATTGCACGGAGGCTTGGACCGCACTGGCGTATCCGTCGGCGGTGTCACCTCCCGCGGCGGATCTCGTCGTGGCGTATTGGTCGGATCAGGGTCCTTCTTCTTCGGCTTTGGGATATTTGTCGCTGTCGGCTTTGGTGTGTTGGTCGGCGTATTTGTCGCTGTCGGCGTGTAAGTGGGCGTATTCGTTGCGGTTGGTGTGTCGGTAGGTGTGTTCGTCGGTGTGGGCGTATTCGTCGCAGTTGGTGTATCCGTTGCTGTGTAAGTGGGCGTAGCATGGTACGCCACAGTAACCTGCCATTCACCGCAGCGTGCGCTGGAGTCGACTACCTCGCAAATGGTATCGGGACGGGCCCGTTCGCAGGCAACCTTGCACTCTCGCTCATAGACGCAGTCCCGGTCGTTGCCACAGGATTCCTTTCTCGCCTCGTACCAAACGCTCCATTCTCTGAGCGGGGTAGGCGTGTTGCTTGGCGTATCTGTCGAAGTCGCCGTTGGGGTATATGTATTCGTTGCTGTGTCAGTAGGCGTACTCGTCGGTGTGTTAGTAGGTGTATTAGTAGGTGTGTCAGTCGGTGTGTTGGTTGGCGTGTCGGTAGGTGTATTCGTTGGTGTGTTGGTGGCCGTCGGTGTATCCGTCGCCGTTGCTGTGTCAGTCGGCTTTAGCGTCAACGGCAAAGCCACACTCCATGCGCCCTTTTCTTCGTAGCTCAGGCCATCGCCCAGGGCCCGCACCTGCACCCTATATTTCACACCGGCCGACAGTCCCGTCAATGCATATTGAGTTTCTGTGTCAGCGACCGTCGCAAACTGTCGCTGCTTGCCGCCCGGCAGCCCCCAACGCAACCGGTAGCCGGCCGCTCCATTGACCGCGTCCCAAGCCACGGCGCTGCCCGAGACATGACGCAGGTTATCTGGCGCCGGCAATTCTTTGGGCTCTGCCGCCGTAGCCGTTGCCAGCCTCAACAGCAAAACTGCACTCCATGCTCCCTTTTCTTCGTAGCGCTTGCCATCGCCCAGTGCTCGCACCCACACCAGGTAGGCACGGCCCTTCGATAGTCCCGGCAATGTGTATTGGGTTTGCGATCGAGCCAGCGTATGAAATTGCCGCTGCCCGCCCGGCGGAGCCCAGCGCAAACGGTAGCCGCTGACATTGGCGACGGCATCCCAGGAAACTGTGCTGCCGGCAGTGCGAAGGTTTTGCGGCGCTAGCCTTTCCTGCGCCTGGATGAGGGAGAATGAAAGAATGAAAACGGCTATCGGGGAGAGAATCAGCAAAAACTTGCGTGACATAAACTGTCCTCCGATGTCATAAACAGAGTCAAAGTGATGCCAGTTCCTATGTCCCGCCTCCCTCTGCTGTGCGGACCGAGATAGGACGACTTACGTGACCCCGAAAGAAACCGGCCAGACTGCGGGGTTATAGTTCATATCTTGCCCTCTGTCAAGCAAGAGAGTGGCTCTAAACAAAACGAGATTTGCAAGCGCCATTCGCCAACTCAAAGCTGACGCCTTTCACCGCCTGCACGACGCCCTTGTCAGTGAAGAAATGCGTCTTGAGGTTCTTGACTTCTAAAATCGGCTCCACGCCGTTGCTGCCATTCATCAAAACTAGCTCGTCTGTCTCTAAACCATCTTGTCTAAGCGCCGACATCGTATTCCCTCTCCACACAATGTCAAACTGTAGGGGCGACTTATCAAGTCGCCCGATGCCCAGCCACTGACCTGCCCTACCCCTTGTCCGATGTCCGCGCCGTTTCCTGCGCCAGTTTGTCCGCCGCCAATTCCTCAACCGTCCGTGTATTCAGCCGCGCCGCGCCAACGGTCTCGCTCAGCGCCACCCGTGTGCCCAGCCGCTCATGTTCAGCCAAACGTTCCCGCGCCGCTTCAATCTCCGCCCTGTCGTAATTCGGTAGCCATTCCGCCTGCGCCACCAGCAATTCATCGGTCATCTGCCAGACTTCTTCCGGATTGCAGACGGCGCCGACCAACGGGTCATGCAGCATCGCCTGCTTCAGCAGCGTCACGTCTCCATGAACCGCCGCTTCCATCGCCATCTCCTGCACGCGTACGCTCGCCGAACACGTCGCGGCGCAGGCCAGAGGCAAATCTCCCACCACCGGCATGCTTATGCCGTTCTTGTCAACATATCCCGGAATCTCCACCACACAGCCATCCGGCAGATTCGTGATGTAACCGCGATTTGGCACATTGAAATGCCCGCGGTACACCCGGCCCGTCTCCAACGCCTCAATGATATGGGAGCCATGCTCGTGGCTGCGCGCCTCATCAGCGATCCGCGGCGGCTCCTCTTCCATCCAATTCGGGAAGTCGGTCTCGAACCAGTTGCGCCCCTCCGTGCAGACGCGCAGATAACCGCCAGTCTCACCGTGAATCCAACGGTTCAAACTGATCCAGTCATTGATCTCCACATGCCGCTTGCGATACCAAGGCAGGTACTCGCTCAGATGCCCGTTCGACTCCGTCGAGAAATATCCGAAGCGCCGCAGCACATCAATCCGCACCTTTTCCTCTTCGCGGAAGACCGGATGCGCCTCAAACAATTCCAGCAAACGCGGGACAATATCAATGCCACGCCACTGAATCTGTACATACCAAGTCTGATGATTGATGCCGGCGCAAATGATATCAACATCCTCGCGCGTCACCCGCTCATCCGCCGCGATCAAACCCTCGCGCCGCGCCCAAAGCTCTATGCAATCGGCAATCTGCTCGTGACCATGCTGAATGCCGTGGCACAAACCGATCGTCTGAACACCGCCGTACTTATTGCAAGCCCAAGTGTTCATCGCCATCGGATTGGAGTAATTGAGGAAGATCGCGCCGGGCTTGGCCACCTCGCGGATGTCGCGGCAAATGTCCAGCAGCGCCGGAATCGTCCGCTGCCCATACATAATGCCGCCCGCGCAAATCGTATCGCCGACGCATTGATCGACGCCATACTTCAAGGGAATATCTATGTCCAGCCGAAACGCATCCAGACCACCCTGCCGAATCATACAGATCACATAGTCCGCATCAGCAATCGCTTCGCGCCGGCCCAGCGTCGAGCTTACCGTCGCCGGCTACGCCGACATTCGCTACAGCGGCTTTTGCCAGGGTTTAGCCACCAACAACCTGCCTAGCGTCGCAGCGCTGCACCAAATCCTCAAACCCGGTCCCTCCGGCTGGACGCCCGATCTCGGTGAGCGCGGCGCACGCATCCTGATGTCGCAGTCGCCTGCGCCAGACGCCATCGTCTGCGCCTCAGATCGACTGGCAATCGGCGCAATGGGTTGGCTGCAGCAAAACGGCTATCGCATACCCGCAGACATCGCCGTCACCGGCTTCGACAATATTCCCGATGCCCACTTTACCTTCCCACCCCTGACCACCGTCCACTTGCACAAAGTCTTGCTGGGGGAATTGGCCGCTGAACGTCTAGCGCGGCGCATCGAGAATCCCGCCGAAGTCTACCTAAAGATCACCACGCCCACATCGCTGGTCCTGCGCCAATCCTGCGGCGTCAACACAAGAGCACGCTCCTAAACCCGACTTTGCCCGGTCTACGCTGGCGCGCTCAACTCAAGCCCGCGACCTCCCAAAGCTGATCCATATACTCAGCCGTCAAGCTCGCGGCCGCCTTCGGATCCTCGATCGCATTCACGCGCTTGCTAAATGGCTCCGGCGTCACCGGCCCGTCATAACCCAGCGCGCTCAACTTGCCCATGAATCCGGCCAGGTCAATCACGCCGGTCTCGCAGGGCAAACGCCGATCATTGTCGATGTACTCCGCCATCGTCAATCCCGCAGGCGCATCATTGACGTGCACGTTCACGATGTCAGCATTGCTAATCTTGTCCAGATCGTCCAGCGCTCCGCCCGATGTATACAAATGCCAGGCATCCAGCAGCAAACCGACATTGCCCGTTCCGATCGCCGCCGCCAACTCCAGCATGCCCTCCATCGTATAGATAAACCCATGCCGATCCGCCGGACGCAAGCTCTGCGGTCCGATGAACTCGATGCCAAATCGAACACCATAACCCTTCAACACTTCGGCAATCGCCGCGAAGCGCTCAAGATGCCAATCGAAATTCTCGGCGAATTCGCGTTCCGCCGACGACGGCGGGCACCAGGTCGACGCGCGCAAAGCCCCCATCTCAGCCCCTACCTCAGCGTAGCGCGGCAACTCCGCCAAATCATCTCGCCATTCATCGCTCTGCCACCGCACCGTCACGCCCCAGGCGCCATACTTAACGCCGGCGTCCTCAAACAGCGACCGGGCGCCAGCCGCGCCAATCTCCGCCGCTTCTTGTATGCTGAAATCCAATCCGCCGAAGCCGGTCTCTTCCGCCAGCTTGAGACTCTCCCCCAAGGACAAACCCCGTATGCCAATCGCGCCGGGACTCAATGTCTTGTACATCTCCACTCCTTTTCAACGTCAGAATCAGTCGTTTATATGCACCTCGCAGACTATACCCTAATCACCCGACCACTGCACCGCGCGTTTCGCTAGATTCCCGCTCAGCCCATCACTTCGCGCGCAAAGCCAGAACGCCAACAGCGTTTCCCTTTACATACTCGCGGGACTCAGTGTACTCGGTGGTAAGTTTTTGTGTGTCTGTGCCGTATAATAGCCAGCATGAACATCCAGACACTCAAACAGCAAGCCGCAGAATTCGCCGCAGAATTCGTCGAATCCGGCATGATCGTGGGATTAGGCACTGGCAGCACCGCCATCTTCGCCACGCGCCGCATCGCCCAGCGCCTGCAAAGCGGCCACCTGTCCGATATCCGCGCCATCCCCACTTCGCTCGCCACCGAAGCCGCCGCCATCGAACTCGGCATCCCGCTAACGACCCTCGCCAATCACCCCCGCATCGACATCACCATCGACGGCGCTGACGAAGTCGATCCCAACTTCAATCTGATAAAGGGAGGCGGAGGCGCGCTGCTGCGCGAGAAAATCGTAGCCCAAGCCAGCGCGCGCCAAGTCATCGTCGTCGATGATTCCAAACTCGTCGATCAACTCGGCACGACCTGGGCGGTACCCGTCGAGGTCATCCCCTTCGGCTGGGGTTCACAAGCGGCCTACCTGCAATCCCTCGGCGCAACGCCAACACTGCGCATGCACGGCGACGCACCCTACCAAACCGACCAAGGCAATATCATCCTCGACTGCGACTTCGGTCCCATCGCCGACCCCGCCCGACTAGCGCAGCAAATCAAGTCCCGCGCCGGCATCGTCGAACACGGCCTCTTCATCAACCTAACCCACGACGTTGTAGTCGCCTCCGCCACCGGCATCCGCCACCTGCGCAAAGACTAGAACGTTGGGACACTCTCTCACCTCATACAACCCAAGCTCCCCTTCCCTCATTTTGGGGATGCTGAACTTGCCCCGTTTTGGTGGACAGTGATTTTGTCTAATCGTCAGCGAGTTCATACTGTGCCGGGCTAAGGAAGCCCAAGGCAGAATGCCGTCGCTGCCGGTTGTACCAAATCTCTATGAAATCGAACACAGCTTGCCGAGCCTCTTGAATTGTAGCAAAGCGTATAGCTGAACATTCCGTTTTCAGAGTCGCGAAGAAACTCTCCATCATGGCATTGTCATAGCAGTTTCCGGCAGCGCTCATGCTGGCTTGGATACGATTGTCCTGCAGGAGTTGGCGGTATTGCTTGCTGGTATATTGGCTGCCGCGATCACTGTGATGGACCAAGTCGCGGTTAATACGCCGCTGTCCCAAAGCCATTTTCAGGGCAGCCATCGCCAGTTGGCTGTCCGCCTTCCGCTTCATAGCCCAGCCCACAATCCTGCGCGAATATGTGTCTAATACCACCGCCAAGTGGAGCCATCCTTCACCGGTTCTGATCTGCACGATATCGGCCAGCCACTTCTGGTTGACGCGCTGAGCTGCGAAGTCCTGCTGCAGTAGGTTCGCTGCCGCTAAACCGGATGTATGCGATCGCCTACGCTCCCCGTAGCCTTGTTTGCGCCGCGCCCGTATGCCATCCAGCCGCATCAAACTCGCAACCCGCTTGCGGCTGACTCGCCAACCCGCTGCCCATAACTCCGCGTGGATCCGTGGACTGCCGTAGCGCTGGCGACTGCGCTCGAAGATGTCGCGAATCCGCCGCAAAAGCGCTTCGTTGTCCCGCTCCCGCTGGCTGACAGCCCGCTTCAACCAAGCATAGAAGCCACTGCTTGATACTTCCAACACCCGGCACATCCGCCGTACACTGAATTGTGCTTGGTGACTCTCAATGAATCGAAACTTCATCGCGGTCGATCCTGCGAGAACACTTGGATAGCTTTTTTAAAATATCTCGCTCCTCCCGTGCAATCGACAACTCATGCTTTAAACGACGAATCTCGGCATCCGCCTCACGCTCCGCAGTCGGTTTCAATTCATCGCTATTTTCATCTACACGAAATCGTTGACGCCACTTGTAGATCAGTCCCGGCGTGATGCCCAGATCACGTTCGACCTGGCCCACTTTCATTCCAGGTTGTGCAGCCAACTTCAATGCTTCGCGTTTGAACTCGTCCGGATACTTCTTTATGTCCGCCATCTTCCCCTCCAGTCCCTATCATATTGGACAATCCTTGTGTCCACAAAATCGGGGGAAGATCACCCGAAGCATCAGGGAGGGGGAGAAGAAAACCTGAGCTTGTTCGCAGCCTTTTCCCACGTGAATCGAAGTATATTCTCGCATAGCAGGTATCTAGCTCAACAACACTGCTGCGCGGATCTGCTTGACTAGTACACCTGCAAGCCGCGGGCTTCACGCCGGCCATCGCGCCAGGCTTCGCTGCCATCGTTGTGCAGCGGCTGTTGCTTGACACGCAATCCCGTCAGTGCCGGCGCCTCGTGATCAGAATAAAAGGCATCCAGCCGCGCCTGGTATTCCGCGACCACCTGCGGGTGTTTCTCATAGCAATTGACATTCTCAGCAGGATCTTTTTGCAGATCAAAGAGATCCTGCGGTCCCTTGGGGTAGCGCAGAATCAGTTTCCAGCGCTCGTCGCGGATCATGCGCAGGTCGCCGTATTCACCGAAGCGCGTATTGTCCCAGTCGGCTTGCACGCCGTTCAGCATGTCGGCGTATGACCTGCCGGCGTAAGTCTCGTCCGGCAATGCCACTCCCGCAAGCTGGCAGATCGTATGAAATGTATCGTAATGATCGACATATTGATTGAGCAGTTGCGCCTGGATGCCGCCGCCGGAAATGATCAGCGGCACCTGCAGCGAGATCTCGTACATATTCAGCGGGCGAGTGCTGTTGCCTTTGCCGAAGAAGCCCTGATGCCCAATGGCGCAGCCGTGATCGGAGGTGTAGATGATGATCGAATTCTCCCACTGTCCACGCGCTTTCAGAGCGGCAATGACGCGGGCGACATTATCGTCAATCTCGCTGACGGCGGCGTAGTAGCCGATATAGCGGTCGCGCAATTCTTGTTCACTTAAGTCGTTGCCGCCGCCTTCATTCTTGACCCAGGGATGGGGCTCGTATTCTGGAATCTCGTCGAAGGGGCAATCTTGATAACGGGCGGTCTGCTGCGGATCGTGCGTCTGCTGCGCGTAGGGCGAATGGGTGGCGATGTAACCGATATTCAAGAAGAAGGGGTTGTCCGCAGGCACGCTATCTAGATATTCAATCGCGTGGTCAGTAATGAATTGCGACTTGTTGCCGTCCAGCTCAATCATCTCGCCGTTGCGCACGTAGGTATAAGGCGTATTGTGCGCGCCCTGCCAGCCGGGCAGACCAAAGTGGTAATCGGCCCCACTTGGCGGCAGATGCGATTGTCCCAAATGCCATTTGCCGCTCAAGCCGGTGTGATAGCCCGCGTCCGACAGGTACTCGAATAGCGTCTTGGTCCCGCGCAGCCAGTCGCGCTCGCCGACTTCGGGGATGGCTTCTTGCAGCCAGTCATGGATGCCCACTTGCGAGGCGGTCTTGCCGGTAAGTAAACAGGCGCGCGCCGGCGAACAGACGGGTGTCGGCGTATAGGCGTTAGTGAAGCGCGTTCCCGCTGCCGCCAAGGCATCGAGGGTCGGCGTCGCCACTTCGTCGTTGCCGTAGCAGCCATTCGCCCAAGCGCCGTGATCGTCGGTGAGGAAGAGTACGATATTAGGTCGGTCGCGCATGGAGAATCTCCAACGTCGGTGGATAAGCTGTGGAGCAGTTTAGCGCAGGGCACGGCGATTAAGTAGCGCCAGCCTATCAAGCGGAAGGTCAGCGGATTCCGTTATTTTTCAGCAAAACTGTTCACAAGGGCGCGTTGAATCGTATAATTGCCCGAACTGCAAACGACAGGAGCGCGAATGATGCCGTTGGTCAGGCCTGAACAAGTTGAACAGTATCATCGTGATGGTTACTTCATATTGGAATCTGTCATTCCCGAGCCGGCGCTGGCTGCCCTGCGCGACGAGTGCCTGCGCTACGTGGAAGATTACGACCGTGATATGGAAGCCAAGGGCATCGAGACGCAGGGCATTACGCATTACAAGAAGCGCTATTTCATCGGCAATCGCAGTAAATCCAGCCCGATCATGACTGAGTTTCTCTTCAGCGAGCTAATGGCGGAGATCTGCCGCGCCACCCTGGGCGATGACGCCTTCCTTTTCAACGAGCAATATGTGGTGAAAGCGGCCGACACCGACAGCAAATTCGCCTGGCATCAAGACTCCGGCTATGTCGGGCATTATCACCGCGCTTATCTCTCCTGCTGGTGCGCGCTGGATGACATGTCGATCGAGAATGGCACGGTCTACGTCCTGCCCTATCAACGCGACGGGCGCGATTCGTCTGACGAGATCATCTCGCATGTGGTCGAGGAACGGACGAATGACAAGGTCGGCTATCACGGCGATGATCCGGGCGAACCGGCTATCGTGCCGGCCGGCAGCATCGTGGTTTTCAGCAGCCGCACATTTCACCGCAGCGGCGCCAATACGACCGACCAGTACCGCCGTAGTTACCTGGCGCAGTATTCGGCCGAGCCGATCATGAACCGTGATGGCAGTCAGTTGTGGGGACGTGCCGAGCCGATTCTGAAAGACGGTCTGCGGGTCAGCGCGTGATTTTACCACCAAGTACACCGAGGGCACACAATTCGCAAATTCGCTCACACAATGTACTGAATCCACAAATTGAGAACGTGTAGAGGCGACTCTGTGAGTCGTCCACATCGCAATTTTCTTGATAATCGGGCGATCCACGGGATCGTCTCTACCAGGCGCCCTTGGAAAGAGACACAGAGAGTTATTGCGCGCAGTTGGAAGTACGAATTAGCTGAAAAGCTCCAGCGTGCCGCGCATTTCCATGGGCTGGGTGAATATCTGCCAGGCGAGCAGCATCATCAGCAGGAGTACCAGCGCCCAGGGCAGCATGCCCAACAGCGCCTTGCGCCGGTAAAGACGAAGCGCCGTCTTCTGCGCCAGGCGCAGGCTCCAGAAGAAGCTCAGAACCAGTACAGCCAGCTGAACTAAGCCGATGATGTTGAGATCGAGACTGAAGCTCCAGCGCTGCCAATCGCCGATGCCGCCAAAGAATTCTTGAATCACCGGTACGATCAAGCCGGGACCGACAAGAAGATGAAAGCTGTAGTGGGCGAACCAGATGCCGAAGCCGACCGGCACGAAAGCCGGCGCAAAGGCAGCCACCGTATCGCGCAGCGAATCGCGCCGTTGAAACCGAGTCAAGCGCAGCGCCAGCCATTCTTGCAGCGCATAGTAAGGCGGCGCCATGCCAAAGGCGTTGGAGATGCCCATGAAGCCGAGCGCGATCGCCAGCAGCGACATGTCCCAGCGGCGCGACCAGCTATCGGCGTGGCTCAGCTCAGCGCCCGGCGTTCGCGTGAACAAGCTGACGTTGTCGTGTGGGCAGGCGCGGACGCAATCGAGGCACATGGTGCAATCCAGATTGCTGCGCATCTGCGGGGCGAATAGCTCGGTGCCACAGCCCAGCGTACCGCTCGGTCCATGCACGACTTCTTTGGTCTGCGACTCGTTGCCGCTGGAGATCGGGATGTCGTCAATACGAACCATAGTCTGCGGGCTATAGCTGCCATTGACGCATTCTTTGCCCACGCAGCTGGCGCAGATGTCGTGGGATTTGACGGCGATGCGCGTCGGCGACAGCGTCGAATAGACCATGTTGAATGAGCCGAGCGGGCAGACATATTTGCAGAAGGCCGATTCGCTAAAGACCGCTTCCAGGATGAATGAGGCGAGAAAATATGCCACGATCAGCCAGGCCGTCAGCCAGGGACTCGCCCAAAGGTCGAGGTACTCATAGACGGAGAAGAGCGCGAACAAGCTCAAGATCGCCAGCCACTTATTGCGCAGACGAAGCGGGAAGCGCCGTCCGCTGCGCGACAGTCTTTTGGCCAGGCTGCGTGGCAAGGTGAAGGGGCAGCCCATGCAAAAAAGATTGCCCGCCAGCAACAGCGCGATGACCACGAATCCGCGCAGGTAAACCCAGGGTGTTACGGTCGCCAGATTGCGAGCGGCGGGCTGCGGACCGACGAAGCCATCGATCATCACTGCCAGCGCGACCAGCGTAAGCACGGATTGAAAGGCAAGCCGTCCGTGGCGATGGCGCAGCAGAGTCCCGATTAGCGGAAGCCGCAGCACGTCCATTCCGACGGTGGGTTGATGAACCTCACGTCCACTGGCTGCGCTCATGACAATATCCGAGTGCTGACGTTTGCGCTGAGCTAAACGGCAGTGCCGCTTAGAAGCGTGTAGAGGACGAAGACGGCGTAGAGCAGCAGCAGTATCCAGCCTTCTCGTCGGCTCAGGTCGCGCTTCGTCTCCAAGAATACGAAGAGCACCAGGGTAGTCGCCACCAGAATGCCGATTGATGTCCATAGGTTATCCGAGCCGACATCAATGCCGCCAACTTGCTGCAGGACGAGCGCGATGGTCCAAGGCAGCGCCAAGCCGATCAGCAGGTCAAAGGTGTTGGAGCCGACGGCGTTGGCAACCGCCATGCCGCCCCGGCCTTCGCGCGCTACATCAACCGAAGACATCAGATCGGGCGCGGAGGTGCCGGCGGCCAGCAAAGTCAATGCCACGATGACCGGCGGGATGCCGATGCCAACGGAGAAGACGATGGTGGCTTCCACCAAGACGTAACTCAGCGCCACAATAAGCAAGATCGACACGACAAATGCCCAGATGAAATTCTTCTGCGGCTCGCCAGTTATCCGGCGCAGAACTGAAACGATCAGCGAGTCCAACTGATGCCATACGGCGAACTTTGACTTTTCCGGCGAGCCCTCAGTGCTTTCAACTGGCGTCGGATCCTCGTCGATTTCCGGATCTTTGAGCACGATAAGAACGCCCATATAGACGACGTAGCCCACCAAGCCCAGGATCGCTTCGATCAGCGAGACATGTCCATCGAAGAAGACGAGCGCCAGATAGCCGATAGAGACCAGGTAATAGATGATGTCGCGGCGGACGGCGAAGACGTGGATATGCAAGCCGCCGGCGACTACGGCTGATACGCCGGTGATCACCAGGATATTGAAGACGGCGGAACCAACGATGGTGCCGATGCCGACATCGCTGTGTTCACCGCCCCCGCTGAAAAGCGCCATCAGCGCAATCGCCAACTCCGGCGCTGACGAGCCCATCGCCATGAGCGAGGCGCCCGCAACCTCGTCCGACAGCTTTAGGCGGCGCGAGATTTCATCGAGGCTGGGAATGAAGAAGCGATCGGTGATGACCGCCAGCACGACGACCGCCGCGAGTATCAGCGCCAGGCTCAGCAAGACATCTATCATGGACGTTTTCCCCAATCAAAGCCGGATGCGCGCTAGCGGAATACGCAGCGCCATGCCGCCGAGTCGCAAGTCAAAAGACCATTTTCAAACGACTGATCTGCTGCCAATATAGCAATTATACCACCAGGGATTGTGAATCGAGCGAGTTCCTAGCGGAGGCGGCATGAGGGTTGAAGACATCAAGCTGATGTATGAATACAACGAGTGGGCGAACAATCGGATTCTGGACGCAGCTGAGAAAGTATCGCCGGCGCAGCTCACGCAGCCGAACGAGCTGGGCTGGGGCAGTTTGATGGGCGGTCTGGTGCATATCCTCGATGCCGAATTCGGCTGGTTCAACCGCCTCTTCGACCGTGGAGACGGGGAATGGCTGAAAGCGGAGGACTTCTCCGATCTGGCTGCGCTGCGTGAGCGCTGGCAGCAGCAGAACGAGATCACCCAGAGCTGCCTGGATACCTTGAAGGACGGAGATTTGACGCGCGTCCATACGAGTAGCGGGGGCGAGCGGGACTACCACTGGGTCATGTGGCAGGCGCTGGCGCATGTGGTCAACCACGGGACGCAGCATCGCAGCGAATGCGCGGCTCTGCTGACCGGCTTTGGCAGCTCGCCCGGCGACATGGACTTCACACTGTTTTTGGGCAGCCGCGGCATCACATTGAGCGAAGCTGACAAAATCAATCGTGAACACATCGAACTGCTGTGGCGTTACAACGATTGGGCGAACGATCGGATTATCGATTGTGCAGAGCAGGTTTCGAGCGAGCAATTGAGCGCGGCGAATGACTTCGGCTGGGGCAGCTTGCGCGGGGCGCTGGTCCATCTCATGGATGCGGAGTACGCCTGGCGCGTGCTACTCAAGGATGGGCTGCACATTGAAGAATTGCAGCCGGAAAATTATCGCAATGTGGCGTCAATTCGCGCGCGCTGGGCCGACGAGCGAGAGGCGTTTTGGGCTTATTTCGATGGCCTTAGCGATAAAGACTTGAGCGGCACGATCAGCTATGAAGCGCGGGAAGGGATGCGCTACCGTGTGCTCTGCCACTGCCTGGCGCATGTGGTCAACCACGGAACGCAGCATCGCAGCGAATGCGCCGCTTTGCTGACGGGCTTCGGGCGGTCGCCGGGCAATCTGGATCTCTCGCAGTTCTTGTTAGATGAGGGGCTGGTGTAAGACTGAAAAGATTTACGTAGTAAGACCCATTAAACTGTAGTATTGCTGCTTCAGTTTGGAATCTTCCAATATGTCTTCAATGTTGAACCAATAATTCACGTTGGATTTGTTTGACTCTATGTCTTGCATGGCTTGATCCGACATGGAAACCGCAGACATTACGAGTATCGTAATCGCGCCCGGGCTTTCTTCCTTTGCTCGGCTGAGGCTCTTTATCGCTGCCCCAATCCGTTCGAGTACTCCGGCGGTATCGATTCCGCCCTTGACCTCAACAGCGGCATGAAGACGGTAATCGCTATAGATCAAGATATCGGGTTCCGAACCGAGACGAACGATCCTGTCGTCAAGTAGAGGAAACTCCACAACGCGGGAATGTACGTCTACCAACTGGTCCGGTGCAATAAGCTGCATCTTCCTCAATTGCGATACCAGATCCTGTCTCAGTAGCCCTTCAATGTAGTCGCCCTTTTTGTTCTGCCATGAACCCTGAGCCTGTGAACCAGCGGCCATGCCGCGCCAGATATCGAATTCCCGTCTTTCTATTTGCATCTCGCTATCAATCAGCGCGCCAATAAGAGAATTGACCCTCCGAGCAATAAGTTTTGCTGTGTCGCGTTAGGTAGGTTGCCGCTCTGTTCATAGCGGGCTGTAGCTATCCCTATTTGATTCATCGACTTCTGAGAAACCATTGCCAACATCCGGTAGTAGCTCACCGCTTTCCCTACAGTCGTCAAAACAGCGGGGTGAGCAAACACGATGATAGGCTTTATTCCGCTGTGGATAGTCTTATTCCATGCCGAATCCGAGATGCTAAGATTCTGCAAATCCCAATCCAGCGATTCGCCGGAGATTTCTTCAATCTGCCTAGCTACATCAATCAGTCCCCAGTCGTGAAGTCTTTGATGGAAGAAGAAACTCTTCTGGAGCTGGTCCAGCGCCCACCTGCGTTGCTTGTCAGACTGCATTGTGATTCTCAGGCTTTTTCCAAATCAGAATACTTTTTCGTAGCGCTTCGCGGCCGTACTTCCCCATCTGTTGGCTACTGTTTCCCTTTCGCTGTGACAGGACATATATCTTCTCGGCTACAAAGCCGAACTTGGCAGCGATATCTGTCATTAGAAGGTCTACGGGTATGATCTCGCCGCTATAGCGCACGTTGTCGTTCACGATGGCAACGCGGGCGCCGCTCTTGCAGACACGAAAGAGTTCAAATGTAACAAAGGCCAACTCAATAAAATAGCCTTCAACCATCGAAATCACTCCGCTGTTGTTGACCTCGCCGAGTTGATTCCGCAGTCTCAATGCGCTCAAAATCTCTTGAAACGCTGCATGATTCTTGAGCGCCCAGAAGATATGCTCATAATCTTTCGACCTACCCAACTCATTGTAGACTTTCTTCAGGTTGCCAAGCTTGGACCTGTTTTCTACTGTACAACTCAACAAACGTTGTCTTAAGTTGAGCATATTTTCTTGGCTAACACCCAGGAAAGCCAACTCTAGCGCGTAGGTTCTCGTATAATCATAACGATTGCAATATGGTGGAGAAGTAATGACCGCATCGAACGTGTTTGATAGCTGTTTAGGCAAGGCTTCAAGAACAGTACCGAGTATGACTTCTTGCTCGCCAGATTTCCTGTCCGAAGTAACTGCCAATGAAATATCCTGAATTATAAGATCAAGTGCCTGCGCAATCGCGTCTTGAACCGGCAGGATCTTGCGCTTGTGAAAGGGCTTAAAGGTTTTTTTGCCTTCCGCAATTCGCCTGGCATTCCGCAATTGCACTTTGCGCGAGCGGCTATCCCAGCGCAAGAATTGGCCATCCTTACTGGTAAAACTGACATCTTCAAGTGTGGACATCAGCACGAATTTGAGCAAGGTCTTTACGTTTTCCGCTACATCGAGTCGTTCAAACTGCTCGTCGTACCACATGAGTTGCGCTTCTTGTTGAGGTGAAAACGCATGGAGAGTAATGGGCAGATGAGGGAAACGTCGCTCGGACATGCGTGGCTTGGTAGAAGTCACCCATTCACGAATCGACCGCAACTCTGAGACTTCGTATTCGTCCAACCGCGACTTGGCTCGCCATACAATGTCGCCTATTGGCATCACTTCGATACCAGTGGCGTCCAGACCGAATTCACGTGCCACTAGCAATGTCGTTGAAACCCCGGCAAATGGGTCAAGAATATGCTGGGTTGATCGAAGATTGAATTCTTGTATAAGTTTCTCTACAAGTTGCGCTGAGAAGCCTTCCTTGTATTTGAACCAGCGATGCAACTTCGCGGATTTGTTAGCTTGGAAGCTAACAATCTGGCGAGTGAATTGATCGGTTGGCTGCAATATTGTCTGATATTGTCGTTCCAATTGGATGCGCGCCATCGCCGAGGTCGTCTTGTCGGCTTCATAAATCGACTCCAATCTGTCGAAATCTGTGGCTTGCTGAGCGAACAAGGATAACTGGCTAATGACAGACTTTCCTTCAACTGAAGTTGAAAATATACATCATTATAGTCCACAATTGGCTTTCGGTCAGTCGTCGTCGCTTCTGCGCCGCCCTTTGCTGCGTAAGAGGTCTCCACCCAGGTTCCGCACTTCGACCGGGGCGTCCAAGAATTCTGGCTCGCGCGTGGACGTGGGGCGACCGACCGGAGTCCCTGTGACAGGAGGCGGGCTGAGCGGCTGCGGATTCGGCGTCGGTCGGCGGCCGATAGCATCGCCGTAGCCGGTGATCTGGCGGCTTCGTCCGCGCGCGCTGAAAAGCGCTTCCATCTGTTGAGAACGCGCCTCATCTCGCCCGCGTCCGCCGAGGTAAGCCCGCAAGCGCTGCAAGTCGCTACGCGTGATGATCAGACGGCGGATGGCGATGTCGACCGGCAATAACAACAAAGCCAGCAGAATCAAGCTTTCCCAGATGTCTGTAGCGGCTTGGCGCTCGCCGAGCGTATGCGCGAATACTTGGTCGGGCTGCTCCGCCAGATTGCGCCCACCGGTAATATCGGCGATCTCGGCCAGCAGACGGTCGTCATGCGGACGCGGCACATACTCCGGCGAATAGGACATCACCCAGCCATTGAGGTCGCTAAGATTGGTTTCACCCGCATCTAGCTGAGCCGCCCCGCTGATAGTGAGGAAGTAGGCGCCTTCGTTCTGCGGCGTGAATGTCGATTCGTAACGACCGGGCGCGGTCTGCTGCAGCGGAATGCGGAGGCTGTCGCCGGCTGGATTCAATACAGCGCTGTTCAGTGACAAGCCATCGAGGAATTGCCCATTGTCATCGCGGGCGTCGACTACAATCCGCGCGCGGTCATTTTGCAGCAGTACGCGCGTCTCCAGATACTTGTTGGCGCCGGCGTTGATGCTCCAAGCCACAGCTTGCCCCCAGAAGCGCGAGAAGTCTTCCCAGACCACCCATTCGTTCGCCCAGCGCGCGCTGGCGTCAGCCGTCCAAGCCACGACCCGGCCCAAGCCATATTGCCAAGCCGCCAGGATCGGGTCGGAGTAGGGTTCGGGTCCGCTGAGGATGCGCTGCGCGGCAATCTTGGGTGTGGCGGCCACATAGCCGCGCAAGGGCGGTACCGAGCTGATGCCATCAATGATGGCGCTGTTGCCCGTGACAATCGGCGTAAAGGGTTCTTCGACGATGTAGGAGCGCGAGGCGAGCACGGTCTCTTGCGCAAATATCAGGGGAATCTGTTCGACATCGGCCACTTGATAATAATTGCCGTGACCGGCTTCCGCCATCGTCTTCAGGAATGAAGCCGGCAGGCGCCCGATCGCTATCGCCGACAAGGTCACATCGAATTGATCGTGCAGCTTTTCGGCAAGTTCAACCAATCCCTTGGGGCTGGCCCCGCCATCGGTGAGCAGGATCAAATGCTTGAGCTGTGATGGCTCCTCAATGATATCGCGCTCAACCAGACGCAAACCGGCCAGAATATCGGTGCCGCCGCCGGAGCGAATGGTATTGGTCATAGCGATCAGCGCTTGGGCGTCATTGACTTGCTGAAAAGGCAGGACCCAGGCGCCGCCAGTATCAAAGGTGCCGATGGCGACGCGGTCGCTGGCTTGCAGCAATTCCAGCGAGAGCACGATGGCGCGCTTGGCCAGTTCCAGGTTGGGCACGCCGCTGCGTCCGATCTGCCCCATACTGCCGGAGCGGTCAATCAAATAGGCGATCGTCAGTTGCGGCAGACGCTTCTGATCTTTGATTTGCATATCGACCGGCAAGGTGCGCTCAAGCGGCGTCTGATAATAGCCGCCGGGGGCGTAACTTTGCGGACCGCCGATCATGACCAGTCCGCCGCCGATATCGCTGACGTATTGATCGAGCAGAGTCATCTGCGCTCTGCCCAGCTCAGTAGCGGGCACATTTGCCAGAATCACGCTCTTGTAGTCGGCCAAGCCAGCCATGTTGACCGGCAAGCCCTGAGGCGCAGCGACATCGACAATGATGCCTGCTTGCTGCAGCGCCGGCAGCAAGAATTGCGTCTCTGATTCATCGATGCTTACGAGCAATACGCGCGCCGGTCCGACGACCTGGCTGAAGGCGCCCAGCTGATTATTTTGATTGAAATTGTCGTTTTCGCCGGGCACTACAATTTGCGCAGTGAAATCAAGAAAGCCGCTGCGTTCGCCAGCTTGGGTCAGGCTGTAGCGTGTATCGCCCGCTTGCAGCGCTAGCGCTTCTTCGTGGATCAGCCGTCCGCCGGAAAAGATGAGCAGCGTGGCCGGTGTGGCGCTTTCGGCATTGATACCGACGGATATATCGAAGCTCTGGTTCTCCGCCACACGCCCGGGCACATCGATGGCAGTGATGCGCACATCAGGAGCGGGCGCGCGGAATAGGGACACATAACTGATCTCGACGCCGGACACCGCCGCCCGCTGAGCCCGGGCGATGGCATCTCCCTGTGTGGCCTGGCCATCGCTCAAGACGACGATGCGGCGCGAGGCATCCGGCGGAAACATCGAAAGCGCCGTTTGAATAGCGTTGGCGATATCGGTAGCGGTCGTCTGTGGAATGGATGTGAAGCTTTCGACCTCGGCGACCAGGCTGAAGTCGGTTTCGGGCACGGCATTATCGCCGAAGAGCAGAGCAGCCCATTCGTCGTCAGGCTGCTTCTCGGCGATCGCCTCGCGGATGAATTCGAGCTGCAGGTCCTCAGTGCCGCTGTCCATACTGTCAGAGGCATCGACAAGAAAAACAACCGCCAGTCGATCGACCGCTTGTACAGCCTGCAAGCCGGCCAGCGCGAGAACCAGCAAGACGATGATGAGCGTACGCAGCAGGAGACTGCTGATATCGCGGCGGCGGCGGAAGGCATGCCGCGGAAAGCCGATGAGCCAAATCAGCGGCAAGAACAGGATCAGGATTAGCGCGACATGCGGTGCGGTGAACTGCATTGAATATCCAGATCGATTCAGCGACTTGAAGAATCTCGCAAAGCTGTGTGAGACTTGAGCGCTCATGTGATTGTAACGAGAATAGGGAGCGCTTTACAGGGTTAGCGGCTTCCGCCGCGCGGCGCGAGAGCTTGCCCCAAGGTATCTGATTGCTGGGAAATCCTCTATCCAGCAGCCGAAAAGGCGCTTCTCAGGTGAAAAACTAAAAAGAGATGTACATTTCTATGCAATTAGGCAGATTTATTGGACGAATTGCCAATTTGAATGTATCATTTTGTCAATAGGCACAGTGCTGTAGTAGAGGTTGTTTCTGGCTGAGGTGGAGTTAATGTCCGAATCTGATAGCCGCGATCCGGCAAACGATATTATAACTGAAGAAACTGATGCAGACATGGATGGCGGCCCCGACATCATAAAGGTGTCGGCGCGGTCGCGTTCAACTGCTGTTGCCGGCGCCATTGCCGGCGTCATGCGCCAGCACGGTCTTGCCGAAGTGCAGGCGATCGGAGCGGGCGCTGTAAATCAAGCGGTCAAAGCCCTGGCGATTGCTCGCGGCTACCTGGAACGCGATGAGATGGACATCGTGACAACGCCCTATTTCACCGAGGTCGACATTGACGGGCAAGAGAGAACTGCGGTGCGCTTTCGCGTGGAGCCACGCCCGGAATAAATTCTAGCGGTCATCGCACGACCAAATCAATTTGACGCTCGAACATAGAAGGCGGATACGATGTATCCGTCTCTTTTTTTACATTCCGAAACGTCAGCGAGCAGACAGTTTGCCAGTCGCCACGCTGCTGATATAATGCACGCGTTTGGAACTTGCCGCATGAGACAGGAGCGTTCACGTGTCCGATCTGACCACACTCGCAATCAATACCATCCGTACGCTGTCGATGGATGCGGTGCAGAAAGCCAACAGCGGGCATCCCGGCTTGCCGATGGGCGCCGCGCCGATGGCGTATACGCTGTGGATGAGGCATCTGCGCTTTAATCCGCGGAACCCTGGCTGGCAGAACCGCGACCGCTTCGTGCTCAGCGCCGGGCACGGTTCGATGCTCTTGTACTCGCTGCTGTATTTAACCGGCTACGGGGTGTCGCTGGACGATATCAAACAGTTTCGGCAATGGGGCAGCGCTACGCCTGGGCACCCGGAACACGGCGATACGCCCGGTGTGGAAACAACCACGGGCCCGCTGGGGCAAGGCGCGGCGACGGCAGTCGGCATGGCGCTGGCAGAGGCGTATCTGGCCCGCTATTTCAATCGCGATGGGCACGAGATTGTCGATCATTACACTTTCGTGCTGGTCAGCGATGGCGATCTGATGGAAGGCGTCTGTCTGGAGGCGGCTGCGCTCGCCGGGCACTGGGGCTTGGGCAAGTTGATTTTCTTGTATGACGACAATCAAGTGACGCTGGATGGCGCGGCCGATATGACGTTCTCGGAAGATGTCGCGCTGCGTTTCCAGGCGATGGGCTGGCATGTGACACGCGTGGCCGACGGCAATGATGTCGCCGCCCTTGACGAAGCGATCTCCGCTGTGAAAACGGTGTCTGATCAGCCGAGTCTGATCGCGGTGCGCACGATCATCGGCTATGGCAGCCCGAACAAACAGGGAAGCAGCGCCGCGCATGGCAGTCCACTGGGCGACGATGAAGTCAAGCTGGCGAAAGAGAACCTTGGCTGGAGCACGTCGGACAGTTTCTACGTGCCCGGCGAGGCGCTGGAGCATTTCCGTGGCGCCGTTGATGCCGGTGCAGCGTCAGAAGCCGAATGGCAGAACCGCTATCAAGCCTGGCGCGGTGCCTACCCCGAGCTAGGGGCGGAATGGGACCGAGCAATGGCGGGCGAATTCGCCGAAGGCTGGCGCGCAGATTTGCCGAGTTGGCGGGCGGGTATGTCTATCGCCACACGCAGCGCCGGCGGCGAAGCGCTGAACGCCCTGGCGAAGTACGCAGCGACAATGATCGGTGGCGATGCTGACCTGGCTGGCAGCACCCGGACGCTGATCAAGGGCGCGGCGAATACAGGACCAGGGCAGGCAGCCGAACGCAATTTGCGCTTTGGCGTGCGCGAGCATGGCATGGGCGCGATCGTCAATGGATTAGCGCTGCACGGTGGCATTGTCAAGCCGTATAGCGCGACCTTTTTCACCTTCAGCGATTACATGCGCCCCGCGATCCGGCTGGGCGCGCTGATGGACATCCCGACGGTCTATGTCTTCACACATGACAGCATCGGTCTGGGAGAAGACGGACCGACGCATCAGCCGGTTGAACACTTGATGTCGCTGCGCCTCATTCCCAATCTGCATGTCTTTCGTCCCGGCGATGCCACAGAGACGGCCGGCGCCTGGGCGGCAATTGCCGAGCTTGACCATCCGGCCGCAATCGTGCTGAGCCGGCAGAACTTGCCTGTCTTCGTCGGCAACGACGAGGGCATTTACGATGGCGTTTCGCGCGGCGCCTATGTGCTGTCCGAGCATGAATCCGGCGATATTGATGCCATCATCCTGGCGAGCGGCAGCGAAGTCTCTATCGCGCTGGCCGCGGCCGGTTTGCTGGAAGAGGCGGATATCCGCGTGCGGGTGGTTTCGATGCCTTGCTGGGAACTGTTCGAGGCACAGGCTGACGACTACAAGGAAAGCGTCTTGCCGGCTGAGGTGACGCGCCGCGTGAGCATCGAGGCGGGCGCGACAATGGGCTGGAGCAAGTATATCGGCGATAAAGGTATCGCCATCGGCGTCGATCGCTTTGGCGCCAGCGCGCCCTACAACACGGTCTATCAAGCCTATGGCTTGACGCCGGGTCATGTGGCTGACGCGGTTAACTCTTTGCTCGACGACTAGGGCCTGCTGAGTCAACCATGTCCCAAGATCAGCCTAAAGTAATCGTCGTCCTGCCGACATACAACGAGAGTGAAAATATTGTCAGGATTGTGCCGGCGCTATTCGACTTGCAAATTGCGAAGCTCCATGTGCTGGTCGTAGACGATAATTCGCCCGATGGCACAGGTGAAATTGCCGAGACACTAGCTGAGCAAGCCGAGTACGCCGGGCGCCTTCACGTGCTGCATAGGCCTGAAAAGCTGGGATTGGCTCCGGCATATATACAGGGATTTACGCAAGCCTTGTCGCAGGGCACCGACTTCGTCATCCAAATGGACGCCGATCTCTCTCATCAGCCTAGGTATATTCCGCGCTTATTGCAGCAGGTGCAAGATTACGACATCGTCATCGGTTCGCGCTATGCCGCAGGTGGCAGCGTCGACGATAGCTGGGGTCCGCTGCGCAAGCTGTTGAGCTGGTGGGCGAACCGCGCCTATACTCCGACCATCTTGCGCGTACCCATCAAGGATTCAACCGGCGGCTTTCGCATTTACCGCCGCGACTGTCTGATCGGCATGGATATGGACCGGGTCAAGGCAAATGGCTACGTCTTCATGGTGGAGATGATCTATGTGGCGCACAGACTCGGATATAAGATCGGTGAGATACCTATCCACTTTCCCGATCGGCAACACGGTACCTCCAAGATGTCGGGGACGATCGCCCTTGAAGCGGCGCTGCGCGTATGGCAAATCAAGTTCCGCCACCGCCGTCTCAAGCCGACCGATCGCCGTCTGGAGCCCGCCGCTGCCCCGAGCTTGTAGCGTCCAGCTAGAGGCAATCGGCCGCCCAGAGCAAGCCTCGCCGCACGATTTCACGCGCTTCCGGCACATCGAAATCGCCAATGACATGACCCAGTGAACTGTAGAAGACTTTGCCCTTGCCGTAGTTGCGGGTCCAGACCACCGGCATGACGGTGCCGTCAATCCAAAAGGCGTGATCGCCATTGAATGTGGTGGTAGCCAAGACCTTGTTGCCCGGGTCAGTGTGCATGTAATATTGTTCACTGTGCATGTCAAAATCGGCGATGCCGGCCGTAATCGCGTGCTCTTGGTCGTTGACGTTGACGCGATAGTCGATGACATTGCCTGGATGCGCTACCCACTGTCCGCCGACCATGAACTGATATTCGGTGTTTTGGCGGAAAGCATCAGCCATGCCGCCATGCCAGCCGCCGACATTGACGCCACGCTCGCGGACGGCGTTCAGCAAGCCGGCTTCCTGCTCACGCGTGATGCTGCTCATCGTATAGACTGGCACCACCATATCGAC
This sequence comes from Phototrophicaceae bacterium, assembly GCA_965223515.1. Lineage (GTDB taxonomy): Bacteria > Chloroflexota > Anaerolineae > Aggregatilineales > Phototrophicaceae > UBA6055. The sequence continues at coordinate 2,104,604 of CBDCWK010000002.1, forward strand.
GGTGCCCATCAGCTCGGCATCAAGCAAGCTGTCGAGCGACTCGGACAGCGTGACATTCAGGCCCACCTCTTGCAGCAAGCCGGCGAATAAGTGAGAGGTTTCTGTTGGGTCGTGGCCCTGCCAGCCACCATAGACAATCAGTACATTTTTACTCATGAGCATCCTGCTTTCAATCAAGGTGTATTGCGATGGCGCTAATATACCCGTAATCGCCATTCCGCAACAGTCGGGGTTGGGGAGTGGCGGTACGGCGCTTGCTGAGTTGAGTATAGGATTTTTGAATGCCCTGCGAAATGAGCGGGCAGCAGATGAGCTTAAAATGACAATACATGACCAATAGACGGTGGTAAAGCACCCAAAGTAGGTGGTGAATACCTATACCGTATCGATATAGCAGGGAGACGGGGGAGTGGGCTGTATGCCTATTGGAAATCCATGTTGATGTGGAAGATGGTATTGCCAGAAGCGACGTAGAGGATATTCTGTTCCGGATAGGCGACCACCGCCGACATCAGTTCGAGCTTGTCCTGATCAAAGGCTTGGTAGCTATCCATGAAGGTGCCGGCCGCGGTGGTCTCGAAGATGGTGCGGGTAGAGCGGCTGATGAGGAAGAAACCGGGGGCGAAGGGGCTATCATTGAGGTAAAAGCCTTCGGTCAGCACGGTACTGGGATCACTGCCCTCATTGAAGCCGCTGAAGGTGAAAGGGACTTCGCTGCCGCCGAAATAGCGTTTCATGACGCCATCAGCGTAGAGCAGGTAGAGATGCCCATCGGTGCCGATGGTGAAGTCGACGACATCGCGCAGATTGGGACGGGCAGAGCCGGCGAAGTATTCGCGCGGGGCGCTGGCGTAGGAGCTGCCGGAGGGGTCGTAGCGCCAGATCTGGCCTTCCTCGCTGTCCAGGATGTAGAGCTTGCGATCCCAAATTGTTAGCGCGGAGGGCTGCTGCCAAGATTCCGATTCCAGTATACGCTGCACATCGCAGGTAAAGACAAACTGCGGCGCGCAGCGCAAGAGCGTTCCATTTTCGTCGAGCGTCGCCAGGTCACCGGAATGATCATCAAAGGCGATATCGGTGATTTGGCCGATGGTGAAGCCTTGATGGTTAGCGCCGAGGCGCATCTTCGCCACCGGCTCGTCTTGAATCGCTTCAGTGCCGTTATCTGAAAGTTTGATGTGATAGACCTGGTCGTTGCGGCCATCAAGCGCGTAGAGATCAGTGCCTTGAATGCGCAGGCGGCTGATGCTGGCATCCTCGAAGTTTATCAAAGGAACGGCTTCCCGCCGCTTGACATTGTTGATGGTATCAATCAACGACTGCGCCTCATCACGCACTGAGGCCACAGTAGGATCACCCGGCCGCATGACATCGCAGGCTTCCGCCACGTGCAGTGTGGCGTTCCAGGCGGAGGTAACGCTGCGGCGGTTGCTGGTATCGATAGAGTGCGCCAGGTTCGCCGTTTCCTGCAACTTGCCCAGACACTGCTCAAATTCTGTTTCGCCAAGATTGGATACCCAGGACAGCACGACGATGCTCACAATGATGAGCGGGATCAGCAGAACGGCGAGGATCAGGGTCCCGGAAGAAGCGCGGCGCGACGGCGCGGTCGCCGGCAGCGGGAAAATGCGCTGGAAGACTTCGCCGAAGAAGAGCAGCACTCCGGCCAGCCGACCTGCCACACGCGCCAGCCCCCATCTAAGCAGCGAGCCGAAGTCCGAGCGCCGCGGCAATTGCCATTCCGCAGCATCGGCATCCAATTGCATGCGCGCCTCGCCGAGTCGCAAATTCACTTCCTGCGAGGATTCGCCCGGCGCTGCCAGAATGGGACCGTCATACTCGGGCGGCACCAGCTCAACGAGCATGAGTTGGCTCTGGATTTTGATCGTATGGCGCAAACTTTGCAGCACTTTTTCGATGTCGTTTTCCAGCAAGATGCGGGTGAGGCAGTCGCTGGGAATCTCGGCCAGGTTGCCATCGGAAAGTACCAGTCGGCTGCCGGCATTCACACCATAGCGTACCATGGAGATTTCCGGCTCCGGCAAAAGGCCCAGAGGCACGCTGAACAATGGCTTGTCGTCGGAGAGATCCTCAGGGAAGGTCAGGGTCAAGCCGGCAGTTTGCAAGACGGAGGCGACAGGTCCAACGCGCGCGACATACATATCGTCTTCATGCAAGACCGCGGCGATCATGCTCGATTCAAATTGCTGGCTCTCGCCTTCGCGATGTCCCAGATTGTGCTCGTACAGATCGCGGTTGATCAACTGGAACATGGTACGCAGCGCGATAGTCACGCTGCCGCCAATGTTGAAGTAGCGCTTTGCGGCGAGTTGCGCCAGCTGCTCATAAAACGTAGTGGGAGCGATCGAACCGGAGGGGACGATCAAGATGAATAAGGTATCGCCTTCTCTGCCGATAGCGGCGGACTTTGGCGCGACTTCCACGAGTGAGCCGGGCGGGTTGACGTTTATGACACGACCGCCAACGATGTATAAATGCCCTACCAATGCTTCCAATTCAAAAGCCATGCCACACCAGTACAGCTTGCCCTAGCAACACTCTCGATTTTACATCAATGGCTACACGGCGCTAGCGATGTAGGCGTTGACATTGAAACAGAATGCCGACAGCCGACGTCGTCAGACTGGTTTGATAGAGATGTGTACAATAAAATGGAATCAAGGGATCAGCGAAAGGGCAGAGACCCATAGTCACCACGCAACCCGCCGAGCGGCTGATTCATTCCGGCACGGAATGACGCGCCAGCGGACAGTATTCGCCTGGATTGGGCGATCGCCATTTTCTCCTGCATCAATGTTATCGGCTTGTTCATTGATGGCTGGGCGCATAATCACGGCAAAGTCGATGATACTTTCTTCACGCCCTGGCATGCAGTGCTCTACGGCGCCATTATTGCATGCGGCTTGCTCTTGCGTCCACCCGCTGTACCCGCTGAAGTTGCAAAACAAGGAAACGCTGCATGAGCAACTCCCGCTGCCGCTTGGCATTCCTGCTTCTGATCATGGCGCTGCTCGCCGGCTGCCGTCAGCGGCAGCTTGCAGCGACTGATGTTCAGCTTGAGATGTCTGTCAGCAGAATGCTGGTTGGCGAAACCACACTGCGGGTGACGGTCAAGGACAGCCAGGGAAACGCGCTGCCCAATCCTGGCAAGCTGAGGGTGCGCGGCGATATGGATCACGCGGGCATGGCGCCGGTCTCGGTCCAGTCGGAAACCGCGCCTGATGGCAAATTCACGCTACCCTTCGAATGGACGATGGGCGGTGGCTGGATCGTCGAGGCAAGCTTGGCGCTGGAGAATGGCGAAGTCGCGGTAGAGACGTTCCGATACGAAGTACTCACCGAAGCGGGCGAAGATGAGATGAACCACAGCGAAATGCGCGGCGAATCAAGCGCGGCTTACATGCGCATCAGCAATCGCGGCGAAACCGACATGACAATTGTGGCCGCCTCTAGCGCTGCCATCGAGCATGTCGAATTCCATCGGGCAATCGTGGAGAACGATATCGCGCGTATGGAGAAGCTGAACGGCTTGGTTATCCCGGCGGGCGAGACAGTCGAATTAATGCCGGGTGGCGCCCATATCATGCTCAAGGGGCTAAAAGCCGATCTGCTGCCGCAGGGTCAATTGGCGCTGCAGCTCGAATGCGAGTCCGGCGCGGTTTATGACCTCGAAATCAGCGTGCTCGATATGCCGATGAGTGAGCCTGATGACGCGGTCGAAATCGGCGATTTGGTCTTCAGCAACCGCTGGGCGCGGCCAGCGAAGGCCGGTACGATGGACTAGGCCGACATGCAAATTAACACGACATCGACAGGCTGATTGATGATTTCAATCCGACCGGCGGAAGCCGATGAGACGGCTTGGCTCGAGGCGGAGCACCATGCCGTCCTGGGCGGGACGAAACCAGCGGGCTATTTCCAGTCTGTCATTGAAATGCAGGCGCGTGGTGAGTTGCTGCTGTTGATCGCTGCTGAGAAGTCAAGCTATCTGGGCCACTGCCGGGTGGCATGGAAAAGCGATTACCCCGGATTACGCGCGCAGAATATCCCCGAGATCCAAGACTTGAATGTTCGTCCTGATTATCGGCGGCGGGGCATCGGTAGCGCTCTGCTCGATGAAGCGGAGCGGCGCATTGCCGAGCGCTCGACTCTGGCGGGTATTGGCTTCGGCCTATATGCCGATTACGGCGCGGCGCAGCGCCTCTACGTCAAACGCGGTTATGTGCCCGATGGGCGCGGAGTGAATTATCGCCTGGAGACGGCGGTCGCCGGTGAGACTTACCGAATGGATGATGATATGGTGCTGTACTTGGTGAAGCAGCTTAAGACCTGAAGCCGAAACTGTGAATGTTGCCACAGACGCACAAGTGTAGTGGACCCCAAAAGCTGGACACCGAGGACGCCGAGTTGCTCGACGGCGATATCTCAAGACTTGGTGATCCAGCGCGAGGCAGGCGTCGCCCGCAAGCCCTCCGGCAGCAAACCCAAAAGCGCCTGCCCTTCCGCCGCATCCAGCGGACGCAGCAGCAGCAGCACCGCGACGTAAACCAGCCCGCTCGCTATCAGCGCAAGCAGCGACTGCCCCAACACCAGCAGCAAGGCCAGCATCACCGCCAAGGCGACTAGAGGACGCCAGAGCAAGCCAAGGACATTCACATCCTCGATCTTGCCGCGCGCCAGATAGATAAAGGGCAGGAAGAGCGCCAGCTCCGAAGCAATGGTCGCCAGCGCCGCCGCTTGAAAGCCGTATTGTGGGATGAAGATGATATTCGCCGCGATGTTGAAGATGACAGCACCCGTGAATGCGCGCGTGATCATGCGCTGCAAGCCCAGCGCGATCAGGGTGTATTGCGTCAGGCTATTCATCCAGCCGATGGGTATGCTCCAGATCATGAGCTGCAGGGCGATCACACCCTGCGGCACATAACGGGGACCGGCAAGAAGCAGCGTCAGCGGCTCTGCCAGAATGGTGAATGCCACTGCCAGCGGCAGCGTCAAGGCGAAGAGCAGTTTGATGCCAAAGCGAAAAGTGCGGCTCAGCGCGGCGGGATCGTCAGTCGCCTGGCGTGACAGCACGGGGAAGAGCGCCTGCGTGAAGAAGGCGGGCACGATGTTAATCGCCAGCAGCCACTTGTAGGCAGTACTGTATTGCGCCACCGTCTCGGCGCCTTTGAGCGCCTGCAAAATAACGATGTCCACCTGGAAGAAGACGGTGGCGAGAAAGTGGTTGAGCATCAACGGCAGACTCTCGCTCACCATCTCGCGGAGGAGCTTGATATCCAGCAAGCCTCGCCCGATGCGCCCGATGAATTTGCGCCCGGTCCAGAGCAAGACCAGCAGGGTCAGGATATTATTGAAGATGCTCAGCGCCGCCAAGCCGACGATGCCATAGCCGAGAAGCAGGAGGATCACGCCGAAGACCGCTTTGTTCATGGTGGTGATGGTGGCGATCGCCGCTGGTTTTTCAGCTTGCTCGTTGGCGTAGAATAGCGAGGTCATGCCCTTTGACAGGCTGGCGGGGAACAAGCCGATATAGAGCAAGCCGATGGCGAGCAGGCCGTCGCTGCTGATCGCTTGCGCACCCGAGCTCTGCCAGAGCAGCAGCACGCCCGCCAGCAAGGGCGCGCCTGCCAAGCTGAGAATCAGACGAAAGAGAGACGTATTATAGAGATAGCGACCGGCGCGTTTTTTCTGCTGCGACACCTCGCGGATCAAAAGCAAATCCAGGCCGAAATTGGTGAAGATGTCGAAGGCGACGAAGAGCACGATGGCGAAGTTGTAGATGCCGACTTCCATCGGCAGCAGCAGCCGGTACATCACGATGGCGAAAACCATATCGATGCCGCGATTGAAGAGGTTCAAGATGATGGGCGCGAGGCTGTTGCGCGCCACCCGCGCCAAGCCGGATGAGGCTTCGGTGTTCAAGCCGATATAGGCGCGCCAGAACCAGGTGCCCAGCAAGAATACGATCAGCGCGACGCTTATGGACGAGGTGAACATGCCCAGCTGTACGCTTGCCGGGCTGTAGACCAGGCGCATTGTCCAGTCGCCGGCGGGCAGCTCGACGCCCTGGAAATTCGCCAGCACCAGCCGGACGCCCGCGCCGAATTCTTCATCTTCTCCCCCGCCCCAAGGACGGACGAAGGCGCGCCAGCCGGGCATGTGAGTCTCGCTGACCACCAGCCAACTGTCGCGCTCCAGACTGACATCAATGAATTTTTCCCGTCCGCTGTCACGGGTGATGTCAGCCTCTTGATAGCGCGGTATGCGCAAGCCGCCGCCATCGATATTAAGCTCGCCAAAGTTGAAGCCGCCGCCTTCTTCCGCCAGCCAGCGCGGATCCCAATCTGCTTTATCGACGACGAAGGCGCGCGGCATGGCATTGTCGTTTCGCCAGATCGCCACCTCCTGCCGATAGACATCGTCCCAGCCCGGTATGCGCATCTCAAAGTCGGGCGCGGTGAGCACGAAGCGGACGTTCAGCAAGTTGAGCAGGTCGGAGGTCAGGGTTCGCTGGTAGCCGGCGTGATTCCAGTCCGGGGCGGTCTTTAGCGGCGCTATTTGATTGAATTGCAGCATGTGCTGCGGCTGCAGCGCGCGCATCGCCGCTACATAGCCTTCGGGAATGATGCTGTCGTAACCGCGGACATCATCCAAGCCAAATTGCAGGCTGGTATTCGCTTGCAGGATCGCAGCATCGCCAGGCCGCTCCAAGCTGGTCACGCGGAAATACCCGGCTTGCCCTTGCAGAAATTCGACAGCAGGCGGTGTGAAATCCAGCAATGCGGGATCGCTGGCCGGATTGAAGCCGTACGAAGCAATAAGCAGATCGAGCGCGGTCAATGCCAGCGCCAGCGCCGCCCAGCGTCCCGACCGCGCGCGCGCCGCCCAGACGAAGACGACGCCGCTCAACAGCAGCAGCGCCGCCAGAATCAGCACTTGCGGCAACTGATAGCTGTAGAACATGCGCCCGCCCGCGAAGGCGCCGTCAGCGTGTGCCATGCTGGATACGATGCGATCGAGGAGCGGCTCGAACTGATTGAATCTGGCGTGGACAATGCCAGTGCCGATGAAAAGCGCGATGCCGGCCATCAAGAGACCGAACGCAAAAACCTTCGGCAAGCGCGTCGATGCGGACCTCGGTCGCTGCGCCAGCAGATGCACGCCGATGCCCGCCAGCGCTGCGATTGCCAGCGTCAGCGCGTAGACCCAGCGAAAAGGCGTATTGAGCTGATTCATGCCGGGCAAGCGGTGGAGCAATCCGTAGGTCGGTGTGCCAAACATGAACGAAAGCGAGACCAGCGCCAGCAGACCAAAGAGGATGAGGTATGGCGCTTGCTCGAAGCGGCGGCGTAACCCACCGAGCAAAGCGTAGACAGCCAGCGCAAGCGGCAGCACACCCAGATAAAGCGCGCCTTCGACGTAATTCTTGACGCCCCATTCGATATGGCTGATCGGCTGCCCGGCAAGGTTTCGCAAATCGGTGATCAGCGTCCCGCTGAAGGCATCGCTATAACTGTGATGGGCGGGGTTGCCGTAGAAATTTGGCAGCAGGAATTGCAGCAAGTCGCGCGGCGCGTGGGCGTAGCTCAGCACCGTTTCCAGGCTTGAGCGTTCCGCTCGCCAGTTGCTTTGCACGAATTCGTAGAGCGGTATCAGCTGCAGCGCGGCCAAGCCCAAACCCAGCAGCAGCATAGCAATCAGCGTCATAGACGAGCTGGCCGCCCACGCAAAGGGAAAATTGCGCGTCGCCCGCACTTGCCGGATGCACTCCCAGAGCAGGCGAAAGGCGGCATAGTAGCCGGCGATCAGCAGCGTATAGATGGTCAGCTCGATATGCCCGGCTAGGATATTGCAGGCGATGGCGATAGCGCCGATGACAACCCAGAGCAGCGCGGTGCCGCGGAAGATCCAGAGGCTGCGCCCACGCAGTATATTCTCGATCATCCACAAGATGAGTGGCAGCCAGGCAGCCGCCGCCACGATCATGGGGAAGACGGCATTGGCAATCATAAAGCCGGAGAGTTGATAAACGATGCCCGCCAAGCCCGCTCCCGCGCGGTTGATGCCCAAGGCGCGCATATAGCCAGCCATAAACAAACCGGCCAGCCACAGGTTAAGCAAGATGAACCAGCCGTAGGCCGCGCTCAAAGGCAGGGCATAGTAGATGATGCTCAGCGGGTAGAGGGCGGAATGCTGCCCGGCGGCGAAGAAGGGAATGCCGGTGAAGAGATGGGGATTCCACAGGGGAATCTCCCCTTGCGCGATCTGCGCGCGGATGAAGCGCTTCCACTGATAATTCTGCAGCACCATGTCCCCGAGCAGGTGATTATGCGGGACAGCCGGGGCGCGCACGACCTCGCGGTAAGCCGAAAACGGCAGATGCTGAAAGAGGTTCTCAGTCGGCAGCAGGGTGCGGTCGCCGAGGGTCTGCTGATGGAACATCATCAAGGGCGCGAGCAGCAAGATTACGATAAGACAGAGGTCGGACGCAGTTCGGCGGCGCAAAGGCATCAGCATCGTTGATCATCGTCTCTGTGCAGGTGACCGGTGGTGAATCATCCTTCTTTATACACAGGCAAGGCGCTTTTGCCTAGTCGATTGGATGTGGCGAAGATATCCCAAAGACGGCGGCATATATCCCAAAAACTTTGCGATATATCCCTTGCGCGCCCGTCGAATCAATCTACAATTGAAGGCATCCGAGTGCTTCGAGTCGCTTGCAAGCGCGTAAAAGCGAGACGTGCCAACGAAATTATCCAGCGAATTAGCCGACCGACGCGCACTCATCACATTCGTTTACTTGGCATTCAGAAATCAGCGCGGGCAATGGAGATCAAACAGCAGCCTTTGAGGCAAACCGTCATGGCGGACAGCCTATTCGACAACCGCTACCGGTACAACTACATCTACCCGCGGGGGCGCTCGGGCGAGACCTTGCGCGCCGTTGATACGCAGGCGGATGATCGTCCTGTAGTGATCAAACGTCCGACCCCCAATGACGCTCCGCCTATCCGCGCCGGGCAAGAAGTCAGCATCATCAACGAGCGCGAAGCCTTGACGCGGCTGGCCGGTCATCCGGTCTTGACCGAATTGCTCGGCAGCGGTCAGTTCTTCGTTGGCGGCATCCCCCATCAATACATTGTGATGGAGCGCGCCGAAGGGGTGATCATTGCTGACGAAGTCGTTCGCCTCGCCGGGCAGCATCAGCGCTTGCCGGTGCTGGAAATACTGGAAATCATGGGCCGCTTGGTCAACTTATTGCGGGCGGCGCATGACAATGACATTGTCTACAACGATGTTGATGCCAAGCACCTGTTTTGGAATCGCGAGAAATATCAACTCAAGGTTATCGATTGGGGCAATGCCGTATTCCTGGAAGGCGACGAGGTCACGACGCATGGCATCAGCCGGCAGACCGATGTATTTCAACTGGGCGAGCTGCTGTATTTCATTCTATCCGGCGGCTACCGCGTCGATGTACCGCGTGATGCGGACGCAGAATTCCAGGTCGATTTTCATCAAGATAACGACTCCATCGACACGAGTCTGAAGGCAATCGTCACGCGCGCGGTGCACCCCAACTTGCGCTATCGCTATGCATCGCTGAGCGAAATCCATGCTGACATGCAGCGCTATCGATCGCCGTTGGAGCAGGCTCGCAACGCGATTGTCTCGCGCACGATCGAAAAGCTCAAAGTCCAAGACCTAAGCCGCAATGATTTACTCGCCTTGCAGACCAATTTGCAGACGGCACTGCGTCAGAACCCGGCTTATCCGGCAGCGCGCAACACATACAAGGAGATCGTCGACCGGCTGCGCGACTTGGAAGTATCCTCCGACCTGGATGCGGTAAAGATTTATATGCAGGGCAACCATTGGGCGAGCGCAGCCGAATTGCTTTCGGAGCTGCGGGAACGGGCTGGCAGCAAGACCGGCGCCTTGGTGCACCTGTTGCTGGATTGGTGCTTGATCTTGATGGATAGTCAAGCCCTCGATGTGCCGCAATCGGTCCCGGAGTCAATGGCGCTGCTATTCGATTATCGCGCTGACAAGGCGGCAAATCTGCTGCTGCTCGGTGAATCCGACGATGAGTCTATCCGCAGCATGCAGTGGCGGATGGCGGAGCGCGTCTCGTCGCGCTTCCCGGATGTCATGCTTTTGCAGCCCAACTTGTACCGGCTTGAGGGCGCGATTCAGCAGTTGGAGTTGGACGGCATTCCGGTTGATGAAGCGCAAAGCATCTTGAATGCCATCAACCGAGCACAGGCACAAGCGGCGCGAATGGACAGCCCCGGGGCCGAGGCGCTGCGCGACAGCTATCGCGAAGTGGTCGAAAGTTTGACGGCGCTCAATGCCAATTTGCGGACGCTTAGCTTGCAGCATGAGTTTTCCGAGAGGCGTTTGCCGCTCAACGCTTTGACGCGGGCGCTGAATGCGGCCATGGCGCTGGCGGACAATATGCACGTTATCGGCAAGCATGCGGCCAACAATCCGCGCGATGCCTTGACGGCGCTGGATGCCAGCCGCGCGATCGATCCGCCGAACCCAGTCTGGGACAAAACCGAAGACTTCCTCAGTCTGCTCTATGAAATCCTGCAGAACAGCCAGACTTATGTGCCGGCCGCCGATGGCTCGGACCTGGAAAAGTGGCTGCGGGCGAAACATGACGAGCTCACGCCATTTGGCGAGCAGCTATTTGACGAGATGCTGAGCGAAATGCTTGATGGCATCGAGACGGCGCAAATCTCCTGGAAGCGCTACCGTGATGTGATTGTGGCGGGAGACCGCGCCGAAGCCACCGCGGCATTGGAAGCCGCCGCCAAGACCGTGGGCACCATCAGCCCCACTTTAGCAAGCTGGTTCAATCAACTGCGAACGGTGGTGGAAAACGCCAATTACGTAGAGCGCCATTCGGTACCCGGGCATTTGGGACGAACCCTGGCCGATGGCTGGGCGGCCTTCGATCAAGGGCAACTTGCAGATGCGCAGCGGCTTGGGCAGCAGGCACTTGAGATCGCCCGCAGCGAAAGCGAGCAATTCATCGCCGAGCGGCTTTGGAAGCTCTCACGCGTTTTACGAGATTGGGTCGAGCGCAATGGCGTTGAAAGCGAAGAACGGACGCAGAAGGCGCTGATGGACATCGAAGACCTCTTCACTGAACAGGAAAACCGCGCGATCAATGGCTTCGCCACGCAGATGCCCAGTACCGAGACCTATCTCAAGGCGATGGGGCAAGGTTTGGTGCAAGCCCTTGGCAGCAGCAATACGGCAGCATTGCGTACACTTTTTGCTCAATACATCTTGTCTGGTGTGCTGGATGCCCACGACGGCGTCATCGACGACGCGCGATTTTGGCAGGCTGCCGCCCTGCGTAGCTTGCCGGAAACGGCTGAACGCCACGCTGCCCAGCGCAAGCTGGACGAATATATCGCGAAGCGTGACAACTTGCTCAGCGCTGAGTCGATCCTTAACGAAGTAACCGGTCCGCATATCGTGGATAGCATTGCCGAACTGGCGCGCCAACTGGACAACAATCCGGAAGCGCGTCTGCTGGCGCCGGGCATTCAAAGCTTGCGCGCTCTGGAATCGGCACTGCAAGATTGGGCCGATGCCGAGTTCCGCGCCGCCGGCAACAAGATTGATCAAGTGCTGCGCGGCATCACCGAAACCGAATCCAACGCTAGCATCAGCCTGACGGCATATCGCGCCTTTATGGAGGAATTGAACGCGGCGCTGGCTGAACTCAGTGTCAAGCGGCGCAGCTTGATGCAAGAGATCGACCGCCAGCTCGATGAGCCGCAGCCGAGCATCCGCGAAGCCATCCACCGGCAAGCCGATGTGACCGAAGATTTGCTCGGCTACAAGCAGGCGCAGATGATGCTGAGCTGGCGCGATACCTACGAAGCATTCTTGAGCTTTTACCAGGGGGACAAGCGCCGCCGCCAAAAACTGGAAGCGATGGACGAACTATTCAAGGCGATGTTCATTGATCGCAACCCGGCTTATCCGCTCTTCCGTCATTGGTATCGCGCGGTAGAAGCCCTGCCGGAGGAGCCAGAGGAAGCTACCGAGCCGGATGTCGCCGAGGCAGTGACAGCGCCGGCGGCTCCTGATCACGGACAATTAGCAGAAGGGCTTCCGCTGACGGAGGAAGAGCAAGAGCGCGCAGGCGGCAACCGCTGGCTCTTCAATTTGACACTGTTGATCGGCTTCATTCTGGTGATCGGCGGGCTGCTGTCTTTGGCGGACAGTGGCAACCTGGATAACATTATCGCGGCGCTTCTGCCAAATCCAACAGAGGCGCCGGCCACCGAGGCAGCGGCGAGCGAGGCTGCTGACGGTGCCATAGGCGACGGAGCAGAAGAGCCGGAGACATCGCGGGAAGTCGTGCCGGAAGCGTCAGAAGACGATAGCGCGGCAGTCGACGAAGCCGCGGCTGTGGAAGCCACAGCGATACCGGCCGCTACCGATGCGCCCGCGCCGACAGCCTTGCCAACAGACATCCCGACTCTGGCTAATACGGTCGCGCCGACAGCGATTCCCACACTTGCCTTGCCGCCGGAAGGACTACAAGGCTCTCAGGACTTGCTTGATCTGTTCGGCAGCGCCCTAGCGGCGCCATTTTGGGACGAGAGCAGGTTTAGCAGCCGGCAGAACGGATCCTGGCGCTTGGGACGCTTCGACATTAGCGCCGGCGAGACGATTTTCCTCTCCCCGCCGGCGGACTTGCTGGAGCGCAACTACGGCAATCAGGCGGCGCGCCGTGTCAGCCGCCTGGAAGCAGAGATCGCCCTGCATAGCACGAACCCGGCCGAGGAAGACATTTATTTCGGTATCGCCTTTAGCAGCGAATCAGGTGACCAAACAGCCGGCATTCAGATTCAGCAAGTTGGACCCAAGGTTATCAGCCTGGCGCTTTTCCAAGACGGCGAAGCGGACATCATCAGTCAGCGTTCGGTCAACAATGTGATCGCGCGTTTGCGTCTCGATCGCGACCCTGCAAGCGGGGCGGTGAGCGCCTACTTCAACGATTCCCCAATCGGCGATCCGATGAGCTTGGCTGCAGCCGAAGCGGACATCTTGCCGGCGATCTTCGTCAAGGATGGCGGCGTGATCATCGGCGTGTCGGCTTGGGATGTCACCTTGGATTAGTGGCGGCCAGCCTCCCCAAGGCGTCAGGGAGTGGGAGAAACACGCCGAAACGCGAATAGACGATTGCAAAAGCGGGCGATCCACAGGATCGCCCCTACAAGGCTTGTCCGACAGATCATTTCTCACACACAATTAGTTGAAGCACTGCCTCAGCGATAAAAGATTCGTAGGTCAGCGTTGCGAAAACTACCAAAAATTACAGATTTCGCAAAACAAAGCTCCCCTTCCCTCCTTGTGGGGGAAGGGGCCGGGGGATGGGGGTCAGAAGTGAACGCCAGCCGCAACTATCGGACAAGCCCTACAGCGTTGGCGATGAGATTACTCGGTGGCTTCCAGCACCGCCTCGGGTTCGCGCAGTTTTGTGCCCTTACTGCCATTTGAAATTGCCGCGCCGGCACCCATGGTGCTGACGAAATTCTGAACCATGCTGGTCAGCTCCATCGGCAGGACAAACTTGGTCGAGGGGCTGCTGCCGACCTTCTCCAGCATTTCCATGTATTGCAGCGCCATTGTCTTGCTGTCGATATCGCGCGCTTGTTCATGGATGGCCTTCAGTGCTTCAGCATAACCTTCTGCCGTCAGCAATTGCGCTTGCTTCTCGCCCTCGGCGAACAATATCTGCGACTGCATCTGGCCCTCTGCTTCGAGAATCGCCGATTGTTTGTTGCCTTCGGCGCGGGCAATGGCTGCTTCGCGCTCACCTTCCGCCAGCGTGACTTCAGCGCGGCGCTCGCGCTCGGCGCTCATCTGCCGGTTCATCGATTCCAGAATCGCCCGCGGCGGCTCGATCTCGCGGATCTCGACCGTGGTGATCTTCATGCCCCAGCGCTCGGTGGTCTCATCGAGTTTGATGCGCAGCACATCATTGATCTGGTCGCGGCGCGAGAGCACATCGTCCAGAACGATATCGCCGATGACCGCGCGCAGCGTCGTGGTGGCGATTTTGCCGGTCGCCTCGACGACATCTTCGACTTTGGTCACCGATAATTCTGGGTCGGTAATGCGATAGTAGACCAGAAAATCAATACCGATCGAGGCATTGTCTTTGGTGATGGCGGTCTGCGAGGGAATGTCGATGATCGACTCGCGCATATCGACTCTCTGCGCTTTTTCTACGAAGGGAATGACAAAGGTCAAACCCGGACCGCGAACCGTGCTGAAGCGCCCGATGAAAAAGATGACCAGCCGATCATATTCCTTGACCGCGCGGATGGTCGATCGCAAGAGCGACACGATGGCGAGTATTACCAAGACAATTACGAGACCTTGCCCGCCCACGCTCAAGACTTCCAAAATGTTATCCATTGCTTTCTCCTCAATCCATTAACATTTACGATGCTTGCTTTGGCTTCGACGATGCTATTGCGCATCCTCCCGTTTGGCCTTTTCGACATGCAGCTCCAAGCCTTCTTGCTGCGTGACCACGATTTCGGTGCCGCTTTCGAGCCGTGAGCGGCTGCGCGCCGTCCACAATTCGCCCTTCACTTGCACGGTGCCGCGGTCTTCGATGGTCGCCATGACGCGCCCGCGCGTACCCACGAGAAACTCGTCTTTCTGCGTCGAGGAGAGCGACCGCTGCTGCTGGATAATGGACCGCAGGATGGTCCTGTGGTAGCCCCAAGCCAGCAAGACACCGACCACAATTAGAATCGGCGACACGCTAGCCTCGGCGAAGAGGAAGAAACTCGCGCCAGCCTGCAGCGCCAAACCACCGATGGCGTAATTCTCCCATTCCGCCTTGAGCAGCGGCAGCAAGAAGAAGAGCGAAGCCCCCGCAACCAACGCGATCACGGCGATCCAGTTGATGGTCAGCAGGCTCATCAAATAGACGGTGCCCAAGATCAATCCGGCGCCGGCGATCTCGGCAACGCCCGTGCCGGGGATGTAGGTGCCGGTGGCGCTGATCCAGAGACCAGCCATCAACAGCAGATAGATTACATTGGGATCTTGC
This sequence comes from Phototrophicaceae bacterium, assembly GCA_965223515.1. Lineage (GTDB taxonomy): Bacteria > Chloroflexota > Anaerolineae > Aggregatilineales > Phototrophicaceae > UBA6055. Next base: position 2,119,731 of record CBDCWK010000002.1, read on the forward strand.
AGGAATTCCATAAGACTTCCCCGATTTTCTACTGCGCAACCAATACAAGGATAACCAAGAGCAGCACGACTCGCCAAATCCCGAGACTGAGCATGAGCGACAGCAGAGTCAAAAGGGCGCCCCAAATGAAACCGCGGAAAATGAATCCCAGAATCAAAAGTGCCAAGCAACCCATTGCCGCCTCCATTACACTCGCTTAGCCTTAGTATAAGGCAAATGGATGGGGAAAAACCCCTAATCTTTTGGGTATAGCTTAGGTGTAAGGCGGAAGGCGACAAATCGGTCGCGCCTATAATCCTCCGAAACTTCGAATCCAGCATCCCGCAAAGCCGACAGCCAGGCATCATAAGGTTGATCGACAGGCGACACCAGGTAGCGGTCACCGACTTCATCCAGCGCCAAGGCATCGGCGACCAGCGCCTCCGCTGTCGGATGGTGCACCCGGCGTTTGTCATGCCACTGGCCCAGGTAATAGCCCAGTTGCCAGCCCAGCCAAGGGTCGTAGATGACGGTCGCTACCGGCTTGCTGTTGAGATGATGGGCCAGCCTGTCGATGCCGGTGTAAGCAGCGCGATCGCCTCCTATCGGTGAATCGCTGTTCAAGCTCCAGACGGCGCTGAGCAGCAGCATCGCGACTACCAGGAATTGAAGGTGTAAGCGGGAATAGGAGCGGCATAGCGCCACGACATAGCGCGCCACAAGCAGGCCCGCCAGCGGCAAGATCAGCAGCAGATAACGGTCGTAGAGATTGAAGTTGAACATGACGTGGATGACGGCGTATGCGGTGATGGCGGCGATGAGCAAGCGGTCGCGCGCCGGGATGGACACGGCTCTGCCAAAACGCCTGAAAATGGCAAGCGCAACTCCTGCAAGCAAGAGTGCAGTGACAGGCGGAGAACCCAGCAGCCAGGCACCCATAGTCAGCCATGCCGCCAGACGCTCGAGCCAGGTTGCGGCCGCTGCCAAAAGCTGCGCCGGCGCGTTATTTGCCGCCGCCTGCAGGAAAATGCTGGTCTCGGGGCGGGCGGCATCCCAGATTAGCAGTAGGCCGCAAATGGCGCTCAAGGGGAGCAGAAAGCGCAGCCAGTCGCGCCGCCTGGCGCCTTCGACGACAAGCAGCAGCGCCAACAAAACTGCGACGAAAATCGCCTGCTGCTTGCACCAGAAAGCCAAGCCCAGCGCCAAGCCAGCCAGCGCCCAGCGTCCGCTCAGGGCAAGATAGAGCGCGGCGACTGAGCAGAATAAGAGGCTCATATCGGTGAAAGCGCTGGCGCCGTAAGCCAGCGTAAAGGGCGATGCCGCGCTGAGCAGACCGGCAAGGAAAGCAATCGTCTCGTCATGGTAGAGGCGGCGGGCGAGGCGCATCATCAGGGCGGTCAGCAGCAGCGCAAGCACGACGTTCGGCAGCTTGCCGGCGAATTCACCGACATGCGGGTCAAGGTGCAGCACGCCAGCGGCATCGGCTGTGTTGCCGACAGCCACCATGCTGAAGGCGCTGATGGTTATCGACAGCGGGGGCTTGTCCAGCGCGCCGGGCAGCAGCCAGTCACCGTTGACCGCTGCGCCGCGTGCGAATGTCATGAAGAAGGCTTCATCGGGGTGGAAGTGCAGGTCGCGGCTGAGTTGCTGAAACTGAAAGAGGCTCGCCAGCAAGATGATCGCTACGCCCAGCGTCAAGAGCCTCAGTACGCTTGCCTGTCGTTCGCGCTCAGCCAAAGCGCTCCCGCAAGTAATCCAGGACGACGCGATCAATCGAATGGCGATTTTGCTCCGGCGTCCAGCGCATTTCCAGGTTTTCATTGCCGATCAGCATAAAGAAGACTTGCTGACAGACTTCGTCCCATCTGCCGTTGATCTCACCGGTCATATACTTCTGCTTGATCATCATCGCTTGTAATTCGCTGGCGATGTCGCTATCAATTCTGAGGATATCCCCGGCTTTGGATGGCTGGAAATAGAGGTGGTGCATCTTGACCAGCTCAATCAATGCTTTGACCGGCTCCTCGGCATCGTCGACTCGCAGATCGAGATAGCGGTCGTTGTCGCCGCCATAGCCGCCCGCGGGACGCACCACCAGCACGGCAGCTGATTGTTTGCCGCGCCGATCTCCGCCGGCATATTCGCCCGCCCGCAATGCCGCCACCAGACGATCAGCCAACTCGCCCTCAGCCTGCATGAAGTTGGTCGCCATCGCCTCGACCACCGCTTCGCCCGCCAGCAGATTGCCCTGCGCGGAAAAGCCGTTGCCGGTCTTGTGCCCCGCCCAATCGTGGCAATCACGGCCGGTGTGAGCGGCAACGCCACCGCTGCTATCGACCAGCGCGACTTGTCGGGTTTCGCGCTGCTCATCAGCTGCCAGCAGTTGGCTCAAGGCAGCGCCAGCCGCAAGTCCTTCGGACATCAGCGCCAAGCCATCTGGACCGAAGCCCATCTTGGCGTATGACTGCGTCGCTACCGCGCCGACGCCCGCTTGCGCCCAAGGCACGACCGCGCCAACCGCCGGAAACTTGCTGGAGACGGCGACGCCCCAAGCCTCTTCGCTTTCGCTGCGGGCGACAATAGAAAAGGTGTTGATATTCATGATTGACCTGTCTTGTCGCTTGAAGTGAGATTATAACAACCACGAGGCGGAAGCGAAACAGGTTGCCGCATTCCGGCAATCGTACATCGCGAGGGGATACGACGCGTACCGAATAAGGTTCAGGATGTTTGACCACCGAAGACACTGAAGGCACAGAGTTCACACTTGATTGCATGAAGCCCAATTCCTCAGGAGTCACCGCTTCCCCGCACTCCCTTAAAAATTATGCTGTTGCGCGGCTAGGATACCTGCCGTCAACCATAGGACGCGAGACAGGACTCGCAATTGAATATGCCATCGGGCAGAATAAGCGCGGATATGAAGGATCGGCAAACGGGGGTACACGTGGAATATCGCATATTAGGGCGCACGGGATTACGGGTTTCCGCCATGGGCATCGGCGCCGGCGGGCCCAGCCGTATCGGTCAACGCGACAACATCCTGACCGAAACGGAGTCGGTTGCGCTCGTACTCCGTGGACTCGACGCCGGAATCAACTTCATCGATACCGCGGAAGGCTACGGCACAGAAGATATCATCGGCGCGGCAGTCGCCCGGCGCGATCGGGGAAAGATTATTATCTCGACCAAGAAGAGCCTGGGCAGAGAGAATATCACGCGCGAAGCGCTGCGCGCAGGACTGTGCGACAGTTTGCGCCGGCTGGGCACGGATTACATTGACATTTATCATCTGCACGGCTTACGCCCCGAACAGTATGACTATTATCGTCAGGAGATCATCCCGGAACTGCAAGACTTGCGGCAGCGCGGACTCATTGGCTTCATCGGCGTGACTGAGCACTGGAATGGAGATCTGCATCACAAGATGCTGCAGCGCGCCATGAATGACGATTGCTGGGATGTGGTCATGGTCGGCTTCAACCTGCTCAATCAGGGCGCGCGCCAGTCTGTTTTGTCGGCCGCTTTGGAGAAGGACATCGGCGTACTAATCATGTTCGCTGTGCGCCGCGCGCTCAGCCAGCCGGAGAAACTCAAGTCGGCTTTGCAGTCGCTGATCGAGAGCGGCGAAATCGACGAGAAGGACATCGACCTGGAGAATCCGCTGGGCTTTTTGCTGGAGGATGGCTCGGCGGTCAGCATCCCAGACGCAGCTTACCGTTTCTGTTTGGCGGAAGCAGGCGCGCACGTGATTCTGTCGGGGACCAGCAACCCGGCACACCTCGACGCCAATCTGGCATCATTTGAGCGACCGCGGCTGCCGCCGGAATATGTGACGCGCCTCAAGCAGATTTTCCGCCGGGTGACATCGGCGACCGGGCAATAAAGCTCGCCGCTCGCAGAATCCACAGGAAACAAAAAGGGGCAAGTCGCTTAACTTGCCCCTTTTCGTACTTAAGGATTTGATGGTCTAGTGACCGCAGCCGTAACCATCAAAACCGGCCATGGACATCGGCGCCGGATTAGTGACATCGACATCAACATTGATGGTGCCGTTGGCGCCACCCTCAGCATGGCTGACGACCAGGGTGTATTGTCCCGAAGCCGGCAGCTTGTAGTCACTGATGGTCGAATCGTATTCACTGCGCGAAATGTCGTCATCACCGGCCAGCGCTTGACCCTCTGGACCGATCAGGATGATCAGCGGATCAACAAAACCGGGCGCGACCGTCGACACGTCTATGTCCACCACTTGACCGCGCTTGGCATCGAAGGGGATGCTGTAGACCCAGCCTTCGCGCATCGGCAGTTCAAAGGTGCTGTCACCTTCCAGCTCAGCGTGGAAGAGTGTGCGGCTGCGGTTGAGCATGGCGTAGCGATAGTAGTCGGCGGCGCTGGCTTCAGGTTCGCCCATGGCTTCAAAGGTGATGCCACGGGAGAGGTAGGGCAAGGTGTAGCTGTCATCGAGGCGCATCGCCATACCGATGTGGATGATGGATGCTTCGTACTCACCCAGGTAGCGATAAGTGACGCCCAGCCAGTTCATGGCTTCGGCATCGTTGCGGTTGAGGTTCAAGGCGCGGCGGAAGCTCTCGAGCGCAGTTTCGTAATCGCCGGACATCAAGGCGCGATAGGCATCGCTCTTGAAGCGCGCGCTGTCGTTGCCTTGTGTGAACAAACCGGAGATCTCGAAGGAAACTTCTACGCTGCCCTCGGTGCTGCCACCGGCGTGGGTGAGCACGACGGCGTATTCACCACTGACCGGCGCGCGGAAGTGAACGTAGCTGTCCCACCAGTCGCCGGTGTCGTCGTTGGCAGTCAAGGGCTGACCCTGCGGATCCAGGATCAAAACCAGGGGATCGGCATCCAGATCACGTTGGCTGCTGATGGCGCTGACTACGACATCTTGGCCCGCGCTGGCGGAGAAGGGCAGCACATAAACCAGTCCTTCAGCCATTTGCAGGTCCAGGGCACCTTCCCAAGCGAGATTGTCGTTGCGGATGACGCGCGTCTTTTTGCGCTTGATCCACTCGACGTAGTCACCCATTGCGGCATCCATCTCGCCCATCTTTTCGTAGACGATGCCACGATTGAGATAGGGATAGTCAGCCTCGGGTACGAGCGACATCAACTGGTTGCAGTCAGTCAAGGCAGCTGCGAATTCACCAATTTCGCTCAATGCCCAGCAGCGGTTGTTCAAGGCCGCGAGGTTATCGGGCTGCTGCTGCAGAACGACTGAGTAATCACTGGCGGCCAGTCCGTGCTCATCAACCATGCTATAAGCATAGCCGCGAGCGAAGATAGTATTGATATCGGCTTCGCCTTCCGCGATCAAAACATCGTAGAGGGCGATTGCGGAACGATACTCTTCGTTCGACAAGCTCGACCAAGCCATATTCTTGGCGGCGCTAGCGTTCAGAAAGCCTCTGGGTACGGCAGCCGCTTCGGCAGCCTGTGCCATTACTTCAGCGGCTTGCGCCAAAGCAGCTTCCTGCGCGGCGATTACGGCTTCCAGCTCGGCTATCACGGCGTCGCTATTGTCATCGACGGGCGCTACCGGAGTCAGGAAACCGATGGTGACGACCACGGCAACCAGCACCAACAAACCCTCTATAATAAGAGCGCTCGGGCGCTGGCTGAGTACGCGATCTTTGATGGAACGTTTGGGAATATCATATTCCGGATATTGTTTCGTCATAAAATTATCCCTCGCTGTTTCAGCTACCGATCACGGAATGAACAATTTGACACTGAGTATAACACATCTGACGATATAACCGTCAAGCCATAGCGCCAGTTCAATCCCATTCTGACCTACTCACTACTTGCGTAGCGCTCGGAAAGCTCGAGATAGGTCTCGTAGCTTGCCTGTGCCGCAACGCTAAAGCCTAGTGTATCGTAAACCGCGGCAATTTCCAAATACATGTCCGCGTAGGTGGAACCAATGCGATACGCCAGGTTGAATCGCCGCAATGCTTGCTGCGCCTTGCCCTGCGCCATCGCAATCCGTCCCAAGTTATAATGAGCCAGCGCGCAGACCTCGTGCTGGCAACCGGGGAATATCTGCAGGACAGCCAAACACTCTTGTTCAGCAGCCTCATACTCGCCCATTTCGACCTGCACCCAGCAGCGGTTCTCCAGCGCAATCGCGTACTGCGGCAGTGAAGTCGCGGCAATCAAGGCCTGCTTGCAGTGCTCCAATGCGGAAGTAAAATCTTTCGATTCGCCGTAAGCCCAACAGAGCGAATTGTGGGCATCGTAATCGAGCGGCCGCCGTTCAAGTACCTGGCGGAAGTCACTCTGCGCATCAAGGTAATCACCCGTCTGCAAATTGACATAGCCGCGCCAGCCGAAATTGCTGGCATCCTCGGGATCTACCGCCACCGCAAAATCGTACATCGCTTCAGCCGCGGCGTATCTTCCGCTGTGGACGTATTCAATACCGCGCTGCTTGAATGGTTCGAGCGCGACACTCTCAGGCTTTGCAATTGGTTCTGCGACCGCTGCCGCCGCGACGCTCGCCTGCTTGCCGTCGAAGGGATCGAAGAAATCGAAAGCCTGCCCGGCCGCCACCGTGATCACAATCGTCAAAGCAATTTCAAAAACAATCGCGCTCCAGCGCTGCGCGAAGAATCGCTGAACGATATTATTCTGTGGCACGTCATATGCTGGATACTTGTCGTACATGATATTCCCAACGGCTCTATACATTCATTATATCGCAATTGGCTGCAAGTCTACCAAAGATTAATCTACGCTTAGCCAACGCTTTACCCTATGAACGGCTGACGACGCCTATATCGTGAAGCGTATCGCGAATAAGTTGCGCTTTCATTAACTAAATACACAATCTTGCGCCACTCTACTTTAGCAGTTTCCACCAAGTGCATCAACTTACCAGACATCGTATTTCTCGCATTATATCGTGCGGCGCAGCGTCAGCCAAGAACTCTATATCGCCCAGTTGAGCGCTTCGAATAGGACAATTCACGTGGCTGCCTCAGGGAAAGATCCCATGCTAGAATGATCGCAGCGTGCAGTCCATTGCTGTCGCGCGTTTTTGACGGCGAGTCGCATTCGAGAAGAGGCAGTCATGAGTGATCAGCATATTCGCGAGCAATTGGTGCATGCCTTGGTCTTGCGGCAGGCGCATTTGACATTTGAAACGGCCGTCGCCGACTTCCCCGCGGCGCATTACAACACGCTCGTCCCGAAAGCAGACTACACCATCTGGCGCTTGCTGGAACATCTGCGCATCACCCAGGCCGATATCCTCAACTATATTGAGAATCCGGACTATCAGTATCGGAAGTGGCCCGATGATTACTGGTCCCCCGCCAGCGCGGAAGCCGATGGCTCAATGTGGCAAGGAACGATTGACGCCTTCCTGGCTGATCGGGCTGCTTTGGTCGGCATCGTGCGAGATCCAGCGCGCAACCTCTTCGCGCAGATACCTCATGGGCAGCCGGGGCACACGATCCTGCGCGAGATTTTGGTCATCGCAGCGCATAATTCCTATCACATCGGCGAGTTGGGCAGCTTGCGCGGTACCATGGGTCTTTGGTGAACCTCGGCGCTGTTTCAATGTGCGCGCCTTGCGGTAATCTTTCATCTGTATCCCGAGTACGATATACTGCAAATACCTTGAGTTGATGCGAGGAGTAATATGGCTGTAGCCGCGCCATTGCGTCTCACTGTCGAGGAATATCTCGAGTGGGAAGAAGACAATTTCGAAAAACACGAATACATCGATGGCGAGGTACGCTGTATGACCGGCGCAACTGGCAGACATAATCGCATCATGATGAATCTAGCAATCGCCATCGGGCGAAAGCTTGATGACTCAACTTGCTATCTACTCAGCAGCGAGATGAAAGTCAAAGCCAGTGATACGCGCTACCTCTATCCCGACTTATGCGCGGTATGCGGCGAGGCGAACTATGAAAAAGAGAACGAGATGGTGTTGCTCAATCCCATTCTCGCAATTGAAGTAACATCACCCTCTTCTATTGAGTATGATCGCGGTGACAAACGCGACTTCTATTTCGACGTGTCCACAGTTCAGGCCTACCTGATCATCGACCAACACCGCCCATACGCCGATCTTTACACCCGTGCTGAAAACGGCTGGCACGTACAAGTCTTCAACAGCTTAGAGAATGTTATCCCGCTTGAGCCGCTAAGCTGCGAACTGCCTCTGTCTCAGGTTTATCGCGGAATCACCTTTGCAGAAACGGAAGCGGGCTAAGCGCGGATCTCGCTCAGCAGCAAGCGCAGCGCCGCCGCCACACTCGCCACCTTGTTCTCCACACGATCACCATCCCAGAGCTGTCGCTGCACGCGAAGCATGTCGCCCGGCCCGGCTAATCCGATGAAGGTCAAGCCGACCGGTTTCTCCGCTGTGCCGCCAGCGGGACCGGCGATTCCAGTCACGCTCAAGGCGTAGTCGGTAGCGAAGAGCGCCAGAGCGCCGCGCGCCATCTCAGCGGCCGTCGCTTCGCTGACCGCGCCGTGCGTGATCAATGTCTCTTCTCGCACCTTGAGGAAGTTCATCTTGGTTTCGTTGGAATAAGTCACGATGCCGCCCTGCACGTAAGCGGAGCTGCCGGCGCAATCGGTCAAGCTGCTGAGGATGAGGCCACCGGTGCAGGATTCGGCGGCGCTGATTGAGGCGTCCTGTTGCACCAGCGCCGCGCCAACTTGCTGCGACAGCGCCAGCAAGTCCTGCGACATTAGACCTGTACCAAGATAAGGGTGTTGCCCTCGGAGTCCTTAAGCATCACGAAGGTGCCCCAGAATTGCGTCTCCGGCTCGCCGAGGAATTCGACGCCGCGCTCTTTGTAGAGGCGATGGGTTGCGTCGATGTTGTCGCATTGCAGGGTCAGCGACTGCGACTGCTGGAAGGTGGAGCGGTAATGCTCCCAATGCTCGTCGAACTTGTAGAGGACGATCTGCGTTTCGGCGCCAGCGGGCGCCACGGACAGCCAGCGCGAATCGGCGCCGGGCCAGAGCTCATCATCCGAGAGCAATTCCATACCGAGCTTCTCGGTGTAAAAGGCTTTGGCTCGGTCTTGATCTTCCACAAAGATGGAAACAGTGCCTACTCGCTTAATCATCGATTATCTCCTTTAGCGCTTGGACGCAGAGAGTATACAGCCGGAAGCAGTTGCTACAACAGGCGATATCTGGCGCTGCTTTCAAGTTGTGAATTCTGCGCGGCGCTGATGAGAAGGTGTCAGGCGCGTTGACCGAGGACGATCTGGTTGCCTTCGGAATCGACCAGCATGGCAAAGCTGCCCCAATCTTGCACTTGGGGCTCGCCGAGGAATTGCACGCCCTTTTTCGACAGCTCGCGGTAGGTCTCCATGATGTCATCGCAATGGAGGGTGAAACACTGCGGCTTGCCCATGGCCTCGCGGTAGTGCTCCCACTGCTCGCCGATGGGGAAGAGGGTGAGCTCGTCGGGCAGTCTTTGGGCGCGACTGTGATCCAGCGCATGCTCGAGCCGGGGAACATCTCCGAGTCGTTGATCAACTCGAAGCCGAGCTTCTCGGTGTAGAAGGCTTTGGCGCGCTCCTGGTTCTCGACGAAGACAGTGACGGTTGCGATTGTGGTGATCATGGGGCGAGCTCCTGTGGTAACGCTCTCCACTCTCTTCTAAATAACCACGTTGAACCAGCTATTTGAATCGACTTAAAGAATAATATACCAGAGTTACAACTATTAGGGTATATTCTTGCTTCTTGCGCTTGTCCGCAACATGGGGCGACTATGGATCACACAAATGCAATAACGCTTGAATTGGAGGACCTTAAACGCGGATTGCCCGGACTTACTGAGGACGCAGGCGGATCACTTCGCGAAACTGCCATAGTGTGTCTAGCCTCAAAGAAGCATTCGTCTGGTGTACACTGTGAGATGAAGTCCTTGCAAGAGACCAGCCGCAGGAGACCTATCAGAGAACTTTCTTCAAGGTGACGCGCGTTTGGAAGTAGCGGGGAGACGATCGCAAAGTACAAAGGCAATTGAGAACACAGTGCGTAGCAAGCTAAAGCGTTCGAAAAAATCGGACAAGACTGGAACGCCGGCGTATGTTGTTGCCATGGAATTCAGTAAGCCGGTTATCTACTTTGAAACAAGGATGGCAGATCTATGACTAGCGATCCGAATCTGATTGTATCGTTGCACGAGCAAGCAATGGCTTGTGCTGACAAAGCGCGATTTGCTCGGCGCGCACGAGATGATGATGCGCATGATGAATTCTTGCAGAAGGCGTTTGAGCTTGAAAAACAGGCTGCTCTCATGATTCAAAGCGAGGAGTCAGAGCCGACGCGCTCGGTACTTCACCGCAGTGCGGCCTCTTTAGCGTATAAGTGCAAAAAATATCGCGAGGCAGAATGGCTGATTTCCAGAGCTTTATCAGGTAATCCACCTGGAGAAATCATTACTGAACTTCGGAGACTAAGCCGAAAATTGCATTTTCAATTGCGCTTAGAAGAAAAGGATTTCACCGTCAGCGAGCAAGAATTCTCTATGAACTTGGACGGCAATCAGATCATAGAAGGGCTCGCGCCTGTCGATCTAATAACGCACAGGATTACAAAGCTCAAGAAGATATTCTGGAATACGATTCGCCAGGAGAACGGTTTGGATTTTTCCAGCACTGCGAGGCTGAAGGATCAAAAGTATACATTGTGGGTTAGCGCTCTTGCACCTGGCAGCATTGATGTTGTGCTAAAGTTAGGTGTTTCGGGGCAAATGTCATTTTCCGATTTGGGTGGATTCGATACCATCTTCAATGGGGTTATGGCACGTTTCGATCTTCTGTCCCTTGGAGAGTATGATCAGCTTCAAAATTACATAGCAGACAATGAATACTATTGCAATTTCGTTGCACTCGCAAAGGAGATTGCTCCAGATGGCGATGATGTCGTTACCGTGAATTTCGGTGCATTAATTGACGGTCAGCAGCGCCGAGTTAACTTCTATCGTCAGCAGCAATACTTCAACGATGTACCTTTGCCCGATTTACTTGAATCTAAAAATGGGCTGCACACTACCGACGAGATCATAACTATCCGGGGCATACTACAGTATGCCGACTCATTGGATGAGCACAAGGTAGTTAAGTTGCGTGACGCTGATAGTGGCGTAACCTGGAAAATCATCGTACCGGACGCCTACATGAAAGACGTTGTTCAACCTAACTATGACGAAGATGTTGAAATCGTAGGTAAGCGAATGGCACGAAAAAGGGCGCTTCGATCAACGCTTTATTTTACGGATATTCAGAAAGCGCCGTCCCCGACGTAGCAACTCGTTCAGTGAAACGTGATCCAATAGATGCCCCCGATTTGACACATCCAAGTCTCTGCGCTACTTATTCTCAACACTCTCGCTGAGGAAGGCGCTGTAGCCGTTTTCGGGATCGTTGCGCACGACCAGCATGCGCTTGCCACCAACGTGGGAGATGCCCGGTACTTCGTAGGCTTTGGCGGGATTGCCCTGGCTATCAAGCCGATTGCACCAGTAGACGTGGTCATCGCGCTGCCAGATATAGATCACGGCCACGTCATCGACCACGACTTCCATGCGCCGGCGACTGAAAGGCGAGAAGCGCGGCGGATGGAACCAGGGCACCCAGGCGCCATCGGTCTTCTGCGTCTTCATCGACACGGCGCTCTGCGGCAAGATCTCTTTGGTATCGCGCGGGGATTCCTGATTGATGAACTTAATCGTATCGTCAGTGGTATTGAATACAGAAGTCAATTCCGTCACTGGCATGGCTGTCCTCACTGCAACTGAGCCGTCATTAATCGCTTGTCCGGTCAAGCCGAGGCCCTTGCCGACGATTTCCACCGTCTTGACAATGCCTTTGCCGATTTGACCGAGTAGTTTCAGTCCGTCCATCGCATCAGAACCGTAGGTCTGCATGTGAACACTTGCCCCATTATAACACCGATGGCGGTCGCTTTCCGATGCGCTATCTTTCTATACGCAGGGCGCGTTCATCCGTTTCAGGGCGTGGGCTACTGCAGACCATCTGCCGCCTGGCAATCACGCGTTCGGATGTTCGCGCCGCATATGCGCAACCGACTCGCTGATGATCTCGCGCAGGACATCCAGATCGACATCCGTCAGTTTGTTGATGTAGAGGCAGGAGCTGCCGGTGCGGTGCTTGCCCAGCTTGGCCAGCAGCTCCTCGTGACGGTCGAAGCCGCCCATGATGTAGAGTGTCAGCGCTTGCTTGCGCGGGGCGAAACCGCTGATCATGAAGTCGCCTTCGCGCCCACTCTCGTACTTGTAGTGATAGCTGCCGAAGCCGACGATGCTGCTGCCCCACATCTCGGCCGGCTCACTAGTGACCTCTTCCATGATCTTCAGCACAACCAGCGAATCCTCGCGTCGGCGCTTGTTCTGCACCGACTCGAGGTAGGCCATCACATCGCCATCGTTGCGCTGCGTTTTGTTCTCCACCATGTGCTATTCCTCTTCTTCCGGCTCAGCCGTGTCATCTTCTTCCGGATCCAAAACGATTTCATCATAGGCTGGTATAGCCTCTGCTATGGGCTCGCTGATCACCGTCTTGACATCGGCGAAGGGCAAGTCCGAAGTTGCTGAGCCGGTCGCCGCTTGCATGAGCAGGGTCAAGCGCGCCGCCATGCTAGAGGGATCGGGATGAATGCCGTCTTGCAGCAGCGCGGTCTCGAATATCTGCTCGACTACGGCGTCGACCAATGCCACGTCGCCATTGTTGCTGATCAGTCCGCTCAGATTGTGCATCAGCGCGTGGCGCGGATTCAGCTCCAGCGCTTTGACCGGCAATTCGTAGTCTTTGTCCAGCAGACGATTGATGCGGAACATATAGCGATTGCTGCTATCGTCTTCGCTGACCAGGCGCGCCGGACTGCCGACCAGGGTCTTGCTCTCGCGCACATCGCTGATACGTTCGCCCAGGGTCGCCTTGACGCGCGCTTGCAGGGCGGCGAAGGAGTCGGTCTCCAGCGCTGCTTCAGCGGATTCGGCTTCCGCGCTCACTTGGCCGACATCTTCCAGATCCAGTTCGGCCGAGTCGACGCTGACTAGCTTGTGTCCCTTGAAATCGCTCATGCCCATCGGCAGCATGGCATCAACCGGGTGGGTGAAATAGAGCACTTCAATCCCACGCTGGCGGAATGCGTCGAGATGTGGGCTGCGGGCGCCGCTGCTGTAATCATCAGCGATGATGTAATAAAGTTCGTCCTGATTCTCCGACAGGCGCTCGACAACTTCATCCAGCGAATAGTATTTGCTCGGGTCGTCATCGTGCGTGGTCTGGAAGAATATCAGCGGTTCCAGGTCGCTGCGGTCCTCGCTGTCGATCACCAACCCCTGTTTGAGATAAGCGCCATAGTCTTGGAAGATCTTGAGGTATTTGTCGCGGTCGTTTTTCGCCATGCGCTTGAGCTCGCTGAGGACGCGGCGGGTGACCGTCTTCTTCAAGGTAGCCATCACCCGCGTCGCCTGAATACTCTCGCGGGTTACGCTGAGCGGCAGGTCTTCGCTATCGACCACGCCTTGCACGAAGCTCAGATATTCCGGCAGCAATTCGCGGTTGTATTCTTCGATCAAGACTTTGCGCGCAAAGAGCTTCAAGCCGGGCTCCTTGCGCGGGCTGAACATATTCTGCTCGGCGTTACCGGGCAGGTAGAGCAAGGCGTAGAATTGCATGGGCACATCGGCACGCATGTGGATGTGATGGCTGGCGCCGGCGAAATCCATCGTCAGCATCTTATAGAAGCTGTCGTATTCTTCGTCTTCCACCTCGGAGGGGCTGCGCCGCCAGATCGCCTGCTGCTTGTTGGTCGGCTCTTCATCGTCGTCCACGTAAATGGGAAAGGCGACGTAATCCGAGTGGCGCCGGATGATGTCCTTGATGCGGAAGCTGCGGGTAAATTCATTCTCGTCGTCTTTCAAGTGGATGACGACTTCGGTGCCGCGCACGTCCTTGTCAGCCGCTTCGAGGGTGTAACTCGTCCCGCCGGTGGCCGACCACTTGACCGCTTCGTCTTCGGGGCGGAAGGAGCGCGAAATGACATCGACTTGCTTCGCCACCATGAAAGCCGAGTAGAAGCCGACGCCGAATTGCCCGATGATGTCGGAGGCGCTCTCCGGCTTATCCTGCATAGCTTCAATGAATGCTTTGGCGCCCGACTTGGCGATGGTGCCCAGACCGGCGATGATCTCGTCGCGATTCATGCCGATGCCGCTGTCTGTGATCGTCAGGGTATTCGCCGCTTCATCCAGCTCGATGTGGATGTCCAGGTCGGCTTGCGCGTCTTTAACATCGTCATTCGTCAGCATCTCGAACTGCAGACGGTTCAGGGCGTCTGAGGCATTCGAGATCAGCTCGCGCAAGAAGATTTCCTTTTCCGTATAAAGCGAGTGAATCAGGATATCCAGCAGTTGCTGGGTTTCCGCTTGAAAGGTAAGTTGTTCGCTCATCGTGCCTCCGTGCTAATTTTCGCGCGCCGCCAGCGCGACGACGCGTCATCGTCAGATTAACGTCCCTGTTTTATCACAGCTCTATGTAGTTACATACATGCGGGGAGTTCAGTTTCTTGCTGAAACAAGATACTCATAAAGCTCCTTCTTGGAGTTACGTTTGCGAATGCGTTCGATTCGGACATCGATGAAACCAACACTTGACATCATTTCGGCATACAACTGCTCAACAGGAATTACAGTTTTATAAAACTTTGAGTTTCCCACAATGTAGTGAATTGACGCGTCGTCCGCTAAATGGGGCTTCAAGTTACAAAAGTGCATGAACATATCATCCATGTATCTATGCACATAATTAGCAAGAACTTGGCTTTCTGTCGCTACGGCGCTGACAAGTCTATCCAAAGAATCCGACTTGAAAAGATTCTGCGATATCCATGTGGCTAGACGGCTTGTGGCAATGCCCCACGTTCCCCCAATTGCTTTCCAATCCAATTCTCCCGCTTCGCGCGCTTTACGCAAGTATCCAAGCCAATACATATATGGACGAAGCTCACGAATATAGCTCATACGGTTAGAGTAGGGCGGTGAGGTAATCACGCAGTCGTAGAGTGTCGAGGTTGGCACAGCAAGCGAACGAGAATCGGTTTCAATGATTCTAACCTCCCCAGTGATTTGCTCCGAAGCCGCCTTAACAACTCTAGAAACATTTTCCATATAGGCTGAAGTCATCATCGGGGTTTCGTCAAATAAGGTCTGTACTGATTGCTTGAATGACATTGACTGATGATTAAATGCAGCATTGGACCATTCAATCAATAACCTGCAAAACGAAATCAGAAGCAGATTACGCACTGGATCGGTTGTCTCGACTTCACGTATTCGCTGGTGGATTTCACCAAGAATCAGCAGCCGCTCGGTTGACCACCAGCGATGGATTTTATGAATCGGGGGTGTCCAAGGCGTGCTACTTCGTTTTTCAGTCTTTACAGCATTTGCAATGACGTTAGCGTGTCGCGTCGTCTGAATTAAATCAGCGTAACTGTATCGCGCTGTCTTGACTCCTGCCAACCAAATCAAAAATGGGTTGATGTCGACCAATGTCGCGTTTATGCCAAGCTGGGCACAAGCCAGCCCTGTAGTGCCTGTTCCAGAAAATGGATCAAGGACATGTCTGGCATTGCCGTTACTTTCCAAAATGTCATAAACCAGTTTGACAGAATATGCCGGAGTAAGGCGCACCCATCCATGCCGACCCTTTTTGATGTTTTCCTTAAATGTTAGCTCCGCACGCTGTTTAACCATCGTTATCCGCCTTTAGCAAGCCTTCCAATACGTCGCGCGTAAATTCTCGAATAATTGCCGAGTTGCGTTCAAAAAATGACGCCAAGTCGTAGCCAACAACGTGTCTCATGAATGCAAAAGTCGAAGTCAACGGGTCATCAATCAAGCTGCCGCGTAACACAAGCCACTTACCGCGCTCATATCGTTCCATGATGTCGTTATCGATCTGGCTAGATAAAACAGCAAGTACCGGTAAGTATCCCTGTGTATATGCTTCAGCAGCATTTGCCATGTCCGCATTCTGACGCTTAGAATCCTTGCTTTTGTAACCTTGTCGAACCTCAAGAACTATACCTTGCATCGCAGAAGCAATCCGAGGATTGAGCGAAAGGTGTGCGCTTGCCGCATCCATCCAATTCAGGACTTTCCCTCGCCTTTTTTCACTCGAAATATGCTGCGGTGAGATTCGTCCATCAAGTTTAAGCGTACGTCTGCGACCAGCGACGGTCTCGATTTGATAAGACCAAGTAGCCTGATCGTCTGTCAAGTCAAGTTCATCCTGCAGTATCCTGCGAATGAGTTCCTCACTGCCCAGTCCAATTTGCCGATAAATCGACGTTATACCTCCCGCGGCCTTATGTGCCGAATATATCAGAGCGTTATCAAGACCGAACCATACGTAGAAGATGTCCTCGCTGTATATTTGGCGAAATGCCTGGTAGTCGATCCCTTCACGACCTCGGCCAAACTTTGGCCGATATCGCTTGCACACTTCTAACCGGTCAAAGATTATCTCAAGATACACGCTGTCTCGATCAGACACCACTAAGTTCGGCCTTCCTCAACAATTACTCTTTGTAGCTTACCGCATGGCTCAAGATACTGGAACGCGTTCCACTGCGAGTTCTCATGATACGAGCTTGCGCACGAGAGTCGCGCATCGCTACCCCGGCAGCCAGGGTTCGGCGAAATATTGTCCCTCATAGCCCTCGGCGATCCAGCCGACGGCGCCGCGATAATCGACCTGATACCAGGCATAGGGACCGCCGCAGCTCACGCCATCCAGCACCAGGAAATCTTCCAGCGGCGCCATCTGCGCGATGACGTCGTTCTCTGTGCCCGGTCCAGCGCGCATATTCAGCCACTTGCCATCATCGGTCAGCGTCACCCGTCCGCGCTCGCCCACGATCAGGAAGGACTCTTGCACATTTTCGCAGAAGATATGCGGCGTCAGCGTGGGATAAACGGCGACAGTCGCAACTTGCATCGCAGTCGGCGACGGCTCTGGCGTCAAGCGCAGCACGGTCGTCGCCGTCGGCGTCGATTCCGGCGCACGGGCGCAAGCCGCCAGTCCGAGGACGAGGCAGAATCTGACGAGGCCGGTCACAAACGATCTCATGCAGCCATTCTAACCCAAATCAGTCGTCAACAGCAGGTGGCGAAACTGCTATACTCAACGCTAATCTGCCACCTTCAATCGGGGAAGCCAGCCAATGAAAGCCGTGCAAATCATAGCCCGCGGTCAACCCGCCTTTGTTGACGCGCCCAAACCGACCCTCAAACCGGGCACCGGTCTGGTGAAGACGCTGCGACTGTCGCTCTGCGGCAGCGATGTCCGCCACCTGCATTACTTGCCCGATGACCGCTATCCCACAGCCATCGGCGAAACCGGCCACGAAATGGTCGGCGTAGTGGAGGCGATCGACCCGCAGAACGGCGCCGTCAAAGCGGGCGACCGCGTGCTTTGCCTGGCGCCAGACCACCGCGCGATGGCGGAATATTACCTGGCGCCAATCGACCGCCTGCTGCCGCTGGACCCGGCCACGCCGCTGGAGCATTCGGTGCAGGCGCAGCAATTTGGCACCGTGCTCTACGCCGCTCGCACGCTGCCCGATCTGCGCGGCAAGACAGTCGCCGTCATCGGCCAGGGATCGGCCGGTTTGTGGTTCAACTTCGCCTTGCAGCAGCGCGGCGCCACCAAAATCATCGCGCTCGATCTCAAAGCCTACCGCTTGCGCTACAGCCAGGACTTCGGCGCGACACATACGATTCATAACGCCGAGGGCTCAGCGGCCGAGGCGCTGCGGGAGATCAACGGCGGTCAGCTGCCCGATGTCGTGGTCGAAGCGGCCGGCGAACCTGAATCGATCAACCTGGCGGTGGAGATTGCCGATTTCGGTGGCTTCGTGCTTTTCTTCGGCGTGCCGCGCCTGGAGCGGATGGAGTTCCCCATTTTCGAAGCCTTCTGGAAGACGCTGACCATGCGCTCGATGGTGGGCACCATCACCGACCCGGGCCATGCCACCACGAGGCAGGCGCTGGAATATATCAATACGGGCACGGTCAATGTGGCGCGCATGATCACGCATACCTTCGCGTTTGAGGATGTCTTCGAGGCTTACGAGCTGCATCGGATTCAAGACGAAGGCGCGGTCAAGATCGTGATTGATATGGAGCGGTAGGTCTTTTGTTTGCCACAGAGGCACAGAGGCTTTTTTCACCACCGAGTACACCGAGTAAAGCCTTCACGATTGTGCCTTGCCGATGCCGCCAGCGAATCAGGAAAGTACAGCCTGGTCTGGAATCTGCACCCATCGAGTTGCGCCTCACCGAGGCCAAGGTGGGGTCCAGGAGGTGGAGGTGAAAAGACAACTGTAGCGTAGACAAGGAACCAATTCGAGCAATTGTAGTGCCTTAGATATGGAAGATAGTTCTCCCGGCCGCATTGAGCATCACTATGCAAGAGATTTTGGAGTATCTTGGTAATATTCTCCAGGTTAGTGTCATGTAAAACGATCGTCTAGAATTTACCTTGACTTACTTGCGTCTCGGACCGCAAATGAACGTATTTGTAATCATGCAATTTGACGAAGAGATGGATAAGGTATATCGTGAGTTAATCAAAAGGCCACTGGAAATTGAAGGCTTCCAAGTTAGTCGGTCAGATGACCAGAGGGGAGACGTAATCGTACATGAAAAGATTTATGATCGAATCTTACAGAATCTAAGGGACGCGGATTACGTAGTCGCTGATCTTACCAAGTTTAACGGCAACGTTTATTACGAGCTCGGGATTGCGCATTCACTAAACAAGCGTACTATTCAAGTATCCCAGCATCTTAATATTCCATCGGACATTAGGGCGCAAATGGTACATTCTTATTTTGTTGACAAGAATTATGTATCAGACCTTGCGTCAATATTGCTTGAGATTCTGAGACTTTCGGAGCGACAACAATACATCTTTTCCAATATTGTGGAGGACTTTCTTATGAAAACTTCGCGGAGTATTATAACCATTCCTCCCGCCAGACCATGATGGGAATTCGAGATGAGTATTCAAGACAAACATCATCCTGACCTCCAATATCTACTTGACGTTGCAGAATCTGCCGTAGGCGACGCCAACAATCAAATCGAGTATTTTACGCATGAAGTACGGAGTCTTGGCAAGCAAGTAAGGTCAATTGCGCTCAAGACAATCGACGTGCTGTTGTCATTTCCATCACAAGCCGATATTGACCTTAGAAAGAAGGAGGTAGTTGACCAATATTCAACAGTTCTCCACAGCTTCTCGGAGTACGTAGATGAACCACTTACTAGTCTCAATCGCTCGTGGATGGCAGTAGATCAGTCTCTTGGCTTTTATCTTCTATCTAGTGGTCGTGATTCTGATGTAAATCCGTCGGACGTTCGACAGCTAATCAAAGCGATGATTGATGCAAAAGTAAAAATTCCGGGCACCGCAGACGAGATACGTAATCTGATGGCTGCTATCAGGTCTTCTGCAGGAGGACTCGATGGGCTTGATGAAGCTATCTCCGGCGCAATTGCAACACTTGAGAAGCTTGTAGGTGAACTCGAGCTCGCGGAAGCTGTGCTAGACCGACAGATAACTTTGGCGCAGCGCCTACACGATCTGCTTCAAAACGGCTAGTCCCACGACCGCCTTATACTGCTCGAATTAGTGGTCTTCGGCATCTAGTGTATCAAGTCAATCGCGACCATCCAGTCGCCTCACCACACCCAGCCCATGCTACCCTCGCACTAGCCGACCATCCGCCCTGCACCAAGACAGCATGACCGATTGGCACAAAAAATAGTTGTCCATGCCAACGCCAATCGCACTGCCAAAACGCCCCCAGCCCCTGCCCGCCCTACGACATGACCTTGGCACAACGCGGAAACCGTTTGGCACAACCCGCCCCGATTAGCTAATATTCGCCTTTTCGCCCGTCTAATGCTATCGTTTCCCATAACCGATTGACGCAAGCGCGACACTCAAAAAGTGAATAGTGATTGAGCAAACGAGGGCGATGGCATGTACGATCTTGAAATGCAGCAGTATCTCTTTGATTTGAACGGCTACCTGGTCATCGAAAACGCCTTGAGCGCGGACGAAGTGGCGGACCTGAACCGGCTCATCGATGAGCAGAACTTGCCGCCGCCGGCGAAATCGCCACGCTTCGGCAGCGCGCCGACGCTGGGCGCATCGCTGCTGAAGCCAGAGACGACCGTGCCTGATACCAGGGCAATCAAGCGGCAGGCGGGTCCCATCGGCGCCGGCTTTCTCGATTGGGGCAAACCCTTCTGCGATCTGCTCGATCATCCGGCGATCATGCCGGTGCTGCGCCTGCGACTGGGCGATGCCTTTCGGCTGGATCGGCTCTATGGCATGTATATGCTCAAGGGCATGTCCTATGGCGGCCTGCACGCCGACTACGGCGCCTCGGCGGTCAACGAGGATGCGCAGCCGGGCGAGTACTACGCCTTCCGCAGCAACCAGATTTATGAGGGCTTTATCGTGGTCGCCTGGGCGCTGTCTGACTCTGGCGGAGAGCACGGCGGCTTCTGCTGCATTCCGGGCAGCCACAAGAGCCATTACAAGCTGCCCAAGCAAATCAGCGACAACCACGAAGCCTCGCCGCATGTCGCGCTACCTAGAATGCCAGCCGGCTCGGTCATCTTGTTTTCCGAGGCCTTGACCCACGGCACAGCGGAGTGGAAGGCCGAGCATGAACGGCGGACGCTGCTCTGCAAGTACTGCGTCTCGCACCTGGCCTGGACTTCAAAGCGGGTAGAGGCGCCGACATCGGTCGAGTTGACGCCGCGACAGCAGATTCTGCTGCGCGAACCGGGCGATCCGATTCGGCATTTTCCATCGCTGTTTGAAGAGGCCGCTGTCTGAGAGCAATACCTGCCTACGCGCTGTCGCCATGCCGCGACTAGCCGCATCCATAACAGGCTCGCGTGATTGCGAACCCGCCCCAAGCAAAATTTACAAGTCATCACGGCATGTTAGAGTCGCTTTCATGATAATTATTCTGGCGTGAATAAATATTTATGCTGCTCTGGCAGTCAGTTCCTCTACTGCGGTATGCGTTGTTGATATTCACTTTTCTGCTTTTTGACGACCAAGAGATGTAGCAGCCAGTATGCGCCGAAATATTGAAAAGTGGGACTATTTTGAACTTGACCTGAGCGCTGTCGTGACCGGGAATCCGTTCCTCGAGGTGGACCTCAGCGTCGCCTTTACGATGGGCAATCGCACTGTGCGCGTCGATGGATTCAATGACGGCGACAATTCATTCAAGGCGCGCTTCATGCCCGATTGTGAGGGCGAGAGGCAATATACGACTCGCAGTAACATCTCGGACCTGAACGAAGTCCGCGGCATTTTCGCCTGCGTCGCGCCCTCGGACGATAATCATGGACCGGTTCGCGTTGTTGATCCCTATCACTTCGCTTATGAAGTCGGCAGCGTATATCAGTCGCCCGCGCTTTGATTCCTAAGCCCAATATCATCATCGCCGATGAACCAGTCAGCATGATTGACGCCTCCTTGCGCATGAATGTCATCAATCTGTTTTTGAAGCTGAAAGAAGAGACGCAGACGAGCTTCCTGTATATCACCCATGATCTGGCGACCGCCTACTACATCAGTGACTATCTCGCGGTGATGTACCGCGGCGCCATCGTCGAATTCGGCAATGCGCGCGCGGTCCTGTCCGATCCGCAGCATCCCTATACGCAGCTGCTGCTGGATTCCGTGGCGACCACGGGCCAGAAGTGGGAAGAAGCCGAAATCGCCTTGCAGG
This sequence comes from Phototrophicaceae bacterium, assembly GCA_965223515.1. Classification (GTDB taxonomy): domain Bacteria; phylum Chloroflexota; class Anaerolineae; order Aggregatilineales; family Phototrophicaceae; genus UBA6055. Next base: position 2,141,576 of record CBDCWK010000002.1, read on the forward strand.
ACATGGACAAGAATGAGTTTGTCGCCGAAGGCTGCCGCTTCCGCCATCGCTGCCCGCTCGCCGAGCAGATCTGCGCCGATGTGCGGCCGGGAGCGACGGTGCTGGCTGACGGTCGCGAAGTTTATTGCCATATTGTCGAACGAGCAAAGGAGAAAGTATGACAAGCAGAAGTGTTGAAAAATGGGGCATGCTTGAACTTGAGTTGGACGGCCCGTCTGAGGGCAATCCCTTCGTTGATGCGGAACTCAGCGCCAGCTTTCGCTGCGGCGATACCACCATCGAAGCGGCCGGCTTCTATGACGGCGGCGGCACGTACAAAGTCCGCTGCATGCCCACGAAAATCGGCGAGTGGGAATTCGTCACCAGCAGCAACCGAGCCAATCTCGACGGCAAGTCTGGGTCCTTCGCTTGTACCGAGCCGAGCGCTGGAAATCACGGGCCCGTGTCGGTGCGCAATCCGCCTACGCCGATGGCAGGCCCTACTATTCATTCGGCACCACCTGTTACGCCTGGGTTCACCAGGGCGACGAACTTGAGGAGCAGACCCTGCGCACCTTGGCGGATAAGCCCTTTAACAAGATTCGCATGTGCGTCTTCCCCAAGCATTATCCCTTCAATCGCAACGAGCCGGTTTATTACCCCTATGAACGCGATGGCGAGGGCAATAACGACCTGACGCGCTTCGATCCCGCTTTCTTCGCTCACTTTGAAAAGCGCTTGACCCAGTTGCAGGAACTGGGCATCGAAGCGGACATCATCATCTGGCATCCCTACGACCGCTGGGGATATGCCGAAATGGACGAAGAAACCGACTACCGCTACCTGCGCCGCGCCGAGCAAGACGAAATCATTAAGACGACCGTCAATATTCCGACGAATATTCACACGGAGCTCGAGGACGAATTATGCTCCAAGTACGAGTTGAAATCGGCGATCGTGGTGCATCCGCTGCCACGAGCTTCCAAAGCCAAGGTGGTGCAGATCCTGGGCGGGGTCGGCAAGCCCTCCGCGGAGATGTATGCCACCCGCATAACAGAGCGATTCACGCGGTTCTGGCAAGCTCGTGCCCTTCGGCGATGAATTGCCCGGGCAGATTATCGAATTGGGCATCGCCGAGCAGAATCTCGTCGGCGTCGCGGCCGGGCTGGCGATGACGGGCAAGCGCGTATTCGCAGTCTCGCCCGCCTGCTTTCTCACTGCGCGCTCGCTCGAGCAGATCAAGAACGATGTCGCCTATTCGGATCATCCGGTCAAATTAATAGGCATCAGCGCCGGTGTGAGTTATGGCGCGCTCGGCGCCACACATCATTCTTTGCACGACTTCGCCGTCCTGAGGGCGATCAATAATATTGATATCATCGCGCCGGCCGACAACTTCGAAACCCGCGAGGCGATACGGGCTTCGCTTACACATCCGCGGCCGCTCTATACCCGCTACGGCAAGAAGCCGATGTTGGATTTGCATCCACCGTCTGCGAGATTTGAAATCGGCAAAGCGATTAGCATCCGTTCGGGCAGCGACCTCGCGTTTATTGCCACCGGCGAGCCAACCGGACGCGCCCTGCTGGCCGCCGAAATCTTGGAAAACGAGGGCATCTCCTGCCGCGTGCTCAGCATGCACACAGTCAAGCCGCTGGATGTAGACGCGCTGCGTCAGGCTGTCCTGACATCAAGTGCCTTGATCACAGTGGAAGAGCATTCTGTCTATGGCGGCTTGGGCGAAGCCTGTGCGGCTGCCCTGTTGCAGGAAGGCATCTGCAAGCCCTTCAAGATCATCGCCATCCCGGATGAGTACACGGTGACGGGCGATCAACTGGAGATCTTCGATCACTACGGCATTTCCGCCGATGGTCTGGCGGCGGCGGCGCGCCGCCTTCTGGCCGAGAGTTAGGCGCATGGGAAAGATCCTGGCGATCGATCAAAGCACGTCGGCGACCAAAGCGCTACTCTTCTCGACCGATGGCGAGGAGATTTATCAGAATACGCTGGCAGCCGCACACTCGCTGCTTGAACGAACTGGCTTGACCGGGCGCGAATTGAGTTGCCTCAGCATCACCAACCAGCGCGAAACGATCTGGGTGATTGATGGGAGGCCGATTTACGCTTTCGAAGGCTTGATCAATTATTCTGGGGCAACCATAGCCTGGCTGCGCGACCAGCTTGAACTGATCGAATCGGCCGCCGAATCCGAGCAGTTGGCGACATCAGTGGAAGACAATGACGGCGTCTATTTTGTGCCGGCCTTCGTCGGCTTGAATGCGCCTTATTGGCGGGCTGATATCAAGGCGGCGATCGTCGGTCTATTGCCTTCCAGCACCAAGGCGCATGTCGTTCGCGCCGCGCTGGCACTTATGGCGGACGAAGCCGGTACCGATTTGGGCTCGATCCGCGCTGATGGCGGCGCCCTGCGCAATCGCTTCTTGATGCAGCTGATCGCCGATCTCACGGGAATCACCGTCTACGCTGCGGAGCTACCGGAATTATCGGCGCTGGGCGCTGTCTTCGCTGGCATGCTGGGCTGGGCATCCGCGATCTGGCTGAGTTGGAAGGCGTTGGTCTGCATGCCCCAGGCGCGGTTGAAGTAATCTTCAGCGCCCGTGCCATGTAAGCTGGGGGGCCAGGTACCGTCGTCGATGAAGATCATGTCATCGCCTTCGCCCCACCAGGTGCCTTGAAAGTGAGCGACAGAGAGGTTGCAGCCGATGTAGTGGCCCCCGCCTTCCGCCTCCAGCACGACGTAATTGTCATCGCCGCTGAGATTGACGATATTGGTCTCGGGGCTGTTGGTTTGCAAATTCGGCCCCCAGCCATCGCAGGGATTGTCACGCTTCCAGTGGGCATGAAAATAGGCGGTGTCGTCGGCTTCGTCGTCGCGATGCAGCTCGTAGTCGCTGTAAAAGTACTGGCCGTAGGGGACGTCGTTCTGGTTTTCGATCTCGATGCGGGCGCGCTTCTTGAAGGGCATGGGCAAATAGCAATTCAGACCGGCGTTGCCGCCAAATAGGAATTGCTCCTCCGGTTTCACGCTGACGGCGAAGGGCAAGCAATGGTAGTTGGCGGCGATGCTGTGGCCGATGCCAAAGAAATCTCCCAGCGGCCAGTACGCCAGGATGTTCCTGATCGTCCCAATACATCTTCAGCAGGATCTTGCGGCAATAATAGGGGTCGGAGACTTCCCAGTTGAGGCCAAGGGCATTGTGTATCTCGTTGATTGGCGCGACGTAATGGTTCAAATGCGGATCGAGGATCCCGGGACCGAGGATGCAGCCCGGACCTTCAATGTCGGCCAGCACGATGGATTCGTTGGGCGGGACGAGCCAGTAGTCTTGATTGCGTCCTTCTTGATCCCAACTGGAGGCGCGCGCCGAGCGCACATCGCGGAAGCGGGTCAAGTTGTCGAACAGTCCGCCGAGTGGTCGAATGGTCATTTGCCGGTCTCGATATTCTCTTTCAGAAGGTTGTGGTATTTCGGCGTTGCCGTCAAACGGGGAGGAGCGCGGGCTGTCGGATGGGTAAGGTTTTTTTTGCCACAGAAGCACAGAGTCGCCGAGGGTAAATATAGCAACGAGTACTTCGAGTACCGCAAAGGTTTCACGCCTTGTCAGCTACGTATGCCAGCTCCTGCAGGCCTGAGGCCCGCAGCGCCGCTCCAACGCGCTCGACATCGGCACGATCCTCGGCATCGTAAGTCCGCACGCAGAGCATCCGCTCAGCCGGATCAACTTGGCCAGCAGCGGGACAAGTCGACACCTTTGACTTGTAGCCCAGCTCACCCGCCACAGTCAGCGCCTTGACCCGCTCCCAGACTGCGTCAACGGTTTCGACAGGCAGCTTGACGCGCCACTCGCCTGCCCTCGCGGTTGGCGCGGGATAGTCGCCGTCGCCCCGCTTGGCTTCGATCCAGTAAACCGCTGAGTAATCCGACGGGCGCGCCGTCTCGTCGTGCAACATACGCGCGCGCTGCACCATCTGAATCAGATCGAGGTTGAGGTCAGGCGGCTCATGGTCCTTGCTCATACTTGGCATCGTCTAAAAAGTTGTGGGCTGGCTGTTGATATCGCTGTCGAAGCCGTAACGTCCGATCAGCGGGACGAAGCGGCAGCGCAGCAGCGTGCGCGAGGTGAAGCGTTCGCCGCGGCGGGTGATCAGCTTAAGCTCCTGCAAGTGCTCATCGCCGATGGGCAAGATCATCTGACCGCCGTGTTTCTGCAATTGGGTGCAGAGCACGTTCGGCAGGCGGGGCACCGCCGCTGTGACCATGATGCGATCGAAGGTCGCTTGGTCGGGCAAGCCCTGGCTGCCATCGCCGACGTGAATATCGATATTGTTGTAGCCGATATCGCCGATGCGTTCGCCCGCTTGGTCCGCCAGCCGGCCGACGCGCTCGACGCTGTAGACGTAGTGCGTAAGATGACAGAGTATCGCCGTCTGATAGCCCGAGCCCGTGCCGATCTCCAACGCCGTGTGGTGCGGCTTGAGGCGCAGGCGCTCAGTCATGAAGGCGACGATGTATGGCTGTGAAATCGTCTGCCCTTCGCCAATGGGCAGAGGGCGGTCTTCATAGGCTTGCGGCTTGAATTCTTCCAGGACGAATTGGTGGCGCGGCATGACGCGCATAGCATCCAGCACACGGCGATCATTGATGCCTCGTTTTACCAACTGTTCATCAACCATGTGGTTGCGCCAGCGCGCATATTCCCGTGAGGTCGGCATCTGGGTATCCAAACAATCGCCCGAATTTCGCTTCGTTAAAGCTAGCACATTGCGTACAGGCGGGCAAATCAAGTTCTTACCATGTTTTCTGTACGCGCCGCCCGAGCCAAAGTCGAAAAGGTCTCTTAACACTAACGGCTTGCACTGGCGGAAAGGGGGATGTTTGCTAAATAATGGTCTTGTCTGTCAACGATGCGCTGATGGGTGAGCATGAAGCAAGCTGCAAGGAAACCCGCTACGCCTCTTGATACGCGGCGGGTGGTTCCGATATTCCTGCTGGTCTTCGTCGATGTGCTCGGCTTGACAGTGATCCTGCCGCTGCTGCATATCTATGCGGCCTCTTACGGCGCCACTCCGCTGCAAATCGGATTGGCGGTGGGCGCTTTTCCATTGGCGCAGCTGGTCGGTGTGCCGGTGATGGGCGCGCTCTCCGACCGTTACGGTCGCAAACCGCTGCTGCTCATCAGTCAAGCGACTACTTGCCTGAGCTTCGTCATGCTCGGCTTGGCGGCATCGCTGGAAATGGTGATTCTGTCGCGCCTGATTGACGGTCTTTTCGGCGCCAATATCGCCACAGCGCAAGCCGCGCTAAGCGACATCACCGACGACTCCAACCGGACGCGAGGCTTGGGCATCACCGGCGTGGCTTTCGGCTTGGGTTTCATCTTCGGTCCGGTTATCTCCCTGCTGGCGCTGGAGCTCTCCAACTCGCTGGCAGTGCCCGCCTTTACCGCCGCCATCTATTCTTTCACCTCCATCCTGGTGACACATTTTCTCTTCAAAGAAACTCACCCGCCGGAAAAACGCGGACCTGGCGCTTCGGCAGCGCGCAGCCCGGCACTTATCATACGTTATTTGTTGCAGCCGGCTCTGGGCATCTTGCTGCTGCTCATGTTCGCCCAGCAATTCATCTTCTTCGGCTACGAGAGTCTGCTGGGCTTGTTTACCTTGACGCGGCTGGGATTCCTGGGGCGCGGCAACGCGGCGCTCTTTCTGCTGATCGGCATCATACTGGTCATCGTGCAGCTGCGCTTCATCGGGCGCTGGAGCGCGAAGCTCGGTGATCGCGGATTAGCGATTCTGGCGCTCGGTCTGCTGGCGCTGGGTTTGCTGCTGACCGGCTTGACGCCCGATTCGCCGCATCCCTTTTATGTGCGCGAGTTGGTGGAGCGGGATCTGCTGGGGGCGCGCGCGTCAAGCACCGAAGCGCTGATCGGCGACCTGGGTGTCGAGCTGCCGCCGAATGGCAATAACAGCTTGTCCGGCGTGCTATGGATGGTCGTCGCCATCATACCCATTTCAATCGGCGCCGGTTTGATCCGTCCGGCGTTGAATAGTCTGATCACGCAGCGGGTGGCGACTGGCGAATACGGCAGCGCTCTTGGTGTCAGCGCTGCGCTGGTTAGCGCTGCCAATGCGGCCGCGCCTTTGATCGCCGGTTTGACGTTCCAGACCTATGGCGCGAGTATGCCATTCATCGTGGGTGGCATATTGATGGGTGGCTTGTGTCTCTGCGGCATAGCTTTCTTGCCGCGGCGCCTTTCAAAAGCGTAGGTATTAACACCAGAATCCCACCAATGAATGACGCGAAGGGGCGACTCTGTGGGTCGCGTAGACACTGACCGTCAGTCGCCCACATTAACGGCCCACATCGACGTTTGAGGGTGGCAATTCGATGTTCTAGGCGTGAACCCAGCCTTCCCAGCCGCGGGCGCTCCAGGCGCGGTAGAGCGCGATGGCGCCGGCCGTCGCCACATTGAGGCTGCCCACCTCGCCGCGCATTGGCAGGGTCAGCAGCAGGTCGCAGGTATCGCGCACCAGCCGCCGCAAGCCCTCGCCCTCGCTACCCATCACCAAGCCCAGTGCCATATTGAGGTCGGTCTTGTCCAGCGGTGGGATATTGGCGCCGACATCCAGGCCGACCAGCCACACGTCTTCTTCTTTGAGCAGCTTCATTGCGTTGACCAGGTTGGGCACCTGCGCCACATTGATATGCTCGACCGCGCCCGACGAGGCATTGACCACGGCCGGCGTCACCGCCACGCTGCGGCGTTCCTGTATGACGATGCCATGTACGCCGACGGCATCGCTGACACGGATTAGCGAGCCGACATTCTGCGGGTCCTTCAGCAGGTCCAGCAAGAGGATGAAGGGTTTCTCGTTGCGCCGCGCCGCTTCGCTCAAGATGTCTTCGAGATCGCAATAGGGATAAGGTCCGACGCGCAGCACCAGCCCTTGATGATTGCCATCATTCGCCAGGTCATTGAGGATGCGCCGCTGCACGCGCTGAATCGGCAGATTGAATTCTTCAGCCATGGTCATGACTTCGCCGACCGTGCCGCGTCTTTCGGCGCGCTCGTGGATCATCAGCGATTCCAGCTTGCGCCGCCCCGACCGCATCGCCTCGATTACCGCCCAGTGTCCGTAGAGAAATTCTGGCATGTTGCTCCGCTTTCAGTTCCACGAAAATTCTACCATAGCCGCGCGCCCGTCACATCCTGACTCACTCATCATTGACAATCTGTAGGGGCGACTCTGTGAGTCGCCCGAGCGCGTAGCGGAGATGTCATGGGCGAGCCACCGGCTCGCCCCTACAGGCTACCAGAATCAGCGAGTAAAAGGCTTGGCCACATATGTCAGTTCAGCTTCCAGATGGTGCCGTCGGCGCGGTCTTCCAAGACGATGCCCAGGGCAGTCAGTTGATCGCGGATTTCGTCACTGCGCGCGTAATCACGGTCGGCGCGCGCCTGCGCCCGCATGGCGATCAGCATTTCGATCAGAGCTGCTTCGCGCTGGCCGTCGCCGCTGTCGCGAGCATCAGCAGCAGGTACCAGGCCCAGCACATCGCCGCCCAGCATCATGTAGGTCTCGTTGATCGCCGCCAGGGTCGCCGTGCCCACCTCGGCCTCGCTATTGAGCAAGGTGTTGACATCACGCGTCAAGTCTTGCAGCACAGCGATGCCGCGCGGCGAATTGAAGTCATCGTCCATAACGCGGCTGAATTCAGCTTTCGCAGCCTGCAAGCGCTCAAGAAATGCTTCACCGGCAGCGCCTTCGCCCGCGCTGTTCATTTGCTGTCGGACGAGCCGCAGGGCGTTCATCAGCCGTTCCCAGCCCGATTTCGCCGACGCCAGCGCATCCTCGCTATAAACTACCGGATTGCTGTAATGCGAGGTCAGGATGAAATAGCGCAATTCCTGCGGGCGATAATCTTGCAGCGCGTCTTTGATGGTGATGTAATTGCCCAGCGACTTGCTCATCTTGACCGGGATGCCCTCGTCCGGATCAAGCACGTTCAGGCTGCCGGTCAGCATCCAGTAATTGGCGAAGCCGGCGTGGTTAGCGCATTCGCTCTGGGCGATTTCGTTTTCGTTGTGCGGGTAGATATTGTCGATGCCGCCACCGTGGATATCGAAGTTGGCGCCCAGGTATTTCTTCGCCATCGCCGAGCATTCGATATGCCAGCCGGGGAAACCGACGCCCCAGGGGCTGTTCCAGCGCAGGATATGTTCCGGCTCGGCTTTTTTCCACAAGGCGAAATCGGCGGGATGACGCTTGCCACCACCACCGACCAGCTCGCGCGATTCGTCCTGCTGGTCTTCCACGCGCCGATTAGACAGCTTGCCGTAGTCGTCATCGCTGAGCACATCAAAGTAGACATTGCCATCGACGGCGTAGGCGTGACCCTCGGCGATCAGCGTCTCGATCATCTCGATCTGTTCCGGCACGTGACCGCTGGCGCGCGGTGAGATATCGGGACGAGCCACGCCGAGCGCGTCCATGTCTTCGAAATAACTGCGGGCGTAAGTCTCGACGATTTGCATCGGTCTGGCGTTGAGCTGGGCTGCGCGGACCAGCACGCGGTCTTCTTCGTTGGCGCGCAAATGGCCGACATCGGTGATGTTCTGTACATAGAGCAGGTCGAAGCCGCGGTAGCGCAGATAACGCGCCACCACATCAAAGGATACGTAGGTCTTGGCATGACCCAGGTGCGAATGCTCGTAGACTGTGGGGCCGCAGACGTACATGCCGACGCGCCCTTCGTGTATAGGCGTGAATGCCTGTTTTTGGCGTCCCAGCACATTGAAAACCTGCATTGTCATCGCTGTCGCTGTCCCTCTTCAGCTGCCGCTAATGTGGCGTATTGTAACAGCCGCTCTGCATCAGCGAAATGGTCTGGCGCGCTCGGGTGAAAGTTATGTCTAGATTATTGGCCACAGCCGCCCGCAAGTCACAACTTGGCGCAGGTCAAACAACGACTCCGCGAAATAAGGTTGTGTAGGGGCGACTCTGTGAGTCGCCCGTAAGTCATAAGAATCTTGATGTGGGCGACTCACAGAGTCGCCCCTACAAGGTTACTTGACAAAGAGGACACAGAGGTCTTCGCTTGATGGTTGAATTGAGCATGCAAACTTGACAAGTGTCGGAGCAAGGGTCGCTGTCTTTTGAGGATGATAAGTGGCGGAAACTTAGTAATCACGCGGGCTTGCAGGCTGTCGGGCGTCGCCGGAGGACAGGCGCTAATTTCAATTTTATAGTAGTAAAATCGCTGTATCTAAGCGATGCGATTTTGCTATCTTATTTGCATAAATCTCGACCCAACTTTCGCTCGCCGCTGGGAAGATTAAGCGGTTTTCACGATCGTCTGGACCGGCTTCGCGTAGTCGTAGATTTCGTGCAGCTTTTTGAAACCGACCGAGGCGTAAAGGGCGCAGGCAGCCGGATTCTTGTCCGGCGGTTCATGGCAGACGTAGGCACATTCTATGTGCTGTTCCACTTGCATACGCCGCAGCACATAGGTCAACAGCACCTTGCCGATTCCGCGCCGGCGATAGTCTGAGTGGGTGCCCACCGGCTCGAAGAGCAGCGAGCGATTGACCATGTCGATCCAGATATTTGTGAAGGCGGCGAAACGTCCATCGGGCGCCACGACCACGATCTCCTGCTCGAGGTGCGGCGAGGAAAAAACTTGCCCGTAGGATTGCGCATTCCATTTGTTGGTGAAGCTGTGGTTGTGCACATCCGCCAGCGCTTCCGCATCAGCAAGTGTCGCGTCGTGGAAGTGGAAGCCAGCAGGTAAGTCCGCGTCTGGTAAATCGACCAAGTCATGCCGCGTCATCACGGTCGTCAGTTTGCGTCGGACAAAACCCCGGGACTCGACGAAGCTGATATAGGCGCGGTCGCATTCAAAAGCTTCAACGTTCATGTCATCAAAAACCGTGTCATACTTCACTGCCAGACGCAAGGTTTCGCGCACGCAGCAGTCGAACAAGACAACATGCGCATCGCCGCAATTCAGGCGCGGCGCAACTTGCAGGTCAAACGATTCCCAATGTGGATACAGAATCGCGAAGGCGCAGATCTCGCCCGCTTGATCGACCCAGTAGCGAAACACTTCCGCTGGATCGTAACCGTAGCTGCCGTTGAAGAGACGGTGGCCGATATCGCCGTTGTGCCAGTAGCCGCGATGTCCTGCTATCCGCACCCACTGCATCAGAGCCGCTTGCGCGCGGTAAAGGTCGTCTGGCTGCTGATAGTGATGGTGTTGCATTGCCCTGCCATTTCGTCGATTAACGCTGCTAAAATGGGGTCAGCGCGATTGCAGCGCCCGCTGATAAAGCCCAAGCATCCGCTCGACCTGAAGTTCCAGCGAAAAATGCGTCCGTACGCGTTCTCGTCCCGTGCGCCCCATACGCCGCCGCATGTCGCCGTCTTGCAGTATAAGCGACAAGCGGTCAGTGTAATTGATGCCATCGAATGGATTCACGATGTAGCCCGTTTCGCCATCGACTACGGCTTCGCGCGCGCCACCGAAATCTGTCGCCACAACCGGCACGCCAGACGCCATGGCTTCCAGCACCACGGTAGGAAAGGGGTCGACATAAATTGAAGGCACGGTCACGACATCCGCGAGTTGATAGGCAGTATGCAACTCGTCGCCGCTCAGCCAGCCGCCCAAGCGTATGAAGGGACGCAGGTGGGCGAAGGCATCCGGTATCTGCGAGTCGATATCGCGCGAAGTCAAAATCAGTAGGCGGACATCTGTCAGGGTTTGGCGCAGGCGATCAAGCGCGAGCAAAGTCTGCTGCATGCCCTTTTCCGCGGTGAGGCGTCCGGCGATCAGAATCACGCGTTTGCCTTGCAAGCCGAGCTGCTGCCGCAGCGCCTCCACTGCCATTTCGTCCATCTTCGTCCATTCCGCCGGATCAATGCCGTTATGGACGACATCCACAGCCGGCATATCGTTGTCCGCAAAGGCATCGGCCAAAGCCTGACTGGGCGCCGTTCGGGCATGAGCATATCGTTCCAGGTAGCGCTTGATAATCGGGTTGCGAATCGGATTGTAGCGGAAGCGATTCTTGCGCAGATTATATAGCCTGGGCAGGCGATAATCACCAGGTTCGTGCAATTCGGGAGCCTGAGACGAAAACGAGTGAGGCAGTTTGCCATAGGCGAATGGCATAGCATCATGCGAGCTGAAGACGACTCCGCAGCCTGCGTCACGCGCCAGTTTCAGCGTGTGGTACGAGAGCAAAAAATGTATGTTGTGGGCGTTGACCACATCGGGCTGAATGCGAGCCAGAAGCGCGCGGAAGGCGCCGACAGTTTGCGGATTCCATAGCGAGAGCCAGGCGCGAAATCGCTCGGGATAGTTTGCGCGAAGATGATAAGTGGGGATGCCGCGGCGGATTTCGTCGAAGGAATCATTAGGGGTGGTGGAGACTACGTGCGTATCATGGCCGGCCGCTGCCAAGCCCTGCGCCAAGCGCCATACTACAGTTTCGGCCCCGCCCCTGCCTTCCGGCGGAATCCGGTCGTTGAGCAGCAGAATTTTCATTCCGGCTGTACGCTCGCTTGCCGGCAAAATCGGGCGGGAGGCAGCTTAAGTTCAGGCAGAACGCTCTGCGCGTGAGCCACCGCCGGACAGATCAGTGGCTCTTTGCAAGCCAATCCGGAAACGTGAACCGCCAGACTCGGGGAATTCAGCACCGACTACCCCTTCTTGCGCTTCGACAAGCTGCTTGACGATCCACAAGCCCAAACCCGTTCTCGACTCGCCAGCGGTTGGATGTGTACTTAGTTTGCCAAATTCTTGAAAAAGCCGCGCCCGCTCCACCGGTAGGATGCCAGGACCTTGATCCTCGACGATCAGCCAACTGAACCCATCCTCGTCAGATGTATCAAGCTTCACAGTGCTGCCGTGAGGACTGTATTTTATTGCGTTGCTAACCAGATTGCCAAGAGCTTGGACCAACCGCGTGGCATCGGCGATCACCCAGCCTTCCGCCGAGCGAATTTGCAGCTGGATATTCTTTTCGCGGGCGGCCAGCTCAAACTGGCTGGCCACATTGACGACGACATCGCGCAGATTAACCGGCTTGAGTTTATAGCTCAACTGGCCCGAATTCAGCTCCATCACGTCCAGGTAATTGGACATGATATCGCCCATGTTTTCCGCCATCCGGCGAATCATTTCAAGGGAGTCGTTTACCTCGCTGCCGTCGCCGGGGCTGGCGCTTTGCAAGCCTTTGACCGCCAAGCGAATATTGTTGAGCGGTGACTGCAAATCATGAGAAGCCATGCGACAAAGCAGCAGACGCTGCATGTCAGTTTCTTCCAGTTTGGCGCTCTTTGCCTGTGTGAGGTCGAAACTTCGCTTGAGCTCCAGCAACGCGTCAATTCTCGCTTTAAGCACGGCCGCGGTGAAAGGGCGCATCAGGCAATTATCGGCGCCGTACTGGAATGCCAGCGCCACTTCTTCGGGGCCGCCGTCGCCTTCCAACATAATCAGCGGAAGGTTGCCCGCCGAATGCCGGTCACGAATGGCGCCGACCAACTGCAGTATGCTCATATCGGGCAGTGAGCCGGCCAGAAGCGCCAGATCAATATCGGCCGCCCGCTCAAGCCGCCGCAGCGCTTCCGCGCCCCGATCAATCAGCGTCAACTCATAATCATGTTCGAGGTAGTCCCTGAAGAGCCGACTGTCATCACTGTCTGAAGTTACAATCAATAAGCGCGCTAATTTTGATTTCACCATATTTTCCTTGTTGTCATGTCCGCCCTGTTCGCCTTACACTCACTCGAATGCGCAACGCACTCAGCCGGATAACGTAATACAGATGTACAGACCAATCGCGCCAAGCGATGTTGCAGCGGATGCATGCATAATGCTGGAATGAACCGCCGAAAACTCAAATGGCGTGATTGAATCTGTAACAGCGTAATATAAGTTATAACGGAAGAAAGACAACACTATGTCGAAATCATTACAAGACGCCGATCGCGATGCGCGCAAGCTGGTCACCAATTGGACTACCGGCGCCGCGCTAACGGGCTGGATTCCGGGCAGCGCCTTCTTCCTGACCGCGGCTGATACCGCCATGATTCACCAGGTCGCCAGCGCTTACGATGTCAACGCTTTTGATATGGATCACCTGCTGTCGATTGTCTCCGGCGCGGTTGGCAGCGCGATCGCCGGCGGTGTCATTGCCGAAGTGGTTGGGATAATTCCGCTGGTGGGCTGGGCGGTGAAGAGCGCGGCGATGGCGGCAAAAGCCAAGGTCATCGGCGATGCTGTCATCCGCTACTTCCGCGAACGCTCGGATTTGCCGGATACCAAGTTGATCATCGATGTGCAGACCGACGAATGACTTCATGCCTTTGGGCTACGGCAAAACTCATGGAGTCAAGATGCTAAGCGAGTTCGGTACAGGTTAGTCTAACCACCGAGGACACAGAGAGCAGAGATTTTTCTTCGCCATGTGAAGTGTGCAGCTAAGTTGGCCGCTCCCAGCCATAGTATTCCATTTGTCCCTGCGCAGTTATTGCGGTAAGATTCGCGGCGACTTAGACGCGCTAACGAAGGCTACCGAATGGCTGCGACACTGCGACAAAAAGTTCTGACGCTCTATTTATCAACCTCGGCGCTGGACAGCCGTGTACTGGGCTGGGCGATTTATGACGGCACCAGCAAGGACGCCTACACCACCGGCGACAATAACGAAGCGCCCTACGAAACGGGCCTGGACGCGCTGCGCGATGGCTGGCGGCTGATTCAGCATCCCATCTTGATTCCCCCCTACCCGGGCGAAGAATACAGCACCTCGTTTATGAAATACGGCTTTGTCTTTGAAAAACTGGAGGATTTTTAACCAGCATAGAATTACGCCGCTTGCATAACGCGCTACAATGGGCGCAATTGCTCGTTAGGCTGGAGGACTGCTAGGCATGATCGACAAGCAATATCTGCTCACCTCAGACCAGATGGCGGAATTCGTGGCGCGCGGCTTCTTGCGCTTTGATGAATTGGTGCCCGATGACATCAATGAAGAAGTGATGCGCGACATCGACAATCAAGTTATCAAGGGCGCGCCGGCCGGTACGCCACTCTCGGAATGTTATCAAGGCACGGCCATCCGCAAATTGTTGGAGTTGCCGCAAATTGCGGGCTTGATCCACAGCCTGGTCGGCGAGGATCCGCTTTTTGATCATGACGCGATCCACGTGCGCGAGCCGAATGAAGGCAAGGCGCAGGGTCTGCATGCCGATTCGATCATCGACCTGCGTACGCATTTCGATATTCAACTGATGTACTTTCCGCACGAAGTGCCGCTGGAAATGGGTGGGACGCTGCTCTTGCCCGGCAGCCATTTCCGGCGCGTCAACGAGATGGATGTCGCCGCCTACCAAAACATGCGCGGGCAGATCCCGATGGTCTGCAAAGCCGGCTCTATTCTGGCGCTGCACCACGGCATCTGGCATTGCGGTCGGCAGAACAAGACCGATCGCCGGCGTTATATGTTTAAGCTGCGCCTGAATCCGACAGTGCGGCAGCTGAGACTGTGGAACACCGATGATCTGGACGAAAGTTATAGCGCCCAGCGAGAAATCCACGCGGGCAAAGATCGTGATGGCAGCGTGCAGGATATTCTCAGTCGGCGCGAGCCCTGGTTTGAAGCGGCGGACGGACGCCTCGAGATCGTCAATCGCATCAAGCTATGGCGCTTCCTGACCGGCGATGAGGACTTTGATGTGAATTACTGGCTGACGCGGCTGGAGAATATACCGGCTTAGGCGGCATTTCACCCCAGTCGCTCGCACGTCACAACTAGGCACACACACTAACGCACCCACGAATTGAGAATGTGTAGGGGCGACTTTGTGAGTCGCCCACTGCCTATATAAGTTCCTCCTTAGGGCGATCCAAGGACCGCCCCTACAAGGTTCCTTAATAAAGAGACACAGAGGGCACACAGAGATTAATTGGGCGAGCCACCGGCTAGCCCTTACAGTTACTGCGTTTGTATTGGGGCAGGGGATGACGGCAGTGCCGCAAACTCACCCTAGAAATGCGCCTGAAATCAGATACACTGCCTTGCCGAATTCTGTAGACTACGCCGACACGACAATTGACTAGCTGGGGGGCGAGAAGCCCCGAAATGAAAGAGGAAACGTCCCAATATGGCTTCATACCACGGACCTAAGGCAAAACCACAACGCCGCTTCGGCGAATTGCTCGTACCGCGCCCGAAGTATTCGCGCATCCTGGAAGATCGGGCGTTCCCGCCGGGCGATCACGGGCGCGAGAAATCTTTCCGCTCCGGACGCCGCAGCAACTACGGGCTGCAATTGGATGAAAAGCAGAAGCTGTCTTTCATCTACAATGTACGCGAACGGCAACTGCGCAACTACTACAAGAAAGCCGCCCTGATGGCGGGACCGACCGGCGTCAACCTGCTCAGCCTGCTGGAACGGCGTTTGGACAATGTCGTCTACCGTTCCGGATTAGCGGCCACGATTTGGTCGGCGCGGCAGATCGTCGGGCATGGGCATATCCTGGTCAACGGCCGGCGCGTCAACTTGCCCTCTTATCAGGTCAGGCCGCATGATGTCGTCGAAGTGTCCGACAAGATGAAGAAGAATGTGCATATCCAGGAATGGATCCAGCAGTCGGCCTACTTCCCGCCCTATCTGACGGTCGATAAGGACAACTTCAGTGTGACACTTGATCGCATTCCGGAAGAAGGCGAAGTGCAGACGCCGGTGCAGATTCAGATGGTGGTCGAGTTTTACAATCGTTTGACCTGAGACAAACCGAGCATTTTAGACAGTAACGAGGAACGCCTCTCGGCGTTCCTTTTTTGTTTCAGCCTCCCAATCCGCGCGTGCGGTTGATGAGGCGGGTGGTGCTGTGCCCGGGCAGGTATTCGATCAACTCAATGCGGCCGCCATAGCCTTCGACAGTGGCGCGTTCCGGCAGCGGCTTGTCGGCATAATCGCCGCCCTTGACGTAGATATCCGGTCGCAGCGCGCGCAGCAAGTCATCGGCGGTATCTTCCTCGAAGACGATCACAGCCGCAACCGGCATCAGCGCCGCCAACAATCGCGCTCGCTCGGCAGCGGGCACGAGAGGCCGACCGGGACCCTTGAGGCGGGTGGTTGATTCGTCGCCGTTCACGCCCACGAAGAGCGCATCCCCCAGGGCGCTGGCCTTCTCCAGATAATCCAGATGACCCACGTGCAGCAAGTCAAAGTGGCCGTTGGTGAATGCCAGCGTCTTGCCCGCGTCTCTCAAGGACTCGCGTACTTGAACGGCGGATTCCAATGTGAGTATTTCACCCATAATCGCTGACCTGCAAAAGCACTAATTGGCGCCTTCCAGCTCGGTGATGGTCTTCTCGATGAGATCGACCGCGCCGCGCAGGGTCTGGGCATCAAAGGCGAATTTAGCGCCGGCCGCCTGGAATATCTCCGGCAGGGACACGGTCGTGCCCAGGGTCAGCGCCTGCCGATATTGTGCCAGCGCGCCGGCATGATCGCTCAGCGAGTTCGCCCAGATTTGCGCCGCGCCCAGCTGTGCCAGACCGTATTCGATGTAGTAGAAAGGCAGGACGTAGATATGGACCTGCATACGCCAGCGGAAGCGCTTGAAGGCTCCCAGCCCGCTGTAATCGATGACCGGCGTATAGCGATTCCACAGGCTTTCCCATTGCTCATCGCAGGCGTCGGCATCGCGCGCTTCGTCGATGTGAGTGTAAATCCAATGCTGGAAGCCTGCCACCACAGCGATATATGCCCAGAGACGCAGAAGGTCTTCCAGGTGTTGGATGCGAGCGCGAGCCGCTTCGGCCGGCGTATAGAAACCCCCTTTGTCTGCAGCGAGGTAGGGCGCGGCCAGCAGCTCCATCGCCATCGAGGCGACCTCGGCGAATTCCATCGAGACATCGCGCTGCTGTGACCAGCGCAAATGATCGTCGGAGAAGGCATGGAAGGCGTGGCCCATCTCATGCAGCATGGTCTGCACATCGCTGTGCAAGCCGACCGCATTCATGAAGATATAGGGCCGGCGCGAAAGCGGATAATAGGTGCAGAAGCCGCCCGGCGCCTTGTTGGGGCGGTTGTCCAGGTCGAAGTAGCCCTCATCCCGCATGATGCGTGTGTAGTCGGCCAATTCGGGATCAACCGCCTGAAAGATGCCGATGGTCTTGTCTTGCAAGGTAGCGACATCGCTGAAGGGGCGCAGCGGCTGGCGGCCAAAGACATCGACCTCGGTGTCCCAGGGGCGCAGCGACTCTAGTCCCAGCGCCAGCTTTCGGCGTTCCAGTACGCGGCCGTAAGCCGGCGCCACCACTTCGTGGATGGCATCAAAGAAGGACAGCGCATCGTCCGGCGTGTAATCGAAGCGATTCCACTCTTTCCACTTATAGGCGCGGTAATCGGGCATATCGGCATTGGCGGCGATGTCGCGGCGCAAGTCAAGGAAGCGCAGCCAGACATCGTTCAGCGCGTCGCGATCGGCCAACATCCGCTCGCCTGCCAAACGCCAGGCGCGTTCGCGGCGTGCTCGATCCAGTTCCTGCAGCACGGGCGCAAGCTGCGGCAAGGTGAGTTGTTCGCCCTCCCATTCAACGGTCTGGGCGCTGATGACCTTGTTATATTCGGTCGTCAGGTTCTGTTCCGCGCTCAGAAGCGGCAGATTGTCTTCGCGAAAGAGCTCGATGCCATTTTTGATGCGGCGCAGGGCGATCTCCATGCCGCCGGGCACCAAGCCGCTCGCGAGCAGCTTCTGATTCAGTTCATGCTCGGCGCGCATGAATTCGGGCTGAATGTGAGTGTTGAAATACTCGAAGCGGTCTTGCGCCGCTTCGTCGGTGGTATCGACAGAGGTGGCGACGTAAGCGCGGTTTTCGATTTCGTCACGTAGCGTAATGAGCTGCGTCCAGCCACTCAGCCAGCTTTCGATGTTGTCAGACACCAATGGCAGCGCCAGCAAGGCATCTACCAGGGGCTGGAATTGCTCCCAGGTCCAGTCATTGAGTGCTTCGTGGCGCGTCGGCAGTGATTCCAACATCGCGTCTCGTTTCTCTTGCGTTATCCAATGCCTAGCGATCAGCCCTACGATAGACCAGCTTCAGCCCCGACCATTGCGCATCGATGGCGGCGACTTTCACATCGACCAAGCCGCCCGCCAGCGCCAGATCGCGCACGACATCTTCAGTGATGTCAGTCGGCAGCTTGGCGGCTTTTTTGTACCAGGATATCCAGATCATACCCGACTTCTTTATGGCAGCTTTCAATCGCTCTAACTCGGCTTCGTAGTCGGCGCGCCAGATATAGAATGACTGCACAAAATCGTAGTCGTCGCCGACAAGCTCGACATCAATCGACAAGCCGTCGGGCAGGCCGCCCAGCAAGTCGAGATAATGGGCGGGCGCATGCAGCAGCGCGATTCGATTGCCGCTCTTGATGCCCAGTTTTTTGACCAAGGGCGTACCGGAATAACCTGCTGCCATGTGCCTGTCGTCTGCCGTGACTACGCGAACTTCTCGGGATAGAGCTGACGCGAGAGCGATTCCGCCTGCGCCACCCATGCTTCGATCACATCAATGCCCTTCTGCCAGAAGCCCAGGTCGTTGATATCCACGCCGACTTTCGCCAAAAGACGGTCGGGATAATCCGAATCGCCGGCGGCCAGCAAGTCGATATACTTGGGCACGAAGGGATCGCCCTCTTCTTGGTAGATGCGGTAAAGCGCCAGCACCAGCAGCTCGCCGAAGGAATAGGCGTAGACATAGCCGGGTGTGTGCAGGAAGTGCGGCACGTAGCTCCACCAACTGCCGTACTCGTCGGTGATGGTGACACTGTCGCCGAACATATCGCGCTGGGTCTCCAGCCAAAGCTGGTTGAAGCGCTCAGCCGTCAGTTCGCCTTCGCTGCGGCGGGCGGTGTGCATCTTGTTTTCGAAGCGGTTCATGGAGATCTGCCGGAAGACGGTGGCGAAGGTATCCTCGATCTTCTCGGTCAGCATCGACAGCTTGACTTCCTGATCATCTTCGGCCGCCATCAAGTCCTGGAAGACCAGCATCTCGGCGAAGGTCGAGGCCATCTCGGCGGTGGTCAGGGGAGTATAAAGCGCGAAGAGACCATTCTCCTTGCCCGAGAGGTACATGTGGATGCCGTGACCTAGCTCATGCGCCAGCGTAGTGACATCACGGGCGTCGCCCAGGTAGTTGAGGAAGACGTAAGGATTGGCGGAGGCGACGGTCGAGGCCGCGAAGGCGCCGCCGCGTTTATTTGGCAGCATCGGCGCGTGGATCCAATTGTGATCGAAAAACTCCTGCGCCACCGTTTTCATGCGCGGGCTGAAATTGTCAAAGGCTTCCAAGACGACATCGCGCGCTTGCTCCCAGACGTAGAACTCGGCGCTCTCTTTGAGATTCAGCGGCGCGTAACGGTCGTAATCGAAAAGTTCGTCATAGCCCAGCAGCGCTCGCTTCAATTCGTAGTGCCGCGCGACCAGACTGTAGTTGCTGGTCACCGTGGCGATTAGCGCTTCGACGACTTCATCGCTGGCTTTGTTGCTGAGATTGCGCGAAGAAACCCAACTGGCATAGCCGCGGCGTTTGTCGCTATTGGCTTTGTCTAGCGCCAGCGTGTTGAAGATGAAGGTCAGCTCCATCGACTTTTCGCTCAGCTTGTCGGTCAGCTTGCGCCAAGCCATCTCGCGCACATCGCGGTCGGCATCGCGCATTTTGTTAAGCACGAAGGTCATATTGACTTCTTCGCCCATCCAGTCGAAGCGGAAGGCGCTGGTCAACTGGGTGAAGAAGCGCGTCCAGGCGGCGCTGCCGGTCACCTGCTTTTCGATGACAATCTGCTCTTCGGCTTCGGTCAGATAGTATGGTTTGTTGCGGCGCTCCGCTTCCAGATAGTAGCGACACTTTTCCAGTTGAGGGTCAGACAGGATTGCCGCTGCCTGCTGGTCATCGAGGGCGTTCCACTCGAGATAGAAGAAGACAATTTTCTGGTTGAGCTCGGCATCCAGATCCTGTATCTTCGCCACATGCGCGCTGAAAGCCGGATTGCCGGTGTCGGTGGAGAAATTCAGAAAGGCGTACGCGCCCAGGCGTCCGCTCAGATCGTAGATGGCTTCCAAATCCTCGAAGGCGCTGACGTAATCGGCAGCGCTCATCTGCGCCAGATTGCCACGCCAGCGCCGCTGAAAACTGTCGAGCATGTCGTGGAGTTTCTGGATATCGGCTTCAATCTGCGGGTCATCCAGGCTGTCGTAGAAAATGGACAGGTCCCAGATGACATCCTCGGCGCCGGTGAGGCCTTCCTTAACCGCTTCGCTCATGGCTTTCTCTTTCGCTCAACTGTGGTTACGATTGTCGGGTAATCCTAGCAGAGACGGTGCGATAAGGGTGGGGGAAATCTGCGATAGGTACCGCAGCCCGCTTCGTCCTTAACGCAATACGCGTTGTCTATTTTAATGAATTGTTGTTTGCGGTAGCCGCACAGGTTCGTTATTTTGCGTGAATGCGGTAGCCAATCTCGCTGCCGCCAAGCCGCTGTGGTACACTGACGGTGGACAAACATGCTCATTGAACCGTCACGGCATAATTGGTGAAAGCCCCGATTGAGCAAGAGACCGGAGGGCGCGATGTTTATGAACGATGCAAGATTCAAACGCATAGCGAAGGAATACGAAGCCTTAAAGAATGCGCAGAATACCATTATGGATGGTCTTGAGGAGGTATTGCCAGCAATGGCAAGCGCTATCGACGCTAATCGCCAAGCCATCCAGGAAAACCGTGAAGCCATCCAGGAAAACCGCGAGGCTATCCTCGTGAATACAGGCATGCTTCGGGCGATCATTGATCACCTTGACGTGCCGTATGAAGACAAGCCGCCAATGGGCTTCCGCAAGGATTAATTCTCGTCGATCCCAGAAATACGTGACATCACATTCATCCGGGTTCCAAGGCTGTGAGATCAGGCTGGATTCTGGAAGCTGGCACCCGTCTTATCGCCCCGCCCTTGATTGCGGCACGGCGAAGATCATGCGGCCCGTGGGGCGGTTTATCAGCTTGGTCACTTCCACGCCGACATTACGGTTCATGAACTTCTGCCCCGATTCCACCACCACCATGGTGCCATCGTCGAGGTAGCCGATGCCCTGATTGGCATCACGCCCCTGCTGGATTATGCGGATATCGAAGGTCTCGCCGGGGATGTAGACCGAGCGCACGGCATTCGCCAGCGCGTTGATATTCAGCACATCGACGCCTTGCGCATCGGCGACCTGATTGAGATTGAAGTCGTTGGTCACCAGTGAGGCCTTGAGTTGGATCGAAAGGGCCACCAGCTTGGCATCCACCTCGCCAAAACTTTCCGGATCGTCGTCAATGATTTTGACTGGCAGGTCATTGTTGCGCTGAAGTTCGTTGAGCTTCGCCAATCCGCGCCGTCCGCGATTGCGCCGCAGCGGATCCGATGAGTCGGCTACACGATGCAACTCGCTCAATACGAAACGCGGGATAATCAAGGTACCGCCGATGAAGCCGGTCTCAGCGATTTCGACAATGCGCCCGTCAATCAACACGCTGGTATCGAGCAGCAATTGCCGCGTGGAGAAGGGCTGAAAGCGCCGCTGCCGGCCCATGACCTTTTCGCTGATGACATCGAGGATCTCGCTCGAACGGATACTGAATAGATTCATGCCCAGGTAGCCGCAAACCACGGATACTAGCGCGGGCAGCACTCGCCCGAGCGGATCACCCAGGAGCGACAAGGGAAAGGCCAACATCAGCGCCACGGTCAGGCCGACCATCCCGCCCAGAATAGCCAGCATCAGCCGCGGAACCGTCATTTCACTGGCGTTGCGGCGCCAGAAACGAAAGGGCACGATGGTGATCCAGGGTGTCGCTACCAGCCCGACCAAGGCGCCCAGCCCGGTGAAGATCATCGAAGTTTCATCTGCGGTAAAATCGGTGAGATGCGCCAATGCTGCGCCGACACGGCTGCCAAAAAGTGAGAATACGATCAAGCCAACAATACGAAAAATAAGAAATGAGCTCATGGACTCCTTGTCTCCCGTGCTTAGCCTGATCTGTATCCCTTCCGTGTCGGTTGCCGATAAACGAAGAGCCTGAGTGCAGAAAAGGATAAACAACAAAATATTTTTCGATAACAAACTTTAGGCGGCTGCGTCGCCAATCCGCCGGCAAGATTCTAGTGTAATGAGGCGCAATTGTCCTTAGCGCACAAGCCGTCTACTGTTAATTATATCCGCTGAAGCTAGTGCATACAAAGGTTTCACGGGGCAATCGCGGAGGAAAGACAGCGAAACTGCTCAGCGCTGTCGCCGGTGCGTTAGCGGCAAACTTATCTGACCAAGTTGCCGGCCGAAAATATCAAGCAGTTTCACTGCTCCGCAGAGGAGCTTGGGCCTCCGGTGCAGCAAGACCCAATGCATTGATGTCGATCATTCGCTCGCCAGAGACATGGGCACGGCGCTGAGCCATCCTTGCGGCGCGCAGGCTGCGCCCGTAGCTGCCCGCCAAGTAGCCTTGTACCGGAATGAACAAGACCAGACCCAGCAGCGCCAGCGGTACAAGCGCCAGCAGCAGAATGCTGGCCGCCAGCGAAGCGATCAGCCATTGCAGCGCGAGCGTACTATGATCCTGCAAGCTGCGCAGGGAGCGGTTGAATCGGTAGAAGGAATCGGTCTCCCAAGTCTCAGCGTAGCGAACCATCCCAAGCGCCAGTAGCGACCAAGCGAAGGCGGCATAGAGCAAGAAGAGCGGTACAAGGCTGCTCAAAATGCCGATGAAAGTTATGCCACCGAAGAGGCTCACGGCGATCACATGGCGGAAAGCGTAGAGAAACGCGACCGCGAGCATCAGCGGCAAATGGTATACGATGATCGCGACCAGCACCGGAAAGCCTTTGCTGATATCTTCGCCGATGTGATCCCACTCCGGCAGCGGACGCGGATAGTCGTTGCTGACGTTATGGATGATTTCAGTAAGATAGCCCAACAAGGCGCAGAGGCAGACCAGCCCGATAACAGGCACCGGGCAGAGTACAGCGAAGACAGCAGTCTCACCCAGCTTGCCAAGCCAGTTCCGATCTTTGGATACATAAGTGAAAGCGCGTAAGAAGTCCATAATCAGCGAAGCCCGTAATCTTTGTTATGAGATTTCACAGTTGCTTAATCTAATCTTAACATGAATTTATGATTTGCAAGAGGCCGTTTTGCTTGCGCCAAGACTGCATGTGTAGACTTTAACAGGTTTTCGGCTTCGCCTCCGGCAAGTTTCCCTAGTCGTCAGCCCGTCTCTGCATTACATTTTGCCTGTCCTGCCTTTCTGATGCGAGCGCAAAACAATGTTGTATGGGGTTTTGCAGCGCCTATTCCCGGTGACAGCCGCAAGCGTCACACCGGGGCGGATCGTCTTCATCCGCCCCTGCTGCATCGGCGATGTGGTGATGGCGACCGCAGCCCTGACGGCGCTGCGCGAGGTGTTTCCGCAGGCGCATATCACTTGGGCGGTGGGACCCTGGTCGGCGCGGGCAATCGCCCATCACCCCGCCATCGACAGTATCCTGATAACAGACGCCGACATGCCGCTAAATTCGCCGGCGACGTTCTGGCGCTTCGTGCGCCAATTGCGCGCCGGCAATTATGATCTGGCGGTCTCGCTGGTGCGCTCGCCTTTGATGAGTCTGGCAGTGTATCTGGCCGGCATTCCCTTTCGCGCAGGCTTGGACAGTGACGGACGCGGATTCGGCTACAATCTGCGCGCAGCAATCGACCCTGAGGTGCCCGAACATGAAAGCGAGATCTATCTGAAGGTCGTCAGCGCGATCGCCGGACGGGAAGTCCATGCCTATGCAAATCTTCCCGTGACGGCCAATGCGCGTGCCACAATCTTGGGCGAGCTTGAGGCGGCGGCGGTCGAGTCGCCCTTCATCGTGGCGCATCCGGGCGGCGGCCTCAACCCGGGTATGCAGTTCGAAAGCAAACGCTTTCCGCTCCTGCGCTTCGCCGAAATACTCAATCGAATAGCGGCAGCCCAAGATGCCTGTGTCATTCTGCTGGGCGGACCGGGCGACGCTGACCTGGTCGCCGAGGTCAGGCGGCAGCTTAAGGTCCCCGCTTTCAGCTGGGTGGATCGGCTCATATTCGCCGAGATCGGGGCGCTGGCGGCGGAAGCGCTGCTCTACATCGGCAACGACAGCGGCTTGACGCATCTGGCGGCTGCCAGCGGCGCGAAGACCGTCATGCTGATGGGACCGACCGATCCGCGGCGATACGCGCCCTACACCGCCGATCAACTGGCGCTTTGGAAGGGGTCCGAACTGCGCGCGGGGGGCGCGGCCAGCACAAGCAGCGCAAGCTGGGATTGGCGGCGGGATGGCTTCACGGTCGACGAGGCAGTCGAGCAGATTCTGGACTTTCTCGGGCGATGATAGATAAAACACAAAAATAACCACAGAGACACAGAGAGCACAGAGAAAAGCCTTTTATGTAAAGAAGATTGAGAATTTGCGCCGCCAATCGGGCTCCGGTGAGAGGCCAACATCATCCCTTAGCAGGCGGACTCACAGGAGTATTGCACTTTGAATCATAGTCTCTGTGACCTCTGTGGTGAGAAAATCATCCGGGGCGATTGCCCTGCCTCGCTAACAGCTTAACATCACACAGACCGACCCTTTATGCTAGGATTGGGCGACGTTTTGGAGGGCCTTCAATTATGAGCTATGAAAACATCCTGGTTGACCAACCGGCGGAGGGCGTAGGTCGGGTGCAGCTCAACCGGCCGAAGGCGCTTAATGCCCTGAACTCATCGCTGATGGACGAGGTGATGCAAGCCATGTCCGCCTTTGATGCTGACCCGAGCATTGGCGGGCTGATCCTGACGGGGAATGACAGAGCCTTCGCCGCTGGCGCTGATATCAAGGAGATGGATGGCAAAACACAGATCGACATGCTGATGTCCACCTCGCTGATCGAGCGCTTCGAAATCCAAAAGCTAAAAAAGCCGATCATCGCCGCGGTGTCGGGTTATGCCTTGGGCGGCGGCTGCGAGGTGGCGATGAACTGCGATATGATCGTGGCTTCGGAGACAGCGGTCTTCGGCCAGCCGGAGATTAACCTGGGCATCATCCCGGGCGCGGGCGGCACGCAACGCTTGACCCGCGCGGTGGGCAAGGCGCTGGCGATGGAGATCATGCTGACCGACCGCAAGCTGAGCGCGCAAGAAGCGCTGCATTACGGCTTGGTCAACCGGGTGGCGCCGCTCGATGAGTACATGAATGTCGCCATCGATATCGCGCAGAAGGTGGCGCGCCGCTCCCAGGTCGCCATCCGCCTGACCAAGGAAGCGATCAACAAAGCCTTCGAAACATCGCTGGAAGAAGGCTTGGCATTCGAACGGCGAAATTTCCTCATCGCCTTCAGTTCGGAAGACAAAGCCGAGGGCATGCGCGCCTTCATCGAAAAGCGGCGGGCGGAATGGCAAAACCGCTGAGCCTGACCCTGCTCTATACCGCGGGCGTCGCTGGCGATCTGGCGCTTTTGCCGCGCTTGCACACCTTCATGCAGCGCCTGAAACCGGCGGAACGCCAAGGCACCCTGCTGCTCGACTTGGGCGGATCATGCGCTGACTCAGTCTGGCATTGTCAAGCGACCGGCGGGCGCTCCACCTTAATCGTGCTCGATGGCATGGGATTCCACGCCGCCAATGTCGAGGGCGCGCTCGATAGCGAAAACCACGAAAAACTGGCCGAGCAAGTGACGATGGCGCTGATCGATGAGAGGCGTGACTGGCAATATCATCTGCCGCCGGTGCGCGATCCCAGCATCGTCGCGACAATGCGACCGCTGGACAGCGCCGCGCGTTTGCAGATCATGATGATGCCCGCCACGATTACGCGAATCAAGCTTAACGTCTTGCACTTGCAGGCTGTACACGTCGGGCAGGTAGGCGAAGCTGTCGTTGATTTGAGCGGCGGTCCGCGGATGGTGTCGGCGAATGTCCATGACCTGCCGCCGGAGACGCCGCCCAATCCCAGCATCGCCGGGGCGGTTGAGTTCGTGGAGGCTGAGGCGCGCTTTTATCTCAGGCAGCGTGACAGCTAAGCTCGCTCCAGATTTAGCGCCAACAGGCGGCGCAGGATTTCTTCTTCGTATTCCCAGCCATAAGCATTGCAGGCGGTTTCGTCAAGCGCGCGGCGCAGCTGTTCCAGTCGGGGCGGATCGTTGACGAATTCTTATGGAGTCACGCAGTCGGCGACCTAGGGCACCACGCGGTGATTCAGCATCTCGTTGAGCACGACCACCAGCCGCCGCAGCTCATCTTCCAGGTCGCGGCTGAGCCCGTCTTCGATCAGCGCCTCGCGGAAGAGATCGCGCGCCTCGCGGACGTGCTCCTGGCCCTCTCGCAGGCGCTGCAAGCCGGCTCGCATTTGCAGGCGCGCTTCGCTGCTGGCCTGGCTGGTGTAATAATCGGAGAATTGCCAGCCGTGCTGCGTGGCCACCCGCTGCAAGCCATTGATGAACTCCTGCACCGTCTCGATGCTCTCCGATGCGCCGCGCTGCAGCAACTCGGCGACGCCATCGCTCAAGTTGGGCTCCATGCTGAAATCGAGGCTATCGATATCGGTATAGCGCGCCTCGACAGCTTCGCGGCTGCTGGGTTGCGGACGCAGCGAGCCCTTCTGTGGCGACATGCCGGTGAAGATGGAATAGAGCACGCCGACGCACATATTATGCACATCTTTGCTGTATTGCTGTGGCGACTGCGTCCGGTCGTTTTCTAGCATTCGCGAGCTATTGAAGTCGATGATCTTGAGGTGAATGCCGTCCCAATAAACGTGTTCCAGCTTGTGATCGAGATAAACGATATGGTTGGAATGCGCCAGGCTCAGCAGCGCGCTGAATTGCAACGCCAGCGCCAAGCCTTCTTCACTGGGCAAGCGCCAGCGATTATTCGGGCGGTTCGGCTTCATCAAATAGAAGAGGCTGTGATGGCGCGGCAGATTCTCCATGGTCAGGTAGGGTCGCCAGCCAGCCGCGGCGAAACGCGGCATCGCATCAATGAAGCCAGGCACATCGCTCTGATATGAAGTGATCTCGCCGTTGCGCGGCGCCTCCTCGCGGTCGGAGATGAAGCCGCAGTCATAGAGCTTGACGATGTTCGGGCTATGCCAGAGCCGCGTCAGGATATCGACTTCGCTGCCGAAGGCGCGATACTCCCAGCGCATATCGCCGCTGCTATCCAGATGTTCCGGTCGCATCACCTTGAAAGCGACATCATTGCCATTGCGCCGGTCAACCGCATCGAGCACGCGCGCATAGTGACCGAGGGCGAAGGTATCGATGAAATTGTCAAGTTGATACAGCTCGGAAAGTCTCGGCATAGTGTGTCCAGCGGGCTGCGGCTGAGAATCAGCATAAGCAGAAAATGTACCAGTTTTCGTCAACATGATACAGGGTAGTTTTCGCCCTGCATGGCGCATGGAAATCCATTCTCCGGCAATAGCGCGCATCGGTTAAAATGACGATAGTGCGCCAAATAGTCGCGGAGGTCCCGTCTTGCGGTTTGTCAGCTTGCTGCTTGCCCTAACCTGGTCGTTTTGCAGCGTATCGAGCGCCGAAGGTCAGGCGCCGCAGATCGTCGTAGTCGCGCGCCGGGTGGCCTTTCCCTACTTGCAGGGAGCGGGAGCGCCTTCTTTCAAGCCGCTGCCCGAGGTCGACACGACCGCGCTCGGCTGTGGGCTGCTGACGGGGCTTCCCCTGTCCAGCGCAATTGATGTCTACCGCCTTGACTTTCCGCTGGAGGACGGCAGCTTCGCCGTGCATGTCTCCGCCGATGGGACGCTGGCTCAAGTCTGCGATCAGCGCTTTCCCAACTTGGGAAGGGGCACGCTGCCGGTCCAGCGCGACCATGCCGATAGCGATGGCGATGGCGCGCCCGATAGCAGCGACAACTGCCCTTATGTCGCCGGTATCGCCACCGACGCAGGTAGCGGCTGCCCACAGTATTCCGCTTCCGATCGCGATGGCGATGGCGCAGACGACCAAGCCGACAACTGCCCGGTTCAAGCCGGCGCAGCGTTTGCCGAGGGCTGCGCCTTGCTGCGCGATACTGACGGCGATGGCGTACCCGATCACATTGATATTTGCCGGTCCGACTTCGGCGTGATTCGCCCGGACTTCGCCCTGGGCTGCCCGGCTGATGGCAGCGGCAGTTCGACACGGCGCCGCGGCGCAGATGAAAGCTGTCAAATCATCGACACGGACATTCCGCTCTTTTCCAGCCGAGCCGACGATGCTGTCGTCATCGGTGGCATTAACCCGCCGGCTGCGGTCGTCGGTCGCACGGCTGAGATGGACTGGCTTCAACTGGCGCAGGGCTGGGTCAGGGCAGAGAGCGCGCGGCTAACAGGCGCTTGCTACAATATCCCGATGGTCGATGCCGCGGTGGGCGGCGCAACCGGCTGCTTCCTGCGCCCTCTTGGAGACTTCGTCAATGTGCGCGAAGCGCCCGCGGGCAAGCAAGTGAAGCGACTCCATGCGCATGAGCAGCGCGCTGTCTTGGGAGAAGATTTCAACGGCGACTGGCTCTTCTTCAGCGGCGGTTGGGTCAGCCGTGAAGCGCTTGAGCTCACCGGCAACTGTGACAAATTGCCCACGCTCGACCCGGCGCTGGTTGGCAGCGGCGTCATTCATTTCTGCCCGCCGGGTTACACCGGCTACCTGAACCCGCGAATAGGCATCGGCGCCTTTAACGCGCGAATTGTCTCCGAATCACTGCCCAATCGTTTGCGCGCCCAGCCCGATTATCTTGCCGACCAGATCGGCGAGATCGCGCCGCGCCATCTCATCGATGCTGTACACGCTGGACCCGCCTGCAATGGTCCCTGGGTCTGGTGGCAGGTCGAGGTCGACGGGCTGGTCGGCTGGACGGTCGAGAGCGATGTCAATTACAATTACTATTATCTCGAGCCGGTCGCAACTTCCAGCGCGACTGATGCGGTTCTCGCCCTGAAAACGCCCTCCGCGCTACCGCTGTCGGCCAAAGGAAGCCTGATCCATAGCGCCAACATCGGCGCGCTTGACACGGTCGCCCGCTTACCCGTCGAATCACCACAAGCCCTCGCCTGGTCGCCGCAGCAATCGGTTCTGACGACGATCACCGTTAGCGGAGAAATAGCGCTTTTCATCCGTGCCGACTTCCACGCCCGCGACTCAATTCTTCGCCAGGACCCGTCTGACATTGCGACCGCCGTCGCCTTCAGCCCTGATGAACGCTGGCTGGCAATCGGCGGCAATGACGGCGATGTGACGCTATTCGACCTGAATGACCCGCTCACGGCTGAAACGATCGCGTTGGGAAAACAAGCGGGAGCGATACGCGCCCTAGCTTGGTCGTCAGCCGGGGACAAGCTGGCAGTTATCAGCGGCGACGATAGTCTCAAGCTGGAGCGCCGCGCCGGCGCCTTGAAAGTCTGGGAAATCGCACTGTCCGTTCCAGCGGAGCGCAGGGTCCTAGTCCACTATCGCTTCCCCTATCCCTTGACCGGAGTAGCCTTCAGCGGCGACGACCGCTGGCTGGCTGTCAGCGGCGAAGCGCCCAGCGATCAACGTGCAGCGTTATGGGTTTACGCTGCCGACAGCGGCGAGCTGGAGTTTGCCAAAGCCCTGATTCCCATGCGCGGTTATAGCTTCGTCATCGCCTCGCCAGCCGACAGTTTGGGCGACTTCGTCTATAACAGCGGCGACAGCCTCTACCAGCTCACCGTCGAAAGCCTTGAAGATTCGCGCTTCTATCATCAAACGGGCGCACTGCTGCAACAGATCGCTTTCCGTCCACAGGCGCTGCCCGGCAGCGAAGCGCTGATGGCACTATCGACAGCAGCGCGGAATGGTGACACCCGGCTGCACCTTGCTAATGCGCTCAGCCCCTACACGCCGACGGCGACCTTCGCAGCAGAGCCGAGCGCCATCGCCTTCAGCCCGGACGGACGCTTTCTCGCCATTGCCGAGCCCAGCCAAGACCGCATCCTCGTCCTCGGCGTGATCGAGAGCTGAACTTAAGGTCCGCGCCGCTTTTAGCTGACACGTCAGTGCATCTGTGCTAGCATGAATGACAGTGGCGTCGTCGAGTCAGATAACCTAGCTAGAGCCTTTGTCCGTGCGCCAATCTGTTTAGAACATTGTCAAGAGTTTTTCTCTGTGCCCTCTGCGTCCTCTGTGGTAGAAAACCTGTGCGATGCCCGGCATTCGCGCAGACTATAAAAGCAATCAGGCCAAACCAATGCAGCAATCACTAACCGTCACCCCCCTCAGCGCGCCAGTGCGCGATCAGCCATTTGACTTGATCGCTACGCTTGTCGACAGCATCAATGCCGCCGAAATCTCGCTGCAAGGTGGCGATGTCCTGGCTATATCCAGCAAGTACACCGCCATCGCCGCCGGCCGCATTTTTGACCTCGCCGAGATAGACCCTTCAGCACGGGCCGAGCAGCTTGCGCGGCGCTATAGAATGGACGCGGCGGTTGCTCAATTAGTCATTGATGAAGCCGATCATATCTTCGGCGGCATTGAGCTGGGCTTCCTCTTGACAGCCAAGGGTGGCGTCATCTCGCCGAACGCCGGACTGGATCGCTCCAATATCCCCAGCGGTCAAGTTGTCTTGCTGCCAGAGGACCCCTTCAAGATCGCTGAGGCGACCCGACAGGCGCTGCAAAGTCGGCTGCACTGTCAAATCGGCGTTATCCTCACCGATAGCTGGCTGATGCCGGGGCGCTACGGCACGACTGGCATCGCCATTGCCATGGCTGGCTTTCAGCCCATCAAGGACGAGCGCGGCAAGCAAGATCTCTTCGGCAATGCCATGACAGTGACGCAAATCGGTGTGGCGGACGGACTGGCGGCTTGCGCGCAGGTCGTCATGGGCGAGCGCGACGAAGCAACGCCCGTCGCCATCATCCGCGGCGCCGACATCGAATTGACCGATGCGCCGCTCGATGCCGACGCGGTATCGATACCCTGGAGACACTGTATATACGTCGAGTCGCTGACGCTCGGACTGGTGCCCGTGGACGTGCCGTCCGCGCCCTTATCGTAAACCATTTTCCAGTCGAAAATGCCGCGCGATTGCCTTGTGCATAATAGACAGATTCAGCTTGGGAAAGGCGGCTTTTCGATTGACTTTCGCTTAACCCTCACTTAAACTTGAGATAAGATGAAACAGGACGACGCCAACGATGCATGACGACATTGTTTATATGGAAAGACCACGGAACGCGCGGCGTGACCCACTCAGTCACCCCCGCGTTTTTAGATTTTAGGGTACGGATTTATTAGGTGAAAGGATCGAGATGGACGCAAGTATGATTAACAAGATTCAAAAAGCCAGCGAGTACGCCAGCCAGCCGGAACGCGCAACTTTCATCGACCTGAAGGTTGAGTTTCACGGCGCCAATAGCAATCACAGCGTCGGCCTCGATGAGGAAGGCTGGTCCTGCAGCTGCTCCGGCTTCAAGCGCTACGAAATCTGCCCGCATATCATGGCTTTGGAGATACTGTTCAAACCGATGCTGAAGCGCCGCCCCGTGCCCTACGCGCCGGGACAGAATATCGTCAGCGATGTTGAGAAGGCGAATCGCTATTCGCAAGAGAAAGATCGCATTCGCATCGTCAGTTTTGATTGCCGATTCGAAGGCTATAACAAGGAACACCGGGTTACTTATGCCGGCGGTGATTGGACGAGCACCGCATCATTCTTTGCGCAGCGCGGCGTTTGCAGCCATACGATGGCGCTGGAGAAAATCCTCAAAGGCTTCGTCGAGCCCGTGCGCGCGCAGCCTGTTGCCTGATTGCCAAACTCCCGGGCGGGGAGCATACAAGCCTCGTCCGCTTGACATTCAATTCCTCCAAGACCAATGCATCCGTCGGGGTACTGTGCGCCTTTGACGCTCAACCGGATACGCCGACCGGCTTTACTTCGTTTTCTTCTTTTTCGTCGATCAAACGCGGATCGCCCGGCGCCACTTCAAAGACCGCCTGCCAGGGCAAAAAATGGGTGAAGACTTGATCGCGTTTGATCAAGCTGCCTTCGGTGTCGTAAACATTGCGATAGACCCAGACATCGGCGCCATCAGCCGAATAGTCAATCTGACGGATCTGCCCCAGAGCCAGATCGCCCGCCTCGATGTATTCCGCTGGCGGCGCCGGTATAATTTCGCGGATGATCGGGCTCTCCACCTGCGTATGCCAGTGACGGGTGCTGTAAAAGCGGAATTGGATTGCGTCTTTCGCGCCGAGAAAATCGCTTTCGATCAGCAAGTGATAGGGCGTGTTGTTCTGAAAGCGCAGGTCGACATCCGGCTGCCAGATGGCCGCATCCAGGCCCGGCCCGGCGCCGGCGTATTCATAATAGCCGACGCGATAGCCGTGATTATTGCGCTCGGTGATGGCGTAGCCGCCGCTGAAGGCGGCCCGGAACATGGTCGTGCTCACCTGACAGATGCCGCCGCCGATGCCGGCCACGGTGGCGCCACCGAGGATGACGCTGCCTTCGAGGAAACCCGCTTCCGGCGTGATTTCGCCCAGGAAATGATTGAAGGAAAATTCTTCGCCAGGCGCCACGATGATGCCGTGTAATTTGCCAGCGCCAATGGCGATATTCCTGCGGCGGTTCTGCCATGAGCCCCAGAAATAGGTCGTCCCCTCCGCCACCAATTCCGTGATTCCCAGCTCGGCAGCGGTCACGCCTTCGGGATAGCGTGGCTGCAAGGTTTCAAAGAACATCACCACCCGCCGATTCAAGGGATCAAAGACGGCCGCTTCCAGGCGCCTGATCGTCTCCTCGACATCCAGGCGGCGTCCATGTGTTGCCGGCGAAATCGGCCAGAGCTGCCCGGTCTGAGGGTCGAAGTCGAAACGACCCTCGGCAGATGACTTGGAAAGGGTCGGCGACAGGGTGCCCAGGAAAGGCGCGAAAGCACCCAAGTCCACGTCGACATGGTAGCGCCTGCCCTCGCCTTCTCCGATCAGTGCCACTGACAGCCCGGCGAGAATCTGCCCCCGCGTGACCACCCAGGGCGAAAGCAAGTCGCCATTGGGCAGGCTGCCGACCAATTGCAGCGGCGACGAAAGCGCGGTTTCTACCAGCGCAGCCGCCTCTTTGATATTCCATTCTCGCGGCCGGCTTTCATCGATCACGAGCTCTAATTCGCGTTCGCTCGTCTGCTGCAGCATCAACTCGGTTAGCTCCGCCAGCGTCGCCTCAACATCGAGTTTGCGCCCGCTGACGCCCGGGTTGGTGACGACCTTGAGGCCATCAACGTAAAGCGCGGCGTCTTGCCGGTCGCGGTTTATCTCGCTTGCCAGTCGCTGCAGAAAAGCCAGCGCGGCGGATTCGTCGTATTCGAGCGTCAGTGGCAGATTCGCGCCGCTGAACCAGGCGGATGCCTGCTCGCGCAAGCTGCGCCGGCCATCGTCGGCATGCCCGATGGCGAAGGCGCGCTCGACTAATTCCTCAGTGGGCACGCTCAAGCCCAGCTCTGCCGCTGTCGCCGACCAACTCTGGTCACCATCGCGGAAAACGTATTGGACTGTTTCGGCGTTCCCGTATTGGCTCGACAGCGCCGCGACCGCCTCCGCGCGCGTCATCCCGCCGATGTCGGTATCAGCGATGCTGACGCCGGGCACGATGCGGTCTTGCAGCGACACTTGCCAGACGATCAGCCCGATCGCCAGGCTCAGCGCCACAAGCGACAAGCCCAGAAATGTCAGAATCGCCAGGCGCATAAGCCGGACCAGCCAAGGCGCTTTCGGCGGCATCGGGACGGGCGGATTGGTCATTAGTTTGCTCAGCGTCAATTCATGCTCAGGATGCAGTCAGAACGGCTACCTCATGCTGTGGCATCGGTTTGGGCGCATCGCCGCAGGAGGTCTGCCGCGGAGCCGACATGCGCGTCGTTACCTCGGCGCTGTGCAAGCCGCCATCGGCATCGGCAAAGCTGACCCGCTGCCGGTCGACGCCCAATTCAAGCACCTCGCGCAAGCGCAGGTCGTCTATGCGATATTGGCGGGTGCGCTCGCGGATGACTGCTTCAGCCGCGCAAGCCGCCTTATGCGCCGCTTCATTCAAGTGATGCCCAGCGTAAGCCCCGCGTCCGCGATACTTATGCGTCAGCAGGTAACCAGCCCGCTGATTGGTGACGATCTCCCCGGCGTTAAGCGGATCGACATGCCCGTAGACGATGCCTTGCGGGAAAGCGATCAGGGTCGCCGCCATGCGATGCCCGCCGATATGCGTGGTCTGCCAAACGCGCTCTTCGCCGGCCTGCGTCACCAGCTCGTGATAAACCGGCGTGCCATAAGCGGCGCAGCAAGGGTCGTGCCGGCCGTTGGTGCAGACCGTGTAAAGTGCATCGATTTCGCTCATCTCGCGCCCGTTGATGCGAGGCGCTCCGCCTTTCGTCAGGCTGGCGATATCAACTTGCAGCAGTTCGCCATAGCTCGACAGGCGCGTATGGTAGATCTTCGGCTGCGGCTGATTGGTGAGCGCAAGGTAGAAGTTCTTGCCCTGGGAAAGCGGCTTACGGATGAAGAGGATTTTCGCTCGTTTCGCCGTCTGCAAGTGCTGCAAGTAGCCGGCGAAGTCACCCGACTTGCTGGCGGTCTTGACGATTTCGCCGCTCCAGCCGCCATATTCCGGCAGGCTGCTTTCGATCAGAAAGAAGGTGTCGGCCGGCTTGAAGGTGCCCGCCAGCGTTTCCGCTACCGCGCGCGATTCCTCGGCGCAAGACATGGTCACTTGCATGGATTTACCCCTCATATGCATTACCTGAAATTTTGCTTAAGTCTACCATGCTCGGAGGAAGTTTGGCACGCGCTTCGATGACTGTGCGTTACAATCAGTGGGTTGAAGTTTTTCACGGAGCCGCCAATGTCCAAGCTTTCCATCCGCAACCTTACGCTTTCACGCGGCGGCGCGACCGTCTTGCGCGACATATCCCTTGACGTGCCGGCCGGCGAATTGCTGGTGGTCATCGGTCCCAGCGGCAGCGGCAAAAGCTCGCTGCTGCGCTGCGTCAACCGGCTGAACGACTTCGACTCAGGCGCCATAACGCTCGACGGCGGGTCCATTTACGATTTGCCGGTGACTGAACTGCGGCGCAGAGTCGGCATGATGTTCCAGAAGACGGCGCCCTTTGAAGGCAGCGTGGCCGACAACATCGCTTTTGGCGCGCACTTGCGAGGCGAGACGCTCAGCCGCGATGAGATTCTTGGACTGATGCAGCAGGTCTCGCTGGAAGTCGAACTGGCTGACAAAGTCGCCTCTGATCTGTCAGGCGGGCAGGAACAGCGGCTGGCAATCGCCCGCGCGCTGGCGCTGAATCCCTCGCTGCTGCTGCTTGATGAACCGACATCCTCGCTCGATCCCATCGCCACCAATCACGTTGAAGACTCGCTGATGCGGCTGCGCGAGCAGACGAACCTGACAATGATTTGGGTCTCGCATTCGATTGAGCAGGCGCGGCGCATCGGCAGCCGTGTCTTGCTGCTTGATGGCGGACGCATCATCCGCGAAGATTCCGTCGCCGCCATGCTTGATCCTGAGACCGGCGACAAACGCGCGCTGGCTTTCGCCGAGGGCGATAAAGCCGGCTTGCAAGAAGGCAGCGGCTAAGCACCCGCCTCACGATTCAGTTGTTCCAGGTATTCGCGATCTTCGTCGCTGAGCTCGGCAACGTTGAGTAAATCAGGACGCCGCTGCCAAGTGCGCTTGAGCGCCCGCTGCCGCCGCCAGCGATCGACCTCGGCATGATGCCCGCTGGTCAGCACGTCCGGCACGCCCAAGCCGCGAAATTCCGGCGGACGCGTATAATGAGGTCCTTCGAGCAAGCCATCGGCGTGGCTGTCACGATGCTGCGCGCCCTCAGCGCCGAGTACGCCGGGGATCTGCCGCACGACCGCATCGATCAGGACCAGCGCCGCCAATTCGCCGCCGGTCAGCACATAATCGCCGATGCTGATTTCATCGCTTATCGCCAATTCTCGCACGCGCTCGTCGACGCCCTCATAGTGACCGCATACCAGAATCAGATGCGTCTGCTGCGAAAGCTCAGTGGCCACCTCGTGCGTCAGCAAGCGCCCCTGCGGCGACATCAATATGACGGGCGTTTCGGCATCAGATTTCACCGCTTCAATCGCGCTGACCAGCACATCCGCTTTGAGGATCATGCCACCGCCACCACCGTAGGGTGTGTCATCGACCTTGCGGTGCTTGTCCTCGGTATAGTTGCGGATGTCGTGCGCGCAGAAATCGAGCAATCCGCGATCGCGCGCTTTCCACATCATGCTCTCGGACATGACTGCGCTGAACATGTCGGGGAAAAGCGTCAAGGCATCAATCTTCATAGGACGGGCGCCGGTCGCTTTACATGGTGTCGCGGGTCTGAAGGAAGAAGGCTTTCTTCAAGTTGGGGAGCGTAAAGTCGAAGCCGCAAGATTTGAAGAAGTCCTCGGCCACGCTGATCGCCATGATCTCATAGACGCCCTCTTGCTGCGCCAAGTCGACGCAGGCGGCGACCAACTGCTTGCCGATGCCCAAGCCCTGCGCCGTCGGATCGACCGCCAGGCTGCGGATCTCGCAGAGCTTCTTGCTATAGATTTCCAGCGCGGCACAGCCCACGATCCGCCCATCGAGACGGGCGATGAAGGAGGTCTCCAGCAGATCTTCCAATTCATCAAATGTACGCGGCAGCAGGTCGCCGCTATCGACGAAAGGCTTGATGAAATCGGACAAGTCGACGAGGTCGTTTGCCTCGGCTTTTGCCACGTGGATCTTGGTGGAGGTGTCGCCCAACATAGGCTATCCTGTATCAGCAATACCTTTACAGTGTAGCAGTTTGAAGCGCTTTGGCAACAGTCTATGGCAGCGGCGCCATCCGCTATAGTAGCAACCTGCACTTTTAGTCTTTTACCACCGAGCGCACCGAGGGCACCGATTATTTTCTTGGTCAATTCGGCGGAAATAATTCATCAGAGTTTCTGACGCATAAGCAGATCATACTGGAATCGCGAAAAGATAGCATGCGGGTCAATTCTCAGCATTGTTTCTCTGTGCTCTCTGTGTCCTCTGTGGTGAAATAAGATGCGAAACTTCCGTCAATCGCGAATCTTCCAATCAGAATTGAGACAAGCGCCATGCCCCAAATCACAGTCGCTTCACGAAACCCGGTCAAGCTGCGCGCGGCGCTTAGCGCTTTCCAGCAGATTTTCCCGCAGCAGCCATTCACGGCAAGCGGCGTCGCCGTGCCATCGGGCGTGCCCGACCAGCCCATGAGCGTGAGCGAGACCATGCAGGGCGCGCGCAACCGCGCCGAAAATGCCCGCGCCGCTCAGCCGGCATCGGACTTCTGGGTCGGTATCGAAGGCGGCATCGACGACACGCCCCTGGGCATGATCTGCTTTGCCCGCGTGCATATCCTCAGTCGCGAAGGACAAGTGGGCCTGGGGCAGACGGCTGTCTTCTACCTGCCGCGCGAGGCGGCCGAACTGGTGCGCGCCGGCATGGAGCTGGGCCACGCCGATGATCAAGTCTTCCAGCGCGATAACTCCAAGCAGGCGAACGGCGCCATCGGCATACTGACCGATGATGTGGTCGACCGCGAAGCCTACTACGTCCATGCGGTCATCATGGCGCTGGTTCCCTTCAAGAATCCCACACTGACCTGGTGACCGCCCACGCCCGCAAGATCAGCTAAAATACAGACTATAAATCTTTGACAAATGGAGGTGCGCCATGCCCGATTTCTTCATTGGATTGCAAGGCATTGAACGCGTGCTGATGTCAATCGCCTTCGTCTTGATCGCCGCCGCCGTCTCTCGCTGGCAAAGCTCCGACCTGGAGAAAGACCTCGCCATCGCCACCGTGCGCAGCTTCATCCAGTTGATCGCCATCGGCTATGTGCTGGAACTGGTCTTCGAGGTGAATTACCCGATATTCACTGTCGGCATTCTGCTGGTGATGATCACCATCGCCGGGCGCACCAGCGGCAAGCGCGCCAAGCAAACGCCGAACGGCGTCTTGATCGCCCTGCTGGCCATCGGCATCGGCTCGGCATTGACCATCGCGCTGCTGGTGGTTCTGGGCGTCTTTGATTTCGTGCCCAAGGACATCATCCCCATCGGCGGCATGATCGTCGGCACCTCAATGACGACCGCCACCCTGGTCATCACACGCTTGAGCAGCGATTTCTATGACCAGCGCGACCTGATCGAAAGCAAGCTGGCGCTGGGCGCCACCAGCCGGCAAGCCTCGCAGACGCAATTTCAGCGCACCATCTCCGGCGCCATGACGCCGATTATCGATACGACCAAGACGGTCGGCTTGATCAAGCTGCCGGGCGCGATGACGGGCATGATCCTGGCGGGCGCGTCGCCGCTGGAGGCGGTGCAACTGCAGATCATCGTGATGTATATGCTGGTGGGCGCGGCGACCTTCACCGGGCTGATTGCGGCTTGGCTGACCTATCGGCAGTTTTTCACGCCGGTGCATCAGTTGGTGTTGGAGTAGAGGTAGGACATTGTTGCGCTGGTCTGACTTAGTTCCAGCAGCATCAGGTTGAAGGCAAGAACTCCACGTGATTCGTCAAATCGTCTGGACGAAAATCATCATACATCTTTTGTAAGCGCTTAACCCACGTTCCAAATGTAGTGTTTATCCTGCTGTCCAAATATGATGCCGCAATGCTCAATACCCTGGCTCGCCAACTGAATGAAGTGTCGGTCGTTGGTGCACATAACGCGTCCCATTGCAACAGCGCGGGTCAGTTGTTGCAGGTCGCTTTCGCCAAAGCTCCTCAAATCGCGCACGGTCAAAACATCTACGCCGCGCCGAAAAAGTTGGCGCGCGATTTCGACATCAAGTTGCTCATCAAGATAGAAGCGAAGGTTTGCCGCTGGCAATGTGTTCATCCCTCAGCTTGCGCGCTGTTTTGATTTGATCATCGATGTCTTCGTCGATCTCACGTTTATGCGCATGATAGTAGCTGAGCGCCGCGTAGACTTCTGCCAGCGAAACCTGGAAGCCTTCTGAAATCTGCTGGGGCGTACGGTCGTGATAGCGCATCGCTACGACGATATCGGTCACGCGCAGTCCCGTGCCAATGATGCAGGGCCGTCCGCCGCGTATCTCGGGATTTCGTGTGATGAGGTTGATGCTCTCTACGGTTTGCATGAGGACTTGCCTTGCATCTGTCTACTATCACATTATAGCGATTGAATCAGGTCCAGAACAAGTTTGCGCTGTAAAGTGTACGGCCTAGCTGAGGTATCGGCAGTTTTTCACGCGGGTGCATCAGTTGGTGTTGGAGTGAGAGGTAGGAAGCCGCTGATCTATCTCTCGTTTTGGCAAAGCACCTCGAGTTTGACCCCAGCTGTCGCAAGGTGCGGTTCAAACGCTATCCAGCATCTGTCAGCCGCGTTCACAATGGGTGCATCAGTGCCCGTATCTTTCTTGAAGCGAACCGCCAGAGCGACCCATTTCTTGTCGTCCGAGTCGAAGGTCTTGCAGCGGGATTCGTTCGTCGTCCGTTTTGGCCAAAGCACCCGCGGCCTTGTAGTCCAGATTCAGACTTTCTTCGATGCCGTCATCAATGTACTGTTGAACCCGTGCTTGATCCCAAACTTCAGCCATTAAATCTGTCCCTGAACCCACACGTATCCGAAAGAAACTGATCAAACCATTGTACGAGACATTTGTTCAAATTTGAAGCAATCGTTCCTGTGTCTTCGTGCCCACTGCGCCTCTGTGGTGAAATCCAACCCGCGACCATCCAGTCGCCCACTCCACCCCGCCCTATGCTACCCTACCGGCAACCCGCGCCTTAACAACCAAACACCAGCCAGCCCAAATGGCCAAATGGCCGAAAAAGTTTTTCCGTCGGACACAAAACGGACATAAAGCCTCTCCCCTCTGTGCGCCGGTCAGTGTCTACGCGACCCTCTGTGCCTCTGTGGTGAAATCAAATCGTCCATGCTAAAATCCCGCCCATGCCCACGCCCATCCCCGCCACCCGCGACGACGTCAAGCGCCTCGCCGTCTACAAGCAAGGCTTGCACCAGCGCCCCGCCTCCAGCGACCAAGCCGACCTCAAGCGCATCATCAAGCGCATCGGCTTGCTCCAGCTCGATTCCATCAGCGTGGTCGCCCGCAGCCACTACCTCGTGATGCTGGCGCGCGCCGGTTTGTACGACCCGGCCGAGCTGGATGTCCTGCTGGACGAGGGCTTCCTCTTCGAGACCTGGGCGCATGCCGCCTGCCAGCTGCCCAGCGCGCACTACCCCTGGTACCAGGCCTACATCCAGCAGAAACAGCGCGAGGTAGTTGGCTGGCAAATCGAGCGGCTGGGCGACGAGACCGATGCCATTGTCGGGCAGGTGCTGGAGACCATCCGCCAGCGCGGTCCGATGTCATCGAAGGATTTTGAGAGCGAGCGCCGCGGACCCGGCGGCTGGTGGAATTGGAAGCCGACCAAAGTGGCGCTGGAGTACCTATTTTTTGACCGCGGCGAATTGATGGTCAGCCACCGCGTCAACTTCCAGCGCTATTACGACTTGCCCGAGCGCGTGCTCGCCCGCCACAACTTCACGCTGGACAAGACCATCGAGGACTTCAAGCGCTGGACCATCGAAAGCGGTCTACGCCACATCGGCATCGCCACTTCAAATCAGGTCGCCGATTATTACCGCCAGTACAAGCGTGATGCCGCCGCCATCCTGGCGGACATGCTTCAAACCGGGGACGCGCTGCCGGTCGCGGTCGAGGGCTGGAGCGACGCCGCCTATATCCATTGCGATGACCTGGCGCTGCTGGAGCAGATTCAAGCGGGCGAACACGAGCCGCAGATGACCGTCTTCCTCTCGCCCTTTGACAACCTCTTCTGGGATCGGGATCGCGACCTGATGCTTTGGGACTTCTTTTATCGCATCGAGGTCTACACGCCCAAAGCCAAGCGCATCCACGGCTATTACGTCATGCCGATCTTGCACGGCAGCGAGCTGGTCGGGCGCATCGATCCCAAAGTCGAGCGCAAAGCCAAGCGCCTCATCTTCAACAATCTGCATCTGGAGCGGGGCGTGAAGCTCAACGGCGCATTGACGCGCGGCTTGATCGGCGCCATTAAGGAGTTCATGGCTTTCCACGGCTG
This sequence comes from Phototrophicaceae bacterium, assembly GCA_965223515.1. Lineage (GTDB taxonomy): Bacteria > Chloroflexota > Anaerolineae > Aggregatilineales > Phototrophicaceae > UBA6055. Next base: position 2,182,814 of record CBDCWK010000002.1, read on the forward strand.
CGACAGTTTCGAATTGCAGAAATGTAATAGAGTGCCGCTGGCGCGCAGGCTGCGCAAACACTTCGCCTGAGCGGCAATCGCCCCTTCGAATACTGATATAATGTAATGAATCGGTGGTCAGTCTTGGGTCGGAAATGCAAGCCAGCATTACAGATATTCTGGAAAAACATGAGCGTTTTGCCGGTCAGATCGTAAACCTTGACGGCATCCTGCTCATTACTGACTACGACAGAGACAGCGCTCATTTCGAACAAGTGTGGCTGGTGAAGAAGCAGTCGCCCCGCGATAGCGCCATCCGCGCCCAGCATATCCGCAGCGATGCCACGCTTTGGCACGGCTTGTCCCGCCTGAACCCGCGGCACCTCCCAGGTTTCCTGAGCTATCGCGTGCATGACGCGGTTCGCGCCTGCGTCCGCGTTTTGCCGGGGCCGGAGACTGAATCAGACCCGCTGGTCGAAATCCTGACCGCCGCAGTATATCGACACGAATTTACGCTCTACGTGGGTGAAAAAGGCGTCCGGCTCGACCAGGCACTGCCGGCGCGCACCGTTATCTCCTCCCTGCCCGATATCCAGGCGAATATCGCGCGTTATCTCGGTCGCCGCTGCCATGTCTACGGCACACTGGTGACCCGCTCGGCGCCGCTGGCGCAATATCTGCTGCCGGGGCGAATCCCCTATTCGCGCGACTTCCGCAGCACGCTGGAGCGCACGAGCAACGGTGAAATCGACAATGACTGGCTGGCTGATATCGAGTACCCGCAGAGCGACAGCGAAGAACCGGAATACGATGCGCTGCCGGAGTCGATTCATATCGACCTCGACTATCAGATCAAGGAGCAGCTTTCCGTCTTGCCCGGCATCAACCAGACCGTCGTCAAACCAGCTATCGTCGTTGGTACGCTGGGCGCCCGCGACCATGACGAGCACTTCGCCACCCTCAGCGAAATAGAAGATGTCTACCTGCAGAATGTCTGTTATGCCGAGCCGGGAAAATCGCTGGAATCGGTTATCAAGCTGAAAAACTTCGAAGCCGTTGCCAGGGAAATCTAGGAGCGCGCGGCGCCGCCCGCAGCAGCGTCGGCACTTGCAGTCGCCGGTGATAGACGATCCACTCAATAGCCAGCAGCAACAGCGCTGCCGCCGCCAGAAGCATCCAGAATTCTTGCAAGCCCAGTTGCTCATCGGCCTCAGCCGCGACCAAACCACCTCCCAGTTGCAGTTCCGCGTCGGCCACGGGCGCGATGTCGCTCTCGCCCGTGGCGAAGAGGTTCACAGCGAAGTGCTGCGCCTGCGTCACCTCGCCTGCCTGCAAGATCTCCAGCAGATAAAGGCCAAGCTGCCCGGTATCGGTATAGGCGAGCGGCTCGCCTTCCACCGGCAGCTCACGTATATTGCCATCGGGAGCGGTGATACGTACGCTTTCGGCGAGCAGCGGCGGCGAGATCACCAGCACATCGCCAACGGTCAAGCCATCGGGCAGGGGCACGATATCGGCCGGCGAGAACCAATCGATCAGATTCGCCATCAATACGGGATAGGCAATTAAAAGCGGCAAGTTAGAATCGCGCAAGTCAAAGGGCAGAATCGCGACTTGCTGCGCGTTGACCTCGCCCGCCAGCAAGACCACCGCTTCCGGCGCCTGAATCAGCGGCTGCGCCCAATCGGCGGCGACCGAGCGATACTGCAGCAGGCTCATCTCATCGAGGTCGACGTAGGCGGTGATCGGCGATTCTTCGGCGGAGACCGCAATATCGTCAGTCGCTTCCAGCAATCCACCGATGGTGAATAGCGCCGTTGAATTCGGCGGGTTGATCAGTAGCATGTCGCCGGCGGGGAGCGCGTTCGGCAGCCAACTGTCAAAGACGTAGAGATCGAAGGCGTCGGCTGGCAAGCGCCTGTTTTCCACGTTTCCGCGAAAGGTCTGTACGCCGGGCAAGCTGCGCAGGACTTGCTCCAGGAAGAGGTTGCCCGCCTGCGATACATAGTAGACACGGCGTGTATTCACTTCGTTCTGCACGGTCCAGGCGCGGTCGTCCAGCGACAGGAAATCCCGTACATCGTTGTCAAAGGTCAGCGTCGCCGAAAGGGTCTCGAAGGGCTCGGCGATGGGTTCGTCGAAGGGGATGGGAAGTTGACTGCGAGGCGGGATGGCGCCGCTGCGTGAAAGGCGCAGGACATCGTCCAGGCGTATCACCAGCGAGATATCCGCCGCTTCATCACCGTAATTCGTCACCTGGGCGAAGAGCTGCGGCGCTTGACCAGCCAGGGCGCGGGTCGCCAGGGCGGTAATCGCGACATTGTCGGCTGATTGCCCAATCGGCACATAAATCGGCTGCGGGATATTGGCGGGCAAACTTGCCGCCGAACCCACCCCGCCATCAGAAATCATCACGATGCTGAAGTTCTCGGCGCCGGCAGCACCGGCCGCTGCCAGAGTCAGCGCCGTATCCCAATCGGCTCGACCGTTGCTGACCGTCATCTCATCAAGCGCGCGGCGCAATTCGTTCTTGTCGGCGGTATAGCCGGTCAAGGGCTCGGCGATTTCAGCCACGCGGATCAGCGAAATGAAATCTTGCGGATTCATATTGCTGACGATTTGATGCGCCTGCTCCAGCGCAGCGGAAAAACGCGTTTCGCCATCGACATCGTTCGCCCGCATACTCGCCGAGGCATCAATCAGCAGAGCGACCTTGCCGGCGCTGATGGTCGGCACGGTGATGAAGGGTCGCATCAACGCCAGGACGAGCAGCAGCAGTATCAGCAGCTGCAAAAAGAGCAGCAGGTTGCGCCGCAGCCGCTGCCAGGGCGTATTGGCTTCGGTATCTTGCACCACTTGACGCCAAAGGAAGGTGCTGGAAATCAGCACTTCGCGCCGCCGCAGCCTCAGCATATAGAGCAGCAAGATGGGTATGGCGATTGCCAACGCCGCGAAGGCTGCCGGCACCAGGAATGACATGGATGTCCTTCAGTCTGAAATCGGTGTTGTCAGCAGTATATCATGCTCGGATTAGAGGGTATATGCGGCGCTGATTATGGTTGTGGTAAAGCTCACGACTTTGAAACGTTGTTATATCGACGTACAGGATATCTAAGCACATCCGCTCGGCGGCAGCGAGATTGTCTAGCGCGCTCAAGAAAAATATCTACACATCAGAAGTAGGGGCGATCCAAGGATCGCCCGATGAAGGAATTCGTTTAAGCAGTGGGCGACTGACGGTCAGTGTCTACGTGACCCAAGAGTCGCCCATACAACTACTAAAATATGTGAGTCCCTTATTAGTGCGAGTCAGTTCGTGACTTGCGTGCGGCTTTGGTTAGCTTTCTTCTGCGCTATCTTGCCGTTCGATCTGAGGCAGGTTAAGCAGATGGGTGTTCAGCGCCGCCAGCGCCGAGCGCAGCGTCTCCGATGTCAGCTCGGACGCCAGCAAGAATTGCCCGACGCGGTATTGATCGTTCATATTGCTGGATTGCACCACCGCCATCGAGTACGAATCGTCCAGGCGGATCAAGCGCGGATATTCGTTGACCAGGTTGTGGCGCACCATCTGCAAACTGCGCTCTAGGCTGGTCGGTCGGCCGTCGAGCTTGAGCTGCAGCGCGCTCAGATCAACCCGCTCCGACGCAGCCGCCGCATTGACCCGGTCCGCCAAGTCCAGCCCCGTCGTTATCCAGTCTTCCAGCGGTCTGAAATGGGGCGGCGTCAGCGTCTCGCCGCGCAGCGTCAGGCGCAAGGCCTGAAAGAAGGCACGCAGGAAGCGCATCATCGCTTCTGCCTCGCTTGCAGGAAGGCACGGGCAACATCCGCCGCCTTCCGTCCCATTTGTATCCGCTCGTCCAGCCGCTCTACGCCAGCAGAAATCGCTGAATCCAAACCATAGTCGCTGCCGATCAAGCTTACTCCTGTGGGCAGCAGCGTGCGTACCAGCCGCATATTCTCGGAGTGCGTGTCGTCAGAGCAGGCTAGTAGATCCGCCTCGGGCCAGTAATCCAGCCGCGAGACGATGGGCGGATCAACCAAGCCGAAGCGCCCAATGACTTGCCCTATGGCTGATTCTGTCGGCTGGTCCGCCGCGCCGCGCACACCCACTTGAATCAGGCGGTGGTCGCGGTCAGGCACACGCCCCGGCTGATCAGTCGACAGCAGAAAGGGATAGACCTCATCACACATGTCGTCCAGCAATGACGGCAGGGCGCCTTTGTGGAATCCGAGGGAGAGGCGCAGGATCGAATCGTAGCGAAAGTCGCTCAAAGTCTCCGCCGCTTCAGGCGCCAAATTGTAAAGCATGTGGCCGGCGTAGCGAGCGGGGACCGCCAAGATTAGCGCGCCGGCGTCGTAGACCATGCCGTTCTCCAGACAGATGGTGAAGCGACCGCGCCAGCGCCCGAGGGAACTGACGGCCATGCGCATCAGCCGACCGCCACTCAACTTGCCCGCCAGCGCGCGAATCAGCGACTCGGCGCCGTCGCGGAAGACGAAGGCGTCCTCGCCGATGGGCAGCACTTGGTCGCTCAAGCCGAGTTCAGGCAGCCAGGGTTCGTGGGCGAGGGCAGAAACGACAAAGGCGCTCGCATCCAAAATGAAGCCGCGATGGGCAGCGCTGCGGATGCCGCCACCGAAGCGCCGCTTGACCTCGATCACAGTATAGCGCAAGCCCAGCTTTTCCAGTTGGTAGCAGGCTGCCAAGCCGCTGAGCCCGCCGCCGATGATGACCACATCGCGCATCGCTAAGGTCTTGTCCGCTGAGTCATGCGACGAATCATAGCTGAAATCTGCTTTTGGTGTAAGACACGCGCCTCGCCAAGGCCTTAGCCTCGCAGCAGCCAAAGTATGGGAAGCAAGCTATTTTCAGCTATAATATGCGCTACCTGCAAAGCGAAAGTCAGACCGCCGCATGACCGGAAAAAGCCCTCACATTCAGAGCCTGAAACACGCCGGCTACCGCCTGACCCGGGCGCGGCTGACCGTGCTTGATGTGCTGGAAGCCGAGCACGGCCATATCACCTCCGCCGATGTGCTGGAAAAGGTCGAGCGCATCAACCCAGCCATCGGGCGCGCCAGCGTCTTTCGTACCCTGGAGCTTTTTACCCAGCTGGGCATCATCCGCCCCACCTATATCAACACCAGCTTGACGCCGACCTATGTCATGATGCACGGCGGACATCACCACCATGTCATCTGCACTGAGTGCAAGCGCTTCTTTGAATTTGACGACTGCGGTCTGGAGGCGTTGACGCGTAACCTGCAAGACACGCTCGGCTTTCAGATCAGCGGGCATCTGCTGGAGTTTTATGGCGTCTGCGCCGCTTGCCAAAGCCAGGCGGCCGAGGCCTTGGCGGAGCGCAAAGCATGACCGAGGTCGTCATTGTTAGCGCTGTCCGCACACCCATCGGCAGAATCCGCGGGGCGCTGTCGTCAGTCCGTCCCGATGATCTGGCGGCGCTCGTCATAAGAGAGGCGGTGGAGCGCGCCGGTGTCGAGCCCGGGCAGATTGAAGAAGTTTACCTGGGCTGCGCCAATCAAGCGGGCGAGGACAATCGCAATGTCGCGCGCATGGCGCTGCTGCTGGCGGGCTTGCCGGAAACTGTGGCGGGCGTGACCGTCAACCGGCTCTGCGCCAGCGGACTCAACGCGGTCAATCAAGCGGCGCGCGCCATCAAGGTCCGCGAGGGCGATGTCTTCGTGGCAGGCGGCGTTGAGAGCATGAGCCGCGCCCCCTACTCGCTGCCGAAGAATCCGATTGGTTATGGACCCTCGGGCAATATCACCGGTTGGGATACCACGCTGGGCTGGCGCTACCCTAATCCCAGGCTGGCGGCGCTTTATCCGCTGGAAACGATGGGCGAGACGGCGGAAAACATCTATGAGATGAGTTGCGTTGGGCAAATTGAAGGCGGCGCGATCACGCGGGAAGAGCAAGATCGCTTCGCCCTGCAAAGTCAAAGGCGCGCCATAGACGCCATCAACCGCGGCTATTTCCAACGTGAGATCGTCCCGGTCACAATCCCGCAGCGCAAAGGCGATAACATCGTGGTCGATACCGATGAGCACCCTTTCATGCGCCGCAAGGACGGCGGCTACGAATTGGCGACCAGCCTTGACAAGTTGGCGGCGCTGCGCCCGGCTTTCCGCAGCGATGGCAGCCTCACCGCGGGAAATTCCAGCGGCTTGAATGACGGCGCTTGCGCGCTGGTCTTGATGTCGGCTGACAAGGCGCGGCAGCTCGGTCTGCAACCGTTAGCGCGTTGGATCGGCAGTGCGGCAGCCGGCGTCGATCCGCGAGTGATGGGCATGGGACCGGTTTCGGCGACGCAGAAGCTGCTCGCCCGCCACAAGTTGCAAATCGAAGACATCGACTTGGCTGAATTAAACGAAGCCTTCGCCGTGCAGTCGATCGCTGTCATGCGCGAGCTGTGTTTGAGCGAAGCCATCACCAATGTCAATGGCGGCGCTATCGCCTTGGGGCATCCGCTAGGCTGTACCGGCGCGCGCATCCTGACCACCCTGCTGCATGAGATGCGGCGGCGGTCGGAGATCGGCGAAGCGATGCGCTATGGCTTGGCGACCCTTTGCGTCGGCGTCGGGCAAGGCGAAGCCACCTTGATCGAAGTCCTGTTGGAGCAAGCGTGAAACACGTCCCTCAACTTAGCGCCGCAGAAGCGGCTCAACTTGTAAAATCGGGCGCGGTCATGATGGTCGGCGGCTTCGGCATGACCGGCACGCCGGTACACCTGCTGCATGCGCTGGCGGAAACTGACGTACGCGACCTGACCTATATCGCCAACAACATCGGCGAAGTCGGGCTCGGCGGCGGACGACTGCTGCGCAATGGGCAGATCAAGAAGGCGATCGGCTCCTTCTTCACCAGCAATCCGGAAGCGGTGGCTGCGGCACAGAGCGGCGCCATCGACTTTGAATTGATGCCGCAGGGCTCGCTGGCGGAGGCGATACGCGCGGGTGGCGCCGGCATTGGCGGTTTCTACACGCCGACCGCGGCCGGTACCGTCCTCGCCGAGGGCGCCGAGACCAAACTGATCAAGGGCGTAGAACAGGTTTTTGTGCCGAGTTTGCGCGCCGATGTCGCCCTGATTCGCGCTCGCTGCGCTGATAGCGCCGGCAACCTGATCTACCGCATGACCGAGCAGAACTTCAACAAGGCGATGGCGACCGCTGCCGATCTGGTGATCGCCGAGGTGGAAGAAATTGTGCCGCTGGGCGCGCTCGATCCCGATCATATTCATACGAGCGGCAATCATGTCGATGCCCTGGTGCAAGCCAAGACGACGCTGGCGGAACTCGGCTCCTCAGCTGATATCCGCACCCTGGAGCGCGATCCCGATCCCCTGCGCATGAAGATCGCGCGGCGCGCCCTCGCTGAGCTGAAAACAGGCGATGTCGTCAATCTTGGCGTCGGCATCCCCACGCTGATCGCCAACCTGATCACACCGGAACATGGCATCATCCTGCACACGGAAAACGGCATGCTGGGTGTGGGTCCGGCGCCGGCCGCGGGTGGCGCGCTGGATTACCCGGTCAACGCCGGCAAGGTCCCGGTGACTGCCCTGCCCGGCAGCAGCTATTTCGATAGCGCCGACTCCTTTGCCATGATTCGCGGCGGTCATATTGATGTTGCGGTGATGGGCGGCTTACAGGTCGATCAGCAGGGGAATTTGGCAAATTGGGCGGTGCCGGGCAAGCCCCTGCTCGGTGTCGGCGGCGCGATGGATCTGGCCAGCGGCGCTCGCCGGTTGATCATTACCATGACCCATGTTAACCGCGATGGCAGCCCCAAGATCGTATCGCAGTGCAGCTTGCCGCTGACGGCAGTTGCCGCCGTCGACTTGCTTATCACGGACCTGGCAGTCTTCGCTTTTGAGGCGGGTGAAATGTGGCTGATTGAATTGCTGTCCGATGCGTCGCTTGACGAACTGCGGACGAAGACAACTGCCGAGTTCCGCGCCTGACGCGTCGCTATTGCACGGCGCCGGCTGCGGCGTAAGCATCGGTCATTTCGCGCCACTGCTGCATAAGCCGTTTGCTGTTTTCGCCCGGCATACCGCTGCCGATGCTCACATCATCGACCTCGACGATCGGCACAATCTCCTTAGTGCTTGAAGTCAAGACCACTTCGTCGGCGGCGTAGAATTCTTCCAGGGTGATATCGCGGGATTCCAGCTGCCCATTCTTGTCCAGCAGCTTGATGACTTCGGCGCGCGTAATGCCGAGCAGCAGTCCGTCCGCCGGCGTGATCCAACGCCCGTCCGTATGGGCGAAGATATTGCTGCGCGTGCCCTCGATTACCTTGCCATCGGCAGTGTAGATCGCGTCAATCGCAGCGGGAACGCGCTTCTGCGCCTTGACTTGCGCGGTGATGCCGGGGATGTAGTTAATCGTCTTGGCTTCCGGCATAAGCCTTTGCTGCATGACCGTGGCGACCGCCGCCCCCTGCTCGTAAGCGGCAGCCGGAAGATTCGTCAAGGGCGTCGCCATCACCAGCAGGCGCGAATCGCCACTGGGCAAGAAGCCGTTGGGGCTATCGCCACCGGTCACAACCAGGCGGATACCGGACTCGTCATAGGTGTTGCGGCGCAGCGTCTCCAAGACGATCTCACCCAGCTCTTCAATATCCCAGGGGCAATGCAGGTCGATTAAGGCTGCCGAGCGCTGCAAGCGCCGCAGATGCGCGCCCAACTGAAAAGGTAGGCCGCCATAGGTGCGCAGAAAGTCGAAGACGCCGTAGCCGCGCAGTATCGCCAGATCGGTCGCCGGTATGGACGCGCTGTCCGCCTCGATGAAATCGCCATTGATGTAGAAGATGCTCATGATTCCGCCGTTCCAATCTGCCCGTCTTATTGCATTGATTATAGCCCCGGCGAAAATTCCTGTCGTTCAATTCAGGCGCGCTTGCCGGCGCCTGCGGAAAGAAGGAAAGCGTCAGATGAAAGCATGTATCTTCACTGCTAGAATGAAAGCATGATCGCGCGACTATTTCTGCTAAGTTTTGGCGTGTTGCTTTATGCATCCAGCGTCACGGCGCAAACCATCGCCCAAAATCTGCAACTCATCGCCAACAATTATCGTCTTGGGCGCGGATTGAGTGCTTTGACATACAATGCTGCCTTGACCGCTGCCGCCCAAAACCACGCCTCATGGATGGCGCAAACTGGCAGGATTGAACATCGACAAGACGACGGCAGCCAAGTGAGAGACCGCGCGATTCGTGCAGGTTATACCGCAAACTATATCAGCGAAATCATTTATCTCGGGGGGAATGCCTCACCGCAGACCGCTCTAAATTGGTGGTTGGGATCCCCCGACCATCGTCCGCAATTGGATAGCCAAAATTATAATGAAGTAGGAATCGGGACAGCCATCTACAATGGGCGGCGCTCGTTTGTGATGGTGATGGGCAGAGCCGTCGGCGACGCACCGTCTTCAGGCGCTGGCAATGCTAGCAGCAGCGGAGGCTCGGCGCCGGCTGCTCAGCCCGCCTACATACTCGGCTTGGATGAGTTCGGCAATATCAAGCACGAGGTGCAGCCAGGGCATACCATCGGCGATATCGCGCTAATTTACGGCTACACCTGGGACGATATCCCCGCCATGCTGGAGCTTAACGACTTGACCACGGACGATATCCGCTGGCTGCAGTCGGGCAGTGTCTTCCTTGTGCCACCCAAAGATGGCACCTTTACGCCGACCAGCCCAGCGCCTACCGCGGCTGCCACTTCGCCGGCGACTACAAGGCCTACGCCTCGCCTTACCGATACGCCCGCCGCCAGCACTGTAACACCGGAAGCAGCTTTTGCTGCCATGCGCGAGCTACGCATTGAGCGCTTGCCTAGGCTGAGGGCGACGCCGCTACCCGCTATCGGCGCCACGCCGGACGACGCTGACCAATCCATAACTCAATTGTTGATGCTGGGAACTGCGATCCTGGTTCAACTCGGCGTTTTGGGCCTTGCGTCTCTCGAATTGCTGAAACGTTCAAGAAAATCTTAAGCAAGTGCCGCAGCCCCGCTTAGCCGCTTCTCCAGCGCGGTATCGGTTGCCTTTTCAATCAATTCGACGAATATATCAGCCATCACTTAGGGGCTGTAAACGTCAGCCTATTCCGGATACCACTTTAACAGAGAGTCGAAACCGCCCAGCTGGACTCAGGAGACCTGCCTCTGCAGCTGTATGAAGAATGAGCCCGTCCGGGGAAATTCATATCAAATTGACAAAAACTGAGGACTCTACGATAATCAACTCGGTAGATGTTGATGGCATAGGAATCTTCACGTGGTGAACAGGGCATCTAGCGTACAGATGAAGAGCTACTGCGAGAGGGTGCTACAGGCGCAGTCTGGCGATACGGCCGAGCGCAATGACGCCTTTGATCATCTAGTTCGTGATTTTCAAGGCATGGTCTACAGCATCGCCTACAGCAGGCTGAGCGATTCGCAGCTCGCCGAAGACGCTGCGCAAGAAGCCTTCTTGACCGCCTACAAGCGCATTGCCCAATTGAAAGACGTCAGCGCCTTCCCGGCCTGGCTCAAGCGGATCGCCTTGACCAAGACAGAGCGGGTCATGCGCCGTCAAGGTCCAGCGGTTGAAGCTATCGACGGGCAAGACGATCTGGCATCGGCAGAACCGACGCCGGAAACGCTTCTGGAAGAAACGGAACTGCGCCAGCGCGTAAGATTGGCGGTGGCGGCGCTGCCCGAGAGCGAGCGCGACCTCACGCGTGACTTTTACTTCAAGGGCGAATCCCAAAGGGAGATCTCAGAGCGGCGAAATATCCCACTCGCGACTGTGAAGAAGCGTCTGCAATATGCGCGGGCGCACCTGCGCGGCTTGATCACCGGCTTTAACGAATCGCTCGATCGCGCTATCTACCAAGAGCCCCAGCAGAAATTCCAGCCGGTCTATATCTATCGCCGGCGCCGGCCTCGTGATGAAGAGTATTAGCCGGCACATCGCGCTGCGGACGAAATAAAAAAGGGGCAGACCAGAATCTGCCTCTTTCAAGTTCTGCCAGAATTTCGGTGATCAGCTGCCTGGAACGACCTCACAAGCGCCCTGCCGCATGCAAGTCCAGGTCATATCGCCACCATCAAGGTGCAATTCTTGCCCCATGCCTTCAAGGACGGCCGCCATCGCCGACACATACGGCGCCGAGAAGCTGGTGCCATTCAGCGCCTTATAGCCGTTGTCGAGATAGGTCGTGTGCACATCCCTGCCCGGCGCCCAGATATCGCCACCTTTATTGCTGAAGCTGCTGCGCCCGCCGTTGGGGTCGATCGCGCCGACAGCAACGACATTCTCGTAGCGGGCCGGGAAGCCGGGTAGAGTGCCGCCGCTGTTGCCGGCCGAGGCGATCACGGTCACGCCCTTGCCCACAGCGTAACCGACAGCATCTTTGGTGACCTGCGAGCCGACCATGCTGCCGAGCGACAAATTGATGATATCGGCGCCATTATCGGCAGAATAAACGATACCCGCGGCGACATCCGCCATGGAGCCGCTGCCGCTTGGACCGAGCACGCGCACCGGCAGAATCGAGGAGTTGGGCGCGAAGCCGGCGATGCCGATGCCATTGTCGATGTTGGCGGCGATGATGCCAGAAACCGAGCAGCCGTGCCCGAAGACATCCTCAGGATCGTCATCGTTGTCAACGAAGTCGTAGCCATTATCGAGAACGCGGCCGACCAAGTCTTCATGGCTCATGCAGACGCCGGTATCGATGACGGCGACGGTGATCGCTTCAAGCTCGTCCACCTCGTTCCAGGCGGTCTCCGCTTGGATGTGGGGCAGCGCCCATTGCCGGTCGTAATCGGGATCGTTGGGCGGGTTATCAAAGGCGACGCTGACGAAGAAGTCTTGCTCGACCAGCTCCACATCGCTATCGAAGGTAAAATTCATGCCGAAGCTTTCCGGCACGTCCACCACCCAGATTTCCAGTTCATCAATTTGCTCGACGATGGTAGCGCCGAGACGGTTGACGTATTCCCATTTTTCGCTCAAAGGCGTGCCGGGGTCATAGTGGATAACCCAGTTGCCCGTCGGCGGGACATTGTATTTCGGTACCACACGCGTGCTATCCGGCTCACCGCTCGGGGTTTCGCCGCGCAGGATGTCCGTTGGCGGGAATTCGCTGGCAGCTGCCGGCAAGATGAATAGCAGAACTATGAGAATGCTCAGGCTCAGAGTAGTCAGGCGTCGAATCGGAGTCATAACTAGTCCCTTCGGCAACTAGAATGGGAGTGCAGTCTGATTGTAACTGCACTAAGACTTGTTACGCAAGAAGTGGGTCAGGCGTCGCAGAAGGTCTATTCCAAGCGCCGGCGATTGACTTCAAAAGTAAAGACATCGTCGCGCGCGTAGTGGCCCGTCACATCAAGCGTCATCTGCTCTTCGGCGATCCGCTTGAAATCGAGGTCGGCATAAAGAATGGTCTCCTCGCCGCAGACCGGCTCCAGCAAGTATTCGCCATTAGGCGCAATGATAGCGCTGCCGCCATTAAGCAGCAGCGAGTCCGGATGGTCGCGCAGTGACGCCGGTAAGCTGAGCTCAGAAGGAAAATCGGCGAGCGGCATGATGCTGCCTACTGCGAGCACGAAGGTCCTGCCTTCAAAGGCGTAGTGGCGGCTGGCGATCTGGTGGCTTTCCTTGACGGCGGGCCACATGGCGATATGGATCTCTTCGTTGCTGATGTGCATGGCTTGGCGAGCGTGGGGCATCCAATGTTCCCAGCAGATCAGGCCGCCGACACTCCCCGCGGCTGTATCGACCGCGCCCAAGCCGGCGCCATCGCCTTGCGCCCAGATCAACTGCTCGGTGTAGGTGGGGCGAAGCTTGCGATGGTGATTCATGATTTCGCCATCGGCATTGATGGTGACGATGCTGTTGTAAAGGCTGCGATTTCCTCGCCCGGCTGTCACCCGTTCGTTGATACCCAAGACCAGCACGATTTCGTTTTTCTTCGCGCAGTCGCGCAGTTGACGCATTTGCGGGCTATCGAGCGACAGGCTGTTGGCAGCGAGCCGGGCGTAGAGCTGTTTGGTCGGCGCGTGATCCCAGCGGGCATAGTCGATGGCGTAATCCAGCCAAGCCGGGTAACCGGGGAAGAAGGTCTCGCCGAAGGCAGCCAGTTGCGCGCCCTGCCCTGCCGCTTCGGCGATCAGCGAGACCGCTTTGGCGATGCACTTGTCGAGATCATAGTATGCCGGTCGCGCTTGAATCAAGGCGACGCGGGCGCTTCTGCTCATTACGTGATTTCCCCGTGCCGAAGCCGCTACTCGCCGCCTCCAAGCACCGCGCGGACGCGAAACTGCTCGCCGTCGCTGTCGGGCGCATTGGCAACCACATCGTCGACCGGCAGCGGCTCACCAGCCCGATCCTCGCGCATGACATTGGTCAAGGGCAATACCGACGACCTGGGGTCGATATGCGAGGTATCCAGCTCTTGCAACTTTGCGAAGTAGTCCAGAATGTCGGATAGCTGCCGCTGATACAGGACAACATCGTCCTCGCTCAGTTCTAGACGCGCCAGGTCAGCGATGGCGCGGACGTCTTCCGCCGATAGAATTGTCTCTGCCATAGTTTCCTTTAGACCTCGACTCGAAGCAGATGATCCAAAGTCTAGCGTCAATCGCCAGCGCTTCACAGGCTGAACAGCGCACAGTCGAACAGGTGGCGCTCGAAAGCGAGAATCATTTCGAGTAAACTGTAGCCGATTTCAGGGAGAGGACAGCGTTTATGCGAGCTACAGTCGAGCGGGCGGAAGCCCTGCGCTTATTGCAATTCGAGCATCAGGCGGTAGCGGAACTTATCGACGAGCTAACGGACGAAGAAATGACCCGCCGCGATACCATCCGCAACGGCTTATACTACGATCAGGAATGTTCTTTCAAGGATTTGCTAGCGCATCTCATTTGCTACGAAGTTTACACGGTTGAGGCGATGCGAGAGTGGCAAGCTGGGCGCAAGCATTGGGCGATTGATGCGGTGAAAGATCCGCGCAGGGGTCGCGAAATCCACTACGGCGGCATCACCGAACGCCAGCACCTCAGCTTGCAGGAGCAATTGGACGAGTATCGGCAAGTCAGCACTGAACTGGAGTCAGCGATTGCCGGGCTGTCTGAGGCAGCATGGCAGTCTGCGGCGCTCTATGCGGCTGGTGCAGGCACCGACCTGGGTGGCATGATAGAAGGCATCTTGGTTTTACCGCCGCGGCCGATGTACCGCCATCTGCCCGTGCACGTGCCGGATGCAAATAGCTATATTCGTAGTTTGCGTTAGTCACAGCGCAGCTGAATCGGTGGTAAGCACGCCTGCTAGGCCAGCCGGCGCTATGCTATAATCCGCGACTGTTTGGCGATTTTGTGAACCAGCGCCTGCGGGAGAGTGTGGCAACCTATGCGCAAGAGTGGCTGCCTGGCAGTGTTAATTAGTATTGGCGCGCTTGCGGTAATCACCGGCTTGTGCGCCTTTACCAGCTTCAGCTTGTCGCAGCAGGCCGTCATCGATATGAGCGCTTCGGGCTTTCGCGTCGATGATCCCTTGGAGACTATACGCTGCGCCATGGCCGGCAAGTGCGAAAGTGCAGGCAATGCGTTCGGCGCTTCACCGCAGACCGCGCCCACGCTCGTATTGACCCCGTTGATTACGGCGATGCCGACTTCTACTCCGGCGGCGAATACGCCGATACCCAGGGCAACGGTCGCAGCCCAAGCGACCGCCCTGCCAACGCAAGCCGTCGCCACCGCCGTCCCCGAAATAGAACTGCCACGCATTACCGATCCACGGGCGATGAATATTCTGCTTCTGGGCATCGATCAGCGCAGCGCGGCTGACGAACAGGGTCCCTTCCGCACTGATACGATGATACTGCTAAATGTCAATCCGGCGCGCGAGACGATCGGCGTCTTGTCTCTGCCACGTGACCTGTGGGTGGAGATTCCCGATTACGGACCGGCACGGATTAACACGGCGAACTTCCTCGGCGACAGCGATGCCTACCCGGGCGGCGGACCCGCGCTGGCGATGGAGACGATCGCCGAAAACTTCGGCATAAGAGTCGAAAAGTATCTGCTCGTCAACTTCGATGTCTTCACCACCATCGTGGATACGCTGGCGCCTCAGGGCGTATTGGTGAACGTCACCGAATTCATCGACGATCCGACATATCCTGGCGACCGCTACGACATGATTCATGTGATATTTGAGCCGGGCGAGCAGCGCATGGATGCCGAGACCTTGCTGCAATATGCCCGGACGCGCAAAACGGCAGGCGGCGACTTCGACCGCGCGCGGCGGCAGCAGCAGGCGCTGGACGCGGTGCGGGCTGAGGTGCTGAGCGCCGGCGGTATCGTCAACTTTATCACGCAAGCCTACACGCTCTGGCAAGAATTGCAGGACAACTACCGCACCAATCTGGAGTTGAACGAGATTATCGCGCTAGGCCGGCTGATGGGCAGTATCGAGCGCGAGGATATCCGCTATAGCATCATCGACAATTACTATGCGTCGCTCGGCAATAGCGCCACCGGCGAGGAAGTACTCTTCCCCGATTTCATTTCCATTCGCGATCTGATCATGCGTACCTTTTATCCACAGACGCAGCTTTCACTGGCGGAGATTAAGGCGCGCGCGGATGCGGAAAGGGCGCAGATTTTCGTTTACAATGGCACCAATGTGGCGGGCCTGGCCGGCGCGACCCGTGAATGGCTGTTGGCGCAAGGCGTGGGGGTCAACGGCATCAACAACGATGTGACGACACACCGTCAACAGACCGAGATTCGCGAGTATGGGCGCTATAGCTGGACGGCGAGATACCTGGCGCAACTGATGGGCTTGCCCGAAGACCGGATCAAGCGCAGCGCCGATGGCATAATCGCGGAAGGTGTGTTGATCGCGCTCGGCGAGGATGCGCAGGCGATTATTGCCGGGTAGGCGTAAGCAGTATTCTTGCGGACTCAGGAGCGATCAATTTTTCATAGACTCGCGTTAGATCTCAAGCCGCGTTCCTTCACCGAAGATCGGCAAGCGGCTGCACTGTTTTGCCCTCAAAATGCTATCGCAATGGCATTGGGCGCTGCGCACTGTCCGAAGGATGTCACTCCAAAATCGTGTCGCTGTGAGAGCTGATAGAGGACACCGACTGTCGACTGCGACCGAATTCTTCGGATTGCCACGCCGCTCCACCCCTAAGCGTCCCAAAATCAACCTCTCGATATCAGAATATGTTACAATATGAGTAAGAAAGTCGTTCAGCAGGACATGCGCAATGGACGAGCAGCAGCAGTCAGCACTAGCCAAGTTGGTCTGGCTAGACCCCTTCACTGGCAAGACCTTGGAACACCCCGTATGCGACGGCGACAGATTGACAATCGGGCGTTCGGCAACCAACAGTATTCAGATCGCCGAGGGCCATATATCACGTGAACACGCCATCGTCGCCTGCCAAGACGGTGCCTTCACAGTTGACGATATCGGCAGCGCCAATGGCACCTTTGTCAATGGCGTGCAAGTCTACGGCGAGAATTTGCTCGCGGTTGGCGATGAAATCCATCTCTTTGTGTCTGTGCTAAAGTTGCTTTCAGTCACAGACAGGCAGCCGCAAGACGGCGCCGAGAAAGTATCGGCCGTGGCCGGCGACCGCGCCAGCTTGCGCATCACGCGCGGACCGCAGCAGGGACAAATCTTCGCGCTATTGAAAGAAGAGTTGTACATCGGCCGTTCAACACCCAAGTCCAATTGGGAGATCGCCTTGCAAGACCCGACCGTCTCCCGTCCACATGCTTTCCTGGTAAAAGAGAAGCAGCAGTGGAAGCTCTTTGATTTAGGGAGCATCAACGGTACCGCGGTCAATAACCAGCCGGTGACCGGCGGCAAGGCAAAAATGCTGCGCGATGGCGACCGCATCATGTTCGGCGGCACCATGACCGTTTTCCATACTGGCTTTCCCGCGCAGCTCATCAGCGGACAGAAGGTACAAAACGGACAAACATGACCAAAGCAAATATCATCTTGATCATCGCCGATGACATGGGCTACGGCGACTTCGGCATATTCAACGATCAAATCTCCTGTACGCCGCATCTCGATGCGCTGGTGGACGATGGCATCACCCTGACGCAGCATTATTCGGCGTCGCCCGTTTGCGCGCCGGCCCGCGCCGCGCTGATGACGGGCTGCTATCCCCACCGCACCGGCAGCATCGATACGCTGGAAGCGCGCGGACTGGATCGCCTGGGCTTAGATGAAACAACGATGGCGGATGTGCTGGGCGGCGCCGGTTACGCCACCGGTCTAATCGGCAAATGGCACAACGGCGCGCTCGACCCCCGTTATCATCCGACGGCTCGTGGCTATCAAGAATTCGTCGGCTTTCAAGGCGGCTGGAATCCCTACTATCGTTATCGGCTGGATCGCAATGGCAGCATCGAATACGGCGACCGCAATCAGTATTTGACTGATGTCTTCAGCGATGCCGCCGTCGACTTCGTCGAACGTCATCAGAGCGATCCTTTCTTTCTGCAACTCGCCTACAACGCGCCGCATTTCCCGTTGGAAGCGCCGGATGCCATCGCGCGGAAATATTGCGATATGGGCTTTAGCTTGGGTGTCAGCTTGATCTACGCCATGATCGAAGTGATGGACGAGGGCATCGGGCGCATCGCCGAAAAGCTGGATGAATGCGGCATCACCGACAACACGATCTTGATTTTCACCAGTGACAACGGTCCAGCTTTCGGCACCTGGAACGGCTTTACGCAGACGCGTTTCAATTACCGCTTCAACGGCAGCAAGGGCAATACCTACGAAGGCGGCATTCGCGTTCCGCTGATCATTCGCTGGGCTGATGGCCTGGATGGCGGCCGACGCATCGGCGATATGGCGCATTTCACCGATTGGTTCCCGACGCTGCTGAACCTGGCCGGTGTCGATGTTCCGGCTGATCGCGCGCTTGATGGCGTCGATGTCACAGCTGCCCTACGCGGCGAACGCGGTGGCGTCTATCCACAGCGATGCTGGCAGTGGAACCGTTACACGCCGGTTGGAACCTGCAACGCCGCCATCCGTGATGGCGACTGGAAGCTGCTTCGACCGACCATCAAGGAAGCGATGGAGGTCAGCCCGGTGGATACGGCTCTCGACCATGCCATCAAGTATTACCCCGAGCATTTCGATGGCATCTACGACGAACCCTACCCGGCGCGCGCCGTGCCGGATCCGCCGCCGCCGCTGCTCTTCAATATCGCCGACGACCCCTTCGAGCAGAATGACCTGGCAGCGCAGCAGCCGCAGAAAGTTGCGGCGATGGAAGCGGCGCTTGAGCGCTGGTTCGTCGATGTGACGGGTATTTAATCCACCACATAATTTGGCAGGCGATGGCAGGGCAACTCCAAGGCGCGTGCAAGTAAGTCATTTCTGGCGCGAAGGGCGAACCAGCGGCTCGCCCCCGCACTGGATTTGCTCCACTTGACCGCTTTCCACAGATACGCCTTTGCGCTACAGTATGGCGATTAGTCAAGACGAAGCGAAAAGGCAAGCCAATCTGTGGCGCATCAACTGCTGCAAGAACACGCTGACTTGCAAACGGCGGTCGGCATCCTCGATGACTGGATCGTCCAACAGACCCAGCAGCAACATCAGCCCGGTTTGGCGATCGGCCTGGTCTACAATGGCGATTTGCTCTGGGGCAAGGGCTATGGACAAGCCAATCTTGAGGCCAGCACGCCGGTTACGCTGGACACGCGCTTTCGTATCGCCAGTATCACCAAAACATTCACCGCGACTGGCATCTTGCAGCTGCGAGACGCCGCCAAGCTAAACCTCGATGATCCGGTCTCGCAATATCTCGAGTGGTTTGATCTGCGCTACCAAGACGCGCCTGAAATCACCATTCGCAATTTGCTGACGCATAGCTCCAGCTTGCCGCGCGACTCCAAGAACCCCATGTGGACGGAATGCGAAGCGCCGACCTGGGACGACTTCATCGCCGACACCAAGACGCGCGCGCCGACCCGTCCTCCCTACGAGAACTTCGCCTACAGCAACTTGGGCTATTCTCTGCTCGGCGGCATCATCGCCGCGGTATCGGGTCAATCCTGGGCGGTTTACCTGCAAGCGAATGTGCTGGACCCGCTAGGCATGAGCGAGACGCGACCGCAGCCCAGCGCCGATGATCCGCTGCTGGCGACCGGCTATACCCGCGAGAAAGCGGGATACCAGCGGGATGCCCTGCCCTTCTGGCTGATGAACGGCTTTGAGGCATCGGCAAACTTTGCCTCGTCCGTGAACGACCTGGTGAAGTACGCCAGCTTTCATCTAGGCTTGAGCGGCACAGACCTGCTCTCGACTTACACGCTGCTCGATATGCACCGCGTGCATTGGCTGGACGAGGGCTGGAAGGGTGGCTACGGCTTAGGCATGGGACTGCACCGCACAAATGACTGGGTCATCAGCGGGCACGGCGGCGGCTATCCGGGCTACCTAACTGCTTTCACCGTCTGCCGCGAACACAAATACGGCGTTATCGTGCTGACTAACTCGCTCGGCAGCGACCCGCATGGTTTCGCCGTGCAAGCCTACAAGCTTGTCCTGCCCGAGATCATCAAGGCGACGGCGGAAGACAAGCCAACAGCGGAAGACGATTGGCAGCGCTATATCGGCGTTTACGAAAGCGAGTGGGATCGTACCAAGGTCGTCATCCGCGACGGGCAGTTGCAAATCGTCAGCCTCAACTATTTGGATGCGCCAGCAACCAAACTTGAGCCGACTGACGAGCCGCAGGTCTTCACGCTGAAGCAGACGGGCCAGTCCAACGAGACGCTGCGCTTCGAGCTTGACGAGAATGGCGCGGTCGTGAAAATGTGGGAGCGGAATGAGTATAGTAATCGACTCAGATAGATAGCCCGCATCGGAAAGAAATACTTGTGTCCTTTTTGCAAGTGGATACCTTCGTCTGCGTCAACAGCTTTAGCGTGGATTCGGCCCGTTCGCTGCGGGTTTCCAAGGTTGAGCCTGGACACCATTGATGTCATCGCAAGGTAAAAAATGAGAGTATTGCGAAAAGAATTGGCGGGCAAGACCTTGCTGTTTTGTCTGGCGTTGGTACCCGCCCTGTTGTTCGCCTATCTTGGTCAATTCAGTCGGCTGATATGGGATGACTACGATCGTCTCGGCAAACCCATAGAACTCGGGTTCTGGCAAGCCGTGCAATATTTTCGCGACACCTGGAACGGCGACTATACCAATTTCCTGCTCTTCGGTCTGTTAGCGCCACTGGGCGCGCTAGTGCCATCAATCTTTCCCGCAGTCCTTATCGTAATCTGGATTGCTGGCTTGACGCTGCTTTATCTGACGGTATTTGCATTTCTTAAAATCGGGCGGCAGCGCTATTTCATCGCCATCGCGCTCGCTTCGCTCACAGTTGCTGCCGCAATCAACGGATTGGACTCGCAGCATTCATTCTATTGGTTTACGTCAACTGTCGAATACACCTTGCCACCAGCCCTGTTATTGATTTGCCTGATTTTGGCAGCAAAGACAGCAGGGCTTCTGCACACCCATTTGCGGCTTGCGTTTGCAGCCTTAGTTGTGGCTGCGATCGGATTCGTCATCGCCGGCTTTTCGGAAATGTACCTGGTCTTTCAATTGGCGTTTCTGGGACTCCTTATCGTTGGCCTCAGTATATTCCGCGATCTATCGAAGCGCCGCATATATCTTGTCCTGACTCTTGCCGGTTTCTTGGGGACTTTAACCAGCGTGCCGGTGCAATTGAACTCCCCCGGTCTCGCGTTTCGTAGTTCCTTGTCTCATAATTTTGGCTATCGTGTTGAGCCAGTTCGCGACTTGCCAGCACTGCTAAACCAGACAATTGGAACGATGTATCGATATACGACAGATCAAGCAGGCTTTACTGGAATCGGGCTTCTGCTGGCGGCGGGACTGTTTGTGACCTTAACGATGTACAGGCAGTGCCCGCTAATTCGCTGCAGAAGCGCGCGGTCAGCGACGCCACTCCGACACTGTTGCTTGGCTTGATCGTACAGTTGCTTTTTGTCCCCTACTTGTGGTCGCACAGCAGTGATAACGCTCAAATCTTCGGGCGCTTCAGCACCTCCTACTCAGTGGTTGTCAGCCTCAACGCAGCGTCGGTTCTCGCATTGCTCGCCTTGATTTGGCAACGCAAGCGATTCCACGCAGCGCTTAACACCGAGCGTGGCATTTTGTACTTTTGCAGTTTCGCATTGCTGCTGATGTGCCTGCTATTCAGCATGACACAGATTCGCAGCATATACCACAAAGCGGCATCATACCTGTTTGTTCAGTTCTTTGTCTTGCTTTTCGCGCTAGCGAGGCAGTTGGCAGTCCGGTTCGGTGATTCTTGCTCAAATCGGATTGGGCTAATTGCCTTGCTTTCCTCAACATATTCGGTGATTACCTTTGTGGCCTTGTTCGGCGTTTCGCTCTTTGGGGCGGGTTACGTCATCGACCGGATCTTCGCTTCGGTGACCTTCTTGCAAGTGATTTCAGGATTTCTGTGGGGGGCGTACTTGGGAATCATGATCCATCGCTGTCGCTTGGCGATAAAAGCAAGTATGGCATGGATTCGATGGATCAGTCTTGTGAGCCTGCTTATTGCCTTAGCTGTCGGCACGGGCATTGTAGCTGGCCGGATGCAACAGGTTGATCACTTTGCAGCCGCAGCAAGAAAATGGGATGCAAGTCATCAGGAGATCTTGAGGCTGCGAGATGAAGGCGATCCGACTCTTTACACTCGGTCCTTCCACACGCTTAATGCGGCTTCCTCAGGTATTAACCCAAGACTCCAACCATCGAATAGGTCGGCAGCCTCGTTTTACGGCCTGGATCAAAACGCGCCGTTTATGCAGAAGCCGAAGGACGAGGCATAGAATTAATCATATTACCTAGTTCCAGCAGACGACAAATATAGGAAAGGCTTGGAAATGCCCATCATACAAGCGAATGATTTAGAAAAACTTATCGCCCGAATCCTGGCAGCCGCCGGCGCGCGAGCCGACTATGCTGAAATCGTCGCGACTCATCTGGTGAACGCCAACCTTGCCGGGCACGATTCGCACGGCGTGATTCGGACGCCGCATTATGTGCGCTCGATAGACCAGGGACAGCTTCAGCCCACCGCCGAGCCGGAGATCGTCGAAGAAACAGCCTCGATGGCGCAGATCTGCGGCAATTGGACTTTCGGCCAGGTGATCGCCAAACAAGGCACTGAGATCGCCATCGACAAAGCGCGCGATCAAGGCGTCGGCCTAGTCTCGATGTATCATGAGGGGCATACCGGGCGACTCGGCACCTACGCCGAGATGGGCGCGGAAGCCGGCATGGCCTCGATGATTTGGGACGGCTGCATAGGAGGTCCGCGCTCGGTGGTGGTGCCGCTGAATGGCACGGGGCGCAAGATTGGCGCCAACCCCATTGCGATGGGTTTCCCGAGCAGAACATACGGCACGGTGCTTCTCGACTTCGCAACTTCGATTTCGGCGGCCGGCAAAGTCATGGTGGCGGTCGATAAAGGCGAGCAACTGCCCGGCGACTGGATCGTCGATTCGAATTGGCAGCCGACCAGCGATCCGACGAAACTCAAGGAGGGTGGCGCGCTGCGGCCGATGGGCTTGCCTTACGTCGGGCACAAAGGCTACGCGCTGGCGATGATGGTCGGGCTATTTAGCATGATGGCATCGCTGCGCTCGGATAATCAGCCGCCGCTGGAAGACCGCTGGGGCACGGTGATCTTGATGATCGACATTTCGCGCTTCGGACCTGTCGATGTCTTCCAGCAGCAGGTGGACACGGTGATCGACTTCGTGAAAACCGATCCGCTGGAGGGCGAGGTGCTCTACCCCGGCGAAATCGAGGCGCGCAACCGGCGTGAGCGGCTGGCAAAGGGCATCGACTTACCCGCGGCGACCTGGGGCGAGATCGCCGACTGTGCCGAGCGCCTGGGCTTGGACACCCTGTCCTGAGCCTCGCTTCCCATGCCGACACAAGCCGAGCTGCAAAGTGCCTTACGCAACGAAACCGCTACATTAGAACGCCGCGACCTCGCCTTGGAGCTGCTCGCGCAGACGAATAGCCGGCAATACCTCGATGAATGCCTGCGCGTACTAAACTTGAAACAGGTCCGCGGGGCCTTGGACGAGAGCCATCGACCTGTCTTGCGCGAGAAGTGCCTAGAATTCTACGCCGAAAGCAAGCGCGATAAAGCCGGAATGCTGCGCGAAAGCATCACGCGGCTGCTGGTGTATATCGAGCATCCCGATGATGCCGATATTTACCAGCTCGGTGTCGAGACCTATTACTTTCAGCCGATAGACGATGTGGCGCAGAATTTGCGGGCGGTGGCGCTGGCTGGTCTGGCGCCCATCAATCCGCCGCTGGCTTGCCTCTATGCCACGCGCTTCCTGGGCGAGCCGCATACGTCGATCTTCAACTGCGAGCCGGCCATGACAGCGATAGATGTGCTGGCGGCGTCCAATCAGCGGCTGCCGATCTATCAATTCTTGCTGCGTGGCGGCGAGCAAATGGCGCGCAGCCAACGCGGCGAGCTGGCCGGCAAAGCGCTGGAATCGCTGGGGGCGGATTTTCCCCATCATTTATATGAAGGACTGTTCGAACTGTACCAAGAGCTTGACCAGCCGACCGCGTCAATGGGAATCATCAACTTCATCATCGAGGGACGTGCCGCGGCGCTCTATGACCGGCTGGAAGATCTGATTCTGACGACGCGCGATGATGACTTGCGGCGCTACGGTCTGGTGATGATGGCGGCGGCGCGCGAAGAGGAACTGAGCGACCGCCTCTTGAGATTGGCAAGCTTGGCACGCAAGGACGACCTGCCGCTCTTTATTGAAGCGCTCGAGATCTGCCAACATGCCGAGCGCGACGAGACGCTAGCGAGCCTGCAACAGCGACTACGCTAGGAACGAATCTCCGGCCGATAAATACTAGCGAAGCCCTGCTCGATCTGCCGCGACAAGTCAGCCAGCGCCACCTGCCCGGATACGCCCGCCTGCTCCAGTACGCGTTTGGCGAGCAGCACGTCAATGCTCACCAAAAAACGCCCTATGGGGTAGACCGCCAACGCCTGAATGCCATCTTCATCGGCACAGGTAGGTATGTCCTTGATGTAGGTGTTGACATCTAGAGAGTATCCCTGGCTCTCCAACAGACGCCGCGTCAGATCGTCTCTCAAGGCAGCTACTGCAGAAAGCCCGCTTTCTAAGACATCAACTTGATAGCCGAGCGAAGTAAAGTAGATGTTGGAGTCACAAGCCTCGTTTTCGATATCAACGCGATAGCGATACAGGTGACCATGGCTTTCCGCGTATTCGGCATAGGCATCCTGCAGATCCGCCGGAACCGATTCGGCTACCTGCTCAGTGGTGAAGAGACCTGAAGTCTCCTCGCTTGCGGGAAGTGAGGGCGGCATGCCGGCGGCAAAGGCTTCGAATGTGCCGACGACCTGCTCTTGCGTCGCCGGCTCCAACACGACCACATCGCTGTTATCCACCTGCGAGAAATCCGAAATGATGAGCACCGTTTCCAGTGTCTCGCCGGCATCGCTAGCCGTGGCCGGGTCGCGCTCGCGGATCGCCTCGACAATGTCTTGGCCGACTAGAACTTCGCCGAAGATCGTGTGCTTGTAATTCAGATGCGGCGTAGGCACGGTGGAAATGAAGAATTGACTGCCGTTGGTGCCGGGTCCGGCATTCGCCATCGCCAGCAACCCTGGTCGATCAAAGGTCAGAAAGCTGACCGGCTCGTCATTGAATTGATAGCCTGGACCGCCGCGTCCGCTGCCGGTGGGATCGCCTGCCTGCGCCATGAAGTCGGGGATGACCCGATGGAAAGTCGTGCTGTCGTAATAGCCCTGCTCCGCCAGGAAAACAAAATTGTTCACCGTGACCGGCGTCAGCCCTGCGTACAGGTCAACATAGATGGCGCCGGCGCTGGTGCAGAGGATGGCTCGATAATCGAGATCGGTCTCCAGCGCAGGCTCCGCCTTTTCAAATTGCATCATGGTCAGCTCAGCAGGTACGGCGGCATCACAGAATTCCTGCGGGCTTTGGGCATCTAGTGCCGCGACTGGCAATAACGTAGCGGCGCAAACGATCAACGCGATGATCGGGCGAATCCATTTCATGAGTTCATCCTTTTTCAAGGTCGGTGTGCCAAGAGGACTGTAGCAAAGGCATTGTGCCTGAGCCCCATCAGCTTGCATAGGCAAAGTCTGTGCCAGCACCGCTTCATTGACAGCCTATCTGCCTCTGCTACAATCGCCGCAGAATTCGACTAGGAAATTGGATGTAACGATGAGCGCCTTCCCCGGCTTCCCGCCTGAAACTCAAGCCTTCTTGCGCGAGCTGCGCGACAACAACACGCGCGAGTGGTTCGCCGCCAATAAAGCGCGCTTCGACGAGGTGGTCAAGGCGCCGGCGGTGGATTGGGTGGCGGCAATGGGCGCAAGGCTCAAGCAGCTAGACCTTGATATCGTTGTCGACCTGCGCACAAATGGCAGCGGCTCGCTGATGCGCTCAGCGCGCGATACCCGTTTCAGCAAGGACAAATCGCCTTATAAGGTCAATGTCGCCATGATGTGGTGGCATGGCGCGGGCAAGAAAATGCAGCATACCGGCTTTGGCATGCAGGTCACGCCCGATGATGCCGGCTTGATGGCGGGCATGTTCCATTTTCAGAAGCCGATGCTGGAGGCATATCGGCAAGCGGTAGTGGACGATGAACTGGGCGAGGCGCTGATTGAGACGGCGAAAACAGTTGCGGAGGCCGGCTACAATATCAGCGGACTGCACTATAAAACTGTGCCACGCGGTTACGACAAAGACCACCCGCGCGTTGACTGGCTGAAATACAACAATTTCCATGCCGGCACGCATGATATCGCGCCGACGACGATTACGTCGCCGCAATTGATAGATGTCTGCTTCGAGCACTTTGCCAAACTTGCGCCGATTCACCACTGGCTGGTTAAGGTCCAAAACCGCTTTGGCGGCGTCTAAGCATAGCGCCAATGAACCGCATTGTGGCCAGAGCCAACATCCCGAATGTGAATTTCTTTCCACTGTTATTTCAGAATCAACTTGCCTATAATTCGCTAGTTTGCCGCTGGCACGAGAAAATCCTGCAATAATGAGAAACATTAATCCGCTGTCGCACATGACGCCACCGAGCATTTTGGAGAGCCTGAGTTGAACCGACGCCACCTGCGAGCGATTATTGCGCTGCTCGTCTTCCTACCTTTCAGCTTGGTGTCCACGCAAGACGCCGGCATCAGTCTGGATATCATCGGCATCACTTCGACCGATTTGGCCCAGGTCGCCATCCACGCCAGCATTTTAGATTCCAGCGAGCAATTGGTCTCGGGCTTGGGCGTGGAAAACTTCTCCATCGGCGGAGACCTGGCTGGCTTCGCGCAAGTCACCGACGTAGTAAACATCACCGATGACGATCTGGAATTCGCCAGTGTATTGGTCATGGATACCAGCAGCAGTATGGCGGATCAACCGCTGACGCAAGCGCAGTCGGCCGCCCGGAGTTATATCGAAGCGCTTAGTCCGGATGATCCGGTCGCCATCGTGACTTTCAGCACCGGCGTCCGGCTGGTTGTCGATTACACGACCGACCGCGAGAGGCTCTATGCGGCAATAGACACCCTCGCCTACGGCGGCAAAACCGCACTCTACGATGCCACGCTGCGCGGTATCGAGCTCGCCAATGAAGCGCCATTGCAGCGCAAAGCAGTTGTCATCTTGAGCGACGGCGGCGAATACGGCGATGTCAGCCAGAGCAGCCGCGATGAGAGCATACGCGCGGCGACGATTCATGGCGTGCCGGTCTATTCGATCGGCTTGGGCTGGTCCATCGACCGGCGCTTCCTGGAAGCGATTTCAGCGGAATCCAATGCGGAATTCTACAATTCGCCTCTGCCTGAAGAATTAGGCGATATCTATCGCAACCTGGCTTTCCTCTTCCGCAGCCAATACATCGTCACCTTGCGCGTCGATGTGCCTTCCGATGGCATGCGCTACGACTTCACGCTCAATGTCACCACCGCCGACGGCAGGACGTCATCGGGCGACGGCACCTTGCGCGCGCCGATTCCGGTGCCGCTGCTCTTTTTGCCGGAAGATTTATTCGCCGAAGCTTTGACCGAAGATACGCAGATCACCGTAGAGATTCGCGCCGACCAGGACATCGAGAGCATCGAATACGCTGTTGATGGCGAAGTCGTCTCGACAGAAGAGACCTACACGATCGAACCGGAGGAAGAGCAGCCGGGCGAATATCAACTGGATATCACTGTCGAGGATGTCGAGGGCGATGTGGGCCAACTCAGTACGGAGTTTGAGATCGCCGCTTTGCCGCCCACCGTCTTCGATGATTTTGAGGAAGCGGCACAAGAAGAAATCGTCGCAGCCGAGGTCATCTCGGTGGATGCCGGCGGGCAGACGGCGATCACGCAAGTCGAATTTGTCGTCGATGGCGAGGTCGTCAAGACCGACAACCAAGCGCCTTACGATTTTGACCTGGACCCCTTCCTGCTGCGTCCGCAGGAGCATACCTTGGAAATCCGCGCGACCAATGCCGGCGGGCAGACCACGGTCATAGAGAAGGCTTTTGAAGTTGAGAAACTCCCGCCTCGCCTGGAGATCGAAGGGCTGACGGGCGATACGGTGGTCAGCGATACGGTCACGGGCAGCATCACCGCGCTGGGTCAATCGCCGATAGTCAGCCTGAGCATTGAGCCTGATGGTGGCGCCATCGTCGCTGGTAATCAACTGGAATTCATACTGAATGCGGCCGATTTGCCGCCCGGCAGGAATTCAATCGCCATCCGCGCTGTGGATGAAGCCGGGGCGGAAACAGTGGAAACGGTGGAATTTGAAGTCGCCGCTTTGCCGCCCATTGTGTCGCTCAGCGGTGTCGCAGTGGATGCCGTGATCAGCGGACCGCAAGATATCGTCGTGAATGCCGGGGGCCAGACCGAAATCGCCCGTATCGAGGTATCGTACGATGATGGACCTGCCGAGCGCGTCGAAGAAGATACATTCACCATCCCAGCCAACGAGCTGGGCGACGGACAGCATGAAGCGCTGGTTTCCGTGACCAACGAAGGCGGCGAGACATCCACTGTGCGCCTGCCCTTTACTGTTGACTTGCCACCGACGCCGACCTTTACGCCCGTGCCAACAGAAACGCCTACGGCAACCGACACACCAACCGCTACCAGTACACCGGTGGTGACTGCGACCGCTACTGATACGCCGGAGTTCACAGCCACGCCAACCGAAAATGTCACGGAGACTGCAGAAGCGGCCGAGCGTCAGACCGAGGCGGCGGCGTCAACCGAAACACCACTGCCGACCACTCCTGCTCCCAGCGAGACAGCAGTCCCCAGCGACACGCCTGTCCCAAGTGATACAGTGACAAGAACAGCCGTACCTACAGATACGCCCGTACCGACTGATACAGTGACAAGAACAGCCGTACCTACAGATACGCCCGTACCGACTGATACAGCGATGAATACAGCCGTCCCGACGGATACGCCCGTCCCAACTGATACAGTGACAAGAACAGCCGTACCTACAGATACGCCCGTACCGACTGATACAGCGATGAATACAGCCGTCCCGACGGATACGCCCGTCCCAACTGATACAGTGACAAGAACAGCCGTACCTACAGATACGCCAGCACCGACTGATACAGTGACAAGAACAGCCGTACCTACAGATACGCCCGTCCCAACTGATACAGTGACAAGAACAGCCGTACCTACAGATACGCCCGTACCGACTGATACAGCGACGAATACAGACGTACCGACTGATACGCCCTTCCCAACTAATACCGCTACGAATACATCCGTTCCGACGGTCACGCCGGTCCCAAGCGACACACCGATCCCGAGTGACACGCCAACGGATACACCGGTCCCAAGCGACACGCCGACGGATACACCCGTTCCATCCGAGACGCCGACTGATACGCCTGTCCCAAGCGACACGCCGACGGATACACCCGTTCCATCTGAGACGCCGACGGACACGCCAGTCCCGACTGATACACCCGTTCCATCCGAGACGCCGACGGATACACCAGTTCCAACTGACACGCCGACGGACACGCCAGTCCCAACTGATACGCCGGTTCCAACTGACACGCCGACTGATACACCCGTTCCAACTGACACACCGACTGATACGCCCGTTCCATCCGAGACGCCAGTCCCGACGGATACACCAGTCCCAACCAACACACCGACTGACACGCCAGTCCCGACTGACACGCCGACTGATACGCCGGTCCCAACTGACACGCCGACTGATACGCCAGTCCCGACTGATACGCCGGTCCCAACTGACACGCCGACTGATACACCAGTTCCAACTGACACGCCGACTGATACGCCAGTCCCGACGGATACACCAGTTCCATCTGAGACGCCGACTGATACGCCAGTCCCAACTGACACGCCGACGGACACGCCAGTTCCAACCAACACACCGACTGATACGCCAGTCCCAACTGACACGCCGACGGACACGCCAGTCCCAACTGACACGCCAACGAATACGCCGGTCCCGACTGATACGCCGACAGACACGCCAGTTCCGACCAACACACCGACTGATACACCAGTCCCGACTGATACACCAGTTCCAACCAACACACCGACTGACACGCCAGTCCCAACTGACACGCCAACGAATACGCCGGTCCCGACTGATACACCAGTTCCAACCAACACACCGACTGATACACCAGTTCCAACCAACACACCGACGGATACACCAGTTCCAACCAACACACCAACGGACACGCCAGTCCCAACTGACACGCCAGTCCCAACTGACACACCGACGGACACGCCCGTTCCATCTGACACGCCGACGGACACGCCAGTTCCAACCAACACACCGACCGATACGCCGGTCCCGACTGATACGCCGACGGACACGCCAATCCCAACTGACACACCGACGGACACACCAGTTCCAACTGACACGCCGACGGATACGCCAGTTCCAACCAACACACCGACGGACACGCCAGTCCCGACGGACACGCCGACGGACACGCCAGTCCCAACTGACACACCGACGGACACGCCGGTTCCATTCGATACGCCGACTGACACCCCGGTTCCAACCGACACGGAAACACCGACGCCGACCGCTACGCCGACGGTAGACGTCACCGAAACGGCCGAAGCTGAGTCAAGCCTGACCGCGGTTGTGAAGAGCACGCTTGATGCCGACGTCACTGCGGAAGCGGAAGCGGAAGCCGCGACTGCCGAAGCTGACGCCACCGTCCTGCCGACCGAGCAGCCGACCGAGCTGGCGCCAGCCGCGACCGATGTGCCGACAAGTGAGGCTGTGGTCGAGCCGACCGCGCAGCCGACGCTGACGCCGGTGACCATCACCGAGATTGATGCGCCCAGCGCCGACGAGCCGGAAACGCAAGATACCGCCTTGGCGATCGGCGCCGTGGTCATCGGGCTGATCCTGCTGCTGGTCCTCTTCTTCGTCTCGCGCCGGCGCTAGCGCAACGCCAGGCGGCTGACTCACGTATTTGAGTCAACTAATACATGGTGAGGCGGATATGCGAGAGTTTGTAATTCGTGTTTTGATCAACGCGGTGGCCATCGCGGTCACCGCCATGCTGATTCCCAATATTCATGTTGCCGACAACAATTTCACCACCCTGCTGATAGTTGGCTTGATCTTCGGCCTGGTCAATTCCATGCTGAAGCCGCTGCTCCTGTTGCTGACTTGCCCGGCAGTGATCTTGTCGCTCGGCTTGTTCATCTTCGTTATCAACGGCATCATGCTGCTGATCACCGATTCGCTGGCGGGCGACCGGCTGATCATTGAAGGTGGCATCTTCACGGCGATCCTCGGTGGCATGGTGATGGGCGTGGTCTCGATACTGCTGGAAGCCGTCATGAAACTGGACGATGACGCTGGCGTCAAGCAGCAAGAGCAAACCATTATCTCCGACCCACGCAAGCGGAAATAAGCTGCGCCCTATTGAATCGCCCGAAGACTGGTATATTCGTGATCAGTGCTCGGCGATGACAATTGGGAAGCCCCTTGCGCCATAGAAAGACGACTGTCTGCTGGATTAGCAGCGCGCGCTACAGCCATCCGCTGGATGCCTCCAGCGCTCGCAAATGGCAGTTGCTGGGGGAGTTACGCGGCTACGACATCCGCGTCATCGGCTTTTCCAGCTCCCTGCGCCCGCGGCGCTTGCACGAACAGGTCCACTTTTACCTCCTGCCGCAGCTACCGGCTGCGCCGTTGCGCTATCTGACTATGTTCATTCTGGCGCCGCTTCTGCTTTCAATTCTGCTGCTGCGCTACCGTGCGGAGATCTTGGTGGCGCAAAGTCCATTTGAAGGGGCGATCGGCGCAGCAGTGAAGCAATTCGTCCGCCTGTTTGGCTTGCGCCCTCGCCTCATCATTGAGAATCACAACAACTTCGAGGAAGACCTGTTCTTGCAGCGGAAGATCCCGCTGGAGCGCCTGTATCGCCGGCTGATGCTGGCGGCAGCGCGCTTCGCCTTTCGCCATGCTGATGCCCTGCGCGTCATCTCTACATCAACTTCCGAGCGCGCGCGGCATTATGCGCCCAAGCTGCCGCAAGTACGCTTCATGACCTTTAGCGACACCGACATTTTCCAACAAGCTGCGCGGCGCGTCCCGGTTGAAGAAGCCGCAGATATTGTCTACGCAGGTGTCCTCATCCCCCGCAAGGGTGTTCATCACTTGCTAAAGGCTTTCGCGCAACTCGGGCATCCGAGCGCGCAATTGCATTTGGTCGGCAATGCTGAAAACACAGATTACGCCGACGCGCTGAAAAAGCAGGCGCAGGCTCTCGACATCAGCGATCGCGTCCAGTTTTGCGGCGCAGTCTCACAGAGCGAGCTGGCGGAGTATTTCGCCGGCGCTCGTATCATGGTCTTGCCTTCGCTATCCGAGGGCTTGGGACGCGTGGTCGTCGAGGCGATGCTGCTGGGCACGCCGGTCATCGGCAGTCGCGTCGGCGGCATCCCGGATATGATTCAACACGGCAAGACCGGCTTGCTGGTAGAGCCCGGAGACGAAGCCGCTTTGACAGCGGCGCTCAGGCAGATTTATCGTGCGGATGTCGAAGCGATGGGTGTAGCAGCGCGCGAATTTGCCCAAGAGTTTTTCTCGCCGCGGAAATATGTCGCCGGCTATCGTGATCTGTTTCAACTGGCGCTGCCCAACGCTGATGACACGAGCCCTGCTGAATTGCAAAATCCAGACTCATGAGCGAAGCCAATCCACTAACCGACGGCGATATTTCCCAGCAGATTCGACGGATTGGTATACCGGTTGGCATTGGCGTGCTCTTCAACAGCCTGTTTCAAGTCGTCGATACTTTCTACGCCGGCGCAATCTCGCGGGAAGCATTGGCGGCATTGGCATTGTCGTTCCCGATTTACTTCATCATCATCGGTTTGGGAAGTGGCTTGGGCACTGGCGCCGCTGCGCTTATCGGCAATGCGCTGGGCGCCGGCGACCGCGAGGAAGCCGCCCACCTGGCCGCACAAGGTCTGGCGCTGACCGTTCTGCTCAGCCTGGCGACAGCAACGGTCGGCATCGCTGTCTCACCGCGGCTCTTCGAGATTCTGGGCGTTGTCGGCGATGGCGTTCGCTTCAATATGAGTTATATCACGCCGATCTTTCAGGCGGCTGTTTGCTTCAATCTGGTCTTCATGTTCCACGCTGCCTTGTCCGCGCAGGGGGAGACGCGTCCTTTCCGCAATTTCCTGATGCTGGGCTTCGTTCTGAATATCTTCCTCGATCCCTGGTTCATCTACGGCGGCTGGGGCCTGCCCGCGATGGGCATCGCCGGTGTGGGCATCGCCACTGCGCTGGTGCAACTGATCGGCAGCCTCTACCTCGGCTGGCGCGCGACTCACTCTCGGCTTTTCAGCGCATTCAATCTACGCATGTTGCTGCCGGATCTAAGGCGCGTGCTGCAGATCATCCGGCAAGGCGCCCCGCCCGCCCTCGATCTGAGCACAGTCTCGATCGGCGGCTTCATCGTCACCTATTTCATCAGCCGCTTCGGCACTGATGTCGTCGCGGCCTACGGCATCGCGAGTCGTCTGGACGGCTTGATCTGGATTCCGCTGGTGGGCTTGGATGTGGCCACCCTGGTGCTGGTCGCGCAGAACAACGGCGCCCGCCATTACGCCCGCATGTGGCAGACTTTCAATATTGCTCTACGCTACGGGCTAATCTTGATGACGGTCAGCGGCATCATCGTCTTCGTCTTCGCTTACGAACTCATCGGTATCTTCACGACCGAAGCAGCCATCATCGAAACTGGCGTTGTCTATATTCGCATCAGCGCTCTGGGGCTCTGGGCGAAACCTTTGGGTTTCATCGGCTTCGCTGCCCTGCGCGGGATCAAGCGCCCGCTGCTGCCGATGGCGATCAGCATGACACGTATGATCATCCTGCCGGCGATTCTGCTGTATGTGCTGGTCACGCTGCTCGGCGCCGGCTTGTTGAGCATCTGGTGGACGATAATGTTTATCACGGTGGCTAGCGGTCTGCTGGCATGGTATGCGGTGCAGCGGCTGATGCCGCGGGGGTAACATCAAAATGCCTACAAAAAACATCATCCGCTGCGCTTCCTGCGATGGCTTCGGCTGGTACGAAGACGACATCAGCGGCGAGGCCGAAGACTGCGATTGGTGCGCCGGCGCCGGTTACGTGTATCACGACGCCGGGCGTGATTCACCAATCCCGCAAGCCGACTACGATGCTGTCGCCGAAGAATTGGAACAACTGGAAGTGGAGCGGCTGCGCGAGCTGGGTTATCAGGGCGCCGCCAGAAAACCCTGGCAGCAGCAAATCCGCAAAGACACCCAACTCGGCCGTAACC
Organism: Phototrophicaceae bacterium; assembly: GCA_965223515.1. Taxonomy (GTDB): domain Bacteria; phylum Chloroflexota; class Anaerolineae; order Aggregatilineales; family Phototrophicaceae; genus UBA6055. The sequence goes on from CBDCWK010000002.1 coordinate 2,216,804, forward strand.
CCTACCAAGAAGACGACCTGGGCTGAGGCGCAAGCCGCCCCGGCTTTCGCGCTAGCTGTCCGGCTGCTCCGTCTCCGGTGTGCGCATCTCGTTGAGCAAGCGCGCAATCTCAACCAACAGGTCGTCCAATCGACTCTCGGTGCGCTGGCTGACCTCGCCCAAGCGCTCAATCAATTTTGCGGTCTCGCCGGGCAGGAAGCTGCGATAAGACCACCAATACACCATGACCACCACCGCCAACACCAACACTTGAAATACTTGCTCGAAATCCATCCGTCCTCCTTCATTTACTCAGTGTCTATCTGTGGCAGCGCCTAGGCTGCATCCACGCGGATCTGCACAAGACCACTCGCGAAATTGCCAGTGAGCCGGTACATAAGCACGTCATGAACGCCAGCTTCAGGCGCAGTAAGGGTCAAGGCAAACGCGCCATCGACTTGATCCAGCGTGCCCTTCATAAGGACGTATTCGCCGCGAAGCACCAGGTAGGCGAGCTTGCTGTCCCTTGCAACAATCTCTTCACTGCAGCTGATGACTGGATCGGCGTCGCCGGCGACCAAAGTGGCAACATCCGCCGAAACCGGCAAGGTCCCGAAGTGGTACAGCACATCGCTCGCGCGCTGTTGCTCCGGCCGGTTGTCATTCATCAAGTGAATGCGCGAGCGGCCGCCACCGACAGAAACGCCGCAGGTTGCCGCGCCCAGCGCAGCCCGCGCAACCGCATCCAACATCAAGGCTTTCAGATTCGTCCGGCTGACAATGTCCACGGCTCAGATCTCCTTCGCCCAGAACTGAGGATGCAGATTGACCACATCCATCTTCAAGGTATGTCCGCCCGATGTTTTCCAGCGCAGCTTGAAGGTATGCGCGCCAACGCTCAATCCGGGGATCAAGATCACGAATGAAAGCGGCTTGTAACGGTTGTTATCCTGGTTGCCAGCGGCAGTGTGACAGATGATGCCGTCGTCAGCGATGTAATCTGTGCCATCAACCGCAATATTCATGTAGGCGGAACCACCCGAAATCTGGCTCTGCATTGTGCCAGTGAAGCCGAGCAACACATCGCCACCGTGCGTCACCAGAGTGAGCGACAACATCACAGAATCCACATCGACGAATTCGGTTGCAGTGGTGGTGAGCACGGTAGCGCCGCTGATGAAACTGCTGGCGCTGCTATCCAGGCGGTCTTTCAGATGATTCTGGTTGTCTCGTACGTAGGTGTTCAGGTCCAGCGATGTCAGCGGCTCGCTTGACCAGGTTTTGGGGCTTGTCCAAGCCACGTTGCATCCCTTCTTCTCAATAATCAGTCACCAGAATATAGAACATATATTCTGGTCTTTGGCGACTATTCGGTCGCGCTCGGCAGTAGGCTTGGTAAAATTCAAGATCGCGTCCAGTCAAGCACGCGAGAATGCTTTGGACAATTTGAACAAAAGATGCCTTTCTAAGAGGAATTCTTGGCGCAGGTTCACAACAGCGCTTGTAGTAGTTTTGGGTGACCCTCACAAATAAAAATGCGAAATAGCTGGCACGATGCGGATTGAACTTCTGCTCTTCCTTTCTCTATTGGCGATTATGGTCAGTTTGATCGCCTGCAGTGTGCCACGCAGACCAACTCCGGTTTTGTCACCGACGCTGTTCCCACAAATGACATTGACAACACATGATCCGCAAGTCATCTCGCGCGTCGGGGCGGAAGCAGCCATCGCCGCAACAAGAGCGATCAATCGGCCAAAGATATCCGGCTAATTGTCACGCTGGAAAATGAAGAAGGTGCGATTATCGGCTATCGTGCCGCTGACCTGACGGAAACATTGCCGAGCGGCGCTTCACTGCCAGTCGATCTAGAGATAACGCCGCTGGACCTGGCCTCCAGCATGCGACACCACGTGGTATTGCAGGCGTCCCCGGCAGCGCAACCCTGACAGCCCACCCTATTCCAATGAAGCCAGATAGGCATCCAGGCGATCGATCGTCTGATTGATACCCGCTTCCACGCCCATCTCAATAATCAGGTCGCGCTGTGCTTGCGAGACGTAGCGCGTGATGTTGCTCACGGTGGTCTCGCCATCGACCTCTGAAAATTCATAAACGATATGCGACTCCGGCAAGTCGTCAGTCTGATTGCCCGCTTCGTCCGTGAAGGCATCTATGCCGGTAAATCGCCGCGGCGCCTCTATCTCGCCGTATATCACTTTGCCACAATAGCGCTTGCCATCAGGCTCTTGCATGCAATAGAACCAACTGCCGCCCGGCCGAAAATCCACCTCGCAGACAGGCGTCGTCCAGCCTTTCGGTCCCCACCAATGTCGCAAGCGCTCCGTGCGCGTCCGTATTGCCCGCAGGCGCTCTCTGCTACCGGCGAATCGCCGCACCACCTTGATTTTGATGGCGGATGGCGTGCTGATTTCGGTATTTGCGATTCTGATACTGTTCTTCTGCAACGCAAGCATCGCCTCTCGCGATCTACCAAATCAAGTAGTGGGAGGATGGATCTGACCGTTGACGACGTTGTAGACTTCCGCCCGCTTCAGAAAGGCGTCATCAAAGATGTCAAGCTCGGTCGTCGTCAGCAGGGTTTGCGCCTGACCATCCAGCCGATCCAGCAAAAAGCGGCGGCGCTTGCTATCCAACTCGGCGACGACTTCGTCCAGCAGAAAAAGTGGATATTCCCCAATCTGATCGCGCATCCACTCCAACTCAGCAAACTTCAGCGCCATCACCGCTGTACGCGCCTGACCCCGGCTTCCGTACAAGCCACCATCGCGATCGTTGATGAGCAGACGCAGCTCATCGCGGTGGGGTCCGGCGATGGTCATGCCGCGCCTTATCGCTTCGCCTCGGCGCGCCAATAATTGTTCCTGGAATTGCGGCACGATCTCTTCCGGCGACAACTGGCGGTTGAGATCCAGGCCGAGTACATCAAAAGAAAGCTGCCCGCCATCGGTATCGGCTCGCGGCACAATGCTCGGCAAATAGCGCAAACTCAGCGTTTCCTGGCCGGCGGTCAGGGCGCGGTGCGTGTCGCGCGCTTTGACCTCCAGCTCGCGCAAGAATTGCTGCCGACCCGCGATGATCACTGCCCCGCTGCATGCCAACTGCTCGTCCCAATATTCCAACTCAACCGCGTGGGCGCGCTTCTCGGCGATGCGCTTCAGCAGCGCATTGCGCTGTGGCAATATTTTCTCGTATTCGTTCAGTGCCATAAAGTAATCGAGATCCGCTTGCCGCAGGGTCGTATTCATAAAACGGCGACGATCCGCAGGCGCTCCTTCAATCAGCGACAGATCTTGCGGCAGGAAGAGCACTACATTGAGCAAGCCGACCACATCTATCACGCGCTTTTCGACGCCGTTGTGCTTGACTGACTTCTTGAAGCGGGCCGCCCCACTGCTCATATCCAGCATCAGCGTGATATCCAGCTTCTCATATGTACCGCCCTTGCCGCCAAGCTCAGCGGAAAGCCGAGCGAAGGGAATCGGATCGCCCTCGGTCCGCCAGTGGATAAGCTGCCGGTCACTCGTGGTATAGGGTGAAGTTGAGGTAGCCAGGTAGGTGATCGCTTCCAGCGCGCTGGTCTTACCCTGCGCGTTATCGCCATAAAGCACGATAGGACGGTCGGCGGGCAAGCTCACTTCCAGCCGCGCGTAATTGCGAAAATTGGTCAGCGACAAGTGGTTGATTTGCATGGATGCTCAGTTTTCGGCCGCGTGATCTCAGCTATTCTAATTCCGTCACTTGCTCCGCAACAGGTCAGTTAGCGTCATTCGCGCCTAGCCCGGCACCCACTGCGGCAGAAAGGCATCTTCCATGATCTTGCGACTTTCTCCGCTCCGCAAATCATGGACCCACACTTGCGGGCGCGCCGGCGCGTTGCCACTTGCCGCATCAGCAGGCAAAGGTAAGCGCTGAAGCACCAGCTGCTCCCCGCTCGAATGCCAGCGGGAGTATGAGGTGTTGTACTGCGGATCGTTGGCAATCGCTGTCAGGTCTTCGGCATCGGCTGAAAAGTCTCGTAGATAAAGCTGGTGCCCGGGCGTCCAGCGCGAATCGGTGTAGCGGCGGGCAATCGCGACCGTCGATCCGTCAGGGCTCCATTGGGCAGCGACATCGTCGGTTGGTCCTTCAGGATCGGTAAAGGCGCCGAGTTCCTTTTTCGCCAGATCGGCCAACTGCAAATGGCTGTAAAACTGACCATCGCGGCGCACGAGATCGGGAAAGATAATCTGCTGCCCGCTCGGCGAGACTGTGCCCATCGTGCCATAAGACGAAGAGACGACGCGCAAATGCACATCGCTGCCATCACTTGGCACGAATTCGTAAATGGCGATGCCCTGATGATCGGGATCACCGCTATAGAAATATAGGCTATTACTATCGCTTGACCAAGCTGGACTATGGCCGAGCAAATGTTCATCGGCTAGCAGTGGACGAGTTTCGTAGCTTTCACTAATCATATCTACCAGCCAGATGCGCGCCGAGCCGTCGGACTCTCCGCGCTGATAAGCCAGCTTCGCGCCGTCAGGACTAAAAGCCGGCGCTGTGCAATTGACCTCCATGGCGACGCAATCAACCAGATCGCGTAGCTCTCCGCTGGAAATATCAAGCAGGCGCAAGGTAAGCCATCCCGTTTCTGTGCGCTCGGCGTATGCCAGCCAGCGTCCATCCGGGCTGAAGTCAAAGCTGTCAATGCCATAGTCGCTGAAGGTCAGCTGCTGCGGCGCGCCCGGATTGTCGATATCCGCCATCCACACATTCTGCTTCGCCGCCAGCGCCGGATATAGATAGGCGACGCGCGTCGGCTGCCGGTTCTCCCACGCGGCAATTGCCAAGCCGGCCAGCAGATTGAGCGCGAAGGGCAACAAGATAAGCAGCGCCAGGAAGCGGCGTCGGAAGACAGCGGCGAACATCATCGTGCTCTTGAGATCCACCATCGATCCAAAGTTGAGATAACTGACGAGTGCGCCGGTGCTGAATGACTTGACAAACGCCAGCGCCAGAAAGCTGTCCGCGGTCGAACCGGCGCTGACGATATATGCCAGAATCTGCAGCGCTATTACCGTGACAAAGGCACCCGTAGCCAGCGTCAGCAGACTCGCTTGCGGCACGAGCGTCTGCATCAATGTCGCCAGCGCCGCGCCGAGGAAAAGCCAGCGTCCCAGCTCCAAGAATTCAGCGCCGCAAACTTGCAGCGCACGTCGCAGCTTACCCCGAAAGTCTGGGGAAAAGCGCTCTGCGGAAGCGTCGTCGCGAGTCCCCGACGGCGGCGAAAGCGTTCTGAGCGCCGCGCTAGGTGTGGCAAAAGTTCCGGCAACCAAGCCGACAATGATGGCAACCAAGATGGTAATGGCAAAACGCAGGCCAATGATGGGACCGATGCCGAAAGCTATGTAGGTGCTAGCGAAGACGATGGGATTCACGACCGGCGCAGCCAACAGAAACGCGACACCCAGCGAAAGTGGTACGCCCTTCGTGAACAAGCGGCGCGCTACCGGCACAACGCCGCACTCGCCAACGGGAAATGCCAAGCCGAGAAAGGCGCCGACGATCGTTGCCGCCAGCCGATGCCGCGGCAGCATTCGCGCGATATCGTCCTGCTCAACAAATGCCTCGATCAAGCCAGATGCGAGACAACCTAGCAGGAGAAAAGGCAGCGCTGCAACCAAGATAGCGAAGAAGCGCGATGCGAAGGCGCTCAGAACCGCAGCATACTCAAGCCCGGAATTGACCGCCTGAAAGCCGGTTGCCACCAGAAACAAGGCAAGGACCATCAGTGTTGCAAAGCGCCCACCTGCCTTTGACAAGCTGTTCATCATTTCGCCTTGATTTGCCATCGCCCCTTCTGGCAAGGCACCGTCAGGAGAATAACCTGCCAGCCGGTTCATATACCGTAGGACATTTTAGCAGAAACTGAGATGAGGATTGGTATGGGCGGCTTGTCGTTGGCGAGCGAAGCAGAGGAGGCTACTGCTGATCGTTGCCCGCTTTGCTCATGACCGCGCCGATGAGCACACCGAGCAAGGCGCCGAGCGGCATGCCGAAGGCTACGTTTCCCATGCTTATGCCTAAGACGATTCCCAGCGTCAAGCCGACAATGATACCGACAGCAAAAAACGGATTGGGCTGAGTGGGTTTCACGTCGCTCTTCTCTTACCGATTCGGGAGCAAAAAGCCTAATGCAGCGAACGATTGGCGCCATTACTTGCCAGCATGCGCGCGCCAACGCGGTAAATCGTCTGGTATGCTTCGTAGCCGGGTCGCATCTTGCGGGCAGCGATCGGCTCCGCTTCGAAATCCGCCTTGACCAATTCATAAGTCTCGGCGCTGATGATAATCTCGCCGGGCTCGGCATTCTCTTGCAGGAACTTGCCCACATCGGGACCTTCTCCCAAGGCGGCGAATTCAATACGACTGGCGCCACCGACCATGCCCAAGACCGAGTGCCCGGTATGGATGCCTATGCCGAAGTGCAATTGATGATCCACAGGCAATATCTCGTGCAGCGCCTGCACTTCAGACCAGATGGCGTAAGCCGCCCGCACAGCCAGCAAAGCATGATTCTCCTGATAATTCAACTGCGTATTCCAAAGCGCTGTAATTGCATCGCCCAGGTATTGATCAACGATGCCCTCGTGAACGGTAATCGCATCGCTGGCCGCGCCCAAATAGCGATTAACGATCCGCATCAAATCTTCCGGCTGCAGGTACTCGCTGAAGGCGGTAAAACCGCGGATATCGGCAAACATAGCCGAAATCGTGTGCTCCGCCGGGCTGGTATCGAGCTCGCTGATCGAGCCGATATTCTGCAGCAGCGCCTCCGGAATGAAAGTGCCAAGCAGCCGGCGCTGCTCTTCCTGTTCCTTGCGCTCGGTGAGATCATCAATCACCAGGGCCACGCCACGGCTGACCGCATCATCGCCGCGCAGTGGGCTGGCAACAACTTGCCAGTAGGTCTGCCGCCCATGATGCTCAAAGCGCTCCGCCCAAATATGCTGGGTCAGCTCGCGCCGCACCAATTCAATATATTCAAAAAAGCCTTCAGTCACGTGGGGCAGCACATCATGCAGCGGGACGCCGACCGCCTTTTCGTTGGACGTACCGGTAATCTGCTCGGCCGCCTCGTTACAAACGATCACGCAATTCTCGTCATTGATGGTGATGACGCCCGAGCTGATCGAGGAGAAGATGTTTGTCAGCCGTACCTGCATCTCCTCGATCAGCGCCAACTGCGCGCGGATGTCCTCAAAAAGACGAGCATTCTCGATGGCGACGGCGGCTTGCTGGCCGAAGCTCGTCAGCAGATCCAGCTCGTTTTCCTTGAACAGCCCGGCCATGACGCGGTTATCGCAATAGGCAACGCCGATCACTTCATCACGCGCCTTCAGCGGCACCGCCAGGATGCTGAGCAAGTTAAAGCCGGCGATACTCTCGCTGTGGCTGAATTGCTCGTCGGCGCCGGCGTTCACGGTCAAGAGCGGCTCGCCGCTCTCCACCACCAAATTGATCACCGACCAACTGACGATACGCCCGCCGGCAGCAGTCTCTTCCGCGCTCAAACCACGCGCCACGGTAAACTCCAGCTCACCGGTTTCGCGGTTCTTCAGCACAATGTAACCGCGCTCCGCCTGCGTCAGCTGGATCACGATGTCCATTACCTGGTTGAGAACCTGGTCGGTTTCCTGCGGCGAGTTTATCAGCGCGGTGGTATCCGCCAGGCACCGCAACTGCTGCAGCTGCATGTGCGCATCGACCAAGCCAACTGAAAGCTTGTCGATACTCGAACGGATCGACCAAAGGCGGTCTACGGCGTTTGGCGGCAGGTTGATACCTCGTCGGCGCAGCAACTCCTGCTGCTGCTCCAGCAGAGTCTTTATTTCATCGGCGCGCTGCTTCAAGCCCCGGACCTCGGACTGAATCGCGCTGAAACCACTTTTCCCAGCCTGCTGACTCATCGGCTTCGATAGGCCTCGTAAGCCTGTTTACCTTCTGAAAGCCCTTTGCCGTAGATGTGATCGCGAGGGCGAAATTCGTAGGTAAGCCGACCACTATGATTGTGGTTGATGTGGTCGAGCGTCTCTTGCACAATGGTGATGGTTCCTTGGTTGGCATTCTCCTGTATGCGCTTCGCTGTGTTGATGCTGTGGCCCAGCGCGGTAAATTCACGGCGCTGGAAACTGCCCACGTTACCCAGCGTCGCCACACCGGTGAACATCCCGATGATATAATAATGTGGCTGCGGCGCGATGCCCAGCTCGCGGTAAAGGTCGACGAAACGATCGCGCATGAGCAGGGCGCAATCGAGCGCTTGCTGGGCGTGATGGAGCGCCGGATTGAGCTGCGTATTAAACAGGGCCATGACTTCGTTGCCCATGTACTTGTCAATGATACCGCCGCACTCGTGGATACAGTCGGTGGCGACCGCCTGATACTGATTGAGAATTCTGAGCTTTTCGCTGGCTGTCACATCCGGCAGGGTCGTCCAGGGGCGCACATCGGCGAAGAGGCAAGTGACCTCCCGCCGGACACCACCCATTTCGATATTGGCGATTTCGTTTATCTGGTCCACCATGCCTTCCGGCAGAATACGCTTCATCGCGCTGATGGTGGTCTCGTGCTCATACAAGTGTGTGACATCGTCCATCACCATGGTAACGCCATGCGTCATATTATTGCTGTCTTTTAGGGGCGATAACGACAGCGTGAGCGCGACCTGACCTCGCCCGGGCAATTCCGCGCTCAACTCCAGCGAGTGGTCCGTATTCCTTTCTTTGACCAGCGCCAAATGATCTGCCAACTGCAGCGCCGTATTCTTGATCAAGTAGTCGACTTCAAAGCCGACCGCTGCATCCGGCATAACGTCAAGGATTTCGCCAGCCGCTCGATTAAAAGTATGGACCAGATCATTCGAATCTATGGCAATGATTCCGCTGCCCACTGAAGAAAAGATGTTGTCCATCAGTTCCTTGACCCGCGTGATCTCCGCCAGGATCTGTTCGGCGCGGGTATACATGTGAGCATTGGCAATGGCAACGGCGGCGGTATTGGCAAACGCCATCATCAAGTTCAATTCGCGCTCAGTGAAGATTCCCGATACCAGGCGATTGTCGACATAGACGACGCCTGTCGTCTGCCCCTTGTATTGTAAAGGAACACAGAGGACGGATCGCAGCACAAAATTGATGATGCTCTCGTTGCTCGCCAAGCGTTCGTCTTGAAAGGCATTGTCGGCAACCAGGGGTTCGCCGGTCTGAATGACCTGATTGACCACCGTCATGCTGATCTGCGGTCGATCACCGGAGGCCATGCCCCTGCCCATCAGACCGCTTTCGCTGCTGATGCGGAACTCAAGCTCGTCGGTTTCGTCATTGCGTAGAATGATATAGCCGCGTTCCGCCTGCGTCAGCACGATGACGAGTTCCATCGTCTCCTGCAAGACGGTATCGACATCCAGCGAGTTGGTGATGCGCGTAGACATATCCGAAAGTGCCCGCAACTGCCGCAGTTCGGTCTGCTCCGCCACGACATTATCTTCAAGGCGCTTGAAATCTTGCTTCAGCAATTCCAGATTCTTGAGGATTGTAGGTGGCATAGCCAAGCGGCGACGAATCAGCAATTCCCGCTGAGATTCCAGCGTGGAATTCACCTGATCCATCAAATGCTCAAGCTGCCGCAACTCGGCAATCAAATTGACTGCTGTGCCCTGCGCTTCTGACATGCGTTCAGTTGACCTCGCTCATTCTGAACCGACGCCACGTACCTTGCAACTGTCCGAATCGAAAACGCCGCGAACTCTGCATCCGCAGCTTCGTTTCAATCGCCAGTCGCCTCTGTGCCTAATAATACAATATCTCAGTAAGAATCCTTAACCTCTTTTCTCGAAGTCGCCCGACAGCGGACAACTGTAAGTAGAGGTTCAACACTTTGAGTATACTGCAAGTCGGCGACGATAGCACGATTCTCGCCTGAGGCGCACCGCCTCAAGGCACGGCACATACTGCTATTTCGCCGTCTATTCGTTCATAGCTCGCTGCGCCGCGCGCCTGCCGATCTCGACGGCGTAATTCGTCCCGCGGTCCCAGGGATACACCTGCGACATGCTAGCCCAATAGACACCCGGCAGCGGCGTCTTCAAGTCGGGGATATTACGGCTGTGAAAAAGCTCAGGCACCGGCTGCGCGTAAGGCGCGCGCCATACCCACCACTTGCGAATCCAATCACGCTGAAAGGCCGGGTTCACCTTCTTTAGCGCGGGCAGGAATCGCTCGACCAAGGCGTCTTCGCTCAGCTGAAAGTACTCGTGATCGGGCGGCACATAATCGCCACAATAAATGAGGTGGTCGCCACCGTAGTGCTCGCGCGAAATGAAATTGGTATGCTCCACCAGCGCCAGGAAGGGAAAGGCGGATTTCGATTTGTCGGCGGTAGTCGCTGGCAGGTTGAGCCAATAAGTGTCGTCGGGCATCAGGGGCTGCTTCAGGGCAAAGACGACACAGAGCCCGCCGATGCTCTTGAGGGCTGCCACTTGTTTCCCGTAAGGCGTATCGCGCAAGCCGTCCGCCATCCGCAGCAGCAGCCGCGGTGATGTCGTGCTGAGCACGCGGTCGAAACTTTGCAGCTCACCGCCCATGCTCAATGCTGGCTTGCCTTCGTGCTGGCGGATGCCGTCGATCGGCGCGCCAAGTTGAATCTTCGCGCCCCTTGATCGCAGCTGCGCCGCCAATTCATTGAGGAAGGCTTGAAAGCCGCCGGTGTAAGTGCCCAGCTTGAGCGTGCGCTTGACGATTCGCGCCCACATGAAGGACATCGGCACTTGATCGTATTCCTCAGCGAACTTGCCGATCAGCAGCGGCTTGAAGAACTTTTCGTAAGCCTCGGCGCCCATCCAGCGGCGCATCCATTGGTCGGCGGTAACACGCTCGAATGGCTGCCAGCGCGGCGAGAACTTGATCGCCATGCCAGCCAAGCCCATGCGCAAGGTGGACATCAGCGAAAGCGGCAAGAAGATCGCTGAAGGCGAAATCTCGCTGCGAACCGGCTTTCCACCAATCCAGTAGCTGGTCTTGGGGCGCGGGAAGATGATCCGGTCACGCACGTCCATTTCCTCGGCCAGCGCTAGGATGTCGTGGTCGCTGGCGAACCAGTGATGGTAGAACTTCTCCAGCGTCCAGTCCCAGTTGTCGTCTTTGAAGCCGGCCGCCAAGCCGCCGACGCGGTCAGCCGCTTCGAAAATTGCGACGTCGTGTCCGGCATGGACGAAATCCCAAGCGGCAGCCAGTCCAGCCGCGCCGGCGCCGATGATGCCGATCTTCATTTTGTTCATGCCTTGCCCGTGATATTGGCGTCTATCGCAACTGACGATTGTACAGCGGGTCGAGCGATTCTGCGCTGTGGGCTCGTCGGGACTTTGTCGTGTCTGCCAGTCGCCCGTTCACTCGCCGTAGACATCCTCAGACAAGCGCCAAGTCGCGCGCGCCTCGAAATCCAGCGGACTGACATGCCCTTCTCGAAAGCGAAAATAAGCGGCCGCGCCAATCATGGCGGCATTGTCGGTGCAGAGCGGCAGCGGCGGATAATACAGCGGTAGCTTGAGCGCCGCGCGCAGCTTATCCCGCAGCATGGTATTGGCGCTGACCCCGCCCGCCAGCAAGACTGCCCGCACGTCAAAGTCCCGCGCCGCACGACAGGTGGTATTTACCAGAGCATCGGTCAGCGCAGCCTGAAAGGAGGCCGCGACATCAGCGATATTCACATCCGCTCGCAACGGCGCCCCTCTCTCGCTGCCCCGTTCGCGCTTGTTGCCGCGGGCGCTCGGCTGCACAGTCACTGCCCGCATGACAGCCGTTTTCAAGCCGCTAAAACTGAAATCGTAGGGTCCGTCGGTCTTGGCGCGCGGAAAGCGGTAAGCGCTTGCATCGCCGCTCTTGGCTGCCCGCTCAATGGCGGGACCGCCGGGGAAGGGCAAGCCGAGCAAGCGCCCAACTTTGTCGAAAGCCTCGCCGGCCGCATCGTCGATTGTGCCGCCGATCCGCTCGTATAGTCCGTGATCGCGCATGACGACCAGTTCACTATGCCCGCCCGATGCGATCAGCGCCAGCAAAGGGAATCGCGGTTCGGCGAAGTCCGGCATCAGCCAGAGCGAGTAGATATGCCCTTCCAAGTGGTTGATGCCCAGCAGCGGCAAACCAGTCGCCAGCGCCAGTCCCTTGGCGAAGTTGATGCCGACCAGCAGCGAGCCAACCAGCCCCGGTCCCTGCGTCACCGCGAGCGCGTCCAGGTCAGTGTAGTCCATGCCCGCTTCGGTCATCGCCTGCCCCACCACCGCGCTGATGGATTCGGCGTGGGCGCGCGATGCCACTTCGGGGAAGACGCCGCCGTATTGGGCGTGCAGGTCAATCTGCGAGGCGACCACGTTGGACTTGATAACCGCGCCATCGCTGATGACAGCGGCAGCGGTCTCATCGCAGGAGGTTTCGACGGCGAGGATGGTGGTCATGGCAGCGCATTGTAGCACTGAAATTGACGGGCGCGGATGTATAATGGGTGCGGGTGGGACGCCTAAATTGAGAAAGTGCGCTATGTACAAGTCGTTTCGGGTGAAGAATTTCCGCTGCTTCAAGGACTTGCAGATCAACGATCTGGGTCGGGTGAATTTGATTGCTGGGAAGAATAATACGGGCAAGACGGCGCTGCTCGAGGCGATGTATCTGCACACAAGACCATTGACGCCGCATGTGCTGTTTGATTTGCAAGAGACGCGCGGTCTCGAGGCGCCTGTCGAGAATCTGCCGAGTTTTTGGAAGCAGTTCTTCTACCGGATGAATACGACACAACCTATAGTCATTAAGGGCACTGGTTCGCTGTCTTTGCAGCAGCAAAGGCTGATGATTTCAGAATATACAAACACTAGCGTAAACGCCCGAGCTCTCGATCGGCTTTACAGCGACCTCGTGCATCGCGGAAAAGTAGGGACGGACGCTCAGGCGGTCATGAGCAGTATTGATCGGTTTCTGCATTTCGAAGTGGCCACAGACGAGGATAACTCGCTGTCGGTGTTCTATTTTAGAGGTCCCTGGTACTACGGAAACAGAGATGTTGAACAGAAATCCTTCATCATGCCTGTCCAGGGCAGACCAAGTAAGCAGGAAGTGGCAAACCAATTCAGCCAACTCGAAATTGACGGCACACTAACCTCGCTCATCGATACTTTACAGATTTTCGAGCCAGGGCTTAGCGACTTGCGCCTGCTGTCACCTGATGGCGAACTGATTATCTGGGTACAGATTCAGGGAAAACGTCTACCCTTGCGGCTTATGGGCGAGGGGATGAACCAAGTTTGCCACATTGCCTTAACCCTGATAACAAATCCCGAGTGCGTAATATTCATCGACGAAATCGAGAACGGCATCCACTACTCCGTGCAGAAAGATGTTTGGAAAGCCATCGGTAAAGTGGCGCGCGAGTTGGACATCCAGGTCTTCGCCACGACACACAGTTATGAAATGATCCAAGCTGCGCACGCAGCGTTCAAAGACGACGATCCCTACGAATTCCGTTTTCATCGGCTGAACAGGGACTCCGAAACAGGCGACCTTGAAGCGGTGACCTATAACGAGTTCGGCGTAAATGCTTTCGTGACCACGAACTATGAGGTGCGAGGATGATCACGCCGTTACCTCAAGACAAGGAACGTCTTCTAGTCTTAGAAGGGCCGGGCGATCAGCATGTTTTTCGACGTTATCTTGAATACCTCGGTTGGAGCGACAAGTTTCACTTACTCAATTGCGGAGGCAAGGAAAACCTAAGCAATCAGCTTTCCAACGTACTAAACGATGACAATTTCGCAAATCTAACCCGCATCGGAATCGTTTGCGACAACGACTATCCAGAAGACCGAAACGGCAAGAGCGGATTCGAGATTGTTTTGGATTACATTGTGGAAGCAAACACAGGAACAGTTGAAGTTATTGCAGAATCGCGACTGTTGCCCGTACCAAAACGACCTAGGCAGCTAATTGGGGAGAAACCGAAACTCTCTGTATTCCTGTTGCCGTCTGACGATCTGGACGGTTCCGTCGAAGATCTGATTTTCAAGGCGGTACGCCAAGACAATGTTATGGACTGTGTGAATGCGTACTTTCGCTGTTTGACAGAAGCTGGCCTTAATGCTAGAAAAGCCCGTCTATCCAAGAGCAAGCTGAGCGTCTACATTTCTGGCAAAGTTATTGACACACAATTCGCCAATCACGATGACGCAAAGCGACAATTTCTCACACAGGCCGTAGACATGAAGTGGTGGAATGAAGAAAACATGTGGGAGTGATGTATTCAAAGAAGCCAAAGCGTTCCTCGAGCAGCTCCTCGCCTAGACTTCGCATCCTTTTCCTTTAGCCTCCGTATTATGACTTAGTGAAGACAACACATTCTAGTTTCTGTAGATGGCTCCATCCCCATCATGACCACGCTATCCCGCAGCCAAGACAAGCCACTCGGCTGGCTCATCGCCTTCTTCGTCGCGACGGCGGCGCCTCCGGTTTGAGCCGCTAAAATCCATTCGGCCTCAGCGACTTTTCATTCGGTGAAACGGGCATCCCCTCACTGTCTCTGCGGCGGCAAACGCGGTAAGATCATGCGATTCAGAGGAAGGACCTCGGATGCTCGTCCGCCTTATATTACTGCTGCTCATCCCTGCGCTGACGGCTTGCAGCGCCATCGAATTGCACGAGCAGATGGCGGGTGCGACGGCGACGGCTGAACTCGCCGGCACCATCGCAGCGGAGGGACCGCTGGCCGAGGCGCGAGCCACGCTGGCGGCAATTCAGGCGACGGCGCAGGCGCAGGCGATTAGCGCGACGCAGTTGGCTGCGACGCTTAGGGCGCTGGAAAGGAACGCGACTGCAACTCCCTTGCCGACTGTCGCTGACGCAGCAGCAAGCGCCGAATTCACGGCAAAGTCGGCTGATACCATTGTCTATGGTAGGGTGCCGATCGACAGTGACCGGCTCAATATCATCGCTGCGCTGGCCTTTGACCAAGCGGGCCAGCTGATTGTCAGCACGCGCGCCGGCGAGATTTACCGCTTGAGCGACAACGACGATGACGGGCTGGCTGACGAAACGCAGCTCATCTTCGCGGACGAGCAACAGGCGCTGGGGCAGGTTTCGGGCATGTTCCTGCGCGGCGAGAGCTTGATCTTGATCAACGGCGAAAAGCTCAGCCAATTGCAAGACGCGGACGCCGACGGGCTTTACGACACGGTCACCCATCTGTCGGAGCAACTGCCGGCCGCGCAGAACCCCCTGCTAGCCAGCAACGGCATCGCCCAAGCGCCCGGCGGCCGCCTCTTCACCGCCGACCTCAATTCAGGCGAGATCCTCCGCATCGTCTTGCGCGATTAGGTGAACCTCGCTAGACAAGTTTGCTGGAAGCCAATGCGGGTTGCGCCAGGTCGGTTTCTGTGCTATCCTCCATGATCGTTTTAAGAGAAGTGACTAGGCTTAACGCTGGACATTCCTAGGTGGAGGGATGTTGGCAGAGCAGGCACAATGGAGCGCGCCCGATTATGGACTTAAAGAATCGCGTCCGCCTTGAAATGGCTATCAGTATAGGGGTCTTCGTATCGATAGCGATCATGGCGCTGGAAACTTTTGCCCTTCCTGCCGGCCTTAAAGAAGCGCTCTTCATCGCGGATGTCGTGTTGTCGCTGGGATTTGTCACGGAATACCTCTTTCGGGTGGCGACAGCGGAAGACAAGCGCGGGTACGTGACCAGCTTCTTCGGCCTCATCGATCTGATTGCCCTCCTCCCGATCTTGATTCACGCGGCAGCCAGCTTGCGGGTGGTTCGACTGCTGCGCGTGCTGCGCATTTTACGCCTGCTGAAGCTGAGCCGCTACAATGAAGCGCTAGAGCGCTATCGGCAGGCGCTGAAGCTTATTGCTGCTGAGGCGACGCTCTTCACTGGCGTGGCTTTCGTCTTCATCTTCAGCTTCGCCTTCGTGATTTATGAGGTCGAGCATGAAGCGCAGCCGGATGTCTACAGCAATATCTTCGATTCCGTTTGGTGGGCGGTGATTTCGTTGACCTCAGTGGGCTATGGCGATGTATTTCCGGTGACCATAGCCGGGCGCATGTTGACGCTGGCGATGGTGCTGACAGGCATGGGTATCGTGGCTGTGCCGACGGCGCTGCTGGCGTCCGCGCTAAGCCGGGTGCATGTCGCAAACGCGGACGAACAAACATAGTGCAGTTTTGGGCGAGCCGCCGGCTCGCCCGTACAGAAGAGAAATCTTCATTTGATCTTATCTGCCGCACTTGGCGCAATCCTGCTATTCGCTCACCCGCTGTTTGACATACCCCTGCGCTACGCAGAGGGCGGAGCGCTTGCGACCGCGGGCGATTTTGCGTTATTCTCGTTAGTAGTGAAGAACAACTAGGAATCTGGAAAACGCTCTGGTACCAAGTTGCGGGCGACACAAGTGTCGCCCCTACAGATCGGCATGAATTTCCGTTTTTCAAAGACGCGTTGGAATTGCAACTCTTTGTGCAGCATATGGATGAACGAGGCGCAGCATGGCTGAGAGAATCGCCCCGGCGGAAGCCCGCCCCAAGACACAGCCCAAACCCACGCTTGCGCCGAAGCCGAGACGATATGACTACGACATCGTCATCATCGGCTCGGGGCCGGCCGGGCACCGCGCCGCCATCCAATCGGCGAAGCTGGGCAAGCGGGTGGCCGTCATCGAGAAGAAGACGCTGATCGGCGGCGTCTCGGTCAATACCGGCACGATCCCATCCAAGACGCTGCGGGAAGCGGTGCTGCACTTGTCCGGTTTTCGCCAGCGCAGCATCTACGGCGCTTCTTACACGGTCAAGCAGAATATTACCATGGGCGATTTGCTGCTGCGCGCCGACCATGTCATCCGCCACGAAATCGAGGTCAGCAGGCATCAACTGCAGCGCAACGGCGTCGAGCTGTTCGCCGGCATCGCCACGCTGGTCAATGACCACACGGTGCATCTCACTTTCGTTGACAAGAAGGGCGAGGACGAGATCACCACGCGGCATATCATGATCGCTGTGGGCACGACTGTGGTGAAGCCGCCTGATATTGCCTTTGACGGCGAGACGATTTTCACCAGCGATGGCTTGCTCAAGCTGGATCAACTGCCGAAGACGCTGACTGTGGTCGGCGGCGGCGTCATCGGCTGCGAGTACGCCTGCATGTTCGCCACGCTGGGCACGCAGGTTACGCTGGTGGAGGTGAGCGACCGGCTGCTGGAATTCGTCGATCACGAGATTGTCGATGCGCTGGTGTATCATATGCGGCAGCAGCGGGTGACCCTGCGGCTGGGCGAGAATGTGCGCAGCATCGAGCCTTGCGATACGCGCTATGGCACGGGGGTCAAGACCTGCCTGGAGAGCGGCAAGGAGATCGTCACCGAGAAGGCGCTCTACGCCATCGGACGGCAAGGCGCGACGGCCACGCTGGGTTTGGAGAATATCGGCATCGTGCCGGACCGGCGCGGGCGCATCCGCGTCAACGAGCATTACCAGACCGAGATACCCAGCATCTACGCGGTCGGCGATGTGGTTGGTTTCCCCAGCCTGGCATCGACATCCATGGAGCAGGGGCGGATGGCGGCCTGCCACGCATTCGGCGTCGAGCATCAGAGCATCCCCGAGCTTTTCCCCTACGGCATCTACGCCATACCGGAGATTTCCACGGTCGGCGCCAACGAAGAAGAATTGACGCAGGCGGGCATCCCCTACGAGATCGGCAAAGCCTACTACAAAGAGATCGCGCGCGGGCAGATCATCGGCGATACCATCGGCATGCTCAAGCTGGCTTTCCATCGGGAGAATCACAAGCTGCTGGGTGTGCATATCATCGGCGAGGGCGCGAGCGAGCTGATCCACATCGGGCAGACGGTGATGGCGTTCGGCGGCA
The DNA here is from genome assembly GCA_965223515.1 of Phototrophicaceae bacterium. Lineage (GTDB taxonomy): Bacteria > Chloroflexota > Anaerolineae > Aggregatilineales > Phototrophicaceae > UBA6055. The sequence continues at coordinate 2,234,750 of CBDCWK010000002.1, forward strand.
CGGTCGATTATTTCATCAACACGGTCTTCAATTACCCCACGCTGGCGGAGTGTTATAAGACGGCGGCGTTTGATGGGATTAACCGGTTGACTTAGGCAGGGCGCTTCCCTGTGGTATAATTGTGGCGGGCATCGACTGAGGATTTGACATGGCTGAAGAACGTGAAACTCAACAAGGCGTGACATTGGACGCGCCCTTTGAGCATTTGGCGACAAGAGAAGACGTCGCCAATGTGCGAACCGAAATCGCAGAACTTCGCGGAGAGTCGAATACACAGATCGCTGGCGTCCGTATGGAAATCGAAATGGTCCGTACGGAAATCGAAACGGTCCGTACTGAGATTCAAGGGATACGCACGCACATTGAACAGGTCCGAAATGACCTACAAAACAGAATCGCCGGGGTCGAGAAACGACTGGAAAGCGTACGCGGCGAGTTGAAAGAAGAGATCGCCGGCATCCGCTCGGAAATGCGCACCATAAAGTGGATGATGGGCATCGTGGTCGCGGCAGTGCTGGTGCAGCTGCTGGAACGTTTCTTCGCCTGACTTTCCCCACCTGAATCCCCAATTGAGAAACCGGATCGTCCGCAACAGCGCGGTCTTCAACTATCCCACGCTAGCGGAGTGTTATAAGACGGCGGCCTTTGACGGGATCAATCGGTTGATATAGGCACCGCGACATTACTGTCAGTTCTTTTCGGATACCGTTTTCCGGCGACGAAATATTTTTTTGTCTCATATAGCGTCCGGATTCTCAATAGCGTCGCTGTTTCGCCGTCGAGCGGTTGAGTTGTTAAGGCGCAGGCGGTATCAGGGTAGCGGAGATTGGGGCTGGGGTGGTGAGTAAATGGTCGCGGGTTTAGTGGCGCTGACGGCGTTGGACGTCCTTAACCGGATGATCCAGGGATGGCTAGCTTGGGTCGCTGCCGCTCTCAGGCAATTCGGGACGCGGCGGGGGATGCTGCAGTGTTTCGCGCTTGTCGCGCAGTTCTTTGCGGCGGCTGTGGTTGCCATAAACGAAAGTGCCCGCCGTCCCCACTATACTGCTGATGACGACGCCGACACTTTGCCAGGCAAAACCCAGGGAAACAATATAGGCGCTTAGGGCAATCAAGCATAGCACTGCCACAAAGCCGAAAACCAATCCTAGATTGTCATAGAATATCTGTCGTTTTTGTTCGCGTTCCGCCATTGCCAGAATACGGTCGGCGGTTCCGGGCAAAATCTCTTCGTAGGTCCGCAATAAATCAGGCGGTGGAATCGGACCGGAAAATTGTTGAAAGTGGGCTTCTACTCGGGTGATGGAGTCTTCTGGTTTTGTGTCTGGCTGCATTTCTTGGCTCCGTCATCATTTGCTCGCGCACTATACTCCCAAGCATACTCGTTCATAGCCCCAGCCAGGTAGCCGCCCACCCCTTCCCAATAGGAGTATATTGCCTCCGCATCGGCTTCAGCGGCCGAAGACGCCAAGAGACGTCGGTTCAGCACATCGACGAAGCTGAACAAACCGCCAAAGCCGCGCAGGAAACCGGATAATCGCGCGTTCGCCATATTTTCCTCTCCGATATCTGTCTCACAGACTAAACATTTAGTATAGCCCATGTTATATCGCTTATATCGTAAAACCTCTGGGTGGGTTCTGTCAACAGACCAGAGCGCCATCGCAGTATGCTATACTGAACGCGCGAATCCACCCGCGAGGCAGGCCAATGAATAACCGGCTCTACTACGGCGACAACCTGGAAATCCTGCGAAATCGGGAATACTTCCCCGATGACTGCGTCGACCTTATTTACCTCGATCCGCCCTTCAACAGCAACCGCAATTACAACGTGCTCTTCCGGTCTGAAAGCGGCGCCGACAGCGAAGCGCAAATCACGGCCTTCGAGGATACCTGGCATTGGGGCGAGACGGCGGAAGCGACCTACGACGACATCATCGTCAACGCGCCGCACAAGGTCTCCACCGCCATCAAAGCGCTGATGGACTTGATCGAGCGCAACCAGATGATGGCTTATCTGGTGATGATGACGGCGCGCCTGGTGGAGCTGCATCGCGTGCTGAAGCCGACCGGCAGCTTGTATCTGCATTGTGATGATGCCGCGAGCCACTATCTCAAGATTGTGCTGGATGCCATATTCGCTCCGACACAATTCAGGAATCACATTACCTGGCGCCGGGCAACCGCACACAATGACCCGAAGCGTTACGGACGCATCTCTGATCACATTCTGTATTACGCGAGGGATGACAACCCCACATGGCACGGAGATGAAGTCGCGACCCCAAAATCCGAAGAACAGCTGGCGGCATCCTACCCTTCCCAAGACGATAGAGGGCGTTTCCGCAGTGGAGATATTACGGGACCACTGCATGGCAGCGCTCAGGGAAGTCCGAGCACGATGCCTTGGCGAAACTACGATGTTTACTCGATGGGACGCTGTTGGTCTGTGCCGAAATCAGGAAAATACGCTGAATACATTGAACGCCATTTCGTGCCGAATTATCGCGCCATTCCGGGTATCCATGAACGGTTGGAAGCGCTGGACGCGGCCGGCTTGATACACCACCCTAAAACCGGCAGATGGCCGGGACTGAAGCGCTACGAGGCCGCTGACACTGGTATCGCGCCACAGAATATCATCCTCGATCCAATCGGGTTCACGAATTACAGTTCAGCGGGCGGTGAACGACTTGGTTATCCCACCCAAAAGCCTTTAGCCCTCCTGGAGCTACTCATCCGCGCCTCGTCAAACGAAGGCGATGTGGTGCTCGACCCCTTCTGCGGCTGTGGCACCGCGATTGCCGCCGCCCACAAGCTGGGACGCAAGTGGATCGGCATCGACATCACCCACCTCAGCATCGCCCTGCAGAAATACCGCTTGCAAGATATGTTCGAGTTGGTTTCAGGCGCCGACTACGAGGTCATCGGCGAGCCGGCCACGGTGGATGCGGCGCGAGAACTGGCGACTGATTCGCAGAACGAAGGACGCTATCAGTTCGAGTGGTGGGCGCTTTCGCTGGTGCGGGCCAAGCCGGTCGGCGGGACGGCCGGTTCGCGCAAGGGCAAGAAGGGCGCGGACGCCGGCATCGACGGCATTATCAACTTCTTTGATGAAGACGAGACGGGCAAGAAGAAGCCGCAGAAAGTCATCGTGCAAGTCAAGTCGGGTGCGGTCAAAGCGGGCGACATCCGCGACCTGAAAGGCACTATCGAGCGCGAACAGGCGGCTATCGGTCTCTTCATCACGCTGGAGAAGCCGACGCAAGCGATGATCAAAGAGGCGCTGTCGGCTGGCACCTATGAATCGCCGCGCTGGGGCAAGTCTTATCGCCGACTGCAAATCCTGACAATCGGCGATTTGTTTGGTGGCGACTCGGTCGATATGCCGCCGCAGCATGGCACGCTGCAGCAGGCGGAGCGGTGGAAGGCGAAGGGTATTAGCGAAGAAGGCAAGGCGCAGCAGGATTTGATGTAGGAATTCACCACAGAGGACACAGAGAAACGACGATGGAAACTGACCTGGCATCAAAAGCGGACTTGCAGGCGATGCAAGCCACGCTGATCAAATGGATAGTCGGCACAGGTATTGCACTTTTTGCCGCGATGCAATTTTTTGACAGAGTGCCTTGAGCGTTGGTGGCATATAGAACGTTTGTGTTTTTGCGAGATTCATGTTATTCTCATCCTACTTGGCTAGAATGCGTACACTGGCATCTTGAAGTATGAGAGGAGCGCGTCAGATGAGCGCGAGCAAATCATCTTCATCACCGTCCGTGACGCCACAGAGAAATAAGCTGGAAATGACAGGCCTTACGGAAGCGCAAATCGAGTTTTTGGATGATCTGCGCGTAAGTCTTGAACAGATGAAGCAGGGCAAGGTACAACCGGCTCGCCAAGCCTTGCGTGAAATTCGTCTCGAACTTGAAGCGGAAGATGATGGAAATTGTCCTGACGGATAAGTTCAAATCCCTGGTCAAGAGACTGGCGCGTACTTATCGCTTGGTCACAGATGACATTGAACGGCTCGTTGATGAACTGGAAGAAGGGCAGAAACCAGGCGACAGAATCCAGAATGTAGGTGGGGCAGAAGTTTATAAGGTGAGAATACAAAATACCTCTGCCCGTCTTAGCAAACGCGACGGCTTTAGGGTGGTGTATCATGTTGGTGACATGGTGATCACTCTGCTCGTGATTTGCCAAAAGCCCAGATGCGCAGATGTTCAGTCTGTGCGAATACATCAGTTGATGAATGAGTTAGACCTGACGTAGTCAATCCCCCAGCCCCTCCCGCGCAGCCGCGAACACCGACTTGACCGCCTCGCGATCGCCGGCGAACATCAGACCGGCTGACACCTCAAACGCCAGCTCGTCCGGCAGGGCACTGACCTCGAAGGGGCGCGGCTGCTCGGGCTTGTCGAGGCGGTTCAGGGCGAAGCGCTCCCACTGCGCCAGCTCGGCTTCGATTGCCGACTTGCCAGCCGGCTCGTTCTCGTCAACAGTCGGCGCGTCCATGCCCACGGCGACCTCACCCCAGGGCACCGACGGCAGTTGGAAGTAGTTAGCGCGCAGTTCGTTGATGCTCAGCAGCGGGTAGGCGGCGCGGATCTCGGCGAGGCGGGCTTCGGTATCGGTGGGGCGGATGTCATCGAATTCGGCGATCAGGCGGTCGCCATAGAAGGGCAGCAATTCCTGACTGATTTTCTGCGCCAGGCGCACCAGCTTGGGATAGAGCGCGCGCTCGATGAATTGGCGCTCGGCGACTTTGGCGTTGGCTTCGGTGGCGTTCTCGCTGACCAGGCCGACGGGGATGCCGAAGATATTGAGGATCTCGTCGCGCTGGGCTTTGCGCCCCTGCAGGAAGTCGAGGTCGGTGTGGCTCAAACCGATGTGCTGCCACTCGACGTTGCCGCCGCGCAGGAAGGCGGTCTTGCGCGCGCCGCCGCCGTATTGGCTGCGCCATTCGCGTTTGAGCCGCTCGTAGTCGGTATCGGTGACGAAGTCGCGGATGTTGACGATGCCGGCCGGTACGCCCTTGTCTTGGCCGAAGGTATTGCGATTCCAATCGGACATGTGCCGGTCGCTGAGCACTGCGCCGCGCGCCGCTGCGATGGGCGACAAGCCGTAGAAGTCGTTGTCCGGGTGCCAACGCCGGAAGTGAACAACCTCGATGGCATCAAGCGGGATGAATTGCCCGTCGATCTCGTAAAGGTAACCGGCGACTACGCGCGTCGCATCGGGCACGATGGCCACGCGGTCCGGGCGCAGCATCCAGATCTCGCGCGGGCGTCCGCTGGCATCGCCGGCGAGGAACCAGTAGGCGTTGCCATGCAATTCCAGCGAGCCCAGGGTCTGCTCAAGAAGCTCGAAGCCGCTGGTCAGTGGATTGGGCTGGCTGAGCAATTGCTCCAGGGGATGATTGGCGATGCCGATGCGGCGTTCGCCGTCCAGCCGAAATACGCGCAACGGCACCAGAGCGCCGGCTTCGACGATGCGGTTGATGGCGACGTAGACCCAGGGCGACTGCTGGTAGACGCGGGCGGAATTCACCTCGATGGGGGGACTGAGCTGGTAGCGGCTGTGCGCGGCTACCGCTTCGATATGGGGCGCGTGAGGGCGCAGGCGCTGGGGGCGGGCGCTGAAAAAGTTGGTCAGCCAATTGAACACGGATCGCTCCTTTGATCGCTTTAGGCGCAAGCTAACATGGCGCGGCGATCAAAAGGCGACCAAATCTTTACGTGTATGGGAATCCTTACCGGGTTGGCGCTGTCGTGGCGCTTGTGATTCGATCAGCAGCCGAAGTTCAAGGCAAAGACGACATCTTTGACAATCGGCACATCACACCAAAGGTTGAGCACATCGATGATGGTCAAGGCGATGCCGGCAAAGCAGACGAAGACCAGCACGAAGAAGACAAAACAGCCGAGAATCAGCCAGGGCGAGGCGCCGCTGCTTTCTTCGCGCACGGCGTAGGGATCGTAATCGTAGCCGGGGTATTGCTGTGGCGGCGCCGGCGGATTGGCGTAACCGGCGGGTGGCTGGGCGTAATAGCCGGGCTGCTGTTGAGGCGCGGGCGGCTGCTGCTGCGGATAGGCTTCAGGCGCGTAGGGATCGGCGGGCGGCGGCGTACCCTGCAAACCGTATTCTGTCGGCGGCGTGTAGGTCGGTTCGGGCTGTGGCACCGGCTCTTGCGGGGGCGGCGTCGGCGCGGGCGGCGCGCTCGGCGGCGCTGCTTGCTGCACGCTGTAGGCCTCCAGCGCCATGGTCACGGTTTCGCCCAGTCCGATCATGTCGCCGTTTTGCAGCGAGGTTACGCCGGAGACGCGTTTGCCGTTGACGAAAGTGCCGTTGGTCGAGCCCAGGTCTTCGATGGTCATGGTATCGCCGGAGCGCATCAGCCGCAGATGGTGCCGGCTGGTCTCGCGGTCGTTGAGGACGATGTCGTTGGTGATATCGCGCCCCAGGGTGGTCATTTCTTTGCTGATTTCAAACGCCTGATTGGGCTGCGGACCGCGGCGCACTACCAGACGGAAGTTGTCATTCTGCTGCATCATTCCCTCCTCGGTCAGCCGCTCGGCGGCAACGGGATTGGCTACCGCGCCACGCAGAGTAATGAACCTGTTCGGCTACCGCGTACATCAGTTCATCAAAAATGCGAGCGTCCGAATCACGCCAGGCGTCATACTGGCTTGAGACTGCATACCGGCAGCGAATCACGTTGACTGGCGCTGCGGACCCCAAAGCTCTTGCAGGATTGTATACCTTGAGCCGTCATAGCGCACCCGGATTTGGATGGAAGGCTCAAAGACAGTTACTAAGGCATTATACCGCTTTTTGCCAGAATTCAAGCATAGGCGTCGGCTACTGGCTGGGCGCGGGCAGCCACAAGTTGATAAAGGTCAAGCCGTCGATCCATTCGCCGTTAGCGATAATTTCCCAGTGGAGATGCGCGCCGCTGCTGCGTCCGCTGTTGCCGCTGCTGCCGATGATCTGGCCGGCGGCGAGGCGCTGCCTAACTTCGACTTGCGTGTCGGACAAGTGCGCGTAGCCGGAATATATGCCAAAGCCGTGGTCGATCATCACGGTGTTGCCGCGGATCTCGAGTGGGCCGGCAAAGACCACGGCACCGGCCGCCAGCGCGCGGATCGGCGAACCCGCCGGCGCATTCTGGTCCCAACCGGTGTGACGCGTTTCGCGCTCGTCATTCAAGACGCGGTAAGTGCCGTAGGGTGAGGTCAATTCGCTATCATGGGGCAGCTCAAAGCCGCTCTCGTCCCAGAGCGGTTGGGGCGTTCGATCCGCTGCGATCTCCGTCAGTAGCTCGAGATCGGCTTGCTCAACTGCGGCGCCAGCCAGGTAGGCGCGGTCGGCTGGCAATTCCAGGCGCTGCACGATATAGGCGGCGGCATCGATGCGCAGATCCTGAGTGAAGCTGATTTCGTCGGCGCTGCGCTCTGCGATGACAGTCAGCGGATAGCTGCGCGGATAGGCGTCCATGTCCACCACGATCAGTCCGTACCAATCTTCGCCGTCGAGCGTGAAGAAGGGCTGATCCGCGCCGCGAAAGCTCAGACGCGCGTCAATTATGCCGCCGCCGCTCAGCCGCAGTAGACCGCTTCCGCCCTGGATCAGCGAGGGGAAGTAGACATCTAGCCGCAGGCCGGACTTGAAGTGGACGGCGGAAGGCAGCGGCCGGGGCACCGGCTGGAAAGTGGCTGTGAGCTCGCTTTGCGCAGAGACGCCGAACGCAAGCAAGGCGCTGAACAAGACTGGAATCAGTCGGGATAAAATCATCGGAGGCAGGCGCATTGCTTATAGATATTCGGGCTCAGACGATTGCCCTACGATATGACCATTCTACAATCTTGTCCGTTATTCTAGCGCTTGAATATCAGCGCTACGACCGATTGGCGGCTCAACCAACAGTAGAATCGCTGTGTCTCTGCGATTCCGGTGGTGAAACCGCGGCCTTGGCGCGAGATGTGCTTATCGGGCTCAAGCGGGAAGGCATGCCCTCAGCCGCTCGTGTTTACGACTTTATGGCGTACTTTGCGCAACGAAGACAAGCGGTTTACGCCGGAGAACAGCGCGGGCAGCCTGTATGGCAAACGGCTGCGGCAAGTGATGGGTTAGGTGTCCTGCTCAACTGCCGCGCGCATCTCAGCCAGATGCCGCGCTTCGTGGATGCCGCAGGCTTGCACCGCTTCGAACAGATTGTAGTCTTGAAAGAAGGGGTTGCTGAAAGGCGTTTCCATCAGTTCTGCGGGGAAAGCCAGCACGACGCCGCGCAGCTGATTGCGCACCTGCTTCCATTCCGCCAGAATCTGCTGCCAACTGAGGTGGGCGCGTTCCCGCCGCCGCAATTTGTAGAGCTCGGGGACTGAGGCCTGTCCACGCAGGTCGACGCTGAATTCTGCGCCCTCTGTGGCACAGTGCAGCGCGCTTATCATGTCGGCTTCCAGCGCGGTCAAGTGGATGATCAAATCGCGCACGGTCCAGTCGGAGTCGCTGTGGACGGGCAACTCCGGCGACAGCGTTTCGACGAATGCCCGTGTCTCCGCGCGCCGTTGATCCAGGCCGGCAATCAGGTCTCGCTTGATCTGCGGGAGATTATTCATTTGTTAATCCTTTGTCCCGCCTCACATCTATTATAACGCATAAAGTCTCGGAAATGGCGCTATTGCTGCGTTTGACTGGGAATCCGCAATAATTGCGCGTAAGGCGAATGCCGCGCAACATGGTTTTCCACAAGACACAGAAGCAGCTTCAACTTAGTTACGTGGAAATCAGCAGCGTTAATCTAGCGCTCTCGCCACCGACCTTACTACGATATCTGCGCTCAAGTGGTATACTTCTGCGATGAATTATCGAGGCTAGAAAGAGACAATCATGACCGCAGCCGACAACCGACGCATTCTGAATTATCTGCGCGAGCATACCGATGATATGGTCGCTGATTTGAAGCGACTGATTGAGCTTGAATCGCCCACCTCTTACAAACCGGCGGTTGACGCTTTGGGGCGGGTATTGACGGAGGAGCTGCGCGGCTTAGGCGGAAATGTCGAGGTCATCCCGAAGACGGAAGTTGGCGATGTCTTGCGCGCCCGCTGGAATCCGGGGAATGGTGGCGTGGTCATCCTCAGCCACATGGACACGGTCTGGGATGTCGGCACGGTGGCGGGACGTCCCACCCGTATCGAAGGCGACCGGCTTTACGGCGTCGGCTCGATGGATATGAAGGGTGGCATCGTCATCGCGCTTTGGGCATTGCGCGCCTTGCGCGCGCTGGAGCTATTCCCCGAGCAGCCGATTAGCTACCTGCTTAACTCGGATGAAGAAACCGGCAGCGTTCACTCCGCCGGCGAGATCAAAGCGGAGGCGCTGGCGCATAATGTCGTCTTCGTCACCGAGCCGCCGCAGGATGGCGCCTATAAGACGCAGCGCAAAGGCACCAGCCACTTTTACATCACTGCCAAGGGGCGGGCGGCGCATTCGGGAGCTGACCACGCGCGCGGCATCAACGCGATAGAAGAGATCGCGCATCAAATCCTGGCGGTGCAGGCAATGACAAATTACGACATCGGCACGACGGCCAATGTCGGCGTCATCAGCGGCGGGACGCGGCCCAACGTGGTGCCGGCCGAGGCGCGGATCGAGATCAATGTGCGGGCGACCACGCGAGCCAATGCGCAGGCGATTCACAACCAAATCATGAGCTTGCAGGCGCGCCATCCGGAAGCGGAGCTGGTAATCGAAGGCGGAGTTGGCGTACCGCCGATGGAACGCAGTCCTGAGATCGCCGCGCTTTTTAAGCGGGCGCAAGGGCTGGCAGCCGAGATGGGCTTGACAATCAAGGAAGGCAGCACCGGCGGCGGCTCCGATGGCAACAAGACGGCGGCGCTCGGTGTGCCCACGTTTGATGGCATGGGCATCGTCGGCGATGGCGGCCACGCGATCACGGAGTATGGCGAGATCTCGTCGCTGCCGGAGCGGTCGGCGATTATGGCGGCGATGCTGCGGGAGCGGCTCTAGGCGGCAGCGCTTGAAGATCCTGAATTGGAATACGCAGGCTTGCGCTTGTACTGAACTAGCCTTGGGCGAATTCAGAGGGCAAGTTTTCTCCATACAATCAAGAAACAATCTCTGTGCCCTCTGTGCCTCTGTGGTGAATTATCCTGTGCCGAACTTAGTATGAGCCATCTCACATATGAAATACGCCCGCTTTGAAATCGAACACTTCTTCCGCCAGCACGAATTCAGCGCGCCTTATGGCATCAGCTCGTCGGATTGCGAGCCGCTGACGCTGCCGGAATTGCTGAGCTACGCAAGTCCCCAGCGCCGCGAACAGTTCGAAAATATGTGGCTGGGTTACACCGAGTCGCAAGGACATCCGGAATTGCGCGCCGCCATCGCACATATGCACCACGGCATCGCCGCCGATGATGTGATCGAGGTGGTGCCGGAAGAAGGCATCTACTTGACGATGAATGCGCTGCTCGAAGCCGGCGATCATGTGGTGGCGATCAGCCCCAGTTTTCAGTCACTTTGGGAAATCGCGCGGGCGAATGGCTGTGAGCTGTCTTTCTGGCATCAGCGACAGAGCGAAAGCGGCTGGCACTTTGATGTCGATGAGCTGGAGAGGCTGATCCGCCCGGACACGAAAATGCTCATCATCAACTTCCCGCACAATCCCAGCGGCTATCTGCCGGACCGCGCCGACTTCGAGCGCATCGTCGAGCTGGCGCGCAAGCACGACCTGATTCTCTTCTCCGATGAAATCTACCGCTTCAGCGAGCATGATCCGCAATTGCGTTTGCCCTCCGCCTGCGAGCTGTATGAAAAGTCGGTGGCGCTGGGCGGGTTGTCGAAATGCTTCGGCTTGCCCGGCTTGCGCGTCGGCTGGCTGATCACGCAGGATGCGGCGCTGTCTCATGAGCTGCAAGAGCTGAAGAGTTACGTCACCATCTGTGCCAGCGGACCCAGCGAGATACTGGCGCTGATCGGCTTGGAGAATTGGCGCGCGCTGACCCAAAGGACGGTCGACATCGTCCAGCGGAATATCGCCCACTGCAAGTCTTTCTTCGGGCAGTTTGGCGATCTCTTCTGGGTCAGCTATCCGCAGTCCGGCACGATCACCTTGGTGGAGCTCAAGGCGGACATGCCGGTTGGCGACTTGGCCGACTTGGCGGTGGCCGAGCAAGGGGTGATGGTCTTGCCGGCGAGTGTAATGCTGTTCGAGGGCAACAGCTTCCGGCTGGGCTTGGGACGGCGCAGCTTGCCGCACGCGCTGGAGCCGTTCGGGCAGGTCATTAACGACCACTTCGGCTAGCGGGACAGACCCAACTCAGCTTGCATTCGGCAGACGACAACATGCCCTCTTCACACAAGCGGCATTTGCGTCATGCGGAATGCGAGCAATCTCATTGAAACTGATTTTACGCTTTAACGCGGTCGACACCCGTTATGGCGAAAACAGTGGCGTCGCATATTTCGATGACAAGGCGAAATGCCTGATCTTGCAGATTGTCAACCCGCTCGCCCTGCCAGCGCAGGTCACGTGCCAAGCCGCCTTCAGTGATGGCAATACAGTCCTCAAACCCAAAACCGTCTAACGGCAAGCCACCGCTATCCAGCAGTCTGGCGCGAATCCAGCCGCCGATTGCGACTTCGGCGTTGAGGGTGATCGGAGCGCCTGTCAGGTGCAAGGGAGCGGTCTTAAGCAGCGCCTTTTGACGCCTCGTTCGCGGCGCGTAACCGGCGAAGCGGTCGATATCCAGGATGGCTAGATTGAGCGAGCCTTCGCGCCAGCCGTTGTGCAATCCGTTGCTGCCGCCGTAGTAAAGCAGAATATTGTCGCCATTTACCAATGGCGCCGCGGCATAGATGCAGCCGCAATCGTATTCCCCGTCGGGGTAGCTGCCGGCCCCGCGCGGTATCAGCGGCTCGCCGGGGAAAATCCGCTGCCAGTTCACGCTATCGGTGCTGATCGCCAATTCAGTATCGACGGTGTCCCAATCCGCAGCGGTCGGATCGCCCTTGTGAAATATTGTCGGCAAGCCGATGAAGAGATGGCCATAGCGCGCGATCGGCATCGAGTAGATCTGATCGTGAGCATCAGCGCCGCGCATGATCTCGGCCGGTTCCGACCAGTGCAGGAAGTCTTCACTCTGGCTGCGCAGGACCGTACGCACACCACGGAAAGCTCCATCCGACCAGCCGCGTGTGATACAAATGTAGCGTTGCGACTCCGGCAGCCAGATCACATTATTGTGCGTATCGCCAACGGCATCGTGCTCCGGCCACAGAAGCGGCTGCGACCAGCGCAGCCCGTCAGCGGAGAAGCAGCTCGCCATCCGTTGCGCCCGCGGATTGCGATGTACGAACTTGTAGCGGCGCGCCGGATCGCTATCGTGCGGGTCCTTGAGAATACCGCCGGCATGGATGCCGTGCGTCGCCCGGCGCATGACGATATTGTTCTCCCGCGAGCCTTCAAATTCGACCAGCCCGAGCGCTGGTTTGTCCCAGCGTTTGCCGTCATTCGAGGTCGCGTACAAGACGCCCTCTTCGCGCGCGCCGCCAGTGTATTCGCGCTTTGGGCGCTCGGCGGGGGGGCGTGTCATTCGATGCCACGTCATAGATAAAGGACTTGTACCAGCCTTTGAAGATGCCATCGTCTACATCGTAGATCACGCTCGGATAGACATTGTCCAGGCGCGCTTCCCAGCGCTTGGGCGGATCGGCAAAATATTCCTCGACGAATAGGGGATTCGCCGGACATTTCTCGACCTTGCCCAAGGCCAGCACGGCATTTTCGCTTGAGTCCAGATTTCGCGGATCGAGGAATAAAAGCGAAGCTGTCATCGGCAGTTGCGGCATTCGTCAAGGCAAATAGACATAATCTGGTCTTCGCGACTCAGGCTGGAAGACGCTTCATTTCGAAATTCTGCTTGCTGTCAGACTCGATTCAGTTGAATACGATGTTTGCCTGTTTTCTCCTTTAGCCAGCCACAATCGCTTGCGCCTGCGCGACAAAGCGGTCAATCATATCATCAAGGGCGAAGGTGTCCCGTCCGTAAAGGAAGGTATGGACTTTGTTGTTGAAGTTCTTGTGCCAGTGCTTGGGAATGGCGCCTTTGCCATAAACTGCGCCCCAGATGCTGCCGGCGGTGGCGGCGGTGCAGTCGTTATCCAAGCCCATGGCGACCGTCTCGCCGATGACCTTGGTGTAGTCGTCGCCGCCAACGGTCAGGCCCCAGACGGTCAAGACCGCATTATTGATGGCGTGGACTTTGTGCATGCCCGGGTAGCGCGCATCTACGGCGGCACGGGCTTCCAAGTAATTGTTAATAGACGGTGCTTCGTCAAGTGCCCAGCGTAGTTCACGCGCCAGGTAGCAATCGGCCGGAATCTCTTCCAGTCCGATGTGCAGAGCTTCGATTGTATTGTCAACGGCGAAGGCGGCTGAAATGGCCGCTGAAAAGTACATCGCGCCGTAAGTGCCATTGCGGCGGTGACTGACGGTGGCATCGCGGTGGGCGAACTCGGCGGCTTTCTCCGGATAGCCGGGCGCGGCATAACCCCAGGGGTCGGAGCGGATATCGGCGCCGATGTATTGCACACAAGGATTGTCGACATCGGCGGCTTGCAGCGCCGGCACGCCCTTGCGCAGGTTGTCCAGGGCGATGCCCTCGGCGGTGAAAGCAAAGGGCAGATACTTGACCCAGGCTTCGCCCAAGTCATCGGTCGTGAAATCGGCGCCGTATTCTTCCAGGATCATCAAGCCGAGCAGGGTGTAGTTGATGTCGTCGTCAGTGGGTACGCCGTCCATCTTTGCCACTGTGAAGGTTTCGCGAGCGCTGGTCTGGTAGTTGCGGTCATGGGGTCGTTCCGCCGCGCTCCAGTAATCCATCAGCGGGTATTCATCACCGAGATAATCTGCCCAGCGCTCCATACGCGCCACATCCCAGCCTTCGACGATCGCGCCAAGCGTACAACCGGCGCAGCGTCCGATGAACGCGCCTTCCAGACGGTCGCGGAAATCATCGGGGATGGCTGTCCACATGCGCCGTTTTCCCGTCGGGCGCAGCGCTTGAATCGCCGCCAGGTCGTCGGGTTCGGCCTGCGCCAGCGCCTCGTCATCGGGCAGCGCTATCAGCTCGGCGAGCTTCTCCCTGAGCGTCGCTTCGATCTCCGCCATTTTTTCGGCGACGCCGTCGGCGCCATATTCGACCTTTTGCATGGCATAGCGATTAATCTTTTGGTCCCAGTTTTCCAAAAACTCGGGATAATCAAATAGTGGCATGATCTTCTCCTACCCAAACTTTTTCTGTGTAGATGGCAATCTTGTAATCCAATTTCCTGGAAATTGACCCGCCGGACGAAATCGGTACTCGGATATAGCGGCTGAGCATAACATTTTCGCGGTTTGGCGTCAAAAGATGGCGGTAACGGAAGCAGGGTTTATCTGGACATCAAAGGTTAGCGAGCATTCTACAAGCTTTTTTCACCACAGAGACACAGAGGGCACAGAGAGTTGCGCTACCCGATCCCAAACAGCGCCCGCGCGTTGCCGCCCAGGATCTTCGTCATGTCTTCTTTCGAGCAAGCGAGCGCGCGCGCATATTGCATGATGGCGTCAATGCTGACCCAGGGGTGGTCGCTGCCGAAGAGCAGCTTATCAGCGCCGGCGAAGTCCAGCGCATAATTCACCGCCAGCTGCGATGGCGACACCAGATCAAGGTAGACGCGCCGATAGGTCTCGCGCGGCGACTGCGTGATGTGGTCGCGGCCGCGGCGCTTGACCTCGGTCTGCTCGACCACCCGCCCCATCAGATAGGGCAGGACGCCGCCGCAGTGTGGATGCACCACCTTGAGCTGCGGATGCCGTTCCAGGGCGCCGCCGAGGATCAGGCGCAGCATGGCAAATGAGGTATCGACCATGAAGCCCACCATCGGAATCATGCTGTGATCGCTGATGGCATCGCCCCATATCGGCACGGTCGGATGCAAGACCAGCGGTACACCGAGGGCAGCGGCACGCGCGTAAAAGGGCTCGAAGCGGGGATCGTCGAGATGGTCGCCGTTGACATGCAGGCGCTGTCGTAGACTGACCAGGAAGGCAGAAAGCCATCGCAGATGACCGACTCCGGTATCAGATCGGGCAGGATGGCGAAGAGGCAGTCCAGGTGGTGGCAGGTCATCTCCCAGAGCACCGGCTGCTCGAAGCCGGCTAGATTGCGCGCTTGATGGCGTGGCTTGGCGTTGAAGAAGTAGATCTGCTCGATCTCGCCCAGCGCGCCGGAAGCGACAAACTCGGCAATGGTCAGATAGTGGCGGAAGTAACGCATCTGCTGGCCGACGGCTAGCTTGATGTCCCGCTCGTCAGCCAGGTCCACCAGGTCTCGCGACTGGGCGAAGTCGTTGGTCAGCGGCTTGGCGACCAAGGGCGACAAACCCGCCAGCAGCGCCGTCTCGGCTTGTAGATGATGCCATTCCGAGGGCGTATTGATCAGCGCGGCATCGGCTGCTTTTTCGTGAAAAGCGCGTTCCAGATCGGTGAAGAGCGCCGAGTCATCCAGCGACAAATCTGCAGCCGCTTGCCTCAGCGCCCCCTCGTTGACATCCACCACGGCGACGACTTCATGCCAGCTTTTCTCTGACAAGATTCTCAGCATCGAACGGCTGATGCCGCCCATGCCGACTACGATCGAGCGAATTCTCTCCGGCATGTTCGCCTCCTAGTCTCTTCAAAATAACGCGCGAAAGAGTGACAGGATGATTACTTGTCGCGAGCGCAGCAGACCTTATCGCTGCCGCCGCGCGGCGGACGCCAGCAGCGTCAAGAGCTGTTCGCAGTTATCGCTTACGGCGTTGCGGCGGTCATTCCATTGATGCGGTTCCAGGCAGTAGTAGCCGGGGTAGTCATCGGTTATCAGCGCCGCCACCTGCCCGGCCATGTCGACCACGCCATTGTTGATGGCCACGAAACCGTCAGCTTGCGTCCAATTCTTGAAGTGGGCATGGACGAGCAGATCGCGGACTTCAGCGTAGCCAACGCGCCAGGAGCGGTCGCCGGAAGCGGCGCCATTGGCGGGATCCCAGACGACGCCTACGCCCAGCTCTCGCGCGATTGTCGCCAGATTCGCGCCGGTGTTGCTGAAGATGCTCGAGGCGTTTTCCAGCACCACCTCGATGCCTTCGCGCGCGCAAAGCTCAATCGCCCGTCCCAGATGATCGTAGATTTCAGCCGGAATAGGGTCTTTAGGACCGCTGCGGCGGAAGGTGAAGAGGGTCATGCGGCGGATGCCCAGGCGCTCCATCAAGCGGAAGGCTTTGGGAAGGTCGTGCTCAAAGGTGCGCTCGATAACGGCGGCGTCCAGCGGTCCTTTGAAGAAGCCGGGGCTGACGCCGATGAGGTCCAGGTCGTGCACGGCGACCGTGTCGGCCACCTCTTGCAGGGCGCGCTCGGTGACCTGCGGGAAGCGCCCGCCCTCCAGCTTGCGCAGCTCATAAGCGCGGATGCCCAGCGGCAGGCAGAAGTCAACCGCCTCGGCGAAAGAGTCGTCGGCTTCGTCGCTGATGATCGCCAGCCTGTTTGTCCAATCAGTCATTGATTTCCTCCAAGGGTCGTTTTGCCAGTGATGCCAGAATTGTAGGCACATAGCGCATTTGCTGCGACATGGCTTTGCCCATGCCCAGGTGTCCGATGCGCGCGGGATATTGGCCTATAGACGCCAGCCCTCGGCGCAGAATCTCGCCAATCTCGGCATCTCCGGAGAGTTCCCAGCCGGCCGCCAGGGCTTCCATCGCCCACTGCGTACACTGATAGTTGCCGCCCAGCGAGCGGTTTTCGCAAGAGGTATAGCGGAAGTGCCCGCTATCGTGATCGAAGGTCTCGCGGATCAGCCAGCGCGCCCCGCCCACGATCGCCTCAGCCAGGTCGGCTCGGCCGGTCAGGTGATGATAGCGCTTCAAGCCGGAGACCAGGACGCAGATCATAAAGCCGGCTTCGCCACTACAGCGTGGATAGCCGCAGCCGCAGTGCGGTTCGCCCAACATGCGATCCCAGCCGCCGCCGGGCGTCCGCCGCTCAAGCACGCGCTCGACGATGATGGTGGCGGCGTTCAGGCAATCGGGTTCGTCCAGCACCAGCGCTGACCCTGCAGCCGGATGATCCGCGGCGCTGTGAGTTGGCGCTCGAAGCGCAGGCGCAATATGAGGGCGACTACGTCATCATGCACTTCGGCAAGCCCTTGCGCACCGCCAACGCCCGCGAGCACGTCATGAACTACTATAGTGGTCCGGATGTCAGCGTGATCGAACCCTGGAAGATCACCATCGACAGGATGTAATTCGACTTGGGGAATGGATCCCAGTCACAGCAAATTTGTAGGGGCGACTCGCTGAGTCGCCCGCTCTCGCCACCGTTTGCAGAATTGGGCGATCCGCCGGATCGCCCCTACAGGTGGCTGTCAGTCTGAAGGCCGGTGCAGCAAAGGCACTTCATCATGGCATCATTCCTGCTCATACGTTTGCTGCGCCCGGTATTGACGCCGGTCGTCACGACT
The DNA here is from genome assembly GCA_965223515.1 of Phototrophicaceae bacterium. Lineage (GTDB taxonomy): Bacteria > Chloroflexota > Anaerolineae > Aggregatilineales > Phototrophicaceae > UBA6055. Next base: position 2,252,319 of record CBDCWK010000002.1, read on the forward strand.
GTTGGCTTGATCATGATCGCCCTTATCAATGGTCATTATTTGCTGAACTAATTTACAATATTCCCGGCTTCGGGCTGCTTACCATCGAAGGCATACGCAAGGTCGATTATCCCATCATCATGGCGGTTGCGGTGGTCGGCACCTTGATTATCTTTGTCAGCAACTTCCTGGTAGACATGATCTATCCAATCCTCGATCCTCGCGTGAGGGTGCAATGAGCGAGTATGAATTCGCAGCGCGACTGCCCGGCATACGGATTCTGTGCAACTGGATGGGCTTGCTACGCAAGACATATCAGCGCCGCCTCTTCCAGGTGCATGCCCTGCCCTTATTGCGGTCTCAGATTATAAAGTCGCATAATACGCACGGGATGCTGGCGGCACTCCGCGCTCGCGGTCTTTGCTCAACCCGAGCTGATGATTAAGATGGGCGCGAATGCCCGGGCATTCGCAGTGCGGCACTATTCGCTGCGGCAGATTGCCGAGCGACAGTGCGAATTGCTTAGTGAAATCGCGCGGCGCAACCCGGTGGGCAGCAAATCGAAGCGAGTTGCACAATATGTTTTACGCCGGAGATAGAATGACTGTGGATGTTCATTACCGACCCAGCGACTGGGTCCGATCGACGGCATTTAGCCGGTCCGAGGATCGTCCGGCGCAGCAACCTTATTCAGGCCTTGAGGAAAGACCAAAATGAAGATCACTGAGGTAGAACTGTGTCAATACCGCTGGGAGCGAGGCACGCCGATACGCAACGGCAAGCACACCTACACCCACAGCGGCATGAATCTGGTGCGCGTGCATACCGACGCGGGCATCAGCGGCAGCGGTTGGGCGCATAATCCGCCGGCGCCCGGCATGGCGAAAGTGGCGCAGGGACTGCATGAATATTTCAAGCCGCAGCTGATTGGCGAAGACCCTTTCAATTACCGCCGCATCTGGGAGGCGCTCTGGGAACCCAAGCTGGTCGGACGGCGCGGCCTCAGCACACGCCATATCAGCGCCATCGACATTGCGCTCTGGGATGTCATGGGCAAGGCGACCGGAAAATCCGTGCACAAGCTGCTGGGCGGCTTCCGTGATCGCGTGCCCGCCTATATCGCCGGCGGCTACTATGAAGAGGGCAAGGGGCTGGCTGGCTTGGCGGCCGAAATGGAAGCCAACTTGATGCTGGGCGCCAAAGCGGTAAAGATGAAGATCGGCGGCGCATCGATTCATGAAGATGTTGAGCGCGTAAGAGTCGCGCGGGAAACCGTCGGCGTTGACGTCAAGCTGATGGTGGATGCCAACTGCGCGTACAGCCTGCGGGAAGCCATCAACATAGCCGGCAAGCTGGAGCCCTATGATGTTTTCTGGTTCGAGGAGCCGCTCCCCGCGGACGACTATCGCGGGCACGGTATCTTGGCGCGCTCCACGTCCATCCCGATTGCGACCGGCGAAAACGAATACACGCGCTATGGCTTCCGCGATCTCATCGCCAATGACGCCGCAACAATCTACAATGCCGATGCGCAGATACTGGGCGGCATCACTGAGTTCATGAATGTGGCGGCGCTGGCGGCCGCGCATAATTTGCACATCGCGCCACACGGCGATCAAGAGGTGCATTTGCAACTGGTCGGCGCCATACCGAATGGGCTGATCGTCGAGTTTTATCGCGAGACCGTTGATGTCAATCGCGCGCATATCTTTGAAGAAAAGATGGCATTGGATGAAGACGGCTGGCTGCAAGTGCCGGATCGGCCCGGCTTGGGTGTCACGCCGAATTACGAGTTTTTGGAGCAATATCGGCTAGATTAGGAGGAGCGGAAATATCTCTGTGCCTCGGTGGTGAATTCCGCTTAGCAGAAACAGATATGCGTCGTAAGTTCTTGAAATCACTGCTTCCAGATTAGGATCACTATTTTAGGAAAGGAATAAGCATGAATGAAAAACCCTGGACCGGCGTATTGCCGGCCACACTCTGCCCCTTCAACGATGACGGCTCCATCGACGAGATCGGCTTGCGCGAGTACGCGCAGTATCTGACCTCGGTCGATGGGATCACCGGTCTGGTCTGCAATGGGCATACCGGCGAGGTGATGTCGCTGCGCAATCATGAACGGGCGCGCGTCACCGAGATCATCGCCGACGAAGTGGGCCATAAAGTCAAGGTGGTATCGGACGTCTGCGCCGAGGGCAGCGATGAGGCAATCGCGCAGACGCTGGCGGCGAAGGCAGTGGGCGCCGATGCCATCTTGCTGATGCCGCCGCACCACTGGCTGCGCTTCGGCCGGGCCAGCGAGACGGCGGTCGGCTTCTTTCAAGATGTCGCCGAGGGCGCCGATATCGACATCATCGTGCATCAATATCCGGCCTGGACGAAAGCCGGCTACAGCCTGAGCGAGATGCTGGAGATGGTCGAGATCGACCGGGTCGTCAGCATCAAGATGGGCACGCGCGATATGTCCCGCTGGGCATTCGACTACCGCAATCTCAAGCGCGCCGCGCCTGACGTAAGCATTATCAGCTGTCAGGACGAATACTTGCTGGTGACCTTGCTCGATGGCGCCGATGGTGCTCTGGTGGGCTTCGCCGGCTTCGTGCCGGAGCTGATCACGGCGCTGGTCAAAGCGGCTTTGAGCGGGGATCTGGAAGAAGCTAATTATTTGCAGAGCAAAGTGCGCCCGCTCTCGCAGATCGTCTATCGTTTCGGTGAACCTTCCAGCGATGCTCATCAGCGGATGAAATGCGCTATGACCTTGCTGGGCAAATTCCCGTCGATGCACATGCGCAAGCCCATCCGTCCGCTGCCGCCCGACGAAGTGGAGCGCATCGCCGCTGAACTGGCCGAAGCCGGTTTCCCGGTTGTGGAAGGGAAGCCAGCCTAGCCGCTCGGCGGCGGCGAAGTTGGCTACTGCGAAAGTACAGAAGCATGAAGCTCATCGGCTATCGCGATATGATCACAATGATGAAGCTGATCGCCGCAGACGGTTTCATCGGTGAGGTCAAGCGCCTGACCTGCTGGCACGACCACACCGGCTATCACAATAATTCGCGTTGGATAAGATTCTTTGAAGCGCATCCGACTGCCGTGCAGGCGATTTCGCATTCGATGCCCATCGAAGGACACTATCAACTGGCTCACCGCTATCACGAGTCGGAGAAGTATCGCGCTCACTTTTTCTGGTTCCCCGATGACGCCCTGGTCATCGACCACGCCGGCAATATCAAGAGCATGCTGGGGCGTTATCCCCGCCCGGGCTACACCGAGCTGGCGGGCGCGCGCGGCGCTATCGTGCAGCAAGCCGGCGAAGGCTGGAGCGGCATTGGCGAAGTGCGCTACTGCACCGATGGGGCGCTGGCCAAAGGCGGACAACACGATCTCGCCTACCCCATCGTGCACCTCGGCGACGGCCGTGATTGGCTCTCGTCGCATGTCGATCTGCCGACGGGCCGCATCGAATACAGCAATCCCTTCCGCTTGGGCGCCAGCGCTTATCACCGGCGCAATTATTACAGCGCCGCCGTCATCAGCCATATCGTCGATTTCGCCGAGTCCATCCGCGGCTTGCGCGAATCGGAATACACAGACGAAGACGCGCTGATGGCGATGATGATGGAAGTGGCGACCCGCGAGTCGGCGCTGCAAGAAGGACGGCGTCTGGCGCTGCCGCTGGAAGGCGAGTTGGGGTCGGAGGCGGCCCTGCGCGCTGATTTGAAGCAGCTTTACGGCGTCGATCCGCTGGATATTGAAGGCATGCTGGCGATCAGCTATCCGCGGCCCTGAGCGCGACAAGCATTGAGAGGCAAGCATGGACAAAGAGCAGCCCACCGAATCAGCGCGCGGCAATGCGTCTGACCCGATCGCCATCGAACATGGCGCGGGCATTATGCCGGTTAACTATTCGATTTCGCTGGCGGCGCAAGGTGGCAGCGATGCGCTGCTGCGCAAACCGGGCAGGGAGCGGGTACAGAGCATGCGCGGCTTCGATGAGACTTACGTCGATATCATCGACTATATCGTGCGCATCACCCACCGCATCTGGGAAGAGAAAGACATCGGCTATATCTACGACAGCTACCGCCAAAACTCGCGCGTCTACGATGACTACGGTCTGCAATACGGCAGCGGGAAGATCGTCGCGATACCGCGCACACCATCAATGCTTTTCCCGATATCCGCCTCTTCGCCGATGAGATCATCTGGGCGGGCAATGACGAGGTGGGCTTTCACACCTCGCACCGCACCGTCATTATGGGGCACAACAGCGGCTACTCGCGTTATGGTCCGCCGACCGGCAATAAGGTCGAGCTCTGGCGCATCGCCAATTGCGTCTCGCTGGAGAACGAGATCTTCGCCGAATGGGTGGTATACGACACGGCGAGCATGATTTTTCAGCTGGGCTTCGATTTGCCTGAGATGGCGCGGTCGCTGGGCAATGAGCTGGCTGACAGCGGCGATGACCCGCGCTTCGGCGAGGCGGAGCGGCTGCCCGGTCAAGGCAAGCCGGACTATTGTCAAGCGCCGCCCGATTCTTCGGGAGGCAGCGGTTTCGATGTCGAGGAATTCGTCCGCCGCACCTGGCACAATATCTGGAATCGGCGCAGCTTGAAAGAAGTCACGCGCGCGTACGATCCCTCGCTGACCTTCCGCGGCAGCACGGGGCGCGTCTTCTACGGTCGCGGCGAGTATCAGTCTTTCATCCTCAGCCTGATGGCGATGTTCCCCGACTTGATGCTGCAGATTGATGATATCTATTGGATGGGCAACGATGACGATGGCTACCTGGTGTCAGTGCGCTGGAGCCTGGTCGGCACGCATCGCGGCAGGGGCATTTATGGCGCGCCCAGCGGTCGGCGGATCAATATGTGGAGCATCACGCAGCAGGAAATCAAGGACGGCGTGATCCACAAGGAGTGGATGCTGTTCAACGAATTCGCCGTCATGCAGCAGATATATCGGGACTAGGCTGGAGAGTATGGAAAGTTTGATATGACCGCTGCAATGAGAAGGAGAGTGCGATAGCTAAGAGATTTTCAGTTACAGGCCGCCGATCACTTTTCAACTTGTGCATGGATGGACTTATTGCTCCGCGAAACCAATCTTCTGTCGCCAAATATGAGCATACGCGCACAAGCTGCATGGGGTCACCCAGCGATTTGATAATGTGTTAACAATACTTTGACAATAAGTTTATAACATGTTAGTATCACGAAGAGTTGTAAGAGGATATGCGCGTCCGCAGAGGAAGCTTGGTATGGAAGAGAAGCTCGACCAAATCCTGCAGAATCAAGCCGCGATGAGCAATCGGATAGATAATATCGAGACGGCGATGAGCAATCGGATAGATAATATCGAGACGGCAATTAACGATATGCGCGAAGAAAATGGCAGGTGGTTCGCAGAGATCACAACCGGCATCTCAAGTTATCGTGATCAACAAGACCGTACTGCCGATCGTGTAGACCGGCTTGAGGATGCTATGAGAAACGCGGGGTATGGCAAATATATGACCAGCTAGATTTAACTATCCTCTGGTTGTCCCACTGTAAAAGTTCAGGGTATAAATGACCCTCTGTGCCTCTGTGGTGAATAAGATTAGAACCTAAGCCCCACGCAAGCGATCCGCCTCCAGCTCCACCAGCCGCTCGCCATCGACATCAACGCAGACATTCACCAGCGGACGACCTTCCCAGGCCTGCAGAATCCGTCCACCAGTGGCGGGCCAGGTCTTGCCCCGCCCCAGCCCCTGTGTGCCCACGCGAATGGGCCAACGCCGCACTTTGAACAGCGTCGGATCAAGCAGGTAGGCGATTGCGCTGGAATCGTGCACGAAGATGCCCTCGGCATCGTAATTGGATTCGAAGTAATTGCGGTAATGCGGCAGGACGCGCGTGATATGATCCGACATGGGATTGCCGTGCGTCTCATACTCGGCTATGTGCTCGGGCTTCATGTGCACGCGCAGGGTCACATCCAAGCCGACCATGGTCACTTGCCAATCAGCGCCGAAGACCAGATCAGCCGCTTCGGGGTCGTTGCGGATATTGGCTTCGCCGGCTGGGCTGGCATTGCCCGGCGCCAGCGCATTGCCGCCCATCAGCACCACCTCATCGACCCATTCGGTGATGCGCGGCTCCAGCCGTAAAGCCAGCGCGATATTGGTCAATGGACCGACCGGCGCCAGCGTGATCTGGCCTGGATTGGCGCGCAACTGCTCGATAATGAATTGCGCCGCGCTGATGTCGATCGCCTTGCCGGCTGGATCCGGCAGGTCGATATCGCCTTGTCCGTCGGCGCCATGCACAAAGGGCGCCGGACCTTCAAAGGGACCGGTCAGCGCGTCGTCAGCGCCATGAGCCACGGGAATATCCGGGCATCCGGCGATCTCGAGCAAACGCAGCGCGTTCTTGGTCGCCAGCTGGGTATGCACGTTGCCGAAGATCGTTGTCAAGCCGACGACCTCCAGCTCCGGCGAGCAGAGGGCGAAGAAGATCGCCATGGTATCGTCCACGCCCGGGTCGGTATCAATGATGATTTTCTTGGTCATGCGTGATCCCTCCTCAATGACCTCAGTACTACTAAGTAAGTCATGCGATAAATTAGTCGGTAATGGATGGCGCAGGCGGGCGACTCACTGAGTCGCCCCTACGATATTTTCGAGAGCGTCACTGTGTTCAATTCAACCGGCGATGATCTTGACTTGCACAGTGCGGCTGCGCGGTCCATCGAATTCGTAGAACATGATGCTCTGCGACCAGCCAATTAAGAGACTTCCCTCGTCGATCGCCAGCGTGACACTGTTGCCGACCAAGGTCGCTTTGATATGACCGGAGGCATCGGCGGGCGTATCGTATTGGTGAATGAAATCCACGCGCGTGGGTACCAGGCGTTTGATATCCGCCAGAATATCGGCCGGCGTGGCCGGATCCATGCCCGAGTTCAGGGTGATGCCGGCGGTGGTATGCGGCACGATCACGACGCAGATGCCGGCTTGCACACCACTCTCGGCGACAGCGGCTTTGACTTGCGGCGTGATATCCACCAGCGCATCGCCCGCGGGCGTTTCCAATTCGACTGATTTCAGCATGACAGATTTATCCCCGTATTATCGTCGTCCAGAATCCGCTGCACTTCGGCGCAGGTGGGCACATTGCGCCCGGCACCCGCTTTCTGCACACTGGCGGCGCCCATCGCGTTGGCGATTGTGCCACATTCTGCGGGAGAATGCCTCTGCAAATCCGCCCAGATGAAGGCGCCGGCAAAGGCATCGCCCGCGCCAACCGTATCAACCAGGTCGATGGCGAAACCCGGGCAAGCCAAGTCCAGATCGCGCGTCATGATGCGGCAGCCGGTCTCCGCCAGCTTCAGCACAATGGTCAGCGCCGGATGGCGCTCAAGCAAGCCGCGGCAAGCATCCACACCCGTATCGCCCAGCGTAACGAAGGGGATTTCGTCGGCCGTCAGCAGCAGCACATCCGTGACGCTCAAGGCTTGATGCGCCTGCGCCGGCGACGATTTTCCCAGGAAGGGACCGACATCGAAATAGACGCGCCTCTTGCTGCGCGCGAGCTGCTCATAGACGCCCGTGACCAGATCTCCCAGGCGCTCTTCCACCAGTGTGTAACCGGGGACAAACACTGCATCCGCCGCAGCGAGCAGCTCGCCAGCCCTCTCATTCATGCCGATGTCAGCGCCGATGCCATAATACCCGAGGAAGACGTGACCGCCGCCGGCTGTGTCTGTCAGCGCCACGACGGTCGTGGTCGTGCTGCCCGGCGGGGTCTGCAGCGCCGCGGTATCGACCGCCGCCTCAGCGAGAATCTCCAGCAGCATCCGCCCCTGAGCATCGTCGCCGACCGTGCCCAGCGCCGCCACCTGCAGGCCCATCGCCCGCGCTGCCAGGATGGTCGTGCAAGCGCCGCCGGCTTCAAACTTGAGCGCGCGCGCCGTTTGATGCTGCGCCGCCAGCACGGGCAGCTTCACATCCAGCAGCAGATCGACGACCAGATCGCCGACGGAGACCAAGCGTTTAGGCGCCGCGAATCGCGCTTTGATCTACCCCTCCCCCGTCCCCTCCCGAAGGTCTATGTCTACGTGACCCGAAGCATCAGGGAGGGGTGACTGAATCGCGGCAAGAACGAAGGTCCGCGAAAATTTCCAGTTCGACAGCTTTTGATGAGAGTCTATGCACGACCGATAGTCTGTTTGCCTGAGTCACAAGAATCACGCGTTCTAACTCTTGTCTATCAAACTGCGCAAGCCTTCGGCGATCGCGCGCACATCGTACTCGCGGAAGACGGAGTCGCTTTCCAGCACGGCAATGTCCTGCGCGGCAATGGCATCGAAGCCAGCGTAGGCGCCGGCCATGGCGCAGGCGATTGCGCCGATGGTATCGGCATCGCCGGAGAGATTGGCCGACAGAATCGCCGTCTCCTTGGGATCGCCACCCGCCATCGCCAGCACGCCGAAAGCGGCGCCGACCGTCTCCGGAACGTTGAGTGTCGCGCCTACTTCGTCATAGATGCGGCGAAGGCGGGTGCGTTTGTCAGCGCTGCTGTTTGCGATAGCCAGCGCTTGCTCGATCTTGAATGCGGCTGAACAGCCGAACCAGCGCCGTCCGTGCGCGCGTCCCAGCTCTGCGCCTTGCAAGCCCGCTGCGATCACCTCGTCGAGCGAGACGCCGTCGACCATCGCCAGCGCCACGGCAGCGGCGACGGCAGCCGCGCCGGAAACCGCCGGCTGCGTGAAATGAGTCGGCATACAGACCGTGACCGTGTCGGCAACCGCCCCGCTGATATCACCCGGATGCAGCAAGCCGATGGGCGAGATGCGCATGGGCGCGCCGTTGGTATCGCCCCACAAGCCGGTCGTTGACGGGTCGTCTCCGGCTTTGAGGGCATTGACGCCGCGGCGGGTGCTGGGTCCCACGTAAGGCGAGTTGTCGCCATCGACGCGGTCGTACCAGGTGACCAGTCCCTTGACCGCCGCCTCGAGCGTGACCGCGCCCGCCTCAATCACCGCTTGGGCGATGGAGAAGGCTTGCTCGGAGTCGTCAGTGATGCGCCCGGCCGGCAGCCCGGCATGCACGATGTGGTCGTCGGGCGCGTCCTGCCAGGTATCCAGCCAGCCGAAGCAGCGCTCGGTGTCGTCCGGATGCACCTGCGCCGGCATGGCGAAGGCGTCGCCGAGTGCTTGCCCGTAGAGTCCACCGAGGATTTTGTTTTGCATTGGCTTCACGCTAGCTTAAGGAAGCGCAGGCTCCGCCTAAAGCGGCTCCCTGCGTTCCTCCAGCTGTCGGCGGATAGCGTCCAGCAGATCAACGCTCCTGGCGTGATATTCATTGGCTTTTTCCGCCCGGTCTTCCAGCCTTTGAATATCCGATTTGGTTTCCTTGCGAAGATCATCCATTTTGGAGTCCAATGTCGCGAAGTTCTTGTCCACCTTGGCGTCTAGCTTGTCGATGCGGTCGCCCATCTTGACGTCCAGCTTGTCGATGCGGTCGCTCAATTTAACGTCCAGCTTGTCGATGCGGTCGCCTGTCTTAGCATCCAGCTTGTCGATGCGGTCGCTCAATTTAACGTCCAGCTTGTCGATGCGGTCGTCGAGCCGCTTGATATCGCCCTTGGAAGGCAGCCGCCAGACGAAGGTGGCAACAATCACAATCACGGTTATGGCTTGGAATACGATATAGACGTCTAAGGTCAATTCCATGTTTACTCCACACGAGACTCTCAGCCTATTATAGCACGGTCATGCCGGCAAGCACGCTAGCTCACTCACTCGCTATCGGCACCAAGCACCAGCGCCGGCAGCGCCTCATTTTGCCGTTTCTGTACTCTATACGCTCTTGTCTTTAAGCCCCGAGCGCATCAGCACGCGTCCGCCGATCATGTACCAGACCAGCGCGCTTGCCGCCAAGCCGAGCAAGACAGCCAGCAGCGGCTCGAAGAAGAGCGCCAGGAACAGGGTCAAGTAGATGCCCAGCGACACAATCGTCACCAGCGCGCTCGCCGTCCAGCGTTCCTGAATGCGGAAGATATCGTTGACGAAGGGCAAGCCGATGAGGAAGAGCGCGATGGAAACGATGCCGATCAGTACACCGGCCGGCAGCGCCGCCTCCGCGCCGCCGAAACCATTGGGCGCTGACAGAATGGCGCCACTCGTGACCACGCCGATCACCGCGAACATCATCAAGAGCATGTGCAGAATGCTGATGCGCTGAATCGAAGTCCAGAAAGCCGCGTCGAATTCTGCGCCGGAGGCCGTGCGCATCTCGTTGACCCGCTGCGAAATCCGCCGTTGCAGCGCATAAATCACCAGCGCCAGCACGGTGGCGAAATAAGGGATGGATTGCGGCAGTTGCGCCGGGATCTCCAGCGAGCCAATGCGGATGCCGAGCGCGTCAAAGAAGCCGAATACCAGCGAGGCGACCATCGTGCCAGCCGGTGTGCCGCCGCCCAGCGATGGCGTCACCAGGGCGATGAAACCGCGCCCGTTGGTCATATCGCGCTGGAAGAGCTGCAAGTAGCCCATGCCCATGTGGATGCCGCCCAGCCCGGCGAAGGCGCCGCTGATTAGCAGCGCCATATAGCGAATCTTCTTGACGTTGATGCCGACCGATGCCGCCGCTTCCGGGTTCTCCCCCACCGCGCGCAGGTGCATGCCGATCGGCGTGCGGTAGAGAAAGAACGACACCACGAAAACAGAGATGAAAGCGATCCAGGTCATCACACTCTGATTGTCAAAAACGGTGTAGAAACCTTCGCCGATGAGCGGAATCTGATTGATGAATTCCGGCAGCCGAATGAAGGGCATCTGCAAGCTCGCCAGTGTGCTGGTATTGCCGCGGTCGCCGGTTAATTCGAACATAATCGCCACCGTCGCCGACGAGCCGAAGATGTTCAGCGCAATGCCGGAAAGGAAGAGATCGCCTTTCAGATCGAGGTGGAAGAACGCCAGCACAAATGAGAGCAGCAGCGAAACGCATACCCCCAGCAGCAGACCCAGCCAGGGACCGATGGTCACGCCGGTTTCGTAGCCGAACCAGTCTTGCGAATAAGCGCTGACGACCACCCCGGTGAAGGCTGATGATAGCATCATGCCTTCCAAGCCGATGTTGAGCACGCCGGCTTTCTCCGAGATAAGCGCGCCCAGCGAGGGCAGCAAGATCGGCGTGGTGACGCGCAGGATAGCTGAAAGAAATATCGCGCTGAAAATGGCGTCAATTACATTATCAAACATTGGCGGCCTCCAGTGCTTCAACGCTGTGGCCCGTCTCGTCGATATCAGCCCGTTTCTGCCGCGCCTGGAAGAAGGTCACCAGCGCTTCGGCAGTGATCAGCAAGATGATGATCGCCTGGATCATGCGCACTACTTCGAAGCTGACGTTGGCATCGCGCTCCATGAACTGCGCGCCCGCCCGCAGATAGGCGTAGAGCAAGCCGGTAAAAGGCACGACCAGCACATTTAAGCGTGCCAGCAAGGCGACCACCACCCCTTCAAATGCCAGCGCGAACGAGATATTCAGAATCAACTGACGGTGGATGCCGTTCGCCAGGTGCATGCCTGCCAAGCCGGCCACGAAGCCGCCGATCGCCATCACCAGCATGATGGTCCGTTTTGAATTGACGCCGCCATAATCGGCGAACCTCAAGTTGGAGCCGATGATGCGAATCTCGTAGCCCAGCGGCGTCCGGCGGATCAGCAGCCAGGAGATGACGATCACGATCGCCAAGATGAAGACGGCGATGGTGACCTGCGTATTCTCCACGATGACCGGCAGGATGGCGTTGTCTGTAAACTTACTGGAAGCGACATAACCGGCGTCGGGCGGCTTGAGCTGGAAGTTGAGCACCATCTCGAAGAAGCGGGTGGCGATGACGTTGAGCATCAGCGTCGAGACCAGTTCGTTGGCGCCCAGGTAGGCTTTCAGCGCGCCGGGTATCAGCCCATAGATGAAGCCGGCGGTGGCAGATGCCAGAATGATAAAGGGGATTAGAATCACGCCCGGGATATGCGGCGAGTTTAGCGCGATAATGCCGGAGACCAGCGCGCCGAAGTAGAGCTGACCTTCAGCGCCGAGGCTGAATTGCTTCGCCCGGAAGACGATGGCGAAGGACATGCCTAGCAAAATCAAGGTGATCGCGTCTTGAATCCAGACGCCCCAGCGATTGACGCGCTCGATCGGACCCAGCAGCAGCGCTTTGAACGCAAGCTGCGATTGGCTCAGCGCCTCCGACAGCACGGTGCCGGTCGCAATATCTTCGGGGCGGGCGTAAAGCGTATAGACGCCATCAGCCGGCAATTCATAGCCTTCAATGACGGCATCGCGCACGCTGATCAGATCGTCGAAGGTCTCATCGACTTGCAGCTCGGTCGCCGAGGTCGCCGCTGCCAGCAGCGCGCCTGATGCATCGCGCAATTCAACCAGCAAGTCGACTTCCGAGCGACGATTCTTGGCATAAGCCAGCAGCGAAACGCTATCGCCCTGCCCGCCGGCAAAGGTCCAGGCGACTTCGCTGACCGGCGCGACCACTTTCGGTTTGTTGAAATTGCCGCCGCGCAGCTTGTTGTATTCGAGATCAACCTCGTCGTTCTCAAGCGGCTCGGCGTCGGACAGGACTTGCACGCGGAACTCGCCGCGGCCGAAGCGGTCGGCGGAATCGAGATTGAAGATGAAAGTCACCAGGAAGCCCAGCAGCAGCGCCACGATCACCGTGAACATGACGCGGAGCGCCTGCCGCTTTAGCTCCACCACGAAGAGCAAGATACAAACGCCGACCAGAATATTGACCAGCAGGATATTCTCCCAAGTCGGGGTGCTGGTCATCTTCTCAGCCGAGCCACCAAACAGAGTATTGGTGACGAAGAGCGTGACGACCGCGCCGGCGGCCAAGCCGATCAGGAGCAGTGGTTGTCTCTTGAGGAAGTTCATGCGAATTGCTCCATTTCGTGCGCGGGCTGCCGCTCCGCCCCGAGCATATAATAGCCGATCCGCTCTTCGGTCAGGCTTTCGTCATTGGGGAAGATGCCGACGATCTCGCCTTCGTACATCACCATGATGCGGTCCGACAGCTTCATGACTTCCTGCAAATCCGCCGAGATCAGCAGGATCGCCAAGCCCTGCGTGCGTTGGTCGACCAATTCTTGATGGATGAATTCGATGGCGCCGATATCGACGCCGCGGGTCGGCTGAGCAGCGATCAGCAGCTTCGGCGTTGACGACAGCTCGCGCGCCACCACCACTTTCTGCATGTTGCCGCCGGAAAGCGCGTTGACCGGGATCCCGCCGTTGGGCGCGATGATATTGAATTCGTGGATGAGGCTCTGGCCGTTTTCCACGATGGCGTTGATATCGAGCAAGCCGCGCTGCGTAAAAGGCTCGCGATAATAACGATCGATGATTAGGTTATCGTCAATTGAGGAGGTCAAGGCCACGCCGTTGGTCAAGCGGTCTTCCGGGATATGCGCCACTTGATGCTCACGCACCGAGCGCGGACCCCGCCCCAGGATCTGCTCGCGGTTGATGAAGGCTTCGCCCGCTGTCGGCGGCCGCAAGCCAGTCAGCACCTCAGCCAGCTCAGTTTGTCCGTTGCCTTCGACGCCGGCGATGCCGAGGATTTCGTGCTCATAGACGTTGAAGCTGACGCGCTTAAGCAATTGATGGCCGCTGTCATCGGCATAGGTCAGGTCATCGACCGTCAACACCGATTCGCCGCGCGCCACCTGGGGACGGTCGACTTGCATGAAGACTTCGCGCCCGACCATCATGCGCGCCAATTCGCGCTCGTCGGTCTCGGCAGTGTTGACCGTGCCGATCTTGCGGGCATCGCGCATCACGGTCACGCGGTCGGAAATTTCGATGACTTCTTTCAGCTTGTGCGTGATGAAGATGACCGTCTTGCCGCCATCGACCAGATTGCGAATGGCAGCGAACAAATCTTGCGTCTCGCTGGGCGTCAGCACCGCGGTCGGCTCATCGAGGATGAGAATCTCGGCGCCGCGATAAAGCGCCTTGAGGATCTCCACACGCTGGCGCATACCCACCGGGATGTCCGCGATCCGCGAATTGGGATTTACGTTCAGGCCGTACTCGGCGGACAGCGCTTCGGTATCGGCGACGGCTTGCGGAAAGTCGATGCGGATGCCTTGCCTGGTCTCGCGGTTGAGGATGATGTTCTGCGCCACCGTGAAGGAGTCGACCAGCATGAAGTTCTGATGCACCATGCCGATGCCGTGTTCGATGGCGTCTTGCGGATTGCCGATCTCGACGTCCTCGCCGCGAATGGAAACGGCGCCGGATGTCGGCTGCTCCAAGCCATAGAGGATTTTCATCAAGGTGGATTTGCCGGCGCCGTTCTCACCGACCAAGGCGTGGATCTCGCCCTGTTCGACCGCGAAGTCAATGTCGTCATTGGCGTGGACGCCGTTGGGATAAATCTTGTGAATATTTTGGGTTTCGATTATGGGCATTGTTTATTCACCACAGAGGCACAGAGTGCATTCAGAAACTGATAGGGGCCAACCCTTCCCTCCGGACCCTTCCCCACTGCAATGGGAGCGCACATTTAACTTCACCATCATAATGTTCTGTTTCCATTGGCTGGGCTGGAAGGCTTAGTGGCGTGCGGCTGGTGGGTGCGCACAGGCGCCTGAGATCCCGGATGAGCTTGAGTTAACGGGAAATGTGGATGGCGTACAACAGGTGAATTTACTCATCGGAGTGAATCTACTGACGCTCATGGTCGACTTTTCCAGCGGCGACGCTTGAACCCCTTGTGTTGTCTTCCGTGGCGAAGTCGAAGTTCGCAACAGACGGGATACGAAAGGAAAACGTAGTTGCGCCGTTCTTGTTCGATACGGCGAAATCGCCTCGATTGATAATGTCCATACCGCTTAACACATCAATGTCTCTCACTTCGACCCCGACCGACTCGAACACCCCCTGATCTGCACGTTATTGTAGAGCAATAGATCAACGTGGTATATCGGGACGCCATTAGCCGCGCCGCCAGCATGACGCAAATCCATATATCCTTCAGTCTGCAAACCGAGATTTTCAACAACTCGCTTGCCCACCATGCTGGCTGTTGCGCCCGTGTCCCATATTGAGCTAAACTGCCTGCTCGAGGGTCGGGCGGTTGCGCCGTCACGATTCCACGCTGCGGAAACGAAACATGGAGTCACAAGCTGCCGTAGAATTCCGCTAGCCTTTACCGTGAAGCTTTGCCGCTTTGGATTCATTGAAGCGTTTCTACTCCAGGAATATGCATCATGGCAGCAAAGTACTCATAGTCGCGGCCGATTTCTTGCATAAGCACCGTGCCGTATTCGTGTTCAACGTAAACAGACTTGGCAGCCGTCATGTAGTCATCATATATTCCGAGCACTTCCTGGCCCTTTATCGCGACGAATTTCCCGTCATGTTCCCTAGCCAGTTCCTCTCGGACTTCAAGGAAATATTCGTATTCTTTCTGTAACGGCTTCGTCATCAGAGCTACCTCTGCGCTACCCGTACACTTTATACTTTAACATACATCTTACATGCGCCTCCTTGCATCAAGCCCAATACAGTGGGGCGGAGGGAATCCATTCTGCTCCATGCTATTGAACAAATCGCCTGAACCGAGCAACGATTTACAGGTCGCAAGCAAAGGCCCCCTCCCAGGTTATGCGGGAGGGGGTAACCGCAGCCTACATATCTTGCAGGTCCATGCCGGCGCTGGGCATATCGGCGCAAGCAGTGCCGACAGCCGCCATCATGTCCTCGCTGGTGAAGACAGTCTGTACATCAATATCGCCATTGACCACAGCCGCTTCCGCCGTTTCGACCAGGGCCTTGATGTCATCTGACGTGGCCATGTCATAGAAGTCGTTCTTGGCCAGGCCGACGCCGCCTTCGGGGATACCCAGGCTCTCTGATGAGCCGTAGGGAAGTTCGCCATTGAGATGGAGGGTGACCGCGCGGAAAATGGAGTTGTCCACATTCTTCAGCATGCTGGTCAGAATCCGCTCGGCTTGATCGGGATCGGTTTCGGCGACGATGGTCGCTTGATCCGAGTCAACGCCGATAGCGAAGCGTTCCTGCTCGTGCGCCGCTTCAAAGACGCCGACACCGGTGCCACCGGCGATCTGGAAGACGATATCCGCGCCCTGCTCGTACATCGCCAGGGTGATTTCCTTGCCGCGCGCCGGATCATTCCAGCTGCCGGCATATTGCACGATGCTCTGCGTATCCGGATTGACCAGGCAAGCGCCCTGCTCATAACCGACGATGAAGTCGTCGATGACCGGAATCTGCTGCCCGCCGACGGCGCCGATAATCGGGGCGTCGTTGGTGCCTTCCATCGCGCTGGTGGTGATGGCAGCGGCGTAAACGCCGGCCAGGAAGGAGCCTTGATTCTGCGCGTAGGTCATTGAATAGACGTTGGAGCAGCCATCAACACAGACATCCGCGTTGTCGTAAGGCATCGGCGCGTCATAGAACATGAAGTGCTTGTCCGGGTAGTTGTGAACGTTGGACGCCATGAAGTCGATCATCTGGAAGGTGCCAGCGATCAGGATGTCGTAAGCATCGGTGTCGGCCATGACATCAAGCAAGCCCGGTTCCCAATTGGCCGGGTCGATGCCGAGCTCGACCGTGTCGATATCGATATCGTATTCATCGGCAACATTGTCCATACCGCGTTGGGCGCTATCGAAGAATGACTTGTCGCCGAGGGTACCGTTGATTACCGATACGATCTTCAGCGCCTCGTCCTGGGCGACGGCGGTGAACGCCATCAAGAACACCAGCATCACTGCAAGTACAAAACCTAGCTTTTTCATTTGAATCCTCCGCTAAAATGATAGGTCAAATCAGATTCAATTCTGATTCGCGTATTATACCCGCGTTTGTTCCATTTCGGCAAAACTTTGGCGCGCGTTTCGGAATTGCTTGACACGAAAGCGACATCCGCAATTATGCTGGATACAAAGGTTATGAAAGAAGCAGTTAACGGCTAGCGAAATTTAGGAAGCGGAATCAGTAGATAGTTTCCCACGCTGTTCAATCAGTACCATCGTCCGGCAAATCAAGCCGAGCGCGGCGGATTTTAGGAGAGATGAAACGCAAAAGAGTCTGACGGCAAAATCGTATTCGTTTCATCGCGCTGGCTTGCTTGATACCGATTCCTTTCTGATTGGCATATTATGCCCATGTTTGGGGAGGATCGGCAAACTCGTGCACAGTGGATGGGAAAGGTTTGCTTCGCTGGCAGAAAATATTAAGAAATAGCCCGTCTTGCGGACGAGCTATTTAATTGCGAAACTTGTTCTATTCCAGTTAGGAAGCAAGCCCCGCTCGGTTTGAACTGCATCATCCATTCTTGCGCTTGTTGCGATTGCGAAAGAATGTAAACACGCTTTGCATAATGCGCAGATGAAAGAAAATGCTTATGACGGGTCCCAAAACGGGAAAACTCCAAATCAATATCACCCAGACGATGAGTTGTCCGATATTCTCCTCTCGGCGAAGGACATGAATGAAGGCTGCCACACTAAGAGCAAGTATCGCAATGGCTTGAAGTATCGCCGCTGATGGAAATGGCAAATTGGATAACATGGCTGCTCTCGCTATAACCAAATCTTTTTGTGACATTGGTCGCCAAAAGTGTTACAGATAACCCTAAGTAGGAAATCGTAAAGGACTCTTTCCGCGGCGGCAAAGTCGAAGTCGGCAGGTGGAACCCCAATTAGCTCCCAACCATATCTTTCAGCGAGGCGCTGAACTCTTGCAGTCATCGACGTACTTTCAATGCCCTGCGAGAATGTTGAAATTGCTGACGAAACAAGTATCCCCACAATGAACACAAACCTACAAAATCGCTTTATCGTGTCGATACTCTCCTTACCTAGATGACAACTGTCATCAATTTCATTCTAAGGCAACTTAATATTGTTTGTCACCTATATTTGTATATTTTACACAGAAGGTTAGCTTGTAATTTGGTCATTTTTCCAAGTTACTGTAGGCATTGGGCCAGTTCAGTCTTGTTTTCGACAGAAGATGCTCGGGATGCGTTGGCGATGCGCCTACCTAGCTGTCCGTCCGGAACTTACTCTCGGCGTGCTCGGTGGTGAAATAACTTTCTGCCCTTCGCGCCTTTGCGGTCAATCCCCAACCACGCTCCCCAGCGGCAGCGTAAGCGCTTTCATTTCCTCGCCCGACTCCAGGATGGCATCCAACTCCGGTCCGTCGGGGAAGACGTACCAGCGAATCTCCAGCTGCAAGTCCGATGTCCCGCTTGCATCGGCGGGAATCTGCATGATGTAGTCATCTTGGTAATCCGTATCCAGCTCCATCCAGGGGTGCGGCATCGTGCCCCAGCCGGGCCAGGTCTCGAAGCCGGCGATCGGTTCTCCCTGCGCATCGAGCAAGCTCAGCACCAGCGCGTAGGCGAGCGGCGACTGCGCCTCAGCCCGCCAATAGAAGGTGACAGGAATCTCAGCGCCAGCTGACCAGATCTGCGGCGGCGGGATCTCGTAGGCGGTCAAGCGAATGTCTTCCCATTGCACATCGGCGCTGATGGCGGACTGCGGCAACTGTTCAACCGAAGGCGGGTGGTCATAATTGGGGATGATGTAGAGCAAGGGCGCGAGCAGACTGAATACGAACATGGGCAAGGCGACCAGCAGCGGCGGAATCCGCAGCGTAACCAAGCCCAGCGCCATCAGCAGGCTGGCTGATGTGATGTAGGGGAAGAGCAGCCGCCCGGTGCTGGCCCAGGTCTGCGTGCTCCACCAGATCAACATTGCCGCACCCAGCGCCAGCATCATGACCAGAAAGCCGAGAGTTGTCAGCACTTCTCTTGAATGCCGCTTCTTGGCTAACGATACAGCCAGTCCGGCGGCGCCGATCAAGGTCAGGGCGTCCATCGCGCGGTAGAAGATTTCGTGAGTCAAGATATTGAACGCGCCGAAGACGCCCCAGTAGCTGACGCGCAATCCCTGGAATTCCTCGCTGAAAAGCCGCCAAGGCGTGATTGAGCGGCGGCCGAAATTGTCCAGCATGGTTGAGGCGCCGAATAGCTCGCCGTAGAGCTGGATGTTGCGCAGATACCACCAGCCGGCGATCAGCAGCCAGAAGGCCAGCACGGCAGCGCTCAGGGTTAAGAAGCCGCGGTAGTCGCGCGTGCGCCAGAGCAGCCAGATCGCCGCCAGCCCGACCACCGCGCCGACGGTCAAGCCGCTGAGTTTGGTCAGGGAAGCCAAGGCGATCAGCAGGGCAAGCAAGAGGCTGCGCCGCGTTTGGAAGCCATCGCGCAGCATCAGCAGCATCTGCCAGGTGATCAGCGCCGCCAGCATATTCACCAGGCTGTCGTTGCTTACCGAGGCGCTGATGAAGATGAATTGCGGATTGAAGGCGGTCAAAGAAGCCGCCAGCAGCGCGACGCCAAGGCGACCCGGCATGACCGTATGCGCCGACTGATAAACTGCGCCGACGGTCAGCGCGCCCATGCCGAGCGAGAGCAAGCGAATGAGGTATAAGGCGAGCGATGAGCCCTGGAGGTCGGGTGGATAAGGCTGTTCGTAAATCAGCAGATTGCGATTGCCGAAGCGCTCGGGAACGCCGATTGCGGTGAAGGGGCTGGGCAGAAAGCGCGCCTCAAAGTCAGACGTGTCGAAGGCATTCCAGACCGCCGCCATCAGCAAGTAATAGAGCGGCGGCTGGCTGGCTTCCTGGCCGAAGAGCTGCGCGTGCTCGGCGGATTGCACCGGCAGCGTGCCCTTATCCGCTATCCACTTGACCACGCCCACATGCTGGACGCTGTCCGAGGCTTCGAAGTTGGGCGCGGCGTAGAGGTAGACCAAGCCGATGAGCAGGAAGATGAGGGGCAGAAGCCAATGCAGAGGCAGAGTTGTCAGCCGATTCAAGGCGAGTCTCTCGATGCATTGTGATTACCTAGCCAGCATTCTAGCACTCTTGGAAGTCGAGTTCAGGCTAATCTGACGCGGACTTTGACAGGCTACGTGCTTTGCAGTATTGGAGCATTATGAGTCTCGACGCATTGACCGCGCTTGTGAATGAATCAGGCTAACGCGCAACAACAAATGTTGAACAGGGCTTGGGCTTGATATTGGGAGATAGGAAGATACTAGGGTCGGTTTGGGCTTTCAGGTCACCGTATCCAAATGCTCTCGCCTTCTGTACATTCCAGTCAGCATAGCGGTCAAGTCTATGCCTTCGTCCAGTTCTTCCCAATAGATGTTTAGTCCAAACAACTCATATTTTTTCCTTTGCGATTCCGTCGCCGCCTGCAGACGAGGGAAAAACTTCAACGGTACGCTAATCACTCGCCCATCCGCCAAGGCAATCCGCGCATGTTTTCTTGTAAAGGTTACTTTTTTTGCTGCGCATCGCACTGGATTTACCAGTGGCACCATATCCATCGCATGACCTCCTTAACTAGTATCCCTCACTACCTGGAACACCATGATACTCTATCCAGGTATCAAAGAGTCTTTCCTTATGTTTTTTCACTAGCTTTCGTATCCGTCGCAAATCTGCCTTTTTAAATCCGTCATTTTGCCCAAACTCGACGGGCTCTAGAAAAACAACTACATGGCTATTGTCTTTCGTCACGTGGACGTGAGCCGGCTCATGATCGTTTGGATAAACCGCAACATTGTAGCCATGTTTCTGCTTGTAGAGCAGTTTAACCAATTTGACAACCTTGCTACAACTTTACTATACACATAAAGAATGCAAATTACGTTAGAGTCCTTTATGATTTTCAAAAGAAATGCTTCAGAACTGAATCTTGGAAATAAAGTGGATTTTGAAGGAGACCTTGGATATCAGTTTCAGGTGTACGGCGTCAGCCGCCAATTATGCTACTTGAATTCTGGCATTGCAACACGACCTTGGCGTCACCCCACAAAAGGCTGCTCTGTTGAAATTCACTCTAGGAAATTCAATGTAATCGGACGAAAGTAATTCCGCGCCTCTGTCGTGAATCAAATCTTTGTACCCTTTGTGTCTTTGTGGTGAATCCCCCCGCTTCACGTCCCGTTGTTCGCACTTGACGCGAAAGTGCTATACTACCTGCGAATTCTCTTTGCATCGCGACTAACATATAGAAAGAGACCCAAAAAAATGAAGATGATTATTGATACAGATGCCGGCGTCGATGACGCGCAGGCAATTATGCTGGCGCTTTCCGACCCCGATGTTGATGTGCTGGCCATCACCACGCTAACTGGCAATGTGCACATCCGCCAAGTCAATCCCAACGTGCTTACGATCCTCGAGATTATGAAGCGCGATGTGCCGGTCTACGCCGGCATCGACCGTCCGCTGATCCACGAGTGGGAAGACGCCGCCGAATTCCACGGGGGCGATGGCCTGGGCAACTTCCGCGACCGCCCGACGCTCACGCGCAGCATCGAAGAGGAACACGCCGTGCCTGCCCTGCTGCGCCTCTCGCGCGAACACGAAGGCGAGCTGACCCTGATCGCGCTGGGACCGCTGACCAATATCGCCGCCGCCGTCCGCCTCGATCCCGGATTTCCGGCGCGCATCAAGCAATTCGTCTTCATGGGCGGCACCATCGCTGCCCACGGCAATACGCCAATCGTCACTGCTGAATACAATATCTACACTGATCCGGAAGCGGCTTACATCACACTGGACGCCTTCGCCGAGTCGACCATGCTCAGCTGGGAGACCACGCTCCATCACGGCTTTGCCTGGGACAAGTTCAATGCTTTATGCGCCATCGACACGGTCAACGGGCGCTTCTTCCGCGCGATTTCGAAAGCGACCGCGGAACGGCTGGAAGGCACCCACAAGCGACCGGCTTACCTGCTGCCAGATCCGC
This sequence comes from Phototrophicaceae bacterium, assembly GCA_965223515.1. GTDB lineage: Bacteria > Chloroflexota > Anaerolineae > Aggregatilineales > Phototrophicaceae > UBA6055. Next base: position 2,274,164 of record CBDCWK010000002.1, read on the forward strand.
TGGCGATGGCGATCACCCTAAAGCCGGCGCTGATCTGCCAGAGCAGCAAACACTACACCACAGTCGAGCTCAACGGCCGGGCTACGCGCGGGCAAACGGTCATCGACTACAACGGCATCAGCGGCAAGGCCGCCAACTGCAATATCATTCAGCAACTGGACACCGATGGCGTCTACCAGCTATTCGTCGCTGCGCTTTCTTCGTAGGGGCGACGCATGCGTCGCCCACCACCTTTGTGCCCGTAGGATTTCCAACTACGTTAAGACTATTCACCACAGAGGGCACAGAGAAAAGAGGAATGAGATTATAGACGCTTCGCATAGTCAAGATCCGTTACACACATGATAATTGGCGCAGCTATTGAGGTTCATCGCGCTCTGGGGCCTGGCCTGCTGGAAGAGCGGAAGCTGAACTATGAGCGACAGCGGCACATCGACGTCGTATACAAAGGGAGAGACATCGGTGATATGTAGGCCGACATCGTTGTGGGAAATACTGCAATTGTAGCATTGAAGTCCGTTCAAAAACTGAATCAGATTCACATCGCTCAACTGATGACAACTATGAAACTCATGAATCTCAAGAAGGGACTGCTCATCAACTTCAATGTACTTTTATTGAGAGAAGGCATCAAACGGGTGGTCCTTTAGTTCAATCCCTCTGTGCCCTCTGTGCCTCTGTGGTGAATTACTCTGTGACAACTGTGGATATCCGCCATGACCATGACCGCGCAAACCGAAAACCTGCTTTCACACATCAGCAGCGACCCAGCCTGTACGCCAGAGGCAATATTCGAGCGACTGTCGCGCTTGCTGGAAGCGCCGGCTCCAGCTAACAGTTGCCTGCTGCCCGGCAGCGTCGGCGATGTCATCGGCGATATCGCAAGCGAGCTCGGCTTGGCCTGCGCGCCAATCGGCTCAACCGGCAACCTCGCCATTGCACTGGGCGACCCTGAGGCCGCGCTTGACCTGCTGGTGACGGCTCACATGGATCGTCCCTGCTTCCGTGTGCTGCACCTGCCCGACGCGACCCTGTATCCGCTCTGCGCGATTCGCGTTCCGACGTCTGACACAAACGCGGGATATGAATGCGAAGCGCGCGCCCTGCGCTATATGGAGGGACGCGTGACGGTCACCGCGACGGGGGTGATGCGCTTCCGCGAAGACGGAGATGACTACCGCATCACATTCCGCGCTGATTCAGGCGAGCTTGCTTGGGGTGACATCGTGATGATGCACACTGCGCCAAGGGTCAGCGGCGAGCTGGTCAGCGGCACGGGTTTGGATAATGCCATCGGCGTCACGCTTCTGCTGCTGGCCGCCCACAGCTTGAACCAATACGCGCCCGATATTCTCCGCAAGCGCAAGCTGCTCTTCGCCTTCACCGACCAGGAAGAGGGTCCGCCGATCGGACTTTTTGGCCAAGGCGCGTCGCGTCTGGCGCATGCCCTGGGGCAGCCGCGGCTGGGCTTCATCAATGTCGATGGGCACAATGTCGACGAAACGACTGGCCACCTCACCGGCGTCGGCGCTTCCCACGCTTTCGTCTCCGGCTATGGGCGCGGCTCGGTCGTGCCGCTGGATTATCAGGCGCTGGCGGAGTCACTGGCGGGCGAGGTCAATCAACTGCGAGCGGGCACGGTTCGCCTCAACCACAGTTACGTCTCGCGCAGCGACGACATGCTGCTGAGCGCCTGGACGCGCTGCCTGGGCTTGACCGGCGTGATCGTGGCCAATGCGCATACGACTGAGGAGAGGGCGGCGCTGGGCGATATCGTCTCGGCGGTGCGGTGGCTGCCTGCTTTCATCGCCGCTTTGCTGGCTCCGTGATAATGATTGTCCGCATCTCATTTAACGTATAATGTAGGGGCGATCTAATAGGTCGCCCGCTGTTAACCCGATTCAAATTCGGGCGACTTGGTAAGTCGCCCCTACATTGACTGTTTAGTGGGTGTCCTCTGTGCCTCTGTGGTGAATTCCCCTGTACAGTCACGCCGACTGAGTTTACAGTCTTGCCATCCGCCACGCGCGCAGGAAGCCTGAAATGGCAATCGCAAATTTCACCAATCGCACAGTCTGGGTAGGCGACAATCTGCAGGTCATGCGCGGAATAAACGCCGAGTGCGTCGACCTCATTTATCTCGACCCGCCCTTCAATTCCAATCAAGATTACGCCGCCCCAATCGGTTCAATCGCGGCGGGCGCGGCTTTCAAAGACACCTGGACGCTCTCCGACATAGATGTGCACGAGCACGGCGAATTGGCCGACCGCAACCCAGCCGCCTACAGTGTCATTGAGGCGGCGCGCAATGCCTCCGGCAAAAGCATGATGAGCTATTTGATTATGATGGCGGTGCGTCTGATTGAGATGGAGCGCATTCTCAAGCCGAGCGGCAGCATCTACTTGCACTGTGACCCGACCGCAAGCCACTATCTCAAGCTGCTGATGGATGCGATTTTCGGACGAGAGAATTTCCGCAATGACATAACGTGGAAGCGGACGAGCGCTCATAACGACCCGAACCGGTACGGTCGTATCACCGACGCTATTCTCTACTATGGAAAGTCCAGAAACGTAACCTGGAATATTCAGCACACCGCATATTCGGAGCAATACCTTAAGCAATTCTATCGACATGAAGATGAGCGTGGTCGATACAGGATAGACAATCTGACGGGACCAAAAGTTAGTTCAGGGGATTCAGGTTCTACTTGGCGCGGCTTCAATCCGTCGAGCAGAGGCCGCTCGTGGAGCGTACCTAGGAAAATGGTCGAGGAGCTGGCTGGTAAGGAAGCGCTGAAATGGAGTGTAACTGAGCGACTAGACTTGCTAGACTCGCACGGCTACATTCATTGGCCTCCAAGTGCTAAGGTACCGGGATTCAAACGCTATCTTGACACTATGCCCGGTGTACCCCTTCAAAGCCTATGGACAGACATCAAACCCATAGGTTCACACGCCAAAGAACGCCTCGGCTATCCCACACAGAAACCGATTGCGCTGCTGGAGCGCATCATAGAAGCGTCAAGCAATGAAGGCGATATTGTCTTCGACCCCTTTTGCGGCTGCGCGACGACCCTGGTGGCCGCCGACCGGCATGAGCGCCAATGGGCCGGCATTGACTTGTCACCGCTGGCAGTCAAGCTGGTCAATGAGCGCATCAGCGAAGACCGCGGCGCGTTATGGGGCGGCGCAAATGTCGTCGACAGGCTGCCAAAGCGCAGCGATCTCGGCAAGTTGCCCAATTATCGCACGCATCGCCATCGTCTCTACGGCGAGCAAGAAGGGATATGCGTAGGCTGCGACACTCACTTTCCCTTCAAGGTCATGGAAGTCGACCATATCTTGCCCAAGTCTCGCGGCGGCACCGATCACTTCGATAATCTGCAACTCTTGTGCAGCCACTGCAACAAGAGCAAGGGCAGCAGAACGATGGCGGAATGGCGGGCTGCGCAAACTGCTTAGCGGGCGAGCCACCGGCTCGCCCCTACATTGACCTTTCTCTATGCCACGTGCGTCCAGAAGCAATCTGCGCTACATTTGTACCATCTCTAATTCTCCAAAAAAGGAAGCCCACCCATGACCGACCGCAGCCCCATGCACCAGCAGATCGACACCTTGCCCGCGCTCATCCGCGACATCGTCAAGCCCTTTGATGCCGCCGCTCGCAGCGCCCTCGACTTCGAGACTTGCACGTCCGTCAAGCGCATTTACATCGTCGGCTGCGGCGACAGCCACCACGCCCCGGTCGGCGCCGAACTGGCTTTTCATCAGCTGACCGGCGTACCGACGCAAGCGCTTAGTTCGCTGCCCTTCAGCCGCTACACCGCCGGTTACCTGCCCGCCACCGGCCCACGGACCAATCTGGTCATCGGCGTTTCGGTCTCCGGCATGGTCAGCCGCACCATCGAAGCGCTGGATATGGCGCGTCAAGCCGGCGCCGTCACTGTGGCGCTGACCGGCAATCCCAGTGGACCCTTTGGGCAAGTTGCGGAGGCTGTCTTCGAGACTGCTGTGCCACCCCTGCCCGATGAGCTGGCGGGCATGACGGTGCCCGGCATCCGCTCCTATCTGGCTTCGCAGATCGCCCTCTATCTGGCGGCGATTCGCATCGCCGAAGTGCGCGGCTCGCTGACCACCCGCGCTGCCGATGCTGAGCGCGCCCTGCTGGCAGAATTGGCGGATGTCATGGAAGAGACGATCCAAGTCTGCGAGCCGGTCGCCGATGAATTGGTGGAGCGCTGGCGCGAGGCGACGATGTTTGAGTTTGTCGGCTCCGGTCCGCTTTACGGCGTGGCCATGTTCAGCGCCGCCAAAGTGCTGGAAGCCAGCGGCGACCCGGCTCTGGCGCAGGAAACCGAGGAATGGGCGCATCTGCAATACTTCATCACTGAGCCGATGATCCCGACCATCTTGCTCTCGGCGAATGGCTTTGATGCCGACCGCATGGCGGAAGTGGCGCGCGCCGCTAAAAGCATCAAGCGTCCGCTGGCGCTGGTCTCCACGGCAGACGCGACTGAGATTCGGAAGTATGTCGATACGCTGCTGCCGATCCCGCGCGCTGTGCCCGAGCGTTACGCCGCTATCGTCTACAGCATTCCGGGTGAGCTGCTGTCGGCTGCCCGCGCCGCTGCTCTCGGTGCCCCCTATTTCCGCAATTTCGAGGGCGGGCGCGCGGTAGAATGGGCGAATGGCGCCAGCGCTATCTACGAGAGCCATCGTATAACGCAGCTCCAGCGCTAAGACGCCCATCGTGCCTATGTGACCTAGGATTCAATGAGTCTGCCAAACACCATCTCCGGTCAGGTCGAAATCTGTAGGGGCGACTCTGTGAGTCGCCCAAAAATGTATGCCACGGAATTGACGGGCGAGCTAATAGCTCGCCCCTACATGCGAATTCTATTGCGAAGGTAATGCGCGGCGCGCTCGCTATACTATGTGAGCCAAGTCCTGGCTTGCCAACGGCTGCAGCGAGACAAACTCGGTCACCTCCTTGCACTCGGTGGTAAAATCCCCTTGTGCTTAATTGAACGCGCCCAGCAGAAGGATAAGGCTATGTCCGCGCCTGAATTCATCGCCATCGGCAGCATTATCATCGATGACATCGTCTATCCCGATGGGCGCACCAGCATGGGTATGCTGGGCGGCGGCGGCACTCACGCGGCGTACGGCATGGCAGTCACCGGCGTTAAGCCTGCGCTGGTCGGCTTGGTGGGCGACGATCTGCCGGAGGATATCCGCGCCCGCCTCGAGCGTGATTTCGATACCAGCGGCTTGGCTTGGACGCCGCACTCGCAATTGCGCGGCTGGCAAATCTTCGAGTGGAACGGCGTGCGCAACGAAATCTTCCGCGTCGATGTGGTCGAGCCTTTCATGTATGGTCCCGATCCGGATCATCCCAATATCCCCTTCGCTGACGCCCGCGGCCTGACGCTGCTGCGGGGACCGGAACATGTGGCAAGCTGGCGCGCGCGTTTCCCCAGCGCCACGCTGCTCTGGGAGCCGGTGCGCATCTTCATGCTCAGCGCCGATCACGATGCCTTTTTGACCGGTATCCCCCAGGCCGATATCGTCTCGCCGAACTTGCATGAAGCGCAGACGATGTATGGCATCGAGGACGAGGTCGAGCTGATGCGCCGACTGCTGGCGGATGGCGTCAAGGTGGCGGTGCTGCGCATGGGCGAGCGCGGGTCGCTGGTCGCCCGGCGAGGAGACAGCGAGGCGCACTACATCCCGGCGGTGCAGGTCAGCGAAGTGGTTGACCAGACCGGCGCCGGCAATGCCTACTGCGGTGGTTTCGTGATCGGTTATTGCCGCGAGGGCGATGTCGTGGCAGCCGGCTGCGTGGCCGCGGCAGCCGCTTCGTTTACGCTGGAATATGTCGGCTGCGCAGAGATTCCGCCTGACCTGGAGCGCGAATGGCAGCGCCGTGTGGCCGAGGCGCGGCGCGGGCTGCGGTCTTTGCCGCTATGACTGTAGCGGCGGTCCAAGGAGACGGATCTGCTTCGCTAACTTATGATTTCATTGAGTATCGGAAAGCCTACTCGCTTGGCTTTCAGCATCAAATTGACTCGTTCCAGCTTGCGATTTGCGCGTAGAATCATCTAGTAACCTTCCCTCGGTGTAGGCATCAAGTATTTCTTTATATAACTCTGCGCGCAGTTCTGCTGAAAGCTCACGATGCAGTTGGTCATAAATCTCACCGCGCGCCTTCCCAGATCGTCCGCGTTTTCCCGACGCACTTCGTCAACTTGCTGGCGAATCCAAACCAAGAATGCCAGAACACCGCTCGCCACGCCTACTAAGGCTGCAACTGATGTGAGTACTACTTAGGTCCACGAATACCCGCTCAACAGAAGAAGAGTCATGAGCGCAGATAAAATCGCAATGTAAAACGACACTATTATCACAAGCGCAAATACCACAGTCGGCACTTGCCGGCGGCGCCGTAGATCAGGACTGTCAAAATCATTCATCATCTGACACCTCTTCGGTCTCAATACAATCATACCATACGCAACCGAAAGCTATCAAGCGAGCGAGATTCATGTTGGTGATGAGAATCAGGATACCAGGCATCTTCGAAAATCGGTTCCAATAGACCGGGACTCAGGTTGCGGTGAACTTCAATTCCAGCGCCAATAATTTCATGAGTTAGTGGATCCTTGCTTTCTGACCTGTCCTGCGTATTCCAGCCCTTATCTCTGTGCCCTCTGCGCCTCTGTGGTGAATCCCTCTGCGCCTCTGTGGTGCGTTCATCCATCCATAAATTGACGATGCCATTCCTCAAGCGTCAGCAGCGCCCAAAGCTGCCGATTGTGATCGCGCGCGCCGGCTTCATGCTCAGCGATAAGTTGCTCGACGACCGCCATATTCAGCAAGCCCCGCTGGCGTGCCCGTTGACTAAGCAGGATTTCGCGCGCCGGCTCGATGTCCCGCCGCAGCCAAGCGCCCAGGGGGATGCCGAAACCGTGCTTCTTGCGCTCAATGATCTCGTCCGGCAGCAAGCCGCGCGCCGTCTCCTTGAGAATGTGCTTCGTCCGCGCCCCTTTGAGCTTGAGATTGAAGGGGATGGTGGCGGCGTATTCCGCCAGCTGGTGGTCGAGGAAAGGCGCACGCGCTTCCAGCGAGGCTTGCATGCTGCAGCGGTCGGCTTTGATCAGCAGGTCATCGGGAAGATAGGAGCGCATATTGGCTTCCACCAATCTGGCAATCGGCTGATGTTGACTGGCGTTCAGGTAGGGATTCATGTAGGGCGGATGCTGGTCGGCGCCAGGACAGAATTCCGCCAGCGTATCGGCATTGAAGACGCGAACCAAGTCAAAATAAGCCTGCTCAAGCGGCAGCGCCGCCGCCCGGGCAAAACGCCGCGCCCGCTTGATCGGGTTGTAGTAGCCGGTGCCTTCGGGCAGGCGCTCAAGCAAGCTCGCCGCGCCACTGAGCAACTGTTTCGGCAGGAAGCTCAATCGCTGGAATAACTGCGCCGCGTGAAAGCGTTCGTAGCCGGCGAAGAGTTCATCGCCGCCATCGCCGGTCAGCGCCACGGTGACCTGCTCGCGCGTCAGCTTGCTGACCAGGTAAGTTGGGATGGCGCTGCTATCGGCAAAGGGCTGATCGTGATGCCAGACCAGCTCGGATAGCAAATCCAGCGCCTGCGGCTTTACGCGGAAGGCTTGATGCTCGGTGTCCAAATGACGCGCGACCTGCTCGGCAAAGGCCGTCTCGTCGAAGCTGTCATCGCCTTCGAAGCCGATGCTGAAGGTCGATATGGCGGCGTTGCTATGCCGGCGCATCAAGGCGACGATCAAGCTGCTATCGAGGCCGCCGCTCAAGAACGCGCCCAGCGGCACATCGCTCATCAGCCGCAGTTTGACGGCTTCGTCCAGTTGCTCACGCAGTTCGTCGAGGTAGGTCGCCGTCCGCGCTGCCGGGTCAGGCGCAGCCAAGGGGTTCAGCTCCCAATAGCGCCGCGTGCTAAGCTCACCCGCCAGATTAATCTCCAGCCTCATCGCCGGTTCCAGCATCTTGATGCCGTCGAAAGCGGTTGCTGGCGCCGGCATATAACCGAAGCTCAGATAGTCCGCCAGCGCGTGAGGCTCCTCCGCGCTGAAGCGCGATGCTCGCGGCACATCCGGATGCGCCAGCAGCGCCTTGATCTCGCTGGCAAAGACGAAGACGCGATCATCTTTGTAGTAATACAGCGGCTTCTGCCCGAAGCGGTCGCGCGCCAGCAGCAGCTTGCCCTGCCGCGCATCCCAAAGCGCCAGCGCGAACATGCCGCGCAGGTGCTTGACGGCATCGGCGCCATAGTCTTCATAGAGGTGGGCAATCGTCTCGCCATCGCCATCGGTTTGCAAGCGATGCCCGCGCGCTTCAAGTTGATGGCGCAGTTCGCGGTAGTTGTAGATTTCGCCGCTGAAGATGAGGGAGACGGAACCGTCTTCGCTGTAAAGCGGCTGGTCGCTGCCGGCGATGTCGATGATCTTGAGGCGGCGCATCGCCAAGCCGACCGCGCCGTCGATGTGGTAGCCCTCGCCATCGGGACCGCGATGGCGCAGCCGGTCGTTCATGCGCTGCAGGAGCCGCTGGGTGACGGGCTTGCCGTCTAAGTGGATGACGCCGCAGATGCCGCACATGGGGAGATGTCCTCGTTGGTAAACAGCACCATTTTAGCATTGTTCATATCGGTGATACGCGGATCGATGCGGTTTACCTGAGTATTTCAGTCGTGCGCGCGTTCAGCTACAAAACATAGTACGTCGCGGATACCGGCGACCTGATAGGTCGCCCCTACAGCGATTATGTGGCGAAAAACTCGTGGTGAACGAAACCTACCGCACGTCCAGTCGCAATAATCTTGATTATGGCCAGGACCTGCGCTAGTCTGCGGTTAGGATACAGGAGACATACATGGTCGCTGAAGCAAAACCCACTGCAGACGCCGAACGGCTGGCAGTCATCGCGACCAGGATGGATACTTTCGTCGCGCGTGACGAACACGAGCGAGACTACGCTGACATCAAAGTTGCGCTGGCGGAGCTACGGGGTGAAATAAGCAACCTGCGCACCGATATAAAGAATCTGACCTGGCAAATCGCCGTCGTCGTAGCCATCCTCTCTAGCATTATCTCCTTCCTGGTCAGCAGAATCCCCATCTAACACAAGTGGAGCAACCCATCCGTTCGCCCGCCTAAGAAATTCCATGATAGTGTGATCCGTTGAGGATTGCGCAGGTGGGCGACTCAAGGGTCGCGTAGACACTGACCGTCAGCCGCCCCTACACCATCAGCGTGGTGGTAATCTCTGTGTTCTCTGTGCCTCTGTGGTGAAATAACTACCCCGCCATCTCCGGCGAGCGCAAATGCCACTCGGTCGCCGCTTGATAGGCATGCCCCAGCTGCAAGACACGCTGCTCGGTGAACGGCGCGCCCAGAATCTGCATGCCGATCGGCAAGCCCTTGGCGTCAAAGCCGCAGGGCACGCTCAAGCCGCAGATGCCCGCCAGATTCGCCGATATCGTCAGCATATCCGCCAGGATCATGCGCAGCGGATCATCGGTGACCTCGCCGAAGCGGAAAGCGGTGGTGGGCGCGACCGGCGCCAGCAGCACATCGACCTGCCCGAACATGGCGTCGAAGTCCTGCCGGATCAGCGTGCGCACCGCCTGCGCCTTGCCGTAGTAGGCATCGTAGTAACCGGCCGAGAGCGTATAGGTGCCCAGCATGATGCGGCGCTTGACCTCTTCGCCGAAGCCGGCCCCACGCGTCTTTTTGTAAGTATCGATCAGATCGGCGCCATCGACCCGCGCGCCAAAGCGAACGCCATCGTAGCGCGCCAGGTTGGCGCTGGCTTCGGCCATGGCGATGATGTAGTAGGCCGGCAGGCAGTAATCGGCGTGCTCGAAGCTGAGTTCGCGCACTTCAGCGCCCCTGTCTTTCAGTTGCTGCGCCGCCGCCCGTACCGCCGCCTCGACCTCAGGCTGCAAGCCCTCGGCGAAATATTCCAGCGGCAAGCCGATCTTCAAGCCGCGAATGTCGCCCGGCAGCCCCGCCAGATAATCCGGCACGGCAGTCGGCATACTGGTCGAATCCAGCTCATCGTGCCCGGCAATGACGCCCAGCACGCGCGCCACATCTTCAACGGTGCGCGCAAAGGGTCCGGTCTGGTCAAATGACGAGCCGTAAGCGATCAAGCCATAGCGTGAAACGCGCCCGTAGCTGGGCTTGATGGCGCTGACGCCGCAGAAGGAAGCCGGCTGCCGAATGCTGCCGCCCGTATCGCTGCCGAGGGTGGCCATCGCCATATTTGCCGCCACCGCCGCCGCGCTGCCGCCGCTGCTGCCGCCGGGCACGTAGTCGAGATTCCAGGGATTGCGTGTGGGAAAGAAGCCGCTGTTCTCGGTGGACGAGCCCATGCCGAATTCGTCCATGTTCAGCTTGCCCAGCAGCACGGCGCCGGCCTCATAGAGCCGCGCCACCGCCGTGGCGTCAAAGACCGGCTGGTAGCCTTTGAGAATCTTGGAGCCGCAGGTGGTCTCGATGCCCTGGGTCGACAGCACATCTTTCAGCGCGATGGGGATGCCCAGCAAGGGAGTGTCAGCGCCGTCCGCCCGCGCTTGATCGGCTGCCCAGGCTTGCTCCAAGGCGAAATCTTCCGTTACCGTCAGATAGGCGCCAATCGCCGAGTCCTGTTTTTCGATCTGCTGGAGATGCGCCTCGGTCAATTCCAGCGCGCTGATCTCGCCGGCGCGCAGCATCCCCAGCGCCTCGCTTATCGTCAAAGCAGTCAATTCCGTCATTCGCAGCACCTTGGCTAAGCACGGCGACAAAGTATAGCACAGCCAGTTGCAGCGCAGCAGTGACTATCAAGTATAGATATTTGACCAGCGAGAGCACCGAGGGCACCAGGCATAAGCGCCTTGCGTCTCACTCAGCTGTTGCACCTTTGAAACTCGGTCTACGATAATATCGGATTCTGTAGGGGCGACTCTGTGAGTCGCCCGACGAAGGAACTCGTATAACCAGTGGGCGACTCACAGAGTCGCCCCTACAATTGCTCAATTCATGGCCGAGGGGCTGTATTCAATTAATCTCTGTGCTCTCTGTGCCTCTGTGGTGAATCAGTCTCCGCGCCTCTGTGCCTCTGTGGCCAGCTTTTCCCAGGCCCGTTCGACTTGCGCGCGCGTCGCCTCGACATCGCCATCGTTCTCGATGACCACATCGGCCTGCTTGATCTTGTCGGCTTGACTGTTCTGCAGGGCGATCCGCCGCTCCGCCTCTTCAGGCGACATGCCCCGCTCGCTCATCAAGCGCTGCAGCTGCGTTTCCGGCGAGGCATTCACCACCCAGATGGCATCCAGCGCATTTTTCAAGCCGCCTTCCAGCAGCTTGATCGCTTCGATGGCGACCACATCGGCCTCGGCTGATTTCACCAGACGGTCGATCTCCCGCCGAATCGCCGGATGGGTGATGGCTTCCAGCCGCTTCAACTGCGCGTCATCGGCGAAGACGACTTTCCCCAGGGCCACGCGCTCAATCTCGCCATCGGCGCCGATGATGCGCTGGCCGAAAGCCGCGATAACCGGCTCATAAGCCGCGCCACCCCGGCGAATGACTTGATGCGCCACGCGGTCGGCATCAATCGTGGCCGCGCCCAGTTCAGCCAGCAGCGCCATCACCAAGCTCTTGCCCACGGCGATATTGCCCGTCAAGCCGATGATCGTTTTGTCCGGATAGCGTCCGCTCAAGCCGCTGTCTCCCTAAATCGTTTTCATGCGGATTATAGCATTCTGGCTTCCCTCTTTGCCCTGAGTAGTTCCGATGAAATAGCGCATGCGTCGAGAGAATCGCAGAAATCAGCCTGTGGGCGACCCACCGGGTCGCCCCTACATTGTTCATCGAGAACGATAACTGTAGGGGTCAGCCGGTGGCTGACCCGTTGCTATTGTACAAGTCGTTTGAAACATGTCCCCTCCGCAGTTCTTTGTCGCGCAAGGGTCCGGTGGATGAGGGGGTGAGAAATCCCGCAATCCGCGACCATAGTGACGCCAATGATAGAACATATGTGCTAGCCTGAAGCATGACGAGAAGAGATGCCCATGCGCGGACGGATTGCTTTGCCGTTGCCGCTATCAGCCGGAGGGCGAGTTATGGGGATCTCTTCTGTCGTTACCACCTCTAACCATGACAAGGACGGTTACGGATGAACAGGCGCTATTCCATTGATACGAAGATCGACGCGCTCAACCTGATCGACGAGCACGATGGCAATGTCACACCGATCAGCGAATCGCTGGAGATTCCCCTGGGCACCCTGCATGGCTGGCTGCGCAATGAAGCGACGCTGCGGAAAAAGCACAGCCTGCGGCGCCAGCGCCAAAGCGAGCGGCTAACGGTCAGCCTGCAGCTGGAAATGCTGGAGCGCAGTAAGGCGATTCTAAAGCAAATGAATAACGAAACGCTGGAGAAGGCGCCCTTGAATCAACTGGCATCGGCGCTGGGCAGCTTGATCAGCCACGCTTTGAAATTGGAAGAGGTGATTGAGGAGATAGATGAAGACCAAGAAAAAGTCATCCGATTCGAATACTACTATGACGGTCAGGTGCAGGAAGCCCCACCGTGGGCAGGAGCTCGTGATCGATTCGACCGAGAGGTTCAAGGTGGTCGCCTGCGGGAGACGCTGGGGCAAGACCGAGCTGGGCAAAGCGGTCATCTTGAAGAACGCGCTCTGGGGCAACCGGCGGACTTGGTGGCTGGCGCCGACCTTCTTGATGGCGAGTCAGGTCTGGCGCGACTTGAAGGCGAGCGTCAAAGAGATTGAGGGCGTCAAAATCAGCGAGAGCGAGCATCGCATTGACAGCGCCGGCGGCGGCATGATCGCCGTGCGCAGCAGCCACTATCCGGACAATCTGCGCGGCGAGGGGCTGGACCTGGCGGTGCTGGATGAGGCGGCTTTCATGGAGCCGCGCGTCTGGCAAGAGATCGTGCGCCCGATGCTGACCACGACTCGCGGCAGCGCCCTTTTCCTCAGCACTCCCTTCGGCCGGAATTGGTTCTGGGATCAGTATCGCCTGGGCATGGATAACGAAGAACCCGAATGGTATTCCTTTCAATTCGCCAGCGGCAGCAACCCGCTGATCGAAAGAGATGAGCTGGAAAGCATCCGCCGGCAGACCAGCGATCACGTCTGGCAGAGCGAGTATCTGGCGCAGTTTACCGACGACAGCGGGCAGGTCTTCCGCGGCATCCGCGCCGCCGTCAGCGCCGCTCGCTTTGATTTTCCGCTGCCGGATCATCGCTATGTCGCCGGTATTGATTGGGGGCGCAGCCACGATTACACCGTCATCGCCATCATTGATGCCAGCGAGCGGCAGTTAGTCGCCCTTGATCGCTTCAACAAAATCGGCTGGAACTTGCAGCGCGGCCGCTTGCAGGCGATGGCGGAGCGCTGGCAGCCGCAGGTGATCTGGGCGGAAGCCAATAGCATGGGCGAACCCAATATCGAGGCGCTGCAAGCGGAAGGCTTGCCCATGCGCAGCTTCGTCACCAGCTCCAAAAGCAAATCGCCTTTGATTGAGTCGCTGGCGCTGGCGATTGAACGCGGCTACCTGGGCTTGCTGGACGACAGGGTATTGCTTGCTGAGTTGTCGAGCTTTGCCGTGGAGCGGCTGCCCGGCGGTGGCTATCGCTATAGCGCGCGGGCGGGCCATCACGACGATACGGTGATGGCGACGGCGCTGGCTTGGTACGGCGTGGAATACAGCGGAACCTTTTTCGACTTCGTTTGAGTTTCGCCACAAAGACCGCTTCCCTCATGCCCAGACGTAAAACCAACAGATATAAGCGTCCACGACCACTGCCCGCTGCCAGCGGGCAGTCGACGCCGGAACTAAGCGCCTGGTGGGATGAGTTTTGGAAGGCTCGCTCAGTCTATCCCTATGCCGATCGGATACGCCGCGCCGGCAAGTTTATCGCCGACAGCGCCTACATAGATGAAGCGATACACCTTTACAACCTGCCCGATTTCCTCGCCTCACATTTCGAAAAGAACTTCCCCGATGCAATTCGGCCCGTGCAAGACGAGCCAGGAGCTGACGATTACAACGAGCAGAACGCGCATGATCGGGAGATCTTGCGTTACCTGCGTTCGTCAGAAAATGGACGAAAGGTGACTGCGACCTGATGGCTTGATTCGATCAAGCCTGAAATCTCTTTCTTAAAGGAACATTGTAGGGGCGACCTTGCAGGTCGCCCACAAGGTCACCAAAACACACAGGGACGACTCAACAGTCGCCCCTACATTGGTCCTCTCTGTGCGCTCTGTGCCTCTGTGGTGAATTACCAGCCAGCGAATATGGCACCCTCCATGAACTCGCTGGTCAGTAACTCTATATCTTGGAAAAAGCTGCGCCAATCATTGAAAATACAGGGCAAAAGGCGAAAGTTGGGGCTTGATTTTTCTGAAATAGATAGTAAAATCGCTATCGCTTAGATACAAGCGATTTTACTACTACTATCTCTCATATATCCCCAGGTTTTTCGCTCCTTCGACAGAAACCCGCCTCCAGGTAAGGGCGCGGCGCTAGCGGTTGTTTAGCGCCTCGCGAGCGGCCGGACTGTCGATGCGTGAAAGCGCCTCCCGCGCGAACTTGCGTACGCCGGCGTTGCCATCATTCAGCGAATAGATTAACGCTTGAACGGCGCGTTCGCTGCCGATCTTGCCCAGGGCTTTGCAGGCGGCGCGTTTCACCGCATTACTGGGGTCGAAGAGCGCCTGCGTCAAGCCGGGTACGGCCGGATGGCCAATCTTGATCAAGGCGCCGGTGATGCCCGCGCGCAAGAACATGTCGTTATCGCGCAAGGCGTCCAGCAAAGCCGGTACAGCCGCTTCGGCTTCATCGCCGATCTGCCCCAGGGCCTTGGCCGCCAGGTAACGCGTACCGGGGTCGGATTGCCGCACCAGCTCAGTCAAGCGCGGCACGGCAGGCGCATAGCGGTTTTCGCCCAGGTGCGCAATGGCAGCGGCCCGTCGATGCTCGTCAGCGCCGTTTTGCAATTCCAGCCAGGCTTCTTCGACCGTCGCAAAGGCGGTCATCGCGGATCCTCTCGTATGCGTGAATGTGAAAATCAGACTGTGCAGAGTCTGGCAGCATTCTAGCAAAACACATGCGCACTCTCCAAGCGGAAAATGTAGGGGCGACTTGGTAGGTCGGCAAATAGATGAGAAGCGATGTAAGCGGGCGACCTGATAGGTCGCCCCTACATTTTCGATATGTATGGCATCTGTAGGGGCGATGCTGTGGATCGACTGTTTGTCAGGACAATCTCGATGTGGGCGGCCCAAGGGTCGCCCCTACATTTTCGATATGTATGGCATCTGTAGGGGTGATGCTGTGGATCGACTGTTTGTCAGGATAGTCTCGATGTGGGCGACTTGGTAGGTCGGCAAATAGATGAGAAGCGATGTAAGCGGGCGACCTGATAGGTCGCCCCTACATTTTCGATATGTATGGCATCTGTAGGGGCGATGCTGTGGATCGACTGTTTGTCAGGACAATCTCGATGCGGGCGGCCCAAGGGTCGCCCCTACATTTGTCCTTCTCTGTGTTCTCTGTGCCTCTGTGGTGAAAAAACTGTCGCAAATCCGCCTTTACCAGCCGATGCCGGCGGTGGCTGATGGATTGCGCGGCTGGTTCAGGTAGCGCAGCTCGAAGTGAAGATGAGGACCGGAGGAGTTGCCGGTGCTGCCGACATAGCCGATGATCTGGCCGGCGTCGACCGACTGGCCACAGCGGACCGCGATGCTGCTCATATGCCCGTAGAGCGTCGAGAAAGCGCCGTGACCGATGACGACTGTATTGCCATAACCCCAGTTGTTCCAGCCGGAGTAGAGAATCGGACCGCCGTTAGCCGCATAAATCGGCGTACCAACCGAGCCGGCGATATCGATGCCACTGTGGCCGGCGTAGAAGCCACGGACGTAGGTGCCGTTGGGGAGCGGATTGCTCCACCAGGTGCCGCCGCCGTAACGGCTGCCACAGCTGAAGCGGCTTTGCGGATCGAAAGCCACGACGTTGCCAGCGCCATCCTGCTCTACCGGCGCATTCCAGGTGATGAAGGGACCCTTGCCGCCGGGGATGAAGAGCTGGGTATTGCTGGGCAGCAGGGTCTCGGGCGAGACATCGGGCAGATTATTGGCTGGCGCTTCAATGACGATATAGGGGTCATCGACGCCATATTGCTCGGCGATATCGCGGAGGTCCTTGCCCTGCGCCCGCAAAACGGTATGGCAGGCGCCATCTTCCGGCGGGATATTGACGACATCGCCCGGGCGCACGATCTGCGCCAGTTCATGATTATTGCACCAGGCGATCGACTCGCGCTTCAGCCCGTAGCGATTGGCAATGCCGTCAACGGTATCGCCGCGCTGGGCGACATAAGAGGTCATTTTGGCGCGGATGCGGTTGGGAATGATGGTGAAGGGATCGGTGTTCAAGTCGGCTTGTTCGTCGGCAAGCGGCTGCGGCGGGGTGGCGAGCAGATCCAGAATCTGCGCTGGGCTGAGCGTCGGCAGATCGTCTGGTCCAGCGTCAATCGCTGGCGAGCCGGGCGCTGCGGCGATCTGCGTGACCGGCAGCAAGGTCGCTGTCGGCTGCGCCTGGGCGTCGGTGACGGCTACCACCCCGCTTGCCTGGCTGAGGGGCGGCGCGCTGACCACCAGGATCACGGTGGCAAATGACAGGCAGATGGCGGCGAGCAAGCAAAACCAGGCCACGACACGACGCCAGCGCGGCACCGTAGAGACCGCGGCGCGGGGGGACAAACGCTTCGGTTGGCTGTGATGGAAGGAGGGGAATCTGCTCATATACCCTCAGGCGGCGGAGGCAACTTTGAGCTTAGGCTAGCTGAAATAGGCTGGCGGGTCAAGCAGCGCCGGTCAAGCGCAGGGCAAAAACTTACCACAGAGGCACCGAGGGTCGCGTAGACAGCCACCGGCGGCACAGAGAAAGATTAGTGTAGGGGCGATTCTGTGAGTCGCCCACACTTTAGAAAAGAAGTTGTGGAAATCAAGGAATTCGGCACAGGGGTTTCACCACAGAGAAAGATCAAAGAAGGATCAATGTAGGGGCGACCCAAGGGTCGCCCCTACAGATATCAAGCGGATTAGAATAATTGAAGACGATTGCCCCGGGGTCAAGCGTCGGATTGTTCGGCTGCTGGCTGCAGCTCAATGACATCAATGGCGAAGGGCAACTGCGGGCGCGTGCCGAAGCCCATGCTGAACTGATTCCAGTTGGCGACGTAGAGTCGGTCTCGCTCGGCGTCAAAAGCCAGGTCGCTGGCGCCGCGGAAGTCACGCGCCAGCATCACCAGCTCGCCGTCTTGCAGGCGCGCCACGCGATTCCAGGCCAGCAGCGCGACGTAGATGTCGCCGGCGGGCGTCAGCGCGATGCCATCGAAGCCGAAGTCGCTGCGCCCTTCATCGTTGAAAAGGATTTCGGCATTGGCGCTGGTCTCCGCCAAGTCAATGAGGGACGCGGGAAGGCGATAGACGGCATTCCGGGCGCTGTCGCTGACGAGAATGGCGTGGCCTTCAGCATCGTAAGCCAGACCGGTTGGGGCTGCCGGGGTATCGGCGGGAGGGCGCCAGAAGATGCCCAGGTTTTGACCGTCTCTGCTGTAGCGCCAGACACGCGCCGGGTCGCGGTCGCTGACGTAGATGTTGCCAGCGCGGTCGACGGCGATGTCGTCCGGCAGCTGTACGCCGATGGTTTCGTCAGACGGGATTTGCGCAATGGCGCTGAGCTCGCCTTCAGCATAGCGCCAGATGATCGCGCCTTTGGCATCCAGCGGGGCGATGCGGTCGAGGATGTAGAGCGCGCCGTCGGGGGCGACATCAAGGCCGGTGATCGAGCCGATGCGCCGGCGTGTATCAAGGATTTCGCTAACTTCGCCAGCGGGCGTGATTGACCAAAGGGCACCGGTTTCGTAGCTGCCGGTGTAGAGGATGCCAGCCTCATCAATTGCCAGCGCGGCGGGATAGGCGTCGTCATCGGGCAGCGCGGCGAACTCGCTGACCGTGACGCCATCGGCGACGGCGAGGCTTTGCGAACGCGGTGCCGAGCCGATTACAAACCAGGTCATGGCGATGATGACAACCAGGCCGATCAGCAGCGTGGCCAGCAGCGCCAGCAGCGCGCGGAAACGGGTGAAAGTGGTGGGACTGGGGTCGGTTTCGGGCATGAGTTTTCCCTAGGTTCGCGGAGGGATTTTACCACAGAGGCACAGCGGCACAGAGATTATTCTTACCACCGAGTACAGCGAGGGCAGCGAGGATTTGATTGCGTGGTTGTGTGCAGTGGGTTAGGCTGGATTGCGCTTGTGAGGTTTCGTGAGTACGGTACTGGTTTTTTCACCACAGAGGCACAGAGGGCACAGAGAAGGCTTTAACCACAAGCCCTCGCAGATTGCGGCTTGGCTGGAGACGGCGCATACCGCGCCGGGCGAAATCGGCAATGTTTTGCTGCTGCCTCTTGGGCTGGTGATGCTCGTTTTGTCGCTTAGAGGCGACTAAGCCTCAAGCTCGGCGCCCGGCACGCTGACGGGTGTGCGACCTGTCGCTGCGACCTTACCCAGTAGAACTTCAACCGCTGCCCGCGCGGCGCAGGGACGAAAGCTGAAGCTGCAGACGTAGCTGCCGATCTCGGGGAAATTCGCCAACTCATAGGGATCACGCAGCGCCACTACGACGAGGCGGTCGCCGGCGGCTTGGTGCAGCGCGCGCGATTGAGACTTGCAGCGCTTGATCGAAGTCCATGCCGGGCAGCGTGTAATTCTCGGTGACGGCGACGATGAGACCCTCGGCCGGCAGGTCGGTAGAGGAGAAGTCTTCGGCGGCGATCACGGTCACTTGCTCACGGCTCGCTTGCATTGCTTCGGCGAAAACATCGAAGGCGGGCTCAGCTTGGTTGGGACCGATGCCGCGGGTATTGGTCAGGACGGCGTAGGCGCTGCGCTGTGTGGTATTGACCAGCGTGATCGGCGCATGCGACGCGAGTGGCAGGAGCCGGTTCTGGTCGCGGATGACGCTCACAGCGCTGCGGGCGACATCCAGTTCGAATTCGCGGTGTTCGCCGCCGCCGACCAGGCTGACATCAGCGGGCAGCGGCTCGGTGCTCCAGCCGGCTTCGGTCTTGAGGCGCAGGATGCGCCTGACAGCGTCATCGACACGCTCGGCACTTATCCGACCATCGTTAACCGCTTGAATCACGGCGCGGATGAGGGCGCGCTGGTTGGCGAGGTATTGGCCGGCATCGTGGTCGTAGTGCTCCTCAGCCAGCATCATCAAGTCGACGCCGGCCTTGATGCCTTGAATCGCCGCGTCGGCCGGATCGTAGTTGCGTTTCATGGAGTGCATATTCATGCTGTCGGAGACGACCAGACCGTCAAAGCCGAGTTCGCTGCGCAGGAGATCGCCCAGGATGATCGGCGAAAGCGTCGCCGGGCGGGCGGGGTCGAGGGCCGTGAAGATGATATGCGAGGTCATGACGATCTTGGCACCGGCTTTGATGCCCGCGGCGAAGGGCTGCAGGTCGATGCGCCTGAGTTCGGCGCGGCTGCGGCTGACGGTGGGCAAGCCACGGTGACTGTCAATGGTGGTATCGCCGTGCCCGGGGAAATGCTTCAAGGTGGAGATGCTGCCATGGTCCTGCAAGCCACGGACGGCGGCGGCGGTCATGGCGGCGACCAGCTCGGGCTTTTCGCCGAAAGCGCGCATCTCGATGATGGAGTTATGCGGGTTGGAATTGCAGTCGGCGGCCGGTCCCAGCACGACATTCAAGCCGACGGCTGTCGTCTCTTTGGCGATGACGCTGTACATTTTATAAGCCTGCTCCGGGTCGCCCGTCGCGCCTATCGCCATATTGCCCGGTCCCATGGCGCACTCGGCGGTCATGACGGACCAGGCGCCTTCCTGGTCGGCGCCCAGCAGCAGCGGGATGCCCAGGCGGGTGCCCGCGGCGAAGGATTGCAGGGTATTGCAGAGGCGCAGGGCTGCGGCGGCAGTCGGCACATTCTCGTCGCTGATATAGGCGCCGCCGACGAGATGCTGCTGCATGAGGATGCGGGCTTCGTCGAGCTGGTCGCCGGCGAAGGCGAGCATGAACATCTGGCCGACTTTTTCTTCGGTGGACATGGTGGCGATGGTGGATTGGATGTTCATGGCGTGGCTCCCTTGCCTGCAGATCGCTCAGGATATTTAACCACAAAGAGCGCAGAGCGTCACGTAGACATTGACCGCCGACACAGAATCAGCGCCAGAAAATGTATGCGATCGCCCTGTTGGGGTCTTTGGCAAACAGGCTTGCCGAATGGTATAATTATTCTCGTTGAGAGTGGGTGAAGGCGAGGTGGCGATGGCTACCCAAGAGCGCGTATACACAGTAGATGATGTTTGGCGGCTGGCTTGCTCACCGGAAAACGAATTGAACCGTTACACCTTAATAGACGGGGAGCTTACTGTATCGATATCACCTGGCTATTTGCATGGAAGGATTGCCGCGCAGATTGCGCGTCTTATGGGAAATTTTGTTGTCGAGCGCGACTTGGGCGACGTGACAGTCGAGAGCGGGCATTACCCGCCACAGGTTCGACGGACCCTGCTGCTGCCGGACGTGGCTTTCATTAGAAAAGAGCGGACACCGGTACCAAACTTGGAGGCTTTTGCGCCCGTAATGCCGGACTTGGCAGTGGAGATCATCTCGCCGTCGCAATCGCTTGCGCAGGCGCGCCGCAAAGCCAAAGTATACCTGCGCTATGGCACTGCCATGGTCTGGCTGGTTGACCCGGCGGAGAAAAACGCTGAGATTTGGACGGCAGAGAACCGAGACGCGCCGCAAAGCGAGACGATCGGTATGGACGACGAACTAAGCGGCGGCGTGGTTCTGCCCGGTTTCAGCTTGCCGCTCCAGCACTTGTTCCAAGCTAGTTGATCTTCGCAGGAGGCGACCCGCGCTGCGCGGTTTGCCCAGGCGTTGAGCGTGATCAATTGCCGTGATAGTAGACGCGTTTGGCGGAGCTGCGGAAAATCAAAAATGTCAGAATCAGGATGACCAGGAAGAGCAGCCAAGCCATGGCCGAAGCGTAGCCCATCTGTGAAGTAGCCAAAGGCGTTATTGAACAGGTAGTGAATAGAAGAGGGTCGAATCGCCCGGTCCGCCCTCGGTGATGACGTAGGCCTCGAGGAAAGCTTCGTAGAATTGCTAGATTGATTTTGCCAGGCAAAGGGCTTCATAGGCCGCCCAGCGATGGGTTTCCAACTGCAGCTTGCGGATTAGGTTCTTGTCTTCATTCGCCCGTCATAGAATCCCTCAGCGGGATCGGTATCGAGCTGGACTAAACCAGTATGTTGAAATGCTTCAAAGTAGCGGCGGCGAAAGGCGAGCACATCGTCTCGGTCTAAGAGTTCCTTGAGCCACAAGTAGCCTTGTTCGCGAAACTGTTCTTGAAGCGACTTGATGGACGCCGGGGTCAGACGGCCTAAACCGTCCGATGCGATTTGACGCGGATGAAAGGGTAAAGCCATTACTCGTAAGGCGTTGGCGCAACAGTGCGTTGTCAACCATCTGCATAGCTCGTAGATTTTCGCCATGTACATCCTATGCGCGAAAGTTTGTTAAATCTGTGGCACTGGGATGCGCAGGCTGCCAGCGACTGTACAGGTTGCTCCTACAAAGCGTGTCCGTGACTTGCGTCTTGGCGAGGTGGAGATGAAACCAGCGCTGATTCCTAGCGACTTTGGAAAACGGGCCTTCACTATGTTATATTGTTGTCATAGAGAGATTAAGGGTTAAGCGGCGATGGCTACCCAAGAGCGCGTATACACAGTAGATGATGTTTGGCGGCTGGCTTGCTCACCGGAAAACGACGCCAAAAAGATTTGCCTCATTAACGGAGAACTTCTAATCACCATGTCACCAGGTCGGTTACACGGACGCCTCACCCTGCGCATCGGACGCTTTATCGCCGATTATGCCGATAGGCACAGTCTGGGCGAAGCCGCAGTCGAGGTGGGCTACCACCCGCCAGACGATATAAAAACATTGCTGATCCCCGATGTCGCCTTCGAAGGGAAAGCGCGGGCGGAGCAGCCGCTCGGCGCCGGATATGCGCCGTTTATGCCGGACTTGGCGGTGGAGATCATCTCGCCGTCGCAGTCGCTGGCGGAAGGACGCCGCAAAGCGAAGGTCTATCTGCGCCATGGCACTGCCATGGTCTGGCTGGTTGACCCAGCGGAGAAAAACGCTGAGATTTGGACGGCAGAGAACCGAGACGCGCCGCAAAGCGAGACGATCGGTATGGACGACGAACTAAGCGGCGGCGCGGTTCTGCCCGGTTTCACGCTGCCGCTTCGGCATTTATTCCCCGAATAGTCACACTTCCTCACTTCACCGCGCCCATGGTCAAGCCGCGCACCAGGTAGCGCTGGAAGAAGAGCGCCATCAGGAAAGGCGGCAGCATGGTCACCACGGCGGCGGCCGACATATCTTCCCAAGCCACCTCGTACTGCCCGATGAAGAGGGTGAGCACGATGGTCAGCGGCTGGGAGTCGTCGGTGCGGGAGAAGATGAGCGGGATGAGAAAGTTGTTCCAGGTGGTGAGCATGGCCACCAGGAAGACCGCCACCATGCCCGGGCGCGCCAGCGGCAAGATGATGCTGTAGACCAGGCGCCAGCGACCGGCGCCGTCAACACGGGCGGCATCTTGAATCTCGCTGGGGATATCGCGGACGAAGGTGGTCATCATCCAGACCGAGAGCGGCAGCAGCAAAGTGACGAATATGAGTATGAGGCCCAGCAGTGTATCCAACAGCTTGAGCTGGGACATAATGAAGAACAAGGCGATCAGCGATACCCAGATGGGCAGGGGCAGCATCAGCATGATGAGCAGGAAGATGGCGTTTTTGCCGCGAAATTGCATGCGGGCGAAGGCATAGCCGGCACCGGTGGCCAGCAGCGTAACGATGGCGGCGGAAGCCACACTGATGATGGTACTGTTGCGCAAGCCGGCGCTCATCAAGTCAGCAGTCGGCGAAAAGCCGCCGTCGCGGAATTTGGCGCCTTCGGTGAAGATGGTGCGGTACGATTCCAGGGTGGGTTCGCTGGGGAACCAGATTTTGTAGGGACGGGCGTAGAGTTCGCGGCGGGTCGAGATGCTGCTGACGGCCACCCAGTAGATGGGCGCCAGCGCCCAGATCAGCACGATGGCGCATAGCGCATAGATGAAGCCCAGGCGAAGGCGCTCTTGACCGCGCAGTCCCAGGCTCATTGCTCCTGCACCCCTTGATTGTAAACGCGCCATACGAAAATCATGCCGACAGCGAGGGACATCGCCAGGATGATATAGGAGAGCGCCGCGCCCAAGCCGACGCGCAGATCACGGAAGACGATCTCATAGTTATAGAGCATCAGCGTTTTGGTGAAGGGATTCATGGCGCCGCCGGCTGAACCGCCCGCGGTCAGCGTCCAGACGACATCGAAGATTTGGAAAGCCGCGATGAATTCGACCACCAGGGCGATGCCGAATGAGGGCAGCAGCAGCGGAAAGGTGATGTAGCGGACGCGGTGGAGGGCGTTGGCGCCATCGACTTTGGCGGCGTCAAAGAGGTCATCGGGGATGCTCTGCAAGCCGGCCAGCAAGATGATGGTGGGGAAGGCATAGCGCGTCCAGGTCTGCACGACGCAGACCCAGAAGATCTGATGCTGCGGCTCGCGCAGCCAATATTGATATTCGCTGATGATGCCCAATTGATACAGGAAGCCATTTAGCGCGCCGTATTCGCCATTGAGCAGCCAGCCCCATAAGAAGCCGTTGACCACGCCGGGCAGCATCCAGGGCAGGATGGTCAGGGTGCGCATGATGCCGCGGCCGGGAAAGCGCTGATTGAGCAGCATGGCGATGCCAAAAGCGACCGCCATTTCCAGCGGCAAGGTCAACGCGACGACTCTGAAGCTGCGCCCGGTGACTTCCCAGAATTCTTCGTCTTCCACCAATTTGATGTAATTGCTTAGGGCGACAGATTTCGGCTTCTGGTTGCGGATGCGCAGGTTGCGGTTGGTCAGGCTGGTCTGGAATGTACTGGCGGCCGGGTAATAGATGAAGAGCGCCAGCAGCAAGACGATCGGCGCCAGCACGACGATGAGGTAGCGTGAGTCGGATGAGAAGATGCGCTTAGTAAACGTCATGTTTAGACATCAATGGTGGGCGACATCGCGCAGAATTCAGTGGCGCTATTCAACATATAGGCTGTCGTCTTGCCATCTCGCTGGATTCTCACAAATGTATCGGCGAATATCATTAAGTGAATCTTCGCTTCGGACGATGTGTTCGTGATAATTTCGCTGCCATATTCGTCCGCCAGAGTAAAACTGACTCGACTTAGCCCGCCGGATGACTGCCAGCTTGAACTGTCCTAAGATTGCGCCGAGCGAAGCCGACTGCAGTGTGCGGGAACGATTGCCAGCAGAACCCAGTATTGATCGTGAAGAATCGCTACGCTGGCCATCGTGAATAATGACCAGCCCGTGAAAATGATTTGGCATGACTGCAAAGAGATCTAGCTCAACATTTGTACGAACCCTCGCCATTTGTTGCCATTCCACATGAACGATTTCGCCCAGCTCATTGAGCAACATTTCACCATCGTTGATGGCGCCAAATTGTATAGATTTCATATAAGTCATAGCGTAACAAAGTAAAGGCCCGCCTGGCGATAATCATAGTCTGGCAATCGAATAGAGCGCCGCGACCTGAATTGTTCTCTTGTGTGGTGCATTCTGTATGCTCAAATCGGTTGTGGGCGACTCACAGAGTCGCCCCTACAGAATTGTACGTTTTTTTGAGACTTAGGACGATTCACAGAGTCGCCCCTAGATTGGTTTACATTGCGGTGGGCGACTCACAGAGTCGCCCCTACAACGTCCTTATAGCTACGTCGACTGATGGGTGACCCAAGGGTCGCCCCTACAACTACGTACGTGATGTGGTGGTTATTCGTACTCTTCCTTGAGCGAGTTCCACTCGTCAGCCAGGGCATCGATGACATCATCGGAGGTCATGTCGGAATTCAAGCCTTCGCGGATGGTCTCGGTCACCGAAGCGGACCAGGGACCCCACCAGAGGGTGAAGCGCGGCAGCTCGTTGGTGTGCATGCTCTGCTCGACAATGGCGTCGTAGCCCTGGATTTCGCCGGCTTCGTTCAGCGCGCTGCTGATCGAAATTCGCGAGGGATAGAGACCGAAGGCATTCCAGATATCGGTCATGTTTTGGTCGCCGACATACCACTTGATGAATTCCCAGGCGGCTTCCTTATTCTCCGAATCGACCGAGATGCCGATGCCGGCCGGGAAGCTCCAGGTATTGCCGACTTCGGGCAGCACCATGTATTCCACATTGGGCGCTTGCAGCGATGATTCGGCATTGCCGCGTACGACAGAGCCTTGCCAGCCTTGATGGAAGACACCGGTGCCCGCCCAGAACAAGGAATGCTGGCTGCCGCCCGCCAGGATCTCGGGGCTGATCAGCTCATCGGCAAACCAGTCGAAAAGCAGCGCCATGGCTGCGCGCGCCTGGGAGCCTTCGTCGGCGAAGACCGGGTTCAAGTCTTCATCGAACATCGGATCGCCCATGCTCAGCGCAATCAGCCACCAAGACCAGTTGATAGAGCCCATGGCGATGGGGTGGTCATCAATGCCGGCGTCGCGGATAGCCTTGGCCATCTCGTCCAACTCAGCCCAGGTGGTGGGTGGCGCATCATAGCCGGCTTCCGCCAGGCTAGCGCTGTTGTAGTCCATCATCACCAGCTGCAGGTAGGTGGGAACCGCGAAGATATCGCCGTCGACAGTCCAGAAGTCCAGCTTCTCGAAGTCATCGGCATTGAGGTCGTCCATCTCCAGCAAGTCGTTCAGCGGCAGCATATTGCCGGTGGCGACTACATTGGATGGACCTTCTTCGGTGATGAAGATCACATCAGCCGGCGCTTCCCCCGCGGCCGCGGACACTTGCACGCGACTGAAGAGATCGGCCATCTGCACGGATTGAATCTCGACGGTTATGCCGCTATCTTCCATGAAGGCGTTGAGCGCGTCCTCGCTCGGCGGGACGCCCCAGGGCGGCGCCAGGAAGGAGATGGTGGTGTCTTGCGCCTGTGCGGCGAAGCCCATGCTAAGTACAAGTAACAATACAAGAATGAAACTGGCAAGTTTCGAAGCTCTCATCGTTATTCTCCTCTTAAATCTGAACGCGATTCAGGCAAGCGGGTCTGGACTTCTGCAAGCGAAACCGAGCGCTGGTAGGCGACCCGAGTTAGTAAAGCAAGCATCCAGACTATTTACGATTGTACCGTTGAAGACCTTGCGGCGCAAAAAGGGCTGGCTGCCCGCTTGAGAGGCGGACAGGGAATCTGAATTGTGGCAGAATCTGTATCAGCTAAGCCAGACGTCCGCGCGCGTTGGCGCAGCCTTCACGGGCACTTGCCTTGCGTGGTCACATAATCGGCGCTGATCCAGCCTTGCGCGCCGTTGTAATACACCATGAACCAGTCGCCTTGCCGATCCACGGCGTCAAGAGTCGCGCCCTGGGGCACGAGCCCGATCTTGTTGCCGCTGGGAGCAGCGCGGAAGTTCAGATAGTCGGTGGTGGTCACGGTGCATTCACGAGTGACGACCATGACCTCGCCGCCAGCGCTCAATAGATAAAACTCCAGCTCGTAGTCGGTTGGCAAGCTGGTTTGCGTCACGATGGGCGAAATGGCAACCAGCGCTTGGCTCACGCCGGGCAAGAGGTCCACAGTCAGGTCGCCATTGCCGGTCACTAGCGTTCGGCTGACGCGCAGGCCCTGGCTGTTCTCCTGAACGACTTGCAGCCAGGCATTGTTAGGCAGGCGATTGTCGGTGCGGATCCAGCCTTCCTCAATCCACGCATCGTCAGGCGTTTCAAAGCCGTCATGAAAACCAATCGCCTTTATGCCGACGTCGTCGATCGCCATGCCATGATAAGAGGTGGCAATGTTGGATATGACCTCGAAACTAATCAATACGGGGCCTGGACCATAATCGCTCAGGTCAATGCGATCGTAGAGCCAACGGCCTGAGCGCCCGGTATAGCCTTCGGTATAGAAATCGCGATACACTTGTGATTCTTTGGTGAGAATTCCAGACAGCGTTTCCCAAGTCTTGCCGTCATCATCGCTGATCGTGACGTAGCCGTATTCCAGGTCTTCTTCGAGGTCATACCAGACGCGGTATCGCAGCCAAGCCGGGCGACGTTCGTTGAGGACGAAGGCGCGGGTCAACCGGTTATGGCTGCCGTCGTTTGTGACAGCATAGGCGAAATAGTCGCCCTCGACGGGATCTTCGTCGACAAGCTGCGCTTCGGGCGCTAGCCACAGGCGCGCAAGCAGTTTATCAGCGCCGCGCACATCGACCGTTAAGTAATCACTGCTGTACTGAGGCAGGGAGCCTTCATAGGTTGCGGGGAGACTATTCAGCCCGGCGACAGGTTGCGGTGGCGTTAGATCGGCCTCCAGCGCTTGATAGCCATAGCCGCGCCTGGCATCCAGAAAATAATTCGCCAGTACCCAATCGGCAAAGACATCATCCGCTGAGACGCCGGCGTATTCGCGCAGAACTTTTTCGACAGCGCGCCAGCCGTTGGCTGGTTCAGCCAGCAAGCGCGCCATAATGTCTTCTCCGAATCGCTGTGCCAGATAGATCATAAACAGGCCGCCAGCGCCATATTTCGGTGTCTTGTCTTCAATCGCCTGCCAGTGCAGCAAGCTGGTAGCAGGCGCTTCCAGGAAGCTGTCTGCTTCGCTGTGCGTGCTGTGAATGATGAAGTAGTTTTCGGCGACATCGAAACTGGCGTAGCTTGCCAGGGCTTCATCAAGCCAATCAACCTCGCCCGGGTCGCTATGGTGCTGCAGGATGTGCAGGTATTCGTGGGCGACAACATCCAGGAGCACCTTATCAAAGAAGTCGTATTCGTCATCCAGCGCCAGGTCGACCACCAGCATTTCGCGTTCGTTGCTTTTCGAATACAGGCGACGGGGGCGGGTATGCACTGCCGAGAAGTAGCCCAGCCGGTCGCCTTCCGGGTCATGAATCATAGCGACAGTTAAGCGAGGGTCGCCGTCAACACCGGGCGGCTCGGCAAACTTGAAGAGCTTCTGCATGGCGTCCAATACGACGGTCTCGATTCTTTTCGCCAGTGCTTGCGCCCGCCACAGAGGGTAGTCGATGGCAGGTTGAATCCAGATCAAGACGCGTTGCGTCTGCGCGCGCAATTCCATTTCTACGCGCTTGCTCTCGTCGTCGACACCGAAGCCAAACCTGAACCAATCGCGCTCGCCAATTTCGTATTGCGGCGGGTTGGCGGGCGGCTCGTAATCAGTGTTCCTCCAGGACATTCGATCTACCATATCGGCATAGACGAATGCGGGCGCCTCCATCTCGGCCAGGGCGTCAAGCGTGGGGTAATCGCTGTCTTGCGCCTGCAGCGGCAAAGGGAGCATGAGCAGAACGATGAGTATGAGCGTTTTGAATTGCATACGATCTCTCAACATTGGCGAACTATTGAAGCCTATAATAGCCATTCAGATCGCGCAAATCTCGTATCGTAGGCATCCGGGCGGGGAAGCGCCTGCTAAGTAGGGTGCAGGTGATTGTGTCGGCGCGAAACACGCGAATCAGAGCAGCGCCTTGAGATCGGAGCTGCTGCCGGGTTCCTGCGGCGTGGCATAAACGCCGTCTTGCACGCGCGCGGGATGGACAAAGTGCCCCCGCAAGTGCGGAATGTATTCGAGGAAGATGAGCTCATGCCCCAGGGCGATGTGATTGAAGAGCACCAGGTGCTGATGAATCTGCCCCATATCGCCGACATGCGGCACAACCGGCACGCCGAAATTACGCGCCAGCAGACTGACGGCGATGAACTCACTGACACCTCCGAGGCGCACGCAATCCGCCTGCAAGAAACCGAGGGCGCCCGCTTGCAGATAATTCTTGAAGATGACTTGATTGGGCACGTGTTCGCCCAGAGCCAATTTCAGCGGGGCGATGGCGCGGCTCAGCGTCTGATGAGCCAGCACATCATCGGGATGGGTGGGCTCTTCGATCCAGTAGGGATTCATATCGCGCAGTTGGTCGCACATTGTGATGGCTTGCGGCAGGGTCCACTGCTGGTTGACATCGAGCATGACGCGGGCGCTATCACCCGCCGCATCGCGCACCAGATGCGCCCGCCGGATATCGCGCTGCGCATCGGCTGAGCCGACCTTGAGCTTGAGCGCGTCAAAGCCGCGATCCATCGACTTGCGGATATTGTCCTTGATGACTTCATCCGAGTACTGGAACCAGCCGATGGAGGTATCGTAGCCGGGGTAGCCGCGCTGCAGGATGCCCAGCCGCGCCTCTCGCTTTGGGACTTCTCGCTGCAAAAGGGCGAGCGCTTGGTCGCGGGTCAGCGCGTCATCGAGATAGTGCAGGTCGATGGTATTCAGCAGCTGCTCGGGACTGAGATCCAGCAGCAAGCGCCAGAGCGGCAGGCCGCGGGACTTCGCCCAGAGATCGAAGCAGGCGTTGACGATAGAAGACAGAGCCAGATGCACAACGCCTTTATGCGGTCCCAGCCAGCGGTACTGCGGGTGATCGAGCAGCTGCCGGTATACGGCGGCGAAATCTGCCATTAGCGCTTCGATCTCGCAGCCGATGAGGGGCGCGCCGAGGGCGTCAATGGCGCGGCAGACGAGGTCATTGCCGCCGCCGAGCGTGAAGGCCAAACCGATGCCGCTGCTGGCTGAGTTGGTCTTTAGCTGGGTCACTGCGTAGGAATACTGCGGATCCGAATGGACGCTATCGGCGCCGGCGCCGGCTTCAAGCGTAAAGCGCAAGTCCTGCGCAGAGACGGATTCAATTATGGTGAGGGGCATGGCGGCGCTCCTGGATTTGGTTTTTGCTCACAAAATCTTGTTTTATAGGCAAAAGACGTTATACTCTTTGCGAAATGACAACCAGGCAATATAGGTCTCAAGGTCGTCGCTTTCAGCGCGTCGAGAATACCTGATTTTGCATTCACGCGGGAGACTTGTCCAAAGGAGTGCGATGCTTGCCGCTAAGCGGCAGGAAGGGAGTATGGCAAGCTTGACAGATTCAAGCGGTTTCAATCGTTAGTTTGCAGGTCTATTGAAGACCAGGAGAAAACAGAAAATGTTACGTAAACTCACTCTGCTCATGCTTGTGCTGGCGCTGATGAGCGTATTCGTTGTAGGGGCGCAGGACGAACCTCAGTACGCCGGTTTGGATAAGGATCTGTCCGGCATTACCATCAAGATGGCAAATATCGGCGGCGGTCAATATGAAGCCATGTACGAAGCCATCTCGATCTTTGAAGAAGCGACCGGCGCGAGCGTGGAAATTGTCGCCTTGCTGGATGGCTTCTCGATGGATCAGAAGCTCAAGGTCGACTTCGCCACCGGCGCGGCCGATTACGATGTGGCTTGGGATCACACCAGCTTCGTAGCGCAGTACACGCCCTTCCTGATGCCGCTGCAAGACTTCTTCAGCGAAGAAGAAATGTCAGCCTTCAGCGGGGCGATTGTCGATGCCGCCACTATTGACGGCAACTTGTATCTGATACCGCGTCACGCCGATATCAGCCCGATTCACTACCGCGCTGACCTGTATTCGGATGACGCGATTGCCGCGGCCTTTATGGACGCGACGGGCGAGGCGCTGAGCGTCCCGACCACGCTGGAGCAGATCGACCAGCAAGCGCGATTCTTCGTTGAAAACGGGCATGCCACTTTCGGCTACGTCTTGGCGGGCAAGGAAGAGGCGCTGACGGGCCGCTTCTATGAAATGCTCTTCGCCAGCGGCGGCGCGCTCTTCAACGAGAATTACGAGCCGACCTTCAATGACGAGATCGGCGTTGCCGTTGCCGAGTTGATCACGGGTTGGTATCAGGATGGAATTATCCCGGCCGATACCACCTCGCTGCTCTGGGATGGCGTGGCGCAGAACTTCTGCAATAACGATGTCGCCATCAAGCTAGAGTGGTACGGCTGGTACGCTTACTTCCAGGATACGGATGCTTGCGCGGTGGCTGGCAACTTCGGCTTGGCGCGCGGCTTCACTGGCTTGTCGGTAGGCGGCGACAATGTACGTCCCTCCGGTTGGGCGGGCGCGCATGCCTTCTCCATCCCGGCAACGGCGCCGAATCCGGAAGCCGGCGCTGAATTGATCCGCTTCCTGAGCTCCGAACGCGTGGCTTACGAAGAAGCGCTGCTGGGCTTCTTGCCGACGCGCAACGATGTTTGGGATCGCATCATCGCTGATGCGGCTGACGCTGAGAATCCGCTGGATCGCGAACGGCTGGAGCTGGCTCGCATTCAAGTGGGCGAAGACTTCAAGACGCCGCCACTGATCGCCGAGTGGATTCCCTTCTCCAACTTGTTCTACCCACAACTGCAGGCGATTATCCTGGGCGATGTCGGCGCGCAAGATGGCCTCGACTCCGCTGCCGAAGCCACTCGGGAATTGATGTCTGACGCCGGGTACTACTAGAGCGTTAGGCCTTCCCTGTCCCTGTTCCTCCATGGATCTCCACGCCACGCACTGAAGACAGGACAGATTTGGAACGTAAGATTGAAAGCAAGGGGTCAGCCGCCGGCTGACCCCTACACGTATCGTCGTATGTGGTAAAACGTAGGGGCGACCCGGCGGGTCGCCCGAAAATAGCCAGTCAGGGCACAGGTATCTTGGCGAAATCCTGCCCTCGATTCATTTTGGGGCAGGAATTCCAAAGCAATTAACAAGTCGCGCATTGTAGACATGGCCACCAACTCAGATAGCCCGCAGGCAAAAGACGCACAGACGCGCTTTGAAGAAGTCAGTCGAATC
This sequence comes from Phototrophicaceae bacterium, assembly GCA_965223515.1. GTDB lineage: Bacteria > Chloroflexota > Anaerolineae > Aggregatilineales > Phototrophicaceae > UBA6055. The sequence continues at coordinate 2,306,115 of CBDCWK010000002.1, forward strand.
GATGCAGGCTTCTTTCCTTTCGCCTTGATCTCGCCCTCGGTGCTGATAATCATATTGGTGATCGGCTTTCCCCTGCTCTATTCCTTGTACGTCAGCTTTACGCCCTACGAGCTGCTGAAGCCGAACAGCTTAAACTTCACGATGGCCAAGGCGCTGCGCAATTATCAAAAACTGCTGAACGATGGAATATTCTGGCGGTCGCTGTGGAATACGATTATTTTCCTGGCGGTGACGGTCAATCTAAGTTATGCCCTGTCGCTGGCTTTGTCCCAGTTGATGGCGCGGGTGACCGTCGGGCAGAGCCTGCTGCGCACCTTGTTGATGGTGCCGATGATGTTCGCGCCCATCCTGGTGGGCTTCCAATTCCGCTGGTTCTTCAACGCCAACGTGGGGCTGGTCAATAACTTCTTGATCAGCGTGGGCTTGATCCAGGAGCAGGGCCAGATCGCCTGGCTGGTGGATGTGCCGCTGGGCATGATCACCATCATCATCGCCTCTATCTGGATGAATATCCCAGTGATGACCATCATACTGCTGGCGGGTACTTTGTCCTTGCCGACGGAGACATTCGAAGCGGCCGAGGTCGATGGCGCCTCCGGCTGGCAGAAATTCCGCTTCATCACCTTCCCGCTGTTGGCGCCTTTCTCCTATATCGCCTTGACCATCATGTCGCTGGATATCGCGCGCGCCTTTGATATTGTGCGCATCATGACCGATGGCGGGCCGGCGCGGCGCACGGAGATGCTCTGGACGTATATCACACGCCTGGCGATTGAAGATACCAAGTTTGGCTTGGGCAGCGCCATGTCCTGGATTACGGTATTCCTGTCGGTGCTGTTCACGCTCTATTTCTTCCGCCAGTTGGTCAAGGCGAGGATCGTGCGATGATCACCCGCAGCGTGGGTCCCAACCGCCGCCGCAACGATATCATCTGGAATGTCGTCGCCTGGGTGGCGCTGGTGATGCTGGCGCTGCCGGCCTTCTGGATCATCATGACGGCGTTTCGCCCCAATATAGAGATCAATACCTTTCCGCCGGTTTGGATTCCGCGGCGTCTGACGCTGGAAGCCTACGCCAATATGTTCGGGCTGAATCCGGAGGTGCAGCAGCGGGTGGCGGTGGAAGCCTATCTGCGCAACTCGCTGGTCGCCTCGGGCGTGAGCACAATCATCGCGGTATCGCTGGGTACCTTGGCCGGTTATGCCTTTGCCCGCTTCCGCTTCCGTTTTCATACCACCCTCTTCCTGGGCATCATGCTATCGCGCGCCGTACCCGGTGTGGCGCTGAGCCTGCCGCTCTTCCTGCTCTTCAACCGGGTGGGCTTGGTCAACAACGTGCTGGGTTTGGCTTTTGTCTACGTGGCCGTGAACATCCCCTTCACCGCCTGGCTGATGGATGGCTTCTTCCGGCAGATTCCGCAGGAACTCACCGAGTCGGCTTACATCGATGGCTGCGGGCATTGGTCGGCATTCTGGCGCATCGAGCTGCCGCTGTCGCTGCCCGGTTTGGCGACGGCCGCCATCTTCGCTTTCCTGGCGGCCTGGAACGAATTTCAGATCGTCAGTGTGCTGGCGCGCAATAATGCCGCCAAGACCTTCCCGCCCGGCCTGTTCGCCTTCACCGAGCAGTTCACCGTGGATTGGCGCGGCATGGCGGCGATGAGCGTGATCATGATGATCCCGGCGGTGATATTCGTGATTCTGGTGCAGCGTAATCTGGTCAGCGGCTTGACCTTTGGCGCGGTGAAGGGGTGATGTTAACCACAAAGGTACGAAGTTTTCTTCGTTCCAAGAATCTGTATCTTCTCACCGGCACCATATTATGCCGCAAAATCAGCAGTACATTGACCGTTTATTGGAGATATAGCGATGAGCACCACAATGCGTTACCTTGTCGTGATTATGCTTTTGCTTGGCGCAGTCTTTACCATTGGCGCGCAGGATTTCCAGGATTTGCCGGAGCCCGACGGAGATGTGACCGCAATTAACTGCGAACTTGCTGATGAACCCTTCGCACTAACTGAAGACGGCACAGAAATGTCTTTGGGCGAGTATATGTCGATGGTGGGAGAAACAATATTCGATCATTGTGAGGAGCCAGACGTGGCGACTTATAATGTGAGCATCAATCAAGGCGTTAACATCCGCGATTCCGCAAGTACTCAATCTAATGTCGTGGGCAAGGGACAAGCCGGCGAAGTATATGAGGTGTTTTCAGAGACGGAAAGCGATCGGTACACCTGGCTTGAAATCCGATATGACGGGCGACCCGCTTTTGTAGCGGCGCAACTGACAGTGCGGTTGCCCAGCATCGTACTAGAGGAGAATGCCGATGGCGTTCAACTGATCGATATTCCTTGTGTCGTGGCCCATTCCACAAGACGAAATAGCCGCACGACAGTGCAAGCCGTGGAATATGGGAATAGCAATGCCGAGTTTGACTTAACGCGGCATAGCGATCAGGAAAAGATGCGCTTGCTGAGATCCGACTATGACGCCGATACGGACGGCACTTATTTTCGCTATGGCTGGCAGGCCGCAGGGTCATATTCCTTGCATATCAATTATCGCGGGGAATCGGAAGCAGTCGGCTTTGCAATCGGTGGCACAAAAACGCACTTCCTAAGTGTCAAATGCGAGTAAGTTCTGTGCTTTTGGCGCTTGCTGCAGAGGGTGAGTTTGCCATTGGCGCTGAGGGGCTGTATAGCGTAGAAAAGGCAATTTGACGCTATACATTCGCGTTCAAACAAACCTGAACCACTAAAGGGCGAATCATAGTATCGCCCTTTTTCTTTTCCTGTCTTATGCTGGGATGTCTGGGCGACAACCTACTCGGAGTATCCAACCATGAAAATAACCGATATCGAAATCCGCGTCTGCAAGCATCAGCAAGAGGTGATGTCGGCGACCGAGCTGCGCGATACGCGGCGGTCGGATCTGCATTTCATCATCATCAGCATGAAGACCGACGCGGGCATCGACGGCGTCAGCATGGGCTTCGCCGGCATGGGCGCGGAGATGGCGGGAACGATCGCGGCACAGTCGCTCAAGCCCTTCTTTCTGGGCAAGGATCCGCTGGCGCGGGAAAAGCACTGGTATGACTTCCGGCGCTATGACCGCGTTTGGCATCTGACGCCGATTTACTCTTATGGTCCTTTCGATATCGCGCTCTACGATATCGCCGGCAAGGTGGCCGGTTTGCCGCTTTACCAGTTGCTGGGGCACTATCGCGAGAAAGTACCGACCTACGTCAGCTCCATGTTCCTGGATACGCCGCAAGATTATGCCGATCAGGCGGCCGAGTTCAAGCAGCAGGGTTTCCACGGTTACAAGCTGCATCCGCCCAGCGATTATCACGAGGCGCTGGAGGCCTACAGGCTCTGCCGGGCGGAGATCGGCGATGATCCGCATTTCAAGCTGATGGCCGATCCGGTGACGGCGCATACCTATTACGAAGAAGCGCTGCGCATGGGGCGTGAGCTGGAAAAGCTGGATTATTACTGGTTTGAAGAGCCGCTTTACGATGTCGATTTCAACGGCTTGCGCAAGCTGACGCGCGACCTGGATATCCCCATCTGCGGGACGGAGGTGCTGGTCGGCTCGCATTATTCGACCGCCGAGTGCATCGCCAGCGGAGTCGTCGATATCGTGCGCAGCGATGTCTCCTGGAAAGGCGGCGTGACCGCGGTGATGAAGACGGCACATCTGGCGGAAGCCTTCGGCATGCGCTGCGAGGTGCATACGGCCATTTATCCGGCGCTGGAAATCGTCAATCTGCACTGCTGCTGCGCCATCTCGAATTGCGAGTTTTTCGAGGCGCTGATACCAAGCTCGCTGATGAGCCTGGGGATTAAGAACCCGATTCGGATCGACGCTGAGGGTTATGCCCATCCGCCGCAGGGACCTGGCACCGGCATCGAGTGGGATTGGGATTTCATCGATAATGCGACCGTGGCGGTGCTGTAGCTGCAAATCAGTTATTCACCACAGAGGCACAGAGAACACAGAGAAAAACTAATGGTGGTTGACCCCATAGTCCGATCAGTCGCAGTGGAAGACTTCTTCGATGTTATGCCACCATTCGCCCTCGGCGCGGTCATTGACCGGCTTCTGCATCGGCATGCAGAGATCCCACCACTTCTGCGTGGTTTCGTCGGCAGCCATGGCCGCCATATCAGCGTCGATATCGTCGCCGTGGTATTCCATGTAAGCAAAAAGCAGATCGCCGTAGCGGTAGATGGAATAATTGCGGATATTGCATTCTTCGATCTTTTTCAGGACGCGGGGCCAGACGTCCGAGTGCAGGCGGATATATTCAGTGGCATCTTCCGGTCGTAGGCCGATCACTTGTCCAAAGCGTTGCATCTCTATTCTCCTAATCCGTCGATTTCGCAAAGTTTTCCGGCTGGCGGTATTTTACCGTCTGTAAGTGCTCGCAGTATAGCGCCAGCACACCTTCATTCTTGTAGACTTCGTAACTGACTTTGACCAGACCCATTTCAGCGTATTTCGGCTCTTTGCTCAAGTGGGTGCGCACGGTGTAGATGGTATCGCCGATGAAGACCGGCTTGATGAAGCGCAGCCTGTCGTAGCCGTAGCTGAAAGTGTGGATATTATTATGCGCCATCAAGCCCAAGCCGATGCTGAAGACCATGGAGCCGGCCACCAGCCGCTTATCGAAGATGCCTTCGTCGCGGGCGAAAATCTCGTCGGCGACGTAGGGGTGCATATCAAGCACTATGCCGTTGAAGATCATGCACTCGCCTTCGGAGAGCGTGCGGCGGATGGACTTGATCTTGAAGCCCAGCTCGAAGTCTTCGTACATCCAGGTTTCGGTGTTGAATAGCGGCAATTGGTCGTGCATTTCAACGGGCGTATTTTCCGGCATGGGTGCCTCCTTAATTCATTATCGCAAATTCCGACATGATGCGCTGGGTATCTTCGCCGATGCGCGGCGCGCCCTTTGCGCTCTTCAGGATGTCGCCGTCAATCCGTATGGGACAGCGCAGGGTATCCAGCTTGACATTTTCATCGCGCGCTACTTCTTGAATCATATCGATCACCTTGAAGCCTTCGTGCTGCAGCAGGCGGTCCCAGGTCAGCACATCGGCGCACCAGATATCCTGCGGCTCCAGGATATCGAGCCAATGCTGCGTCGAATGCGATTTCAGGTGATCAACCAGGATCGCTTTGATGTCATCGCGCTGGGTGAACCAGGTAGCGGCATCGGTGTAGGACAGCAGCGGCGGGCAAGCGAGCAATTCGCCCAGTACGGGAATCGAGCCCATCGCCAGCGCCAGGAAACCGTCAGAAGTCTGGTAGATGCCATAAGGCGCCGAGAGGTAGGCATGGGCGTTGTTGATGGTGCTGCGCTGCGGCAGCTTGCCGCCGTCATTGAGATGGGTGGTCAGCACCTCGAATTGGAAGTCGAGTATCGACTCCAGCAGGCTGACTTGCACCAGACCGCCTTCGCCGGTGATGCCACGGCGGACCAGGCAAGCGAGAATCCCTTGCACCAGATGAGCACCGGTGAAGAGGTCGACGACAGCCAAGCCAAAGGGCGTCGGCGGCCGGTCGGCATCGCCATTGAGCCAGACCAGACCGGAGATCGATTGCAGCAGCAGGTCTTGCCCCGGCTTGTAAACCCAGGGTCCCTCATTGCCATAGCCGGTGATTTCGCCATACACGATGCGCGGATTGATCTCGCGCACGGCCTCGTAGTCCAGCCCCAGCCGCGTCATGACGCCGGGACGGAAGTTCTGCACGATGACATCGGCTTGCTTGATGAGTTCCTTGGCGCGTTCGAGGTCTATCGGGTCTTTCAGGTTGGCGGCGAAGCTCTCTTTGTTGCGATTGATGGAATGGAAGAGCGTGCTTTCTCCGTCCAGTTCAAGTTCGGAGATATAAAGCTGCCGGCAAAGATCACCGCCGTCGGGCCGCTCCACCTTGATGACGCGCGCGCCTAAATCGGCCAAGCGCAAGGCAGCCGAGGGTCCCGATAGAAAGATGCTGAAGTCCAGTACCAGTAAACCTTCCAATGGTCTCATCGTAGTTGACGTCTCCTCGGCGGCCGCCCGGAATCCAGCGGGAAGTCCAGCATTTCTGTTTTGCTTGCAAAAACACTTTTTGTCCGTAAAATATAGTCAGCAAAGTCAATTCTGTCAAATGGTCGCGGTGGCGACGGTGGGCTCTATCGCGCTCACGAATTTAATAAGTAGGGGCTAGCTAATAGCTCGCCCGTCGGCGCCGTGGTGTACAGTTTCGGGCTAGCTAATAGCTCGCCCGTCGGCGCCGTGGTGTACAGTTTCGGGCTAGCTAATAGCTCGCCCGTCGGCGCCGTGGTGTACAGTTTCGGGCGACCTGATAGCTCGCCCCTACGGATATCGACACGACTGAAGACGGAGATTGGAAGGCGCATCAATAGAAAGGACACAGAATTTGCGCTGATTTTCTGTTGCGGGGGAATTGCATAAAGCTTCACGTCCCCGCAGTGAAACGCTGAATCAGGATACTCGAGCCAAAACACAAGTTGAAAGACAATGGAGGCACACATGATAACGGTTGATACTCATCAGCATTTTTGGAATCTGGACGAAGTGGCTTATCCTTGGCTGGCGCCGGCTTACGGACCGATATACCGGACCTACAGGCCCGATGAGCTGGCGCCGCAGCTGGCGGCGAGCGGCGTGGACAAGACGGTGATCGTGCAGGCGATGGATTCTTACGCTGATACCGATTCCATGCTGGCGATTGCCGAGGCTTATGACTGGGTGGCTGGCGTGGTCGGCTGGGCGCCGATCCATGACCCGGACGAGACCGCGCGGAAGCTGGACGAGTATGGACAGAATCCCGCCTTCAAAGGCATGCGCCATCTCATCCACGAGGAGAGCAATCCGGATTGGGTGGTGCAGAAGCAGGTGATCGAAGGCTTGCAGATCCTGGCCGACCGCGGACTGACTTTTGATGTGGTGGCGGTCTTCCCCAATCAGCTCAAGCATGTGCCCACCCTGGCGGAGAAGGTGCCCAACTTGAAGATGGTGATTGATCATCTGGCGAAGCCGCCGCTGGGCGACAACGATCGGGCGGTCTGGCGCGAGCAGCTGGCCGCCGCCGCTGAAAGCCCCAACGTCTACGCTAAGGTCTCAGGCTTGAACACGGTCACGCCGGACTTTGAGAATTGGACTTATGAAGACATCAAGCCGCTGGTCGATTATGCCATTGAGCAATTCGGCGTCGAGCGCTTGATGTTCGGCAGCGATTGGCCCGTGGCGGTGCTGGCCGGCGATTATGCCAAGGTCTGGGACGAGACCAACAAATGCCTGGCGGATCTGTCTTCAAGCGAAAAGGACGCCATCCTGGGCGGGACGGGTAATAGCTTTTATAGACTGGGGCTGTAGGGGCTACCTAGGCGGTTGTGTCGGTTTCGGTAATTGCGTCAACCAAGCCTTCGCGTGACAGGATGACTCCCTCAAGCCTGGCGAGGCGCTGGTTGCCCGCGTCGACTTTCGTTTCAACGGCTTTACCCTCCGTCCGCAAGTCTGTGATATCGGCTTTGACTTCCGTCCGCAATTCAGCGATGTCAGCTTTCAACTCCGTCCGCAATTCAGCGATGTCAGCTTTCAGCTCCGTCCGCAATTCAGCGATGTCAGTTTTTAGCTCCGTCTTCAATTCAGCGATGTCAGCTTTTAACTCCGTCCGCAATCCAGCGATGTCGGCTTTGACTTCAGTCCGCAAATTGGCGATGTCGGCTTTTAGTTCAGTCCGCAATGTAGCGATCTTGCTGTCAATGTCACGGTTGAGCCGCCAAACAGCGCCAAATATGACAATAACCGCGATCACAACATCCAGGGAAAGTGTTGAATCAAATTGCATAGAGGCATACCTCTTTGCCGACACCCCAATCATAGCGTTCACGGATGCTGTTGGCAAGTTTGCCGTTTACACTTTTGGCAAGGACGTCCCACCTTGCGCGCTGGATTGGTAAGCCGCTTCCACGGTCGTCATCGTATGAATCGCGTCTTCCACTGATGTGGGCAGAGTATCGGTCTCGCCATTGGCATAGCGCATCAAGCTGGCCATGGCGCCGATGAAAGCCTCGGGGAACCAAGAGCCGCTGATCTCCAGCGCCTGCCACTGCGGGGCGTCGCCATCATCCAGCAGGATGTATTCAAAGCGGTCGGGCAGGCCATCGGGGTAGTTCATATTCAAGCCCGCGCGGATCTGGATAGCGCCCTTGCTGCCTTCAAACTTGACATAAGATTGCTGCTTTTCGCCGCCGTAGGCGTGGCTGTGGTTGGTCATGACATTGACGCGCGGATTCTCGCCGTAGTCCATGATGATCATCGAGCGAGTGCCGCCGCGCAGGTCGGGCGCGGTCGGATGGCTCAGGGTCTTGGCGTAGACGCTCTGTGGCGTGCCGCAGAATGAGCGCGCGAGATCGACATAATGGATGCTGTGATAGAGGATCTCGACGCGGGGCAAGGGGAAGAGGAAGCCCCACAGATGCCAGGGCGTGTTGACCTGGACGCGGAACTCCATATCGTAAAGCTCGCCCAGCAAGCCCTGCTCGATCATGTCGCGGGCGGCGATGATGAAGGGCGCGAATCGCAGCTGGAAGTTGATGGCGGCGATGAGTTCCCGTTCACGGCAGATCTGCAAGATTTCGCGCGCATCAGCCAGGTGGTCGCCCATGGGCTTTTGGATGAGCACCGCTCGCCCGATGGGAATCTGGCGCAAGATATCGGCGATGGCGCTGCCGGGCACGGCCACATCAAAGACGGCGTTGGCCGGCGCTTGCGCAATCGCTTGAGACAGCGAGTCATAGAGCAAAGGGATGCCGAACTTTTCCCGCATCATGGCGGCGCGCTCGCCATTGATATCGAAGCCGGCGGCGACATCGAAACCGGCGATGCTGTACGCGGGAAAGTGGGCATCATGGACGATCCCGCCCAAGCCGATGCTGACGATGGGCAGCGGATCAGCCGGCAGAATCGCGGATTGACAATATTCGAAGTTTGGCATTTTTCGTCCTTACTGAGTCCTGGATTATTAGTACGACAGCAGGGCGGGCTGCCCGGTGTAGTCGGTCAAGCCGGCGCGCTCGTTGATCTGGCGGGCGCAGTGCAGCAGGGCGTCAATCACTGCTTGCGAGTCACTGCGCTGCTGGCTGGCGGTGAGTTGAGTGACGGCGAGGGCGGCTGTTGCGCCGACAGCCGGATTGCCGATGAGCACGGCGGTATCGTGCAAGCCGATGAAAGATTCATCAAGAGCGACTGATATGCCCCTGCGGCGAATCTCGGCGATGCGCTCCTGAAATTGGTCGCGCTCCGCCGCTGACATCTGCCGATAGTCGCTGTCTTCATCGAGGATGGCTTTGAGGCTGCTGTCGTCCAGCGCCGCCAGCAGCAGGCGGCCGGATACGGTTGATACCAGCGGGAAGGAAGCGCCGACAGACACCGAGATCTGGACTTTCTCCGGGCTTTCCGCTTGACCGACGACCAGCAGCTGCCGATGCTGAATGATGCTGATGTGGCAAGATTCGCGAATGGTCCAGGCGAGTTCTTGCATGGGCAGGTTGGCGACATGCAGCAGGTGCTTCAGCGGCGAGTGGCGATTCGCCAATTCAAAGAGTTTGAGCGTCAGGACATATTTGCCCGAGATCTCGTCCTTGATGACATAGCCGCTGTCGACCAGGCAATTCATAGTGCGGAATAGCTGGCTGGCGCTGTTCGCCGTCACCTCGGAGACTTGCGACAGGGACAGCGGCTCTGAGGCTTGCGCCAGCAATTCGAGCACCGCCAAGCCTTTTTCCAGCGCCGGCACGCTGTAATTGGGCGCCGATTTAGAGTCTTCCATGCTGATTTTCTCGCTGCGTCAATGTGTCATTGTGATAGCATTACCGAAGCGCTAGGAGCTAGCGCATACTGAATTCGGCACAAGATTTCTTAGCACTGCCGCTCGTAAATCTCGACCCGACTTGGAATAAATATCGAAGCCGAGAATTGAGAATGCGTAGAGGCAGCCCTTGCGTCGCCCGCCACATAACTGTTCCGCCATCGGGCGACTCACAGAGTCGCCCCTACAGATTGCGACATGACTGTAGTTGGAGCTAAATAGCTTCCTTGAAAAGGAGAACACTGACACGCTTCTATGGCTCGGTGCACTCATCGGGTCCTCGAGTTCCGCCATTGCCTGGATTGCGCATGAGAGTGGCCTAGTCGGCCGGCGCGAGTTCTTTGCGCTGCACGAGATAGAGGTGCTGGCAAGCCAATACAATCTGGCCGTGCTGATTGTTGACCTCGACTTGTTCGATGACATAACCGTGATCGGGGCGCTTGGCATAATCGCGCTTTTCAGTGATGGTGGCTTTGACGGTGATGGTATCGCCGATGTAGACCGGGCGGATGAAGCGTATGCGGTCGTAGCCATAGGAGAAAGCAACCGGATTGATCTCGTTGGCGGTCATGCCGATGCCGATGCTCAAGATCAGCGTGCCGTGAGCGATGCGCTTTTTGAACTCCTGGGTTTTGACCCACTCGGCGTCCATGTGATGGGGGAAGAAGTCGCCGGTTTGGCCCGCATGCAGCACGATATCAGCTTCGGTGATCGTCCGGCCAAAGGTTTCGCGGCTGGAGCCGATTTCATAATCTTCAAAATAGCTGGTTTTGATCATCGACAAATCCTGTGGAGGAACTCGGGTAAACGATTGTGCGCGGCTGAGTTGACAAGGTCGCGGTCTCTCACTATATTTTGCAGATAAAATTGTATTTTGCAAGCAAAATGCGATTGTCCAAGTGGGCAAGCACGCTGGAGACGATGGAGGAGACGGGGTATGACAGTATTGCGAGGCATCACCTGGAATCATTCGCGCGGGTTTGTCTCGGTGGTGGCGACGGCGCAGCGCTTCTGCGAGATGCGCCCGGATGTCGAGATCATCTGGCAAAAGCGCTCGCTGCAAGAATTCGCCGATGCGCCGATAAAGGACCTGGCGGAAGATTATGACCTGCTGGTGATCGACCATCCCTGGGCGGGTTACGCCGCCTACAGTCAGGTGCTGGTAGCGCTGCAGGAGATCATGCCGGCCGACTTCATGCAGGATCAAGCGCAAAATTCGGTGGGGCATTCTCATCCCAGTTATATCTTCAATGGGGGGCAATGCGCGCTGGCGATTGACGCGGCCACGCCGGTCGCTTCCTATCGTCCCGGCCTGCTGGAGCGCTATGGACTGGAGCAGCCACAGACCTGGCGCGATCTGCTGGACTTGGCGCGGCAGGGGCGGGTCATCATGCCCGGCATCCCGATCGATACCTTGATGAACTTTTATATGCTCTGCGCCACGCAGGGCGAAGCGCCCTTCGTCGATGATGAATGGGCGGTCTCGGATGACATGAGCTTGCAGGCGCTGGAGCAATTGCGCGAGTTGGCGAGCTTGTGTCCGCGGGGCATCTTCAACTGGAACCCTATCGCGGTCTATGAGACGCTGTCACGGCGAGACGAGTATGTCTATTGTCCCTTCGCCTATGGCTACTCGAACTACTCGCGCGCGGGCTATTCGGACGCGGTGCTGGTCTTCGACGACATGGTCGATATCGACGGGCGGGGTCGCTGCCAGACGACGCTGGGCGGCACCGGACTGGCGATTTCAACCAGCTGTCAGTCGCTCGAGGCCGCGCGTGATTATGCCATGTTCAGCGCCAGCCCGCAGATCCAGCGAACGCTTTTCTTCGAGAATGGCGGCCAGCCGGGACATCGGGCTGCCTGGCTGGACGCGGAAGTCAATCGGCGCTCGAGCAACTACTTCCGCAATACCCTGCCGGCGCTGGACCGCGCCTATCTGCGGCCGAGATTCCCGGGTTATCTGCACTTTCAAGATCACGCCGGCGCGCCCATCCGCGAGTATCTGATGCAAGGCGGCGACAGGCGGCAGCTGCTGGCCGAGCTGAAGCGCTTGTTCTACGAAGCCAAGCGGCTGTATCAGTAGAAGTCGCGCATTTCAATAACTTCTGACGCACGGCGAGCTCTGTACCGAATATTCACCACAGCCACTCGCAAGTCACGACCTGGCTTATACAGAATAACGAACCCGCAACTTGCGAAAGTGTAGGGGCGACCCTGTGGGTCGTCCACGACATTAGTGTTCCGCAAACGGGCGACTCATAGAGTCGCCCCTACAGATTTCGACATGACTGTATCTGGAGGTTGCTAGGTTCGTATAAAACGAGGCACAGAGGACACAGAGAAAACGGTGTAATTGCGCGGAGACCGTTTGTCTTCAGCATTCACGCCTGACTATCTAGTTGTAGCCAGGAAGTTATTCGCCGATGTCTTCATTCCAGAGCGTGGGGTTGGCGCGAATGAAGTCCTGCATCAGGCGATAGCATACTTCATCGTCCAGGATCACGAGTTCCACGCCGCGCGACATCAGATATGGCTCCGGTCCGGCGAAAGTGCGGTTCTCGCCGATGACGATCTTGGGGATCTTATAAAGCAGGATGGCGCCGCTGCACATATCGCAAGGTGACAGGGTGGTGTAGATGGTCGCCCGCTGATAATCGCGCGCGCTCAAGCGGCCCGCATTTTCCAGGCAATCCATCTCGGCGTGCAGGACGGGGCTGCCGCACTGCACGCGCCGGTTGCGGCCGCGTCCGACGATCTCGCCATTGAGTACCAGCACGGAGCCAATTGGGATGCCGCCTTCAGCTAGACCCTGTTTCGCCTGGTCGATCGCCGCTTGCATAAAGGGATCCATCGCTTGTCTCCCGAGGCTTGCCGAGCCGACTCAGGTGTCTGTATTGTCTTCCGCCGGCAGCTGCGACAAGTAGCCGATGAAGTCCTCGTCCAGCGCGCAGATGAAATGCGCCAGCAAGCGACCGGTGCGCTCAATGTCTTTGAGGTCGAGGGTCTCGACGGGCGAGTGCATATTGCGCAGCGGGATGCTCAGCAGCGCGGTGGGGACGCCGCTGCGTGACACTTGAATCGCCCAGGCATCGGTGCCAGTGCGCGCGGGCATAATGTCGGCTTGCCACTTGATGTCGTAGTAGGCGGCGATATCTTGCAGGCGCTGGACCATGCGCGGATGGAAATTGGCGCCGATGCCCAGCAGCGGACCGCCGCCTATCTTTCCACCGTTGCTGACACCGGGCTGCTCGGCGAAACCGACATCGAGGGCGATGGCGCAATCGGGCTGGATGTGATTGGCTGCCGTGGTGGCGCCGCGCAAGCCGACCTCCTCTTGCACGGTGGCGGCGGCGTAGACATCCCAACTGTGATTCATCGCGCGCAGCATCTGCAGGCAGGTGGTGATTACCGCGATGCAAGCGCGGTCGTCCATGGCTTTGGACGCGACTTTTCGCCCATTGAGGTCGATCATGGGCGCGTCGACAGTCACCAGATCGCCGATGCTGACCAGCGCTTCGACTTCGTCAGCGGGCAAGCCGACATCGACAACCAGCGCATCGATTGGCGGGTATTGCTTGCGGTCGGCGGCCGTCAGCATATGCGGCGGCATGGTGGCGACCACGCCGGGCAAGACGCGCTTGCCGTGCACGACGACGTTTTGCGCCAGCATGACGCGCGGGTCGATGCCGCTGACGCGATGCGCATAGATGAAGCCGTCTTCAATCTCGCGCACCATCAGGCCGATCTCGTCCATATGCGCGGCCAGCATGATCTTGCGCGGACGCTCGGCAGTCCCGCGTTTGATGCCCCGTTTGATACCAATTAAGCTGCCGAGGCGGTCGCTGTCAAATTCGTCGACGAGCTCCGCCCATTCTTCGCGCAGCAGGTCGGCGACCGGCGCTTCATAGCCGCTGGGCGCATGGATTTCGACGAGTCGCTTGAGATGGTCTTTGGGGTTGTACATAGTCGCTCCCGGCTACTGGGGAATTCTATTGACGTTAATGAATATGGCACGTTTACGTTTAATCACCACAGAGGCACAGAGGGCACAGAGATGAGACAAAGCTGCGATGCCATACGGTCTGCGGTTCGCGGTCAAGCTTCCGCAGATTCTACCACAATCTGCAAACCGGGACGCCATGACCTGCACGGGCACACCGCATCAAATTGCGCCTGCCACGAACCTTGTAGAGGCGATCCTGTGGATCGTCCGTGTGTCAAGGACGATTCCGATGTGGGCGACTCACAGAGTCGCCCCTACACTTCTCAATTCGTGAATTCGTGATTATATGTGATCCAGGTCGTGACTTATGGAGGCTGTGGTCGACCTACTTTGTGGCGAGTTGCCGCCTATGGCAAAGGGATTGCCCGGCGCAGACGCCACTTCCCCCTCGTCATCACTGCGACTCGCCTCTACAATCAAGCCTATGCCAACACCCTTCACCCATCTCAGAATCGTCCAAAAGCTGCTTGTCGATGAGCGGCTTTCGCCGTCGTACCGCGAGCTGCTGCTGCGCCAGCGCCCGGCCTTCCAACTGGGCAGCATCGTCGCTGACGCGCGGGTTGCCAGCGGCGTCGGACGCGAAGTCACCCACTTTTACGCTTACGGCGTGCCAATCAGCGAGCGGCCCTGGCGGCAGATGCTGCGGCGGCACCCCACCCTGAACGAGGCGCGGAACGAAGCGCATCTCGCCTTCCTGGCTGGCTATGTGGCGCACCTGGCGTCTGATGAAGCCTGGGCGCTAAAGATGGTGCGCCCGCACTTCTGGGGGCGGGACTGGCCTGGCGCCGATAGATGGGACAAATTCTTCGCCCTGCATCTGATTCTCACCGTCATGGACGAGCGCGACGAAGTGGTGCTGGAGGGCTGGCAAGCCGACAGCCTGGCGAGCAGCGAGCCTCGCGATTGGCTGCCCTTCATGTCCGATGAGGTGCTGCGCGGCTGGCGCGATCTGGTATCGCAGCAGATTATGCCCGGCGGCATCAGCCAAACGCTATCGATCTTCGGCACGCGCCTGAAGTGCGATCCGGCTGAGATACGCGCTGCCCTGGACGACCCGGCTTGCCTCGACAAGGTTCTGTGGCGACACATACCCAAAACGCTGCTCGCCGAGGTGGAGCGGCAGGGCTATGCCTACACCCGGGATCAGCTTGCGGTCTACCTCACTGAGTTCATGCCGGCGCCGGCGACGGCCTAAGCAGCATGGCAGCTGACATTCCACTCGTTTGAGCCTGTCGCGTTTTATGGGTAAACTCTGTGCAAGATAGGCTTGCAAGGTCTCTTGCAAGAAATGAGCCATGCGTCGACCGATTCAGCAAATCATCGCCGCTTCGCCCGGCGACCTCAAAAACAACCGCCTCGGCTTGCTGAGCCAGGAGCAGCTGCTGGAGCTGCAGGGGCAAACCGAGCATTTCCAGCTGCGCGTGTCACGCGTGGCGCGCTTGGCGGTTTGGCTGGCGGTCGCCATGACGATCACGGTCGTCGTGCTGACATTCGTTCGGGTAATTCTGCTGCCGGTGGCGCTCACGATCGAAGTGATGGTCGTCAGCATCATGCTCTATTTGACCAGCGACTCCAATCGCTTTTTGCAGCAGCTCATCCTCGATCGCGAGTCGGAAGCGGTGCGCATCGTCAAAGGCAGAACGAGCCGCAGCACCTTGCGACCGCACATCCTCTACCACACCATCCGCATCGAATTGCAAAGTTACAAAGTGCTTGATACCTCGCTGGCGCAGCAATTCAGCACCGGCGAGCTTTACCAGTATTATGTCCTGCCGCAATCCCGCGTGATCATCGCTGCCGAACGTATTGGCGAGAAGAACTCAATCTACTCGGTGTAGGCGCCGGTCCCTCGCGCCGCCGCAAGATGCGAATGCTGCGCGCATTGCCATGATAGCGCTCGATCCAGCCCCATTTTTCCAATTTGTCCAAATGGCGGATGACGCCGGAATTAGACCGGAAGCCCTCGTCTTCGGCGATCTCGCCCAGTGTAGGCGGGAAGCCGTACTCGTCGGTATAACGGCAAATGAAGTCGAAAATGCGCCTGCTGCGGTCATCACGAATTCTCATGAAGCTAAACCCTTCCCCAGATTGAAACAGCAAAGATTGTTCTATATTACCACAAGATTAGAACATTAGTTCTATGAATTGACGTGGGATTTCCCCATTTCGTTCGGCGCGATGATGCGGTAAACTGGCGCGGTTGCAGACAGCCCAGTCCGCGGAGACGAGCACGATGGCAAATACCGCCCGCCAATGGTTTTATTCGACGCCGGAAGCGCGCCCCTATTACATCGAGGAGCGCGTCAACCACAGCTTGTGGAATAACAGACTGCAAAACGTCTTCATGAGTTGTACGCAGGCCGAAGCGCCCATCCAGATGGAAGGCAGCCTTGAGGGCATGCCGATACATTTTGAGTTTGTCGCCGGGCAATACTTCACCCTGCGCATGGGCGAGGAGCGCAAAGACGTCATCGGCACCATCCGTCAGATCCTGCTCGGTCTGAAACCGACCTTCGCCTATCAAGACACCGAAGGCATGTTTGTCGTCGAGTGGCATACCGATGGCGGTGATGTCCGCTGGAAAGAGATACAAGGCAATCCGGCATATCAGGGCCTGCGCCGGATGCGGCTGAACTAGGCTGCAGTTTCCCCAATTGACTTTTGCATCCCCGTGCTCGGTTGAGCGCGCTTGCCAGCGAACGCTTCCTCTGGGATAATGACTTTACTTTGACCCGACTGACAAGGAGCGCTGCTCAATGGCGAAGCGCAGACGCAAGAAACCCAACATCTCGGAAACAGTGCTTGAGCAAGCGCGTCAAGGAGTTGCAGATCAAACCGCTGGAGACGAAGCGCCGCAGCAAGCATCGGCCGCTCCCGCCGCCGCCCCGCCGCGTCGCCGCCGTGCCCTGCAATCGGCGCAATTGGAAAGGCGCAAGGACGCCGGTACCCTCGATGGCGAATACGTAGCTGAGCGATTGGCAAACCCAACCAAGATAGTCACCGAAGACGACCTGCGCGCCGATTATGGCTTCGTCATCAAAGACTTGCGCAATATGGGCATGCTGGCGGCCGCACTGTTTGTCGCCCTGGTTTTCGTCTCGCTGGTCTTGCTCTGATCGACTGGAGTTGAGCGAGACCGCTAAATGCCCTGGTCAACGCTACAAGCATTCCTGCGCCGCATCTCTACACCCATTCGCCACCTGATATCGCTATACGCGCTGTTGCTGGCGCTGTTTACGCTCATGCGGCTGCTGCGCCTTAGTGGCGCCCCACTGATCGACCTGGGAAATGCCTTCGCGCCCTATTTGTACATGCCGCTGGTCGTCAGTTTTCCCTTCTCGATTATCGTCACGCGGCAGAGCGCCCGGCTGGATGATCAAGCGCGGAAACGGCTGTCGCAGCCCGATAAATCGGCGCAGGGGCTGAGCCAATCCTTGGCTCGATCATATCCCGTGCCGCTGCAAATCTGCCTGCTGGCCATCGGATTGTACTGGTTCGCCCTGCCCTCGATGTATCGTCCGGTTGACCCGCCCGCCGGCGAGACTTTCACCGTCGTGTCCTTCAATGTGCAAGGCAGCAATGCCGAGCTTGAGCGCGCCACCGAATGGCTGCTGCAAGCCGCGCCCGATGTGATCGTGCTGCAGGAAACCGCCGAGGGCTATGACCACCGCCTGGCGCCGCTCTACGATGTCTATGCCCACGAAGATCATATCGAAGGCAGCGCGCGCGTCTTTTCTCGCTTCGCCATCCTGGAGCGCCAAATCCTGAGCATTGAAGACGAGCCTGGACGTTTGGCGCTGCGCTTGCTGCTGAATCTGGACGGGCGTCAATTGGCGGTATATGCCCTGCATTTCAGCCTGCCGCTGCGCCCGCGCGCCCAGCTTGATCCCGATGCTGATATCGGTCCCGAAGCGCTGCTGCGCTATGACGAGCGCCGCCGCAACGCGCAGATCCGCCGCCTGCTGGAATTCTTGCCCGGCGAAAGCGCGCCCTTCATTGTCGCCGGTGATTTCAATATGAGCGATGCCTCGCTGATTTACGACGAGATCGCCGCTCGGATGCAAGATGCCTGGCGCGCTGCCGGCAATGGCGCGGGGCGCACCTGGCCCGTTGCCGAGGCTATCGGACTGCCACGCGTCATCCATCCTCTATTGCGCATCGATTATATCTGGCACAGCGATGCGCTGCGGGCGACGGCGGCCCGTGTAGGCGAGGCGATCGGCTCGGATCATTTGCCGGTCAGCGTGGCATTTGAGTGGCGTAAACCTTGAAGGATTGCTTGAGCCTATGCGGTATAATGCTAACAAGCTGATTTACATAAAGAGTACAGATCGGAGTACGATATGGCTGCTGAGCAAACACTGGGACATGAAGGCAGAATCTCGGCCTTAGAAGCCGGCTATCAGCATCTGGCGACAAAAGCGGATCTTGCCCATCTCCGCCTCGAATTCGAAAAGAGCATCAACGAATTGAAATCGGATATGAACCGTCTTCAGACCGTCTTGAATGGCCTTAAGGAAAGCATCAAAATGTCCGTCGGCATTACTGTCGCCGTGGTAGCAGTCATCAATGTAATCGCGCTGATTATTTTGCGGGGGTGAACAGCTGGTGGCTGATGGCGAGCCTCAGCGCTTCATTCCCAATACCATAGCGATACGACGCATATATCCTTCAGATCGCTCCGCCACAAAAACTTTCCGCCTCTCGCATTTCCCCCTATACTGAACTTATGGACGCGAGCTTGCAATTCATCCCGATCATGATCGTTGGCTTTGGCGCCGCGCTCTGCCTGACGCCGCTGACGCGCCAGGTCGCCATGCGCCTCGGCGTCACCGCTGCGCCCAACCAGCGCAACATCCATCAACGCCACGTTCCGCTGATGGGCGGCGCCGCCATCTACGTCGCCTTTGTCATATCCGTGCTGCTCTTCAGCCCGCCCGACCATCTGAAAGAGTTGGGCGCCATCGTGGCCGGCGCAACCCTGCTGGCATTGATCGGCTATCTCGATGATCGGCGGCATCTCAGCCCGCGCATCCGGCTTTCGGTCATGGCCGTCGCTGCCCTGGTGGTCACGCTGGCCGGCGTACAGATTCGCCTATTCAACAACCCACTGATCGACATAGCGCTCACGCTATTCTGGATCGTCGCCCTGATCAACGCCGTCAACTGGATCGATAATATGGACGGGCTGGCGGCCGGCACAGCAGCGATTACATCGGGATTTTTCCTGGTCCTCGCGCTAACGCAGGGGCAAATCTTGGTGAGCATGCTGGCGGCGGCGATATTCGGCAGCGCCGTCGGCTTTCTGATTTACAACTTCAACCCCTCAAGTACCTTCATGGGCGATATGGGCGCCTATACCCTCGGCTTTGTGCTTGCCATTCTGGCGATCAAGCTGAAGTTCGCCGCCCAGCCGCTAAACGTGACCTGGATGGTGCCGGTCTTTGTGCTGGCGCTGCCCATCCTCGATATCAACCTGGCGATTGCGACGCGCTTGCTGGAGCGCCGGTCCTTGATGCTGGCCTCCAAAGATCACGTCTCGCATCGCATCATGAGCCTGGGCGCGACGCAGCGACAGACCCTGGCACTGCTCTATATCTTCTCCATCGTCTTCGGCGCGGTCGCCGTGGTCGTCAGCCAGGCGGCGGCGGATGAAGCGCTGACACTGGGCGGGTTTTTCCTATTGCTGCTGGTGGTGATCTTCTGCACGCTGGTCGTCTTGCGGCGGCGCTCACAGCCTGCGAGCGACGCTCGGACAGGCTAGACAAATCACGCCTGCAATTTCTATTTGATGTCTGCCATAATTGGCTGCTATCATTTGGGCGATGAATTGAGCAGACACTGAACTATGACCCGTATCGCAGTATCCGCAAATGCGTTGGTAGATTACAGCCCCGATCGCTGGCGCCTGATTCAAGTCGATGACCCTGAGAAACCGAAACTTCTAATAGAAGCCAAGGCCGGCGCACCGCTGCGCTACAATGGCTATTTCGCGGTCAGCCGTGACTTGCCCGAGTCGGGCGAAATCCTGGAAGCGGATCTGGGACAAGTCGTGTTGGGCTGGTCAAAGGAATCGGCATCCTGGCAGTTGGGCCTCACCTTGTCGCCGGAGATCTCCCTGGCGCGCTCAAGCCGCTGGTTTGAAGTGCTGCGCTTCCAGAATGACGACCCCGGCGTTCACGAAGAGCTGGCGACGCAACTGGGCAAAGCGCTGGCGCGCGCGCTGGATATCCCCTTCGTTTCTTCAGAGGCGTCTCTCGAAGTTGAGCCGGAGCCGGAGCCGATTCGCCTGGTTGATTTACCGCTCGGCCTGGGCATGTGGCGCCTGCAGCGGACGACGTCAAAAGGGGCGAATGACGGTGAATTGCGGCTGATGCGCGAGAAGCGCTGGCTGCAGGGCAAGCTGCGGCAGATCGCCTGGTACGGGCTATGGACTGTCGTTTACCTATTCGTATCGATCGCCACCTTGACTAGCGCGCTGGGCTTGCCGATAGCCGGCACCTTGATACCCAAGCCCGCCTGGCTGCCCTACCTGGGCATCGCCGTGGCAGTCCTGCTCTTTTTGGCGATTGTTCGGCAAATCTCGATTATCTTGCGTGAGCCGGATGCCTTGCTCATCAACCCCTGGGAAAGGACCATCAGCGCCTGGCGCGGCGAACAGCAGCTCTGGAAAGTGAATGCCGGCCGCGTGCAGTCGGTTTACGCCAGCGAAGTCGTCAAGAAGCGTGGTCGGCGCCCGACTGTCTTTCATGGCGAGATCAATCTCCATCTGCTGGATGGCAGCTTCATGCCGATCCTGATCGATCATGAAAAGATTGTCGACGGCTTGCTGCCGGGCAGCGATCCGCAAGCTGAGAAGAGCCGTGCGGATGGCGTGAAGGTGCTGGAGCCGGCCGCTGTTACGACCGCCTTGCAAGCCGCTGCCACGCATATCGCCGTCAGCTTGGGCGAGCTGCCCGTTTGGTACGACCGGCGGCTGCGCTAATCTCAGTGCCATATACTCTGGCGCTTATTAGAATTCTAAATCCCTTATCGCCTGCCGAATCCACCTGGGATTCAGTCCATCGTGATCTCGCCGTAGCCCAATGTATAGCAGCCAGATAGCATCGTCATCGTCAAAGTAGGTAACTCGCAATCCACCGCGAGTGCCACTGCGGCCCGAGCGGTTCGGTATTCTTGCCTGATATACGTGCGCGCCATCTACATTTTTGAGTCGGACATCTGTAAGGCGCTTTCCCTCGTGCAATTCAACGGCAAACTGTGCGAAGTCTTCATCAATTCTTCGCTATTCACGAGAAAGGCTTTTGACCAACTCATCAAATGTCTTACTCGTGAAGATGGGCTTCGTCATTTCCTATCCGCTCTTCGCGCAACTCGTCAAGTAGCTCGCCTAGCGGGTGCCCGTCGCCCTCCTTCATCTGTTTTGCGCTGGTGCGTAAGTTCTCCAAGTACTCACTCTGCGCCGTCGTTAGCTGCTTTTTGCTCGCTGTGGTATGCGTTTGAATTGCTGCGGCTGGTGTCGACGATTTACGTGGATCAGGCGCAACCGAGTGTCCAGCGCTTTTCTTATGTTCTTGCCAGTTTGCTCGCCCATTGTTCTAATCCTTGCAGAGGAATTCTGCCTTGGAGATTTGCTCTAGATGAGAGGCTTGTCTCATCCCATCTTTTGGCCTCATGTGGCGTGACGCTATCAGATTTGTCAAGCTTAGTCAAATAGGTGTTATCGCGGCAGGCTTACCATTCTTCTGCTTCTCTTCTAATATTGTAGCAGGAGTGATAACGCAAATACTGATTTTCCTGCTTGGGCAAATTAGTCCTGAAGGATTATAGAGGTTCATATGAAAAGCCAAGTTATTGTCGATCCCAGTTTCCGCAAGATGGACGAAATCTTCTCGTCGGCCGACCTGCAGCGCATGCACGACCTGGTCGATGTGATCTGGGGCAAAGACGAGCGCATGCCGCATGACGAGTTCATGCGGGCGCTGCCGACCGCTGATGCTGTCGTTTGCGCCGACTGGCATTATGGCGATGTGCTGGAGCAGGCGCAGCAGCTCAAAGCGATCATGACCGTTTCCGGCGCCTTTCCCCTCAATCTCGACTACGAAGCCTGTTACCTGCGCCAAATCCGCGTTTTGAGCGCGGCGCCGGGTTTCGCGCGGCAAGTCGCCGAGTTCTCGCTGGGCATGGCGATCGGCGCGGCGCGGGAGATTGCGCTCGGCGACCGCCTGATGCGCAGCGGTGAAGAACTTTACCTTTGGCACGGCAATGCTGACACCTACATGCTCTACGATCAGCCGGTCGGCATTATCGGCTACGGCAGCATCGCGCGCGCCTTGCACCCGCTCCTGCGTCCCTTCGGCGTGAGCATCTCGGCTTACGACCCCTGGCTCGGCGATGGCTACCTGCGCCGGCAAGGTGTGCAGCCGCTCCCGCTCGCAGAGCTGCTGGCTAGCTCAAGGTTCATCTTTGTGCTGGCGACCCCGTCCCGCGAGAATCGGGCGATGCTGACACGCGAATTGCTTGAGCTGATCCAGGATAACGCTGTGCTGATATTGTCGAGCCGCGCGCACGTGGTCGACTTTGACGCGCTTACCGAGCTGGTATTGGCGGGGCGCTTCAAGCTGGCAACCGATGTCTTCCCGCTGGAGCCGCTGCCGGCCGATCATCCGATTCGCTCCGCCGAGGGCGCCATCTTATCGGCGCATCGAGCGGGATCGGTGATACAAGGCATGGTCGAATTAGGGGAGATGGTGGTGGATGATCTGGAGGCGGTGATACAAGGTCTGCCGCCGCGCCGCCTGCAAATGGCCGAGCCGGAATTGAGCCGGCGCTATACGTCCAACCGGGCGAAGGCGCCCAAAAGGACCTGAGCGCGGAGCTACGCTAAAGAAGCTTCAATTGATCATGATTACGGTCTTGCTTTGAGTAAACTCTTTTGACTGAACCTTCAAACTCTTCCACTGTATCCCTATGATTTTTCAAGAACCAGCGTTTATGATTCTCCAAGTACTCCTGTCTAATAGACTCGTTGCGCAAATCCAAGGGGACCCGCTTCATTCGTGGATCCACACTGTCGAAACCGGTAAACTCACCTTTTAGTCGCTCCTGCGACATCTTGACGTATGCAGGATTCAATTCTATACCAATGCAAAACCGCTGGAGTTGCTGGCAAACGCGAAGGGTTGTTCCGCTCCCAGAAAATGGGTCAAGAACTGCTCCTCCCAGATTGCTTGACGCCAGCACCATGCGCTCAAGCAAGCCTTCCGGTTTTTGGGTCGGGTGATTCTGCCTATTCACGTTACAGTAGTGGACATGAGAAAACTCCCACACGTCTCCAGGGTTGGCGCCACGCATGTTGTTTCTTTGCCTATAATATTTTTGAGGTACGCGTACGGCGTCAAGGTTAAATACAAAGTCTCTTGACTTGGTAAACATCAAGATGTCGTCGTGTCGCGGGGAAAATCCCTTGGTCTTGCCAATCCCTTGTGTGTAGTGCCAGACGATCCAACTGTTGAAGAACATTCTCAATTCACGTTCCAACATGTCATAAAGATAAGAAATGAGCCGAAAGCCCATGAATACATACATCGTGCCCTGCGGCTTCAGAAGTCGATGCGCCTCTTTGAGCCAGCTTCGGGTGAAGTCCAAGTACTCGCTAAATACCTTGATATCACGATTGTTTCCATAATCTTTACCAAGATTGTACGGCGGATCAGCGATGATGAGGTCAAATGTCTCTGCTTCCAGCATCGGAAGTTCACGAAGTGCATCACCCAAGATTATTCGTTGCTCAATCATCGGTCTTTATCCACCTGTTTCTGATTGCGAGTGCCAGCCATTCATCAAATGATCGGCGGGAGGACCGCAAATACTTGCGATCAAGCAATTGACAGAATTCCCAAGTGGTCCTTTCCTCGAGCTCGACATAGTGAATGTCACGAACCTGAATTTGCCCAGTGCCTAAGGCAGGATTATAGTTGATGTCCTTCCAGCTAATGTATTTTAGATCATATGCATTGTAGGCGACAACTTCCATAGCTCCATCCATGAGCCCCGTATCTTCATTATGCGATGAATACACCCGATGCTTAAGAGACAAAATAACGAAGATATAATCAGGGTCTACAATATAGGCGGTGCGGATGCGAGCAAAAGACGTGATGTTCGGGCCCTTTCCACTCGATTCAATATCTTCTGCAGTTGCTTTGACGTCTATTTCGGCTGTTACGCCACTTTCAATTCTTCGTTTCTTCTTAAATTGCAGAATAACGTCAGCCATGTGCAGACGCTTTACTGCCTCTACGTTGATCAAGGAGTACTGATTGTTTGAGTCCTTAAGTACATCGTGAAATGTTTCTATAGCCCATGCCTCGACAAAAGGACCAGCAATCTTATTAATGTTCTCCATCGGAAGCCCAAGTTTGAGATTTGTGTTTATAATAATTTTATTGTTCCCACGTTTTATCGCTTCGTCGACAATTGTCTCAATGGAAGTGGTTATGAAGACAGAGCAAGCAGCATAGTCCGCTGATTGCACAGGAATCTTGAAGTCTTGACGTTCGTAAGTCATCTCTGCCTAATCCCGCACGCCGCGCAACGTCTCGGCGCGCAAATGTGCCACCACCGACCGCAGCGCTTCGTCATCAGAGGCGCCATCGGCTTTGCATTGGTTGTATACGTCCAGTTGCCGGTCCGAGCTGGTGCCCTTCTCCAAGATCCGCTGTACCGTGTTGATTTCCTCGCGCGAGCCTAACTCGTCAACGACATCATCGACGAGTTCCAGCAATTCCTGAGCCAGGGAACGCATGGGCACGGCTTCACGCTTGCCGTGATCTACCAGTTGACCGTCCAATCCCCAGCGCACTGCCCGCCATTTGTTTTCGGCGATCAATTCGTTGCTATAGATCCGCCAGCTCAGGTTTTGATTGCGCAGCTTGATCAGCTTGGCGACGATAGCCTGGACCAGCGCGGCGATGGCCACGGCTTCGTCCACTGTCGTGCAGATATCGCAAATGCGGATTTCCAGCGTGCCAAAGTCCTCATGCGGTCGGCTGTCCCACCAAATCTTGGTGTAATCCGCCTTGCCGTCGCTTCGCCCTTTGCCCAGCGCGCCCACCTGCCCAAAGGTATCGATGAGGTTTGTATATTCGCTGAAGGAGGAAAAGACGGGCGCCGTGCCCGTGCGCGGCAGATTCTCGAAGATGATGCTGCGGTAGCTCTTCAAGCCGGTGGGGTGCCCGTGCCAGAATGGCGAGCTGGTCGAGAAAGCCAGCAGGTGCGGCAGGAAATAACGCAGTTGATTCTGAATATCGATCAGCAGGTCGAGTTGTTCCGGCGATGTGCCAAAGCCGACATGCACGTGCATGCCGAAAATGAGCATCTGGCGGGCGACTTCCTGCATGTAGTCTTTGAGGTCTTCATAGCGTTCGCCGGGGTTGGCTTCCTGCTCTTCCCAGCTGGCGAAGGGGTGAGTGCTGGCAGCCAGAATGCCGTAGCCGTAACGTTCGGCCACGGTATTGACTTCGCGGCGCAGGCGCACCAATTCCATGCGCGCTTCCTGCACATTGTTACAGATTTTGCTTCCGATCTCGATCTGCGATTGCATGAATTCGGGTTTGACCTGGTCGCCAATCTGGCGGATGCGGTCGTCGTTCAGCAACTGCTGTACCACCGCCGCCAATTCGCCGGTGATCGGATCGATCAACTGATATTCTTCTTCAATTCCAATGGTCAAGGGAGCTGAATACATAAGATTTCCCCTTACCCAAGAATTGACACTTGAGGAGATATTAACATAATATTACACGCAGGCAAGTTTCGCGCGCTATCAAGGCAGGCCTTAATGAAAACTGAACGATCGCTTAAAGCGCTAGTTTTCTCTCCGCCTGCCTATCTGGTCGTTTTTCGCGGTTTTCCGTTTAAGCCAGGGGCCAATCCCGCACCTCGCAGCGTTGCGCCCAGCTGTCATACAAGCCGCTCATCGCCTTGACGCGATCGGACTCGCCGGCGCTGAGGTCGTTCAGCTCGGTGCGGTCGTCGATCATATTATAAAGTTCCCAATCGCCCGGGTGCTTGCTCACCAGCTTCCAGTCGCCGATACGCAGGGCGCGGTTGCCCTCATGCTCCCAATAAAGCGGCTTCTCTCGCCGCCAGTCCGCGTCCGCCAAAGCCGGCAGGATACTTTCGCCCTCAGCCGGTTGAATGCTGTTTCCATTTAGCTCGCTCGGGTAGTCCGCGGCGCCCAGCTCAGCGCAGGTGGGCAGCACATCAATGAACTGAATCGGGCTATGGATGACGGTCGGCTCCTGGATCATCGCCGGGTAATGCACGATGCAAGGCGACGAGATGCCGCCTTCATGCACCCAATGCTTATAGAGGCGGAAGGGCGAATTGGAAGCGTTCGCCCAAGGCAAGTCGTAGCTCATATAAGTGTCGGCCGGTCCCGGGCGCAGGTTGACATGATTGCCGATTCGCACCGGACGCCCGTCTGGCAGGTTCGGCACGTAAGAATTGATCCAGCCGTCTTCCGCCAGGTATTCGGCGCAGCCGCCGTTATCGGACAAGAAGATGATCATGGTATCGTCAGCGATGCCCAGAGCCTCCAGGCGCGCCATAATCTGGCCGATGCCCTGATCCAGGCGGTCGATCATGGCGGCATAAGTCGCCATACGCAGGTCTTCCCAATCGGTGTTGGCTTCTTCTTCCCAGGGCTGCGACTCCACATCGCGCGGGGATATCCGCCAGACGGGATCGAGGATGCCCAGGCTGTTGAGCTCCTCGTGACGGTGCTGCCGCAGCCTGTCCCAGCCGCCGCGATACTTGCCCTCGTATTTGGCGATGTCGTCAGGCAGCGCGTGCAGGGGCCAATGCGGCGCGGTATAGGCGACGTGCAAGAAGAAGGGCATGCCGTCATCCTGCGCCTCGCTGATCATGTCCACAGCTTTGTCGCTGATGGCATCGGTGTAATAGAAGCCGTCGGGATGCTCGTCGATGAATTCGCCGTCTTCCATCAGCGCGTGCGGGTGGAAGAAGCTGCCGGCACCGGCCAAGGTGCCGAAGAAGCGATCGAAGCCGCGGTCCAATGGTGTGGGGAAACCAGGCGTGCCGGGCTGCGAGGCTTCCGGCTGCCGCGCCAGGTAGGCGCCGCCAACATGCCATTTGCCGGACATCATAGTTCGGTAACCGGCGCCCTTCATGACCTCGGCGATGGTCACGGCGTCATCGCGCAGGTAGCCCTGATAGGCGCGCGTGCCACGATTCTCCACCATGTGACCTACTCCGGCTTGATGCGGATGCAGCCCGGTCAAGAGCGCCGCGCGCGAAGGGCAGCAACGGGCGAAGCTGTACATCTGCGAGAAGCGGGCGCCGTTGCCTGCCAGCCGGTCGAGATTGGGCGTCGCGATCTCCGAGCCGAAGCAGCCGATATCGGAATAGCCCATATCGTCCGCGAGTATCAAGATGATGTTAGGTTGGGTCATGAGATCTCCGATTCGGTTTTTTTACCACAGAGACACAGAGAACACAGAACAAGACCGATGTAGTGGCGACTCTTGAGTCGCCCATTTGATTCAGATGTCCAGTATCGGGCGACTCAGTGAGTCGCCCCTACAATATTTTCGATATTCTGCCCATCACTTTACTCTGCCATGTTTTCTCACTACTTGCTTCGAACTACTTCTATGTCTCTGTGGTTAATCTATCCTTTGCGTCCCGCCTGAAAAGCCAGCGCCTCAGCCATGGTCGGCAGCGAGGGAATGGCGCCCTTTTGCAGGCAGGTCAACGCGCCGACGGCATTAGCGAAATCGAGTATCTCCGGCAGCTTCGCTCGATAGTCGTCGCGATTCTCCAAGATGCCGATCAGCATGGCAGCCAGGAAGGCATCGCCGGCGCCGGTCGTATCCATCGCTTTGACTGCATAGCCGCCGTGTTCGATGCGCCCCCCATCGCGCAAGTGAACGACCGCCCCGTCCGCGCCATAAGTGACGCAGATCATCTCCATGCGCTCGCGCCACAAGGGCGCTACATCAGCGCCGCCGGTCAAGAATTCTAGCTCTTCCTCGCTGACCTTAAGCAGGTTGGCATAGTCCAAGCCGCTGAGCATGCCGGCTTTTGCCGCCGCCGCGCTCGGCCACAGGGGCAAGCGCAGATTGGGATCGTAGGATATGAATTTCTGGCGCTCCAAAGCCAAGTCGAGCGCCTTCAATAAGGCGGAGGCCACCGGTTCGTGATTCAGCGAGATGCTGCCATAGTGGAAGGCAGCGAAGGCGTCAATCACGGCGGTATCGACATCTTCGGGTGTCATCAGCATATCGGCTGAGGGATGGCGGTAAAACATGAAGCTGCGGTCGCCATCGGCGGTATTGGAGACGAAGGCCAGGGCGGTCCGCGCCTCGCTGGAAAATGTGAGGCCCTTGATATTGACGTCTTCGGCGGCGAGCACTCCCGCCAGATGCCGGCCAAAGGGATCATCGCCGACTTGGCCCATAAAGGCGCTCTTGTAACCCAGGCGAGCCACGGCAGCGGCGACATTGGCCGGGGCGCCGCCGGGCGCCTTGACGAAGCCCGAAGCATCGCCGACCGTCACGCCCATCTCCAGCGCGACAAAGTCGATCAATAGCTCGCCGAATGACAGAACTGACATGAGATGGACCTCGCCAAGCGTGGCTGAATTATGCCCTTATTCGGGGATGGCTGCTGTATCGCGGCTGACAAAATCATGGATGAAGCCGCCGCGATCGCTGGCGACCAAAGCGCCACAAGAGATGTTAATCTCCAGTTTGCCCAAAAGCCGCAGCAGCTGGGTCATTTGTTGGTGCATAATCAGCATCATATCATCCCAGTCGATATCCGCCGGCAGGTCATGCTGGCGCAAATCGCGCATGCTTTCGAGATAATCCATCGCCGGCTCAACCGCGTCAAATATCAACTGGCTGGGCAAGTCGTGACGCACCACCGCGTAAAAGTGGCGGGCGAGAATCCGTGTGCCGTTTTCCAGCGCAAAAGAATCGCATGGCAGGCAAAGCGGCTGCACTTGCGCGCCATTGTCGCTGAGCAAGATGATGGCGCGGCGAATGAGCACTTGCAATTCGGGTGTGGTATGCAGGCTGTCCGTACTCGCCAGCACTCTTCCATCGGGCTTGAGCACCCGCTTGATTTCTGTCAGGCAATGATCGATATCGGCCATGTGATAGAGTACGTGATTCGCCATCACCACGTCAAAGATATCATCAGCGTAGGGCAACTGCAGCGCATCGCCGAATGCCAAATGATCGGCATTGCAGGGGTGTTTGTAAAGCAGATAGGGTGACAGGTCGACGGCGTAATAGCTGATATGGGGCTGTTCTTCGATCAGGCAGGCGTAGTGGCTGCCGGTGCCTGCGCCAATATCGAGAATGAATTCATCGCCCGACCAATCGACCGTCTCCAGCGTCCAGCCCACGAAGTTCGTTTGCGGAACACAGTACTTGGCGTGCGTTTCCTCCAGAATGCGAAGATTTCGATCAGTCGCATAATATCGACGGATTGCGTCATCTTGCTCTGCTGAAGACATCGCCCATCCAGCCAGTTCGGAAAACCGCTCTATATCGCTTCTCTTACTATACAGCCGAATTGCCCAAGCGCAAGGATTTCCTGATTGCTGCGCTCCGCTACGACGCGCCCGACGGGCAGTGTCGGCGGTCAGTGTCCACGCGACCTACGCGCCCCAGGTTTCCCAGTAGGTGAGTTCAGCAGCCGGCACGCGATCGGCTTTCTGAAAGGTCTCGCCGCTGAAATAAGCAACCGGCAGCAGCGCCGCCGTCGTCACGTCACCAGGGATGCCGAGGACCTCGTTACACTCCTGCTCGTAGCCGAGATGCAGCGTCGTCCAGGCCGCGCCGATGCCCCGCGTCCGCAGCGCCAGCATCAGTGACCAGGCGGCCGGGATGATCGAGCCGTACAGTCCCGCGTTGGCTGCCGGACTGGCATCGCCGGCGCGACCCTGAACACAGGGGAAGATCATCATCGGCGCCTCGTGCATGTGGTCAGCCAGGTAACGCGCCGAGCTGATCACCCGCTGCATCTGCGCGCTGGGTTCGTTGCCCGGCGTCGACCGAACGGCAGTGCCGCTGTAGGCATACCAGGAGCGCTTGTAATAATCGGCGATCCGCGCCTTCTTATCGGCGTCAGTGACGATCAGCCATTTCCAGCCCTGGCGATTGCTGCCGGTCGGCGCTTGCAGGGCGATTTCCAGGCAGCGCATGACGGTATCGCGGTCGACCGGGCGCGTCAGGTCCAGGCGCTTGCGCACACTGCGGGTGGTCTCCAAAATATAGTCGACAGAGGCTAGATCGAATTCCATTACTATTCCTTTCTTTGACATTTGTCAGCTTGATTGCTGGTTGCGAGTATGGCAAATATGTCACTGGGTTTTAACCACCGAGGACACGGAGAACACAGAGTGATTTCTTGCGGGCTGACTACAATACTGGGACAGGTCATATTTGGTCGGCAAGGCAATTGAGTTTGAAGCGTGCAAGCCGATTAGTGGCACGCAAGGTCACGAACGATATCTTCATCTTCGCTTTTTGAAACGAATTCTGTTAATCGATCCCAAGCGACGCCGCCATCAGCGTTGCGATATTTGTTCAAAAACTCATAAACTAGATTGTTGACGAAATTGTCGTAAGCCTCAAGGAACTCAGCATTCCTTTCCTTTGCTCGATAGCCAAGCGGCTCGATTATATCGGTATAAAGGTTTCTGTTGTTCGAAATAAAATGCCAAAAATCCTGGCCGCAGAGTTTCCAATAGCGGACTGTTTCGTCTGGCCTGCCTGACCCTTTGATTGTGCCTGCCTTCAGTGGACTCCGCTCTTTACCATACATGCAGCCGTTTATTGGAATTACTTCCATAGCCGGATACTTATGTTGCATAATGGCGCTGGCATCCTTAAAGTTAGTCAGCATTCTTTGAATTTGGCTCGAATTACCCCAATTTGGACCCGATTTTATTTCCATGATGTAAAGCTTGGAATTCTTTTCCAAAACCAAATCAATGCCTCTTAACTTTCCCTTAGCTGGCTTGTAACTTTTGTAGACTTCACCCGCGACAAAAACCGCTACTCCTTCTAGGAATGTGCCAAAGAGACCTTCTTCCTGCGAAGACAGGAACGCATCCATGATGCCATAAACTAACTGAATAACCGCCTGCGATTTCGCTCTGAACAGGTACGGGTTCTTGCGTTTAAGCACATCGTTAAGACGCTTGCTTTGGACGGTCTCCAAGCGTGTTTCATGGAAGTATCCGATGTTTGCCTCCACGTAATCTTGAACCGCCTGCAAAAGATCACCGCTCATTTTCACCTCAGATCAGCCGCGGCAACTGCGCTTCCAGTTGCGCCTCGATTGTGTCAACGTACTCCGGAACGATCTCAATACCAACTGCACTGCGTTTCATTTCATGCGCGACAAATAGAGTAGTTCCTGAACCCGCAAATGGATCAAGCACTGTGTCACCGGGTCGCGTAAACAACTTTATGAACCACTCAGGGAGCTGTCGTGGGAACACGGCGCTGTGTCCCTGATTATTTGTCTCTGTCGCCATATGAATGACATTGGTGGGATATACCATTTCGCGACCGACCCAATTCGAAATATTCTTGCCGAAACCACTATCTACTCTTGATTCGTCACGTATCTTGTCTGTCTCGCTGAGATTCTTTAGCCGTGTCTTCGCCCAATCTCCGACAGGTGCCATGACGTCTTCTTGATACATGTCGAACTTTTTGCTCTTGTTGAATTGAAGCAGTCTTTCCCATGAATCTCTGAAGCGATTAGGCCATTTGCCCGGATAAGAGTTTTTCTTGTGCCAAATAAACTCTTCGGTCCAAAGCCAGCCTTGTTGGCGCAGCGCCTTGATTAAGTCAAGCACATACGTATGGCGCTCCCCATTAACCGCCTTCTCCTTGATGTTGAGGATGAACGTCCCGCGTGGATTTAGAACGCGCAGGAGCTCTTGAGAAATCGGCAAGAACCATTCGACGTAGTCGTCAGGATGAATGCCGCCATACGTATTCTTGCGCTGATCGGCGTATGGAGGCGATGTGAAAATCAACTGAACGGAATTGCTATGCAGCTGCGCCAACTCTATTGCACTGTCGCCAAGAATGATGAAGAAGTCGTTGAACATATATCAATGCACCATACGTTAGATTAGCATGTCAATTGTAGCTCAGTACCGAGAACTTTACTTCTTCTTCCCACCCAGGCGCCCCAACAGATACAGCAGAAAGAGCACAATCAAGCCGACAATCGCCAGCTTGTCGTAGGGCGAAAGCTCGGCCGGCGGCGGTGTATTCGACAGGATGCGGATCATATGCGGCATGTCCTTGTCGCTGTGGCGGTAGATCACCCGCTGTTCATCTTGCTGGATCTCATATTTGCCATCGCTGACCTCGACGGTGTAGCCTTCCGGGAATTGTGAATTGGGCACGAAGATCTCGGTCGGCTCGGAAAGGCTGCTGTCATGGCGGAAGCTGAAAGTGAAGAGGCCGCGGGCGGCATCAAAGCGCATATTCAATGGCTCGCCGGCGACTTTCCTGGCGTAGGGACGGACGACTGCGTTCAAGGCTCGGCCTCCTGAATCAATGTCGGACGGGTCGCTCTGCTGGTCGCTGCTGAAGATGGACAGGTCTTCGTTATTCCACAGATCGCCGCGCTCGTTGCTGTTGTCGGGCGTGTAATTCCACAGCGTATAATTCAGCAAGTGGTCATCCAGCGCGCGGAGATTGTAGTCCAGCGCTTGCGCTTGCCGCGTGAAATCCCCGCTGCGATATGCGTCTGCGCCATTCATGTCAAAGGGAATGCCAAACTCGCCAATCACAATCGGCGCCGCGCCCATCGCCTCGTCAGCATATTCGCGGAAGCGCCCGAATTGCCGGCTCAGGTAGCGGCGTATCGACCGCTCGCCGAAGAGCGGACGGAAGCTGCTGAAATCGAAGTTGAGCTGCGGATGAAAGCGGCGCGTGAAGAGCGTCATGCCGTCGTAAAAGTGAGGCGCATAGACCAGCTTGCTCGGCTCGTCATAGCGCGGCGGCGGCGCGAATGGCTCGGCTTCGACAAAGATGTGAGCCTCGGACAAGATCGCGTGGATGCCGGCGGCAAAGCGCTCAGTGAAAGGCTTGAGGAAGTCCTGCGGGAAGTCGCCACGAGCGAAATGCGCGGGCCGCCGCAAGCGCGGGTTGCCCTCGCTATCGACATCCCAGACGCCCTGCGCGCGCCAGATATCGCCGCAGCCTTCCTTCCAGACCGTCGCCCCCTGCGGATCAATCCGAACGTTCCTGACTTGTTGCGGCGGGAAGCTGGGCAAGGGCGAGCCGAAATCCGGGCAATCTTGCGGGAAGCCGTTGGCGAGGAAGATGGCTTGCGCCGGCGTCGGCATCACCCCGCGCTGGAAGAGCAGATGATCGTGACTGCGCAGATCGGGAACGCCGATCAAGCCGAAATGCGGCTCGTTCATCGTGCCGAAGCCGAGCACATTCGGCAGATGCTTTAGGCGCTGCGCGACGTAGGCGTAGGCGTTGACATAATGGTCCTGCAAGTAGTCTTGAATGTTGCGCCCGTCGACCATCAGATTGGGCGCGAAGGTCTCGCCGCCAAAGAAGAGCGTGAACATGGTGAAGGCAGCGAAGCGGTAGTAATTATTCGCCCACAGCAAATGCGGGAAATCGTCCGGCTGCTTCTGATGCAGCATAGCGGCGCCGGTCTGATGGAAGCTGCTGACGTCCATGCCGGCCGCCTCGAAGGTCCAGGCGGGCGCGCCATCGCCGCCTGAGAAGCGACTCCAAACATCTTGATGTGGATCGATGAAGAGGTTGATATCGTGTTCATGCGCCTTCTCAAGCACCGCTTCCAGGTAGTCGAGGTAGTCGTCATCGTAGCGGCCGGGGCCATCGTGCTCAATCGCTTCCCAAGTGACGATGAAGCGCAGAAAATCCAAGCCCCAGTGCTTGAGGCGCATGAAGTGCTCGTCGGCTTCTTCCAGCGGGAAGGGGCGCCCGATGAAGCTGACCTTGCGGGTTTCATCGAGGCTGTCGGGCAAGTGGGTGAAGCCGGGCGGATGCGCCGGGACTTTGCTGCCGCCGCTCAAGTTGACGCCGTGCAGGATGCGTGTGCGTCCCGTTTCGTCGATGAACCAGCGTCCCTCGGCTGTGATAGGCATGGCCTGTTCCTGATTGTCGGAATATTGGGAGAGATTATAGCATACGAACTTGAGACTTCTGAGACGATCATCGTGCTGAGGGCTACGGCTAAAGCGACTTCACTCTGATGAGGATTTCTGTGCCTAACGCGTCTCGGTGTCTGTTCAATACCCGACCAGCGCGCTGAATCAATGATATTGACCATTCAGAATTGCCATAATACGAATGTATACAAGACATGATATGCTTGGAATAGAACCTTGGCGCAGACAGTACGATCATTTGCATAGCGGCAGAAACAATGTTATGTTCATCTCAGTAGATTAATATACGTGTGTCGAGAATGTGGAGCGCGTTGGATGAGTTCATCTATGAAAAAGGACCGTAAGAATCTGCCACGCGCATCACATGGCGGTTATACAAAGCGAGCGCATAAACCGCCTCTGTCCCCGGCTTCAAGACCAAAAAGGACTTCGCAGATGACAGCGCCAGCCGTCGCAAAGGCACAAGTCGAGTTCTTGGAAGATATTCGTGTAAGTCTCCAAGAATTGAAGGATGGCAAGGTGCTACCTGCCGAAGAAGCGCTAGACTTGATCGATCTAGGTTTGGATGACGATGAGCTCGAAGGTTGTCTTCCCCAATAGATTCATCAAGAAAGCCAACAAGCTGCACGTAAACATCCGTCACTAAAACAAGAATTGCGCAAACTGCATACGCAGCTTTCCCGGGGTGAATATCCCGGCGACAGGCTCCAGCACGTCGGCACTGTGGTTTACAAGGTTCGTCTCGGAAACTATGCTGGGAGAAGCGGGAAGAGCGGCGGCTTTCGTGTGGCCTACCACGTCGGCTCTGAATATATCACCTTGCGAGCTGTCTGTAGAAAACCAAAGTGCGATGAAGTTGAGTCGGCGCGGGTCCGCAGGATTCTTAGACAACTTGCATTGATCTAACACATTCAGACTTAATATCGCGGTTGCCTTCCAACACCGACAGCTGGCCCCCGCTAAACCGCCGGCCAGGGACGATTGGGACCCGGACCCGGCAGCGGGAAGATCCCAGTCTCCAGCAAGCGCTCCACCCGAAAGCGCAGCATCCGCAGCTCAATCTCCGAGAGCAGCTCGCCCATGCCGCGCGCATAGTCGTCGCCGTCATCAGCCAGCCGCCCGCAGAAGGCGTCCAGATCGTCCAGAATCTCGGGCGGGATGGGCATGCCGGCATAATCCCAGATCACCGTGCGCAGCTTTTCGCTGGCATTGAAGGTCAGCCCGTGGTCAATGCCCCAGAGCTGCTCATCGTCATCCACCAGACAGTGCCCGCCTTTGCGGTCGGCATTGTTGGCGATGGCATCGAAGATCGCCATCTGCTCCAGCTGACGCACGAAACGTGACTTGTCGAAGGTGTAGTAGTGCTCTTCCGGGTTGTGGTCAATGAAGAGCTGCACCGAGCCGACCCCGCGCGTGCCATCCCGCAGCATCGTCGGCGGCACGATGCCCCAGCCCAGCGCCATTGAAGTCAAATAAGCGGCCGTCTCGCGGTTGCAAAGGGTGCCATCGGGGAAGTCCCAGAGCGGGCGCTCGCCTTTGCGCGGCTTGTAAATCGCCAGCAGGCGGATATCGGCGCGTACGATGTTGACGAGAAATGTGTAGTTGGAGCCCCAGCGCATCAAGCCGACTTCATCGTCCATCTCGCCGTTTTCGATAATGTCAATGGCTTCGTCCAGGGGGACGCAGACTGGTTCATCGAGTGCGCTGGCAGTATGTACGCGGGTGACGCTCATCAGCGGCTGACCTGGATTGTGAGGACACGAAGAGTATTGTAGCTTGATGTCGAGCGCCAGCGCAAAATGTCCGGAGCAATATTAATTGTCTATGACAATACCACGATACGCTTGAGCCAGGGGGAGCGTGCAGCCGAGCGGTTCTAGCAGAATCACATCGGCCACATCTGAAAACTGCTGCAGATGCCAACCTGTTTCCGTACGCGTATACCACTCGGCAAATACGCGCTCCTGGTCGAGTATGAGATAGCCTTGTATGCTGGGCACTGCGCCGTAGAACTCAACTTTACTGATATGATCATTGACCATGGATGATGGCGATGTAACTTCCACCACGACAGTCGGATTGAGCAAGGTGACCTCAGTCTCGTCTTGAAACTCGGGTTCACCGCAGACCACACTGACATCGGGATAGACGTACTTTGTGCCGTCGATTCTGACGCGCATGTCGCTAGCGCGCACCACGCAGTCGCGATCGCCCAAGGCATTGCCGATAGCAATGATAGTGTATGCAACTATTGCGCTGTGGTTCCCTGTTCCGCCTGGCATCGGGTAGATATCTCCGTCAATATATTCGTTGCGGGTCTCGCTTTGCTCATCAAATACCAAGTATTCATCAACGGTCATTTGACGTGTCTGGGTAGCCATTGTTCGTCCCCGCTAATCCATTCCTTGTCTTCAACCCGGCAGCAAGCTCAAGTCCAATAGAAGATGATGCGTCCATTCTGCTTGGCATCGGGCCGGCCCGACTTTACCGTATCCAGCGCG
This sequence comes from Phototrophicaceae bacterium, assembly GCA_965223515.1. Taxonomy (GTDB): domain Bacteria; phylum Chloroflexota; class Anaerolineae; order Aggregatilineales; family Phototrophicaceae; genus UBA6055. The sequence goes on from CBDCWK010000002.1 coordinate 2,342,736, forward strand.
TGCAAGCTCAAGGCGCGCATCTGCTCGCGGGTGCACCACATGCGCACGACCTGCGGCTCGCCTTCGTTGCTTTCAAAGAGGTTGAAGGCTGCTTGCGCTTCTTCTTCCTCGGCGATTTCATCAATATCGTCTATCTCGGCGATATCATCGAGAACATCGAGAACATCGAGATCCTCAATCGCTTCAATATTGTCGTCCTCATCGATGTCGTCTTCAGACTGAGGCAGGAATTCCTGCGCTACCAAAATGATCTTGTTATCGTTCGCTTCGTATGCCAAACCCATCTGCGCGATGCGAAACAGCGGTTCAATCGGTTCGCGCAATTCCATATCCAACTGGCTGAAGTCGGCTTCCGTTTTGCCATCGCCATGCGAGTCAATATCATCCAGCATTTCCGAAATCGCCGAAGAGAGCGCGTGCGCCTGCTCCTTTTCGATGGTGAAGGAAACAATGCGGTTATCCTTGCCCGCTTGCAGGTAAAAGGTGCGTTTGCCCTGGGGACCGATGGTACCTATCGTTACAAAGTCGACCGGATTAAGTTCTATTACGTTGCTCATCGATTCCTCCATCTACAAGCATTTTAACAGCAGCTTGCAGAATGAGTCATATGCTATTGCCCGTCACAGCTATTGGCGTGATTCCTGCGGCTTATTTTTCAATGCCAGCACATGGGCAATATCGTTCATGCAGACGATATAGGGGCGGCTATGCCCCAGTTGCAGTGTGCTGATAGACGCCGGCGAGACGACGATGCGCTGAAAGACATCAAGGTGCATGCCCAAATAATGTGCCAGCGCCATCTTGATCAAGTCGGCATGGAAGACCAGCGCGATCATTTCGTCGGGGTGCTTCCGCGCCAGCGCTTCGATCTCGTTGACGATCCGCACCTGTACACCGCGCATCGTCTCACCATTTGGGAAACTGGCGCGCGAAGGATACTCCTGCACCACGCCCCACATCTTGCGCCGCTGCAATTCGCTTATCGATTTGCCTTGCCAATCGCCGTAGCGCACTTCACCGATTTCTGAATTGGTTTCGATTTTGAGCTGCGGATGATGGCGCACAATCTCCGCGGCTGTCTCCAGCGTGCGCTCAAGCGGGCTAGCATAGAGATGCGCCAGCGGCGCCTGCGCCAGGCGTTTGCCCAGCGCGCTGGCTTGCGCTCGGCCTTCGTCGTTTAGGTGTACGCCCTTCGTCCGACCCGCCAAGCTGCCAGCCTTTACAGAGTCATTGGTCGCGTGGCGGATGAGCAGAATCGTCGTCATATAACTTGGTTCATTGCCCTGTAGATATTGTAAGATGATAACATAATCGCAAGCCTGTCTGCTAGCCAGGCTAAGACCATTGCCGCCTCGGCGTGTATGATTTCGAAGTTGCCTATGTATGCGAGGCTTGCCTATGAGATTCGCCATCAACTATTCGCCACAAGCGGAGAAACTTTGGCGCGCGGGCGAGATTCAAGTCGATCTCTTCAAGTGCCCGGACTGGCCCGAGCTGGTAGCGCAGGTGGGCCAGATTCACAGCGTCTATGTGCACTGCGCGCTCTATGCCGGGCGCGGTTTGCACCCCGAAGTGAATTTCGATCAACTGCGTCACTGGCTGGAGACGACCGAAACGCTGGTGATCAACACGCACCTGGCTATGCTGCGGTCCGACTTTCCGGCAAACAGCGCCATAACGACAGAAGCCGTCATCGAGCAGGCTGTGCGCGATGTGGAATTGCTGGGCGAGCAAGTAGGCAACGAGCGCGTCGTCGTTGAGAACGTGCCTTACCCGACCCGCGTCTGGAGCAACAGCTTGCTCTTGCTGCCGGAAGTGGTTGACCCCGCTGTGCTTTCGGAAGTGGCGCGGCGAACCGGCTGCGGCTTGCTGCTGGATATCGCCCACGCCATCCGCGCTTGCGAGGGCACTGGTCGCGAAGACATCCGCGCGTATCTGAACGCTATGCCGGTTCATGCCCTGCGCGAACTGCATGTGGTAGGCATCCAGCCGGAAGCGGACGAACTCGGCATTCGCCGTGACCACTTCGCCATGACTGACCACGACTGGGAAATCACCGAGTGGGCGGTCGGGCAGATCCGCGCTGGCAAGTGGCGAAAGCCGGACACCATGGCTTTCGAATACGGCGGCATCGGCGAAAAGTTTGAATGGCGCAGCGACGCAGCGGTGATCGCAGACCAGACGCCGCGCTTATATCAGCTGGCGAAGTCGGTTTAGCAACCCTACATCTCCATCGTTATCATAGTTCTGTGTAGAATAGGGCTAGTGTGTCTTTTGCCTGTGCCTGTCTGCCGCCAGCAGCACGCTTGAGGTTCGTGGCTCGACATGACGAATTCAGCTTCTACCAAGTCTTTGCGTTTTCCTCTTCCAGCAGAGCCTGCTCGGCGCCATTGGGCAATTCTGCTCATCGCAACGCTGATCGTTCAAGGCGCGATGTTCCTTGGTTATCCCTTGGGCACGGTCAATTACGACGACGATCAAGCAGCGCAAATCTACCTGATGGAGCAACTGGCCGACGGCAACCGCTTGATCGGCAACCTCCGATACAATACCGGCTATGCCTTTATTATGGCGCCGATACATTCCCTGTCTCGCCCTCTCGGTCAACTGGGTGATCGCGTATTCTTGCTGCTGCAAGTGTCCGCCTACAGTACGATCCCCTTCCTGGTTTATGACATAATGAGACGGCGCTTCGATAGACCTGCGGCGCTGGTCACAGCACTAGTGGTCCTCTTCGATCCATTCGGACTGCAATGGGCGCACTTCCGATTGCCCGGCTGGCTGATTGCGCTTACGATGATTTGGGCGCTCTGGTTGGCTCAGCTTGCCTGGTCGGCAAGCCCGCGGCGGCGGCTGATCTTGATTGCCCTCGCCTCAATTGGATTAGGACTGATGACCTTCGCCCGCTTCAATTTCGCGCCCTTGGTCGCGGTCTATGGTTTGAGCTTCTTCTTGTGGCGCCATATTCCACTTCGTCAAAGAATCGGCATGGTTGTCTTGGTCGGCGGGATTTGCAGCGGAATCCTCGGTGCATACATTTCTTTCGTTCACCTGCCTTCCACGGGGACAACGAAACTGAGCTGCATTACGGGCTGGAACGCAGCCTCGCTTGACGAGACGCGAGGCTTCACCATGCGCGCTTCCAACGGCATCCATTCGCGAGCGTACGCGGAGCTGCTGGCATTGCCCTCCAATCGAACGTCCGACTCCTACTCCAACGTCTTTTCACTTTGGCGCAAGCCGGGCACATGGGTGACCGAGGCGGAAAAGCAGGCATTCCTCGCGCAGCCGATCGGCGATGTTCAAGAGCTGATCACCACCACTTATTCGTCGATACTCTATTGGCGCCTCGGTCCCTGCGAGGCGGATGAGCTATTGTTTGCCGCCGCGCTGGAAGCGATTGCGCGAGAGCTGGATGGATTCGCCGCTTATGTATTGCGCTCGACACTCTCCACTTTGGTGCAACATAACATCGAGGGAGGCTTTCATCACCTGTATCTCGATCATGTAAGCGATGTCAGCTGGGAAGGGGAGAACTTGCTGGGCTTTCAGCGGGCTGTAAGCAAGTATTACAATGGACATCGCGTCTGGCGACCGGGCGTGGCGATCTACAGTACGCTTTTCAGCCCGATCAACTTATTGAAGATGCTGACACCGCTGGCGCTGCTGGCTGCTCTATGGTCGCGCGATTGGCTGCTGGTAACGGTGGCTGCCATCTTGCTCGCCGGCTTGCTCGTGATCGCGATCGTGAGTACCATTCAACCGCGCTATTATTCGATGCTCGCGCCGCTTTACTCCATTTTGATCGGCTGGTTTCTCGCGCGGATGCTTGAGCGAATATTGGCTTCCCGCTCAGGTGATCGAATTGATTTGGAGCAAATCCGCAATTTACCCTAGCATTGCCCAAAATCTGCTGCTATAGTGCTCCTCGCAACGTGGTAAACAGGAACACATGATCAGTTTTTTCCACTTTGGTGCAGTGGGTATGCACCCATCAGTCCCCCTCGAGAGCAATGTAAATGGCAGGCAATCTGCATTACGGTGCGGAGTTGTTGTCGTTTGCCAGCGTCTCTCATTGCGGCGCGCGCAAGTCGTTCGGCATGTCGGGCGAGTGCGTTCATAGGCAAGACTATGGCAAGACCCAGCTAATCGTTTCTCTATCAGGAGTAAGAACACAATGTCCGAAGAACGTCTGCAAGGTACTGTCAAATGGTTCAACGCCGAAAAGGGATATGGCTTCATCTCCCAGGAAAACGGCGATGATCTGTTCGTACACTACTCTGAAATCCAGGGCTCCGGTTACCGCAGCCTCGACGAAGGCGCGCGGGTCGAGTTTCTAGCGGTCGAAGGCCGGCGTGGCATGCAAGCCAGCGCCGTGACCATCCTGGAATAAATCTGGACCTCCACGCAAAACCGAAACCCGCTACATTTGTGGCGGGTTTTTTTCTATCTAGAGGCGGCGCTGAATCACTGCGAGTGGAAGCTAGCCGCAATTTCCTTGCGCCACTACATAAGCGGCGCTGATCCAGCCCTGCACGCCGTGGTAAACCACCTCGAACCAGTCGGCCGTGCTGCTCATGCCGTCAGGGTGGCGGCCGCAGGGATGCGGATGCCCACGCGGAAGTTAAGCGCGTATTCGCTGGTCGCCGGGCAATTTTCCAGCGCCACGTCGGTGACTGAATAAATCTGGACTTCTACGCAAAATCAAAAGCCCGCTACTTATGCAGCGGGCTTTTAGCTTCAATCAGTTTGAAAAAGCGCGTCGTTATTTCCGCCGCGACTCGACAAATTCAATCGCCGTCAGCAGCTTCTGCAAGCCGACGCTGCGGTCGCCTGTCAAGTGCAAGCGGATGGCTCGGCGCTCATGATCGTGCAGCGCTTGCAGGTCGCCGGCGGCTTGCGCGGCAAACAGCGTCCCGAAGCTGTACTCAGCCCCGGGTATCGCCAAGTCCGGCGCGGCATCAGCCGTCAACTGCCAGAAGACGCCGTTATTGCCGCCGCCCTTGTGATACTGCCCGGTGCTGTGCAGGTAGCGTGGACCGTAGCCGATGGTGACAGCGCGTTTGGTCACGTGACGCAGACGCCGCTGAATCCGCTCAATCTGCCGCTTTTCGTCGGCATCCGGCGTGAAGTAGATGTGGAAGGCGAAATAGTCGCCGGCGTTGGTGCCCGCCATCTGCGCGGCGATAACCTGCACGGCGTCACTGCCGTCAAAGCCATGATGGTGGCAAAGCTCGCGCAGCGGACCGAGCGTGACCTCATCGGCGTAGAGTTCCAGCCCGTCGCGTGTCATCAGCGGCGCATCCGCCGGTAGGCTGCCCTGCGTCTCAACGATAGACAGCAGCGCCTTGGTTGCGTCTTTGGCTTCGGTGACATTCGGCTCATCAAAGGGATTCACATTGAGGATCGCGCCGGCAATCGCGGTGGCGTATTCCCAGCGGAAGAACTCTCCGGCGATGGCAAATTGATCGGCCAGGCGAATGGTCACGCGTGGATGCCCCGCTTCCCGCAGCGCCCGCACCGCCGCATCCTTCTCAGCGACATCGGCATCGTTATCAACGCGCAGATAGATGAAGAGGCGGTCGGTGACATAATCGTGCGGCATGCCGATGGTCGCGCCAACGACTGGCAGCGCGCCTTTGCCTTCCTTGCCCAGGCTCTCCGCCAGCAACTGCTCCACCCAATTGCCGAAGCTGGTCAGCGATTCGGAGGTGTAGATGGTGACTTTGTCGCGGCCTGCTTTCGCCAGCGCGCCGATCACCGCGCCCAGCAGCAGCCCGGGATGATAATGCGAGGGGATGCTTTCGCGATTGGTCGCCAGCATGGTATCGGCACTCGCCCACAAGCGCGCCAGATCAAGCCCGATGAGTGCCGCCGGCGCCATGCCAAAGTAACTCAGCGCGCTGTAGCGCCCGCCGATGTCCGCCGGATTGATGAAAGTGTCGCGGAAAAGGGCATCGGATGCGATTTGCTCCAACTGCGAACCGGCATCGGTAATGGCGATGAATTGATCGCCGGCGCCGCCCGTTCGCTCATGGAAGTATCGGTAGAGCGACATCGTTTCGATGGTGCCGCCGGACTTGCTGGCCACGATGAAGAGCGTATCTTCCAGTGTGACTGCGTCCTCGACCTGGCGGATGCGCGCCGGGTCGGTGCTATCGAGTACGGTCAGCGTCGGGAAGCCCGCTTGTGGACCAAAAGTATCCGCCAGCACTTCCGGCGCCAGCGAGCTGCCGCCCATGCCCAGCAGAACCACATGCTTGAAGCGTCCACCGCGGGTCGCATCCTGCAGCGCCTGCAAGCGGTCGCGGTCGATGGTCCGGTCGCAGTCAAGCCAGCCCAGCCGATTGACGATCTTCCCCATCGTCGGTCCGTGGTTCTTCCACAAACTGCCGTCTTTATTCCACAAGCGCGGATTGGAGAAATCGGCATCCAATCGCTCGACGGCACGGTCAACCGCGCCATGGTAAATCCCCAGCGCCAGCTTCGTGCGCTCCATGATGCCGCTGCGCAAGAGTGTTCGCTTGGCGGCCACCTGCGAGATCAAGGTTTCGAAGGCTTCGATAAAGGCATCGACGCCATCATCTTGCAAGCGCGCCGTCACCTGATCCAAGTCAACGCCTACTTCCGCCAGACGATCAAGCACCTCTTCCGGCGGCAAAAACTGACCCGCGTCCTGTGTAATCGTCTCCGCCACCGCGCCGTGATCCTTGAAGGCAGCCAGCGTCTTCGGCGGCAGCGTATTGACCGTGTGCCTGCCGATCAAGTTATCGACATAAAGCGTATCCGGGTAAGCCGGATTCTTGGCGCCGGTCGATGCCCAGAGCGGTCGCTGCACCTGCGCCCCGGCCGTCCGCAATTCGTCAAAACGCTCGCCCTCAAATATACGCTGAAAAGAACGATAGGCTGTCTTGGCATTGGCGATCGCCGTCTGCCCCAGCAGCTTGCTATTGGCGGCGATGCGCGCGGTATCCTGCCGGATCTGCGCCGCCCTTATATTATTCTCCAGGATGTGGTCAACCATCACATCAATGCGGCTGAGGAAGAAGCTCGCGACCGATGCCACGCGCGTAATATCCTCGCCGGCTGCCAGCCGCCGCTCCAAGCCACGGATGAAGGCTTCCGTCACCTTCTCATAATTGTCGATGGCGAAGATCAGCGTGACATTGACGTTGATGCCATCGGCGATAACCGCTTCGATGGCGGGGATGCCCTCGGGCGTGGCCGGTATCTTGATCATTAGGTTGGGGCGGTCGACCGTCTGAAACAGGCGCTTGGCTTCGTCGACCGTGCCTTGCGTGTCGCGCGCCAGCAGTGGCGATACCTCCAGACTGACGTAGCCATCGCCGCCGCCGCTGCGATCATAAATCGGGCGGAACAAGTCGGTGGCGTTTTGAATGTCTTCAATCGCCAGCGACTCGTAAATGTCCTGCGCTTCGAGATCGAGCATCGTCAGGATGTCATCGTCATAGGTGTCGGAATCGCCAATCGCCTTCTGGAAGATTGATGGATTGGAGGTCACGCCCAGCACGCCTTCTTCATCGATCCGGCGCTGCAAGTCGCCGTTTTCCAGATCGTCTCGATGGATGTAATCCAGCCAGGCGCTCTGTCCGAATTTCTGGATTTCCAGCAGGGGATTGCTCATGGGCTTGCCGCCTCCCGTTTGCGCGTAAACCTTCGACTATGCGGTCATTCTAGCAGGCTTGTATCGCGGCTACTAGATGGCTATAAGCGGAGGATAAGCAGTTGGTAGTCGAGGATTTACTGGGATGATTCTACAATGGTGTCTACCATGTCTTCACGGGCAAGAATGATGCCTTCAAGGCGTGCCAGGCGCTGATTGCTGTCGTCCACTTTTCCTTCGACGCGTCTCAACTCCTTGCGCAATTCGGCATTATCGGCTTTGAGTTCCTTGCGCAGTTCGGCACTATCGGCTTTGAGTTCCTTGCGCAGTTCGACACTATCGGCTTTGAGTTCATTGCGCAGTGCCGAAAGCTGTTTGTCAAATTTGCCTTCCAAACGCCAAACGGCGGCAAGTATTGCCAGAATTGCAAGCACAAGATCCAAAGACAGGCTGGTATCAAATTGCACGTTTTTCCTCCGCGCTGCCGACAACAATAGCATACCGGATTTTTACCTGTTTGCCAAATCACAGAAAGTCTTCGAAAGACAAATCATGCAGATAAGGTCAAGCCTTATTGCCGCATCCCGCGGTACCTTGTTATCCCCTCTGCCGCTCCATGCGCCGTATCGCCACCAGCACCAGCAAGGCGGTGACGGTGAGGTAGCTCAGGGTCAGCAGCACCCAGGGCGACAGAATCGGTATGGACGCGCCGTTGCTCGCGAGCGTCACCCGCATCGTCACCAACTGCTGATGATCAATCAGCATCTGCTGGGAGCGCAGGGTGGCCATGATCGGATTGAGGCTGGTGGCGATCATATCGAGGTAGATTGTCGCCGCTTCGACAGTTGGGCTTTCTGTGAAGCGCGTGGTGCTGCTGTTGACTACATTGCCGTAGGCATTCTGGAACAAGATCTGCGCCACCACCGGCAGACCGACTGTGATGGCAATCGCCACCGTATACGAGCGGATGGTCGCCGCCAGCGTGCGCTCGGTGATCGAGGAGAAGAACATGCCAAATGCGCCCAGCGTGATGGCGGACACAAGCAGTACCAGCAGCGCCAGAATCATCTCCTGCTCGCTAACACCGCCGAAGAGGAAAGCCGTACTCTGCAGCGGTATCGCCGAGAGCAGCAGCAGCACGATATAACCCAGCGCCGATTGCAGCTTGCCAACGACAAATGTCGCTTTGGTGATCAGCGTGGTTTGCAGCAGGTCATAAGTCTTGCGCTCGCGCTCACTGGTGATGGCGCCGGCGGTCAGCGCCGGGACGATGAATATAATCAGCATCAATTCGATAAATAGCACGCCGATGAAGAGCTGCCGCCCCAGCTCGCCGGTAACGACCACGCCACCTTGGGGGACGCGCAGCAGGTATAGCAGCAGCGTGAAGAAGGTCATCAGCGTGAGGAAGGTCGTAATGATCGCGAAACCGCGCACGCCGCGCATGCGCCCCCGCAGTTCTTTTACCATCACTGGATTGAGACGAAAGGCGCGCAAGTCACCGAGCGTCAGCATACCGACCGCCGCCAAGGGCAGGATCGCGATCAGCGCTGGCAAGAAACCAAAGGCGAAGAGCGCTGCCAGGTTCAAGGCGATCAAGAACCAGGCGGTGAATACGGTCCACAACTCCTGCGCCAGTATCACCACCGACAGCACCAGCAAGACCGCCATATTCGCCAGGATGCCGGCGATCATAAGCAACGTAGCCGCATCGGCGCTGATAGCGAAGTTGCTCAATAGCGCAGCTTGCAGCTCAACGAAAAGCGCCGGGTCGGTGTTGCCGGCATGCACCGCCGCAGCGATCACAGCAAAGCCCGCCAGCAGATTGGCGACCGCGCCCCAAAACATAATCAGCGAACTGCGGCGCAACAAGCGCTCGCGCGGCGTCATCAACTCCGGCGGGATGCGATCCCAAGCCACCGACTCCGGCACATTGTCGCCGAAAAGGCTGCTGATAAGTCGGCGCAAGTCCTTTAGTGAGTCAAGCATAGTTCAGATACTACTTTCCAATCAGACGCGCTTCGGAAGTGTCCAACGAGTAACGTCAATTGCGTCGGCTCTGCATATATATGCGTTGGACACCACTATTTACGCCAAACTTCAAATACGTTTTCAGACCCGTAGAAACAGACACTGAACTCACTCAAGAAATTCGTTTGGCCAAATATGACTGGCGCGTCAGCTCTTCGTGTCCACGCGACCGCAAGTTGTACCCGACCTGATCCAGTCACGTGCGGATTACCTGCTGACACAAATATTGCTCGTGCCTCATAATCGGCAAGCGCCCCTGTAAGCGTTAACGGAACTCTCTGCTCTTCCCAAACCATGCCAAGCGCGAGCCCATTTTCGAAGGGAAGAACGTTAATGGTGGAGCCCGTATCGACAAGACCCGCCACCTGAATTGAGCGGCTCCCATAGCTTAGCGTCATTGGAAGGCGCGGCATCAAGCGACTTGAATGGAGATCCGCCGAAGTATAGGGAAACCGTGCCATTATTCAACTTCTGGCTGGCTCGAAGAATCGACTCTCTGCAACTCATTCAGTAATAATCGCGCTGCCGCCTCGTTGCCGAATGGCGTGTAGATTTCGTAAGCGGTGCCGACCAGCTTGAGATCGTCAATTAGCAACTGAACAAGCTCAAGCTTGTCATCGTCATCGAGACGCTTGATTGCTTCCAACAACTCATTGGGTATCATCATGGCTCCCTTTCCGCCGATACCATCTTCGCAGGCGACGCTTGACGCCAGGCTATGGGGATTATACGCCATGACGCCTTAGCAATCACCACTCACTATCCCAGGCGCCAGTTTCACCCGAAGCGGCATCTGCTCTGGACGAAGCGCCGGCGAGTAACTGTCGATCACCGCAGGCAACCGCAGCCGCCCATCCGCGTGCAGCCGCGCCCATTCATCACTGCGCGACTCGTCCAGCGTAGCCCGCGCAAGCTCATCCAGAAAGGTTTGGTCGGCCTCGCCCAAATCCTGCGATCCCGCCACCGTGCCCCAGGAATCCCAGCAGAGCATCTCCCGCCGATTCAGCGCCGCCAAATCCAGCAGCATCTCGGTCACCAGTATCGTCCAGCCGCGCAACAGCGACTTCGATCCCAAGCCAAAGCGGTTAGGATCTGCCCCACCCGCGCGGCACAGCAGCCAGCCGGCGCCACCCCGCAGGAATTGATCAGGCGGCACATCCAGTGGGTCAAAGCGGATATTCAGGCTGCGCAAGTCATAGGGGCTGAGCTGACTGTCGACGCCGACCCAGCGCGTTCCATTCCAGAATTCGATGATGACGTGGTCGTGAAAGTAGCCCGCTTCAAAATAGGCCGCAGCCCCATACCGAGCGCGGGCGGGCACGCCCTTGTGCCGCAGGATGGAAACGACCAGCGCCGTCATATCGCGGCAGCAGCCGACCAAGCGCTTCGTCAGTCGGCGCTCCTCGTGCAGCGGATGGTCATCCAACTCGAGGATCCGCCTCAGCATGACGGTCAAATAGCGGCTGTCGATCTCGCCGATGCGCTGCGGAAACCGACGATCTATTACGGAGTAATGTACGATCAGCCCCTGCGCGATTCGGCATAGCTCGCCGATATCATCCGGCAGATCATCGTAGAGCGCGGCGTATTCACCCGGATCTGTGATCGCGCTCTGCTGACAATACGACTGCAAACCAGACATCGTTCTCGCTGCCTTCGGTCTATTCTGTGGTTAGGATTCTATAGTAGCAGCTCACGCCGCCGCTTCAGCTCAGCGATGACTTCACGATCGGCTTTGCCGAAGCTGTAATGCGCCAACTCCGCTTCGCTCACCCAAGCCCAGTTTATCGCCGCGATCGCCTGCGGTTCAGTATGCGGCGGCAAAGCGCCCTGATAACGACATTCAAAGGCATGCAGCGTGATCTTGAAGTGCGTGAAGGCGTGGTCGACCACGGTGAACAGTTCGCCCACGCCCACCTCGATCGCCAGCTCCTCGCGCAGTTCGCGCTGCAAACAGTCAGCCAGGCTCTCCCGGCCTTCGACCTTGCCGCCCGGGAATTCCCATAAGCCACCCAGCAAGCCATCGAGCGGACGCTGCGCGATCAGCAGTTGCCCGCGCTCATCGCGGATCAAGCCGGCGGTGACATCGTAGTGGGGTGTCGGCGCGCGTTTGGCGCGGACGGGTCGTTCGGCTACGGTAGCGGCGGCAAATGCTCGACAGTGCCGCCGCAGTGGGCAATCGCCGCAGAGTGGATTCTTGGGACGGCAGACCTTCTGCCCCAACTCCATCAGCGCCTGATTATACTCGCCTGCGCCTTCCGCCGGCAGCCAGTCGGACGCGACTTGCCACAATTTCTTGCGCGTGGCGCTCTGATTGATGTCCTCATCCAGGTCCAGCAAGCGCGTGAAGATGCGGATTACGTTGCCGTCCAGCAGCGGCGCCGCCTGACCAAAGGCGATGCTCGCGATCGCGCCGGCGGTATAGGGTCCGATTCCGGGCAACTTGCGCAGGTCGTCGACTGTATTCGGCAAAGCGCCGCCGTACTCGGCGACGATCAGGCGGGCGGCACGATGCAAGTTGCGTGCGCGGCTGTAGTAGCCCAAGCCCTCCCAGCATTTCAGCACCTGGTCGAGCGGCGCCTCCACCAGAGCCGCAATTGTAGGAAAGGCAGCGATAAAGCGCAGGTAATAGGGGATGACAGTTTCCACTTGCGTTTGCTGCAGCATCACCTCTGAAAGCCAGACGCGATAAGGGTTGGCATCGCGCCGCCAAGGCAGGTCCGCCCGGCATTCGCGGTACCAGCGCAGCAAGCCATCCACAAACTCGGCGTTCATGTCCCTCGAATTCCTCTTCCTTAAAGAACCTTGTAGGGGCGATCCAAGGATCGCCCTCCGGAGGAACTTATATAGGCGGTGGGCGACTGACGGTCAGTGTCTACGCGACCCAAGAGTCGCCCCTACATAATCGCAAGTTACGGGTTTATTGTTTCGTGTGAGCCAGGTCGTGGCTTATAAGCGGCTCGGTTAAAAGCGTGATGGCGTCTGGCAGTATATTGGTCAAAGCAGCGACAAGGCGTAGCGATAGATACCCAGGGCCGCATTCAGATGCCCCTGCCGCATCAAGGCATCGCCCAGCACCCGATGCACCGAGGGGTTCTTTCGATATTCGCCCTGCGCTATCAAATCTCGCAGATCGCTGACGACCCATTGCAAGCCGGCAGTCGTGCTCAGCAGCGTCTCATAGTCCAGCAGCGCGGCCGACAATTCCCGCGCTTTGACCTTGCCGCGAGCCGAATTAATCGCGGCAGCCAAGCCCGGAGGTGGTAATTTCGCCGGTTTCACTTTCGGCAGCGCTTGGGTAGCGCGATCGCCGGCGGACGCGATCGTGCTCAGCCGCTCCGCATACCAGGCTTCCAGATCAGCTTCGCGGTCTTGAAGCAAGAAGGCTTGGCTCAAGTTATCGGCGGGCTCGGCTTTCGACGCGGGCTGCGTGACGACCAGGGTCTCTGACGGCTCAGACGTCTCGTTTTCCGGCACCGGCGCCATCGACTGCGTGCTGTACTTTTCTACTTCTCGATCTACCAAGCCCAGCAGAGATCCCAGGATTTGCTGCGAGCGTTCGGCGCTCGACTGATACAAGCTCTCATCTTCCAAGTCATCGAGCTGTTCATCGTCTTCATAAGTTTCGTCGAAGTCGTCGCCTAATTCCGGCTCATTCGACGCTTTGTTTTGCGACGCGGCCTTGCCCGCCATGCGCTCCAGCCAATCCAGCGGATTATCGGTTTCGTCAGTGGAGGGCAGGTGGTCAAGCGATGAGGGCTGTTCTTCCGATGGCTGAAAGTCGCTGAAATCGGGCACTTCGTCTCTTGTTGCCTCCGCCGTAATCTCTTCAAGCCAGTCCATCGCAGCGGTCGGCGCGCTGTCCTCTTCATCAAAGATTGTCAAGTCAACCGGGACATCCTGCTCAAAACCGTCTTCGACAGTGAAGCTGGCGACAGCCAAGGGCGGTTCCGCGCCGGATACCGCTTCGCTGTCATCGGACCATTCGGCATCGTCAGGCACGATGTCCGTGTCTATTTCTTCGTCTTCACCGTCAAATGTGTCGAAGAATTCGGAGGCCGCTTCGCCGTGGATTTTCGCTAACTGCTCGAGCCACTCGATCAATTCTTCCTGCGACATCGAGTCGAAGTCGGGCAATTCGGGGTCTTCAAACATTGGGCATGTCCTTCATGCTGCCAGAATAATGCTAGCTCGTGGAAAGGAATCAGATTATAGCGTCGAATCGCCGCGGGGGCGATCAGGATCGTCCGAGTTGAATTCGTCGCCCGGGTCATCGTATTCAAGCCAAATCGGACCGTCATTCGCACCCGCAGCATCATCGCCCAGGCCGATGTCATTGAAAAGGTCGCTGTCGGCATCAAGCGCGATGTCTTTCGCCGCGTTCTCGAAGTCGAAGTCATCATCATCCACGCCGAGTTCGTCGAATTCGTCGCCCGCCGCGCTTTCATCGAGCGTGATGGCGATCGTCTTTTCGGTCGGCGATTCCAGATCGAAATAATCGTCCCAATCGAGCCCGACAAAACTGAGTTGCTCGGTATCTTCGTCCAGGTTGATCACATCCATCTTGTCGGTGGGCGTATCAAAATTGAAGTAATCATCGAATGTAAGGTCATCAAGGTCGAGCGATTCAATGTCTCCCTCAAGGCTGAGCGCAGTGACACCCGCCACCAGGCTGCCGCCATCGCCCTCCGCCGCTTCCACCTGCATGCTCAAAAGCCAGGCCGGCGGCCTGCTGAAGCGGAAGTAGGCAGTCTCGGCGATTTCAGCCGGATCGATTGCTTTGAGTTCGCCGGTTTCTTCTTCTACAATATCGCTAACCCAGGCAAATTCTTTGCCCGGCGCAGCCATCGGGCGGGCATACTCATTGGGATCGTCGGTCGCGGCATCATTCTCGCGATCCAAACCCGGCACAATCGCATTCAGCCAATCGGGCGCGCCGTCACTCTCGCCGGCGCCTTGCTCGACGAAATCCGCCAATTGATCGGGATCTTGCAAGCCCCAGGCGCGTGCCTGATCGGCCGCATCGCTGCCGGCAGCCGGTGGCGTCAACGCCGCGCCCTCATCTTCGTTCGCCGCCGCCGAGAATATTCCAAGTTCGCCGTCGTTCAGCTCGTTGGGATCATCGCTCAGCCAATCGACATAGGGATCGTCGTCCTCGTCATCCACGCCCAATTCGGATTGCCAGCTATCGATCAAGTCGGCATTGCGCCGGTTAGGATCGGCTTCTGCCGCTGCGCTGATCGAGGACTCGTCGCCGTCGATATCTTCCAGCCAGGAGCGCGAAGGCGGCGAGTGCAGCAGCTCATCTTCGATATCGAGGTAGCGCTCCTCGGTTTCGCCGGCTTCTTGCTCCTGCTCGGTATTCAGCCAATCTTCGATATCGCTGAGGTGAATTGGCTCGGTGTCCGAGGTGCGGTTGAGCAGATTCTGCAGCTGTTCGTCATCGCTGAACAAATCCAATTGGCTGTCGTCCTTGTCGAGCGCCTCGCGCATCGCCGCCGACAGCCAGGGCGCGCCGGCAGAATCCTCGTCTTCGCCCTCTTTGACCCACTCGCGGTCGAAGTCGTCGAGGTAATTGAGCGGCTCGTCTTCTTTGCCGAGTTCCAGGCTGCCCTGCTGAATCTCCGCCATCCAGTCGCCTTCTTCGTCGGCAGAATCCAATTGCTCCAGCAGGTTGGCCAACTCGCCATCGAGCGCATCGTCGAGTTCAGCGCTTTGCTCACCGGCATCCTCGTCGTCCAGCCGCGCTATGAAGGCATCAAGCTCGTCGTCGTCTTCGTCGTCTGCCACTGCGCTTTGCGAAGCGTCCGCCAGAAAGCCTTGCTCTTCCATATTGCTAAGCACCTGTTCCAACTCTTCGTCCGGCTGCGCTTCGCTGACGGCGGCGACCGCTTCACCAGTCACCAATTCGCTGAACAGCTTTTCGACTTGTTCATCAGAAAGCAAGTCATCAAGATCGGCAGTGACATGTTCGTCTGCTGGCGGCGCCTCGTCATCAATGCCAAACAGCGCGTCCAAGCTGCCGGTATCCTCGTCGCCTTCGTCCAGCCATTCTGGATCGACCATGGCTTGTTCGCGCGGTGAAATGCTGCTGTAGTCGAATTCTTCCGTCATCAGGAAGTTTTCCGGCGCCGGTTCGCTGGCAGCAATTCGATGCGCCAGATACGGATCGAGGTCTTCGATGCGTTTGAGGAAAAGCTGCGCATCCGATGGACGCTGCTCCGCCAGCCACAGCTCAGTCATGATCCGATTGGCATCAATTGCGTAGGGCAATTTCTCCAAGATTTCGAGCGCGGTCTCGGCCGCGTCCATACGCTGACCATCCAGCCAGAGCGTACGCGCGCGCAGAAGCTGCAAGTCAACGCGTTCGGGATTCCGCTGCAGCGCCTTGTCCAGGGTATCCAGCGCCTCAGCCAGCAGATTGCCGCGTATATGCTGTTGAGCGAGGGCGCCCGCGGTCAATTGCAAGCGATCGATATCCTCATGGCGATGCCGGCGATAGAGCGCGCGAATCAAGCTGATGGTCTCGGCATCATTCGGTTTTTGATCGAGGGCCCGCTCGGCATGCCAGATCGCGCGGTCGAATTGCTCAAGCTGTTGATAAGACTGCGCCAGCAGCGAATGCGTCTCGAAGTCTTGCGGCATAGCGCCCAGCAAGCGCCGCAGCACATCAGCCGCCTCCGCCCAGCGCCCCGTGGCGAATAGCGCGCCGCCCAACTGTTGATAGGCGCGCAAGTTCTTGGGATAAGTCTTGAGTATATGTCGAGAGTGCGCTATGACTTCGTCGTATCTGCCATCGGCGGACAGATTCGATAAATTGTCCTGATAGGCGCTCAGGCTGATTTCCGCCATGTCGATCCTGCTTACTTTACTCGCCAGCCAAATCATTAGGAATTATAGCATAGGTATGCCGCGCGCAATCGGCAAGGAGCGACTGGCAATGGTGAATATGAAGCGTATCCGCCCTATGCCGAAGGTCGTACAGGCTTTTACCACCGAGTGCAGCGAGACTGTAGAGGGCACAGAGGTATTTTGACGGATCGCGTGAGCTGGTTCCAAGATTTCGCCAAGTCCGCGCTAAACCTGCGCAAGAATCGAACTCTGCGAACTCGAATAAACTCACTGTCCTCGGTGGTCAGAATGTTTTGAGCCTAGCGATAATCGGCGATGCCGTCCTCGAATTCCGCCTCGTCATTGTCGCGCAAGGCATATAGCGCCTGAATCAGCGCGTACTTGCCGCGATAGAAACGCGCCCGCCGCAGGTGCTGGCGCAGCGCCGGATAGTGGCGGAAGACCCGCTCGACCAAGCCCTCGCCGTAACTGGCGATCAACGCGCCCAAGTCTTGCGCCGGGTCGCCGATGCCGCAGAAGCTGAAGTCGATGACGCCGCTGATCCGCCCGTCTTGATAGAGGATATTGCCGGTGCCGAAATCGCCGTGGCACAAGCAGTCATCAAAGTTCCACAAGCTTGCATCACTGAGCGCCGCCTCGAATTCCCGCTCTACTTCGCGCCGCGCTTCTATTCGCATATGCGGAAACAGCTTCTGGCGAAAATCGCGATAGTACTGCGCCCAGGCTTCCCGCGCATCTTCGTCATTTTCGTCAAGCCCGATCTCGGCAGGCGGAATCCCGCGCAGCGTTCGCAAGAAGCGCGCCAGGTCATGGGCGATCCGCTCGACCACGTCATCGTCATGCTGCAATTCCCGGTAGCGCTGGCGCAGAAGCGGCTCACCTGGCAGCATGGCATAACCCATGAACAGTACCTGACCCGTTTCTCTGTCGGTCGCGCTGAACACAGGATCGGGAATGGGCAGCGGCAGCCGACCCTGCAAGCGCGGCAAGATCTCAAGCTCGCGCGCCAGGTCCGCGGCGACGTGCGCGCTCTTGGGGAAGCGGAAGATCCAGCGGTCGTCGATGCATAGCACAACGTTAAATTGCCCGGTAGCGGGCAGAATCCGCGCCTGGCTGGCGGCGAATCCGGGCAGATGGCGGCTGATTAGGGTGAGATAGGTCTCAGCTTTCCTTTCTGTCATTCGCGATTTCTCACTAGACGCATTTACCCTTCGTCGCATCTGTCCATTCTAATCCATTCTTCAGACGAGTCTCAACCGACCACCTGTTCTCCGCAACTATTCCTCAGTGGCCTCGGTGGAAATCTCTCAAGGCGCCCTGTAGGGGCGACCCTGTGGATCGCCCAACGAGTGAACTGTTATTAGCATTGGGCGACTCAAGAGTCGCCCCTACAATCACTCCATTGGCGGATCGATATTAGGCGTGAGCCGGGATGTGATGCGCGAGCGGCTGTGCTTGGATGCCCTGTACAATGCCCTCAGCATTTGCCACACTATGCTGTCCACCAGCAGCGCATTTTTCGAGGCAAACATGACCAAAGCAATAGCCGGAACGGATTACGTCGGCGTGGGCGTCGGCGCCATCGTCGTCGATGAGAGCGGCAAGGTCTTCCTGTCACAGCGCGGGCCAGCCGCCAGCAACGAGCGCGGCGCCTGGGAATTCCCCGGCGGCAAGGTCGAGTTCGGCGACACCCTGCAGGCGACCCTCAAGCGCGAGTTCCTGGAAGAATACGGCATGACCATCGACATCGTCGAGCTGCTCGGCGTCGACGATCACATCCTGCCGGACGAAGGGCAGCATTGGGTTTCGCCCACCTTCATCGCCCGTTCCATCGGCGCAGCGCCGCGCATCCTCGAGCCGTATAAGTGCAGCGCCATCGGCTTCTTCCAGCTGGACGATCTGCCACAGCCGCTCTCGCTCATTACGCAATATAACCTGCGCGACTACCGCAAGAAACTGGGCTTGTCATAAAAGCTGAATCAAGCTTTAACGCGGTTGTAACATGCGGACTTGAGGTTTTAATAGATATGGCTTAGCCTACGGAGTCATGTCGTCCGTTCCCCTATCCAACAAGGAAAGTAAAATGACCCTATCGGCCAAGCCGACTATTCTATTCACTAATGATGATGGCATCCGCTCGCCCGGACTGTGGGCGGCCGTCGAAGCCTTTCGCGGCATCGGGCGTTTGCTCGTTGCTGCCCCGCGCGAGCAGCAATCGGGCATGGGGCGCAGTCTGCCGCATTACAGCGAAGGCCGCATCTTCCCCTACGACCTGCCGATCGACTGCGATGACTGCCTGGCGTACGCGGTCGATGGCACACCGGCGCAAGCGGTGCAGCATGCCGTGCTCGAATTGGCTGAGGAGAAGCCGGCGCTGCTGGTCTCCGGCATCAATTACGGCGAGAACACCGGCAACGGCGTCACCATTTCCGGCACGGTTGGCGCGGCGCTGGAAGCTGCCAGCCTCGGCATCCCCGCCATCGCAGTCAGTCTGGAGACGCCCACCGGCTTGCACTTGAGCTACTCCAGCGAGGTCGACTTCGGCGTCTCAGCGGATTTCACGCGGCAGATGGGCAGTTGGCTGATGCAACACTCCACCTTGCCGGACGATGTCGATGTGCTGAAGATTGATGTGCCCCGGGGTGCCACCGTAGAGACCGAATGGCGGCTGACGCGGCTGTCACGGCGTCGCGTCTACTGGCCCACGCGGCCCGAACGCATCGCCCTGCACGATTCCGGCAAGCTAGGCTACAGCTACAACAGCGATCCAGCAGCAGCCGAGCCCGATAGCGATGTCTACGCCCTGCTGACCGACAAAGTCATCTCGGTCACGCCGATCAGCCTCGACTTGACCTCGCGCACCGATATGTTCCGCCTGAGCCAGATCATGCACGGCGAACGCGAACTCGGGCGCTAGCGAAAATTCAAGGTTTGTAGGGGCGACCTGCCAGGTCGCCCGTCAACTGACAGTCCCATATTCTGGCGAGCCGGCGGCTCCGCCCCTACAGCGAATCTACTGTGCTATGCCAGCCAGCACAGCCTCCACCTCGCGATCCCAGGCACTGCCGTCCACATCGCCGTGCCTTTCAGCGGATCCGCGATCTGAAAGTAGGCATTGTCCTGATGCCAACTGGTGCCCATGCCCTGCCTGCCCGGCTTGAGGAAAACCTGGTCGAGATGCAGCAGCACCGGGTCGCCGATCAACTGCCGCACGGTGCTCACGGCTTTCTCGGCGAAGGGCATGGCGCGGTAGAAGTCGCTGTGCGGGAACATGGGGCAGAGCTGCAAGTTGATCTTGTCCGCTGCCGGCGTGACCCCGTCGCCAGCGGTGGCGACATTGCGCAGCAAGCCGACCGCCTTCAAGCGCTCCAGCTCCAGCCGCATCGCCTCAACTTCGCGTTCGGACCAGAATTGTTCTTTGGCGACCCAGCCCTCGGTCTGGAATTGTTCCACTTCGCTCGTGCTAAACATGCATCGCGCCCCTTGGCCAACGTGGTTGCTCAAAGGATATTGTAGCCCCAGCGATTCTTTAGCGGCGAATCAATCTGTCACGCGGAGTGGCAATCAGCCGAGAATGATGCTGCATTTTATACGCGTGCAACGCGCTGCCCTTCTCGATCCCATCCAAGTATCCCAGGCGTTGCTGCAGCGGGCTGACCTATTGACGCAGAACCCTTGTGAATTGTTCGATGTGCTCCGCATCATGAAAGATCGTATGGTAAATCAAGAATGAGATATCAACTTCGCCGATCGAGGGGAAATGACCCAGGCGCTGCCAATGGGCCTCATCCAACGACGACAGGAAGCCGATTAGTTCATCTCGCGTCGCGCTATATTGATCGTATACACTGCGAAATTCTTGATTGGCATAATCGTGGTCGATGACCAGCGCCGCGCGCGCTGCATCGTCAAAAAGCTGAAATGTCGGGCTGTCTTCTTCAAGAACTTGCTTCATACGCCCAAAGAAGATTTCTTGATAATCACGCAAATGGCACATCATCTCCACAAGATTCCAGCCGCCGGCGCCATCCCGTATTTTTCTCGCCTGTTCTTGCGTAACACCCTCCAGCGTCAAAGCCAGAATCCGGGATGATAGCTGCAGACCGTCGATCATCCAGTCAAGCGGCACTCGGTTCATGGCAAAAGCTCCCTTATTCTCATTTTCGGATCTGCGCCAACCAATAACTCCGTGAACAGAATGTAGCATCAATCGCGCTGATAAGCAAAAACTTGCCTGCTCGGCAATTCGCTCACTCCCGCCGCAGCGCCTCCGCCGGCTTGAGCCGACTCAGCAGCAGCGCCGGATACAAGCCCGCCAGCAGCGCCGCCACGATTGCCACCAGCAGCGCCTCGGCGAATTGACCCGGCTGCAGCGAGAACTGCATCGTCCAGCCGAAGGATCGCAAGTTGATGACGTGCGTCAAGACCAGCGACAGCAAAACGCCAATCGGCAGCGCCAGCACGCCCGCCACCAAACCCATCAATCCAGTCTGAATCATGACGAATTGCGTGAGCTGACGCGCCGTCATGCCGGTTGCGCGCATCACGCCGTATTCACGCGCATGTTCCAATTGCAGCGCCATCAGCGCCGACAAGATGCCGATGAATGCCACCAGCGTGGTCAGCAGGCGCAAGGCGATGGTGATGGCGAAAGTGCGGTCGAAGATCTCGAGCGCGCCCGCCCGCAAGCCGGCGTTGTCCTGCACCAACAGATCATAGTTAGCAAGCCGCGCGCGCAACTCGCTGACGACTTCTGCGGTGTCGGCGCCCTCGTCGAGGAAGATGCCCAGCGAACTAATCGACGAATCCATAAAGTAGCGATCGTAAACTGAACGCGCCATGTAGACCGTGCCTTGATCGGTGCTGTAGTCATAATAAACGCCGAACACTTCAAAGGTCTGCGCGCCTGTATCCGTGTTCAGCGTGATCTGATTGCGTTCGCGGTCGATGCCGCGGCGAAAGGCGAAGGGTTCGCTGACCATGACTTTGCCCGCATCCAGCGCCTCTTGATGCGCTTCGGCGGTCACCGAGCTCCATTTGAAGCGGCGATTATCACCGGCGATATCGAAGTCGCTGGCCAGCAAATTGACCGGCGGCAGATCGGGATAATCGGGCGCGCTGACGCTGACGTGCCGCGCTGACGAGATCGCCTTGACACCCGGCACGCCGAGCGCGATCGCTTTCACCTGTCGGTCGACATCGACGCTGGGATTGTTGGAGGCGAAAAGCGGTGGCGAGACGTAAATCTGCGCGCCCAGCGAGCTCTCCAGCCAGTCGGCGACGGTCAAGCGGAAGCTGCCGATCATGGCGCTGACGCCGACGATGACACTGACGGCCACGGTCAAGGCGGCCACCGCAACCGCCGTGCGGCTCAGCGAGCGGATGACTGCCCGGGCTGCCAGCCGACCCAAGGGACCGCAGAGCAATGCGGTCGGTCGCTGCAGCAGGCGCATGGCCAATACCAGCGCCACCGGGGTAAACAGCGCCCCGCCGATGATGATGCAGAGCAGAGCGGCAAAGCCCAGCGCCAGGCTGTCACGCGCGCCCAGCAAAATAAAGCCAAGCAAAGTCAGCAAGACCGCGCCCGCCGTCATGACGGGCAACAGGCGGCTGGTGGCTTCTTCTTCATTTGAGCGTTTCATGACGCCGGCCGGGGGCCTGCGCGTAGCCTCCCAGGAGGGCAGCGCCGCCGCCAGCAAACTTGCCGCCAGGCCGATAGCGGCGCCTTTCAGCAGGGTCTGCGGCGAGACGCTGATGCCCTGCACGTTAACGCTGAAGTAGAGATCGCTGATGGTCTGCGATACCAAGGCGACCGCGCCACGCCCCAGTATGATGCCGAGCGCCAAGCCCAGCGCCGTGCCGATCAAGCCCAGGATGAAGGCTTCCAGCAGGATGAAGCGGAAGATTTGCCCGCGCGTCGCGCCCAGCGAGCGCATGATGCCGATGGTGGCGCGCCGTTGCACCACGCTGAAGGTGACGGTGTTGTAGATCAGGAATAAACCGACCACCAGCGCCAGCAGGCTCATCGCCTGCAAGTTAAGCTCGAAGGCGGCGATCATCTGATTCAGCGCGTTCTCTTCTTTGACATCAACCAGTCTGATGCCCGGCGGCAGCGCGGCGCTGAGCGGACCGACCTGCTCCGCGTCCAGGATGAGGTCGATGCGGCTGAGACGCCCGCTCATGCCGATCATCTCTTGCGCCGTGGCGATATCGCTGATGATGAGGTCATCAAGCGCCTGGCGGCTGGCATTGTTATCCGGCTGCAAGAGGCCCAGCACCCGCGCGCTGCTGAAGCTGCCACCTGCGCTGAGCTCGAAGTTATCTTCTACCTTCAGCCCGAGGCGCTGCGCCAGCGAATCGCTGATGACGACCGCGCCCGGCTCGACAATGAGGCGGTTGAGCGCGGCGTAGTCCACATCCTCGCCTTCGTCGGCCAGGTAAGAGCGGAAGGGTGGCTCCGCCAGCGGATCGACGCCCAGTAAGCGCAAAGCCTGATCGCTGCCGGCGATGCGGACAAATTCCGTAACCACCGGCGCGCTGAGCTTGATGCCCAGTTCGATTCGAAGTCGCTTGTAAATATCGGTCGAGAAGCCGTTGGGCCCGCCGACGATCTGATGGGTGGCGCGGCCGACGAGGCTCTCGCTGCTGAGGGTGAAGGCGCGGCTGGCTGATTGGTTGGCGATATCGATGGCGATTACCACGGCGACGCCCAGCGCAACGCCCAACACCAGCATCGCGCTTTGGAAGAGGCGCCGACTGATATAGCGCAGGGCGAGGCGGATGATTATGGGCTGCATTGTCTAGAAGCCGAATGACTCCTTGAAGCGCCGCAAACGCGCCAGATAGTCATCCAGTTTGTCGCCGTGGGGATAGACAGCCAGTTCGGTCGCGCCCAAGGCGTCCCAGCCGGCCACGTAGCTCTCCCACTCGCTTTCGGGCGTGCGCTCGGTGGTCAGGCGCGTATGCAAGCCGACTTGCCCGGCACGGCCTGCCTCTTCGGCATAATTCAGAAACGCCTCGCACATCGGCTTGGCGTGTTCGGCCGCGCCCTCTTGCGCCAGATAACCATCGCTCAAGCGCCCTGCCCGGCGCAAAACCACATCGGCATAGCCACCGATCCAGATCGGAATCGGCTGCGGCGGCAAGGGATTGATGCCGGCATCGTCGATCTTGTCAAAGCGGCCATCATAGCTCACCAGATCGTTGGTCCATAATTCGCGCAAGACGGCGATCTGCTCTTCGACACGAGCGCCGCGGGTCTTGAAGTCGTAGCCCAGCGAGTTGTATTCGACTTCATTCCAGCCGATGCCGATGCCCATGCGAAAGCGTCCGCCGGAGAGCAAGTCAAGCTGAGTCGCCTGCTTCGCCACCAGCGCCGTCTGCCGCTGCGGCAAGATCAAGACGCCAGTCATGAAGCCGATGCTTTCGGTGAAGCCCGCCATCCAGGAGAAGAGGGTGAAAGGCTCGTGGAACATGTCGTGGCAGGTGTAGGGTCTGCCCGTTTCCCAACCCGGTCGATCGGGGTTGGCGCCCAGCACATGATCATAAGCCAGCAGATGGTGATAACCCATGCTCTCGGCCGCTTGCACAAAATCGCGCAGCACAGCCGGGTCCGCGCCAATTTGAGTCTGGGGAAGAACGACTCCGTATTTCATAATCTTCTTTCCTTCCGCACCTTGCTTTTCGCGCCCATGCTAGCCGAGTTCCTGCGAATATGCCAGACGATGCCACAGCACGGCTAACTTGCATCTGAGGTGTTTTGTGCTAACTTGACTTCAACATCGGTCGCGAGGATCGTCCGCCAATGCCCGACTTGTCGGTTGTCATCGTCAGTTACAACACGCGCGAATTGCTGCGGAATTGTCTGCAATCACTGTGGGAGAGCATCGGGCTGGAGCTGGAGATCATCGTCGTCGACAACGCCTCTACTGACGGCAGCGCGGCGATGGTCCGGGACGACTTCCCCGAGGCGCAGCTGCTGGCGCAATCGATCAACAGTTGGTACTGCGGCGGCAATAATATCGGCATTCGGCAAGCAAGGGCAGATTATGTGCTGCTGCTCAATCCGGATACCGAGGTGGCGCCCGATGCCTTGGCGCTGATGCAGCGCTTTTTGCAAGAGAATCCGGCTTACATCGGCATCAGCGCGCAACTGCGTTACCCCGCTGGCGAGATTCAGCGTACCTGCTCAATGATCCCGACTTATCTCCACCTGCTGCTGAGTTACAGCGTACTCGGTCCCCTGCTGCCGGCCAGCAAGCGGCGTCTGCACGATCGGCTCTTCTATGGAGACTGGGATCGGCAGAGTGATCGCGATGTGGAGGTCATCCCCGGGTCCTGCACCTTGATGCGGCGCGAGGACATTCTGCTGGATGATGATCTGCTGCTCTATTTTCCCGAAGACAGCCTGGCGCGGCAGCTGCGCGGGACTTGTCGCTTTTTGGCGGCAGCGCGCATCAAGCACCATGAGAAATCGTCAACGCGCAGTTGGCTGGCCACCGGCATCTTCTTCCGCGATATGCTGGTCTATTGCCGCAAGCAGCATGGCATAACGGCGATGCTGCTGCTCTGGGTGCTGAGCCGTCCAGTCTATTGGCTGATGTGGCTGAAGAACCGCTAGCCCTAGCCCGAAACCTGCTCCTCCAAAGTACGCTTGTAGGGGCGACCTATCAGGTCGCCCGCCACCAAACATTGGGGCATCTTTTTATCGTACATAAAGCGAATCATCGAACCAGGCTGCCGGATTCTCAATGATGTACTTGCGTATGTCATTGAGGGACCGTTCATTGCGGATGATGTGCTCGTAATAATTTCGCTGCCAGATGGGCTGTACAGGCGGTCGCGCTAGTAACTTGCCTGCCGAAGCTTTGTCCCGCGTCGAAGTTTGCGTGGCAACGTCAACCGGCTCTTCGTCGAACAAGAAGATGATTCCATGCAGGTGATTTGGCATCACGACAAAAGTGTCTAATTGCACATTGTGACGTACTTCAGATATCCATTGCCAGCAAACTCTGATGGTCATCCCCAAGTCATTGACAAACATCTTTCCGTCACGAATCTGACCAAATAGGCATGACTTCTGATATGCGCAAATTGTTACAAAATACGCTCCGCTCTGGCGGTAGTCGAATCCTTGCAGACGAATCGAGCGACGAGAGGGTAGCGCGGGAGCGCGCTCAGACATTGGACACATCCCATATTGACCCGGAAAAACATTGCAGAGGCAACTTCCTAAGTCATCATTTTCTATTACCTCTTGAAGCGCGGGCGACCAACTACGTGCGCAACCATTGTTTACAAGCCAACAGCCCTAGCCCACGAACGCCGCCAGCGGCATGTGAAATGACACCACCCAATTCGGCGCGTCGACAATCTCGCTGATCTTCAAGTCGCCGGCGACGCTGCAAAGAACGTAAGCCTGACTGCGGTTCATACGCTGATTGTCCACCAGCCAGTCGATCATGTAGCGGACGGCATTCTTGGCATTCTGCATCAAGTCGGGTCCGTGCGCGGTGGTGATGTGATAGCCTTGGCTGTCGAGCTTGCTCATCGGGCTGGGACGGCGCAGTTGGACTTCCGGCAAGATCATGTTTTTGATCAGCTTGAAGCGCATAGTCACAATCATCGGCGCTTCGATGCCGGTCACGCAGACCTCGCCCTGCCCCTGCGCCGCATGGCAATCGCCGGTGGCAAAGAGCGCGCCCTCAACGAGCACCGGCAGCCACACCTTCGAGCCGATGGTCATATCGCGCACATCGAGATTGCCGCCGTTCGCACGCGGCGGAAAGGTGCTGAAGCGCCCGGCTTCCCGCGGCGCAACGCCAACCACACCCGGATGCGGTTCAAAGGGCAAGCGAACGTGCTCCAGCTGGGTCGAATAGCAGGTGTCGCCTTCGATGCGCCAGTGATGCAAATAAGTAAAGTCGAAGTCGTCCTGCAGCAGACCCGCTCCCGCGCGATGGGCGGTCCAGCCCCAGCCTTTATGCTGCATATCGATAATGTCGATCTCCAGGGCGTCGCCGGGCTGCGCGCCTTTAATCCAAACGGAGCCGTTCAGCGCATGAATTTTGCTGCGGTCGAGCTGGTCATATTCGGCGACCGTCCAATCGGGTTGAATCTGCCCGTTGGCTTCCTGGCAATCGAAAACAACGACATCGCCGTTATCGATCTCGAGACGAGGCTCGACCGAATTGTCCCAGAATGGTTGTATGACGCTGTCGTCGAGAAAGTGCTCGCGCATGACTGTTCTCCTTATACTCTCCAGTGATGACCTGTTCGTCCGTAGCCAACGGCAGCGCTGAATGCCAACTCGCTACGCTGTTGCGCACTCGTCCGGCAAAGTCCCTATTGCATCAATGAGCGCGGCGTCGCCCTCAGTATAGTGACTTCAATCCCGGCACGATCGATTAGATCGCCAACCATCGGGCTGAGTTCTTTCTGCCAGTAGTCGTTCTGATACACGGCATCGTACAACGCCTCTTTTTCCGCCTCGCTGGCAAAGCGGCGAATCCAAACATAAGTATCTTCAGCATCGCTTACAAATGAAGCCAGCACAGCCATGCCCTTGGACTGCTGAAAGGGAATGATCGCTTCGTCCATCAACTTGACCCACTCGTCGGCTTTGCCGGGCTTTAACGGATAGCGGCGCAGTTCAAAAAACATCAGCTTTCTCCTTCGGTCGCTCGAATGAAATCATCATATCACGTTACGATAATCCGCTCTCAAGCGGACGGGCCGTATGCCTATCGGCGTCAAGCCGTCAGGCGCCCGCATATCGCAACGTCTCCTAAAGCATGGTAAGATGCAAAGGGTCTAATTAACGCGAAAACGGCTCCATGCGAATTCTGGTCATCTCCGATATCCACGCCAACTACACCGCCTTTGAAGCTGTTTTGAAACACAGCGAGGGCGACTGGGACTACGTTTGGTGTCTGGGCGATGTGGTGGGTTATGGACCCGACCCCAACGAATGCGTCGAGCGTTTGAAGGCGCTGCCGCAGCTTTGCCTGGCCGGCAATCACGATTGGGCGGCGCTGAACCGCCTGGACGTCAAGACTTTTAACCCGGATGCGCGGCGCGCCGTCGAATGGACGCAAAATACGTTGACACCGGAGAATACCCACTTCCTTGAGCACTTGCCGGTCACCTTCGTCATCGGCGACTATACTCTGGTGCATGCCAGCCCGCGCGAGCCAATCTGGGAATATATTCTCGAGCCGACGATCGCCGCATTGAATTTCCCTCACTTTGAAACGCCCTATTGCTTCGTTGGGCATACGCATCAGCCGGTGATTTATACCTTGTCTGATGATAATGGCAATGCTGCAGCCAGCCCGCCCCAATACAATCAGTCACACGAACTCAACGGCCAGCGGCAAATCATCAATCCCGGCAGTATTGGGCAGCCGCGCGACCAGAATCCCGATGCGGCCTACGGCATCCTCGATATGACCAGCGGCGTCTTTGAGCACCGGCGCATCCCCTATAATATTCGGGCGGTGCAGCGGCGCATGCTCGACTTCAATCTGCCCGAACGTTTGATCACCCGCCTCGAACACGGCTTGTAAAGCGCGCGCCGTGACGATGCCTCAAAGGCGGTAGAAAGCCGCATGCCTTCCGAACTCAGCAATAAGATGCGCGCCTACCTGGCTGAAATATACCGGCTAATTGATCGGCAGCCGGAGCCGGCCGAATTCGTCAGCAGCTCGCAGTTGGCTGACTTGCTTCTGGTCAGTCCGCCGGCCGTCAACCGCATGATCAACCGGCTGAGCAAGCAAGACTTGCTGGAGCATCAGCCTTATCATGGCATCGCCCTGACCGAGTCGGGGTGCGTGGAAGCCTTGAAGCTTATCCGCTATCAACGCATCGCCGAGGTCTTTCTGACGCAAGTCATGGGGATTGGCTGGCTGCAAGTGCATGAAGAAGCGCAGCGGCTTAGCGACGGCTTGAGCGAGGCGGTAGTGTCGCGCATGTTTGAAATGACCGACAATCCGCTTATCTGCCCGCATGGCGAGCCGATCCCGAATGAAAGTGGCGCGCTGCCGCCGGCTGTTGACATTTTCTTGTCGCAAGCGGAAGCGGGCGCAGCCATCCGCATCAGCCGGCTGATAACCCGCGAAGTCGATCGGCTGCAATACGTCGAGGCCCTCGGTTTGGTGCCGGGGAAAGTCTGCGATGTCATCCATGTGGCGCCCTTCGAGGGACCGATGCAGCTCAAACTGGAGAACGAATTCCGCATCATCGGGCAGAGCCTCGCCCGCTTGATAAAGGTCGAAGTGCTTACCTAAGTTTTTTGTCACAGCCCGTCGTGAGTCTCGATTTAGCGCACACAATGTATCGAACTCGCTACAATGAGAAGATGCAGGAGATCGCCCTGATAATGGACTTGTCCTAAAACGAAGCCGTATGGGTTACAAATGAAGATAGGTGTACTCGCCTTGCAAGGCGCGTTTATTGAGCATGTGAAAATGCTGCGGCAATTGGATCTGGAGGCGGTGGAAGTGCGCCTGCCGCAGCAGTTGGACGCGCTGGACGGCTTGATCATCCCCGGTGGCGAGAGCACGACCATCGGCAAGCTGGCAACCGCCTACGGTTTGATCGAGCCATTGCGGCGCTTCACCGAAAGCAAGCCGACCTGGGGCACCTGCGCCGGCATGATATTCCTGGCGCAGGATATCGGCATCGACGAACAGCCGATCCTCGGGTCAATGGCTATCACAGTCGATCGCAACGCCTTTGGAAGACAGACCGACAGCTTTGAAACAGACCTGGCGATCGCCGGCTTGGCGGACGAACCCTTCCACGCCGTTTTCATAAGGGCGCCGGTTGTTACGGCAGTCGAAAAGGCCGTGGAAGTGTTGGCGCGGCTGGAGGATGGGCGGATTGTCGCCGTGCGTCAAGGCAGCTTGCTGGCGACCGCTTTCCATCCTGAATTAACGAACGATTTGCGGCTACATTCTCTGTTTTGCGCTATAGTGAAAGAGACACTGGCTTGAGCCTGGCGAAGGGAGTTAAGTGATGTTGTCAGGCAATCTGTCAAACGGCAAAGGCGGAGGACCGCCCGGCGACAAGGCGGAAAACGAAGCCGCCTCGTTGATCGATTTGATGATGAGGCAAGCTCGCAACGAGCTCGACGAAATCAAAGAACCGACATCGGCTGATTTGGACGAGCTAGATGAGCTAGACGACCTGGTCGAAATAGAAGAGACGCTGGCTGAACCGGCGGCATTGCAGCCGGCGCTTTCGCTGCTGGCGCAGCTGGAAGAGCCGGAATTGGTCTCGCTGGAGAGCCTGGATGACGCCGAGCCGCTGGCGGTACCCGAAGAGGACGCAGACGAGGTGGAAGAATTGCTGGACGATGTCGAGAGTTTGATCGAAGATTACATTGACATCGACCTGAAAGACGAGGAACTCAAAGACGAAGGCTACGACCTGGACGATGATGACGGCGGCAGCTACCGCGACCTCTACGGCGATGACGACACTATCGTCCCCTCCTTTCGCGAAGGCGAATTCGCCGAAGAAGACGAAAGCGATACCGCCTACTATGACGACATGCGCTGACCGACCGCGGCGATGGATGGCATAATCTTGGCCGGGGGCGTAGGCACGCGCATGCGCCCCCTCACTCTGAACAGGCCGAAACCCCTTTTACTGCTGCAAAACCGACCCCTTCTCTCGTGGTCACTGCTGAGCCTGACTGGCATCGTCGAGCGCGTATTGGTCGTGGTGCATTACCTCAAAGCCCAGATCGCCGACTTCATGGCGCAGCAGACGCTGTTCGAGAATTATCAAGTGGTCGAGCAGTTGCCACAGCCGCTGGGCACGGGCCACGCTTTGCAGTGCTGCCGTGATTATCTGAGAAGCGATGAGTTTGTAGTCATCAACGGCGACGATCTCTTCGGTCAAGACGCGCTGCGCCGCTTGAGCCGGCGCGATTATGGCATCTTGTCCACCATGCGCGGCGATTATCACCGCTATGGCGTGGTCGTCAGCGATGACGCGGGCGACTTCCGCTCCATCGACGAGAAGCCAAAACCAGGCTCGTACGCCTCGCCGGCGCCCTGCAGCATCGGCGCCTACAAGTTCCGGGCTGAGGTATTCGACTATACGCTGGAAAAGAGCGCGCGCGGCGAATACGAGATCAGCGATTACGTAACGGCGGCCGCGCAGGATCACGCCGTTGCGCTGGTGGATTCCCCCTTCTGGCTGCCCATCGGCGACCCGGCTGCGCTGGAAGCGGCGCAGTCAGTCGATATCGCGCAATGGATCTCGCTAGCGCCTCTGTCTCAGGACTAAGAATATGTGGATGATGGCCGCTGAGACCGCCACTTTTTAAGGAACCTTGTAGGGGCGATCCTTGAATCGCCCGACGAAGGCACTCCTATTAGCAGCGGGCGACTCAAGAGTCGCCCCTACCTCGAGACGATTTTCTGGGGAATTGAACGATTGAAGCGTGTTTGTTATTTTGTGTGAGCCGCGTAGCGACTTGCGAGGGACTTTAGTCGAAAGTCGTCAGCAGCCGGCAGCTCAAAGCTGTACTAGGATATACGCCTCAAATATGCCACAATAGCTTGTACCATTTTTCACAAGCCGCTCGGCGGTCACGTAGACATAGACCTAGGGCAGCGAGTTTTGTTTCCGCCTATGAAGGACAATAGCAGCCTTCTCCTTGACCGAGCCCTTATTGCTGTCAACATACATGAGGTGGCCCTACATCGATGATCCGCATTACATTCTCGCAAGCACAAACGGCGCTCGCCGAGCAAATCCGCCACGACCTGTCTGACTCTTTTGAGCCAGCCCAGCCCCTGTTGATCGTCTTGATCTCGCAGCAATCCAGTTCCGATGCCGTAGTACAGGCGGAAATAGAAGGCGCCCTGCAGCAGCAGGAGCAGATCGTGCCGATACTCCTGGAGAATGCCAGCTTGCCCGCGGCGCTGGAAACTTGGCGTCCGCTGGATCTCAGCCGCGGTTACAGTCGCAAGCGCTTGCTGGCGCACTTGGCGCGTGAGACGATGACCGCTGACGATACCCGCCGGGCGAATCGGCGCGCGCTTGCCCTCATCGGGGCGATCGCAATGCTTATGTTTGGGCTGGCGATAGTCGCGATGATGGGCGGAGTCGTGGCTTTCCCAGTGGCCGAGTACAATGAAGAAGCGACATTTCAAGCGCAGTGGGTCGATGGCTTGATCCGCGAGACCTTGGAAGCGGTGCAGCCGCGCACAACCGAAGACGCGCAGAACTTCGCCGCCACCCATGCAGCCGCGCCGACCCGCTTGTACTATTACGTCCGCGGCACAGCGACCGCCCTGGCAGCGGAGCAGGAGGGCTAATGCCGACGGCAGATGTGCTGATCATCGGCGCGGGTCCGGCCGGCATCAACGCCGCCTACGCGCTGAATGCAGCCGGCATTGAATACCGCATCATCGAGCGGACGCAGCAGTTGGCGCCGACCTGGAACAGCCTCTATCCCTCCCTGCGGCTGAATACATCGCGTTTCTTTAGCGAGCTGCCCGGGCGCCGCTTTCCGCTGCATTGGGGCATCCACCCCACAGCCCAGCAATACCACCGCTATCTGGTGGACTGGGTGAGGGATCAAGACTTTGCCATTGAGCACGGCATCGAAGTCTACCGCGCAGCGCCGCGTGCGGACGGCTTGTGGCAAGTAGAAACCAGCGCGGGCATCGAGACCTACCACGCAGTCATCCCGGCTACCGGCGTATTCGATAATCCGCAGCTGCCCGAGATCGAAGGTATGGATCGCTTCAACGGCGACATCATGCACTCGCGCGACTTCCGTCAGCCGGATCAGATTCGCGGCCAGCGCACACTGGTGGTGGGCAATGGTCCCAGCGGCGCCGATATCGCCGTGGCGGCCGGTCAAGTCGCGGCTGGCGGCTTCGCCTGGCTCTCGATCCGCAGCGGCGTCGATCTGCGCCCGCGCTATCCCTATGGCTTGCCGCGCCACGCCTGGATGATGCTGGGCGAGTATCTGCCGAAACCATATTGCGAGTGGCTGCAGCGGCGTACCGGCGCGATCAAGTACAATATGGGCGACTTTGGCGTCTGGCAGGCGCCGCCCAATACCGGCAGCGGCGTCGGGTATCGCGGACCGGAACTGCTGAATGCCTTGCGACAGGGACAGGTCCTGCCCGTGAAACATCCCGTCAGCTTTGACGCGAAGGACGTGACGCTGGCGGATGGGCAGGTTATTGAGTTAGATTCTGTGATTATGGCGACTGGTTTTCTGCCCGTTCTGCATAAATATCTTGATATTGACATGCAATATAGCAACGACATGTATTATCCCGAAGCCGGCTGCGATTGGGATATTGGACCCAACGGCGTGCGCGGCTGGCCCCTGCGCGATGTCAGCCAGCATCCCAACGGGCGGCAGGTTCTGGGTCACGAGGGCTTGTACCTGGTGGGCGTCTTCTACAAGGGGCGTGGCGCTTTCTATAATATGACCGCTGAAGCGCGCATCGCCGCCGAGCAAATCAACGAGTATCTGGCGCAGCGGCGCTTTGTGGCGGTCGCGGCCTGAACGCCATGCGCCGCAGTCTGATCATCCTGACCGCGCTGCTCTTCAGCTTTTCCCTCATCTTGATTTTGCTGCGCTTCCAGTGGTCGATCCGCTATCCCTCGGCGATGGTCGCCTATATGACCCTGGAGCAGGGCTTGCCGGTCGTTATCGTGCATGACCTGCATCACAACCTCAAGAAACGGCTCGATTACTTCTACCTCACCGACCCCTCGTTTTCGCCCGACGGCGCGCGCCTGGCGCTGACGCAATTTCTGCGCTTCGGCAGCGATATCATCACCATCGACATCACCAGTGGCGCGATGGTCACGCTGACCGATTCCAATGCCATCGCCGAGTCGCCGGCCTGGTCGCCCGACAGCAGTTTTATCGCCTATGCCAGCAACCGCGAAGGCGACAACAATATCTATATCGTGCAGCCCGATGGCAGTGACCTGCGGCGCGTGACCATCAGCAGCGCCGGCGATCGCCAGCCGACTTGGTCGCCCGATGGCGGGGCAATCGCCTTCAGCTCGAATCGCAACGCCGGCTGGGATATTTACATTATTGACCTGGCCTCACAAGATCTGCGCCGGCTGACCACGCATCCGGCGCCGGATACCGCGCCCGATTGGTCGCCGGATGGCGACAGGCTTGTATTCGCATCCCGCCGCGATGGCGCTTCGTCGATCTACCTGCTGGATGCGAAAACCGGCGCGGTCGAGCCGCTGGTGGTGGAATCGCGCTACGACAGCTTGCCCAAGTGGACGCCCGATGGACGCGCAGTCACCTTCGCGCGCTCGGTCGACGGCCTGTCGCGGATTATGCTCGTTGACCTGGAGACGGGTGAGCTGAGCCGGATGGAGTTGGGCGAGGTCGATGCCGATTCGCTGGCTTGGCGGCGGGGTGGGCCGTGACTAGGATTCAGCCACAGTCCCCCGCAAGTCGCTACTTGGCTCACTCAGAATAACGAACCCACGAACTGATAATGCGTAGGGGCGATCCGGTGGATCGCCCATCGAATGAACTCCCAATGGCAGTGGGCGACTGACGGTCGGTGTCTACGCGAAACAAGTGTCGCCCCTACATCCACACATCTTTGACATCTCTATGCCGCTGGTCAGCGTCTCTGTGCCCTCTGTGCTCTCTGTGCCTCTGTGGTGAATCCCCCTGTCCTGAACTCGCTACACGTCGTATGTCCTTGAATGTCACCACTTTCCAAACGACTGGCGAATCGGACTTGCGGCGCGCCACGTCCTGCAGCCACGAGGAACCATCGCTAGCGCGGCTCGTGCTTGAGGCGACCGCTTTGGCCGATCTCCGTGATCTTGACCCAGTCTTCGGCATGTTCTTCAACCAGGAAGATGCCCGGTATCGAGATGATGCCAAACACCAGCCGGATGATCGTAGTGCCGACGAAGGCTGCTACAAATTCCTCCTGCGTCTAAGCGCCGGCGAGCTTGTGCACCATATCGCGAA
Source organism: Phototrophicaceae bacterium (assembly GCA_965223515.1). GTDB lineage: Bacteria > Chloroflexota > Anaerolineae > Aggregatilineales > Phototrophicaceae > UBA6055. Next base: position 2,377,244 of record CBDCWK010000002.1, read on the forward strand.
GGGTGAATGTCAGCGGGTAGGCGATGGAAAAGGCGCTGACGCTGAGACCGAAGATGGTCAAGTTGCGGAGATTGGAAATATCGGCGACCATCTGAGCTGCGACATAAGCAACACTAACCAGAATCAATATATGCAAGTTTCGAATGGACTTGCAAATCCCCTCGCTCTAGGTATAGTTTCACGATATTACAGGAATGCGTTTTACGTCAAGTCATGTCCAGTCCAGACGCCTTTGCGCCCAGCGAGACTGTTATTCGCCCTCGGAAGCTCCTTCCTTGTAGCGCAATTCGCGTTCCAGCAGCGCGCGTTTGCGCTCGATGCCCCAGCGATACCCACCCAGTCCCTTGTCTTTGCGGATGATGCGATGGCACGGGATGACCAGCGCGACCGGATTGTTGGCGCAAGCGTTGGCGACAGCGCGGACGGCGGTAGGCTGTCCAATGGCGGCGGCGACTTCGCTGTAATTGCGCGTCTCGCCCACCGGGATCTTCTGCAGCTGCTGCCAGACTTTCAGTTGAAAAGCCGTCGCGCGCAAATCCAGCGGCAGATCAAGGTCGGGCTGCCAGCCTTCCAGATAGGCGATGATACGCTCCACCCAGAAACCGACGCCCTCATCATCGCGCAGGCGTTCCGCGTCAGCGAATTCGGCGGCGAAGTCATCTATCAGCGGCTCGGCGCTATCGCCCAGGCTGACCTTGCAGACGCCGCGCTCGGTGGCCGCGACCAGCAAATGACCGAGTGGACAGGTGACGACGCTGAAGAATATCGTCATGCCGGCGCCTCGCTTTCTGTAGGTAGACGGGGTCATGCCCAGGTTCTCGTCGCTGCGCTCGTAGAGGCGGCTGGAAGAACCATAACCGGCCGCGAGGATGGCGTCAGTGATGCGCTCGCCATTGCGAACCTGCGCCTTAAAGTCCTCGAGCCGCAGATTGGCTGCGAACTGACGCGGACTTATGCCGGTGGCTTCCTTGAAGGTACGCTGGAGATGAAAGGGGCTGATGTGAAAATGCTCGCCCAACTCCTGCAAGCTGGCCGTGCCAGGATGGATCTGCTGCAGATAATTGCAGATTCTGGCAATCAAACCGGCTCGTTCTCCACCGCAATCACCATTCATCCGACCATTCTCCCTCTGCCAACTCCACTGACCGAATCATAAACTAAAGTGGCGGATGAGACACTCTGATTCTTGTGGTATGGCGATTGGATTGGAAACGCCGACGCGTGGTCGGCAAGAGCCCTAAAAGAGTGGATATGGTGAGATCTGCGGCGACGGGCGTTCAGCGGGGATCAGCTAATATTGAGGCTCTCGATTGAATCAACCAGCCGCACCGAATTGTCGCCACCGTCTTTACAGTAGAAAATATGAGGCGCCAGCTTTTGGTAAGTTTGGTTAAGCCCTAAAACGTACAGAGCTCCCTGCCGCGGGTGAGGGGTGCGGTGAATCGCCGCGAAATGACGCAATGCCCCGGCCGGCGCTTCAAAAGTTTCTCGCATGTCCAGCAGAATCGCTACACGGTGCTCGGAGGACTTGATCATGCGGTGCCAAGTTTTACGCGCTTCTATGAACTGTTCAAGCGTCCACGGATCTTGGAAGCTGCATTCTATGAAGGTCTTCAATCTATCATTCCAACCAACTGTAATTGGCATTGCTATTCTCGTCGGTCACACTTACGATTAAGGATACCAGCAATGGACGCCGGCGGGTTCACTGTATTATATGTATAAACATTAATAAATTGCAATACACTCTTTTGCAAATTTGCAGCCAAATGTGCAGATTTGATAAGTTTTTTGGCAGACTTTACCAGCCTCCCGATATCATTTATACACCTTCATTAACAAAGCTTTAGAATCAGGTTAGCGCTGGAATAGAAAGACGGTGGCGCTGAAATGATCGGCGCCACTGTCGCTGTCACTATTCCGACTTATGTGTACGAGATCTTGGAATCTTTAGCTTTCACCCCAGGTCTGGATGAAATGCTCGCGCTCAACACCCAAGGCATCGGCGACGCGATTGATGTAATTGAAGAAGCCGATAACTTGTGTCGCATCATGGATCGCGACATCATCCAAGCCGGCTTCACGCAGCTCAACGATATCGGCCTCGGTCATAGCCGCTGGCTGCCGGGTCAACTTCTCAGCGAAGGCGCAGAGCGCGTGATCGATCGGGTGCAGCGGGGCGCTGCGCCAGTCACGAACGATGGCATCGACGAAGGCATCCGCTTCCGCTTCATCAGCAAAGTCGATGACCTCGGCACGGAGGTCATGCGCGTGTGACTGTATTCAGTAGTCGCAGCAGTTGACTTTGCTGACGACAACCGCGAGCATTTCCCGCTGCTGCCGCGACAAGGGCGATTCGGCGAACATGGTGGCGCCGTACATTTCCATCGCCGACTTCATCGTGCGCCCGTTGAGCGACATGATTTGCACGATATTCCAGACTTTTCCCGCGCGGGCGACTGCTTTTTCCAACTCGCGTTTGAGCAAGCCGCTGGCTTGGTCGATGGTGATCTGCTTGATATAGGGCATGGCTGTGCCTCGCTAGAACAGGTCGGGGGGTTGGATGCAGCCGCTGCTGATGAGTTCGGTGATCGGTCGCTCTTGATTCTAGCGCAGAGTCCGTCCGGAACAAAAAGAGCGCGCCAATGCGACGCGCCCCCTGATTCTCGAATGCAACTGAAACTTACTTGCGCAGGCGCGGATCCAGCGCATCACGCAAGCCATCGCCGATGAAATTGACGCAGAGCACCGTCATCGAGATCAACATGCCGGGCCAGAATACCAGCGTCCAGATGATCGTCAGGTAATCCTTGCCATCAAAGAGCAAGCGCCCCCAGGTCGGGAAGTCGGGCGGGAAGCCCAAACCGAGGAAAGACAGCGCCGATTCAGTAATGATCGCGCTGGCGATGCTGAAGGTCGCCGCCACGATCACCGGGCTCATCACATTCGGCAAGATGTGCGAGCGCAGAATCCGTCCATCGCGGGAGCCGACGGCATTGGCCGCTGTGATGAACTCGCGCGATTTCACGGTCAGCACTTCGCCGCGCACCAAGCGCGCCGTCGGCATCCACTGCAAGCCGCCGATCACCGACACCATCAACAGAAAGACACCGCCCTCGACGCCGAAGGCTGCCTTCAGCGGTTCGCGGAAGAGCATCATTAGCACCAAGAGCAGCGGCAATTGCGGCAAGGCGATAAAGATATCGGTAATGCGCATCAGCGGGTTATCCAGGCGACTGAAATATCCCGATAGCAAGCCGACCACGGTGCCGATGGAAATCGACACGAGCATGGCGGAAATGCCGATCATCAGCGATACGCGCCCGCCCTGCATTGCGCGTGCCAGCGTATCGCGTCCCAGGCTGTCGGTGCCCCAGGGATGCTCAGGCGACGAAATCTGATAGGCATCTATGATATCAATATAAGTCGGGTCAACCGTCCATATCAAGGGACCGAACACAACACCGAGGACAATAATCGCCAGCACCGCGATCGCAACCAGCGCCAGCTTATGCTTGCGGAATTGCCGCCAGGCATCGCCCACAAAGGTCCGCGCTTCTAGCTGCTCAGCCGAGTCCAGGTTCTTTGGTTTCGACTTCTCTTTAGCTGTCATTGTCTGAGCCCATCACAACAATTAGGTGTAGGTCACGCGTGGATCGAGAACGCCGTAGAGAACATCGGCAACGATATTAAAAAACACCACCAGAACCGCGAAGATGAAGGTCACCGTCTGTACGGTTGGCAGGTCGCCGCCTTGAATGGCGATGATCAGATACTGTCCGATGCCATTGACACGGAATATCTGCTCGGTAATCAAGGCGCCGCCGAAAATACCGGGGATGCCCAGCGCGATTAAGGTGACCACCGGGATCAAGCTGTTGCGCACGGCGTGCGTCGTAACGACGACCCGTTCTGTCAAACCTTTGGAGCGCGCTGTGCGGATGTAATCCTGCTGCAAGTTTTCCAGGGTTGAGGCGCGCGTATACCGACTCATCTGAGCAGTGGTATAGAGCGTAAGCACCGTTACCGGCATCGCCATTTGCAGCAACTGCCGCTGCAACGTCTCGATATCCGTCACCACAAGGGTGGTGTCATACACCGATGGGAACCATTTCAGATTCACGCTGAAGATTATGATGAACATCAAACCGGTGAAGAATGTGGGCACGGAGAAACCGATCATCATCAAGAAGGTGCCCACTTGATCGAAGACAGAATACTGCTTGTAGGCGGAAAATACGCCGACCGGCACCGCGATCAAAACACCCAGAATATAGGATGAACCCACCACCCATAGCGTCTGTGGCAGGCGTTCGATGATGATATCAATCACCGGTCCACGCGTCGCCCAAGAGATGACGCGCGTACGATCTTCCGAGCCGGGGAAGGTGACGCCGGCTACCGCTTCAATGAAGTTCAGCGGCTCGGCGATGAAGAATTGATTCAGCCATTTGACATATTTCACGGTGAAAGGTTGGTCGGCGCCCAGCGCCTCGCGGATTTTCTGCCGCACCTCGGGCGGGATGGTCAAAGGCAGGTTGCCGGTCGGGTCACTGGGAGATAAATCTACAATAGCAAAAATGATGAAACTGATTACGAGTATCGTCGGTATGGCGGTCAGAAGCCTGCGAACAACGTATTTTCCCACGATACTACCCTCGAGATCTACAGATTAATCTAAGCACAGAGGACAGAGAGAGCACAGAGAAAGAATAATTTATAGAACGAATCCTTTGATGCCGCCGTCTTTCAGTGCGCGGACGTTGAAATTGATCAGCAATCCTCGCCTCAAATTCGTCACCTTCAGATACGTTATAAGGCTGAGTTGTATGAATTGGCGCAAGTTGATCAACGGCTTTTAATTCTACAATGACGCGGTTCTCGACAATGACATCCGCAACGAGATTACCAATATCTCGCCCTTTGTAATCAACCTGAATTCGCTTCTGTCGCTCATGGTAGAGGCTACGCTCTCCTAGTTCGTAAGAAAACGCATCTTCATACAGGCTCTCCAAAAGCCCTGGACCCAAGACCCGGTGAACTTCCATGGCTGCGCCGATAATGCTGTACGTCAGCGGGTCTCGTTGCTCAGACTCAATCACCCCTCTGTGCTCTCTGTGGTTTCTGTGGTTAGCATTCCACGAAAAGGCGCCCCGCCCCCGGTCAAGGGGGAAGGGCAATGCGATTGAGGGAACGCGATTAGTTACGCGTCCATTCGGCGATATTCCAGAGTTCGGAATCCCAGGCGTTCATGTCGACACCACCGATCGAGTTGGCGTGCGCAGAGACGCTGGCGCGGAATACCAGCGGAATCATGACGCCGTTCTGCACCAGCATATCGTTCATCTGAATCGTCAGCGCAATACGATCTTCGAGCTCTCCAGCGCCCGCCATCTCGTCCAGCAAAGTGTTAAATTCTTCGCTGTACCAGCGCGGAACGTTGGAACCACCCCACTTGTTCCAGGGTCCAGGAATCTCAGTGGTACGCCAGTTGCCCAGATAGGGTTCCATATCGGTACCATTCGAGCCGTTGGTGTACATCTCAATGTCGGTGTAGAACTTGGCATAGGTATCCGGGCTGGCAACATCGCCGCCGAAGAAGACGGAGGCGCTGATGTTGCGCAATTCGGTTTCGATGCCGATTTCGCCCCACCATTGCTTGATCAGCGCCTGAGTATTCTGGCGCACGGCGTTGGTCGAGGTCTGATAGGAGACCTTGAGCGGGATGCCATTGTACTCGCGGATGCCATCGCCATCGCTGTCGACGACGCCTGCTTCATCCAACATGGCATTGGCGCCATCAATGTCTTGTACCAGACAAGCATCGTTATTCGAGGACACAACGGCCGCGGGGCCTGATATGACGTTGCAAGTCGCTACACCGCCGGGACCGTAGAGCTGGCTGGCGATGATGTTGCGGTCGATGGCCTTAGACATCGCTTGCCAGATGGCCGGTACCTGGAGGAAGGGATGCGCGTTAGCATTGTCTTCCATCCAAACCGAGCGCGTATCGAAATCCAGCATCGGATCAGGGTTCGTCTGATTCACCATCAGCCGTTCGACATTATTGGCAAAACCAGCAATGACTGTGCCCAATCCACCGGCTTCCATAGCACTTAAGACCGCCGGCGAAATCTGCAAATTCCAGGCATAATCGGCTTCGCCGGTTTCCAGCACGGCGCGAGCGGCTGATTCGGCATCGCCACCGCCCTTGAAGACCATGCGGCTGAAGTGGGGTTTGCCCTCTTCGCGGAAGTTGGGATTGGCGGTATAGGTAACGACATCGTTGACGCGGAACTCATCAACGACGAAGGGACCGGTGCCGATGGGAGCGAAGTTTTCCTCCGAACATTCAAGCGAGTCAGCGCCGATACAATCCTCGAATTGCGCCTTTTGGATGATAGGAGTAAGGAATCCTACGAACGGTCCATAGGGGAAGGGCTTCGGGGCAGAAAATGTAATCTTGACGGTCAGATCGTCAAGCGCTTCAATAGATTCCACGCCGTCGAACTGACTGAGTACCGTACAGCCCGTTTCGGGATGCAAACAGAATTCGCCGCTGAATACCACGTCGTGCGCCGTAAGCGGACTGCCGTCCGACCAGAGAATACCCTCACTGAGCGTCCAGGTGATGGACGTCAGATCTTCGGAGACGCCACCATTGGCAAGAGTGGGAATCTCGTCCACCAGCCAGGGCACCATCGCGCCATCGGGGTCGTAACGAGCCAAGGGTTCCAGGACGGAAGCGGCCGCCTCAAATTCCTTGGTTCCCGTACCCAGGTATGGGTTCATTTGCGACGCCGCCTGCCAGAACAGGATGTTCACGGTATCTTCACTTTGGGCTATGGACATGCCGCCGAAGGACGACAGCACCATAACCACGATCAATAAAAGGGTGAGCTTGGTCTTCATGTTTTCCTCACTTAATAGATTGAACAGATTACAAAAGTACAGCATGGCGACTATAGCGAAAACGTCGCCAAAACGCAATCGTGAACTCGCTGTTGACTTTGCGCCAGCGTGTGTGATACTCAGCCGCTTCCGCTTCAACAACGAGATTCGTATAAACCAGGACAAACAATATGTCGCGCAGTCTCTTGCTGGTTCTGCTGCTTATCGCGCCCTTGCTCCTTCCATCGTCCCTCGTCCGTGCGCAGCAGCGGCTTGCGAGACCGCAGAATCTTCGCGCCGCCGGCAACACGCTCTCCTGGGATGCCGTCGCGAATGCCAGCGGCTATCGCTTGCGCTGGCTGGCAGGTGGGAAATCACAATTTCATACGGTGACTGCGCCGCAAACGCAATACAGTTTCACGGGACTGTCGGATGGCGCGACTTAACAAGGTGCGGGTGCGGGTGCTGGCGGGCACTTCGGGTGAATACCAGAATAGCTTCTGGAGCAGCCCGATAGAGTTGCCGCGAACCATGACGGCAGCCCCTACCGACGCGCCTACAGCCACGCCCACTGATACGCCTACTGAAACACCAACAAATACACCGACTGACACGCCCATCCCTACCGCGGCCGCCATCGAAGCGGGTCCCAAGGCGCTGCCGGCGCCGATCAATCTGCGTCACGTAACTGGGAGCGCGATAGCATGGGATGCGGTCGAAGGGGCGACTGGTTACCGCTTTCGCTGGGGGCTGGCAGGTGGGAAGCGACTATTTCATACGGTGGCTGCTTCGCCAACCGAATACAATTTCGCGGGATTGTCGGATGGCTTGACTTACGCGGTGCAGGTGCGGGCGCTCGGCGATGGCGAGCAATACGAAAGCAAAGGAATCTGGAGTGCGGCTTTGCTGCTGACGCCGGGATCAACCGCTCCGCCCACGGCAACACCTACAGATACGCCCATCCCTACCGCGACCGCCATCGAAGCGGGTCCCAAGGCGCTGCCGGCGCCGATCAATCTGCGTCACGTTACTGGGAGCGCGATAGCATGGGATGCGGTCGAAGGGGCGACTGGTTACCGCTTTCGCTGGGGGCTGGCAGGTGGGAAGCGACTATTTCATACGATGGCTGCTTCGCCAACCGAATACAATTTCGCGGGGCTGTCGGATGGCCTGACTTACGCGGTGCAGGTGCGGGCGCTCGGCGATGGCGAGCAATACGAAAGCAAAGGAATCTGGAGTGCGGCTTTGCTGCTGACGCCGGGATCAACCGCTCCGCCAACGCCGACACCGACAGATACGCCGACTAACACGCCGACAGATACGCCGACTAACACGCCAACGGATACGCCGACCAACACGCCAACGGATACCCCGACGAACACACCAACCAACACGCCGACGGACACACCGACCAACACGCCGACGGACACTCCAACGAACACGCCGACACCAACACCAACCGACACACCAACGGCGACACCGACTGACACGGCAACGGCGACAGCGACCAACACCCCAACGGACACGCCGACCAACACACCGACGGATACACCGACTAACACGCCAACGGACACACCGACTAACACGCCAACGAATACGCCTACTGACACCCCAACGAACACGCCAACGGACACGCCGACATCAACCCCGACGAGTACGCCTACCGACACACCAACGGCGACGGACACCCCAACGAATACGCCTACCCCGCTCATTGGATGGAGCGCTTGGTACGAAAGGAGTGAGGAGTCCTGTGGCAAAGACCGGGACTGCGTCTATGAGCGAGAGTGCAAGGTTGCCTGCGAACGCGCCCGTCCCGATACCATTTGCGCGATAGTCAACTCCAGCCTACGCTGCGGTGAATGGCAGGTTACTGTGGTGTACTATGCCACACCGACCAACACGCCGACAGATACCCCGACGAACACACCGACGAATACGCCCACTGACACACCAACAGCAACGCCAACGAATACGCCGACTTACACGCCAACGCCAACCGACACAGCAACAGCAACCAATACACCACGGCCGACCAAAAAGCCGAAACCAAAGCCGACCAAAAAGCCGCCACCAAAGCCGACCAATACGCCAGACTGCAGGCCCGGTACGCAATGGGAATATCGTGAAGATCATTTTCGACCGGAAGGACAGCAATGTCCCGTTCGGGTTGTGAAATACAAGCGCTTAGTGCATAGATCATGTCATGGCTGGACGTATGATGAATGGATCAAAACAGATGATTACATTGACTATTGCTAAATCTGGCTGCTACCGGTTTTGCGCATTGCCTTTGGCGATTATCTTTATGATTCACGCGCAGACCTTGCAGGATCCGCGCTGGTTGACGGCGGACGCTAGTTGGTGCGCGCCTAGACGGTCTCCTGCCGGCGCAGCAGGTTAATCAAGATGGCCAGAATGACTTTGATCATGTAATACACTGAGCGCAGGGGCGTGATAGACGACTGCCCGTGGCGGCGCGGGTTCATCGAGACCGGCGCCTCAACTTGTCGCAAGCCGCTGCGGTGCAAGATGACGATGGCTTCCGGCTCGGGATAATCATGGGGATAAAACCGTGCCAGCAACTTGATGGCGCGTTGGTTGAACGCCGAACAGCCGGAGGTCGGGTCAGTGACGCGCTGGCCGACAATGACGGAAAGCAGCCGCGCGAGAATCGCACTGCCGAAGCGCCGCAGCAGTGGGGTGCCGTAGTCTCCTTGCGCGCCGATAAAGCGCGAGCCAATGACCACATCCACGTCATGTGAGTTCAAGGCAGCCAGCAGATCTCGGTTGCTTTCCGGCGCGTGTTGCCCATCGCCATCGTTGCGCAAGACGATATCGTAGTGATGCCCTTCGGCAAATTGAAAGCCGGCCTGCACGGCCGCGCCTATGCCGACATTGAAAGGCAGGTTCAGCACCAAGGCGCCGGCGGTCTGCGCTTCAGCGGCAGTATCGTCAGAGGAGCCGTCATTCACAACCAGAACATCAGCTTGCGGCAGTTGCGCCCGAATGCCGCTCACCGTTCGCGCGATGTTTAGCCCTTCGTTGTAGGCCGGCAGAATCACAAGGATGCGCGGGGATCTCATCTTCAATGTGCCTCCTGTGCCCGCGATAGTAATCGACAAGCGCGAAAGTGCAAAGATCAGGATGCAGCCGGCAAGCAGCCAGGTCTCGTCGCCGCGCTGCTCAGATTAGGCGACGCGGCAGTGCTTGCCTTGACCGCGAAAGCTGATGTAAGATTTTAGTATGCGTATTGAGATTGCTGCTAAATGAAAGACAACGATGAGAGATCTGGTAGCGCTAAGTGCCGGGATCGGCAACTTCTATGAATGCGTTGAGCTAGCTTGCCAGCACGGGCTGGGCATCGAGATAATGGCATTTTCCGTGCCCCACGTGCTTGATGGAGACTGGCGCAAGTTAGACAAGGAGTACCGAGCCGCGCTCGCCGATGTTTCGGGACCGCTAACCATGCACGGTCCTTTTATGGATCTCGTCTCCGGCAGCCCGGATGAACGCATCAATATGGTGGCTTACGGTCGTTACGAGCACGTTATCCGCATCGCGGCTGGCTTGGGTGTGCAGCAGGTGGTTTTCCACGCCAACTATATCGGCTTGCTGCACAATGACTTCTATCGGCAGGGCTGGCATCAGCGGAATGTAGATTTTTGGGGATCGCTAGGCGACTATGCCAAGGCATACGAGGTAGTCGTCGCTATCGAGAATATGTGGGAGTTCGACCCGACTATCATTGGCAACCTGCTACGTGAACTCGACCATCCCTGTTTGAAGTCTTGCATTGATATCGGCCATGCCAGTCTCTTCTCCGATCCCGATGTCAGCTTTGATAACTGGCTTGAGACGATGCGCCCCTGGATCATCGAGCTGCACATGAACAACAATAACGGCGTTATGGACGAGCACTATGGCTTCGACTGGGATCAAGGCGTTTTAGATTACGCGCAGATCTTGCCCAAGCTGCGTGAATTGCCGGTGAAACCGGTAATGGTCCTGGAGATGGATCGCGTCGAGGATATGAAGGAAAGCCTGCGCTATTTCCAGTTGAGTGAGCCAGGGTGATAGGCGCAGGGGAACTGGACTGCTCGGTTCACAAAACCAAGATAGCAAGCAGTACTATAGCGTTATAGCAGCGATATCGGACGAAGGAACTCCCCGCTACGTGACTAAACTCGGCATTGATCTAAAGCACTGGGCATGGGCGATTCCCGTCATATTGATCGTCGCCGCGCTCAGCATCGCGCAGTTTGACTTGTATCCTCCGGCTTACGACGAATTTCGTTCGATGATGAATGCGGGCCTCAGCGCGCAAGGACCCTATTCGCCTCTTGAAGTCATTCAAGCGGTACAAAGAAACGCTGCCAATCACATGCCCGGCTATTTTCTCTTGTTGAGCGCCTGGGGCAATCTCGTTTCAGGCGATGAGGCAATCTTGCGCGCCTTGGGCATCTTTGGCGGCGTACTGGCTTTGGCAGTCGCGTACCGGCTTGGGCGTGACCATATCGATCCCATCGCCGGCCTAATCATGATCATCCTCGTCGCCTGCAACGCCTACTACAACTACGAATACGACCATATTCGCATGTACAGCTGCATCGTGCTTGCTTCCGGCATCACGCTCTGGTTATATTTGCGCCTGACTTATGGTCGTCGCGATATCGTGGCGGGTCACTGGTTCGCCTTTTCGATCGCCGTACTCGCGCTCGTCATGCTACATGCTATGTCGGCATTCTTGTTTTTGTCGATGCTCTGCGGCTACCACGCACTATTGGTCCCGAAAAATCGGCGCTGGTTAGCCGTCCCTGTTGCCATAGCCTGCGTCATTTTGATTTGCGCGCCTTTCTTGCTCGTTGTCGCCACTGAAGGCTTTAGCAAAACCATGGCCACCCTGGGACCCGATTCGGCTCCCTTAGGCAAAGTAACCCTGCCGGTCAAAACCGTTAGAGACGGTCTGGCGCTTATCTTCAACACTTCTTACGGTTTGGGGCAGTTGGCGTTGCTGTCATTGCCCCTTGCAGGCATCATTCTATCTTTGAGCGCAACTAAGTCCCGCCGCCCTACCGCCCGTTTGACATTGCTTTCACTCATGGCTTTCGGTGTGATTCTGACCGGCGCTTCCTTGGGCCTCATCCCTGATTCACGCCTGCGCTATGGCTTTTCGCTACTGCTGCCGTTCCTTCTCTTGGTTTCTGCGGGATTGTTTGCCTGGGTTCGTTTGCGCAGTTGGGCGCTATTCGCCGTTTCCCTGTATGTGATCGCAGCGCTATTCCATCACGATAGCGGCAATTCTGATTTGAATGTCACTTTTGGGCGTCGGCGAGCGATAGAGGACGCGCCCATACACGCGATCTCGCGTCAGGCGTTGAAAGCCGAGATAAAACCGCTCATACTCGGCTACCAGCAAGCTGCCACCTGGGTAGACATGCTTTTAGGTTACGATGGTTACAGTTACCGACACCATTATTTTGCCCGGCACGGCATTGAGTTGCAATTGATCTTCGATAGCATGGAAGTACAAGAATATGTCGATGAGTCGACGACGCCTGCCGTCTGGGCCTTCTATCAAGAATCTGCAATACCGACCGATATCGATATCCTCGACACTTTCTTGCACGACAAGGGCTATCGGCTTTGCCAAACTTCTAAAGCGGGGAAGGATGCCGCTATCCGGCAATACTTGTGGCGGACGCTGCCTTGCAGCCCATGAAACTTGCCTGCGGCAGCGAGCGATTACGGCGTTTCGCTAGCAGCGTTCTGGCTAATGAAGGTAGGATCACACTGCGGGATGACCGTTTCGATATCGGCGGCAAACTGCTGGTAGCCGCCTTCAATGGCAAGCTGCAGCCCCGGCTCAAGGTAAACAAGCGCGCGCGCGCAATTGCCCAGCAATATCTGTGAGAATCCCGCCCAATAATAATGTTGGGGATATTCGCTGCCCAGCTCAATCGCCTTCTCAAATGAGAGCGACGCTTCTTTCGTATTCCCTAGCTTGTTTTGCATATAGCCGAGCCAGAAATGGCAATCTAGGTTATCCGGGTTAACGTCGACGCAATCTTGCAGGTAACGCTGCGCCTTCGCCGGATTACCGTATGCGCCCCAATGACCCTTGCCAATGAGCAACAGCGCGGCCTCGTTGCCGGGGTTCGACTCGAGCACATCGTTGAGAAAATCCAGCGCGGTCTCATAATTGCGCAGATTGCTTTCCAAGATGGCGATATCCACAGCGAATAGATTCATGTTGCCGGCCATGCTGTAAGCCGTCTGGAAATCTTGGCGAGCGCCATTAAAGTCGTAGCGATATTCTTGCCGGATAATACCGCGGGCGCGATAAGCCTCGGCACTGTCCGGGTCTTTTTCCAACAATTCTTCCACCAGCGCTTCACCACGCTCGGCTTGGCCCAGGCTGAGATAAATCTCGGCGAGATAGGCAAGCGCGCGGCTGTTTTCGGGATCGAGTTCCAAGGCATGCAAAGCGCTGGCGAGCGCTTCTATCGCACGGCGCTCCCAATCCAGTGCCCAGGCATAAATCGCCCAGCCGTCGGCCTTGAATGGATCAGCATTGATCGCGCGCTCAGCATAGGTGGCTGCTTCGGCATAGCGGCTGCTGTTGATCAAACCGAGGGCGATGCGCCGGTAGATTTCGACCGAATTGGGCAGGGAAGGGGCGATCTCCTTGTAGAGATCAGTCGCGGTGCCCAGCGCGCCACCCCGCCAGTAATTGTCTGCTTCGATCAACCGGTTCAGCGGGTCGACGGTTGGCGTGGGCTCGGGTGCGGACATTGTCGCCACCCGCTCTTCAATCTGGCTGATGACTTCGTGGAGCGCCTCTTGCACGACCGGCGAGAAAACCTCACGATTGAGCACGATACCGATTCCGATGCAGATCAGCGCAATGATCAGCACATAGAAGGTCAAGCGCCGGCAACCGATAATGCTGCGCCGCTGCACGCCCTGATACTTTTTCGGTGTGCGAATCTGCACTTGCAACCTTTGCCGCGGCGGAAACTAGCTCAGTCGACTGCCCGCCGCTTACACCATAACCAGATCCATGAAGGCGCCAAGATCCGCCAGCAGGAAATCCGGATCGCTGCATATCAAGCGATCGCGCTGCACGTAGCCGGTGCAGACAGCGACCGCGATGGCATCAATGGCGCGGGCGGCTTGGATATCCGCCGGTGTATCGCCGATGACGATCAAGTCCGCGCCGTTAAGGCTGTGCCCCAGATGATCTTGTGCCCGTTGTCGCGCCAATCGTGTCAGATCATCGCGATCGGGGGATTCGTTGCCGAATGCGCCAACGCGAAACCAGTCCGGGTCGAAGCCAGCCATCTCCAGTTTGATCATGGCGGTCTTGGAAGTATTGCCGGTGACCAAGCCGATTAGCGCATCGTCGCGGCCGCGCAGCAGCTGCACCAATTCCATGGCATGGGGCACCGGGTCGGCGTGGTAGCCGCCGATGATCTGCCGCATATGCCGCGCCATGACCGCCTCGTATGCCGGCATTTTCCGCCCGATGTCTTCCTTGGATAAGCCATGCGGCGCCAGCAAATCCGCCAGGATGCCCCAATCGGTCTTGCCGCCGAAGACGTGATTATCGAGGTCGCCGGTTTTGCCGAAGCACTCTTGCATGGCGCGGCGCTTCGCCTCACGCCCGATGCCGCGACTGATCAGCAGCGTGCCGTCAATATCGAAGAGGACGACTCGTTTCATTATCCCCACCCCGTATTCTTTTCCCGCTAGCTCCCCCGCCACACGGAGGATGCTTCCCATAAATGAGGCAGCGCCTTTATAGCGCTCGATTATTCCAAACCTTCCATGACGATGAAGGAGGCTTCCGCGGCGCCCTCGCGGACTTTGATCGCCGCTTGATACTCATCGGAATCGTACATTCGGCGGGCGGCATCAATGCTTTCGAACTTGACCATCACGATGCGATCAGTCGTGTCGGGTCCTTCGAGGACGACTTTCTCGCCGCCGCGGATGACGAAGCTGCCGCCATACTTTTCCAGGATAGCCGGCGTGAGTTTCATGTATTGCTGATACTGTTCCATATCGGTCACATTGGCGCGCACGATCAGGTAAGCGGGCATCGCGCCCTCCTTTAAGTGTAATCGATTTCGGTACGGCGCAATGATAGCGGCGATCGCAGGCGGGATACAGGGCGTTTCGGCTTGAGGGGAGGCGGATCAAGCAGGTATAATCGCGAGGCTTGAGGGGGTGCATGTGTCCCGGTGGATGCCCCGGTCTTCAAAATCGGTGAGCGGTTGCGCAGAGCAGGCGCTGGTGGGTTCGACTCCCATGCACTCCCGACAGGTTGACATTCCCAAACTTTTCTGATCGAATACTGTGAGGTGAGCGCGGGAGGCTACTTCTCGCGCTTTTTTTTGGATTGGATTTTAGATGAGGATGTGAGATGTCAGGATATGGCAATACAGTGGATATACAGATTTGGCTCGTCGGCAAGCTGATAGACGCAACCTCACCAAACCCTCAAGGAAGCAACAAAGTAACCATTCCTGAATTTCAGCGTCGCCTGGTTTGGAACAAATCAAAACAGGCGCTGCTCATTGACTCCATACGAAAAGGCTATCCTTTTGGCTCAATTCTGCTTTTTGAAGATATCAAGAAGGGGCAGAAGCGTAGAGACGGGAAAATTTATTACAACCTGATAGACGGCTTGCAACGAACGCAAGCCCTGCGCAACTATATCAACAACCAGAATGGATTCTTCAGCAAGACGGAATTAGACGATCAACTCATCGAATTTATCGCACAAAAACTAAATCGCAAAACTGAAGCAGGTAAAGACAGCATCGCGCAGGAAATCGTCAAGTGGGTACAAAAAAACAAGGGCTTCGATGCAAGAACTGGGTGGCGAACAGAGGGGTTAATCCGCCATTTGATTTTCAAGATCCTCGAATACAGCCATGAATCTATCCTGTTCAAGAATTTGTATCTACAACTCGCAATGGACGACGAGGTGACATACCGCTTGAGCAGTTTCCTGGATTCCGTCAGCAACGAATCCCGAACTATCCTCGATGCCGAAGTGCCGGTCATCGTCTTTACCGGTCCTTCTTCGAAACTGCCGAAAGTCTTCGAGTTGCTCAACTCCAAAGGGACGGTGTTAAGCCGCTACGAGATATTCGCTGCGCAATGGATAGATTTCCGCCAGCGCATCGCCAACCCCAAGATAATTGAAGCCATCTGGAAGAAGTATGAAGCGCTTGAGGAAGAGGGTTATACATTGGACGTTGCCGAAGAAGCAACAGATGACAATGCGCGACGGAGCCGCGAATACTCGCTTTTTGATTATCTCTTCGGGCTGGGCCAACATCTGTCAGACAAATACCCGCGCTTGTTTAAACCCGCGAAGAACGATCAACCAAGCTCGGTTGGTTTCAATTTAACGACAGCCTGTGTGGGATTGCATGTGAGCAAGATGGCCGATCTGCCACAGCGAATCCAGGGCATGGAGTTGACAACCCTAGAAGGCTGCATTCTGGAATCCACGCGTTTTGTGGACAACATCCTGAAACAGATGATATCTCCCAAACGATCTGGACGCAAAGCCGCACCAATTTATCATAGCGAGCTGATGATCGTCTCGCTGATAGCGACGGCGTTTCAAGTTCGTTTTGGCTTGGACGATTTATCTGACAATCCAAATTGGAGGGCGGATAGAAGAAGACTGAAAAAGAATCTTGCAATGTTTTATCTTCACGATATTCTGCACGATGACTGGCGCGGTTCGGGCGATAACAAGCTCCATGACACCGTAAGGAGCTTACGCTATTTGAATGTCTCGCCCCCTTCCGCCGAGCGGTGGCGTCAAGTTTTTGACGATTGGTATTACGCCAACCAGATCGATCATGTTCACACCAAAGAAACAAAACGGTACATACGCGACTCCCGCCCGGAGTATCTCTTGCTCAAATACATCTACACCCAGAAGAACAGCGATATGAAAGTCTATGAAGTAGAGCACATCATTCCTGTAAAAGAGTTGCAAGCGCTGATGAACCCAGGCGAGGAGCGGCACCTCAATGTCATCGGTAACTTGGCGCTGACTGCGAAAGACAACACCGGCCAGCAAACCAGCCGGTTATGTCCGGAAAACCTGCTTCCTACTGACTTGAATAAGAATTCATATGAAGATTTTGTGATGAACCGTTGGGAGTTCCTCAAAGCCAAATTCATCGAAGTTTGGCGCGACCACATCCCGCGCGACCCGCAGACTTAACCCCGCCGTCCCCATCGCGGAATCAACCTCAATATCAGCCGCTGAAAGCGCAGTATCAGCAGGTAGCCCTGCGTCTCGCTGTGATTGTCGTATTCGCGTCCGCCGCCGCTGCGCAGGTAGTAACTTAGATCGGCAATCGCCTCGTCATATTTGAACTGCGCCGCCCGCGCTCGTCCGCGCGCTTCGTAAGCCGCCGTCAGCTCGGGATTCAAGCGCAGCGCCCGCGTCAGATCGGCCTCCGCATCCGCATAACGACGCACTGCTTCATAAGCCAGCGCGCGATTGAAATGCGCCTCCTCATTGTCCGGCTCGATGTGGATCGCCATCGTATAATCGTTGATCGCCCGGTCATTTTCATTCTGGGCGCGGCGGATGTCTCCGCGTACGTTGTAAGCCGCTGCCATGTAGGGTTCGATTTTCAGCGCATCGTCGATGCTCTGCTCGGCGCCAGCCCACTGCTCGAGGCAGGCCAGCGCGTCGCCCCGACAGACATAGACAGCAGCCAGACCCCCCAGGCCGAGCTTGATGGCGCTGTCGAACATGGCGACTGCTCCTTCAAAGTCGCCATCGTCCATCAGCCTCAAGCCCGCGTCGAAGTAATTCTCGGGTATCTCGTTCACCAATTTGATGCCCATGCGCAAAGCCGCATCGCTTATTCAACTTTAACCCAGACTGACCCTTCCAGATAACCATCTCTATATGGAATACGACTGAACCGCTCAATCGGCAACGCTAAAGTCGATTGCGTACTCGCGGGAAATGTAGCCATTGAATAGCCCTTTGATACTATTAAAACTATATGTTATCGTTCTGCGCGCCATATTGATATAAACCTTAGAAGCGGAAGACCCACAAGCCGCCATCGCCTTCCATACCTTTATCTCCTGCGTACTTTCCCAGCGGCTGACCAACACAAATCACATGGTCAAAACCTTGATCAATTGAACGCTGGTCGCCGCGCCTGGCGTCGCCGGTCCCATATTCCACTTACTTAGCGCGCGCCACTCTGTTACGATGTTGACGGCGCTACGGTAGCAAAGAGGGATTCGCCTTGGCACGCCGCCTGCTCTTTCTCCTGCTTGTCTTGCAAGTCCTCACTCATGGCTTCTGGCTTTCGCCAGCGGTTCATTCGGGCCAGTTGGCGATCCCCTGGATGATGAACGAGGGCAAAGTCCTCTTCCACGATATCTGGGAGCAACACGCGCCCGGCAGCTCACTGCTTGAGGCGGCAGCGCAGCGGCTGGTAAACATCGACCCGGCGCTTCTGGTCAAACTGCTCAATACCTTACTCGTGGCCGCGCTAACGGTATTGATCTATTTGCTGGCACAGCGTCTCACGGGCATGGCATCCGCCGGCTTGCTGGCTGCGTTGTTCTGGGCCTGGTGGGAGCCGGTCTACGGCAATGTGATGCTCTATTTCGACACGCTGCTGGCACTATTTGCGCTGGCGGCGCTGCTAGTACTATTCAAGAACAGCGAGCGCGTGTCGCAGCGACAGATCTTCATCGCCGGTTTGCTGATGGGCGCGGCGACCTTGTTCAAGCAGCATGCCTGGCTGGCTCTGGCGATCATGGGATTGTGGCTGCTGCTGACCGAGCGGCGCTGGAGAATTGTGCTGCTCTTCGCCGCGGGAGCGCTGCTGCTGCCGCTGCTGCAATGGGTGGCGCTGTCGGCGCAAGGCTCGCTGGAAAGTTACGTCTATTGGAATTGGGAGTTCAACCTCAGCGGCAAGATGGATGGCGTGCCGCTGGATGGCGATCTTTTTCGCAAGCTGCTGCTGAGCAACTTGCTGGTATTCCCCTTCGCCTTGTTCGCGTTTCGCGAGGGGCACAAGCGTAAGCTATTGCTAGTGTTGACCTGGCTGGCGGCCTTGATCGTACTTTACCCCCGTTTCGGCGAGATCCACGCGATGGGTCACCTGCCCTTTGCTGCGGTGATGTCCGGCATCGTGCTGGCGAAACTGCTGCCGTCTCTTGCCGATCGACCGAACTGGGATGCGCCCCGTGTGGTACTGGCCGGGCTGGCCATCGGCATCGGCATCGGCTGGTTCTGGACTGGCGCCGCCAGCTACCTGCATATCCCGCTGGGACCGGGGAGCATCCTGGCTTACGACGAATTCCGCACGCTCGCCGCCGATTTGAAAGACAATGCTGAAGCTGGCGATACACTCTTCGTGCTGCCGGAAACCGACAGCACCCCGCAATTGCATCCGCTGACCGAATTGCCGCCGCCCGGCACCTGGGTCAAAGGCTGGCGCTGGTATTTCCTCCCCAGTTTCGTGCTGAAGACGTTGCTACAGCAATGGGAGACCAATCCGCCGACCTGGATCGTGATTTTCCCTGATCTGATCCTCGAGGACAACGCTGGCATCGGAGTTCTACTGCAAGTTGTCGAGGCGCGATATGAGCGGCGCTTCATCGCAGACGATATTTACGGTCACGGACGACCGGAGGTTTACCGGCTGATCGCTGCAAGCGAATGACACGCGCGATGATTCAGCTTTCGCCACGCGGCAAAGCGATCTATCAATTCTTGAGTCTCACCGTTGTCTTGCTGCTGCTCTATGCGATCGGCTTTCTGCTCTCGGCTGTCTATCAGCTTCCGGCGCATCCGCTAGCCGAACTGGTCTCGGCTGAACCAATCGACGATTTCGCCTCGCTGATGTTCAAGCTGGCGATCCTGACCGGCTATCTGGGCGCGGGCATTATGATGGCGGGCGAGGCGCTCAGCGTCGTAGCGGTAATGTGGTGGTGGCGCATCTGGGCCGTTGTGGCCGTCCTTGTGGTCGCGCTAAGCATTTCCGAGTTCAGCCAGGTGCTGGGCAGCGCGACCGCGCTAATCTTGCTGTTTCTGCTGGCTTGGAGTGTGAAGGCCGGCGCGCGAACAATCTTTGTTCGCGTCTGGCAGATCGGTATGCTGTTGATCGCCATAAGTCTGGCGACGACCGGCTACAGCGCCGCTCCCCTTGCCGACGTCCTCGCGGCTTTTCAAGTCCATGTCGCCTTTGGCCTTTGTGGCTTGAGCATCCTCTTTTGGCTGATGCCGCGCTACAGCCATATTGAGCGCGAGTGGGCGCAGGACGGCTTGGCGATTGTGGCGGCGCTGGTATTCCTGGGTGGTAGCCTGATCAGCCTGGGCCGCCTTGGGCTGCCGACGCTCATCAGTCTGGGCGCGACGCCGCTTATCGCCCTTTGCTATGTGATACTTGCCAGCCACAGCAGCCGCGCGCTGCGCAGCCGCAACGAGAATGCCTCGCTCGCGACGCATTGGATCGCCTTGGCGACGTTATTCTGGCTGGTCGGCGGCGGCTTCCTGGGCGCGCTGAGCATTCAGCCGGGGATTAGCGCAGCGATGCGGGGCACGGACCTGGAAGTGGCGCAAAGCTGGCTGAGCGGCTGGGTCAGCTTGACGATCGCGCTGGCTTTCGTCAACGAGGCGGCGACATCCTTGCGCGGCGACAACCGCCGGGTGACCGGCTACCTGCCCTACTGGCTCATCGCATTTGGAGCCGCCTTGTCGACCATCGCGCTGGCTTGCCGCGGCGTCGTACAAATCTATCTGCGTGATATCGCTGCTGCTGAGCTTATGGCGGAGGCTGAGTTGCTGATGCCGCTGACCCTTGTGTGGATCATCTGCCTGCTGGCGGTTGCTGCCGGCATAGTGGCTTTCGCGCTAGGCTTCTGGCTGCGCTGGCCGAGGATTCGTGTTGTCGAAGGCTAGCCGAGCAAGCGCTGGCGGATCCAGTCCATCTCAGGATAACCCAGGGCTTTCCAATCGCGCAGGGTCCGTGCCGCATCATAGGGCACACGCCGCAAGTCAACATTCAGAACGCCATTCTCCCACTCCAGCAGCGCCCATTCGGCAAAGCCCGGATTGCCGAAGGACAGCCCAACGCTGCCCGGGTTGACGACGCGCCAGCCGCCGATCTGTCGATCCATCGCCAGATGGGTATGCCCACAGAGCGCCAGCCGCCCTTCGCGATCAAGCAGCGCGTCAGCCGCTTCTTCCTCGGCGCTGTCGGGTCCCAGAGAAATCGCTTCATCGTCGCCGGGAATGGCGTGGAAGCCGATGACCGTGCCGTAACCGGCAAGGTCATGGCGCAGTTCTTTGCCGAGAATCTTGCGCAGCAAGTCGTAGTCTTCCCATGTGATCCCCTGCAAATTCCAGGCGACAATCGCGCTCATGCTCAAGATATTGGCGCGAAAGGCGGCGAAAGCTTGCGGGTCGTTTGCTCGTGAAAAGGGCATGCGCTCGCCGGTCACCAGATAGCGATCAGTGTTGCCACCGATGATCTTGAACTTCTCTTCGCCTTGCTTTTCGCCCAGACTCAGCAGCAGTTGAATGCAGTCATGCGGTTGGCCGCCCATAGCTGCCAAGTCGCCCAAGCACCAGATGAGGTCGAACTCACCGGCGGAATCCATATCCGCGAGCGCGGCTTTCAGGGCGGGCAAGTTGCCGTGGATGTCGGCAAAAACGGCTAGTCTCATGGCGATGCTCGTTTACTCGCTTCTGTGAATCGTGCTACCAGAGTGTATCATGATTGCTGCGCATGAGCAGATTGCAAAAACATGGCACCCTCCAAGATGCAACTTTGCTGAACAATGATACATTTCCCGGCTGAGGCAGCTTGCCGACTGTGTGGTGGGAACCTGGGGCCATATATCAGGATGACTGCATCCTGCAGATCCCGCAGGATGCGCAAGGCTTTTCCGCTGTTCAGTTGCACATCGGCTGGTACAACGAAGACATCGGCGAGCGCCTGCCAGTGCCCTACCCTTCCAATATGCTTGAGTTGCCACGGATAGCTTTCGGTAGCCAGGAAGTGTGAGCGCTTGCGGCAGCGGTAAGATGCGCGCTTGCCAATTCGTCAAACTGGTAGAGCGTTTGACAGATCCCTCGTCTATAGTTATGCTCATTGTCGGCAGTCATGATCTGGAGATCCAGATGTCAAAGCATAGTTGTTGTTGCTGTTGTCAGAAGACGGGAGCTTCGGCCGCCTGAGATAACAGCCAAGAACATCCAAGACTGAAAGTTCAAGTCAACTGGCAGAGGCGCGCAAGGCACCGGCAATCGGAAGCCTGAATGGCGCGCATTCGCAAGTTGGCTTTTTTGTTGAATCGCGGGCAACACAATCGAGTGAGCTACGCATGACGATAACTGCAGAATACGAATTAGAGACCCTGCCCGAGCTTGATGACAGTTCGCGGGACATTGAGCGGCAGATCGGCAATACGCCTTTGTTGAGCTTCCGGCGCATCACGCGGGAGTTGCCGGCGACTGTGCGCGTCTTCGCCAAAGCCGAGTGGCAGAATCCGGGCGGCAGCGTCAAAGATCGCGCGGCGTACAATATCATCCGCACTGCCGAAGCCGATGGGCGGCTGCGCCCCGGCAAGACCATCCTCGATAGCACCAGCGGCAACACCGGCATCGCCTACGCCATGATCGCCGCCGCCAAGGGTTATCGCGTCAAGCTCATGCTGCCGGAAAACGTTAGTCCCGAGCGCGTTTCAATCTTGCGCGCCTACGATGTCGACCTGGTTTTCACCGATCCGCTGGAAGGCTCGGACGGCGCGCTGAATGCGGTGGGCAAGCTGGCTGCGCGGGAACCGGAGCGTTACTTCTATGCCGATCAATACAATAACCCCGCCAATTGGCAGGCGCATTATCAAGGTACGGGGGTGGAAATCTGGCGGCAGACGCGCGGGCAGGTTACGCATTTCGTAGCTGGCTTGGGCACGAGCGGCACGCTGATGGGGGCGGGACGACGCCTGAAGGAATACGATTCGGCAGTGGAGGTCATCTCGGTTGAGCCCGATTCGCCCTTCCATGGCTTGGAGGGGCTGAAGCATATGGGCACGGCTATCCAGCCCGGCATCTTTGATGGGCGCCTCGCCGACCGTCAGCTGGCGGTGCGGACGGAAGATGCCCATGCGATGGCGCTGCGGCTGGCGCGGGAAGAGGGCTACCTGGTGGGTATCAGCTCGGCCGCGGCCATGATCGGCGCATTACGGGTGGCTGAGGGTCTCGCGGAGCGCGAGGCGGGCGGCACAGTGGTGACGCTCTTCCCCGATAATGCCTACAAGTACCTCAGCGAAGCTTTCTGGCGGGGTTAGGCGCTCGCTACACTCCGATCATAGTTGATTATCTTGTCCCACTCATCAGCTGTGGAGCGCGCCACGAAAGCCACAACCGGCTCGCTATCGCTCATATTGAAGACTTCATGCGGTACGCCCGGCTCGATGAAGATGAAATCGCCGGCGGAATTGTCCATCACCTGCTTGCAGCCATCGCCATATTCATGCCGCACATCGCCCTCGAGGATGTAGAGCATCACCTCGAAGCCGACATGGATATGGGCGTATGCCACGCCGCCGGGCGGGATGGTGGCCACATTGATCGACAGCTCCTTGGCGTTGACATTCTTGCTCGATAAGCCAGTCTTATAATGGATGCCATTCCAATCGCGCTTCACCCCACCGCCGCGCAAGACGCTGATGCCATCTTCGCCTTCGATCAGCGCTTTCAGATCATTGTATTCGCTCATTGAGTCCACACTCCTATTGCCTAAACCGCGCCAGTATAACTAAGATAGGACGCTGTATCCATACGAAAGGAGCGCTAATGAGCGCCAAGATTGGCATCTTAACTGTCTCCGACCGCGCTTACCGCGGCGTCTATGAGGACCTGGGCGGACCGGCGATCCAGGAGTATCTGTCCGAGGTGCTGACGAAGGCCTGGGAGGCCGTGCCGCTGGTGGCGCCGGATGAGTTCGACCAGATCAAGGCGGCGTTGATTGGCATGGTGGATGATGAGGGCTGCAGCCTGGTGGTGACGACCGGCGGCACCGGACCGGCGGTGCGCGATATCACGCCCGATGCCACCGAAGCCGTCTGCGAAAAGATGATGCCAGGCTTCGGCGAATTGATGCGCCAGGTGTCGCTGCAATTCGTGCCGACAGCGATCCTCTCGCGGCAGACAGCGGGCATACGGGGCAAGGCGCTGATCGTCAATCTGCCGGGCAAGCCCAGCGCCATCCGCGATTGTCTGGATGCGGTCATGCCGGCGATTCCCTATTGCATCGACTTGATCAAGGGCGCTTATCTGACCACCGACGAGAGTCGGATCGTGGCCTTCCGGCCGAAGGAGAAGTAGATGCCCGCGCCTGCGATTCTGCGCTTTGTAAACGTGGATCTTCGGCGGGCGACCCGCCGGGTCGCCCCTACAATTCCTTGTTTTTGGAAGCAAGGGATGTAATCGGAGCCGAGCTTACCGAGGGGACCGCAAAAGCGAGTATACTTGCGAGACGCGCTTGAAACCGATAAGGCGATAGAGTCGCGCAGCATGTAGAGGGAGCGACACTATGAAGGCATTGATTACTGGCATAAGCGGTCGCGTCGGCCCCAACCTCGCCCAGCAGATGAAGCAGCGGGGTTATGAAATCCGTGGGCTGGTCATGCCGGACGACCCGCAAGCGGACAAGGCAGCGAGGCTCGGTGTGGAGATACTGGAAGCGGATATCGCCGACGCGGATCGCGTTCGGGCGGCTGTCGATGGTGTAGACATCGTCATCCATCAGGCGGCGCAGATTCCGCAAGGCGAATCCTCGTCGGAGCGTATGCTCGATGTCAACACGCGTGCCACCCTGAGTTTGCTGGAAGGCGCGCTGGCATCGCGCGTGCCGGTCAAGCGCTTTCTGCTGGCCAGCACCTACCAGACCTACAATCCCTTCGTCACCAGTCAAGTCACTTTTGATGAAGATTCGCCGCAGAAACCGATCGATATCTATGCGCTGACCAAGCTGTTGTCCGAGGAGATCTGCCTGGCGTATATGGGCGAATACGGCTTGCCAGTGACGATTCTGCGATATAGCTCGATCAAGGCGGCCAACGAAGTGCTGGGCATGCTCAAGCCGGCTTGGCTGAACTACTTCATCGAAATGACGCTAGCCAAGAACCGCATCCCTTGGTTCGGCGCGCAACATATTGAGGAAACCAAGGCGATAATGAGCCAATTGCTGGAGACGCCGGATGCCGTCTGCGCGGTAACTGATCCCCATGGCGAGCCTTGGCAATTGGTTGTCCAGGATGTGCGCGATACCGTGGCTGGCACCATCCTGGCGCTGGAGAGTGACAAGGCTATCGGAGAAGCATTCAACATGACCGGCCCCCCACCAGTCACCTACACCAGCGCCGCGCGCACCGTGGCAGATGCAACGGGGCGGCCCTACCGGAGCGTGAAGATGCCGTTCTTTCGGGGAGCGAATGCCTCGACCGAAAAGGCGCGCGTCATGCTGGGCTACAATCCGCAATACACGTTTGGCAAGATGGTGGAGACGGCGCTGGCTCATCAACGCGGCGAGGCGATCAATCAGATTCCAAACTAGGGGCACCGGCGCTTCTCTGGCTCTCCGCGATTGCCTGGACGCGGTCATGCCCGCCATTCCCTACTGCATCGGCTTGATTGAAGGCGCTTACTTGACGACGGATGAGAGGGTGATCGTCGCCTTCCGACCTAAGGGTAAGTAGAGTTGTCGTGCGCACGCTAGGTGAATTCGCGTCGTCGCTAATGACATTGCCCGCAAAGACGAGGATGATAAGCAGCGGGGCAAAAAAGGGCAAGACGATGAGAGTGATGCCGAGCGTTTGTATCCGCCTGTGCCCTTTTTTGTTCTTGTTCATTGTCAGCCCCATCTGATAACCGGTGTGCTAATACTGCCTGACCTTGAGCTTCCTGCCAATATAGTTGTGACCCCAAATCGCCTCATTACTGAAAGCATACACTACTGTGTCACCTATACAGACATGGAGTTCGGAACCGCTTAGAATCCCCTTTATACCCGGTTTTCCACCAGTGTGGTACGCAAGTATCAAAATAGCGGTCAAATAGCCAGCGCGTGGAGCTGTCCAGCGAAAGTTATGTGAACCCGAAGCACTGATATTGTACACGAAGAGCCTATCCACATCGCTGCTGTCGCCATCACATTTTGTTGCATTGTTATACCAACGGCGAGAACTGATAAGATTATTGGTGATCACGTCGTGCCCCAGAAACACTGTGTTGCTGGAGAGTCCGTAAGCACCGGATTCAGACGTGGCATTAATCAGCCGATTCCACTGTTGGGTGGGTATTTGAAGTGCACTGGCAAGTAACAACCCAAAGGATTCTCTTTCGCTGACCGAAAGACCATTTATGAAGCTCTCAATTTCTTGCGACGTTGCAAGATTAGCGCCAATACGATCGGTAAAATCTTCCAGTCTGCTTTCTCCTGTTTGCAAAAGTAACAGACTGAAAACACAGAATTACATAAAAAGCGAGTGAAACAGATACAAGAGTAAGCCGGCCGATCCTACACATGATAGAACCTCCACTTTATTTGTACCTCCACTTTTACAATAAGTCGATTCTCCGACAAATCCAAACAGATTTGTATATTTTGCCTAAGTATAGAGTGTATTTTATAACATTGTGCATAAAAATAAGCGCTAATGCTACTGCCATGGGGAAAAGAATCAACTTACACAGGCTGATGCTGCCGCCAGCTTCCGTCAGCCAGGATCTCACTGATTGCCGCCATCGCCGCGCGTATTTCTTCGTCAGAATTGTAGAAATGCGGCGCGATGCGAATACCTGCTTTGGGTCTAAAGTCGATCATGATGTCGCGAGCCAGCAACTCGCAAGACACTTCCCAAGCCTGCGGTGGATTCACTGTCACGGTGCCCGCCCGCCGCTCGCCATCACGGGGGGAGACCACTTCATAGCCCAGCTCATCGGCCAGTTCGATGACAAGCGCGGTCTGCCGCATGGACTTCTCACGGATAGCCGGGACGCCGATCTCGGCGACGATGTCAACGCCGGGTTGGATGGCGTGCAAGGAGGCGATGCCCGGCGTGCCATTCATCAGTCGGTAGCTATCCTGGCGCAAGTCGAGCTGCTCGACATCAAAAGCGAAGGGCGCTTGGCTGGCAAACCAACCGGTTACTTTTGGATTCAAGGTTGGCAACAGGTCGGGACGCACATACATGAACACGCCGCCCGGTCCGCCGCAGAGCCACTTGAGTACACCGCCGATGTAATAATCAACATCCCAGGCGCCGACATCGACCGGGATCACGCCGACGCTGTGATAGCCGTTGAAGAGCACCTGCGCGCCGACGCTGTGCGCCTTTGCTGTGATCGCGCGCGCCGGCATGATGAAGGCGCTGCGGAAGAGAACGTGCGAGGTGCTGACGAGGCGAGTCCGCTCATCAATCGCGTCCAGCAGCTCGTCGATGTCGATACTGACGCCATCGCGCGATCGGATCGTATGAATGCGCATGTGATCGGGCAGCCAACTGCGCAGCGCATAAACATCGCTGGGGAAATCCAACTCGGTGATGACCACCTTGTCTCGCTTGCCATCGCTGAAGTCCATGGCGCCCAAGAGGATGCTGTTGGCGATGCTGGCGTGCTGGTGCACCAGCACGGTGTTGGGCGCTGCGCCCATCAATGGCGCGATCTTGTTGCCGACGATTTGCGGCAGTTCAAACCAGCCGCTGCCCCAAGCGCCAACCCCCTGCTCCGCCCAGGTATCGCCGTAGACCCTCAAGCTGTCGTAGACGCCGCGTGGCATGGCGCCCAGTGAATTGCTGATGAGATAATTGCAGCGGCTGAGGATGGGAAACTCCTTGCGCCATTTCAACAAACTGTCCGTTGGCATCATTCTGCTTTCTTGTGATTAGTTCTGCATTTCGCTGGATTATACGCCGTGAGGACTGAAACTTAAAATGGGACGTCAAGGCGATGGGGCCAGCCGCGCATGCGAAGGGGCCGCTTCATAGCAAACCGACGCCGTTTGCACAGCTAGGACTGGAAGCGGTGTCGCCGCCAATGACAGAACTTTTGCCACAGATGCGGACTTGCCTGTTCCAAGCGCCGATTCATCTCGTCAATGAGCAGCGGTTTGTCGCCAGGTTCGACCCAGTTGTGCGCGATCATCGACTCAATCAGCCGCAATAGGTCTCGCTTTGCCGCTCGCCTAGCTGCCCAGCTGAGTTTCTGTCCTAAACGCATACGATAAAAACGTTCGTGTGTGGCGCCCGGCGACTCATTCCAAAGCCGATCAAACATTTGTACTCGGCTGTCCGCTTCGCCTGTTGCCTTCCGATAAAAACTCATCGCCTGCTCATGGCGGCGGTAAAGCAGCAGGCTCTCAGGCAGATTGGCGAACTTGATCTGCGTTTTAGATAGCAGTCGACAGAATAGCTCGGTATCCACGCCGTATCGCCGCCCTGGTTCATAACCATCGACAGCATCAGAAAATGTCGTCTCAGCATTACCGTTGCGCCAACAAAACTCGCGCCAACAAACATATTCAAAGCAATGTGAGCATGTTGCTGTGGCACATTGAAATTCCCAATTGTGGTCTTCAAGTCTTCGTGTACCATCCGAGCGCAGGTACCCAGTCCGCCGATATTGGGATTGGACTGCAAGAAGTCCACCTGTTTCTGCAAACGTTCTGGCAGGCTAACGTCATCGCAATCCATACTAGTAACGTACTCGCCACCTGCAGCGGAGATTCCTCGATTGCGGGCTGTTGCCGCGCCCATGTTTTCTTCAAGCTGAAAGAAACGAATGCGGCGGTCACGCTTTTCATATGAGCGGATTATCTCCGCCGAGCCATCTTGAGAGCCATCGTCTACAATCAGTAGCTCGAAATCCGTGAAGGTCTGTACCAGGATGCTATCAATCGCCTCGGCAAGATACTTTTCGCCGTTGTAAACAGGCATGATGACGGAAACCAGAGCCATATACTTTCGTCCAAAGCTTGTCTTTCGCGTTCAACAGGGATTATAGCACTAGCAATCTATGCGCTCATGGCGAAAGCGACGGCTTCGGCTTGCGCTGCTGCCACCTTGTTGCATGGATATGGCTTTGACCCGGCCGCATCTGGTGGGCGGCCGGCTCGCCGCTTCCTCAGCGCAACTGAAACACTGCCTTGCGTTGACGTCGCATTCCGCCGGCTTTAGAATGAAGCGAAACACTGCTCAAGCGAGAGACTGAAATGTCCCAATTGGATATAAAGACGATCGGCGGCAACGGCAGCTTCGACGAGGTTATCGCCAAAGCCACGCCGGAGGTGCAAGCGCTGGCGCACGCCGCCCGCGGCTTACTGGCCGATGTCATGCCGGGCGTCACCGAGGTGCCTTGGGCGCGGCAGAAAATCGCCGGTTATGGCGTTGGACCCAAGAAGATGTCCGAGCATTTCTGTTATATCGCGCCCTTCAAGAAGCATCTCAACCTGGGTTTCTTTTATGGCGCTCACCTGCCCGATCCGGAGAATCTGTTAGAAGGAATTGGCGCCGACCTGCGACATGTCAAGATCCGCAGCGCTAGTGATTTGGAGCGTCCGGCGCTGCGCCAGTTGGTCGAAAGAGCCAGCCGCTACCTGCCCAAATTGCAGTGATGCCGCTACCCCAAGCTGAAATGAACCTCGACCTGCGGACTCGGCTGGATGCCTTTGATGGCGTGCATATCGACACGCTCGAAGCGATCGCGGAGTCGCTGGCGCCTAAGCCACAGGCGTTTGATGCGCTATGCGAGCTTGCCCGTAGCGATGAAGGCAAAATGCAGAGCGCTTCCACCTGGCTGCTCAAACGTCTTCTGGAGAAGGGCAACAGACTGAGCGGCGAGCAGACGACAGCGCTGCTCAATGTCCTGCGGCGCGATGGGCACTGGGAAGCCAAGCTGCACGTTTTGCAGATGCTGGGTGACTTGGCGATAGGCGCAGATGCTTCGCCTGAGCTTTGGGCGAAACTCTCGGAACAGACCAAGGACAAGAACAAGCTGATTCGCGCCTGGTCATATCACGGCTTGGCGGTCATCGCCGATCAACACTCGGCCTATCGTGCCAGAGCGGTCGATTGGCTGGCGGACGGCGAGAAAGACGAAGCGGCTTCGGTGCGCGCGCGCATCAGGCGGCTGCGCAAGACCTTGGCCTGGTTAAGGGTGGAGTGACGGAATAATCACTCAGGAAAGTTCTGAATTAGACGAGCGGGCGAATCACTGGTTCAACGCCAAAGTTCATACCGCGTACGATAGTGTCTCAGTCCGACAGCGCGCGGATCTTGCTGAACATATCGCGGAAGATCGGATCACGATAAACGAAGTTGGCGACCCGCACTAAATGGCGCGAGCGATCGACGCTCCAGGTCACTTGATCGGTCAGCAAGGGACTGTGCACCAGATCGCTCGGCACCCAGTCGGGGTTGATGAGCCAGCCGATGGTCGAGATATCCCAGATCACACTTGATGCGCCGAAGGAATCGGGCCGATACTCCTTGAATATCTGGCAGAGATAATCGCCGACCCGGCTTCTCCCGCCGATGAAGGCCTGCAATTCGGCCAGAGTCGTCAGCAGGTGAGAGGTCACGCCGAGGCAGGGGACGATTACGAAGGGCAGGCCACTGTCGAGCACGACCTGTGCCGCCGGTACATCTTGCTTCAAGTTGAATTCGCGCGAATGAGGCCAGTTCAAGTTGTGCCCGCCCAGCCAGACCACCACGATCTTGCGCACGATATCGGGTTCCAGCAGCAGCGCCGACGCCACGTTGGTTATCGCACCGATAGCGACCACGTAAAGCGGGTCATCGTCCGGGCTCGCCAGCGCCTTGTCGATCATATCGCGGACGGCGGCATTGCCTTGCGGCGCGCGCGCGGCGCCTAGATACTCGGTCGAACCGCGAAACACGAAACCCTCGGCAGAAACCCCTAGAAAATCCAGCAGACGCAGGATTTCTCCGTAACTCTTTTCCATGCCATCGCCCGGGCTGTCGGAACGTTTGTTGTGGAAGGGCGCGGCGTAGATCGCCTCTACCGACATTTGCTCCGGCGAAAGCAGCGAGTAGACGAGCGCAAATTGGTCGTCGATTTCGTTGTAGGTGTCCGTGTCCAATACGATACGCGCTTTTCGGCGCGGATGCTGCAAGCGGTTGATGCGAAACGTTTCGCTCAATGCGGGAAATGTCATCTTCTCTCCCCCTTCTAATGGCCATAGACAAAAAAACAGGCGGGCATTTTCTACCCGCCCGTTAGGAAGAGCGATTATAGCGCCTTTACAGCGCCAGCGGCAGCGCTATGGCGAGGCGCCCGGCTCAATATAGGACGTGCCGTGCGTCTGGTATAGCGGCGGATAGATAACGGCGGCGTCCAGCGAGTCTTGCCCTTGCTCGAAGTACTGCATCATCACCAAGATTGGGTCGGGCCATTGATGCCAATAGTAGGTGGGAGTACCCTCAGGTATCGCCGGATTATGGCTGCCATATTCGAAGTAATAGCGCCCTTGGGCCAACTCGACATCAATCGTTTCCAGCGCCGCGACTATTGCATCCGAATCCGTGAAACTTTCGGCCAGGTCCAGCGCGTGCGCCAGCAGGAGTACACTGTCGTAGGGCTCCAAGGCGAAACTTGGCGCGACCCCGCCCCATTCTTCGGTATACTTCGCGTTCAATTCGGTCGCGATTGGCTCAGGTCCGTACCAATGCAGCCTGACTTTCTTCTTCTACGCTGATTATACTGGTCAGCATAAATCCAACAAGAAAGGTGAAATCGTGCCACGCCTATTCGTCGCCATCGACCTGCCGGATGCCACCAAAGACCAGATCCTCAGCTTGCGCCAGGACGACTTGCCGCCGGGTCGCTGGCCGCGGCGCGACGGCCTGCACCTGACCCTGCACTTCATCGGCGAGGTGCCCGAGGCAGTGGCGCGCGCTTATGCCCGTGCGCTGGAGCAAGTCGAGGTTCCCGCCTTTAATCTGCGCATTGAAGGCGTCGGGCAATTTCCCATTGAGGCGCGTCCCCGCGTCATTTGGGCGGGCGTCGAGAATACAGCGCCTCTGCGAGAATTGTATGAGGCGGTCGGCGAGGCATTGGAAAGCGAGGGCTTCCTGCGGGAGCGCCGGCGCTTCCACCCGCATATCACCTTGATGCGCTTCAAGAAACCGCTGCGCCGTGGATTGGCGAGCCGCTGGCTTCAAGCGCAGCTCGACTTTTACACCGAGCCGGCGCGCATCGAGCAGTTCGTGCTCTATGAAAGCCAACTCAAGCCGAGCGGCGCGGTATACACAAAACGCGGGCTGTACAAACTTATCCCCAATTGAGTCGGGAAGATTAAGACGCTACAGCGTCGGGCGCTTGGGTTGCAGCCGGCAAACGGTGAACACGCAGCAGCAGCGCGGCCAGCATGATCACCGCGCCCATCGCGACGAATGCCAGCGGCAGCGAGCGCTCCGCCAGCGCGGCGTAAAGCGGGGAGGCGGCAGCCGCGAACAAGTTCAAGAACATGTTAATGAGGGACAAAACGGTGGCGCGATTGCGGCTCTCGATCAACACGTTCTGATAGGCGGAGAATAGAGGCGTCTTCATATCATTGCCGCCGTAGATCAGGATTATGACCAGCACGGTGGCGAAGGGTCCAGCGACCGCCGCCAGCGTCCAGTACAGCAGGGTTGGTAGCAGGATCAGAAAGGCGATCGCCCGCTGCTGCCCCAGCCACTCCTCCAGCTTGTAAGCGTAGCGCTCTGTAATGGCCGCCAGCAGACTGCCCAATGAGAGCACGACGCCGACCATAAAAGGCGAGACATCGTTTTGTGTCATATAGGGCGGACCGAGCGTGGTCACGATAGTCCCGGTCAAGGGCGTAGTGAAAACCGCCAACAGCGCCAGCCGGCGCAGGCGCTGATGATGCCGCAGCAGGTGCACGCCGTCGCGCAAGAGGGCCATGCTACCGGTTTTGGCCTTCGATGAATCGTCCGTCGGCTCGCGCAGCGTCAGGCAGACCAGGACGCCGACGAGCAACGCCACCACGGTCAAGGCAATGGCCGGGATGAAATTCTCGACGCGGGCATCGCCGATGATAATTCCGCCAATGATCGGGGCGATGACGAAGGCGATATGGCCCCAACTGTTGACGCGCCCCATGGCCCGCTTCATCGCCTCTTCGCGGTTCTCCGGCGGCAAGCTGTCGTACACCAGCGCTTCGAGCGCCCCCGAGGCGAAGGCGAATCCGCTACCGGTCAGCAGCGCCATGGCCACGTACCATTCAAAGGTTCGAGCGAAGATGAAGATAAACTCGGCGCTCATCAACAGGACGGCGGCAGCGAAGATCGACCACTTGCGCCCGACTCGGTCGGCAAGGATGCCGGTCGGCACTTCCATCAGGAAAATACTGCCGATGACGATAGATTCGATCAGGCTGATCTGCACCAGCGTCAAGCCCCGTCCCAACAGCAGCAGCGCGTAGGCGTGGATGTAGAGATGAAAGTTCCGACAAAACCTGATGATGATGATCTTGTTGATGTTGCTGGCGTACATGCCGAGTACCCTTTTTCAATGCAGGACAAGCGCGAAGATAACCGTTGGAGCAGACTGCGACCGATCGAATGTACCGGTCACATCCGGAACGCTCGCTCTTATGAACTGCGCTGGGTACCAGCCATGGGGGGCTTTCATATCCGCTTGATTAGCGACGCGCAGCATTTTAACAGAAAAGCAAACAGTCGCCAGATTCAAGCTAGGGGTTTGGGAATCTGAGCGCCCTGCGACTATAATCGGCACCGGGATCATTTAACCAGAGAAAGAGCGGGATATGCGAGAGAATCGAGTGCGTAATTTGTGGGCGGAAGGCAAGCCGGTAATCAACGGCTGGCTGCATAGCCCCAGCACCTGGTCCGCCGAAGTCATGGCGCATCAGGGATGGGACAGCTTGGTCGTCGATATGCAGCACGGGATGATGGGCATGGAGACAGCCATCCAGATGCTGCAAGTCATCTCGACAACGGACACCGTGCCGATGGTGCGCGTCAACTGGAATACGCCGGGCGACACGATGCGACTGCTGGATGCGGGCGCGTATGGCGTCATCTGCCCGATGATTGAGACCCGCGCGGAATGCGAGGCTTTTGTCGGCGCTTGCCGCTTTCCGCCGCTCGGTTACCGCAGCCTGGGTCCCACTCGCGCGCGCGTTTATGCTGGCGAGGATTATGCCGAGCATGCCAACGACACCGTCATTGCGCTAGCCATGATCGAGACGCAGGCGGGCTTTGATAATCGAGACGAGATTATGAGCGTCGACGGTTTGGACGGGGTTTTCGTCGGCATCGGGGATTTGCGCTTGAGCATGACCGGGAAAGCCGGGCTGGTGTCAACGGACGCGACGGTCGATGCCGCGCTGGATGACATCCTGGAGTCAGCGCGCAGGCACGGAATCAAGGCGGGATTGTTCAGCGCCGACACCGATCATGCCATTGACATGATCAGCCGCGGCTATGAGTTTGTCACCGTGATGAATGATGTCTCGCTGATGGCTAGCGCTGCCCAGGCGGTCGTGAAGACGGTGCGCGCGGGGGCGGTGTAGTCGGGAGCGTCCAACGGAACTCCAAAATGTTTGCGTACTGCGTCGATTCTCCAACCGAACTAGTCTTTGCGACGACTTCGATATGTCTGTAGCTCCTCAGTCGACAATTCATGTTCGGGCACTAGACGGTAGTGGTGTTCGGCAAGTTTAACAACTCCATCGTCGGGGTCGTCGCCAAACTCAAACAGGGCTATTGTATCCTCATGCATGAATTGTGCTGCCATGGGTCGAGCCACCAGATCGGGAAACTTTTCCTCACAGAGCGCAATGTCTTGCTCGATCTGAACAATACCAATTAGGTCACTCTTGCCTTTTGCCTGAAGTGGCAAAATATAGTGCGCTCCTCGTTTGTCCAAGCCCACGTAAATCTCATCGGTCTCAATTTGTCCGATTCCTTTCACGGTGGTACGCAAATGGTTTTGGATGGAATAACAGGCAACACCTGAAAAGATATCGAGCAATCGGTTGTAACGAAGCTTCGCTAACAACGCCTGTTCGTCCGTAAGCGCGTATCTAGCTACAATCCCCGGCGTTGCATCGGGCACTTTAATAGTGGGTAAAGTTTTGTCGGGCTCAACGTGTATAAATGTCTTGAGTTCGAATGCGTACAGTGACTGGCCTTTGAGCACAATGACCCAGTGTTTCTCACTATGCGCATTCTGTATAATAGCGTCCGGTAAGGGCCTACGGAATCTGAAGGCGTAGACGACATCACCTAGATTCTTCGGCAATCTGATACCTAATCTTGAGGCGGATCGTTCAATGTCATCACGCGTAAAGTGAACGACCGCATCACCCTCCCTATAGTATCGCAAGAAAATATCTTCGACGATCTGAGCGTATTGATTAGGTTGAGCCATGTCTGATTATCAGCCGTTCCACTGAAGCAACACTACCTCTTCTCGAAGCTGCTCTTTGGTAGCAGTCGAAAACCGCGTGCGGAATAGATCAATATCCAGTACTTCGTATCCCAAACGCTCGGCGACTTCTGCCAAGATTTCCCCAGTTCTAATCATGATTCGGAAATATGAGGCTTGATCTCCCACGACGTACGCCAGCTTTGCGCCTGGGCGAAGCAAAGGTTTTAATTCCGACAAATGACGAGACATACCGCCAAAATAAAGTCGTACGACTTTCGCGTATTGTTTCTCGAATCCAGACGTCTTGCCCAAGTCAAGCCGACGCTGCTCGATAGAACGCGCAAGTGTTTGAATTCTTGGAATGTTTTCGACCCAGCCATCGTCCTTATCGGCTTTGTAGACGCTTCTAGTGTTCGATCGAATGAACTGCTGCTTTTGCCTGCGCAAGTCTTCGCGGCTGGACAAGAAACCAAGCAATACCGATTCAAGACGAGTCGTTCGGCTATAGTCCTTTTCATTCGGATAGGGCGGTGAGGTTATAACAGCGTCAACAGAACGGGGCTGCAAATAATGACGGATTTCCCTTGCATCACCCAAGAAGACCTCTGCGGGTGTGCCCGACAATGGGCGAACCTCGTGCAGGTCATCGGCCATATCGTCCAGGGCACCAAGCCAGGGCTGGAGCACCGGTGCGTCAACCTTTATCTTGCCCACACCTATTTCCGGGCCAAAGCGAAGATTACTGATTTTCTTCACAGTCTGCTTTGCCAGAGCTAGTTTCGCATGAGCATGAAGCCGGGCTGCTTCATGCTTGTCAATGCATTCCAGCAGGGTAAGCACCTTGTGTAAGGGCAGTGGGCTTATCGAGTCTTTGATCAAGAGCCGAAACTGTTCGGCGCTCAAGCCGCGAAGCTGCCCTCCATACACGCTGACTCCAAATTGTCGTTTATCACATTTGAGCACTGTCTCGGGAGCAAGGGCTCGAGCCTGATTGGCAACTGCCTGCCCGTAATCGACCAACTCGCCTGGATCAACATTCCAATCTGTTTTCACTCGCGCGGCAAAATGGGCCACCGCATTGGCTTCGATTCCCACACTTCCAATGCCAAGTTTCTTTGCTTCTACAATTGTTGTACCAGTTCCGCAAAATGGATCGAGAATAGTTTGGCCATTCGCAAGACCTAATTTCTCAATGTAATTTCGCACTAAATGAGGTGGAAAGGAAAGGACAAACCTATACCACTCATGAACAGGTCGGTCAGACTCATAAAGTCGATTGAGTTCGCTGCCGCTTTTTAGCTGTGTTGTATATGCCATAGGATACCCATGTCAATCCCAAGCCATTGTATTCGTTTATGGCGCGCGCGACAATTCAGATCGTATTACGGACGGGCTTCTGAACGACAATTGTGGCTGTTACTTCACATCGCCCAAGCAGATTTCCAGATCACGGGCCGACCGCAGCCAAGGGTGATCCAGCGGCACATTCTTGCGTACGCCGACTACCTCTTCCATTGGCACGGCGGACGCGCCATCGCCCTTGACGCCCACCATGATATTGTACTTGCCAGCGGCGATGAAGTTCGCGGCAGCGGTGCCGAGCCGCGTCGCCAGCAGTCGGTCCCTTGGCGAGGGGACGCCGCCGCGCTGCACATGCCCGAGGATGGTCACGCGGGATTCCAAGCCAGTGCGTTTCTCCAATTCATTGGTCAAGAGCTGCGTGCCGCCACTGCGTTCTTTTTCGATCTCAGCCAATTTAGCGCGCGCCTGCCTTCGGCGGTCTCTGGCAGCCTTGTATGCGACTTTGTTATCTTCGTTGCGCTGCATATCCGCTTCGGCCTCGGCGACCGTTGCCCGGGCAGCATGCAGTTTCTTGCCGATACGCTGCGTCATAGCGCCTTCCGATACCGCGACGATGCTGAAGCGTTTGCCGCCGCGGCTGCGCGCCACTATCGAATTGGCAATCACCTCGGTATCAAAGGGGATCTCCGGTATCAGGATGACATCGGCGCCGCCCGCCAAGCCGGCGCCAAGCGCGAGCCAGCCGGTATTATGCCCCATGATCTCACAGACGATGATGCGGTGGTGGCTGTGGGCGGTAGAGTGCAGACGGTCGATGGCTTCGGTGGCGATGTTGAGCGCGGTATCGTAGCCAAAGGTGACATCCGTGCCGCTGACGTCGTTGTCGATGGTTTTCGGCAGGAAGACGACGTTGATGCCCTGTTTCGCCAGACGCCAGGCATTTTTCGCCGTTCCGCCACCGCCCAAGCAAACCAGCGCATCGAGATGGTGCCGGTGATAATTCTCGATCATGACATCAGACATGTCGCGCGTCTTGCCGCCGATGGGCATCTTATGCGGCTTGTCGCGGCTGGTACCCAAGATCGTGCCGCCCAGCGACAAGATTCCGCTCAACTCATCAGCCCCCAGCCAGATGACCCGATTCTGCATCAAGCCGCGGAAGCCATCGCGGAAGCCGACCAGGCGCATGCCATGCTGATCAAGCGCCACCTTGCCGACGCCGCGAATGGCCGCATTCAAGCCGGGACTGTCGCCACCGGCGGTAAGGATTCCTATCGTTCTGCCTGTCATAAGGAATAGCTTTCAATATATCTCTTTCCACTCATTATAACGAATTCGGTCGACTAAGTGCACTGTGCGCGCTTCTCGCTCAAGCGGACATGCAGAAGTAACTGTGTTATGATCTTGATGCTGGTGCAGACAAAGCGAGACACTCATGGAACTTCAACAGCGACTTTACGACGTGGACGCCCTTTGGGACTTCCTCAGTCAATTGCGCAGCGACGAAAAACGATATGAATTGATTGATGGAGAATTGATTGAGATGTCAGCGCCGGGCGGAAAACATGGACAGATTGCCGTCAGGCTGAGTAGTCAACTTCATGTCTATGCCGAAGCTCACGACATGGGAATCGTCACCGTCGAGACCGGCCATCATCCACGCGGTAATCGATTCACCCTCCTTGTGCCCGATGTCGCATTCGTGAGTCGCGAGCGCGCGCCAGAGCCGTTTCCCGAAAAATTCGTACCGCTGATGCCCGATTTGGCTGTCGAAATCGCCTCGCCCAGTGACACTGACAAAGCAATGCGCGACAAAGCGCAGATCTACTTGACGAATGGCACGCAATTGGTCTGGCTGGCCATGCCGACGAAACAGGCAGTTGAGATCCACAGAGCGTCAACAGGCCTTGGTGCAGAGCACGAGACCCTTGCACTGGGGGACTTGCTGTCGGGCGACGACGTATTGCCTGGCTTCGCGCTGGAATTGCGTCGACTCTTCACTTGAACCGATCTATCCCTCACGCTCACACGAATCCATGACCACAGACGAACGACTGACGAAGCTTCGACGCATCGCCGAACAAAGGCAGGCGGGCTTCACCGTCGTCATTGAAGACGTCTTCGACCCGCACAATCTTGGCGCCATCGCCCGCAGCTGCGATGCCTTCGGCATACAAGAGATCAACGTCATCTTCGACACACATCCTGAATTTGATCCAAAGGAAGTGGGCAAGAATAGCTCAACCTCCACCAATAAATGGCTGTATTACCGCATTCATCACGACACGGAAACGGCGCTGCGCGCGCTCAAGGCAGAAGGCTGGCACATCGTAGCGAGCGTCATTGACGACGCTGCCGAGCCGATATACCACGCCGATCTCTGTCAGCCGAAGATTGCGCTGCTCGTCGGCAACGAGAAGACAGGCCTCTCGTCAAAAGCGATAACGCTGGCTGACAAGCTGGTGACCTTTCCCATGCTGGGCATCGCGCAGAGCATGAATGTATCGGTCTCGGCGGCGCTGGCCATCTATGAGGTGACCCGTCAGCGCCGCGAACGCTGCCCGGAGACCCTAAGCTCGGCGCCGGACGAGGTGGCGGAAACCCTCGATTATTTCCTGGCGATGCACGAGCATCTGAGCAAGCGCAATAAACGCCTGCGCAAGGAACGGGCGAAGCAGCGGCAGACTGGCCCAGCAGATGCGAAACTGTAGCGACGACCTATCAGGTCGTCAATCGGCGTGGTGAGTGACAGCTAGCCCTCAAGCGCGGGCGAAGATGCCGACGGCAGGGCGGTGATCGGTCAGATCGTCAAAGGGGATGGCGCTCTGGATATGGCAGGAGATTACTTCGAATTCGCCGGCGGGGTCATGCAGCAAGATATGATCTATCAAGACGCGATGCTGCTGATGCGTCCATAATTCGCTGCTTTTGTTCTCCGGCGTCAACAAGCGGAAGTGCCGCTGCAGCATCTCCATTTCGGGCGCGTACGGTTGCGCATTGAAGTCACCGGCCAACAAGATCGGCCGTTCGGGACCTTCATTGGCTTGGTCGGCCCGCTTTAATTCATCGATGACGCACAGAATCTCACTGACCTGCGCCTGCCGCATTTGTGATGCCGTTCGCGAACGCTCGTAATCCATGTCGAGGCGGTCTTCGCCGATGAGGACGCCGAGATGCGTGTTGAGAAAATAGAAGGGGATCCCGCGGTAATTCAGTGATGCGACCATCAAGTTGCGCGGCTGCGTATCACGATTGCCGCTGCTGTACAGGGTAGCGCGGCTGATGGGTGTATGGCGGACCCATGCCCCGCTCATATTGCAGTCGTCGTAATTCGGGTAGTTGCCCCAGGACCAGTCTTCACTGGGTAGATTGGTGATGATGGCATTGCCTTCGGCCGCGCCCGTCATATTGCGGTAAGCGGGCCGGTCCCACAAATTGGGATGCGGATGATCGCACATGGTGACTTCGGGCGCAAACGCGTCGACAAACTCCGAGCCTAGCAAGCGCGCCATCTTGCGGCCGACATTCCTGTGGTTGTCATCGTGGATGGCGATGCCTGTTTCCTGCAGGGCAATCACCGTGGGTTGACGCGGGTTGATCACCTGCTGCAGCGTACTGTAGGTGTCGACCGCCAGTTTCTCGTGATCGTGCGGCGCCGGTCGCATGCCGCGGGCGCCACCGATATTGAAACTTACAACCTGGAGCATGAAACGGTTCCGGTCCTTGAAGATTCGCAGCATTATATCATAAGCTCGTGCCAATAAAAGAGAGCGAGAAGGTCTTAAAATGGTTTGTTTAGCTGACGCCTGTCGCGACGGCAAGCGCGACCCTCTACAACTTACCGGCGCCGGCTTATCATGGTGCTCGTTCACGCAGGGAGGAACATAGATATGCCGGCGACAGGCGAAAAGACAGCGCTGATTCTCATTGATGTGCAAGCGGGTTTGGACGAGCCCCGACTGGGAAAGCGCAACAACCCGGCCGCCGAAAGCAATATGGCGCGCCTCTTGGCCAAGTGGCGCCAAAGCGGGCGGCCTGTCTTCCATATTCAGCACATGTCAACCGAGCTGGATTCGCCGTTACGACCCGGCTTGCCCGGCAACGCCATCAAGAGCATCGTCGCGCCAAGAGACCCTGAACCGGTCATACAAAAGCAAGTCAACAGCGCCTTCATCGGCACCGACCTGGAGAGGCGCCTGCGGTCGGCAGGTATCGATTCGCTCGTCCTCGCCGGATTGACAACCGACCACTGTGTGTCATCAACAGCGCGGATGGCCGATAATCTCGGCTTCGACACGGTCGTAGTAGCTGATGCCACGGCGGCACATGAACGCCGCAGCTACGATGATACACATTACTCCGCCAAGACGGTGCACAGCCTGGCACTGGCGAATTTGCATGAAGAGTTCGCCGTGATCCTGACGACAGAGCAAGTTCTGAGCCTTGACTGAGCCTGGAGCTATACATGACCATCAGCCTGCGCACCACGATTCCTGACGAAGCAGATCAACTCAGCGAGACCGCCTGTCAAGCCAAAGCGCATTGGGGCGGCGCCGCCGAGCAGCTTGCCTGTGTTTCGCTGCAGCGCGGACCGCTAGAAAGCGCTTGATTTTGCGCCGCGCTTATGTTGTGATAGTTGGCAGCTTCCACTGACGGAGCGCCACCCCGATGTCCATTGCGATTATCTCATCTCTATATCGCTGTGAAGATCACCTGCCCACTTTCGCCGCCGCGGTTTTCGGCTTCGCCAAACGGGTCAGCGAAAGCGGCATCGCGGTTCATTATCTGCCGATCGTCAATGATGCCACGCAGCCTGAGCGCGAGCAAATCGACCGGCTGGCGCAAGCGATCAACTCGCAATACTACGGTCGAATGACCCCGCATTACGTGCCGCGCGAGAGCTTGTACGCCACCTGGAATCGCGGGGTTGCCCTGTCACAGTCGCCCTTTTTCGCGCCCTGGAATGCCGATGACATTCGTTCGGCAGAAGCCTTCATCGAAGGGTATGGCGCTTTACAGCGCGGCGCTGACCTGGTTGACTTCCCCTTTACGCGCGTAATTCTGTACAAGCGTTTTGGCGTCTTGCCGCGCGAACGGCGGATCGACGTGCCCTGCCCCTTCGAGCGCGAGCGCTTCACGCGGCGCAATGGCTTGGGCGCCTTCTTCATGGCGAGCAAATCACTATTCGAAAAGCTCGGACCCTTTGATGCTAATTTTCGCGTCGCCGGGGATACCGAATGGGCGAGCCGCGCGCTGAAGGTGGCGAAAATTCATCATGGACGCGCGAATGGCGGCGAATTCCTGATTCACGGAAACAACCTGAGCAATACCGG
Source organism: Phototrophicaceae bacterium (assembly GCA_965223515.1). GTDB lineage: Bacteria > Chloroflexota > Anaerolineae > Aggregatilineales > Phototrophicaceae > UBA6055. The sequence continues at coordinate 2,419,277 of CBDCWK010000002.1, forward strand.
CGGCGAACAAGAGGACATCGAAGTCAATATCATTTTCATGCGGCGCGGCGAATGGCATCATCTGTGCCCGGCGAATCCGCGCGTTCAGCGTGAAGCCTGGGATAGCTGGGGTAATGTCGGCGGAATCGCACTACCGGCTGACGTGGCCGACTTCCTCTGGGGTCCCGAAGCCCGGGCGCGTTGGAAACGCTATCAGCGGGAGCGGCGGCAGCCGCCCCCATTGCGGCGGCTGCGGCTTGCCTTGGCATCACGCGGCTTGATTCACAGTGAGGAGTGGGCAATGGCGCAGCGAGGTCGCGACCGCCTATGACCTCGCTACGCTGGAAGCCAATACTGTGCTCGGTCCTTATCCTCATCTTGCCCTTGCTCTTTTTTCACCAACTGGCCTTCAGTGGCAAGATTCTGGCGCGTGGCGATACCTATCAATATTTCTATCCGTATTGGGATGCCCGAAATCAAGCCTTTCGCGCCGGCGAATTGCCGCTCTGGACGCCTAAGCTCTTTATGGGTGTGCCGCTGCTGGCGAATCCACAACTCGGCACCTATTACCCGCCGAATTGGCTGACCACCCCCTTCCGCGCGCCGACCGCCATTACCCTAAGTATCCTGCTGCATACGGCGCTGGCAGCGGCTGGTACCTGCTGCCTATATCGTCAAGTGGTGAGCAAACGCTGGCTGCCCGGGCTTGTCGCCGGCATCTTGTACGCCTTCGGCGGCTTCATCGGCAACCACGTGGAACAGATCAATCAGCTGCAGGGCTTGGCTTGGATGCCGATCCTCTTCGCGCTATACCACCGCTTGCTGAGTGGCGAGGGACGGTGGCGAGCGGGACTCTTGCTGGCGATGGCATGGGCGCTGCAAATCTTCAGCGGGCACACGCAAACTGTCTTCATCAGCGGAATCGGACTGGGACTCTACGGGCTATTCTTCAGCGCTTCGCAAAGCGGGAACGGCAGTCGAGCCATACGAATGCGGCGGGCGCTTCTTATTCTGGCGGCATGCTTCGGCAGCGCGCTGCTGTTGTCGCTGCCACAATTGCTGCCGAGCCTGGAGCTGGCGCTGCTGTCGAACCGAAGCGGCGGATTTAGCGTGCAAGAGGCGACCGCCTTCTCGCTGCCGCCGAGTATGCTGGGTCGCGCCTTCCTGCCGAGCTTTGACGGGCAGATCTTTGGCGAATATGTCGCTTCGCTTGGCGTCATTGGCTTGGGCTTGGCACTCTGGGGAATCGTTTCAGCCGGGCCCGACTATCGGCAAAAAAGGATATGGCTGCTGCTGGCGCTAGTCGGTCTGGCGCTGGCGCTGGGCAGATATAACCCGCTCTATTTTCTGCTGGCGCATCTGCCCGGCTTTAATTTGTTTCGCGTGCCGGCGCGCTTCCTGGCGCTATTCAGTCTGGCGATGGCGCTGCTGGCCGGCATGGGCATCGAGTCGCTGACGCCCACCGCGCCCAAAGCGATTCAACAAGGGCGCCGTATTCTGCTGGTGGCTGGCTTCATTGCCCTGCTGATCGCCGTGACGCGCTTTGTATTGCAGCCCGATCCGAGTCTCATATTCGGCGGGCCGGCAATAAGCGCTGACTCACTGGCAATCTGGCTGGGCAGCTGGCTGCTGCTGATCGCCCTGCTCTCTCTTCGGCGACGCTGGACGCAGATTGCCGCCGCCGCGCTGCTGACCGCGGAGCTTTTCCTGGCGGCGCAAAACTTGCCCTTCAATGATCTGTCTCCGCCCGAAGTCTATCTGGGACAGCGCCAAACCATCAGTCAGTTGTTGGCGCTGCAAGCTGAAGAAGACATTCCCGGCCGGACGCTTTCCATCAGTCGACTCTACTTTGATCCCGGTGATATCACCGAGCTGCGGCATGGTTACGACCAGCTGGGAATGGACTATGCCGCGCAATTCCACGCTCTGGATGCGGTCAAGATGCAGGAGACGATGATGCCCAACTTGCCGCTGACCTGGGGCATCCCCAGCATTGACGGCTTCGGCGGTGGCATCACACCAAGCCGCAGCTATTCGCTTTTCAGTTCGCTGCTGCTGCCGGCGGATGCAACGCTGGCAGTGGATGGCCGACTGGGCGAGCGCATGACCCTCCGCGTTTGTCGCGCCGCTTGCATTCCCGATCGGCGCTGGTTGGAAGCCACCGATACCCGCTATATCATCACCGACAAAGTCTTCGATATTTGGCACGATGATATTGCCTATGACACGGCGCTATGGTCCTTCTGGGCGGATGTCAGGACGCTCGATCTTCCGTTGGACGGCAGTTTCGATCAGGTGGGCATCGTGCATCGCGAGCCGCTTTCTTTAGACGCGCCGTCAACGGTTGTACAAGAAGACTTTCTGCTCACGATCACCGATATAGCGAACCTGCCGGATATCCTTCTCGAGCAGGCGGGTATCGTAGCCATCACCGCCATTAACAGTCAGCACCCGCAGAGCTTCCAGGAGACTCAGCCGCCGCCCTTCGAGCGCGTGCTCTCTAGCGCTGTCAAAGTCTTTAGGCTGCCGCCAACCGGGAAACGCGCTTACCTGGCAGCGGAAACCCTAGCCGTCGCGGATGACCCCGCAGGCGATGCTGAGGCGCTGCGGCTGCTGCGCGCGGGTGAGCAGGTCGTGATCCACGGCGACGCGCCGGCTCGCACAGCAACTTTGGACGGCAGTGAGCGCGTCGACATAGTCGAATACACTGACACTCGCGTTACGCTCGCCGTTTCCGCCCCGCAAGCCGCCACCCTGGTTCTCGCGGACACCTGGCACCCGGGCTGGCAAGCGACCGTGAACGGCGAGCCGGTAGCGATCAACCGCGCGAATCTGATCTTCCGCGCTCTGCCAGTGCCGGCCGGCGAGAGCACCGTCAGCTTCAGCTTCGAACCCCGGCTTTGGCGCGCCGCACTTTACATCGGCATCGTATTGTGGATGATTAGTCTTCTAATCTTGCTTCGTCCCGGGCGAAATAACCCGAGTTGAGAATCACCCACTGGAAATCCAGAAATGTTCCGAGGAGAACAGACGATGAAATTGGGAACTTATGTCGAAATCTTGAATTATGTTGACGATACCGCAGCTGCCGGCGCCTACTACCAGAAGTTAGGTTTGGTAGCGCTGGGCGATGATGTCTACACCGATGGGCGCTATCACTTGCACCTATTGCCGGGCAAGGGGGCAAACCCAAGCTTGCGCTATTACGGCTGCGATCTCGCCGCCTTGCAGGCGAGTGGGCTGGACATTGTTGATGACACGCTCACCAGCCCGGCGGGCATCCGCATCTTGCTAAGCAGCGATCCGCCGCCACGCGAGTTGCCACACGACAATGTCGCGCAAGCGCAGGATATCACGCGCCTGGGTAAATTCGGCGAGCTTTCCGCCTTCATTCCCGATATTGAAGTGGAATGCGCCTTTTGGGAGGCGGCCGGCTACGAGGTGCTGGGCAAGTATGGGCAGCCCACACCCTGGGGCATCTGGCTTGACCAGCTATTCTTGATCGGCTTGCACCAGGAAGATGTCGACGAACCCTTCGCCATCTGTCATTTCGCGCCCGATATGAAAGAGGTCAATGCGCAACTGCTCGCCGAGGGCTTTGACTTGCAGCCCTTTGACGATAGCGGCGACCCCGGCGATCTGACCTATCAGAAGCTGATGACGCCTTACGGCATCATGTTCTATCTCTTCACCGGCGATATTTCCGAAGCGCAGCCGTAGCCGGCTCCTCGCTGTAATCCGCGCGCCAAAGCGAGGACCCACGAATGAGCGACAGCGGCATCACGCAGATCACGGACGACATCATACAGGTGCAGATTCCCCTGCCCTACGTCTTGAATATCGTCAACTGCTACCTGCTGCGTGGCAGCGGCGGCTGGACGCTCATTGATACCGGCTTGAATACAGCGGCGGCGCGCGCGCAGTGGAAGAGCGCCATGAACACGCTGGACATTGAAGCTGCTGATATTGAAAAAATCGTTTTGACGCACATGCACCCGGATCACTACGGCATGGCCGGCTGGTGGCAGCAGCAGATCGAAGCCCCCATCCCGCTTTTTCTGCCGGCGCGCGAAGTGCGACAGATGCAGATCTTCTATCGCCCGACGAATACCGCGCTCTATCATCAGTGGATGCTCGATTGCGGCATGGACGAGGAGTCGGTTGATAATATCGAAAGCGCGTTGTTCAGCACGCGTGATTCAACGCAGCCGCATCCGGCAGGGCATGATTTGCTACAGGCCGACACGACCCTGCGCCTGGGTGAGCGCGTATTCCGCACGATTCACGCGCCGGGGCATAGCGACGGCCAGATGATCTTCTATGACGCCGCTGACCAACTAATGCTCTCCGGCGATCATGTACTGATGCGCATCACGCCCAATATCGGCAGTTGGCCGCATAGCGAGCCGGACCCTCTTTGGCGCTATCTGGCTTCGTTGAAGGAGCTAAGGACTGTCGATGTGCGCTTGGCTTTGCCCGGGCACAAGTGGCTGATTACTGACTGGGCAGGCAGGATCGAGGAGTTGATCGCCCATCATCAGCAGCGCCTGGCGCATACACATGAAGCAATCGCCTCGGGTGCCCGAACAGTTTTGGAGATAGCCGCGCAGCTCTTCGATCTCCAACGCTTGACGCCGCACGAGTGGCGCTTTGCCCTGGCGGAAACACTCGCCCATCTCAACTTTTTGCGCGAACGCGGTCAAGTGTTTTGCGCACGCGGTGAGGATCAGAGGGCGACCCAGTGGGTCGCGTAGACACTGACCGCCGATCGCCCCAGCAAGTTAGCGTGATGCGCGAGTCACTTAGCGCTGCAAGGTCGCAATGGCATCGCAAGCCGGGCAGCTGCCATCGGGACGGATGAGGGCGTAACCGGCTTGCGGGTCGGCATCGTAAGTGTCGAAATCGATGTTCCAGACAATGGCCAATTCGACCGGCATTTCTTCAAAGTTGGACATAATCAAGAGCGCCTGCGAAAGCCATGTAGCTTGTTCCGCCACTGAGGTGGTCGCCGCCCACTCAAAGCCGCGCGGCAGCGGACCATAACCCTCGGGCGAGAGATAGCCCGTCTCGGTCATGCACATGGGGATATCGGCATTGCGGAAGGGCCAGGCGACGCGACGCAGCATAAGTATCAGATAGTAGGTCTGGTATTCGCCGCGTCGATCGCCACCCTGGGCAGTGGGCGGCAGGATGCCTTCGTTGTAATGCGCGCCGATGCAATCAGCGTAGTCGGCGGCGCCGGCGCTCGCCATTTGTTGCATAAACACATGATCGTCGCAGCCGCCTGACTGGCAGCGGCCGCCAAAGAAGCCAGTTGGCGCCGGGGCGCCGCTGATGACCAAAGTGTCCGGATTGGCGGCTTTGATCGCTGGGTAGGCTGCCTTGAGGAGACGCGTATAACTGGCGCCGTGGACTTGACCTCGGGGCCATTCTCGATCGATATTGGGCTCATTCCAGACTTCTATGGCATCCGCGCCGTTCCGCGCCAAAAACGCGACGTATTCGGCGAAGTCCGCCACATACGCATCGAAGTCGCTTGCCAGCCTGTCCTTGTCTCCCAATGCGCCAAGCAGCACTTTATACCCCTGCGCATGAGCTGTCTCGATGAGGTCTTTACCATCAGATATGCCGAACTTCACCTGCTTCTTCACCCAAGTCATTCCGGCTGAGCGCATGGCTGCTTGCGTCTCATCGTCAAAGTGCAAAATATGCCCGCCGACCGGCAACGGCAAGCGATTCTCCAGTTGCGGCGCGCCTTGCGCTGCAGCCGACCCCGGCCCGGCAATGACCTCTACCGGCTCAGTGTTGACCAGCTCGCCGTCGTTGTTGACGAGGATCGGCGCGAGCGCATAGTGCAAGCTCTCCTGCGCGCTGTTGACCGCGTGCAGCCGCACCTGGTAAAAACCATCGGTGAGCATGACCGTGTTCCAATCTCCAAGCGCGCCATCTACCACGGGTTCGAATTGCAGATTGGCTATCGGCGCCCAGGCGACGTCCGGCTGCGTCGCGTCATAAGGGGCGACTTCCACGTAAAACCACTGTTGGTCGGGGATGTTGGCGCTGCCGAAAAGTTCCACCTCGCCAGTGACAGTGTTGCGCACGGGATCCCATTCCAGCATGAGCTCGTCTGATTGGGCACGAACTGCGCCGGCAAGCGTAAATATCATGAGCAAGAGCAGGTTAAGGCGTTGCATCGGTACTCCATTTGTCGTTGATTTATGCTCCGATTATAGAACAGGCCAATTGACCTGACTATCGGAGACCAAGGGCAGTTGCGCGATTGCCGGAAAGCTGCGCAGGCGGGCGCCCGGGCAACAGGAGGAGTGTTGAATTATGAGGGATTTATTTTCTCGAATCTCTATGCGCTCTCTGCTCGGGTGGCGAATCCCGCTTGATCGGTCGCGCCTTATGTCATGCCCATGAAATTCACCATGCACACGCGTCCATTTGGTCGCCAATTCGCGATTTTCGGGGGTATATTCACCTGCGGCGCTAGCGCCTATGGCGCAAGCGAGCGGCGCACGCAGTTCCTAAACGGATGCGCGCTCACAGCCGCACGAAGTGCTGCCCGCAGGAGTGATTACCCCCGAACCCTAGCTTCACCACGCTACAGTCACTGCCACCTCGTTCTCCCCGTCTCTCGGGACATCTATCCCATATATGAGGAAGAGCTGCCCTCGACGCAGCCTATCTAGCGAATTCACAGCTTTCGCAAGAGGGCAGATGTTGTACTCCGTTGCTCGCGCGGATTACAATCCTTGCAAATCTTATGAGTGCCTAGGGCTGGAACGAGCGGATGATATGACGATTATGGTGCCTGCATTGAAGGTTGAAGATGAAATCGTAGCGCGCTATCGCGAGCGCACGCCGGGATCGCGCGCGCGGCACGAAGAGGCGCAGCGTTACTTGCCGGCCGGCGATACCCGCGCAGCCACTTACTTCTTGCCCTACCCCACCTATATGACTGCGGGCGAAGGCGCCTGGCTGACGGACTGCGATGGCAACCGCTATCTCGACCTGCTGAATAATTTCACCTCGCTGGTGCACGGTCATGCGCAGCCCGATATCGTTGAATACGCCGCCGATCAATTGACGCGCGGAACGGTATTCGGGACGGCGGCCGAGCCACAAGTGGCGCTCGCCCGGTTACTGATCAAGCGCATACCCAGCATGGAGATGCTGCGCTTCACCAACTCAGGCACGGAAGCCACCATGATGATGATGCGGGCGGCGCGCGCTTTCACCGGTCGTGACATCATCGTCAAGATGGACGGCGGCTACCACGGCTCGCATGATTTCGTCGAGGTGAGCGTCAGCGCAGATTTGGATGCGACCGGTCAGCCGGCGGCGCGGATAGAAGGTCGGGGAGTACCGGAGGCGGTGCTGAATGCCGTGATGGTCGCGCCTTTCAACGACTTGGAGGCGATGGAAGCGCTGCTGCAAAAGCACCATGAGCGCATTGCCGGAATCATCGTCGAGCCGATGCCCAATGCAGGTGGCATGGTGCCGCCGGCGCCGGGCTATCTGCGCGGATTGCGCGCCCTGGCGGACAAGTACGGCATCCTGCTGCTCTTCGATGAGATCGTAACCCTGCGCCTCAGCAGCGGAGGGATGCAGGCGATCGAGGGTGCGATACCGGATATGACGGCGATCGCCAAGATTATCGGCGGCGGCTTCCCGGTGGGCGCATTTGGCGGGCGCAAAGACCTCATGGAATTATTCAATCCCGCTGTAAATCCCGACTTCGTCTTCCACAGCGGCACATTCAACGGCAACAATATGACCATGACCGCCGGAATCGAAGCGATGCAGCGGCTGGATGACACGGCGATCGCGCGCATCAACAGCATGGGCGAGCGGCTGCAAGTCGGGATCAACGACATCTTCGATTCGCTGGGCATCCGCGCCCAATGCCTGGGATATGGCTCGCTGCAGCAGATTCATTGGACCGATGAGCCGGTCGTCAGCTTGGCTGATGCCCGCCGCGCCGGTGAGGACATCGTCAAGTTGCGCCAGTTGCTGCACCTCGAGCTGCTTAATCGCGGCGTCTACACCAGCAATCGCGGCATGTTCAGCATCTGCACGCCGGTACAAGACGACGAGGTTGATCTGGCGCTGGCGGCCGTCGAGGGAGCCCTGAAATTGCTGGAGCCGTATACGCGCGAGCTGGCGCCGCGGTTGTTGCGCGCCTGAGACTTCGGTCTTAACCTCCCCGGCCCCTCCCCATAGCAATGGAGAGGGGTGACTCACGAATGGAGACGGCAGGTACACCGCGTTTCCGAGGCAATCAGTAGCAGGCTGCTACTGTGAGCGTCTTATCAGACGATTTCGAACGCTAGCGCCATCGTCATGTAATTGCTGCCTTCATATGCGCTTGAATCAGGTCGAAGAAGCGCTCTTCAGAGTTGTCCTGCGGCGCGTAGCCGATGACGCGGCGGGCGTTGGCGATGCTCCAGATCGCATGGGGATTGGCGCTGATGCCGTAGAAGATCTGAAAGGGAACGCCAAGCTGGTCACGGATGTCTTCGGTCTCGATGCTCTTGATGAATAGCTGGGACATGTCGCGCTGGCTGATGTAAACGGCCAGGGCGCGGCGCATCCGGCGCAGATCGCCCAGTGGCGCGGCGGCGACATCAGTCTCGCGCGGTCCGCCGATGCGGATCTGCACATTCTCCAGCGGGCAACCGCCATATGTAACACCGCTGCCATAAACTTGCCCGATCTGCTCGAAGGCGATCTTCCCCCAGCCGTACCAATTATCGGAGGCGTTCTTGTCAGGTGTCACCATCGGCACGGCGCCATCAAGCGCGTAGTTCTCGTAGAAGTCGGCGGCGTGATTGGTGCTGGCAGCCACCAGCCGCCGCACGCTCTCCTCCCAGGCGACCTGATAGACGTTGTAGGTGAGCTGCAGGTTCTCCAGTTCGGAGGTGAAATAGCGGTCGTCGCCTTGGTCATGGACGCGGTAGTAAGCGCAGTGAACGACGGCATCGGCGCCGGCGAAGAAGTGGCGGTAGCTGTCGCGATCCTTGTTCATCAGGTCGGCGATTTGCAGGCCTTCTACGTCATTGCCGGCTCTGTCGGTGGTTCGCGTGTCGAGCAGCGTCAGGTGGTAGCGCTGGCGCAGGGCGGGCAGCAAGACGCCGGCGATGGTACCGCTGGCGCCGGTGACGACGACTTTTTTTCTGGGCATGTTGGGCGCTCTTTATGTGGTGTGGAATGGGTGGAGTATAGCGCAGATGGTGGTATAGTATTCATGCTGTGTCAAAGGTGAGAGTCTGGGGAATCTGTTGACATTGCTCATATTTACTGCGTAAAATGTTTGTGAAAGTCAAACGGTGGGCGAGAGGCTGTCAATCATGCGCGACCATAAAAAGGAAATCGCCGCAAAGTATATGCTGCCGGAACGACCGTTTCTGTATGGAATGGCGAGCGCATTCGATTTGTTTGGGGTCCTAAGTCAGGGTGTGAACGAGCGGTTTCTTGCTGACTTGCAGGAGGAGTTCAGAACCCGGGATTCTGATGCTGTTAGCGCCGCCTGGCAACAAGTCGGCGAGGCTCTGTTGTGGGCTTTGAACGAGCAAGAAAAAGCAATTGCTGAAGGAAACGGTCATTGAGTATTGAAGACGGCTCGCAACGGGAAACGCCTATTGAAGATTCCGATGCTGAAAGTGAACCGTCACTGCCCTTGGAATTGCTCAATTCCCTACCTGAAGATAAACGCAAGCAATTCAGTCGAAAATTCGGCCAGTATTTTATTCAGTTCCGATTGGAAGAACACTACACGGGTTCCCTCCCGCCGCATCAGTTGGCAACAGGCTGGAACATAATGTGCCGGGCACTGCCGAGCGAATCTTTGATTTGTACGAGCAGGGAGAAATCAAGAAGATGGAGGCGAACGATCGTTTGCTCTCTAATTTTGAGGAATCTCTTAGGCGCCAGATGGCACTGGAATTACAGAATCACAACGATTCCGTGACAATAACAAAGTCTGTGATCAAGGAAAATGCGGACAATGGATTGGCCTTGTGGGTGCTGTGCTAGCGGGCGCCGGTGGCATTCACCTGGTCTATCTGGGCGAGAGCGCTTTTGCCGCAGCCGTGCTGATTGCCGAAGTGCTGGCGATTGCAAGCATCTATGTGCACGGGGTTCGCCATAACCGCAATCAGCTTGGCCGACCTGCCGCAGCCGCCGAGAAAGTCCTGCCACGATCAACCCAATCCGAGGCAGATTAACAAGCAAACACTCCCTGGCGCTTCTCATCTCTCGATCACCTCAAACACTCGCGCTCCGTCCTGCTCGAATACTTGCTTAAGTGGCAACTCTACCGGCGCGTCCATACCCGCCGGCACAAACACATAGCCAACATCATCCGCGCTGACATCTGCTCGCCCCAGGAAGTCCCACTCGAAGTATTGCACAGCGCGCAGGTCCAGCGCTCGCCTTTCCGCGAAGACAGGCAACCAACCGCCGCCATCGGCCGCCAAGAGCAAGGCATCGTCCGGCGTATTTTCGCGCAGCCAGCTCATCGCCGCCTCATCATCCCGCGTGAGCGTCTGCGGCGGCAAGGCGAGGATTGGGCGCAGCGCGCTCAGAATCGGCTGAAAGGCGACGCCAACGATCACGATTACGATTGCAGCCAGCGCGATCAGGGGATTAAAGGCATCGCGCAGTCGCTGCTTGAATGCTGCCGAGAGGCGGACTTCCCATATTTGCAGCAGCGCGAGACCGGCGAACCAGGTGAAGGGCAGGATAACGCCATGCCGCGCCAGATTTGGCGCATTCGTTAGCGCGCCAAGCGGAGGCAGCAGGCCGCCGATTACGCCGAATAGCGATGAATCGACAACGAGCAGCAGCCAGACCAGCATTAGCAGGGACGAAAAACGTATGCTGTCACGCGCGCGCAAACCAATTGCCATGCCCCAAAGTACCAGCGGCAAAATAATGATGCCCTGAGCGCGCGTCATTAGGGCGAGGTTGTTCAAGTTGGCGCTGAAGGGAGACGGGCTGATGGGCAGCATCAAGGGCAAGTTGTTGACCAGCCAGGGCGCAATGCCCAGCAGCGCCACCAGGGGAAAGCCGATGGTGAGACTCAAGCGCGACGTCAGGTCGATGGCATCGCCGCGGACGAAGCAAACCAAGCAAATAAGAGCCGTGAATCCGAAAAGCATGATGAGGCTGAGGCTCAAGCTCGTATAGATGACGGCGCCCATCATCAGTCCACCGGCGATCAAGTCGGCAAGGTTGAATCGGCGCAGGATGCGCAGCGCATACAATAGAAAAGCCTGCATGAAGAGCAGCGCCAAAAGCTCGCTGAAATGCCCGTCGAGGTTGCTGACGTGCAAGCCACCGCACAAGAGCAGTGAAATCGCCAATGCGCGTCCCAGCCGCTTGTCGCGCAGCTCGGCGCCGAAATCGTAAGCCAGCCAGACCAGCAAGTAGACGACCACGGCGGAGACGCTCATTTGAATGAGCGGGGCAGAATGGCCGAGCTGTTGGCTGAGGTAGGCGGAGAGCGCATGGAAGCCGGGCGATACGATGACACTGGCCTCTGCTGCCAGGGGCGCCAACGACGTGAAGGATTCGGTTTCGCGCGTGGTCAAGCTGTGGATGGCGCTGATCTGCCCTTGTGTGCCCAGCGGCGCCGGCAAATGCATAAGCGGAATGATGACGACCAGCGCCACCAGCGCAAAGAAAGCCAGGTCTTCCGGACCGGGCCAGCCTTGATCACGATCCGCCAACCGTTCGCCACGCGCCTCAGCACGAGCCTGCGCGGTGGACAGGGTGCCGCCAAGTACCACAAAGGACAGCAGCGCAAAAAGCAGGTAGTCCACCACCAGCGTGTCCCAGCCGAAGGCTTCGCTGTAGAAGACCGCGCCACCGACTACCAGCGCCAGGCAAAGCGTTGCAGCTAGCGCGATACGGGGCTGCGCCGTGCGCCAAGCCGGGGAGAGCATTCCGCCCGCCCCTAGCAGCACTGCCCCGAAGATGAAGACGACGAAAAGGTTCATGTGGTGAGGGAGGTGGCTACCACACTCGTTGAATTTGGTAGTCTTCGAAAGCGGGATCCTTGGTGATTACCGGCAAGTTCTCACACAGAGACTGCGCGACTATCAATCTGTCAAAAGGATCCCGGTGACCAGACTTTGGGAACGGAAGACTCGCCACTATTTCCGCGTGTTCGATTGAAATACTGAAAAGGGCGAAGTCATTATCGGCTAACTCGCCAGCTACAAACGTGTGAAACGGAGACGGAACAGCAAGCTTCTCTCTACTTACCTTAATTGCCATTTCCCAGATGCTGGCGACGCTTAGATATATGAGGCTGTTAGGATTTGCAATCAATTCTTGTGATGCTGTACTGAGAGCTTGGTCGCCCTTGACAAACCAGAGGAAGGCATGAGTGTCAAGCAAATACCTCATTCCGTGTATTCGGCAAAATCATCAAGTGGTTCATCAAAGTCGTCTGCCATCCAGATTTTTCCGCGCGCGCTACCAGGTCTACGTGGTTTCGTCACCTTTGTCGGGGTAGGAACAAGCTTTACGCTGCGACCATTTTCTGCCTTGATCACGACGGTTTTCCCTTGGAGCGCATCAGAAAGCAGTTGATTCAAGTTGCCCTGTGCGGTTTTGATGGTATAGGTCTCCACATCTCTACTCCATGATCCCCTTACATTCGTAGTGTACTTGTTTGACTTGAAAAGTCAATGAATGTCGGTTCAATCTGGTTCCACAGCAATCAACTCGTTGAATCCGGGCTTCGGCTAAACCACTGGATCGTCGCTCTCGGATACCCCAAGTCCAGCCCCATCTGCCACCAGTGCCAAGTATAGCGTTGCGGCTAGCGCGATACGGGGCTGCGCCATGCGCCAAGCCGGGAGAGCATTCCGCCCGCCCCTAGCAGCACTGCCCCGAAGATGAAGACGACGAAAAGGTTCATTGCAATGGAGCTTGTTTACCTGACGCGCTGGATCGGATAGTGATCGAAGGCGACATCGCTGGTTATGACAGGCAAGTCTTCAAGCTGTGATTGCGCGATGATCAATCTGTCGAAGGGGTCGCGGTGGATGAGCGGAAGATCAGCCACGCGCTTGAGATGAGATATGTTGATGTTCAGGAGTTGGAGCGGTCTTCTTCCAACTCTTCGTCAATGAATGCAGGGAAAGGGCGCGGCAACTCCAAACCCCTTCTTAAGTTAGCTTTAATCGCTAGTTCCCAGACGCTAGCCATGCTTAGAAAGACTTCGCCAATAGAGTTTTCGAGAATAGTCCTGGCTGAATTGCTCAGCCTAGTGTCGCCGCTAACAAACCAGAGAAAGGACGATGTATCCCGCAGATAGCTCATTCCATATATGGCTTGAACTCGGGCAGCGGTTCGTAAAACTCGTCGGTGATGATGATCTTACCCTTGGCGCGGCCGGCTTTGCGTGGACCTTTCTTTGGTACGATTGTGGACACAAGCTCATAGGCTTGGTCATCATCGCCGATGATGATCACCGTGCCACCTTGTTTGGCGTGTTCGAGCACTTCGTCGAGGTTCTGCTTCGCTTCTTCCACAGGAATGTCTTCATTACCGCTCTCCCGCGACCTCTGCGTCAACCAGATTATACACGATAGAGGGCGTAACTCAACGAGTCACGCCTGCGCTAGCCAGCGGGACTGCCATGCAGCCACCAGAAGGTCGAGCGCGGATACACCGCTTCCAGCCCGACTGACCAAATGAAGGCGCCGGCATGCAGGAGGCGGCGCAAGGCGACATCCGTCTGCTGCACCTGCGCCATCAGTTCGCCCTTGTCGTAAGCGAGCTCGTCCATCGCCAGCAAAATCTCCTGCACGATCGTACGCCGCAGCGCCTCCACGGGATAGGCGGCGCCGCAGTCACGCGGGCTCTCACTGCAGTCGCGGAAGAAGGCGCGCATCAGCTTCAATCGCGATGGCGCTTCCTGCTTGAGCTTCTTTTCGTAATGCACAGTCCACTCGCCATGCACGCTGTCGTGCTGCCCCAGCGCCGCATCAAGCCGCGATTGCTGCGGCAAATTCAACGAGGCGCGCAGAAGTGACAGCCGCCGGCGGCGAAGCAGCGCGGCGCCCAAGGTCAGCTGTGGCGTGGTGGAAGCGCGAAAGAAGCCACCGCCGATGGGCATATAGAGGGCATCGCCGAGGAGGTATTCGCGCAGCCTTTCCGCCATTTGCTCAAGTTCGGACAGATCGCGATCGAGGACGTATTTTGCTGACATGGCGCATTGCCTGACGATTATGCCGAGTTGATCGCTTCCCAGATGCGGCGCGGGGTCAGCGGCATATCGAGATGGCGCACACCGAAGGGTTTCAGCGCGTCAATGACGGCGTTGACGACAGCCGGCGTCGAGCCGATGGTAGCCGCTTCGCCGATGCCCTTCGCCCCCAGCGGATTGAGCGTGGTCGCGGTCACGGTTTTGTCGATGGTAAAGGGCGGAAAGTTGTCGGCGCGGGGCATAGCATAATCCATCATCGTGCCGGTAAGCAGCTGACCTTGCTCATCAAAGATGATTTCTTCCAGCAGGGCCTGTCCGATGCCTTGCGCCAAGCCGCCATGAATCTGCCCTTCCACGAGGAGCGGGCTGATGCGCGGACCGCAATCGTCTACGGAGTAATATTCGCGCAGGCTGATCACGCCGGTGTCGCGCTCAATCTCGACCACCGCGACATGCGTACCGAAGGGGTAGATGAAATCGGGCGGGCGGAAGAAATCGGTGGCTTCCAAACCGGTGTCGATGTCATCGGGCAAGCGATCCGAGTAGGCGCGGGCGGCGATCTTGTCGAGCGTCAGGCTGCGGCTGGGCAGGCCTTTGACGCGGTACTCGCCTTCGGCAAATTCGATATCGCCGGGCGAGGCTTCCAGCATGTGCGCTGCGATCTGGATGGCCTTGTCGCGGACCTTGCCCGCGGAGCGAATGATGGCTGAGCCGCCGACGGCCAAACTGCGACTGCCGAAGGTGCCGACGCCAGCCGGCTGCGAACCGGTGTCGCCGTGGCGGACGATGACCTTGTCGTAATCCGCGCCGATTTCGTCGGCGACGATTTGCGCGAATGTGGTTTGCAAGCCCTGCCCATGTGGTGACGCGCCAGTGAAAACCGTGACGGTGCCGCTCGGCTCGACGCGCACCACGCCGCTTTCGTAAGGTCCGAAGCCGCACATCTCCACGTAGGTCGCCATGCCGATGCCCAGCAGCGCATCGGAATCGCTAGCGCGGCGTTCTGCCCGTTCGGCGCGGAGGGCGTCGTAATTTGCCGTCTTCAGCGCGGTGGTCAAATTGGTTTCGTAATCGCCGGTGTCATAGGTTGAGCCGGTCGGTGTCTTGTAGGGGAATTGATCGGGCTTCAGGTAATTGCGGCGGCGCACATCGGCCGGGTCGATTCCCAGTTCAGCAGCGATCATGTCGATGGCGCGCTCGATATAGTAGATCGCTTCCGGGCGTCCCGCGCCGCGATAAGCCGACACCGCGATGGTGTTGGTGAAGACGTTGCTGGCTTTGAAGTGAACGGCAGGAATATGGTAATTGCCGGTCGCCATCAAGCCGGTCAGGTGGGCGATATCGTAAAAAGGCGGGTACGCGCCCAACTCGCCAATGACGTACAGGCGCAAGCCCAAGATTGTGCCGTCGTCGTCAAAGGCGACTGCGACATCGGCGATCTGCGAACGGCCGTGGGTCGTAGAGACAAAATGTTCGACGCGCGTGCCCGCCCATTTGAGCGGCATATTGAATTGCTGCGCCAGCTTGGCCACCGCGATTTCTTCCGGATAGAGTTGGTTCTTGACGCCGAAGCCACCGCCGACGTTGGGAGCGATTACACGCAGCACGTTCTCCGGCAGGCGCAGGGCGGTCGCCAAAGCCGAGCGAACGCCGTGCGGAATCTGGGTGCTGGTCCAGATGGTGATGCCGCCGGTGACCGCATCGGGCGCGGCCGCCACCGCCCGCACTTCCATCGGCACGCCGGCCAGGCGCTGGCTGAGCATGCGCTGGCGAAGCCTGTGGGGCGCGCTGGCGAAGACCTGGTCCACGTCGTCGGTTTTCTTTTCGCCCGTGTCGATGATGTTGCTGTCCAAGCCGTCGAAGACAGGCGGCGCATCACCCGCGTAGGCGCTGAGCAGATCGGCGGCTGCCGGCAATTCTTCCCATTCGACGTCGACATCGTCGATGGCATCTTCGCCAACTTCAGCCGAAGTAGCGATGATGGCAGCCACGACCTCGCCGACATGGCGCACGCGATCCACAGATAGAGCGAAGTGGCTGTAGAGTTCTTGCGCTTTGGAGCCGCCCGCGACCGGCACCGTTTCCCATTGATCGCGCATGTCTTCGCCGGTGATGACAGCAATCACGCCTTCGCGCGCTGCGGCCGCCGTCGTGTCGATGTTCAAGATTTTGGCATGGGCATAGGGGCTGCGCACAAATGCCACGTGGCGCATGCCGGGCAGTTTGATATCGCCAACGAATTTGCCGGAGCCGGTAATCAGTCCAGGATCTTCCTTGCGCTTGACGCTTGCGCCTACCATCGAGCGTAAAACCATCGTCATCAACTCCTTGTTCAGGTGTATCTACAAAATAAGCGGTTTCCTACTGCCATGCGTATCGAACTGCTACGATGTCCAAATGCTCTCGACCGCATAGCCTTTTTTCATCCAGCCTTTGGTGCCTTCTTCCAGATTGTAAAGCTGCTCGTAGCCCATGCTCGCCAGGAAGAGCGCCGCCTGCGCCGACCGCACACCGGTGTTGCAGACGAGCAGCACGGGCGTATCTTCGCTGATTTCGTCAACGCGCGCCATGAATTCACTCAAGGGGATATTGGTGACGCCGGGAATATGCGCCTCGGCATGTTCTTCTTCTTCACGCACATCAATGAATTGATAGTCGGCGCCATCGCCGCTGGCGAATTGTTCGCGGAATTCTTCGCTGCTGATGTCGCTATACATGCTTCGCCTCACGCTACTTTCGCCGTTTGCGGGCATTATAGCGAAGGTGCGGATGATTACCAAACGAGGCGTGCAACTCCCCCCATCCCCTAGCCCCTTCCCCCACCAGGAGGGAAGGGGAACACGACCAGTTAGAGAGAGCAGCTATATGGTTCGCATGATGCAAAATATCGGACGTTTCGACAGCCATGCTGTACGATTCGCAAAAACCCCTCACTCTTTATGGGAGAGGGGTTTGAAGTGGGGAGGTCTCGCGATACCAATCCACGGTGCGGCGCAAACCCTCTTGGAAATCGACGACCGGCTCGAAGCCGAGTAGATCGCCTGCCTTCGTCACATCGGCTTGCGAGTGCAAGATATCGCCGGGGCGTTCGGCGGCGTAGATCGGCTGGAGGTCGCTGCCGAGGATGGCATTCAACTGCGCGACCAGATCGTTCAGGACGATGCGTCCGCCGGCCGCCAGATTCAACGTCTCGCCGACAGCCTCCGGTGCCCGGCAAGCCAGCAGATTGCCGTGCACTACATTGTCAATATAGGTGAAGTCGCGGCTCTGCTGACCATCGCCGAAGATGATCGGGCGGTCGCCCCGCAGCATCGATGTGATGAATTTGGGAATCACGGCGGCGTAGGTCGAAGTCGGATCCTGGCGGGGACCGAATACATTAAAATAGCGCAGCGAGACCGTCTCCAAGCCATAGCTGTGCGTGAAGGCGGCGGCGTAATATTCACCCGCCAGCTTGGCGGCGCCATAAGGCGAGATCGGCGCTGGACCCATGGTCTCCACTTTTGCGTCGCCAGCCAGATCGCCATAAGCCGAAGAAGAGGCGGCGTAGACCACCCGCTTGATGCCATTGTCGCGCGCCGCAACCAGGACGTTTAGCGTAGCGGTCAGGCAATGCAGATGGGTTTCCAGCGGGTCGGCGATGCTGCGAGGGACGGAGGGGAGCGCCGCTTGATGCAGCACGATGTCGGTGCCGTGGAATAGCTGCTGCAGTTTGTCGAGATCGGTGATGCTGCCGATAGTGATCGACAGGTCGCCATCGAGTGACTTGAGGCAGTCGAGGTGTTCAGCCGTGCCGGTCAGCAGATTATCGATGACCCGAACGCGCTGTCCATCGCGCAGCAGCCGTTCAGCGATATGCGAGCCGATGAAGCCGGCAGCGCCGGTTACGACGTAGGTTTGCGGCATGGATGTCCTCGTTCACTTTGGGCGAGATTGCGACAGCGCAAGAGAATTATACAGCCCTTCTGCGAATAAGCCCTTGCTGTGATTTTACAGTCGTTCTGTTTATAATGAACATGCAAGCTGCGCGAGGAGGGTAAGGTGATGGCGGAGACGAGCAAAGATAAGACGGCGAAGCGCATGGGACCGGTCATTCGAGAAGACTTTGACGGGGTCAAGTATAAGAAGTTGGCGCCGGGTATCACCACGCATCCGCTGATTCGCAGCGGCAGACCCTGTATTGAAGGCACAGGTATTGAGGTAAAGACCATCGCCGGATTGCAGAACTTTCATAACATGAATCTGCAGCAAATCGCCGACCATTTGTGGATTGAGTCATATATGGTCCAAGATGCGCTGAACTACTACGCGGATCACAAACAGTACATTGATGTCGTGATCGAGCTCTCCGGTTTGAACCACGATCAGATGGCGGAATCCCATTATGGTGACTCTACCCGTGAAATTCTATCTCGACGAGAATCTGTCGCCGGAGATCCTTAAGCAATTGCGATTGCACGGCATCGACGCTGTTCGAGGTCCCCTTGGCGCTAATGATCCGCAGCATTTACAGAGCGCCACCGTAATGGGACGGGTGGTTTGTACCGAGGACAAAGACTTTCTCAAGCTAGCTGCAACAGGCGTCGAGCATGGCGGCATCGTAAGAGGCGAGCAGAAGAAGCACTCCATCGGGGATTGGGTTAAGTTCCTTCGGCTAGTACATTCGGTCTGCAGTGCGGAAGAAGTGAGAAACACTGTGCTATTCGTTTTTCCTGTGAACTGACGAAGCAGTTGCCTGAACAGTGTCGGACGGAATCAATATGGAGTATCCGCAGTTGCATAAAAATAAGGCGACCGAGCTTGAGCTGATCGTCGACAGTTGGGAGCGGCGGCATGAATGGCGGCTGCTTTCCAAGACGGCGCCGCGCTCATTGATCGTCGCCCTGTTGATAAGCGTGGCTTTTGGCGCAGTCGGCTATTTCAGGTTTCGCTTGCAGGCAGAGCAGTTGGCGCTGATTGCCGCGGGGCTATGCGCGCTCGGCGGCGTATTGAACCTGCTCTATACATTGCTCTTCCCGCGGAAATTGCCAGTCCGCGCCCGTTATTTCGACCTGGAGTTCGGCTTACAAGAGCGGATCTCCACCGCTTTCGAGTTGATGCACGGTCGCATCAAGACGCATCCTGAGATTGAATCGCGGCAGATAGCCGATGCGCTGGAGCATGCGCGCGCTGTCGACCCCAAGGCGCAGATTGCGATGGATTTCCGGCCGCGCGAATTAGTCGCCCTGCTCATGCTGGCGCTCGCGATGGTCGGCATGATCTTGCTGCCAACGCTTGTAGGTGAAGAATTGTTCGTGGATACGCCATCGATGGCGGCGGAAGCGGCGCGCGAGGACCTGCGCGAGATCATCGAGACGGTCGCCAAGGACACCGATCTAGACGATATTGACCGGCAAGAAATACTGGAGGCGCTGGAAGTTGCGCTGGAGCGCCTGCAGGAGGAAGACATCAGCGAGGAAGAAGCCTTCGCCGCCATGAGCCAATTGCAATCGCAGTTGCAGGAGCTGGAAAACCAGTTGCAAGACACCATCGAACTCGATCAGTCGGCGATGGAAGCGGCGCTCGAAGCCTTGGAAAACTTCATCCCGCCCTCCGAAACCGAAGGCGAAAATGTGGACTCGGCTGGTGACTTGCAGCAGCCGCCGGACGATCTGCTGGACCTCGCCGAGACGCTGGATCAAATGGCGCAGGACGCCGAACAAATGAGCCCCGAAGAAGCGCAGGCAGCCGCAGAAGCGCTGCGTCGTGCTGCTGAGGAATTTGCACAGATGAATCCCGAGTTGTCGGAGCAACTGCAGTCGATGGCTGAGGCGCTGCAGGAAAATAACGCCAGTGAGCTGCAAGAGGGGCTTGATGCGGCGCAAGAACAACTCGACCAAGAGCAGCAGCAGCGTCAGCAGAACGAAAATGCCCAAGCTATGCTGCAGCAGCAATCGGAGCGGGCGGAAGAAGCCGCCGAGGCGATCGCGCAGCAACAATCGCAGGAGGGTCAGCAGCAGATAGCCGATCCACGGCAGGGACAGGCCGAGCAATCGGAGTCGGGCGAGCAGCAGGGCGATCAAGAATCAGGCGAGGCGCAGCAAGGCGACCAGGAGGCGCAGCAGAATCGCCCGGGATCGGGTGAGAATCCCGGGCGGAATCCGGACAGCCGCTCTGCGGGCGCTGGCGCTGGCGAGGGCGCGCCCAGCAATGTCAGTCTTCCGGGCAGCGGCGGTGAAGATGAAGGCGCCGACAGCGAAAACAATCCGACTGGACGCGGCGAGATCAGATATGAAGCGCTTTACAGCCCCAGCGGCATCGGCGGCGGCGGACAAGAAGAGATCCGCCTTGAGACAGACGCCAGCGACACCACGCTCGCCGAGGGTGACTTTGACGACAATCCGACAGGCGAATCACGCGTGAGTTATGATACCGTCTTCAGTGATTATCAGAATGCCGCCAACCGCGCCCTCGAAAGCGACTACGTGCCGCTGGGCTTGCGCGATGTTGTGCGTGATTATTTCACCTCGCTGGAGCCGAGCGCCGAGTGACGCAGCGATATGGTCGATCTGCTGATTCGCAAGGCCAACGTTCTGCAGCTTCATGATGAACAAGCCACTATCCTCGCCGAGCAAGACATCGCGGTGACCGGCAACCGGATCAGCGCGATCACGCCGACGGGTTCAATCAATGCCTCCCACGCCAAGACAGTGCTTGATGCTGCTGGACAAGTGGCGATGCCCGGTTTCATCAATGCGCATGCTCATGTGCCGATGGTGCTTTGGCGTGGCCTGGGCGAGGATGTCAATCTTGAAAGCTGGTTTAACGACTATATTTGGCATCTGGAAGCCAACCTCGAGCCGGAAGATGTCTACTGGGGCATGCAGCTCGGTCTGCTGGAGATGATCGAAGCCGGCATAACCGCGGTCAGCGATCATTACTGGCACATGGATTATGCCGCTCGCGCTGTCGAAAAAGCCGGAAGCCGCGCCCTGCTCGGACAAGCGATGTTCGGCGCCAATGGCATGGATCAGATCGATGAAACGGCCGCCTTCGCGCAACGCTGGGATGGCGCGGCCGGCGGGCGCATCCGCACGATACTGGCGCCGCACGCCCCCTATACCTGCGATGATGAATTCTTGCAAGCCAGCGCAATAAAAGCCGAAGCGATCGGCAGCGGCATCCACATCCACGCCGCCGAAACGCTCGAGCAGACTCAAGCCAGCCTGCGTCGGCGCGGGCAGACACCGATCGAAGTCTTGCAAGATTGCGGCATCTTCAATGTGCCGACGATCCTGGCGCATGCCTTGGGCGCGACGCCGGGCGATATGGAGATCCTGGCGGACTTGCGGACGCCCGTCGGCATCGCCCACTGTCCCAAGACCTATGCCAAGTTGGCGATGGGCTTCAACAATCTGGTCGAACTGCGGGCGCTAGGCATCGCCATCGGCTTGGGCACGGATGGTGCGGTCAGCAATAACACGCTTGATCTATGGGAGGCCATGCGCTTGACGGCCCTGGGGCAGAAGCAGGTCACCGGCGATGCGGAGAAGCTGACGATCCCGCAGGCGCTGACCATTGCCACGCGAGACAGCGCCTGCGTCTATGGGAAGGCTGATGACCTGGGTGACTTGGCAGTCGGCAAGCTGGCGGATATCATCCTGGTCGATTTGAGCGGGGCACATCACTTTCCGCTGAATAGCGTCACAGCCAGTTTGGTCTATAACGCGCGAGCGGGCGATGTGCAGACGGTGATTTGCGACGGGCAAATCATCATGCGGAAGCGGGAGCATCTGACGCTCGACAAGGGCGAAATCATGGAAAACATATTGCCGCGGATGGATCGCCTGCGCCGCCGCGACAAGGCCGCCAACATCCAGACTTACAACCCCTGAGGCTAAGCCAGCTTGATCGCGTAATCCAGCGCCGCGCGCAGACTGCCGGGGTCGGCGATGCCCTGCCCGGCGATGTCGAAGGCAGTACCGTGGGCGGTGGTAGCGCCGATGACCGGCAAGCCCATCCACAGCGTGGCGATGTCGCTGCGCGCTTGCAGCTTGCGCGCGATATTCATCTGGTCGTGGTACATGCAGACAACGCCGTCAAAGTCGCCATCCAGCGCGCGTTTGAAGACGATGTCGGCCGGCGCCGGTCCCTCGGCGCGGATGTCATTTCGGATTGCATCGCGGATTGCCGGGGCGATATCATCGATTTCTTCGCGGCCGAAAAGCCCGCCCTCGCCCGCATGGGGATTCAAGGCGGCAACGGCGATGCGCGGCTCAGCGTGACCCAGCTTGCAGAGGACGCCCTGCAAATGCTCAATGTAGCGCAAAACGCGGTCACGCGTGATCTGGCTGACGATGTCCTTGAAGGGGATATGCTCGGTCACGGCGACTGCCCAGATCGGACCGGCGGCGCCCAAGATGAACGGCTCGTCGCAGCCGGTGATTTCACCCAGGAATTGCAATTCGTCGAAGTAATCGTAACCGGCGGCGCGGAAAGATTCCTTGTTCATCGGCGCCATGACCACGCCGTCAACGCGAGATTGCAGCGCCAGTCGATAAGCAAGCTCCAGATAGCGTCCGGCTGCTTCGCCTAGCTTGGGATGCACTCCGGGCGACGGGAGCGCTCCAAGAGCAAAGCTCGGTGGATTCAGTACGTCGATGCCATTCGGCTCGAATCTGGCGGCGGCCAAGTCGTCAATCTGTCGGAATCGCAGCGGCGAGCCGAGAGCGGCGGCATTGTCATGCATGACCTGCAAATCGCCGATGATGAAGGGTCGGCAGCGCTGGTGCAGTCGGTCGTCGGCTAGGATCTTGACGATGAGTTCGGGTCCGATGCCGGCGGGGTCGCCCATGACGATGGAAATGACTGGTCTTGCGCTCATTTCGGCTCCTCGTCTAGCGGATGACGGGCATCTTAACTCAGTCCCCGGCGATATGCCATTACGCGGCTCCAGCTAGACTACGATTGCCCTACTCTACAGCAGGGACATGTTGTTTAGAACCGACATGATTGAGTAAACTGTTTCAAACTAAGTGAGTTAGTGGAGCGAGGTCCTATGAACCGGCTTATTATTGTGCTTTTGATGGTGCTGATTACGGTAGCAACTGGCTCAGCGCAGGACTGGCGATATGACGAAGAAAAGGATATCCGTCACAATTGTGATTTGATCTCCAGAATCAATGACGAGTATGGCCAGGAAAACATCATGAAGTTTCCGGACGGCGATCACATGAATTTGGCCTACTTCTTCGATAGAGTCTTCCCTACCTGCGCGGAGAGAAATCGAGGAGGCGCTGCCGCGACCTTCGACGATACGGCGGCTGAACCAGAGACCGATCTTGAAGTCATCGCTGTGCTGGATGATCACGAATTGTATAGCATAGATGCTGTCGATTGCAGCGTGAGCCTTAAAGACCGGTTTGAGGAGGATCTCAATGTGTCCCTGGCCGGTTCACAGCAGGATAAGATGTCGTTGGATGTCTATCTTCCGGGTGAAAGCCAAGCGTTCGAAATGCCGAATGTGAATACATACGAGGTTGTTGCATACGGTGTTGAGTTACCGGTGCGGACTCAATGGGCGGTCGGAAACAACTTCCCGCTGGGCAGATATACCTTTGATGCGCATATCTATGGCAATAGTTATCGTTTTCAATGGTTGCGCCGGGATGAGGCGGTCAATACGATCGTCGTGACTTGTGTTGAACTGACGACTGAAGCTGATGACGAGGGCGATGTGACCGCCTATCTGGGCGATGGCGAAGTCTATGAGCTGCAAGACGTCGACTGCCTGATCTCGACTAGCAGATTAACTGAAGATATACTTAGTGTGCTAGTCATCGGGGAGAATATTGAGAACGTAAAGGTTGAGGTCACTTATCCCGGGATGCTAAGTCCAATTCGTATGGAGCATGTTGATGAGATGGTGTCTCCAGAGGGAGAACCGTTTCGTGTTGAGGGTATCCTCGCCGATACGTATCCGACGGGCGCGTATATTATATCGGTGACCATGGACAAGCAGACATATCATTTCCAGTGGGATCGAGAAGATGCCGACTACAAGACGATCATTTTCAATTGCCCGCCTGCGGAAGAGTAAATCTTTAGCTCGGCGTCAATATCCGTTACAATAGCTGTACATAGGCGCAGAGCGAAAGAACCACATGTTTACCAGTGACAACGCCGCGCAAGTCATTCTCATCATCGTCGCGAGTTATCTGATTGGCTCCTTCCCGACCGCCTACTTCGTCGGCAGGGCGAAGCGGGTGAACATCTTTGAAGTCGGCAGCGGCAATATGGGCGGGACGAATGTCGCGCGGGCGGTCGGCAAAGGCTGGGCGGTGTTCACCGGTCTGGTTGATGTCGCCAAAGGTGTCTTGGCAGTTTGGCTGGCGCGCGATGTGATTCTGCCGGAGCAGATCGGCGTAGCGACATCGGTCTCGGCCACCTGTGTGGTGGTCGGGCACAATTGGTCGCTTTTCGCCACAGTGTTAACGGCATCGATCAAGTGCGGCAAGC
The DNA here is from genome assembly GCA_965223515.1 of Phototrophicaceae bacterium. Classification (GTDB taxonomy): domain Bacteria; phylum Chloroflexota; class Anaerolineae; order Aggregatilineales; family Phototrophicaceae; genus UBA6055. The sequence continues at coordinate 2,443,983 of CBDCWK010000002.1, forward strand.
TGCGGCTGATCGTCCGCGGTGGCAAGGGCGCGGCGACGGCTTTCGGCGCCATGCTGATGATACAGCCCTTTCAAATCTTGGTCGCGGCAGCCATCGCTATCGCCATCGTTTTGCGGACGCGCTATGTCTCCCTCGGCGTACTGATCGGCTTTGCGGTGGCCAATGCCTGGCTGATCCTGCTCGTCGGCGCGGAGTACCAAAAGCCTATCCTTCTGCTCTATGCGGTGGCGCTGAGCGTGATGATCTTGCTGCGTCATCGCGGCAATGTGCAGCGGCTGCTGGCCGGCACGGAGCGGCGGCTAGGCGAGCAGACGACCTAATTTTTTCTCCAGAGAGAAATGACTAGCCGAGGCGCGATTCAGCTTCGATCTTCGTTGTTGATGGCAGCGTGCTGTTGCAATATGTAACCCGCTCCACTATCCTCGACGGGCGAAGCGTTCCATTGTGCGAGACCATGCAAATCGAAAGCGACAAAGACCTGCGCGGAATGCAGCGCATCGGCGAGATCTGCGCGTTGACGCTGAAGCTGATGCTGGACAGTGCCGAAGCCGGCATGAGCACCCGCGATCTGGATGATATCGGCCGCGACTACATGATCAAGATGGGCGCCGTCTCAGCGCCGATTCGCGCCTACGGTTTCCCCGGTTATACTTGCATCAGCCTGAATGACGAAGCGGCACATGGCATCCCGCGCAAGGATCGTTACATTCAAGTGGGCGACCTGCTCAATGTCGATGTATCGGCAGTGCTGGAAGACTATTGGGGCGATACCGGCGCCAGCATAATCCTGCCGCCCGCCCGCCCGGAGCTGGTGAAGCTATGCCAGGCGACCCGCGGCGCTCTCGACTTGTGCATCGACATGGCGCGCCCGGGTCAGCGAGCCAATGCCGTCGGCCGGGCAGTGGAGAAGTTCGCCAGAAAGCAGGGCTACCGCACCTTGCGCCAACTGGGCGGGCATGGCGTCGGGCGGCATATCCATGAAAAGCCGTCGATACCCAATTATTACAACAAGCGCAACAGAGAGGTCCTGGCTGACGGCATGGTCTTGACGCTGGAGCCCTTCCTCAACGCGGGCCGCGGGCGCATCAAGACTGAGGACGATGGCTGGACGCTGCGCACGGTCGACGGCAGCGTCTCCGCGCAATACGAGCACACCGTCATCATCAATGGCGATGATCCGATTCTGGTGACCAAAGTGGACGGTGGTTATGTCTAAACAAATGAGGCAGCGCCTCGGGAAAAGGAGCGGCAATGATCACCGGCATCGATCATATCGTCATCGCCGTACACTCGCTGGATAAGGCGATCCAAACATATCGCGGACTGGGCTTCACAGTGGTCGAAGGCGGCCGGCATCCCTACGGGTCTTATAATGCGCTGATTGGCTTCGCCGATGGCAGTTATATTGAGGTCCTGAGTTTCTATGAAGAAAGCCCGGCGCATCCCTGGTGGGTGCTGCTGCATGAGCGCGGCGGCGGCTTGATTGACTTCTGCATGGCGACCGACGATATCCGCAGCGATCTGGCGGCGTTAAGGGCGCAGGGCGTCGACTGCGGCGACCTGACAGATGGCGGACGCGCGCGCCCCGATGGTTACCAGGTCAGATGGATCAACAACAAAGTCGGCGGCGCCTGGCAGGGCTTGATCCCCTTTATCATTGAAGACGTGACCCCGCGTGACGAGCGCTTGCCGCCGCAGCGAGAGCATGCCAATGGCGTGACCGGCATTCACAGCCTCAGGCTGGCCACGGGCGATGTCGCGCGTTACGCTGCGATTATGTCAGCCGTCCCGGGTGTAGAAGGACAGGCGGTCGTGGACGAGGCTGCCGGCGCGAGCGGCGTACACTTTGAAGTGGGCGGGCATCGGCTAGAGTATCTGGCACCGAAACGCGAAGGTAGTCCTTTGGCGGCACATCTGGCGGCCAATATGCCGGTGCCTTACAGTGTCAGTTTCAGTACGACGGGTGCCGAGGCGGAGTTCGGTCCAGATGAGACTGAAGGTGTGCGGATGCAATTTGTATCCTAGGGCGATCAATTCGCGCCGCCGAAATAGCGTTTCAGAAAATCGTACACTTCTCGTTTTTGAGCCTGAGACGCAGATTGCACAATGGCTACCACATTGAGCCAGCCCATCTCATCGTCCCAGTAGTTCTTTTTCATAACTTGATGTCTCCCACATAAAGGTTGCCACTTCGCCGGATCTTTGGGATCTACTTCAGCATGGATTGCATGTGGAGTCTTGTGATCAGGTGTCAGCTTGACCGTCCCGCCACCAACAGGGTCAATGTCTCCACTGCGTAAACCGCAAGTGACTCCACTTTCCGACCAAGCGCACCTGTGATCATATTGTTCTAGCACTTGATTCCATGTAGTTGAATTTGGACGGGTTCGCTTAGAAGCGGTGTTACGACGTTCCGCGTTCGGCATCATATATTCGCTGACTTTGAGATCACCGCGATTCCGCCATGAAAGAATGGTGTATCCCTTATCAGTTCTGAGTTCCGACAACCTCTGATGCCAGTTTTCTGGCTGGCGGCCTGTAACCGGATCGGTAGCCACTTCAATCAACTGTTCCCGTGTCGCAACCTTGCCCAGATTATCCAGGAAGAAAGCCTCGATTCGTGCCCGGATAGACCGTTGTGTATACGGGCCTTTGATCTCCGCATTTCTATCCACCATTGTAATTGCTGAGACAACTTGCGATACGATTCTCTGTTATCGACAAGTATTCCTCCGAATTGTCGCACAACACGGCTTTCCGGTTAAGCTGTAGACAGGCTTCTCCAGTAGTACCGGAGCCACACATCGGATCTAGCACAGTGTCGAACTCCTTTGTGGACATCAGAATTAGAGGTTTTATCACTGCTAGGGGTTTCTGAGCCGGGTGCCCGGTCTGTTCTTTTCGTCTGATAAAGCCGATATTCAGCGCAGCTTCCAGAACAGAGGGGGGACCTGGGACAAAGCGCATCTTCCCTGTCTTCCATCTTTCTAATTGCTTTTCATTTAGAAAGTGTTCAGGATATACAGTTGCGTCTTCTTTTGCCAAATGCAGACAGGTGTTTTGCGCGGAACGCCACCCGCGTATCACTGAAGGACAATTCTTGTAATACCAGGTCAGCCACGAAACGAGAACTGATCCCTCCGGTAACAGCGGTATTTGGAATGCTAGAATTTCTGGAAAACCCCAGACAAAGACATGCTGCGAGATATTACAGGCGGCGGCGATCAAATTCGATAACCACTCGTTGTAGTCGCTCCTCTGTCCGCCTACGCCCTTATTATACCAAGGATCAAGGATGACCGCAGATACTTCATTAGTAGTCGACCACAGGGTGTCAAGCACATCCGCTGCTGGCAATATCCGTACAGACGAAATGGATTGCGCCTTTTCTATTGTTTGTTCATCGGGAAACATCTGAATCTGCGCCATAGCAATTAGTCCTCTAATCCCGCAGACAATACTAACTAAGATTTAGCAACCCTTCAATGTTGGTTAGCAAAGCAATCACCTGCTCTACACGGCAATCACACCCGCAGCCGGTGCAGCAAGCCGCTATGCCGCTCGGCGACTTTATTGTTGTTGACGGCGATATACAGCGCTTTCCGCGTGCCAACAAGCACGACGAGTCGCTTCGCCCGCGTGATCGCCGTGTAGAGCAGGTTGCGCTGCAGCATCATGTAGTGCTGCGTCAGCACCGGCATCACCACCGCGGGATACTCCGAGCCCTGCGAGCGATGGGTGCTGATGCAGTAGGCGTGCATCAACTCGTCCATTTCGCTGAAATCGTAGCCGACATAGCCGCCATCAATGACGATTTCCAGCGAATTATCGCTGTCATCAATGCTGTCGATGAAACCGATATCGCCATTGAAAACTTCCTTGTCATAGTTGTTGCGGGTCTGCATGACCTTGTCGCCAACGCGGAACATGCGATTTCCCAGCTTGACTTGGGCTTGGCGTGCATCGCCGTTCAGCTCGGATTGCAGGCGGCTGTTGAGATTGTTGACGCCGGCGGCGCCGCGGTACATCGGCGCGATCACTTGAATGTCCTGCACCGGATCCAATCCCCAGCGCTCCGGCACACGCTTCTTTACGATATTCACCATCATCTCGGCGACTTCTTCGGGATCGCCGACGTTAAAAAAGAAGAAGTCGTTGCTATCGTTGTCGCTGACGGGCTGCTTGCCCTGATTGATGCGATGCGCGTTGCTGACGATGTGGCTGCTGTCGTCTTGGCGGAAGATTTGATCGAGGCGGGTCACTGCGGCGATGCCGCTGCCGATGACATCGCGCAGGACATTGCCCGCGCCGACTGAGGGCAATTGGTCAACATCGCCGACCAGCAGCAGATGGGCGGTCGGCTGCAGCGCTTTCAGCAGACTGTGGAAGAGTTGCAGATCCAGCATGGAGGCTTCGTCGATCACCACCATATCGACCGGCAGCGGATTGCTTTCGTCATGGTCGAAGCCGCCTCCATCCGGCGCGAAACCGAGCAGCCGGTGGATGGTGCTGGCATCGACACCGGTGGCTTCGCCCAGTCGTTTGGCAGCGCGCCCCGTCGGTGAGGCAAGCCGGAAAGGATAATCACCATCGAGCAGCGCATTGATCAGCATTTGAATAGTGGTGGTTTTGCCTGTGCCCGGTCCTCCCGTCAGGATGCTGACTTTGCTGGTCAAGCCGGCGCGTACGGCGCTTTGCTGCAGCGGTGAAAGCGACACATTGTTTCGCGCACTCAGCTCATTCAAGTAGCGCGTCCAATCGGTGTCGCGGTGGTCACGGATGATCAGGCTGGTGCTGCCGGCGATATTGCGCAGCAGCATATTTGACTCGGTTTCGGCACGGAAGAAACGCGGCAGATAAATGGCGTTGACGGTCTCAGGCTGGCGCGCATCGCTTAACTTGTCTTCAAATAACTTGCCGGCGGTGAGTTGACCTTTTAGCGCGACCGTCAGCGCCGACAAGTTTTCGACGCCAAGCAGGTCGGCCGCGGTTTCCAGCAATTGCTCACGCGGCGCGTAGGTGTGGCCCTCGCGCGCCAGCTCGTTGAGCGCGTAATGCAAACCGGCGCGCAGGCGATGTACATCGTCCGGCTGCAAGCCCATGCTTTTGGCGATCTGGTCGGCCTTGCGAAAGCCGACCAAAAAGACATCCTCCGCCAATTGATAGGGGTTGTTCTCGATGATGCGCTGGGTGTCTTCGCGGTATTCGTTCCAAATGCGCTGGGCGAATTTGGCGCTGATGCCCAGCCCCTGCAGATAAATGAGCAGGTTGCGCATAACGCGGTTTTTCGCCCAAGCCTCGATGAGATTCTCCGCTAGTTTCGGCTTGAGTCCGGGCACTTCATGGATGCGTTCGGGTTCGGTATCAAGGATAGCGATGGTGTCGTCGCCGAGGTGGTCGACGATCTTTTCGGCGGTGCGTGGTCCGATGCCTTTGACGATGCCGCTGCTGAGATAATTGATGATGCCCTTGGCGGTCTGCGGCGCCACCGGGATGGCCCGCTCGGCGCGGAATTGCCTGCCATAGCGCGAGTCATCGATCCACTCGCCGACAAACTGCGCCGACTCGCCTTCACCGAGCGCTGGCATTATGCCAACGACGGTCACCGTGCCATCACGCGCCTGCGCCCGGGGAAAGCGCGTATCCGGCATGACCTTGATGACGCTGTAGCCGTTTTCTTCGTTGTAATAAGTGACCCGCTCAATGGCACCGTTGAGCTCTTCTTGCATGCCCCAGTCCATGGTTAAACTTAGTCTATTATTATATGACGGATCAGCGAAACTGCTATCAGCAATGTGACCCGCTCCATGAGCAACCTCCATAACGTCGGAGCGCTGATAGGGCAACCGCACCGCAAATCGAAAGCGCCTCCCCTTGCGCGCGCCACGAGCACACCTCTACAGAATACCAAAGCGAACGTTAGAAGAATCTAATCCGCGACTAAATATTCACTCTCTTCCAGAACAGTTGTGCTAGTCTGCGGCTGAGATGGTTTGTGGGCTGCTGCCTGCGGGCGCTTAACAAGGCACGGAATTGGTGATCGCGGTTTCACTTTCGGGTGGTGGTGATCGCGGGTCTCGTGCTGTATGGCTGCCCACCCCTGCACCACTCGATCGCCGCGTGTGGAGGGACTGAGGCAGCGGCGATTAGCAGGCAGGATGCAGCAAGGAGGACGGGGGATTGATGCAAAACAAGACAGTGAAGATGGTTGACGCGCCGGCCGGACGCATCGGCGGTTACCTGCTGGTATGGGGCGAATCGCGCAGGCGTGATCTGCAAGGCGAGTATTTTACGCCGCAGACCGATGTCGGTCTGGATTGGTATGAGCAGCGTCCGGTGCTCTACCATCATGGTTTGGATGGCGCTTTGAAGGCGGCGGTTATCGGCGTCATCGACACCTTGCGACCGGACGAAACCGGACTCTGGGCGGAGGCGCAGCTGGATCTGCACAAGCGCTATGTGAGAGCGGTGCAGCGGCTGGTGGATAAAGGCGTCCTGAGCTGGTCCTCGGGCAGTTTGCCGCATCTAGTCGAGGTCAACGCAGAGGGTCAGATCAAGCGCTGGCCCATCGTCGAAGGCAGCCTGACGCCGACCCCGGCAGAGCCAAGGCATACAGATGTGCAAACCCTCAAGAGCGCTTATAAGACGCTGGGTTTGGACACGTCGCGGCTGGGTTTGGCTGGTGCGGCTGCCGCAAGTGAAGAATCTACATTACAGAAAGGACAGTCAATGACTGAAGACACAAGCACGACACTGAAGCGTCTGCCACTGGCGGACGAGCGAGATGCGCTCAAGATGAGCCGCATAGCCGTCGGCAGCGAGTACGATTCGCTCGACGCGATAGATATGCTGCATGGCTACATGCTGCTGCGCTCGGCAAAGAGCTTTCATGGCGCCAGCGAACGCTTTTCCAACGCGCTGGCGGACAAGGTCAATCGGGCGAAGTTGAAGGCGACCAAAGCCGATGAGCTGGCATACAGCACCCAAACCGGCTTCGGCGATGAGTGGGTGCCCGATCTGTGGAGCCAGCAAATCTGGCACAAGGCGCGGCAGGACAATACGATACTGCCGCTCTTCCAAAGCATCGAAATGCCGAGCAATCCCTTCGAGCTGCCGATAGAAGGGGCCGACCCGACGGTGTACTACGTGCCGGAATCCCAAGATGAAGCGCATCTGACGCTGGGCGCCGGCAATCCAATTCCGGATAGCAAGGTCGGCTCGGGAAAGGTGACGCTGAACGCCAAGAAGCTGGCGCTGCGTGTGGGATTCAGCAGCGAGCTGGTGGAAGACGCAGTCATCCCAGTGCTGAATATCTATCGCGAGCAGGCGGTGCGCGCCATCGCTGATGCCATCGACAACGTGCTGCTGAATGGCGATACCACGACTAATTCAACCGGCAATATCAACAGTGACAACGCGGCGCCTGCTGCCACGGCGAAGTACCTGGCGCTGAATGGTTTGCGCCACCTGCCACTGGTGGACAAGTCCGCCCGCGGGATTAGCATGGGCGGGGCGCCGACCTTGGCCAAGCTGCGCGAGACACGCTTCAAAATGCCGAGCAAGTACGCCGCCCGTCCCTCAGATCTGGCTTGGCTGGTCGATAGTGGCACCTATTCGGCGCTGCTGAATATCAACGAATTTCTGACCGTGGACAAGGCAGGTCCGCTGGCGACAGCGCAGACCGGGCAGATCGGCTTTGTGGACGGCATACCGGTCTTCGTCTCGGCGGAGATGCCTTTGGCCAAGTCGAACGGCAAGGTCGGAAACAATCAGAACAATCGCGGTCAGGCGCTCTGTGTCTATCGGCCAGGCTGGTACGTGGGCTATCGACGCAAGATCGCAGTCAGCGTGGATTATCTGTCCTACTACGACAGTTATCAGCTGACGGCGACGGTGCGGCTGGCTTTCGTGCACTTCGATAACGATGTGGCGAGCTGCTTGTATAACATCACGGTGTAGCTAGTATGGGCGGGGGCTGGCTGCCTCCGCCCTGTTTGGCTGTGATAAAATAGCTGTGTTGGTTGCGAAGTTTCAACTGTTCAAGGTATCAACATGTGTCCACAGGTAAAACACAATCATTTGCCACCTCACTTGAACAAGGAACTGTTCAGTAGGGCGAAAGAGCTTGCTTCCCGCCCATATCAGATTGAAATCATTCCTGACGAAACTACTGGTGGGGAGCCATGCTTCTACGTACGTGTCGCGGAATTGCCGGGCTGTAATTCCCATGGCATTACCGTAGACGAGGCGAAGACGAATGCCGAGGACGCAAAGGTCGACTTTATTTATTTTCTACTTGAAGACGATCTCTTTGTTCCTGAGCCAGGATCACCGTCGAGAGACCATGATGTATATCTGGGTAGAAGTAACAATAAGCGCAAATAATTGGCAGTTTTTCTGCTCACCCCACCAGCACCCACAGCGCCTCGAAGAAGAACCCGCCGTCCTCCTGCCGCTCCGCATCCAGCGCAACCTCCACGCCCTCGCCCTGACGACATAGCTCCACCACCGTGCCGCAGGCGCCGCTCGGCATGAGCGCCTGCCTCAAGACAAAAGCCATCCCGTCCGCCTGCAAGCAGACCTGTACACCCGGAAGCAGCAACTCGCCGGCGATGGGCAGCCGATGCAGTTCCACGTCGAATTCAGCCGGAGTGATGGCAAGGATTTTCATCAGCGCAGTCTCTCGCTTCGCTTAATCTAACTTAACACAAGCGCTCGCTTGGCGACAGCCGCCTGGCTGCAGCGAGGGGCGTTTTCCTCTTTTCTTGCTCAAAGCCAAGTACCAATAGAAAGGAACCCCATGTACACCATAGCAACCCTGGATGACCTGCGCCGGCATCTGAATCTGTCGGCGGCGGATACTGATTCCGATCAAGATCTGCTGCGCAGCTTGCAGGAAGCCAGCCAGCTCATCGAGTCTTTGACACAGCGGCGTTACTGCCCCTTGCTGCAGACCCGTACGATCCCGCGTGACCCGGCAAATCTCCGTGAGTTGATCCTGCCCGACGACATGCTTGAGTTGCGCTCAATCAGCGCAGGCGGCGGCTCTCTTGATCCGGCTGACATCCGTTTGTTGCCGCGCGACAGGGACGTGCCGGCGAGCGTCCTGCAATTGGCAAACGGCGCATCATTCAACGTAGACGATAACACGGAAACTGAAGTCAGCATTGACGGAGTATGGGGCTGGCATGACCGCTGGACGCAAGCCTGGCGCGCTAGCGGCGACGCCATTGGCCGCAATATGCTGGACGCGACCACAACGACGATTAACGTGAATGACACGGCCGGCAGCGATATGGACGGCTACAGCCCGCGCTTTCAAGTCGGGCACTTGCTGCGAATTGACGCTGAGTACCTGCGGGTAACAGCAATCGACCGCGCAAGCCATCGGTTAACAATATTGCGAGGCGTACAAGGCACGGTCGCGGTAACCCACCGGCTCGGCGCCACGATTGAGACCTACACTCCGGCACTGGCGATACGCGATTTGACAGTGCGCTACGCCGAGCTGATGATGAAGTCGATGGGATTTCTCGAGCGGGATTCGACGCCCTTGCTGGAGCGGATGCGGCGGCTGACAGCTTGAGTCCCGGTCAATTGAATCTGGCTAGTTGCGGGGCTTTGCGATAAGGTTGCGCCTTGTCACTTCAGCAATGCTGAGGAATTTGATGGCGCGTCAACGCCCGCGAATGGTCGCCTTGCGTTATCGCGATTTTCGCTTTCTCTGGCTCGGCGAGATGGTTTCGACCACCGGCTCGCAGATGCAGCTCTTCGCCATCAATTGGCATATTTTTGAGCTGCTGCGCGGGCAGACCTTCACCGTCAACTTGCTGGGCAATCCCGTCGAGCTGGGCGCGGAAGCCTTCGGCTTGGGCATGCTGGGCTTGGTGCGGGTCATCCCGATTGTGATGTTTGCCCTGGTTGGCGGCGTGCTGGCAGACGCGCTGGATCGCCGCCGGGTCATGATTTGGACGCGCGTGGTATCGGCGCTGATCGCGGCGCTGCTGACCTTCCTCACCTTGTCCGATCAAATTGATGTCAACACGATTTATCTTTTGACGGCGCTGGGCGCAGCGGCAACCGCCCTCGATAGCCCGGCGCGGCAATCCATCGTGGCGAACCTGGTAAAACCACGTCACCTGACCAATGCCATCAGCTTGAACACGCTGATATTTCAGATCGCCACGATTTGTGGTCCGGCGGTTGCCGGCTTGCTGGTGGCGCAATTCAACATCGGCCTGGTTTACGGCATCAATACCGCGACCTTCTTGGTCGCCATCGTGGCGATTGGGCTGATACGCCATCGAGGCAAAATCAAGACCAGTACCAGCATTGGCTGGCGGTCGCTGATTGATGGCATTCGCTTCACCTTCGGCACGCGCATCATCATGGGCACGATGCTGCTGGATTTCTTCGCCACACTCTTCTCCTCCGCCCGAACTATGCTGCCGATTGTGGCCGGCGATATCCTGGGCGTAGGCGCGGTCGGCTACGGACTGCTGGCGACTGCCCAGCCGATCGGCGCTCTGTTCGTCGGTCTCATCATGTCGCTGCGTTCCGAGATGAAGCGACAGGGAATCATCTTGCTGCTGAGCGTAGCCCTCTATGGTTTGGCGACGGCGGTCTTTGGCGTATCAACCAGCTTCGCGCTTTCGTATTTCATGTTCGCCCTGACCGGCGCCGGCGACACGATCTCGATGGTGATTCGCGGTACGCTTCGTCAGCTGATGACGCCGGACGAATTGCGCGGACGCATGGTCTCAGTCAACATGATGTTCTTCATGGGCGGACCGCAGTTGGGCGAATTGGAAGCGGGCTTGGTGGCATCGCTTTTCGGCGCACCTTTCGCGATTTTCACTGGCGGATTAGCAACTGTGCTGCTGACCGCCTGGGTAGCCTGGCGCTATCCCTCCATCAGGCGCTATAACAACGCCGATGACCTGAAGCGCAAACGGATAACCTAAAGCCTGGAGCGACGGTGATGACGAAGAAAAAGCGCGGCTTGAAAGCCCACAGTCAAGAGCAGCAAAAGCAGTACGAACGCGAGGCGCGCCTGCAATATGGTCCCTCCGAAGTTAATGACTCGATTCAGCGCTGGAATAGCTACAGCAAAGCGCGGCAAGACGAAATCATCGCTGAGGGCAATCGGATCTACGTCGATCTGGCTGAGGCGATGGAGGCCGGTAAGCTGGCGGGCGATAGCGAAGTCGGCGAGATCCTCGATCGCTGGCAGCAGCATTTGCGTCATTTCTACGAGCCAAGCCTCGACCGGCTGCGCGGATTGGGGCAGCTTTACAATTCAAGCCCGGACTTCATGGCAAACTTCCAGACTATTCACGCGGACTTGCCCGCCTTCCTCGAGCAGGTCATCGAGGCTTATGTTGATAAGTTGGAGACCGCCGAGCTGGAGCGGATGCTGGCGGAAGATGAAGAGCTGCAGCAGCGCCGCAACAACTTGTCGCTTTGACCAGGTTAGGCAAACACGTTCGCAAGTATTCTTCAGCGGGCGACCCATTAGGTCGCCCCTGCAATTACACACAGAATCTGCATTGATTTCCTGAATCGCCAACAACTACATACGAAAGAAAGGAGAAGCCGATGGCGACATTTCGCGCGGCTCTGACGCAATTGTCGATCATGACTGTGAAGGGCGTACGCAACAACTACGATCTCGACGAATTGCCTGATTCACTGATGGGAGCGCAACTGCCGGCGCTGCTGGTCATGCCGATCGAGCTGGAAAGGGAGCGCCTCTTCCGTCAACGCGAGGACAGCCTGCAGACCGCTGCCTTCAGCGGCGGCGCCAAGACCGTATATTACAGCGTGACACATCTGCTGCTGCTCGCCCACACTGAAGCCGGGCTGGGCATCCGCAGCCATCTGCCACACCTGGTCGACTTGATCGACAGCTACACCGCGGCGATCTCGGACGATGTCACTTTGGGCGATGCCCTGCTGGTACCGGCGCGGGTCAGTGTCGAGCCGGGCATCTTCCCCTTGGGAGAGCGTGAATTCTACGGCTGCGCCTTCCGCCACACCTGGCTGCTGGAAACTCAATGAGGCGGACGAATGAACATAAACTATAGCATCGCCATAGACCGCGATCACGATGGCAATTTCAGCTCCGAGATCAGCGGGCAGGTCCTTGAGCTGCGCTGGCGGCTGGGCATGAAGCAGGCCTATGACAGTCTGGCTGATATCAGCTGGGCGCGCATAACCGTTCGCAATCCGCAGGGCGAGTTTTCGCCGGAGCGCAATCCGCTGGCGAGCGGCACGCGCGTCCGCATTCAAAGTGATGATGGCGAGCAGAAGCGAACACACTTCACCGGCGTCATCAGCCACATCGAGCCCGATGAAGGGTCGCTTAGCCGCAAGCAGGCGCTGATTCACTTGCAGGATATTCAGCCCTGGCTGGAGGCTAGCCCGGCGCGCACGGCGCCACAGATTGATGTGACTGCCGATCAAGTAATCCAGGCGCTGCTGGCTCCGGCGGTAATACGCCCCAAGATAATCGCCGGCTTCTGCCTGATCGATGTCAAGAGCCATAACCTGATTGACAGCGTCCGCATCTTCCCGCCGCAGAACCTGGCGCAGAACCTGCAGCTGGGCAGGACGCGTTTCGCCTACGTTGGCGATTGGTGGCGGGATTCGACTTCAATTCGTGAAGCGATTCACGAGATTGTGGCGAGCGAACACGGGCGCTTCTACTTGGATCGCGAGGGGGAGCCGGTCTTTCTTAATCGACACCATACGCTGATTCACCGAGACTTGGCTGGGCAATTCGACGACGATATGAGCGGCATGGAATACAGCTACGGCGACCAGCGACTCAACCGGCTTTCGCTGCTGATGCGCCCGCGCGAAATCGGCGAGAGCGATACCCTGCTCTGGCAATTGCCGGGGGCGCTGCGAATTGAGCCGCGCTCGGAACCTGTGCTGAACCTGCGCCTGGTCGATGAACGCGATCAGCCACTGGGCTTGCTGGGGGTTGCTCGGCTGGTCAGCCGATTCCAGCGGGCGCCAGAAGACGGCGGCAACTCGATCAGGGAAGATGTTTCCGCCGAGACGGCTCAGCTGGACACGACATCCGTGGAGGTACGCCTAAGAAACAATCTGCGCGAGGCAGTCTATCTCACGGTGCTGCAACTATACGGCAAACCGCTTTACCGGCGTGACCCGCTGGAGATCGTCGAAGCTGACGGCGAGGGCATGTACCTCTACGGGCTGAAGCAGCTCTCGCTCGATCTGCCGGCGCTGTCCGATATCACAACGGCAAAAGCATTCGCCGCTTACGAGGTCGCCCGGCGCAAACATCCGCGGGGCACGATCCGGTCGCTGCAACTTAATCTTCGCGAACATCCGCAGGCGGCTCTGAGCGCTACGCTATTCGACCGCATCCGCATCAGCGAGACACAGACCGGGCACGGCGCGCGCGATTATTTCATCATCGGCGAGGAGCATCAGGTCAGCGCCGCCGGGACGCAGCATCAAGTAGCATGGACACTTGAGCCGGCTGATTCAACCCGCTTCGTCATTGTGAATGACAGCCTGATCGGCGACCGCGCCGAGGTGCTCGCGCCCTACTAGGCAAGCGGAAAGGCTGTTAGCTCGTCTTGGGAGCGCAGCTGTGGCAAAACTTCCGTTCCATTATAAGATAGATGGCACAGCGGCAGCGTAAACTTATGCCGCTGCAAGCCTTCAGCGCGTCGGGCTTATTTAGATGGAATCTGCCACTATGCTGCGCTTCATTCGCTCGCTGGTTCTAGGACTTCTGATCGGGACAATGGTCGGGCTTTTTCTCGGCTGGGTTCAGTTCCCGTCTGAACTGCGCAGCAGCAGTCTGAGCGACTTGGCGCAGCGCTATCGTGACGAATACAGCGTCATGATCGCTGCCGGCTACGCAGCCGATGATGACGCCGCCGGCGCCATTGAGCGTCTCAATCGGCTGACCGACGATAAGGCAGCAATCTCGTTCAGGCAATCGACCGAACGCATCATCAATACTTCGTCGCGCGGCCTCGATGATATTCGGCTGCTGGTAAATCTGGCCGATGGCTTGGGGCAGCTGACCACGACGATGCAACCCTTCCTCGATGCCAGCAGGGACCAGGCATGAGGCAGCGCGACCTGCGGTCCCCTCCGCCAGAGCCCGAACCTACGGGAGACTTCGGCTACGTTTCGTATTGGGCTTTCGCCTTAAGTCTGATCGCCGGCCTCATGCTGGGCATCGCCATCACGCGGGATCAAGGTCCTTTGCAACGCAGCAACGCCGAACCCTGGCAGCTCCGCACAGAGGATCGACAGCACTACATGATGGCGATCGCCCTGGAATACGCTTACAGCGGCGACGCCGGGCAAGCGCTCAACAAATTGATTAGGCTGCGCCCGGCGCATGATCCCCTGCAAGCCCTGGCTGAGGGCGCCTGCGCCCTCGGCAGCCGCGGCTACCTGGGCAGCGAAAGTGGCATCAAGGCAATGCGCAGCGCCGTCAGCCTTTATACATCGCAAGGGCGCGAGGGCTGTGCCCAACAACTGCTGCCACCCGAAGTGACTGAGGTCGCGCCTGAAATCAAAAGGGAGCAAAGCACAGCGGACCTTCGCCCGACGCCGCAGCCCACCAAGAGACCGCTGCAAGACAGCTTGCTGGCAACGCCCACCCGTCATCTGGTCCCAACGCGGCCGGCAGAGCGCACATTTGAACCGCTGTCTGTGCGTTCATTCTGCGATCTTTCGCGCCCGGCAATCATCGAGGTGCACGTGGTCGATTACATCGGACGCGGCATACCGGGGCAGCGGATCCGCGTGCGCTGGGGCGCTCAGGAAGACATCTTCGTCAGCGGTCTAAAGGTCGATCGCGGCGATTCATACGCCGATTTTCAGATGGAAGAAGACATCGACTACGCCATCGATATGCCCGGCTCCAATGCGCTCGGCGCCAGCCTTCGCACCGGCAACTGCTTCAGCAATAATCGGCGCACGCTCAAATCGTATCGCGTAACCTTCGTCGAGACTTGATCCTGTCGATCGCCGCAACTCCAGACCGCCTGATACGTATCAGAATTATCGACCTCATGAGGACTCAGGGTAAACAGAAATGGGCAAAGACAAACAAGAGAAAGCCTCGCAGATCGGCACCGGCGTGTTTTTTGTCGGGCTCGGAATTTTATTCATCTCGGGCTGGTGGTGGCCCGGCATCATGTTCGTCATCGCCGCCTCGATTCTGGCGCGGACGATGGTGGAGGGCGAGCGCTGGCAATCGGCGACCGGCGCCTTCTGGCTGATCGGCATCGGCTTGTTCTTCGGCATTCCAGGCTTGACCGGCGATATCTGGCAGGTGTTCCCGCTGATCTTAATCGGCATTGGCTTGTTCATGCTTTTCGGCTGCAAGTACCGCCCGAAGGTCAGCGGCAAACGCAAGAACGACGACAGCCACCGCGTCTAGGGGCGCGGGCATGGTATATGTCAATCGCCGCGATATCGCCAGCTGGCGACCGCGACCCTTGCGGCACTCTGTAGAAGTCGATCCCTTGCGCCGCCGCGCCAGAGCGGAAAATGGTGTATAAGGGCTGGGAGAATTCCCATCATGAAAAATCTCAAAATCGCCGCACCACCCCTATCCCACACACCGCGTAAAGAACTGCAACGCTTTATACGCTTCGCATTTGTCGGCGCTCTCGGCTTTCTCGTGGGCTTCGGCACCGTCATCGCGCTACAAAACACAGTCCTCCCGCCCCGCAACAGCACCGCCGTAACTCTCATTACCTGCATTTCTCTCACCATCGCCGCATCAGTCAAATTCGTTGCTAGCTGCATCTGGGTTTACCCCGAATCTCGCCCCCCTTCCAGACGCCGCCAACTCGCCCAGTTCGCTATCATCAGCCTTATCGGACTCGCCCTGCGCAACCTCTGGATTCACCTCACTTATCAACCGCTCGGCCACTACGCTGTCTCCTTCATCGAGACTATCCACGTCCACTACGAACCCTCCCCAATTGAACGCAATAAACTCGGCACAAGCGTAGCTTGGCTTCTCGCCATCGCTCTCGGCATGTTCTGGAACTTCTTCGCCAACCGCTACTGGACATTTCGCGACATCGACTAACGCCACGCCCAGTTCGTCCGATACTGTACCGTCAACTATCAGGGCTTCACAGCCACCTACGCCGGCCACATTAACTGGACCGTCGGCGGCTGGTACTGGGCCGGTAATCCTTGGCTCATAGAGCACCCCGGCCCCGGATTCAAAACCACCGCCCACCGCACTTGGAAAAAGCGCATCCTCGAAGTCCGCATCAAAAACGTCCTCACCAATCAAACGCTCGCTAAGAAAGAGTGCTACGCCTACTTCTAGATCCGACCATAGTTGCAACCAGTCCATTTCACCACACGACCGCTCGGCCCGTCCGAGCGGTTTCTATTCCCCATTTTCCCAGAATTTTCCAGGCGATATGGGGCGGGCCGCCGGGCGAAAGCCAACATTCTCAGCATGCGCTACACTACAAAGGTATAATGCTACTGGCGAACTCCGTACAGGATAATTCACCACAGAGAGCACAGAGATTTTTTCTTTGTCCAGCGAATGTGACAAGGTGGCGAAGGTCACGGGTCAAAAGGGCGCGGTTATATTGACAACGCACTCGCCGAGGCTATACTGATTTCAGCGGCGGGATGGTGGAATGGCAGACACGGGTGCCTTAAAAGCACCTGCCCGCAAGGGCGTGAGGGTTCGAGCCCCTCTCCCGCTACTTGATTGAGTTGCAAGGGAAAGATAGCAATTGCCCTGCGGCGCAGCATGATCCATAACACTTGTGTTTTCTTTCCATTGCTGAATTGTTGTCTTCTGGTCAAGATTTTGTTACCATCTATATTGAGCTTTATGTTCGGTAGACATATGTTGCGAATGCTAATGTTGCACACGTCGAGCCACTGGCAATTTCCTGTTAGAGGAGCCTGACATGGCAATGAAACCGGCAGAACAAGGGCGCAAGTTACATACGCCCCTTAAGAAAACATCGGCTCCATCAAGACCCGCACCGTCTGCGGAAGACGATTTCATCGAAGATATTCGCGTCAGCCTGCGCGAAATGCAAGACGGGCAGGTTGTAGATACGATACAGAGAATCCGTGAATTGCGAACGCGATCCGGAAATGACACCGCCGCAGGTTAGGCACACCCGAAGATTTGACAATCGAATCGAAAGACTCGCACGCAAATATCCTGACGTACTCGACGCGCTTGAGGAGTTGATGCTGCAATTGCAGCAGGGTAGGCGACCCGGAAAACTCTACAGACGCGTCGGCGCCGTTGTCTATCGTGTGCGGCTGGCAAATAGGTCTGCTCACAGCGGCAAAAGCGGCGGCTTCCGCATTGCGTATCACGTTAGCAGCTCGGACGGCGTGACGCTGCTAGCCATTTGCGCGAGGAAAGATTGCCGAGAACTAAACGAGGTGAATATCCGAAACTTGTTGCGAGAACTAGAACGCCAATAATTTTGCCTCCCCTAGCGCGCCAACTGCAAGCTGTGTAAATTCGCATAAACGCCATCATTCGCGACCAATTCCTCATGCGTGCCCTGCTCACGAATCCCCTCCTCCGTCAGCACCAAAATGCGATCGGCATTGCGGATGGTGGACAAGCGGTGGGCGATGACGAGTGTCGTGCGATTCTCGATCAGGCGCTCAAGCGATTGCTGCACCACCCGCTCGCTCTTGTTGTCCAGCGCGCTAGTGGCTTCATCGAGGATGATCAGCGGCGGATCTTTCAAAAAGAGCCGGGCGATGCTGAGCCGTTGGCGTTGCCCGGCCGATAGCTTGATGCCACGCTGCCCAATCTCGGTGTCGTAGCCCTGTGGCAGCGCCATGATAAAATCGTGCGCATTCGCCTTTTTCGCCGCCAATTCGACCTCGTCTTGTCCCGCGCCGGGATTGCCGTAGCGAATGTTCTCGGCGACCGTCGCCGCAAACAGATAGACATCCTGATCCACCGTGCCGATGCTGCGCCGCAATGCAGCCAGATTTAGCGCGCGGATATCAACCCCGTCCAGGCAGATCCGCCCATCGCTGACATCGTAAAAACGCGGGATCAAAGTCCCTAGCGTAGTCTTGCCAACCCCCGATGCCCCAACCAGCGCGACATATTCGCCCACCGCAATCTTCAGCGAGAGATCGCGAAAGACTGTGCCGAATTCGTCCTTATAGCTGAAGTTGACATTGCGCAACTCAAGTTCGCCCCGCACGCTCTCGGGAGACAACGCCGCGCTCGGTTCTTGAATCGCGGGCGGCAATTCGATCATGTCCATGAAGCGATGGAAGCCGGTGATGCCCTCTTGATACCAGCGGGCGAAATTGACCAGCCGCCGAATCGGTTCGATCATGATGCCGACATAAAGCAAAAAGGTGATTAGATCGCCAAGATTCAGTGCAGCTCGCGTGATGGCGAGCGCGCCGAAAACCACCACGACGACCGTCATCAGCTGCGTAAAGGCGATCATACCGCCGGAGAAATATCCAGCGCTCTTGTACTCCAGTCGCCGGCTCTCCACGAAGCGCGCATTGGCTGCGTCGAACTTCGCTTGTTCCAGCGGCTCATTGGCGAAGGACTGCACCACGCGGATGCCCGCCAGCGAATCCTCGATCTGCGCGTTGATCTCCGCTACCCTCTGCTTGCTAAGCAGCAGCGCCCGATTCATTTTGCGGTTGAAATGCAGTGAATAGACGAGCATCAGCGGCAAGAAAAGGCAGACGATAAGGCTAAGCGCCGGGTTGATGCTAAGCGTGATCAGAAAGACGCCGCTGAATTTCACAATGCCGATGGCGACATCTTCCGGTCCATGATGATACAGCTCCGAAAGCGCAAAAAGGTCGTTGGTAATCCTCGACATCAAGCTGCCGGTTTTCTGATCATCGTAGAAGCTGAAAGACAGCTTCTGGAAATGAGCGAAGAGCTCGCGCCGCATATCACTCTCCATCATGGCACCCATCATGTGGCCTTTATAATCGACGAAGAGATTGCAGAGCGTGTGTCCGGCGACCAAAGCCAGCATGAGCGCTGCCATAACTGCAATGTCCTGGAATTGATTCGGCGTACCGGCTTCAAGCAAATTCTGCGTGATATGCCGCACACAGAGCGGCAGCGTCAGCGTGATCACCGAGGCGATGAAGGCGCAAAACAGATCAAGTGCCAGCAGGCCCAGATACGGACGGTAGAAGGAAATGAATTTGGCAGCGCGAGACGTCACAAGATCGCTCCTTGGCTAGACGCCTCTGATTATAGCAGTTGACACTATGCGGAAATCCCCCTTGACAGTGATAGAACATTTGTACTACTGTTGGTATAGTACTTAACTTTGTGGGAAATTGGAGAAGAATAATGACATATCGATTATTGATTTGGCTTAGCGCAGCAGTTTGCCTCGCGGGCTGCGGCGCGCTAGCCGCTGAAGTCAGCACTGAGGTGGCGGTGCAAGTCGGGACTGCCATCGCCAATCTCGACATCAGCGAGACACAACCAACGCAAAGCTCTAACGTCGTAGTCCAGTCGCCCTTCGACTGCACGGGCAAGACTTGCGGCAACATGACATCGTGCGAAGAAGCTGTCTACAACCTGACGATGTGTCATAACAGCAGCCTCGACCGTAACAATGACGGCGTGCCCTGCGAGACAATTTGCACGGTGTCCCAGGTCGAAAACATCACAGGCGGCGAAACGGCAATTACCGCCAGCGAGCAGGACAGGACCGTAGGAGAAGAGATTGGTCCCGTGACCCGAGTCGTCGATGGCGACACCATTTATGTAGAGCTCGACGGCAAGAATGTGCGGATTCGCTACTTGCAAATCAACACGCCTGAGCGCAGTGACCCTTGCTTCAGCGAAGCAACGCGGGCGAACGCCGAGCTGGTCTCGGGCAAAACTGTGCGCCTCGTGCCGGACAAAGAACTGGTTGACCGTTACGATCGGCTGCTGCGTTTCATCTATGTCGATGACGTCTTGGTCAACCGCGTCCTGGTCGAGCAAGGATTCGCCGAGGTGGTGCTCTATCCGCCCAACGATAAGCATTATGAGGAATTCACGCGCTTGGAAGCGGAAGCGGCGGCGGACGGACGGGGCTGCCATCCCACCGGCATTTTCGATGATGGATCTATTACACGCTAGCTAATAACCGGCGTCGGAACTGCAACGCTATTCATAATTGTGCTAAAGTTTGCACACTCGACGGCAATCAGCGAGAACGCAATCCAGCATCATGGCAGTGAAGAAGCTGATCTATTTCCCGCAGGACGAGGCGTTGCTGCGGCAAGCCAGCAAACCGGTGGCGAATCTGAAGAACAAACGCCTCAAGCGCTTGATTCAAGACCTCAAAGACACGCTGGAATCACAGCCCGGCGCCGCCATCGCCGCCCCACAGATCGGCATACATAAGCGCGTCACCGTCGCCAAGTTCGGCCAGAATGATGACGACGAAGAGCAGCCGATGCTAACGCTGATTAATCCCGAAACCATCGAAACCGGCGAGTTGGAAACCGGCTTTGATGGCTGCCTGAGCATCCCCGACATCTACACTTGGAATACACCGCGGCCGAGCTGGATCCGCTTCCGCGCTTGGGGCGAAGACGGTTCAGAGATCATCCGGCGCGTGGATGGGATGGATGCCCGCGTCCTCCACCACGAGATCGATCACCTCGATGGCGTGCTCTTCCTTGATCGTCTGCAAGATCGGCATGAGCTGTATACACCGGTGCCAAGCGAAAATGGCAAAACCAAAATGGTGCGCCTGGTCGATTTGCCCAATCTTCCCAAAAAGAGCTGATGTCCGAGCTTCACATTTCCAAAGCGGCGCTTCACAAGCGTCTGTCCACCAAGGCGACACCGGCAAATATCAAGCTCGTGCTTGAGCGCCTGACAGCTGCGCCGCAGCGATTGCGAGCGCTAAGCAAGGGCTTGTCTGATGCGCAGTTGATCATCCCATTGGGCGAGGGCGAGCGCAGCTTCAAGCGCGACTTGGCGCACTTGCTCTATTGCGCGGAACGCGGCACGCTGCCGATATATTATGCGCTGATCCTCGACAAGCCCTTCATGCCGCGCATCCGCGCGGAACGCGGCTGGGGGAAACTGCTGGGCTACGAACAATTCGATTTCATTGAGCTTCTACAGGTCTTTAAGTTCCATCGACAAGCGCTAATGACCGTGCTGTGGGGATTGACAGCAAACCAGTGGGAGCGCGCTGTAAAGCCGGAAGGTAAGCAGCGCACCGAGTCCGTCTACTATTCGGCGCGGGGATTGTGCGTACACGAACTGGGACACCTAGAGGACTTGACGGGAAAGCTGGGCGTGCTGTAAGCCTGGCAAACTTGTCGATTTATCAGATTAATGACATCTCCCAAACATCCAGCCCCACAGCCGCCGCCGGCGAGATCACCCGCAAACAAGTGCTGTCGTCAGAAGTCGGATAGAAGCGGCTGGTGATTCGCGTACGCCCGTTGGCGATGACCTCAAGCACCGACCCGTCAACTAGAATCCGCAACTGCAAGGTTTCGCCGCGATCAAGCACGTGCGCGCTGCCCATTGGGGCGCTCTCGATATCGGGATTCTCCTGCGCATACTGACGGCGAACCTGAAGCGTCTGTGTGCTGCGCTGGTAAATGATCGACAATCCGTCTTCACCGGCTGCGACTTCAAGACCACATTGCGGCGCAGAATGCGCGTTGAACTCGGCTTCGATATCAAGGGTCAGCCCACCTACCGGCACGGCGTCTTCATTCAAGTCGCCCGTGCCAAAGTGCTGATGCCGTCCTCGCAGCGCCTCTAAATTAGGCGCCGGACTGCTCACCAAGCGGTTTCTTGAGTCGAGAGTCAAGACGCGGGGGATGGCTTGCACACCGGACCAGCCGGCCTCAAGCTGCAGGTCATTGCCACGTCCTTCGCGAATCCAGGAATATATCAGCTGCCTGCCCTGCTCGTCTTCATGACAGAGCGATGCGTAGCTGTCGCCCACATCGTAAACACCTTCGACCTCAGGAATGAAGCGCTGGTCTTCCCAGCGTCCGACGAAATACAAGGTGTACGATGGCATTTCAGCAATCATTACGGAGATGATCAGCACCCACTTGTCGCCCAGCGGGAAGAAGTTTGCGCATTCAAAATTGCGCCCGTTGCGCGGCTTGTCACCCACGAAGAGCGGATGCAAGTACTCCCAATCAGTCAAGTTCTCCGAGCGATAGAGCAGGACCGCGCCACCGACACCGACAATGTGCGAAGAGAGAATCATGTACCAGCAGCCATCATGCCGCCAGACGAAGGGATCGCGAAAATCACGCGTCTGCCCCATCTCCGCTGGCACGGCACCGACGACCGGGTTACCTGGATGCTTCTCCCAGCGCGTCAGGTCTTGATTGCCCCGAGCGATGCATTGCACTTGCACGCTATAGTCGTCATTGACGCCGGTGTAAATTGCCACCGGTGTGCCGGCGTCATTCACCATGCAACCGGAGAAGATGCCGCCTTGATCAGGCGAATTCGCTGTCGGCGCGAGGGCAATCGGCAGCTCCTGCCAGTGCACAAGATCATCACTGACGGCGTGCCCCCAGTGCATATTGGCGTGGTAAGCCCCATCGGGGTTGTATTGGAAAAACAAGTGGTAGCGCCCGTCCCATTGAATCACGCCGTTGGGGTCGTTCATCCAGTTGGCGGCCGGCAGGAAGTGATAACGCGGACGTTGGATGTCGTGCTCGAAGCTGATATGTTTGGCTGAAACCATGGACTCTCTCCTTGCTTGCCTAGATTATTGCTTTTCAGATTATGGAATCGTTCCCAGAATCATACTAGGACTATGCTGACGATGCACAATTTGACCCGAAAGGGGATACTTGCGTCTGAGTACCGCGCATGCATTGGCAGTGCCTCCTCTTTTCTACTCCCCCTCAATAATCTCCTGCGCCAAGCGCAGCAACTCCTCGCGCCGACCCGCCTCCACATCGCGCGACTCGAAGTAGCGCGCCAGCAACTCCAACGGCGACAAGCCTTCCGGGCTCACGCCGAGACGCGAGCGCGATCCGCGATCCACCTGCTTGCGAATCCCCAAGTTGTGGAAAACGCCCGCCCGCTTGATCGCTTTGATGACGGCGCCGTCATTCAGCAGGGCTTCGCTCGCCGGCGACAAAAGAATCTCCAGTCGCAGTACCGTATCCTGCAAATCGTGGCGCTTCAATTCGTCCAGGACTTCGCCGGTGGGATCATCACTTTGGCGGCAATCTACGCTCAGGAAGAGCAACTTGCGCGCCGCCAGCTCAACGAAGCGCCAAGTCGCCCCGCCCCGCGCCAGCTCCACCCAGCAGAAGCCCTTGGCATCGTCTGCTTCCTCAAAGCCGAACCGCTCCAGGCTGCCGCTGTAAACGACCGGCGGCGCATCAGCTCGTTCCGAGGTCAGATTCTGATGATGGTGAATATGCCCCAAGGCGGCATAATCCCAGCGCGCATCCGCCAGCACATTCAGATCAACCAGCACATCCCGCCCCAGCAGGGAGCCGCGTTCGCTGCCCCAAGTCGCGCCACTAACACTGAAATGCCCGCAAAGCAGGCGCGGCGTATTGGCGTCGGCCAGTGCATCGGCTCGCTCGCTAAGCGCCACGAGCCGTTCATGCAAAATCCGCTGAAGCTCGTTGTCTTGCTCCGTTCCACGAGTGGCGACATCCGCCAGCAGCCGAGCGCGTACAGGATAGGGCGCCGCGCCGACTACGACATCGCCCCGTTTCGTTGCGACACGGCGAACTTCGTAGTCTTGAGCCACCCAAATATTTGGCAGCTTTAGCGTGTCGTAAATCTCGATGGTGGAGGCTTTGGAGGCGTTTGACGGCAGGTCGTGGTTGCCAACCAACAACACCGTCGGCGCCAGCTGAGACAGCTGCAGAATGCGCTGCGCGAATTCGCGCTGATAAGTCTGGTTGGGGCTGCGACTGTGGAAGGCATCGCCGGCGAAGATCACCAGATCGACATCGTTTTCCCGGGCGAAGTCTATCACTTCGTCCATTCGCCGCAAGAAGTCGTTGACGCGGCTGCTTACGCCACTATCGGGGTCGGTCTTCCCGTAATTCTCCGCGCCGATATGTACATCGGCAAAGTGCAAGAGGCGGACAGGCTGGCTCATCACATCAACGGTGGCGCCCTCACCGGCCAATGCGATGATCCTCATCGCCGGTACCGACCGGTTCGTTGGTGGTTGTGACGCTGGTCCATTGCGGGTAATCCCCGCGCAAATGCCCGAATATCGGCGCCTCGTTGCGCAGGATATCAACGAAGGCGTGGATATCGCTAATCATCATGAATATCGCCCCGCGGCGGTTGGCGATATCAACTTGTGGATCGGGCACGGCGCTGTCCGGGGATAAGAAATAGACATCGAGCCGGTAATCATCTTTGTCGTCCGTGCCATGCCCGGTGCAGCGCACCAGCCCACGGATGCGCGCGGTTACGCCGGCGAATTCGCGTTCCTCCAGCTGCCGCCAGATGACCATATACTGCCTGATCTCAAATACAGCCACGCGCTGGTCCGACATTCCTTTTCGTCCTCCCCTGGTGCACGATGCACGCAACGACCTTGCGCGGCACATGCTGTCGTGATGGTCCTTCATTATATCGGCATTGACACCAACGCGAAAATAGCGGGAAACAAAATGCCGGAGGCTTAAGCTCCGGCAATCTGAGATGGGGTTTGCGCAAGTGTGCAAGCAAATATTAGGGTTTTCGTTAGCCTGCGATGCTGTCTCTCAAGTAGAAAACGTATACCAGACAAAAGCACAAACGCACAACAAGAGCACGAAGCGGACATAATAGAGTTGCATCCTTTCTCTTGATCGGCATGTTTCATATCATATAGGCTCGTCGGCAAACTACCTGTACTCTCAGCCGCCGCCCCACCTACGCCTGCTCCACGCCGTTAACGCAGGCTGCCGAACAGGTGCATCTTGTCAGCGGCATGATGGCAAACTAAAATCGCTGCGATGACGACGTTACTGCTAACACTGTATGCGCTCTGTGCGCTGTCGCTTGGTCTTTACACAGCTGGTCAAGCGATCCTGCTTATGCGCTATTGGCGTACGCGCCGGCTGAAACCGCAGGCGCCGCCGCTGACGAAGCTGCCCGCGGTCACCGTGCAGCTCCCGCTCTACAACGAAGCCAATGTCGCCGGCCGGCTGATTGACGCAGTGGCTGCATTCGACTACCCGCGCGAAAAGCTCCAGATTCAAATACTGGACGATTCGACCGACCGGACAGTTCAACTGGTTGCGCGCAAGCTCGCCGAGCTGGAAAGTCGCGGATTTCAGGTTCAGCATCTGCGTCGCGAAAGCCGCGAGGGATATAAAGCCGGCGCCTTGGCTGCGGGCACAGGTCAGTGTACGAATGAGTACATCGCAATCTTTGACGCCGACTTCATTCCACCGCCCGACTTTCTCCGCCGGACGCTGCCTCATCTTTTGGCGCATCCCGATCTCGGCATCGTACAGAGCCGCTGGGGGCATCTCAACGCCGGCGAAAACAGCCTGACGCGCGCGCAGAAGCTGTCGATCGATACGCATTTTGTCATCGAGCAGGCAGCGCGCAATCGCAGCGGCTGGCTGATTCCCTTCAATGGCACGGGCGGGGTATGGCGCCGCAGCTGCATAGCCGACGCCGGCGGCTGGTCCGCCGATACGCTCACCGAAGACCTTGACCTGAGTTACCGCGCGCAGATGAGGGGTTGGCGTTCGCTGTTCTTGCCGGACGTTGAAGTCCCGGGCGAGATACCGCCGCAGCTGGCCGCCTACAAACAGCAGCAAGCGCGCTGGGCAACCGGCAATACGCAATGCTTGCTCAAGCTGGCGGGCCAACTAAGCGCGTCCAAACTCAGCGCGAGGCAGAAGATCATGGCGATTCAGCATCTATGCCAGTATCTGCCACAGTCCCTGATGCTGCTGATGCTGCTGCTTACGCCGCCGCTGCTGAAGGCTGGCGCGCTGGCGGGGCTGCCGCTGGCGCCGCTGGGCTTGCTCGGGCTGGCGCCACCCTTGATGTATATCACAAGTCAAGTAGGCCTGTATGACAACTGGATCTCCGGCTTGACCGCCTTCCCAGCCTTGCTCTTCATAGGAACCGGCATGTCGCTGAGTAACAGTCTGGCGGTTCTTGCCGCGCTGTTGGGCGTCAAAAGCAGCTTCCGGCGTACGCCAAAATTCGAGCGCGATTGGACGCGCAGCAGCTATGCCCTGTCCACTGATGTAACGATCTGGCTGGAACTCGCTCTGATGCTCTATGCGCTTTGGGCGGCTTGGCTGGCTTGGGAATCGCAGCGTGAACTCTGCCCCTACCTGCTGATCTACGCGCTCTCATTCGCCACTGTCGTCGGCTGGAGTCTGCGTGAGAGCTGGGTTGTCTGGCGATCTCGGCTGACGATCACCGAGGACAATGAGCACGCAGAGCTTAATCTTCTGAGCCAGTAGAATGCTTGGAACCGCGCGCGGCGTATAAAAGTTACCTTGGCCATAAAGCTGGCTTAAGCAATCGAAACGTCAGCGCCATCGCCGCCAAGCACCTCAATCTCACTCTGCCAGTTGCCCGCGTCAGCGTTCCATTCCTGCCTGTATACGCCCCAAGCCCGTCCATTGGACCAGAAGGTCTGGAAAGGCTCGTCTCTCGACAAGAGCTCGGCTACGGGCGAGAAGCTCATTTCGCCATCCGCCGGATCAACCTGCGCGCCGCTAAGCGCCAGCAGCAGCGCCCAGCTCGACATGCTGCGAGCGTAATGATTGCCGCATTCCACTTCGTTCCAGGGGTTGCGCCGTAGGCCATCGTGACGCGCGCGCACCGCCTCCACCAGCGTCAGCCCCTCATCCAGCCAGCCTTCGTAGATGAGATGCGCCGCGACTTGATATTCGATGCCGGTCCAGACTTCGTCGGCATAGGGAAAAGGCAGGCTCGGGCGGCCGCCATTGGGCCAGGTGCAAAGCAGCAGACCGGCCTCATCATTGAGCGCATAGACGCGCTGGGGATTGGCCTGCTCGCTGAAGTCATGCTTGAAGTTGTGCTCAAAGATCGACTTGAGCGCCTGACCTACGTGGTCGGTCGGCAGCAAGTTTCCCAGCCCCAGAATTCGAGCGTGCAACTCACCCAGTAGTTGGTCGGACAAGCAGCCATCGCCATGCTGATATTTGTGAGCGTTCACATCATCAAGCTTCTGTAGATAATAGCCGCCGTTCCAGAGCATGGCGTCCAGATTGGCGCTGCCGGTAGCGCAAGCCTGGCGACAGTGTTGGCTCAACTCCGGCTCGTCCATGAGCAGCGCCAGCTCTTCTACCGCGCGCAGGGCCGCCAGATAATAGATGCCGCAGAGCGGATTCGGTCCGTGGAATTCGATGTCATAGGTATTGTGCTGCACGCCGTCGAGGACATGGTCATTGTCGCTGTCCCAGTAGGCGCTGGCAAAGCCAATCGCCCGCTTGACGCCGGGCCAGATCTCCGCCACAAAATCTTTGTCGCCGCTGAGCTGCCATTCACGGTAGGCGCGCAGGATCGACCCCATCTGCCCATCAACCGCCGCATCGGTGCGGCCCGCCCAGAGGAAGTCCTGGTGGAAGGTAGCGAAAGAACGAAACTTCATGAAGCCATCGTCGCCGGTCTCCACATTGAATTCGATGCGCCGCATCTCGCGCTCCAGCGAGGGGAAGAGATAGGCAATCGTATAGCTATAGCTCCATACATGCGTACAGCTGCCCGGGCAGCAGCCGGCGTCGTCGAAGCAGCCTTCCCAGCCATAAAAGCGCCCGTCATCAAGCCAGAAACAAGTTGTGCTGCGCAAAGGCACAATATTGGCGGAAACCGCGTCCAGGACGACGGCGGGCACGCTGCTGCTGAACAAGGCATCATGAAAGCGCCGGGTCTCGCTTTCCAGGCGCGCCAGATTGCGGCATACGTATGAAGCAACATCCCAGGCGTCGTCAAAACGAGTTGCATAGTGATTGCGCGCGACGCCAACATCCTGCTCATCGACGCCCAGCTGTGGCAAGAGTCGCAGGTCCCAGGTATTGGGGCGGTTGGGGAAATACCAATTCAGGATAAAGCGGAAGCGCTTGCTTTCACCCGGCGCCAGCCTGGCGGCCAAGCCGAGCGAACCGGTAAGCAGCCTTTCGCCGGCTACGTCATCAGCCGGATCGTTTAGACGCCCATCGGCCATCAAGTCATCCCAGAAATCTTGAAGATAGTCCCACCATTCGCCGCGCACCCAACTGCGTTTCATCGTCACGTCGTCATGGTCAGTGACCAGCGAAACGCTGCCAAACCGGAGGTCGCTTGGCTCAAGTTGATCGTCCGTCATATAAACTCCGCGCAAGTCACCTTCATCGCGGTAGACATTCACGGCGCGCCCAAACTGACCCCGCTCCCAATTCCCGAACTTGTCAGTCTGGTTTTTGCCGACCGGGTTGGGCAGCGTACCGACCAGGGTGACATCCACCAGATCATCCGTCCGGTTGGTCACGGCATAGGTGAAGATGGCGCAGGGAATGCCCGAGTCTTCCGGATTCAAAGGCAGCAAGGGCGTATAGGCCTCCAACTCAACCTTGACGGGCAGACTGTCGTCCTCAAATTCAATCGAGGCGAAGGGGTATTGTCCGCGGAATGTCGTGCCCTTGAAGCGCGGCAATCCGGCTGCGCTCATGGGATGAAAGCCATGTGAGAGCGTAAAGGGCGGTTGCAGCGGACCTTCAAGCACCCGGATCGCCGGGTCGTGGCCCGCTTGCTGGCAGCGAATGGCGAAGAAGGAAAGCGGCAGCTCAGCGCCCTTGGCCGGCAGGTTGAATATCTCCCAATCTCTCAACTCGCCGCGCGCCCCCAGCGAGACGTTGCCAGTGCCGATGCCACCCAGCGGAAAAGCCAAGGCCGTGGCGCTGGCATCATAATCTTGGATGCCGTGATGAATATTCATTTGCCTTACCTTTCGAAAATATGTTGAGCATACCCAAAGCGGGAATTATCGCCTGACGCATAAAACGCATTGATTATCCGCCGTAGCAGATTGGCTTGCAAGTATAGCGCTGCCGGCCGTAGTTCAAATGGCGATGAATACGGCATATCACTCAACCTTCAGGCACGGTTTAGCCTCCACCATTCTGCTATAATAGCCCTAGCGAACGAGGGCTAGCGCTGTGAGAAACATGATGAACGACAAACGCATTCGGCAATTGGTGATAGCGGTCTTGCTCGTCATATTGGCGCTGGGGCTGCTCAGTTTGGTCTCGACCATATTTCAGTTGATCGTGCCCTTGGCGATTGTCATCGGCGGCGCCTTCGCCTTCTACAAGATCGTACTCGAAGGCCGTGACGCGACTGAATCGATGGACGACGAAGTTGCCGAATCCAGTGGAATGGTCACCAATGATCTCTTCATTGACGACACAAGCCTGGCTGAGACCGAAGCTGTCGAAGAAGATGAAGCGGAAGCGCGACAACGGCTTAGCGCTGTCGAGCGAGCGAAGAGTGAGTTTCTCGATGCCGCGACACCCGCCGAAGAAATCCTCGATCAAATCAAGTCGCGCACGCAGCGCCTGCAAGGAGATGACGACGAGTGAAACTGCTTTCGATCAATGTCTCACAGCCCATGGCGGTCGCCTTCAACGGCAGAGACTATCGGACGGGCATCTACAAGCGCGTCCGCATGGGGCGCGTCTTCCTGGGCAAGCTCGGGCTGGATGGCGACGGTCAAGCCGACCTAAGGGCGCACGGCGGACCGAATCGCGCCGTCTACTGCTATTCGCATGAACACTACGGCTACTGGGCGGCTGAACTGGCGCGGGAAGATTTTCACTATGGCCAATTTGGCGAGAACTTGACGCTGCTCGGCTTGCTGGAGACCACGGTCTGCATTGGCGACAGCTTCCGCATTGGCGACGCTGTCATCCAGGCCACCCAGCCGCGCGTACCCTGCTACAAACTGGCGGACAAGCTGGGCATCCCCGGCTTCGAGAAGACCTTCCTGCAAGCCAACCGCTCCGGCTTCTATGCTCGTGTGCTGCAAGCGGGCAAGCTGGAAGCCGGCGAACCTATTCTGCCGCTGGAAGCGGACCCGGTCGGCATGACCGTGGCTGAGGTCAATCGCGCGCTCTACCTTGACAAGGGCGACCGAGCGGCAGCCGAACGCGCTCTGCAGATAGAGGCGCTCTCCCCGGAATGGAGGCGCTCATTCGAGTCGCTGTTGGCTAGAGCATAAGCACGATTAGATCATGTTGAGGACGGTCACAGAATGCGGCGGACAGGCAATCGTGAAGTCGCCAAGATTCACTGCTGTCAGTTCTCGCTCCTGGATGCGAACCGCGTCGGGCTTGTCAATATCATTGTAAGCATCAACTGAATTACCCGTCAACGTGCGTACGCTTATTGTCGTCGCGCGATTGCCGTCCAAGCCACGTATCCGGCAATCGATTGCCTCAGCCGCGTGCAGATTGATCAGCACGATGCCCAGGTCGCCGCTTTCCGGATCGCGAGTGACAACGGCGTCAACATGCGGCGCAGGCTTTGAACAGCCATCTGCCACAGCGACTTCGAACGATGGCGATGACAGCGCCGTATGCACGATTTCTTCGTAGGTGTGGTTGGTGAAGAGATCAAAGACATGATAAGTCGGGCGCAGCACAAGGCCGTCTTCATGCGTGAATATCGCGCCGACAGTATTGACCACCGGCGAGAAGTTCGCCATGCCCACCACATCACAGTGACGCAAGCAGCTATTCAGGAAGCAGGCGGTGAAGACGGCATCGGCCATATTGTAGTTGCTGTTGATATCGTTTCTGTCCATCAAAGCATGGTCGGCATGCCCGAAATGCATGAAGTTGGGATGGCACCAGCCGCGCAGATTCCATTCGTCAAAGGCGATGCGGATCTTCCCCAGGTAGCCCAGCGACCCCAAAATATGCTTGGTGGTTTGGATGCGCGCTTCCGGCTCAAAGGCGCGGGCGATGATGGCCTCGTAGCCCGTTTCGAATACGCCTTCGTCGCTAACGCGCGACCAGTAGTCGTGGATCGAGACCCAATCCAGCAAGTCGCCGGCTTCGCGCAGCACCTTGATATTCCAATCGAGGTCGGGAATCGAGGCGACTGACAACTCGATTTCGGGATCGACGCGCTTCTTCCAGGGATAAGCCGAGGCGAAGCAGCCGCCGGGCCAGCGGATAACCGGCGTCTTTATGCGCCGCAGCGCCTCAATGACATCGCGGCGGAAGTCGTTTGCGTCCGACAGATGGCTGCCCGGGTCGAAGACGCCGCCATAGATCTGCCGGTGAAAATGCTCAAGAAAGTGCCCGAAGATTTTGAAGTCGCGCCGGCCATCGATGTGGTCGGGCAGAATATCAAGGAGTGCTTGCTGATTCATAAGTCCCTTTTTGCCAAGCTTAAGCGCTTTAAGTGACAGACTGCGGTTGACGACCCACACCCGCTTAGCAGGCTCAGAGTTGAAGCGCTAACCGACGAGCGCGGCGGCTTCTTTTTCCAGCGCTTCCGACCACAAGCCCACTGATGCCAGACCGTTCATCTTGGCGCGGTGATAGAGCGCAGCTTGCGCGGCCGGCAGATTCTCCGGACGGTTCCGCCAGATAGCCATCGGCTGCCGCTGCAGCGCCCGCGCATACGAAAAGCTCAGCTTCCAGGGCAGATCGTAGTTGGCATTCATGGCGTTGAGATGAGCTGTCGCGTGATAGTCGGATTGCCCGCCGGAGAGGAAAACGATGCCGGGAATGGCCGCGGGAATCTGCCGCCGAAAGACCTTGATCGTCTGCTCCGCCACCTCGTCGACATCGGCTTGCACCGGACACTCATTGCCGGAAAGCGCCATGCTCGCTTTGACCAGCGTATCTTCCAAGTCCACGCGATGCAGGTAGAGCGCTTCAAATGTACGGTTCAGCACGCGCTCGGTCACTTCGAAACAGCGCTCAATCGTATGATCGCCCCATAGCTCGACTTCCGGCTCGACGATGGGCACGATGCCGGCTTCCTGCGAGAGAGCGGCAACCTGCGCCATGACGTAAGCGTTGGCTTCAATGGCATAGTCGCTGGGCGTGCCGGGACCGATGCGCAAGGCAGCGCGCCACTTGGTAAAGCCGATGCCCATCGCCGCGTATTCAGCCAGCCGTTCGCGCAAACCATCCAAGCCACTGCCGACGGTTTCACCGGCGCTCCCCGCCAAAACTACCATGCCCATGAAAGGCGAGATGCCTGGGATCATGCCCTGCTCGATAACCTGCGGGAGTAGCGATTCGCCGCGGCTGTCAGACAAGCGCACCTGCTCATCGGTCATGATAATGCCGCTGACATACTCATTCAAATTTGGCGTCTGAAACAACAATTCCGACCAATTGCGATAGCTATTTTCATCGACTGAAATACCCTCTGACTGAAGCATTTGCCGGAAAGCCGGCGACGGGCGGTCGGCCGCCATAATGCCCTTGCCGGGCGCGACTAGTTGCTTGGCAATCTCATTCATACTCATGCTTGTCACTCTATCCTGTCTCGCTTTCGGACGATCTCGCGGGCTATTCTGGCAGTGGGCTGCGCGCCTTGCAAGGCTAACCCGGCGTCTTCACACAATCATAACAGTTCCTCGGCAAGGCAGCCGATTTCGATCAATGCGGCTTTCAATTCAGCCATCGGCAAGCCGACGACATTACTGTAACTGCCCTCGATCCGCTCGACCGGATGAAATGCTTCATTTTGAATGGCATAGGCGCCCGCCTTGTCAAGTGGATCGCCAGTCGCAATATAGGCGTCTACCTCGTCATCCGCATAATCGCGCATATGCACGACCGTCCGCTGATGGCGGGTGATGATCCGCGGCTGATTTCCCTGTCGGTAAAGCGTAAATGCCGTAATCACATGGTGCGCGCGCTTACGCAGTCGCTGCAACATCCGGCGGGCTTCGGCAGCGTCAGCCGGTTTGCCGAGCAAGTCGCCTTCTTCGTCAATCCCGATAGTATCGGCAGCCAGCACGACAATGGTATCCGCCGAGATAATCAGCACCGGCGCGCTATCAAGCGTCTTTATCACAGCCTCCGCCTTTTCGCGGCTGAGGCGCTCGACGAATCGCACCAGATCTTCGCCCTGGCGGCGCGACTCGTCGATGTCGGGCTTGATGATCTCGAACTGCAAGCCGAGCTGGGACAGCAGTTCTTGGCGGCGCGGCGATGATGAAGCAAGAATCAGGCGCATGGGCTGTCATCTACAGTAGTTGGGCGGAACGGAGCCGAATTATAGCAGGCAGTTTCGCTGGGCTGCGAGTTCAAATTGATCCGAACATTTCGAGGCGGAAAGCCGACAGGATTCGCCTGCTTGCGGATCATTGGCATGTTCCAACGAGCAGGGCAACAGTTAGAACAGTGTAAATTTACCGAAAATGCCACATCCAACGGGCAGAGTTTTCGTTATAATAAGAAAAGTCAGGTACGATAGGTGTCATTGTTTTGACGCCCAAAGGAGGTATGCAAATGAACATGAGAAACGACGGCTTTATCATTGATATGCCGGGCAAAGCCAAGCGCCCATTGGACGGCGTACAGCTCAATGCGGTGATGCGCAATGTCTACGGCTGGATGACGATGGGTTTGGGCATCACAGCCTTTATCTCGATCTTGCTGAGCGCGACTGGATTCATCCCCTCGCAAATGATGTTCTTTGTCGTGATCATCGCCCAATTCGCCTTGGTGATCGGGCTAAGCCGGATGATGCACAAACTGTCACCGACCAATGCCGGCTTGCTGTTTTTCACCTATTCGGCCTTGACCGGCGTGACCTTCTCGATCATTTTCCTCGTCTACCCGATTGGATCAATCGCCGCCGCCTTCTTGAGCACGGCTGGCGTTTTCGGGGCGATGACCCTCGTCGGCCTGACGACCAAGACGGACTTCAGCCAATACAGCAGCTACTTCACGATGGGGCTCATCGGGCTCTTCATTGCCATAATTGTCAATTGGTTCCTGGGCAGCGCCTTGATCGATTACGTCATCAGCATCTTCGGCGTACTGCTCTTCACCGCGCTGACGGCCTATGACACCCAGCGCATCGCCAATATGGCCGCCGATCCGCGCCTGGCGCTGGATCCCGCTGAAACCATGAAGTTCAGTGTCTTGGCGGCGCTGACGCTCTATCTGGATTTCATCAACCTATTCCTCTTCATGCTGCGCTTGTTCGGCAGCGGGCGGGACTAGACCACTCCTATCCCACAACTGCAACGCAAATCGGCAAAGGGCGAGCCACTGGATTGCCCTGTTTTGCATTTGCATCGCTTTGCGAGTTATTGAATTTTGCGCTTACGGTAGCTGAGCAGAACCAGCGTGGCGAAGACGCCAGATGCCGCCCACAGCAAGAAGGGTACATTCAAGGCAACTGTCGACAGGGCATTGCCCAGCGGCGGCGTAATGGTGGAGCCGATGTTTTCCAGCATGCCGCCGAAGCCCAGCGCGCTGCCCACCAAGGCGATTTGCAAGCCATCGACTTCCGTGATCGAAGCGCCCTTCAGCGCCATGAAGCTGTCAAACGTGAAGCCGGCCAGCGCCATCGCCAGCATCACCCCCCAGAAGTTATCGCCTACGAAGAACATCAATATGGTACCCAGCGTCATCATCGTCGTGCCAAATGCCATGACCAGCCGCCGATTGCCCAGACGATCCGACAGATGCGATATCGGCACTACGCCAATCAAGCTACATAAGAAGAATACCGAAATCGCGCTATCAGCCTCGACAGCCGTCCAGCCGATCTCGCGCAGATAGGTCGGCACGTAGCCAACCAGACCGCGCATCAAACCCAGCACGCCGAAGACCGCCAGCGCGATCACCCACAATTCGCGATAGCGGGCAACTTGACGCAAGTTGCCGATGACCTGCCGGATATCCAGGCGCTTTGCCGGCCGCTGCTCTGACGGCGGGTGAACGATCGCCCAAACAACCGCCAGTACAATGGCGCAACCACCCAGGAACATCAGCACCGCGCGCCAGCCGCCCAGCAATGGCGAAAGCACGGTTGCGCTCAAGCGCGAGCCCAGCATCAAGCCGGTCGCGAAACCCGCCGACATGACACCGGAGGCGAAACCGAGTTGGCGCGAGGCGAACCACTCGCGATTCAGTTTGACGAAATTCATCGGCAAGATAGGCTGAACCATGCCGAAGAAAAAGGAAAACAAAAAGAGCGACCAGAAATCGACGGCGAAACCGCGTAAGGCGCCGGATATACCCGTCAACAAACACAGCGCAACCAGCGTGCGGCGCGTGCCGAAAACATCAATGAATGCCCCACCCAGCAAGGACGTGAAGATGCCCATACCCGTGCCGATTCCCCAGATCACCCCGATCTGAATCAGATCCAGATCCAGCGAATCCGCAATCTCACTGAACATCGCCGACAAGCCCGTGGTCGGGAAGCCCATCAAAATGAAGCCGGATAGCGTCACCATCGCCAATATTACCCAGCGGTAAGCTGAGTTCTGGCGTTCGCTCGGGTCGAGGGGTGGCCGTATCATTGGCAATCCGCCTGCCTTGCATCCATACAACCGTTTCATGGTAACCCAAAGCAAGGCGATAACAAGGGATATGGTCTGGCGGGGTCCCTTAGCAAAGCTTTGGGAAGGGGTTGCTTCGCCGTCGTGCTTGATTGCAGCACTGACGCGAACGTGGCGTTGGATCCAAGAATAAGCCCGTGCCCAACGTTGTGAGATTGCGTTTTGTAACTATAATCGATTCACAATTACTGACGGTGTGATTGGACAGTGACTTGGCTGCGACTTGCTGTAACCTGCGTATCAACAGTGAGCGTCTGCGGGCTGACTTTGACGCCTTGTCAGAAATCGGCGCGACCCGCGGCGGCGGCGTCTCACGCCTTGCGCTTTCCAACGAAGACCTGGAGGCGCGCGCCTGGTTTGCCGACCGCATAGAAGAAGCTGGTCTACAAATCAAAGATGACGAAGTCGGTAATCTGAGCGGGCTGCTCGCCATCGATGACCCCGCCGCCAAGACGCTGATGATCGGCTCGCACCTGGATACTGTCCCAAATGGCGGCCGTTTCGATGGCGCCATCGGTATGCTGGCTGCCCTGGAGTGCCTGCGCCGGATCAAGGAAGCGGGCATCAAGCCGCGCTGCCATCTGGAGGCGATCAACTTCACCGATGAAGAAGGCACCTGGAAATCGCTCTTCGGCAGTAACGGCTTGGTCGGCAAGATCTCGGCCGCCGATCTTGGCGATACGCTGCATGATAATATGGCTTTCCGCGCCGCGCTTCACCGCGCTGGCCTTCTGCTTGGCGAGCTGCACCATGCCCGGCGCGCTGCCGATACCATCCTCGGCTTCCTGGAATTACACATTGAACAAGGCAAGACGCTGCACGCGCAGCAACTTGACATCGGCATTGTCGACAGGATCGTCGGGCGCACGACCTACAACGTGATCTTCTACGGTGAAGCCGCCCACGCCGGCACCACCACTGCCGATGAGCGCCGCGACGCGCTTCAAGGGGCAGCGGCGTTTATCATTTCCGCCCACAAATTAGTCAGCGACTATTACCCGGAGGGCGTAGTTAATTGCGGCCACGTCAGTGTCTTGCCCGATTCTTATAATGTCGTGCCGGCGGAAGCATCTCTCCGCATCGAGATTCGCCATCCGGATACGGCGACGCTAAATGGCATGGAGGCGCGCCTGATCCAACTGGCGCAGGAATGCGCGCGCGACTATCAGCTGGAAGTGGCGACGGAGCGCTCACTCTATCGGGAAGCCGAGCGTATGTCGGCGAAGTTCGTCCGTCAGATTGAAGCTGCTTGCCGCGCGGAAAACGTCCGTTGTACGTCCATCGCAAGTTACAGCGGTCACAATGCGCAGATCATGAATCAGATGGTTCCCGCCGGCATGATATTCTTGCCATCCGTTGACGGCATCAGCCATAATCCCAGAGAGTTCACCGAATGGCAAAATGTGGAGATCGGCGCCAATGTCCTGCTGCGCACTATATTGCAGTTGACGGTCTACGAAGCCTAAGTCACTTTGCCGCATTGAAAGCCTTGCAAATGTAGGGGCGACACAAGTGTCGCCCACAGCAATAAATCATACTGGGATGAATGCACATGTCATACCTCAGCCGGCGCGAATTGGAAAAGCAGATGCGGGAAGCGGGGCGCTTGCCCGAGGGTCAATCACTGACCGAGAAGTTCCCGGTGCTCACATATGGACCCACGCCCAGTTTCAATAGCGAGACTTGGGACCTGCGCGTTTTCGGCGCGGTCAAAACCGAAAAGCGCTGGACCTGGGAAGAATTCTTGCAACTGCCAACCGGGCAGATGACAGTCGATATCCATTGCGTCACCCGCTGGAGCAAATTCGATACGACCTGGGAAGGCGTCATGTTCCGCGATTTCTTGCGCGAGCTTGAGCTGACCGACGAAGCGCGCTTTGTCATCGCTCATTGCGATTATGGCTACACCACCAACTTACCCCTGGAAGCCATGGACGATGACAATGTGATGCTGGCTTACAAGTACGAAGGCAGATTCCTGCATGACCCCGAATTAATCGAGCACGGCGGTCCGCTGCGCACGGTCGTGCCCAAGCGCTACTTCTGGAAGAGCGCCAAATTCTTGCGCGCCCTGGAATTCAGCCCGGTGGATAAGCCCGGCTTTTGGGAACAGGGCGGTTATCACAACGAGGGACACCCCTTCAAGCAGGAACGCTTCGAGCGGCGCGGGTTATTCTCAGGCTGAAACCTCGAATTCAGACCGGTCGAGAAGCCAGGTTTCTGGGATTTCCGCCCCCCGTTGAGCGGGGGGACCGAGGGGGGATCTGGCGGTTATCACAACGAGGGACACCCCTTCAAGCAGGAACGCTTCGAGCGGCGCGGGTTATTCTCAGGCTGGATCCTATCATGAGAATCTAGCCAGCACTTCTTTACGAAATCTGTAGGGGCGACACAAGTGTCGCCCACAAAGGTATATGCATTAGAAAAGGGCGACTTACAAAGTCGCCCCTACAATTCGCTTTTGCAGATTCTGACGCTAGCCAGTCGCAGCAGCAATCGCGCGCTTCAGATAGACACCGGCCATCTGCTGCCGATAGGTCTCCGGGTAAGCGATATCGCCCGCCAGCCAGTCGCCGATATCCGCTTTGATCGCCTCAGCCGCCGCGCTCAAAGCCGCATCGTCAAGCGTCGAGCCAGACAATGCCGCCTCAGCGCCCGTGCATTTGACCGCCTTGACCGTCGCGCCACCGACCGCTACGTGAGCATGCTCGCAGGTAGCCCCATCCATCTTCAGCGCGACACAAACGCCCACGATGGCGTAACGCGAAGCCGGATGCGGGAACTTAGCGTAAGCCATTTGGTGACTGCTCAAGTCCGGCACACTGACGCTGGTGATCAATTCGCCATCGTCCAGCGCCGTCTCGAAGAGATCTGTAAAGAAATCCTCAGCGCCAACCGAGCGCGAACCATCTGCGCCGGCGATATTCACAGACGCGCCGACCGCCACCAGCACTGTCGGCGGATCGGAAGCCGGATCGGCATGGGCGATATTGCCGCCCAGCGTGCCGAAGTTCCGCACCGCTTGATCGCCTACTTGCCCGCATGCGCTCGCCAAAGCGCCGCACATCGCTTGCACATCGGCTGAGTCCGCGATCTCGGCATGGGTCGTCGTCGCGCCAATCGTCAATCCGCCATTCGCCGAGATGCCTTGCAGAGCGTCGATCCCGCCGATATCAACCAATTGCTCGGGCGCCGCCAGCCGGAGCTTCATCACCGGCAGCAGGCTATGCCCGCCGGCCAGGAATTTGCCCTCATCGCCGATCATTCCCAGCGCTTCATCAACCGACCCCGCCCGCGCATAATCAAATTTATTGGGCCACATGCCTAGTTTCCTCCATTTGCTTGTTGTATCGCCTGCCAGACCTTCGCCGATGTCAGCGGCATGTCCATCTGTTCCACACCCAGCGGCGCCAGCGCATCCAGCACCGCGTTGTAAACCGTCGGTGTACTCGCAATCGTGCCGGTCTCGCCGACGCCCTTCACGCCCACCGGATGATGCGGCGATGGCGTCACCGTCTCGCCCAGCTCAAAGTTGGGGAACATATCCGCCTTGGGCATGCAATAGTCTTGCATCGTACCCGTGAGCAGTTGCCCGTTTTCATCGTAAATCACGCCCTCGCAGAGCGCCTGCGCCACGCCTTGCACCACACCGCCGTGGATCTGCCCGGCGACAATCTCCGGGTTGATCTGCGGACCGCAGTCGTCGACCGCGATATAGCGCTGCAAGTCGATGACGCCGGTTTCCGCATCCACTTCCACAATGGCAATATGCGTACCGAAAGGAAAGACGAAATTGGGCGGATCGTAGAATTGCGATTCCTCAAATCCCGGGTCCATGCCTTCGGGCATATTCCATGCCAGATGCGCCATCAATGCCACATCCTGAATGCTCTGGGATTGATCGGGCGAGCCTTTGACCGAGAAGCTGCCATCGGCGTATTCGATGTCATCGACACTCGCTTCCATCAGATGCGCCGCCAGCGCTTTCGCTTTCTCTTTCAGCTTGCGTGAGGCTACCGCCAGCGCCGCGCCCGTCACCGGTGTCGTGCGGCTGCCATAAGTACCCCAACCCATCGGCGTCTCGGTGGTATCGCCATGCACCACTTCGATGTCGTCAACCGGGAAGCCGAGTTCTTGCGAGATAATCTGCGCCAATGTCGTCTCCGAGCCTTGCCCGTGCGGCGAAGCGCCGATAAGCGCCTGCACCTTGCCGGTCGGCGTGACGCGAATCGTAGCGCTTTCCCACAAACCACCCTGGAAGCCGACCGCGCCCGCAACTTGACTCGGACCCAATCCGCACATCTCGGTATAGGTAGTAACGCCGATGCCCAGATAGCGCCCATCGGCGCGGGCAGCAGCCTGCTGCGCGCGGAAGTCGTCGTAACCGGCCATGCCCAGCGCTTTTTCGAATGCGGCAGGGTAATCGCCACTGTCGTAGTTGAGCCCAGCCGCGACCTCGTAGCCGTCTTCAAATGCCGGGATGAGGTTCTTGCGCCGCACTTCAACCGGATCCATGCCGATTTCGCGCGCCACATTGTCGACCATCCGCTCAAGCAGGAAGGTCGCCTCGGGTCTGCCGGCGCCGCGATAGGCATCGGTCGGTGTGCCGTTGGTCATCACGCCAATCGATTCACAGTAGATGCTGTCTATCGTGTAGGGACCGACATAAAGCAAGCCGTGCAAAATCGTCGGAATGCCTGGCGCCGCCGTCGACAGGTAGCCGCCCATGCCGGCGTAGACGGTCGCCCGTACGCCGAGCAACTTACCATCCTTGCTGGCCGCCATCTCGACATGCTGCACGTGGTCGCGCCCGTGGATGGTGACCAGATAATTCTCCGAGCGCGTCTCCGTCCATTTGACCGGTACGCCCAGCTTGATCGAAGCCCAGCTGACCAGCGCTTCGTCCGGATAGCAGGGAATCTTGCTGCCGAAGCCGCCACCGACTTCCGGCGCGATTACCCGGACCTTGTTTTCATTCAAGCCAGTCACTGCACTAATGATGAAGCGGTGAATATGCGGGTTCTGCGAGGTGCACCAGAGCGTCAACTCTTGTGTCGCCGGGTTGTATTGCGCCATGGCAGCGCGCGGTTCCATCGCCGTCGGCAGAAGCCGTTGCTGCAGAATCCGCTCAGACACGACCACATCGGCCGCATCAAAGACGGCATCGCTCGCCGCCTTGTCAAATGGCGCCCACTTGAAGGCGATATTGCCCTCTACATCATCGTGGACCAGTGGCGCGCCTTCTTGTGTCGCTTCTTCTGGATCGATTACCGCTGGCAGCTCATCGTACTCGACAACTACCGCATCAGCCGCATCTTGCGCCCGATAACGGTCATCCGCCAATACAATCGCCACGCCATCGCCGACGTAACGCACCTTGCTCTTCGCCAGCGCGGGATGCTCCGGCGTCTTCAAGTCACTATCGGGGATGAGCCAGGCAGTGGGAATACCCGCCAGGTCTACGTCTTCGCCGGTGTAAACCGCGACCACGCCGTCCATCGCTTCCGCCGCCGAACTGTCGATGCTGACGATATTCGCGTGCGCGTAGGGACTGCGCACCACCGCCATGTGCAAGACGCCCGGCAACTTGATGTCGTCGGTGTAGCGCGCTTCACCGGTGATCAGCCGCGGGTCTTCCCGCCGCTTGATTCCACTCCCGAATATGCGCGTACTCATTCGTCACCTCCTACGTCGCGGCGGCGGCGTCCGCCACCTGTTTGACCGCCTTGACGATATTGTGGTAGCCGGTACAGCGGCAGATGTTTCCTTCTAGGTAATGGCGGATCTCGTCTTCCGAGGCGCCCGGGTTGTCGTCCACGAACGCGGCGCTCGCCATGATCATGCCAGGCGTACAGTAGCCGCATTGCAGACCGTGATTCTCCCAAAAGGCCGTCTGCATCGGATGGTGCTCGCCACCCTCCGCCAAGCCTTCAATAGTGGTGACTTCCGCGCCGTCCGCCTGTACCGCCAGCAGGGTGCAAGACTTCAGCACCTTGCCATTCAGATGCACGGTACAGGCGCCACATTGGCTGGTATCACAACCGATTTTCGTACCGGTCAGATCCAAGTCTTCACGCAAAAAATGAACCAATAACGTGCGGGGGTCGACATCACGTTCATGCTCAACCCCGTTGACAGTCACTGATACTTGCATTTATTCCTCCATTTCCGTAACCATTGTTCTCTAAGCGTCAATAAGGCAGACTTGCGATTCAGCACCATTATAACTCGCCCTGAGTGAAGTTGTCACTGTCTTGGTCGAAAGACCAGATCGACCCGGACAAAATTCAAATCTGCGCTGGGGAAAATTGTAACTTGCTTTCTCGCGCTTCGCTACAATTTTCTATTCTGCCGAAGCGACCTTCATTCAATCGGCAGCGCGGCCCAAAAACGCCGCCAGATGCCGCTTCCACTGCGCCGCCAGCGTGTGCGTGCCATGACCGCGCGTGCGCTCGTCAATCGGCAGCAGCAGGTACTGACCTCGCTTCAGCTTGCGCATCGCCGCCTCCATAATCCCCAATTCCGGCGGATTCACTTGATCATCGGCTGAATTGATCGCCAGCAACGGCGCCTTGATGCGCTCAAGATCCGGCGCGGGATCGTAATCCTCCGAGGCCGCGAATTGATAGATCATATCGTTGGCGTCCAAGACGCTGGCATAGCTATGAATCCGCTCGGCCACAAAGGCATCCGCCGCTGCCCGCGTCGGCGCTTCCTTTTGCCACTGCAAGGGACAGCTGGTCATCATGATCAGCAGATGCACAGCATTGATCAATCCGGCTGGCTGCGCTTCATACTCGCCGCCCCGCCAAGCCGGATCCGAACGAATCGAGTCCATAATCATCTTGCGAATCATGCGGTTGCGCCCGGCGATCTCAGCCGGCAGCGACGCTAGCGGCAATAGGTAATCCATGAAATCGCTGTATTGAATCCCCCACAGCCAGGTCTGCATCCCGCCCATGGAAGTGCCCATCACCAAGTGCAGGTGGTCGACGCCCAAGCCTGCGGTGAGCAAAAGGTGATGAGCGCGAATCATATCGAGGTAGCCGTAGCGCGGGAAGCGCATGCGCAAGCCGTCGCTCGGCTTGCTCGACTTGCCATGTCCAATGCCGTCCGGCAATACGATGAAGTAGCGTTCCGCGTCCAGCAGCTGCCCAGC
The DNA here is from genome assembly GCA_965223515.1 of Phototrophicaceae bacterium. GTDB lineage: Bacteria > Chloroflexota > Anaerolineae > Aggregatilineales > Phototrophicaceae > UBA6055. The sequence continues at coordinate 2,486,703 of CBDCWK010000002.1, forward strand.
CCCAAACAGCTCGCCGGCGAAGCTCGGCCGCAAGAATTGCGCGCCGCTGCCGGTTGTGCCGTGCAGTATCAAAACGGCATTACATACCTTGCCGGATTCATCGCGCTTCGGCTCACCCAAGGTGCGATAATGCAAACGCAATTCCGGCAGTACAGCGCCACTATCAAAGACGAAATCGCGAATGATGAATGAAGCAGCTTGACCGTCCACGCGGCTGCTAGCGTCCGATCAGGGGCAAATTGTAGCGCCTGACGAAGGTCCGATGCTCCCGTATCACAACCAGATTGAAGCCGCCCGGCGTGAGCAAATCATACTCGACATCGAGCGCTCCCGGGTAGGCCGCCAGGTTGAACCAAGTCGAGGGGCAGCTCACGTAGAGTACGCCCTCGCTAAGTGTGTTCGTCGGTTGATGGATATGCCCGTGGAAAACGCCGGCGATGTTTGCGCTGTACGCTTGCAAAATGCTCTGTATGCGTTCGCCATTCTGCACGCGCATCGTCTCATCAAGCCAGCGCACACCGGTCTCTATCAGCGGATGATGCGCCGCCACGATCGCGCGCTGATCACCGATCAGTTTTAGCCGCTCGGCAAACCATTCGATCTGGCCTTCGCGCAAGGCCGGCGCGTGGGCGTCGCCGTCTCCATTGGTGTCCAGCGTTAAGAGATGATGACCCTGCACTTGCAGGTGAGCATCGCGCAAGACGGTCAATGCCTCGCCATCATGCAGAATGTCGACCATCAGATCGGCGGAATCGTGATTGCCCGGCAAGAGATAAAGCGGCTGCTCAATCTGCCTGAACAAGTCGCGCGCGCACTGATAATTCTCCGCGAACGGGTCGGCGCAGACATCGCCGGTATGCAAGATAAAATCAGTATCGAACGGGAGCTGCCGTATCGCCTCGAGCAGCTGTTCAGCGCCTCGATTCGGGTGTGGCGCGCCGTTGAAGTCGTATTCCGGCAGATCCCCCGTATCATCGCTGATATGCGTGTCGCTAATGTGCAGGAAGGTTAGCAAGGTCAAAGCCTCTCTTTACCTTATTTTACGCGCTACGAGGATTGTAGCGCCGCCGCAGGCCCTTCGCAAAGCATCGTATACGTCAGCCAGCGGACTGCTGCCACCGACATGGGGCGACTGCTCTCATGCAGAACGCCAGCGTAGGTAAAGCGCAGTGAAACTTCCCGCTACTTCCCTGCGCCGAATCATCACCTCCAACGTAGAATACACAAGGCGGACCGCACTATTCGGTTTAGACAGCATATCGTTCATGTGTTGGACCATGCGGGAGTACGCATAGAAAATGACAGCCAATCCACATATTCAAGCGATCTCGCTTCGGTCGGATCTCGTCGCCCTGCGGCGCGACGACCTCTCGCTGCCGGCGCTGATAGACCAGATTGAAAAGCGTTTCAGAGCGATAGAGCCGGCTATCGAAGCTTTTCTTCCCGAGCCAGATCGCTTCGACCGTCTGCGCCAGGATGCTGAGCTATTGGAAGCGCGGTATTCAGATCCGAAATTGCGCCCTGCCCTATACGGCACTTTGCTGGGCGTCAAAGATATCTTCCATGTCGAAGGCTTTGTCACCGGCGCTGGCGCCAGCGTTCCAGCCGAATGTTTCGCCGGCGAAGAAGCGGAAGTGGTCACGCGGCTAAAGCGTGCCGGCGCCCTGATCCTCGGCAAAACCGTCACCACCGAATTCGCCTATTTTGAGCCTGGTCCCACCCGCAATCCGCACAACCTCGCGCATACTCCCGGCGGAAGCAGCAGCGGCTCGGCAGCAGCAGTCGCCAGCGGCTTGGCGCATCTCGCCACCGGCACGCAAACTGTCGGCTCGGTCATTCGTCCAGCCGCCTATTGTGGCATCGTCGGCTTCAAGCCCTCTTTTGGGCGCGTCGCGACTGATGGCTTGGTCGTCTTCTCGCCCTCGGCCGATCATGTCGGCTTCTTCACCCAGGATGTCGCCGCCATGCAAGCGGCAGCGCCAGCAATCATCGACGATTGGCAGTCAGCCGCAAACGCCGTCGAGCATCCCGCGCTCGCCGTGCCTCAAGGCGCTTTCCTGCAGCAATCGACCGCGCTGGATGTCTTCGAGGCGCAGCTTTACGTGCTTGAGCAGGCGGGATATCCCATCAAGCGCATCTGCATCTTTGACGATATCGATACGATTGACCACTATCATCAAGATATGATTGCCGCGGAACTCGCGCATCAGCACCGGGAATGGTTTACACAATACAGCCAGCGCTATCGTCCGCGAACCGCCGCCTTGATTCGTTATGGTCAAACGGTCAGCCAAGATCGCTTGCGAGAAGCGCGGGCCCACCGCCTAAACTTTCGAGAGCGCCTGCACAGTATCATGGCTGAATCGGGAATCGACTTGTGGATCTGCCCTTCAGCGCCCGATGTCGCGCCCCACGGAATCGATGCGACCGGCAGTCCCAAAATGAACATGCCCTGGACCCATTCGGGCTTGCCAGCCCTCTCGCTGCCAGCCGGACGCGGCATGTTGGGCTTGCCTATCGGATTGCAATTGGCAGGACGTTACGGCGCCGATGAATGCTTGTTAGCTTGGGCAGCGGAGCTGGAGCCACTCTTCGCGATCTGATCCCAGCGAAATCGCCACTACCATTTGTATATGGTTGGCTTCTGGCTCCGGATTAATTGCATTTCCGGCGAGTCGTCAGCCAGCTGCGTTCGCTCGATCACCGGCTCATATCCATTTTGCAGCATGTCTTTAAACAGGCGAAAACGATTGCTCATGAATTCAGGTCTCTCATGCAGGGCGTGCTGCTTATGTTCCTGGCCGAAATCTGCTCGCCCATGCATGGGCAAGGCGTAGACGGCGCCACCCCAAAGCATATTGGCCAGCAGTCCCAACGCAATGTCGCCGGCGTCCGGCAGGCTCCACGATATAAGGTGTCTCTGGGCGCGCGCATCCATAATCAACGCCCTGTTGAACATGCTGATGCCGGGACCACAGGTATCGGTCATCGTCAACTGCGTCACTTCCGCATTCCACAAACTCGCATTGACATACTGAAGCTCAGTGTCCGTCCAAGCCGTCCACAAGGTATTCCAGCTTGAGACAATGTCGTAGGGTCCCAAGCTCGCCAACGTGCGATACATGTCGTATACGGCATCGTTATCAAGAAAATGAATGTCATCGTCGACAAAGAATACCGTTTCGTAATGGGCGATATAAGCCAAGCCATATCGTATGAAAATCATCCAATTGTGGCGTGAATTTACCAACTTGATTTCCGGATGCGCACGAAAAAGGCGCCCGAGCCTGGTGAACCGGCTCGGACCTAACTGCACTTCCTTCGCATTGTTGATGACTATGATTTCGATGGAAAGGTCCCGCAGGTCTTGATTCAAAAGCGAGGTCAAATTCTGGTACAAAGCGTCCAGGCGTCGGTAAGACGTAACGATGATGCTAAGCCCCGGACGATCACCAAACAGGCTCAAACCAATTCTATCCCCAGCAGTCTGTAACTTTAGCTCATGACAATCTTCATATCAGCGCGCGCGAATTGACAAGCTGATTCAGCGCCTGCTGCGAGCACTTAAGCGATCGCCAGCGGATTCACCCACGACCCGGTTGCGCCAGTCAGCTTCAGCGGCGCAATAATCAGCAGAAACTCGCTGCAGCCCGCGGCCGCCAACTCATCCAGATTCAAGTTTTCCACATGCGTGATGCCGCTGTGCACCAGCAGAAAGCGATGCACAGAATGATCCATCGGCGGCATCGCTTCGACCGCCATATTGTCGGCGCCAACCAGGGTCATGCCCTGCTCCACCAGAAACTGCGCCGCTTCCAAATTCAAACCGGTCTGCGCATCACGGTAAACCGGATCACCATCACGGAGCAGGTGATATGACCCCGTCCGCACCAGCACCGCCGTATTCTCGCCAATCACGCTGCCCTGCCTGTCCAGCGCGCCGCGAATATCAGCCGCGCCAATGCCATAAGCCGGCGGCAGCGCCTCCACGCCCTTGTAGGCAGCGACATCCAAAAGCACCCCGCGCATGATGATCGGCGGCATCTTCTCGATACTGAGGTGCTGCTGCCCGGCTGATGTGACGCATTCGCTCGCGGCGACCGTCTCGCCATGCCCGGCGTACAAATGCGGTTCTCCGTCTGAGTCGGCCTCACCAGAAGCGTTCTGCTTTTCCGATATATGGCAGAGCGCATCAATGTGCGTACCCACATGGATCGACATGCGGATCACCTCGGCCGCTGCTGTGCCCGGCTCGATCGTTGACGGATCGCTATGGCGCAAATGCGGGACGATCGAATATGACTTCATCGCCGCGCCCGGCGTCAGCATACCCTCCTGGAAATCGACGCCCAAACTGAAAACCTCTCCAATCTTCACCAGGCTCAATAGCTCAGGGGTCAAGTGAGGAATCGGCAATCTGCCATAAGCGCTGGAACCCATATTCAAACCTCGTCAAATCTTTGGTTTTGACAAAGTGTAGCAGATATAGCACTTGTTGACCGCTTGGGACGACGCTTATCGAGGCAGCGGATCGAGGGGCAAGCCGCTGGGCACTTCAGACGGCGTGATATGCGAGAGATCGCCCGCCGCTGGATCGGTAAGCGAGCGCAAAAACTCCACCAGGTCAGCTACCTCAGCGTCGCTTACAGGCATGCCCGCCTGCAGGGGCCACGCGACTGAATGCGCCTGACGCTCAAAGTTATAAGGCAGCACTTGGTCTTGAAAAGCGCTCGGCAATTCCTCGCTCGGCACGTAGGTGATGTTCGCCCGCCAGGGATCGGCATGATGCCAGATCACATCCTCCAGCGTCTCATAAGCGCCGCTGTGGAAATAGGGCGGCGTCAATTCAACATTGCGCAAGCTCGGTGTGCGGAAGCGATACTGATCTCGATGGTCAAAGCTGATATTTGCCCGCCCGAAATCATCATGGCCGTCTACGCCATTTCCCTTGCCCGGACCGAGCTGCGGCACGAGCAGGTTATGGAATTCTTGATCAGTGAAGAGCTCACCGCTGTGGCAGGCTGCGCAGTTGACCCCGCGGTTTAGCGCGCCGTAAAAGAGTAGCGCGCCCCGCTTCTGTCCCTCGCTCAGCGCATCCGTATCGCCCGCCACATAGTCGTCCCAGGGCGTATCGGTGAAGATTAACTGCTGCTCAAAGGCAGCCACCGCCTCCGCCAACTGCCGTAGATTAATATGTGTCGTTTCAAACACCGCGCCAAAACGCTCGACGTAGGATTCGTTGTTACGTAGCCGATCAAGCAGTATCAAGCGGATGACCATGGGCGGATAATTGCCGAAGGTTACACCAGCCATCTCATGTTGGGAGGTGATCGGGAAAAGCACCTGCGCCATCAGTGGGTCGGTCAGATCCAGCTCATTGATAGCATCTTCCAGTGTACGGACAGTTTCGTCCGCGGTTCTATGCTCCACCCGTCCATCCCAAAACTGACTGCGCAGTAGGGCGCTATTGATCACAGTCGGGCTATTGCGCGGGATGAAAGTATCGATAAAGGGATTTACGACTGTATCCCCGTCGCCGCTGCCAGCATTCGTCGCCAAGTTGATCAACTTGCGGAAAGAGCGGCTCTCGCCCAGCCCGTGCCCGCCAGCGCCAATCGGCAAGACACGCCCATCAGTCATGGCGAACTCCGGATGATGACAAGTGCCGCAGGAGATATTCTGATCGCCCGACAAGATCGGATCGAAGAACAAATCTCTACCCAGCCGCGTCAGTTCACTTTCCGGTTCTTTGAGATCCTGCCCCGGATAAGGCGCCAGGTCGTGCTCGTCGATGACCGCGCGCAAGGCAGGATCCAGATTCCCGGCCTCGGCATAACTTGCCGCTGGTTTATTGACGGGTGGGAAGCGCAGCGGTGGATCCGGCTCAGCGCCAAATTCAATATGCAGCAGTCGCCCAGCGTAGGCTTCGGTAAGGTACAAACTGCCATCGGGCAATGGCAGCACAGCAGTTGGAAAGTGCAAATCCTCCACGATAGTTTCCAGCGCGCCCTGCCCGTTAATTCGGCTCAACCGCCCGCTAGCTTCTTGTTGATCGAGACCTGTGAAGCAATCGCTGCGGGGCGCCTCCGATGCGAATTCCAATATCCAGATGCTGCCCGCCGCATCAACCGCCACATCAATCGGCATATTCAAGCCGTCTGCGATCGTACGCTGCAGTCCGGCCTTATCCACTGCGACCAGCTCGCCGCTATTTGAAACATGCGGGCAACCGCCGAAAAATGTCACATAAAAGGAGCCATCGTTTTGAGCTAGCCCGGTCGGCAGCGCTTCCAGGCGGCCGCCATCGTGTTGCGGATTTGGCAGCGCGGAAAAGCGATGCAAATAGCGCAGCGCCCCAGCCTCTCCCTCGATAAGCATCCCGTTGCCGGCAGCGTCCGTAACCACCGGCGTACCGGCATCATCAAAGGCAATGTCGAAGGGATGCAAGAGAAAGACATTGCCGCGATCCGCCTGCCGCCGCTCCAGCTCATTCGGCGTTATAGGCGCGTCCGGAAGACGCTGCGCTGCGTCGCTCGACAAGTTGTACAGTTGCGTGCCCGCCAAGCCAACAATGATCGTGTCACCGTCCGGCGTGACCGCCACTACCGGCGCGCTGATCAGATTATTCCTCGAGAAAGTGCTCGGAATGCCGGAGATAAGACGTCCCAGGCTGCCATCGGGCTGAAGCAAACTGACGCCGGCGCTTCTTTCTCCGTGGCCGCCGGCCTCGGCAATCAGGACCGAACCGTCCTCCATGAGCGCCATTCCCGCAGGATAATACAGCCCTTCAGCGACTGTGGTTATCGTCATTTCACTCTGCGCCTGCCCGCCAAGGGATAGCAGTACAAGTGCCAGTGCCGGGATTATCAAACGCAATACCACTTGTCGCTACCCCATATAACTAGCATTTTCATGCATAGTATAGCGCAGCATCGTTCCTGCGGTGTATAAGATTAGGAAATTGTTAGTGAATGCCAATGTTCACTTTAGGCGGCGGGAAGATGCGCGTGACCGTCAGCGCATGATAGGTAGTTGCATGAGATTGCTTGTGTAGTTGTCCTTTAGCCAAGCATAATCTGGGTCGTCATAGGGTGGCGTCTTGCGTCCGTCATCGACTAACTCGCCAGCCAGATAATTCAGGAAGTACAGATTCGAACCCGGCGCCGCCGACGTAGAGTGAAAACCCTGCGTCACCAAGACTAAATCAGTATTGCGCACGGCGAATATCTCTTCAAAGTCGGTGTCGCGCCGGTAATTGCGGTGCAGCGCCACGCCTTCAGCCGGGTCAGTGCGGAAATAGTAAGTTTCATCCAGATGCGCCGAGCCGCCGTAACCATCGTGGCAATGTGGTGGATAACCCGACCAAGCGCCGCCCGGCACGTATACTTCGTACAATATCAGCCGTTCCGCCGGCAGAGGATGCGCCAATGTGTGATGGACTTGTCGCCGCGCCGCGCCACCACCGCGCACCTCTGACTTAATCTCGTCCGGAGTGAACAAACGCAAGGGATACTTGCCTTCCGCCGGCGCCGCTCCCACAGCAAACTCGAAACTGCCCTGCGCGACCACGCCGAATTCCTGCCCGGGCGGGACATAGAGCACAGACGGCTTTTCCTGAAAGACGCCAGCACGCTTGAGCGGAAAGTCGCCCGCTTCAGTCTGCACGACACCGCTGCCTTCCAGCGGAACCAACGCCAGCTCAGTGTCGTGTGTCTGATGCAGGTATACTTGCTGATTCTGTATGCGTATGACGCGAAACGAAAGATAAGACCAATTCGCCGACTCCGGCGTCACATCCAGAACGATCATATCGCCGTAATTCGACTTCAAGTGATTCCTCATGACCCACCCTGCTCCCTGTCCGTCATAAATTGCTCGACCTCGCTGCAATAGGGCAGCGCCCGCGCGCAGCCATGCCTGGTCACCACCAGCGCGCCACAAGCATTGGCAAAGCGCGCCGCCCGCTCCCAATCCCAGCCCTGTGCCCAGCCATAAATCAAGCCACTCGCGAAGCCATCGCCGGCGCCGACGGTATTGACGATCTCGACCGGATAACCGGGCACATCCAGCAAGCCATTGGGCTCAATCAGGGTGACGCCGCGGTCGCCGCGTTTCAGCACCAGCAGCGCTTCGTTGACCGCGCAGAAGTCGAGCAGAAGCTGCTGCAAACCAGCGTGATCGCCCGCTTTCTCGCCGGCCATGACCGACTCCGGCGTCGCTGATAAGGCGGCATAGAATTCCTCTTCTGTACCGATGATAACATCGCATAGCGGCAATATGCGCCGCATATTCAAACCAAATGCTAACGGGTGCGGCCACTGATCGGGGCGCAAATCGAGATCGATAAAGGTCGTCAACGCCAGGTCGCGCGCGCGCTCCGCCAGATACAAGCTGACATCACGCGTATTACCGCGGCTCAAGGCAGTGCCCGATAGCGAAAGCGCCCGCGTCTCATGCAAGGGCAGATCGCGCGCCTCGTCTATCGACAAATGGATATCTGCCGGGTTTTCGCGGTAAAAGAGCAGCGGGAAGCGATCCGGCGGCTGCACGCCGACCACCGCCATGCCCGTCCGCCTGCCAGGCTTCATCGAGATGTGATCGGTGTTCACGCCCTCGTTCCCCAGGTAATGGCGCACAAACTTGCCCACCTCATCATCGCCAACCGCAGTGAACGCAATCGACTTCAATCCCAGCCGGCTGGCGCCGATGGCGATATTGACCGGGCTGCCACCCACACCGGTCTCGAACGCCGTTATGTCGTGGAACTCAGCGCCGATATCGCGGGCGAAGAGATCCATAGACACCCGCCCGACGGTGATAAGATCGTTTGTCATCCGTCAACCCGCTGCAGCAAGCCCATCAGTTCTCCCGCTTTTATCGCCTCGAGCGCTTCGCAAACTCGCTCGACCAGCAGCGATACTTCAGTCAGATCCCGCTGCCAAAGCAGCTCATTGCCCAATATCGCACGCGCCAGTGCCTCAGTCGATGCCGCCGATTCCCATTGCTGCCGAAACCAAGCCAGCACTTCGGGGTCATCGTTCAGCGCTATCGATTCACCTCGCCAGTCGCCGCGATACAACCTTATGAAACCCGCGAGCGCAATCACAAGCCGCCAAGGCAATTCGCCCTTGAGATCAAGATAACCCAGCAGCGATGGCAAGATGCGTTCTTTCACTTTGGCCGAGCTATTCAGCGCGATCGTCAGCAAGCGATGATGGATATGCGGATTGCGGAAACGGTCGAAAGCATCGCGCGCGAAGGCTTCCAGTTCCGCCTGCGGCACTTCAGTCACCGACGGGATCACCTCGCGGAAGATCAAGCCCTGCACAAAGGGACCCAGCAGCTCATGCTCAACCGCGTCACGCACCGACTCAATGCCCAGCAGAATCCCCAGCGGCACCATCGCAGTATGGGCGCCATTCAGCAAGCGCACTTTGATCCTGCGATAAGGCGCGGCATCGTCAACGACCTTGACGTTGAGCGGCATCCGCGTCTTGTCCAGCGGGAATTCAGCCAGCAGGCTGGGCGGCGCTTCAATGATCCAGCTATGATAAATCTCCCCGGCAACCAGCAAGCGATCTTGGTAGCCCAGTTGCTCGCTAATCCGCTCCGCTTCCGCCTTTGGAAAGCCAGGGATGATACGGTCGACCAGCGTGTTGCAAAACAGGTTATGCGCCTCGATCCAACGGGCAAAACCCGGCTCAAGGCTCCAATGTTCAGCGTACTGCAAGATGATTTCACGTAGGCGGCTGGCATTGTCTTCGATCAGCTCAGTCGGGACGATGATGCAGCCCAGCTCCGCCGCCCCGTCAAAATGCCGATAGCGCTCATAGAGGAAGCGCGTCAGCTTCGCGGGAAAGGTCTGCGGCGGCTCATCCGATGCTTTGTCCTCGTTGGAAAATACGATGCCGGATTCGGTCGTATTGGAGAATATGAAGCGTATCTCCGGCTGCCGCGCCAAAGCGAGATAAGCCGCGAAGTCGTCATAGGGATAGAGCGTTCGATTGACCGCGCTGATCAGTCTTGTCTGTTCGACAAATTCGCCTTCTTGGATTCCATGCAAGTAAGTCGTAAACAGGCAGTCCTGCGCATCCAGCGCCTCGTAGCGGCCCGGCGTCGCCTTGACCAGCACGATGCCACTCGCGAAGTCGGTCTCGTCGTTGAGCACATCGACAACCCAGTCGACAAAGCCGCGCAAGAAATTGCCGCCGCCGAACTGCACGATACGCTCCGGCAAGCGCACTCCATTCTCCAGCAGGTCACGCCTCAAAGCTCTCATAGCTGTCATCCATCCAGTCGGTAGGTCTGTTTTGCCAAGTCATAAGCCAGCGCCCGAATCATCTGGCGGGCATCTTCTTCGTCGATGAAGCCACGTAGCATCTGTCCCGCCAGCCAATCGGCGCAGACTCGGCGCCAGACATCGTGCCGCGTCGGAATCGAGGGATAGGCGCGTGTATCGTCATTGAAGCCCGCCAGATTATAGATGCCCGCCGTTTCCACTACATCATCAAGGAAGCGGGTCATGCCCAGCCAGCTATCGAAGAACCACCAGGGCGGTCCCAACCGCAAAATCGGATAATGCCCGGCCAGCGGCGCCAATTCGCGGCTATAAGTCGTCTCATCCAGATTAAACAGGATCAACTTCAAGTCCTGATGATTGCCGAAGCGATCCAGCAGCGGCTTGAGATTCTTGGTGAATTCGCTGCGAACGGGGATATCCGCCCCCATGTCGCGTCCATAACGCGCGTGTATCTGCGGGTTATGATTGCGCCAGGCGCCGATATGCATTTGCATCACCAAGCCATCTTCGCTGCTCATGCGCGCCATCTCGATCAGCATGTGCCCGCTGAAACACGCGGCGTCCTTCGCCGACGCCTGTCCCTTTAGCGCCCGCTGAAAGATGGCATCGGCGTCAGCGGCGCTCAGTGACTCAGTATACGCGGTCAGCGCAGCATGGTCTGTCGCCGTTGCGCCCATCGCCTTGAAGTATTCTCGCCTTTGCCCAAGCGCCTGAATATAATTGCCGAAGTCGCTGACGGTCACGCCTGATACATTACTGAGCAATTCGATATTCTCGCGCCAGCCGGCCGCATCGAAATTGACTACGGCATCGGGCCGGAAGGTCGGAAGGATACGTCCACCCCAGCCGGACGCGCGTATCGCCCGATGCTGCTCCAGCGCATCAGTCGCCGCGTCCGTGGTCGCCAGCACTTCGATATTGAAGCGCTCGAATAAGGCGCGCGGCCGAAAAGCAGCGCTCTTCAGCTTCTCCTCGATCGCATCGTAAATTGCGTCCGCATTTGTGCTGTTGAGCTTGAGCGTGATGCCGAATACGTCCGCCAATTCATCGCGCATCCAAATGCCCGTCGGCGTCGCGCGGAAGAGATGCCAGTTATCGCAAACCAGCTGCCAGATATCGCGATGATCTCGCTGCAGACCCGTGCCTTCGAGTGTCGATATTCCCAGCTGGTCCAGCCCGATGCCCTGAGAATACAGCATGCGGAAGATATAGTGGTCGGGGATGATAAGCAGATCAACCGGACTGCCGAATTGATAATCGGGGTCGGCAAGCAGGCGCGGGTCGACATGCCCGTGCGGGCAGATCAGCGGCAAGTCTTTGACACTCTGGTAGAGCTCAGCCGCGACGCGCTTTTGAGCCGGGTCGGATGAAAAGTAGCGATCAGGCATCGAGTTTCCCGTCAGAGGCAGGCAAGTAATCGCGCCCGATTGTAGCGTATTGCCGATGGTCTGCCAGCCTGCGATATGCGCCAGCAAGCGCCCGTTGGCATGTGACCTGTCATCGGCTTATAATCCTTGACGCTTCTGGTGTCCGGCAAGTGCGAGAAAGCGAAAAGAAAATGACACGGGTCGGCCGCCCCAATTTACGCGCGCGCTCACAGATAAAGCTCTCGGCGCTTATCAACCCCCAGCCGAGCGCTGACGAGTTGCTCTTTTTGCGCCAGCTTGGCGTGGACTATTGCTATACCTGGCTGCCGGACAAGCTGTCGAACTATGAATACCTGGCGCGCTTGGTCGACGAAGTATCAGAAGCCGGGCTTACGCTCTACAATGTCGGCAATATGAGCGTGGGCAAGTCGCCGCGCATTCACTTGGGCGCCCCTGGACGCGACGAAGATATCGCCCGCTTTGTCCAATTCCTGCGAGACCTCAGCCGCGCCGGCATCAAGACGACTACCTTCACCTGGGAACCGGATCGTGTCTGGAGTTCAGCGCCTCGCCAAAGCCGCTTCGCCAAAGCGCGCTACGTCGACCTGGCCGATCTCAAGGCTCGCCCGCTCACGCAGGGACGTGAATACAGTCTCGATGAACTGTGGCGCAACTTCGGATATTTCATGCGCGCTATCATCCCCGCCGCCGAGGAAACGGGCGTACGGCTGGCATTGCATCCCAACGACCCGCCGACGGATGCCCTCGGTGGCATCCCCTGCCTGATCAACAGTCGCGAGCGCTACGACCACGCCTTCGCCATCGCCGACAGTCCGTCGCTGGGCATGGAATTCTGCACCGGCTGCTGGCTGGAAGGCGGGAAAGACTTCGGCGACATGATTGGCTCGATCAATTACTACGTCAATGAACAGCGCATCTTCATCGTACATTTTCGTAACGTCAGCTCGCCGCAGCCCATATTCAGCGAGACATTTCTCGATAATGGCTATTTTGATATGTATCAGGCAATGAAGGCATTGGTGGCGAGCGGATACGATGGCACAATCATTCTCGACCATACGCCGGAATTCGTCGGCGATTATCATCTTGGCGCCGGAACTGCCTACGCCATAGCCTATATGCGCGCCTTGATCGAACGCGCTGAAGACGAACTCAGCACGGGCTAATCCGACTAGAAGGGAAACAGTTATGCAGAATCGACAATTGGGCAATTCTTCGCTGATGGTCTCGCCAATCGCTCTTGGCTTCTGGGGCATCGTCGGCGGCGACTACTGGGGACCGCAAGACGAAAGCGACACCATCAACACCGTAGTCGCAGCGCTGGACGCCGGCATCAATTTCATCGATACCGCCGAAGGCTACGGCAACGGCTACTCGGAAGAGATGCTCGGCCGCGCCCTGAAAGGCCGGCGGGGCGAAGCCATCATCGCCACTAAAGTCAGCCAGAAAAACTTGGCGCCGGCCGATATCCGCGCCGCCTGTGAACGCAGCCTCAAGCGCCTCGACACCGATGTCATCGACCTCTATCAAATCCATTGGCCCAGCCGCGATATCCCCTTTGAAGACTCCATGACCACGCTGCTGGACTTGCAGTGCGAGGGTAAAATCCGCGTCATCGGCGTCAGCAATTTCGGCAAGCTGGACATGCCCGATATGCTGCAATGCGGGCGCTACGATGCCAATCAAGTGCCCTACAGTCTGCTCTGGCGCGCCATCGAATTCGACATTCAGCCGCAATGCGTTGAGCAGAATATCAGCATCTTGCCTTACAGTCCGCTCAATCAGGCGCTGCTCACCGACCGCTACCGCAATGCCGACGAGATGCCCTTCTCGCGCACACGGACGCGGCATTTCCGACCTGACCGCCGCGATTCCCGCCACTACACGCCCGGCTATGAAGACGAGACCTTCGCCACCCTCGACGACGTTCGCCAAATCTGCGCCGATATCGGCCAGTCGATGGTGCATGTCGCCCTCGCCTGGCTGCTGCACAAGCCCGCGGTAGACTCAGTTCTGGCCGGCGCGCGCAATCCGCAGCAGGTCGAAAGCAATGTCATCGCCGGGAATCTCTCGCTTTCCGCCGAGACGATGCAGCGCCTCGACGACGCCACCGCCGATCTCAAAGCCAAGTTCGGCAGCGATCCCGATATGTGGGGCACCGGCGAGCGTTCGCGTTATCGGTAGAATCTCAATATGGCGAAGCTGTAGGGGCGACCTATCACGTCGCCCGCCTTTACAGCCACCGCCAATTGCGTACGGGCCAGCCGGCGGCTCGGCCGTACTTGTCAACTCCGCGCCGCCCGTCGTCAATCCACTGCAAGATGTCGTTGTAACGGGCGATGATGGCATCACCTATAGCCCTTGTCTCGGCGCTGCGGTAGTTCTCGTTTTTCAAGGCAAGTGACCAGTGATTCGCTGGCGTTTCGCACCTAATGGAGGCGTGGCTAAGGTTAAATCTTATTCGGTTGTCTATTTTTTGCCCTAAAGTCATAGTACAATTGTGGTAACATGGTGACACAATATTTTAGCTTGGCGCTAGTAGGGGAAGCAGTTGGACCTCTCCCAGTTAAACATCTCCTTAGAAACCATTGTCACAGTCGGCGCAGCCGTTCCGCTGTTTTTGCGTATTCACACCGGCATCGACGGAATCCGAAAAGAAATGAAAGCTGATCACAGCGCCACTCGGACGGAATTAAAGGGCGACATTGAAGGTCTCCGGCAGGACCTGAGGACCGACATCCGGCGCGTCGAACAGAAATCAGAGGACGCCCACAAGGCCATCAACGAAAAGTTGGCGGGTATCCTAACGGTGCAGGCCGCACAGTCAGAGCGCTTTAACACTGTCTGGGGAGCGCTTCAACACGGTTGACGAGCGCTTTAACAGGCTGGATGATCACCTGGGTCGCCTTGATGAAAAGATGGACGAGATTCGCCAGCGTCCTGACGCGCGACAATAGCCGATCCAACTGAGACAACGCCACTCATCACCGCGCCAGATCGAACAAATCGCCCACGTCAATCAGCTTGCCCGTTTCAATCGACATATTGGCTGCGATGCCGACCAGAATCGAGGCCGCCCCGTCGATATGCGAGGCCGCCTGCCGCAGCGGATCCGGCGGTGGATCCGGCGAGAAAATCTGCTCCAGCATCAGCGGGTCGGCGCCGCCATGCCCACCTTCACTGCGCGGCACTTCCACCTTGTAAGGCTCGCCGAACATCGGAAAGGCGCGAATCTGCGTCCGTTTGAACGCGCCCTTGCTGGCCGCCGCCGAAGCGCTGTCCGTTTTCAAGTGCGTCACATTCTCGGTGATATCCATCTCGACGCGTCCGCGCGTCCCGGTCACGGCCACGCGCAGCCCCTCCCAGGGCGCGTAAGCCACCAGGCAATACGATAGCAGCGCGCCATTGGCATAGCGGGCAGTTACGGTCATGGTGTCTTCCGCGCTGATCGGCTCGCCAAAGACGTTGCGGTCGCGGATGTAACCCGTCTCGGCTTCGGCATCGAGATACAGCCCCTCGAATGCCTCCTTCTGATCGAGGAAGAGCGCAAAGGGATCAGCCTGCGCCGCATCAACGCCGGTGTAGCGCGAGTATGGGTAGCGCTCTCCGCGGGCCGCCGCATTGTCTTTGCCGTAAAACATCAGATCGCCCAATGCGAAGACTTGCCGCGGGACGGAATCGATCCACCAGTTGACCAGGTCAAAGTGATGCGTCGCCTTATGCACCAGCAAACCGCCGCTATTCTCCTTCTCGCGGTGCCAACGGCGGAAGTAGTCGGCGCCATGGCTGGTGTCCAGCAGCCAGGAGAAATCTACCGCCAGCGGCCGCCCGACCGCCCCTTCGGCGATCAATTGGCGGAAGCGCGCATAAGCCGGAGCGTAGCGATAATTGAAGGTTATGCGCAGGGATTTGCCGCTGCGTTCCAGCGCCGCGTCGATGGCTTGCAGCCGGTCCAGCGTAGTCGTCAGCGGCTTCTCGCTGATGACATCGCAGCCCTGATTGAGCGCCCGCACGATATAATGATGATGCCAGGCATCAACCGTGGTGACGATCACCGTATCCGGTTTCCGCTCAGCGACCATGCGGTCGAAGTCGTCGGCGTGGAATGTGGGCACCGGCGGCAGCCCCTGCTCCTGCAATTGACGGTTATGCCAGTTCATGCGCGTATGGCTGAGATCGCAGAAGCCGACCTGTTGGGCAGATTCAGCGTAGGTCTTGGAGATCGCCTCGATGAACATGCCGGCGCGCGATCCGGTTCCGACGATGGCGTAGCGCTTTCGTTGGGTCATACGACATTCCTAAATCACAATCTGTCACAGGCGGTATTCTAGCCCATTCCGCCAGAAGTGCAGCAGCAGTTCGTTGGCGCATCAGCGGCCGGCGGCGTTACATTCCTGGCAAAGTAATTCGAGTTGTTAAGGAGCATAAGATGGCGCATCAACGCATTCTCACCAAGACCAGCAAGGGTGGCAATATCTTCCCCGATATCGACTATCGCACCTGCAAAGCCGTGCGCGCGGGCAATCTTGTCTTCGTCGAGGGGCAGACCGGCTTGACGATGGACAACACTGGTTTCGTCGGCGAAGGCGACCCAGCCGCGCAAGCCGACAACGCCATGAAGAACGTCAAGACCATCCTGGAAGCGGCCGGCGCCCGCATGGAAGACATCTGCAAGATAACGGTCTACGTCACGGAAGCCTCCTATCGCGATCTGGTCTATCCGGTTCTCGCCCGTCACATGCCGGATGTCTATCCCTGCTCGACAGGCGTGGTGGTCAAAGCGCTGGGTAAGCCCTACGCCGATTTCGAGATTGATGTCTTCGCGGTGATACCGGACGAGCGCGACTAGCCGTCGGTCACACTTCGTACCAGGCTTCGGCGGCGTCGAGCGGCATCTCCGCTTCCAGCTTCGCCATGATAGCGGCGGCTTCTGAGGGCGTCGCGCCGAGGTTTGGCAGCGCGTCCACGCCCTCATAAACCGATGAAGCAGATACTAATGGACGGTGAAGATCTAGCTGTATCACCTGGCGATGCTGCAATAAATGGCGATAAACGGCGGCATAAACCCCAGGCGAATAGGAGTCGTCGTCCGCTTCCGCCACCAAGCCCAGCCGAAAGGCTACCTGACGCAAATCTTGCCAAAGCGCCCGCAGCAAATCAGGCGGCGCGTCATGGGCTTCGTTTTCGTGGCGCGGCAGGGCAATAGACTGCTCGCGTTTCGACTCGATATAAGCGCGGACCTCCCGCGATGGCACGGGCAAGAGGAATAGCGTGCCTGAGTCGCGCAGCAGCGCTTCGGCCTCATCGTCAGCCGGTCGCGCGATCTCCATAAACCGCCCGCCAATCAAGGGGCATTCGCCGAGCAGCATGTCGCCAGCTTCGCGCGCCGCCTCCCAGTCCACCAGCGCGCCACGCAGCCAGGCGCCTACCGTGTTGATCACCAGCGGGTGGGTGGCGCCGTCTTGCAGCGGGTATCGCGGTGTCTCGAAAGGCTGCCGCGCCACATCCCATTGCAGCAGGTGTACGCGGCGCCCGGCAGCATCCGCCATCAGCGCCATCTGCTGCAGCAGCAGGCTCTTGCCGACGCCGGGCAAGCCGGCGAAGAAAACGCGGTCGGCGCTGGCGATGACTTCGACGAAGGTCGCACATAGCTCCGATTCGGGAGGCAAGATAACGGCGGGCATCGCGCGGCTCAGCTAGACTTCGGTGGGCGAACCCGCCCCTGATCATAGATGCTGTCGAAGCTGGGTGTGTCACCCATAGGGACATCGATGATGGTGGGCAAGTCGCTTTTGAAGCCGTAGCGCATCGCCTCGCGCAGCTGCTGTTCCGTCTCGGCGCGGAAAGCATTGGCGCCGAAAGCTTCGCCCAGCTTCACGAAGTCGGGATTTACCAGATCGCTGGCGATGACCCGTTCATCATAATCGCGTATCTGCATCTTGCGCACATTGCCGTAGGCATCGTTGTTGAAGATGATCGCGACCAAGGGAATGCCATGTTGCACGGCGGCTGCCAGCTCACCGGCGCAGTACATGAAGCCGCCATCGCCGCAAATCGAAATCACAGGCGCATCTGGCCGGGCAACTTTGACGCCGAGACCCGTTGGGAAGGCAAAACCGAGCGTGCCCTGGTAGCCGCTACTGATGCTGGTGCGCGGCTTGTATACAGGGAAGTTTACCCGCGCGGCATAGGCCACTTGCGTCATGCCCATCACAGCGATGCCATCTTCACCCAGCTCCTCGCGCAAGATCCGCGAGTAGGTATTCTGCGGCTCGAGGAAAGCCATTTTCCTGGCCGCATCGGCTCGCAGTTCCAGCATCTGTTCCGTGCGTGATTCGCGCTTCCGGTTGTAGCGCTCTACCGCGTCTATCAGGGGCGGCAAGGCATCTTCCGCCCGCGCGACAATCGCCAGATCGGGCCGTTGAATGCGCTGAATCGCATCGCTATCGACATCAATGCGGATTACCGTCATGTTCTCGTCACTGCCCCAGCGCTGCAAGGGCAGGCGCATATAGCTGCCGATGGCAATTACACAATCGGTCGTCCGATAGTAGACGTGCGCTTCCGGCGATTTCAGGCTCAGCGGATTCCGGCTGTCCAGCACGCCGTTGCCGGTGCGATAGGCGAATACCGGCGCTTGCAGCATTTCAGCCAGTTGCGTCACCTCGGCGCTGAGGCCCTGCGCGCCGCTGCCGACACAGATCATTGGGCGATCTGACTTGCCCAATAACTTGCCTGCGTCTGCGACAGCGCCGGCATCGACGGGCGGGGCGAAGGGTGTCAGCGGAGTCGGGGTCGGTGGCACTTCGGTTCGCAGCTTCAAGATATCGGGCGGGATCTCCAGCGCAACTGGACGCGGGCGTCCAGAGCGCATCTCCTGGAAAGCCTGGGCCACCTTGCGGCCGGCGTCGGCCGGATGCAGCACCAGATCGCTCCATTTGGTCAGCCCGCTTATTACTTCGGATTGGTGCGGGATTTCATGAAGATCGCCCATCGCTTTGCCGATGCGCGCGCTGTGGATTTGCCCGGCGATGCAGAAGACCGGGGCATTCACCGCGTAGGCGCTCGCCAAGCCAGCGCCGGCGTTGAGCAAGCCCGGACCGGGTACAACGTTGAATACGGCGGGCTGCCCGGTCGCCATGGCCGCGCCAAAAGCCATATATGCCGCGCCCTCTTCATGGCGGGTGTGGATGACGCGGATGCTGTCGCGGTTATCGAAGAGGGCGTTGTAGAGCCAGTCGTTCTGAATGCCGGGCAAGCCGAAGAGGGTGTCGATATTGTGGGCGAGCAGGGCTTCGACCGTGGCTTCGCCGCCTGTCTTAATGGGCATGGTGTCTATCCAAGTCCTTCCATGAGGACGGTCGTTTCAAAGTTCAAGAGAAACTCGGCATAGTTGCTGTTGAACAGGTCTTTCAAGTAGTCGGTCAGGTCGACGTCGTCATAATTATCATCACCGTTCGATTGACTGATCAAGTACTTTTTGTTTTTGCTGATTACATACAAGAACAGGGTATGGTAGTAAACCCGTGAAATGTACTGCCGGTCGGCAAGCTGTCTCTGCTCCTCAGAGGGATTGCGCTGCTTCCCTTTGTATTTCCTCAAAGTCGCGCTATTCATATTAATGTAAATAGCTTCCAATTCATCGCTTTCATTGATCAATGGGTGCATGATTACGCTATGGTCCATTGTAATGCCTTGACGGTCAAGTTGCTCCCAGGTTAGCGCCTCGCGTTCCTCAGCGTCAACTTGTTGAACGACGCGCGTCAGTTTCGGCAGACCGAGTTTATTCTCCTCTTGAGGCGATTTCGGTTTTGGCGGTTTCTTCGACTGCGGCTCGGTTATTTTGATCCAAAACATCAGTGACCGCGCACCATCTGGTTCAGCGGAGCTCATTAAGTTGGCGCGTATTTCTACTTCGTCTCCGACTTGCAGGTCTTTTGTTGGCTCAAACACCACTCTTATTTTGCCATCCTGTGGACTTCGACGCGCGACTGAAAAGATATCACTGATATCGTTGACTGTTCCTTTCTGGTTCCCGCCTGTAGCGTCATTGGGCATATAGGTCATGACCGCGAATTCCATTTCGCCGGAGTCGTCAGCGCGGTCGAAATACTGATTTTCGACATCGCTCTCGAATTGCACCGTCTTCGAGTCGCCTCGCGGAATCTGTACAACTGGGGTATCGCCGCGTTTTGTAATGTCGATGTGAAAAAAGGAAGGATAGCGCTTTCCCGCAAATGGTTCGCGGGGTGGTTTGGGTTTGGGCGGTTTTGGTTTCTTTTTCTTGCCTTCTGCATCGAGTTCAAAGGTTTGTTTAATCAAGTCTTGCAAGTCTTTGTTGAACGGCAAATCCTTGCCGATTTCTTTCAGCAAGGAATCATCATCCGCGCTGTCATAGGTGAGCCGGTCTTTTCGCTGTTTGAATATGTCTTTGAGCCGCTCGCTTTTTAGGTTGTCTCCCAGTTTGCGGCGCAGAAGCTTCATCTGCTTGCTGTGTTTTAGTCGATCACGCGACGGCATTGTAAGCTCATCACGAAACTTCGCTTTCATATGTGTACAATCGACGTGAATGAGCACGTAATCCCGCAACAGTTGGAATTTGAGTGTGCGTGAAATGAACTCTGATGTGTAATGTCCATGCACCTGCCCGTTCAAAGAGAAGAGGACGGACATATTGTTTTTGAAAAACTGTCTTCGGAAGGTTGTCTTTGTTTCCTTCAGATTCTTTTCTTCGGAACGAACTCTAAAGACATAGACAGTGATTCGCACCGTGCCGATCTCTCTATCTACAATCTCTGCCGAGAATCTAGTTTCGACGTACTTGCTGTTTTCCAATCGTCGCTTCAAGCCGAAGAGTACTTGAGCGTGGAATTTTTGTCCCGCTTCTGGATAACGTTCTTCACTGTCCTTTATCAAGATAGGAAGCACGGGATCATACAGGTATTCATTAATGCTAAGACTAAGGTCGCGATTTAGGTATCGATTGCCCTCTAGATCATAAGAGTAGAGCTTGATGATAGTACCCGTGCGGAAAACGCGATTCTGTAAGCCAAGGTCAATCTCTTTGATGTCAAACGCGGGTATGACCCCGTCAATCATGAGGTATTCGTACCAAGTCTTCTTGTATTTATACTCTTCCTCTTGTGTTAGTGGGTGCTTCCGTATCAGCGTGAAACCGAATTTGCCTGTGCAATCGTAGCGCTTTGAAGCAACGAGCTGAAAGCGCTTTTCGCCGCAAAATGTAATGGCACCACAGCCGCCCATGTTGTAAACGCCTTGCACGAAACGGATTTCGTTTTTGTTTCCACGTCCAAGTGAGAGAAAGGTCTTGTCGAAGTCCTCAGGATGCTGCCCTTCGCCGTCATCGTAGATGATTATAGACGCATTAGCAGTATTTCTTGCGTATCCATCCGCGAAGATTTGGATTGACTCGGCTTGCTTGCTGCGCGGGTCCCGCAAGTCCCAGTTACTATGCTCAGGAAAGAATCTGTGAACCGCTTCCTCAATAGAGCGAGGGGCATCCATCACTGACTTCGGATCAATGCCTTCTTCATAGCACCTGCGCATAAGAACAGCATCGATTGCGTTCGTGAGTTTCTCGACCAGTGCTGGGACAGGATCGGCCGCCTGATTTTCCACAGTGCCATAGTTCTTGTCGTTGCCATCAAGCGGATGCCAATTGGACTGAGCAAATATGTCCGACCGCTGGTGGATGAGCTTGTCAACTTCCTGTTCCGTCTTGCACTTGTACAAGTCCCAGAACAGCTCTTCATGCTTTGCATAAAACATCAAAATCTCCCAAAGTAAAATGAATAGATTACGGAAGAAGCTACTCCTCCCCCACCTCCTCGGACTCACCATCGGCGACAACATGCAGCCCAGCACCACGCCGTCTGCCCCAGGGACTCGGCGCTGCACTGGCCGAGCGCTGCGTCACGCGGCACTGCTCCAGCTTCGCCGCGTCAAATTGGATGCCGTTGCCCGGCGAGTCACCCAGGATGATATAGCCGTCCTCAACGCGGCTGTCGTGCTTGAAGACGACCTCGCGCCCGGCATCAACCACTTCCATCCAGATGTGATTGGGCAGCACGGCGGCGAACTGCGCCATGTAATTGCCCGGGCAATTCATCACCGAGACCGGCAGGTCGAAGCCGTCGGCCATCTGCGCCACCCGCAGCGCGCCGGTGATGCCGCCAGTGCCTACGCCGATCTGCAAGACGTCAGCCGCTTGATTGGCGATCAGCGCGCGGAAGTCGGCGGCGTCGTCCAGGTTTTCGCCGGTGGCGACCGCCGCGCTGACAGACTGCGACACCTGCCGCAAGCCGGTGTAATCCCAGCGGCGCGCCGGCTCCTCCGCCCAGAAAATGTCATGATGCTGCTCGAAATATCGGATGTGCTGAATCGCTTGTTTGGGCGACCAGTACTCGTTGGAATCGATCAGCAGAATCGGCTCACGTCCTGAAGTCGCCAGCGCCTCGCGCATGATGCCGATGCGCCGCAGATCGCCTTCGCGGTCCAGCCCGACTTTGAGCTTGCCGATGGCGATTCCGCGCGCCGCCTGCCTCTCGTAGAATTTACGAATCTCCTCGTCGCTGAGGCAGAGGTCGATGCCGCTGGCGTAGGCTTTGACAGCCCGGCTGGAAGCGCCCAGTGTCTTCCAGAGCGGCTCGTCATTCGCCTTGGCTTTGAGGTCCCAAAGGGCGACATCCAGCGCGCCGATGACATCAGTGATG
The DNA here is from genome assembly GCA_965223515.1 of Phototrophicaceae bacterium. Lineage (GTDB taxonomy): Bacteria > Chloroflexota > Anaerolineae > Aggregatilineales > Phototrophicaceae > UBA6055. Next base: position 2,509,124 of record CBDCWK010000002.1, read on the forward strand.
GCACCGCGATTGCCGCCTTTGAAGGCGAAATCGGCCATACGCTGCCACAAGCCGACCACGCCGCGCGGGTCCCGCCCGAACAGCAGGTTCTCCGCCATGGCGTGGATGTCGCCCTGCTGCGACGGGTTACCGAGCGCGACGCCGGTCAGCCCGTCATCGGTATCGAGGAAGACAGCCAGCGCGGCATACTGATCGCGTCCGCGCGGATTATTGGCATCGCCGATCGGGCGCGCCATTTGATGTTCGAACAAGGTAGAGCGGATACCGGTGATCTTCATGAGAGTCCTTTGCCTTAGCTCAATTCGCCAGTTGCATAGTGTTGCCGCAGCACTTTTTTGTCCATCTTGCCGACCCCGGTTTTGGGGATTTCTTCGACGACGATGTATTGGTCGGGCAGCCAGAACTTGGGGAAATGCTCCAGCAAGTAGGCATTTAGCACCGTCGGATCGTAGACGCCATCCAGCGGCACCAGCACTGCCAGCGGCCGCTCGCCCCAGGTTTCATCGGGCACCGCGATTACCGCAGCTTCCAGCACATCGGGATGCGAGATCAGCGCATTCTCCAGGTCGACCGAGGAGATCCACTCGCCGCCGCTCTTGACCAGGTCTTTAGTGCGGTCGGTGATGGTCATGTAGCCGTTGGCGTCGATGGTGACAACATCGCCGGTGCGGAACCAGCCATCGTCAGTGAAGTGTTCGTGGTCATGTTCGAGCTTAAAGTATTGTCCGGCCACCCAGTATCCGCGAACTTGCAGCTCGCCCATCGTCTGGCCGTCCCAGGGCAGTTCACAGCCGTCGCCATCGACGATGCGCGCATCGACGCCGGGCACGAAATAGCCTTGCTTCGCCTTGATATCCCAGCGGCCGGCGGCATCCAAGTTTCGATGCTGCGTCTGCAGCTTAGACACACTGCCGATGGGCGACATCTCTGTCATTCCCCAGGCGTGCACGACATTGACATTGAAGTCGCGCTCGTAGGCTTCGATCAAGCCCCGGGGCATCGCCGACCCGCCGACGACCAATTGCGTGATCGACGAGATATCGCGCGGGTGTTGGCGCAGTTCGTGATATAGGCTGTTCCAGATGGTGGGCACGCCGGCGGCGATGGTCACCCGTTCCGACTCGATCATTTCCGCCAGCGGCTCCGGCTTGAGGTGCGGTCCGGGCATGATCATGGTCGCGCCTACCCAGGCACAGGCGTAAGGCAGTCCCCAAGCCATGGCGTGGAATTGCGGCACCACCGGCAAAACGACATCCGCTTCGGTAGGACCGAGCGCCGCTGCTTGCAGGACGCCGAGTGTGTGCAGCATCATGGAGCGATGACTGTACAAGACGCCTTTGGGCATGCCAGTGGTGCCACTGGTATAGCACAGACCCATCGCCATATTCTCGTCGGTGCAGCGCCACTCGTATTCGTCGCTTGCCGCTGCCATCAAGTCTTCGTAATGCGATACATTTGGCAGGCTGCACTGGCGGCTTTTGTCATAGTTGAAAAGCACAAAGTGCTTGACTGTTTTCAGCTGCGCGGCAATCGGCTCGATGAGCGGCAGCAGCGTACCGTCGATGAAGATAACTTTGTCTTCAGCGTGGTCGATGATGAAATTGAGCTGCTCCGGCGAAAGCCGGATGTTAAGCGTGTGGCAAACAGCGCCGGCGCCGGGAACGCCGAAGTAGAATTCCAGGTGTTCGAAGCTGTTCCAGGCGAAGGTGGCGACGCGGTCGCCTGTTTCGACGCCGAGCGCTTCCAGCACATTGCCCAGGCGCTTGACCCGCCGATAAAAGTCGGCATATGTGTATTCGTGCCAACTGCCGTCGGGCAGTTTCGTTTTGATCGTCTTCCGCGGCGTCATGCGCTTGGCATGTTCGACGATGGTCGATAGCGTCAGCGGATAATCCATCATCAGGCCGTTTAGCATAAGCGCCCTTCATTTGATGCTGCGTAGCTCTAAATGCTGATTCAACTCGCGTTCAGCACCGTGCAGTTGCGCGTCAGATAGCGCCGCGTGGAATATGCGCAAACGTTGATTCCTATTCCTCAGTTATAGACATCTTTCGATAAACTGCTGCCGGGTGTCCAGCTTATCCATCAGACCGTAGTGGTCTTTGGTCGACAAGTTGTAAAGCGTGTGGCAGTGGTCATCCGCAAATGGCGCTAGTTCCGCGAATACCTCATCCGCATTCGGGTCATCCCAAATCGCTGACCGTATCGTCAGCGTTGACCAGTCATACTTGGGTGACGCATAATATGCCGCCTCGCTAGCCACGCGAACGCCCCGCCACTCGCAGTCTCCCCCCACCGCCTCCTCCAGCAGCGTTTTCACGAGGTCTAGGCCACCTTCCTCCTCCAGAAACTCCAGAAAAGCTATGTCGCTGACAACGATCTCTTCAAAGCAGTGATCCGTTATGCTAGAGTCGTTATAAGAGAATCGTCTCGCGTATGTGACCTCTATCCACGGACCCTCTTGCCCCTGGGCGACAGGCATCAACATCAACAGCAACAATACGACAAGTAACTTCTTAAGCATTTTAAGCCTCCTTATAGCACATTTGAATAAGCCAGCGCGAATCCATTATACATTGGACGCGCTGAAGGGGCAATGAGCCGCGCGGAAGCTCAACCGAACACGGGAATCCTGCAGCGGGCCCAGGCGTGCAGCTGCCGATGATAGTTGTGGCAAGACGGCGAAACGGCGGGTTTTATTCCGCTGTGACGTAAGCGGCGGTGATGCCTCCATCGACGAGGAAGGTGCTGCCGGTCACAAACGAGGATTCGTCAGAAGCCAGATAAAGCGCGGCTTTAGCGATTTCTTCCGCCTCGCCGAAGCGCCCCATGGGGATATGGACGAGGCGGCGCTGCTTCTTTGCTTCGGTGTTCAGGTACTTCATCAGGAGCTCGGTGCGCAAAGGACCCGGGCAGAGGGCGTTGACGCGGATGTTCTCTTGCGCGTGGATGACAGCCAGTTCGCGCGACATCGCCAGCACAGCGCCCTTGCTCGCGGTATAAGCCAGTTGCGGCGTGGCGGCGCCGAGGACGGCGACGAAAGAGGCAGTGTTGATGATGCTGCCCCCGCCGGCTCGCTGCAACGCCGGTATGCCGTATTTGCAGCCCAGAAAGACGCCTTTGACGTTGACCGCCATCGTCTGGTCCCAAACGGCTTCCGTGGTATTGATGGCGTCATCATCGGCGGCGTGGCTGATGCCGGCATTATTGAAGAGAATATCCAGCTTGCCGTAGGTCGCTTCGGCGGAAGCGATCATGTTCTGGCAATCGGCAGCGTTTGCGACATCGGCGCGCACATAAGTCGCTGACCCGCCTTGCGCATTGATCTCGGCGACGCAGGCTTGGCCGCCCTCGTCGTTAATGTCGACGGCGACGATGGCGGCGCCTTCCTGCGCAAAGAGTTGCGCTGTGCGGTAGCCGATGCCGCTGCCCGCGCCGGTGATCAAGGCTACTTTATCTTTGAGTCGCATGAGGGAGTCCTTTCTTGGTGCGGGGGATTCAAGAGTCGCGCCGAGTTGTATGGCCCAACTGATGGGAAATCTAAGCAGTATTTCTGTACCCGGGGAGAACTCTTGGGGAATACAAAAAGACCTGTCCAAACATACAGGTCTTTATTGTGCATAGTACTTGACTTAGCAGTCACTATGCTCATTGGCGTCCAATGTAGATGACCTAATTGCCAAGGTCTTGACGTATCATTCAAAAAACTCCCTTGGTAATCCTGATTGGCGGATGATGTTAGACAAAGTACCGGGTCTCAATTCCTTATGATTTGGCACCGGCACAGTCGTTGTCGTATACTCCCCTGTTATCTGGAGATACTTCTCCCGCATTACTATGCGGCTGCCACGCTGACGCACTTGGCCAAAACCATTCAAGACGAGGATATTACACACTTCTCGCCCTGACAATATCCTTAGCTTAGGCACTACCAACGCTCAATTGTTCAATGTGACCACGTTCATCGAGACGTCTTTGGACTTCATCCGGCGACGCGCATTCCAGAAACAGAGATACTGCTTCAACAATGTTGCCCTTGGCCTCTTCTCGAGTCTGTCCTTGACTTGCTATGTCGTAATCCAGGCAGTGGGATACGTAACTATCCCCGTCTTTCGTGATGTGCACAGTGATCGTTTCCATAGGTTGCCTCCGTATCATCACGCCACAGGTACATGACAGATTAACTTATAGAATTCGTACGTCACTATTTGAACTTATTATAGCGCTGATTTTGCCAATTTCCAGAATTCTTATAGAACTCCTTTGGGAATTGTTCGCTAATGCTCGCATAGACTAGAGAGTTTAACATATTATTCGCAGTCATGACTATGTTCCCGATGCAATCCGCACTCTAATTGGCACTAGGAAACCGAACGCGCAAACATCGCGTCTGACAAGCAATCGATTCGGCCGCATGTTTCCGCGCCCCATTCAAATCCGTTCGAAGTAGCGCATGCGTTCCCAATCGGTAACGGCGCTGCGAAAGCTCTCGATCTCCGTGCGGAAGAAATGCGTGTAATGCTCCACGACATCAGCGCCGAATGCGGCTCGCGCGAAGTCGCTGCTTTCGAACTTGTCGGTCGCTTGCTCCAGCGTATAGGGCACACGTGGCAGGTGACGCGCCGCGTAGATATCGCCTTCGAAAATGTCGGGCGGCTCAATCCGGTTGCGGATGCCGTCCAAGCCCGAAGCGAGCGCAGCGGCATAAGCCAGATATGGATTGCAATCGGCGCCCGGCACGCGGCATTCAATGCGCAAACTGTCGCCCGCGCCGACGACGCGAAAGCCGGCCGTGCGATTGTCATAACTCCAGGCGATGCGGGTGGGTGCCCAGGAGCCGTCTTCGTAGCGCTTGTACGAGTTGACGGTGGGCGCGTAACACACCATCAGCTCTTGCAGGTGTGCCATCCAGCCGCCCAGGAAGTGGCGGAAGACGTCAGAGCCGGAGACCGGTCCCAGGGCGATATCGCCGGCAAAGGCATTTTCGTCGCCGCTGAACAAGCTCAGGTGAATATGACAGCTTGAGCCGGCTTGTCCACTATGGGGTTTCGCCATGAAGGTGACGCTGCAGCCTTGCGAATCGGCGATTTCCTTGAGGCAGTGCTTCATCAGCGTGTGGCGATCAGCCATGGTCAGCAGGTCGGCGTAACGGATGTTAATCTCGTGTTGGCCCAAGCCCCATTCGCCCTTGCTGCTCTCCACCGGAATGCCGCTATGCTTGAGGTGGCGACGGGCGGCGGCAGTGAAACCTTCTTGACGCGTGCCTTGTAATATATGGTAATCTTCCAGATACCAGCCCATCGGCTCGAGATCAGCATAGCCGTTACTCTGCGCCTCGCGGTAGGAATCGCGATAGATGTAGTATTCCAACTCGGAAGCGGCATTGACGCTGAAGCCCAGGTCGTCAGCGGCGCCCAGTTGGTGGCGCAGAATCGAACGTGGCGCGACCGAGACGGGCTGATGCAGCGCTTCATTCTCGACATCACTGAGCACGATGGCGGTCTTGTCCAGCCAGCTTGCCCGCCGCAGCGTGTCCATATCGGGCGCCAGGTGAAAGTCGCCGTAGCCCAATTCCCAATTGGCGAATTGGTAGCCCGGCAGCGGTTCCATTTCCATGTCGGTGGTGAGCAGGTAGTCGCAAGCATGCGTGCCCTGCCGCGCCGCTTCGGCGACGAAGTAGTCGGCATCAAGACGCTTTCCCATTAAGCGGCCGTAATGATCGCTGAAGGCGATAATCACCGTTTCGATTTCTTCTTGTTGGGCGCTTTGCGCCAGGTCATCCAAGGTCAGCAAGCCGCGGGCTACTGCCATAATATGCTTCCTATACTCGCAAGCCGAAGAGGCCAGCGGCTTTCGTCTTGCTCTGCTCCCAGACCTCAAGCTCGGCGATACCATCGATGCCTTTGCGATAGACCGGGCTTTGGGGATCGAGCGGCAAGGCAACCACCTTGCCGGTGACCGCCGAGGCGTAAGCGCCAAGAACGATCTCTAGCGCGCGGGCGCCCGCTGCTGCCGGCGCGATCGGCTCGCGGTCGTCGCGAATGGCATTGCGGAAATCCGCCAAAAGCTCGGTAAAAGAGCGGGCGACATTATCGAGGTGCTGCTCGCAATTGGCGATGGCGTGGTCGCTTCGGTTCCAGTCGCTGTCTATACTGTATAGCTCGGCCGCGTGATTGAAGCCACCCGACTGATACTGCTTGTAGCGCAGACGGATCTGCCCGTCTGCGCCGCTGATATCGACGCCGCCGACGCCCTCGCCCCAGCCCATGTGGATGGCAGCGTAGGCGCTCGGGAAGGCGATTTGCAGCAGGGCAAGGTCCTCGATTACCGGTCCGCGATGAGCGTATTCGGGCGCATCGACGAAGGCCATGACTTGCTGCGCCTGCTCGCCGACCAGCCACTCCGCGAGGTAGACAGCGTGGATCATGTCCATCAGCACACCACCGCCGGCCACCATCGTATGCCGCCAATCGGCTAGATACTCAGCCGCGCCGGGATAATCGATGATGCCGAGAAAGTGCAGCATGGCGACGCGCACATCGCCAATGAGGCCGTCGGTCAGCATGCGTTTGATCTGCCGATATTCGGGCAAGAAATGATAATTGTGCACCATCGCCATCTTCAAGCCGGCGGCGTCAGCAGCGCGCGCAAGCTCGGCGGCGACCGCGGGGACATTGCTGATCGGCTTTTCGCTGAGGACGTGCAGTCCCGCGGAGAAGGCGTCCAGCACGATTTGCGGGCGCTGCTTCTGCGGCACGGCGATCACGACCGCCTCTATCGCGTCGAGGGCGATTAGGTCGCGATAGTCTTCGTAAAGCTGCTCGTCTTTAAGTTGGAACCAATCTTTGCCAATGGCGCGGCGAGCCGGCGTGATATCGGCGAGCGCGACCAATTCGACATCGGGCAGCGTGGTCAGCGCCGGCCGATGCCCGTAGTTGACGACATTGCCGCAGCCGATTAGCCCGACTTTGAGTACTTGGGTCATCTTGCTCCCCTCACCGTTTGACCATGACCATCACCAACTCTTCAAACCAAGGAGTTTCTCACCCAGCGGTGTCAGCTCGGCGGTTGTACCGTGCTCGATTTCCCACCGACGCGGATCGCCGGGAAATGCGTTGCCTTTGCGCGGCGCGCGTTCTCGCCATGACGTAATACGCTCTTCACGCAAGGCGTCGTCGTCTTCCCGTGCCGGGAACATTGAAATGTATTGAGCCAGTCGTGGGCGCGTTGAGTTGTTGCGCCCGGTGCCATGAGGCAGCATACTGTGCCAAATGACCAGATCGCCAGCGTTCATTTCCACGCCCTTAAGTTCAAAGCCTGAAATATCAGGTTGCCGCGGGTTGCGGTCAACCGGCTGTGTCTTGACCCAGTCCTCAAACTGCCGATGAAAGCCGGGCACCAGCTGTAGGCCGCCCTGTTCCGCCGTTACATCGACCAAGGACAGCACCCCTTGCACGCCAAAAGGCAGCGGCCGCAGCGAGGTATCGATGTCCCAATGGACGAAGCCCTGGAAATCCCAATCCGGCAACGCTGGCGGGTTCAAGTTAACCCGATCAATCGTCACCCATAATTTTTCGGTCTCCCAAATATCGGTGAAAGCCCCGTAGATGCGCGGATGCTGGCGGTTGTTCCACAGCAACTGGTGTTGATAAAGCTCGACCATTCCCGCTCTGTTCAGCTCAACCATCCCGTATTTGCTGGGCGGCGGACGATACCAGCTATCGGGGTCGTCGCGATCCATCTCCATGAATGCCCAAATGGTATCGACGACAGCGTCCACATTTTCCTGGGGTACCGCGTTGCGCACGATGACGTATCCGTTCTTGCGCCAAAATGCCAAATCCGCTTGTGACAAGACAGGCATAATTTGATCCCCGCTGACTGGTGAAGGGCTGGTCAGAATCGCCTCGGCATGGCCGGTAAGACTCGGGCGACCTAATAAGTCGCCCCGACACTTCCATAAAACACTATTCGGCTCACCAATTACTGATAATAGCTCTCGTTTTCCTTATATGCTTCATAAGCCTCGCGGGCGGCTTGCACAGTTTCGCTCTCGGAGACTTCCGCCACCGGCACATCCCACCATGATCCGTAGCCGTCCACGCGCTGGCGGCGGTCGACCTCGGTGACGATGCAGACGGGTCCGCCCTGGATGCCCTTGGCCGTTTCAATAGCGCGCGAGAATTCCTCGCGGTTAGCCGCGCGGATGACATGAGCGCCCAGGCTCTCGCAATTCTTGGCGAAATCGATGGGCAAGGTCTCGCCATCGAGCTGCCCCGAGTCCGTGCGGTAGCGATACTTGGTGCCGAAGCCATCGCTGCCGACGCTCTTGGACAAGCCGCCGATACTGGCATGCCCGTGATTGTCCAGTACGACGATATTGACCTTGATGCCCTCCTGCACCATGGTGACAATCTCGGTGTGCATCATCAAGAAGGAGCCATCGCCGACCATCACCCAGACTTCGCGCTCGGGATCGGCCATCTTGACGCCCATGCCGCCGGCGATTTCGTAGCCCATGGTCGAGTAGCCGTATTCGAGGTGGTAGCCCTTGCGATTGCGGGTTCGCCAGAGCTTATGCAGGTCGCCTGGCAAGCTGCCGGCGGCGCAGAGCACAGTATCGCCGGCCGCCGAGAGCGAATTGACCATGCCGATCACCTCGCCCTGACTTAGCATGGGTTCGTGCTCAAGGTTATAGATGCGGTGAACTTCAGCATCCCATGACCGATTGTAAGCCTGGACGCGCGCGCGATAGTCGTCAGCGACATTGTAGCCACTGAGTTCAAACGAGAGCTCCTCCAGCGTCACGCGGGCATCGCCGACCAGCGGCAGCGCGTTGTGCTTGTAAGCGTCAAATTCGGCGACATTGATATTGATGAAGCGGACGCCATCGCTGGCGAAGGCGGTCTTGGAGGCGCTGGTGAAATCGCTGTAGCGCGTGCCGATGCCGATGACCAAGTCGGTCTCGCGCGCCAACATATTGGCGCCTTCCGTACCGGTGACGCCGATCGCGCCCAGATTAACCGGATTGTCATAACTGAGCACGCCCTTGCCCGCCTGCGTTTCACAGACGGGAATGCCGGTGCGCGCGCTGAGAGCATCGAGCGTGTCATAGGCATCGCTGTAGTGAACGCCGCCACCGGCGATGATGAGCGGCTGCTGGCTTTCGCGGATCCACCGGGCCGCCCGTTTCAACGCGCCGCGGTCGGCTCGGTTGCGCGGGATCTCCCAGACGCGCTTCTCGAAGAATGCGGACGGATAATCGTGCGCTTCCGCCTGCACATCTTGCGGCAGCGCCAAGGTGACCGCGCCTGTATCAGCCGGCGATGTCAGTACGCGCATGGCTGCCGGTAGCGCGGTGATCAATTGCTCGGGGCGATAGATGCGATCCCAATAGCGCGAGACCGGCTTGAAGCAGTCGTTGACGCTGATGTCCTGACTGTGCTCGCTTTCCAATTGCTGCAGCACCGGCGCCTGGATGCGCTCGGCGAAGATATCCCCCGCCAGCAGCAGCACAGGGATGCGATTGACCGTGGCGACCGCCGCGCCCGTGATCATATTGGTGGCGCCCGGTCCGATAGAGGAGGCGCAGGCGAAGGCAGAGAGGCGGTTCCTGTGCTTGGCGTAAGCGACCGACGCGAGCACCTGCGCTTGCTCGTTGCGGCTTTGGTAGTAGCGCAGATCGGGCGCGTACTGCTGCAGCGCCTGGCCGACGCCGGCGACGTTGCCGTGGCCGAAGATGCCCCACATACCGGCGAAGAAGCGGTTCTCGATGCCATCGCGGGCGACGTATTGGCGGGAGAGGTATTTGACCAGCGCCTGCGCCATGGTGAGTCGAATAGTGGTTTGTGTCATGATGTTGTGCTCCTCGAGGGTCACAAGGCTAACTGTGGGATTTTGTTCTCGGCGGAATCCCAATCCATTTCATAAGGCTTGCCCGTTACAGATGGCTCGCGGGTTAATTCGTGGCGGATGGTCGCAACGATTTCCGCGTCAATGCCCAGCGTAGAGATAGTCGCGTCATCCAGCGCCTGGCGCGTTTCGCATTCGTTCATCTGCGGCAAGGGCAGCAGCACCGAATCGCACAAGGCATCATAAGCGGCAGCCATGCGCAAGACCTGCTGCTCATCTATCTCGGCAAAATCCGGGACGGGGATGCGCCGCAAGTCATCCATAGAAAACTGTGAATAAGAAAGATGTTTAATAGAACGATTGCCTAGAATCGCAAGAAAACCAATTGTTGAATTGAGGTAGGCGCAAATGGATTTTTCAACAGTCACATCTTGCACATAGGGCTTGCAAGGTACCCAGGCCGACCCCAACGCGCGCTGAGGCAGCCTGACGCTAACCGTGCGCACTGTATTTAACCGTGCGCGCATTGCCAAAAACAATGTCCCCCGCTTAACCCATAAGTCATCTGCCTGTCTTTCTTTACCTGGCTTCGGAATGATGTAGGTGTCATGGCTGGCTGACATTTTTTGTACAAAGTCTGTTCTATGATCCCAGAGCGCGGCCATCGCCTTATAATCAGGCACTTCCGATTTCCTAAACATGCCCCTAATTCCGCGTCCATCAGGGCCGATACTAGCTAAATTGCCGAGCTCTCGTGTTTTGAATAGTCGCTTTTCCGTCAGTTCGACGAACTTTTCACAAAGGTATGGCGACAAGAATTGCACCGCGCCCCAGTTGCCGGCCGCGATGCGGTCAGCAGACCATTCTTGCGTCGTGCCTTTGATGTTCTCTCTCTTGTCGTCGATTATGTCCTGCACCACACCGATTGCCGCGGCCGGCGTCGCCGGGTTTTCGTACAGGTTGACGACTTTTGTTGCTGGCTTGTCTTCGGCTTTAGACCAACGGCGGCAGATGAGCAGCATTTCGCTAATTGATGTGTTCTCAGAAAAGTAAATCCGCGTCGGGTCCTGTGAAGCGATGATAGTTTCAACGTGAAAGTATTTCGCCAGAAATTTCCGAATGTCCTGCGAGGAAGCATTAGTGGCGGTGACTAAAGGCAATACAGAAGCCATTGCGCTGCCTTGGGCTTTAGCAATGTGTTCGGCTAAGAGCAAGAACGAATTCCCATTACTAGATAGGTGCACCGGCCGCCCTGCGAACAGTTCCTTCTCCCGATTTTTCAGCAGTTTCTCGTCTGCCTTGCTGAACTGGTCATGGCGCAGGCTGTCCCGTGTAAACGGCGGGTTCATGATGACGAGATCGGCCGGCTCGGCTTCGGATATTTCCCGCTGGGTTTCAATCTGCTCAATGCCGGTGGGCCAAGGCAGCAGCCGCGGCTGTTTGTCCTTGCTCAAAAACTCCAGCGACCCCAGATATGCCGCGCCCTTATCCACGCCGAGCAGGGCGCGGCCGATCTTCATTTTGCTAAAAGCAGTGGTGGGCGAGAGCAAGCCGAGCGTTGTGGCCGCCAAATGCGTCGCCGTCAAATTGACATCATAGCCGGTCAAGACCGATTCAATGAGCAGGCGGGAGACATCCTTATTCTGCGCCGCGCTGGACAAATCGCGGATGCGTTCGGCCGCCGCCATCAGCAGCGTCCCCGTGCCGCAGGCGGGGTCGGTGATGCGCAAGCGGGCAATCGCTTCGCCATCAGACCAATCGCACATATCCTCTCGAATCGCCAGATTTGCCAGCAAGGTCGCCGCGGCTGTGGTCGTGTAGAAAGAGCCATCATAGCGCGCGCTTTCCAGCACTTTGTGGAAGATGCGACCGAGCAAGTCGTGGCGCAGGCCGACGATATTGCGCACGACGCGAATGGCAGCACGGGCTGTTCCCTGCACAGCGGCGGAGAAAGCGGCGTCCTGCGCGCAGCCACGCAGCGCATTGCGAGCGGTGGCGAAGATCGGCTTGTAATCCACCGCCAGCCACAAATCCCAAGCATCGTAAAATGCGCCGATAGGATCATCACTTTCGGCGCAAGTGGTGACCATTGGTGGGGGCCAATCGCCTTCGAAAGGAACCGGGTGAGAAAAACGATTGTCCACTAAGGGCGCTATACCCTGGCGATGCTTGTCCAACTGGGCATGGAACATCGTTGCGGTAGCGATGACAAGCATGGCGCGCTTGACCGCCTGGTTGAAACGGCTGGTATGCGCGCTGCCAAATTTAATCTTCATTGGCTTGCCAGAGGGCAAATCCAGCGCTTTGGCGAGGTCTTGTTTCTGCCCTTCGCTCAGGCGGCCAACTGATCGATCCAACTGGCCCGATAATAAACTGGCGATCTCATCTGGCTCGCCCAGCTGTTGCGGGATTTGTCTAATCACGCTGACCAATTGAGCCAGATTGCTCTGTTGCCATGTTGTCTTGGAAACGGGCGGGCGTACCTTATAAGTGCGTAAAGTGTGGAGAACTTCACAGCGAGCGAGGTCGGCGGCTGATGTAAGTCCATCGGGATAACAGATAGCAATAGCGCAATCAGCCAGCTCTTGGTCTAAGCGCTGGTCAGCGTCTTTTATTGCCGAGGCTTTTTTGCTGGTGGAGTAGCCTTGTTCCGCTTCCAGGGCGATTTTTATCTGGTCGAGCCGGACTTCGACATCCAGGCGAAACCCTTCGCCTTGTTTGCTCTCTGCCTTTGCGTCTAGCCCCCGCTGGCATAGCGCTTCGGCAAGCCAAGTATTGAGTGTGCCTTCGTACGTGCTCTTCTGCATTACACCATTATACCGCCCTAGCCCTCCATACCCTGATGCACAACCGGCAGGCGCGGATCGATGAAGGTCCAGGTCCCCTGCACCCAGGCGTAGGCCGGGTCGTCGCTATTCGCCAGCGACTGCGCGCTGCCCGCCAGAAAATTCAGATAATATGTCGTATACCCGTGCGCGCTGACCACCGGATGGTAGCCTTCCGGCACCAGCACGCTATCGTGATTCTGCGCCATCATCAGGCCATCAATGCTGCGATCGTCGTTGTAAACGCGCTGATAGGCATAGCCGCCGGGGTGGTCAATCTTGTAGAAGTAAATCTCTTCCAGGTCGGCTTCCAGCAGGTTGCCCGCGTCGTCTTTGATATGCACATCGTGCTTATGCGGCGGATAGCTCGACCAGTTGCCCGAGGGCGTGTAGACCTCGACGGCGACGATGCGCTGGCAGTTGAAGCCGGGCGGCAAGATGCCGTTGATCTGTCGCGAGGCATTGCCGCCGCCGCGCAGCTCAATCGCGCTCATGGCCGGGGTGACCAGTTGCGTCGGGAAGTCTTGATCGGTCGGCGCCCAGCAAGAGGCGAATTCCAGGGAATCGCTGACCGCAGTGATCTCGAACTCCTTGCGGCGTGAGATGTAAAGCGCGTAGGGCATGCCGCTGAAGACATCGGGGCGCCGACCCACGTTCTTGAATTCGCCATCGCTGGTGACGATATCGCAGACGCCGCCCAGGATCACCGTGGCGTTTTCGTGCTCGCGCGTCTCGACGCTGAAGCTTTCGCCGCGGCGCAGGCGCATGGCCGCCATATTAAGATAATCCCAGCCGGCTTGCCCGGCGCTGACCTCAGCGAATATGCCCGACTCGCCGCTGTCCTTCGATTTCACCAGCATCGTCTCTGAGTTGTAATCCATGATTAGTCTGCTCCTCGTTCGTCAATTGAGTGATTTGGCTTATGCCTCGCCCTTGAGGCTGTCGACATAAGCACGCAAGTCGTCCACATGATCGGCATAGTGAGCGAAGGTATTGCCCACCAGAAAGTTCAGCAGCGGCATCCCGCGTATATCGCAGACTTCCGCATCGTTGATCTCGTCATCAGTGAGCCGGTTCAGCAGTGATTCCAGTTGCGGGAAGCTCGCCTCAAAGGCTTCCAGCACGGTCGCCAGCGGCAAGTCGCGATTGTCGGCGAAGACGCGGGCGTTGACTTCATCGGTGGTTTCGGTGCGCGCCAGCATCTCGCCGCTTAGCGCGCGCGACACCCAATTCACCATAGACCCCTCCCACCAGGTGATGTGGGCGATCACATCTTTGACCGACCACTCAGGATGCGGACCCGGTCGGCGTGTCATCTCTTCGTCGCTTAATCCGCTCCAGAGCGCCGCCAGTTCCTCGCGTTCCCGCCGAGCGCGCACCAGCAGATCATCGCCGCTCATATACGTGATCCAGTCTTCTCGCGGATGATTGCCATTGTCTTGATCGCTATTCATGGTCTTCCGCTCTCTGATTCCTCAAACGGGCACTTCAATCCAGTCCACCGTAGGGTTCGACGAAGGCCTCGACCTCCGCCATCGTTGGCATGAAATTGGCGCAGCCGTGTTCAGTGACGACGATCGCGCCGCAGGCATTGCCCAGCCGCGCCGATTTGTACCAGCCCCAGCCCTTGACCAATCCGTAAATAAAGCCACCGCCGAAGGCATCGCCCGCGCCCAGGATATTGGTCACTTCCACCGGAAATCCAGGCGCATCAATGACTTCGCCGCCCCTGAGGTGAATGCGCGCGCCTTCGGGTCCGATCTTCTCGACAACGGCTTCCGGACCCAGCGCGAGCATAAACTCGATGCCGCTGCGGGTATCGCCCTCTACCTTGGTATCCGACACTTGCGAGTGCGTCAGGCTCATCTGCGCGACATTGCTCAGCATAGCGGCGTTGATCTCGTCTTCCGTGCCGATGACCACATCAACCAGCCGCAACGCGCTGCGCGCCACCACGCCAAAGGCGCGCACATCATGCCATTGGTCGGGGCGGAAATCGACATCGAAGACTACCTTCGCGCCGGCCAAACGCGCCTGTTCCGCGGCGAACAGTGTCGCGCTGCGGCTCGGTTCCAGGCTCAAGTTGGTGCCGGCAAATTGAAAGACCTCGCAATCATTGATCGGCGCGGCCAGCACATCGTCAATCGTCAAGTTGATATCGGCGCAATTATCGCGGTAGAAGACGAGCGGGAACTTGTCCGGCGGTTCGATACCAAGCACGACGGCTGAGGTGCGATGCTCGGCTTTGCGCGGGATGAAGCGCGTCTCGACGCCTTCGTTATTGAGAAAGTGCAAGATGAAATCGCCAACCGGATCATCGCCGATGGCGGTCAGCAGCGCCGTATTTAGTCCGAGACGTTTCCCGCCGACGCTGATGTTGGTTGGCGATCCGCCGACGTACGCGGCATAGCTGCTAATGTCAACGAATGGCGTTCCAATGTCATTCGAGTAGAGATCTATGGAGCTGCGCCCCATGTGCAGCGAGTCGAAGGTCTTGTTCATGCGCCCGTCCCCTCGATCTCGTCCAGCCGGACCGCGCGCTTCTCGGCGATCGAGCGCATGCCGGCCAGCGCCATCAGCACCGGTACGCGCCCGTCATTGCCCACTACCGGCACGTCCTTGCCGTTTTCCAATGCATCGACAAAAGCGACCATCTCCGCTGCATAACTGTCCATATAGCGTTCCACGAAGAAATACAAAGGCAAGTCACTGCGGACGCTCCCCGCATCGCTGATGGTGACGGCGTTAGGATGCCAATTGCCGCTGCTGGCCGCGCCACCGCTGCCGAAGACCTCCACACGCTGATCGTAACCGTAGACGGCTTGGCGGCTGTTCTCGATGCTGCCGATAGCGCCATTTGCGAAGCGCAGCATCACCTTGGCCGTGTCGATATCACCGGCCTCGCCGATGGCCGGATCGACCATGACATCGCCGATAGCGAAAATCTCCTCGACTTCGCCCAGCAGGTAGCGGCACAAATCGAAATCATGAATCATCATGTCCATCATCAAACCGCCGGAGACCTTGATGTAGTCAATCGGCGGCGGCGCTGGATCGCGGCTGATGACCATCATAGTATGCGGCTGGCCGATTTCGCCATTATCGATGGCGCGCTTGATGCGAACGTGATTGCTGTCGAAGCGCCGATTGAAGCCGATCTGCAATTGCACGCCCTGCTCGGCGACAACAGCCAGCGCCGCGTCGATTTCAGCCAGGTCAAAGGCGATCGGCTTCTCGCAGAAGATCTGCTTGCCCGCCTTGGCCGCCTCGATGATGAAGCGGCAGTGGCTGTCGGTCGACGAGCAGATGACAATGGCGTCGATATCACTGCTGTCGATCAGCTCGGCAGGATCGCTTGTATAGTGGGGAATGCCATAGTCGGCGGCCGCGGATTTGGCGGACTCCTCGAATATATCGGCGATCGCCAGCAGATTGGCGGATGGTATGCGAGTGGTCAGCGTGTTGGCGTGGACGCGGCCAATGCGCCCGGCGCCGATTATGCCCAGATTGATCGTCATATCTGCCTGCTTACTCCAATACGACCAGTATAGGTGGCTATATTATCCGATTCCGCGCCAAATGAGTACGCCTTTATCTCTAACCAGGCTACCTGTAAAGCGGGTTCACAATACCCATTATGATGCTCTATCAGATATAATGAGTCGTCTTGATCTAGCAGCGTGAGGCAGCCGTGCAGACTTGCCCAATCCGCAACGTCTCTGACAACTTCGACCCGCTAGACCTCAGCGATCCATTCCCGCTCCTGGCGCAAGCTCGGCGCGAGCAGCCCGTCTTCTACAGCCCGGCGATTGACTACTGGGTCGTCACCCGCTACGCCGACATCAAAGCCATCTTCCGCGATCACGAGACCTACACCGCCGCCAACACCATCAGGCCAATCGTGCCCTTCTCCGCCGCCGTCAAGCAAATGCTGGCGGATGGCAATTACAGCCCGCAGCCGGTCCTGTCGAATAATGTGCCGCCCAGCCACACGCGGATTCGCGCTCTGGTCAATCGCTTGTTCACGCCGCGGCGAATGAAGAGCTTCGCGCCCGCCATCCGCGACATCGCCGAGCGAGCTGTCGGCAGCCTCAGTAGTCGCCCGCCGGTCGATATTGTGGCGGCGCTGACCTATGAATATCCGGCCTATGTGCTCTTTCACGTCTTGGGCGTGCCCGATGCCGATGTCCCGCAGGTGAAAGCCTGGGCCGGCAATCGCATCAAGCTTTATTACGGACGCCCGACTGCTGATGAACAAATCGCCATGACCGAGAATCTCGTGCCCTTCTGGCGCTATGTGGTCGACCTGGTGGCGGAGAAAGCGCGCACTCCGCAGGACGACCTGACCAGCGACTTGATCCGTTTGCGCGCCGGCGATGATGCAGTGCTGACCCTCAATGAGATTGCCAGTTGCATGATCACGCTCTTGGTGGCCGGGCACGAAACCACCACCGCGCAGATCAACAATGCCCTGCTGCACCTGCTCTCGCAGCGCGAGCACTGGCAGGCGCTCTGTGATCAGCCGAGCGACATCCCGCGGGCGCTCGAAGAGATGATGCGCTACGACCCGTCGGTTTGCACCTGGCGGCGGCTGACGGTGAAGGCGAGCGCGATCAATGGCGTGGAGATTCCGGCGGGTTCGAACCTGTTGCTGATGCTCAATTCCGCCAATCGCGATGCCGCGGTCTTCCCTGAGCCTGACCACATTGAATTCGACCGCAGCAATCTAAAAGACCAACTGGCTTTCGGCTATGGCATCCACTATTGCGTGGGCGCTCCGCTGGCAAGGCTGGAGATGGCGATTCTGCTGGAGACGCTGACGCGAGAGCTGCCGACCATGCGGCTCATGCCCGGGCAAGACATCACCTACACGCGCAATATCTCCTTCCGCGGTCCGTTGGCGCTGCATGTGACCTGGTGAAAGCTCGACATCGCATCGTTTGTTGCGGACAGCGCGTAATTCCAAGAGCACCCATCAAACGCTATAATGTGCGGCACTTTGGGCTGGAGAGAGTTCCGTGACAGAAGCGCTATTCGCCGAATTTGAAGCGGCGACTTACGAGGATTGGCTGGAGGCTGTTCGCGCTTCCTTGCCTGGCAAGCCCTTCGAAAGCCTGGTCACGGGCAGCTACGAAGGCATAGCTATTCATCCGCTGCCCCATGCCGACCAACTCGCGGGACACCTGCCGGTCGAGACCTTACCCGGTCAATTCCCCTTCGTGCGCGGCGCCTCAGCCGCTGGCTACCGCGCGAAGCCCTGGCTTATCGCGCAAGAGATTGAGCTTGCCGACCCTCGTGAGTATAACCTGGCGCTGCAGGACGCCCTGTCAAACGGCCAGACCGCGATCACACTCACAGACAGCTTACGTCTCAATGAGGTGGACGATCTGCGGCAGGCATTTGCTGATGTTGATTGGCGGCGTTTTTCTCTTTTTCTGCGGTCCAAGGAAGGCGCTCCAGAACTCTACACTTTGCTACGTGCCGCCTACACTGAAAACGAATTGATGCGCATACATGGCTGCGTTGGCTGCGATCCACTTGGCGCTGCGGCGCGTACCGGCAGCTTGTCCACAGACGCATTCGAGCGCATGGCGGCGCATGTAAAAGCAGTTGACGCTAGCTCGCCAGCACTCGGCAGCATCGCCATCGCAACTGACGATTACCACGATGCCGGCGCGAATGCTGTGCAGGAGCTGGCGATCGCACTGGCGACAGCTGCCATGTACCTGCGCGAGATGGGCGCGCGCGGTCTTGATGCGAACCAAACTGCTGAAAAGATGCAAGTATTTCAGAACATCGGTGAAAACTTCTTCATGGAAGTGGCAAAGTTCCGCGCGATCAAACCGCTCTGGGCGCAGATGCTGCGGGCTTTCGGCGTTAATGAAGAAAAACAGCGCATAAAGCTGCATGCGCGCAGCGGCAATCGCAACAAGACGCGCCGCGATTGCCACACTAATCTGCTGCGCTTGACGACCGAGGCATTGTCGGCTGCTCTCGGCGGCGTGGACAGCATCTGCCTCGCTCCATACGATTCCCTGCTTGAAAAGACAGACGTCAATTCGCGCCGGCTCTCGCGCAATCTGCAATTGATCCTGCAAGAAGAATTGCAACTGACGCAGCTCATTGATCCGGCCGGCGGAAGTTGGCATGTCGAAAAGCTGACGGATGAATTGGCGCGCGCGGCCTGGGCGGATTTCCAGGAGATAGAAGCGCGCGGCGGTCTGCTGGCGGCATTGCGGTCTGGCTCCTTGCAGGCGGAAATCGAAGCAGTTGCGGACCAGCGCAAGCGTGATATGGCGACCGGGGACGCAATCCTCGTCGGCGGCAACAAGTACGTCGATCCTGATGAGACGCTGCCATCGAGTCAATATCACCGTCCTGGGCGTGATGGCATCGCGGGCGACGAGACGGCCAGCTTCAGACCGTTGAAGCCGATTCGGCTGGCTGAACCTTTCGAATCGCCGCAGCAAAAACCGGGGAAGGATTCATGAGTCAATTCCCGGATTTCAGCAAGATTCTTTACGACCCGGACTACCAACAAGCGGACTACAGCCACTGGCGCGAGGAGATCCAAGCGCAGACGGGCGTCCCCGCCGACGACCAGATTTGGCGCACACACGAGCAGCTTGACGTCAAGGCACTGCATCGAGCGGCCGACCTGGACGCTGTCGAGCATCTGGGATTTGTCGCCGGCATCGCGCCCTACCTGCGCGGACCATACCCGGCGATGTTCGCCGTACGCCCCTGGACAATTCGACAATATGCCGGTTACTCGACCGCCGAAGAAAGCAACGCCTTCTACCGCCGCAATCTGGCCGCCGGGCAAAAGGGCTTGTCTGTGGCCTTCGATCTGGCGACTCACCGTGGCTATGACTCCGATCATCCGCGAGTCTTTGGCGATGTCGGCATGGCGGGTGTAGCCATCGACAGCGTTCTCGATATGAAGATGCTTTTTGCGGGCATCCCGCTTGAGCAGATGTCGGTCTCGATGACGATGAATGGCGCGGTGCTGCCCGTGCTGGCTTTTTTCATCGTCGCCGCCGAAGAGCAGGGCGTCACGCCCTCGCAGCTGACCGGCACGATTCAAAACGACATCCTCAAAGAGTATATGGTGCGCAACACCTATATTTATCCGCCGGCGCAGTCGATGAAAATCATCGCCGATATCTTCGCCTACTGCGCCGCCGAGATGCCCAAATTCAATAGCATCAGCATCAGCGGCTATCACATTCAGGAAGCCGGAGCCACCGCCGATATTGAGCTGGCTTACACGCTGGCGAATGGCTTGCAGTATCTGCGGACTGGCTTGCAAGCGGGCTTGGATATTGATGCCTTCGCGCCGCGCTTGTCCTTCTTCTGGGGCATCGGCATGAATTACTTCATGGAGATCGCCAAGATGCGGGCGGCGCGACTGCTCTGGACGAAGCTGGTGGCGCAATTTCAGCCGCGCAATCCCAAGTCGCTTGCCTTGCGCGCCCATTGTCAGACATCGGGCTGGAGCTTGCAGCAGCAAGACCCGTACAACAATGCGGCGCGTACCTGTATCGAAGCGATGGCGGCGGCTATGGGCGGCACACAATCCCTGCACACCAACGCATTGGACGAAGCCATCGCCCTGCCTACCGACTTCAGCGCGCGCATCGCCCGCAATACGCAACTCTTCTTGCAGCACGAGACCGGCATTACCGATGTCGTTGATCCCTGGGGTGGCTCCTACCTGGTGGAGCGGCTGACACAAGATTTGGCTCGCCGCGCCTGGTCACATATTGAGGAGATCGAAGCGCTCGGCGGGATGACCAAGGCGCTGGAAACCGGCCTGCCCAAGATGCGGATTGAAGAAGCGGCGGCGCGCCGACAAGCGCATATCGACAGCGGTGACGAGATGATCATCGGCGTCAACAGATACCGCCCAGCGCAGGACACCCCAATCGCCTATCGCGAAGTTGACAACACAGCCGTGCGCCAAGCGCAGATCGCCCGCCTGCAAAAGCTGCGCGCGGAGCGGGACGAGGCAGTAGTAGAGGCTGCGCTCAATAGTCTGACTGAATGCGCGCTTGCGGGTGAGGGCAATCTGCTGACGCTTTCGGTCGAGGCAGCGCGGGCACGGGCGACCAATGGTGAAATCTCGCTAGCGCTGGAAAAAGTCTGGGGGCGGCATAAAGCGGTGATCCACTCGGTTTCCGGCGTCTACAGCACAGAATTCGGTAACGCCGAAGAAGTTGCTGCAGTGCGGCGCATGACCGACGATTTCGCGCTGCAAGCAGGGCGGCGACCACGACTGATGGTGGCCAAAATTGGACAAGACGGGCACGATCGCGGCGCCAAGGTTATCGCCACCGCCTTCGCCGACATGGGCTTTGATGTCGATATCGCGCCGCTGTTCCAGACGCCGGCGGAAGTGGCGAAGCAAGCAGTCGAGAATGACGTGCACCTGGTCGGCATCAGTTCGCTGGCTGCCGGGCACAAGACCTTGCTGCCGCAGCTTGTCGAGGAACTCTCAAAGCTGGGACGCGCCGATATGATGGTGGTGATCGGCGGAGTGATACCGGCGCAAGATTACGCCACCCTCTTTGAAATGGGCGCCTCGGCCATATTTGGTCCGGGCACGGTGATCCCTGCCGCGGCGCAACAGGTGCTGGAGGAGTTGAATCGGCGCTCGGCATCCGGCTAACAGCCCGCCAAGTTCCCAGGCGAGTTGGTCTCTTTCCAGCCCTATTCAGGGTCGTCAGCCTAAAGCGGCAGCTCGATCCAGGGCAGCCTTGCTTTCATCAGCGCTCAAGAGAATAGTGGTTTTGCCAGCCGAGTAATGTCCTTTTGCGGTCATCGCCAGCACATAGGCGGCCATGCTTTCATTATCCGGCATTTCTACCACGGCGATGAAATCGTACTCGCCGAACGCGACCCAACTATGAAGGACGTTGCCGCCAAAGTGCGCCGCGTTGGCATCGCCGGCGTCCAACAGGGCAGCCACCTTTCCCGATACCTGATCCTTCCAGGCCACGGACGTCAGCGACGTTTGCCATAAGTACTGTGCCATTGTCCGTCTCCTCTGATAACACAATCTGCCAAGTGACATAAGTCTATCGCAGGCTGACGCAAACAACTACAGGTCATGACCAATGTGCCCGTCATAAGGTATGATGAGCGAAAGCAACAGACCGGCGACCTGCCATGAGCGACGACAGCCGCAAATCACAATATGACGTGTCCGAGCTTGCCGAGGGTGTACTCGCCGGTGACCGCGCTGCGCTCGCCCGCGCCATCACGCTGATCGAAAGCGCCGCGCCACAGCATCATGAGGCTGCGCAAGCGTTACTTGCTGAACTAATCCCCCACAGCGGCGAGTCGATCCGCATCGGTATCACCGGCGTGCCCGGCGCCGGCAAGAGTACCTTCATCGACACACTCGGCTGCTATCTCACAGAGCGCGGGCATCGGGTCGCCGTGCTCGCCATTGACCCGAGCAGCAGCTTGACCGGCGGCAGCATCCTGGGCGACAAGACGCGGATGGAACGCCTCGCGCGCGACGAAAATGCCTTCATTCGCCCATCGCCTACTGGCGGCATCCTGGGCGGCGTGGCCGGAGGCACTCGCGAAGCCATCCTGCTTTGCGAAGCAGCCCGTTATGATGTGATTCTGGTCGAGACAGTCGGCACCGGGCAAAGCGAAGTCACGCTGCGCTCGCTGGTGGATTTCTTCTTGCTGCTACTGATAACAGGCGCCGGCGATGAATTGCAGGGCATAAAGAAGGGTGTGATCGAAATCGCCGATGCGTTGGTCATCAACAAGACGGATGGTGACAATATCGCCGAGGCGAAAGCGGCGCGCGCGCAGTTCGGGCGGGCTTTGCACTTTGTAGCGCCGGCTACCGCTGATTGGCAGACGCGCGCCTTCACCGCCTCCGGCTTGAGCGGCGATGGCATCGACGAGATCTGGGCGACGATCGGCGACTTCATAGCGACGACCAAGGCTAGCGGTGTCTTCGATGCGCGGCGAGCGTCACAGCGGCGCGAGTGGCTGCATAGTGCGCTGGAAGCGCGGCTGCGCAACTACCTTTTCGCAAATGAGGCGGTGCAACAGGCTTTGCCCGAGCTTGAAGCGGCGGTGGTCAGCGGCGAGCTGCCGGCGGCGGCTGCGGCGGATAAGTTGCTCCGATTGATACTTCCCAATTTGTAAGGCTTACAACTCCACGCGGTGTCTAACACGCAGCAGCTCTGTTGCGCGCTGAACTTCCGCCTTCTTACACTCCGCAGACCAGCCAAGTGTCTCCGCGCAGATTCCGGCCAGCTCGTGCAGCAGTTCGCGGCTAACTTCACCAAGCATCGCCATCAACGAGCGGCGCAGCAGCAGGTCGTCCAGATGTATCACTTTCTCGTGCAGCAAGATGAAAGCCACTTCGCGCCGGCTGTAGGCGGGATACGAGTCCAGCGGCTTGTCGCTCGCCTCTGCGATGAAGGTAGCGATGTCTTCAGCGCGCGTGCCGTAGCGGTCAAACAGGTTGAGCATGCGCGATTGCGGCAGCTCGCAGCGCATTTGCAGGTCGCGCAGCCATCTGTCGCGGGCGGCGTCGCTGCGCGGGTAGGCGCGTCCACCGCCGATGCTCACGTTTTTTGTGCTCGTTCGGCGCGGATGCCCAAGGTCGCGCATTACCGCGTCGGCAGTCTGTTCGGCGAAGGCGCGGAAAGTTGTCCATTTGCCGCCGATCAGCGAATGAATCGGATAGGCGCGACCGCCGCTTGGCGGGATAGTGCGGATGCTGTGGTCGCGGCTGATCTGTCCGGTGGCTCCGCCTTCACTATAGGGCAAGGGACGCACGGCGGAGAAAGTGAAGACGATCTGTGACCGCTCGATATTGATGCGCGGGAAGACTTTGGCCACCATCGCCAGCAGATAGTCAATCTCCGAGTCAGTGATGACCGCTTCATCGGGATCGTCAATGCGGATATCGGTGGTGCCGATCATCACCCGGTTGAAATAGGGCAAAATCAACACGATGCGCCCGTCGTCATTCTCGAAGAAGATCTCGCTGTCGCCTACGGCTTCACGCAGCTCGGGGTGGTTGAGAATCAGATGCGATCCTTTGGCGCCGCCGATGAAGCGCTGCTCGCCCCGCCTCAAGCCCTCATTCACCAAGTCAATCCAGGGACCAGCGGCATTGACCACCACCTTCGGCTTGACTGTGTACGCTTCACCGCTCAGTTCATCGCGCAGGGTCACGGTGTCGCTAGCGCTGGCGACGGCGCTGACATAATTGAGGGCGCGACAATTCTCGTTGGTCGCTTCGGCATCCAGCGCCATTTCCAGGCAGATGCGCTCCGGATAAGGCATCCAGGCATCGTAATAAGTCGCTGCGCAGACAACAGCCGGATTCAGCTGGGGATACTCCCGCAGCGCGGCCGCCCGCAAGCGGAACTCATGGGTCGGCAATTTGCGCTGCCGGCGCACGAGGAAGTCATAAAGCGTCAGACCAAGCTTGATGACGAGGGCGCCGCGTTCGCCCGGACGATCCAGCAGGTTGAAGAATTTCAGTGGCGCGTTAAGGATGCCGGAAAACCAGCGGAAAATCGGGATGGTGGTGCGCAGCGGCTTGGCATAGTGAGGCGCGTTTTGCAGCATGCGGTCGCGTTCGTGCAGCGCTTCGTTGACCAGGCGGAATTCGCCATTTTCCAGATAGCGAATGCCGCCGTGCAGCATGTGCGAGGAGCCGGCGCTGGCGCCGCTGCCGAAGTCGCCGCGCTCGACGAGGAGGACATCGACGCCTTGCAGCGCCAGGTCACGGAATGCCCCGATGCCGTTGACGCCGCCGCCGATGATCAAGACGGAGACCTCGGGCTTGGCTCGGATGGCTTGCAGGGTCTCTAGTCGCGTCATCGCTCGCTGGCGCGCGTCAATTACAGTAGACGTGAATATAGTAGAGGGCATGTTCCTGGGCGTTGAAGCCATAGCGGAAGGTCAGCCCTTTCCAAGTAAGCTCGACGATGTAGACGCCCGTGGGGAAGTAGTCTGCGCGCGAGTAGAATTGGAGGATGTAGGGCTGGCCGTTGTTGCTGAACTCGCGGTCTATTTCTTCATGTATTTCCAGCGCGGTATCAATCGCGGGCTTATAAAGCGCGACTTCCATCTCCCGATAGGCTGGTCCTCCCTTAATGATGGCGATGTACCTAAACTTCTCCGGCATGCGCTGCGGAACCATGATACAGTCTGCATATTGCAAGACGTGCTGTTCATCCACTTGCAGCAGGCGAAGCGGACCCGGAGCGACATCCGTTGCCGCGACAAAGCCGGTCTCTTCCTCCAGCGCTATCTCGTACCAGCCCTCGCTCAAACCGACTACGGGCCAGGCCAGCCAACGCATGATGCGAGTTAGCTGTTCGCAGTCGCTGTCCGCGCATTCAAAGACATTGCTGTGGTCTATGGTGATGACGTAACGGGGGACGCAGTCGGGCGCGTCTTCCTGGTAAAAGGCGAGAACCGTATGGCGCCGGTCGCCGTCGCGCCGAAACTCAAGCTCGCCATAAACCGCGACGATTGCCCGCACCACGTCACATTGGTAGAAATAATCACCCGTGATGTTTTTCTTCCACGCGTCCGGGTTGTAGATATCCACGATGCCATCGTACGGTTCCGGCTGGGTCCCGCAATTGGGCGCGCGACCCAGCAAACTTTCCTCGACGGTAACTATGTCGACATTAGTGAGGAGATAGTGTTCTGCCGTGCCGCCGCCAGGGGTCAACGAATCAGCGCCACGGATGATATAGAATTCATCGCCGACGTCGGCGATGGCGTCCCTGACAGCGTCGCAGTTGTATTCGACATTGCCCATCGAACCACGCTGCCAGTCTTGCGCCGATGCCGGCGCCGCCAGCAAAATCAATACAAGGATCCAGAAAAGATTGGCCTTCATATCCCACCTGCTTCTCGCTCAAGCATTCATAGCTCTTCACGATATTCATGCGAATACAACTATTCTAACCTTTTTCGAAGGCCAATTATCTGCCGTTTCCACTACGGTTCGCGCGCATCGCCCGAATCAAGCTCTTGCCGGTCATCTCCGGCGGCTGCGCCACTTCCAGCAAGCCAAGCACCGTCGGCGTGACATCCGCCAGCCGCCCCCATGTATGCAAGTCGTAACTGTTCGCCGCGTCAATCACAAAGAGCGAGACCGGTCCCACCGTGTGATAGGTATGCGGCTCGCCGGTGGCCGTGTCGATCATGCGCTCGCAGTTGCCATGGTCTGCTGTGACGATAGCCACACCGCCTTTGCTCAAGACGGCATCGACTAATCGACCGGCGCAGGCGTCCACCACTTCAACCGCCTTGATCGCGGCCGGCAGCGAGCCGGTATGCCCGACCATGTCCGGGTTGGCGTAATTAACCAAAATAAAATCATCGTCATGTGATTGCAGGCGCTTCAGCGTTTCAGAAGTCAATTGGAGCGCGCTCATCTCCGGTTGCAGGTCGTAGGTGGCGACTTGCGGCGAGGGCACGATCAGGCGTGTTTCGCCGGGGAAGGCTGTCTCGTTGCGTCCGTTGAAGAAGAAGGTGACGTGGGGATACTTCTCCGTCTCAGCCGTGTGATACTGCGTCATGCCTGCCTTGCTAAGCGTCTCCGCCAAGGTATTACTCAGAAGCTCAACCGGGAAAAGTACCTCGTCGGTCAGCCCTTGCATGTATTCCGTCATCGTTATCAGGCGCAGATCGGCAATGGGCTTGAAATGCGTCGCGCCGGCGAAATCCCGCTTGGCGAATGCCTGCGACAACTGACGCATGCGGTCGGCACGAAAGTTGAAGCAGAGCAGCACATCTCCCTCGTCGATACCCAGGCTCTCATCTTGCCCAATCACCGTCGGCGGGATGAATTCATCGGTGACGCCATTGTCGTACGACTGCTTAATCGCTGTCAGCGCATCCGGCGCACGCGCTTCACTCCGGCGAAACGCTATCGCATTATACGCCCGTTGCGTCCGCTCCCAGCGCTGGTCGCGGTCCATCCCGTAGTAGCGCCCGCTGACCGTCGAAACGCGCCCGTTCGCGTCAGCCGCGATCTTGTCGAGCAACGCGGCACAGAATCTGATGCCGTTCTGTGTCGGTGTATCGCGCCCATCGGTGATCAGATGCAGTACGGGATCAATGCCATTTATGCGCGCGATGTCCATCAGCGCGTAGAGGTGGTCGGAATGGCTGTGGACGCCGCCGCTGCCGAGCAAGCCTATCAGGTGCAGCTTATTGCCTTGCGCCTTCAAGCTCCCAATCGCGTCTTGCAGCACCAGGATTTCAGCAAGTGTGTTTTCGGCGATGGCATTCGCGATGCGCGAAATATCTTGATAGACGATGCGCCCGGCGCCGAGGTTGAGATGCCCGACTTCGGAATTGCCCATCTGCCCCGCTGTCAGGCCGACGTGTTCGCCAGAGGTGTGCACGATGGCGCGTTCGCAGGATCTCAGCCAGCGTTCAAAGTTCGGTGTTTGCGCCTGGGCGACCGCGTTGCCCTGCGCCGTCGCGCGGATGCCCCAGCCGTCCAGGATAATCAGCAGCACTGGTTTTCGCGCCATCGGCCTTCGCTTTCGTTTGTCTGTGACGTTGACAGGCTAGGTTATAGCACAGGTTTGTTGAGGTCAGAATAACTTCCTTGCGCATTGCTTATCCGCGCAATGCCGCTCCTAGCATGGTGGCGGCGCGGGGTGGTAAAGGAGCATCAGCGTCATAAAGTAAGCTTGCGTCGTAGGGAACGTCGATGTCCAAGTCTAGAAATGCCGCGGGGTCTTCAACCACTTCTACGGACAAGTCTCCGTTCAGCTTAAAGACAAGGGTGCGCTGAAGAAGATCACCAGCATCCTTGGAACTGAATAGAGTATCGCCGCCAGTGGGGTTTCCGCAGATCCGCCACGAAAGGCAAAAATATGCTCGTTCAGGGGCTCCACTACCGTACAGCACAGAAAACGCACTGTTGGTCATATCTCCAAGTATGAACTCAGAAGTACCTAATCTGTCCAACATACCGCGATCCATCCCCGTCACAATTAGTAGCTGAGTCGTAGGTTCTATGGCCGGCGCGATCTCAATTACGCTATGCAGAATTCTAGCTTTCTTGTCCGCGCTGTCGACGAAGTTGTGCAATTGCAATTGCAGTCGCGACACTGCCGGCAGGAAAAGCAACAAGCAAACTCCGGTTACAACGACATGCCGATGCTTCAAGTTCCGAATGAGTGAAGCCACAAGAAGTACAAGACTGAATACTGCGATAGCTGCGCCCAGAGGAACGTACAGGTATGGGCGCCACAGATCGTTTGCATAAAGGGGAAACCACATCAGCACACCGACCGATGGAGCAATCAGCATGAGGCCAATAAGCAAGGACAGGCCGATTTGGCGCTTTGCAGGAGTACGCGCGTCGGCTGAACTTCGCCCTAGATACCAGGAGATTCCCCCTACTAGCGCAAGAATTATCGCAATTGGTCCCAGCCACAGATTCGAATCCAGCGTCCCCAAAGATTCTCGCCAGCTATCAATTAACGTGTGAGTGAAGACGCTGCCCATCATCTTAAAGAATATGGCGACAGAATCCCGGAGCGATTCCAGCCCCTTTGTTCCCAGCCCGCTCTGATAGAACTCTCGGTCAGTCGCGATGAGCAAAACCAAGTGCGCAACTTTGAACGCCGGCGCGAGATACCAGATGGCGGTCAAATTGATCATCCTGCACTGCATGTTTCGGCATATTACCCACAACAGCAATGGCACTACGAGAATGAGCGTATAACCAGATTCGTAAGAGTTGACATTGTACAACAGAGCTAACCAAAGGCCGACGAGCGAGATTCGGCGTGGATTTCGGCTGAATTCAATAATCAAGTAGACTGCAACGAATAGTGAGAGTCTGCTGAAGTTCAATAGCATGGAGCGCAGTGATAACAGCATAGGATTAACAGGATAAACCATGAACAATACTGATATTAGAAATGCATAAAATGGTGAAACTTGAAACTTCCGCATGATGCCGTACACGACGACTGTCGTCCCGGCCAGCATCAAACAGTTCACAATGTTGTATCCACTGAATGATTCTGAACTGATCAGGTAAGCCAATATGCGATTAATTAGGCCAAAGAAGCGTGAAACAATCCAAGAATCGAAGAAGCTGGGCGAACCTCCCTCAATGTAACTGTGGATGATCTGGTTTTCCCAGTGAGCGATACTGTCAAATCCGAAAGGCAAATAGAGTGCAATTGTGAAGGAGAGACAACCAGCAATTGCAATATAGTCTGGGACTGATGACTTGCGCCAATTGTCACGGATCGCATGCCAGATTATTGGAACAAATACGATGAAGCCGATTGTCAAGCCGAACAGCGACCATAACACGGCTACCGGAGGATTTTGCGGATTGGGAAAGAGCGATGCTATGGCCAATGTATGAGTGTAACGAGCGTCGCCATTGGCGATGACCTCTAGCGTCGCCGCCTCTCCCTCTCCACTGCAATGTTCGCCCCAACCGGGATTGCCATCATCCGTTACATCCCTTCCATTCAATGCAACTGATTGCGCGCCGACAACGGACCAACCGACTTCAACACATTCATGTGGAAAAATGATGGAGTTGTTCTCCGCCCAGAACCGCACAGCAACGATGCCATTGTCGTCATCAATCAGCGGAGCGCTTGTGGGGCTCAGACGAAGCCAGCCGCCTGCGATGACCAA
Organism: Phototrophicaceae bacterium; assembly: GCA_965223515.1. Taxonomy (GTDB): domain Bacteria; phylum Chloroflexota; class Anaerolineae; order Aggregatilineales; family Phototrophicaceae; genus UBA6055. The sequence continues at coordinate 2,538,496 of CBDCWK010000002.1, forward strand.
AAACGATGTGCCAATAATCATCCAACTGATGGGAAAAGGGCGATTCACGTCTAATGCCCAAAGGAAATATACAGCGAGCAGGCAAGACCCGACCAAACCAACAATGCCCGCCAGATAGAAAACCAAATCGGGCAGATGGTGAATATCAAGGTTGATCCAGCGGTAGATGCCGTTCTGAGCCGTCACTTCAATGAGCGGGCTAGTCGCGTTGATGTCCGGACAGAACATCATATCGCCCCAGCCGATTCTTCCACTGCCCTCGATATAGAGCGACTTGATCCCCTCCAGTTGCCATCGGATACCGACGCAATCACCGGGCAACAGCGTCCACGCGCGGTCCGCCGCAATCTCAATTGTCGTGTCGCCATACTCAAGGTTGATGATCGGTGCAGGAGTGCCCAGAACCAAAAGTAATAAGAGGATGCTTGTCAACAGCGCCAATCCCGCGAGCGTGAGGAAGCGAACGCTTCGCCAGCGCAGCAGCTTGGTAATGCTCATCCAATTACCTCCGACCGCTTGCGGCTGGCATCCCAGCGGATATCGGGAATCAGCACATCGGCATGCGTTTCTATGCGCTCTCGGTTGTCGAGCAGATCCAGCATCATTTGCATCATCACTGACTTGATATCACGCGTCGGCTGGTATCCCAAGTCGAGCAAATGCTGCCGATCCGGACGGTAGTAGTGGTCTTCCATTTCCCTGCGCGGGTTGTCATAGTGGCGGATTTCCACGGACAAGCCAATCGCCTTCGCCACGTCTTGCACCATGTATGCCAATTCGCTGATCGAATAGGCGTTCTCAAATTGGTTGAAGACGCGGAATTCGCCACGCTCTGGCGGGTTCTCAACCGCAAGCCGCAGGCAAGCCATCGAATCTTTCAGCGGTAGAAAGCCGCGTTTCTGCTTGCCCAGCCCGAACAGCGTCAGCGGATGGCCGATCACCGCTTGACAGCAGAAGCGATTGATCGCCGTACCGAAGCATTGATCGAAATCCAGGCGACTGCGCAAACGCAGGTCGTCACCCATCTCGGCAATCTGCGTACCGAATACGACACCTTGCATAATATCGGTGGCGCGCAAGCCCCATATCTTCGAGGCAAAGTGTGTGTTATGTGAATCGTGCACTTTGCTCTGATGGTACCAGCTGCCAGCTTGCCGCGGAAAAGGCAAGCGGTCCTTCCGCCCACGGAACTCAACTTCAAAAAAGCCTTCGGGGATATCGAGGTCCGGCGTCCCGTATTCGCCCATCGTGCCGAGTTTAACCAGATGCGCATCCGGTGCAACTTCCTTGATCGCCCAGAGCAGATTGAGATTATTGATGACATTGTTCTGCTGCGTCCAAACGCAATGCGCCTGATCCATCATGGAATAGGGCGCGGAAGGCATCTGCCCCAGATGAACGACCGCCTCAGGCTGAATCTCCTCTAACAGGGTCCGCACGAATTCATAATCGATCAGGTCACCGACGCGGAAGTCAAGCTCTACGCCGAAGGTCTCTTTGAAAGCGAGCATGCGCTCTTCCCTGCCGGCAATGGGTTGCGCGCTGATGCCCCCGACTTCAGCTACCCATTCCCGCCGCAGCAGCAAATCGGCGCCGGCGACCTGATGGCCATGGGCACTCAGATAGATTGCCAGCGGCCAGCCCAGATAACCGTCGATACCCGCGATGAATACCCGCATAGACCCACTCCCGCCTGTAAATAAATCGCGCGCTGCCCTGCAATTTTCCTGCCACCATCTTACAGAATCTGGCAAGGATTAGAATAGCATAGTCACTTGGCCTTCGCGCTAAGGCAGTCGGTAACCGTCACACTGCGCAACAACATGAATCGATGGGTGTTTCTCCGCTTAATAGCATATATAATGGCGAGCTGCGGACAATATTGCCTCGCCGGATCTCTCGTGACTTCTATCCGAGCGGCCCTATTACTAGATTGATTGTGAGCCTAACTTGACTCAACCTGAAGTAAGACAAATCGGCTACTGGCAGCTCATTCGCAGCAACAGGTCATTTCGCTATCTATGGTCAGGGCAAATCGTCAGTCTCACGGGCGATTGGTTCAACTTGATCGCGTCCGCCGCCTTGATCGCCACCTTGACGCAATCGGGTACCGCCGTCGGTGGGCTCTTCGTGGTGCGCATGCTGGCGCCTTTCCTGGTCAGCCCCTTCGCCGGCGTCGTAGCCGATCGCTACAACCGCAAAGCCATTGTCATCACCACCGATGTGCTGCGCTGCTTCGTCGTGCTCGGCTTTGTACTAGTGCGGGAGCCGCAGCACGTCTGGCTGATCTACGTTTTGACCGCGATTCAAAGCGCCTCTCAAGGCTTTTACTTCCCCGCCTGGAATTCGATATTGCCTGATATCACTAATCGGGAAGAGCTCGGCATTGCCAATGCCTTGTCTGCGGCGACCTGGTCGGTGATGCTGGCTTTTGGCGCAGCACTGGGCGGTCTGGTCTCGGGCGTAGTCGGTGTCTATCCCGCCTTTGTTATCGACGCCATCACCTTCGTGCTAAGCGCGTCCATCTTGCTCCGCATGCCATACCAGACACAATTGAAGGGTGGCTCCGATCAGTCATTTATGGCGGGCATCCGCCAGTACCTTGACGGTCTCGAATACTTGCGCCGGCATATCGACACCTTTTCGATCGCCATCCATAAAGGCGTGCTCGGATTGATGATCATCGGATTCTATCAGGTCGTGCAAGTGACGATAGCGGAACAGTATTTTCCCATCGGCGAAGGCGGCAGCATCAGTCTGGGATTGATCTATGTCATGTCAGGCATAGGCTCCGGCATAGGACCGATTCTGGGGCGCAACTGGGCGCGGGATCGTGATCGACATCTGCGCCTCATGATCGCGCTGGGCTACGTTTGTTCGCTGGCGGGATTCATAGTTTCAGCGACCTTGATTTCCTTCCCCATCATTCTGTTTGGCGCATTGCTGCGCGGTATTGGCGGTGGCTTGATCTGGGTGCTGAGTACCCAGTTGCTGCTGCAGATCGTACCGAATCAAGTACGTGGTCGTGTCTTTTCCACCGAGTTCGCCTTGTACACTCTCCTCGCCGCAGTCTCCTCAGGCACCACTGGCTGGTTGATCGATACCTCGATGGGCGTTCGCGGCGTCTTGGTGCTCGACTGTGTGCTGCTGGTGATTCCGATCACCCTGTGGATGGGCTGGATTTATTTTGGCAAACGCGACCCGGTAGCCCGGGGAACGTCCGCTGCCTAAGGCGGAGTCGCGAAGCGGGACCTATCTGCTGTCAAAGGTACAATGATCGACGATGATTCCTTTTAATCAACTGAAGCCACTGCATGACATGCTCGCCAAAGAGATCCATGAGGCGATGCGCCGCGTCGCGGACAGCGGCTGGTATATACTTGGTCCCGAGGTGGCAGCCTTCGAACGCGAATTTGCCGACTATCATGGCGTGGCGCATAGCGTCGGTGTTGCCAATGGCACCGACGCGATTGAGCTGGCGCTGCGAGCGGGCGGCATCGGACCCGGCGACGAAGTGATCACCGTGGCGCATACGGCGATGGCAACCGTGTCCGCGATCGAGAGCACGGGCGCCACACCGGTATTGGCAGACATCGACCCGCTCACCTATACGCTTGATCCACTAGCGGCGGGTACTGCCATAACGCATCGCAGCCGCGCCATCGTCGTCGTGCATCTCTACGGGCAGCCGGCCGATATGGAAGCGCTGAAAGTCCTGGCTGACGAGCATGATTTGCTCTTGATTGAAGATTGCGCGCAAGCCCACGGCGCTGAAGTCAAAGGGCGTAAGGTGGGCAGCATCGGCGACATGGGCACGTTCAGCTTTTATCCGACAAAGAACCTGGGCGCTTATGGCGATGGCGGCGCTGTCATCACCAACGATGGTGGATACGCCGAGCGGCTGCGGAAACTGCGCAATTACGGGCAGACGACCCGCTACAGCCATCAATCGCGCGGCGCCAACAGTCGCCTCGATGAATTGCAGGCGGCGCTCTTGCGTGTCAAACTCAAGCATCTCGATCGCCATAACAGCCGACGACGACAGATCGCCGCGCTATACGACGTCAACCTGCCTTCGGTGGCGACGCCCGCCGACGCGCCTGGCAGGCGGCATGTATTCCACCTCTATGTCATCCGCGATCTGGAGCGTGACCAGTTGATGGCGGCGCTAAAAGAAAGAGAAATCGGGACATTGATCCATTATCCCATTCCGATTCACCTGCAAGAATCGCATCGGGATCTTGGAATAGTCGCCGATTGCTTGCCAGAGACTGAGAAGGCTGCGCGCGAAATCTTGTCGCTGCCCTTATACATCGGGTTGAGCGACGATGAAGTCTTGCGAGTATGCCGCGAGATTGAGCAATTGCGAGGATAGGCGAATGGATTTCGGCGGAGCATTTCGTGGCCAGCGAGCGCTGGTAACGGGCGGCATGGGGTTCACCGGCAGCAATCTGGCGATTGCCCTGATCCACGCCGGCGCCGATGTCACCATCGTTGACGCCATGATTCCGGGCTATGCCGGCAACCTCTTTAACATTTCATCAATATCGGAGCGCGTCACGGTCAATTTCAGCGATGTCCGTGATGTCAATGCGATGAATCACCTCGTTCGCGACCAAGACTATGTCTTTCATTTGGCGGGGCAAGTCGATCATGTTCTAAGCTTGACCGACCCCTTCCCCGATATCGACATCAACATCAAGGGCACCGCCGTTGTGATGGAAGCGCTGCGCCAGCATAATCCCAGCGCCAAGGTCATCTACACCGGCACCCGCGGACAATACGGACCGGCCGTCACCTTACCAGTCAACGAAGACGCGCCGACGCATCCAAAGGGCATTTACGAGATATCAAACCTGACTGCCGAAAAGATCATTCAGGTATATAACGATGTGCATGGCATCAAGTCGGTTCTCCTGCGCTTGACGAATATTTATGGTCCACGCGCGCAAATGAAACATCACCGATACGGCGTGGTCAACTGGTTCGTGCGCCTGGCGATTGATGATGAGACCATCAAGGTCTTCGGCGATGGCAAGATCCTGCGCGACTTCCTTTTTATCGATGACGCGGTTGAAGCGATTTTGATGTCCGCGCTGGCGCCAGACGCGGTCGGGGAAGTGCTGAATGTCGGCATCGACCAGCCGACCGATTTCGTCGAATTGGCCGATACACTGATCGAAGTCGCCGGCAGCGGTCGCTGGGAATACGCGCCCTTTTCGCCCGAGCGCAAGGCGCAAGAGCCGGGCGATTTTTACTCCGATATCAGCAAGATTCGCCGCCTGGTCGGCTGGGAACCACGAACTTCGCTGCGCGATGGCTTGCGCGAAACTGTGGCCTTCTATCGCGCGCATAAGCGGCATTACTGGGGGGACGATGGCGACAGTTGACATCCATCCCACAGTCCAGCGCGCTGGCAACCTCAACATTCTGGGTAATCTGACTTTGAAAGCCGGCGTTGAAGTCGGCGCGAATGTCACCTTCTACCCGGATGTTGTCGTGGCAGAAAATACTAGAATCTTGCCGGGCGCGGTAATCGGGCGGCCACCCATCCGCGTCGGAACAACCAACCGGCCGATCGAGCTAGCCGATCACGCCGTGCGGATTGGCGCCGGCTGCATCATCGGCGCAAATTGCGTATTGTATTGCAACCTCAACATCGGAGAGCGTGTATTGATTGGCGACCTGGCTTCCATTCGCGAGGGCTGCCGCTTGGCAGACGAATCAGTGCTGGGGCGCGGCGTTATGATGATGTACGATACATACTTGGGCGAGCGCAGCCGCGTCATTGACGGGGCGATCATCACCGGCAATATGCGTATCGAAGCAGATGTCTTCATCGGGCCCGGCGTCGCCACCGTTAATGACAATGATGTATATCTCAAGCGCTACGGCTTGATTCCTTTCGCCGCCACTGGTCCCATAGTGAGACGCTTTGCGCTGATCGGCACAGGCGCTACAATCGGCGCCGAAGTCGAAATAGGTATGGGCGCAATCGTGGCGCCAGGCGCAATGGTTACCCAAGACGTGCCACCCTGGACGATCGTCGCCGGTGTGCCCGCCCGCGAGATGCGCCGCGTTGACGAGCGAGCGCGCTTGCAGATTATGCGGCATTTCGGCTTGACTGATAGCGAGGGCGAATGAGTCTCATATCCATCGTCGTACCGGTCTATCACAACGCGCGCAGTTTGCCGGACCTGCTTGAAGCCTTCAGGGCTGTCGCCGCGCGCAATCCCGACGATGATTTCGAGTTCATTTTCGTGGATGATGGCTCGACCGATGACTCATTCGCAGTGCTGCAGAACCTGGCAGTTTCCGAGCCGCGGATGAAAGTGGCGAAGCTCTCGCGCAATTTCGGCTCTAATCCGGCGATCATGGCCGGCTTAAGCTTGGCGAAGGGTGATGCGGTGGCTGCCATCGCCGCCGACTTGCAAGACCCGCCGGCGTTGCTGCACGATATGATCGCGCTTTGGCGGGATGACCACAAGGTCGTCATCGCTGCCCGCCGCGGCCGTGGCGATCCCTTCCCGACTTCACTGCTTTCCGATACCTTCTACCGACTGTTTCGCCGCTTCGCCATCACCAATATGCCCAAACGCGGCTTCGACTTTTTCCTGATCGACCAACAAGTCTGCGGCTTGATCAACGGGATACGGGAAAATAATGCTTACTTGATGGGTCTTATACTCTGGCTCGGCTTCGAACCTCAGGTCCTTTACTACGACCGTCAGACACGAGAAGAAAAGTACGGCCAGTCCATGTGGACGCTGAGCCGAAAGATCAAGTATTTCGTCGATTCCTTCGTCGCCTTCTCCCATTTTCCCATTCGAATATCATCCGCCCTGGGCATCATATTTAGCCTGGTAGGATTGATCTACGCCGTCTGGGTTGTTTATGCGCGGCTGGTACTCGGAATCTCGGCTGAAGGCTGGGCATCGCTGATCGTGGTCGTCTTGATCGCAGCCGGCGTTCAGATGCTAATCCTCGGCATCATCGGCGAATACATGTGGCGCAACCTCGATGAGACGCGGCGGCGCCCTCGATTTATCATCGACAAGCTTGTTGAACATGAGCCTGAAAAAGCGGAAACTGATACGAAAGAAGCAAAAACTGCGGAGAAGTAGCGGTCCAGCCAGAATTTGAGAGCGAGGCAATCTATGAAAATCCGCGGCATCATGCCACCTATGGTGACACCTTTCAACGAAGATGAGTCCATCGACGAAGCGTCGCTGCGCGCCGAAGTCGAATACTTGATCAGCGCCGCCGGCGTGCATGGCGTGGCTGTTGGCGGTAGCACCGGCGAAGGCCACACGCTCACAACTGACGAGCTTCGTCACGTTGTCGCCCTGGCGGTCGAGGTGTCAGACGGTCGCGTACCCGTTATCGCCGGCATCATCGTCGACAGTACGCGGCAAGCGCTCGAAAAGGCGGGGGCATTGGCTGATCTCGATGTCGCTGCCCTGCAAGTCACGCCAGTGCATTATCTCTTCCGCCCCTCTGACGAGACGATGTTCCAGCACTTCGCCACCTTGGCCAAGCAAGCCGCGCAGCCGGTCATGGTCTATAATGTCGTGCCCTGGTCTTATTGCTCGCCGGCACTGCTTGATCGCATGATGCGCGAGATTGATGGTCTCATCGGCGTCAAGCAGAGCGCGGGCGATCTCAAGCTGATGGCGGATCTGCTGATGAACTCGGCTGATGCCGGCCTGATTATGTCAGCTGTCGATGCCTTGCTCTACCCTTCCTTCGCCTTGGGCGCGCACGGTGCCATCGCCGCGATTCTGACTGCCGCGCCCGAGCTTTGCGTCAGATTGTGGAATCAAGTGCAAGCGGGTGATCAGGTCGGCGCTTTGGATACGCATCTGAAGCTGCTGCCGATTTGGAACGCCATCATGCACGACAACCTGCCGGCCAACGTGAAGACCGCGCTGGCATTGCAGGGGCGGCCCGCCGGTGTCCCGCGAATGCCGATGCCGGAATCGTCAACTGAGCAGCGCGCGGCGATCAAAGCGGCGCTGCAAGCGGCGGACGTCACAGTGGTCGCCTGAGCTACTAATCCACCAGGTACCTCTGCAAGGCATCGCGATTGAGTTCGATACCCAAGCCCGGTTTCTGCGGCAGAGGGATGGCTCCGTCGACCATCTCCAGTTCGTCGGCGACCAGTTCATCGCGCAAGACCGACTCCGACAAATGCGCCGGCAGAAATTCAATGAAGGGGCAGCAAGCGGTGGCGAATCCCAGGTGAGCGCTGGCAGCGATGCCGATACCGGTTTTCCAGCAATGCGGCACGATCAAGCGCCCGTAATCCGCCGCCAACTGCGTGACCTTGCGCGCCTCGCTGAAGCCACCCACTCGCCCGACATCCGGCTGCAAGACATCGAGTTTGCCGCGGTGCGCTAAATCGAGAAATTCAAAGTGCGTATTCTGCCATTCTCCGGCGGCGATGCGGATCGGTGAATGATCGCTGATGAAGGCGTAGCCCTCGAGGTCGTCGATATTGATCGGCGTCTCCAGGAAGAAGAGATCGAAGGGCTCCAGTTGCTTGATCACGCGCAGAGCCCTGCGCGCGTCGTCCCAGGCATAGGCAACATCGACCATCAGGGTCATCTCCCCCCCAACGGCGTCGCGGCATTCGGCGACGATGCCGGCGATGTGATCGTCGTGCTCTTGCAGGGCATTGTGGGTGTAGGGTCCGTTGATGCAGATTTCCAGTTTCGCCGCTTTGAAGCCGAACTCCCGTGCTTGCAGCAGCTTTGCTTTCAATGACTCGCGGTACTCATCCAGCGTGTCACCAATCGGCAGCAGCGAGGCGTAGGGCACGATCGAGTCTTTAACGGCGCCGCCCAGCAGCTTGTATACCGGTAAGCCCAGCGCCTTGCCCTTGATATCCCAGAGCGCCATGTCGATTGCGCCCATCGCGCAAATCAGAGCGCCGCGGCGGCCATTCATCTTCGAGCCGCTGTAAAGCTTCTGCCAGATGGCTTCCGGCTGCAGGGGATCTTCGCCAATCAGCATCTCTTCCAAACCCAAGCCCATGATGTGCGTACCCATCGCCTTGATGCAAGCGCGCGATCCAGGGATTGACATCGGTCTCGCCGATGCCGACGATGCCCTCGTCCGTGTGGATTTCCACAACCAGGTCATCTTGCGCCGACGAGCAGGCTTCAGTGTGGAACTCGGGCACTAGCAGAACATGGCAGTCAATGCGGGTGATTTTCATAATTCATCCTGTCATTTTTTCATTAACCACAGAGACACAGAGATTTCCTTTGATTGCTAATGTCGCCGCGTTCACGGTGAAAGTAAAACGCAAGCCAGGTTTGTGCCCGCCACGCGTATTGTGATATTCTGCGCCGTCTCAGCTATCAAGTTGTCTCCCAGCAGGTCGTCCGCTCTGCTAAAGCCGGTCTTGCTGATGGTTTCCGTCACTGCCTGTGGCTGCGGATTGATGAGAAACCAGGCTTCTCTACCTTCGTATTCGCGCCGCTCAGCCGCAAGAAGTCCCTGCGCGAGGGCTTCAGGTCCGATGTGTTATAGGGAAGTTTCTTGTTCATGCCAACTCCTCAATAAAACTCATCGCCAAGCTGTATACGAGATCACATGGAGCAATAGTCACCTCCCTAGTCATCTTGGTCCTTCTTGTCGGTCTGATTGCTATCGGTCTCGGCAGTCAAAGAAGTCTGTGGATGAGGGAAAAACCGTGGGCGGGGCGGCAAGCTACAGGAGGCAAGACAGCAATCTAAGCCGAGTGCAGGGGACAAAAAGAGCGTCCGAATTACACCCGTACCCGGACACTCTTTGCGGCATCAGCTAATCGCCGACGCAAAAACCATTACCAGTCATACCCCGAAATCTAACGATTTCTTACGCAGACTTCAGTCAGTATAGCGCATAACCCTAAAGCATCGCAAGCATTTCTTGTATCAAATCAAGGGAAAATCAAGCGACGCCGTAGGCCGCTACAAGGTTCGCTGGAAAAAGTCGATCGTCGCTTCAACCATCGCCGGCAAATAAGCATGTGCAACGCCTTCGTAGAGCACAAGTTCCAGCTTGTCGGCAGCGCCCGCTTGCCGGTAAACCTCGCTCGCATATTTCATGATCTTGTGAATCCCGGCTATCGGGGAGAGTGGATCGCGGTCGCCGGTCAGGATGAGTTGATGGCGCGGCGCAGTCAAGGCGACGATATGCTCCATGTCCAGGCCAGACACCAGCATGCCCGGTACATAGTAGTAAATGGCGTGCATGCGCAGGTTGCCGCTATCGGCGAAGTCGCGGTAGCGCGTCATCTGTGAGATAGGTACGGCAGCCTTGACCGTTTCGTCGAGCGCGGCCACCCAGGTCGTACGCGAGCCGCCGAGGCTCATGCCGACCGCGCCGATGCGCTCCGCGTCAACTTCTTCCCGGCTGCGCAGATAAGCCAGCGCGGTCAGATCATCGTGGACCATCATGCCCCAAAGCGTCCTGCCCTGCCACAGAAATCGCTTGAAGAGTGACAGTTCGGTTGAGGCGCCGCTTTCACTCTCGCCACCCGGTCCCTGATGCTCGCGCTGACAGAAGCCGTAGGCGTCGATCGCCAGGACGACAAAACCAGCCTCCACCAGCGCGATGCCGGGCGCATAGCCATTCTCGCGGACTTTGAGCGCGGCGTCCTTGCCCAATGCATATTTGCCGCCGTGCTCGTGATGATAGAGCACAGCCGGCGCCGGAAACGCGACATCTTTCGGCAGCAGCAGATAGCCGTAAACCCGGTCGCCGATGCCGTTGTCGAAGCTAAAATGCTCCAGAGTGTAAGTCAGCTCGTCGCGCTCTGAGATGAGGCTAACCTGCGGCAAGCTGGGCGTCGGGATATCGCCTAGCATTTCCCAGAGCATCTGCCGCGTCTCAGTTGGATTCAAGTTCGCTACCATTTAATCACTATCCCCATTGCTTGTTTGTCCCAGTCAGCCAGATGCGCGTATGCCTCGCGCATGTCTCCCAGATTATAGCGTCGCGCGGTGTAGATAGCCTGGCATCCATACCTGGCTGGAAAATGCTATAATCCCAGCGATCTTTACCAGCACACATGGAGGGCAACATGCCAATTGGAAAATCGAATCAAGCCATCGCCGGGCTCGGCACACACCACATCGCTGTACAAACCCAAGACTTTGACGGATCCGTCGCCTTTTACACCGAGGTGATGGGCATGCAAAAGGTAGTCGAGTGGGACGGCGGCGGCCGGCGCATAGCCCTGCTCGATATCGGCGATGGCAGCCACATTGAGCTCTTTGAGCCGATCCCCGGCGCCAGGCCTTCCGGCGATGCGACCGGCAATGTCGTATTTCACTTCGCATTGGCGACCACCGACATCGCCAGCGCGCTCGAACGGGTTCGCGCCGCCGGCCTGGAAATCACTGTCGAATTGAAAACGGTCGACCTGGGACCGCTAAATGTGACCATCGCCTTCTTCAAGGGACCAGGCGGCGAAATCGTCGAGTTCTTCCAGGTCAACAACTAGGCGCTAGACTTCGATAAAGATCGAGTCATCGCGGATGACAACCGGAAAGCGCTTGAGCTTGCGCCGGTCCGTCAGGCATTGACCGCTGTGCAGGTCGAATTCCCAACCATGCCAGGGGCAGCGGAGGATTTCGTTGTCCCGCCCCCAGATGAATTCGCCGGCTCGTGATGGCAAGGTGGTGCCGCCCAGCTTTCCGCGGCATACCGGGGCAAAGGCGTGCGGGCAGAGGTTGAGCACCGCCACAATCTGCGCGCCGGTGTTGAAGACGCCGATCGACTTGTTCTCGGCGATGATGATGCGGCTTTCGCCGACATTGAGCTCGGCAAGGGGAGCCACGTAGACTTGTGCCTTAGCCGACACCTTGCGGCGCCTCGATTCCAAATACTTCCAGCGCGTTGCGGTACATCACGGCATCGCGCAATTTGGGGTCCAGCTGCCGCAGGGCGAAATCGGGCAAATCACCGTCCCAGTGCGGGTAATCGCTGGAAAACATCAGCATCTTCTCTGCCCCAAACATCTCCAGTATCTGCCGAAAATGGCTGATGTCATCCGGCTCTTCAATCGGCTGTGTCGTCAGCCAGATGTGCTCTTCAATGATCTCGCTCGGGCGGCGCGTCAACCACGGCGTCGTGGAGCGCAGCGCTTTCCAGTTCTTGTCCAGCCGCCACATCATCGCCGGCAGCCAAGCGACACCGCCTTCAACGAAGACAAACTTCAGCGTGGGAAACTTCTGGAAGACGCCTTCAACCACTAAGCTGACCAATTGCGTCATGTATGATGTCGCCAGCAAGGTATGCCATTCGAGATAATTTGAGGCAAATCCTGCAGTTCCGCCGGAACCGGCAATGCCAACCCCCTCTAATCCCGGGTGGATCGCCAGCGGCAGATTATGCTCGGCAGCCGCGGCATACAATGGATGAAAGTAACTATGTCCCAATGGAAATGGCGAGCCGCTCGCCATCAGCACTTGCACCACTCGCGGATGGTCACCTAGACGATGGATCTCCTTGACGGCGAGTTCAATATTGCTGAAAGCGATGGTGATCGACGCCTGATAGCGCTTATCCACCGGCAGCCAGTCTTCGACAAAATGGCTGTTCACCGCGGAAAGCGCCGCCGCCGAATAATGGGCATCGGGCGAGACGCAGTGCTCCATCGCTTCCATCGGATTCAGCACCGCGTAATCAATCTCGTACTTGTCGAGAAAGTGCGTCGCCATCGTCTCGGGCGACTTTTCGATGCGGCGGCCGTCGGCGGTTACGCTGTCGCTCCGCATCACCCCATTCGGGTTGAAATAGTTGGGATGACCGGCGCCATGATCGCCACGCAGATAACGCGAGCGCCAAGGCTCCTTGAGGTATTCTCCCACCTTCTCATGCACCGGCACCGGATGGAGGTCGGCATCGACTATCATTCTGGGTTTCGCCATATGGCACTCACCTGCCAGCTTTGCTATCTAGAATATAACACAAGGTCTGCCGATACCCATTCGCTATTCTTTACAATAATATACGCAGCCCCAAGCCACCGGCAACGTCGACGATTACCAAACCACGCGCTAGCGGCGCGACTGCCGAGCCCAGCTCGTAGCAATATTTGCAATAGCCCCCCCCCCGCCGACTATACTAAAGGCAACGTAAAAAGATATGCGATGCCGCGATACTTCAATAAAGGAGACATTATGACTCGCAAATACAGTCTTTTACTGATCGCTTGCTTGGGGCTGCTGTTGCTTGCCGGGGGTTTGGTTAGCTTCGCGCAGGACGAACCGGTGACGATCACCGCCTGGGGGCACGCCCATATGCCACGCGTCGCCGTCGATGAAGAGTTGATCGCCGCCTTTATGGAGGCCAATCCGCACATCACGGTTGAGTACGAGGTCTTGCCGTCGGACTTCTACGCCACGCTGAATACCGCGCTGGCATCCGGCGCCGGGCCCGACCTTTTCAACCAGTTCACGCCATTCAGCGCCCAGTTTTACCTCCAAGGCATCCTTGCTCCGGTAGATCCGGCCGGCTGGGGTCTGGAGTCGATTGATGATGTGAAGGCGCTCTACGGCAGCAGTGACATGGCCGAGGGCATGCTCGCCGGCGCCACCTACGAAGGTACGCTCTACGGTATACCTACTGAAATGAGCGCGTACGCCTGCTATGTCAACCTTGACTCATGGGCTGAGGCGGGCCTTGACCCGGCTGAGGACTTCCCCTACACCTATGAAGGCATGCGCGACGTCGCCGAGAAGTTGACCATTCGCGACGAAAACGGCACCATCACCCGGCGCGGCTTCGACTTCAATTGGTCGGCGGCCATTTACATGATGCTGCACTTTAATCCTATGGTGCAGCAGTTGGGCGGCGACATGATCGACGAGGTCAATTACGTCGCCCACATTAATACGCCCGAGGTAAAGCGCACGCTTGAATTCTGGAATAACTGGGCGAACGAATGGAACTTGGGCGGTCCCGAATACGTTGTCTCGCGCACTGGTTTCCAATCCGAGGAGAGGATGGCGACCGAGTGCACCATGGGCAATTGGGCTGTGCCGGGACTGGAAGCCGAAGACAGCTTTGCTCCCAACTACAGTATCTACCCGCAGCTGCGCTGGGAAGATGCGGTCAGCCCCAACGGTTTCGCCAACTACGGCTTCTACTGGATGACCAACGCCAACTCTTCGGACGCCGAGCGGGCCGCCGCCTGGAAGCTGATCGCCTGGCTGTCGAGCCGGCCCGATCGCTACCTCAACGAGGCGGGCTTGTTCCAGCCGAAAGCCGACTACCTGGAGAGCGAGGAATTCAAGAACAACGAGATCATGCCGATCTTCCTCAACGAGATAGCGGTCAGCTACTTCCACCCGCGTTTCGCCGGCTTCAACGAAGCCATTGACGCCATTTTGCGCATGCGCCAACGCGTCGTCCTCGCTGGTGAAGACATCGATACCGTGCTGGCGGAGACCGAGGAAGAAGTCAACCAAATCCTGCAGCGGGCCAAGACCGAATTCTAGGTCTTCCTTGTTTGCCGAAACCTGCCCGCGCCCGTCGGGCACTCGCTTGGTTCAATAATCCAAGGAGCTAACCGGGCAGGACTTCGGCAACGAATCATGTGTCCCCGTCTTGGCAGAAAACTGTCGTGGCGGGGGCGCATCGCGAAGCATCCAAGAGGAGAATATGGGTATCGCTCGGCTAATCACCGCTTGGCGGACGATGGGGCTGGTGCAGCGGCGTCAATACTTCGGGCTTCTTTTTGTCTTGCCCGCTCTTATCTTCTTCTTGATCTTCTTTCTCTATCCCATCGTCATCGGCTTCGGCCTGAGCCTGACGGACTTTACGCTGCTGAAACCACCGGTCTGGGTCGGTTTGCAGAATTACCAGGACCTGCTAAGCGACCGCCTCTTTCTCAAGTCGCTAAGTGTGACCTTCGGCTTTGTGCTGGGCAGCACCGTACCCGTGTGGATCATCTCGCTAGGTATGGCGCTGCTCTTCTTTCAGCGCTTCCCCGGGCGCGAACTGATGAAGGTGCTCTTCTTCACGCCGCTGCTGCCTTCAGTCGTCGTCGTATCGGTGATATGGAAACTGCTGCTGCACCCTGCCGGGCTCTTGTCCTCGGTGATAGGACCTATAGTGGGGCAAACGCCGATTAAATGGCTCTTCGATCTGCAACTGTCGCCAATCATGTCCGTTGTCGTGCATGATTGGCACATCGCGCCTTTCTACATGATCATCTGGCTCTCCGGGCTGACGGCCATCCCGCCCGAATTGCGCGACGCGGCGCGGGTGGACGGCGCAAACGCGCTGCAATCCTTCCTGCGCGTCGAGCTGCCCTTGCTGAAGCCCACCGCCGTCTTCGTGGCTGCCATTTCCACCATCCGCGCCTTTCAGGGCTTTTCCATCCAGTTCGTGCTCTCGCCGGGTCAAGGGGGACCGCTCGATGTCAACACGACGCTGGGCATCGTCATCTGGAAATATGGTTTCCAGTACTTCCGCATGGGCGACGCAGCCGCCATTTCCGTCGTGCTTTTCGCCTTCATTCTTATCTTCACCCTGTTCCAATTACGCCTGGGACGCAGCGATGATTTCTCTCTCAACTGATTTGGCTGGTCCTGCCACCAGCCGGGGACGGCAGCATGGCGGCTGTTAAACCATACGAAAGCGACTGGGTTTTCGAGGCGCGCCTGCGCCGGCGCATCCGAAACCTGATCCTCTTCTCGATCGGTTTGTTGATCTCGCTGCTCTTCTTCTTCCCCGTCTACATGATGGTCAGTGCCAGTTTCAAGGCAGAGGGCGAGATCTTCGCGATTCCCATGCATTGGCTGCCGCAAGAGTTCCAGGGCTTGAGCCAGTACGAGCGCGCCTTCGAGCTCACGCAGCTTGAGCGCTGGTACATCAACAGCATATTCATCGCGACTGTCCAGACCGCCGCCACGGTTTTCTTTGGCGCCCTGGCCGGTTACGGCTTCGCCAAGTATCGATTTCTCGGGCGAAACCTGCTATTCCTCCTGATTTTGAGCATCATGACCGTGCCCTTCCAGATCTTGGTGATTCCCATGTTCGTGCTCGTCCGTCAATTGGGCTGGCACAATACTTACGAAGGGATCATCATGCCCGGTCTCATCAGCGCCTTCGGTGTCTTCATGATGCGCCAGTTTGCCTACAACATCCCGGATGAATTGCTGGACGCGGCCCGCATTGATGGCGCGAGCGAGTTCTCCATTTTCCGTCGCATCGCCTTGCCAATGTTGAAGCCTGCCGCCGCCAGCCTGGCGATCATCACATTTCTCTTCAGCTGGAACAATTTCCTTTGGCCCTTGGTGATCGCGCAGAATCGCGACCTGATCACGTTGCCGGTCGGTCTAACCTTCTTCTCCCAGTCGCTCGACCGGGAGCCGTTGTGGGCGGTGGCCATGGCCGTTTCTACCATGGCGACTATCCCCGTCATTCTGCTTTTCATCTTCTTCCAGCGCTATTTCATCGAAGGCATGATGGTCTCCGGAATCAAGGGATGAAGCCGGCGCGCCTCCTGGAATTGCGCGAAATCTATCGCCACGAGCTTTTTGACCAAGTCATCCCCTTTTGGCTAAATCACTCGCTGGATCGGAATCATGGCGGTCAGTTCAACTCGCTCGATCGTGATGGCAGCGTCTTCGATGGCGACAAGTCGATGTGGCTGCAGGGCCGCGCGCTCTGGATGTTTGCCAAGCTTCACAACGAAGTCGAACGCCGCAGCGAATGGCTTGAAGCCGCCCGCCACATCTATGACTTCATCATTGAGCACGGCTTCGATAGCGACGGCCGCATGTTCTTCGCCGTCACCGCTGACGGGCGACCCTTGCGCAAACGACGCTATCTCTTTACCGAGACCTTCGCCGTCATCGGACTGGCTGAATACGCACGCGCCAGCGGAGATGCCGCCGCCCTGCAGCGAGCGCTGGACACCTATCGCCTGGTCGTCGATCATCTGAGAAACCCGGGCAAGCTGGAGCCCAAAGTCTTCCCCGCTACCCGCCGCGCCAAAGCCCACAATGTATCCATGATCATGCTGGCGACCACGCAGGAATTGCGCCTGGCCGCCCCGCCCGCGCCACTTTATACCGACGCGGTCGATGACGCGCTCAAGCAGATACTCAATCACTTCCTGGATGCGGAAGCGCAGGCCGTCTTCGAGGTGCTCGGCGCCGACAACGAAAAGCTCGATACGGTAGACGGGCGGCGCATCACACCCGGCCACGCCCTGGAGTCAGCCGCCTTCGTCATGCACGAGGCGATCGCGCGTGATGATGACAGCCTGATTGAACCGGCGCTGAAGATGATCGACTATTCTATGGCGCGCGGCTGGGATGAGCAATACGGCGGCTTGCTCTACTTTGTCGATGTCGATGGCAAACCAGCCACCCGCCTCGAATGGGATATGAAGCTGTGGTGGCCCCATGCCGAAGCGCTATACGCCTTGCTGCTGGCATATCATCTCAGCGGCGCCGAGAAATACGCCAACTGGTTCGAGCAGATGCATGAATGGACATTCGCTCACTTTCCCGATGCGGAATATGGCGGCTGGTACGGCTATCTGCGCCGTGATGGCAGCTTGTCGACGCCGCTTAAAGGCGGGATGTGGAAAGGCTTCTTCCATACACCGCGGGCACTCTGGCTCTGCTGGAAACTGCTGAGTGAGATGCTGGCTTAAGCGGAATCTGCTACTGCTTGACCCTTAGCCGCGAGCCAAATCGCAAATAACGAATATCGCCCTTTGCATCGCGGATGATGTCTGCGCGGCTGTTTTTGTAATCGCCATCAAGCATCATCAGCGCATCGACCCCGCAAAGCGCTACCGCCATCGGAGCCGGCTGCGGACGCGGCGCATCGGTCGGCAAGCCACTTTTCTGTTCTATAGTGGCGACCAAACCGTCGCCGTCCAGCCGCAATTCTATGTCCGCCATCGTGCCCTGGTACTTGCCGGCATACTGGACCAGCTCAGCGACCGAAGACTCAATTGCCTGCGGTACGGGGATGTCGATGCCGCAAAAATCGCGCAATACCCGCTTGTTGAATTTGTCGTTGATCGCCCCGCCTTTGTCGCCGTTGGTCATCATGCCCAACGCCAATTTGTGTTCGGGTACCAGGGTGAGTATCGAATTCTGACCATTGGTCCCGCCATTATGCCAGAGCAGTCGAATACCGTCGATGTCATTGACGATCCACGATAAGCCGACTGCTCCCAGATAGTCGCTGATGCCCACCTGTGGCACGTGCATCTGGCGCAGCGATTGAGGCTGTAGCAAGGGCGCGCCCTCGCCCAGGTGATAGGCGCCATAGCGCAGCAAATCCTGAATATGGCAGGCGATGCCGCCGCCGGCATTCATAGCGCGAGGAATCGCCCAGGGGCTTAGCGCTTTGGTCTCCTCGTCAGCCACCTGATGCCCAACTGCGAAGCGATGCAACATCACCTCATGCGGGAAGAAGAAGCTGCGCTCCATGCCCAGCGGCAGGAAGATAAGTTCGCGCGCTGCCTCCTCGTAGGTCATGCCGGTCAGCACTTCAATGATCCGCCCGGCAACTGCGAAGGCGGCATTATTGTACGAGAAGGTGAGATCCAGCGGCGCCAATTGCTCAAACTCAGCCATGCCGTCCACATACTGCTGCATCGCGTCATCGTTATTGCCGGTGTCAGTGAAGACATCGCCCGTCCAACCGGCGACATGGGTCAGCAAGTGCCGGACCGTGACCCGCTGCGATACTTCCTCGTCGCGCACGCGAAACTGCGGCAGGTAACTCCGCACAGGCGCATCAAGGTCGAGTTTCTCCTGCTCGACCAGGCGCATCATCAAGGTGGCCGTGACCGTCTTGCTGACTGAGCCGATCTGAAAGATGGTCTCGTCCGTCGCCGGCAGCGGGTTATCAATGCTGGTGACACCACTGCCAGCGCTATAGCGTTCGCCGTTGATATAAACGCCGAAGGCGACGCCCGGCGCCCCCAATTCTTGGCGCCAAACATCGACTTGCTCCGCAATCTTCTGAAACTTCGCTTGACATTCGGTCATCGCGATTACCCTTCGTCTGTCTTCTTCTGGCGAATTGCGGTGAGGTGAATGCTGAGGCCGTTCAGCACGACAAAAACTGCCACCAGCAGCATGATGCTGCGCGTGCCTATCGCCGCTTGCAGCCAGCCGAAACTGAGCGTTGAGGCAAACCAGCCCATATTCCAGAGCGCCAGTCCCACGCTGCTGGCGATATTATGATACTCGGCGTCGAGCGAATCCATCAGCAGCGGTTGAAATAGCGGTTGCATCGTATTGCGGATACCTATCGCCATGACGTAAAACAGTACCGCGATCAGCAGCGCCTGCGACAAGCTAAAACCGACGAAGGCGACGGCGCTGGCGATCATCAGCGCGGTCAATGCGCCTGCTCTTCCCAGCCGCGCCTCCAAATATGGATTAAGCAGCGGCATCACGCCCATCATCAGCCAGCCCAAACCAATGACGCTGCCGATGGCGCTATCGCTGATGCCAAAGAGGTCGCGGAAAATCAAATTGAAAAAGGGGAAGGTCCAGCCGCCAGAGATTCCAAATACGAATAGCGGGCAGGCTAAACGCAGGACGCGCCGCCACGGGACTGACTTGCCCAAGCCGAGTCGGTTCCGCTGAGAGTCCTCGGCGCTAGCTGCCTGATTCTTGAGCAACAGAATCGGCAGAGCGCTCAGCATCAGAACGACTGCGGCGCTGATAATCGAAGCGCGGTAGGCCAGTGGCATCTCTTCCGGCCGCAAGCCAGCGGTCGTGGCGATAGCCAAACCCTGACTCATCAATATGGGCAAGATTCCGCCCAGCGCGCTGCCCAGGGCGACGGCAAACATGCTGACCAAATTGTGCCAGGAAAATTGCGCGGTATGTTCGCTGCGATGCGTCAGCGTGACCATGAAGGGCGACTTGACCACTTGATTGGCGCCGAAGCAAGCGCCCCAGAAAAAGCGGCTGATGGCGATGACCAGCAGGCTCTGCGTCAGTGCAGTCGCTGCCACGCAAAGCGCGATGCCGCCGGTGGATAGCATAATCAGCCGGCGATTTCCCACGCGGTTGGCAACCAGGCCAATGGGCAAGCCGATGAGAAACCCGCTGAGGCGCGGCAGGGACTGCAGCAGGCTTATTGTCGCCGTATCGTAGCCGATGCTCACCAAATAAAAATTCAGCAAAATATCGGCGATGCCTAACAAGGCGATGTGGAAGAGCAGGCTGTGGCAGAAAAAGAGCAGCACCTGCCCGTTCAAGCCGGGAATCCGCCCATTACGAATCGCGCGGGTCGTGGCCGCGAACGTGAGCCTCACCGCTGTATCACCGCTGGAAACCGCTTAGGCAGCATGAACTCGGTCGGTATCGGCGAGCGCGAACAGGCCTGCGCGAGCATAGTCATAGCAGCCGGCGAATTGCTTGACACGCCTTGGCTGCACACATATAATCTCTCACATTCGTTCGAAATTGTCGACATTCAGGGATATTATACTGATGCGCCGCTGAATTGACACATGCGGCGAAGCCACTAACGCACCAACAGCGCTTGGGCTAGAGAGTGGACAATCAAGCGCTGCACAGATGAGGAGCTAGACCATTGGCATCACAAACCAAGGCAAACTTGCTCAGCCAGCATGCGGTCAACGCGCCGCTGAATGCGCCCCTGCCCCCGCAAGTGACGCGGGGCGAAAGGGACTTCAGCGCCGATGAAATGTTCAGTCCGCTGGATGAGCGGATCATCGCCGGCGCATCCGAAGCTATGGAAGCCGGCCAGACTCACTACGTCGATGTGCCCGGAATAGGACCTCTGCGCGAGGCGATGGCGGACTTTCTCAACAGCGCCTGCGGCACAGCCTATCAATCAGGCAATATCATCGTCACCGCCGGTGTGCAGGAAGCGCGCTTCCTGACCATCCAGAAGATCGGCGAACTGTTTGACAGCATCGCCCTGCCCGCCGTCGTACACCCAGGTGTGCAAAAGGCGCTCGGCGTGAGGCAGCGCAATCGGGTAACGCTGCCGGCCGATAGCGCGCGCGGCTACTTGCCTTCACTTGATAACATCGCGGAGGCTGCCGCAGGTGGCTGTCGCCTGCTCTATCTGGAATCGCCCTCGCGTCTTAGTGGCGCAGCATTCAGCGCCGACGAGGTCGCTGCCATCAGCCAGATCTCGATCGACAACGATGTCGCCGTCATCTGGGATCAGGGACTCGCCCTCTGGATCGCCGGCGATTACTGCTCGCTGGCAGGGCAAGAGGAGACACCGACTCGCATCGCCACCATCGGCGACGGCTGGCTGGGCATGGGATTATCGAGCTGGTTCCTCGGCTCAATCGCCGCGCCGGAAGATTGGGTGCCATCGATGCAATCGCAGAAGCAAATTATGGCGATCTGCACGGCCACCGCCACGCAGTACGCCGCCCTCGAAGCCAGCCGCATCTACAACGAATCGCATGCCGGGCAACTGGCGCAGCTAAGCCGCCAACGCGAAAGCTTGGCCAAGGCGGCAAAAGAGGCGAATTACGAAGTGATCGCGGGCGGAGCCGTGAATATCGTCGCGCTGCGGGCTGGCGCTGGATCAGAAGCGGCATTTGAAAAGCTGCGCAAAACCGGCGCCGACGGCATCCACTTCGGCGCCCCCGATGTGATTCGCCTCACGGTCAACAATTCGACTTCTACTGCGCTCAGCTGAGCGCCTGCGAAGGAAACGAAATGAGCAAAAAGAAACCACAAGGCACCAACCTGCTTTATCAACTGATCGGCGAAGCGCGCAGCTACGACGACGTCATCGTCATGGGACGCGGCGATCCCGACTTTGATACCCCGGCGCATATTGTCGCCGCCGCCAAAGACGCCATGATTCACCATCACGGCGACTATACGCCGCCACAGGGTCTCCCGGCGCTGCGTCAGGCGATCGCCGAGCGCGTCAAGCGCGTCAACAATATCGATGTTGATCCGGATACTGAGGTCGTCGTCACCAACGGCGGGCAAGAAGCGCTCTTCCTGATGACACTCGCCGTCACCTCGCCGGGCGATGAAATAATCGTGCCCGAACCGAATTACAATACCTACGCCGATTCGCTGGCCTTCGCCGGTGGCGCCAAGGTCGAGGTGCAGACTTGGCCAGAAGAAGACTTCCGCGCCGACCCGGCCCTCGTTCGCGCCGCCATCACTGAGCGGACGCGCTCTCTCTTGCTGGTCTCTCCCAATAATCCTTGCGCCAGCGTCATCTCACCGAGTGATATGCGGGAGATGCTGGACATCGCCATTGAATACGATCTGATGATTCTGTCAGACGAGATTTATGACCTCTTCGTCTTTGACGATTTCGTCCATACCAGCCCGGCTTCGCTGCCCGGCGGCAAAGAACGCACGCTGACGCTCAACGCCCTCTCGAAAGCCTATTCCATGACCGGCTGGCGGCTGGGCTGGATCGTTGGACCGGCTGACTTGATGGCGCGCGTGACCGAGCTAAAGGCGGCCATCAGCGGCGGCACCTCGATCATCTCGCAATACGCCGGCATCGCCGCCTTGACCGGACCGCAAGAACCGGTCGAGATGATGGCAGCAGCTTATCACCGGCGCCGGCGCATGGTATTGGACGCGCTCGATGAGATGGGCATGAAGTACGGCCTGCCGCAAGGCGGGCAATTTGTTTTCGCTGATATCGGCTTCACCGGCCTGGATAGCGCCGAAGTCGCCCAGCGCATGTTGACCGAGCAGCACGTCCTGGCATATCCCGGTTCCGCCTTTTCCAAAGACCGCAAAGATTACCTGCGCATGACCTTTTTGCAGCCGGAAGACCTGCTTCTGGAAGGCTTGGAGCGTATGAAAACCGCCATGCAAAACATCGTGGCGGAGCGGTGAGAGAGAATCTGCAGGGGCTGCCCATGGGTCGCTCGAATGTGATAGACGATGGATAGGCATTTGAATGACAGATTCGCAGTCATCAGCGGCGCCAGCCACGGCTTGGGACATGCTGTCTCAAATCAGTTGGCTGCGCTGGGCGCCCACGTCATCTTTATTGCCCAGCAGGTGACGAGCCCGGCCGAATTCGTCGTCACCCAAGCCCTGCTCAACCCGCTCGATCAGCCATTCACGTAAGGTCAACAGATGGCTTACGACATTCAAGATGCGTCGCTGGTCAAACACTATCCACTGGAGACGCTGCGCGCCTTCACCGCCGACTTCATGCGCGGGCTGGGCGCTACTGTCGAAGAAGCCGAGATCATCAGCGACGGCTTGATGACGGCGTCGCAGTGGTGGCATCCAGGTCAAGGACAGGGCATCGAAAAGCTCTTCCGCTATCACCGGCGTGTCAAAAATGGCGGCATCGTGCCGGACGCGCGCATGACCTGGCTACGCGATGGACCGGCTTACGCCCTGCTGGATGCGGCCAAGGGCTTCGGCTACGTGGCAGCGCAGCGGGCGATGAAGCGCGCCATCGAAAAGGCGAAATCAAGCGGCATCGCCATGGTCGGCGTGCGGCATAGCAATCACTTCGGCATCGCCGGCTACCATGCGCTGACCGCCGCTGAACAAGGATTGATCGGCTGGTCGATGACTAACGCCGCCGCCGAGATGGCGCCCTGGGGTTCAGCGAAGGTGGTGCTGGGCACCAATCCCTGGGGCATGGCGATACCCCGCAGCGCCGATCACGCCATCGTGCTCGATATGGCGCTGACCATGTCCGGCAAGGGCATGATGCGCTGGTACGAGCGCGAAGGGCGGCAGATGCCCGACAATTGGGCGCTGACACCCGCTGGCGACATCACGACTGACCCGACCGCAGCCATGGCCGGACCGCTCTTGCCCATCGGCGAATACAAAGGTTACGGCTTGAGCCTGTTCACCGATGTCGTGGCCGGCGTGATGACCGGCGCGCTCTTCGGCCTGGATGTCTTTCAAGATGATCAAAACTTCGATGTCGGGCACATGATGGTCGCCATTAATCCGACGGCGATGATGTCGCAGGCGGAATTTGACCGGCGCTTGGAGGAGTTGGTAGGACAAGTCAAAAGCACCCCGCCAATCAATAGCGCGCGTCCGGTGATGCTGCCCGGCGAAGTCGAATTCGGTCGCATGGATGAACGGCGTGAATCTGGCCTACCGGTCTCGCGGGAGACGGTCGCAGGCTTGTGTGATCTGGCCGCCGATATCGGCATCGAATTCAACTTGTGAGGAGCCGGCGAAGATCCGATATTTCAAGAATATATCGGTGAACTTATTTACACTGTATAGAAACAGTTATTGAAGGAAGACCAAATGGATGACAATGGTACTATCGCGGTAAATCGGCGGCGTGGACTCATCCCCGAAGATCTGCTGAACTTCCGCTGGCTGGATGAAATTGCGCTTTCGCCGGCTGGAGACTCAGTCGCTTACACGATCCGCAGTCCGCATGCCCCGTCCAATGGTTACACTTCACATCTCTACTTGCACAACCTCGCAACTAGCAGCGTCCGACGGCTGACCGATGGCGACTGTTTAGTCTCATCAATCGCCTGGAGCCGCGACGCTCAGCGCATCGCCTATAGCCACAGCGATGGCGACGGCGACTCCCTGCGCGTTATCGATGCCATTGACGACTTCGAAGAGATTTACCCGACCGACGGCATGCCAATCTCGGACCTCGACTTTTCCGCTGACGGCAGCAAGCTGGTCGGCGCCCGCTGGACAAAGATGCGTTCGCCTGACGACCGCGGACCAGTCGCTGGCATTCCAGCGCCGACGATCAAAGTCGTCCGCCGCCTGCGCTATAAGCAAGATGGCATCGGCTGGGTGCATGACCAATTCAAGCAGATCTGGGTGCTCGAATTGCAAACCGGCGACCTGGTACAAGTGACCCACAGCGAATGCGACTATTCCTCGCCGAGATGGAGCAATCACGGCGAACGCCTCGCTTTTGTCGGCATGGCGCGCGAGCAGAACACGTCCCTCGGCTACGGTCAAATCCTGACCTGCAACTACCCCGACGGCATGCCCGAGCTGCTTTTGCCCGATTGGCAGGGCACCGCTTTCAGCCCGGTCTGGGGCGCGGATGACCGCTACATCGCCTTCGCCGGCCACAACCTGCCACCGCCGGTCAATCGCCGCAACTTCTGGCAGCCCCATCTCGCCGACGTCGAAGCCGGCGCCGCGGTCAAACTCGGCGCCGATATCGACGAAGAAGTCGGCAACTACGCCGTCGCCGATCAGCGCGTCGGCTTATCCAACGTCACTATGAAATGGGCGGTCGGCGACGAATGGATTTACTTCCTGCTGACCGAACAAGGCGCGACCAACCTCTTCCGCATCAACACAAATGGCGACTACGAGCGGCTGGTCAGCGGTGACAGCGTGACCTTCGATTACAGCCCGGCAGCCGGCGGCACAGTCGCTTACGGGCAAGCCGACCCCTCGAATCCGGGCGAGCTCTTCGTTTTGCAGGACGGCGAGTCGCGCAAGTTGACCAATCTCAATCCCTGGCTGCGCGATCATCAACTGGCGACGCCGGAGAGCTACTGGTACGACGGCGTCGATGACGCCAAGGTCCATGCTTGGCTCATCAAACCGCTGGACTTCCAGGAAGGCAAGCAATATCCGCTGGTACTCTACGTCCACTGCTCGATGTTTGGCTGGGACTTCAATCACGAGTTTCAGGTCTACGCCAACGCTGGCTACGCCGTCGCCTATTTCAATCAACGCGGCACCACCGCTGGATACGGCCAAGCCTGGACCAAAGCCAGCGAAGGCGATCAAGGTGGCAAGGACTACGAAGAAATCATGCTGGGTGTGGACGAACTGGTTGCGCGCCCCTACATTGACGGCGCGCGCATGGGCGTGACCGGCGGCAGTTGCGGCGGCTTCATGACAAACTGGGTCGTGGGCCACACCGACCGCTTCGCCGCAGCCGTGACCCAGCGCTCAATCACCAATCAGATCAGCTTCTTCGGCACCTCCGACATCGGACCTGAATGCACCGGTGGCGAAACCCGTACCGATCCCTGGCGTGACTTGCAAAGCAGTTGGCATCAATCACCGGTCGCCTATATCGACAATATCAACACGCCCCTGCTGATCATCCATAGCGACGAAGATCACCGCTGCGCCCTCGAGCAAGCCGAGCAGATGTTCGCCGCTCTGCGCTGGCGCGGCAAATCGGTCGAGCTGGTCATCTTCGAAGGCGAGAACCACGGACTGTCTCGCGGCGGACGTCCCGGCAACCGTATCGAGCGTCAGCATCGGCTTCTGGATTGGTTCAAGAATTATCTGGGTACACACCCCACCAAAGTAACAAGTGTGTAGGGGCGAGCCATTGGGTCGCCCGAATAACCCAACATATTGTAGGGGCGAGCCGGTGGGTCGCCCAAAAAGTAAAGGAGAAAATACATGTTACAAGTAGGCAACCTATCCGCGAATCCCGGGGAGAAAGTCTTCGGCTACCTGGAGACGGCGCAGTCGCGTTCCGGCATGCGGCTGGACATACCCGTCCACCTCATCGCCGGCGCCGAGCCCGGACCGATACTCATGCTGCAAGGCGCGATCCACGGCGCAGAAGTGATCGGCTCCATCGCCATCCTCGATTTGGTCGCCAAAGCCGATCCCGCCACCATTCGCGGCAATGTCATCGCGGTGCCGGTCGTCAACCGCGCCGGCTTCGAACTCGGCGAGCGCGGCTCCCGCGTTGACGCCAAAGACATCAGCCGCCTCTTCCCCGGCAAAGCCGACGGCAGCGTCTCCGACCAAACCGCCTATATCTATTTCAAGGAAACCATCGCCCAAGCCGATGTCCTGATCGACTTCCATGCCGGCGCCCGCACCGCCTACGAACGCTACGTGCTCTTCAGCGCCGAGGACGACCCGGACAACCTGACCGAGATCGAGAAGATCCGCCGCAAACTGGTAGTCGCCTTTGGGCTCGACCAAGCCGCTTTCTTCCCGCCCGGAACCTTCGGCGCCAACACCGCCAAGAAAGCCATTGAAGAGGCCAATACCTGCCAGATCACGCTCGAATTCGGCGGCGGCACCGGCTGGTTCAAGAACGGCGAAGACAACGTCCGCGATGCCGAACGCGGCATCTGGAATGTGATGAAAGCCATGGGCATGACCGATGGCGAGCTCGAATCCGATGGTCCGCTCTGCACCGTCTATAACGCCGGCGTCGTCATCTGGAAACCGGCCGTGGACGGGCTCTTCATCCGCGACCGCAAATTCAAGGATGCGCTGAAAGCGGGCGATTCCTACGGTAGACTGGTCGACCCCTACACCGGCGAACTGCTGGCGGAGATGCCAACGCCGCTTGACGGTATCGTGATTCCGAGCGGGCAGGAATGGCCCACTGTCGGCGCGACCTCAATCGGCATTCTCGGCACCATCGACCGCGTTGAAGACCGCCGCGCGATGGACGTGTCAATCAGCTTTGACTGAACTGCGTAAAGGCGAAACATTAGATCGCCACTAAAACAGATGGACGTGTAGGGGCGAGCCACCGGCTCGCCCGCAGAGGAGAAAACAAACGCATGAAACTAGGCACAGTAGAAGCGAAACGCGGCGAAAAGGCTTACGGATTCTTTCAAACTGGCGAGACTCACGGCCAATTCCCCGCCCATATCCCGCTGCATATTGTCAACGGCGCCGCTGACGGACCAACCCTGGTCGTGCAAGCCGGCGTCAGCGGACTGGAAATCGAGCCCTCGCTGATCCTGCCGCATGTCGTCAAGGAGCTCGACCCGGCGCAAATCCGCGGAACGCTAATCATGGCGCCGTTGATGAATACCTCCGGCTTTGAATTCACCCAGATCAACAGCGCCTGGGATGACAAACACCTTAACCGTCTCGGTCGCGGTAACCCGAATGGCAGCATCAGCCAGCAGATGATCCACCAGTACTACCAGGCGGCGATTGCAGAAGCGGACGCCCTGCTCGATATCCGTACCGGCTCGCAATGGAGCTACCACCATTTCGCTGGCGTCATTGAAGCGGGCGATGTCGACAGCTCGAAAGCGCTGGCGATTGCGCTGGGACTGCCACAGGTTGTGCTGGGCAATGACGAGGATGACTCGATGGCTTTGGCAGCCGCGCGCGATGGCAAGGCGGTGGTGGTGGCCTTTATCGGCGGCGGACCGGGCCTGCGCGACTATCGCGATCGCGATCTGGGCCGTATGCGCAACGCCGTGCTCAACGCCATGCGCCATCTGGGCATGCTGGCGGGCGAGCTCGTTTCCGATGTGGACTCGGTCGCCGTCATCCGGGAGCATTCCGTCATCATGCCGACCGGCGCCCGCGGATTCACCTTCATGGACAAGCGCCTGCGCGGCGAACAAGTCAGCGCGGGCGACAAACTGGGTTACGTGCGCCATCCGTTCTCAGGCGAGCTGCTTGAAGAGATCAGGGCGCCCCGCGACGGCATCGTGGTGCATACCGGCGCCTCCTGGCCCGTCCCGCCCGAAGATACCTGGCTGGCAATCGTGGGTGATCTGCTGGAGGAAATCGAGATCGGCTAGGAGTTCTTTCTATTCCGCCGCCGCCAGCTCAGCCAGTCGATGATACTGGCTCATATACAGCTGATGATAGAAGCCGCCCAGCGCCAGCAGCGTCTCGTGCGTGCCGCGCTCGATTATCCGATGATCGTTGATCACCAGCACCTGATCGGCATTACGGATCGTACTCAGCCTGTGGGCGATGACGAAGGCCGTCCGCCCGTCCAGCAGGCGCAGCAGCGCTTCTTGGATATGTATTTCGGTGCGCGTGTCGACGCTGCTGGTCGCCTCATCGAGGATCAGAATCCGCGGATCAGCCAAAATCGCCCGCGCGATTGCCAATAACTGCCGCTGCCCCTGGCTGAAATTATGTCCCTTTTCCGAGACCTGCGTTTGATAGCCCCGCGGCAAGAGGTGGATGAAGCCATCGGCATTCGCCAGCTTGGCCGCCTCGATCACTTCCTCATCAGTCGCGTCCAGCCGCCCATAGCGGATATTCTCCATCACCGTGCCGCTGAAGAGAAAGGTGTCCTGCAAGACGATGCCCAACTGCTCGCGGATGGAATCTTGCGTCACGCCGCGGATATCCTCGCCGTCGACGCAGATGCCGCCGCTGCTGACATCGTAAAAGCGGCTGAGCAAGCTGATGATCGTCGTCTTGCCCGCGCCCGTCGGCCCCACCAGGGCAATCGTCTGCCCCGGCTCGACCTTTAGGTTTATATTTTCCAGCACTGGCTTGTCCGGCTCGTAGGCGAAATGGACGTCATCAAAGGTCACTGCGCCGCGGATATCACGCAGCGGGGTGGCATGGGGCGCGTCTGTCACCGTCGGCGTCGCATCCAATACGGCGAAGATGCGCTCCGCGCCCGCCAGCGCCGATTGCAACTGATTGTAAACCATGGCAATGCCGCGCATCGGCCGGAAGAAGTTCATGATGTAGATGACGAAAGTGGCTATCGCTCCGACTGAGACGACATCGCGCAATGCCAGCCAGCCGCCCAGCAGCGAAGTCGCCGCCACCGTCAGAATCATCATCGTCGTAAACATCGGTCCCAGCGCCGCTGTGATGAAATCGGCGCGGATACCCACTTTGCGATAGGCTTGGCTCGCCACCTGAAACTGCGCGATCGCCGCGTCTTCCTGCGCATATGCCTGTACGGCGCGGATGCCGCTGATATTCTCTTCCAAAACGGCGTTCAGCCAGCCCAGGTTCTTCTGCATGCCGCGAAACGCTTGGCGCGTCCGCTCGGTGATCTGCGAAGTGATCCAGAGCATGATCGGCAAGATGATCAAGGTGCCAATCGCCAGCGGCAGGTTCAGCAGCAGCATCGCCACCATGATGCCGCCCAGCGATAGAATATTCGTTGTGAACTGGATCAGCCCGTTGGAGAGAATCTGATTGATCGTCTCGCTGTCATTGGAGATGCGGCTCATTAAATCGCCGACGCGATGCCGGTCGTGATAATCCATCGACAGTGCTTGAAAATGCCGGAAGAGCGCCGCGCGAATATCAGCCACGAAGTGCTGCCCAACGCGGATCATGATGATGCCATGAATCGTCGTGAACACCCCCTGAGCCAGATACACAGCCAACATCACCAGCGAAATCTCGAGCAAGCCCGCAAGGTCGTCGTGAACCACATATTGGTCAATCGCCCGTCCCAGCAGCGCCGGACCGATCAAACCGAAGAGCGTGCCCACCACCACCAGCAGCCCAACAAATACCAGCCGTCCGTGATATGGCTTGAGGTAATCCGAGAGCCGCCGCAGGGTGCCACGCCGATCCTTGGCTTTCTCACCGGTAGGCCGGCTCCCGCCAGAGCCGCCGACGAAACGCGGACGCTCCGCCGAGGAGGATTGGTTAGCCATCAATCACGCTCCAGGACGAGCCCACTGCACGGGAATTAACCACCGAGTACACTAAGTTTATTGAGGACACCGAGACAACCCTAAACACTGAATCTTCGGATTCCCGACTTGAGGGAAACGACATTGAAGTTAATCAGGAGACCTGTCTTAACACCTGCTGCCCTGAGATAGGCAATTATCTGAGCCTCGTGCAAAGGCAGCAATTCTTTTACAGATTTCAACTCAACAATCACCCTGTCCTCAACTACCAGGTCGGCGACCATGTCACCGACATCTTCGCCGTCGTATTGTACGCGAATGCGCTTCTGTCGGTGGTGGCGGATTCCGCGCCGATTCAATTCAATGCAAAGCGCGTTTTCATAAACACTTTCGAAAAAGCCGGGTCCCAACGCGCTGTGCACTGCCATCGCTGCAGCTATTATGCAAAACGTCAACTCATCAGGCTCGTAAGCGCGAACCGGCAATCCCCCAACTCCCGACGCCGCTTCTTTCTCCTCGCTCTGCTCGCTTGATTTTCTCGCTGAACTCGGTGGCAAAATATCTTTATCCTCTTCCTCACCGTACCCGCCGACGAAACGCGGACGAGACGACGTGCTGCCTTGATTTGTCATTGCGCATCCCCGTTGTCACGCGTCACGTTGCCCAACTGTGATTCGAAGATTTCGCGGTAGATGGGTCCCGTCTCCAGCAACTCCTGATGCGTACCGCGCTCGGCAATGCGTCCCTGATCCAGCACCAGAATCTGATCAGCCCGCAATACACTCGTGATCCGCTGCGCAATAATGAAGGTCGTACGCGCCGCTGCCAACTCCTCCAGCGCCGCCTGTATCTTGTACTCCGTCTCCATATCGACCGCACTGGTACTATCATCGAAGACCAGGATGCCCGGTTGAATCAGCAAGGCGCGCGCGATGGCGATGCGCTGCTTTTGCCCGCCCGAAAGGTTGGCGCCGCCCGCCTCGATGACACTGTCGTAGCCCTTCGCCATGTCCACGATGAATTCATGCGCCTGCGCCGCCTTGGCCGCCTCGATCACATCCTCAAGCGTCGCCGACGGCTCGCCATAGGCGATATTGTCCCGTACGCTGCCACTGAACAGCGTCGACTCCTGCAGCACCATGCCGATCTGCGCGCGCAATGCCGACGGCTCCCAATCGCGTACGTTCACGCCGTCGACCATCACAGCGCCGTCGCTGACGTCATAGAAGCGCGGGATGAGATTGACCAAGCTGCTCTTGCCGGAACCGGTCGCGCCCAGCAAGGCGATCTGCCGCCCGGGCTCTGCTACGAAGCTGACATTGTTCAGCACATCTTCACCACTGACGCCGCCTCCGCCGTTGAACTTGTCTTTATCACGACGGCTGTAACGGAAAGATACATTCTCGAAGACGACCTGACCGCGGATTCCCTCTGCTCGATGCGGACGGTCGGTGATTTCCAGCATAGGCTTCGTGTCGAGCACTTCCAGCACCCGCTCGGCGGAGGCTTCGGCGCGCGCCGCCATCATCAGCAGATTGCCCAAAAACAATAGCGGGCCCATGCCGATCATCAGGTAATTGTTAAAGGCGATCAACTCGCCAATCGTCAGCCGATCGCCCACGACGGACATGCCGCCGAACCAGAGCACCGCTACCGTGCCCACATTGGTCAGCACTTGCAGCACGGGCATGGCTACCGCCATCAGCACGCCAACTTCAATGTTGCGCTCGCGGTAGTCCTGATTGCTCTCGCTGAATTGATCGATCTCAAAGCGGGCGCGCACAAAGGCTTTGACCACCTGCATACCCGCCAGGTTTTCTTGAACCAGCGTGTTCAACGCGCCCAGCTTCTGCTGCACAACCGTGAACAGGCGCGTCGCCTGCAGCATCAAATAGCGGATGCACAAGCCCGATATGCCAGCTACCGCGAACATAATCAAGGAAAGCTGCCAATCGGTCCGCAGCAGCATGACCATACTGCCGAAGATCATCAGCAGCACCCGCAGCAGCAGCGACAAACCCGCGCTGGAAAACATGCGTACCACATCGACATCACTCGAAACCCGCGTCATCAACTGTCCGGTCTGCATCTGATCCAGATTGGCAAAAGACAGTGATTGTATGTGCCGGAACAAAGTGTGGCGGATATCAAAAGCCAAGCCTTGCGAGACCACCGCGCGGCACCAGCCCTGCCCCAAGGTGCTCACTGCGCCGATCATCGCGGCGACGAACATCCAGAAGGCGCCCAGCACGATCACGTCCCATTCGCCCGGGCGAATGCCGTCGTCGATCATGAATTGCAGCAGGCGCGGCACACTCAATTCCATCGCCACCGGCAAGAGCGTCGTCCAGAACCCGAAGAAGAGGTACCAGCCGTAGGGCTTCATGAATCGGAAGATGCGCCATAGGGAATGCATGCAACAAGTTTATCCCCGTATAGAGAGTGCTTCAAGCGCCTGGCTCTCCGCGTCTAAAATAAGGCTGCATCACACGGACGGCAACCTCTGGCAGCATGCGCTAAACCACTTGCAGAACCAACATGGCAAAGCTATGCGGCGGCAACACCAATTCATCCGCCCGGCCATATTGCTGCACAATCTCTACCTCTTCCGGCGCATCGAAGCGATTCGTCGCCAGCGGACTGTCGCCCGAAACCAGGTACATCTCGATCTTTTCCCTGACTTCTAGTCCAGCCAACCCGATCTCCATCGGCGCATCAGCCGCGCAATTCACTACCGACAGGTAGAGCAGATTCCGCTCGGCATCAAAGGTCGCAGCGGCGCTCACCAGCGGCACTCCGTCAAAAGCCGGCATATTCCCGGCTGCCGGGCTGTCAAATGTGCCGCACTCGACTGCGCAGCCTACAGCACGTGACCCGCGAAAGCGCGTCATGAGCTCCAACACGAGCGTCGCTGGCATCTTGATCACCGCCGGCGCAGCCGGATCCGCGCCCGTCGAGACCGGCGCCCAGCCACCGCCCCGCCCCAGAACAACCGCCTCCCACTCATAAAGTGGCGCGATCACATAAGAGCCCATGACATTCGTCAGGTGGTAGATCGCGCTGTATTTGATCCGCTCGGCCCGCTGCAGGCAGGCATTCATCAGCGCCCCGGTATAGAGCGCGTCCGCCAGATTGTATTCTTCGATGTAGTCCGGCGCTTTGGCGCCGACGTAGGTATTCCATTCGTCAAATGCCAGTGGCAGCCGCTTCTCGGCGCAGCGGTCCATGATCGCCAGCGTCGCATCCAGCATCTGCTCCACCTCATACCAAGCCGCCATCTTCGGCAGATAGACCAACTCCGGCGCCGGTGTCTCTGCCTGTTTCTCCGTCCGCAGCGAATAATAATGTACGCTGTATTGATCCATCTCGCTCGCAGCCAGTTTCAAGACCGCCTCGTTCCAATGCGCGTAGAGATCGGCCGGCACGCCTACGCCGATCAGGGTCAAGCTCGCATCGACCGTCCGCATTGCCCGGGCGAATTCCAGGTAGCGCCGCGCGTAGGTCTCGGCATCGACATGCCCCACCTGCCAATTGCCAAACTGCTCATTGCCGACGAACCAGACCCGCACATCATGCGGCTCAGCGTAGCCATTCGCCGCCCGCAGCGCGCCAAAGCCACTTGCCGCATCGCCATTGCAGTATCCCACCCAGGCGGCCGCCTCTTCCGCCGTGCCATCGCCCATATTCACGGTCAGCACCGGCTCAGCGCCGACCAGCCGACAAAGCTCAATGAATTCGTCCGTGCCTACATCGTTCGATTCCCACAGCCACCAAGCCGGATCAAGATAAGAGGGGCGCTTGTCGCGATCGCCGATGCCCATCTGCCAGTGATAGGCGGAGACAAAATTTCCCCCCGGGCCAGCGCAGTTGCGTCGGCGACCAGTCGCGCAGCGCCTCCAGCACATCAGCGCGGAAGCCCTTGATATTGTCAGTCGGCATCAGCGAGGCACAGCCGATCCACAGCGAGCCTTCGCTGATCGTCAGGCGCAACTCTCCCAGCGGATTCTCACCCGCCGCGCTGAACGCATGCCGCCAAATATTCCAGCCTCCGCCGACTTCGTCGATACGCCAATCTTCCTCGCCCAGCCGCAGCGATAGCGCCTGCCCTTCTCCCTTTAGCGCCAGCCGCAATTCGTAGTCGCGCTCGGCTTGCAGATACAAGCTCCCCTGCTTGATGCCGCGCTGCTGACCATCGGGGCGGCGAATCGTGATGCGCTGCGATTGTCGGCCCGTGTAGAAGACGCTGTTATCGTGCACATAGCGCACCGCCTCATAATCGGGATTCTGCGCCTCCCAGGGCACGACCACGCCAATGCTGGGATGCACATTATGCAAACCCTCGCTCGGCGCGCTGTACATATAATCATTACCGGCGAACTTGCGGTCGCGCAGCATTTCCGCCCAAATGCCGCCATAGATCGCCTGCCCGATATGCTCCAGATTCGCGCCGTACAGATGGTCATGCACTTCACCGATGATCTCGTCAGGCTGAATCGTTATTTTTGCCTTCTCTGCCATGCGCTATGTCCCTTCGTCGAGATTCCAGGCTTGCTCCAGCATACGTTTGCTATGCAGCGCCTCGCCCGGCCAGCCGCGTCAACGTCGCCCGGTGAATATCGTCCAGGCGCCCAGCGAGCAATCCAGCAATGCCATCCTGCGCGCCCAGCACCTGATCGCCGTTCAACTCGGCCAATCGCGTAAAGCTTTCGATAGCCGCGTTGATGCCGGGCGCGTCGCCGCCGCTGACGACAATCGCCGTCTTCATTCGCCCTTCTCTCCGTAAGCTGACAATACTGACGCGGCTGATGATACCTGAAAATTTGCGCACAGCCTAAGTTCCGCTGTCCCGGCTTGCTCGGACAAAATACGCAGCGCCCACCGACGCTTGCATCTCACCCGCTAATGCGCTAACTTTGTGTGGCCTGTGGCAAATTCCGCGAGGTATTTCGCCTCGGCGGGAGGGTTTCAATTCAATAGAAGGAGAACGACTCGTGAAGAGATTACTAGTTCTAGTGGCACTTTTGCTGTTCGTGCTGAGCCTCATCCCCGGGGCGATCGCACAAGACGATGGCTATACCATCGCATTCGTACCGGGTGTCAACCCGGATCCTTTCTACATCACCATGAGCACCGGCGTCTACCAAGCTGCTGCAGATCTTGGCATAAACATCATCCAGCAAGACCCCGAGCGCTTTGACGTCACCGTTTCGGCGCCGATCATCCAGGCCTTGATCGCCCGTGGCGATATCGATGCCCTGGTCACCGCGCCCAACGATAAAGAGCAGTCCATCCCCGTGCTGCAAGACGCCCACGAAGCCGGCATCGTCGTGCTGACGGTCGACACCTTCATCGGCGATGGCAACTACGCTGACGGCGAGGTCACCTTCCCAATCTCCTACATCGGCTCCGATAACGTCCAGGGCGGTTACATCGCTTGCACTGCGCTCGCGGATGCGCTCGGCGAAGGCGCGAAAATCTACGTCACCAATACGCGCCCGGGCATCAGCACCACTGACCAGCGCGAAGAAGGCTGCCTGTCCGCCGCTGATGATCGTGGCTTGATCGTCGCCCGCGTCGACTACAACGAGAACAGCGCCGATATCGCCCAGGCGCAGACGGCCGCCGTCCTGCAAGCCAATCCCGATATCGTCGGCATGTTCGCCACCAATCTCTTCGGCGCCGTTGGCGCCGGCAATGCTATTCAAAACGCGGGCTTGCAAGGCGCTGTCGAAGTCGCGCTCTTTGACGCCGGCGAAGAGAATATTCAGTTCCTGAAAGATGGCATCGTTTCGCTCGTCATCGCCCAGAAACCGTCTGACATGGGATACCTCGGCGTTGCTATGGCAACCGCCCATCTTGATGGCGTCGGCAGCATCCCGGCGCGGATTGGCACCGGTTACGCCGTCATCACCGCCGATAATGTGGACGATCCTGATGTCGCGCGCTTCATCTACACCAGCAACACCAGCGATCCAGCGCCGGCTCTCGATGACAGCTACAACCTGGCATTTGTGCCGGGCGTCAATCCCGATCCCTTCTATATCACCATGTCGCGCGGCGTTTATGGCGCAGCCGACCGCCTCGGCATCAATGTGATCCAACAGGATCCTGAACGCTTTGACGTCACCGTCTCGGCGCCCATCATCCAGGCATTGATTTCCCGCGGCGACATTGATTCGCTGGTTACCGCGCCCAACGACAAGGAGCAGTCGATACCGGTCTTGCAAGACGCGCATGAAGCCGGCATACCGGTCTTGACCGTCGACACCTTCATCGGCGATGGCAACTACGCTGACGGCGAGGTCACTTTCCCCTTGACTTACATCGGCTCAGACAATGTCAATGGCGGTTATATCGCCTGTACCGCGCTAGCCGATGCGCTGCCCGAGGGTTCCAAGATTTACGTCACCAATACGCGCCCGGGCATCAGCACCACCGATCAGCGCGAGGAAGGCTGCCTGCTGGCGGCTGAAGCTCGCGGACTAGTGGTAGCGCGTGTCGATTACAACGAGAACAGCGCTGACATGGCGCAGCAGCAGACTGCTGCTGTCCTGCAAGCGAATCCCGACATCGTCGGCATGTTCGCCACCAATCTCTTTGGCGCGGTTGGCGCCGGCAACGCCATTCAAAACGCTGGCTTGCAAGGCGCGGTCGAAGTAGCGCTCTTTGATGCTGGCGAAGAGAATATCCAGTTCCTGCGGGATGGCATCGTCTCGCTCGTCATCGCGCAGAAACCGGCCGATATGGGTTATCTCGGCGTGATCGCGCAGATCGCCAACATGCGTGGCGTGACCTCCATGCCGGCGCGCGTCGGCACCGGCTACGCCGTCATCACCATCGACAACGTCGACGATCCCGATGTCGCCCGTTTCATCTACACGGCTGGCTGATATCCAGCCACGGTTCCTCCTTCACATTGGGGAGAATCGAACAACCTTGAAGCAGCGGCATACAATAGCAACGGGTCAGCCACCGGCTGACCCCTACACGTAACGTTTAAGTTGGAGAATGTAGGGGCGACCCGGTGGGTCGCCCGTAAAAATGCCACAAATAATAAAGGTCTTGTGGCAGCATCGTGACCGATGAAGTGGTGTTTGCTCCTTAGCCAGGAGACCGTGGGGTCTGCAGATTCAGGGCGGGGGCAGGACGTAGGAAGCGCCAATGGCATTGAACGACTCACTGGTAAAAACCAAGCGGCAATCGCTCGTTAGTGCCCGAACTATCGAGGTCCTGACCAAGAGCTGGTCCTATCTGTTCCTGCTGGGTCTTGTGATCTTTTTCTCGCTGACCGGAACGGGATTTTTCTCCGTCCGTAATTTCTCCACCATCTTGACGACCAGCACGCTGATCATGCTGATGTCCATCGGTCAGACTTACGTTATCATCACCGCCGGCATTGACCTGTCCATCGGCTGGACGGTGGGCCTTTCTTCCGTCACCACCGCCCGTGTCATGCGCGACCTCGCCGAAAGCGGCAACGACATCGCCTTCGCCATGTTGATGGGCATCTTCGCCGGCTTGCTCGTCGCGCTGATTCCGGGCTTGGTCAATGGTGTGCTGGTCGCCCGCGTCAGAGTGCCACCCTTTATCGCCACCCTCGGCATGTTCGGCATCGTCCGCGGCGCCGCCTTCCTGCTCACCGACGGCCAACAAGTCGTGCGCGGCTTATCCTCCGAATTGCGCGAAGCCTTGCGTATCATCGGCAATGGCAGTCTGCTCTTTTATATTCCCGACCACGGCTTTGAATGGTTCCAGCGACCAGCCGACCTGGCGCCACAGCAGCTCCGCAATGTATTACAACTCTTGCCTTATCCAGTTATTATTACAGCGCTCGTCGTTATCATCTTCGCCTTCATCCTGGCGCGCACGAAATTCGGCCGCCACACCTACGTCATCGGCGGCAGTGAAGAAGCCGCCCGGCGTTCCGGCATCAACGTCGACCGCCACCTGATCATCATCTATCTCATCTGCGGATTCACCGCTGGCATCGCCGGTGTGCTGCATCTCTTCCGTTTTACCGCGGGCGCGCCCCAAGCGGGCGAAGCAGCGCTGCTTTCGTCCGTCGCCGCTGTCGTCATCGGCGGCACCAACCTCTTCGGTGGCGAGGGCGATATCATGGGCGCCGTCGTCGGCTCGCTCATCATCGCCGTCCTGCAAACCGGGTTGGTGATCCTGAATATCGATTCCATCTGGCAATTCATCGTCGTCGGCGTCGTCATCATCATCGCCGTCCTGGTCAACCAGCTGCAAGCGGCGCTCGAAAGGCTGCAATCCAATGTCTGAAGCCATACTCACCGCCACCGGCGTCAGTAAGCATTTCGGCGGCTTGATCGCTGTCGATGAGGTCGACTTCGATGTCTATCCCGGTGAAGTCGTCGCCCTCCTCGGCGATAACGGCGCTGGCAAATCAACGCTGATCAAGTGCATCTCCGGCGTCTACCGTCCCGAACAAGGCAAGGTGGTCTTCAACGGCGAAGATATCACCCACCACGCGCCGGCTGATATCCGCAGCCGCGGCATCGAAACCATCTACCAGGACCTCGCTCTGGCCGAAAACCTCGATGTCGGCGCCAACGTCTTCCTCGGCAAAGAGAAGACTCGCCGCCTCTTCGGCTTGATCCCGGTCACCGATGACAACTACATGCAGCAGGAAGCCTCTGGCGTGCTCGACGAACTGGATATCCACATCCCCTCGCTCAAACAAAGGCTGGTCAATCTATCCGGCGGGCAGCGGCAAGCGGTCGCCATCGCCCGCGCCATGTACTGGAACGCCCAACTGGTTATCATGGATGAGCCGACGGCCGCCCTCGGCGTACCTGAGCAGCGCAAGGTGCTGGCGCTGATCCGCTCTCTGCGCGCGCAGAACATCCCCGTCATCCTCATCAGCCATACCATGCACGATGTGATGGCCGTGGCCGATCGCATGGTCGTCATGCGCCGCGGTCGCATTGCCGCCAATATCCCGCGCGCCGAAGCCAGCGAAGAAATTATCGTTCGCCATATCATTGGCAGCGCTGAGAATGGCGAGAACGAGGTGATGACCTGACACGAAGCGCATGGTACGAACTCGAGTTACACCTTATGGGCGACCCGCCCGTTCGTATGCCGCAGTTACCAGAATTGGCAGCAGCCATAGGCTGTACAGCAGGCCATCCCTTCCCAGCGAACAAGGTCGCGCCTCGTACTATTCTTGAGATATTCCTGCTATACTAGCTAGCAACAGGCAAGTGGAATAATAGACCGAAATCATGCTTGTACCAAAGACAAAACCACCCAAGATTCAGGCAGAACAACCTGTGGATCGCGATCAGCAAGGCGCCGACGAAAGTTTTGAGTTGACCAAAGAAGAGGTCCTCGAAAGCTTTGAGCGCGGCTTTCGGCAGATGCTGGATGGGGAGACGCGCCCAGCCCTCGACTTCCTTGATGCCCTCGACTACCAATAAGACCCTGTTTCACTGTATGATCTCCTCAATACAATTGCAAATCCTGAATCGTAATTCGAGTGACCGATGCGGATTGCCGCCGGCCGCAGACGGATCTTAAGCATCTAATGGAAAGGACAAGCATGCCCAAAGCACTCACTCCCGGAAGATTCCGCGGCTTGAAGTCAACCAGCCTGGCTTCTGCCGATGTCTTCGGCATCATCGCCTTCGATCAGCGCGCCAGCTACCGCAAGATGCTGCCGCCCGATGCCAGCTACGACCAACTCGTCCAGGTGAAAGCCGAGATCATCGGCGCCCTGTCCATGGACGCCAGCGCCATCCTCACCGACCCGGTCTATGGCTTGCGCCCGGCCATGCAAATGAACCCGCAATCGGGACTGCTGCTGGCACTGGAGAAAAGTGGTTACAGCGGCGATTCGAGCTATCGCAAGACCGAGCTCATCCCCAGCTGGACGCCCGAGAAGATTCGCAAAACCGGCGCCAGCGCGGTCAAGTTCATGGCCTACTACCACCCGGCCAGCGGCGAACTGGCTGACGAGCTTGAGGCGCTGATACGCCGCGTCGTCAGCGACTGCCATCAATGGGACTTGCCGGTTTTCCTCGAGCCCATGTCCTACAGTCTCGACCCCGCCGTCCCCAAAGACAGCCGAGCCTTCGCCGACCAGCGCCCGGACGTCGTCATCGAAACCGCGCGGCGCTTGTCCCGCAGCGGCGCTGATGTGCTGAAGATGGAGTTTCCTCTGGATATCGACTTCAACCGGAATCATAGCGACTGGCAGACCGCCTGCAGTCAACTCAGCGACGCCTCAGCCGTACCTTGGGTGCTGCTTAGCGCCGGCGTCGACTTCGAGCAGTTCAAACCGCAAGTCGAGGTCGCTTGCCAAACTGGCGCCAGCGGGTTCCTGGCCGGGCGCGCCATCTGGAAAGAAGCCGCCGCCATGTCCACGTCCGATCGCGCGGCCTTCTTGCAGGGCAGGGCCCGCGATCGCTTGCGGCAATTGCTGGAGATCGCCGCCGCCGATGCCCGCCCCTGGACCGACTTTTACGCTGCGCCGGAGTCTTCCGTAGACTGGTACGAAACTTACAACTAGCCTCTATGGAAAAACGTCGGTTCGGTACCAGCGAACTAAGCACATCCTCCCTCGGCTTCGGCGCCTGGGAGATGAGCGGCTGCCAGTGCGGGCATATCGACTCCGCCGCGGCTGCGCGGGCGGTACAGTGCGCCATTGATCACGGCATCACGCTCTTCGATACTTCGGAGACTTACGGACCCTTCCACTCGGAGAGGCTGCTCGGGGCTACACTGGGGGCGCGCCGCCGCGATGTCGAGCAGGTGACCTGAGCGCTACTTTGCCGCTTGGTCGAGCTTAGGGAAGAAATCGCGGTAAATGGCATCGCGATTGATGTCAAGTCCCTCGCGGATTGTATGTCGGCGGGAAGCCTGCCGATACCAGCGGCAATCGGCGCTCAAATAAGGCGCGTCGGTCAGGTAAGAAGGTACCCAGCCCGGCTCGATCAGCCAGGCAAAGTTGATCAGATCCCAGATAATCCAGCTCCGCCCGAAGTGTCCCGTCAAGCCCTGAAAGGGGAAATGCGGATTATTCGTATACAGCCAATGCAAGTAATCTCCGACCGCGCCTTTGCCTTTGACCCAAGCCTCGATCTCCGGCAGCGACAAACTCAGTTGCGCGCCCACATGGAAACCGGGCAGATACACCAAAGGCACGCCACTGTCGAATAGCAGTTGCGATGACAGCATATCTTGCTCCATATTGAACGAAGCCTGCGCGACATCCGTCACAGTAGTTGGATATCCCGCCGTCCACACCACCACGATGCGCTCGATGATCTCCGGCGCCAGCAGCAGCGCCGATGCCACATTCGTCACTGCGCCAATCGCCAACACATAAAGCGGCGACTCCGACGTAGCGGTCAGCGCTGTCTCGATCAGATGCGCCGCCGCCTCGCTCTCGACAGCTGAGCTGTAGTCGTGCAAATAACGGTCCGATCCGCGAAATACCTTGTCGGCGAAATCGATGCCCACCTTTTCGCAGACCAGCAAGATCTCCTGATAACTCATCTCCATGCCCCGCCCAGGCTCCACCATCGAGACACCCTGCGGGTCAATTTGGTCGCGGTCATGGATATCCGTGCCCGCCTGCTCCAGCCGTTCAAGCTGTCCGCCATACTTGGCCATCAGCGCCAAGGCCTCGGCAGATACCGCATCCGGATTCGCTTTAGCACCGGCGGCAGCCCGCAGTTCGTCCCAACGCTTGCGAAAGGAATAAGGCGCGGCATAAATCGCTTCGATATTCAGCTCATCTTGCGACAGCAGCGCCCAAGCCAGGGCGAACTGATCGTCAATCTCGTTGCACGTATCCGTGTCGATGACGCAGCGCGGGCGCCCGCTCGGCAAGCGCAGCATCTGCCGATACTGCGCTTCGCTCAACTTGGGAAAGCTCTCCAAATGTTTCACGCCAGCACACCCTCCTCACGCAATTCCGCCACCTCAGCCGCGCCATAGCCCAGCTCCGCCGCCACCTCATCGCTGTGCTCGCCAAGACGCGGCGGATGACGATGATAGACCAATGGCGTATCAGCCAGATGTACCGGCGTCGCCAGCGACTTGATCAGACCAAGCGCCGGATGTTCCAGCTCCACGATCATGCCCCGCTCAATCACATGCGGATCGCTCAGCGCCTCGGCCACCGTGTTAATCCGCCCGCAAGGCACACCCGCCGCTCGCAGCTCCGTCAACCATTCATCGCAGGTCTTGCCGCGAATGATCTCGCGCACGGCCGGCAGCAGCGCCTCATAATTGGCGATGCGGTCGGCATTGGTGGCAAAACGCGCATCGGTCGCCAGGTCGTCGCGCCCGACATGCTGGCAGAATGACAGCCAGACATTGTCCGAGCCCAGGCCCAGGATGAACCAGTCGCCTTCGCTCGATTGCACCGCCTCGTAAGGCACCACCTGCGGATGCCGATTGCCCCGCCGCGGCGGATCGTTGCCCTCGGCAAAATGCTCGGCGGCCAGGTTCTTCAGCCAGGTCAGCTGCCCTTCTTGCAGCGACATATCGATGAACTGCCCGACGCCACTGCTATCGCGCGCGCGCAGCACCGCCAGGACGCCGATCACCGTGAACAAGCCGCAGGTCATATCCG
This sequence comes from Phototrophicaceae bacterium, assembly GCA_965223515.1. Taxonomy (GTDB): domain Bacteria; phylum Chloroflexota; class Anaerolineae; order Aggregatilineales; family Phototrophicaceae; genus UBA6055. Next base: position 2,581,404 of record CBDCWK010000002.1, read on the forward strand.
CCATCGGGGTAGGAAAACGCATCGGCGCGCCATCGACCTCGCCCGTCAGCGCCATCGTGCCCGATTCCGCCTGCGAGACCAGATCATAACCCGGCTGCCCGGCTCGCGGTCCCGTCCGCCCATAACCGCTGATCGAGGCGTATACCAGACGCGGATTGATTGCGCGCAGCGTGTCGTAGTCGATGCCCGACCGCTGCAACGATGCTGTCGTCGCCAGATTCGTCAGGAAGACATCGGCATCTGCCACCAGCTTGTGCATGAATTCCCGCCCACGCTCGGCGCGGATATTCAGCGCGATACCGCGCTTGTTGCGGTTGACCGCCAGATAGTAGCAACTTTGATCGCCAATATAGGGCGGGGCCCACTGACGCGAATTATCGCCGGCGCCGGGTCGCTCGATCTTGACCACATCGGCGCCCAAATCGCCCAGAATCATGGTGCAATAGGGTCCCGCCAATGCTTGTGTCTGATCGACCACTTTGATACCGCTCAAGGGCGCGTTATCGCTCATACTCGTCCTCTTTGATTGCCCTGTTAGAGTTCGCTACCGGGCTAGAGCTTACATCATTCTGACTGTCGGTGGGAGACCCGTCATCCCTCCCCCGTCCAGCGGTTCTCCTCCGCCCGCTTGCGCCAAATCACCAGCGCCGCCAGCAGTAGCACCACGCCCCACAAGCCGAATACAGCGCCCCAACCGCTGAGATCCACCAAAGCGCCGATGCTGAAACCTGCCATCCCGCCGAAAAAATTAGACATCATATTGATGCTGCCGGTGATCGACGAGGCGCGTCCCGGCGGCGCCAGCAGCAAAGGCATCGAACTCACCGCCAAGCCAAATGCGCCATTGAGCATTATCAATGCGATGGCAATCACGAGGAGAGCAAGCACGCCACCCGATACCGTCAGCAGCAGCATGGCGCTACCGGCTACTACCAGCATCAGCGCCGCCGTCGCGAAAACCTGATTGCTGTGCACCACCCGGTAGCGCGCCAGGAACAAGCCCGCAATCGCAATCACCTGCATCAGCGCTGCGGCCAAGCCCACCAGATTCTCCGCGATCAGACCAGTATCTAGGATATACGTCGGCAGCCAAATGATCGTGCCATTGAAGACGAAACCGGCCAGCGCGGCCGCCACAAGCGCGAAGGCGATGCCGCGAGCTTCGGAGACAATGACCAGGAACCGCAGGCCGCTTGACTTTGACTTCGGGGCGTCAATGCCCGCCTTGCGCCAGAATGCCAGCACCAGCAGCAGCAGGCCGCCCGGCAGCCAGAAGGCGATTCGCCAGTCATCTCCCGCTGCAACCACGCCGATCAGCATCCAGGTCAGTGCCGTGCCGAAGACATAGCTGAATGGCATCACGGTCGAAATCCGCTTGATATGGCTTCGATCCAATCGCTCCGCCAAGATGCGGAACATCGGCGCCCAGCCGGCCGACTGCACGACACCGTTGAGCCCCCATAACAGCAGCATGACGATCAGCGAAGTCTGAAAGGCGAAGGCGATGTTGACCAACGCAATCCCCAGCAGGCCAGCGCTAACCATGCGAAAGGGGCTGACATGACTGCCAATCTCGCCACTTACAAAATGTGAGATCCCGTAAACCCAGAAGAAAACCGTGCCCAGCGCGCCGACTTCAGCGCGGCTGACATCGAGATCGAGGGCGAGCAATGGCAAGACCACGCTGACGTTCACCCGCCCCAGATAAAAAAGGCCATAGGTGATCCAAATGGTCCCTACCATCATATTCTGCTGCTTGCTCAAGGATGTCCGCAACGGAAGCCTCTCGATTTCAAGCGTTGATGGCGCCGCGATCAGCCGTCTTAGACCAGTAATTGTCAGAGCTTGGCAAGGCGCTTGGGACCCAGAGATGGACCAACTGGCGAGTCGCGCTTCAAACCGCTCGCAACACGCTGTTTTCGTCCGCGCGCTTCCACCAAATCATCGCCGCCGCCAGCAGCAAAACCGCGCCCCACAAGCCAAACACAGCGCTCCAGCCGCTGAGTTCCACCAGCCCGCCGATGGCGAAACCAGCCGTCCCACCGAAGAAAGTCGCCATCATATTGACGGTTCCAGCTATCGACGAGGCGCGTCCCGGCTGCGCCAAAAGCAAAGGGATTGATGTAATGGCCAGGCCGAAGGCGCCATTCAACATCATCAAGGCGAAGGCAACGACCAGAATTGCGAAGGGTCCGCTCGTCATCGTCAGCAGCAGAAAAGCCAAGCCGGCGGCGGCAAACATCAGAACGGCGGTCACGAACACTTGATTGCTGCGCGCCACGCGTTGATGCGCCAGAAATAATCCAAAGATGGCGATGACCTGCGTCAGCGCGGCGACCATGCCAACCAGGTTCACAGCGATCAATTCGGTATCGAGAATATAGGTGGGCAACCAGATTAGCGCGCCGTTGCGGACGAATCCAGCCAGCGCCGCGCATAAGAGCACGACGACGATTCCCCGGGCTTCGGCAACGATGATCGACAATCGGACGCCGCTCGATTTTGTCTTGGGCGCGTCTATGCCCGCCTTCCACCAGAATGCCAAAACCACAAGCAGCAGCAGCCCAGGGAGCCAAAAGGCAATGCGCCAATTCCCATCCGCCGACACCATCCCAATCAGCGTCCAGGTGAGGGCGGTGCCGATTACGTAACCGAAGGGCATAATGGTCGAAGCGCGCTTGATCTGACCAGCCTCAAGGCGCTCCGCCAGGATGCGCACCATCGGCGACCAGCCGCCCGATTGGGCGATGCCGTTGATTCCCCACAATACCAGCATCGCGATCAACGATGACTGCAAGGCGAAGGTGAGATTCACGATTGCGGTGGCCAGCAAGGCGACGCTGACGATGCGAAAAGGACTGACGTGACTGCCGAACTCGCCGCTAACAAATTGAAAGATGCCGTAAAGCCAAAAGAAGACTGTGCCCAAAGCGCCGACTTCAGCCAGGCTGACACCCAGGTCAAGAGCCAGAATCGGCAAGACCACGCTAATGTTCACTCGTCCCAAATAGAAAAGACCATAAGTGGTACACAGGGTACCAACCATGAGATTCTGATGCGTCGTCAGGGCTGTGCGCAAAGAATGCCTCGGGCTATTCTATTACTGTATTCGGGGGAGCCGCTGAGTCACCCCTATGAGACATGTCGGATGCCGGGGTCAATGAAGGGGGCAAGCAGTGGCTGACCCGTAAGACCGTACACCGCATGCCATCGCTTAAGCCGGCACCACCCAGATCCGATCCGGCGGGAAGCACGCCTTCACCTCATCGCCCACTGCAAGTGTATTCGGCAGCTCCGAACTGCTAATCGCTTCCACCTCAACCTCGCCCAGCGCGATCTTGTAGCGCGTATACTTGCCCACATAAATCCGCTCGCGGACGCGCCCAGTGACCGAGTTGACATCCGTCTCCTCATTCAAGCGAATCTGCTCCGGGCGAATGGTTAGCACCGTCTCGCCGGTCGGCGCCTGCTCATAGCCGGCCGCGTCAAAGTGGAATTCGCCGATGCTCGTGCGCACGACGCCATCCGTCCGCTGTGCCGGGATGAAGTTAATGCCGCCGAAGAAGCGTGCAACACGCTCGCTTATCGGCCGCTGATAAAACTCCGATGGCGAAGCATATTGCATCAGCAAGCCATCAAACATCAGCGCGATGTGATCCGCCAGCAGGACGGCCTCCTCTTGATCGTGCGTGACGAAGACGGTCGTCACCGCGAATTCCCGTTGAATCGACAAAATCAATTCGCGCATTTCGTCGCGCAAGTGAGCGTCCAAATTGCTCAGCGGCTCATCCAACAGCAGCACCCTCGGCTCGGTAATCAGGGCTCGCGCCAGCGCCACCCGCTGCTGCTGACCGCCCGATAGCTGCGTCGGATGCCGTTTGGCGATATCCGGCAGCTTGACCAGCCCCAGCATCTCCGCCACCTTCTCTGCAATGATCTGCTTTTTGACGCCGCGCATCTTCAGCCCAAAGCCGACATTGGCGCCCACGGACATATAGGGGAAGAGCAGGTAATTCTGAAAGACCATCACCGCCCCGCGCTTCTCGGCTGGAATCGGCAAAACGTCCTCACCATCAAAACTGATCTTGCCCGCGCTCGGCTGAGTCAAACCGGCGATCATCTTCAAGGTCGTGGTCTTGCCGCAGCCCGACGGTCCCAGAAATGCCACCAGTCGTCCGCTAGGGATCTCCAGTGAAAATTCGTCCACCGCCGGCGCATCGCCACCCGGAAATACCTTTGAGATCTTCTCCAGTTGGACTCGGGTCATTTTCGTTCCTTATCGCCGTGGACATCGCGTCATGGCAAGCGCATGGATTGTACACGAAAAGGGCGCATCTCCGCAGGGGCTTCAACATCACGCCATGATCTGTGGGCAAGGAGTGGTGAATACTGTGGATATAGCAACGTCGCCGAACTAGCAAAACTCTCTGTGCTCTCTGTGTCCTCTGTGGTGAAAAAACCTTGTGTCGTTCTCGACAAAGGTTGATACGCAGTAGAATTAGCACTCTCGCGGACGGCACCTTTTGACTTTGCCACTACAAACGCTAGAATATCGGCAAATCCGCAGACCAATGCGAAAGGAACTGCCTATGGACTACCAAGCCAACGACCCCCTGCCCAAGACCATGCCCGCCATCGTCTGCCATGGACCGGAAGACTACCGCCTCGAAGAATGGCGCGTCCCTCAGCCGGCCGCGGGCGAAGTTGTCATCCGCGTGCAATCGGTGGGCATCTGCGCCAGCGACCTCAAATGCTACCAGGGCGCTCCGCTCTTCTGGGGCGATGATACCCGCGCCGGTTATTGCCAGCCGCCCGTCATCCCCGGTCACGAATTTGTCGGCGAAGTCGTCGCCCTGGGTGAAGGCGCCGGCCAACAATATGGCTTGCAGCTGGGCGATACTGCCGTCTCCGAGCAAATCGTGCCCTGCTGGAAATGCCGCTTCTGCAAGCGCGGACAATACTGGATGTGCCAGGACAAACACGATGTCTACGGCTTCCGGCAAGCCACCATCGGCGCGATGGCGGAATACATGCTCTTCCCGGTCGGCGCCCTCAATTATAAAGTGCCCGATTCCCTGCCCGCCCATCACGCCGCCTTTATCGAACCGCTCGGCTGCTCCATCCACGCCGTGCAGCGCGGCGAGATCAAACTCGACGATGTGGTCGTCATCGCCGGTTGCGGTCCGCTCGGCTTGGGCATGGCCGCCGCCGCCCGCCTCAAGAACCCCGGCCTGCTGATCGCCATCGACCTCAACGACGAGCGGCTCGAGATCGCCGAACTCTGCGGCGCTGATATGAGCCTGAACCCGCGCAAAATCGATGTGATCGACGAAGTGCTTAAGCTGACCGACGGCTACGGCTGCGATGTCTATATCGAAGCGACCGGCTACCCGGCCGCCGTCCAGCAAGGCTTGCAGATGATCCGCAAGTTGGGCACATTCGTCGAATTCAGCGTCATGCGCGAGCCGGTCACCGCCGACTGGACCATCATTGGCGATACTAAGGAACTCAATATCCACGGCTCCCACCTCAGCCCTTATACCTATCCCATCGCCATCGATATGCTGAGCAAGGGCTTGCTGCCCATGGACCGCATCATGACCCATCAACTGCCGCTCGGCGAATTCCACGCCGGCATGGATATGGTCGCGTCCGGAACCGAATCCGTCAAAGTCACCCTGACGCCCTAGCGCATCTCTTGGCTTACATTACTAGGGGCGATCTATCAGGTCACCCGCAGCCGCCCGGCGGCAGCGAAATTGGCTGCCGCGCTCACGCAAAATTAAGAACCTGTTCGGCTACCGCGTGCAGCGGTTCATCAAAAAAGAGGAACAGACAAACTATGACCAACACCCTCAGGAACAAAGTCGTCATCATCACCGGCGCCAGCTCCGGCATCGGCCAAGCCTGCGCCCGCCTGCTCTCCCAACAAGGCTGCAAACTCACGCTGGCCGCCCGCTCAGCCGACAAAATGCAAGCGCTCGCCGCCGAGTTGTCGACCGAATCCCTCGTCGTCCGCGCCGATATGACCCAGCCCGCCGATATCAACAACATGGTCGATCAAACGCTGGAACGTTTCGGTCGCATTGACGTGATGCTGGCCAACGCCGGCGTCTACATTCCCGGGCAATTCGCCGATGGCGACATCGACGAGCTAACGCGAATGCTAGCCCTGAATGTGGAAGGCGTCTTGCGCTGCGCCCACGCCGTGATTCCCGCCATGAAAGCCAAGGGCAGCGGCGATATCATCGTCACCAGTTCCATCGCCGGACATGCCGACATCGTAGGCGAGCCGGTCTACAGCGCCAGCAAAAACGCCGTGCAGACCTTTGTACATACAGTACGCCGACAGCTGGCCGGCGCTGGCATCAGGGTGATGTCCCTTGCGCCCGGCCCGGTAGCTAATCCTATGACGAATCTCCATGATCCAGACGAGATCCGGCGAGCGGTCGAGGTAAAGCAGTCGCACCTGGCTTCGGAAGATTGCGCCGAAGCGATCCTCTTCATGCTCTCGCGCCCACGGCACGTCACCATTCGCGACCTGGTAATGTTGCCGCAGATCGACCGCGTTTAGAACGATGCAGGGATGATCCATTGGTCACCTATCGGTAACAACAAACAAACGATGTAGGGGCGACCCAGTGGGTCGCGCGCAATCAAACGAGGGAGCCACCACATGACCCATACGCTCAGGAACAAAGTCGCCATCATCACCGGCGCCAGCTCCGGCATCGGCGAAGCCTGCGCCCGTCTGCTGTCCCAACAGGGCTGCAAACTCACCCTCGCCGCCCGCTCTGTCGACAAGATGGAAGCGCTCTCCGCCGAACTAGCTGCCGACACGCTCGTCGTCGGCGCTGATATGACCTCGGCCGCCGATATCAGCAATATGGTCGAACAAACGCTTGAGCGCTTCGGTCGCATTGATGTCCTGTTCGCCAACGCCGGCATCTACATCCCCGGCGAATTCGCCGATGGCGACATCGACGAATTAACCCGGCTGCTCACCATCAATATCGATGCCGTTCTGCGCTGCGCCCACGCCGTCATCCCAACGATGAAAGCGCAAGGAGCCGGCGATATCGTCGTCACCAGTTCGATCTCCGGCTTCATTGATGTGAACTGGGAGCCAATTTACAGCTGCAGCAAACACGCCGTGCAGACCTTCGTGCATACTGTGCGCCGTCAACTGGCCGCCGATGGCATCCGCGTGATGTCGCTGGCGCCGGGGCAAGTGGCGAATGCGCTTTGGGGCTTCCACGAGACCGAGGACATCGAACGGGTCTCCGCCGGCGACCGCACCCACCTGACCTCTGATGATTGCGCCGACGCCCTGCTCTTCATGCTGACCATGCCCCGCCATGTGACCATCCGCGACTTGGTCATCCTGCCACAGAACCAAGTCAATGTTTGACTGGGGGAGGATTCGAGACGAGCTTCCGCTAGATTCTTTCCTTCTTTAAGTACAAGCGACAAATTGTGAGGGGCGACACACGGAATTTCGTTCCGTGGTTCCGCAATCCCAAACTGCCAGGCTTGCTTTCGCGGCAGTCAAAGTAAATGGCAATTGAACCACGCAGAGCCTACGGTGGGTAGTTTTTCCCTTCTAGAGGCATAACAGCCCGAGCCAATTCGAAATCTCGTTCCTTTAGTTTGTCGAGCACCGTGTCATAGGCTGGAGTAGAAGCGAGAATGCAACCGTCGACACCCACAATTTCACCAGCGTCGATTTTACTTTGAACGTTTAGAGCCTCTTTCTCATGCATCGTAATAAGCCACGTTTTAGCGTTTTTGTAGACTTGCCAAAGTACCCAACCTTCGAGAACAGACTGTTTGTATCGTTCTCTCATCGACACTTTCATCGTAAGAACTACAGGCTTTCGACGATGATACAAGACGACATCAAAATCGGCGTTGGGAACATGTTCGAAGCGAGCTTGATAGTAAAACGGTACAATCTTTTCTTGCGCCAAGGTTTCACATATCAAGTACTCAAATATCCTGCCGTTCGTGCTTGACGTAGTTTGGAACTGATTGAGATACGTCGAGTATGTGTTGGAGACGAACTGGTGAGGCGTCGTATACTTTACATCGTCCAGCAATTCTCGATAGATTCCTGCTGACTTGCCTGTGGTGAGTGAATCAATTTTGCTTCGCACTCTTCCTCGATTCTTTTTAGTGCTAGATCACAATACTGTCGCTCTAACTCGACTCCTAAAGCAATGCGACTGTTATTGATGGCCGCTACAAGTGTAGTGCCACTTCCCGCAAATGGGTCAAATACCTTATCTCCCACGAAAGAAAAAAGCTTGATACACCGCTTTGGAAGTTCCAACGGGAAGGGCGCTTCATGTCCGATCCGCTTGGCGCTCTCGCCCGGGAATTCCCAGTTACCAAGTACCCACGCCATGAACTCATCTCGTTCTATATCTGACTTTCCCTGATTTTTGCGCTTCCACGTACCCTTATACAAAACTATTATTACCTCGACAGGAGCAATGATATGAGGAGCACTGGCAGACATCCAGCTACCCCAAGCGGTCCTACGGCTAATATTGCCTTCATTCCAAATAATCGTCGCGTGATACTGCCAGCCCACATCTAACGCTACGCGCGTAACATCCGCTGCGACTGGATTTTTGCCGTTCTTATTCTTATCTAGCGCTACATTCACACAGAGGCGTCCGGTGTCTCTTGTCCAGTGAAGGCAGTTGGAAAGCCACTTACGAGTGAAGCGCAAATACTCATCATAGTCGACCGAGTCACTAGAAGCGTCTCCGTCGTAAGCTTTTCCAACATTGTACGGCGGTGACGTTACGGTGAGGTCTATTGATTCGCAGTCTAAAACGTCGCGATTAGTTGCGTCACCCTGGATAAGCTGGTGAGAGGGAATCAACTCTCCTTGTGGATAGACTGTGACGTGTTGCCCGCCTTTTTGTAACTTTTCAAGTGTTGCATCTTCGATAATGTTCATATAATTGACTCCGAGTAGTTGCCCTCGTGTATACAGCGGACCAGAAGTATGTGAAATCGAATACCACGTGCAAGTCAATTGTGCAAAGACATAGCTAGTCTTACGTTGCAGAATCCCTTAGACTTTAGTTTAATACTTTCGTTCTGATATAGCCAGCTTTTGCGTCAATTTGTGTAGACGGAAATGACAGACCCACTCAACGGCAAAGTCGTCATCATCACCGGCGCCAGCTCCGGCATCGGCGCGGCAGCAGCCCGCCAGTTGGCTCAGCAAGGCTGTAAACTTACCCTGGCCGCCCGCTCAGAAGACAAGTTGCAAACGCTCGCAAGTGAATTAGCTACTGGTACGCTCGTCGTCCGCGCCGATATGAGTGAACCGGCCGATATCACAAACATGGTCACACAAACGCTCGAGCGCTTCGGACGCATCGATGTGATGTTCGCCAACGCCGGCATCTTCATCCAGGACGACTTCGCCGACTACGACATGGATGCCGTCAGCGATATGTTCAGAATCAACGTGGACGGGGTCCTGCGCTGCGCTCACGCGGTCATCCCCAGCATGAAGGCGCAAGACAGCGGCGATATTCTCGTCACCAGTTCCATCGCCGGTCACGAGAAGCTCCATCACGGACCAGCCTACGGCGCTAGCAAACACGCCATCGAGACTTTCGTCAATACCTTGCGCCGACAAGTAGCAGCCGCCGGCATACGTGTGATGTCCATCGCGCCCGGCCGGGTCGCCAATGAGCTATGGGGAATGACCGATCCGCAAGAAATCGAGTGTTTGTCGGCCCAAGACCAAAACTACCTAACGTCGGACGATGTGGCGGCGGCGGCCCTCTTCATGCTCTCGCGGCCGCGACACGTCACCATACGCAATCTGGTGATGTTGGCGAAGAATCAAGATGTGTGATTACCGATCTCAGCTAATATTGAGGTCGTTTTGCTTACTGCGCGGAATCCGGCGGGGGATGCCAGCCTGCCTCAACCCATACGTTTCGCGCATCAACAGCATCGGCGCGATTCATGCGCAGTCGACTAATAGTAGCGCGACCAATTGCCGTCAAGCCGATGATCCATGACCCGTTCTTCGCCCAACGAAAATGCTCGTTCCAGCGATCTGTTTGCGGATGAAATAATGAAGTCTCTTCTCCAGTCTCCGGATCAAAGCCAGTTACAAAGGCGAACTTGAATCCGTTACAGCCTCTGCAGGCTAGGCACAGGTTAGCGATTTTCGTTTCTCCACCTGCCGATGTCGGAATTACATGATCAATTTCCAATGACATGACGATAGATTTCTGCGCATAGCAATACTCACAGCGCTCGTTGCCACGCTCTTCAACCAGCTGTCGCAGCCCTATTGGCACATATGTCATTTGGATCGACTAAAGGCCGAGGTAGCTATCAACGTCGTGTCCGCGCTTCTTCATAAGCAACAGCGCTCTTGAGCGTAGCAAAATCTGACGGTCTAGCGCAGCCAATAAGTTTTCAAGTTCATTGCTTTCCTGCGCAGTCAATTTTACACGCTTGCTTTGCGCAGTGAGTTCGCGGAGTCTCGAGTCTTGTGCCCAAGGCATTCGGCGGTTAACGATCTTCCACAGTTGCTCATCGGTAAAGTCCTGCAGCAGCTCTGACGAGACTTCGCAGTCGGATGTCGAGCCGAAGACCATCAGCAGACCGTCTTGCAATACGGATTCAACCGATCGGTTTCTACCTCGCGCGATATCTTCCGCTTCCACAATGATTTCTTCCGGTATTTCAAGTTCTATCGTTGACCGTTTCATGCGCCAGTTGCCTCACCCAGCCTTGCCCACATTGTAACGCAACGTGAACCGCTGCGGCATTTCATAGTCTAGTTGCCCAAGCCTCACCCCAATAGCCGCCGCGCCGCCGCCAAACTCCGCGGCACACCCACAGCAACCGGATCCTCCGACCCCTCGTACTCCAGCGACAGCCAGCCGTCATAGCCAGCCACTCGCAGCACAGCCATGACGCCCGCCAAATCAACCAGCCCCTCGCCAACCACTGACCCGGTCAAAAGCTGCCCGTCGGGACGCTCAAAGAGAAAACCCGACTCGTCAGCGTCAGCAAACCGTATGTCCTTCAAATGCACCAGCACCACGCACTCAGCCAGCTCCTGCGCCGCCACGACCGGATCCTGCCCAACCAGCAGGAAATTCCCCGTATCGAAGTTGACGCGCAAAGCAGGCGAACCTACTTGCTCGATAAGGTCCAGCACCTGATCGCTGCGCCCGGCAAAGCGCCCGTGATTCTCCAGCGCCAAGGTCACACCGCGCGATTCAGCGTAAGCCGCGCCCGCCGTCAAACCCTCGAGGATCCACTCCACTCCCTGCTCCTGTGAAACACCATCGCGCGCATTGCCGCTGAAAACCCGCATCATATCTACGCCCAGCTCCAGCGCGATGTCGACGCCTCGTCGTAGATCCGCCAGCTCCTGCCTGCGGGCGCCTGCTTCCGGCTGAATAAAATCATTGCCGATAGAATAAACTGCCACTCCCAGGCCGGCATCGGCGATCCGCTCCATTACCAGCGGAAGCTCGCGCTCGGCATCGCTCCAAAAGAAATCGAGCAATTCCACACCCGCGACACCCTGCGCCGCAGCAAGGTCGATAAAGCCCATCAGATCAATTCGGCCCGCCTTGACTGCCGATACCACGCTCCACATGCTCACGCTCAATCTCATTTTCGCACCCCCGATGATTTATAAGCTGCTTCAATCACGCGCATCACCGCCAGTCCATCCTCGCCTGTCACCAACGGTGGCTGGCCGGTCTCGATGCAGCGCAGAAAATGATCGGCCTGCGCCACAAAGCGATCGGGCTCATCATAGCGCTGCATCGTCCATTCATCCTCATCCGCCAATTTGTAGCGCAAGCCCGTCTCGCTATTATAGTCGAGCACCGCCTGCCCTTCCGTGCCGTAAATCCGCACGATCGCTTCTGATACGGGCGTCACCCAACTGCAATTCAGCGTCCCCAGTACGCCTCCACTACTCCGCACCAGCAGCGAAGCGCTGTCTTCTACTGCTATCGGCAGCGCCGACGAGACCTGCGCCTGCGCGCTCAGAATCTCTTCGCCGGTCAATGCCCGGAAAATATCGATGCTATGCACCAGCGTGTCAATCAAGATGCCGCCGCCGGAGGTCTCCGCCTCGGTGAACCAGGAATTGCCCGCCCGCGCAAAGCGAAAGCCGAAGCGATTCTCGATCTGCGCCAAATCGCCCAGGCGTCCGCTGCCGATCAATGCCTGAGCCGCCAGCAGCGGCGGATGAAAGCGGTGGCAGAAAGCGAATTGCAGCAGCTTGCCCCGCATCGCCGCGACAATCGCCTCCGTTTCAGCGAGCGTTCGCGCAGGCGGCTTCTCACACAAGACGGCGACGCCGCGCTCTGCCGCAGCTTCTACCGCAGGCAAATGGTACTTCGGCGGTGTGCAAATGCTGACCGCGTCCGGCCGCAGCGCATCCAGCATCGCCGCGCCATCGTTGAATGCCAGCCCGCCGTATTCCGCCGCTCTTTCCCGCGCCGCCGACGCAACCACATCGGCAATAGCGACGATCTCACAGCGCTCGGCATGTGCGGAGTAGGCGCGCAAATGCGCCCCGGCAATCCCGCCCGCGCCGATGACCGCGACTCGAATTCTGCTCATCACTTCATCCTCTGAATCCGACGAAAATGCTGACGTCGCAACGGTGACCAAGCCCCGAAAAGCTGGACACTTTGTAGACAGAGTATACTTGTGTTCAGGCAGAAGGAGAAACCACCATGACCATCGCACAAGAAAGCAGTATCCGCGACGAATTCATGAATATCACCCTCATGCGCAATGGCGGCTACTCGCCAATCGAATTAGTGACCATTGTCCAGGCGCTGATCGACAGCATCCGCCAACCCGCCGATCTCAAACTGGCGAACGCGCGGCAGGATCTTGTTGCACCAGTTTAATAAGCATGGAGCAAAGAACGTTCGTATGACCACAAAACTCGGCTTGGAAGTCTTCCTGGAATCCCATCTCGATCTCGTCTCGGGCAAGCGCGTGGGCCTGCTCGCCTGCCCCAGCAGCATCGACCGTCATCTACGGAGCAGCGTCGATTGCCTCTATCATCACCCCACCGTCAATCTCGTCGCCCTCTTTGGTCCCGAGCACGGCATTCGCGGGGATGCTCAAGCCGGCAAAAGAGTCGCCACCGCCATCGACCCGCTCACGCATTTGCCCGTCTACAGCCTCTATGGCGCAAGCCACCAGCCTACTCCAGACATGCTGCGCGACATCGACGCCATCATCATTGACCTGCAAGACGCCGGCGTGCGCTTCTACACCTTTGTGGCAACTACACTCTACGTCATGCGCGCGGCGGCTGAAGCTGGCATCGCCGTCATCGTCCTGGATCGCCCGGCGCCCATCACCGCGAGTCGCATTGAAGGTCCGCTGCTCGACCCCGCCTTCACGTCATTCGTCGGGCCCGCTCCCCTGCCCATCCGCTACGGCATGACCATCGGCGAGCTGGCGCATCTGCACAACGAGCAGGAGATTCACTGTGACTTGACCGTCATTCCGCTTGAGGGTTGGTCGCGCGGGATGTGGTACGACCAAACCAACCTGCCCTTCATCCCCTCTTCACCCAACCTGCCGACCCTCGATAGCGTGACCCTATACCCGGGCGCCTGCCTCATCGAGGGCACCAACCTCTCCGAAGGGCGCGGCGCCACACGACCTTTCGAATACATCGGCGCGCCCTGGATTCATGCCGAACCTCTAGCCGACCAGCTCAACGCGCTCAATCTCGCCGGTGTGCGCTTTCGTCCGGTCTTTTTCGTCCCGACTTTCAGCAAGCACCAAGGCGAGCTTTGCGCCGGCGTACACGTCTACGCCACCGACCGCGATCGATTCCAGCCGGTCAACGCTATGCTCCATGTCCTGCAAACGCTCAAACAGACCTACCCCGATGACTTCGCCTGGCGTCAGCGCTGGGCAGTGGGCGCGCCTCGACCGATCGACTTGCTCTGGGGCAGCGACAAACTGCGAAAGCATCTCGACGCCGACAAGCCCGTCGAGGATCTCATCGCCAGCTGGCAGCCGGACTTGCAAGCTTTCGACCAACTCCGCGCGAATTACTTGTTGTATTAGGGACCCGCTGCTCATACTGGCGGGTCAGCCGGTGGCTGCCCCCTACAATACGATAGATGAAAAAGTGTAGGGGCGACCTATCAGGTCGCCCGATTCATGAAACATATCGCTTCACGTATTTCGGAATAGGCCGGTGTTTAGACCCATCGCCCCAAAATCGCCAAAAACTCGTCCCGACTTGGCGCCTTCTTCAAATACCCGTCCACGCCCAGCGACAGCGCCAAATCCTCCATCTCCAGCACCGAGCAAATCAACACCGGAATCTCCGCCGTCGTCGGGTGACTCTTGCAACTCTGCAAGATTTGCCAGCCATCCTTTCCGGGCAGCATAACATCCAATATGATGCAGAGCAGCGGCGTCTCCCGCGCCATCCGCAGCGCCTCGCTCTCCTCCCCGGCAGACAGTAATTGATACGGCAGATTCGCCACATAGCGCTTGAACAAACCGATCGTGTCCGGATTGTCATCCACGATCAAAACCTTGTGGATCTCGCGTCAGAACGCAGCGAAATCTGCGGCGGCTCTTCCGCGCATTCCAGTCGACCCCGAAGGCTCTTCATCAGCGTCTGTGCCGTCGCATCTTGCAATAGCCCTTCGCAGCGCTCCTGCCAAGCCGACAGCGATGGTAACTCGGAAAAGGTGATGGCCGGCTCGCCATCTATTTCGTCCAGACCAATCTCGAGCCGCCCACCGGCCGCCATCGCCAGCATCAACTCGGCGAACTCGGTGGTAGAATTAGTCAAAAATAGATTTCTTCCTAGGAGACTTGCCCATGCTCCCCCTCGCCAATCCCGGACCCCTGACCGCTGACGAACGCTTCGCCTTCGAATGCTTTGGCTACCTCATTATCGAGGACGCCCTCAGCCCCGCCGAAATCGACGCCGCGCTCGCCGCTTCCAAACGTCTGCACGCGGCCACCAGCGACGCTTGGCATCAGATCGGCGCCTGCTTTGAGCAAGAGCCCGCCCTTGCCGAGTTCATCGACCATCCCGCCATCCTGCCAAAAGTGCGCGCCCTGTATGGCGACCAATTCATCCTGCAATCCGCCTGGTGCACCATGCAAACCGCCCATAGCGCAAGCATCGGCTGGCACCAGGACGGCTCCGGCGTCTATGAATTCCGCCAGGTCAGCTACCCGCCGCCCCTGCTGCAACTGCGCGCCAGCTATAGCCTGACCGACCAGTCGCGTGAATTCATGGGCAATATGATGATGATCCCGGGCAGCCACCGCAGCCCCGTCCCCTTGCCCGAAGACAAGCCCACTCAGCTCACCGTCTCCTCCATCCAGCACAACATTCTCTGCAAAGCCGGTACTGCCCTGCTCTTCCATAACGGCGTCTGGCATTCGCCCATGCCCAACCATCAAGACTTCGACCGCTACAACATTCACTATATCTACAGTCCGCCCTGGCTGCGCAGCTCCGATCGCTTCGCCACCGACCCCGCCTTCCTCGCCGAGACCACAGCCCTGCGCCGCGCCTTGATGGGCGCATACGAGCGGCCCGATGCCCCCTTCGGCCACGGCACCCCGCCGATTCCCTTCGAGGACTAGCGCCTTGTCCCTCGACATCCTCACCATCGGCGAGGCGCTGGTCGAGGTCATGCGCACCGACATCGACCAGCCGCTCAACCAGCCCGGGCCCTTCACCGGTCCCTATCCCAGCGGCGCGCCCTTCATCTTCGCCGTACAAGCCGCCCGCCTCGGTATGCGAACCGCCGCCATCGGCTCAGTCGGTGACGATGCCTTTGGCGACTGCCTGCTCAACCAACTGCTAATGGACGGCGTCGTCACTGACGGCATTCGGCAACTTCCCGACCAGACCACCGGCGTGGCCTTCGTCGCCTACAACGCGGACGGTTCGCGCAACTTCGTCTTCAGCCTCGGTGCCGGCGGTCAACTCAGCGCCGACATGCTCCAGCCCGCACTATTTCAAGGATTGCGCTGTTTTCACATTATGGGCTCGACGCTCTCCATGAGCGAAGACGTGCTGAGCGTCTGCCGCGAGGCGCTGTGCATGGCAATCGAGGCCGGCGCGCTGATCAGTTTCGATCCCAACCTGCGCCCGGAATTGCTGCCAGCGGAAAAGGCGCGCACCGTCTTCGCCGAATTCATGTCGGCGGCTGACATCTTGCTGCCGACAGCGGCCGAATTGCTGCAACTCACTGCCGTCGACAGCATCAATCAAGCGGTTGACATGCTGCTTGAGAAGCGTCCCGATCGCGTAATCGTCGTCACCCGCGGCGCGCACGGTTGCAGCGTCTTCACCTCAGCCGGCCGGGTCAATGAAGCGGGCTACGCCGTGGATGAGGTTGACCCCACCGGTGCCGGCGACTGCTTCGATGCCGCCTTTCTTAGCGCCACACTCGCCGGCAAATCCGCCGCCGAAGCCGCCCAACTAGCCAATGCCTGCGGCGCGCTCGCCGTCACCGCTAAGGGTCCCATGGCCGGTGCCAAGTCTCTCGCCGACGTGGAGGGTTTTATGGCGTCTCAGCGATGATCCTGAAAGACGTTGCGCGTCTGTATCGTGCTTTCGATCCGCCAGTTGAGCAGCGCCTCTAGCAGCTCCCGCTTCACGTCCGCCAGCGCCGGCGCATCCCACAAGTTCTCTTCCTCGCCCGGATCCGCTTCCAAGTCAAAGAGCTGCCCGTACTCCTCACCGACGAAGTGCACCAGCTTGTAGCGCTCACAGCGGACCATGGTCATGTACGGACCTTCGTAGACGCCATCGGTGGGGTGCTCAGCGAAGACCAAATCGCGCCCCTGCCAGGGCTCGCCGCGCAGCGCCGGCAGCAGCGACTGCGCCTGCACGCTCTCGGCGGGTTCCACGCCAGCCAGCTCAAGCACGGTGCGCCCGATATCCATCCACTGGCATAGCTCGCTGACGCGCGTCCCGGTGGCGAAGCGCCCGGGCGCCCAGAATATCGCCGGCACCCGCGTGATGATGTCGTACATCGTCCACTTCTGGATATGCCCATGGTCGCCCAGGCAATCGCCGTGATCGCTGGTGAAGATGACGATGCTGTTCTCCAGGTAGCCCTGCTCGTCCAGCGCCTCCATGATCTCGCCGACCTGCTTGTCGATCATGCTGACGTTGGCGGCGTAGTAGGCGCGCAGACGCTGCAGCTGCAAGCGCGTCGGCTCCTCCAGGTGCACGATCGAGTCGTGATCAATCTCGGTGTTGTGCTTCCGCAATTGCTGGAAAGCCGGCGGCTGCCCGTCGAGGTCTTCCTGCGTCACCTGCGGCAGCGGCAGATCACGATCAATATATTCGGCAGCGGCATCGGGCGTGGGATCATAGGGCGGATGCGGACCGGGGAAGCCGATCTCGAGGAAGAGCGGCTGTTCCGGGGAATGGTCGCGCAGCCACCTTTGCGCCAGCCCGCCGACGAAGTTATCCGAATGCGTCTCCGGCGGCAGATCCCAACTGAAGGCGCCCATCCGCTCGCGGTAGTCCTCCCGTTCCCGGTAGAGCACGCGCTGCTGCTTGACCAGACCGCGCGCCTGCAGCGCCTTGTCCCACTCGTCCAAGTAGTAGCGCCCTTCCAGGTAGCGGTCTTTGTTCTCGACCACGTAGCGCTCGTGGAAGCCCAGCGGCGTCTCGAAGGGGTTGGTGTGCATCTTGCCGATATTGACGCAGTGATAGCCGGATGCCGCCAGGTCCTCGACCCAGGAGTGCCGCCAGCGGTCGCCGTTGCGCATAATGCCCGTGACATGTGGATAGTAACCGGTGAAGAGGCTGGCGCGTGCCGGCGCGCAAGAGGGCGCGGTGATGTGGCAGTTGTCGAAGCTGACGCCTTCGTTGACGAGGCGGTCGAGGTTGGGCGTGTCCATGTAGGGGAAGCCGAGCGCGTTGATGGTGTCGTAGCGCTGCTGGTCGGTGATTATGAGGATGATATTGGGCTGGGACATAGTTATTCTGTCTCTCTAGCGATTGCGCCACTCCCAATATTCGCTTAGGTTGGTATATGGCACGGCCGAATCAATCGCTCGCGCCATATCCGATGTCAGGTAATTCATCCAGTAATCATCAAATATGTCTTTGCCTTCGGATGCGAAAACCCCTTTTCCATTGACAAGCGCCTCAATGTTATTGACTGAGCCCATGTTCTTGGTATTGCCACTACCCGGTCTATCGGTTGCCAGTTTCCATTTCTCCTGCAACAGAAAAACAAAGTCGTGTGCAACAGATTGAATAGTGTTTAAGTCAGCAATTTTATAGATTTTTCTTTCTAGGTTGATTTTAAGTCAATGGCTGTCTTTGAACCATTTGTAGAGATAAAGGTGATGTCGGGATAATGATTTTGATGTTCCGCTAGCTGTAATTCATAATCATATTGCTTAGCAAACTGAGCAAACAATGGGAAAAGCATTAGCTCAATGAGTTTCGAGATGACTTTGGTGTCGCTTGAAATAGTATAGATATTTTGCTGGATATCTATGAATCCTTTGACAACCCAATCTCCGATATCTGTGGCAAGCGCAGATTGAAAGAGTGGCAAATATTCACGCAGCCGCTGCTCAAACTCAGGCATCCTCTACTGTCCAATCAACAGGATTTCGCTCGATTTCTTGTTTTTTGACAGCGCATATTGATAATTTCGATATCTTTCAATCCGAATGTCAGATTTGAAGTTTTTTAGGAGATTGACCAAATCTAACTCCGCGGGGATGCCGTCACTGCGATAGGAGACCACCAGAATGCTATCAGCGTATTTGTCAAAAACACGCTCAAAGGCTCTGTAAATCCGGTTCTTGTCCGCCCATTCATTCGACTGTGGAATCAAGCGTCGATGTTTTGACCTCATATCAATCTGTTCAAGCCAATGCTCGTAATTTGTGAGCCCCTCAAGGAAGTGGTAGAAATCTCGATAATCTACGGTGCTGCCTTTTTCTGATATGTACGGGGGATCGAGATAAACCAGGTCAAAATCATCTTCAATATGGAGTACATCTTGATTGAACGCTTGATTGACTTTGCCATTGTCAAAGACAGCCTGGTTTGCTTCCTCGACGAATTGCCGAAACCAAGCCTCAAAGGGTCGGTCCCAACTTGTCTTATTGCCGAATGATCGTTCGACTTCGGCTGTGCGGATATAAAGATTCTTGCGATGAAACAGATTATAAGGTCGCTTGATTATGCAGGACTGCGCCAATGCAAAAAACGCTAACGCTTTTTTGTACTGATTCTCAATACGATGGATATTTGTGATAACACGATCAAGCCAGCGGTCTTCATCACCGGTAAAATAAATATCAGCAAATGTGTCGGCAATGAGGCTCGGATAATGTATATCATGCGTCTCCAAGATCCAGTTCACATCTCTTTTACTAAGTTGAATGCTTGAATTTTCGATTAGCGCCCGCCCGATCCAGTAATTGAACCTCAGATGATCGTTATAAGCCACTTGCTTATACTCATGTTTTAGGCGGTAGGCGACCGCCCCTGTGCCGCCAAAGGCATCCAAACAGGTTTCAAAATGTAATTGCGATGTCTTGGCCCATATCCAGTTGACCAACTTTGCCTTACTGCCTTGGTAGCGGGTGCTGGGAAATCTGGATACAGTTTCAGGGAATAATGAAAGTTGCTTTTCCATAGTTTTTGGATCATATTATCAGCCATTTGTGCCACTATAGCAGAGTACCGTGCAGTAGAGTATTGCGGTCGTTACCGCTTTGGACTTTAACCATATTTCGGATTATCCACCACCGCCGGCTTGCCGTCCCGCATAACAACCAGCTTGCGGAAGCCGTCGCGCTCAATCGTGCCGTAGTCGTGCCCGGCGCGCGCTTCCCACACCGAGAAGAAAACAAAGTCTTCTTCACCCACGTTGACGGTGCGGTGCGCCCAGAAGGGCGGCACATAAGCGGCGCTGCCAGCCACCATCTCTACGACGCCGGACTCGCCGGACTCAGTCTGCAAGACGAGATAACCCCGCCCCGACAAACCGAAGTAGACCTCGCCTTGTTCGCGCCGCGCGTGGTAATGCCCCTTGGTCATGTGGTATTCGCCGCCGATCTGCCCGGGCAGAATACGCGTGGTGCAATGCGGAATCTGTCCCTCTTCCGCCGGCAAGTCGACGCCCTGCACTTCGTAGATCAGGCGGTCGCCTTCTTGCGCCAGGATGCGGGCGGCTTCGTCACGGTCGGCATACATCGTCGCCATGTCGCTCAGCTTTCGCTGGATGATGTAATCCGCTGAAGACAGCGCGCCCGTAGTAAAGTTAACTTCAGTCTTGAATGGTGGAATCAATTTCATGTCTTGTCCCGCTCCGATTCGTTATGCGCGCAGCCCGGCGGCGCTCAGTTGGTCAAACAGCTTGCGATCCATTTGGATGCCAAATACTTCGGCGATGACCTCAGTCCAGCCGTGCAAGAAATACATCCCAGATGATGGCGCTGCGCAGAGGACGCGCTTCACGGTCGAGCGGCACTGCCCCCATCATCTGACCGCTGAAAGTGATGCAAGCGATGTCATCGTTGCGGACGCCGGCCTCGCTTAGCAAACGGCGCGTCGAGAGACGAACCGCCTCCCACCAATCGTTGGGATTCTGCTCCGCCCAGCCTGTATGGGCGTACCCGGTGTCGTAGGCATGGAAGGACGCGCCGACGAGCGCTCCTTCGCGGTCATAGAGCGTCGCTTTGTTGCCGGTCGTGCCCAAATCGTGCGCAATCACATAACTTGCCATCAAGCAGTCCCAAGAGCGGAGAATTTGACATGGAAAGTCTACCATAGTATACTAAAATATAGTTGTAATATCAAGCTGTAATAGGATATGATGGGTGATGGACGGACAGGCGGCCATCTTTTCGCAGCACAGGGTCGATCCCGGTAAACCGGTGCCTTACCACAGCCAGGTTCATCAAGCTCTGGAGTCTATAATCCAGAACGAATTGATCAGCGGCGATCAGCTTCCCGGCGAACCCAGATTGTGTGAACTCTTCGGGGTAAGCCGAACCGTCATTCGCCAGGCAATGGATCATCTTTTGCGCGACGGCCGCATCGTGCGCGTCATGGGCAAGGGAACATATGTCGCCGAACCCAAGATTCACGAGGGGATAGTGGCGCGCTTGACCGGATTCTATGACGACATGGTTGAAAAGGGATACACGCCGGTCTCGCAAGTCTTGAAGCTGGAATCTTTTCCCGCCGGCATGAACATCGCCAGGAAGCTGGGTCTGGAGATCGGCGACGGAGTCATTGAACTGCGGCGATTGCGATTCGTGAACGAGGCGCCGATACAGATTGTTTCGTCTTTTCTGCCCTATTCGCTTTGTCCAAAAGTGCTGGAGGCGGACTTCAGGCATGGATCGCTGTACGCATTCCTTAGCGACGAACATGGCCTTCGGGTTTACAAGGGTACAAGAACGATAGAGGCAGTACTCGCTACTGCCGAAGAAGCCAGACTGCTCAACATTGCCACTGGTGCGCCACTTATTCGGTTAGACAGTGTGTCTTACCTGCGTGATGGAACGGCATTGGAATACTATCGGGCGGTGCATCGCAGTGACTGCGCAAGATTTGAGGTGAACCTGATCCGAGTTGACGACTGAATTGACTTCCAGTTTCGCGCAATAAAATGGTGGTTCATCAGCGCGCTGACACTGATGGCGGTGGTGCCGGTCATCATCATGGGCTTGCTGCTTGAGCGCTTCATCACACGCGGTTTGACGGCGGGCACGGTCAAGGGCTAACAAATCTCGGTGGACTGAGCGCTTGTCCTAGTCCCAGATGCCTTTCATCTGCCAGGCGTCGAGCCGTCTGAGCGTGGCTGCGCTGCCCTGCGCCCGCAGTGATACGCCGAGGCTATCCGCCCGCCCGGGATACACACGTACGGCCACACACTGCTTGCCGTTGACGAAGACCTCCACCACGCTGCGGTCGATGAAGACGCGCAATTGCAGCGGCTCATCGTCTGCCAGAAAGACTGGGGCGATTTCCGGCGCGCGTGGCAGCGCTTCCGGCAGCGTCGAGGCATAAGACGCATCGATGGAAATAAGACTCTCGTAGCGCTGAGGCAACTGCTGCATGGCTGCCGTGCTGGCATTCATGGCTTGGGTCTTGGAGAGGCGCTGGCGATAACGATTGCCGCGCTTTGGGTAAAAGGCGATGCGCGTGAATTCCTCGCGAATGGGCGAACGCAGCACATTCAGCTCAACCAGCGGCGCAGCGCCCGGGTCAATTTCCAGCGCCAGTTCCATGGCATTGCCCTGAATAGCGTCAAGTACGATTTCTTCGTTGGCGGGCAAGGCTGTTTCACCCACGCTCTGCTGGTCATAGCGCAGCGACTCGATGTCGCCGGCCGGTTCCTGCAGCAGGCGATTATCCGCGTCCAGGGTGAGCCGGCGCGGCAGGGTCATGATCTGATTCCAGACCTGGGTCGGCTTGCCTTGATTCATATTGAATATGACGATGACGCCGCCTTTGCCGTCCGGCGCCGCCGAGGGCGCGTGCACGCCCGAGGGCGTCGAAGGACCGAAGTTGAACAAGCCGCCATCGGTGACCACGAATTTGTCGCGCGTTGTATCGTAATCACCCAGCAGGTATTGTCCGCCAGTCATGTGGCTGTAGATGAGCAGGATATGCTTGTCGCCGATGGGCCAGAAATAGGGGCAGGCGCCATCATCGCCGACGACCGTATATTGATCGTTCTCAACAAAGGGATGCAGGTATTCCCAATTCTCCAAGTCGCTGGAGCGGAAGAGGAAATTGGCGCGAATCTGTTTATCATCCGGTCCCATGGGCAGCCAGCCGCCCGAGAGCGCATAGTAGGCGCCGTCCTTTTTCCAAATACAGGGATCAAATACGGTATAGGGCAAGAGCGGATCGCCGGCTTTCTGCATGGGAATCACCGCGCCGTCACCGACCTTCTCCCAATTCAGCAAGAGCGGATCGGAGGAGAGCGCGACCATATTGCCGATTTGCGTACCGTGGTAGATGGCGATGACACGGTCGTCTTCCACCAGCGCCGAGCCGGAGTAGCAGCATTCTTCCGGATGCGGGTAGATGGCATAGGGTACGTCCCGCCAGTGGATGAGGTCATCGCTGATGGCGTGTCCCCAATGCTGACGACTGTCTTCCGGCGGATAACCTTGATAAAACAGATGCCAGCAACCGTTCCAGTAGCAAAGGCCGTTGGGATCGTTGAGCGTGCTTTCCGGGCTGACAAAATGATACAGCGGGCGATGCGGGTCGCTGGCGAGTTGTCGGCGCGAATCGGCGAAACGCTGCATCATGGCGTTGGTCGCCAACTGCGCTTCTTGCGCTGCCAGGCTGTCGGCGAATTGATATTGCGGTACTTTGGAGCGGTAATCAGGTCTGCTGTCTGTCGTCACGGTTGTTTTCTTTCCTGTATAAACTCTTTGCGAATAAGGATTCTTCAATTTGTCTAGCGCGAGGTATAGCCGCCGTCAACGACGATGCCGGCGCCGGTGATATAGCTGGCTTCGTCTGAAGCCAGGAAGGCGGCGACGCTGGCGATCTCTTCCGGCTGACCCGAGCGTGCCAGTGGCACTTGAGCAAGAAACTTCTCATGCTCTTCGGCGGGCGTATCCTTGGTAGCCGGGGTTGCTATCGCGCCCGGCAAGATCGCGATAACGCGAACTTTCGGCGCCAGCTCCAGCGACAATGCTCGCGTCAACGAGAGAACGCCACCCTTGGCTGCCTGATAAGCGGCACTGCCCGCAAGGCCGACGATGCTGTGGACCGAAGCGGTGTTCAAGATGACGCCCGCCTCGCTTCTCAGCAGGTGCGGAATCGCCAGCTTGGATGCCTGCCACACCGCGGTCAAAGTCACGGCCAGTGTGCGCTGCCAGGCTTCAGCCGTGGCATCCAGAGCGGAACCCGCCTGGTTCCAAAAGGCATTATTATGCAGAATGTCCAGTTGACCGTAAGTCCGCACAGTGGCGTCGATCATGTTTCGCAGGTCGTCTTCCTGGCTGACATCGGTCTCGATAAAGCTGGCTTTGCCGCCGGCAGCAATGATCTCGTCTGCGCAAGCCATTCCGCCCGCCACGTTGATATCTGCGATGACCACGGCAGCGCCTTCTGCGGCGAATCGATGCGCAGTTGCCCGGCCGATTCCCGAAGCCGCGCCAGTGATGATCGCCACTCTACCTTCTAGTCTCATCGTGCCATTCGCCAACTCGTTCTGCTTGTCCTTTGTTACAGCGGTTCAAAACGCCAGCCCTCGCCAGCCCTTCGCACGCGACCGACGCCGGGAAAGGGGAAGTGGAAGCCGTGGATCAGCGTGTCTTGCTCCACCGCGCGTTGCAGCAGCCGCCGCCGCGAGCGGATACCTTCGGCCGGCAACTCGTCCCAGGCCGGGTGCCAGGTCGTCTGCTCGATGTGAAGCGGCACATCCATTGTATCGGCAACGCAGATCAGGCGCTCATCGCCAGAATTGACCGCGACCGAGATATGATTGCGCGTGTGGCCCGGCGTTGGAATGGTGTGGATGCCGGGCGTGATCTCGTCGCCCGCCTCAATCAACTGCAACTGACCTTGAACGGCGAGCAGGCATTCCCTGGCGAAGGTTATGTCATCGATGAAGCGCGCGCCCATCGCGCTGATGTCCACTTCTTTCACCCAATATTCCCATTCGCCCCGCACCATGATATGCCGCGCCTTGGGGAAGATCATCGCGCCATTCTGAGCGACCCCGCCGCAGACGTGATCGCGGTGGCCATGCGTCAAGACGATGGCGTCGATGTCCTCCGGCTGATAGCCGGCCGCAGCCAAGCCCGGCGCGAGTTGGCCCAGGTGAGGGTCAAAGAAGGGACCGCCGCCGCTATCGATCAGGAGGCGCTCGCTGCCCGTATCAATGAGCAAGCAGTTGCAGTCCAAGTCGTAGTGGTCGGGAGAGATGCCGTGTCTTTGCAGCTCGACTGCCAGCTCGTCGGTCGCGGAGCCGTTGAAGAAAGCCGGCAGAAAGTCGCCTTCAATCGGCTGCATGCCATCACTGATTGATACGCATTTGAAGTCGCCAAGGGAAAATTCAAAGACTTGTTCTTTCACTGCCTGCTCCTTCGCAACACTATGCTCAGCGCAGCGGAATACGCATGATGCCCTGCCCCAGGATGCCAAGTAGTACGGCGTCATCCAGTATGAGAACCGCGGTCGGCGCCCCTTCAATGGCTTGCAGCGCGACCCAGGTCTCGCCTTCGTCGTTGGAGCGTAATATGCCGTCATCTGCCATTGCGTACATCGTGAAGCTGCCATCGCTGTCGCAGCTTACCTGCAATTGATTCACCGCCGCGGGAAGTGAGTCCGGCGCCAGGCGCTGCCAGGTCTCGCCCTCGTCACGCGACACGAGCAGACCATGCGTCTCGCTCCCGGCGAAGAGCTTGAACTTGTCAGCGCTTTCATCCGCCAAGATGGTCATGCAAAGCACGGGGGCGCACTCCGTCGGGAAGCCAGTGAAGCGCCAAGCGCGTCCGCCATTGCCGCTGCGGTACAAGCCGGTTTCTGCTGCGGCAAACACCATCTCGTCGGCGCGCCAATGCGGCGATATTGCCAGGCTAAGCACATTGAGATCGAATAGACCGAAATTCCAGGGCTGCCAATCAATGCCGCGATTGGACGAGGAAAACACGCCATCTTCCAGCGTGCCCGCCAGCAAAACGCCGTCATGTTCGAAGTCGGGCGAAACGACCAGACTCGAGAAGAGCGGCGGTGGCGCGGGAAAAGCGGTCGTGAACCAGGTTTCGCCAGCGTCGCTTGAGCGCAAGATGCCGCCTTTGACCGCGGCAAATACTGACCGGTCAGCCGTGAATTGGGGCGAAATCGCTACCGCAGTCGTGACCTTCTCCGCTGATGTGTCTAACAGCTTCCATGTGCAGCCCTTGTCGAGTGAGCGGTAGAGACCCGAGTTGCAAGCAGCGAAGCAGGGTCCCTCAGGCGCAGCCGCCAGCGCGTACACCGTGTCAGCGGCCGTCTGAAATTCGAGACTAAAGATTGAATGCTTCATACACCTGCCCTAGCCGGGTGTGCGCGAGATTTCCGGTGTCTTGTGATGCACGACCACGTCTATGGTCAGCGCCATGCCTGCGGTCAAGACAGCGTTGCGCAGCGCTGCCTTTTGTATCGCGGCGCTGTCCAGCAGACTGTTCATATCAGTGAGTCGCCCGCTGATCACGTCAAAGCCCTGACGATCAGCGGCATGCGTGATGCGCCCGAAAATTTCGCCGGGTTCATAGCCGGCATTCTCATATATCGCCCTCGCCGGTTCAGCCAGAGCATCATGGAGGATGCGGAAAGCAGCGCGTTCGTCGGGGTCGGCGCCGTTCTCAAGCATGGGCGCGAGCAACTGACGGCAATGGGCAAATGCCATGCCGCCGCCGGGCAGCACACCATCTTTGACGGCAGCGCGCATGGCATCCGCGGTCGATTCCGTCAGCGCCTTGCGCTCCTCAATCTCGGTTTCTGAGAGACCGCCGATCCATAGCGTCGCCGAGCCACCCATCAGCTTGCCGATGCGAGCCTGCAGCTTCTCGCGGCGCTCCTTGTCATCGGTCCGCTGATATTGCTTCTGCAAGTTGCTGACGTGCTTTCGTAGTTGTCGCGGGTCGCCCTTGCCGCCTATGATGCCGAAGTTATGCGTGCTCGCCCAGGCACGCCGCGCTCTGCCAAAGTTGGCGCGCTTGATGTCTTTCAGGCTGTCTCCTACTACTCCCAGCAGGGGCTGGCCACCCGTCAAGACTGCCAAATCTTCGATCGCCGCTTGGCGATCATCCGGATTCATGCCGGGACCGCGGACAGCCATGACCTGAAAGTTCTTCAGTTTGCCGTTCGCCATCGTCACGCCGGCTATGGCATCGCCCGACAGCTCGCCAGCGATCAGCACGAGTCTCTCGACCTTCTGCTCGACGGCGATTTCCAGCATCGGCATGATGTGGCGCGGATCATTTATTTGAAAGTCGGCGATGACAATCGCGGGCTCTTCGTAAACAGTTTGCAGTTCTTTTTGATTGGCGATCATATCGCGAGAGAACAGGCCGCTGTTCCAAAACATGCCCTCGACGTACTCGCGGCGCAGCTCGCGGCTATGATCTTTGCGGATATCCAACTGGCCATAGCTGCCGATAATATCGAAGATTTCGCCCAGCAGTTTCGCCAAAGACGGATCATGGCAAATCGCTTGGGCGACCTGCGTCAGCTTGTCTTTGCCCCTTACCGGAACTGTCATTTCATCCAGACCTGCGAGGGCATGCGCGAGGGCGCGCTCCAGATAATGCCGCAAGCGCATGGCATTGCCACCGGCCGCAAGGTAATGGAGACCGCCGCGATATATCGCCTGTAACAGCACCGCCGCGGTAGCGCTGCCATCGCCCATCTCGTCATGCTGACGGCAGATTAGCGCTCGCGCCAGCATAGCGCCGATGTCTTCGTCGCGCGCGCCCATCTCGATAACGCGGCGCGCAATGATGCCACCGTTGTCGAGGATTTCGGGAGTCTTATGCACATTGTCAAGGTGCGTAACCGCGACTGTTCGCGGCGTCGGACCCAAGGTCGGTCGGATCGCAGCGACCAGTTTATCGATGCCGCGCCCAACTTGCTGATGCACGGCTGGCTGGAAGACCAAGCCCGGCTGATAGGACTTGCGCGAATGAAAGGGCTTTTTTTCGCTCATGTGGCTACTGTGACGGGAGAGAGCGCATCGTTACCTGGTCGAACACCGCGCCCCCTTCAGATACAAATAGACCCAGTTGACCGCTGGCATGGTCGTACATCCGGCAATTCAAGGCAACTGAATCGTTTATGTATACGACCAAGACAGTGCCATCGACGAAAACTTTGAGCTGCAATGACTCGGCGGCACCACCTGGAATCAGCCGTTCCAGCATATAAGGTTCGTCGCCGGGTCGCGGCCAGCGGTCAACAACCACGCGCTGACGCCCGGGCTCCCAGCGAATCTGATAATAGCGCTCCATGTCGTCAGCGCAGCGCAGCAGCAAGCCGCAGCCACGCGTCTGTGGCTGAGCGGTAATCCGCGCCTCGATCAGCGCAGCAATCGGCATCTCAGCTAATGTACAAGCGGCGAAGCCATCGACCGCTTCGCTGGAAAAGGAAGCACTTTCAGTCCGCCATTCACCAATTTTCGCACGCAATTGCAGGTCACAGGTTTGTGAAAAGAGCGTGTCTTGTTCGGGCGGTGACGCTAGCCGGAAGCCGGTTTCGTCCAGCGCCAGCAATTCATGCACAACCATGTGCCCCGCCCACTGCCAATCCCCATCATCGGCTTCGTTTTCACGCGTGGGGTTCCAGCCGAAGACGAAACGGCGCTTGCCGTCGCCGGCTGTCTTGGCGGCATAGAAGGCACGGCCGTCAAAGGTGTCATTTTCCGGCGTCAGCCAGGGACCGTTAAGCGATTTGCTGACGCGATAATGCGTCACGTTGCGCTCGCTGAAGGTCGAATACACCAGCACCCAGAAATCATCCCAGCGGAAGAGATCCGGGCATTCGTGTGTGTAATAGAGCCGCGGAGACCAGAAAGGCGGCTTGACCTCCCATGCTTCGAGATCAGGCGAGGTCATCAGCGCGATGCAGCCGCGCCGATTTGCAGGTCCGTCTTTTTCGCGGGCGGCCAGCAGCATCCAGTATTCGCCGGCTTCGTCGTTCCAAAAGGGGAAAGGATCGCGCCAATCGATCGCCTCATACCAGCGCGAGTCTGCTTCGATGATCGGATTGCGCGGATCCTTCTGCCAGGTGATCAAGTCTATGCTGGTAGCCAGGCAGACTGTCTGCGCTTTGTTTTCGCCCGGGAAGCCGGTGTAGAAAAGATAGAATCTGCCATCGCGCTCGATGATTGAGCCGGTGAAGCAACTCACCGAGTCTGGCGACCCCGGCGGACCGGGTTCGATAGCGAGCGGCAGTTCCTCCCAGTGCGCCAGATCTCGCGATGCTACGTGCGCGTATGGGGTGTGGTGCGCGCCGTTGCGCAGCGGTGGCAGCGGCGCTTTCAGGTAGAAGGCGTGGTAGACGCCATCCCAAAAAAAGGGGATGACATCGCCGAGAAATCCGTCCGCAGGTTTATAGAATACACTCATGCACACCGACAGTCTTGAAGTGAATCACATGCCTTAACCCTTGATCGCGCCGCGCATGATGCCTTCGATCAAGTAACGCTGCCCCAAGAGGAAAATAATAATGACCGGCACCAGCGACATAACCACCCCAGCCAAGACAACCGCTATGGATCCGGTCATCATGTAGCCTTGCAGTTGGAAAATGCCCAGCGTGATGGGGAAGTTTTCGTTGTCGATCAAAAAGATCAAGGGGCGGAAGAATTCGTTCCAGTGAAAATTGAAGCTTAGAATGGCCAGCACCGCCAGACCTGGCTTGACCAGCGGCAGGTAGATTTTGTAGAAAAGCTGCCACTGATTGGCGCCATCGATCAATCCGGATTCTTCCAGCTCAATCGGGATCGTCAGGAAGTATTGCCGCAGCAGAAAGGTGCCAAAAGCAGTCGGAACCGCGGGCAAGATCAACGACCACAATGTATCGACCAAGCCCAAGTTTCGCAGAAAAATGAATACCGGTATCACCACGGCTTGTATTGGGATCATCATGGTGGCTAAGACTACCCAGAATAAGACTTCCCTTCCCGCGAAGTCGAGGCGCGCAAAGGCGTATCCCGCAAGCGATGCCGAGATCAATTGCCCGACAACTGTGCCCATGGTAATGAGCGTGCTATTGATCATCTGCCGCCCAAAGGGCACTTTTTCGAAGACTTGTTCATAATTTTTAACCGCCAAATCCGTCGGCAGCCATCTCGGAGGCACGGTGAAAGATTCGGTGCCTTTACGTAAAGAAGTAGAAAATGTCCAAACCATAGGCGCAATAATAATGAGACTGAGCATGAACAATACAATAATTGGCACATATTTGCTGGCGACAAAAGTGAATACTTGCAGCCGATGTTGCGCAGCGCTGACTTCGCCGGGATTTCGTATTGCATTTGCGGTCATCAATTGTCTCCCGCCTTCGCCTATTGATAGAATACCCAGCGCCGGCTTATCCACATCTGCGCTACGGTGAATGCCAGAATGACCAGAAACAGCACCACGGCGATGGCGGAGCCATAACCATATTCGATATTCTTGAAGGCTGCCTCATATAAAACCATCACAGCGGTTCGGCTGGCATTCCCTGGTCCGCCGCGGGTCATGATGAAGGGCTCTTCAAAAACTTGCACCGCGCCAATCACGCCGGTGACTGCCGCAAACAAGATCTGCGGACTTAGCAAGGGGATGGTGACCGACCACAAGCGACGGAAGCCTTGAGCGCCATCGACATCGGCCGCATCGAGCACCTCGCGCGAAATATTGGACAGTCCGCCCAGGAACAAAACGAAGGTAAAACCGAGATTGCGCCAAGCCGACATGATAACAATCGTGATCAGCACCCAATCGGCTGATGTTTTCCAGGGAATCTGCTGAATTCCCATAAGAGCCAGATAATAATTTAGCGGTCCAAATTCTTTGTGAAAGATATACCCCATGACGACGGCGACTGCCGCGCCGGACATCAAAAGTGGCAGGAAAAATGCGGTGCGAAAATAGTAGCGCATGGCGGTTTGGGTAATGCGGTGGACACCCATTGCCAGCAGCAGTCCAATCGAGACCTGTGTCGCGACCGCCAATACGGTAAATTTCAGTGTATTGCCAAAACTAATGGCTATTCGGGCATCTCCGAGCAAGCGTTCATAATTGGCCAGCTCGACAAAGTCGGGCGGCTTGAAAATATTCCAGCGGAACAAGCTGAGACCGAAAGAGACGAAGACCGGACCAGCTGTGAATATGAAAATGCCGAGCAATGTTGGAAGTAAGAACATGTATCCCAAAATAGCGCGGCGCCGGCGCAACCCGTCCATGGTATCCTGCATCAGCCAATGCAAGAGTCCACCGCCGCCGTCGGCTTGTCTTTTCACAGTTGTCATTGCCTATCCTCGATCTGCAGAGGGGGTAGAGCCAATACGAACCGTATCGGCTCTACACGGTACTCGTTTTAGTTGTCGGCGTAGTATTGCGGTTGACGAGCGGTCAAGTCTTCCAATTCGCGCTGCATCTCATCAAGCGCAGACTGCGGATCCATCGCGCCGGACATGGCATTGCTGGTCCCCGTAGTGAAGATGGTGGTCATCGGGTTCGACCAGGGCGGCGCCGGAATCGGCGACGTCGACGGATGGTCATCCAGCGTACTATAGAAAACATCACTGTTGGCTGGACCCGTCGATTCGAAGGCGTCCTTCTGGCTGTAGGAGCGGCGCGCCGGTGTCGTGATGATCACCGGGTTGAAGAATTGGCTGCTCTGGAAGCCTTCGTGGCTGACTTCGATCTTCATCCATTCCCAGGCTTCGTCGGGCGCCGTCGACACGGTGGCCAGCCAGTGGCCGCCGGTACCAAATTGATGTTTCTGGTTGCGCCAAGCGGGCCACAACTGGACATCGAAATCGCCCTTTGCCATGCCCTCGTTGCCCAGGCGCCCAGCCCAGAATCCGCCAGCCGGCGTCATGCCGAGAAGGCCAGATGAATAGAAGCCGGTGAGGGTCTGGCCGCTGCCCATTTCAATATCGGGGGTAACGCCTTCTTGCCAGAGATCAACGACCAATTGCAGCGCCTCGACCACCTCGGGCGAGTTGGCGATGGGCGTGCGCCAGCGGAAGCCGCCGCCGCGTCCCTCGACGGCCGGATCGCCCTCGTAGTAGCCGTCCCAGACCCATTCACCGCCGGGCGCGCGTTCCTCAGTATAGAGGTTGCCGCCAGCCACGAAGATCCAAGGCATCCAGCTGCCCCAGAGGCGGTTGGTCCAGGCATAACCGAAGACCTCGGTATTGCCCGTGTCGTCTTTCTTGGTGGTGCCGCGGGCGATCTCGACGAAGTCGTCCTTGGTCCAGTCGGGACCAGGCACATCGAAGCCATTTTCCGCCAGCACACTGGTGTTGAAGTACATATTGGCCGCGTTGAAGTCACGCGGGGGCTCGTACAGCGCGCCTTCGTACATCATCGCTTCCACCAATGAGGGGTGGACATCGGAGAAGAAGTCGGTCCAAAAGTCTTGATCGGGATCGTTGACAATCCGATCGTCCAATGGCGCGGCCAAGCCTTGACCGGCGAAGAGCTGGCAGGCTTCGGTGGCGGCATAGCCGACGTCAATGGTCTCGCCGGCTGCTACCAGAGCCAGAATCTTGGCAGCAACTTCTTCGTGGTCGATACCCGTCAGCACAACCCATTCGACTTGCACATTAGGATGGCGCGCGGTCATGATGTCGGCGACGGGCTGAAGCGTATTATCATCCAGACCGGCCGTCTGCACCTTGATCGTCACCGTATCCTGCGCGATCACGCGGACAGGAATACCACTGAGGACTAGCCCCGTGCTTCCGGCTGCCGCCAATTTCAATAGATCGCGGCGACTCATTTTCTTTTCTGAACTCATGTTGCCTCCTGTAACAACTTTATTCGCGATTGCGGTATTACAAATTTGGCCTTTTCCCTGTTCACCTCCTTTGCGCACAGTAGCGGATAATGCCAGAATCGCCGCTTGGAATCGTCAGTCATCGAGATTTAGAAACCAATCGCACGATTGCAGTAGAACATATACCACACTTTCGGTGTTGCAACAAATGTTGCATACCTGCTGATTTCCGTTTCCTGCGTGAGAATCTCAGTCAATTTCATCCGAAGTCAACCCATGCTTTTTCGGCATTTCGCGCTCCCCATCCCGCGCTTACAACAGTCGCGGCGCGAAACGCGATTCCAGCACATCGCCGCGCGCCAAGCCCTCTGTCGCGAAGGGATGGCGCTCGCCCGCCCCCGGGTTCGATTCGGGCCAGTCGAAGATCGCATCCGCGGTCATATAGACGGTCGTCATCGCTTCACGCATGACGTCGGTTTCATTGCCGCCCGCCCGATGATAGAGCAGCCCCGAGTGGAAGGTGCAATCGCCTTGCGCCAGCGGCACCCACTCCCAGGGATAGTGACGAACATTACTGCCGATGGCGATTTCGTCTTGCGCGT
This sequence comes from Phototrophicaceae bacterium, assembly GCA_965223515.1. Taxonomy (GTDB): domain Bacteria; phylum Chloroflexota; class Anaerolineae; order Aggregatilineales; family Phototrophicaceae; genus UBA6055. The sequence goes on from CBDCWK010000002.1 coordinate 2,614,539, forward strand.
TGAATATGTCGACAAACTCGGCGTCGGGCGAAAGTTTATGGCTGCCGGTGGCGAAGGCCATGCAGCCTCGTTCGCGCGGCACATCAACCAGCGCCATCCAAATGGTCGTGGTCTTCGCAGCAGGATGCACGGGCCAAAACGCAGCATCGACATGATAATCGGTGATGCGGCCGCCGGGCTCCTTGTATAGCGCCTGATCGAACCAGAGCTTTACACCCTCCACTTCCATCATCCGCCGCGCGACATCGGCAAAGCGAAAACACTGAACGAATTCCGCTATCGCCGGGTAGTGGGGCCAGAGGTTAAAGGCTTGCAGGAAACTTCGCTCATAGACGCGCTTCTCGGCGAGCGCCCTATCGTCGTCCTTGAAGCGGTGACCGACAGCCAAGCCGATCAACTCGCGATAATAGTCGAGCGGCTCACCGGTGATGATCTGCTCCAACTTTACGTAGCCCTTTTCTTGGTATTCTTCAATTTTGTTCGCGTCAACCGAGTAGGGTTCATCAAAGAATGCTTTGATATGCTTTGGCGCCGGCGCATGGAGGCGCTCAAGATCTGTTCGAGAAAATTCAGGTTTGCCGCTGGCGTTCTGGTCCATTTGACCCCTCGGAGTCATTTATTTGCGCTGTAATACTAATGCTATCGGAGATGAAATGCGATGCAATGGCGACACTTTCGATGGTTGGTATGCCCAGCACAGGCCACGACCAGGCTGGCTAAACGACCAGAAGGTCACGCGGAAAGCTCGTCAAGCTCACGGCGCCGTCCTCCGTAATCAAAACATTGTCTTCAATGCGCACGCCGATTTCGCCATTCCGATAAATGCCCGGCTCGATAGTAAAGACCATGCCCGGCTGCAGGATGCGTTGATTTCCCTGCACGATGTAGGGCGCTTCGTGCGCTTGCAAACCCAAGCCGTGCCCGCTGCGATGGCGTATCAGATCTTCGTAGCCGGCCTCTATGAATACTTGCCGCGCCGCGAGATCGACAGATTCTGCCGTGACGCCCGGACGCGCCGCCAAGCGGCCCGCTTCATTGGCTGCCTGCACCACGGCGTAAAACCCGCGCTGCTCGTCGCTGACCGCGCCGACGAATACGGTGCGCGTGATATCGGCGCAGTAGCCGTCGAATGTCGCGCCGAAATCCACGATCAGCGGGTCACCCTCTTGGATGCGGTAATCGAGAGGACCCAAGTGCGGCAGCGTGGTATTGCCGCCCGCATGAAGAATGGTACCGAAGGAAAGTCCCTGCCCGCCTAACGCGCGCATGTGATTCTCTAACAGTGCAGCCGCCTCGATCTCGCTCATGCCGATTTTGACTTCGTCGAACGTCGCCTGAAGCGCGCTCTCAGAGATTTCAATGGCGCGGCGCAGCGAGGCGATTTCTTCGTCATCTTTGTGCAAGCGCAGTTCCGCAAGGTGAGCTGAGGCATTGATGACCGCGGCGTCAGGCTCGGCTTGACGGATGATCTCACCTTCAAAGAAGCGCATCTGCAAGCCTTCCACACCGATGGTCTTTCCGCGGGCGCCTATCGTTTCGAGCGCCCTTCGAAAGGCGCCTTGGTAACCTTCCGCATCGGTATAAGACACAAGTTGCGGCGGAGCGGCGTGTCGCTGAAACAAGGAGATTTCCAACTCCGGTATGACGGCGATCGGCGCCTGATCAAGCGAGTAGAAGGTGACGATGGGACGCTCCAGGACGTAGTGCACCGCGTTGGTGAGATAGCGGTGATTCGGTCCAGGAATCAGCGCAACAACGTCCAGCCCTGCCCGACGCATAATCGAATACAACTTGTCAAATCGCTCTTGCTTGGTCATCAGTCAGTCCATATCTAGCTTTGCCAAATGCTGCCCATTTGCCAGACGGTCACATGCGCTTTCGCGCCACCCCCGACGCTGTAAAGGCGTAATCCCTGAGCGTCAGCGCGACTGGGATAGATCCGGCTCGTCATCGTAATTCGATCGTTGGCGTAGATCTCGATGACCGAGTTATCCAGGTATATCATCAGCTTCAGCGCTTCGCCATCCGGCAATGGCAGCGCACACTCGCAGGGATCTACGGTCACTTCACCAGTGTCGGTAGATTGCTCGCGCGACAAACGCAGCAGGCCCTTTCTGAAATCGTAGACCACTTCGGTAAATTGCGCGCCATCAGGACTGCGCCTGAATTGAATACCCAGCTTGTCGCAGTCTGCAGCCGTCAGTTGGAGGACGATCTCAAGTCGATCGCCCTCAACATCGCCGAGGGAATGCGGGCGATTATCCGTGACGAAAACCGCACTGTCGAAAAGCGTGCCATGCCGCAGTTGTTTGATTTCGGCGGCCGGTTTCACGACCAGCTCACCGCCCGCATCCAGCGCAATTTCGCGCGGCAGGGTCAAGCAGGAAGCCCAGCCGGCGGCCGTATATTGATCGCGCGGACGAGCTTCGCGCACCCAGCCCCACATCAACCAGCGGTCCGACGGGTCGCGCAGGCTGTTCGGCGCATAGAATACGTCGCCCCAGTCCAGGCGCTTGGCTGGTCCATCGGGCAAATAATAGTGGTCGGCGTAGTCCCCCAGCCAATAGATCGGGCGTCCATGCGGCGAGACGACCAGCAAATGCTTGGCGCCCAAGTCTAGAAAGTTCGGGCACTCCCAATTGATGCCGCTTTCTGAAGGCTCGCCGATATAGAGCGGGTTAAGGTATTCCCATTCGATCAGATCGGGCGAGCGATAGAGCAGTGCCACACCGCCCTGCCCCTTGATGCCGGAGCCTAGCAGCATATACCAGCGCTCGTCCTCTTCTTTCCACAAGAAGGGGTCGCGAAAGCCAATCAGATCGAGACCATCGGGCACCGCTGGAATCACCGGATTAGCGGGATGCTTGTTCCAGGTTTGCAAGTTGTCGCTGCTGGTCGCGATGCACTGCGTCTCCTGGTCGACCTCCAGCAGGAACTCGTCATAGTAGCCCTGCGGAATACGCTGCCGGTCCGATGGCGGAAGATCGTCAGCAGCATTCCACAGTGTCATATCAGCGACGGCGGAATACATCATCGTGGGGACGCCATCATGAATTACGACGCTGCCCGACCAGCAACCGGCGCCATCGTCGCCAGCGGGCGACGGCATGATGGCGATGGGGCAATGCTCCCAATGTACCAGATCGCGGCTGCGGGCATGCCCCCAGCTCATCGGCCCGAAATCGGCGATATAGGGATTGTGCTGGAAAAACATGTGCCAGTAGCCATCGTAGTAGACCGGTCCGTTAGGGTCGTTGATCCAATTGGCGGCGGTCATGAGGTGATAGGCAGGACGCTGCGGATCGTCACCGATTGCAGCGGCGGTTTCAGCGACGGTTCGGTTGGCATCTGCGAGGATCTGCTCGTATGTCGCGGGCATGTGCTTTCCCTCAGGATAATCTTGCGCCATCACTCCAGATTGGCGTGGCGCGCATTCATTTCGGCTTCCGCCACATTCAGCGCCGTCTTCAAACGGATAATGAGCAGGTCACAGAGCAAGCCCAGACAATGCTCGAAGAGTGAGCCCATCACCAATACCGAGTCCTGGCCCGTGTCTTCGCCGGCTTTGAAATTGGAGGCGGGGATATAAACAAGATTGTCGGCTGCGGCAGCAATGGGCGAGTCGAGGTTGCCGGTCAAGGTCGCCAGCTTTGCGCCGGTTGCGCTAACTTTTTCGACATAGCGCAGCAGCGAGCTTGTCCGCCCCGACGAAGAACCGATCAGCAGCAAGTCGCCTGCGCCGATGGCCGGTGTGGTGACATCGCCAACGACATGCACAGTTAAGCCGAGGTGCATCAGACGCATGGCGAAGGCGCGCATCTGCAAGCCAGTGCGTCCTTTGCCGGCGATGAAGATACGCTCAGCCGACAGCAAGGCGGAACCCAGCGCCTCGATCTGCGCCGGGTCCACTTGTTGCAAGGTGCGCGCGATATCGTCGAGGATGGCAGCGACAAGTTCACGGTGTTCCATGGCGACGTATCCTCTCGTGAAATTGCTCTGCAATTCGGCGTGGCTCAGCAGCGGCGGTGATGGCAGAGCCAACGACTATGACTTGCGGCGCAAGTGGCAGAATACGGTTGAGCGCAGCCAGTTTGACTCCGCCGGCAATTGCCAGTCTGGCTGATGGCAGCGCCGCGCGTAGTTGGGCAAGTTGGGCGTAGGGCGAGGCTTGCGATGATTGCAGGTCGTGGGCGGTGTGCAGACAGAGCAGATCGCAGCCGAGCGCGAGCAATTGTCCCGTGCGGGCGAGCGGATCGCTCACTTGCATCATGTCAACCATGACCTGTTTTTGATGCGAACGCGCGCTTATCAAGGCACCCTCAATGGTGGCATCGCTGGCGAGTGCCATGACGGTCACACGGTCGGCGCCGGCGCTAAAAGCGATATCGGCTTCGGCTTCGCCCGCGTCCATGATCTTCAAGTCGGCTACCAGCGTGAGCTGCGGATAGGCGGCGCGGATACGGCGGACGGCATTCATGCCTTCGCGAAAGACCAGCGGCGTGCCGACCTCGGCGATGTCGATGAAAGGATGGACTTGCGCCAGTATGTCGAGCGCTGTGGGCATGTCGCCGTCGAGTGCGAGTTGCAACTGTGTCACGGATCACCTATCGCTAGTCGGATGAACTATAATCGTTCAGAATAAAGTATAGTGAATCGCGGCTGAACAATAAAGGAAGCGATCATGACGGCAAAGATTGTGGTGGTGGGCAGCTTCAATACCGACCTGATGTCTTATCTGGAGCGGATGCCGAAGCCCGGCGAGACGGTTCACGGCGATCGCTTTGAGACCGGCGCCGGCGGCAAGGGCTCGAATCAAGCGGTGGCGGCGGCGCGGCTGGGCGCTGAGGTCACTTTTATCGGGCGTGTGGGGGTGGATGTCTTCGCCAACCTGGCATTTGAAATCTGGGATGCCGAGGGCGTCAACCGCGATTTCGTGAAACAAGACGAAGACCACGCCACCGGCGTAGCGCCGATCTTGGTCGATAGCAGCGGCGAGAATATGATCGTGGTGATATTGGGCGCCAACTTGCGCTTGCAGCCGAGCGACATTGACGCGGCGCGCCAGCGAATCGCGGCGGCTGATGTGCTGATCGTGCAGCTGGAGGTCAATTTCGATATCGTGGCTTATGCGCTGCAGACGGCGAAGGAACTGGGCCTTACGACCATCCTCAATCCAGCGCCGGCAGCCGCCATCCCGCAGGAGACGATTCAACTGGCGGATTATCTGACGCCGAATGAAACCGAGCTTGAGACTTTGACCGGCAGCGGTGACGATGTCGAGGCGGCGGCGCGCAGCCTGTTAACCCGAGGCGATCAGACGGCGGTGGTGACGCTGGGCGCGCGCGGCGCGCAGATCGTCACTGGGACTGAGAGCAATGCCGTGTCGACTTATCAAGTGGATGTGGTCGATACCACCGGCGCGGGGGACGCGTTTAATGCGGGCTTGGCGGTGGCGCTGGCAGAGGGAATGGATCTGAATGACGCGGTTCGCTTCGCCAACGCGACGGCGGCGCTCTGCGTGACAAAGCGGGGCACGGCGCGCAGCACGCCCTATCGCGCAGATGTGGATGCGCTATTAGAAGCCAGGCTGCGGCAACGATAATTGTGACCGTTGTGTCGCCACACAATCAACCCACTCGGCTTCGACATCTAGCGGCGAACTCAAATAGAAGGTCAAATGCTGATTTAGATAAGACTAAGGATAGACTTGCGTTCGACAACGGCGCTTGTATCTTTGCCTGGGTCATGCTAATATAGAGGTGTATTTGTTAAAAATAGTCGACAGTAAGTTGACACTCACCTTGTAAGCTTTCATTCTTACACCACGTTTGGTTGAGCAGTCGGCGGACTACCCAAGAGTTTTTGTTTTGCAGGCGACTATCTTTGATGAATGCGCCAAGGCAACGTTGCCACACCATATAGATTACCTGCCAAAAGGAGGTGCAAGATGAAGAAGTTTGGACTTTGGCTCTTGATTGCTGGCTTGCTGATCAGCGCATTTGGGGTCGTTAGCGCGCAGGATAGCCCGATCCGCGTGGGCTCGAAGCAGTTCACAGAACAGATCGTTCTGGGGCAGATTATCGTAGCAGCGCTGGAAGACGCGGGACTGGACGTGGTCGATCGCACGAATCTCGGCGGGACACAGGTGAACCGTGACGCGCTGGTTAATGGCGAGACCGACATTTACCCCGAATACACCGGTACGGCACTCTACAACTACTTCAACGATGTGGAGTGGTACGATATTCCGCAGGAAGCCTATGGTCATCGCGTCTTGGGTTATGCGCTGGTGAGCTCCCTGGATGCGGCGATTAATGATCTTGTTTGGTTGGCGCCGACGCCGGCCAACAACACCTATGCCTTCGCGGTGACAGCGGCTTTTGCGGAAGAGAACGGCATTTACTCGGTGATCGATATGGCGGATTATGTCAACGATGGTGGCTTTGTCTATATGGCGACGGGCGATGAATTTGCACAGCGTCCCGATGGCATCGCGTCTTTCGAGGAGACCTACGATTTTGACTTGACGGACGATCAATTGCTCATCATATCCAACGCGACGCCGGCACAGACAGAGCAAGCCCTGAACGAAGGCGCCAACGATGTCAACTTCGCCATGGCGTATTCGACCGATGGCGCGTTGATGGCATACAACTTCATTGTGCTGGATGACCCATTCGGCGCGCAGCCGATTTATGCGCCGACACCGGTCATCCGCGGTGAGATCATCCGCGCCAATCCGGAAATCGCTGGTATCTTGAACCCGATTTTCCGCGCGCTGGACAACGTAACGCTGCAGACGTTGAATGCGGAAGTTGAAGTTGAAGGCGCAAACCCGGCCGATGCCGTACGCAGTTGGTTGCAGGAAAGCGGCTTCATCGGCAATTAGATTTTGCATTAATTGCTTCGACTGCTTTCGGGGGGACTTTGCCTTTGTGCTCCCGAAAGCCAATTCCAGCCGTCAAGACGGGCAAGCGGAGGGCAGCGATTCAAAAGAGCAACTTGATCGCCATGCTGGGTGGGAGTTTCGCCAGCTTTGGTTTCTTCTTCCTGCCTGTCATCGAAGTAAAACCCAATCGGCTCGCGTCCGGCTTACCAGTGGGATTGTTAGAGATTCCGGGAGATACACGTTATCTCCTGCTTTTTCTGCTGGCATTGACGCCGCTGCTGCTGGCATTTGTAAGTGATGTCAGTCGGCGAGGCTGGTCGCTAGTAGCTGTTGGCAACTTGATTGTGATTCTGACGCTGTACTTGCCGACGATAGCGGGTAGCCAGTATTTGATTGGCGCGGAAGCTTTGTTTGAAGCGGGAACGCGCATCAGCAATCCACGTATTTTGACGTCAGCCGCAATCGCGACGGGGCTGGCAGGTGGTTACACGGTGCTGTTCGCCGGCTTGCTTGACTTGCAGCGGAGTGGCGCCGCCAGCCTGGTTCGCAGCCTGACGGGGGCAGTCGGCGTAGTGGTGATTCTCGCTATGCTGGCGAGCGGTACGTTGGATGTCTATTCGATCATGGTTGAGTACCACGCCCGTGGCGAAGCTCTGGCTTTACGCTTTCTCGAGCATATTGTTTTTGTGCTGGTCGCGCTGTTGGCCGGCTTGATCGTCGGCATTGCGCTTGGTTTATGGGCAAGCCGCGATGCCAAGTCGGAAGATGCGATTCTTTATACGGTCGGTATCATTCAGACGATACCGAGTCTGGCGCTCTTCGGCATCTTGTTGGTGCCGCTGGCGCGGCTTGGCGATGTCCATTTCCTCACGATGGCGCGCAACTGGTTCATACTCGCGGCGGTCGCTGTGGTGGCAGCGCTGTTTTTACGGCAAATTCATTCGCGCCTGCAAGACAGATTGCGCCAATTTGCTCTGATCGCGGTCTTTATTCTGGTGCTTATTCCGCTGGCGCTACTTGCAGTTCTTATCATCGCCTTTGGTTTTGAGATTGTGTTGGCCGTCTTGACAATAGCGGAATTTTCGCCGCTACGGACCCTAACCGCCGGCGCCATCGTCATATATCCACTCTTTGTCTCGGCAGGTAAGCGCTTCGACCTCGCGCCTAAGCTGCCGTATTATCGCTTTGCACGTTTTCTGCCCTTGCTGGTGGCTGTTCTGGGCTGCTTTATACTGCTGGCGCAGGGCGCGCTTGCGCTCATTGGGAGTCGCGAACTCGAAGCATTGACGATCCGCGACTTTGGCGTCTCGGGCATTGGAACGGCGCCCGCCATCATCGCCTTGACCTTGTATTCCTTGTTGCCGCTGGTGCGCAATACCTATGCCGGTCTGCGGAATATCGACCCGGCCATCATCGATTCGGGCAAGGGCATGGGTTTCACAGCGGCGCAGTCGTTCTTTCAGATTGAGTTGCCGCTGGCATTCCCGGTGATTATGGCGGGGGTGCGCAATGCCGCGATTTCATTGGTTGGCATTGCCGCGGTGGCATCCATCATTGGCGCTGGCGCCTTGGGGGATTTTATCTTGTTGGGCGTGAACTCCACCTCGATAGACCAAATCTTGCTGGGCGCGATTCCGGCGGTGTTGCTGGCGGTCGTGCTGGATGCGGCTTTGAAAATCCTGGAAAGCTTGTTGACATCGCCCGGCATCCGGCAGACCTAATGATCCGACGAGAGCCCGAATAGCGAAAGGCACAGGGCGCGTGATCGAATTCAAGAATGTTTACAAGGAGTATTCAAACGGCTTTCGGGCGGTGGACGACCTGACTCTGACCGTACACAACGGCGACATCTGTGTATTAATCGGTCCCTCAGGTTGTGGCAAGACCACCGCGTTGCGTATGGTCAACCGCCTGATTGATACGACGCGGGGCGAGATCCTGATTGATGGCCAACCGATTGACGAATTTGAACCGGAGGTTTTGCGGCGGCAAATCGGCTATGCCATTCAACAGATTGGCCTGCTGCCGCATATGACGATTCGGGATAATGTGGCGATTGTGCCACGCCTGCTCGACTGGGATGAGAATCGTATCCGGCAGCGGATAGATTTGCTTCTGGATATGGTCGGCATTGACCCGAGCATTCAGGGCGATCAATATCCGCGACAATTATCGGGCGGTCAGCAGCAGCGCGTCGGGGTGGCGCGGGCACTGGGCGCGGACCCTCCGATCATGCTGATGGACGAGCCTTTTGGGGCAGTCGATCCCATCACGAGGGCGATCCTCCAGGAAGAATTCTTGCAAATTCAAAACGAGGTGGGCAAGACGATCATTTTCGTGACGCACGATATTGACGAAGCCATTTATATGGGGGACCGCATCGCCTTGATGCGCGCGGGTCGTTTGGTGCAATACGATTCGCCAGACGATCTGTTGGCGGGACCACGTGATGATTTTGTGCGTGAATTTGTCGGCGCCGATCGCTCGCTCAAGCGGCTGCACTTGATCTCCGTGAAGGACTCGATGATGAACAACGTGCCCTGCTGCAATGGCGATGCGACCCTGGAGGATGTGACCGATTGCCTGGATAGGCACCACACCGATAGCGCTTTCGTCATCAATGAAAGCAATGGGAAACTGATTGGGTGGGTTGAGCGGGGCGTGTTGGACGGGGCGACATCGCTCGCGGAAGCCATGCATCATGCGCCGGCGAAAAGCATCGCTGTGCCGGAAGACGCCACGGCACGGGAAGCGCTGAGTGTGCTGCTTTCTCATCCCTTTGATGTGACACCGGTGGTTGATGCGAACGGCGTATTAACCGGCGGCGTCAGTATACAGCGTCTGCAAGACTTGGTAGAGGTGCCAGGTATCCACGCGTCCGTAAAACAGGAACGCAGCTAATGACGAAAAGCGCGCCGAAAGCCCCGATTGCAGCACAGGGGCGCCTGCTTTACGCGGCGGCGATGTGGCTGTTCGTCACCGCCCTGGTTTTCCTCGTCGGCCAGCAGACGGTGACACTGCACGATCAGGAGAAATTCATCGGTGACTTTGACTTTGCGGTTGAACCGGGCGAGGGCGAGAACAGTCTGATCCTCAACTTGACAGCGGGCACCTTTGTTTATGGTGTAGTGCCTGAGGTGATCCAGCCGCTGGCGACGGGCAAATTTAGCCGGGGAGATAATTCTGCGCCCGCGGTCGCGCGCGAACTTTTTGACACACTGGCGAGCATCACTGAAATCACGATCGCGGCCCAGACGATCACGATCGTGTATGACGATGCGGATGAAGCGGAACAGATTCGCAGTCGCTTGCGGCGTCCCGTCAATAATGCCGTCGTCAATAACCGCGCAACCATTACAGCGGAAGTGGCGCCAAACGCTGAAAAGACGCTTTTATTCAGCACGACCGATGAACATTTCCGCTACGCCAAATATCAGCCGGCACTTGTTGAAACAATTGAAGAATATGACAGTCGCGCGGCGGCGGCGGCCGGCACAGACCTGGCGCGCTTCATCCTGGACGAATCGCGGGCGGTGCAAACATTGCGCCTGGAGCCCGCTCGCCTAGTTGTCGGCTATGCCGAAGGCACGGCGGTTGACCCCTTGGTTCGCAATATCCGCGAGAGCCTGAACGATTTTCATCCGCGGGCGTCGCTTTCGCCTAACCTGTGGCTGCTGACGGCAGCGCCGGAGATTATCCCGCCGCTGCTGGCCATCGCAGTCGAGCCGCTGGAAACCGGCATTCCGCTATTCCTGTTCACGCTGCTTATGGCGCTGATCGAAGGAGGTCTATTCTTCCTGGCTCACGGGGGGAAGAAGAATCTGCTCATCCATCTGGTGCACGTTGTTTCGGTCTTCTTGCTATTTTGGTCGATATTGGGGCACGAACCGCTTTGGGATGCGATCCTGCATGCGATATTCCCGAGCAGCGCTCAGTTGGTGCATCCGCAGGGCACGGTCATCGACTTTACGGCGCAGCATTTGGCGCTGGTACTCACCTCGTCGATTTACATCATAACAGCGGGCTTGTTCCTTGGCGTGATGGTCACGCGGGAGAATTTCCGTGAATTCTTGCCACTGGTGAACAATTTGGTCAACAGTGGTCAGACGGTGCCGACGCTGGCGATTGTCGCGATAATGGCGCCCATCATCGGCTTGGGATTCATGCCGGCGGTGGTGGCGCTGATCGCCTACGGCTTGCTGCCGGTGGTACGCAATACCATCGTCGGCATAGAGTCGGTCAGCCTGTCGATCGTTGATTCGGCGCGCGGCATGGGCATGACGTCACGGCAGATCTTGCTGCGCACGGAGCTGCCGATTGCCAGCCGCATCATCATGGCGGGCATCAGGACGAGCATGGTGATCAATATCGGCACGGCTACCCTGGGCGCGTTCGTCGGGTCGGGCGGTTTGGGTACGCCGATCGCCAGCGGCTTGTCGATGACGGTGGATGCCTTCATCCTCCTGGGCGCGATCCCGGCGGCGCTGCTGGCGATATTGACTGACTATGTGCTGGGGCGGCTGGAAATCGTGCTGACGCCACGTGGTCTACTAATCGAGACTTAGCTCCTCAAGATAACCTCCTTAAGGTGATCCGCCAGCCGCAGCGCCAGCGCGACGATGGCCAGCGTCGGGTTGGCATAGCCACCGGCGGGGAATACCGCTGAGCCGGCGATGTAAAGATTATCGACGCTGTGCAGGCGCGAATTGATATCGACGATGCCGTCGGCGCTTGAGGTAGACATGCGCAGCGCGCCCATGTGATGATCGCCGGTTTCCAGCGCGCCTTCGTCAGGCGGGAAGGTCCAGTCGGCAGCGCCGCCACTGATATCGGTGATCATCTCTTGCTCCTGTGCGCCATGGGCACGCAAATAATCAAGCGTGATTTCCAGGGCGCGAACCGCGCTGCGTTTGTCGGTTTCGTTGAGGCGCCAATCGACATGGGCGACCTGCTGCCCGAATATCGGATCGACCTGCTGCGGATCCAGCGTGATACGGCTGTCTTCGTCCGGTACCTGCTCCCAATTGAGATTGACCACCGCCGATGCTTGGTCAGCGCCGAAATAGAGAATGATGCGGAAGTTGCCAATCTGCTCCTCAAGCAGCGTCTGATGCGTGGGCGCGAGCACGCCCCAGGCATTGAACATGAGGTATTCAAAGACCAATTCCGGATTGACCAGGGGTAGGACCATGTGCTGATATTCGCCATCGGGATTCTTCGGCGGCTTGAGGCGGATCTGCTGTTCGCGGAAGAAGTTGCGGATCTCGCTGGGAATGGGACGGTCGAACGTGACTCGCGCCGCGTTGGTCAGCAGCGGATGCAGCATGAAGCCGCGTCCGAGTTGATCGCGCTTGTTATTGCCCAGCTCGCCGGAGAGTTTCAGCAGGCGCGCATTCTCGATGCCGCCGCAAGCCAGCACATAACTCCGCGCTCTGACCTTGAAGGGCTTGCCGCCGCTGCTCCCGCTGGGCGCACTGTCTATCGTCGAGCAGTGTAGCTCAACAACATGACGCTGATTCTCGTCGGTGGCGATGGTGAGCAGATGGGCATTGAAGAGTACCGTGATGTTTTCGGCGCTTTTCAGCTCATCACGGAATTGCACCTGAAAGTCGTGCAGATTCTCTTCGTATTGCGCGTGCATGATTGCCCCGCACAGCTTGTCGTCCGGCAGCGGATCAAAGCAGCGGGCGTATAGCACCCGTTCCCAGAAGTCGATGTCATCGTAATTGAAAGGACCGAATCGCCCAAAGTGATGGGCGTCGATGTAGTAGGGCGTCAATTCGCTCTGATCAATGATCCAGCCGGCATCGCGATAACCGGGGCGCGGCATATAGTCGGCGGGATCCAGCGGGCGCGCCCAAAAGCCGAAGTGATTGGTCGTGCCGCCGTACATATTCAAGCGCGAGCGATGCAGGAAGTCGGTATCGACTTTCTGCAGGAATTCTCCGGCACTGCCGCGATAGAGCGACTGCCGATCTTCCGCCGGCAGGCCTCGGTCGGCGGGCTGTCCACTAACCAGCAGTAGGACTCTAAGCGAGCAACCTGCCAGCCGCTGCGCCATAGCGATGCCAGCCGCGCCGGCGCCGACTATGCAGATGTCAAAGTCTTGTATGACCGTGCCAGCAGGCAACTGATCGGCATAGGCATACATAGCGTTCTCCCCTCCTGTGCTTGGTGGCGAGCGCTCAACCTTGCAGCAAGCGGCGCGCCATATAGGCGGCGCCAAGTATCGCTGCGTCCTCGCAAAGTTCGGAAGCAGTCACTTTCACCCTCGCCGAGACTGCCTGGAATGAATAACCCCTTAGCGATTCTCGGGCGGGCGCCAGCAGCAGATCGCCCGCATTGGCGACGCTGCCGCCGATGACAAATTGCTCGATATTCAGTGTCATAGCCAGGGACGCAATGGCGATGCCGAGTGCCTTGCCTGCCTCATGGAAGACGCTTAGCGCGGTCTCGTCACCGCTCTGCGCGCGGCGGGTCACTTCTTCGCCAGTGATGGCTTCGCCAGTTGCGGCGGCGTAATGTTTGGAAAGCGCCGGTCCGCTGGTGTAGCTTTCGAGGCAGCCACGCGAACCGCAATGACAGAGGCGCCCATTGGGATCAACCGTCATGTGGCCGGATTCACCGGCGCTATTGTTCTCGCCATAGAGCAGCGCGCCTTGATAAATAATGGCAGCGCCGACGCCAGTGCCGATCACGATATAGATCATGCTGTCGCGATTGCGACCGGCGCCGTAGTGAAATTCGCCAAGGGCGGCGACTTTGGCGTCATGATCCAGCACGACCGGCAGCGACAATCGCTCGCTCAAGGCGCGGCGGAAGGGTGTGTTGGAGATGCCCGGCAAATTGACCAACGTAAGTAGCTCACCCGTAAGATGATTGACGGGACCTGGCGCGCCGACCCCGACCGCAGCTATCGACTCTGCGGGCGGCAGCGCTGTTTTGAGCGCCTCGATTTCGGCTGCGATACGTTCTACCACGCTTCGCAAGCCGGCATCCGCCTCCGTGTCGATGCGGCGGCGCGCGAGGATCTCATTGCGCGGACCTACCAAACCGAGCGCGATCTTGCTGCCGCCAAGGTCAATGCCGAGCACGTAAGTCATGCCAACAACTCCGACTTTAGCAGGGGCAGTCCTTGAATATGATCTGCCACGCGCAGTGCCTGCGCGCAAATCGTCAGAGCCGGATTCATCGCAGTGGATGAAGGGAAGAAGGACGAATCCACGACGTAGAGATTGTCCAAATCGTGCGTCTTGCAGAAGGGATCGAGCACGGAACCAGCTTCGTCCGTGCCAAAGCGCGCGGTGCCGCATTGATGCGAGTTTGTTTCGATGCCGAGCGTCTCGCTGAAAACGAAGCTATAGCCGGCCCGCCGCATCATCTGGGTAGCGCGGCGGACAAGCTGCTGATGGGCGACGCGGTTACTTGGCTGCCACTGTACCTGAACGCTGTCATCGGCGCCCAAGAATACGCGATTTTCCGGATGCGGCAGATCTTCCGACATCACCCACCAGTCAAGGCTGCGATTCGCCATAGCCGTCAGCAGCGCATTGGGCAGGTAAGGCTTCGCTGCCGAGAGCATGCCGGCTTGCAATTTACCCAGCGCTTGAATATTGCCCATCGGCCAGCCGAAGTCCTCATCGCCGAAGTAGAAGTCGTTGACAGCCGTTGTTTTCTGGAAGACGGTCGGGTTGGTCTTTAACGGCGCAACTGCGGTTAAAGCCGTATTGTTATGCACCATATAATTGCGCCCGAGCAGTCCTGACGAGTTCGCCAAGCCCTTGGGATGCCGCTCGTTCTGCGAGCGGAGCAGCAGGATAGCGGAGTTGACTGCGCCGCAAGCGACGATGATCTTGTCCGCCGAGACCTTGACCAGCTCGCCCCGCCGCTCGACTTCGACCGCGGTTGCCAATTTGCCGCTGCTGTCGGTGAGGATGCGGCGCGCCACGGCATTCGTCCACAATTCGATATTGTCGCTTTCAAGTGCGGGACGCACACAGCAGATTTCGGCATCGCCCTTGGCATGGACTTTGCAAGGGAAGCCATCGCAAGTCTTGCAGCGGATGCAGCGCCCGCCGTCTCTCAAGTCAATACTCATTGGCAGGCAGTAGGGATGCAGTCCCTGCGCGCGCAGCTTGTCGACAAGCTCGGCGATGTAAGGTTCGTGCGGCACTTCGGGAAAGGGATAGGGTCGTGTACGCGGCGGTTCGCAGGGGTCATCGCCGGATTTCCCGTGTACGAAGAAGAGTTCCTCGGCAAGGTTGTAATAGGGTTCCAGGTCTTCATAGCTGATGGGCCAGGCGGGCGAAGTGCCGCCTTCATGTTCCAGCGCCTCGAAGTCTTCGCGCCTGAAGCGTGGCATGGCAGCGCCATATACTTTGGTATTGCCACCGACATAGTAGTGCACGCCCGGTTTGAAGCCAGCGCCGTTTGAAGCGTCAATCCAACGCTCAGCCGGCTTGTAGCGGTTCTCGCCAAAGACGGCTTCCACTTGCCAATTCTGCGATTCCTGCGGCAGGAAGTCGCCTCGTTCTAGCAACAGAATACGCGCGCCGCTCTCGCGCAAGGCATAGGCGAGTGTGCCGCCGCCCATGCCGGTGCCGATGATGATGATGTCGTAGTGGTTGGCGCTCAAAGCAGGATGCTCCACATTCTTTCATTCACCACAGAGGCACAGAGAGCACAGAGATTTTTCTAGCTGAAATGTGTATTCCATACCTTTTTGGCACGATCTAATTATCTAGTTTTTCGCCACATTCACCCACGCCCCGCTTTGAGACGAGCGCTCGGCGGCATCCATGACTTGCTGGATGTGCAAGCCATCGGCGATAGACGGCGATGTGGGTTTATCCTCCCAGATTGAGCGGATGAACTGATACTGGCATTCGGCGTGCACACGCATAAATCCGGGCGCCATCGTCCAGTCGGGCGCGCGCTGACCATCGTAGCGGCCGACTGCTTCAATCTTGCGGAAGCCGCGCGCACCGCCCAGCGGGCTTTCGGCATCCCGCGCATCGTAGACATAAAGCCAGGCCGGATCGCCGAGATCAAAGCGGATGGCGCCTTTATCGCCGAATACCTCAAAGGTCACATCGTTAGTAGCGCCGGTGCCCATGCGCGATATCTCGACTGTGCCCAGTGTGCCGTCGGGAAGGCGGGCATGCAGCAGGGCGATATCATCAACATCAACCGGCACGGTGTCGGCGGAGCCACTGGCGATAGGTCGCTGCTTGATCAAGGTGTCGAGTGTGGCGTTGACCGCGGCGAAATCGCCGAGCAGATAGTAAAGCAGATCGAGGATGTGCGAGCCGAGGTCGAAGAGCGCGCCGCCACCGGTGAACTCGCGTTTGAGCCGCCAGGACATCGGCTTGTCGCTGCTGATATAACTAGAGCGGTGGTAGCGCCCGCGGAAGGAGAAGACACGGCCCACGAAGCCCTCATCCATTAGCTGTTTGGCGCGGGTGATGGCGGGGAAGAAGCGGAAGTTGAAGGTCATCTGCCCTTTGACGCCGGCCGCAGCGACCGCCTTTGCCATGCTTAGCGCCTCCGCCACGTTCATCGCCAGCGGCTTTTCGCAGTAGATATGCTTGCCAGCCGCGGCGGCCGCCAGCACGATTTCGTGATGGGAATCGTTCGGTGTGCAGATATCGACCGCGTCGATGTCGCTGCGCGCCAGCAGTTCGCGGTAGTCGTTGGTGAAGAACTGGCAGCCGATCTCCTCGGCGGCGCGTTCAGCGGTTGCGCTGCGGGTGGTGGCGACGCCGGCGATGCTGATGCTGTCGGCTGGCAGCCCGTAGTGGAAGGGTATCGCGCGGTATGCCGCTGCATGTACCCGCCCGATGCCGCCGTAGCCGATCAATCCGATTCTGATTTTCTGCATTGTCAACGTCCTTTCCAACCCCCATTCCCATTCAGAGGAAAGGTGAGTTAGCGTATGGAAGCCCCTCCCTCATTTTGGGATGCCCGCCATAAAGATGGCGGGAGGGGTTTGGGGTGGGGGCATCAGTCCGTTTGCATCTCGATACTTATCGCTCGCCGCGCGCATGACCTTGCGCAGCTTGTCTACGGCAGCGCTGATTTCGCCCCTGCGCGGTTGCAGCTTGCCGGCCGGACCCTTGAGCAGGGGCGATGAGAATTCGCCGACTGTCATACCGGCTTCGATGAATTGAGCCACGTTTCCGACGTTCAAACCGCCATCTTCCATCAATTCGATGCGATCTTGCATGCCCGCCGCCGCGATCATTTCGTGCAGTTTTCGAATCGTATCGACCACAATCGGGTCGATAGTATGCGGACTTTTGCCGCCGGTCGTTGCCTTCCAGAAGGGGGCGCGGCTCTCGTATTCGATGATGTCGATGTGAGGATGAATGAACTGCTCAAAGGCGATTGCCGGTACGCCTTGCCAAGCCCAGACGCCCACCTTCAGCCCGAGCTTCTCTTTGATGTAGGTGATATTCTGAAAGATCATCTCGTTGGTGGTCTCAAGCGGCAGACTGATCAAGCTGACACCGAGATCAGCCAGTTGATCGAATACGCTGAAGTTCGGCCGCACCATCTGCAACTGCGCTTCGACTTCCAAGTTTGTGCTGCTGCAAGTCGCTTCGATGATGTCGTAGCCGCCGCGAGGCATGGCGAAGTCCATGTATTTTCCATCGCGCACTTCGATGTGCAGCCAATCGACACCAGCCGCCTCCAGTTCGCGGACCTGCGCGCCGAGCACGGTGTAGTCCGCCCAGAACAAGCCCGCGGCGATCTTGACCTGCTGCGTTACTTCTCCAATTGGCATCCAATTCGTCCTTTCTTTGGTGGGCGACCCAAGGGTCGCCCTACAGTCAGGCTTTCAGCACTCTTGAAGCGGTCTCCTCGTCAGTGCAAAGGACGTTTATCGCGCCGCTCTGCAGCGCCCCGAAGATGGCAGCCGCTTTATTCAAACCGACAGCGACCGCGATGGTCTGCGGCACGGCGCGCAGTTCATCCAGCGTAACGCCGATAATGCGCCGATTCAATTCGCAGTCGACCAGCCTGCCGCTGCTGTCGAAGATTTGCCAGGCCATATCACCGATCGCGCCAGCATTGCGATACTCGCGCAGTTGATGTGATTCCGCCACACCCGCGCGAACAAAGCCGGAAGTCGCCGGATCCAAATCGCCGATGCCAACCAGCGCGATATCGGCGCGCCGCACTTGCTCGAGCGCCCGCCCCACGACCGCTTGTTCGCGGATGACCGCCGCCGATTCAGCATCATCCGCCAATAGCGGCGAAGACAAGTACAAAGCCTCCCCGCCCAGCTTCTGCGCCAGTTGGCGCGTCAGCGCGGGGCTGTCGTATTCCTTCAGCGCGTGCGACAGGCTGCCCGTCCCTTGCATGACTTTTACATTCGCTTGGAAATCGACGCGGATGGCGCTGATAACCTCATATGTTGTGCTGCCGAAGCAGATCGACATGGTGGCATGATCGACCAATACACTCTCGAGATAGCGGGCGGCCAGCTGCCCGATTTGCCGCAGCAGCAGCGCGGAGTCGGTAGCGCCGGTTTGCAGAACCAGTGCCCGATCCAAGCCGAATCGATTGGTCAAGCGCGCTTCCAGACCTGCAGCGCGTTTGATGGGCCAGTCGATCAGAATACGTACGATTTGCGTCTCGCGCGCCTCTTTCAGTAGCCGGTACACTTTGACCCGCGATAGCTCCAGCGCAGTGGCAATCGCGTTCTGCGTCATCTCCTGCTGGTAATACATTGACGCCACCCGCGCCAGCAATTCTTGATGCGCCGCATCCAACATGGCTAGACTCCGGCGCGGTTGCGCAGGATGATTTCCTGAGTGCCCTGCTCGGTCCGCGGCTGATAGCCGCGCAGCGGCAGCAAGCGCTGATGAATCATGTCGATTATCCAGTCGGCGGCGGGGAAGAAGCTCTCGTCCAACTCAGCCGGCGGCGTGATCCAATTGCGTGAGCCGAGCACAGCCACCGGACCATCGAGATAATCGAAAGTCAGTTGGCTGATATTGGCTGCCATCGTATGCAAGAAGGAGCCGCGTTCGGTCGCATCGGAAGCCAGCAGGACCTTGCCCGTCTTCTTCACCGATTCGATAAGCGGCGCGTAGTTCAGCGGATTGAGAAAGCGGGCATCGATAACTTCGGCGCTGACGCCGTGCTCGGTATGCAGTTGCTCCGCCGCTTCCAGGGCGCGATAAAGCGTAGCGCCGATGGTGATAATGCTGATGTCGCTGCCCTGCCGGTGTATGAATGGCTCGCCCTCTTCCACTTCATAATAGTCGACCGGCACCCCGCCGCTATGCAGGGTCTCCGGCTGACTGTAG
The DNA here is from genome assembly GCA_965223515.1 of Phototrophicaceae bacterium. GTDB lineage: Bacteria > Chloroflexota > Anaerolineae > Aggregatilineales > Phototrophicaceae > UBA6055. The sequence goes on from CBDCWK010000002.1 coordinate 2,633,745, forward strand.
AGGCGCTGGCTCTCGAAGAAGACGACCGGGTCAGTGCCGCGCAGCGCCAGGTTGAGCATGCCTTTGGCGTCGTAAGGCGTCGCCGGAAAGTAGACCTTCAAGCCGGGGATATGGGCGACGATCGAGCTCCAATCTTGCGAATGCTGGGCGCCATATTTCATGCCGACCGAGACGCGCAGCACCAAAGGCATACGCAGCACATTGGCCGACATCGCCTGCCATTTTGCCATCTGGTTGAAGATCTCATCGCCGGCGCGACCCATGAAATCGCAATACATCAACTCGGGCACGGCGCGGCCGCCAGCCAGCGCATAACCGACGGCTGTGCCCACGATGGCGGCTTCCGAGATCGGCGTGTTGAAGAGACGGTGATACGGTAGCGCCTCGGTCAAGCCGCGGTAGGCGCCAAAGGCGCCACCCCAATCGCGATTCTCCTCGCCAAAAGCGATCATCGTCGGGTCTTGATAATAGCGGTGCAGCATCGCCTCAAAGATGGCTTCGGCATAAGTCAGCGTTTTGAGCTTCGGCAGCGAATCGCCCTGCTCATCCAAGCCGAAACGATGCTTGCGTGCGGTGACCTTAAGGCGGCTTTCCTCCAGCGATTGCAAGACTTCCGGCTCACGATCATCGAGCGAATTCGCCGTTTCCTTCGAAAACATCAGCGCGCCGATGGCATCGCCGGCTGGTTTTAGTCGAGGCGACAAATCCAGGTCGACGGCGGCAGCGACAACCTGAACGATCTGGTTCACGACGGACTCTTGCATGCCGTCGAGCGTCGAAGCATCGGCGTGGCCGTTCGCGCACAGGTATTCGCCAAAACCGCGGATGGAGTCCTGCTCGCGCCATAAGTCGATCTCGTCGCGTCCGCGATAGGAGGAGGCATCGCTGGGTGAATGGCCACTATAGCGATAGGTGATGACATCGAGCAGTGCCGGTCCGCGTCCCGCTAGCAGCAGCGCTTTCTTGCGGAGCGTGGCATCGGCGACCGCCAAGGGATCGTAGCCGTCGACTCGTTCGCTGTGCATCGCCGTTTCGTTGACACCCAAGCCTACCCGCGCCAGCATGCCGAAGCCGAGGGTCTCGCCCTGCGGTTGACCGCCCATGCCATAAAAGTTGTTCATGAAATTAAAAAGAATCGGCGGCGCGCCACCGAGCCGGGCATCCCAAAGCTTGTGATACTGATCCATCGCGGCGAAGTTCATCGCCTCCCAGACCGGTCCGCTGGCGATAGAAGAGTCACCGATATTGGAAATGACGATGCCGGGCTTGCGGTTGATGCGTTTGAAGAGCGCCATGCCGACGGCGATATCAGCCGAGCCGCCGACGATGGCGTTGTTAGGCATGATGCCGAAGGGCGGGAAGAAGGTGTGCATCGAGCCGCCCATGCCCTTGTTGAAGCCGAACTCGCGAGCGAATATCTCAGCGTAGGTGCCATAGATCAGCCAAGCCTGCGCCAGCGAACGAATGTCGTTGAAGTCGCAGATTCTCTCGATGACCCGCAGCGCGGCGCCGCCGCTGTAGCCCTCCATGATATCGAGCAGGCAGTTATCGTCCAGTTTGCGGATGGCCGAGAGCCCCTTCGCCAGGATTTCGCCGTGGCTGCGATGCGAGCCCAGAATGAAATCTTGCGGATCGAGCTGCAGGCACTGCCCAACGGCCGCGGCTTCCTGACCGATAGACAAGTGGGCGGGACCGGCATGATTGTAATGGATGCCGCGATAGACACCTTGCTTCTTGAAGTTGTCGAGGGCAGTCTCAAATTCGCGGATGAGGCTCATGTCGTGATAGATATTCACCAGCTCAGTGCGGGAGTAGCGGGCGGCTTCGGCAGCGGGATCGGAGACGTAGGCGTTGACCAGGATCTCAGGCGCGTGAATGACCGCGCGTTGGCGCGCTTCAACCGGATCAATAGTTAGCGATTTAGGCATGGCGTCGGTCCTGTTCTATAAGGCGGCCAGCAAATCAACCTGCGCCAGATTCTTGCTAAGCGCAGCCAGGAAACGGGCGGCCGGCGCGCCATCAACTGCCTGATGATTGATCGTCAGCGAGAGTCCGATGTGCGGGGCGAATTCCACCTCGCCGTCGACCTGCACAGGCTTCAAGTTAATGCTGCCGATGCCCAAGATGGCAACCTGCGGCGGATTCAATATCGGTGTGAAGCTCTCTATGCCGAGCGCGCCCAGATTGCTGACGGTGAACGTGCCGCCGTTCAGGTCATCGGGCTGGATACTGCCGGCGCGGCAGGCTTCCGCCAGTTGACGAGCTTCGGCGGAGATTTGCTTCAGCGTCAGCGCATCAGCATTGCGCATCACCGGCGCCAGCAAGCCGCGGTCGGTATCAACCGCCATGGCAAGGTTTACCGCCTCATGCTGATAGATGGCGTCGTTTTCAAAGAGCGCGTTGAGGTCGGGGAAGGCGGGCAAGGTCCGTGAAACGGCAAGCAGCAGCAAATCGTTGATGCTGACGGCGCGCAAGCCGAGAGCCGCGTCGCTTTCTTTCAGGCGGCGGCGGAAAGCCAGCAGCGTACGCGCATCGGCGGAGGCATTCAGAGTAAGCTGTGCGGTCGTCTGCAAAGATTCAAGCATGCGTTTGGCAATAATCTTACGCACACCCTTGAGCGGGATCTCTGTGACTGCGCGCGACTCGCTTGCGGGAACCAGGTCCGCCTTGGTCACGCGCCCGTCCGCCGGAGGATCGTCGTCAAGTTTGAAATCCCCGCTGCTAAGCATTGCCTGCGCGACCGGCGTGACTTTGACACGCTCAGACAGCGCCGATTCGATATCGCGTTCGATGATGCGCCCATCGGGCCCGCTGCCGCTTAGCTTGTCGTAGTCGATGCCCTTGCGCTGCGCCAGATTCCGCGCGCGCGGAGACACCTTGACGGCGCTGCCCGCGTCGGCTCTGCCACTCTCTCCACTTCCCGTTTCTCCTTGTGGGATGCCCGCCATAGATACGGCGGGATGGGGTTGGGGGATGGGGACTTCGGGCATGAACTCGTCGACCGACTCGCCCTCTTGGCCGACCAGGGCGATATTGCTCATCACGGGGACTTCGTCGCCCACCTGGCAGAGCTGCGCGAGCAGAATGCCGGACGCCGTGCTCTCGATCTCAAGCGTGGCTTTATCGGTTTCGATCTCACATAAAAGGTCGCCGGCGCTGACCGACTCGCCGACAGCCACTTGCCAACTCAGTATGATGGCGCTCTCGACTGTGTTGCCCAATTTAGGCAGGATAATCGCTTCTGCCATGCGCCGCACTCACTTGCATCAGCCTGTGCAATTGCACAGTTATCGAACATTTACACAGATGATAGCGGCTTGGAACGCCCATGTCAAGTTGAGCTGGCGTCGCGATTTTCGCTTCCAGTCAGCGCGCTAGTTGGCGGAAAAGTGGCTTCAGCGCTTGGTAGGCAGCCATGAAATCCTGATACTTGCGATCGTAAAGGTCTCTATATTGCGTATTGGGCTGCATGATCTGCGTTCCAGCGGCGGAAGGCAGCTTATAGTCGGTCGCCAATCCCAAGGTGACTTCCACCGCCCTGACTGCGCCATGCAGACCGGCATGTTCGGCGTCTGGCGGCAGATAGATCGGCAGACCGATGATATCGGCGAATAGTTGATTCAAGCGCTTATTGCGAGCGCCCCCGCCGATCAGCGTGAGCATGTCGGGAAGCTGCGGCGATAGCGCTGACAGTGTGTGGCGGTAGGCGAAGACCATGCCTTCGAGGACTGCTCGCCATATATCGGCTTTGACAGTCTGCCTGGAAATACCGATAAAAGCGCCGCGGGCAAAAGGGTCGTTGAAGGGCGCGCGCTCGCCATGGAGATAGGGTAAGAAAACCAGGTTGGAGGGTGCGTGATCCAGCGCTTGCTGAATAATCTCGTCATGGGTCTCGCTTGCGAAAATGCCCTGCAGCCAATCGAGATTTCCCGCGCTTGTCATCATCGGCACGACCTGAATGAAGTGACCGGGTTTGGGATGCGCCAACGTGATCACACCGGCTGACGCGGCGCCGATTTCGCTCGAACTGAATGCGACCCAGCCGCTGGTACCGACATAGGCATAGGCAGCGCCGGGCTCGCCGCAACCGGCGCCGATGGTCGCCGTGCCGGCATCACCCGGCGCCAGATAAATGGGAGTGCCCGCACGAAGTTTCAGCGATTGCGCTGCTGCCTCTTTTAAATTGCCAACATGCGAACCGCCTCTTACGACAGTGGGAAGCAGCGCCTGCAGCCACGACAATTCCAGGCGCGTCAACAGCTTGGCATCCAATAGGGTGTCAGCCGCCAAGTGCCAGAGTCCAGTGGTCGAGGCATTGGTGTTATCGGAGACGAAGGCGCCGGTCATGCGCGCGGCGATAAAGTCTGCCCCTCCAAATAGCAAATGAGAGGCGCGGCTGATGCTCTGCGGCTCGTTCTCTTCCAGCCAGCGCAGCTTCGCCAGCAGGCTGCCGGCGGATTGCTCAATGCCGGTGATCGCCGTGAGTTCTGCGGGGCTGACCAACTGATGGATCCGCTCGATCTGCGCACTAGCGCGGCTATCGCTATAGAGGATGACCGGGCGGACGGGCACGCCGTTTTCGTCCAACAAGATGACATCTTGCATTTGCCCAGTGAGAACGATACCGGCGATATCAGCCGGAGCGTCAATCTCATGGCAGGCGCGTTCGACGGCAGCCCACCAATCACTCGCATTTTGCTCTGCTTCGCCGCCGTCGCCGAAATCGGTCGGGTAGGCTGCCGAGGCAGATCGAAGTATTTCTCCCTCAGCGATCAACGCGGCTTTGGTGCTGCCACTGCCGATATCAAGGACCAGCCACATCAGGCTGACTCCTCGAGCGGGCGCTTGAGCAACCGGCGCAGCCAGCGACCGTAGCGGAATTGCTTCTGCGACAAGCTGCTCAGCGTGACCGCCAAGATAATAATGACGCCAGTAGAAATCTGCTGGATGTAGGTATCGATTTGCATTTGCGTCAGCCCATTAGCCAGCACGCCCAATATCAAGACGCCGATCAGGGTCCCGATTACATTGGGCTGTCCTTCTTCCGACAAGGTCATGCCGAGGAAGACAGCAGCGATCGCTTGCAGCATCAAGCCTTCGCCTTGGGTCGGGTGCGCGGTCGAGAGGCGGCTGAATAGCATCAGCCCGGCGACGGCAGCGCCGATCCCGCTGATGACAAAGCTCAATAGTCGCAGACGGTTGATGCGAATGCCGCCGAAGCGCGCCGCTTCCATATTTCCGCCGATGGCATACAGACGCCGTCCCACAATGGTGTAATTGAGGATGATGAAGACCAAGATCAAGCTGATGATTGCCAGAATCGTCAAGTTGGGCAGCGCCAGATCAGTGCCGCCGATCTTGCCGAGGGCGATGGCGCCGCGCCCAAAACTCGAGAAGTCTGCGGGGATGACGCGCCCGTAAATCGAGGCGCCTCCGCTGATGTAGAGCGCCAATCCACGAAAGACCGTAAGCGTACCGAGCGTGGCGACGAAGGCGGAGATACCGATATAAGCAGTAAGCAAGCCGTTGAGCAAACCGCCCGCCGCGCCAACCAGCAAGCTCAGTATGACCGCGGCGGCGATCGTGCCTTCATTCTGGAAAGTCGTGCCGGCCACTATGCCGACCAGGCTTGCCAGCGCGCCGACGCTCAGATCGAAGTCTCCCGTCACCATCACGATGGTCATGGAAAAGGCGACCACGCCGAGGATGCTCATCTGCCGCGTGATATTCACCCAGTTGGGAATGGTCATGAAGGTCTGCGGACGCTGTGACCAGAAGAAGAGGACGATCAAGATAAAGCCGACCAGGGTGCCATAACGCCGCAGGAAGGCCGCCGGGGAAAATCGATTGCGCACAGCAGGGATCTTCTGGGGGTCGTTCATACGCCAGCGCTATCCCAAATCATAACAATGCGCGAGCAATTGGTTTTCGCTCAAGCCCGCCGCAGGCACTTCCGCGGCAGCACGACCCTTGCGCATGACCAGGATGCGGTCGCAGAGGGCGATCAGCTCGCCAAGTTCCGACGAGATCATCAGAATGCTGGCGCCTTGCTCCGCCAGCTCACGGATCAGCCGGTAGATATCATATTTGGCGCCGACATCGACGCCGCGCGTCGGCTCGTCAAGCAGGATCAGACGTGGCTTGGCCAAGATGGCGCGCGCGAAAAGAATCTTCTGCTGATTGCCGCCGCTCAACTGCCTGACGCGCTGCCCCACTCCCGTCACTTTGAGGCGCACGGATTCGCCCAATTGCTGGCTGCGCGATATTGCCTCGCTGTCCCTCAGAAAGGTCTTGAGCAGGCTCAACCGGTCCAGATGAGGAATGGTGATATTCTGACTGACGCGATCCCCGAGGAAGAGACCTTGGGAGCGGCGCTCCTCCGGGACGTAGGCGATGCCCATCCGCCAGGCTGTACTTGGCGTTAAATCCCGCAGCGTTTCGCCATCCAACTCGATCGTGCCGCCAACTAGCGAGTCAATGCCGAAGAGACCGTAGAGCAGCTCTGAACGGCCCGAGCCGACCAAGCCGGCGATGCCCATGATCTCACCGGCGGACAGAGTAAAGCTCGCATGCGCGACAGTGTCGGTGCGCAGCGCCCTTACTTTAAGTCGCGGCGAGTTTGTGCTGATCGCTTCGGTCGCATCTTGCCCCGCTGCGCTTTCGTCTAAGGCAGCGCGCCCGGTCATCTCTCTGATGAGTTCGGATGGTGTGGTATCGGCGGTGGCGTGGGTGTTTATGACGCGACCATCACGCATAACGGTAACACGCTGCGCGATGCGGAATAGCTCATCAAGGCGATGCGTGACGTATAGCAAAGCATAGCCGCGGGCACGCAAGCGCTTGATCACGTCGAAGAGCAGCGAGACTTCGGTACTGTTGAGCGCGGCGGTCGGCTCGTCCATGATGTAGATTAGCCGCTCTTCGCTATCCGCCTCGCCGATCAAGGCGCTGGCTATCTTCACCAGCATGGCATCGCCGGCGCTCAGGCTGGATGCCCGCCGCTGCGGCTCGATATGGCTGATACCCAACTGCTGCAAGACGGCGCGCGCCCGCCGATTCAGCGCCTGCCAATCCACGAAAATGCCAGCCACACGGGGCAATGGATTGTTGATGAACAAGTTTTCGGCGACGGTGAGGGCGGGGACGATATTCAGCTCCTGATGGATAAAGCGCAGACCGTGACGATAAGCCGCCGCGGTATCGCTAAGCGCAATCACGTCGCCGTTTAGCCGAGTCGTCATCCGGTCGGGCGGTTCGATGCCCGCCAGCAATTTGATCAGCGTAGACTTGCCGGCGCCATTTTCGCCGATGAGCCCGAGCACTTCGCCGCCGACCAAATCGAGTTGGGCGTCAATCAAAGCGCGTACCACGCCATAGGACTTGCTGGCGTGGCGCACTTCAAGCAAAAGAGAGGGTTCGGGCATCGGCTGGCGGGTCTGATGCGGGAGCCGCTAGCGACCCCCGCATCATTTGGAAAGCGGCTTACTCGCTCAGGTCAGCTTGGGTGACCAGGTTGGCCGGCACATAGTGATTGACCTGTGTGATCACGGCGCCGCCCAAGTGCGATTCGACCAGGTCGGCGACCTTCTGCGCCATACCCGCGAAGTCTTGCGCCACAGTAGCTTCAAAGTTGCTGCCGCGGGCGATGGCATCACGCGCCTGCTCGGTGGCGTCGATGCCGACGATGACGATGCCCTCGTCGTCGCGCCCGGCATCTTCTATCGCTTGCAGCGCGCCCAGCGCCGGATCGTCCCAGGCTGCCCAAACGGCGGAGATGCTGCCCGCGTCCGGATTAGCCAGCAAAACGGCTTCCATGGCATTGCGCGCACCCTCCAGCGGTCCGTTGTCAAAGCTGGGCGTGATGGCATCGAGGATGTTGATATCGGCTGTATTTTCGAAGATGGCGCGGGCGATGTGGCCGCGTTTCTGCACCGGTGGGTAAGGCTCGAAGATGAACATCACGACTTCGCCGGCAGCGCTCAGGCGATCGACTACGTAAGTGGCGGTTTCGGCGGCCATGGTGTAGCCATTGCTGGTGACATTGGTGACCAGCAGCGGATGCGCGCCGGAATCCAGGCCGAAGACAGGGATGCCGGCATCGACAGCGGCATGCAAGCCCGCCTCAATCTGCGTCGGGTCGACATTGATGACGATGGCGTCTACGCCTTGCAGCGAAACATCTTCCATCCGGCTGACCAGGGCGGCGATATCTTCGTTGGTGTCGATAACGTTGACGGTCCAGCCTTTTTCCATAGCGGCCGCTTCAAAGTTTTCCACCATGATCTGCGTGCCAGGCTGAGCCAAAAAAGGCGTCATGACGGCCACAGTTGGCGCGTCCTGCGCCATGCCGATGCCAGCCACGCTGAGTAGCAATACAAGAATGAGCAGGGTTAACTTGCGCATGAGACTCTCCAGTTTCTGGTTAAATGGTCTGTAATTGAACTGCGGCTATTCTAGCGTAGCGGCAAGGCGGCGGCAACAAGACGGTTTTCGAGGGAGTGGTGAATTCTGTTGACGTGACAACTTCGATGTCGCCATCTAAAAAATCTCTGCGTCCTCTGTGCCTCTTTTTTAATGAACCCCCATCCCTGCAAGGCATCTGTAGGGGCGACCAAATTGGTCGCCCGAAAATGTCACCTACGACGCCGCCGGGCGACTTGGTAAGTCGCCCCTACACATTCTCATTTTCGGGGGTTCATTATTTTGTGTGAGCCAAGTCGTGAATTGCGAGCGACTGTGGTGAATCCCCTATACGGAACCCGGTATGCGTCCTAAGTCCTTGAAATTCCCCACTCCCGTTTTCAATGCGCATTCAGTTGCGCTGCGGTAAAGTAGGGCTTGGTAAAAGTCGAGGAGAGTGAGCCAGCCATGAGCGTCCGCCTGCAACATGTCAGCATCCCGCGCCCGCCTGGCAGCGAGGCAGCAACCCGCGCCTTTTTCGGTGGCCTGCTGGGCTTGGAGGAGATTCCGCCGCCCAACAGCTTGCAAGACGCCGAGGTGATGTGGTTCAAAATTGGTCAAGACGCCGAACTGCATGTCTTCCGAGAAGAGGCGCTGGATGATCCGTCCAACCGGCATTTCTGCCTGGTCGTGGATGACTTGCCGGGTTTGCGGCAGTCGCTGACAGACGCCGGCTACGCGCCTTACGATGTGGAAACGATCCCGGGCCGACCGCGGTTTTTCTGCCGCGATCCCTTCGCGAATATCATCGAGTTTACCTCGATTCAGGGGGATTATCTGGAGCTTCAGGATGGCTGAGCGGCTCGCCGATTAGCCGTAGCCCTGCCCGTAGCGCAGCGGACCGCGCCAGGCGGCAGCGTTCTGTGCCCGCAGCTTATCCTCATCCAGCGACGATTCCGTCGCCAGCAGTTCGCCATCGACAACTGCCGGGCGCTGATTCGCACACAGGTAGCCAATCAAACCCGCCTTTAGCTCCTCTTGCACAGCGGCATACCCGACTTGACCCGCCAGATTGTGGCGATCATCACTATCACTGCTGAGGTCGAAGAGCTGCTCGACCGCATGATCGAAGTAATAGATGAACTTGAAGCGGCCATTGGTGGCGAAGACCGATTGCTGCGTTTCTCCGAATATGGTTCGCTTTTCGGGCAATTCCAAAAGTGAGATGCCATCCATTGCCGGGTCAGGCTGCAAGCCGGCCAATTGCAAGAGGGTCGGCGGGATATCAGCCGTGAGCGCCGGCGTTGCAATCCGGCGGTTGGTGATGCTGTGCGCGCGCGGCAAGCGCATCACGATTGGTACACGAGCAGCCGATTCCAGAAATGTCGTCTTGGCGAAAAGACGGTGATCCCCCAAATGCTCGCCGTGATCGGAGGTGATGACGATCACGGTGTTATCGTAGAGTCCTTTACTCTTCAGCTCGCCGAAGAGACGCCCGAGCTGATAATCGATATGCGTAATCTGAGCATAGTAGTGACGGGCAGGCGCGCCATTACTTGCGGCGAGATGCGGTCGGCTTTACTAGCGATGCGCCGGGCGACGAGTGAATGCGGCTCGTCAGGGGTACCCACCCAATCGCCGATTATCGCTTGCGGGATATCGAAGTCGTCATACATGCGATCAAAAGGTTCAGGCGGGTCAAAGGGACTGTGGGGCGCTTCGAAGACCATCCAAAGCATGAAGGGGCATTCAGGATCGCGCCGCTGCAAAAAACGGATGCCCTCGTCGACGATCCAATGCGTATGCGTCAGTGGTTCGGGAACGGCGCTGACCGCCGGATAAACTTCGTTGCCGCCCAAGCCGTGCCCACGGTAGTAGCCGCCGTAGCCCTGTTCTTCCAGGAAATTGACATAATCGTTGGGATGCAGGCTGATGTCTTCAAAACCAAAGCGAGCGCGCTCCGGATAGAAGTGCATTTTGCCGACCGCCTTGGTCTGATAACCGGCTTCGCGCGTGAGACGGAACGGCAGGCTCTGCTCTTGCGCAATGGGCGTGCGCGGACCGCTCATGTTATTGTGAGGCATGCCGTGTTGGCTGGCGGTAAAGCCGGTGAGCATGGTGGCGCGCTGCGGCATACAGAGGGGACAGTCAGCGTAGGCGCGTGTATACCATAGGCCCTCGTAGGCGATCTGGTCGAAGTGAGGTGTCATCACCGGGTGGGCGCTGTCGGCGATGCCCAGGCAATCCCCACGCCACTGATCGAGGGCAATGTAGACGATGTTAGGCTTGTCGCTACTGAGCGAATCCAAGGAGCTTATCCCTTGAGGCTGCCCGAAGCGGTAACGCCGGTGATCAGATGCTTCTGCCCGAAGTAGAAGACCACCAGCATCGGGATAATCATCAGCATCGAGAAAGTCATCAGCATGTTCAAACTATTCTCATCGCCCTCGAAGCCCTTGAGCGCGTTCAAGCCAAGCGCCAGCGTCCAGAGTTCCTGGTTCGAACCCAGATAAATCAAGGGGTTGAGAAAATCATTCCAGGCAAATGAAAAGGCGAAGATCGACACGGCCGCCAGCACGGGCCGCGACATCGGCATAAATATGCGCCACCAGACGCCAAATTCCGAACAGCCGTCGATACGGGCGGAATCGTAGATTTCATCGGGAATGCCGCGGAAAAACTGTCGATAGAGGAAGATGTAGAAGGCATTATGCCCCAGGAGGCGTGGCAAGACCAGAGGACCAAAGGTGCGCGTCCAGCCGAGCTCATCGAAAAACAGAAACAGCGGTATAAGCCTCACCACATAAGGCAGCATCATCGTCGCCAGCAAGACACCAAAGAGGACTTGCCTGCCGGGAAAAGGGATGCGCGCGAAGGCATAGCCGGCCAGCGTACAGGGTATCCAGGCGCCAAACAGCGAAGCCACCACGATAATCATCGTATTGCGCGTGTATTTCACCATCGGGCGGATTTCAAAGAGATTGGGATAATTCTCGAAAGTGATCGGATCCGGGATCAACTCCAGCCGGCGAATGGTGACTTTGTCTCGCGTCTTCAGCGAGGTGGAAACAGTCCACAGCAAAGGCACCAACATGACGATTGCGCCGATTGTCAAAATCGTATACACGACGATGTGGCGCGTGAATTTGACCCTGGGGCTTTCGATCATGCCATCGTCCTTTCGAGGCGCATACTAGGTATCATTGTCTTGTGCATCCCCGTAAAATACCCAGCGATTTGAGGTGTACACCAGGGCGACTGTCAGCGCAAAGATGATCAAAAACAGGATCACTGAAAGCGCGGCGGCATAGCCAAACTCAAAATCGCGGAAGGCTTTGTTGTAGACGTGCAGCATGTACATCAAGCCGGATTGTAAAGGTCCGCCATTGGTTCCGAACATGATGAAGACCTGCTCGAAGACCTGGAAGCCTCCGATCACCCCAATCAGCAGGTTGAAGAAAATCGTCGGTGTCATCAGCGGGATGGTGATATAGACGAGCCGGTGCCAGCCAGTGCCGCCGTCAATCGCCACGGCTTCGTAGAGATCATCGGGGATGCTCTGCAAGCCAGCCAGGAAGATGATCATCTGCCCACCGAAGGCCCACAAGCTGAGGACAATCAACGACGTTTTGACCATATCCGGCGAGGATAGCCAGCGCAAAGGCGTAATGCCGACAAGCACAAAAAGCTGATTGAACAAGCCATAGCGCGTATTCAGCAAACCGGCGAAAATCACGGTCGCCGCCACCAGGGGAACGACCGAAGGCACGTAGAACAGCGTTCGGTAGAGTTCCATCCCGCGCACACGCAGATTCAACAGAAGCGCAACTAAGAAGGCAAAAAGCAGACGCAAGGGTACGCTGAAGCCTAGATAGTAAACTGTGTTGTACATGATCTTGCCGAAGAACCTGTCCTCGGTAAAAATCTTGGTGTAGTTTTCCAAGCCTAACCAGGGCGGCGTTCCTACGGTTCCGATTTGGTAGTCGGTGAAGCTCAAATACAGATTGTAGATGAATGGTCCCGCATCAAAGATGATGAAGCCGGCGAACCAAGGCAAGATGAAGACGAAGCCAATCAAAGCCCGGTTGCGGAACCACCATTCCTGCAGCCGAAGTTTCCAACCGCTTTGCTCGTCAATCCGTTGCTGTTTTGCAGACGCCTGCAAGATTATTGACCTTCGCATCTAGCCGGGGCTAGCTTTGGCAGAAGGGCGATCAGTTTGACCGCCAATACGGTGCTCAAAGCAGACCGAGAATCATGTTGCTGGGCAAGTGACATTCGGCTGCAGAATTCCCCCTCCCAGAAAGGTCAGGGAGGGGGATAGAGGCTGTTACATATTGTCAGCGTCGAATTCCGCCCAGAATTCGTCGAGCAGGGCTTGCGCGTCGGTCGCGGCATCATTCAGCGCTTCTTCCGCAGACTTTATACCGAAGTAGGCTTCCTCGACTTGGTTAGACAGTATCTCCGCGAGTTGCCCTTGTACCGGTGTGATCGGCACGGCGGTATCAGTCGCCAGCCCTTCAAGCACAGTCGACCAATGGGGATTGACATCGTAGTAGGCCGGATTCTCGTTGCAGTGCTTCACTGGCGATGGCCGACCCTGCGCGAAGAGGAAGGCGCAGCCACCCAACTCATTGACGCCGATCCACTCAGCAAACTTGTATGCCGCTGCTTGCTTCTCCGGCGGATGCGCGGCTGGGATGGTATATGCCCAGCCACCGCTGAAGCCGTAGCCGGTCACGCCGGCGTGGTTAGCCTCGGGATTGTCTCCATTGTAGGGACGAAGCATTACACCCCAGGAGCTTGCATCGGCATACCCCTCGGGGTCGTTGACGTTGAAATGCCCGAAGAACGCAGTATTGACGCCGATGAAGGCTTGCAGGTCCTCATACCAGGGATGATCTCCCTGAGCAAAAGACACATCCTGGAACCAGTCGGTGAGATTCTCTGTGCCGCCGTTGATGTCGTTGGTGAAGTTGATCATCCACTCCAGCGTTTCAATACCCTCGGGGCTGTTGTAGAGCAGCGTACGGCCATCGTCAGACACGTATTTGCCGTTGTTGGTGAAGAGCCAGGAGACGAAACTCGTGTCACCGCCGCCAACTGTCCCGCCCATGACTTCAATGCCCATGGGATCGGCGACCGTGATTGCCCGTGCCAGGTCCTCAAACTCTTGCCAGGTCTCCGGCGGAGCTTCCGGATCGAAGCCGGCGTCGCGCAGCATATTCTTGTTGTAGATGAACATGCCGGTCAAACCGCCTGCGGAAGGCATCGGCAGACCATAGAGTTCGCCATTCCAGTATTGGATGCCAATCTCGCCATCGTAGAAGACGCTGATGTCGGTGCCTTCGGCTTCGACAAAGGCGTCGATGGGTATGATCAAACCGTTGATCGCGAATTGATAGGTCTCCGGCCGCGTGGACATGATGATGCCCGGTGGGTTGCTGCTGGCGGCGGCGGTGGCGAGCAATTCAGCGCGGTTATCCCAGGGCTGCACCTGGTTGATGACGCTGATACAGGGGTTCGCTTCGTGGAAGTGGCCGATGAGTGTGTCCATCAGGGCTTCACGAGCGGCGCCCCACCAATTCATGAACTCAAGTTCGGTCACTTCGCCGTCGCAGTCAGCCGCCACCGGAATGAGACCGAGTGACAAGAGCATGACAAAGGCAATGACAAAGCGTACAAAAAGTGAAATCTTCATGGTTATCTCCTTATACAAGATCTATATCACTAAATGATGGCTGAATCGCCATTCGTGCACTATTGGTAGCGGCGGCCACCTTATTTGCGGTTTGCCGCACGCTGGTTATACTTTGGGCAAGCTGCGCCACAATTAGATAATTTGTCACAAGTCTAACGCGAAGCAGGCGCTCTGTCAAAAATTGCATTTGCGTGGAGAGGCAGATGACGAGAAGACGAGAGGTGCGCTGAATGAGCGCGATTCACGCCGATCCCCGCCTCAGCCGCTTTGATCCCCTGGAGCGGATATTCTTTTATGACGACTTCGACGAGGGGATACGCGGTTGGTCGGAGTTGATCGGCAACTACGAGCATACGCTGGATTCGATGCTGCCGGAGTATAGCGATATGCGACCGCCGATGCTCAGCAATTTGTCAATGTGGGACACGGGCACGGCTGGCTCGATGGAAGGCACTTACGCGCTGAAGCTGGCGAGTCGGGCAAGGGCGGGTTCGCTGGCGACCAGCATCAAGCGACAGACCTTCCGCCGGCGCGGGCAAATCCAGCTAGAGTGCTATTTTACTTTCAAGCCGGAAGCGAGCGAGTTGCGCTTGTCGCTAAACGATGTGCGCGCTTTCGGCGTGCTTTTTGACCTGCAAGACGGGATGAATCCCGAATATCGCTGGATGCCGCATCTGCGCTATCTCAATGCGATGGGCGAGGACATGGTCAATCGCTGGCAGATGAAAGGCGCGACGCGGGACTTCCACAAAATCGGCGATTCGGGCGAGACCGTCTCGCATTTTCATCTGGGACCAGAGAATTGGGAGGATATCGACATCCCCGCTCAGACCCTCGCCTACAATGAGATCGCGACCAAGATGAACTGGCATTATCTGCGTGTGAATGTCGATCTGGACGAGCGGCGCTTCCTCGGCTTTCAGTGCAACGATCTTATCTATGAGGGCGAACCGCTGAAGCACATCGCAATTCCGGCGATGCCCAATCTGAACTGCATGCTGAACACCGCCTTCTGGGTCGAGACCAATCGCGACAAGCGCGCCTTCCTCTATGTCGATTCCGCGCTGCTTTCCGGTGAGTTCTGATCATGGCGCTGAGACGAAGTTACACAGCGATAGTCGAACGCAACGTCCTGATTGGTCAGGCGAGTTTGCCAGCGAACCTTATGAGGCAGCCTGGGCGAGCGAGGCGATCTTCTTTGCGCGCGCGCTGGATGTTTCGGCTGGACTTTGAGGGCAGAGCCCGTGTGCAGATTTCGGCGGACGGCATCCATTGGGTGGACGAAGGCACAGTGCTCGATTTGCCGGCGGAGAAAGACGCGGTCACATTTTGCAAGGTGAGTCACTTCGGTGGCTGGCTGCGAATTGCTGGATCGCTGGCGCCGAACAATCAGGTCAAGGTGCTGGTATCGCTGGTGTTGAAGGAGTAAATTATAGACGTCAATGTAACGGTTAAATTGTAGGGGCGACTCTGTGAGTCGCCCGACTTATTAAAGATTGAAACCATAGGGACTTGGTTATGACAGATTATTTGACTTATGATTTCGATGCCGTGATAGTCGGCGGCACGCCGGGGGGCATCATGGCGGGCATCACCGTCGCCATGTCGGGGCGGCGCGCGGTCATCCTGGAGCGGACGGCGCATATCGGCGGCTTGCCGGCAAACGGCCTGGGCGCCACTGATATCCACACCAAAGGCGCCACCGGCGGGCTCTTCCTGGAATTCGTCGGGCGCATCAAACAGCACTATAGCGATACTTACGGCGCCGATTCGCAGCAGGTGATCGACTGCGCCGAGGGCTACCGCTTTGAACCGCATATAGCCGAGCGCATTCTCCTGCAGATGATCGCCGAACAAGGCGAAAACCTTGAAGTCCGTAAGATGCGGCAATTCAACTACGAACCCGCCAACGTCATCAAAGACGGCGCGGTCTTGCGCCAAATCAAGATCGTCGACCGGGATAGCGGCGCGGAAGAGGTATATAGCGCAGCGGTCTTCGTCGATGCCACTTACGAAGGCGATCTGGCGGCGGCTGCTGGCGCGCCATATATGCTGGGGCGCGAAGGCGCCGATGAATATGGCGAGCCCTGCGCCGGCAAGTATTATCAGCGCTGGACCGAGCCGCCTGATCTTTACTACTCCACCGGTCAGGGCGATAACGCCGTTCAGTCTTACAACTATCGCCTGGCTCTGACGAAGAATCCCGCCAACATGACCGCAATCAAAAAGCCGCCCACCTACAATCGAGAGGAATTCGTCGATCTCATCGATGACGTGCGCCTGGGTCGTTTTGCCGGTCCGCCGACGCCGATGGAGTTTGACGGCATCGGCTTGATTACCAATATGGCCAGGGTGCCCAATCAAAAGGTGGATGGCAACAATCAGCACGCCGCCTTTCTCTCGACTGACCTGGCGGAAGAGAACTGGCCCTACCCCACCGCCAGTTGGGATTGGCGCGACCGCTTTGCTCAGCGTCTGCGGGATTATATCCTGGGCTTGTTCTACTTCGCGCAGAACGACCCTGAGTTGCCGGCGGATTTCCGCGAGCGCTGCAATCGCTGGGGCTTGGCGAGCGACGAATTCAGCGACAACGACAATTTCCCGCGGCAAATCTATGTGCGCGAGGGACGGCGCATACGCGGCGAATACCTTTTCACGGCGCACGATGCCTTGTCGAAACGTCACTCACGCGAGCACATGACCAGCATCACCGCCAGCCACTACAGTTTGGATTCCCATGCTTGCCTGAAACGCGAAGAAGGTCGGCCTCATCTCGATGGCTTTTTCGCCTATCGCACGACACCCTACAGTGTGCCTTACGGCGTGATCGTGCCGCTGGACGTGGAGAATCTGCTGATTCCGCTGCCCGCTTCCGGCACTCATATCGGCTTCAGTACCCTGCGGATGGAGCCCTGCTGGATGGCGCTGGGCGAGGCGGCCGGCATCGCCATTAACGTCAGTTTGGACGAAGGGACATCGGTGCGCGCTGCCAACGTGATAGAGATGCAGCGGCGTTTGCTGGCGGCAGGCGCGGTGCTGACTTTTTACAAGGACGCGGTGCCGAGCGATGCCCACTATGACGCGCTGCAATTCTTTGCCCTGCGCGGCTTCCTGGGCGATAGTTATGAGGCGAAGCTGAATGAGGCGGTCTCGGAAGAAGATCGCGCCAATTGGACGGACTGGGCAAATACACTCGGTCTGGCGGATTTCAGCGGGACGCGCGGTCAACTGCTGGACGCGATGCGTAAAGAAGTGCGCGCACGCCCGGATACCGAACAGGCAACACTGTATGCAGGTGTGGAGGAGTAGATGATGGAATTCATCAAGATAGAGCCTGAACAGAAGCGGCAATTCGATGAGGAGGGCTATCTGATTGTACGCGGCGCGCTGCATAGCGAGACCGTCGCAGCCCTGCTCGAAGCGGGCGATAGGCTGGTGGCGAGCGATCGCGTAGAGAATCGGCAGCGCAGCAATGGCGGCTTGTACGATGGCTTCCGCAACTCTGTCTCCATGGACGAAGCTTTTTTGCCGCTGATAACGCATCCGGCCACCTTTTCTATCGTGACCCAACTGCTGGGACCGCATTTGTCGCTGCTGACGAGCCACTTGATTTATCGCCATCCCGATCCGCCCGGATCGCCCGATAGCAGCCGGCTGCCGGGCTGGCACCGCGATCATTATCCGTCCATGCGTGATCTGGGTCATAGGCGGATTCCGCGGCACTCGCTGAAGGTCGCCTATTATCTGACCGACTTGAGCGAGCCGAATAGCGGCGCCACCATGATGGCAGCCGGCAGCAATCAGTTGACCGAGCGGATCGACTTTCCCGAGGGCCGAGTAGACCCGGCGACGAAAGTGGAGCCGCTCTTGCAGCCGGGAGATTGCGTATTCTTCGAAAACCGCACCTGGCATGCCGGCGCGGCCAATTTGACCAATCGCATTCGCAAGGCGGTCATGTTCGGCTATTGTTACAACTGGATTCACCCGACCGACTATCGTCAGCAGCCGCGCGAGATGGTGGAGAAGCTGACGAAGATGCAGCGCTTTCTTGTGGGCGAACCTGTCGATGAAACGCAGGAGTTTCGTTTTGATGGCGGTCCCAACCCGATCGCGGATTGGTGCCTCGACAACGGCTATGAGCACCAGATGGCCTGACAGGACTACCATGGAGGACTTTGGCAGATTGTGTGAGACACCCCTTCCCTCCTTGTGGGGGTAAGGGGCTGGGGGATGGGGGGAGCATGAACGAACGGCAATGTGACATCTTGATCGTTGGCGGGGGAACGGGGGCAATTGGCGCGGCGCTCGCGGCATTGCGCATGGGCAAGTCGGTCATTATGAGTGAGGAGACCGACTGGATCGGTGGGCAACTGACGGCACAAGCCGTTCCGCCGGATGAGAATCCCTGGATTGATCAATGCGGCGCGACCGCGACCTATATGCGCTTTTCCGATGGCGTGCGCGACTATTACCGGCGCAACTATCCGCTGACGGACAAGGCGCGCCATACGATGAATTGGAATCCGGGACAGGGCAATGTCAGCCGCTTGTGCCATGAGCCGCGCATCGGCTTGGCGGTCATCGAGGAGATGCTGGCGCCCTACCGCTCGAGTCAGCAGTTGGATATTCTGCTCTATCATGTGCCGGTGGCGGCCGAGACCGACGGCGACCGCGTGTTGGCGGTGACGCTGGAAGATACGCAGACCGGCGACCAGGTGGTGGTGTCCGCGCCCTTTATCCTGGACGCCACTGAACTGGGCGACCTGCTTGAATTGGCGGGGGTCGAGTATATCAACGGCGCCGAGAGCCAAGCGCAGACCGGCGAAATGCACGCGGTCGAGGGCGAGCCGCAGCCGCTGGATCAGCAGGCGATATCCTGGTGTTTCGCCGTCGATCATCTCGAAGGCGAGGACCACACCATCGACAAGCCGGAAGACTACGATTTCTGGCGCGAATACAAAGCGGATTTCTGGCCCGGCAACCAGTTGAGCTGGCTCTATCCCAGTCCAATCACGCTGGAAAGGGTACATCGCCAAATCTTCCACGCCGAGGTTCCCCATAGGTACACCGGCGGTCCGGGGGATCTCTGGCATTTCCGCCGGATCCTCTACAAGGGGCACTATCCCGAGGGGACCTACCGCAGTGATATTACGCTGGTGAATTGGCCGCAGATCGACTACTGGCTGAAGCCGCTGCTGGGCGTATCGGAAGAAGTGAAACAGGCGGCGCTGCGTGAATGCAAGCAGCTCAGTTTCTCGCTGCTCTACTGGATGCAGACGGAAGCCCCGCGGCACGATGGCGTCGGCTATGGCTATCCCGGCTTGCGGCTGCGGCCGGATGTCGTCGGCACGACCGACGGCATGGCGAAATACGTCTACGTGAGAGAGGCGCGGCGCATCGAAGCCGACTTCACCGTGCTGGAAGAACATGTCGGCGTCCAGCAGCGCGAAGGCTTCGAAACCGCGGAGCAGTTTGATGACAGCGTCGGCATCGGCAGTTATCGCATTGATTTGCATCCGAGCACCGCGCCGCGTACGTATGTGGATATCAGCTGTTACCCCTTCCAGATTCCGCTGGGTTCGTTGATTCCCAAGCGGGTGGAGAATTTGCTGCCGGCTTGCAAGAACCTGGGCGTGACCCATATCACCAACGGCTGTTATCGGCTGCATCCGGTGGAGTGGAATATCGGCGAAGCGGCCGGCGCGCTGGCGGCCTACTGTTTGGATAAGGGGCTCTCGCCGCGTGCAGTGCGCAATACGGAGGAGCATCTGCGCGACTTCCAATGTCTGCTTAAAGATCAATTGGGTGTGCCGCTGGACTGGCCCCCGTATGCGCGGCGCACGGCGCGGTAGGTGGAAATAGAACGCCAAGAAATGCCAGCAGAATACCAGTACGTATCGATACCGTATATATATATAGTTGCGATTCTGCCGAGAATGACGTGATTTCGAGAGCATTGCTTGTCTCTGATGAGTCGAGTGAGGCACGAGCGATAATTGGCGCATACAGCCGAGCGTAGCACAGGAAACTCGGGATTAGGGGACGATACGGTCGCGTATAACAGCAAGTCCAGGGCGTTGGCATGAAGAGAAATGATGGTTGAGGGACAGGAAAAGCTGGCTAAGACATGCGACATCGCTGGATTCTGATTTGCATTTTGTGCACGGCCGTATTGCCAGGGCTCGGCATCGTGCTGGGACAGGTGGGCGACGGCGAACCTATCTTCCGCGATGTCAGCGCGGCAGCCGGCATCACGGCGACGCACCGCGGCATTTGGGATCCGTTTGAATCTGCAGAAGGTTATCTGGCGATCGGGCAAGCCTGGGGCGATTATGATCGGGACGGCTGGATTGATCTCTTTGTGACCGGCAATCTAGACCCGAATGCGCTCTATCGCAACAAGGGCGATGGCACTTTTTCCCCGTCGGAGCATTCGGTGCTGCTCAGCTTGCCGGATGTGCCGAGCGGCGGCGCGGTCTGGGCGGACTACGATAACGATGGCTGGCTTGACTTGTATGTGGTCAATTTCGGCGCGAATCGGCTCTTCCGCAACCGGGGCGGCGCAGGATTCCTTGACGTCACTGTGTCCGCCGGCGTCGGCGATACCGGCAAGGGCACGTCAGCCGCCTGGGGCGACTACGACAGCGATGGCTGGCTCGATCTCTATGTGACTAATTGGTCCTGCTTCCCCGAATGCGATCCGGTTGATTTTAGCGCCCAGCAAGACCGGCTCTATCACAACAACGGCGATGGCAGTTTCACCGATGTGACGGCGACCCTCGATTATGGGCTGACGCTAGGGGCTGGCTTCGCGCCCGTCTTCCTCGATTATGATGGCGATGGCGATAGCGATATCTACGTTGTCAACGACAAGTTGCAGAACGAAATCGGCAACGTGCTGTGGCGGAATGACGGCGCCGGCTGCAGCCACTGGTGCTGGACGAATACGTCGGCGGCCACGGGCACGGATCTCCTGATCAACGGCATGGGTGTGGACGCCAGCGATTACGATAACGATGGCGACCTCGACCTTTACATCACCGATATGGTCTATCAGATGCATCTGATGATGAACGATGGAGCCGGCCGCTTCCGCAATCGCGCGCGGTCGACCGGCAGCGCGATCAATATGGCTCCCGATCAAGGCGTGGGCTGGGGCGCAGTCTTCTTCGACTATGACAACGACGGCTGGCAGGATCTCTACGTAGCGTCCACCGAGTACTTTCAGACTTTCCCCGAGCTTGAGGTCAGTTTCATGAATCCGCGCCCGGACGCGCTCTTTCGCAATGACGGCCATCGCGCCTTTCATGATGTCAGCGCTGACAGCGGAATTGATCAAGCGCTGCCAACGCTCGGCGTCGCTTATGCTGATTATGACCAGGACGGCGACCTCGACCTGGTCACGGGCAATTGGAACAGCGGCTATCGCTTGTATCAGAATCAGGGTGGCGGCAATCGCTGGCTGTCGCTGGATTTGCGCGGCGGATACCCCGCCGTAAATCGAGATGCGGTGGGAACGCGAGTCTATCTGACCACCGACGATGGCGTTACACAGCTGCAGACGGTGCGGATTGGCGCCGGGCTGGGCGGCAACAATCAGTTGGAACTTCATTTTGGCTTGCGCGATTCAGCCAGCGCAGATCTGCGGATCGTCTGGAGCAATGGCGCCGAGTGCAGTTTTGAGGCGGTGCCGGCGAATCAGCGGCTGCGCCTACAGTACGGACTGACCGCAGGCTGTGGCTAGGGTTTCGTATAATTCACCACAGCCGCTCGGCGGCAGCGAATTTGGCTCCCGCGCTCACCCAAAATAATGAGTGTGTTCGGCTAGCCGCATACAGCGGTCTAACAAAAAAGTGGCACAGAGATCACAGAGAAAGCTTCTTCAGCTAACGCACGTCGGTCTTGTAGGGCACGACATCGCAAGTGGTCTGATACCAAGTAAGCAGGCGTTCGCACAGATTGGCGAGCACATCAGCATAGCCTGGATCGTCGACTAGATTGTTCAGCTCGCCCGGGTCGTTCTTTAGGTCGTAGAGTTCATCCAGTTCGTACAAGCGGCGCACGTATTTGAAATCTCGCGTGCGGCACATAGTGGCTTTGCTGTGTGAGCCGGATTCGCTGCGCTGCATCTGGGCCCGGGGCCAGTAGAGTACGCTCGGGTCATCATATGCTGGGCTCTCCTTTTCCTTCGCCTGTTCTTCGCCGAAGCGGCGTCCGCCTTCGCAGAAGACGGCATCACGATGTTCGTCGATCGTGCCGGCGATAAGCGACGAAAGCGAGCGACCGAAGTGGTCGTAGCCCGGTTCGATGCCGGCGAATTCATAGGCGGTAGCGGTGAAATCGATCAGTTCGACCAACTGATCGCGGATGCCGGACTGGACCGGGACATCCGCCGGCGGCTTGACGATAAGGGGAATACGGACCAGGCAATCCTCAAAAGTATTCTGCGTCTTCTCAACCAAGCCATAGTCGCCAGTGAAATCGCCGTGATCGGAGAAAAAGAAGATGGCCGTGTCGTCATAGATGCCGCTGTCTTTAAGGGCATCGACGACTTTGCCGAATTGGGCATCGACGCGGGCGCACATGCCGTAATAGGTAGCGCGCAACTCGGTGAAGCGCTCTTCGCTCCAGCCCTGCAGGCCCTGCCGCTCATAGATGCCGGCGGTGAGTTTGGGCTTCTTCGACCAGTCGGGAGTCGGGATGCGTGGCGGAATGAGGTCGCGGTCGATTTGACTGTACCAAGGATCTTCGACGCCGTAGGGCGGATGCGGGTAGCTTAAGGGCAGGTAGATGCAGAGCGGCTGATCGGGAGGGGCATTAAGAATCTGCTCGACTGCGCCATCGACCATCGCCCAATCGTTGTCGTAGTAGACGTCCTCATCGGCAGTCTCGAGCTTGCCGGCGTAGAAGGAATAATAATTGTCGCCTTGAGGATCGCCGCGCCAGTCGTCGGCACGGTGCAGGTTCGGTTGGAGCGGACGCGGCGATTCGTATTTGACATCGCAGTAATCAACGAAGCCGTTCTGGCGCGGCGCCAGGTCATTCTTGCCGCCCCAAAAGACGAAGTAGCCGGCGTCTTTGAGCTTCTTTAGCAGGACCGGTTCATCGGGCTGGAGCATGTGGAACATGGTGCGGTGGCCACGCACGTGAGGATACCAGCCGGTCATGAAGGAGCAGCGGCTCGGCGTGCAGACTGGATTCTGGCAGAATGCGTGGCGGAAGGAGACGGCGTCATTCTCGATGATCTGGTCGAGGTTTGGCGTGACTGCGGCCGGGTTGCCGAGGTGGCGTATGACGTCGCCACGCCATTGGTCAGGATTGAAAATGATGATATGGGGGCGTTTAGGCATTATTTCTCCCTTTTATGATTCACCACAGAGACATAGAGCGAACAGAGTCCGATTCACAACAAATCCCCCGGCAGCGGCGCGAAATCGACAGCGTAGCCAAATGCGCGCGGACCAACGACCGCCAGTGATTCCGGCGTCTTGAGTTCCTTCGGCGCCGGCATTGCCAGCACCGCCACGCGCAAGCCATAGCGCAGCGACTCCGTGCCAATTGCCTCGCCATCGTCAAGGCTGACGAGGGTGATCAGATCGGGCACGGTGCAGAGCACGTCGCCGTTGCTGCGGGCGATGAGATTCTCGTTTTGAAAGTCGATTTCCACTCGGTGATCGAAATTGTCGAAGGCGCTGATTATGAGCTTGCCGCGAGCGAAGCCTTCCACCGTGCGGCGCTCCACATCAATGATCTTGCCCGTGAAGAGAATCTTGCCGTTGCAAAGCTCAGCCACAGTCGCGGCCGGCTCAATGCTGCGGGCGCGGCAATCAAGCACGGTTTCGCCGATGAGTTTCGCCAGGCTTACTGTGTCGCGGATGACGGTGGCTTTGAGTTCGGCGCCGGTCATCACCGGCATGACAAGCCCGGCAGACCCGCCCATCTCGATCGTCAAGCGGCGGGCGAAATCTTCGGCTTGCTTGGCCGAGCTGATGCGCGTGAAGATGGAGACATTGCCATGAGCATCGGCAAGGACGAAGGGCGAAGGCGCCACGCCATAAATCATGAAGGTGTCCATCTGCAATTCGGG
The DNA here is from genome assembly GCA_965223515.1 of Phototrophicaceae bacterium. Taxonomy (GTDB): domain Bacteria; phylum Chloroflexota; class Anaerolineae; order Aggregatilineales; family Phototrophicaceae; genus UBA6055. The sequence goes on from CBDCWK010000002.1 coordinate 2,657,933, forward strand.
GAAGGCGCGGCCCATGCCATCGCCATCGACGACCGGGAGACCGCACTGCAGAGCGGCGACCATGGGACCGATGGCGTTGCCACCGCCGATTTCGCCGATGACGATGGCGTAGATCTTCTTCCTGAGATGGCTTTCCAGCGCGCGAACGGCGGTCGTTATCTCGTGGCCGGCTTGCAGCTTTTCATTGCTCACTGTCGGCGCGCCCATACCGCCCACCGCACAAACTAAGGCATCATCCGGCACATCGTCCGCGCGAATGATCGGGACAGCCTTGTCCTGTTTCCGCAGTTCGTTTTCCAGCCGCAGCCGGTTGAGGTAAGTGCTGCCGCCACCGCCCGTGCCCAGGATGCCAGCGCCGATGGCGATGGGGAGAGTGTCGTCCAGTGTGACCGTATGCATCATCAATCACTGTTTGCTGTATATTGCTTCATATCTGTACCCACTAACCATTTTCTACCATCAGGCAAAGTGGTGTAGATGCTGAATGTCGCGCCAAACAAGTTCGCGCGCCACAAGTTCGCGTCCGTCAAGTTCGCGTCCGTCAAGTTCGCGTCCGTCAAGTTCGCGTGCCACAAGTACGCGCCAGTCAAGGCCGCGCCAGTCAAGTCCGCGCCAGTCAAGTCCGCGCCAGTCAAGTCCGCGCCAGTCAAGTCCGCGAAACTCAAATCCGCGCCAGTCAAATCCGCGCCCCTCAAATCCGCGAAACTCAAATCCGCGCCAGTCAAGTCCGCGCCCGATAAGCGCTTTGTGTATGATCTCATTTCCGTGCCAGGCGTCCATTTTCTACCATCAGGCAAAGTGGTGTAGATGCTGAATGTCGCGCCTAACAAGTCCGCGACCGTCAAGTGCGCGCCCGCCAAGTCCGCACCCGTCAAGTTCGCGTCCGTCAAGTTCACGCGCCACAAGTACGCGCCAGTCAAGTCCGCGTCCCTCAACTTCGCGCCAGTCAAGTCCGCGCCAGTCAAGTCCGCGCCAGTCAAGTCCGCGCCAGTCAAATCCGCGCCAGTCAAGTCCGCGTCCGTCAAGTCCGCGTCCGTCAAGTCCGCGCCCTCCAAGTCCGCGCCAGTCAAGTCCGCGCCCGATAAGCGCTTTGTGTATAATCTCATTTCCGTGCCAGGCGTCCATTTTCTACCATCAGGCAATGTGGTATGTATACTAAACTTCGCGCCCCTCAAATCCGCGGCCCACAAATCCGCGCCCGTCAAGTCCGCGCCAGTCAAGTCCGCGTCCCTCAACTTCGCGCCAGTCAAATCCGCACCAGTCAAGTCCGTGGTCGTCAAATCCGCGCCCGATAAGCGCTTTGTGTATAATCTCATTTCCGTGCCAAGCGTCCATTTTCTACCATCAGGCAATGTGGTATGTATACTAAACTTCGCGTCCGTCAAATCCGCATCCGTCAAATCCGCGCCCCTCAAGTCCGCGCCAGTCAAGTACGCGCCAGTCAAGTCCGCGTCCCTCAAGTCCGCGCCCTCCAAGTCCGCGCCAGTCAAGTCCGCGTAAATCAAGGCCGCGCCCTTCAAATACGCGCCCCTCAAGTCCGCGCCAGTCAAGTCCGCGAAACTCAAATCCGCGCGCGACAAGAACGTGTCTGTCAAGTCCGCGTCAATTAAGTCCGCGTCAATTAAATCCGCGCCAGTCAAGTTCGCGCCAGTCAAATCCGCGCCTGCCAAGTCCGCGCCAGTCAAGTCCGCGCCCGATAAGCGCTTTGTGTATAATCTCATTTCCGTGCCAAGCGTCCATTTTCTACCATCAGGCAATGTGGTATGTATACTAAACTTCGCGTCCCTCAACTTCGCGCCCCTCAAGTCCGCGCCAGTCAAGTCCGCGCCAGTCAAGTCCGCGCCAGTCAAGTCCGCGGCCCACAAATACGCGCCAGTCAAGTCCGCGTCCGTCAAATCCGCGGCCCACAAATCCGCGGCCCACAAATCCGCGCCAGTCAAGTCCGCGCCAGTCAAGTCCGCGAAACTCAAATCCGCGCGCGACAAATCCGCGCCAGTCAAGTTCGCGCCCCTCAAATCCGCGCCAGTCAAATCCGCGTCCGTCAAGTCCGCGCCCCTCAAATCCGCGTCCCTCAACTTCGCGCCAGTCCAATCTGGTGATTGAGCGAGCGCTGGGTAGCCGCCGCTGAGCAGAAGTACGGCGATGCAGAGGGTGATAATGAGCTTCATGTCGTGTTCTCCTTCTGATGCTTAATGCTTGTTTTACGCATGATAGCGATCCTCCACCGGCACATAATCGACATCATAGCCGAAATAGCGCGGGTGAGCGAGTTCCAGCGCGGCCGGCTCCCGCCACTGCGGGGCGCAGGGAAAGGCGATAACAGCCACGCGCATGCCGTAGCGCAGCGCCTCAGTGGTGATTGGCTCACCGGTTTCGCCATCGAGCACGGCGATCAGGTCAGGCACGGTGGCAGCAAACTCGCCATCGATGCGCACCGCCAGGTGTTCGTTCTGAAAGTCGAGATTGAGCTGCTGCCCGGCAAAGTCGCCTGTTCCTTGCATGGTGGCATCGCCGCGGTTCCAGCCGCCTTCAATCCGCCGGTCGACATCGCTGATCTTGCCGCGGAAGACGAGGAAGCCGTCAACAGCTCTGCGCACAGCGTCAACGGGATTGGCTTCGGCCCGGCGGGCATTGCGCACGGTCTTGCCGATCTCTTCGGCGAAGCTGATGGTGCCGGCGATGGCCGCTTCTTTCAGCTGCCTGACCGTCGCCGAATAGAGCGCGATCATGCCTTCGGCGCCCATGTGTATGACACAGGAACGGGCGAAGGTCTCGACCCACTTGTTGCTCACGGTGTCCATCAGCAGCACGTTGCCGCGCTCATCCGACATGGCAAAGGGGCTGGCGCTGATACCGTGCGCGGTGAAGATCGTCATCTGAATCTCGGGGAAGGCGCGCCCCATGCCATCGCAATCAACCATGGGTATGCGCAGGCGAGCGGCAACGTAAATCGGCATGACCGAATTGAGACCGCCTGCTTCAATGCTCATGGTGCCGCGCGGTTCACGGCCCGAGTATTTGCCCAGCGCTTTGAAGGCGCGGATCATGTCATCGCCGGCCGGCAGTTTTTCCACGATGACGATGGGCGCGCCCATGCCGGCGGCAGGCACAATCAAGTCGTCCTCATCGAGTTCGTCGAGGGTGTAGAGTTCGACGGGACCGTATTACCGAATGGCTTCGCGCGCCATCAACTTGCCGACGTAGGGATCACCGCCACCGCCAGTGCCCAGTACCGCGGCGCCCAGGGCGATGTCTTCGATATTCTCTTCGTATAACAAACGCATCAGCCGGCTCCGTATGTTTGTTCGACCGGGACGTATTCGGTGTCGTAGCCAAAGTAGGCGGGACCGACCAATTCTAGTCCTTTCGCTGTGCGCCATTTCTCAGCGCAGGGGATGGCGATGATGGCGACGCGGAAACCGTAGCGCAAGCCTTCGGTGGTGATCGGCTCGCCGGTATCGACATCGAGTACGGCCAGGAGATCGGGCACAGTCACTTTGAACTCGCCATCAACGCGGGCAGCGAGGTGTTCGTTTTGGAAGCTCAGTTGCAGCTTCTGCCCGGCATATTCATCGATGCCGTCGACAATGGCATCGCCTTTGGCAAAGCCAGCTTCTGTACGGCGCTCGACATCGCCAATTTTTCCTTTGAAGATCAGAAAGCCGCCAACTGCCTCGCGAATAGTTGATACCGGTTCGTCTTCTTCCAGGCGGGCGCGGCGGACGACTTTGCCGATTTCTTCCGCCAGCGTGATTGTGCCCGGTATGGCGGCTTCGCGCAGTTCGGCAGCGGTGGCGGCATAGAGTGCAATCATCGCCATGGCGCCCATATTGACGGTGACACTGCGGGCGAAGGTCTCCGTCCATAGATTGCTGATCGTCTCCATAAGCACGGTGTTGCCGCGCTCATCGGACATGGCGAAAGGCGTTGACGAGATGCCATGAATGGTATGAGTGACCATCTGCAATTCGGGGAAGGCGCGTCCCATGCCGTCGCAATCGACCATCGGCACACGCAAGCGCGCGGCGCAGTAGATTGGCACAACCGAGTTCAGGCCACCGGCTTCGATGCTCATGGTAGCTCTGACCGGCTTGCCGATGTACTTGCCCACGGATTGAAAGGCGTTGACGATGTCATCGCCGTTGGGCATCTTTTCAACCATTACAGTGGGCGCGCCCATCATCGCCGTGGGCACGACCAGATCGTCATCATCGAGTTCGTCGAGGGTGTATAGTTCGACCGGTCCATAGTTGCGGATGGCTTCGCGCGCCATCAGCTTGCCGATGTAGGGGTCGCCGCCACCACCGGTGCCGAGTACGGCCGCGCCGAGAGCCAGGTCTTCAAGGACAGCTTCGTCTATGATTCGCATGTCAAGACCCCACCAGGTCGCCGATGGCTTTGACCATGATGCGGGTGGCGTTGCCGGGCAAATAAGCCAGCGGCACTTCTTCCACATCAACGATTTCGATGCTGTCGACACTGGCGCCGGCATTGACAGCGCGGTCACTCGCCTCGCCCTTGGCTTGATCAAGCGCCTCGTCGCGGCTGAGGTCGGCGAGGGAGAAGATGCGATCGCATTCGCCGCCGACCTGGGCGATGGCTGCGCCTATGGCGTTGGCAACGGGGAAGTGGTCCGGTTTGATGATTTCGGAGGCGCCTTCGATCTCGCCGGTGACGAGGATGCTGCCGCCGCCGACGACGATGACCGGCACCGCCGTCGCGCTGGTCTTCATGCGGTCGACGGCGATGGTGATCATTTCCATAATGCGCTCTTGCACCGCCGCGACCAGGCCAGCATCGAGGTCGCTCACCGCGCTCGCGTCGCCAATGTCTTCGCTGCCGCCGGCGACGATGACATCCGTAGCGGTCAGGATATCACCGCCGAAGACAAGCGCCTTCTCGGTCAGCTCATAGCCGACGCTGCGCGGTCCAACTTTGAGCGGGTCGGACGCGATCAGACTGCCGCCGCCCAAGCCAATCGAGTAGGTATCCGGCATGCGGAAGTTGGTGCGTACGCCGCCGATATCAACCGCCAGCGCCGCCACCCGCGGGAAGCCATGCTGCAAGACGCCGATGTCGGTCGTTGTGCCGCCGACATCCACGACTACGGCATCGCGCAAGCCACTAAGAAAGGCAGCGCCGCGCATACTGTTGGTCGGACCCGAGGTGAAGGTGAGCACCGGGTATTCTTTGGCAAAATCGGCATTCATCAAGGTGCCATCATTTTGGCTGATGTAGAACGGCGCAGCGATTTGCAGCTCATCAAGCGCCGCTTTGAAGCCGTCCACGGTGCGAGCCGCAAGCTGGCGCAGGCAGGAGTTCATAATGGCGGCGTTCTCGCGCTCAAGCAAGCCAATGCGCCCGATCTCGCTGCTCAACGTGATATTGACATCGGGGATGACCGAACGCACGATATCGGCGCTTTGCTCTTCAAAGGTCGAATTGACCGGCGAAAATACCGACGAAATGGCGATGGCGTTCAAACCGGCGTCGCGAATTTTTTCGGCGATGGCGCGCACCTCGTCGGGTTGAAAGTCGGAGATTTCGCGGCCGTCGAATTCGTGCCCGCCATGCGCCAGATGGGCATTCCCGCCCACGATATCGCGCAGGTCATCGGGCCAGTCGACCATGGGTGGCAGGCAGACGGTGGCCGGCAAGCCGAGGCGGATGCAGGCGGTCGGTGTCAGGTGTTTGCGTTCAACCACGGCGTTGGTGAAATGGGTCGTGCCGATCATCACGCCGTCAATCTTGGCCGAGTCAATGCCAGAATCTGCGATCACCGTTCGCAGCGCTGTGGCGATGCCTTCTGACACATTGGCGGTGGTTGGCGTTTTGGTCGAGCTGACGACCGTGGCGCCATCCATCAAGACGGCGTCGGTGTTGGTTCCCCCGACATCTACTCCGATTCTCATTTGTGTTCTCCTTGTGTATATGTGGTAACGATAAAGGTGGCGGAGCAATCTCGCCAATGCCTTGAAAGTGTATGGCGCAAATCGACGCTACCGCGCAACGCTGCAGCGGCGCTAATGCCACCATTGATATGCCGGATCCTCGATATTTTCGAGCACAACTGGCAAGCCAAATTGAAAGCTATCGTCAGGATTGATGATTTTGAGCGCTTCTAACTGAATTTGGGCGCAGAATCGTTCCGCTTCCAAACCATAATATTGCTGCCCGGCTTCAAATTGCTGTACATGGCAGGCATCGTGAACGATGATGCTGGCCAACCAAACATCCCCCGCGGCGGCATGGGCGGCGGTGATATTAAAGGCCCTCAGATGCACCCATACGCCGGAGCCATAGGACTCAGCGACCTCTTTGATTTTGTCCAGTCCTTCGTCGGTATAGGCATACCACTGCGGCGCAAGCTCCTGCAATAGGTCAAGCGCTTCTCGAACTTGAGCCACAAAGGTCTCCGAGCCTTCAATTGCGATGCCCGGATGTTCGCATTGATTATTCTGAAAGGCGTAATAGCCGTTGATCCATTCGTCGTCGCTCTGGCATTGCCATTCGAGGAAGCAGCAATTGTCACTTGTTGGGCTTTCCGATTGGCTGTTTTCAAGGAGCCTGTGACCGACCCAATTCGCCATCCAGACTTCGATTCCGTTTCGGTTGATTTGCAGCCAGTTGCCCTGCGAGCCGATGACTTGCAGAATGGCGCCCGGTGGCGCGATTGCCAGTGTATCGCTTTCGAGGCTGGGGCCTGCCCGCAAGTTGCTGTAGTATGTGACGCGGATGGCGTAAGGCTGGGCAAACGCGGCGCTGCAGAGCAGGCACAGAACGAACATCGCCGCGATTATCTTGGTTTTCACGCCTCAACTCCCAGGAGCCGCAAGCCAATCACACCTCCCGGCAGCGGACGGAAAGGCACATCGTAGCCGAAAGCGCCCGGACCCACTACCTTGAGCGCGGTCTCACTCTTGAGTTGAGGCGGCGCCGGCGCCGTGACCACGGCGACGCGCGTGCCATAGCGCAGCACCTCGGTGGTGACCGGCTCGCCCTCCTCTTCGGTGACGATACAGATCAGATCCGGCGTTGTCGCTGCGACCTCGCCATTGATGAAGGCGATCAGAAATTCGTTCTGAAACTCAATTTCCAGGCGATGCTTATTGCTGAAACTTTCGATGCGAATGCCGCCGCGGGCGAAGCCCTTGGTCGTGCGGCGTTCGACATCAGCGATTTTGCCGCGGAAGATCACCTGCCCGTCCAGGACTTGGGCGACGACCGGCGGCACATCCGACTTCTGCGCTTGCGCCTCAATGACTTGCGCACCAAGATGATGCGCCAAGCTCAAGGTGTAGTGAACGCCGGCGGCTTTGACCTGCACGCCGGTCATGATGGTCCCGACCAAGCCGGCGCGCGCGCCCATGCTGATGGCGATATTGCGGGCGATTTTCTCCGCCCAAACATCACTGATGGCAGCCGGCACCACGGCGCCGTTGTCCGCGGCATCCACCATGGCCAGGGGCGCGGCGGTGGCGCTGCTGGCGAAGAGGAAAGACGACATTTGAATCTCGGGGAAGGCGCGCCCCATGCTGTCGCTATCCACAGTTGGGATGCCCGCTTGCAAACCGGCGATCAGCGGCTGCATCGAGTTAGCGCCGCCTATCTCAGCGATAGCGATGGCGTCGAATTGTCGCTCGATATGCGCTTCCAGCAGGCGCAGCGCCCGCACCATCTCCGTGCCTTCGGGCAGTTTTTCGATACTGACGGTGGGCGCGCCGATACTGCCGACCACGCAGCATAAAGCGTCGTCCGCCAAATGAAACGGGTCGAGCACAGCTTGCGGACCCTGCTCGCGGATGATCGAGCTCAGGTGCAAACTGCCGAGGTAGGGGTTGCCGCCGCCGCCCGTGCCCAGGATGCCGGCGCCGATTGCGATAGGCCGAATGTCTTCCAATGTGACTTCGCGCAGCATCAGGCGGACTCCAGTGTGGATAGGGGTATATGCAAATGGCAGGCGACTTGATGCGCCCGTTCTACTTCAAGCAAGGGCGGTAAGACGGTGTCACAAGTCGCCAGTTTGTCGGCATAGGCGCGGCCGTGCAGGCCGGATTTCAATTCGCCGAAGGGCATCACTACGATATCGTGCTGCGCAACGATGGCGATGGGCAACACGCGCCGGAAAGCAACCTAGATCTACTGGCTGCCTTGAACTCACATGACGTGGATGTGGTCATTGGCTCGCGCTTTATCGGCGCGCAAGGAGACTACGGCACCCCACTGCTGCGGCGCTTCGGCAGCGCGATTCTCGCGCGGCTGCTTTCCGTCATTGTCGGCCAGCGCGTCACCGACCCGACCTCCGGCTGTTCGGCGTTCAACCAACGCGCCATCAAGTTGCTGGCACGGTTTTATCCCCATGATTATCCCGAGCCGGAAGCCATCGTCATCTTGCACCGCAGCGGCTTGCGACAAGTTGAGGCGCCGGTCTCGATGAACCCGCGCCGCCACGGGCAGTCGTCTATCACGCCCCTGCGCTCGGTCTATTACATGATCAAAGTCATTCTGGCCATCTTGATTAACCTGCTGCGCCGGCAGGAGACCGTCTAGGCGATCCCAAAGGTCTCCCGCTGTTGCTCGAGGTCCGTCTCCGTCTGCTGAGCAATCAGCAAACTCCCGGATCTATAGTATTTATCAGTACCCAATCACGGACGATTTGGTTATATTCGCGACCATCGGTACATCTTATTCTTTCCAGTATACGCTCATAGACGTCTATGTCGCATCCGGCAGGGTTGCGTGAGGAAAGTCTCTCTTGATATGCGGACCAGCTGTTTGTGCCTGCTTTCCGTGAGCAGGGCACTGGCGGCACCGGCGTGTTGGGCGGTGGCGGCCGCCGCGTATTCGTCGGCTTTGGTTTCGGCTTTTTGGCCGGCCGTGGTGTATTGGTTGCTGTTGCTGTGTCGGTTGGTGTTGGCGTGTAAGTCGGCGTATTCGTTGGCGTTGCTGTTGGTGTGTCAGTGGGCGTATTCGTCGGTGTGTTCGTCGGGGTATCTGTCGGCGTGTTGGTCGGCGTGTTGGTCGGTGTGGCATAGTACACCACAGTAACCTGCCATTCACCGCAGCGTAGGCTGGAGTTGACTATCGCGCAAATGGTATCGGGACGGGCGCGTTCGCAGGCAACCTTGCACTCTCGCTCATAGACGCAGTCCCGGTCTTTGCCACAGGACTCCTCACTCCTTTCGTACCAAGCGCTCCATCCAATGAGCGGGGTAGGCGTATTCGTTGGGGTGTCCGTCGCCGTTGGTGTGTCGGTAGGCGTACTCGTCGGGGTTGATGTCGGCGTGTCCGTTGGCGTGTTGGTTGGCGTATCCGTTGGCGTGTTAGTCGGGGTATCCGTTGGCGTGTTAGTCGGTGTGTCTGTCGGCGTGTTAGTCGGGGTATCCGTTGGCGTGTCGGTAGGCGTACTCGTCGGGGTTGATGTCGGTGTATCTGTCGGCGTGTTAGTCGGTGTATCCGTCGGTGTGTTGGTCGGCGTGTCCGTTGGGGTGTTGGTCGCTGTCGCCGTTGCCGTGTCAGTCGGTGTCGCCGTTGGTGTGTCGGTTGGTGTTGGTGTCGGCGTGTTGGTCGGTGTGTCCGTCGGCGTGTTGGTTGGTGTGTTCGTCGGGGTATCCGTTGGCGTGTTGGTCGGCGTATCCGTTGGCGTGTTAGTCGGCGTATCTGTCGGCGTGTTAGTCGGCGTATCTGTCGGTGTCGGCGTTGGCGGAGCGGTTGATCCCGGCGTCAGCAGCAAAGCCGCACTCCAGATTCCTTTGCTTTCGTATTGCTCGCCATCGCCGAGCGCCCGCACCTGCACCGCGTAAGTCAGGCCATCCGACAGCCCCGCGAAATTGTATTCGGTTGGCGAAGCAGCCATCGTATGAAATAGTCGCTTCCCACCTGCCAGCCCCCAGCGAAAGCGGTAACCAGTCGCCCCTTCGACCGCATCCCATGCTATCGCGCTCCCAGTAACGTGACGCAGATTGATCGGCGCCGGCAGCGCCTTGGGACCCGCTTCGATGGCGGTCGCGGTAGGGATGGGCGTATCTGTAGGTGTTGCCGTGGGCGGAGCGGTTGATCCCGGCGTCAGCAGCAAAGCCGCACTCCAGATTCCTTTGCTTTCGTATTGCTCGCCATCGCCGAGCGCCCGCACCTGCACCGCGTAAGTCAAGCCATCCGACAATCCCGCGAAATTGTATTCGGTTGGCGAAGCAGCCACCGTATGAAATAGTCGCTTCCCACCTGCCAGCCCCCAGCGAAAGCGGTAACCAGTCGCCCCTTCGACCGCATCCCATGCTATCGCGCTCCCAGTTACGTGACGCAGATTGATCGGCGCCGGCAGCGCCTTGGGACCCGCTTCGATGGCGGCCGCGGTAGGGATGGGCGTGTCAGTCGGTGTATTTGTTGGTGTTTCAGTAGGCGTATCAGTGGGCGTGGCTGTAGGCGCGTCGGTAGGGGCTGCCGTCATGGTTCGCGGCAACTCTATCGGGCTGCTCCAGAAGCTATTCTGGTATTCACCCGAAGTGCCCGCCAGCACCCGCACCCGCACCTTGTTAAGTCGCGCCATCCGACAGTCCCGTGAAACTGTATTGCGTTTGCGGCGCAGTCACCGTATGAAATTGTGATTTCCCACCTGCCAGCCAGCGCAAGCGATAGCCGCTGGCATTCGCGACGGCATCCCAGGAGAGCGTGTTGCCGGCGGCGCGAAGATTCTGCGGTCTCGCAAGCCGCTGCTGCGCACGGACGAGGGACGATGGAAGGAGCGCGAGGCTCAACACAAGGCAAATGAACAGCAAACGTCGAAACATTACTTCTTCCGTGCAATCAATTATGCAAGCTGAACTGATGTGAGAATATCCGTTGCGAGATTGTAGTCGACTGGTGCAGATTGCGCAATTGCAGGGTATGCCGCTGCGCAATCGCCAAAAGAGCAAAGAGTGTTGGCAGACGCATACGGGAGATGTTAGACTGCGCGCAGCCGGACGGATGCGGATATGAAAGGTCGGCTAGAAGACTGGTCGCGCGCCCTGGGCAGCTCGATAGCAGGAAGGTTGCGCATGAAAGTTGTGCAAGTCGGTATCGGCGGGATGGGCGGCGCCTGGCTCAGCGCCGTGCGAAAGTCCGAACTGGTCGACTTCGCCGGCTTCGTCGAGATCAACGACGACATCGCGCGGACGCAAGCCGACGCCTATGGTCTGGATCAATCGCGGATTTTTAAGTCACTTGCGCAGGCACTGGAGCAAGTCAATGCCGACGCCGTAATCAACGTCACGCCGCCGCAATTCCATCGCGAGGTTACGGTCTTCGCGCTTGAGGCTGGCATACCGGTGCTGCAAGAGAAGCCGCTGGCCGGTACGCTGGAAGACGCGCGGGCGATCGCCGCCGCTGCGGAAGACACGGGCCTGCTTTGCAGTGTGGCGCAGAACTATCGCTATCGCCCGCCTTCGCAGACGGTAAAGGCGGTGCTCGATAGCGGCGAACTGGGAGCGGTGGCGGCGGTCAGCACCGAGTTCTACAAGGGACCGCATTTCGGCGGCTTCCGCGAAGAGATGCCTCATCCCTTGATTATCGATATGTCTATTCATCATTTCGATATGATGCGCTTCTTCCTCGGCAGCGACGCCGAAGCGGTCAGCGCCCGCAGTTGGAATCCGCCCTGGAGTTGGTTCGCCGGCGATGCCAGCGCCTCGGCGCAGATCGCCTTTGCCAGTGGCGTGCAGGCGACCTATACCGGCTCCTGGTGCTCACAGGCGCTGGAGACGAGCTGGAATGCCAATTGGCGCTTCGAGTGCGAGCATGGCGTGCTGCTGGTCGAGGACGACAAGGTATATTTGCAGCGGCTGCTGCGCCTCGGGGAGGGAGCGGGCGCGCTGGTCAACCTGCACGATGAGAAGCAGGAAGTGCCACTTGTTGCGATGGCGCGCGAGGGGCAGGACTATCTGCTGCACGAGTTTTATGAAGCCGTGAGGCAGGGCAAGCCAACTGGCACAATGGCGCAGGATAATCTCCAGACGATGGAGTTGGTCTTCGGCGTCGTGCGCGCCTGTGATAGCGGCCAGCCAGTCAGGCTATAGCCCGCTTAGTCGAAATAAGTATCCCCGTTCCAGAGCAGCGACTTCGCCACTCGGTCGTTCAGTTCGACGCCGATGCCGGGACGTTGCGACACGGTCATAATGCCATTCTCCACGAAGGGTTTATCGCCATCGCAGAGGTCACTCCACCAGGGAATCGAGCGGGCGTGGAACTCGAGGAAGAGGAAATTAGGCACAGCCGCCAGCACATGGCAAGCCGCCATCATGCCCAGCGGCGACGAGACATTGTGCGGCGCGATGGGGATGTAGTGGGCGTCAGCCAGGTCGGCGATGCGTTTGCCCTCGGCGATGCCGCCGGCTTTCGCCAGGTCGGGCATGATGACATCGCAGGCGCCCTTGGCGAAAAGCTCAAGAAAGTCGTAGCGGGTGTACTGATTCTCGCCGGTGCAGATGACGGTTGAGGTGGCAGCGCGCACTTGCGCCAGCGCATCGACATTCTCAGCTGGGACCGGCTCCTCCAGCCAAAGCAGACGCAGCGGCTCCAGCGCCCGCGCCAGCGTGATGGCCGAGGGCAGGTCGAAGTGGCCGTGGCAGTCGATCGCCAGGTCGATTTCGAAGCCGATTGCCTCGCGCACGCCTTCGACCAAGCCCACGATATGGGTCATCTCTTGCGCGCCGACCGTCCAATTCCAGGCATCGAGCTTGCCGTGACCAGTGTAATCGACATCGAACTTGACCGCGCCATAACCCTCGGCGACCGCTTCCAGCGCCTTCTCGCCGAAAGCAGCCGGGCTGTCATTCTCGCCGAAGTGGCAATCGGCGTAGAGGCGGATCTGGTCGCGGAACTTGCCGCCGAGCAGCTTGTAGACCGGCACGCCGAGCGCCTTGCCGACGATATCGTGCAGGGCGTTGTCGATGCCGGTCAGCGCGAAGATCAGCGGCGCATTGCTCGAACCGCCATAGCGTCCCGCACGGCGCAGCTTCTCGTAGATCATATTGATATTGAAAGGGTCTTGGCCGATTAACATTTCCTTCAGCGCCAGGATGGCATGCTTGGTGGCGAAGCCGGAGAAGCCGGGTCCGCCGGAGTTGCATTCGCCGGTGCCAGTGATGCCTTCGTCGGTGTAAATACGGACGAATGTCCAGACGCTGCCGCCGCTATCGGGGACTTGCCGGCCGATGACACAGGCTTGTACATCAGTGATTTTCATGTGAGATATTCTCCATTTATTTCAGACATCACTTTAGCTGCAATACGCCAAAACAGCGTGGTCGTCACTGATTCTTTCACCACAGAGGACACAGAGTTTTTGCCCAGGCACGCCGCGCACGACACTCAATAGTGATATTGTTCCAACGACGCCATTATGCCTTCGATCTCGCGGACGACTTTGGGCGGTACGCGCGGGTTGAAGGGTCCGCCTGTGCCCCCGACCACATCGTCGAAGCCGGCGCAGTTGATGGCTTCCATCACCGCTGAGTAATTGTAGGCGCGCTCTTGCAGGAAACGAATGTCTTCGAGCGGCGAAATCTCGTCTTCGATCTGCCGCGCTGCTTCGTAATCGCGGCGGCGCTGGGCATTGTTGATCTCGTCCGAGGCACGCGCCACCACGATATTGATGCCGGATGTATGCCCCTGGGCACCCATTTCCGCCGCCGCTGTCGAGCGGTCGCCGATGCCCCAAATGACGATGTTGCTGGAATCAAGCGCCTCGACGAAGGGCAGCACGTCATCCTCGTCGGTGCCAATTTTTACGCCGATGAAGCGGGGAGAATCTTTTATCAGGCGGATGATCTGATCGCGGTCCCGCGGGCGCCGATAATAATAGAGGAATCGCGCTTCGTGCGCGCTTGCTTGCGCTTCGGCAAATGTCATCAGCGTATCGTAGAGTCCTGCGGGTCCGTAAGTGCCACTGAGCGGCATGATCAGGTAGACATCGGGCGGGCGTTTCAAGGTGGCGAGCTGGGCTAGCAGCGCGGCTGCTTCCGGCAGCGGATTGGGCACTAGCGCTGCCATCAGCACGCCCCGCCCTTCCATGCGCTGCCCGGCGATATCGAGCAGTTTGACTTGATCGCGATAGGCGATGTGGTGCACGAGGCTGGTGCCGGCGATGGAAATCACGCGTGGGCGTCCGCCGCTCAAGTTGTTGTTGCGCATCAGATAGTCGATATTTTTGGCGTGGCCGGCGTAGTCGATGTTTCCGGCGGCGAAGGGGACAAGCGGGATGCTGATTACCGAGTCAAGCGCGTCCAGCAGTGCAGTTGTATCGATCATCATTTCGTCCTTTACCAACGTGTCGCCTGAAAAGTCCAGCCGGGCCGTACTTTCTGCATCTCGATCTCATCGTTGCGTTCGGTCAAGCCGCAAATCAGATATTGCTTGTGCAATTGCGCCAGCCGGTCACGGTCCACCTCAATGCCCAATCCGGGCGCCTTAGGCAGGGCGATAGCGCCAGCCTCAAAGCGCAGCGGCTTGACCAGGAGATCATGTCCATCTTGCCAAGGATAATGCGTATCGCAGTCGTAAGTCAGGTTGGGCACGGCCGCCGCCAGATGCACCATGGCCGCCAGCGAAATGCCCAAGTGGCTATTCGAGTGCATGGACATGCCGCGGCCGAAAACCGCGCAGAAGCGCGCCAGATCCAGCGAAGCGCGGAAGCCACCCCAAAAGTGATGATCGGACAGGATGATCGCCTCCGATTGATGGGCGACGCTGCCGGGCAGATCGGCGAAGGAGGTGGTGCACATATTGGTCGCCAGCGGGATGTCAAGTGCCCGCGCCACTGTCGCCATATTCGCCTGATCGCGCACCGGGTCTTCGAAATACTCCAGCACGCCTTCAAGCTGTACCCCGGCGGCAACGGCCGTGTCCACTTGCCAGATGGCATTGGGATCGAGCCGCAGAGGGACATCCGGTCCGAAGGCTTCGCGCAGTGCCAGGATGGAGTCGACCTCGACCTGCGGTTCGAAAGCGCCGCCCTTGAGCTTGATCGACTTGAAGCCGTAGCGCTCGACCATCGCCTGCGCCTGCGCCACGATGCCGGCCGGATCAAGCGCTGCATCCGCCCGCGCCGCCTGCCAGCCGGTCGCCGATGGGTCTCGTCCCAAGCCGAATCCGCCGCCGGCGCCTTCATATTTGTAGAAAAGGTAAGCTGCGAAGGGGACGCTTTCGCGGGCAGCCCCGCCCAGCAGATCGACGACGGGACGCCCAAGCGACTTGCCCATCAGATCGTAGCAGGCGACTTCGATGGCGCTTTTGACGTGCACCCAGGTGCGCTGATCCCAGGGAGTCGCGCCGCGCTCGTCGGGATTCGCCAGTGATTCCAGCTTGGCGGAAATGGCGTTGAGTGCCCAGGGGTCCATACCGATGATGTGCTCGGCGGCGGATTTGAGGGCGGCGCGGGTAGCTTCACTGCCGGGGACTTCGCCCCAGCCGGAAAGCCCGTCATCCCCCACCAGTTCGACGATGATGCGCAGGGCGTAAGGCGCATGGAGACCGGCTGCGTTAAGCAGGGGCGGGTCAGAGACGGCGACCGGGGTGATGTGGATTTCGCTGATTTTCATCAATTGCTCCCGTGTGATAGCATCATCTCGAATTCACCACAGAGACACAGAGAAAAGCAATGCTGAGACTGTTGCATCTCGGTGTCTTCAGTCGTGAAAACTCACGCTGTAGTTTAGCTCCACAATCTGTCGCGTGACCACTCGCCATCCCAGTCGTCGGTCGGCTCGAAGTAGCCGGCGTCGCGCCCTTCGCGCATATCCATGTGCTGGCGGATGGCTGCTTCGTTCAGGTCGCCGAAGCCCAGACCGGGCGCTTCCGGCACCGGCGCATAACCGTCGACGATCAGCGGCTTGTCGATGCCATCGATCAGGTCATCCCACCAGGGCAGATCAACCGAGTGATTTTCCAGCACGTAGAAATTCTCAGTCGCGGCGGCACAGTGGATATTCGCCAGGAATGACACAGGCGAGCCGGCCATGTGCATCGCCATCGCGACGCCGTAATCTTGCGCCAGGTCGCCAATCTTCTTGGTCTCCATGATGCCGCCCGAGGTGGCGAGGTCGGGATGGATCACTGAGACAGCATCCGCCTCCAGCAGGGGCAGGAAGCCTTCTTTGAGGTAGATGTCCTCTCCCGTGCAGACGGGGGTCAAGACCGACTGCTTCAGCCGCAGCCACTGCTCGGTCAACTGCCAGGGGATCATGTCCTCGTACCAAGCCAGCGAGAAGGGATCAAGCGCCTGCCCGAGGCGGATGCAGGATTCGACATTGATGTGGCCGAAGTGGTCGGCCGCCAGCGGAATCTCGTAGCCGATGACCTCGCGCACTTGCCGGACGTAATCGACGAGGTGGTCAATGCCGAGCTCGGTAAGCTGAATGCCCGTGAAAGGGTGCATGATATCCTGCCGCTCGAGCGCGTGGGGTGGCGCGGAGACGGTGCCGCCAATGCCTTTGAGCAAGCCAATACCGATGTCCATCTTGAGGAACTTGAAGCCGTCGTCCATGCGCTGCTTGAGGCGTTGTCCCATGATGTGCCCATCAGGGACGGAATCGGTATCGCAATAGATCAGGACTTTGTCGCGGAACTTGCCGCCGGCCAGTTGATAGGCCGGTACGCCGTAGGCTTTGCCCGCCAGATCAAAGAGCGCCATTTCGATGCCGCAGACGCCACCGCCCTGCCGCGCATGAAAGCCGAATTGCTTGATCTTGCGGAAGATCTTGTCGATATTGCAAGGATTCTCGCCCAGCAGGCGCGATTTGAGCATGAGCGCATAAGTTGGGCTGGCACCGTCGCGCACTTCGCCGTAGCCGCTGATGCCCTGATTGGTATCCAGCCGCAGCAGTGTGACATCAAAGGGCAGCGCCTGGAGATTGACGATGCGCAAGTCAGTGATCTTGAGATCTGTCGGGCGCGAGTGGGTGTTGATGTTGGTTTCCAGCGAAGTATCGCTCATGCACGTAGCTCCGACAAACTAATCATATCTTCCTCAAGTTCGGGCGAGCCACCGGCTCGCCCCTACATATCAACGTTTTCTCGGCGTTGTCGGTGGTGAACAATTATCGTCGCAGCAAGTTGCGTTCGCGATAGACTTCGGCCGCTTCTTTGATGAAGGCGGCGTTCTCCTTTGCGCCGTAGGACTGCTCCAGGTAATCCGCCAGCCGAAGCAGCTCGTCGTATGAAGCGCGCTCAGGGCGCAGTGTTTCATAGATTCTCAGCAATTCCTCGTTAGGCACGTCAGTCAATTCGGCCGCGCGCAGCAGGTTTGCGGCTAACTGCGGGTAGCCGCCATCCCGCGCGATCTCGGCTTGCTGCCGCAAGGTATCGGCGTGGGTGCGCAGGTCATCGCCGACCAGCTCGCCGGCTGCGATCGCCTCGGCAGTTATCTCGCTTAGCGGGCGTCCGCTGTAAGTCAGCAGCTCATCGGCGGCATTGTCGCGCAGCGGATACTTGCTCTTCGTTGCACGCATCATTCCGGCTCCCAGTCAAAGTGCAATTCTTGCGGCGGCTTCTCCACATCTACCTCATCGGTTTCGCGGCGATGCAAAAGCGCCGTCTTCACGATTAAGCGCAGGCGGGCGCCATTGTCGATCTTGACTGCCACCGGCACCGTCGCCAAGCCTAGCGCATAACGCGCGGCATTGCGCCCGATATTTTCGTAGGTCGCCAGCGTCAAGCTCGGCGATTGCGGGAAAAGCTCCAGGTTGTTGAGCGGCGCCAGGTCTTTCTGATGGATGACGGTGGTGCCGCGCGATTGCAAGCCGATGCCAATGCCGCTGCCGCTGAGTCGGGCGCCAACGTAGCCAATTGCGGCGCAATCCGACGAATGATAGACACGCGCGATACGCGCGACCAAGCCTTCAGACGCGATGCCGGACAGAATCGCCTTGAGCACGTCTTCGTGATCCAAGCCGCCGATCGTCGAGCTCAGCGCGCGCCCGAATGCCGGACCCAGCGCCAGCACCACTTCATTCTGACTGCCTTTCGCCGCCGGGCCGATTTCGACCAGCCGTGAAAGCGGCTCGCCCACATGCGGGTCGACGAAGCCCTCGGGCGACTTCGCTTGGGGGATGGCTTGCATCTCCTGCCAGCGCAGACCGGCAGGGCGATAACCGCTGCCCGGTCCCGTATAATCGTTGGCGTCGTTGATCGCGCTAAGGACCTTGAAGTCTGCGTCAAATATCGCCGATGGCTGCAAATAATCGGCGGCGATCCGCTGCCGTCCCATCTCGAGGATGTTGTCGGCGACATCGTCAAAGCCGCTCTGCTGCAAGGCGCGGATCACCGCCAGGAAATCACTATCGCCCGCCATGAAGGCATCGGCCGCATCCAGATCGGGCACGATATCACGCTCGGGCATATCATCGCTGCTATGCGCCAGGGTCGCGGCGTCGACTTCTTCATCGGTGATCGGCGGAAGGTCCAGTTCACGATAGACCGCTTGTATCGCACGCGCGGCTTTGCTGCGGATCGCCAGCGCCTCGTCTTCGGTGATTGGCCGCACACCGCCATCGACTTGCATATCACGCTGTAAGACGTTGTAATCATCGAAGTCTTCGGCATCGAAATTGCCGCCGCCGAATAGATTGTCGCGCTTCGGTATGGCGCTATAGCCACTGAAGATGAAGTCCGCCCCGGGGATGAATTGCAGCATGAGCTTGGCTGTCTTGCGGATGCTCGAATGGGATGCCAGGGCATCATTGCCGGATGCCACTTCCAAGCCCAGCATCGCCGCCAGCAAGTTCTCCGCCAGCACCGCGCGCACACCGCCGGGCAAGGCTTCCGGCAGGGCGATGCAGGAGATCGAGCCGTTTTGCACGCCTTGACTGCCGGCGCCTTTGACGACCAGCAGGCAGCGCGCTTCCAGGTAGAGCATCGACTTCTGCTCGGCGCGGCCCATCAGCGCTTCCGAGCCGGTGCCGGAGGTGAAGCGGATTTTGACGCCGCGCGAAGCATAAGCGGAGGCCAGGAAGGCTTTCGACCAGGGCGTGTCATCGCCATCGACGAAGGTCATCTCGGTACCATAGACCGACAGCGTCTCGGCGTAACTCGTCAGCCCTTTCATCGCCAGCCGCAGCCCCAACGCTTCTTCGACCGAGCATTGCGTCAGCACGCCGCCGCGGCCGGTCTGAGTGCCGACCAGGATCGCCAGCGCATTAAAGGGGGCGAAGCGCGCAACGCGTACCGTCGTCTCGACCTCAGCGAAACCACGCAGCGCCGCTTCGGCCGCGTCGGCCGCCAGCAGCGCCGGATGCTCGCGCCAGTTGGTCACATGCGCTTGATTCGCCGGTGTCCGCCTTACGCGCATTTTTGAGAGGCCCATCATCATCTCGAGCACGTTCATGTGTCGGATGATGTCGGTCAACTTTGCCGGAGTGCAGCCGGCAATCAGGCGGGCGATCTGAGGTCGCGGCACGTTGATATCGGCTAACATGCGCGCGTAGTCCTGAGACGGCAGCGCCATCGCTTCGTCGACGACATCCAGGGCGAGGGCCTGGGCGACTATGAAGCGGTCCAGCGCATCAAAGTCGGACGCGGAAACGCCGTCCATTTCGCTGACGCGACCGTCTTCCAATTTGATGCTCGGCTGTGGGTCATAGGGGCTATCGGCGACGATCAAGCCGGCTTCGGGCCAAGGCTCGACGAAGGTTTCTTTATTGATGTCGCGCTTTGCCAGCAGGTCAAAGCGTTTCGAGCGTCGCGTTTGTGTCATGCGGCAAATCTAACACAAGCGGCTGTAGCTGTCGAATTGGCTTCATTGACTTCGTAAGGCGACAGGATCAACGTTAACCTATCTAGCAGCAGGCCTCATCATCTATGGTTATGATTCATAGTAAGCAAATGCGGATGTTTGCGGCAGGGTAGTTACAAGAATTCTGCAGGAGTAAAAACGCTAATGAGCATAAGATTCGCCGCCATCGGCTTTGAGCACGGGCATATCTACGGTCAGGCCCAGGTGATGCTGGAGGCAGGCGCAGAGTTGGTCTGGTTCCACGATCTGGATCCGAAGCGAGTCGCTCGCTTTCAATCTACATTTGCGCAGGCCAAGCAAGCCGAGACGATCGAGCAGATCCTGGAGGACGAGCGCATCGACTTGGTCGTCAGCGCCGCAGTGCCTAATGAACGCGCGCCGCTCGGCATTCGCGTCATGCAGCATGGCAAGGATTATATGTCCGACAAGCCGGCTTTCACGGACCTCGCTCAGCTGGCCGACGCGCGCCTGGTCCAAGAGGAGACCGGGCGCATCTACTCAGTTTATTTCAGCGAGCACGTCACGCAAAAGTCGACGGTGAGAGCAGGCGAGCTGGTACAAGCCGGCGCCATCGGACAGGTCGTGCAGACGAGCGGCTTCGGTCCGCATCGGCTCTTCGGTTTCTATCAGCGCCCCGAGTGGACATTCGACCGGCGCTATTTCGGCGGCATCATAAACGACCTGGCGAGTCATCAGATTGAGCAGTTTCTCTTCTTCACCAACAGCGACAGTGCAGATGTGGTGGCGGCGACGGTCGGTAATTTCCGCTTCCGCGAGTATCCGCTCATGCATGACATGGGCGACTTGACGCTGCGCAGCCCGCAGGCAGTCGGGCATGTCCGCGTCGATTGGCTGACTCCGGCTGGATTGCCGGTATGGGGTGATGTACGCCTGTTTTTGGTCGGCACCGAAGGATATATCGAGCTGCGTAAGAATATCGATGTGGCCGGGCGCCAGGGCGAGAGCCATCTCTTCCTGGTCGATAAGGACGGGGCGCGCTACATTGATTGCTGCGACACCGAGATTACCTACGGGAAGCAGTTGATCGCAGATATCCTTAATCGGGCCGATTCGGCGATTCCGCAGGCGCGTTGTTTCCTGGCCTCTGAGCTGGCGCTGAAGGCGGAAGCGATGGCGGTTGACTTGACCAAGCTAGATCAGGCGTAGCGTGCACGCAGGATGCCGGCCGCTTGCGACATGGCGCTTAATTTCTGATAGGCTTCTTCCAGCGAGATCGGGTTGGTGCTGGTTGGCGCGAAGCCACAATCCGGGTTGAGCGTGATCTGTTCGGGCTTGAGGAATTCCAGCGCCTTTTCCACCCGCGAGACGATAAGTTCCGGTGTATCGGCAATTTCTCCGCGCACATCAACCACGCCCAAACCGATTTCTTTGTCAGTGGGGAATTGTCCAAAGATTGCCACATCGCCCGCTTGCGACACTGCGAATTCCATCGCCAGTTGGTCAACATTGGCTTCCAGCAGAAAAGGCATGATCGGCTCGTAATCTCCGTTGGCATACACCGTGCGAGCGCGATTGCCTCGGCAAACATGCAGCGCGGTTTTGATGCCGTCGATGCCAGCCACAACACGATTGAGATCGTCTATGACCTGCTCAATTTCCGCATCCGGGTCATGAAAGCGTGCCCGGTGCTCCGGGTCAACAAAGAAACACAGCCAAGGATCATCAAACTGAACCACATCGACGCCCGCATCGCGCAATGCCAGGACTTCCTGGCGCAAGATCGGGATAGCTGCGTCTATAAAATCTCGATGCGTTGCATAAGCTTCGCCCGAAAACTCAGGATGCCACAGTCGGCCGCTGATCATGTGCGGCGATGGCAAGGCGACTTTGGTTTCCTTCTGCGTATTCCGACGAAGAAAGGACGCGCCTTGAGCCGCAATCGGACGTGAGTAGGCGATCTTATCCACGACAAGGGCTTGTTTGAATTCTTTTAGCGTCCACTGTTGCGGAGCCGACAAGCCTGTATCCGGTAGTATCTCCGGCGCAACTGCTTGAGTACGATATTCAGCTTGTCGAAAGCCATCAATCATCTGGGCAAAAACTTCAAAGTAGCCAATCCTGCGCCATTCGCCATCCGATATGATGTCTATGCCGGCTGCTTCTTGCAAGCCGATCGCGAAGGCAATGGCTTTATCCAGGGCTTGGTCTAATGCCTCATCGCTCAGCGAGCCATTCTGATGTCCGAGCAGCAGGTCAATGACCCATTTTGGGCGCGGCAAACTGCCGATGACACTGGTGGGAAACAGGGACTCTTCTGTCATCTTTTATCCCGGTGAAGCTGAAGTCTCCAGCAGCAGTTCCGGCTTATCCGAACAGATCGCATCGACGCCCAGGGCTTTCAGCGCTGCGATTTCTTCCGGGCGTTCTTCATGCCAGCAGACGATGCCCAGGTTCGCTTGACGAACGGCAGCTATCCATTCAGGCGTGAGCAAGCAATGCGGCTGCGGCGCGCGATTTTCCCAGCAGGGATGCACGTAGTCTGCGTTAATAGACTGCGCCAACTTCACGGCGTCAATGTTTAGAGCGCCGAATAGAATAGATGTCTGCGCATCGGGACGCGCCGCTTTTATGTCGGCCAGATAATCTGGTCTAAATGACCCAAAAATCGTGTTGTTCATGTAATGGTGTGCATGAAGCGACTCAAATACGGAGCGGGCTGCATTCATATTGAGCTGTTTAATATCCAGGTACAGACCCAAGCCGAGCTCCATGCATAAGGCGAGCGCTTCCTCAAAGCTGATGATCTTGCCCCGGGCTTCTGTCAGCCGGCGCAATTCGTCCAGGCTGTAATCGGAGACATTGCCGTCGATGCCATAGACCCGTTTCAAACTGCTGTCATGGGTGACAATCGGGACATCATCGGCGGTTGTGCGGATGTCGATCTCCACCAGGTCGGCGCCAAGTTCGGCGGCTTTTGCCAGCGAGGTCGATGAATTCTCCAAGGCATAGGCTGATGCGCCACGGTGTGCGATGCTCAAGACCCGCTGTTGATGAGGCGGGATGGTGACGCGCAAGTGCTGGATACAGTGTGCTACGCGCGCCGGTATCCACTCAAAGAGACTCCGCCAGGGGACGAAGTCCGTTTCTCTGAGATCAAAGGCATTGGAGAAGTCATAGGTCGGCTGGAATCGCTGGCGCTCAAGCCAGGTATGGACCAGGCGATTCTGCCAGGGCTTGCGCTGATTGATGATGCCTTCGAACAAGGGCGTAACATGCACGCCCATTTTGCCAGCATCGATGCCGCAACCTGCCAGCGTCTTCGCCTTTCTTTCTAGCAGCCAGCGAGGTGAAGGCGCGAAGGCATGCTTGCCCGGTTCGGAGTACAACTCGAGACGACCATCCCGCAGCGGCAGCTGATTATCATCGTCCCGCATCTGATTGTATCCGCCATGCCAGCTGGCTTCGGCGTCGACGAGCTTGCCGCTATGATCGACGTAGACCCAAACATGTTCCAATTCATAGAGATGCTGTATATCCCAATCCCACCAGATCGCATATTCAACGGCGAAATCAACATTGTCGGTCAGCCGTATGTCACGTGGAAAGGACTGCGACCCTTCGTTACCGCAAAAAATGGCGTAGCCGACGACAGAAGGCAGGAAAGGCTCGCTGGCATCAAAGCGGATACAAGGGGCATAGCGCAGAGCCAGCGCGTGATCGCTTTCCGATTCTATGCGGCTATCAAGCCCGTCGATTTTTATACCAGGCACGGCGCTGCACATTGAACTTTATTGCTGCCAAAGGAGCGATTTTTCGGTCTTCGGATCAAAGAACTGCGCTTGATCCATATCGAATCTGAGCTTGACCTGATCGCCGGATTGATACTTCTTTTCAGTATTCGCCAGCAGCAAGAAGCTGTGCTGCCCGATGCGCACATCAATCAAGTCTTCGCGTCCCAGCGGCTCCACGATGAATATCTCCCCAGCGATATCGCCATCGTCGTTGATCTGTATATCTTCCGGCCGGATGCCCATTACAACCGCGCCATCGTAGCTGGCAGGCGGCTCGCCACGGTCCTTCCCCACTTTCAATTGCAATGAATCGGTTTCAGCCAGGAAATGATCGTTGGATTGCGAGACTTCGACCTGCACGAAGTTCATTGGCGGGTTGCCGACAAAGCCGGCGACAAATTGCGTTTTGGGACGGCTGTATAACTCGTCGGGTGAATCAAATGCCTGCAAATGACCACCGTTCATCACAGCGATGCGGTCAGCCATGGTCATCGCTTCCACTTGATCGTGCGTCACGTAAATGGAAGTGATGCCGAGATTTTTCTGCAAGTGTTTGATCTCGCCGCGCATGGTCAGGCGCAGTCGGGCGTCCAGATTGGACAGGGGTTCGTCAAAAAGCAGCACATCCGGTTCTTTGACCAGCGCTCGTCCCAGGGCGACGCGCTGCTGCTGGCCACCGGAAAGCTGCCCCGGCCGGCGATCCAGCAGATTGCCGATTCCCATGACATCGGCAACTTGGCGCACGCGGTCGTGCTGGTCAGCCTTGGGAACTTTCTTGAGTTTGAGCGGATAGGAGATGTTCTGGAAGACAGTCATGTGTGGGTAAAGGGCATAGCTCTGGAAGACCATGCCAATGTTGCGGTCTTTTGGTTGCACCTGATTAACGACGCGCTCGCCAAACTTGATCATGCCGTCGGTCGGCTTGTAAATGCCGGCCAGGGTCAGAAGCGTGGTGGTCTTGCCGCAGCCGGAGGGTCCGAGAAATGCCACGAACTCGCCATCGCCGATGTGCAGGGTCAAGTCCTCGACGCCGATCACATCGCCGAATTTCTTGCTGAGGTTATCTATCGTGACTTTCATGGAGAACTTCTTTCCTGCTTATGAACTGCCTTTTGTGCCGCCGGCGTAGATATTCAGCAAGTATTCCTGGGCAAAGATGAAAAAGATGAAAATGGGAATCAATTGGAAGACGCCTACCGCCGCCACCTGGTTCCAATCTACCGGCGCGGTTGCGTCTATCAACTCTTCCAGGAATACCGGTAGATTACTGACGCCAGAGCCAATGGAATAGGTCGCGGGAATAATGTAGGCATTCCAACCACCGATGAAGGCGAAGATTCCCAGCGCCAACAACCCAGGCCGAATTTGCGGCAGCAAGATTTCCCAATAGGTGCGCCAGCGCGAAGCGCCGTCAATCATGGCGGAACGCTCCATATCCCAGGGGATGTTGTCGAAGAAACCCTTCATGAGCCAAACACCGAGCGGGAGCTGAAAGGCGACCATGACCATCGCTATGCCGCCGGTAGTATTGAAGCCGATCAGATCGCCGATGACGGGTAAGTCTCCCAGCCGAAGCAAGACAAAGAAGATGGGGATGAGCAGGGTGATGGCAGGAAAACCGTGAAGGATCAAGGTAAAGGAAAGGAAGAAGCGCCGTCCGGGAAAGTTCATGCGAGCCAGGGCATAGCCAGCCATCGAGGATACCAACAAGACAACCAAGGTCATGATGACGGCGATCGCCAGGGAGGTCAAGAATATTGGCCAGATATCGAATTCCATGCCAGAAATATTGCCGACAAAGATCGATTCCCAATTCTTGAGCGTAAAGCCGCCGAAGTTATTGTTGCCATCGAGCGGCACCAGCCCTTGGGTGCGGAAGGAAAAGGTGGCGATGACGACCCAGAAATAACCGACCAGCAGCGGAGACAGCAAACCGACGAGAGCGATATAAGGCGCCCAATGACCGGGCAAGAACACAATAATCGCAGTGAACACCAGCGCGAAGACCAAGCCGGGCAGCGAGGCGCTCAATTGCTTGTCGGAAACGACGGTAACCCGAACGGTCTCTTGAAATTCTTCCTCGCCCCGGGAGAAACGCAGGCGCAGCGGGTCGTCCTCTTCGGACTGGCTAACCCGCCTGTTGAAGGCAGCCAAATCCACCTCATCGCGGCGAATCGCTGTGATCACATCACCGACTTGAATGCCGGCGCTTTCGGAGACGCCTCCGGCAACAACGGCGTCAACGCGAACGCCTGCCTCGCTCTGGCTGAGTGTCATCTGCATAGACTGACGCGGCGCGAATACGCCATAATCCAAGGCGTAGTGAGCGGCGGAAATGATGACAAATATCAGAACGGTGCTAGCAAAAGCCAGCCCGAGCGCCTTGGGCGTGTCGCTTGCGGAATAGCGTCGGGCGACGGCGGCTGCCGAGATGTAGGCGACGAAAGGAAGCGCGAGCAAGGCGAGCCGAGTCAAGACGTCCGTTACTGTTTCTTCAACGCTGCCGAGGGCGAACAGGGGACCGATCACCCCGCTAAACACGAAGGCGGCGAGCAGCAACACTAGAATGCTGATTACAGCGAGGCGCAAGGCTTCGATCAGATCTTGCTGCAAGGTGGGCGGGGTCTCGTCTGTTTTGATTTTGCCGAGATCAAACAACTCGTCGCGCGCTGTCATAGCGTCTCCACCCGCGGTTCAGCGACCAACTCATCAAAGCGGAAAACACGCATATAAATGACGGCGAGCACGACACCGATCATGACCAGCAGAACGGCAAATGCGGAACCGTAACCCCATTGGGCATTGCCAAAATAATTGGACAAAGCGCGGTGATAAGAAGTTAAGGACCAGACCTCGGTGCGATATAGCCCCGGTCCGCCATCGGTCAGCAATTGGATTTCCACGAAAGAGGTCAAGAGAGACAAAGTCTGATAGGTGAAAACGAAGAGCAGGGGCCAGCGGATCAAGGGCATGATGACGTAACGGATGCGCTGCAATTTTGACGAGCCGTCAACCAGCGAGGCGTTGAGCAAGTCCTTCGGGATCGACTCGATGGCGGAGGTGAAAATGATCATGCCGAAAGACAGGCCGATGAAGCCATTGACCAAAACGACGAATACCCAGGGGTTTGTTGCAATGTAGTTATATGTGGGCTGCCCCATAATACCGTTGAATTGATTGATGATCCCAAAGGGGGCTTCCGCCATCATCCGTTTCCACAACAAGATATAGACGACGGGCGAGGTGATGCGCGGCAGGATCCACAAGGCGCGGAAAACAAAACCGGCGCCACGGTCAATATGCGTAGTCAGCAGAGAGACGATCAGCGCCAGGGAAACATTAAAGATCGACAGGGTGACGAGCACATAGAAGAAGGTGTTGAAGAGAATTTTGCGGGCAAATTGATCATTGAACAAAGTCCGGTAATTCTTCAAGCCGATAAATTCCATCTCGGCGAGGTTGGAGGTGAAGTTTGAGCTGGCCAGGTTGGTAACACTGAGATAGAGGATGATGGCGACGGGAATCATAAAGAAGGTGATGACGAGGATGCCCGCTGGCGCCAAAAAACCATAGGCGCTTAAATGAGCGCGCATGGCATTGCGGCGGCTGCGGTCGAACTGAGTCCTTTTGTTGGCGAAACTCTTAGGCTTGGACATATAGCAAACTTGCGCCTACTGCAAAACCTGATTTCGCGGACGATACATCAGGACTAGCGCTGAAGCCCTGAACGTTTCGAGATTGTAGGTGAAGGGGAGCAATTTCGCTCCCCTTCTTTACTTCGCTACAGAATTGAAGAGAATCGTCGGCGCGGCTATCGCTAGCGGACCGTGATGCCGTCTCCCAATTCGTTTTGCATCTGGGCGATAGCGATGTCGGCGGCGCCGGCTGCATCGGCTTCGCCAGTTTCCACAGCTTGGATGCCGAGGAAGTAGGCGTTCGACCAGGCATTCCAACCAGGATGGTTGGGCAGAGAGGTCGTGTGGCCGAGCATGTAGTGCGCGCCACTGAGCAAGGCATTGCCCTGATATGCTTCGGATTCCAGTTGAGCGTTGAGGATGCCCAGGTGGAAGCTGTCGATCGCATGACGGTTGTTGGCTTCCGGTGTCGTAATCGCGGCGATAAGCGCCATAGCGACATCGGGATGCTCACTACCGCTGCTGATCAAATAGGACAGCGGGTGCGTCAAGGTGATGGCTTTGCCGGTTGCCATCGCCGGTATCAAGGACAGCCCGACATTCTCAAAGAGATAGTCATCGCCGCCACGATCGGCAACATAGTTCAGCGCCCAGTTAGGCCAGTTCCAGGTTCCGCCGGCGGCGAAGAGCACGACATCCGCCGACCCTACACTCGGATGCCAGACCTCGTTCCAATCGATGCCGATGAGATCAGAACGCATCGCGCCTGATGCGACCGCGCCACCGAGCAATTCGTAGGCAGCTAACACAGCATCGCGATCCACCACGAGGTTGCCGTCCATATCCAGGACTTCACCGCCATGGCCGTAGTAGTAATAGAGGAAGTCAGGCCCGTTGCTAGGGCGATGCCAGAAGCCATTGCCGCTATCGACAACGCCTTCATCGATTGCTTCTTGCGCGGTGGCGAGCATATCGGCAAAGGTAAATTCGCCGGCGGCCACGCGGCCAGGCAAGGACTCAACGTCCTCTTCACTCCAGCCCAGATCACGCAGGAGGAGCTTGCTGTAGAAGATCGGGCGGGCTTCAGCGTCTTGCGGGATGCCGTAGGTGACGCCGGCATATTGCTGTGACGCCCAAAGCGCAGACACGATATCGTCAAACTCACTGTGCATGCCGATCATGTCATCCAGCGGAATAATGAATCCAGCCGGTGCCCATGCGCCAATATCTTCGTGACCAGAAAGGATGATGTCCGGCGCTTCACCGGCTTCCGATGCCAGGACAAATTCGTTCTTGTAGTCGCCCCAGCTGGCATTGTCTTGAATCAGATTCAGCTCAATTTCAATCCCCAGAGCAGCTTCAACATCCGCTTCGACTTCGGCGAAATTGTTGCAGCGCCAATCTTCTTCCGGTGGGCTAGCTATACAGCGGGCGGTAATACTGACGGTATCCTGCGCCGCGGCTATGCCCGTAAACAGACTCATGAGCAAGAGGAAAACCAAAGCAAAACGTATTTTGGAAATCATTTTGTGTCGTTCCCTTCGAAACTTCTATTTCCGTTGACTGGTATTTTAGCACTTCGTTAGTCATAATTGCAAAAAGTCTTTCGCAAGTATGGTGCTGGTCGGATAAAGGCTTAGCGCTCGGCGCAAGAATAAGACTAAGCAGTCGCAAGATATTCAGGAGATAAAATGTCAGCAGAGATTAGGGAATTACGCGTTTCCAACGACGCCTTGGATAACCCGGGCGAAATACAGCGGCAGATAGCCGACGAGGGATATGTCTTTTTCAGGCGGCTAGTGAATCCCGACAGGATTCTGGAACTGCGTCGCGAGATGATGAGCATGATTCAACAAGTCGGCTGGCTGATCGCAGGCACCGACCCAATGGACGGCATCGCCGATGTCAATATGCGCTATACCGAGGGCGATAACGAATACACCGAGGGTTATGCTGAAGTCTATCGAATCGAGAACTTTCATCGTTCGGCGCATTGGCCGGAGTACCTGGGCATCGTGGAAAAGATGGTGGGCAGGCCTATCATGCCGCATCCACAGAAGGTCGCCCGCATTTGGTTCCCCAAATATACCGAGCACACGACACCGACCCATCAGGATTTCGTGCATTTTCAAGGCAGCTTCGACAATATCACCTGCTGGGCGCCGATCGGAGATTGTCCGATTGAGTTGGGTGGCTTGGCGGTCATCCCGAAGTCGCACAAGGTAGAGCGCGTACTGGAGCATCACTTCGCGCTGGGCGCCGGTGGCTTGATCGTAGACGAGACTGAACACGAAGATATCGACCCGGTCTGGCATTCCACAGACTATGAAGCGGGTGATGCGCTGTTTTTTCCGGCACTGACCATCCACCGCGCGCTGCCGAATTACACCGACGACCGCTTGCGCCTCTCCCTGGATAACCGATACATGATCGTGGGCGACAAAATCGCCGAGCACATGCTGGAGCCGCATGGTCCCAGCAATCTCAGCTGGGAAGAGATCTACTCCGGTTGGGAACAGGACGATCTCAGATACTATTGGAAAGACTACGACAACTCTGTGGTCGAGCGTGACATGAGTTACAGCCAAAAGGGATTCGCCGAGGCGCTGGATCTGGCGCGCTCCGGCAACGAAGACGCCATTTATATGCTAAAGCGAGCGGTGAAGAATTCGCGAGACCGGGCCGATCTAAATGAAGCAGTCGCCGTATTGGAGCAACTTGGAGTCGAAGTCGAGCATTAAAGGCTGTTCCAGCCAGCGCAAGGAAAGCAGGTCTTGGCGATGACATATCAGGAGCTTTCGGAAGTACGGAAGACGCTGCGGGTGGATTGGTATCGCTGCCCGATGAAGCCGGGCAAGCTGCGAGAGTTGTCACGCCGCAGTGATGGGCAAGGCTGGTTCCAAGCCGGCGGGCACTTCGGGCTATTTATCCTCACCGGCGCGCTGGTATTTGGCTTTTGGTGGAATGAGTTGTGGCTGGCTATGCTCGTCGCGCTTTTCTTTCACGGTACCGTGACCAGCTTCTTCACCGGCACCGCGCCGCATGAGCTGGGGCATGGCACCGTCTTCAAAACCAAGTGGCTGAACAAGGTCTTCCTCTATCTCTTCAGCTTGATCGGTTGGTGGGATCCCTTCGACTATGCGAGCAGCCACACCTATCACCATCGCTACACGCTGCATCCGGAGGGCGACCGGGAGAACCTGCTGCCGCTGGCGCCATCGCTGGCATCGACTTTTATGCTGCAGTTGTTCACGGTGAATTTGCTGACGCAACGTGGACGAACTTTCGGCAAAGGCGGCCTGATTTCGACCGTTATCATCACGGCGCTGGGAGCCGTCGGTCTGGTTCCCGCGGATGAGCGGGCGCCGGTTAACGAATGGTATCGCGCCTTGCACCGCGACCAGCCGGATCAGCATCGGCGGTCGATCTGGTGGTCACGGATCCTGCTGGCATTTCATGGCGGCGTGTTGATCGTAGCGATCGCCACCGGCTGGTGGGTGCTGCCACTCCTGTTCAGCTTGCCGGTCTTCATAGCCAACTGGCTGTCATATTTTGTCGGCTTGACCCAGCATTGCGGCTTGCGCGACCACAGTAGCGATTTCCGCAAGAATACACGCTCGGTCAAGCTGAATCCGCTGTTTTCCTTCTTGTATTGGCGCATGAACTGGCATATCGAGCATCACATGTACGCGGGCGTGCCCTGCTACAACCTGGCAACGCTGCATGAGGAGATAAAGGACGATATGCCAGCGCCGCGTACGCTGGTGGGCGCCTGGCGCGAAATGCGGATGGTGTGGGCTCGGCAGAAGCGCGAGCCGGATTATCAATACGACACGCCTCTGCCGTCAACAGCCAATCCCGAACCGACGCCCGACGATGTGGAATCGGTCCGCGCGTCCGGCGAGCTGGAGAGATCTATCGGCGAGCTGGCGCCGGCTGGTTTGCAAGAAGGCTGACGCGCGAGTGCTCGACCGGCGTTCGCCCTAGTCTTGGGTCAAATCGCGAGCATTGCCGAGATCGGTCAACTGCGGCGTATCAGCGTGCGTCGGCACGCCTTCTTTGGCAAAGATGCGATTGATTTCGTCGCGGTCGGCAGCGCTCAAGCGCCAATCAGCAGCGGCGACATTCTCTTTCAATTCGAATTCGTTGCGCATGCCTACCAGACCGACGGTCACCGCTGGATTGCCCAGCACCCAGGCGAGCGCCAATTGCGCCACTGATTTGTCGTAGTCGGCCGCCAGCGCTTTGAGCCGCTCGGTCACGCGCAGCTCCTTGAGGTAATGCTCGCGCACGAATAGCGGCAAGCCAAATGCCAAGCCTTCGCTGCGCCAGTCATAGTCGACGAACTCCGTGTCGGGCGTCAGTCCGCCGGTCAACAAGCCGAAACCCAGGCTGCCGTATGCCATGAAGCCGATCCCCTGCTCCTGGCAGTAGGGTAATACTGCCGCCTCCATGCGGCGGTCAAACAGATTGTAGCCGACCTGGTTGGCGGTCAAGCTGCCGTGCTGCTGGCATTCCTCCATCATCGGCACATCGTAATTGGAGACGCCGTAATGTCGGATCTTGCCAGCGGCTTTCAGCGCTTTCAAGCCCTTCATCGTCTCTTCGTGCGGCGTCTGGTAATCGGGCCAGTGGATCAGCATCAAGTCGATATAGTCGGTGTTGAGCCGCTGCAGGCAATCCTCGGTGTGCTGCGTGATGTTGGCAGCCGAGGCGTCACGCCCGGCGACTGCGTCGTTGCCGCGGATGTCGCGGTCATCGTGGTAAGCAAAGCCCACCTTGGTCACCAAAACGATATCCTTGCGGCGACTGCCCAAGCCACGCGCCAACAACTCCTCCGAGGTGAAGGGACCGTAAACTTCGGCGGTGTCGAAGAGGGTTATTCCGTAGTCGATTGCCATCTGCACCGCGCGTACGGCATCGGCAATGTCGATTTCGCCGTATTGGGTGGTTCCCATCTCCCAGGTGCCAAAGCCGATTGCCGAGCAGGTCAGATCGGTACTGCCGAAGGTACGCTGTTCCATTTCGATTCTCCCAAATAAGAGCGTGTTCTGTTCGGCGGATATTATAGCCCAATGGTCTGTAGCCGTCATCCTAAGTCGATTTCAAGAAAATCTTTGCATTCTCGGCACAAGATGTTAGCCTAAGGGAAAAGAGTGTTGAGGGTATTTGAAATGGTATTGGCAGACCCTTTGAATCGAACACACGAACAGCATCAAGTGCGGGTTGTGGATTACAAGGCTTTTCGCCGCGATGGCTACTTGCACGTCCGTGGACTGGTCGCGTCCGACGAAGTGGCTGAGTTGGCGCAATTCACCGACGACATGATGGTCGGACGGCGTACGATACTTGGCGTGCCGGCGCCACCTGAGGACCTCAGTGATGCCGAGCGTCGCCACTTTTACGAGCGCATTCACATGCCGCACCGAACACTGGAATTGGCGGAGCGCTTCTTGCTGCATCCGCGGATCGTCGATGTGCTTGAGGCGCTTATCGGACCCGACGTCTTAGGGTTGCAGACCATGCTCTTTTTCAAGCAGCCGGGCCAAGCGGGACAAGGTTTCCATCAGGATTCCTATTACATTCCGACGCAGCCCGATACGCTGATCGGCGCCTGGCTGGCTATCGATCCAGCGGATGAAGAAAACGGCTGCCTGTGGATGACGCCGGGCTCGCAGACTGAACCGATCTATCCCGATTGCGATGGCGTGACCCAGCAGGGCGATACCGTCCTCGGCGACATAGAATCCATCAAAAGCGCCAGCCATCCCGATGTCGAGAAAAATACGCTGGCGCAGGTCGCATTGCGCTATGATGAAGAAGTGCCGCTGCCAGCGCAACCGGGCGATGTGATCTTCTTCGGCGGGCACGTCTTCCATCGCTCGCATCGCAACGATTCGCAGCGCTCGCGGCGCGCATTCGTCAGCCATTACTGCAACGCCCGCTCACGTGTGCCCTGGAATCATCGCGTCCGCTACGAAGGTGAGGAAGAGGGCGCGGCGGCGAACCACGAGCACATCCTGGCGCGCGGCTCAACCCACCTGCCCTACGCGCAACCGAAGTTCGGCACGCTCTGCGCGGCAAACGCGCCGGAGCTTTACGGTCGGCGCGTTGACGACAACCGTACCAAATCTATGATGGGCGATGGCAACGGCTTCATGGTGCTGGTGCCGCATGAGGGCAGCGACCACGATCATTGATATTCACCACAGCCGCTCGGCGGCAGCGAATTTGGCTCCCGCGCTCACGCAAAATAATGAACCTGTTCGGCTGCCGCTTACAGCGGTTCATTGAAAAAGGGGCACAGAGGGCACAGAGACAAAGCCTGTGTGGAGAGGGCCGGTCTGTGACTCTTAATTCTGCATATCCTCTAAATGAGGAGCAGGTCGCCGCCTATCAGCGGGATGGGCATATTCTGCTTGATGAGGTGCTGCCTGCTGAGCACATTCCGCCCTACCACGATGCCATTGTGCAGACGGTCGCCGAGCGCAATACCGAGACGCGCAAGCTGGCTGATCGCGATACTTATGGCATGGCTTTCCTGCAAACGACGAACTTGTGGGAATACAGCGAGGCAGTCAAGGAATATGTGATGGCGAAGCGCTTCGCTGGCATTGCCGCTCGGCTGATGGGCGTGAAGCGGGTGCGGCTGTATCACGATCAGGCGCTGTTCAAGGAAGCCGGCGGCGGCATCACGCCCTGGCATCAAGACCAGCATTATTGGCCACTGGCGACCGACAAGACCATCACCATGTGGATGACGCTGGCGGATATTGACGCCGCTATGGGCACACTGCGCTTTGCGTCCGGCTCGCATGTCGAGGGTTATCTGGGCGATATACCGATCTCGGACGAATCGGAGGCGCAGTTGCGCGCTTTCGTCGAGCGCAAAGGCTTCAGGCTGCAACAAGCGGATGTGATGAAGGCCGGTTCGGCTACCTTCCACAGTGGCTGGACGCTGCATTCCGCGCCACCGAATTTCTCGGAGCGAATGCGACCAGCGATGACGGTGATCTACTACGCCGATGGCACGCTGGTCAGCGAGCTGGACAACAAGAACCGCGTCGGAGACCGCGACCGCTGGCTGCCCGGTAGCGAGCCGGGTGAGCTGGCGGCGTCGCCGTTGAATCCGGTCTTGGGCTAAGTCTTTCCCGTTCTAACCACCGCAATTCCATACACTTTCCCACCGTTGCGGCGCAGTTGGAGTGTTGCCGCTTATACTGCTCTTAACTCGTTGCGCTGGACGACTGGGGGTCGCAATTGAAGAGACTAGGCTTGCTGCTGGCGGTAGTGTGGATCGTGTCGTTATTTGGCGTTAGCTACGCCCAAGATAGCAACTGGGCGTCATCAATAGTCTGGAGTCCCGATAGTGAGACGATTGCTGTGGGCGGGGGCACCGGAGTTTGGTTCTTCGATAATGACTTCAATGAGCTGGGTTTTCTAGAAGTCGAGCATGCTATAGAGCATACGCCCAGATTGATAGCGTGGAGTGCTACAGGAGAACTGCTCGCCCATTCAAGCTTTCTAAGCTCCATAAAAGTCGTCGATGCGAGCGAGAGAGAGATAATACCTGAAATCGTGGTACCTAATCCGGGACTTTGGGCTCCAGTCCATTGGCACCCGAAAAAAAGTCAGATTATCGCGGGAACTTATCAAGCGACGACATATATTTGGGATGCAGTAACAGGCGAGGAATTATTCTATTTTGAAAGCCCAGCGGAACCTTCTGATCTTGGTAATTCGGATCCATTGGGATTCTGTTGGTATGCCGAAAACGAGGTCGTGATTATGACTAGACTTGCGACGTATGTTGTAGCCATCACGGAAAACAAGATACTACAGTCATTCTCCCGGCATCTCGGGCATGACTGGATAAGTTGCAATCGTGAATATCAGATCCTGACACCGGACGGATGGTTACTGGATCTAGCAACTGGCTTAGAGACCAAGATTTTTGGACGCGGTATGGATGTACAAAGTACAGACGGCATTTTCCCTCTGACGGTATCATGGTCACCGTCTGCTGACCGGTTTGTATCGAGCCTAAACCGATGCAGAATCCGAGTATTTGAATTTGATGGCCGGAGTGGCAGATTAGCAGCGGAATTGCCGGGTGGAGCTTACTATATTCCAGCCGCCGGGTTTCACATCGGCTCAATCGGTTGGCATCCTGACCGTAGCCAGTTTGCTGTCGTTGGAGAATTTGGCGATATTCGCGTTTGGGATGCGGAGACATATGAGCTATTGCAACGATTTGATGGTTTTGAGTTACATCCCGACTTACTTCGGCGCCTGGATGATCCTGACCTGTCTGCCGAAAGAAGTTGCCCATAGTAGAGGATTCAGGATGTCACAGGGATAGGAGGTTGGATGAAAATCACCCATGTAGAAGCCATTCCACTCTTCGCAGCCTTCGCAAATGCGCTGGAAGTTGTACCGCCTGAGTTGTCGTTGCCGGCTTTCAGCATGCGCAACAATCCGCTGCTGGGCCAGGGCGCGGTGATCGTGCGCGTCGAGACGGACGAGGGACTGGTCGGCATCGGCGAGGCGATGGGACGTCCCGGTCCGCGCGGAACGGCGGCGCATATCAACGAAGTGCTGGCGCCCATGCTGCTGGGCGCTGATCCGCGGCATCATCAGGCGCTGTGGACGGCGATGAACGAACAGATGCGGTTCGCGCCCATGGGCATCAGCGGGGTGGATACGGCGCTCTGGGACCTGCGCGGCAAGATCTACGGCGACTCGCTGCCGAATCTGCTGGGCGGCGCCATGCGCGAGGCGGTCGATTGCTACGCCAGCCCGATACCCTATATGGCGACGCCTGAAGCCTCGGCGGAAAAGGCGCGCGAGTTCTTGCGGGCCGGCTTCCGAGCTGTCAAGCTCAAGATCGGCCGAGGTGTCAGCACAGATATCGCCCACGTTGAAGCGGTGCGTGATGCCATCGGCGGCGATGTCAAGCTGCTGGTGGATGCCAACGGCGCTTATACCGTCAGCGAGTCGATTGCGCTGGCGATGGACCTGGTTAGGCTGGGGGTCTATTGGCTGGAAGAGCCGGTACATCCGGAGTACCCGGACGATCTAGCGCGGATACGGCGGCGGGTAGACCTGCCGGTGGTGTCGGGCGAATGGCTGGGCAGCTGGGTGCAATTCCGAGATTTGCTCAAGGCGGAAGCGGTCGATGTGATCATGCCGAATATCACCCGCTGCGGCGGCATCACCGGAATGATGAAGACCGCCGATATGGCGATGCTGGAGAATGTCACAGTTGCGCCGCATGGCGTCGGCGCCGGTGTGGGCATAGTAGCGACCATTGCCGCCTGCATTGTCTTGCCCAACTTCTTGATCTACGAATACAATCAGCTATTCAATCCGCTGCGGCACACGGTCATGCACGAAGCGATCAACTTCGCCGACGGCTATTTGCGGCCGAACACCGGCAAGGGCTTGGGCATCAACTTGAATGAGGCGACCATCGAACGCTATCGCGCAGACTAGTCGCGCTCACCGCGCCAGTAATCATCTGCGTAGCGCTTGATATCGGCTTGCTGCCAATTGCCAAAGGCGACTTCCAGTACGCGAACCGCTGGACCTTTGCTGCTCAGGCGATGTCTGGCGCCGGCCGGAATCCAGATTTCATCGCCGATTCTCGCTTCGATCAGTTCATCATCCACCTGAATCAGAGCGCCTTCATCGAGGACGATCCATAGTTCGGCGCGAGCCGTATGCGATTGCAGGCTGAGGCGTTGACCCGGCTCCACCGTCATCAAGCTGACGGTGACTTCCTGATTGTTGGCGTATTGGATGAAACTGCCCCAGGGCCTTACGACTGAAACGGCTTCCGGCGGTGAGTCAGGGATCGGCTTGGTGATGTATTTCGACATGAAATTCCTCTTCAAGCTTGGCAGCGGCACGCTTCGTTCAGTATAGTGAGCGCAATCGGTATAGCAAGATTTGCTGTCTACATTAAAATTACTGCATTAGATATTGCATTGCCAGTTGGTATTGTCGTAAAATAGCATAAAATGTCGTATACTAACAATAAATTCAGAGGGTAATCGCTTGGATAAAGGGGAGTTTGGCTCAGCCAAGAGTCTCTCGCGGTTCACCGGTGGCACCAGCGGCATGGGCGCAATTCTGAGTGAACCATGGCCTAACGCCATCATATCGTGAATGTCGGCGATGTCAATGAATACAACGCAAGATCAGTTGCGAGAAAGATTCATGGCGGCAGCGGAGTTGCCCTGCGCTCGCCAGTGATCGCCGGCGCGGAGCCTTCGACCTAGCAATGTTACCCGCCCATTGCCCATGTATGTAAATTTAAGTTGAAGCGAGCCGAAGCGATCACCAGCCCGCTAATCAGATTCTAGCCAGCGGAAGGATCGAAAATGTTGCCTGAAGCCCGACGCCGCTCAATTCTGAGCCACCTGGCACAAGTTGGCAGCGATACCATCATTGATCTAAGCAAGCGATATCACCGTTCGACGATGACGATCCGCCGCGACCTGAAAACCCTCGAGCAGGATGGGTACATCACGATGACGCATGGCGGCGCGATTTACGATGGCGATACATTCCAGCAAAATGAGACGCATCATATCGAAAGGGCGACGATCCGCGCAGCCGAGAAACGCGCCATCGGTCGTTATCTGGCCACGCACTTTGTTGACGATGAAGATGTGCTCTTTCTCGACTCGGGCACAACTGTACGCGCCATGATCCCCTTCCTCAAAGACAAGCCCAATCTG
Organism: Phototrophicaceae bacterium; assembly: GCA_965223515.1. Classification (GTDB taxonomy): domain Bacteria; phylum Chloroflexota; class Anaerolineae; order Aggregatilineales; family Phototrophicaceae; genus UBA6055. The sequence continues at coordinate 2,695,830 of CBDCWK010000002.1, forward strand.
ACCGCCGCCAGCAATAGCACGCGCACGATTGAAGCGCTATATCGTCATCTGCCGGCCAGCACCATCCTTGGCACGGGTGGCGAGCTCAGTTCCGTCGCGCAATCATTTGTCGGGCCGGTAGCCGAACGCTTTTTCCAAGACTTTTTCGCGCGCAAAGCCTTTATCTCCGGCGTCGGCTTTTCCATCCAGGCGGGACTGGCTGATTCGCAATTGCTCGATACGGCGGTCAAGAAGGCGATGATCCGTTCGGCGGAAACCAGCATAGTGGTTATTGATTCGAGCAAGATCGACTATACCGCGATGGTGCAAGTGCTGGCGACGCCGGAGATTCATACCCTAGTCACCGATGGGGGCATCTCCAATTCGCTGCGGCAGGATATCCGGAATGCCGGCATTGACCTCCATATCGCGCGGGTGTAACCAGAGGAGTAGCGCAGGCAGCCTTAGGGGAAACGCTCGAGTTGAGCGCGCGTGGGTAAGCCAGCGATCACGCCCTTGTGCATGGCTTTATAGGCGCCGGCGCGCACAGCAACGCGGACAGCGTCTTGCAGCGACATACCCTCGCCCAGATAGACAGCCAGCGCTGCATTAAAGCTGTCGCCAGCGCCAGTGACATCCATCGCATGTATTGGCACTGATGGGATTTCCAGGGCACCCGCCGATTCAACGATCAATGCGCCGCGCTCCCCCTGAGTGACGATTACCGTGCCAACACCATAGTCGAGCAATCGCCGCGCCAAATCCGCCACCGGCATATCTGCGTCCGGCGGCAGCCCTAACAAGATGCGCGCTTCGCCGGCGTTGGGCGTCAGGATATCGACACCGGCCAGCAACTCGGGATCAGCCGGGCGAGCGGGCGCGGGGTTCAAGATCGTCAGCGCCCAAACGCGCCGCCGCGATGGCTTGATTTGTGCCCTTGCCTCCCGGACCCATCTCGAAGGAGTCGCCGACCAGGCTCTCGCCAAGCGCAGGCATGCGCGGAACGCGAATGGTCAGTCCCTCGACGTAACTGCCGACTACGAAGATGTTGGTCACAAGTCACTTACTCGAACTGTCAATCATGGCGATTATAGCTCAGGTTTCAGCAGTGTCTTGCGGTAACCCTGAGCTTTGCTTATCAATGAAAGCGTTGATGAGATTGAATGGTCTCCTGAAGGCTGTCACATCCTGTAATTTAGTTACAAGGGCAAGCCCTTTAAGTTCGAAGTGGCGACGCTGAGCCACAGGCTGGTGCCGAGAGTTGGAGAAAAGAAGGCGGCATGGTCGCCCAAATAGCGACCTGCTCGTTACTCGCCGCCAGGCGCACCGTGAGCTCGACCGGCTGCCGGTCTTCGCCGGTCACATCGAGCCCCCAGCTTCCGCAGAATTAGCAATGCGACCAAAGGTCTAACGCGCAACATAAGGTATCTTCCTTTTGCCTTCAATACCATGAAGATATTGGCTGTGCCGCGCATAATTGTCAGCAGCAGCGCGACTGGCTATACTTAAGAGATAGAATAGTTTTTGAAGCTGGAAGAGGTATTACGATGGCAAACATTATCGCAGAACGCGACGGACTAGCTGACGGTATGCCGCGCGACGAGCGCGGCTTTTGGAAACCGGATAAGGAAATCGGCGTACCAAACCCGGTCCTCTCCTGGCCGCCTAAACCACATGAGGTCGCCAAATGGTTGAAGGAATATCTGTGGCCCTTCAATATCATTTACATTATTGTGGCGACATTGACTTGGGTTTACCTAACGCCGGAGATGTCGCGAATGAGCGAATTCCGCGCCGGCTGGATCCTCGAAGTCTTTGCTCGCAACCAGCTCATGTTGATTACCTTGGCGACCGTGCTGCATGTTCGTTTGTGGACGCAGAAGGCGCAGGGATATCAATACAAATGGTCGACGACTTGGATGAACAAGAATCGCAAGTTCCTCTGGAGCGATCAGGTTCGAGATAACGTCTTTTGGAGTGTTGCCAGCGCGGGCACGATTTGGACGGCATTTGAGGTGCTGATGCTCTGGGCTTATGCCAATGGCTTCATCCCCTACGTTGACCCGCGCGCGCATCCAGTCAGCTTCGTTTTGGTCATGTTCCTCGCCCCTCTCTGGTACAACTTTTATTTCTACTGGGCACACCGCCTTCTGCACACAAAGTTTTTTTACAAGATCGCGCATCATGTGCATCACAAGAACATTGATGTCGGTCCCTGGTCCGGCGTGTCGATGCACCCGATCGAGCATCTATTCGTCTACGCGAGCATGCTGATCCATTGGGTTATCGCTTCGCATCCGATGGTCATGATCTTCCAGGGGCAAAGCGTTACTTTCGCCTCAATAATGGCTCATGGTGGATTCGAGGAAATTGTTATAAAAGACGGTGTGAAGATCCCAGCCTACGGCAACTATTGGCATTTGCTGCATCATCGCTTCTTCGAGTGCAATTACGGCGAACCGGCTGTGCCATTTGATCATTTATTCGGCACCAATTTCGATGGTTCACCGGAGGCACGCGATAAGATGCTGGCCAGGCGACGGGCCATGCATGGCAGCTGAGGCAATGCGCGCAAGTAAGCGTAATTTGTAGGGGCGACTCTTGGGTCGCCCGCGACATGACCGTTCCACAATTGGGCGACTCACAGAGTCGCCCCTACGTGTCCCCTGCAGGAAATGGATATCGTGACTAGACGACGCCAATGCAGGCGCGCGAAGGCCGGGCGTCGCTGATTTGGACTCGGCGCCGCAATCCAGTATATTAAGAGGATAATGCATTTCTTAGACACTTTGAGGATGACTTACGATGGCAAATATAAGCGCAGAGAGAGACGGGCTAGCTGACGGGATGCCGCGTGATGAGCGCGGTTATTGGAAACCGGATAAAGAATTCGGCGCACCAAATCCAGTCTTTTCCTGGCCGCCCAAGCCCGGGGCGATCGCCAAGTGGGTGAAAGACTACTTGTGGCCAATTAATCTCAGTTACATGATCGTAGCCACAGCGACCTGGGCGTTTCTGACGCCGGAAATGTCGCGCATGACCGAATTCAGCGCCGGCTGGATTCTCGAAGTTTTCATCCGCAACCAGGTTATGTTGATTGCCTTGGCAACTGTAATGCATGTTCGCTTGTGGTCACAGAAATCACAGGGCTATCAGTACAAGTGGTCGCCGAACTGGATGGGCAAGAGCCGGAAATTCTTGTGGAACGATCAGGTTCGCGACAACGTCTTCTGGAGCGTCGTCAGCGCCGGCACGATTTGGACGGGATTTGAGGTGGTGATGCTCTGGGCATTCGCCAACGGCATTATTCCTTTTGTCGACCCGCGCCAGCATCCGGTCCAATTCATTCTGATACTTTGCCTCGTTCCGCTGTGGCGGGATTTCCATTTCTATTGGTCGCACCGGCTGCTGCATGTGAAGTTTCTGTACAAGATCGCTCATTATGTGCATCACAAGAATATCGACATCGGACCCTGGTCCGGCTTGTCGATGCACCCGATCGAGCATTTGCTCTATTACACCTGCATGTTGATTCACTGGGTGGTGGCCTCGCATCCCATTCACATGATGATGAACGGGCAGCACGCGACCTTCGCTGCTATATTGGGGCATGGCGGCTTTGATGAATTGGTGGTCAAAGATGGCGTGACAATCTCGTCAGCCGCCTCTTATTACTATTCGCTGCATCACCGTTATTTCGAATGCAACTACGGCGAAATGGGCATGCCTTTTGATCATTGGTTCGGCACCAGCCACAATGGCACGCCGGAGGCGCGCGAGAAGATGCTGGCGAGGAAGCGCGCCATGCACGGCAGTTGAGGCAACGCGCGCAAGTAAGCGTAATATGTAGGGGCGACCCTTGGATCGCCCCTACATAACCGTGCCACAATTGGGCGACTCACAGAGTCGCCCCTACGTGCCCCTTGCAGGAAATGGATTTCGTGCCTATTCGCCGCCGGGGCGCAGTTCCACCTCGACTGGTTCCCACATTTCGCCGGTGACATCGGCGCCGTCCATAGACAGCGAATCCAGCGCCGCTTGCGCCAGGTCGCTGCGGTAGGCATCCATGCCCGGCTCCTCGCTGATGACCTGCCCTTCTATGGCGACCGCTACGGTCTGCGCCCAGAGGTCCTCATCCATGATGCCGATGCCGGCAGGCGAGGGCCAGATCAACTTGCTGATCTCGTTGAGCTGCCAGGTTTGATGGCTTTCGCCCAGGGTTGAGCCGTTGTCCAGCACGACGCCGACGCACTCTTCCGGATTATCGCGGCAGTGGATCCAACCGCGGAAGCTGGCCTTGAGGAAGGAAACGGCGATGTCTTCATTGCCCTCTTCCGCCAACCACTCGGCATTGACGAAGACGTGATCTTGCAGCATGGCCGTGCCGACATCGTTGAAGTTGATGACGTTCAAGTCTTCCGGCTGATACAATTCACCGGTGTCGGGATTGACCGCTTCCAGCACCTGCGCATATTCGTTGTAGGTCATGGCTTCAGCGGCATCAAGCTCGCCACTAAGCAGCAACGACATATCGAAGGGCTGCTGCACGACCGTGACGTCATCGGAGTTCTCCGGGTCGATATCGGCCGCGCGCATGGCGGCGAACAGCTCATGCTCGTTGCCAAAGCCCCAGGTGCCGATGCGCATGCCGCGGAAGTCATCGACCGATTCGATGCCAGTATCGACGAAGGAAACTTCCAGCGTACCGCTGCGTTGGAAGACCTGGGCGATATTGACCAGATTGACGCCCTGCTCGTTGGATTCGAGCACCTTGGGCACCCAAGCCAAGCCGAACTGGGCGCCGCCCGAGGCAACGACCTGCTGCGGCACGATCTCTACCGCGCCTTCCAGAATGGTGACATCCAGCCCTGCATCTTCGTAGAAGCCGAGGTCGACCGCGGCAAAGTAGCCGGCGAATTGCGATTGCGCCACCCACTGCAACTGCAATTTGATCGGCGTCAAATGCCCATCCGCCGTGGCGACGGAAACGCCCAAAAGCAATACTAGAACGATCAACAATCCGAGTGCTTTACGCATGATGTATTTCCTCCATCTACTTTGACTAATTGCACAATCGTGATGGGCATCATTGCCCATGCACGGACTGACCGAAACAGAGCGGCTAAGCCGCCTCGCGGAAAGAGACATGCCAAGGCATCAGCCGCCGCTCCAGGTAGAGCACCACCAGGTAAAATGTAATGCCGATCAGCGATGCCATCATGATGGCGGTCCAGGCTTTGGCAAAGTCGAAGGCGGCCGCCTGCTGCGTGATATAGACGCCCAGCGTGGCGCGCGGCCCACCGAAGAATTCGGCTACGACTGCGCCGATCAAACTAAGCGCGCTGGCCACCCGCAAGGCGCTGAATATGTAGGGAAGGGCGTTGGGAATGCGCAGCTTGAGCAGGATCTCCGATGGCGCTGCGGCGTAGGAGCGCATCAGTTCCAATTGGCTGAGGTCTACGAGGGTCAAGCCGCGCACGGTGTTGATCATGGTCGGAAAGAAGACGATGATTGCCACGATCGCCATCTTGGAAGCCGGGTTGGTGATGCCGAACCAGTTGTTCATGATGGGCGCGAAGGCGATGATCGGCACGGAATTGGCTGCGATGGCGAAGGGCATGGTCGCCTCGCTGACGATGGTCCAGCGCGAGGTGATCAGCGCCACCAGAACGCCGCTGCCGCAGCCGATGACGAAGCCGCCAAAAGCCTCCCACAACGTAGCGCCGCTGGACTCAAAGAGGATCGAGCGTTCGTCCGGCGCCAGCCACAGATTCACTTGATGCATGAACTCGCCGAATATCGCTGATGGCTTGGGCAAGAGGAATTGCTTGATGTCGAAGATAAGGACGATGATTTCCCAGATCAGAATCACGCCAACCGCGATGGCGATGGTCGGGAAATAATAAGCGAGCCGGCGGCTCATTGTCGATGCTCTGCTTGCTTCAGCCAGCGCCATCACTCCACCTCAAGGGGTTGCGAGCCGATAGCATCGCGCAGCAAGTCGCGCACATGCGCTACCAACTTGATGTAAGCGGGATCGCTGCGAGTATTGAAATCGCGCGGATAGGGCAGCGTATTGTCGACGATCTCGGTGATGCGCCCCGGGCGCGGTGACATGACCACGATGCGGTTCGAGAGGAAGACCGCTTCTGAAATGCTGTGGGTGACGAAGATGATGGTCTTGCCGGTTTGCTTCCAGATCTTGAGCAGCTCGAGGTTCATGCGCTCGCGGGTGAATTCGTCCAACGCGCCAAAGGGCTCGTCCATCAGCAGCACTGATGGATCAAAGGCGAGAGCGCGCGCAATGGAAACCCGCTGCTGCATGCCGCCGGAAAGCTGCCAAGGATAGTGATTGGCAAAGGCGCCCAACTCTACCATTTCCAGCATGGCTTGGGCGCGCTGCTGCCGGTCGGCGCTGGAGTAACCCATCACCTCCAAAGGCAACTGCACATTCTTGGTCACGCTGCGCCAGTCGTAGAGGGTCGCCGCTTGAAAGACCATGCCGTAATCGCGATCCAGCCGTGACTGCTGCGGTGATTTGTCATTGACGAGCAGCTGGCCCGATGTCGGCTGCAAGAGGTCGCCGATCAGCCGCATCAGGGTTGACTTGCCGCAGCCGGAGGGACCGATGAGCGAAATGAACTCGCCCGCTTCGATTTCCAGGTTGATATCTTGCAGGGCGATCAGCTCTTCCTCCGAGCCGGGATTGAAGACTTTGTTGATGCCGACTGCCGAGATGGCGAGGTCCTTCGTTTCTGCTGCCATATCGCTTCCTAATCCAATTCGCGGATGTAGCCGCGCAGCGCCAGGCGTTCAGCCAGGGTGACGGAGACAAAGAAAAGAATGCCGACAGTCGCCGCCATCACGATCGATGCCCACAACTTCGGCGTTGAGACCATACTGTAATCCGAGCTGAAATCGAGAATGGCGCGCCCCAGCCCATCGCCGATGCCGGAGGGCAATTCGCCGATGATCGCGCCGACGACACTTGCTGTCGCCGAGACTTTCAGCGCTGTGAAGATATAGGGCAGGGCCGCGGGCAGGCGCAGCTTCCACATGATCGTCCAGCGGCTGGCGGCGTAAGAGCGCATCAATTCGATTTGCTCGGCCGCCGGCGATTGCATGCCGCGCAAAGTGTTGATCGTCACCGGGAAGAAGGTCAGGTAGGCCGCGATCACCGCCACCGAGATTTGCCCGGCGCCCAGCCAGATCACCACCATCGGCGCAATCGCCAAGATCGGCACGGTCTGCGATGCCACGACGTAGGGCAACAAGCCGCGCTCCATCAGCCGCGAGTGAGCGAATACCGCGCCCAAAACGAAGCCCAGAGCAGCGCCAAAAACGAAGCCGTAAATCGCCTCGCTCAGCGTGTAGATGCCAGCATCGGTGAGGATGCGCAGCAGCAGCAACTCGCCGTTGCGCCGCGCCGGCTGCAAGAAGGCTTCGGCGATCATCTGCAAGTGCGGCAAGTTGAGGTCGTTGAGGATCTTTAGGTCTAGTAGGACGAGGCTGCGCGGCAGGCTTAGGAACTTTTCTTCGGCGAATTCGCCTTCGATGGTCGCGATCTTTCCGCCGAAGACCTCGCGCACAGTCCTAATCTCAGCGGCGTCGCCCTTACGGAGAGCGATCCTAAGACGCCCAGGAAAGGCCGGCGTAACCGGTAGGAAGGCGACGCCTTCGCTGCGGTCAAGCTGCGCCAGATAGCGCAAGTCCTGATAAGGAAGCGCGTCCGTTTCGTCCTTCGGCGGCTGAGGCGGCATCAGGTCGTCAAGGTCTTTGCGATCGGCAATGACATAATCGACCGCGCCGCTTTGTAGCGCATCCAACGCATCCTCCATCGAAGGCAGCGTTTGATACATCCACTGCTGCTGCGGCAGCAGAATCTTGTACTTTACCGAGTCGGCGAAGGCTTTGCTGGCTTCCCAGCCGACCAACAGAAAGGACAAGGCGAGGAAAAAGCCAAAGACGCGGCCGACACTGCCGGGCGCAGTGACCAGGGCGAGCAGCGTCACCATGATTGCTGCCGACAAGAGCAACAGCGCATTGCTGCCTTCCAAGGCCGGGATGACAAACAGGAGTCCGTCCAGCAGCAAAATGGCGACGAAATAAAGTCTCTGCGTGCGCTTCGGACGAACAAAAACAGCCATGGCGGCGTAGACCAACAGAAGCACGATCACCCCGTAGTAGAGGCTGCGGAAGTTGCGGATGCTGTTGAAGAGTATGGCCGGATCCAGCGCTTCCATGCCCAGTTCGTTCGCCCAGTTATCGGCATACTGCGCCAGCGGGGAGAGGATCTCGTCGGGGTCATTGCCGCTTTGATCGGCCATCCACGTCGCCAGCCGCCCGAGCGTCGATTCATTCAGGGCTTCCTGCTCCAGTTCCAGGCCGCCGAAGCTGCCCAGCACGCTAAGGACGAGTACCAGCGCCAGCAAGGTCAATGCGAGTTGAATTGGCTTCTGCAGTTGCTGAAAGCGGGCGTTCGGGATCAATGGCTCAACAGTGATTTCGGTCATTGAGAATCAGGTCGTATGATAAAGGAACGAATTAAATGTACATTGCAATTATCTGCGGGCGACTTAATAAGTCGCCCCTACAGCCAAACCCGATGACGAGTTACGAGACCTCCGTCAGGGCGCTCGCGATGATATCCATGGCGATGTCCATGTCTTCTGACGAGACATTGAGATGCGGCGCGATCCGTACGACATTGCCGTAAAGCCCGCCCTTGCCCAGCAGCAAGCCCTTATCCTTACAAGTATCGACGAAGGCAGCGGTACGGGGCGCGTCCGGCTCTATGCCGCCGGGCTGCACCAGCTCGATCGCCTGCATCAGTCCCATGCCACGTACTTCACCGATGATGGGGAATTCGGCTGCGAATTCAGCCAGCTTTTCCGCCATGCGCTCGCCCTGAATGGCACAGTTCGTCGGCGTATCATGCGCTTCCATGTATTCGATGGTCGCCAGAGTGGTCGCCATGGTCACTGGATTGCCGCCGAATGTCGAAAAGGTCAACCCCTTTACAGCGTCTGCGACCTCAGGCGTGGCGATCGTACAGCCGATGGGACTGCCGTTGCCCATGCCCTTGGCGAAAGTCATGATATCGGCCTCGACGCCCCACTGTTCGATGCCGAACCATTTGCCGCCGGTGCGCCCCCAGCCGGTTTGCACTTCGTCAGAGATGAAGACGCCGCCGGCCGCTTTGACGATGGGCAGGATGCGCCGGAAGTAGTCGGCCGGTGGCACAATGAAGCCACCCGCGCCTTGAATCGGCTCCGCCATGAAAGCGGCGATGCGCCCTTCTGTGCTGGTGGCGATGGTCTCTTCCAGGTCTTGTACACAGAGATCAACCACTTGCTCGGGACTCATTCCAGCCGGTGCGCGGAAGGTGTAGGGATTGCGCACATGCTTGACGTAGGGATCCACCACCCCGCCCAAGCGCCAGGGTCGTTGCGCGGAAAGGCTCATCGCCAGCATGGAGCGCCCGGAGTAGGCATGGCGCAGGGTGATGATGACCGGGTTGCCGGTGAACATCCGCGCCGCTAATACTGCCGTCTCGTTGGCTTCGGTGCCGCTGTTGGTGAAGTAGCACTTTTGCAAGCGTCCCGGCGTCAACTCGGCGACCTTCTCCGCCAGGCGCACCATAATCTCGTTGACGTAGATCGTTGAGGTATGCTGCAGCTTCTGCAATTGCGCCAGCGTCCGCTCGGTGATCTCGTCATTGCAATGGCCGACCGAGACGGTGAGGATGCCGCCGAAGAAATCGAGATAGCGCAGCCCCTCAATATCCCAGATGTATTGATCTTTGGCGCGGTCCGCCACCAGGGGATTGTCACCATGATAGGGCGCCGCCGCCGGGAACATCACCTTGCTGTAGCGATCCATGATTTCGGCAGTGTCTGTCATTCACGTTCTCCTGTTCGCCGTCCACGCCTGTGTAGCAATCGAATCAATCTGAGACTTGGATTATACCTTAAGCATGACTTATAGTCTATCATATTCCAACATAGTGTCCAACAGCGAAGCATTATTTACTACACTTTGTACATAAATCTGTCCCGGCCAGCGCAAGCATTGGTGTCGATTCTCGAAGCGGATAGGCGTGAACCTAAGAACTTGAGCCCGCCAAAGTGCGAAAGCGCGTTTCGGCGCTCCGATGTTGTACAATATGACTGTTGCCAAGATTGTACAATAACGGCAGTGGGTATCCAAAATGTGCCGAGCAATCAAGTATGATACAAGCAAAGAAGAGCAGATTTGATTTAAGGAGCGAGAGATGAGCAAAATGATCAAAAACTATGTGGATGGCGAGTGGGTCGAATCAGCCACCTCCGATTTCACGGCGGTGCACGACCCGGCCACCTGCGAATTGTTGGCGAATTGCCCCGATTCGACGCGCGAGGATGTCGATGCGGCAGTCACCGCAGCCAAATCCGCCTTTGACGAGTGGCGCAGTACGCCCGTCTTGGTGCGCGCGCAATACATGCACCACTTCAAGGTGATGGTCGAGGACAACTTCGAGGAAATATCGAAGATTGTCGTGCGCGAGAATGGCAAGACGATGGACGAAGCGCGGGGCGAGGTGCGCCGGGGCGTCGAAAGCATCGACTTCGCCATGAGTGTACCAGTGCTTATGCGCAGCGACGGCTTGGAAGATATCAGCTCCGGCATTGACGAAACCACAGTGCGGCAGCCGGCCGGTGTCTTCGCTGCCATCACGCCGTTCAATTTCCCATTGATGGTGCCGCTCTGGTTCTTGCCGACCGCCATCACCTGCGGCAACACCTTCATCTTGAAGCCGTCGCCGCAGACGCCACTCAGCACTGAGTTTCTCTTTGAGCTGCTGGATGAGCTGGACCTGCCGGAAGGCGTGGTCAACCTGGTCAACGGCGGCGTGCCTTCAGCGACCGCGCTGATGGAACATCCCGATGTCACTGGCGTGTCCTTCGTCGGCTCGAGCGCGGTGGCAAAGATCATCTACGAAACTTGCACGCGCAACGGCAAACGGGTACAGGCGCAGGGAGGCGCCAAGAATTACATCGCCGTCTTGCCCGATGCCAATATCGAAGCCAGCGTCAAGAACATCCTGGGCGCGGCTTATGGCTGTGCCGGTCAGCGTTGCCTGGCGGCGGCGGTGGCTGTCGGCGTCGGCGATGCCTACGATCAGCTCAAGGACGAGCTGGCAAAGCAGGTGGCCAGCCTCAAAGTGGGCTACGGCCTGGACGAGACCACGCAGATGGGCACGGTCATCAGCGATTCGGCGAAAGAACGCATCGAGTCCATGATCGGGCAGAGCGAGGGCGAAGGCGCCGAAGTAGTGGTTGATGGTCGGGGTTTCAGCGTCGATGGGTACGAGAACGGCTCGTGGGTTGGTCCCACGCTCATCGCTGACGTAGAGCGGAATACCACGATGGCGAATGAGGAAGTCTTTGGGCCCGTACTGGCATTGATGAAAGCTGACAGTTTCGAGGACGCCGTCGATATCATCAACGAGAGTCGCTACGGTAATGCCGCCAGCATATTCACCAATAACGGCAAGCATGCGCGCGAATTCAAGTATAGCGTCAATGCCGGCAATATCGGTGTCAATATCGGCGTGGCGGCGCCCTCGGCGTCCTTCCCCTTCGGTGGTCAGAAGGATTCTTTCTTCGGTGACCTGCACGGCCAGGGGATGGATTCGATTGAATTTTACACCGAGCGCAAAATCGTGATCGAACGTTGGGTCTAGGACGATGGCATCACTGAATACCTTTGGCGCTATCTTAAGCCACGCCATCAACATGGAAGCGCGGATGAGCGCTTTCTACAGCGGCATCGGCGACTTGGCGAAAGCAAAAGCGGCTGAGAAGCGTCGGAAGAAGCTTGAACGTGTGCGGCGGGAAAATGTCGTCGAAATCACGCTCGAGCCGATTGAAGGTTTGGATGCAGACGATTACGCGCTTGATCTGAGCAATGACTCAGCGGCGGGTCAAGCAGCGGCGGAAAGGGTCGCGGCGCGTTTCTACCAGGATGTGGCGCCCAAGATCAATGTGCGGGCGGCACAACGGGCGCTGGAGCGCTGCGGCAAGGAGCATGTGGGATAGAGTATGCACGGGCGATCCATCGTGGTCGCCCAAAAAGGGATAAGCCCATGAAGACGATAGAGAGCATCAACTTGATCTGGCGCAGGCCTGGTTGCCGCGGCGGACGACCGACGATCATCGGTCGGGGGCTGAAGGTGAAGCACATTGTCAGAGATTTTCTACACGATGACCGACCTTCGCCTGAGGAAATCGCCGCGCGCTATCTTGTCACACTGGCGCAGGTCTACGCGGCGCTAGCCTATTACTACCTGCACAAATCGGAGATTGACGCCGATATCGCCGAAGACATCCGCTTCGGCCATACTCTGACATCAGAAGGACCGGACGCGGCGGTGGCGGCGCTTGAGCCGCGAGTGGAGCCGGAAGAGGCCGTCATCGAGAGCATGGCTCTCATAAGCCGCAACACGGACATTCATTTTGCCAGCCCTTGCGTCGATGGCACGGATCTGCGCGTCGCGGACATTGTGATGGCGTGGCAGGATAAGCTTGGCGAGCCAGCGCAAATTGCTGACCAGCACGGTCTCTCGCTTGCTCAGGTGTATGTCGCCTTCGCCTATTACTACGAGCACATTGGCGAAGTCGATGCTGAAATCGAATACCAGCGTTATCTGAAAAAGAATCGAGAGGCGGAGCTTGTCCACAAGTAAGCACCGCTTCTACCTAGATGAAAACATGAATCCGAAAATTGCAATTCAGCTAGTGCGCCACGGAATAGATGCCATGTCTGCGCGCGACGCGGGCATGCTGCATGCCGCTGATCATGAGCAGTTGCGCTTTGCCGCAGAATGTGGACGGGTGATCTGTACGGAAGACTCGGACTTCGTTGATCCGGCAACTGTCACCGCCGAGCACGCCGGAATCGTTTTCTTTCCCGGCGGCAACCGTAGCGTAGGCACCATAGTCAAGGCGTTACGAGAATTGCACAATACTGAAACGAATGAAACGATGAACAACTCCATCATATATCGGTAAAGCGAAGTTGAGCAAAGGACCGTTCAAGATGACCGATAGACGAATCGTACGCGCCGCCCTGCTGCAAGCGACCTGGACCGGCGACAAAGACTCCATGATCGAAAAGCACATCGAGTACACCCACAAAGCGGCCGACCAAGGCGCGCAAGTCATGTGTTATCAAGAACTCTTTTATGGTCCCTATTTCTGCCAAGTGCAGGACCCGCAATTCTTCGCCTTTACCGAGGATGTGCCGGATGGTCCGACCACGCAGCGCTTCTGCCAATTGGCAGCCGAGTTGAATATGGTCTTGATCGTGCCGGTTTATGAACGCGATGGCGTGGGCGTCTATTACAATACTGCCGCCGTCATTGATGCCGATGGCAGCTACCTGGGCAAATATCGCAAAACGCATATCCCGCATCTGCCCGGCTTCTGGGAGAAATTTTATTTCCGCCCGGGCAACCTCGGCTATCCTGTCTTCGATACCGCCGTGGGCAAAGTCGGCGTCTATATCTGCCATGATCGCCACTTTCCCGAAGGCGCGCGCGCCCTCGGCTTAAACGGCGCTGAGATGGTCTTCATCCCCTCGGCGACCTCGCGCGGCTTGAGCCAGCATCTTTGGCGCATCGAGCAGACATCGCACGCCATCTTCAATACCTACTACGTCGGCACCATCAATCGCGTGGGGATCGAGGAACATGGTGATGACGATTTCTACGGCGAGAGTTACTTCTGCGATCCCAAGGGACAATTCATCGGTGACTTGGGCAGCGCCTACGATGAAGAATTGATCGTGCGCGACCTTGACCTTGATGTCATTCAGGAAGTGCGCGATACCTGGCATTTCTATTTCAATCGCCGTCCCGATCAATACGGTCCGCTGGTGCAGGACACGGTTTCGGTGAGTTAGGGGCATTGACACATGGATTTCGGCATTACATTCAAAGGTGATATTTCTCCGAAGCGTACGGTGGCGCTCTGCAAACAGGCGGAGGTCGCCGGCTTCAAGTACGGCTGGTTCTTTGATTCGCACGTGCTCTGGCGCGAATGTTATCTGACGATGGCGCTGTGCATGGCGCATACCGACCAGATGATCTTCGGTCCATTAGTGACCAATCCGGGCGTACGCGAATGGTCGGTGGCGGGCAGCATGTACGCCACCCTGGCAGTGCAAAGCGGCAACCGCATCGAAATCGGCATTGGACGCGGCGATAGCTCACGCCGTATGTTAGGCAAGAAGCCGATGACCGTCGCCAATATGGAGCGCTTTGCCGATGTGCTTCGCGGCTTGGTGCGCGGCGATGAAGTCGCTTACGATGACAGCTCGGCGCAATTTCCCTGGGCGAACGGCTATGACCTGCCAATCTGGATCGCGGCTTATGGACCGAAGGCGCTGGCTGGCGCGGGACGCAGCGGCGACGGACTGGTGATCCAACTGGCGGATCCGGGCTTGGTCAAGTGGTTCTCCCAGCAGGCGATCGCCGGCGGCGAGGCGGCCGGCAAAGACATGTCCAATTATCAGGTCATGTCCGCGGCGCCGGTCTGGGTTGGCGACATGGACAAGGCGCGCGAGCAGACCCGCTGGTTCCCGGCCATGGTCGGTAATCATGTGGCTGATATCGTCGAGCGCTATGGCATGGACAGCCCCAATATCCCCGCGAGCTTGACCGCCTACATCGAAGGGCGCCGGGGCTACGATTATAAGGAACACGCCGACAAGGACGCCGACCATCTCGATTTCATCACCGAGGATATCGTTGACGCCTTTGGCATCCTGGGCAGTGTCGATGACCACATCGCCAAGCTGAAGGAGCTGGAAGCGGCCGGCGTGACGCAGTTCAATATCTATCTGATGTGCGGCGAGGAAGAGCGCATCATGGCAGAATACGGCGAGAAGATTATTCCGGCATTCAGTTAGCGCAGCCTAGGGAAACTGTAGGTACGGCCCGGCGTGTAGCCCACCTCCAGCCGCCAAACGATTCAACCTTCGTCGCTATACTATTGGATATACTGAGCATATCACTCGCGGTCAGCGACAACTGGAATACAAGGATAGAACATGGTAATCGATAGTATTCGCCAAATGACTGTCGCAGAATACCTAGCTTTCGATGAAGAGAGCGAGCTCAAGAATGAATACATTGATGGCGAGGTATATCCGGTGACGGGCGGAACCCTAAAACATGCCGCGATTATCGCCAACACCAGCGGCGAGCTCCGACAGCGCTTGAAGGGGTCTGATTGTCAAGCGCTCAGCAGCGATATGCGTATCCGCGTTGGTCGCTCGCGCTACCTTTATCCTGACTTGAGTGTGGTCTGTGGCGAGCCGGTGATTGACGATAGCGCGATGACCTTGCATAATCCCACGCTGATTGCGGAAGTTACTTCACCCTCCACGGTTGACTACGATCGCGTCACCAAGCGGCGATATTACCAAGCGATAGCATTTCTCCAGATCTATCTGGTGATTGATCAACATCGGGCGCTTGTTGAATTGTATTTACGCCAGGACACCGGCTGGCACTTGCAGGAATTCTCTGACCTGGAAGCCGCCGTGCCGCTATCGCCTTTGAGCTGTGACTTGCCGATGGCAGATATATATTATGGAATCCAATTTGACGCGGCTGAGCGCTCTTCCGCCGCCGAATAATAGCTGGCATATCAGTGATGTTACACTTAACAGCATCAATCTCATGTGCGGCGAAGAAGAGCGCATCGTGGCAGAATACGGCGAGAAGATTATCCCGGCCTTTGGCTAATTCGTCTCATAAGCGAGATTTGTAGGGGCGATCCTGTGGGTCGCCCGTCAATGCACAAACTAGCCGAACATTCCTTTCGATTGGAGCACATAATGGGAACTCTATTCAAAAACGGCACGGTCATCACCGCCAGCGACATGGTCAGCGCCGATGTTCTGGTCGAAGGCGAGGTCGTCACGCTGATCGGGCGGAATCTCAACGCCGACAATCACGAGGTGGTCGATTGCGCCGGCAAGTATCTAATGCCCGGCGGTATTGATGTACATACTCACCTCGACTTGCCCTTCGGCGGCACCATCAGCAATGACGACTTTGATGTCGGGCATAAGGCGGCGGCCTTTGGCGGCACCACCACGCATATCGACTTCGTCGTCCAGCCGATCGGCGGAAGTTTGCATGATGGCCTGGAGACCTGGTGGGCGAAATCGCGCGATATCGCTCAGATCGATTACGCCTTCCACATGGCGGTCACCGACTTGAACGACGCGGTGATGAAAGAAATCCCGACCATGCTCGACGAGGGCATCACCAGCTTGAAGCTATTCATGGCGTACAAAAATGTCTTTCAGGTCGATGATGCCACGCTCTTCAATACCATGCGGGTTGCGGCCGATAACGGCATGATCGTCATGGTGCACGCGGAAAATGGCGATGTCGAAGCGGCGCTGACACCGGCGCTGCTGGCGGCCGGCAAGACCGATCCGGTCTATCATGCCTCATCGCGTCCGCCGGAGATTGAGGGCGAGGCGACCAACCGCGCCGTGGTCATGTCCGGCATCACCGGCTGCCCGCTCTACGTCGTTCATGTGACTTGTGAACCGGCGGTAGAAGCCATAAGGCGGGGACGGGCGATAGGCTATCCGGTTATGGGCGAGACCTGCGTGCAGTATTTCTTCCTGACAGTCGATGAGCACCTGGGCGCGCCCGGCTTCGAGGGCAGCAAATACGTCTGCTCGCCGCCCATCCGCAGCAAGCACGACCAAGGCGTCTTATGGCAGGCAGTGCGCGATGGCTCGCTGCAAATCGTCAGCACCGATCACTGCGACTTCTGGTACGACGGCGGGCACGGTCCCTGGCAGGAATGGAACGAAAGAACCGGCGGCAGGGATTGGGTCGGCTACGAAAAGCAAGACACCTCCTATCGCCGACCGGGCAAGGAATTGGGCATGGGCAATTTCGCCAAGATCCCCAACGGTATGCCCGGCTTGGAAGACCGCATGATGGTCATGTGGGATTCGGGCGTGAACAGCGGGGTGCTGTCGCCGACGCGTTTCGTCGAATTGTGCTGCAGCAATCCGGCCAAAATCTTTGGCATGTACCCGCGCAAGGGCACGATTGCCGTGGGTTCCGATGCTGACATCCTGGTCTGGGATCCGCAGAAAGAACACACGATCAGCGCCGCCACTCACCACATGCGCGTCGATTACAACTGCTACGAAGGCATGACGGTCAAGGGTGTGCCCGTGCAGGTCTATCAGCGCGGCAAGAAGCTGGTGGATGGCGATCAGTGGCTGGGCAGCAATGGCGCCGGGCAGTTCATCCCGAGGAAAGCTGGCGCGCCGGTGCTGTAAATCGATCAAGCCCAAACTGGATCTGGTAGGGGCGAGTCGGTGGCTCGCCCTTTTCAATAAGTTCACGGAACGTGGGAAAGCAACTCGCCGCGTGGTATGATAATGCTAACACAAGCAAGTGTCTTGGAGACCGCAATGGCAGTCCAGCAGCGCGTCTACGACATTGATGATCTGTGGCAACTTCTCTGTCAAGCAGAAAACGCCGACAAACACCTTGAGTTAATCAACGGAGAATTGTTCGAGATGTCACCTCCGGGCGAAGAGCACGGCTTTATTGCCGGCGAGATTTATCACTATTTTCGACTCTTTGACCCGCAGCGCAAGCTGGGCATCCCCACTGTGGAAACCGGCTACTACACGCTAGATGACCGAAGCACTGTTCTTTCGCCCGATGTCGCATTTAGACGTACCGATCTCGCAGCGGCGTCCCTCCATAAAAAATGGGTGCCTATGATGCCCGATATCGCGGTCGAAGTGGTTTCACCAAGCAACACCATGGCACAAATTCGGCGGAAAGCTGCGATCTATCTAAAGCACGGTACGCAGTTGGTTTGGATTGTCATTCCCGAAAAAAAGGGCGTGGAAGTCTGCCGGCTCGATGCCGACAGCAGCATCCAGCGCGAATTCATCGGGGTGGATGGCGCTCTCTCGGGCGGAAAGGTTCTGCCCGGATTCAGTCTCCCTCTTAGCTCGCTCTTCTCCTGATTCGGCAGTTACAGAAATCTCCGAGGGCATCCGTCGGATAGCTCTTATTTGTCGACTTGATCCCCCGCGCTATAATTCTCCACAATGCAGTCCAAGGCTTGCGGAGAGCAGCCATGCCCCTCACAACCACACAACTCAAAATCAGCGACAGCGAATACGCGCAGCGCAATGAGCGCTTGCTGGAAATATGCGACGAGCTCGCCGTCAGCGGCATCCTACTATTTGATGCCGACTACATAAAGTATTACACCGGTTTCGCCTTCATCCCGACCGAGCGCCCGATGGCTTATGTCGTGAGCAAGAGCGGCGAACGCGCCCTCTTCGTGCCGCGCCTGGAGCTGGAGCACGCTCAATCGATGTCGATCATCAACTGCGTCGCCCACTACCTCGAATATCCCGACATCAACCATCCGATGAATGTGCTGGTGGATCTGGTGAACGATATGGGCATTGATGGCACGATTGGCGCTGATAGCGATGGCTACCCGTGGATCTTCGGCTATCGCGGCGATCCCCTCACCGTATTGACCGGCAGCGATGTTATCAATTGCCGCGCGCCAATCGAAGATCAGATGATGGTCAAGTCTGAAGCGGAAGTTGCCCTGCTGAAGGAGAGCTGCAAGTGGGGCAATCTGGCGCATAGGCTCTTGCAGAAATACACCGAGGTCGGCATCGGCGAGGTTGAGGTATCACAGCGCGCCAGCGACGAAGCCACGCTGATGATGCTGGAGACCATCGGCCCGATTTGGCGCGGCAACAGCGCCTGGTTCACCGGCGCCACCGCCGGCTATCGCGGACAGATCGGGCGCAACGCCGCCATCCCCCACGCTTTGACCAGCAATATCAAGTTCCAGGCGGGCGATGTATTGGTGACCGGGGCGAGCGCAGCGGTCTGGGGTTATGTCAGCGAGTTGGAGCGGACGATGATCCTCGGCGAGCCGTCCGATGAGCAGAAGCGCTTCTTCGACCACATGCTCAACTTGCAGACGATCGCCATGGAAGCCTTGGAACCTGGGAAACCCTGTAGCGCCGTCGACCGCGAAGTCCGCGCCTATTTCGATGCCCATGACTTGATGCCCTACTGGAAACACCATAGCGGCCATACTATCGGCTTGCGCTACCACGAAGGTCCCTTCCTCGACATCGGCGATGACACCGCGATCAAAGCCGGCATGGTATTCACCGTTGAGCCGGGTCTTTATTTGCCGGAACTCGGCGGCTTCCGTCATTCTGATACCGTACTGGTCACTGATGACGGCGCCGAGATGTTGACCTACTATCCGCGCGACCTCGAATCGCTGACGATCCCTGTCTGAGTCGCGGGACAATCTCATCGCGATATGATAAGATTACGCTAACCCAAGTTGGAACTCGAGATGATCATGGAACTGCGACAACGCACCCACAACATTGACACCCTATGGGAACTCGTCTGTGACGAAGACAACAATGACAAACGCTTTGAACTCATTAATGGAGAATTGTTCGAGATGTCACCTCCCGGCGAAGAGCATGGTCTTTTGGCAACTTGGCTGGGAAAGTTTCTTATCGAGCATGCGTTTGACCACAATCTCGGGCGTGTAACCACCGAAACAGGGTATTACCCTTCGGAAGATAAATCCACCTTGCTTTCCCCCGATGTTGCATTTAGAAGACTTGATAGCGCAGCCGATCCACCTTCGCAAAAGTGGGTGCCGGTGATGCCCGACTTGGCGGTCGAAATCATGTCTCCAAGCAATACGATGACGCAGATTAGAAGGAAGGCGGAGATCTACCTCCAAAACGGAACTCAACTAGTCTGGATCATTATTCCCAAGGCGAAAAGCGTCGAAGTCTGCCGGCTGAACGAATCTGGCGGAATCCAAAGCGAAGTCATCAACCAAGGCGGTTCGCTCTCCGGCGAGGACGTCCTACCCGAATTTGAATTGCACTTGGCGGAGCTGTTTGCCTGGTAACGATATTGAGCGAACAGGTCATGCCTGCTTTCACGCTAGAGACAGTTCGCCTATTCGCCTGATTCAGCGCCGATTTCTCCCTCACCAGTGCCTCCCGCACAAGACTTTACCAACAATTTACACTGGCGTAATGATTTCTTTACTACTTCCTTTCATACTACATTGGTAGGTATTACACACCGAAAGGAGAACCGAATCAAATGAAACGCTACCTCTTGCTCATGCTCTGCCTGCTGCTGGTCAGCGGGCTGAGTATTGCCGAAACTGAGCAGTCGCTAGATCTCGAGCACTACTTGCTGGACAACGGGCTAGAAGTGATCCTGGTGCGCGACGCCTCGGCGCCAACCGTCGCGGTGAATATCTGGTTTCGGGTCGGCAGCGCCAATGACCCGATGGACAAAAGCGGCTTCGCCCACCTCTTTGAGCACATGATGTTTGAAGGCTCGCCGCATATAGCGCACAATGAAATGGGCCAGTTGCTGGAACGAATCGGCGGCTCCTCAAACGCCTACACCAGCAGTGATGTAACCGGCTACTATCAGACCGTGCCCTCTCATCAGTTGCCGCTGGCACTGTGGATCGAAGCGGACCGCATGGGCGGGCTGGATGTCACGCAAGAAAACCTCGATAACCAGCGCGCCATCGTTATAGAAGAGCTGCAGCTCCGCTACGACAATAGCCCCTATGGCGAGGCGGTGCGGGCGCTGCTAACCGTCCCCTATTCCTATGAACCCTATCAACGGCACACTGGTGGCAGCATTGAAGACGTGAACAAGGCTACCCTCGAAGATCTCATCGACTTCCACCGGACTTACTATGTGCCGAACAATGCGACCCTGGTCATCGCTGGCGACATCGACTTTCACACGACTCGCAGCCTGATCGAAGAGCTCTTTGGGCCGATCCCTCGAGGCGACGAACCGCCTGCCCTACCCGAATTTGTGCCGGTGGATCAGGAAGAAGCCGAGTACATCACCATTGAAGATCCGCTGATCAACTTGCCGGCCCTGCTCGTCGCCTATGAGATTCCGCCGCTGGCCAGCGATGACTACCCTGCTCTGAATCTGCTTTCGCGCGCCCTCAGTGTTGGCGATTCGAGCCGCCTGGCGAAAAGGCTGGTCGATACGGGCAAAGCGCTGGAAGCGGATGCCTGGATCATCGACAACCGTGGTCCGGGGATCTTCGCCTTCATTCTGATCGCAAATGTCGGCGTCGATCTCGCGGAACTAGAAGCGGCGTCTTACGAAGAATTGCAGATGATCATTGAAGAGGGCGTCCCGCAGGAAGAACTCGACAAAGTGATCGCCGGCATACGGAGCAGAGGAATCCTCGGCTTGGAAACGGCTTTGGGCTTAGCATCGAGTGTTCAAAGCGCAAATTACTATTTCGGCGATCCGCAAGCGGTATTCACCGGGATCAATCGCTATGAGGCGGTCACCAGTGAAGATATCCAGCGCGTCGCGGCTGAGTATCTTGAGGACTCCGATCGTCACGTCTTTAATGTCGTGACGTCCGAAGCGGAAGCGCCGCCGAAGGTGGAACCCTACGCTGCCGAAGATGTCGTCGAGCAAGAGCCGGATTATCGCTACGTCATCGAGCAGAGCGAGGCGCCGCCTCCCCTGGATGTCGCTGAATTCAACCTACCCACCATCAGCGAAACCGTGCTGGAAAACGGCTTGGAAGTCGTCGTGATTGAGCAACCCAATATGCCGATCATCTCGCTTGATATCTACTTCTCCGGTGGTTCCACCGCCGCCCCGCAAGACCTCCCAGGCGTGGCCGGTATGGCCGGCGACTTGATCACGCGCGGAACAACCACCCGCGGCGCCCAAGACATCGCCGGCGCCATTGAGCAGGTAGGCGGCGCCGTAGGCAGCAGTGGCGGCAGCGACAGTCTTTCGCTCGGCGTCTTTGCCTTGATCGAAGATTCTGACCTGGTATTCGAGCTGCTGGAAGATATGACGCTGAACGCCAACTTCCCCGAAGAGGAAGTCGAACGCGAACGAGCGGAGCGCGTCAGCGCCTTGGAAGCCAACCTGGCTGAACCGGGCTTCGTCGCCGGTCGCACTTTCGGCCGGCTGCTCTACCAGGGCCATCCTTACGGCAACGCAAGCACATTCGACTCCCTGGAAGCCATCAGCCGCGACGACATCGTTGCATTCTACGAGTCGCGCCGTCAACCCGATAACGCTTTGCTCATCATCGCCGGCGCCATCACGACCGAGGAAGGTCTGCAATATGCCGAAAAGCACTTTGCCGACTGGGAAGGCACTGCCGAGCCGGTCAGTTACCCGCCGCTGCCAGACCACAGCGGGCGTGAGATTGTTCTTGTCGATCGCCCGGGCAGCACGCAAGCCAACTTCATTCTGGGCAATATCGGCATGAAGGGCGGCAGCCTGGACTACTTCCCGGCGCACGTATTGAACGAAGTCCTGGGTGGCAGCTTCTCATCGCGGTTGGTCCAGAACATCCGCGAAGAAAAGGGCTATACCTACAGCATTGGCTCCGGCTTCAGCTATCCGGCGGACACGGGCAGATTCGTCGTCTCGGCGGCGGTGCGCAACGATGTGATCGCGCCGACACTTGAAGAAGTCTTCACAGAAATCGAGCTGATTCAGAGCGAGCCGCTTACGGACGAAGAAATCAACGATGCCCGAGATGGCATCGTCGGCAGTTTTGTCTTCGGGCTGGAAACCTATCAGGACTTCATCGAGACAGTCGCCTCTTATAAGACGCGCGGCGTCGAGTTGGACCGCCTTCGTAGGTGGCTGGGCTTGATCAACGATGTCAGCAAGGACGATGTACTCGACATCGCCAACAACTACATCCATCCGGACGATTTCATCATCGTGGTGGTCGGGGATGCCGCTGAGATTCAGGAGCAGTTGGAGACGCTCGGCGAGGTGACCTTGGTCGAAGCCGAGTAACGCGCTCGAAACACAGAGGGCGACTCTGTCAGTCGCCCTCAGCATTTCACTTTTGGTTCTGCAAGCAGGGCGGTCCGGCGGGTCGCTTAGACACTGACCATCGATCGCTCTCTTTCTTATTCTTCCTCGCTCGGTGCTGACTGCGTCTCAAGTTCAAAGTCGATGCCGCGGTAGATATCGCTGAGCGCCAAGCTGCAGTCAAACGCCTCAAGTGGCACGTCTTCTTTAAGATCGGAGAAACATTGCAAATGCCAACCCGATTCGCTGCGCGTATACAATTCGGCCAGCACACGGTGCTGGTCAACGACGAGATAATCTTGTATTGATGGCACATCGCCGTAAAATTCACGCTTGGAGCCGCGGTCAATGTCGACTGTTGATGGCGATGTAACTTCCGCAACCAGTATCGGATTGAGCAACAGTCGTGTATTCTCTTCTGTTACCGGTTCGCCGCAGACGACGCTCACATCCGGCGCCACGAACCGAGTTTCACCAACCTTTACTAGCATTCCGCTGCCGACCACTTGACAATTGGTATCAGCCAGAAGCGTCAGGAACCTACCAGTAATGTTCGCGATGATCACAAAATGATTGTAATTTCCACCGGTCATCGGACATAGCTCGCCATCAATGTACTCATACCAATCCTCACTGCTTTCCACAAAGGCAAGGAATTCTTCGACACTCATTTGGCGGACACGTTCGGCTATCATGTTTTAGCCTCGTACGACTTCTTGTTGAGCTATTATATCACTTAAGGACGGTCAATCCATTATGTCGCGGGTTACAGCTCCACCCAGCGCCGTTCTTGACTGCTGCGCCGGATTGCGTCCATAGCGATCTGGCATTGATGCCCATCGGCAAAGGTGGCGCCCCAAGCCAGTTGACGGCCTTCGCGGATGGCAGCCGTCAATTCAGTCATAAGCGCGACGAAGGACACATTCCAGATGCCCGCTCCAACCCCGGGCAGACCGGCATTGCGATCGCGCAGGCTCATGTCTTGATAGTCCCCGCCCGCCCGCGCCACCAGCAGCTTCTCGTCGCCGTCCGCCAGCATGATCGTGCCTTCATTGCCGAAGATCATCGTCTGATTGCCGACGCCGTGACGCGCCGCGCTGCTGACGAAGACTGAGCAGAGCGCGCCGCTTTGCATCTCGGCCGTGAAGCTGAACTGATCATCCGCGGTCGCCCGCCAGGGCGTGCCGTTTTCCTTATCCACGCGCGCCGGCGCCATAGTGGCAATCTGCCCGCTGATGGCGCCGATATCGCCCAGCCAGAAGCGCAGCAAGTCAAGCTGATGGGAGCCGTTAGCGCCCAGCCTGCCGCCGCCCATATCCGCGCGCGACCACCAGTCGCCCGCCGAACGAGACGTCGGGTCCCCCCAGGAGGCGGAGACATTGAAGAGATTCACGTGCCGCACTTTGCCGATGGCGCCGTTCTCGATGAGCGACTTGATCTTGCGGCGATTGGGATTGAAGCGCAGTTCGTGACCGATGATATGCAGCTTGTTCAAGGTTTCAGCCGTCTCCAGCATCACAGCCGATTCCGCTTGATTCATCGCCATCGGCTTTTCACAGAGGACATGCGCGCCCGCCTGCAGCGCAGCCAGCGTCATCGGCGCATGATGCACCGTCGGCGTGGCGATGCAGACCAGATCGAATTCGTGCTCGCCGATCATGCGCTGCCAATCGTCGTACACATGGGGGACGCCAAATTCGTCGGCCGCCGACTGCGCGCTGGACAGTCGGGCACTGGCAAGCGCCACCAGTTCGACATCGTCAATCGTCCGCAGCGCCGGCAGGTAGGCCGCCCGCGCGAAGCTCGCCCCGATGGTGCCAACTCGTATCGTCATCACGACCTCCTAGATTAGACCGCGTTCGCGCAGCGCATCACCGACCGCCTGCAAGTTTCGCAGCTCGGCTTCGGAATAATTGCGCGAGATCATCACGCCGGTGGCGCCACCGTCGATGCCCGCGTGCACGCCTTCGCGGATCTCCTGCGGGGTGATTTCCTTACTGACTCCATTATGCCCCACGCCGACTCCTATGCCCGGATAGACCGGCTTGCCCGTCTCCTCGATGAGCTGCGCCGTCCATTCCTTGATGTAGGCCGGCTTGAAACCGGCCAGCGGACCCTCCGCCCGCGGCGCGATAAAGTCTTCCAAGCCGAGCACATTCGCCAAGCCATTGTAGGCGCCATCGGGCGTGGCATCGGCCAACAGCGCGGATTGCCAGGATGCGGCGAAGTCGGCGAAGCGTGCCCCCGCCGGCGTATGATAGAGCACCGGCTTGAACCAATCGGCATAAGGCGCGTATTCGCTCTGATCGTATTGCGCGCGCAGGTAGGGATTGTAAGTGTTGATGACCTGCCAGATGCCCAGCCCGAATTCATAAGCCGGGTCGTAGAATTTGACCAGACCGGCCAGCTCGCGATAAAAGGCGTGATGCGAATCCAGCCACATCTTCTCCCACATCAGCACTTCGGGATAATTCAGCAGCTGGCGCAAGACCATGACGAAGACGCCCGCTTTTGGTCGTTCGCCGCCGCGCACCCGTTTCAGCAGGTCGTCAATCTTGCGATAGCCGGCCAGCGCGCGCTTGACATCGATATTGCGCGCACGCGCTTCCGCCACGTAATATTCGTCGAAGCCGGTTGAACTGTCGCCGCGGAAAATGTCCATCAGCGGGCTTTGCCGCTCAATGCCCCACAAGACCCCACGCATGTCGTGGTTATTCAGCCAATCGGCGAAGACCGAATGCCAGAAAGTCTTGTAATCCGGGTTGAGCAGCGACGGACGAGTTGCCATGCGTCCCAAATGATCGCGGTCGAGAAAATGCTGAAAGCCCGGCTGCCAGATTGAGCGGATCGCCGAGCTTGAAGTTTCACAGTAGTAGGTATAAACATTCATGCCGCGCCGGCGCGCCGCTGGAATCACGTTTGCCAGGGTATCAAAGCCATCGCATAGCTCATCGGGCGCGGCAAAACTCTTCATGAAGGTCTTGCTATAGTAGCGTGGGTCGGGCTGAAAGAAACCGCCGCCGCGCAGATTATCCAACTCTAGCACGCCGTGATCGGGGAAGCCGAAGGCGGCTCGCCCGGCGTTGCCGATGCTCCAGCTCAGCGCCGAGATCAGCAGCGCATTGACGCCGGCTTTCTCCTGCAGGATGTCAAGCACCTGCTCGACGCCTTCATCGACAAAGCTGATCGCGCCAATTTGAATGCCTACAAATGTCTCGTTCATATTAGCCTTTTCAATTTCCAATTGGACAATGATCTTTCACCACAGAGGCGCCGAGAGCACAGAGGATTAACTGCCAGCCCGGCGTCTTCGGCGGTTTGATTACCCCCATCCCCCATCCCCTTCCCCCAAAATGAGGGAAGGGGAGCAAAAATGTATTGAAGTCCCTCCCTCTTCATGGGGGAGGGAGCGTAGGGTGGGGCTGTTACATTGCCAGCGTGGCACCGTAAACGATGATCTGCTCGTCGCGGCGCGCCTGCCAGTTGACACGGTTGCTGACGCCGTAGAGTCCGGCTGGAAGTACAGGAAGAGCCAAGGCGGATCGTTGTACATCACCTCAAGCATCTGATTGACGATGTCTTGTGTCTCTTCTGCCGTCAAGCTGGGAGCAGCCAGCGTCTCGCGCAAGGCGAACCATTCCGGATTCGACCACTCGGTATAGTTGGTCGCGCCGGTCGGCGTTGAGATATCGGCCATGTCGTATTGGGCGTTCCAGGTGCCGCCGCCGGTGCCGACGAAGTAGAGCGGACCGACATTGTGCTGACGCAGCGCCGGCACGAATTCGGAGCTCCAGTCCATCATCTGCAAGTCGACGATGACACCGACATCCGTCAGATACTGGGCGATCGCCTGGACGACATTGGCATCGTTCAAGTAACGACCGGAGCCAGCCTGGAAGACGATGTGGAAGCGCAGGCCGCCATCATCCGCGGGATAGCCGGCCGCATCCAGCAGCTCGCCAGCCTTCATCGGATCGTAGGGATAAGGCTCAAGATTCGGGTTGTCATTCGGCTTGTTGACCATGCTGGAAGCGCGTTCACATTCGGTGCCCAGCAAGGTGACGCAGATGGTCGGAACGTCGACTGCATCAGCCTGATCGGGCACGACGTTGGAGATTACATCGACATTGCCAACGATCAATTCAGCAACGCGGGTCGAAGCTTCGGGGATCACGCGCCAGACGATGCGGTCGTAACCGGCATCCCGCAGGGTGAAGCCTTCTACCTTGTCCATGATCATGTGGCTGTCAGGTACCCATTCAACGAATTCGTAGGGACCGGAGCCGATCGGGTTCTGCGCCGCTTCTTCCAGGCTCATCATCTCGTAAGAATCCTTGCAATGGATAAAGACCTCGGAAAGCAGACCGTGGTTCACCGATTGGAAGCGATCGACGTAAATGGTGACATCAAGTTCGCTTGCCGCTTCAGCGCGGATGAAACCGGCCGAATCGAAGACGAAACCGGCCGTGTTGCCGGTGAAGCCGTTGGCATCGTCGCCGGCGCGGTTGAATGTGTAGGCCACATCTTCCGCCGTGAGCGGCTCGCCATCATGGCAGGTCAAGCCTTCATTAAGCGTGAAAGTGATTTCCTTGCCATCGTCGGCGCAGCTAACGTTATTCGCCAGGTAGGGCGAAAGCACACCGGTCTCGGTGATTTCGTAAAGCGTAGCGAACATATGCGTGAAGATGTTGGCTTCAGCGCGGGAGTTCACTTCCGAAGGCTCCCAGCCATCGGTGTCGACGCTCTGCGCGATGACAAGGTGTTTTCATCCGGACCGGGCGCCTGTGCGCTGACAGCGATGGTCAGTGCCAAAACGGTCACGACCAGCAAGATCAATCGAAGCAATTTCATGATTGGTGTTTCTCCTAAACTAGACGGTAAATGAAGATTGAAACGGATAATCGACGCCTTCTTCGATACACACCTCCCAAGGTGATGAATGAATACTCGTTCAGCCTTGCGGCAAAACTTCACGTATATTAACGCCGCTGCCAGTCGCGCTCGACTCAATGCAGGCTTGCAGCATCGCCAGCGACATCAGATGATCGCGCCCGCTGCACTGCAGTGCGGCGCCATCGGCGACATGATCGACGAAGGTTTCGAATAGCGCCCGCGTCTCGCTGATCCAGCGTTCATGCGGCGGCAGCGGCACCGCCGTCAGCGTAGCATCATCGCGGAGGGCATAGTAGAGCGCGCCAAATTGTTCTCGCTGCGTAATAATACCGTTAGTGCAATCGCTGCGCCATTCAAAGCCGGGCGCCGCCCAATTGCCCTGCCAGGCGCCCTGATAATTCACGCGCAGGCCGCCGTCAAAGTCGATCAGCGCCGCCACATTGCTGTCATGCGCGTACATGCTCCAGGAGGGATTCCAGGTCTGACACTGCACCCGCACCGGCTCCTGCCCGTAGACGTAGCGCAGCAAGTCAAAGTGGTGGATCGACTGCTCCCAGAGCATCGGATGCTCCATGACCAGCGGGTAATCATTAAGATCGGGACGCCGCCCGTCGCGCCAGCGTTCATAAGTAAAACGCGCGAATTCGGCTTTTCCAATCGTGCCTTCCGCCAACAAGCGCATGGTCGCCTTTGTGACATGCAAATAACGGAAATTCAACCCGACCATCAGCGAGACGCCGCCCGCCTCGGCGATCCGCACCAGCTTCAAAGCCTCATCGAGGTCCAGCGCCAGCGGCTTCTCGATCAACATCGGCAAGTTGCACGCACAAGCCGCCTCGACGATGCTTTCGCGACCCATCGGCGGATTCGCCAAGACCAGCGCATCAACGTGGTCCAGTACGTCCAGCGCCGCTTCCACACTCACGAAGCCCGGCAGTTCACCGAATTCAGCCTTCGCCCGTGCCAGCGCCTCGGAGGCAGGATCGACGACTGCGACCAACTCGGCACGTTCCGAGCGCTGTATCACCTGCGCCCAATGCCGTCCGCGGACGCCGAGACCGGCCAGCAAGACTTTAAGCATGCCCCACCGCCTCGCGAATGCTATCCAGCGTGCGTTTCAGAGTGTCCGCGCTCATTCGAGTCCAATCGTTGAAGCCGGTATCTTGACGCAGGCGGCTGTTATCCAGCCAGCCGAGACGGCTCAATGGCGGTTCCGGTGATTCGTCCGCCGGCGCGATCCGCAGCGATACGTCATGGAACAAGCGTGCAATCTGACGCCCAAGCTCAAGATTCGTTAGGCGCTCGCCACTCGCCAACTGATATAGGGCGTGGTTGAGCGAGTCGGCCTCCAAAAGTGCGATCAAGGCTCGTCCGATGTCGGGCGCGAAAGTCCATTCGCGCCGCTCTTCAGGTCGCTGCGCCACGACGGCTCTTCGCGCCAGCGCTTCTTGCAGCATCCGCCCGACCAGGCTCAGCTTCGGTCGGCTTGCGCGCGGAAACTCAAAAGGTCCGTAGATGGCCCCGAGTCGCGCGCAGACGACATCGCGTCCGTATTCTTGCCGCATCGTCGATACCGTCTGCTCAAGCAGCGTCTTGGCGATGGCGTAGACGCCAATTGGCTGCGCAGGACGGGACTCGTCAACAAGCGTCGCCGGTGTAAAACTGAAAACGGCATCCGAACTGAGGATGACAGCCCGTTTGATCTCTTGCTGATAGCTGTATTCCATCACCGACAAAAGCGGCTCAAGATTGGCGCGCAGGTTCGCTTCCGGTGTCTCGCCGCGGGCGGCCGGCTCTGCAGTGACGAAGGCGGCGTGAATCAATGCATCGGCGGCAATCGACGGCAAATTGGCACAATCTGACTCTATGCGTTGCAAGTTGTCGCAGGGAATTTGAGCGTATGCCGGATTCTCGAAACTGCGGTCGACGGCAAAAACGACATATCCTGCTTGCAAGCAGGCAGCGGCGATATTGCAGCCGACGAAACCATCGGCGCCGGTAACGATGACACGCTTCATCAAGGTTCCACCCAATCTTCCGCGATCAGATCGCCAGCCGATGCGATATGCCCGCGCAGGGTCTCAGTCGCTCCCGTCACGTCGCCCGCTTCCATCGCCTCGAGCAAGGGCAGATGATTGCGCGCAATCTGCGTCAGGTCGGTGTTGCGGCGGTTCACCAGTGCCATCACTTGCCGCACTTTCATCGCCACCATCTGCCACATCGATTGCAGCAGATGATGCCCGCTCATCTCGATCAAGGCATCGTGGAAATCGCGATCGAGCGCGTTGACCGCCTTGAGATCGCCGCTATCGCCGGCGGTCACCATGCCGCGCACTTTTTCGCGCAGCCAGCGGAAATCAGCCGGCTGCCCCGCTTCAATCACGCGTTCCATCGCGTAGGTTTCCAGCAGAATCCGCAGGCTGTAGATTTCTTCAATATCCACTCTGGTGAGGCGGCGCACGGTGGTGCCGTGGTAGGGAATCGTTTCCACCAAACCTTCCGAATTGAGGATGCGCAGCGCTTCGCGGATGGGCGCGCGGCTCACACCGAGCTGCCGCGAGAGATCCATCTCGGTCAGCGCCTGCCCGGGCTTCAGCTCTCCGGAAAGAATCGCTTCGCGCAGCGTATCAAGCGATTGCTCGCGGATGGACATATTCTTGATCTGCGGTAGATTCGGCTTCATCGACTAGGGCAAAGTGTCCAAGTGACTTGACATCGACAGCGGCGCTTCTTATAATCTGGTCGCTTGTAGATTGTAGACAATCGCTAAGATTCGGCGCATGATACTGGATGGAAGGGGCGCTGTCAAGGAATCATCTTTGGCGAATCACACAGTGTAGTGAAGACGGGATGGCATAGCGTATGAGCGAAAACTGGGTCCTGAAGGAAGACGAAGCGGTCGAGTTGCTGGCGTTGCTGATTACCTCGGCGCGCATCCAAATGGACGAGCCGGCGCATTATGCTCCAATGCGCCTGCTGACCGCGACCGAGCGCCTCAGCGGCATGATGCTGGAACGCGCCTCGGCTAAATCGCGCGAATTCTTGCAAGCCAATGTCGAGCGCATCCCGGAGCTGCGCATGCAGATGTCCGATGTCGAAACTTATGCTGCCGGCTTGGATGCGCTCTGCCATGAGGTCGCTGAATGCCTGCTGCGACACAGCAAGCTGGAGGAGGACGCCTCATGAGCGACGAGGTGCTGAAGAATATCAAGACGCGGCGGGTGGTGCGGCAGATGACCGACGAACCGGTCACGCGCGAGCAGATCGAAACCATTCTGGACGCGGCGCGCTGGGCGCCGAGCGGCGGCAACTTGCGGCCAAATCGTTATATCGTGATTGAAGACGCGGAGACGCGCCGCTTGATCCGTATGGTGTCGCCCGGCATGTTTCAAAAGGCGCCGGCGCTGATTCTGATCTGCACCAATGGGGATGTCCTCGTCGAGCACAGTTTGCCGCCCAGCGACCGCGCCCTGCTGATCGATATTGGCACAGCGGCGCAGACAATGATGCTGGCGGCACACGCTCTCGGCTTGGCATCGGGACCGGTCACTTCATTCAGCAAGGCGGCGATAGTGGTGATCCTCAACTTGCCAGAAAGCTATTCGCCGGAGATGTTCATCTGCATCGGGCACAAGGCGGAATCAGCGCGAGCGGGCATGGCCGCCTGGAAGAAGATAAGCTGGCGCGACCTGACGCATTGGGAACGCTTTGATTAGTCGGAGCCTGCGTTGATACGACGTCATTTCGCAGAGAATTAGTGCTAGGGGCGACCTATCAGGTCGCCCGCTTAAAGACCGATAAAAGGGAGAACAAAATGCATCAGCGATATATCAAACACATGGCTTTCGCCGTCAGTGATGCGCGCGGGGCGCTGCAGCATTATGTCGACTTCATCGGTGTTGGGCAGGATGCCGAGGTTCATGAATACGGCAAGTCGCGCAATGTCGTCGTCATATTCAATGTTGGCGATGTCGAATATCAACTCTGCCAGTCAATGGACGCCGGTGGCCGCTATGATGCCTGGATCAACGAGCGCGGCTACGAAGGCTTGCACCATATTTGCTACGCCGTGCCCAATATCGATGAGGCTCTGGCAGAGGCGCAGGCGAAGGGCGCGACCCTCAAGGAATGCGCCGCTTGCAAGGTCAAGGGCAGCCACGTACATCCCGAAGGCTGGGTCGCCTTCCTGGAGCAGGAAGCCGGCGGCGTCGAGCTGGAGCTGATGCAGGTCTACACGCCAGAAGAATTGAAAGAATACGAAAGCGTCAAGGGCATTTAAGTGGATGCCGTTGAGCTTTTGCAGCACCTGGTGCAAATCCCCTCGCCCAATCCGCCGGGTGATACGGTCGCCATCGCCGATTTTGTCGCCGAGCAGATGCGCGAAATCGGCTGTGAAGTGCGTCAGCCGGCGCCACCGGAGAAGCCGCAAGCGCGAAATACCATCGCTGTGCTGGGCGCGGGCGAGCCGCGGATAATGCTGCACGCCCATATCGACACCGTGCCCATCGCCGCCACCGAAGCGGAAAAGTGGAGTGTTGATCCCTATGCCGCGGAGCTGCAAAACGGCGCGCTCTACGGCAAAGGCAGCATTGATGATAAAGCGGTACTCGCCTCGATGATGTTGACCATGATGGAGGCGGCGCAGCAAGACAAACTGGCCGGCACGCTGATATTAGTGGCGGCGGCCGAAGAAGAAGTCGGCGGACAGCTGGGCACAAAATGGCTGGCGGACGGAGGGCATCTGCCAACTTGCGACTTCATCATCGTCGGCGAGCAAACCGGTAACAAAGTCGCCACGGCGCATAAGGGCGTACTGCGCGCCACCGTGCGCACGACAGGGGTGTCCGTCCACGCTACCAACCCCGATCGCGGCGTCAACGCCATCGTGGCTATGTCCAAAATCATCGCGGCGCTGCATCACTATCATTTGGACCTGTCTCGTCTTATCCATCCCGTGGTTGGCGTGCCCACCTGCAATATCGGCGTGATCGCCGGCGGCAGCACCGCCAACGCCGTGCCTGATGCCTGCGCCATCAAACTGGACCGGCGGATGATCCCGGGCGAAAAGCCGGAAGATGTCGTCGATGAGCTGCGCGCGGTCATCGAGTCCGTGCAGGTGGCGCCGGCAAAGGCAAGCGTCGGCGACTTTGTCTATTCGCGCTGGTTCGATTCGGCGCTGGATACCGCATACGCGCGGTCCTTTATGGACTGTGTGCGCGAGCGGCTGAAAGACGATCCCGGACCGATTGGCTATTTGCCCGGCAGCGATGCGAAACATCTGATGGACCTGGCGCGCGGCGATATGATCATCTTTGGTCCCGGCAGTTATGAAGTCGCTCACGCCGCCGATGAGCATGTGCAACTGGACGATTATGCGACGACCACGGCGATCCTGCAGGATTTCGTGCGCAAGACCTTATACGCCTCGCAATGACCGATAAGCACTCTCTTGAAGGGGGTGAATGTGCAAGTTGACACTTTGATTACTAACGCGC
Organism: Phototrophicaceae bacterium; assembly: GCA_965223515.1. Lineage (GTDB taxonomy): Bacteria > Chloroflexota > Anaerolineae > Aggregatilineales > Phototrophicaceae > UBA6055. Next base: position 2,729,166 of record CBDCWK010000002.1, read on the forward strand.
AGGCTGTGCTCGAGACAGGCATCGCCCGCCTCGACGTCGGCATAAGCGGCGGACGAATCGTTGCTCTGGTCACCGATTCGACCGGCATCAGCGCAGACGAGACGATAGACGCGGCAGGCAAATTACTATTGCCCGGCGCCATTGATATTCACTTCCATTGTCGAGCGCCGGCTTATCCACAGCGCGGCGACTTCGCCACTGAGACGCGGGCAGCGGCTGCCGGTGGCGTCACCACCGTTTTTGAAATGCCGATATCCAAACCCTGCTGCGCCACCGGTGAAATCTTCCGTATGCGCAAGGCATTGGCAACGCGAAACGCCTATGTCAACTTCGGCTTGTACGGCGCGCCGGGTCTGCTAGATCGCGATGAAATCGCTGACATGGTGGACGAAGGCGCGATCGCCTTCAAGGTATTCATGACCTCGGCGCCAAAGGGCCGAGACGACGAATTCGAGGGACTTTGCCTGCCCGACGTGCCGGAACTCTATCAAGCGCTGAAGTTGGTCGCCGAAACCGGTCTGCTCTGCGCCGTTCATGCCGAGAATAACCAACTGCTGGAATGGCATACACAGCAACTGATTGAAGCGGGGCGCAATGATGTGCCGGCGCACGGCGAATCCCGCCCACCGCATGTTGAAGCGCTGGCCATCGCAACACTGCTGACGCTCAACGAAAGCATTGGAGCCAATCTGCATATCGCCCACTTGAGTTGCGCCGAAGCGCTGGCGGTTTTCCGCCGCTTCAAAGCGACCGGCTCGACGGCGAGCGCGGAGACCTGCCCGCACTATCTGCTCTTCACTGAAGCCGATCTTGAGCGGGTCGGGCCCTACGCCAAAATCAACCCACCGCTGCGCAAGGCAGCCGATCAAGCGGCGCTCTGGGATGGACTGCGCGATGGTTCGCTGATGGCGATCACCACCGATCACTCGCCTTTTACAGTGGAAGAAAAGGAACGGGCGCGCGAAGATATCTGGGCGACGCCGCCGGGCGCGCCGGGCGTCGAGGAGCTGCTGCTCGGTGTCATGCACGAAGCGCTCAACGGGCGCATCAGCATCGAAAAAGCAGTCGATCTCTTGGCGACCAATGGCGCGAAACGCTTCGGCGTCTATCCCGAGCGCGGGCATATCGGCATCGGCGCGGCCGCCGATCTGGTGATTTACGACCCGCAGGCGCAGACGACCATCAGCCCCGAACGCCTCTTCAGCAAGGCGCGCGACTGCGACAAGCTCTACGCCGGCATGACCTTCAAAGGCGCCGTGGAACGGACCATCGTCAACGGGGCGACTGTCTTCGTCGATGGACAGATCGTTGGCGCGGCGGGCGATGGGCAGTTTGTCCGGCCCGATCCGGCGCGCATCAGCCAGGAATTCTGACGATGCCCTACGCTATCGACTTCGGCGAATACTTCGACTACGAGACGCTCAGCCGACATCTGACCGGTCTTGCGGCCGCCTATCCCAATTTCGCCTCGCTCGAATCAATCGGACAAAGCTGGCGCGGACGCGATATCCACTGCATCACGTTGACAAATGCAGCCACTGGCGGTCCCGAGTGCAAACCGGCCTTCTACATCGACGGTGGCATTCACGCCGAGGAAGTCGCCACCACACAGACAGCCGTCTACACCATCTGGTATCTGCTGACGAACTACGGCGATGATGCCGATGTGACCTGGCTGCTGGACAATCTGGTCTTTTACATCATCTCGCGCGTCAATCCCGATGGCGCTGAGATCAGCTTGAAAACCGCGCATCACTGGTGCGGCAATGGGCGCTACTTGCCCGGCGAAGAACAGACGCGCGGCTTGTGCCAGCACGATATCGACGGCGATGGCTTGATTGTGCAGATGCGCTTCGTAGACCCGGCCGGCGAATGGCGCGTCTCCGAAGACGACCCGCGGCTGATGATTCAGCGCGAGCCAGGCGAAGTGAACAAGGGACCTTATTATCGGCTCTACCGCGAAGGTGAGATCCGCGGCGGCTGGGATGGCGTCAACTTCGAGATCGAGAAGCCGCGCGAAGGCAATCTCAATCGCAACTTTCCGGCTGGCTGGCGGCCTCAGTTTCGGCAGTACGGCGCCGGGGAAACGCCGTTATCCGAGCCCGAGGCGAAAGCCGTCGCCGACTTCATCCTGGCGCATCCCAATATCAGCGGCATGCAATGTTATCACACACATGGCGGCTTGCATCTGCGCCCGTCGCTGGTGGCGGCGGATAGCAATCTGCCGCGCTTCGACCTGGCGGTGTACAATCACATAGGGGCGATGGGCACGGCGTTGACTGGCTATCCGGTGATCTCGGTATATGAAGAATTTACCACCGATCCCGATCAGCCGCGGGTCGGTTCGCTCATGCAATGGACTTATGACGAATTTGGCATCATCACTTTTTCGACGGAGTTGTGGAATCCGGAGTTGGCGGCAGGCATCGAGTTTCCGGCGAAGTATCAAGTGCGCGCGCGCTTGACCGAGGACGAAATCAAGCTGCTGCAATACAACGATGAGCATCTGGGCGGCGCCGGTTTTGTCGACTGGCATGAATTCGATCACCCGCAGCTGGGCAAAATGGAAATCGGTGGCTGGACCCACATGTATACCTTCCGCAATCCACCGCCCGCCTCACTCGCGAAGACCGCTCCGGCGAAACAATTCCTCTTTGATACGATACATAACAATTGTCTTTTCACACTCAAACACGCCATGACCGCGCCGCTGCTGCGGATACGCGCCGCCGAGGTGGAGCGGCTGGGGGACGACCTCTTCAAACTGAGCCTGGTCGTGGCTAACGACGGATTCCTGCCGACCCATCTGACGCAGCGCGCGCTGGAACACGAGACCGCTGGCCCAGTCGAGATTGAGCTTTCGGCAGAAGGCGCTGAGATCATCATGGGCGCGGCGAAGCAAAGTATCGGTCACTTGGCCGGCCGCGATGAACGGACTGCGCCTTGGTCGCCCTGGATGCGCCAATGGACCAACAGCAGCGCGAAGGTCGAATGGCTGCTACGCGCGACGGCCGGCACAAGCGTGATCATTAGCGCTTCGGCGCAAAAAGCCGGCGGGCAGCAAGGCAAGGTGCTGCTCTCATGATGCCGCTGGGCGAAGCCTTCTATCGCCGGCGCGTCGATGTGATTCAAGCGGCGCTGGCTGGCGAGCAGCTCGACGGCATCCTGCTGCTTGACTCCTATAATGTGATGTACGCCTCCGGCTTCAGCCACATTGAGTCGGAGCGGCCGATCGGTTTCTACATCCCGGCTTCAGGCGAGCCGATTCTATTCGTGCCGCTGCTGGAAGCGGAAAACGCCGCTGATTGCTGGATTGGCGATATCCGCTGCTACTTCGAGTATCCGGGCGAGCAAGATCCGGTCGGCTGGATGCTGGGTGAAGCGGCGGCAGCGCGCGTCGGCATCGACAAGATTTCGCATCGGCAGTTTCTCATGCTAGGAGCAGACATCATTTTGTCCGAACTAGTCGACAAGCTGCGCTGGATCAAGCAGCCGGACGAGATCGCGCTGATCGCGCAAGCGGCTGCGTATGCCGATTACTGCCTGGAGCAGGTGCTGACGGGGGCTGGCGCGATTATCAGCGCTGGCGGCAGCGAGCTTGATATCCTGCGGCATTGCCTGGGCGCCACACAAGCCAAAATGAATGCCGAGATCGGCGAGCAATTTCAGCTGCGCACATCGGCTGTGGTCGGCACGGTGCATAGCGGAGCGCGCGCCGCCCTGCCCCACGGCAAGCCGATGGCGCGTGTGCCGCAAATGGGCGAGACGCTAATCGCCGGCATCGGCGTGTCCGTTGGCGGCTACCACGCCGAGAGTGGCGCCACCTTTGTCGTTGGCGATGCCGATAACGAAACGATGACTTGCCTGCATGCGGCGCACAACTGTAATCAAACGACAATTGACGCGCTGAGAGTGGGCGCAACCTGCGCGAGCGTCAATGAAACGGCGCTGGCTGTGCTCAAGGATGCCGGACTGGGCGCGGCCATCCGTCACCGCATTGGGCACGGCATGGGCATTCAAGGTCACGAAGCGCCTTGGCTGGCACCGGGTGATCAGACTATTCTGCAGCCCAATATGGTCTTCTCCAACGAACCCGGCATCTATCGTCCCGGGCGCGATGGCTACCGTTTGATCGATACCATGATCGTGACCGACGGCGCCGCCTGTGTGCCGAGCCGCTTCCTGGCGGAGCATCCGCCGGAGCAAAGAATTCTACCCATCTGAAAGGACTGCCCAATGCCCGAAGCACCCGCTTGGCGTTTCGAAAAAATCATCAAGCCCATGTTCGATATCCCGGTGCCCCATCGCATCTTGGCCGGCGGGCGCGTTCTCACTTGCAAGGGCGATGAGATCATCGAACGTGGCTTTGTCGAGATAGAAGACGGCGTCATCAGAGCGGTCGGCAATATGAGTGATCTCGGCAGCAGCTCCGCTGCCATCATCGATTGCAGCGGCAAGACGATTATGCCCGGCCTGATGAATTCGCACGCCCATCTGGCTTGGGACGGCGTGCACGATTTGGCGCGGCAATCGCTGGACGATGCGCCCGAGATAAGCGCTTACAAGAGCGCCGGCAATATGCTAAAGAGCCTGCGAGCCGGCATCACGCTGGTGCGCGACCTGGGCATGAACCAGAGCAATTTCTCCGCCAAGCAAGCGGTGAAGCAAGGCATTTTCCCCGGTCCGCGCCTGCTCATCACGGGCGAGGCCATCATCCAAACCGGCGGGCATACCTACTGGTGCTGCCGCGAGGCGAGTGGCGCTGATGAAATGCGGCGGGCGGTGCGCGATCAAGTCAAGCGCGGCGCTGACCTGATCAAGATCATGGGCTGCCACGATCTGCTCGAATTCACCGATGAGGAGCTGCATGCCGTGATTGACGAAGCGCATCGCAACGGCTTGCCGATCACCGCGCACGCCACTTTTGACGCCTGCATTCGGCGCATGGCCGAATTCGGCGTCGATGTCATCGAGCACGGCGGCTCAATGAGCGATGAGACGATTCAGCTTCTGCTGGACAAGCATATCCCGATCGTCACGACTTTCGCTCCTCTGTTGATGCAATCGCAGCCGGAGCTCGCTCGCCAATACAACATCCCCGAATGGAAGATAGCCGAGCGGCAAGCGGCGGTCGCCAATCGAGAGCGTTATGACGGACTCATCAAAGCAGCGCGGTCCGGGGTGACCATCGCTTTCGGTACCGATGCCGGCAGCCCGGTGGTCGGGCACGATGTCGTCGCGCCAGAGCTAAAATTCATGGTCGAGCTGGGCATCAAGCGCGATAATTACGATGCGCTGCGCAGCGCCACCATCGTCGCCGCCGGCGTCAGCAAGCTCGACAGGATGCTGGGCAGCCTTGAAGCGGGTAAGGAAGCCGATATCATTGTGGTCGCGGGCGACCCGCTGGCAGACCTGGGCGCGCTGGAACAGGTCGAGCAGGTATTCATCGCGGGCAAGCTTATGTCAGGAGCCTTATAAATGAGTGGAATCAGCGGCATCTTTAATATCCTCGCCACCCCCTTCACGGCGGACTACGAAGTCGATTATGAGAGCCTGCGGCGGCTGGTGAGTTTTCAGATGAGCCTGGGCACGCATGGCTTGACCATCCTCGGTGTATTGGGCGAGGCGGCTAAGCTCAGTATGGACGAACGCAAGGCGGTTATGGACACGGTGATCGCAACAGTCGATGGCGAGATTCCCATCGTCGTCGGTACCAGTCACAGCGAGCTATCGACCTGCATCGCGCTAAGCGAAGCGGCATTCGCAGCCGGCGCGGAAGGCGTGATGATCGCGCCGCCACCGCTTGATGACAAATCTGACCCGGCGATTCTGGCGCTCTACAGCGAGATCGCCGAGACCATCAGCGGCGCCATCGTGGTGCAAGATTTCCCGCCGATCAATGATGTGATTATGTCGCCGGCGGTACTGGCGCAGATCGCCGAAGCCATTCCCAACGCCCGTTATCTCAAGCTGGAAGACCCGCCGCTGATGCAGAAGATCGATGCCATCCGTCAACTCACAGACAAATTCGAAATATTCGGCGGCTTGGGTGGCATGTTCCTGCTGGAAGAATTGCAGCGCGGCGCTTCCGGCACGATGACCGGTTTCGCCTTCTCTGAGATTCTGGTTGCTGTATACGATGCCTTCAAGGACGGGCGATTGAGCGAGGCGGAAACCATCTTCGACAAGTATGTTCCGTTGATCCGCTATGAGAATCAGCCGCAGATTAACCTGACGATTCGCAAAGCCATTCTGCATCGCCGTGGCGCCATCGCCAATCCCACACCGCGCCCGCCCTTCAATCCCATCGACGCCGGCACGCAAGAGGAAATCAACTGGCTGCTCAAGCGCATGGGCATTGACAAGCCGACGCAAAAGCTGAACTTATGAGCGGCGAGCGCATTCGCCTGATCCCCAAGGAAGAGGCGCCAGCGGAATTGGCGGCGACCTACGAGCGCGCCGATGCAGCGCTGCAAGACGGTCAACTGCCGGGTCCGACGCTCTTCGGCAACCAAATTCGCGCGCTGGCCCATCATCCCGAATTGCTAACATCACTTCTCGGGGTTTATGAGGCTTTCGCCGCCTCGCCATCCGTCGAACGCAGGTTCATGGAGCTTGGTGTATTGATCGTCTCGAGAGTGAACGCCTGCGCCTACTGCTTGCAGCATCACAGTCCCTTGGCGCAAGCAGCCGGACTCAGCGCGGATCAACTTGCTTGCATAGAGCGTCGCGACTTGTGGTCTAAGCAAGAATGGCTGGTGATCGCGTACGCCGAGCAGATGACGCGCGAGCCCGCCAAGATTAGCGACGACCTGTTTGCCGAATTGCGTCAGGTTTTCGATGATCGGCAGATCGTGGACATGACGATGCGTTTTGCCCTCTGCTCCGCTTGGAACAAATTCAACGATGCGCTGGGACTGGACACAGAATCGGCGTTCCGGCATGCCTACGCTGAAATCATGGGCGCATAGCTTCAGCTTACTCCACCAACTGAAAGCACTCTTCTAGCCGCCACTCGACCAGTTCGATCCCGTGCGAACTCATGAAGTCGCGCGAAGGCGCGTTGTGCTCCCAACTTGCGCCGATAATCACCTGGGGGATCTGATAGCGGACGATCGCGCCGGCGCACATCAGGCAGGGGAAGGCCGTCGTATAGAGAATTGTATCGGCGTAGCTCTCTTGCAAGCCGGCCGCCTTGATCGCTTCCATCTCGCCGTGGCTGAGCGGGTCGTTGTTTTGGATCATCAAGTTGCGTCCGATGCCGATGACTTCCTCACCGCGAACGAGCACAGCGCCGAAGAGACTGCCGCCTTCCGCTTTGGTGGCTTTCGCCTCTTCAATCGCCATCGCCATGAACTTATCCATCTTGGCACTCCCATATCCGGCGGCTGTATCGCTTGCCGCGCGCGCTGTCAAATCCGATCACTGTATGGCAGCGATTGTACCGCAGAAGTCGTTATCACTGGTGAAACCGCCTATACTATGGATGTGGTTAGAAATGTTCGAGAATCTATTGTTTCTTAAGGGAATATCGATATGAGTGAAAAAGCAAAAGACCAGCATCAGGATTGGCGGGAGAACAAGCTGGGAATCGCTACTGCCGTCGGTCTCGTCGTCTGCGTCGCCTACGGCTTGGTGGCGCGCAATGACTTGCTATTTGGTTTGGTGATGGCGATTGTATACGGGTCCGGCTTAAACGCGGGCAAGCGGATACAGGCTAAGTTAGTCGAGCGCGACCAAGGCGATTCGCTTCCGGCACAGATTATCGCGGCCATCGTGGTTGGCATCGTTGCGGCGCTGATCATTGCGGTCGTGCAAGGCGCGGTCGATGTCTCGCCGATGAACGATGACAATATCATCATCCAAATCGTCAAGCTCTTCTTCGACAACAGCGCCGCCACTGCCGTAGGAATCGGCGCTCTGGTTGGTATTTACTTGCACGGGATGGGCACTGACTAGCGGCTCAAATCAGCCTGCAGCGTCACATTCGTATAACAAATAGAGATTGCAGCAACGCAAATATCCGTGCTACAATGACAGTACTGACTAGTCAGTATTGTGAGCTAGCATGGACGGACAAGTCACAGATTCGCGCTCAACCCGCGAACGCATCCTGGACTCGGCGATGAATATCTTCAGCGCCAAGGGCTTCCACGATACCAAACTGGACGAGATCGTCGCCGAAGCCAGCATCAGCAAAGGCTCGATCTATTTCCACTTCCCCAATAAAGAAAAGCTCTTCATCGCGCTTGTCGATCAATTCGCCGACCTGATCGAGCGCCGGGCGAAAGAAGCGATAGAACACGAGTCGCAAGGCATCCGCCGCGTCCAAGTGGCGCTGGAGGCGGTGCTGGAGACCTTCGGCAAATATCGGCGGCCAGCCAAGCTGCTGCTGGTGCAAGCGGTCGGCTTGGGCACCGTCTTTGAGCGCAAGCGCATGGAGGTCAACGATCGCTTTGCCCTGCTGATCAAGACCTACCTCGATGAAGCGGTGGCTGATGGTTCGATAGCGCCAGTGAATACGCATATCGTCTCGCACGCCTGGATGGGCGCGATATACAGCGTGGTCATTCAGTGGGTCTACACCGGCGAGCCGAGCAAAGACGAAATTATGAGCGCTCTGCTGCCGCTGCTGCTCAAGAGCGTAGAGTACCGGGGCTGACTCGTGGCTGCCACCGAATCTCGCATGACGCCCTTGAGCGAGCGCTACGGCCGGCTGCTGAGCTGCAGTATTCCTTGCAGCGGATTGAGCTTCGCTGGCTTTCTGTCCGCAGCTGAGGGTCAAGCGCGCTTCTACTGGGAAAGCGAAAAGGGCTCGGTGGCATTTGCCGGCGTCGGTACAGCTGTCGAGTTGACGGCTTGGGGCGCAGGACGTTTCGAGAAGATCGCCAAGGACGCGCGCGAGCTATTTGCCGGCATGCACATGGCAGGCGATGGCAATCCGCTGACGGGTCCGCGCTTATTCGGCGGTTTCGCCTTCCGCAACGATTTCACGCCCGACAACACCTGGTCGATATACGCGCCCGCCTCTTTCGTGCTGCCGCACTATCAACTGGTGAGCCGTGACGGAAAGATGTGGCTGACGATCAATACGCAGATTCCGCTTGATGAAATGCCTGCACCTCTCATCCCCGACTTGCAAGCGGCACTGCGCGAAAAAGTTGCCCAGCTCAAAACCGGCGCGCCGACGGCTGCCGACGAGCGACAAAGCGACTTGCGCAGCATCGATTATCCGATGAGCTACCTGATGTGGCAGCAGATGATCAGCGCCGCTACCGACCGCATTCGAGCTGGCGACCTGAAGAAAGTCGTCCTGTCGCGGGCGGCGGAATTGCGCTTTTCGCAGCGCGTTCAATTCCTCCCGATTCTGCGCCACCTGGCGGCGCACTATGCCGAGTGCTATCGCTTCTTATTCGAGCCGCGCCCGCATTATGCCTTTTACGGCGCCTCGCCCGAGCTGCTCGCATCGGTGCAGGGCAAACAGCTATCGACCATGGCTCTGGCCGGCAGCCGCGGGCGGGGCACAACCGACGCGGAAGATCGTCGCCTGGGCGAAGCCTTGCTGCGCAGTGCCAAGGACCGCCACGAACATCAAATCGTGGTCGAGAAAATGTGCGAACGGCTGTCGCGTCTGACCGAAGCGCTTGATACCGCGCCCACCGATTTGCTCAAGCTGAGCAATATTCAGCATCTGAACACGCCCATGGCGGGCACTCTGAAGCGCGCCGCTGGCATCCTGCCGCTGGCCGAGGCGCTGCACCCTACGCCGGCTCTGGGCGGCGATCCGCGGCGAGTGGCGCTGCAACTCATCCGCGAGCTGGAGCCGATCCCTCGTGGCTGGTATGGCGCGCCGGTCGGCTGGATCGACTCCCAACTGGACGGAGAATTCGCCGTCGCCATCCGCTCGGCCGTGGCGCAGGAAGCGCGCGTCTGGATCTACGCCGGCGCCGGCATCGTCGCAGATAGCCTGCCCGAACGCGAATGGGAAGAAACCGAACTCAAATTCCGCCCCATGCTTGATGCGCACGGTGCTAAAAACAAAGACTAACCACAGAGGCACAGAGTGAATTACCAAAAAAGGAAACTTGGGAGGCATGCTGCAAGCAGAAAATAGCGATCCGTTAACCTATAAAATAATCGGAGCGGCGATAGAGATCCATCGCGTCTTGGGTCCGGGTCTCTTGGAAAGTCTCTACGAGGAAGCGCTTTGTATTGAATTGGAGGAGCGAAATCTGCGATTTGAACCACAGAAGCTGCTGGAGATCGATTACAAAGGACGGAATATCGGCAGTTTCTTTGTCGACATTATGGTTGAGAACTGTGTCATTCTTGAATTGAAATCTGTAAAGAAGCTCTTGCCCGTGCACGAAGCGCAGCTGCTCTGCTACCTGGCCTTACAGACTTGAGAATCGGTCTGCTTATCAACTTCAATGTGGCAACTCTAAGGCCGGGGATAAAGAGGATGGCATCATGAGCGGTAATCTCTGTGCCTCTGTGGTGAAAAAAGAAAAAGTGCCGAATGCCCAACCCGAACACGCTCTACGCCAATACATTTGTCGATGCCTTGATCGCCGCTGGGCTCAGGCGCGTTTGCTTGGCGCCGGGATCGCGGCATACCCCGCTGGTGCTGGCATTGGCGCGGCATCGGGATGCGATCGAGCTTAGCTCGCACCTCGACGAACGCAGTGCCGCATTCTTCGCGCTGGGCTTGGCAATGGGCTCGGGCGAACCGGCGGCGGTCGTTTGCACATCGGGCTCGGCAGCAGCGAATTTCTTCCCGGCGATTGTCGAGGCGCATCAATCACGCCTGCCCTTGATCGTGCTGACCGCCGACCGACCGCATGAATCGCGCCACAGCGGCGCAAATCAGACGATTGACCAAGTCAAGATCTACGGTGACTACGCCGACTTTTTCGTGGACGCGCCTTTGCCCGAAGCCGATCCGCCGCCGGTCGCCCTGCGCAACCTGCGGACGCTGGCCGCGCAGGCTTTTCATGCCGCTGCCCAGAAGCGTGGCGTCGTCCATATCAACTTGCCTTTCCGCAAGCCCTTTGAACCGGGCGATGAGGATACTGCGGTGATGCGAATTCACCAGCCTACGCCGACTCGATTTGTCGAAACAGGCAGCGGTAAAACGAGTGGCTTGCCGTCGCTACTGTCCGAGGATGTGTTGAAGCGCCGCGGCATCATCTACTTTGGGCATGGCAGTTGCCGGACTGAAGCGGAACGGCACGCGCTCATGCCCTGGGCGCAGCGACTATCGGAGCGCACCGGCTATCCGCTCTTGGCTGAATTCACGTCAAACATGCGCTCTACCGGGTCCATCGGCGCTTACGAAAGCCTTATAACGTCGGAGGAAGCCGGTTTTCAAGAGGTGGAAGTCTTGATCCGATTCGGCGCGCCACCGCTCTGCAAGCACATGCAAGACTTCCTGGCGCGAGATCAACTGCGCTACCATATTTTCTGCAGCCGCGCTGGTGAGTGGGCTGACGATACCCATAGCATCACCCACCACCTTGAGATAAATCCTGCTGAAGCGCTAGCTGATGAGTGGCAAACGCCTCGGGGTTTTCAGTCTAGCGATAATGCTTGGCGGAAACGAATGGCGCGCGCCGAGCAGACCACCTGGCAGGTTGTACGCCGCGAAGTCGAGGCCGGCGCTTATTTCGATGGCGCAGTGCTTCATGACCTTGTCGACCTGATCCCGGGCGGCAGTTCGCTATTCGCCGGCAACAGTCTGCCCGTCCGCCATCTCGACCAATACGGCATGCCCAGCGACAAGCCGATCTTCGCCTATGCCAATCGAGGCGCATCGGGAATCGACGGCAATGTGTCCACCGCCTTGGGCGTCGGCGCCGCGAGGTCGGGTCAACCGCTCGTCGCGGTACTTGGCGATATCACCTTGTATCATGACATGAATGGCTTGCTGGCGGTGCAGCGCTGTGGCGTACCGGTGACGATTGTGCTGCTGAACAACGATGGCGGCGGCATCTTCCAGCGGCTGCCGGTCCGCGACTACGAGCCGCATTTCAGTGATTTTTTCATCACCGCGCATGGCTTGGATTTCGCGCAGACAGCGAGGCTCTATGGGCTGGATTATGTACGCGCCGACGATCGCGCCTCTTTTCGACGGGCATTCAGCCAGTCGGTCAGCGGACAACAGTCGACGCTAATCGAGGTGCGCACAGATGCCCGCGCTGATCTGAAGCGGCGGGCGGACATCATGGCAGCAGTGCGTGGGCAATTGCAGACTTTGGAAACGTAAGGGTTCATCAAATAGCGAGAGGAAGCAGACGGATGGTAACAACAGCGGAACAGCAAGCGCAGATAAAGACTGGCGACCTGATGCGCCTGGCCGATTGGCAGGTGGTGAAGTCCTACGATGACATCAGCTACCACAAGGCCGAGGGCATCGCGCGCATCGCCTTTGACCGACCCGATATTCGCAACGCTTTCCGTCCCAAGACGATTGACGAAATGACGGAAGCCGTGCTGCACGCCTGGCACGATGGCGAGATCGGCGTCCTGTGGATCACGGCCAACGGTCCCAGCAAGAAGGACGGCATCTGGTCATTCTGCGCCGGCGGCGACCAGAAAGTGCGCGGGCATTCCGGCTACGTCGGCGATGATGGCCTGCCGCGCTTGAACGTATTGCAGCTGCAGCGATATTTCCGCAATATTCCCAAGCCGGTGATTGCGGTCGTGCCCGGCTATGCCATCGGTGGCGGGCATGTCTTGCATGTCTGCTGTGACTTGACCATCTCCAGCGATAACGCTATCTACGGGCAGACCGGACCGATCGTGGGCAGCTTTGACGCCGGCTTCGGCTCATCTTTCCTGGCGGCGCATATCGGGCAGAAGAAAGCGCGCGAAATCTGGTTCCTCTGCCGGCAATACAGCGCCGCGGAAGCCGAGGCGATGGGCATGGTCAACACCGTTGTGCCGCTCGCCGACCTGGAACGCGAGGCGCTGCAATGGTCACGTGAGATGCTGAGCAAGAGTCCGCTCGCCCTGCGTTTTATCAAAGCCGGCTTGAATGCCGAGCTGGATGGCCAGACCGGCGTGCAAGTGCTGGCCGGCGATGCGACGATGCTTTTCTATATGACCGAAGAAGGCAGCGAAGGCAAGAACGCCTTCCTGGAAGGCCGCAAGCCGGACTTCAGCAAGTTCCCGCGGCGCGCCTGATTAAGGGTTTAGGAGGCAAAAGAACAATTGGACTGGCTAAGCGCGCGGGCGATTGCCACCCCGGAGAAAACCTACCTGTACATCGATCAAGAACGGTTGAGCTTCGCCGAGGTAAATCGCCTGGTCTCGTCCGCTTGCCGGACGATCGCGAAGCATGCCGACATCACACGAGGTGACAAGGTTGCCATTCTGCTGCCGAACGGCCTGTCCTTCATTCTAGCCACCCTGGCATTGATGCGGCTGCGCGCGGTATCCGTTCCGCTCAACGCGCGCTTGACCCCGACCGAACTCGCCTGGCAAGTCAAGAACGCTGATTGCCGGCTGCTGATCTGTGAAGCGCAGACCCGATCCCAGACGAAAAATGTCGTGGTCGATGTGCTCGAGTTGCGCCCGACTCGGGCAAGCTACGCATTGCACGCCTCCGCCGAATCCGGCGCGATTGACTTGGCTGAAGACTTCGCCATCATTCACACCTCAGGCACAAGCGGACGGCCCAAGGCGGCGGTCTTGACCTATGGCAATTTCTACCACAGCGCGACCGCATCTGCCTTTCGCCTAGGCGTCCTACCAAACGACCGCTGGCTATGTGTCTTGCCGCTTTATCATGTCGGCGGCTTAAGCGTAATCTTGCGTTCCCTGCTCTATAGCACAGGTGTCGAATTGATGCCATTTGCGGTCGACGCGGTGAATCGCGCCCTCAGCGAGCGACCGATTTCGCTGGTCTCACTGGCGCCGACCATGCTGCTGCGACTTCTCGATGCAAGACAGCAGAAGTGGAATCCACAGCTGCGTCTGATCTTGCTGGGCGGCGAAGCGCCATCGACGGCACTGATTGCGCGCTGCCACGAGGAATCCATCCCGATCGCCGCGAGCTATGGGCTTACGGAAGCCGCATCACAGGTGGCGACCGCCTTGCCAGACGCCCTGCGCCAGAAGCCCGGCAGCATCGGCAAGCCCCTTCTGTTTACTGAAGTACGCGTGGTCGACGAACACGGCAGCGATGCCCCGCCGAAGAGTCCCGGCGAAGTGCTCGTCAAAGGACCGACTGTCATGCGCGGCTATCACAGCGATCAAGCCTCCACTGATAACGCGCTGCGTGATGGCTGGCTGCATACCGGCGATATCGGCTATCTGGACGCTGACGGCGACCTGTTCATCTTGCAGCGGCGGGAAGATCTCATCGTCAGCGGCGGAGAGAATGTCTATCCAGCTGAGGTGGAGGCGGTATTGCGGCAGCACCCTGACGTTGCTGAGGCGGTCGTGCTCGGATTGCCGGACGCTAAATGGGGACAGCAGGTGGCAGCGGTCATTGAGTGCCGCGACGGTCAGTCGCCGTCTGCGGATGCCATCAGACAATTTGCGCGTGAGCATTTGGCGGGCTACAAGATCCCGTGCCGCATTGCCTTCGCTGAAGCACTGCCGCGCACTTCATCCGGCAAAATTCAGCGCGGCGAAGCGCGGAAAGTCTTTGATGATGCGCTACCGTGCAGAGACTAGCGGACATCACTATCACATTGAGGTCGCCGGCGAGGGCGAGCCCCTGCTCCTGCTGCACGGTTTCAGCGGCGACTCGACGACTTGGAACGGGATAGCGAAGCGCCTGAGAGACAGCTTCCGACTCATAATGTCGGACATTCTTGGGCACGGCGGGAGCGACAAACCGCTACAAGCCGCAAGCTATCGGGTGGAGCCGGTCGCGGCCGACCTCATCAATTTGCTCGATCAACTTGAGTTGGCGCAGGCGCATCTGCTCGGCTATTCAATGGGCGGACGGCTGGCGCTATACCTCGCGCTCCAACAGCCTGAGCGCTTTCGTTCCCTGGTGCTGGAAAGCGCATCACCGGGATTGGCGGACGCTGCCGACCGCGCGCAGCGGCGGCGCCGCGACGATGCCCTGGCCGAAAAAATCGAGTCACGAGGCATTGAGTGGTTTGTCGACTACTGGGGGATGCTCCCGCTTTGGGCGTCACAGTCGCAATTGCCGGCGGCAATGTTGGCGGCACAGCGCGATCAACGGCTGCGCAACAGCCCGAGTGGCTTGGCGAATAGTCTGCGTGGAATGGGCAGCGGCGCTCAGCCCAACTTATGGAGCGAGTTGCCCGATTTAAGAATCCCGACCCTCTTGCTCGTCGGCGAAAACGATGAGAAATTCCAAAAGGTCAATTCCCAAATGGCAAAGCTGATCCCCTTGTCTCGTGTCGCGCTTGTCCCCTCCGCGGGCCACAATACGCATCTGGAGAATCCGCGAGCGTTTTCTCGCGCTGTGAGCTCATTCTTGCTGAGCGTCTAAGGCGCGGATAGCGCCTTCAACAAATCGATCATACTGCTCCTGCATCACTGCGACTTTGCCGGCGTCTGTCGCAAATGTGGCGAAGTGTGGCAAGCGCGCCGCGCCCCAAAGATCCCAGAATGGCAGGGCGCTGGAATCCAGCTTCACGTTCTGCTCCAGGTAATACGATGTGTAGGCGTTCATAGCCTCCTCGCCGAGCGCCCAGAGGATTTCCAGCCGGCTCTTGCCCAAGTCCGCCAGTGGATCGCCCAGCATGGCGTCTTCCCAGTCGATGATGCCGCTCAGCTGATTGCCATTCCACAGCAGATTGCCGAGCCAAAAGTCGCCGTGCAGAAGCGCTGTCGGATTCAAGCTTATGCCTTGAAGCGCACGTCGCAAGGCGCTGCGAATCCGATCATCGGCGGGCGGTTTTAGATAATTTGCGACTATGTCCGCAAGCTGCGGCAGAAACGCGAGATGCCGCAAGTCGATAGCATGGATGCGGGAGAGCGCTGTGGCCTGCACTTTGCAGAAGGCAAGCAGGTTGTCGGCGGAGAAGCGAGGCGATGCCGCAATGTAAGAAGTGACGAGAAAAGGCGGCTCATGATATTGTTCGAGATAGAGCGGCCGCGCGACCGGCAATCCAGCTCCCTCCAGCGCTGCAAGCAAGCGATGTTCGTCGCGGGCGATATCGGGGTTGCGTTCTCTGTCGGTTTCGCTGTGCGACAGCAAAACAAGCTGCGAAGTTTCCAGCTCGCTGCCATTGACTTGCAGCAGGAATGCACGCCGACTGAGCGGCAGGATGCGCTGCAGGGTCCAGCCGGGATCGATGTGGCGCAGTGCCTGATGAACAGCTTGCGGCTTGATTACCATAGCTAAGGAGACTGTGAGTGGCGGAAAAATCCAGGCGACTTTAGAGCAGTATTAGCGTCAATTGACAGCCAAAAGGACGGCATTAGACTGAAGCTATCATTGCGGAAAGGGAGACAGGAAAGTGTTACGGTTTGAAGTTGCTACTGATCCTGGCATGATAGTGCTCGCTGCTGCCGTGTTGGCCATCGTGCTGGCACTCATGGCATCGAAGTGATGCACGATTCGCTCTTCAACTGCTAAAGCCATTCGCCCATCGATTAATTCGAGATAGCTTGCTCGTCGACCAGCTTCCAACTCGCTGGCAAGTAGACGATGCCGCGATGCTCCATTTGTTCGAGGACCTCTCTGTTACCTTGAACATCGAAAGTATAGGCATAGGACACTGAATCGATCATGGGTCCAGCCACTTCCCTCGCCACCACATCAATCCAGTATTGCCCGGGCAGCAAATTGATATTCTCGACGCGGCATTCAAGCACGCTGTCATGTCGTAAGGCCAGCGAGGCTCTAGACGAGATCGGCACATCCACAAAGCTGACAACGGTACTAGCCGGGTCCACAATCCTTATCGAGAACCGATAAGCCGTAGTTGGCTCCCTGACGTCTAGCGCGATGCGGAAATCGACGGAATCGCCTGTGGAGAAGGCAGCAATTTCGCCGCCACTGACGACATCATGCATGGTGATCTTTGCAACCCGAAAAGCGCCAGTGCCCTCGCGCATATCGGCGCTTACGGTGTCTTTGCCGCCAATCACCGTCGACTTGTCCATCGATTTCTGAAAGTAAGCATTCAATATATCTGCGGGCGAACCCGTGGCGGTTATCCGCCCATCCTGCACATAGATCGCCCGCTCGCATAGGCGTTCGATAGAGTACGGATTATGAGTAACAAAGACGACCGTCACACCGCTGTTGGAAAGCTCGTCCATGCGGTTCAGGCATTTCTTCTGGAAGTTGACATCGCCGACAGACAGCACTTCGTCAATCAAGAGGATATCGGCATCCACATTGACCGCCACGCTGAAACCGAGGCGGGCCTGCATCCCGCTGGAATACTGCCACACCGGCTTGTCCAGCCATTCACCCAATTCCGCGAAGGCTTCTACCAGTGGCGTTTTCGCTTCCATCTGCTTTGGCGTGAAGCCCATAATCGCGCCGAGCAGCCTGATATTCTCGCGTCCGGTCAAGTCGCGATGCATGCCCGCAGCCAGTTCAATCATAGGGAAAAGGCGGCCGTTAACCTGCAGGCTGCCGTAGGTCGTCGGGCTGACTCCGGCGATCAGTTTGAGCAAGGTACTCTTGCCTGCGCCGTTCTTGCCGACGATACCCAGTGACTCGCCTTTCTTCACGTCAAAGGAAATTTCGCGCAATGCCCAGGGACCATAGGCTTCGCGGTCCTGCACATTTTGTCCACGCAGTCGATCTATCTGACGCCGCACAAACGGACGCAAAGGCAAGCCATAGCGCTTCCAGACGTCCCTCACTTCTATCGCCAAATCGTTATTCATAGTCGCTGCTGCGCGTATCGGCTAAAGTACATCGGCGAAATATCGTGACATGAAATGAAAAAGTGGAAACGCAATCAACAGCCCCAGACAAATCATGACAAAGCTGGTGAACAGCAGTGTAAGATCCGGCGGCTGCCCAAAAACCAGGACGCGCCGAAAGCCGTCAATAATGCCCACTGCGGGATTAAGCGCATGAACGATCTGCAAATCGCTCTCCAGCGTTTTCGATGAGTAGATGACAGGTGTCAGGATGAGCCAGACTTGCATGATGTGTTGCAGACCGTGCAAAAGATCACGCCGGTAAATCGTGAAGGCGGCGATACCAATGCCGACAGTCAAAGCCAGGAAGTTGAGCATCAATACCAGCACCGGCAGCCACAGCCACATCCAGGTGATAGGTATCCCAAATACTTGCAGCGTGACCAATAGTACGGCAAAAGACATAGAGAAATCGAAGAATGTTGTCATCAAAACGACGAAGGGGAATATTTCGCGAGGCATTGCCATCTTGCGCAGTAAAGTGCCGTTCGACAGCACACCATGCGGGATGCGAACCGTCGAACTCTGAAAGTAAGTCCAGGGAACGGTGGCGGCGAAGGTAAAGACCAGACGCGGCGCGCCCTCGGTATCGACATTGACCAAGCCGCTAAGAAAGCTGAAGATAACAGTGGACAGAATTGCCGGGATTATCGCCCATAACGGTCCCAATAATGTACGACGATAGCGCGAACGTATATCGCGACTGACTAGCGAGATCAGCAGATTCCAGTAGCTGAGCCACCTCTGCGTTTTGTCCTGCGCTGGATTGTTGTTTGTCCACTGACTCATTGTGACCGGCGTTTCTATGCCAACGGAATGCTGGAATATTATCGTGCGAAACGAACAATTATACAGGCTGAATTCGCCACGACTTTGTACACATCATGCAGCTTGATTCATCAGCAACTTTTGCTCGGCGTGGACGAGCGGAAGCAAATCAGACATCTGCTGCAGAACATTTTCGCGGTTAGCGAGCTCGCCGCGCAGAGCGCGCCCATAAAACAAGCTGATGATCGGGTCGCGATAAATTGGAAACATCATCTGGAAAGTGGCGGCGAGAAAATGCCGCTTGTCTGTGTCTTGATACAGGCTCACTAGCGGGTTGACCAGTGCCCGACGGGATAACATCCCACCGGCAGCGACCGGCACAATGGCCAGGTCGGGAACGTGGCGGACGAAGAGTTCAATGCTTTCCGACCATTCCGGCAGCGTTTCCAGCGCCGCCTCAAGGTATAATCCCGGGTCGGCTTCGATTTCACCCCGCGGGTAGAGCAGCAATGATCCGCCCGCTCGAAGATATCGCAGCGAGGCGCGCAGTGAGGCTTGCGGGCACTCGGGATCGACGACGATAACGTGGCGGCGAAAGTGTTGCAATCCGGTCAAAATGCCAAAGTCACGCGCGAGAACAATGGCATCCCGCCGAGGCGAAGACATCAGCAGCGCATGCGCGTCGCCCAAGCCGGCGTGATTGCCAACAAAGAGCACAGGTCCGACCAGGGGAATATTCTCAGCGCCGTGGATGCGGATGCCTTTCGAGGCGATGCTCACGAGCCATTCGCTCGCGCCTTTGAGGTGACCGTCCCGGGCAATCATGGCTTCCATCTTGATGCCGAGCCGCGTCATCTCCAGCACAAAAGGCAAACATAGCATGTGAAGGAGAAGGTTGATCAGCCGGTTGCCAAAGCAGAAGGCATCAACCACAGATGTTGACATCGCCCGATACAGACGCCAAAATGTCATCTGGCTAGAATCACTTAGTGCAACCATGCTATGATAGCGCAAGCTCGCGGCCTACCGCATGATGGTTCTAAAAAGGCAGTCGTTTCAGCAGTGAAAAGACGAGGTTAGCAAACAAGGAAGACACATGCCACCCACAGTATCGGTAATCATGCCGGTTTACAACGGCGAGCGCTACCTCGCTGAAGCGATTGCGAGCATCCTCGGACAAACTTATGCTGATTTCGAATTCATTATCGTTGATGACGGCTCGACAGATGGTTCGGCGAGGATCATTCGCGAATACGGCGAGCGCGATTCTCGCATTCACTTCATCCGCCGGGATCGCAACCAGGGCGGCTCATTTGCGCGAAATGCCGGTATTGCGGTTGCGCAGGGCAAATATATCGCAATGATGGATTGTGATGATGTTTGCTTGCCCGACCGCTTGCGAAAGCAGCTGAACTTCTTAGAAGCCCACCCAGAGATCGACGTGGTAAGTAGCACCATCTGGCTTGTAGACCAAGACTTGAAGCCTCTGGCTCCAATACCGATGCCGCTAGAGCACCCGCTAATCGCCTGGGGTCAGTTTTTCGGAGCAAACATAGCGCACCCTGCTGTTTTGTTAAGGCGCGAGCCGCTAATCGCAGTCGGCGGCTACGAAGAACGGCGCAGTTTGACCGAGGACAAAGAGTTATGGTCAAGACTGTTACCTATCTCGCGCTTCGCAAACCTCCCCGATGTCTTAATGCTGTATCGTCAGCATCCCCAATCGACCAGCGTCAAACACAAAGTACGGCAGCAGGCTGAAAGTACGGAAGTCCTCAAGCGCACTTTGGAACGGTTGTGCGTCGGGGGGGGGGGGGGGGCGAGGCACCCGATGGGACACTTCGGTGCTTCCAGAAGATACGCCGACGTGAAACCGGCCTGGGAAACGCAGAACTGAAGCTGCTTCGGATCGAGATGACGCGGCTAGCTGACTCCCTCGTCGAGGCGGGCTGGATACGCGCGGACGAACGCCCACTCTTGACCGCAGAAATCGAACGAATTTTACTGCGCTCCATGTCGACTTACCGGCGCTGGTGGACACGCTTGCGGGAGCCCGGTGGCTACAAATATATTCCACGAAAATTGCGGCAGTTTCGCATCTCTTTTTGACGCGCTTGTGACCCGACCGACGGTATTCAAACCGCGTAGAGGACAGATCATGCCGCCAAAAGTGTCAGTGGTGATGCCAGTCTACAATGGCGAACGTTATTTGGCCGACGCGATTGAAAGCATCCTGGCTCAGACCTACAGCAATTTCGAATTGATCATCGTCAACGACGGTTCCCAGGATAGTTCAGACGCGATCCTCGAGGCTTACTCAGAACGCGATGATCGTATTCAGGTCATCTCTCACGAGCGAAATCGTGGTCCATCGGTGGCGAGAAACACCGGTATCGCGGCATCCAAAGGCGAATTCATCGCCGGCATGGATTGCGATGATGCGAGCCTGCCAAGGCGCCTGGAACTGCAATTGACCTTCTTGCAAGCCAACCCGCGCGTGGGGGCGGTCGGTACGCGAATGCAGGTCGTGGATGACGACTTGAAACCACTCTTTGAATATGACGTTCCAGAGCATCATGCGCATATCCTTTGGAATCTATTCTTTGGTTGGAGTCTCGCAGGCGCGACCGTCATGATGCGGCGTGAATTTCTACTATCACTTGGGGGCTATGAGACGAGATACCTGACCGATGACCTGGACTTGTGGACGCGCATGGCGGGGAAAACGCGGTTCGCCAATATACCTGGCAAGCTCTACGTCTATCGCAGACATGACGCGGCAATCGGGGTCGAGCAGCTCACAAGACAGCGCGCCGAAAGGAATTGGATAGTTAAGAACATGTTGGAGACGCTTTGGGCTGAGGCGCCGGAGGACACCGTAGAGCGGTTCGAGAGGCTGCGCGCGCGTGACAGGCGCATAAGCGGAAAAGAGCGAGCGCTAATCCGCAAGGACTTGCTGCGCTTGATTGACTCCTTTGTCGCTGCTGGCTGGGTAGAAGCATCGGAGCGGCCCATGCTGTTGGAGGTGATGAAACAGCGCCTGAAAGAGACAGTGCCGCAAAGGCGGAGATTTCGAAACTTCCGGGCGCGGATATTGCGCAGGCTTCGGAGCTAGATTTCGCCGGAGCTAAAACTTCCTCTGTACGCAAATCGGTTCTCAATTTCGACAGCCATGCGCCGCGCGCCCGACGGGTGCACTCTTGACAGGAGATTGCGGCTGCGCGACTTTTTAGCTCTTTAACCGGAAAGCCCGTGGTTGTCGTTTTCGCTGAACGTGATGAGGAAATCTACTACCACGATCTATGTGATCTGGAGCCACCGAGAGGTTGGCAGGAAACCGAAGATGGCGGATGGATCCAATCCGAATAGTGCCAAGGACCCTACCCGCCTCCCGTCATCAGCAAGCCCAGATGCTCGATATCGACATCGATATTCTCCACCTGGCCGACAATCCGCCCTTCGTACATGACCGCGATCCGGTCGGACAGGGCGCGGATCTCATCGAGGTCTTCGCTGATCAGCAAGATGGCAGTGCCATTGTCGCGCTCTTGCAAAAGCCGCTGATGAATATACTCGGTGGCGCCAATATCGACGCCGCGCGTTGGCTGCGCCGCAATCAATACGCCAGGATCCCGCGATAGCTCCCGCGCCAGCACCAACTTCTGAATATTGCCGCCGGACAAGCTCTTGACCAAAGTCTCCGTGCTGGGCGTCTTGATCTCGTATGCTTTGATCGCCTGCCGGCAAGCCTCGCGGATCTTCCGAAAAAGCATAAAAATCTTCGCCCGCGTGAACTTTGGATGACCGTGATCTTGCAGCACATAATTCTCGGCGACGCTGAATTCCTTGATCACGCCATCGATCATCCGCTCTTCCGGGATATAAGACAGTCCGATGGCATTAAGCGTAGACGGATGCGCGTTGGTAACATCATTGCCATCAACCGTCACCGTGCCCGTTGTGATTTGGCGCAAGCCGGTGATGCACTGTGCCAACTCTTGCTGGCCATTGCCGGAGACACCGGCGATGCCGACGATCTCGCCGCCCTTCAGCCGCAGCGAGACTTGATCCAAGCCCACCGTGCCCCGATTACTGATCGCGCTGACGCCATCAATGACAAGGCGGTCATCGCGCGGGTCTGGCGCATTCTTGTCGTATTCAAGCAAGACCGGTCGCCCAACCATCATCTCGGCGAGTTTGGGGCGGGTCGCTTCGCTCGTAGGAATCGAATTGACGCGCCGGCCATCACGCAGCACCGTGACGCGGTGGCTGATTTCCAGCACCTCGTGCAGCTTGTGCGAGATGAAGACCAGGGCATGCCCGTCATCCGCCAATTGGTTGAGGATGCGGAACAAGCCGCCCACTTCCGGCGGCGTCAGCACAGCAGTCGGTTCGTCGAGGATCAGCAGAGCGGCGCCTTTATAAAGCGCGCGCAGAATCTCGACCCGTTGCTGTTCGCCGACCGCCAGTTGCCAGATCGGCAAATTGGGATCGACTTTGAGGTTGTAGATCTCGGATAGCTCCAGCACACGCTTGCTGACCACATCAAGGTCGAGCCGCAAGCCGCGCGAGGACTTCATACCGAGGGCGATATTCTCCGCCACCGTCAGCGAAGGCACCAGCATGAAGTGCTGATGGATCATGCCGATGCCGTGCTGTATAGCGTCCTGCGGATTGCGAATCGTCATTTCCGCGCCGTTGATGAGGATCTGCCCCGCGTCCTGATGATACAGGCCGTAGAGCATCTTCATCAGCGTCGATTTGCCCGCGCCATTCTCGCCCAGAAGCGCGTGGATCTCGCCCGCACTCACATCGAAGTCGATCTGATCGGCAGCCAGCACACCGGGAAAGCGCTTGACAATCCCGATCATCTCCAACTGATTAACGCGCTCGTGACCCGTAGGGAGCAAGTTGTCGGTCTTCATATATGACTCGTGAGGATCTGTCGTGCGGGCGACCCAGCGGATCGCCCGCGTTACATTCAAATATTGATGAGCAGACGGTCTAGCCGTCAAACTCCATGACCAAGCCGCCGTTTGCCAGTGTCAATGTGTAGGATTCGCCACCGAGCACGCCCATGTCGATATTGTCGACGATTTGGCTCAGAATGACATCCCACTTATAGATTTGGAAGCCGACGCCGGCGCCTTGGGCCAGATCGGCTTGGCTGGCTTGGGTACCGAACCAGCGCGCGCCGTTCTCGATGGCGATTGCGATGGGACCAACTACCATTTGCGCTGTGCCAGTCAAGATATCTGCGCCATTGGCGATATGTGTTTCCGCGGCTTCAGTCGCCAGCGGGACATCGCTGAAGGATTGGATATAGACCACATTGACCGTGGCATCGGCGTTAGAGGCGGCGACCCCTGCCACGAAGCCATCGACATAGAGCTTGGCATCGCCGACTTCAATCGGACCGACAACGCCGATGGTGCCCGATTCGGTCATCAATCCCGCCACGACGCCGTTGACGAAACCGCCTTCTTCGGCTGCCGCGGTGTAGGCAAATACGTTATCCAGACCAAAGGTGTTTACGTCAGTGCCCCAGGCAAATGAGGCTTCGGGGAATTCCGCCGCCAGTTCTTCCACCACTGAGCCAAATTGCGAGCCATGGGCGATCACCAAATCGTAATCGCCGGAAGCTGCCCATTCGCGCAAGGCAACCGCCGCGTCATCGACGATGAAGGTGCCATCCTGGAAATCAAATTGGAAGGCGTCTTCACCCATTTCCGCTTGAACCGCCAGCAGGCCATCATACATGCTCTGGCTGAAAGCGAGGTCGTTGGTCGCGCTGGGCGCAACCGCCGCAACACGAAAGACATCGTCCTGCGCCAGGGTTGGCATCACCCCGATGAACAGGGCGATTGTGAGGGTAAGCAGCAGTGCTTTCTTCATGGTATTCTCTCCTAAAATTGATACTTACACTATCGGGTGGGATTACCCGTCGATAAACGTATGCATGGTGCCTATTCCCCGCGCTCATAAGGTTTGGTCAAAGCGGTCGGCTGCTCCTGCCGCTTGGAGGCAAACACCAGCGCGATGATAGTGATGACATACGGCGCCATCACGGCAAACTCTGACGGAATATCGGCGCCGATTACTTTGATCTGCAATTGCAGCGCATTGACGAAGCTGAAGAGCAGCGCGCCAGCCGCCACCATCCAGGGGCGCCAACCACCAAAATATACCAGCGCCACCGCGATAAAGCCCTGCCCAGCCGTAAGATTCTGCTGAAACAGGTTAATAAGCGCGATCGAAAGCGATGCCCCGGCCAAGCCGGCCATCATCCCACCGATTATGGTCGTGGCATAACGCACCCGCGCCACATTGACACCCATGGCATCAGCCGCTTCCGGGTTTTGCCCGACAGCGCGGATCATCAAGCCGAAAGTCGTGTGATTAAGGATATAAGCCGAAATCGGCACCAAGGCAAATGCCACATAAACCAACAGATTATGATGAAAGAAGATCTGGCCGATGATCGGAATATCAGACAATATGGGAAAGGTGATGCGCGGGAAGCCGTCTATCGATTTCGGCGTGCCAACCCATTGCTGGAATAGCAATTCGCTGAGACCCAGCCCGAAGAGATAAACGCCGATGCCGCTTATCCCTTGTTTGGCTTTCAGCGTGACACTGACGACTGCCATCGCTAAACCCATCAAAGCGCCGACTATCAGCGCAACCGCGACGCCGAGCAGCAGACTCATCGGTTCGCTCATGGCTTCGTTTTGCTGCGCCAGGTAGACGGCGTAGAATCCACTGAAGGCGCCCATCAGCATCATGCCATCAACACCCAAATTCAGCACGCCACTGCGCTGAGCGAAGGTCTCACCCAGCGCCGCGAAGATATAGGGCGTCGCCAGGCGAATGGCGGCAGCAAAGACGCTGGCGGTGAAGATTTCTTCCAATCCCATCAGCCTACCCCGTCTTCGTCTACATCCGTCTCAACGCCTTCTCGCAAGCTCACGCGCCGCTTGCTGCGCTGCAGGATAAAGATTTCACTGCTAACCACGAAGACAACGATCAAACCGTTGACCGCCGTTATCAGCGATGCCGGCACGCCCAGTTCTCGCTGCATTTTCTGCGCGCCCACCAGCAGCCCGCCAAAGAAGGCCGAGGCCGGGATCGCCCCGATCGGGTTGAGCCCGCCAAACAGCGCTGCCACAATCCCATTGAAACCCGCCGAACCGGTAAAGCCCGCCGGCGAGCCATCTGTCTGCAAACGATATTGCAAACCCAACACTTGCACCACACCAGCCAAGCCGGCGAAGCCGCCAGCCAGGAACATCGAAAACATCATCTGCCGCTTAACGTTGATGCCGGCGTAGCTCGAAGCGCGTTCGTTCTCCCCGACCGCGCGAATCCGATAGCCCAGCGACGTGCGCCAGAGAAAGATGTAGATAATGACCGCCAAGACTATCGCGATGATCAGCCCCCAATGCAGGCGCGTGCGGGCGAATATATAAGGATCGCCTATCGGCAGCGACAAGCGCGGCAATTGTGCCGCTGTGACCAACCGAGCGGTTTTGGGAATATTGTTAAAGCCCGCTTCCGCCGGATCAAGCAAGATGCCGTTGAGCAGGAAGTTCATCATCTGGACAGCGATCTGATTGAGCATGATCGTGCTCAGGATTTCGTTCACACCGAAGTATGCTTTGAGGAAACCAGCCAGGCCGCCATAAAGCGCGCCCGCCAAAAAACCGCCGAGCAGCGAACAAGTAACGATGAGGAGATCAAAGGCGCCGGGCGTCTTCGCCAATTCTGCCGGTATGCGCGCCTCGCCCAACACGAGCGCCACAGTCGTGCCGGCCAGCGCGCCGGCGATCATCTGGCCCTCGCCGCCGATATTGATCATGCCGCCACGGAAAGCGATGGTGATGCCGATGCCCACGAATAGAATCGGAGTCGCCTTGACCAAGGTCTCGGCGGTGGTGTTCTCGCTGCCGACCGCGCCTTCCAGCATCGCCGAATAGGCCGCCAGCGGGTCGGCATTGAGAAAGATCAACAAGATTGACGAAACGACCAGCGCCAGTAGCAGAGCGATCAGTACCGGCGAGAAATCGATCAACCGGTTGAGGCGCGCCGCCAATGCAGATTGAGAAACTCTGTTCACTGCAATGTCATCCCGACGATGCGTTCAACTGTAAGGTATGATACAAAGGTAGCAAGCTGCCAAGTATGTAACGCACCTAGTATGCCGCGAATCAGTCGATTCTACAAATACTCGTCAAAACACAGGCAATGTTCGTTATACTTGAAGAACTAAAGATCGACGCAAGCACCGTCAAGTCATGACAGTATTCCCAAGTTATGAGCTGGGCAACTTCAAATTTGGACCCGGCAGACCCCGCCCCTTCGGCGCCACTGTCGTACCTGATGGCATCAACTTTTCTATTTTCTCTTGCCACGCGACCTCTTGCAGCCTCGTGCTCTTTGAAAAGGGCGCCGAGTTGCCGATGATCGAGATTCCCTTTCTGGAATCCTTTCGCACCGGCGATGTCTATGCCATGACTGTCCTCGGCTTGGATCCCGCCGAGATCGAATACGGTTTTCGACTAGACGGACCCAATGACCCGGCCGCCGGGCATCGCTTTGACGCGCAGCAGATCCTGCTTGATCCTTACGCCAAAGCCATTGGCGGTCTTGACGAGTGGGGGCAATCGGGCAGCAGGAACGGAATCTATCCCTATCGTGCGCGACCGCTCGTGGATGACTTCGATTGGGAAGGCGACCAGCAGCTCAACATTCCGCTGGAAGACCTCGTCATCTACGAGATGCATTTGCGTGGCTTCACCGCCGATTGCTCGTCCCGGGTCAAAGCGCCCGGCACCTACGCCGCCCTGATCGAGAAGCTTCCCTATCTGCAGAACTTAGGTGTCAACTGCATTGAGCTGATGCCGGTATTTGAGTTCGACGAGCTGGACAACGATAATCTGGATCCGGAATCCGGTGAGCCATTGCAGAACTACTGGGGCTACAACCCGGTCGGTTTCTTCGCGCCCAAAGCCGCCTATTCCGCCTGCAGCGAGCCAGCGCGGGAGCTCAAAGAGCTGGTTAAAGCTTGCCATCAGAACGGCATCGAGCTTTGGTTGGATGTCGTACTCAATCACACAGCAGAGGGCAACGAGAACGGACCGACCATCTCCTACCGCGGCATCGATAACAGCATCTACTATTTGCTGAAGCCGGACGGGAGCTATCATAACTTCAGCGGCACCGGCAACACCTTCAACTGCAATCATCCCATCGTACGCGTCGTCCTGCTCGATTGCCTGCGCTACTGGGTTAGCGAATTCCATATTGATGGCTTTCGCTTCGACCTTGCTTCCAGCATGGGGCGCGACCCCGAGGGCGTGCCCGACCCGAACCCGCCCTTACTCGAAGTGCTGGCATACGATCCGATCCTGGCGCAAACCAAGCTGATCGCCGAAGCCTGGGATGCCGGCGGCTTGTATCAAGTGGGCAGTTTCCCGGCTTACGGGCGCTGGGCGGAATGGAACGGGCGCTATCGTGATGATGTACGGCGTTTCATCAAGGGCGATGGCGGCATGGTCGGCGCGATGGCGGCGCGCATCCAAGGCTCGCCCGATATCTACGGCGAACGCGGACCGCAAGCCTCGGTCAATTTCATCACCGCTCACGATGGCTTCACACTGCGCGATCTGGTCTCATACAACCACAAGCACAATCTGGCCAATGGCGAAGACAATCGTGATGGCATGGATGACAATCTCAGCTGGAACAGTGGCTGGGAAGGCGAAACGGACGACCTCGAGATCCTCAATTTGCGCGAGCGTCAGATGAAGAATTTCCTCAGCATTCTGCTGGTCAGCCAAGGCCTGCCCATGCTGCTGATGGGCGATGAAACCGGGCATAGCAAAGGCGGCAACAACAACAGCTACTGCCACGACAGCGCGCTTAACTATTTCAATTGGGACGGCCTGCGGACGAACTCTTCGCTCCATAAGTTTGTCCGCCATCTCATTCAGTTTCGGCAGGCGCATCCGGTTTTGCGCCGGCGGGACTACTTGCAATATCAAGCGACTGCCAATGGCAATGACGGGCTGCCTTGCGATAGCATATCCTTCCACGGCACTCAGGCTTGGGCACCCGACTGGTCAAGCGAGAGTCGTCAGTTGGCGGTGCTATTCTGCGGGTCAGCCAAGCGCAACGACGAAACCCCGCGTGATATGATTTATGTGATCATGAACGCGCATTGGGAGACCGCCGTTTTCGAATTGCCGCGGCTGTCGCAGGGAAAAGTCTGGCATGTGGCAGTCAATACCAGCATGCCCCCGCCGCAAGACAGCTACCCGCCTGGCGGAGAAATCGTCCTGGACGAGCAGGCTGAGATGATCGCAGGCGCCCGTTCGGTGGTGATTCTGCTGGGGCGCTAGCTCGCTCAACACCAGCCACCGCTTTTACGCCCAAAGGAAAGGAAGACGATGTTCCTCGACACCTTGGCGCAGCACTGCCACGATCAGCCCGACAAGATCGCCATTGAATTCATGGGCGCGCAGTCTTTCAGCTACGGTCAGCTCGGCGCAACGGTCAATCGCACAGCAAACTATCTGCTTTCGCTGGGAATCGAGCCGGGCGATCGCGTGGCTGTGCAACTGCCCAAGTGCCTGCCATTCATATATTTTCATCTGGCAACCGTGCAGATCAGCGCGATTTTTCTCCCGCTAAATCCGGCCTACCCACTCAGCGAACTGCGCTATTTCCTGGTCGATTCGGGCACCCGCCTGTTCATCGCCGATCAGGCGAAACAAGCTGAGATCGCCTCGATCCTGCCCGAGCTGCCCGCGCTGGAAACGCCCGTATTCATCGACCCAGGCGCGAGTTGGTCAGCGCGGGTCGCCGCCTATTCGCCGGAGCGGGATCATGCCTTGCCGCGCGACCCCAACCAGACCGCCATGATGCTCTACACCAGCGGCACGACCAGCCGTCCCAAAGGCGCAGAAATCACGCATGGCAACTTGAGCGCCAACATAGCGTCCTTGCACGAAGCCTGGGGCTGGCGGCAAGACGATGTGCTGCTGCACGTCCTGCCAATCTTTCACGTGCACGGTCTTGTCGTCGCGCTGCACGGCGCGCTGCATGCCGGCGCCACTGCCATAATGCGCACGACTTTTGACGCGGCGGAAGCTTTGCAGCTGCTTGGCTCGGGACGCTTCTCGGTCTTTATGGGCGTGCCGACGATGCACCGCCGTCTGTATCAGCAGGCGGACGGCCGCCGCTTCGACCTCAGTCATTTGCGGCTGATGACCTCCGGCTCCGATCGCCTGCCCGATGACCTCTTCTTCGGCTATCAAAAGACCTTCAACGTCACTCTGCTGGAGCGCTATGGCATGACCGAGACCGGCATGAACTTGTCGAATCCGCTGCAGGGCGAGCGGCGAGTGGGCTCTGTCGGTATGCCGCTGCCCGGCGTCTCGGCGCGCATAGTCGACCCCGAGACTGAAGTGCCGTTGCCCGACGGCGAAGTCGGCGAGGTGCAGATCAAAGGCGCGCACGTCTGCAAGGGCTACTGGCAGCAGCCGCAGAAGACGGCGGAAGCCTTCACCCCCGATGGCTGGCTGCGGACGGGAGACATGGGCCTGCGCGGGGCCGATGGCTACTACACGCTCAAGGGACGCGCGAAAGACTTGATCATCACCGGCGGCATGAACGTCTACCCGCCGGAAGTCGAGCTGGTGCTGATGGAGCATCCGGCGGTGGCCGCTTGCGCGGTGGTCGGCTGCCCGGACATCGAATGGGGCGAGCAAGTGGTCGCGGTGATCATCCCCAAGCAAGGCGTGACGGCGGATGAGGAGGCGATCTGCGCCTTCTGTCGCGAGCATCTGGCGGGTTACAAGGCGCCGCGTCGCGTGTTGTTTGTCGACGAGTTTCCTGCCAATGCGCTGGGCAAGATTCAGAAGGCCAAGCTGCGAGAAGGCCTGTGTGGGTAGTCAGCCGGCGCCCAGCTCACTCCGATCTCATGAAACGATAACTGCCAGCAATCTGCTGACTGCGGCCGATTCAGCGCGTTTTGCGTTCGCCGTCGCAGCAGGTACAATAGCGGTATCAAGGTAGACGCTGGAAGGTTCAGACTTATCATGGCGATTCAACAGCAAACCATCACAGCCGAGAGCTTTCTCGCTTTGGTTGAACAGCCACAATATCAGGATCGCGTCCTGGAACTCGTGGAAGGAGCAATCATCGAGATGTCGAAGCCGACCGCTGGGCATGGAGAAATTGTCAGTTGGATAAACATTCGGATTGGCAGCTACATTATTGAAAATGATCTCGGACGGATTTGTTCTGGGGATGCTGGGTTTATCCTGGACCGAAATCCAGGCGGCAGGGATACTGTTCGGGGGCTCGACTTCGCATTCATCGAGAAGGTCAAGGCACCAGGTCCTTTGGAATACACATGGTACGAGATGGGTCCCGACCTGGCTGTCGAAGTGATTTCGTCAAACAACAGGGCGGGCGATATTCATCTCAAGGTTATGCAGCTACTGAATGCGGGTACGCGCCTAATCTGGTTAATCTACCCGGAGAGCCGCACGATAGTGACGCATACGGCGAGCGGCGCCAATACACTTTACGAGAGTGACACACTGTCCGGCGGCGAGGTGCTGCCGGGTTTTGAACTTCGGGTCGGCGATATCTTCCCCAGCTGAGGACTCCCGCGCAAGATCCTTCCCCGCCGCTCCGCCGCGTGCTGCAGGGCATTTTGCGATATGTTGCCGGTTGCCGCGCGGCAAGTATAATTTATAGTAAGCGAGCGTATCTGAAGGTGGAGGTTCTCCATGATCGTGCAAGAGCAAATCATCACGGCTGAGCGCTTCCTCGAATTGGTGGAAGAGCCGCAATACGAAGACTGTGTGCTGGAACTGGTTGAAGGAGCAATCGTCGAGATGTCGAAGCCGACCAGAAAACACGGGATCATCACGATGCGGCTGGCTATGAAGATCGCCAACTATGTCGAAGCGCATGAACTTGGTGAGGTACCAGCGGCCGAAACAGGTTTCATTCTTGAACGAAACCCTTACGGGCGCGACACCGTTCGCGGCTTAGACATCGCCTTCGTCGGCAAATCAAGAGCGTCGGATCCACCGGACTACACCTGGTACGAGATGGGTCCCGATCTGGCCGTCGAAGTGATTTCGCCCAACAATAAGGCGGGCGATATTCATCTCAAGGTTATGCAACTCCTGAATGCGGGTACGCGCCTAATCTGGTTAATCTACCCGGAGAGCCGCACGATAGTGACGCATACGGCGAGCGGCGCCAATACACTCTCCGAGACCGACACCCTGTCCGGCGGCGAGGTGCTGCCGGGTTTTGAACTTCGGGTCGGCGATATCTTCCCCAGCTGAGGACTCCCGCGCAAGATCCTTCCCCGCCGCTCCGCCGCGTGCTGCAGGGCATTTTGCGATATGTTGCCGGTTGCCGCGCGGCAAGTATAATTTATAGTAAGCGAGCGTATCTGAAGGTGGAGGTTCTCCATGATCGTCCAAGAGCAAACCATCACGGCCGAGAGCTTTCTCGCTTTGGTTGAACAGCCACAATATCAGGATCGCGTCCTGGAACTCGTGGAAGGAGCAATCATCGAGATGCCGAAGCCAACTTTGAAACACGGAGTCATCACAATGCGGCTGGCAGTGTTGATTGCCAACCATGTTGACGCGAATGACCTTGGTCTGGTAACCGCCGCCGAAACAGGTTTCGTTCTTGAACGCAACCCTCATGGCCGGGACACCGTTCGCGGCTTGGACATCGCCTTCGTCGGCAAATCAAGAGCGCCGGATACACTGGAATTCACCTGGTACGAGATGGGTCCCGATCTCGCCGTCGAAGTGATTTCGCCCAACAATAAGGCGGGCGATATTCACTTAAAGGTTTTGCAGCTACTGAATGCGGGTACTCGCCTCATCTGGTTAATCTACCCCGAGAGCCAGACAGTGGTGGCGCATACGACAAGCGGCGCCAATACACTTTACGAGAGTGACACACTGTCCGGCGGCGAGGTGCTGCCGGGCTTTGAACTACGCGTCGGCGATATCTTCCCCAGCTGAGGACTCCCGCGGCAACCCTGAGCGAGATCCAGAAGGCGAAGCGGCGCGAGGGCTTGTGCGGATGACAGCGCTGAGCGTGTTTGCCGGGAAACGGCAATAAGATTCCCGGTTCGGCAAGCGGCAAGCTAGGCCAGTGATTGAGTTGGTTTGTCCGTTTTGTGTCCGAAAGAAAAGGGCGACCCAATGCGTCGCCCCTACATTTCTGCTGTGTTGACGCTTATCAGTTAATGCTTCCCGTTCAAGCCATTCTTGCCATTCCTGCGGGCGCGTACTGGACGCTTGCGCGGCAGGCGCATCGGCAGCTTGTGGCGGCGGACGCCATCGAATTGATAGAGCGCGTTAGCAACCGCGCCAGCAGTCGGCACCAAGCCGATTTCGCCGACACCCTTTGCGCCGTAGGGTCCGTAGGGATCGGGCACTTCCACGCCGATGACTTCCATCTCCGGCATGTCTTTGGCGCGCAGGATGCCGCATTTGCGCAGCATGGTGCTCTTCGGTCGGCCACCTTCCATCGGCAGGTCTTCGCTGATGGCGTAACCCAAGCCCATGTGGATGGAGCCTTCAAGCTGCCCTTCGAATAGCGTGGGATTGAAGATCTTTCCGGCATCGTGCGCGGCGACGATCTTCTCCACCTGACCGTCCTCATCGAGGATGACGACCTGGGTGGCATAACTGTAGGAATAGTGAGTGTAGACCTTCTCGACCATAGCGCCCGGTTTCGTCGTCCAGTCGACGGTGAAGTTACCTTCGTATTGTCGGCCGACGAGTTCTTCCAGCTTATGGTATTCCAAGTCCGCTTTGAATCGCTTGCAGGCATCGATGATGGCGTTGCCGACCAGCGAGGTGCCGCGCGAAGCGGTCGTCATGCCGGTGACCATTTCCGAGCCGGTCTCGACGCGGACCTCAACCATAGAGGCGTCGATGCCGGTTTCGGTGACGAGGGTCTGAACCGCCATGGTGTGGACGCCCTGCCCCATCTCGGTCCAGCCGTGGTCGATAATGACCTTGTCCTCGGCGACGGTGACGGTCACTTTGGAAGAATCGGGCATGCCGTTGCCGATACCGGTGTTCTTGATACCGCAGGCGATGCCGGCGAATTGAGCCCGGCTAAACTCGTCCTTCACCGCTTCAAGCGTAGCTTTAGCGCCGGCGCCCGCTTCGATGACTTGACCAGTAGCGGTCATATCGCCGTCATCGAGCGCATTTTGGTAGCGGAATTGCCAGCGGTCGAAGCCGCCTTGCTCGCAGAGGTCGTCGATGCAGCTTTCCAGGGCGAAGGCGGTCTGGTTAACGCCGAAGCCGCGCATGGCGCCGCAGGGCAGATTATTGGTGTAGACGGCGGTGCTGACGATATCGGTGACCGGGAAGTTGTAGGCGCCGGTGGCGTGGCCGGCCGAGCGCTCCAGCACTTTCATGCCGACCGAGGCGTAGGCGCCGGTATCGCCGACGAAGCGCCCCTTGCAGAAGGTGAGCATGCCCTTTTCGTCGCAGCCGATGGTGTATTCCATCCAGATCGGATGGCGCTTGGGGTGCATGATGATGGATTCGTCGCGGGTCAGGCGCACCTTGACCGGCTCGCCCATCAGGTAGGCAGCCAGCGCGGTATGCCCCTGCACCGAGAGGTCTTCCTTGCCGCCGAATGCGCCGCCATTGGGCACGAGTACAACATTTACATCCTCTTGCGGCAAGCCGAGCAATTTGGCGATTTGCACGCGGTCTTCGAAGACGCCTTGTCCTTGCGACAGCACTTCGACGCCATTCCCCTTGGGGTAGGCGATGCAGGCTTCCGGCTCCATAAAACCATGCTCAATCATCTGGGTTTCGTAGACGCCGTGCGAGGTATAGGCTGCTTCACCTAAGGCACCTGCGAGATCGCCGCGGTTGGTGATCGATTGCGAGAGCACATTGCCGCCCTCGTGGATCGACGGGCTTTCCGCCAAGAGCGCCGCGTGCATATCGGTGACCGGCTCGAGCACTTCGTAGTCGACATCAATCAAGCCGACCGCTTGGCGGGCGATGTTATCGGTTTCGGCGATGACGACAGCCAGCACATCGCCGACATAGCGGATGGTTTCACCGACGGCGATCATCAGTGGCCAGTCTTGCTTGATCAAGCCGATAGTTCGGTCGCCGGGCACGTCATCGGCAGTGAAGATGCGCAGAACGCCGGGCAGTGCCTGTGCCGCGCTCAGCTCCATCGACTTGATGACGGCGCGCGGATGATCGCTGAACTTGAGAGCGCCGATCTTCATGCCTTCCAGGCGAATATCATCGACATAGCGGTGCTGCCCCAGCACGAGGTCCTGCGCGTGGTACTTCGGCAAGCGCGTGCCGATGCTGCCATCGACTTCCGGCATCTCGACTTCTTCTTCATTGCGGATGGCATCGGCGGCGGTGTCTATCGCGTTGACGATTTTCTTGTAGCCGGTGCAGCGGCAGAGATGGGGGGTCAGGCATTTCTCGATATCGGCGCGCGAAGGCTCGGGATTGTGGTTGATGAGGTTGTTGGCTTGCATAACGATGCCAGGGATGCAGAAGCCGCATTGCACGCCGCCCTCTTTGACAAAGGCCTTGGCGAAGACATTCTGCCGGTATTCGCCCAGCCCTTCGGTGGTGGTGACGGATGTGCCAGCTACCTTGCTCATCTTGGTCACGCAAGACAGCATGGCTTTGTCATCGACCTGCACAACGCAGCAGCCACAAGCGGCTTGCGGCGCGCAGCCGTCTTTGGGCGAGATGATGCCCAAGTCCTCGCGCAGATGCGTCATCAGCGAGAGGTCGGGATCGCCGTCGTACTCTATAGATCGTCCGTTAAGCTGGAAGCTAATCATAATTCGTGTCTCCCTATCTTTGTATAAATCAGTCAGCGAGGCACTTTTCGATAGGGTAACCTAACGCCGTGAGACACGACCCGTGACTGTCAGCCCCTATTATGTCGGGTTTCGCGAGTTTTTTCAAATTCCTAATTATTATTGCCACAGAGGCACAGAGACACAGAGGTTTTATTCTTGAACCACCGAGGGCACCGAGGCAGCGGATCGTGGTGAGACATCGCTTCAGGCGAATCGCGTAGGGGCGACCCAGTGGGTCACCCTAAATATACGCCGTAACTACCACGGGCGACCTGATAGGTCGCCCCTACGGTTGACATCGAGACAGCGGTTATTATCCAATCTGCGATAAAATACGATTCGGAATCCAAAAGGCGAATAGGTCTATAGATGTCACTTTTAGTCAAGGTCAGAGAGCGCTTTCAGCGGGAATTCGGCGAAGAGCCCGCCTACATCGTCCGCGCGCCGGGACGCGTCAACTTGATCGGCGAGCACACCGATTACAACGATGGCTTCGTCTTCCCGATGGCGATTGACCGCGCCACTTATATCGCGCTGCGACCGCGTGCTGACAACAAGGTAGTCGCCATCTCCATCGACATGGACGAGCGGCGCGAGTTTGCGCTGGACAACTTGCCGCGTCCGGTCGACACCGAGTGGATCGATTATCTGATCGGCGTGGCTTGGGCTTTGCAGGGGCGCGGCTTTGCGCTGCGTGGCTGGGAAGGCGTGGTCAGCGGCGATGTGCCGATTGGCTCGGGCTTGTCGTCGTCGGCGGCGCTGGAGTTGGTGACAGCGCGGGCCTTTTACTCTGTTTCCGATTTCGCCTGGGACGCGGCGACGATGGCGCAAGTCGGTAGAGCGGCGGAGAACGAGTGGCTCGGCATTCAAACCGGCATCATGGATCAGATGATCTCGGCAGCCGGCGTGGAAGATCGCGCACTGCTGATAGACTGCCGCAGCCTGGAGACCACTTCGGCGCCGCTGCCGGCGGGCACGGTGGTGGTGATTCTCGATACGAGAACGCGGCGTGGATTGGTGGATTCGAAGTACAACGAACGGCGGGCGCAATGCGAGGCGGCTGCGCGGCACTTCAGCGTAACGGCCTTGCGCGATGTCGATAGCGCGACTTTCGAGCGGCGGGCAAACGAGCTTGACCCTCTGAGCCGTAAGCGAGCGCGGCACGTTATCAGCGAAAATGAGCGGACGCTGCAAGCGCGTGAAGCCATGAATGCCGGCGATGCCGCCCTGCTCGGGCAGCTGATGGTCAAAAGTCATATTAGCTTGCGCGATGATTTTGAAGTGTCGAGCGGCGCGCTTGATGCGATCGTCGATTGCGCTAATGCCGAGGCAGCCTGTTACGGAGCACGGATGACGGGCGCGGGTTTCGGCGGCTGCGCGGTGGCGCTGGTGCGGGCGGAGCAGGCTGATGGATTCGTCAAACGGGTGGACGCTCGCTATCGGGCGGCGACAGGCAACGAGCCTGCCCTTTACGTCACGGGGGCGAGCAAAGGCGCGGAAACGCTCTATCCCTAGTGCCTAGCCCTTGACAGCGCCGGCGGTCAGACCCTCGACAATCCGATTCTGGAAGACCAATACCAGCACAACCGGTGGAATGGTGACGACCATGGCGGCCGCCATGATCTCGGCGATCGGCTCCTGCTCGGAGAATTGGCCCGAGAATTGGGCGATCGCCACCGGTACCGTCTGCGCTGAGGGATTGGTGGCGGTGAAATTCAGGGCGAAGAGGTATTCGTTCCAGGATTGCACAAAAGCCAGCAGACCAGTGGTCACCAGCGCCGGCGCCGTCAGCGGCAGCAAGATGAGGCGGAATGTCTGGAAGGGCCTGGCGCCATCGACGATCGCCGCTTGCTCGATTTCCCCGGGCAGTCCCTTGAAGAAGCTGGTCAGCACCCAAACGGTGAAGGGCAGCGTGAAGACGGGATAGGTGACAATCAGCGAGAAACCGGTGCCGAAGAAACCCAGATCGCGCACGATGGTATACAAGCCGGAGAGAATCGAAATCGCCGGGAACATGGTCATCGACAAGACGACGTAAAGCAGCGCGACGCGCCCTTTGAAGCGCAGGCGTCCCAGGGCGTAGGCGGCGAATGAACCGGCCACCAGGGCAAAGATCGAAGTCGCGGCGGAAATCATCGCCGAGTTGCGCAGCGCTTCCAGGAAGGTATTGTCGCGGAAGACATATTCGTAATTCTTGAGCGTGGGATTCTTTGGCAGATAGCGGGCGCTCTGAAACATTTCGTTTTCAGTTTTGAAAGAGGTGGCGAAAGCCCAGTAGAATGAGAAGAGCGCGTAGATAGCGACCAGAATCACCAGACTGTATAGCAGGACTTGCTGCGCCCGCTGCTGCAGCTGCTTCCGGGTCATCTCAGGACTCCACGTTCAAGACGCGCACGTACATAAAGGCAAAGATGGATATGAAAATAAATATGATGACGCTGATGGCGGAGGCGTAGCCGTCTTGTTGATTGCTGACGAGGGTCTCAAAATTGTAAGTCGCCATCGAAAGTTGCTGCCGCCCGAAGAGCACATTGAACAGATCGAAAACGCGCAAGGCATCGAGCGTGCGGAAGATCAGCGCGATGGCGATCGCCGGGCGCAGCAGCGGCAGCGTGATCGAGAAGAATTTGCGAATCGGATTGGCGCCATCGACGTCAGCCGCCTCGTAGAGGTCGCTGGGGATAACCTGCAAGCCGGCCAGCAGCAGCAATGCCATGAAAGGCGCGGTCTTCCAGACATCAACGATGATGGCGGTGGCGAGCTGCAGTGAGGGGTCGGAAAGCCAGGCTTGCGGCGCATTGATCATTTGCAGGTCAAGCAGAATCTTGTTGAAGATGCCGGCCGATGTGTCCTTGAGCATCAGCCCCACAAGCGCGCCGAAATTACCGTAGGGATCGCCCAGGGCACCAGCATCGCCATGAACAAGCCGATCAACAACTCAAAGGCGACCGAGATGATAGCGAAGACAACGGTCGTGCCTATCGCCTCGATGAAATCATCGTCCAAGCCGCTGATGGCCGCCGATTGACCGTTGCCGACCGGCACATTGACAACCGTGCGATAGCCTTCGTGCAGCAGCTCGCGGTCGATGGATTCCCAGCGGATTGAGCCGTTAGCGCGCGTATCACAGGGACCATCGGTGATGCTTTTCTTGCAGGTCACGGTATCAATGCGGAAGGTCAGCAGATTGGCGTAATTTTCCAAGCCGACAAATTGAGGCACTGCGCTGCCGGCGAAGCGCTTGTCGGTCAGGCTGCGGATGAAGGTCTGCTCCAGCGGACGCGCCGCCACCAGCACGAAGATCGTCAAGGTCGGGATCAGCAAGTTCCAGGCCAGCCTTGTCTCGCGGCCGATCAAAGAATCTTCGCCGCTGAAGAGCGTGTCGATATTCAGGTTAAGCCAGTACCAGAGGCTGAAGCCAATCGCCAGAACGAAAAGGGCAGGCACTGTGCTGGAAAACAGCCGGGCGGTATCACCGCTTCCTTGTCCATCGCGGCGGAGTTGACGATGTTGAAGACAGTAAGCACGATATAAGCGGCGACGCCGATAGTCAGCCAGAGCAAGGCGATGCGCGCCCAATAGGCGATGCGAATATTGCCGCTGCGCAAGCGCAAGCCGATTGCGGCGAAACTCACGCCGGAGCCGATGAAGAGCAGCGATACGATGATGCCGAAGCGTTCGAGATAAATGAGGACAAATGAGGGCGCTTGCGTGTCGCCATCGGACGGCATCCAGTTCAGCACAAGTTGAATCGCGCGGTCGTTGGTCACGGTCAGAAAAAAGAACAAAATCGCCAATACACCGAGCGCCATCATGATGACGCTGAGCGCGCTGATTGCTATTTTATTGCGCGGCGGCTGTGCATCGGCAGTCATGAACATTCTCCCCATCCCCCAGCCCCTTCCCTCACAAAGAGAGAAGGGGAGTTTTTTGCCCCTTTGTCTACACGAAAAAGGGGCAAAGGGCGGGTTTCAGTATTACTGTCCGAGTAGATCGGCAAGATCCAGCTCGAGCAATTCGAGCGCGACCTCAGCATCTTCTTCGCCGGTCAAAATAGAGTGAACGGCATTGAAGTACAAGGTCGACACGGCGTTATAGCGGTCCTTCGAGTAATTCGAGGGACGCGCGGAGGTGACTTCGGCGAGATCCGGTCTGATGAAGGGCATGGCTTCAATGATCTCCGGATCGCTGTACAACTCGGATGCGCCGGGCGGATTGGAGGTGAATATCGCGAAGTCCTTCTGGCTCTCGACACTGGTCAAGAAGATGGCGAAAGCAGCCGCCGCTTCCTGATTCTCAGAGTATTTGGAAACGCCGATATGCCAACCGCCCAGGGTGGAAGCGCCGCGGCCGGAATCGCCAGCGGGAAGCGCCGCTACATCAAAGCCGGGGATATCTTCGCTGTCCTGGCTGCGTGAACAGGCCTAGGGCCAGTTGCGCATGAAGGCAGCGTTGCCGGCATGCCAGACGGCGCGCGAATCTTCTTCTTGATAGCCGACTAGACCTGGCGGGCTGATCGTGCGACCCAGCCGACTGCCTGCTCGTAAATCTCGACGGCGGCGTCGCTCAGGGCGCTGATGGCGCCGTCACTTTGCAGGAAGTTTTCGCCGGTGGCGGATACGTGCCATTCGAGGGTGTCGCAGGTCAAGCCTACGCAGCGAAGCGATTCACCTCGCCCCGTTCTCGCTGGTCTCGCCGCTGGCTTGAATCAGCAGTATAGTTGAGCGAAGGCGGCCCAGTTTAACGCACGAGAGTTCATGTTCATTCCACGTCCCAAACAAGCTGAAGTATTAGAATACCGGCAGGGCTACATGGGCGTGGCGGCGGTGCCCGGCAGTGGCAAAACCGCGACCCTGTCTTACTTGGCTGCCCAGTTGCTGGCGGAAACCGAGCTGGAAGACGGTCAGGAGATCTTGATCGTCACGCTGGTCAATTCAGCCGTGGCGAACTTCGCGCGGCAGGTCAATGAATACGTCAAGGACGACGGCTTGCTGCCCGGCTATGGTTATCGTGTGCGCACCCTGCACAGTTTGGCGAATGACATCGTGCGGCAGAAACCGACGGCAGCCGGCCTCGACGATCAATTCGCTATTATCGACGAACGCGAAAGCAACGAGATTTTGGCGGCTGCGGTCGATGCCTGGATAAGGCGTTATCCGGAAGCGCCGGATGCTTATCTGGGACCGGACTACATCGAAAAGGGACATTATCGCACGCAGAAATGGGGCGAAATCGTCACAGAGACGGTGCGCACTTTCATCCGGCAAGCGAAGGACGAATTGCTGACGCCGGCGGACCTGCGAGATAAACTGGAGCTTTATCCGGGTGAGTTGCAGTTGGCCGAGATTTGCGCCGAGATTTATCAAGATTACGACAAGGCGCTGGCTTATCGCGGGGCGGTTGACTTCCAGGACTTGATCCGCTTGGCATTGAAAGTGCTGCGGGGCGAAGGCGACTTTCTGGTGGCGCTGCAGCGAAAATGGGTCTACATCCTCGAGGACGAAGCGCAGGACAGCTCGCGGCTGCAAGAAGACATCCTGCGCTTGCTCGCCGGCGAAAGCGGCAATTGGGTGCGGGTTGGCGACCCCAATCAAGCGATATTCGAAACCTTCACCACTGCCGATCCCAAGTATCTGCGTGAATTCATCGCGTCGCCGGAAGTTGACGGACGAGAATTGCCAAACTCCGGGCGCAGCACGCGCAGCATTCAGAAGCTGGCGAATCACCTGATCGAATGGTCGCTGGCGCATCCGCATCGTTCGATTCGTGGGCGAACACCGCTGACGACGCCATTTATTCAACCCACGCCCTCGGGCGATCCGCAGCCGAACCCCAACGACGATCCTCAAGCGGTGGTTTTGCATGCGGAAAAATACAGCGCGACTAAAGAAGCGATAACCGTGACCGAGTCGTGCAAGCGCTGGCTGGAGGAGAATCCCGATCAAACCGCGGCGATCCTGGTGGCGCGCAATGGACGCGGCTCGGAGATTGTCAAGTTTTTGCGGCAGAAGGGCATTCCTTACGTCGAGAATCTCAACAGCACCTCGACGACGCGGGCGGTGGTCGGTGCCTTGGCGCGGGCGCTGGGCTACCTGGCTGACCCGAAACAAGCCGTCAAGCTGGCCGAGGTCTATCGCATCTGGCGGCGTGATGAACGCGATGATCCGGCGGCGGACGCTGAGATCAAGGCGGTGGCGGAAGGGCTGAAGCGGATCAAGTTGGTAGAGGACCTGGTGGCGCCGCGCTTGAGCGATTGGCTGGACGAGTCGCTCTCGGACGAACAGCACAGCGAGTTGCGCGCGCAGATGGCGGCCTTCCGCGATCAAGTGAGCAGTTGGCTGCGGGCGGCCGAGATGCCCATCGATCAGTTGGTCTTGACGATCGCCGGCGATATCTTCCGCGATGTGAGTGACATCGCCACCGCTCACATGGTCGCGCTGCACCTGGCGCGCCTGGGCGATACCCATCCGCTGATGCGCCTGCCGGAATTCGCCGCCGAGCTTTACGAGATCGCCGGCAACAAACGCCGCTTCGCTGGTCTGGGCGATGACGAAGGGCAATTCGACCCCGATGCGCACAAGGGCAAGGTGACAGTGACCACCCTGCATAAGGCGAAGGGGCTGGAATGGGATCGCGTCTACCTGATTTCGATCAACAATTATGACTTCCCGTCAGCCGATGCCAACGACAGTTTCATCGGCGAGAAATGGTTCATCCGCGATGATCTCAATCTGTCAGCCGAGGCGCTGGCGCAATTGGCGGCGCTGCGTGAGGGGGGCGACTACAAAGAGGGCTTCGCCAGTTTGGCGGCGCGAATCGATTATGCCGCCGAGCGCTTGCGCTTGCTCTACGTGGGCATCACGCGGGCGCGCAAAGCCTTGACGATCACTTGGAATACCGGGCGCGGCAATGCGACCGAAGCTACGCCCCTGCTGGCTTTGCGCAGCTTCTGGGAAGAGGAGTGCAGGAAAGGACTCGCGCATGAAGCTCAGCGATGACTTTGCTTTCACGCAGGGCAGCTTGCAAGATTATGCCGATTGCGCGCGCCGCTTCGAGCTGCGCTATATCAAGCGGCTGCGTTATCCGGCGCTGGAAGTGCAGCAGGCGCTGGAATACGAAAAGCGGATGCGGCAGGGCAATCGCTTCCACAAGCTGGTGCAGCAGCATGTGCATGGCGTGTCGGCGGAGGTGCTGGCGCAGTCGCTTGCCGATTCTGAAGACCTGGCGCGCTGGTGGCAGAGTTACCTGAGCCGAGGCTTGGCGGATCTGCCGCCGCAGCACTATGCCGAGATCACCTTGCAGACGCACCTGGGCGGTCAGCGGCTGGTGGCAAAGTATGATTTGCTGGCGTTGGAGCCGGGCGGCGCGGCCGTCATCGTCGACTGGAAGACGGGCGAACGCGTACCGTCGCGCAGTCAGTTGCAGTGGCGCTTGCAGACGATCGTGTATCGCTATGTGCTGGCGCAGGCGGGCGCGCATCTGTACGGCGAGACGATTCCGCCGGAGCGCATCCGCATGGATTATGTCTACGTGGCTCAGGGTGGTCAGCGCATCAGCTTCGAATATTCGGCTGCGCAGCTTCAAGAGGATGAAGCGCGGCTCTCCGAGATGCTCTCTGAAATGAACGGGGTGGTCGGCGAGGCGGGCGAGTTCCCGCTGACGGACGAGATCAGGCGCTGCCAGTTCTGCAGCTACCGCTCCTTCTGCGACCGCGGCGAGGCGGGCGATTTGCGGGACTTTGAGTTTGATGAGGACGAGGATGAAGTAGAGACTTTCGATTTGGATTTTGATCAGATAGGCGAGGTTGAGTTTTGACCTTTCTATACACATTATGTAAGTGATGCAGACGTTACAGGATTAATTCACCACAGAGGGCATAGAGAGTTTTGGCGAGAGTCCAAAACTCAATATGGAGAAAGGAAACTGACATGAAAATCGACCGCATTCGCGCTATCCATGTGAGCGCCGACTGGGATTATCACGAACCGCTCGACGAGGCGCATCTGTCCCGCCCAGAGAGCATTTATCCCGAACTGGAATCGTCCCGTCCGCATTTTCCCCTGAACCCGACCGGCGGACCGCCCTACCCGGTCGAGGCGCGCTTTCTGCTCATCGACACTGACGAAGGCGCGAGCGGCATCTGCGGTCCGGTCGGCGATGAAGACATCGCCATCATTCAGCGCTATTTCACGGACATCCTCATCGGCGAGGACCCGCAGGCGGTCGAGCGCATCTGGGACAAGATGTACCGCCACTCGATTCACGGGCGCAGGGGCACCCCGATGATGGCGCTCAGCAAGGTCGATCTGGCGCTCTGGGACCTCAAGGGCAAGCTGCTGGGCGCGCCGGTTTATCAACTGCTGGGCGGACCCTCCCGCGAAAGAATCCGCGCCTATGCCTCGATGCTGGGTTACTCGGTCGAGCCGAGCAAGGTGATCGAGCGGACGCGGCATTTTGCAGCGCAGGGCTTCACCGCCTTCAAGTGGTTTCTGCCTTGCGCGCCCAAAGATGGCGAAGCCGGGATACGCAAGAATCTGGCGATCATCCGCGCGGCGCGGGAAGCGGCCGGAGCCGATGTCGACTTGATGTTTGACGCCTGGAGCAGTTGGAATGTGCCCTATACCCTGCGCATGATCGAGCTGTCGCGGGAGTATCGACCAAGCTGGTTTGAGGAGCCGGTGCTGGCGGATCTGATCCCGCAATATGCTGAGATTCGCCGCTCTGCCCGCGGAGTATTCATCAGCGGCGGCGAGCACGAGTACACGCGCTGGGGCATCAAGTCGCTGCTGGACGCGCGGGCGGTGGATATCTTGCAGGCCGATGTGACCTGGGCCGGCGGCTTGAGCGAGATGACGAAGATTTGCGCGTTGGCATCGGCTTACGACATTCCGGTCATCCCACATCATGGCGGCTGGCCCTCGACGCATCTGATCGCCTCGCAAGCGCTGACGACTTGCCCGCTGCAAGAATGGCTATTCCAAATCGGTCGCATGACGAATGTCTTCTACAAGCACAAGCTGGCGCCGGTTGATGGGCATATCACCCTGCCGACGGTGCCCGGCTTGAATATGGATTTGGCGGACGAGGGACTCACCCTGCTCGAGGAGCGGGT
Organism: Phototrophicaceae bacterium; assembly: GCA_965223515.1. GTDB lineage: Bacteria > Chloroflexota > Anaerolineae > Aggregatilineales > Phototrophicaceae > UBA6055. The sequence goes on from CBDCWK010000002.1 coordinate 2,773,838, forward strand.
GCTGGCGGCGTGATGGAGTCGGAGGGACGTCCGCGCCGCGTATGGCAGGAACTTTCGCCGGTTGATGCACCCGAGTCGCTGGTCGCAGCGGTCGGCGGGCATCGTCTGGTCGCCGAGCATTTAACGCGCAAGGGCATCGTGACAGCGGCAGCGGCGCAGCGTTTTCTTTCGGCGGAAGCCTACGCCCCCTCATCGAGTGCCGAACTGCCTGATATTGAGCGCGCGGTTGAAAGGCTGAGACGAGCCATCCGCGACCGCGATCGAATTCTGGTCTGGGGCGACTTTGATGTCGATGGGCAGACTTCCACGGCCCTGCTCTATTCGGCGCTGCAGCGGCAGGGCGCGCGCGTCAGTTATCACCTGCCGAACCGCTTCAGCGAGGGACACGGCATTCACCTGCCGACGCTCAAGCGCAAACTCGATGAGGGCGTCGAGCTGCTCTTGACTTGCGATACCGGCGTCAGCGCCCACGAGGCTGTAGACTTTGCCGCGAGCTGTGGTGTCGATACAGTCATCACAGACCATCATGCGCTGCCGGAAAAGCTGCCTGCTGCAATTGCCGTGGTCAATCCACAGCGGCTGCCGGCAGGTCATGCGCTGCGAGAATTGCCCGGGGTCGGCGTCGCCTACAAGTTGATAGAAGCGCTCTCTGATGGCGATGATAACGACGACCTGCTTGACCTGGTGGCGCTGGGCATCGTCGCTGACGTGATGGTGCAAGTCGATGATACCCGCTATCTCTTGCAGCGGGGTTTGCAACGCCTGCGCGAGAATCGGCGGCTTGGTCTGCGGGCGATCCTGGAGCGGGCGGAGATCGCGGCGGCTGATCTCAACGAGGGGCATATTGGCTTTGCGATTGGTCCGCGACTGAACGCGCTGGGACGGCTCGATGACGCCAATCCGGCGGTTGAACTGCTGACCACGACGGATTGGAACCGGGCGCGCATGCTGGCGCACAGCCTGGAGAGCAGCAACGCGCGCCGCAAGTTTCTGTCGAATCAAGTCTACGAATCAGCCATCGCCCAGATCGCCGCGGAGCCCTGGATACTGGATTATGCCGCGCTGGTCTTGAGCCACAGCGACTGGCATAGCGGCGTCATCGGCATCGTGGCCAGCCGCCTGGTGGAAGAGTTCGGTCGCCCGACCGTGTTGATCGCGACGCCGGATGAGACTGGGCGCGGCTCGGCGCGCTCGGTCGCCGGTTTGGATATCACGGCGGCTTTCGGGCAGGTGTCGGCGTACCTGACTCGCTACGGCGGGCATAGCATGGCGGCGGGCATGAGCTTGCCGGCTGACAAGATCTTCCAATTCCGGCGCGCGCTTTCTGGCGTGATGCGCGCTATGGGCGGCGCTGAGCCGGCTGCCCCGCGGCTGACAATCGATGGCGACTTGAAACTGTCCGACATTTCGTTGGATCTAACGGCGGATATCGAGCGGCTGGCGCCATTCGGCAATGGCAATCCGCCATTGACCCTGGTGACGCGCGACCTAAGGCTGGTCAGCCGCAGGGACCTGGGACGCCGTGGCGAACATCTGCAAGTTGAGGTCGAGGACGAGGCTGGACACCGTCAGCGGGTCATCTGGTGGCGGGGCGCGGGACAAGACCTGCCGAGCGGGCGCTTCGACCTGGCATACACACTGCGCGCGAGCACCTACAAGGGCCAACGTGAAGCGCTGATCGAATGGCAAGATTACCAGCAACTGACTACGGCGCTACCCGATCTGCAAGCGGCTGAGCCAGCCTGGGAGTTGGTCGATTATCGTGAGAGCGAGAACCCGCTCATTGATCTCGCAGGCGCGCGAGAATGGTATCCGCAGGCGCTGCTCTGGTCGGAAGTTGAACGAATTGATGGCGCGGTCAATCGCTTGCAGCTGCGTACGAGCGAGACGCTGATCGTCTGGACAATTCCGCCATCGGCAGAGATCTGGTCGGCGGCGCTGGCGACTGTCAGCCCGGAGCGGCTGATCGTCTTCGGTGTCTTGCCTGAGAGTACGCACATGGGGAGTTTCTTGGAACGGCTGGCGGGCTTGGTTAAGTACAGCATCAATCAACGCGGAGGCGCAGCCGCTTTGGAGGCGCTGGCAGCAGCCACCGGACAGCGGGAACGGACAGCGCAAGTCGGATTGCAAGTGCTGCGCGCGCTGGGTAAACTCGATTATGAAGTGGCGGAGAGCGGAGAATACCAGCTGCAGGCGGCTGATGACGCGCCGAGCGAGGCGCTGGACAAGTTGCAGAATCGGCTTGACCTGCTGCTGCGCGAGACGCGCGCCTACCGCAATTATTGGCTGACAATGGAGATAGAAGGTTAAGAATATGGCAATTGAACAATCGGTGTCGTGGTGGTGTTTTGACCGCCCGGAGATTGACCCGGTCGACTTGCTGCAGACTGCTAAGGCGATCGGCTATACAGCGATGGAGCTGGCGCCGGTAGACAAGTTTGCGCTAGTGCGCGATCAGGGCATGAAGATCGCCGCGCAGCAACTGCACGTCCCGCTGACGCAGGGCATCAGCCATCCGAAGTATTGGGACGACATCAAGCGGCAGTCGGACGCCAGCTTGAAGCTGGCTGTCGAATGGGATATTCCTTTCTTGATCGCCTTCAGTGGCAATCGCGAAGGTTTGGACGACGCGCGAGGGGCGGAAAACGCCATCAAGCACCTGGAGCCACTGGCGCGCGCTGCCGAATCGGCCGGCATCACGATCATCCTGGAATTGCTCAATAGCAAAGTCAATCATCCCGATTATCAGTGTGATCGGACGGCATGGGGCGTGCAGGTGGTCTCGGCGGTGGATTCGCCCAATGCCCGCTTGCTCTACGATATTTATCACATGCAGGTCATGGAAGGCGATGTCATCCAGACGATCCGCGACAACCATCAGTGGATCGCCCATTATCACACCGCGGGCGTGCCGGGAAGACATGAGATTGACGAGACGCAGGAATTGAATTATGCCGCTATCTGTCGGGCGATTGCCGAAACCGGCTACAGCGGCTACGTCGGCCAGGAATTTGTGCCGGCCGGCGATTGGCGGGCAGCCTTGCGGCAAGCCTATGACGTCTGCAATGTGGATTAGTGCATCGCTATGAGATAAAGGGAGGAGCAAGATGCAAAAGGTTTTCGCAGTAATCGCACTGGTAATCGTGTTGGCAATGCCCGTCGGGGCGCAGAGTTTGGGTTTTCTTACCAGCTTGATGAAGGCCGTCGTCGAGGAATACGGCATTGAGACCGTCATCGGGGTATTGGAAGAGCTCGGCTATATCGGGGAAGGTGAAGTCGCTGTCAATGAGAATGTCACAGAACCAACCACAGTGAACGCCGACGAACTCACCGTACGCAGTGCAGTTTGGGACGACGTGGAAGGCGAAGAAGTGCTTGTCTACATGGTTGTTTCAGACGACGCGTTCTGCTATTCCTATATTGAATGGGGACGGGGCACACAGGACACACTGGCTAAACGGATGAAGTGGCGCCAGAGGTTCATCAACCGTTGTATTAGGCAATAGCAACCGACACGGGGACCTTCGGGTCCCTTTTTGCATTTGGAGGAGAACGCAGCGACTCAGCGAGAGATTAACCAAGAGATGACCGCGATGGAAATCATACTCAGTAGGAGCCTCTGTGCGGATAGCGCCGCAGCAATCCGGTCGGCTTGCGATACTCCTGCAGCAAGGCGATGCCGCTAACGATGACGATCATGCCGATCACCATCGTGCCCGTGATTTCTTCGTCTAGCAGCAATACGCCGCCGATGCCGGCCACTATCGGGATGACATAGGTGGTCATCACCGTCGGCGTCGCGCCAAAGCGTTTGATGTTATAGAAGGACAGCATGAAACCGAGGAAGGTGCCGACGATCGCCGCGTAGATCAAGCCGATGATACCGGCGGTGTCCACCGCGCTCAGGTTGAAGCCGACAGTCAAAAGCGAAAAGGGCATCATCACTATGGCAGTGGCGAACAGACGAACGCTGCCGACATCAAAGGCGTCGTAGCCACTGAGATATTTCCGCGCGTATATGATCATTATCGAGCTGAAAACCATGCCGATGCTGACGAGCAGGTAGCCAGTCGGGTCCGCCTGCGAGGCATCTGGCAAGCCATCCTCTCCACTCAGCGCTAGCAAAAGCGCGCCGCCCAAAGCCAAGCCAACACCGAATATTTTCCGCCGATTCAGCAGCTCGTCCGGCAGGATGAAATGCGCCAGGACGATGGTCAGCGCCGGACCGGTCGCCAGCAGCAGCGAAGCCACACCGCTCGATTGATACTGCAGGGACGTGACGACCAAGGTCATGGGCACAGCGGTGCCAAAGACGCCCAGCAGCCCGGCGCGCTTCCACAACTCGCGATCAAGTGGTACGCGGCGCCCGGTAACCAGGGCGTAAACCGCCAGTGACATCAGGCTGGCGATGATCATGCGGATAGCGATGTAGGTGGTGGGATCGTATTGGCCCACGCTGAAGCGTGAGACGACGAGTGAAGAGCCGAAGAAGAAGCCGAGCAAGAGGATGTATGGCAGCGCTTTGATACTCAAGTGGGCATCCCGGGTTAATAGGGCAAAGAAACGCCGAGTATACAACAGCACCGTTGGGTGTGTTATGCAGAAAATTGTGCGGCTGAGACAAGGTTTGCAAGTCGCGCCGCCGCACGCTGCGTTTGTCGATTCTCAGCAAATGGGGTAAGGTTTACGGATCAACTTTCTTGAATAGCAGTTTATCAACGGAAGGAAACTCTTTGTGGTTTTACGGTTTATCGTCCGCTTCATTTATTGATGATGACTAGCGAATGGAGATGAACATGAACAAGAAGATTGGCAATTTCTCGCGGCGTGACTTTTTGAAGGCAATGGGCGCTTTGTCGGCCGGCTTGGCGGCGAACCCGCTGCTATCCAACAGCATCAGGACGATGGCGCAAGATGTGATGAGCCAGCCGCCGATTACGATTCTGATCAATGACTCGCCCTGGTTCCCGGGATTCGCCGCCATGGTTGAACTCTATACTGAAACCACTGGCAACCAGATCAACCTCGATGTCACACCTTTCCCCGGCATGCTGGACAAGACGCGCAATGCTGTGCAAGCCGGCGAGAGCGAGTATGACGCCGTTGCCATCACCGAGCAGAACATCCCCTTCTTCTATGATTCCGGCACGCTGAAACCGATCCTGGATATCGATGCCGATTATGCGCTTGATGAAAACATCATCAGCTACGGCGATGCGGCGCGCTGGGATTCGAATCTGGGCGTGAACGGACCCGAGGGCACCATCCTCGGCATCCCGATCAACGGCAATATACAGCTCTACTATTACCGCCGTGATCTCTTTGATGACGCCGGCATCGAGCCGCCCAAGACCTTCGACGAGATGGAAGCGATCGCCGAGCAGTTGGGCAATCCGCCGCGCATGTTCGGCAATGCCAACCGCGCCAATCCAATCTGGTGGGAGTTCGGCGCCTACGTCGATTCTTACGACGCGGAGTACGTGCGCCTGGAAGCGGACGGCAGTTGGTCGGTCGGCTTCGAGCGGCCCGAGGGCTTGGAAGCGGTCCAGCGCTGGCTGAAGCTGGGGCGGACCTGGGCGCCGCAAAATTACGCCGATCTGGGCCAGGGCGACTTGCTGGCGCTGATGGCGAGCGGCAGGCTGGCGCAAGTCCACATGGTTGGCGCGGCGGCGCCGAATTATGACAATCCGGAAATCTCGATCGTCGGCGGCAAGATGGGCGCTACGGTAGTGCCTGGCGTCACTGCTGAAGGTCGTTCGCCACGGACGGGCATGTGGGTCATGTGCCATCCGGATAACTTACCGGATGAGCGCGCTGCCGCCGGTCTTGAGTTCGTCAAATGGCTGACCACCGGGGACAATCAATTGGCTTACGCCAAAGCCGGCGCTATCCCCGTCCGTCAAGATACCTACGAAGAACTGGCAACCGATGAGGTAGTCGGTTGGTGGACGAGCGCCTTCGCCGAGAGCACGCCATTCCTGCATCCGGAGACGCGCTTGCCCGAAACGCCCTTGATCCGCGACAGTGTGTCCACTCGCCTGGCGCAAGCCTATGTCGATGAGATCAGCGCCGAAGAAGCCGTCGCGCTGATGGCATCGGAAATCCGCACCGTCATGGAAGATGCCGGCTATACCGTATCGTAGCTTCGGCCGTCAATCTGATAGAGGAGCCACGGTCACGCCGCTCGCGGGCTGATGGTTCCTCTTTCCTCAATATGCGCCCGCTTCTACCCATCGTCCGGGTATGGGGTTGACATGGCAGAAGTATCACTGAAAACGAAAAACGACATCAGCAGCAAATTGTTCGGTTCGGGCAGCTTCAAGTACTGGTCCGTGGCGCCGCTGCTGATTGTCCTGGTTATCTTCACGGCTTTGCCAATTGCGCAGCTGCTGCAGATGAGTGTGTCCAAGCTGGAATTCGTCGAGGGCAAGTTAGTCTCGGAATTCATTGGCTTGGGGCAGCTGGACAATCTGGCGAAGGATCCCATCGTTGGCATCGCCATCAAGAATACGCTGGTCTTTGTCATCGCCGTGGTGATCCTCGAGACCTTGATCGGCTTCGCGCTGGCGGTTGCCATCAGCCGCACCAAGACTTTGTCCGTGCTTTACCGCAGCGTGGTGATCATCCCCCTCTTGATCCCGCCGGTGGCGATCGGCACCATGTGGTCGCTGATGTACGATTACAATTACGGGCTTTTCACCACCATCTTGATCGAGCTGGGAGTGCAGAATCCGCCACTATGGACGGCTGACCCGGATCTGGCGCTGATATCGGTCATCATCGTCGATGTCTGGCATTGGACGAGTTTCATGTTCCTGATCATGCTGGCCGGCATCGAATCGATTCCACCGTCTCTGCTGGAAGCGGCGCGCGTCGACGGCGCCAATGAATACCGCATGATCCGCCACGTCATATTGCCGATGATGGCGCCGACTATCTTGGTGGCGATGCTCTTGCGCACTATCCTCGCTTTTAAGGTATTCGATCAAATCTTCGTGCTGACATCCGGGGGACCCGGTACGGCGACACAGGTGATCAGCATGCATATCTATAAGGTCTTCAGCGAGCAATTCCGCCTGGGATACGCCGCCTTCCTGTCGCTAATGGTGGCGGCTTTCATGACGATCTTTGTCGCCTTTTATCTGTGGGCGAGCCGCGAGGTGCGGAGGCGGCTGTGATGAGACAAAAGACGCTATCGAAAGTCGTTTTGAATCTCGTCCTGCTCATGGTGGTCTTCATCATCCTTTTTCCGGTCTTTTATATCGTGCAAACATCGCTGAAAAGCACTGCTGATATTTATAGCGGCACTTTCTTTTTCACAGCGAAGAGCGCCAACTATGAAGAGATATTCACCGGCAGCCGCAGCAACTTCGCCGATTTGACACGCAACAGCCTAGTCGTCTCCTCCAGTGTCGCTGTCATCTGCGGCTTCATCGGTTCGCTGGCGGCTTATTCCGTCTCGCGGCTGAGCTGGCCGCGCTGGGTGACTGGCGGGATTCTGGTCTGGCTGCTCTTCATCAACATGATGCCGCCCATTGTCTTCGTGACGCCCTATTATCTGTGGGCGCGCGCGGCTGGCGTCTATGACTCGCCGGCCGCGGTGATCATGGCGCATGTCGTACTCAATATGCCGCTGGCGTTCATCATGATGATGAACTTCTTTGCCGAGGTGCCGAAGGAGCTGGAGGAAGCGGCGGTCATCGATGGCTGTTCGCAGTGGCAGGCTTTTCGCCTGGTGGTCATTCCCATCGTGCGGCCCGGTCTGGCGGCGATGGGCGTGCTGGTTTTCGTCTTCAGTTGGAAGGAATTCCTCTTCTCACTCACGCTGACGACCACGAGCGCGGGGCGCACCATTCCGGTGGGCATCGCCAACTTCGTACAGGAGTTCAACATCCGCTACGGCGAGATGGCTGCCGGTTCATTCGTGGCCATGATCCCGGCGCTGATCCTGGTTTTGCTGGCTCAGCGGCACATCATCAAGGGATTGACAGTCGGCGCGGTCAAAGGCTAGAGCGAACAAAGCAAAAGATTCACCGCAGATACACAGAGGCACAGAGAAAAACGGGAGCTATACCGTTGTGCACTGTGTTTCTTTGTTGAGTCAGGCGCTCATAAAGGCGACGCTACATGAAAGCCATCATGATCATGTTCGACACGTTGAACCGCCGGATGCTGCCGCCTTATGGCAAGGACTGGGTGCATGCGCCGAACTTTCAGCGGCTGGCGGAGCGCACGGCTGTCTTCGACAATTGTTATGTCGGCAGCATGCCTTGTATGCCGGCGCGGCGCGAGCTGCACAGCGGGCGCTACAATTTCTTGCACCGCAGTTGGACGCCGCTGGAACCCTTTGACGACTCCATGCCGGAGATACTCAAGAACAATGGCGTCTACACGCATTTAGTGACCGACCATCAGCATTACTGGGAGGATGGCGGCGCAACTTATCACAACCGCTACAACAGCTATGAATTGGTGCGCGGGCAGGAGGGCGATCTGTGGAAGGGGCATGTCGAGCCAAAGATCGAGCTGCCGCCCGATACACGTGAATCCAATGACCCGAATGCGGTCGAACGGGGTTGGGTTCAGGATTGGATCAATCGCAGCACTATGCCGCAGGCGGAAGATCAGCCACAAGCGCAGACCTTCCGCCTGGGCATGGAATTCATCCGCGACAATCACGACGCCGATAACTGGTATCTGCAGATCGAAACCTTTGACCCACATGAACCCTTCTTCAGCCAGCAAGAATTCAAGAACTTATACCCGAAGATATTTGATGAGCCACCGTCAGAGCTACCATCGGACTGGCCCAGCTACAAGCCGCTGACCGAATCGCCCGAGTATGTGCAATATATGCGCTACCAATACACGGCGCTGCTCAGCATGTGCGATCGCTATTTGGGACGTGTGCTCGACAAGATGGATGAATATCAGATGTGGGACGACACGCTGCTGATCGTCTGTACCGACCACGGCTTCTTGTTAGGCGAGCATGATTGGTGGGCGAAGAACAGGCAGCCCTGGTATCAGGAATTGGCGCATACGCCGCTTTTCATTTGGGATCCACGCAGCGGCATCGCGGGTGAACGGCGCGAGAGTCTGGTGCAGATGATTGACCTGCCGGCGACCCTGCTAGATTACTTCGGCGCTCCGTTGCCAGCCGATATGCAGGGCGTTCCGCTGCATGACGCAATCGCGAGTGATAAGCCTGTGCGAGAGGCGGCGCTCTTCGGCATTCACGGCGGTCACGTCAATTGCACCGATGGCAAGTACGTCTACATGCGCGCGCCCGCTAACCCCGCCAACGAGCCGCTCTACGAATACACGCTGATGCCGCAGCATATACGCGCGCCCTTCTCCGTCGAAGAGCTGCAAGACATACAGCTCGCCGAGCCATTCAGCTTCACCAAGGGCTGCCGCACCATGAAGATAGCGGGCCGCGCCTGGGTTGATGCGCATGCCTTCGGCGCCTTGCTCTTTGACGTCGAGGAAGATCCTGGGCAGGAGAATCCGCTGGATGACCCGGCCGTCGAGGAGATGATGATTCAGCACATGGTCAGGCTGATGCGCGACAACGACAGCCCGCCGGAACAGTATCAGCGCCTGGGCTTGGAAGCGCATTTGTAGCGCTCGTCGCCAAAGGCGCCGCGCGAGTACCAAACGCTGCATAATCTGCCACTAGCTTGCATAGCTGCTCAAGATCGTCTTACAGGCAAGAACCGGACATCCAGATTACGATTCACAATTGTGGTCTGAGACTTTTGTCCTTTGGGCATGAGTTGATAAACTTCAAATGGATTCCACGATCGAATTCTCTGCCGGATGTGAGCGGAGGCGTGCGCGCGCGCGTCGAGACTGACCTGCCACTGCCAACTGAATTGCTGCGCCTGCAAAAGGTGTTGAGCTGTGCGAACGACTGAAGGGATTTGCGCGATGAAGAATGAGGTAATAAACGTAGGCGTGATTGGCACCGGTATGATCGGCAGCGTACACGCGGGAAATCTGGCGCGGCGTACAATGGGCGCGAAAGTCTCGGCGGTTATGGATATCGATCAAGCTCGTGCCCAGGCGGTGGCGGCCGACTGCGGCGCTAAAGCCTACACCGATGCCGCTGCGCTGATAGCCGACCCCGCCGTGGATGCCGTGCTGATCGCCAGCCCGGATTTCGCCCACGCGGACCAAGCGATAGCTTGCGTCGCAGCCCGGAAGCCAGTGCTCTGCGAAAAGCCAATGGCGACCACTGTGGCTGATGCCGAGCGGGTCTTGCGCGCCGAGGTCATTGCCGGGCGCCGTCTGGTTCAAGTCGGCTTCATGCGCGTTTACGACCGCACGCACATCGATGTCTATGACCTGCTGGCACAAGGCGAAATTGGCAAGGCGCTGCGATTCCGCGGCGTACACATCAACTCGGAAAGTGGACCAAAGACGATAGAGTGGGCGATAGTCAATTCGGTCATTCACGACATCCACTCGGCGCGCTGGCTGATGGGATCGGAGATCAGCCAGGTCTATGTGCAGTGGGTGCCATCCGAGCCTGATCAGCCGAGAAGCGCGCGTTTCGCCGTCGTACAGTTGCAGTTTGCGGACGGCGCAATAGGCACATTGGAGTGGAATGGCGATTCTGGTTATGGCTATGAGGTGGCGGTCGAAATCACCGGCGAAACCGGTACTGCGCAGACAGTCAGCCACACCAGTCCGGTATTACGGCAGGGGAGCGCCATCGCTCAAGCGATTACGCCGAGTTGGCCCCAGCGCTTCGCCACTGCCTATATCGACGAGGTGCAGATTTGGATCAATTCTATTCGCAAGCGCGAGCCGACCGGTCCATCGGCTTGGGATGGTTATATGTCGCTGGTGGTCGCCGATGCCTGCGTCCGATCAAGCGAGACCGAACAGCCCGAGCCGGCGGTCGGCATGGAACGTCCGGCGCTCTACAATCCGCGATAATCCTGATACCATTCCCAAGTTCGCCACAGCCCGTCGTTCCTAACGCACCGGGGCGAACTCACGTGTCCACATCCGTGCTCGATTCCAGGTTGAACAACATGACCTTGACCGCGGACTTCAAGCGTGGCAGATCCTCTTGCAGGAATTCCCATACCAAGTCAAGTCGGATGTGATGGTATTGGTGAATCAAGACATCGCGAAGGCCGGCAAAATCACTAAATGTGACCTGCGGATACTGAGTGGTGAGGGCCGGATCGAGCCGTTTGACCACTTCACCGATGACCTCGAAGCTGCGTATGACGCCGTCCTGATGCAACTCAGAATTCAGGAAAACATCGCGACCGCTGGCGGTGTACGATTCGATGCGTCGGATGCGATCAAGAATATCGCGGCACAGGAGGCGCTGGTCTTTCATCTCAGGGGCTGCGCTTCGCTGAGAATCACAGTTCTCAGTTCCGAGCGCAGCGATCTTCGGTCAACCACTTCTACGCGCCTTCCCAATAGGCTTTGCAGCGCTTGCGTAAGCCTGATGTGGTCGCGCAGTTTGTATTCACTTTCAAACTCAACCAGAAAATCAATATCGCTGCCAGCCCGCAGTTCGCCACGCAGAATCGACCCAAACACGTGAATTTGATTTACCCGATATTGCTCGGCGAGCGCGAGGACCCTGTCACTTTGCCCGCGTAAGTCCTCTAGCGTGTGAATTATTGCAGTGGCCATTATGTCCGTAAAAGTGATGAGAAGAAAAGTTATCGACAATATACATTGTATCCAAAATACCGGCGGCAGTCACCTGAGTTACAATCCGCGATAATCCTGATACCATTCCCAAGTTCGCCACAGCCCGTCACGCACGGAAACCGATGGCGCGAAGCCGAGCAGTTTGCGCGCTTTGCCATTGTCGCAAAAGGTGATCGGCGGGTCGCTCAAGGGCGTCGGCACAGAAACGGAGTTGATAGATACACCTGCGTATTCCTCGATCACTTCGACGAAGTCCGCCAGCGAAATCGGCGCGCCGCAACCCAGATTGATGGCCTCGTAGCCGAGCGGCGTTTCCAGCGCTGCCAGCACGCCCGCCACTGTATCCGAGATATACGTCCAGTCGCGGTGGATATCGCCGCCGTTGAACAGCTTGATTTGCTCGCCAGTCTGCGTCGCCTCCATCAAGCGCCAAGGCATCATATCCGGGCGGCCCGCGGGTCCGTAGACATTGAAGAAACGCAACGCAGTTATATTCATCCCGACAAGGTTATGGTAGGTATGCGCCAGCAACTCGGCAGCGCGTTTGCTCGCCGGATAGGCCGCCAGTGGACGGTCGGCTGTGTCGGTTTCGACGAAGGGCAGAACTTCGGTATTGCCGTAGACTGATGAGGTCGATGCCAGGACGAATTGTTCGATGCCGGTCGTTTTCGCCGCCTCAAGCAAGTTCAGCGTACCGGTTAGGTTGACATCCAGGTAAAGGCGGGGCTGATCGACGCTGGCGCGCACACCCGGCATGGCAGCCAGATGGGCCACGCGGCGTATGCCCTGCTCGGCGAAAAGGCGATTCACCAGCGCCACATCGCGGATATCACCTTCGATCATTGAGCAGTTGCCGTAGCCGCTCAATCGCTCGGCATTGCGCCGTTTGATGGCAGGGTCGTAATAGTCGTTGAAGTTGTCGATAACTATCACGCGGTCGCCGCGAGCCAGCAATTCCTCAGCGACATGGCTGCCGATGAAGCCGGCTCCGCCTGTGATGAGGGTGGTCATGCGTACTGCCCCTTTTGCCTAGAAGGAAGACATTCGTCGTGATAACCCTAACGGACATCCAACAAGATATACAGCCTGCAAGGCATCAATCCCCAGCCGCCACATTGAGCAGAATCGACTCGAGTTCAGCATAGGATACAATCCGAACCAGTTGATTCCGCACGTGGAGCGAGCCGGGCAGGTCAAGTTTATACTTGCTGATTTGTCCGCGCATCTCCAGGACAGCGACATGCTCGGGCAAATGCGTCGTTTCCAGCGTCAGTTGCGCGTGTCGCAGCGCGATCACCGCCCGTTCGGCGCGTGACGGTTCGGGAAGACTGACACCGGTCTCCAGGTATGTGGCGATCTGCCGGAATATCCAGGGACGTCCGAGCGCCGCCCGCCCTACCATCACGGCGTCGCAGCTGGTCTCATCCAACATCCGCCGCGCATCCTCGCCCGAATGCAGATCGCCGTTGCCGATGATAGGCATCTCGCGCACGGCGTCTTTGACCGCCGCGATCACCGCCCAATCAGCCGCGCCGCCATGACCCTGCCCGGCGAAACGAGCATGAACCGCCACTGCCATAGCGCCAACAGCTTCCGCCGCTATGGCGAAAGGCGCCGCCGAGACCACGCCATCCTCAAAGCCACTGCGCACCTTGATCGTGACCGGCACATCGACCGCCTTCACCACTGCCTCGACCACAGCGGCCGCCACCTTGACATCGCGCAGCAGGGCAGCGCCCCCGCCCTTCTTGGCGATCTTCGGCACCCAGCAGCCCATGTTGATATCGACGATGTCGGCGCCATGATCGACCACCACGCGCGCCGCTTCGGCGACGACTTGTGGCTCCACGCCGAAGAGCTGCACCGCGACCGGACTTTCGTCGGCGCGCCAATCGAAACGCTGCCGGGCGCGCGCCCGCGAATTCATGACGATATTGCTGCTGATAAGCTCGGTGCAGACCAAGCCACAGCCGCCCAGCTCGCGGCACAAGCTGCGCAGCGCAAAGTTGCTATGCCCCGCCATCGGCGCCAGAGTCAGCGGCGACTCGATGACGATATCGCCGATTTGCAGCGGCTTGAGCGCGGTCTTCGTCAGTGCGAGCATAAAACTGAATCCTTACGAGCGAAAATGGTACATGGTTTTTACCACAGAGCACACAGAGGGCACAGAGGGGTCATTGGCAACATACTTTTCTCTGAGTTATCTGTGCCCTCTTAATTGGAGGAACCTACCAAGCTCTATCTACAGCGATGTCGAAATCTGTAGGGGCGACTCTGTGAGTCGCCCGATTGCGGAACAATTGTGTCGCGGGCGATCCATCGGGTCGCCCCTACATCGCTGAGTTATGTTAATGGCGGTTAGAGGACTTCTTCCGCCATGAAGCGGATATTATCGACTGAGAAAGCCGTGATGTTCAACGTTGTAATCGGGCAGTCGCGCCAGAGCTGCAAACGGTCGCGGATGCGCGCTTTCGAGCCGACCAGGGCGACCGCGTCGACCAGGGTATCGGGCACCGCCATCATTGCTTCACCCTTGCGCCCTTGCAGGTACAGTTCTTGAATCGAATCAGCGGCAGCGCTGAAACCGAAGCGGCAAGCCAGATCATAATAGAAATTCTTGCCTTTGGCGCCCATGCCGCCGATATACAGCGCCAGGACCGGCTTGATTTGATTGTATGCCAGCTCGATTTCGTCCTCGATGACGACTGTAACCGTGGGCGCGATGTCGAAATTATCGAGGCTCTTGCCAGCCCCCGCTTTGGCGAAGCCCGCTTCGACCGCCGCCTGATACGCTGCTTCATAGTGCGTCGGCGAGAAAAAGATGGGCAGCCAGCCATCAGCGATCTCGGCGGTCAGGGCGACGTTTTTCGGTCCGATAGACGCCAGGTAAATCGGCATATCTTTGCGGCCGTGGATGATGCTCTTCAAGGGTATGCCCAAGCCGGTGGCATCAGCCGCGTGATAGGGAATCTGATAGTGCTCGCCCTCGTGCGCCAGCGGCGCTTCTCGTGCCAGGATCTGCCGGACGATCTGCACATATTCGCGGGTCTTGCCCAGCGGCTTGCCGTACGGGCGCCCGTGCCAGCCCTCAACCACTTGCGGTCCGGAAAGCCCCAGCCCGAGGAGAAAACGCCCGCCCGAGAGTTGATCCAGCGTGATGGCGGTCATGGCGGTCATGGCAGGAGTCCGCGCCGGCATCTGCATGATGGAGGAGCCGAGCTTGATATTCTTGGTCAAAGCGCCGATCCAGGCCAGCGGCGTGATGCAATCCGAGCCGTAGGCTTCCGCCGTCCAGACGGCATAATAACCCAACCGATCGGCTTCGAGAATCATGTCCATCGGCAGGTCGATGCGCGCGCCCGAATAGCCGAGGTTCAGTCCCAAACGCACATCACACCTCCACTTTCAGATTATTCAGCATAACTGAACCAGCCCCGTGGACTGTCGATTAGAGCACATCGTAAAACTATTCACCGCTCCGTCGTCTCTGCGCCCAGCGCCGCACCCACGCTACCAGCCAGCGCGCCCCGATTATTATTGTGGCGGCAAGTGAATTAAAAGCAATGTCGATGAGGTCAAAGACTCGGTTGGGCAACATGGATTGAATGCCCTCATCAAGGCAGCCTAAAAGTAGCGATATGATCAGCGCAAGAAGGGCAGGCGCGGGCACGCGACGACCGTTGTCTTTACGCTCAAGCAGCGCTTCATGAACGAGCGCCGCCACCAAGCCGTACTCGAATAAGTGAGTACGCTCCGCCCATGACCCTATTCTCAGCCAAGCCATCAGATATACCGCGAGGATACCTAGCCCGACCGCAATCTCATTTCGACTGAGTCGCTTGTCTATGAAGATAATCGGGATCACCACCAGCAGCGCGAGCAGCGCGAAAAACAGGTTGGTACCGGCACTTGCGACAATGCGTTCGCCCAGCGCTGCCACTATCGCCGGCGCTTGTCCTAGCGTGACGTAAATCCCCGCCAGGACGATGACCAGCGCGAACCAGAGCCGACGCTCGCGATTGGAACTGAAGAAGGACATCATAGCTCCCGAATAACTAATTTATCGACGTCCGAGCGCTTTCAGTTGAATACGTAACGTGAAACTAATTGTTGCAAGCCCAATGAAGAAGTCCGATCAAATGGGGACCATTTCAACGCGCAGCCGCAATTGCAGACAAGCACCGTTACGAATCGAGGCTTTGACTTATCCCAGAGCTAAGGCTAATATCCCCTCTTGACTTGCCACATATAAGAGAAGAGAAAACAGGATGCATGGAAAAGAACTGATACAAGCTCTGCGTGCGGGACAGCGCGTTTATGGAACCGCGATTTATGCGCCTTCACCGATTTGGCCGCGCGTGGTATCGAACCTCGATTTGGATATGGTCTTCATCGACACTGAGCATACGCCGCAGGACCGCAATACAGTCTCCTGGCTGTGCAACGCCTTCTCCGCGCTCAATCTGGCGCCGGTGGTGCGCATTCCCGCGCCCGATCCCTATCAGGCGCAGATGGTGCTTGATGGCGGCGCGCACGGCATCATCGCCCCCTACATCGAGTCGCCGGAACAGGTCAAGGCACTGGGCGGCGCGGTCAAATTCGGTCCGCTAAAAGGCCAACGGCTGCGCGCGGCGCTGGACGGAGAGATCGAACTGGAGGCCGAGTTGACGGATTATCTGGCGCGGCGCAATGCCAACAAGGCGCTCTTCATCAATATCGAGAGTGTGCCGGCGCTGGACGCCCTCGATGAAATCCTCAGCCTGCCTTATATCGACTGCGTGCTGGTCGGTCCGCATGATCTGTCATGCAGCCTGGGCATCCCGGAACAATACGACCATCCGGACTTCGATGTGGCGATCCGCACCATCATTAATAAGTCGCGGGCGGCGGGAGTCGGCATCGGCATCCACCACAACTTCACCCATCACGAGATCGAATGGGTCAAGGCTGGCGCCAATCTGGTCATGCACAGCTCCGATATTTCGGCTTTCAATCGGGCACTGACAGCGGAATTCAAGCTGATCCGTGAAGCGACGGACGATGTGGGTCAAATCGTCGACGAGAATGTGCACTTCTAATCGCGCTTGAAAGAGGAAGATATCAGCATGCAAAAAATCTGGTTTGAATCGGTAGTACCGGATGAGTTCCGGCACATGTTTGAGGATGTCGCCGAGGGGATCTGCCCGGGTGACCAGCTTGCGAGCGATCAATTCCACCGACTGGAAGTGGCCGATGCGGTCATGGCGGGCGGACGCACATACGATGCCGCAGCCATGGATCGGGCAAAGCGCCTGCTGATCATCGCCCGCACCGGCGTCGGTTACGACAAGGTCAATGTTCCCGCCGCCACCGCACGCAACATCGCTGTGGTCAATGCGCCTGATGCGCCGACGGTATCGACAGCGGAGCAAGCCGTCACCCTGATGATGACGGTGGCGCGCAGCATCAAGCGGGTGACAAATGAGCTCGACAGTATGCTGAACAGCGGCGTAAGCAAGAATATCTGGGGCGGGTACGTGGCGCTGGAGATGGATCGCAACCAGCTTGGTCTGGTCGGATTGGGACGGATCGGCGGGCACGTCAGCGGCATCGCCCGCGCCATCGGCATGAAAGTCGTCGCCTACGATCCCTACATCAGCGACGAGCGCTTTAGCAAGCTGGGCGTGGAAAAGGCGGATTCACTGGCAGACCTGCTGGGCAGCTCGGACTTCGTCTCCCTGCACCTGCCGCTCAATGACGAGACGCACAAGCTGATGAACGCCGAGCGCTTCGCCCAGATGAAGGCGGGCGCGGTCTTCATCAACGTGTCGCGCGGCGGGCATGTCGATGAAGCTGCCTTGACGGCAGCTCTCGATAGCGGGCATCTCTTCGGCGCCGGCTTGGACGTGACCGATCCTGAACCGCCGCTAGCGGGCAATCCGCTGCTGGGCCGCGACAACGTGGTGATCACACCGCATGTGGCCAGCGCGACCGTGGTCGGCAAACGGCGGTTGGTCGTGCACGCGCTGGAGCAAGTGCTGCAAGTCCTGCGCGGAGAACGTCCGCCGCATCTGATCAATCCCGAAGTTTGGGATGCGGTGCGGGCGCGCTGGGAGGCGGGAAATCCGTCCCCCCTCTAAATCCCCCCCCATAAAGAGGGGAGACTTCGCCTGACTGATGTGTTTGGTTTTATGAGGCTCCCCTTCCCTCATTTTGGGGTGATCTTCCCCCGATTTTGTGGACACAAGGATTGTCCAATATGATAGGGACTGGAGGGGAAGATGGCGGACATAAAGAAGTATCCGGACGAGTTCAAACGCGAAGCATTGAAGTTGGCTGCACAACCTGGAATGAAAGTGGGCCAGGTCGAACGTGATCTGGGCATCACGCCGGGACTGATCTACAAGTGGCGTCAACGATTTCGTGTAGATGAAAATAGCGATGAATTGAAACCGACTGCGGAGCGTGAGGCGGATGCCGAGATTCGTCGTTTAAAGCATGAGTTGTCGATTGCACGGGAGGAGCGAGATATTTTAAAAAAAGCTATCCAAGTGTTCTCGCAGGATCAACCGCGATGAAGTTTCGATTTATTGAGAGTCACCAAGCACAATTCAGCGTACGGCGGATGTGCCGGGTGTTGGAAGTATCAAGCAGTGGCTTCTATGCTTGGTTGAAGCGGGCTGTCAGCCAGCGGGAGCGGGACAACGAAGCGCTTTTGCGGCGGATTCGCGACATCTTCGAGCGCAGTCGCCAGCGCTACGGCAGTCCACGGATCCACGCGGAGTTATGGGCAGCGGGTTGGCGAGTCAGCCGCAAGCGGGTTGCGAGTTTGATGCGGCTGGATGGCATACGGGCGCGGCGCAAACAAGGCTACGGGGAGCGTAGGCGATCGCATACATCCGGTTTAGCGGCAGCGAACCTACTGCAGCAGGACTTCGCAGCTCAGCGCGTCAACCAGAAGTGGCTGGCCGATATCGTGCAGATCAGAACCGGTGAAGGATGGCTCCACTTGGCGGTGGTATTAGACACATATTCGCGCAGGATTGTGGGCTGGGCTATGAAGCGGAAGGCGGACAGCCAACTGGCGATGGCTGCCCTGAAAATGGCTTTGGGACAGCGGCGTATTAACCGCGACTTGGTCCATCATAGTGATCGCGGCAGCCAATATACCAGCAAGCAATACCGCCAACTCCTGCAGGACAATCGTATCCAAGCCAGCATGAGCGCTGCCGGAAACTGCTATGACAATGCCATGATGGAGAGTTTCTTCGCGACTCTGAAAACGGAATGTTCAGCTATACGCTTTGCTACAATTCAAGAGGCTCGGCAAGCTGTGTTCGATTTCATAGAGATTTGGTACAACCGGCAGCGACGGCATTCTGCCTTGGGCTTCCTTAGCCCGGCACAGTATGAACTCGCTGACGATTAGACAAAATCACTGTCCACCAAAACGGGGCAAGTTCAGGGGGAAGGGGATGGGGGATGGGGGTATGCCGCAATTTGAAAGCAAACAGGCGCCCGCTGCGTACGATGTGATAGCGCCCGACGGTTCAGAAATTCGCCTGCTGCATAGCCTAGACGGCGCCAGCTTAGTACATTGCACACTGCCGGTCGGCGCGGTCTCGATCCCGGTGCGGCATCGCACGGTCGAGGAAGTCTGGTTTTTTCTTTCGGGCGCGGGGCAAGTTTGGCGCAAACAGAGCGAGCATGAGCAGGTGCTGGATGTGGCGCCGGGTGTCAGCTTGACGATCCCGCTAGGCACGCAGTTTCAGTTTCGCAATACCGGCGCTGCCCCGCTGCAGTTTGTGATCACAACCACGCCGCCCTGGCCCGGTGAGGATGAAGCGGTAGTGCTCGACGCGGGGCGCTGGGAGTTTAATTACAAATAGATCGCCAGGCCGATAATAAAGTAATATTGACTGCGCCCGGTCCGCCAGCGCGGACGAGAATTAAGGAGACTCTCCGCAGATGTATGTCTCAGCTGAAGCCTTAATTCGCATCTTTGTCATATTTCTCTATATCTCGGTTGGTTCAATCGCGTACCGTTGGCTGATCCCGCGCCTGTCATCAACAGGTAAGCGTCTGGCTTACTTGATGCTGGCGGCGCAATTGCTGGTGGTCGTTCCATCCATCTTCACGCAATCATCCTCGAGTTTTGAAGAGTGGCTTTGGCATCTTGATCGCGAATGGAATATCCCCGCCACGCTTGCTTCTCTGCAACTGGCGCTGGTCGCTTTCGTCGCCCTGGTGACAGCCTGGCTTGCAAGAGCACGACCGGCTTGGCATCGCCTCTATTTCGTGGGGATCGGCTTAGTATTCTTTTTGCTAGCGTATGACGAATACGCCGTGGTGCATGAATTCATTTATGACTGGCGCATCTACTACATTGCGCTGGGTGCGGCTGTTGTGGTCGCTACGCTTGCAGTGGCTGCGAGGTCACTTAAGCCCACCTGGATTTCGTACGCGACCCTGCTAATTGGTCTGGCAACCAGCGCGGCAGGCGGCCTGCTCTTCGAATCGACCTGCGGCAATTCGCTATTCGAGGCTATCAACCGCTGCTCGAAACATTTCTGGGTGGAAGAACCTCTCGAGTTTCTGGGTATCTGGCTGGCGCTAATTGCCATGCTGATCCAGTTTTCGGACACGTCTCTTCCCCCCGCACTTGGCGTTCGGCGCGCGCTCTTTGCCTTCCCGGCAGTTTGGCTGCTCCTGCTCATCATCAGCCCGGCCATCCGTCCGCTTGAACTCTACGCAACTGGCGGCCGGTCAGCAGCCGTTGAGTTCGAGTCGGGCGTGAGCCTGCGCGGCTACCTAATGGAAAATGGCAAGCAACATATACATCTCTTTTTATCCCCCGAGCGCTGGGATTTCAGCGGACGAAACCTTGCTGGGCTGGGCTATTCCATTCATCTGCTTGACCAGGCCAGCGGTGACTCTAAATTGAGCCGCGACAGGTTTGCGCATCGCAGGTTTTTCTTGTTGAGTCCTGGATATGTACCTGTCTATCGACAGTGGGTAGCCCTTGACCGCCTGACCGAGGCAGCGGCCAACCGCGCACATTGGATTGTTCTGACGATCTGGCGCAACGTAGGCGAAGAATATGTGTTCCAGCGGATACTTGCCAGCGATCACCAACTGCTTGATGACAGACAAGTTGTCCTGGGTGAACTGGTGTTACGGGCAGAATCGTCCACGCCCGCGCCCCGTGATCCGCTAGCTGTAATGGAAAACGGGTTTACGCTCGACGCCGTCGACATGCCAGAACGCGGGCGAGCGGGCGAGACCCTGAACATAACTGTTGAATGGCGCAGCGACGTCAACGGTAGCGAGGACCACGCGCAGTTTCTTCACTTGGGCCACGAGGAGAGCGGCGAGTGGTTCGTCTATGACCAGCAGCCACTTGGAGAACGCTTGCCGACGCGTCTCTGGTACCGCGGCCTTGCCGATCACGAAGCCTGGCAAGTCCCGCTGCCGGCGGACTTGGCGCCAGGTCAGTACCATGTCTTCACTGGCATCTACCGCGCGCGAGACCGGGAGCGAGTACCGGCAAGCGATGCAGACGGTATATCCTTCCTCGATGCGCGCGTTCCGCTGGGACGGCTGGTCATCGAGTGATGATGAGCCTTTGACGGCCAACCATAACAATGACCCTTTTACAGTGCTCCCCCGCACGTCAGCACACTTGCTGTTCGCTAGAAGCCCTGGATGTTCCCAAGATCTGAGCTCAAGCGCGGACCTAGCTGTGGCGCTGGAAAGTGTGAGCGTCCCAGCCAAAATAGAGAAAGCGCAGGCTCTTCCCCGCGCTTCCTCCAAATCAGACGTCACTGCGAATCTCAAGTCTAGGCAGCGGGCGTTTCGCTCTCTGGCATTCCTTTCATGCTCCAGTAGCCGAAGAAGAAGCGCGGCCGCGGGTGACCTCGCCGTCCCCGGTGCCAGCGGTCGGCGAAGTCGCTGTTGAACGCCTCGGTGATGTTTTCCTCCAGGCTCTCGACGCGCGCGGCGGCAGCGGCGTTGACCTCGTCCGCGATCGTGGCCACCAGGTCGGCGGTTACACTTGCGACGTCGCCCTCATTTGTCTCGATCAATTCGGCAATCGTTGAATCATCTGCCAGCGCTGAACGCAGACCAGCCGCATCCAGTCCGGTCGCATCCAGGATCGTATCGCCCACGCCCGCATAACCGAACAGTCGCGGCAGCCGAACCCTGCGCCGTCCCCAAGGCCCGCGGAAGGCATAACTCGCGTCCAGTTCCTCGCGCACCTGCTCATCAAGACCTTCCAGGACCGACGCCGCATGCTCATTGATGTCTTCAGTCATCCGCGCCACGATATCCGCAATTACGGTCTCGATATCACCCTCATTCGCCTCAATCAGTTCGGCGATGGTAGAGCCCTCCATAAGCGCCGTGCGCAGCGCTTCAGCGTCCAAGCCGGTCGCTTCCAGCAAGATGTCATCGTCAAACGGGAAACCAATTTCATGCCGCAGCGTGGAACCGGGGATGCCTTCGCCCTTAACTTCATCGCGAGCGCTGACAGCCGCCGCCAGCAGCGCGAACAGAGCGAATATCAGGGTGAGTCGTTTTACAGTCATTTTGGCAAGTCTCCTTCGCGTTATGACCAGAGGACGAGAGATTTCGTCCTCAACTGATCGCCATTATTCAGGAGGCTCGTTGCCAAAGTTTTGCGTCTATGCAAATTTACTGTAAAACCTAGCAATCAGGGAGGCTTGGCTTGGGAAGGTGGTTGCAGTTACGGAATGTAAAGGGCGCGCCGCTGGAAACTGAGACCAATGCGACGGAGGCGAGCTGTACCGGCAAGGATGAGGCGGTTGCGGTCATGCTGGGCGTTGGGAGAAGAATTCTGGATGATCGGAGTACATTATGAACTATTAGAAAAAACCGAACAGTTCAAAAAGTGACTGCCGGGGCAAAGGAGAGCTTAGACTAACCACTTGAAAAAACGACCTCAAGCCTAAACACTGCGGTTAGGACGCCGAGGACGCGGTGTGGTGTATCGCGCCCATAATCAACATGTCCAGACGAAGGCTTAGGACGTGGTTTTGGCCTTTCGGGTGGCTTGCTACCATCGTCTGAATCACGCGGCCTATTCGGTGGCGACTGCGGTTCGTTTCCGCTGGGTGCTTGATCGGTGTCATTCATATTTAGTTCCGCGCATTGCAAGATTGACTAAACAACAACCTGGCGTGATATAATGCGTTGCGCACACATATTCATTCACGCAAAGCCATTTTTACTGTCTGCCAAAGCGATGCACCGGATTCGCCTTCTGTTATTTCTCCATAAGAAGGTTCCGGTCGACGCCCGGGTGATTCGGGTGGACGGCGCGCGTTATCAGCGCCACGGTCATTAGACACTGGGCTTTGTACCTTAACGTCATTCTGCTTTTGATCTTTGTCGTTCATAGGTGCCTCCAAGGAGAATTAAAATGGATGAAGCTACTGCCTTGCACAATCAGGAGACCGTAATACAACTTCTCCAAACACACGTTCAATCGCAGAAGGATGCCATAAGGAACTTGGAAAACAAGGCGATGCACAATCTTACCATCGTAAACATTATAGCAGGTATCGTGGCTGCGCTCAACCTGCCCTTCAGTGCAGGAGAAGTGCGTTTGCAACAGATATTTGGAAACCAACCTCTAGTGTACTTCATCGCAACTGCAGTGAGCATAGTCTTGGTTGCCCTGTGCGCCCTTGTAGCCATTCTTTCGATTCGCACACTCTGGGTAAGAAGACTCCGGACACACCCGATGCAACCAAGCGAACAGAATGCAACGGACTGGTCTGCTTGCGATCCAGAGTATTTCTCTGAGCTCATGCAGAAGTCCTACATACAGATATATAAGAACAACGCAAGTATAGTTGATGACAAGGGGAGTATGGTAGCATGGTCGCACAAAGCAATTGTTGCGATCATAATGCTCATATTCTTGGGCAGTGCTGTGCTGGGCATTGCGCAAATTTTGCCCCATTTGAACCAACTGTTAGGAATTTCCGCTTGAGCCAAAGTGCTAATTTCTTGCCAGTGTTCATTTGACTACTCAAATTCCGCCTACCCCCGCTTTGTCCCCACCACATCAATAAACTTGATCGTGGACTGAATCCCGTTGTAGAAATTCTGCAGATAGATATTCTCGTTGGGACCGTGCGCGCGGCCGCTCTTCAGCCCATAGCTCATGATCACCACTTCGCCCGCCACCTTGGCGCACTCGAAGCAGATTGGCACACTTCCACCCGAACGCTCAAACACCGGCTCCACGCCCCAAGCATAGGTATAGGCTTCAGCCGCAGCTCGCATCGCCACACCATCCACATCAAGCAGAACCGCTGCTGCGCCGAATTCGCCCGAGCGAACGTCCACCTTGATCGTATCGGGCGCGATGCTGTGGATATGATCAACGACACATTTGACTACACGCGCCGGGTCCTGGCGCGGCACCAACCGGAGAGTGATCTTGGCGAAGGCCCGCGCTGGCAGCACCGTCTTCATACCGTCGCCGGTATAGCCCCCGTGAATGCCGTTGATCTCCAGTGTGGGGCGGGCGCCCAGCCGTTCCGGCAAGGTATATTCTGCCTCGCCCCAGACCGCCGGCGCTTTGACGACATCGTCCCATTCAGCTTGCAGGAATGGCTCGACCCGCTCCAGGAGCGCGTGGTCTTTCGCCGTCACCGGTACCACGTCATCGTGGAAACCAGGCACGGTGACGGTCCCGTTTTCGTCGTGCAGCTGCGCCAGGATCTCACAGAGCGCTTGAATGGGGTTATGCACTGAACCGCCCCAATGCCCGCTGTGCAGGTCGCTAACCGGCGCTTGAACATGCAATTCCAGGGCGGCGGCCCCACGCAAGCCATAAGTCAGGCTCGGCTGGTCCGGCGCCAGGATCGCCCCATCGGAGACCATAGCTATGTCGGCCGCCAGCCGCTCGGGATGCCGCGCGAAGAAGGCGTTGATATTCTCCGAGCCGGATTCTTCTTCGCCTTCCAGCACCACCTTGATGTTGACCTTCGGTTTCTCGTCGCCCGCCAGCCAAGATTCCACCGCTTTGAGATTCGATATCACATGCAGTTTGCTATCGACCGCGCCGCGGCAATAAAGCCGACCGTCTTTGATAGTCGGCTCGAAGGGCTCGGTGTCCCAGCCATCAGCGACTTCAGCCGGCTGCACATCATAGTGGCAGTAGATCAAGATCGTCGGCGCATCCTCGCCGGCGCCATTCCACTCGCCCAGCACCAGCGGGCAACGCCCTTCCGGCATCAGGATCACTTCAGCGCTCTGCATGCCGATCCGCAACATCATCGCTCTCAGCCATTCGGCGGCTTCGGCAACATCGCCGGCGTGCTGCGGCTGCGTACTGATCGTGCGGATGCGCAGCAACTCTTGATACTCCTCCAGGAAACGCGCTTGATTAGCTTTCGCGTATTCGTATGGATTGCCCATGTCTATATCTGCCTCTTTATCGTTGCCAGTGATTGCCCGCATAATACACCAAGCACAATCGGTTTCGTATCCA
This sequence comes from Phototrophicaceae bacterium, assembly GCA_965223515.1. Taxonomy (GTDB): domain Bacteria; phylum Chloroflexota; class Anaerolineae; order Aggregatilineales; family Phototrophicaceae; genus UBA6055. Next base: position 2,799,033 of record CBDCWK010000002.1, read on the forward strand.
ATAAATAACCGACCTAGTATTTTTCGCAGTTCTGATTAATAATGCCTTGTTTTCCCCCTTTCAACGTAACGAGAAACCTCAAAACAATATGTCTTTCCAAGGTCTACAACTGAATAGCTCCATGCTCCGCGTCGTCGAACGAGTCGGATATTCCAAGCCGACGCCAATACAGGAGCGTACCATACCTCATATCTTAAATGGGCGAGATATCGTGGGTTGTGCCCAAACAGGCACCGGTAAAACTGCCGCCTTCGTATTGCCCATCGTTCAAATGCTGAGCGCGAACGCCGGCAAGCGACGGATCCGCGTACTGGTGCTGGCGCCGACGCGCGAACTGGCAGCCCAAATTGATGAAGAATTTGGCAAGTTCAGCCAGGACAGCCCGCTTAGACACGTGGCAATCTTCGGCGGCGTCGGCCAGCAGCCTCAAGTTAATGCCGTTCGGCGCGGCGTCGATATTCTGGTGGCGACACCGGGCCGCCTCCTGGACCTTATGAACCAGCGGATAATCCACCTGAATCAGGTCGAATATCTCGTCTTGGATGAAGCCGATCGCATGCTGGATATGGGCTTTATTCACGATGTCAAGCGCATCATCAAACAGGTGCCGAAAAAGCGCCAGACCATGCTGTTCTCGGCCACGATGCCCCAGACCATTCAAGACTTGAGCAAAAGCATTCTGATCGATCCGGTCAAGGTTGACGCGAATCCCGAAGCGACTACAGTCGAGAAAATCGACCAATCCATCTACTTTGTGGAGAACGGCGAAAAACGGGCTCTGCTCAAACATATCTTGCAGGACTCCGCATCCGAACGGGTATTGGTATTCACCCGCACCAAACATCGTGCCAACAACCTTGCCAAGCAATTGAATAGCGCTCGCATTCCGGCTGAAGCGATTCATGGCAATAAATCGCAAACTGCGCGGATGCGCGCATTGGCGAAATTCAAGTCAGGGCATACACCGGTCCTGGTCGCCACCGATATCGCCGCGCGCGGCCTGGATATTGATTCGGTGACCCACGTCATCAACTTTGACTTGCCGAATATGCCTGAGAGTTATGTGCATCGCATTGGACGTACCGCGCGGGCCGGCGCATCCGGCATCGCCTGTTCCTTCTGCGATGTCAATGAGCGCAAATACCTTAATGGTATCGAAGATCTGATCCGCCAGCCGATCCCGGTGGTCGCCGAGCATCCCTATGCCTCAGCGATCAAAGCGCCGCAATCACGCTCTTCATCCAGCAGGCCGCCCCGTCAAAACCGTCGGCGGACTACACGGCGCCCGCAAGGGAACCGCTAAACGCGCAAACCGCAACTCAAGGCCCTGAGTACATGATTTACCACTGACGCCGGGAGGCTATCTCCCGGCAGTCTTGCTACGGGCGGTTTTGAGCGTCGACCTCACATTTTCCAAAATCACCGCCGGCAAAACTGTAAAGTCGTCTGTGCAATCCACTCGCAAATCCCAAACGTGACTTGCAGGTCTTGCGTATGCTTTAGTCAAAGCATGTGCATGGCATGAACGATTGATGCGCCCTGGCACATATACTGAGCGCTGCCCATGACAGCAAAATCAAGGAGAAACTCATGACCGGTATTCAGCAGCCAAAAGTGGTCGTGATCGGCTCCGGCAGCCTGTTCTTCGGCAGGCAAGCCATTTGGCAGATGATCCATTCGCCCCACCTAAACGGCGGCACGCTGGCGCTGGTCGATAGAGACCCTATGCGCATGGAGAAGATGGGGCTGCTGGCGCAGAAAGTAGTCGCCGAAACCGGCGTCGACTTGAAGATCGAAGTTGCCTCGGACTGGAAGAATGCCCTGCCCGGGGCCGATTTCGTGGTGCTCAGCTTCGCCGCCGACACGGTGCGCTATCGCGGGCTGGATTGCCAGATCAGCGAGCAATACGGCGTGCGGATGTGCAGCGGCGATACCATCGGTCCCGGCGGCATCTTCCGCGCTATGCGCGAATTGCCGCTCATCATGGACTGCCTGGCTGATACCGAGCGCCTCTGCCCCGATGCCTGGGTGATCAACTACATCAATCCGAGCGCGGTCAACGGCATGGCGATCGCCCGCTACGCACCGCAGGTCAAGAGCTTCGCCCTCTGCGATTCGCTGCACATGCCCCACGTCAAGATCCGCTACGCCAAGCGCGCCGGTCTCATTGCCGATGCGGGCGAGTGGACCGACGAGCTGGCTGCCGACTTCGACTTGCGCATCGCCGGCGTCAATCACTTCACCTGGATGCTGAAGGCGGAATATCAGGGACGCGATGTCAGGCCGCAGATCGCCGAGTCCCTGCGCCGCAGCGCCGCGACTGAAGATACCGGCGGCGATAAAGGCGCAAAAGCCTTGCACAACGACGCCATCGCCTGGCAGCTGTATAACATCTTTGGCTCCGTCCCCACCTGCGTCGCCCATACCAAGGAATACCTGCGCTTTTATCAGGGACACGGTGTGCTGCCCGATGAAATACCGCCACTCTCAATTTGGGAGACGGATGCGCGCTACGCCCGCCATGAAGCGATGTGGCGGCAGGTCGACGACTTCATCAGCGGCGCGCAGCCCATCAGCGACTTCATGACCACCTTCGGTCCCGACCACGCCACCGATATCATCGAGAATATGGTCGGCGGTCTGGGGCAGCCCTTCTACATCAACACGCCCAATCGCGGCGCCGTCAGCAATCTTGCCGATGACGCCTTCCTGGAATTGCTCTGCGATGTCGATATGGACGGACCGCGTCCGCGCCCGGTCGGCGAGCTGCCGCGTGGCTTGCGCGGGCTGAGTGAGCTGGTGCTCGATACACACGAACTGACGGCGGAAGCCATCGTCAAGGCGGATTACAGTCTGCTTCGCCGCGCCATAATGACCGACCCGCTGACCAATTCGATAGCCGATGCCGATGCCATCCTGCGCGATCTGCTGGCTGCCGAGCGCGATGCCCTGCCCGACCATTGGTATGAAGGCGCTGTTGCCGCCTTCTAATATTCAAGGCGCTCCTGCCTGCTTGACAGCCACCCGCGCAACTCTTATGATAGTGCTCGTCGTTGCTTCGCCTGCCGCTGAGAGGATCCCCCGCCTATGACAGCGCCACCGATCTTGCTGGCTGTCGATATCGGCGGCACCTTCACCGACCTGGTCGCCCTCGACTTGCGTGGTGGACGCATCGCCGTCGAGAAGCTGCTGACGTCTTACCCCGATCCCTCGGTCGCTGTGCTTGATGGCCTGCGCAGCTTGCTGGAAAATGCCTGCCTGTCGCCGACTGAGATTCGCTATGTCGTGCACGGCACCACCCTGATCACCAATACGCTGATCGAGCGCACTGGCGCAAAAACGGCGCTGCTGGCGACGGCTGGCTTCCGCGATGCAGTCGAGATCGGCAACGAAGGTCGCTACGATATGTACGACTTGGCGCTGAAGAAACCGGCGCCCCTGGCCGAGCGGCGCTTGCGCTTTGATGTGCCGGAACGCATGCTGGCCGATGGTCGCGTCTGGCGTCCACTCGATGAAGCCTGCCTGCGCGCCATCTGCGCCGACTTGCGCGCCGAGGCGGTCGAAGCGGTCGCCATCTGTTTCTTGCACGCTTACACCAATTCCACGCATGAACTGGCGGCGCTGGAAATCGTCAAAGAGTCGCTGCCCGCCGTCGCGATCTCGGCTTCACATCAGGTCGCGCCCGGCATGCGCGAGTACCCGCGCGCCTCCACTGTCATCGCCAACGCCTACGTCCAGCCCATCACGCAGCGCTATCTGGAGCGGGTCGAAGCGGGCTTGCACGATAGCGGCATCGACGCCCCGCTGAATATCATGTTGAGCAGCGGCGGCACGACCACCGTGGCCGCCTCGCGCGATTTTCCCATCCGGCTGGTGGAGAGTGGTCCAGCCGGCGGCGCATTGGCGGGCGTCCACTGGGGGCGGCTGCTGGGGCAATCCGATGTGCTGGCCTTCGATATGGGCGGCACGACAGCCAAAGCGGCACTGACACGCGCCGGTGAACTCGCCATCAGCCATCAATCCGAAGTGGCGCATGTGCATCGCTTCAAGCGGGGCAGCGGCTTACCCTTGATGGTGCCCATGATCGAGATGATCGAGATCGGCGCCGGCGGTGGCAGCATCGCCCACCTGAACGCGCTGGGCTTGCCCGCCGTCGGTCCACAGAGCGCCGGCTCCGCGCCCGGTCCCGCGTCTTATGGCAGCGGCGGGACGCAGCCGACCGTCACCGATGCGGATCTGCTGCTGGGTTATCTCAATCCCGGCTTCTTCGCCGGCGGGGACATCAAACTCGATCTCGCTGCCGCGCGCGAATCCTTTGATGATTTGACGGCGGCGCTGGGCTTGCCGCTGGAGCGCACCGCCTGGGGTGTGCATCAACTGGTCAACGAGAATATGGCGGCGGCGGCTCGCGTCCATGCGGCTGAACGCGGGCTGGAAATCCGCCGATACTGTATGGTCGCCACTGGCGGCGCCGGTCCCGTGCATGCTTGCGGCGTGGCGGCCGGCTTGGGCATCAGCCGCATAATCATTCCACCGATGGCCGGCGTCGGTTCCGCCTTCGGCTTCTTGACCGCGCCGATCGCCTTCGACTTCACTCGCAGTTATGTCGCGCGACTGGACGAAATTGATCTGGCCGAACTCAACAGCATCCTGGCTGATTTGGAGCACGAGGGCAGGCAAATTGTCGAGGCAGCTGGCGTACTCGCTGATGACATCAGTGTGCGGCTCAATATTGATATGCGCTATGTCGGCCAAGGTTATGAAGTGCGCGTGCCTTTCGCCATGGAGCGCTTGAGCAAGCGGCATATCGCCGACATGCAGCGTGTCTTCGAAAGCGAGTACCGCGCCTTTTACGGACAGTTGGCGGACGGCGTGCCCATCGAGGCGGTCAACTGGCGCGTCTTGATTAGCGGTCCGCAGCCCCAGATCCACAGCGCCGACTTTCAGCAGTCACAGACTCCCGGCGATGCGCCCATCGCTTATCGTCCAGTGCGATTCGGTCCCGACCGAACGCCGCTGGAGACGCCCGTTTTCCGCCGCGAACAGCTGGGCGCATCCTGGTCGGCGGCGGGTCCGCTGATTATCGAGGCAGCGGCATCGACGACGGTGGTCACGCCCGGCTGGTCAGCGCAAGTCGCGGCCGGCGCTTGCCTGCTCTTGACGAGGGAGACGGACGCATGATCGACCCGATAACGCTGGAAGTGATTTGGAGTCGGCTGATCTCGGTGGTCGACGAGCAAGCGGCGGCGTTGATCCATTCGTCCTTCACCACGGTCGTGCGCGAAGCGGGTGACCTCTCTGCCGGCGTCTTCGACCGCAGCGGCAATATGATCGCGCAATCGGTCACCGGGACGCCGGGCCACATCAACACCATGGCGAATTGCGTACGCAAATATGTGGTGCCGAATTACTCCATCGACAGCCTCAACCCGGGCGACACGCTGATTACCAATGACCCCTGGGAGGCATCGGGTCACCTTTTCGACCTGACGATTGTCTCGCCCGTATTTTATCGCGGGCGCGGCGTGGCCTGGTTCGCCAACACCTGCCACGCGGTCGATATCGGCGGCGCCACCATGGGCGGCGATGCCCGCTCGCTCTACGAAGAAGGCTTGGCGATCCCGCTGATGAAGCTCTTCAAGGGCGGCGAGGCAAACCAGGAATTATTCGACATCATCCGCGCCAACGTGCGCGTGCCTGATCAAGTCATCGGCGATATCTACGCGCAGGAAGTCGGCAATCAAGTCGGCGCGCGCAAGCTGATCGAAATGCTGGAGGAATACGACCTTCCCGACATTGAGGAGGTCTCGGCGCAAATCCTCGACCGCACGGAAGCGGCAGTGCGGGCTGCCATCCGCAAGCTGCCCGATGGCGCCTACCGCAACACCATCACCATTGACGGCTTCGACCAGCCGCTGACTATCGCCTGCGCGATTGTGGTTGATGGCGACGCACTATGTGTTGACTACGCCGGTTCGTCGCCGCAGGTCGACCGCGGCATCAATGTGGTGCTGAATTACACCCACGCCTATACCACCTATACGCTAATGGCAGCGCTGGCACAGGGCATCCCCAATAACGAAGGCGCCTTCCGCCCCATTGAGGTGCGCGCGCCAGTGGGCTCGATACTGAATTGCACGCGACCGGCGCCGGTCAGCGCCCGCCATTTGATCGGCCATTTCGTCAGTCAGCCGCTGCTGACCGCGCTGTCAGCAGTCGTGCCGGAGCAGATCATCGCCAACGGCTCAGCCGGTCTGTGGAATACCATGATGGATGGCATGGACGAAAATGGTCGCGAATTCGCCTATGTTTTCTTCTCCGCCGGCGGCATGGGCGCAGCCCACGACCGCGATGGCTTGTCGGCGACGGCATTTCCCAGCGGGATCATGGGTGTGCCGGTGGAAGCCATCGAAACCGCCGCGCCCCTGCTGATGCATCGCCGTGAATTGCGGGCGGATTCCGGCGGACCGGGGACGTATCGCGGTGGTTTGGGGCAGGTCATGGAGCTGGAGATTATCACCGGCTCCCCGGCCAATCACTCATGCATGTATGACCGAACCGGCAATCCCGCTGAAGGTCTGCGCGGCGGGGCTGCGGGCGCAGCCGGCGATGTGCGTCTCTCCGATGGTTCGCGTCCGCATCCCAAGAGCCACTATGTCTTGCAGCCCGGTCAACGCGTCCTGCTCAAGCTGCCGGGCGGCGGTGGATTCGGCGCGCCGCTTGAGCGCGCTCCCGAGCGTGTGCTGCACGATCTGCGGCAGGGCTACATCTCGGCGGCCGCGGCCGAACGCGACTATGGCGTCGTGATTGATGCTGATACTATGACGATTGACGAAGCGGCGACGACGGCGCTGCGAAAGGAGCTTAGCGGATGACGGCGAAGCGTTGCGACTTGATTGTAGTCGGCTTGGGCGCGATGGGCTCGGCGGCGCTTTATCAAGCGACGAAAAAAGGCGCGACTGCCCTGGGCATCGATCGCTTCGATCCGCCGCATACCATGGGCTCCAGCCACGGCGACACCCGCATCACACGCAGCGCCATCGCCGAAGGTGAAATGTATATGCCCTTCGTGCGGCGTAGCAACGAGATCTGGCGCGAGCTGGAAGCGCTCAGCGGGCGTACGCTCTTGCACCAAAGCGGCGGCCTCATCATCGGCTCGGATAAGGCGGCGGCTTTCCACTATCAAGGCGATTTTGTGGCGGCATCCGCCCACATCGCCGAGAAGTTCGACATAGAGCACGAAGTCCTCAGCGCTGACGAGACGATGCGGCGCTTTCCCCTCTTCAAGCTCAGCCAAAACGACCGCGCCTATTATGAACCGGCAGCGGGCGTTCTGCGGCCGGAACACTGCATAGCGACGCAGCTCGAGCTGGCGCGGCAAGCTGGCGCGACTATTCATACCAACGAGAAGGTCATCAGCTACGAGTCAAGCGCGCAGGGTGTGACGGTGGTCACTGAGCAGGGCAGCTACAGCGCCGACAAGCTGATCTTGTCGGCCGGTGCCTGGATAGGCGATTTGCTGCCTGAAGCCTATCGTGGTGGCATCAGAGTCTGCCGTCAGTTGATCCACTGGTTCGAGGCGGAAGATCGCAGCGCCTTCTACCCCGATTGCTTCCCATTCGTCATCTGGATCAGCGATACCATGGAAGAATTCTGGTCGGTCTTTCCAGCGCCGCGCGATGGCATGGCTGGCATCAAGCTGGTGACCGAGCAATACCACACCAGCACCCATCCCGATGAGGTCAGCCGCGTGGTCACCGCGGAAGAGAAAGCCGATATGTACCACCGCTTGACCCTGCCACGGCTCAAGGGGCTGCGCGACAACTCGCTGCATGCCGAGGTCTGCCTGTACACCTTGACCTCGGACGAGCACTTCCTCATTGACTTCCATCCGGCTTCCGAGCGGGTGGTTGTCACATCGCCCTGTTCCGGTCACGGCTTCAAACATTCGGCGGCGGTCGGCGAGACGCTGACGCAACTGGCGCTGGACGGCGCCTGCGAATTTGACATCTCAGCCTTTAATCTGGCGCGCCTCTCCGCGAGCTAAAATCATTCACAATCGCAGGATGTAGGGGTGACCCAAGGGTCGCTCGCTTAGCAACACATAAGGAGAAACACCATGCGACTTGAAGGAAAAACTGCCATCATCACTGGCGGCGCCAAGGGCATCGGAGCCGGCTGTGTACGCCGCCTCGCGTCCGAGGGCGCCAATGTCGTCATCGCCGATATTGATGATGCGAGTGGCAAGGCGCTGGCGGATGAACTAGGCAAGCGCGCCCTCTACGTCCGCAGCGATGTCACGCAGCGCGCATCAGTTGTGGCGCTTTTTGCGGCGACGGTGAATGCCTTCGGCGCGGTCGATATCTTGGTCAATAACGCCGCTTTCGTGCACAAGGACGGCGTCATCGCCAACTTCCTCGAATACAGCGATGAATCGTGGGAGCGTACCCTGGCTGTCAATCTCAGCGGCATGTTCTATTGCTCGCAGACGGCAGCGCGGCTGATGGCGAAGCGGGGCAAAGGCGGCGTCATCATCAGCATGAGCAGCGGCGGCGGCTCGCGCGCCCATCGGCATATGTTCGGCTATGACACCAGCAAGGGCGGCATCGAAGCAGCCACGCGGGTCATGGCGCTGGATTTAGCGCCGCTCAATATCCGCGTCAACGCCGTCATCCCAGGCAGCACGCGCGTCGCCAGCGGCACCTTCGTTGGCGATACACCGATCCCGCCGTCAGAGGTCATCCCGCTGGAGCGTCAGGGCAGGCCGGACGACATCGCGGCCGCGGTCGCTTTCCTGGCTTCCGATGACGCCGCTTATATCACCGGCACTCGCATCTTCGTCGACGGCGGTATGGATGCGCAACTGCGCACGCCATCGGTGGACTTTCGCTACGATTTCAGCGTGTATCTATGACCGCCATTCTTGGTCGCAGCAAAAGAGAGAACCACCGGCTCGCCCCTACAGCGTCTTTGTAGTCATATCATGTCGTGACTTCCATGCCAGTCTCGTCGCTGCGATAGCCGCTTTGCATTCCGAGTTCTTGTTTGAAGTCTTCATCCCGCAGCGTCTCCAGCAGCGCCTGAACGGGCGCAATCTCAAGGTGTCGCCGCGGAATCGCCAGATCAAAGCGTTCCCAGCTCAGCCCGATGAAATCCAGCCCCATCGCCTCAGCAGCGCCGCGCAGTCCCATGCCGCAATCGCCGATGCCATCAGCCACCGCGGCCGCCACTGCCAGATGGGTATATTCCTCATGCCGGTAGCCGACGATTTCTGCTGGCGCAATCTCATGCTGCGCCAGCAGATAATCGAAGAGGACGCGCGTGCCGGCGCCCCGCTGCCGATTGATATAACGCGCCCGCCGTAAATCTGCGATGGACTCAATGCCCAGGGGATTGCCGGCCGGCAGCATCAGACCCTGCTCGCGATGGGCGAAGGTCACCAGCTCGATCGGTTCATCGCCCAGGTAACGCTGTAGGTAGGGGACGTTGTAGCTGGCCGATTCCGGCTCAAAGAGATGACAGCCGGCCACATGCGCGTCGCCGCGACGCAGGGCGACCAAGCCGCCGATCGAGCCGACATTGACCGAAACCATCCGCGCCTCCGCCTTGCGCAATCGCAGGTGCGTCGCCAACAGGTCCAGCATCGGGTCGTGACTGCCCATGACCATCGCCGTCTGACGAATCGCGGCTAGCGGTTGATAGAGCGAGACTGAAAGCGTGCCGCCGCGATCGACGCCTTCGTGGAAGCGCGGGATATGCGCCAGCCCGTCGGCGCGAACCAGCGAGGTAATCACGCCCGCGCCCCGCTGCAGCGGCGTCGCTTGTATCCGTCCGTCGATCTCCGCCAGCGCCACCCGCACGAAGTCATCATCGCCGATGGGCGAGGCGATTTTGCGCGTCGAGACCGCTTCAACCGTCGCCGCCTCAAGCGGTGCCAACCCCAGCCAAGCCCGGATCAGCGGCAGCGCGAATAGCTCGCCGGTTAGCGCCGCGCTGACCGGATAGCCGGGCACACCGATGATGGGAATATCCGCCACCGTGCCGATGATGACCGGATGCCCGGGCCGTACAGCGATGCCATGCACCAGCACCTCGCCTAATGACTTGATCGCCGCCGCAGTATAGTCATGCGCCCCGGCCGAGGAACCGGACAGCACTAAAATGAGATCGGGCTTTGAGTTGATCGCGGATTGCAGCGCCTCGCGCAGCCCGTCGACATCATCGCCGACGATCCCCGTGACCTCGGTTTCACCCCCGACTTCGCGGATCTGTCCAGCCAGAATCAGACTGTTGTACTCGACCAATTGTCCGCGTTTCGGCGTCTGCTTGAATTGCACGAGCTCGCTGCCGGTCGGGATGATGACCACGCGCGGCAAGCGTCTCACCAGTACGCTGTGATGCCCGCAGCCAGCCAGCGCGCCCAAATCAACCGGCCGCAGTTGATGGTTGACCTGCAGGACCGTCTCGGTCGCCACCATGTCCTCGCCCATCAAGCGCACATGCTGCCAGGGCGCGACCGAGGCATAAATCAGCAGCGTCTGCTCATCGGCTTGATTGACATTTTCGATCATAATGACGGCATTAGTGCATTCGGGCAGCGGATCGCCGGTGTTGACCGGGTACGCCTCTTCGCCCAGGCGCAATGCCAACGCTTGCGTCTCCCGCGCCGACGCCGTGGCGACTGCATCGACCGCATAGCCATCCATCGCGGCACAATGATAATGCGGCGACGATCGCAGCGCCCGAACCGGCTCGGCGGTCACCCGCCCCAGCGCCTGCGCCAGCGGCACGACCTCGCCGGGCAATGCCGCCGTCCGCCCCACCGCAGTCAGCGCCGCGTGCAATTTCGCCCGCGCTTCCGCCAGCGGGATGTCTTCCAGGTAAATATTGCGCTTTGACATGGTGTTCAAAACAGCTCTATGTCGATGGAGCTGCCAGCATCATAGCCGGCGGTATTCAGGGGCACGCGCAGCAAGCCATCGGCGCCGATCAAGGTAAATATCAGATTCGACTTGCCGAAGATCGGCGCGGCGTAAACTTGCCCGTCGCTGCTTTCATTCAAGCGCACGGGCAGCCAGTCTTCACGCCCAGTGACCGAGGCGACCCGCTGTGACAAGCGCGCGCTTACTTGCTGCGGTAGGTTTATCTTCTGTCCTGTATACCGGGCGATGAGATGGGGCAGCAGTTGCCGCGCCACCAGCAGCGCCGAAACCGGATTGCCCGGCAAGCCAATGACCGGCTTGTTCTCGCAGACGGCGATGATGGTCGGTTTGCCCGGCTTGGTCGCCAAACCGTGCTGCAATAGGCCCGGCTCTCCCAGCTCATTGATGACATCGCGGGTGTAATCGCGCGCGGAGACTGAGCTGCCGGCGCTCAGTAGCAAGATGTCGCAAGCAGCGAATCCCGTTGCCGCCCGTTGCTGATAATCGGCGAAAGTATCGGCGGCGATGCCCAGACGAAGGGGCGCGGCAGCAAGTTTCTCCGCCAGCGCGCTCAAGGTGTAGGCATTGATGTCGCGCACTTTCCCAGGCGGCAGATCGGCCTGCGGCGGCAGCAATTCATCGCCGCAACTGAGAATACCGATTCGCGGAGGTTCCAGCACATTGACCGCGCTGATGCCGACAGCCAGCAATCCGCCGATATCTTGCGGACGCAAGCGATGCCAGCGCGGCAGAATGAGCGCGCCCTCGGCCACGTCTTCGCCCGCTTGTATGACATTTTCGCCCGGCGCCGCCGCCCGCAGCACTTCAATCTCATCGTCGCCAGCGGCTTGCACATATTCGATCATCACAACCGCGTCGGCGCTCTGGGGCAGCATACCACCGGTGTGGATCAACAGCGCCTGGCCATCGCCGACATCTTCACGCGGCACTTCGCCCATCTTCAGTTCGCCGCGGACCCGCAGAAAAGCCGGCAGCGACTGACTGGCGCCGAAGGCGTCGCTGGCGCGCAGAGCGTAACCATCAACCGTGCTCTTGCGGAAAGCAGGCACTTGTTCAGGCGAATGGATGTCGGCGGCTAGGATGCGGTCGAGCGCATTAGCGGTCGCTATGGTCTCTGATTGCGAGTCCGGCTGCCAGTGCGCGTCCAGCAGGTTGAGCGCATCGGCAACGGGCCTGACCTGGAAGAATTCGGGGGATGGCATTGTACGCTGATTCCGCCTCGAAAACTGTTGCGCGCGTGTTGAAAGAAAATTGTACCACAGAGGCGAACAACAGGACTCGCTGACAACAAGTGATGAGCCTATACTGCGCGACCAACGATAAATTGTGCATAATACACTAATTTTATAGTAATTATTTTGCATTATTTTATAGTGAAATTGAGAGACATCAAAAAAACAGCAAAATAGTCCGATCGGAGAAACCATCATGTTCAGTCGCATTTTTCGCATCTTCTTTGTGGCAGTCTTTGCAATCGGGCTCTCGCTCAGGACGATGATACCCCTCTAAAAGGAGGCAGAAACGTGAAAAGCATTGTGATAGTCGCATTGGTGGCAATGTTACTTGCGATCCCACTTTCGCTTAGCGCACAGGACGACGGAATCAGTGTCGGCGCCAGCGCAGCGAGCGCATTGGGCCCCGGCATCCGTGTAAGCTGTACCGACCAGACAAATGGTGAGGGGGCCTACACTCAAACTCTCCGCCACAAAGAGTAGCGACGGGAGACTCTCGAGCCCATCTTGGAGCGTCAAATCCAGCAATGGCTCATGGAGTATCAGCGGCAACGCAGCAGTGATTGGAAGCAATAAGGATAAGTTGGGTTGGGGCGGAAGTTGGTGGTATTGGTGGGGTCCGTTCCAACTATATGGTAGTGAAGGAGCTAGCTGCCGCCCTTAGAACGGCCAATCCACAGTCAGTGGGCTCGCTATTGGCCGCGCTAATTTGCAGACCAAGCTTTGTCACAAGACGAAAGAAGCCTGTTTTACAGCGGGCTTCTACTTCGTTGAATTGCCGGGATTTGAAACCGCGCGGAGTTGCGAGTTTGGACTATGAGTTTCTGGGCCTGATCACAGGTTTTGATTGCTTTTAGCGACAAGACCCTACCAGGACAAAAAGAGGCGGCGCATAGCGTCTTTCATTCAGCCAAGCCCAGCCGCCAGCCATGCGTATACACGCGCATGCCACCCTGGCGCACATAACCGACGACGCAGATATTCCAGGCTTGCGCCAGCTCGACGGTGATGCTAGTCGGCGCCGTGCGGCTGGCCACGACCGGGATGCCCATCCGCCGCGCCTTGCCCAACATCTCCGAGCTGATGCGCCCGCTAGTCAGCAAGATGCGGTCGCGCGTGTCGATGCCATCAAGCAGCGCCTGACCGGCGACTTTGTCCACGGCGTTATGCCGTCCCACATCCTCGGCGCTGACCAGCAGACCGGCTTCGTCACCCAAGACCGCAGTATGCACACCGCGCACGGCATTGTAGAGCCGCGCCGCGCCTTGCAGCTGCCGCATCAATCGGTGGATGACCGCGGGCGTCGTGGCGAAATCGGATTCCAGCGCCGGGTAACTTTCCGAGAGTACCTGTCCGGTTACGCCACCGCCGCAGCCTGTCGTCAGGATCATGCGCCGTGGCAGCTTGACCTCGTCGCGCGTCAAGATGACATCGGCGACGCTCTGCGCAATATTAAGTTGCAGCAGTCCAATCTCATCGGCGGAGTCGATCACGCCTTCGTTGTAGAGGAAGCCAACCGTCAGCGCTTCCAATTGCAGGGGACTGCACATCATGGTCGCCAGCGACTCGCCGTTGACGTAGATCGACAGCAGCCCTTCGTCGATGACGCCGCCTTCGACCAGCCGAACGTCGTCGCCCTCGATCACCCGATAAGTGAAGGGCAGCGCGCCCGTCAGCGTTTCCCGCTCACTATGCGCCATCTTGCCGCTTCCGTTGACGGCGGGTATTGCGGCGCAACTCATCCGCGTCCCAGCCCTGCTCCAAGCCCCATTCCACCTTCGGTTTGAGCGCGCCGGTCGGGCAGACGCCTACGCATTGTCCGCAGAAAACACAAGGCGAATCGGTCATCGAGATATCGAAGGCGGTCGCCACCGAGGTCTCGTGCCCGCGGTTCTTCAGCGTCAGCGCAAAAGTGAACTGCGCGTCTTCGGCGCAGACTTGCACACAGCGCCAACACAATACACATTGCTCGTAATCGCGCACGTAAAAGGGATTGTCGTCGATCACCTCGGCTTCCCTCAAATGAGCGTCGGGGAAGCGCGCGTCATCAGCCGCGTATTCCGTCATCATCCCCTGAATCTCAGGCGCTTGTTCCAGGTTGACCGAGGCGTTGAGCATTTCGAGGATGGTGCGGCGGCTGCGCAAGACGCGCTCGTTGCGGGTCTCCACTTTGGTATCGGCTTGGCATTCGACAACGCAAGCCGGCTGCAAGACGCGCCCCTCATTGACATCAACCACGCAGATGCGGCAGAGTCCATTGGGCGAAGTGGCTTCGTGATAGCAGATGACCGGCACATCGACGCCGGCTTGCCGCGCCGCCTCCAGGAGGGTCGTGCCCTTAGCCACGCTGATCTCATCGCCGTCTAGTTCAAGTTCAATCTTGTCCTCAACCATGTTGATATCCCTTCCGATCTGCAAGAGAGCCGGCACCCAATGTGTCGCTCCCCCTCTCCATTGCTGGGGGGCGGGGTCGAAACAACCCCGGAAACTTCTCAATCGCGCTCATCACGGCGATGCCAGCCGTATGCCCCAGCCCACAGAGCGAAGCTTCGGTCATCGTCATGCCGACATCCAGCAAGCGCTCACGGTCGCCAGCTTGCGGCGCATCCAGGCGCTCCAGGATTTCGACTTGCCGCTGCGTGCCCAGCTGACAAGGGAAGCATTTGCCACAGCTTTCGTGCTGGAAGAAACGCCCCAGCCGCTTGAGCAAATCGCGCAGATCGGCCGTCTGATTGAAGACCATGATGGCGCCGGAGCCGAAGGTGCTGCCGGCCGCTCGCAGGTCCTCAAAGGTCAGCTTGACATTGATCTCATCAGGCAGCAGGAAAGTGCCGGCCGCGCCGCCCATCAGCAGCGTCTGCAACTCGCCCTGCACGCCGCCACAGACATGATCGAGAAAATACCGCAGCGTCATGCCCGGTTCGATTTCGTAGACGCCGGATTGACCCACATGCCCGCTGACCGACACCAGCTTTGGTCCAGCGCTGCCTTCGGTGCCGATGCTTTTGAACCAGTCTGCGCCGCGGGTGACGATCAAAGGCGTGGCGCAGATCGTCTCCACATTATTGGCGGCCGTCGGCACCCCGAATAAGCCGAAGGTAGTCGGATAAGGCGGCTTCATGCGCGGGAAACCGCGTTTGCCTTCAATCGCCTCAAAGAGCGCCGTCTCTTCACCGCAGATATAAGCGCCCGCGCCTCGGCGGATTTCGATGTCCAGCGAGAATTCGTAGCCCATGATGCCAGCGCCCAGCAGACCTTGCGCCTCGGCCTCGCGAATCGCGCCCGCCAAAATCGCCATCGCCTTGGGGTATTCGCCGCGGATGAAGATATAGGCTTTGCTTGTGCCCACGCAATAAGCCGCCAGCGCGATCCCTTCGAGCAAAAGATGCGGACGGTGTTCCATCAGCACGCGATCTTTGAAGGTGCCCGGCTCGCTTTCATCAGCATTGCAGACGACATACTTGACATCGCCAGCGGCCGCGCGGGTGAACTTCCATTTCATCCCGGTCGGGAAAGCTGCGCCGCCACGTCCGATCAGACCGGAGTTCTCAATCTCGGCGATCACGTCTTCCGGCGTCATAGAGTCGAGCGCCTTTCGCAGCCCCGCGTAATCGCCGTAAGCCGCTAACTTCTGTGGCGCAGCAGCGAGCGCAGGATCGAGCAGGACCGAGTCCGCGTTACCAGCGGGTGCGAAGTACTCGGCATCCCAATCGCCCAGCAGCGAATCGGCGGAGGCGCGCGGCAGCGACAGATCCGGCTCCCCGCGCGCGCTCACCAGTGCGGCCGGCGCATAATCGCATAAGCCCAGGCAGGGCGAATGCTCAACTGTGTATTCATTGTCGGCTGTCGTTTCGCCCTCTTGGACGCCCAGCCGCTCACAAACACCATGTAAGACCGCGTCGGCGCCTGCCAGCGCGCAAGTCGGATCGGTGCAGACGCGGATGATGCGCCGGCCGGTCGCATCCTCGTGGAAGAGCGTGTAGAAGCCGATCACGCCATAGATGTCGGCTTCCGGTACGCGCAGGGCATGCGAAATACGATGCACTTGCTCCGGGCTGATGCTGCCGCATGCGCCCTGCACATCCCAGAGGACGGGCAGCAGCGCCTCGCGTCCACGACCGCGGTAGCCTTCCAACATCGTATCAATATCAAAGGCAGCTGTCATGACCCTCGGCTTTCCGCGATATCCTGCGCGAATTGTTGCTGAGCCAGCTCAAGCTCCGCCGGCGTATTCAGATTGGTAAAGGAGTGCCCGTCCGGGTCGAAGGCGCTGGTTTCTTTTTCATCGAGATAGCGCACGCGCATCCGATCGTAGAAGCGGATGATCTTCAAGCGATGCGCCTCTAGCTGCTCGCGTATCGGCTCAATACAAGTTTTCTTGTAGATCGCGTGCAGGCCCTGCGGATAGCCCGCCACCCGCGGCACAACAATATCGGTGTCGGCGTCCATCCGCGCGATCATGTAACGCAGCAGTTCGGTATTGATAAAGGGCATATCACAAGCCAGTACCAGCACATCGCGGCTTTGCGCCTGCATGAGCGCGGTGTAGATCCCGCCCAGCGAGCCGGTGTCCGGCATGACGTCGCAGTACATCGGCAGTGCCAATTGCTGAAAGTCGGCCGGTTTGTTGGTGATCAGGATCGTCTCCGCTTGTCCGAGGTCGTGGCTGCGTTCAATGACATGTTCAATCAAGGCTTTGCCACCGAGCTCGACGAAAGCTTTGTCCTGTCCCATGCGCCGGCTTTGCCCACCGGCAATGATGGCGAGGGAGATGGGCGCCAGGGTGACGGAACGATGACTAGTGCTCATCTTTTACGCCGCTCGTCTTCAGTTTCTATGAACCGCTGAAGCTGAGCGATGAGAGGGGGAATGTCCCTTTGCCCCGTTTCCCAAACTACATCCATCTCGACGCGCCAATAGTTGTGTACCAATATCTGCCGCATGCCAATAATCTTTCTCCAAGGTATTTGCGTGTGCTGCGCCCGCAATTCGTCTGAGATACGGCTGGCGGACTCGCCAACAAGCTCCACGGCTTTGCCAGACCTAGTTGAAAGCAAGGATCATCATCCAAGTCTGAACGCTCGTGAGTTTGGACGACCTCCTGCGCGAGTTGTGCTGCGTCTCGCATTCTTAGCAGATGCAGGCGATCGCCGTCACGATTCCTTCTCATAGATGCGCCTCGCGCTCTCTACGATTTCATCGCGTATATACGGACTTAGCCCATGCGGTGTACACAAGTCCACACGACGACCAACAATCTCGCTCAAATCCATCAAATGTCCACCCATGTCAAATAGACCGATACGCGCTTCCGGCACGTACTCCACCAGTAAGTCTATGTCACTCTCCGGCGTGAGTTCGTTGCGCGATGCCGAGCCAAATACCGACAGACGCTCTATCGGTTGTCCCTTGCAGTATTCGCGGATTTCGTCCACTGGGAGGGCCGCGATTCTCGTCTCGCTCATGACGGATGCTCCTTAGATATCCATCATAGCATTTACTTGCGCGCTACGGAAGCAACACCGATGCCGCTGGAGCCGACTAAATCCCGCAGAAAAGGAGCTTTGTCCCGCCCCATGCGCCGGCTTTGCCCACCGGCGATGATGGCGACTGTGAAATTTGAGCGCGGCGATACAAATGTGTTCATTCTAATGGGTCTTCGGTCGAGAGTATTTCTTCGAGCTGCGCAATGAGCGGAGGCAAGTCTTCAACGGCGGTTTTCCAGACCACGTCAAGGTCGATTTCGAAGTAATCGTGTACCAAGAAGTTCCGCATGTCTGACATATCTCGCCAAGGGATATCAGGATGATCTAATCTGAATTCGCGGGTCACTTTACTTGCTGCCTCGCCGATATCCTGAATTGTCTTGGCCAGGCCGCGTTGCAATAGCGGATTTGCTTCAACAGTACGTCGCTCATTGGCGTCCACGTATCCAGATGCAAGTTGTGCCGCGTCCAACATACGGCGCAGACGGAGCCAATCATTTTCACGGCTCTTGCGCATAGATGAGCCTTGCACTGGCCAGAATTCCCTGCCGGATATAACGACTCAAGGAATTTGGCGTTGCCAGGTCAACGGGACGTCCAACAATTTCACTCAAGTCCCTCATATGTCGCGCCATTGAAAAATAGCCGACGGGCGCGTCGGGCAGGTACTCGACTAGCAGATCGATATCGCTTTCAGGCGTTAGTTCATTGCGCAATGCCGAGCCAAATACCGACAGACGTTCTATCGGCTGGCTCTTGCAGTATTCGCGAATTTTGTCTATTGGGATGTCCGTCTCTATCACTTCGCTCATAGCCCGAATTCCTCATCCAGCAAGTTCTCCAAATTAGAAATCAACTGTGGAATATTCTCTGTCACTGCTACCCAAAGCACATCGAGATCAACATCAGAATATGCGTGAACTATATGGTGTCGCATACCGGTGATCAGCGGCCACGGTATTCGTGGATGTTTCGCCTTGCGTTCGGCCGACACCTTGTACGCGGCTTCCCCAACGATTTACACAAGATGTTGCAGTGCCAATTGCAGCAATTCGTTATCGTAAAACGATTGCCGAGTATGTCCAACCAAGAAATGTCATACCTTTTTCGCCGCCTCTAACATGTCACGCAAGCGAACCGCGTCACTGTCGTGACCCTTTCTCATAGACTAGCCTCGCATTATCAATGACGTCTTGACGAAAAAAACGGCTTAACTCATTCGGCGTGCGCAAGTCCACTTTCCAGCCAATTAGCGCGCTCAAGTCAATTTCCTGCTGAGCCAATTCAAAATAGCCAATCTTTGCCTCTGGCAAATACTCGACCAGCAAGTCGATATCGCTCTCGGGCGTCAATTCATTTCTCGCGGCGGAGCCAAACACCGACAAACGCCGGATCGGCTTCCCTTTGCAGTACTCGCGGATCTCGTCCTCGGGAAGATAGGACTTTATCTGCTCGCGCATGATGATTACTCCTCATATGCCCATCATAGCACTTCGTTTCGTGCTAACGAAGAATCAAGGACAGGGACCCCAAAAGTCTCAATGCACATAACGCAGCGGGTCTTTGATCGCGCCTTGCTCCTCCAGGAAGGTTGCCGTTTCCTGCATTTGACGCAAACGGGTCCCTTCTTTCTCGCGCCTAGTTCGCCAAAACAGACGTCGCGCCAAACAGAAACAATCGCTTGGTCGGTTGCCTACCGCAGTAGGCGCGAATCGCTTCAATCGGCAGGCCAAATTTTACTTTCTCGCTCATGGTCCTGAATACGTTACAGCTTAGTTCAGCGCAAGTTGTCGTCGAGCAAACGTCGCAACTCGGTGATGAGAACCGGGATATCAACGGTTACCGTATCCCATATCACATCAAGCACGATTTCTCGATAAGCATGAATCAACCTGTTGCGCATTCCATGATGCTCGCCCACGGTATCTGGGTATTTTCATTCCTAACTTCCGCGGTGACGTTGCTGGCGGCTTCCCCGATAGTTTCCAGCACTTTCATTATAGCAAGCTGCAAGCGCCGGTTGCCTGCAAACGAACTGCGCGTTTCCCCATCTACCTGTTCCTGCGCTTCTAAAGCCCACTCCAACATATCCTGCAAATGATAAGGATCATTCTCACGGCTTCTTTTCATACAGCAGCCTCGCGCTGGCCACAACTTGCTGGCGAAAGGATTTCCCCAATTCCCCCGGCATACGCAAGTCCACTTTCCAGCCAATTAGCTCGCCAAGGTCGATTTCATGCCCAGCCAAAGTCAGCAATGTAATAGTCGTACCGGGGCGATATTCCACCAGCAAATCAATATCACTATCCTCTGTCAGTTCATCCCGCAGGGCTGAGCCAAATACAGACAATCGCTCTATCGGCTGCCTCTCGCAGTAATCGCGTATCGCTTCTACAGGCAAGTCAATCTTAATTGTCTCGTTCATGGCATTACTCTTCAATATCCAGCGTGGCTAGCCAAGCCTAATGCACATAACGTAGCGGGTCTTTGATCGCGCCCTGCTCCTCCAGGACGGTCGACGCCCTCGCCACCTTCTCCAGCTTGACCGCAGCCATCTTGAAATCCGGTATCTTGGCCCGTGGGTCAATCTTGTCCAGCGTCAGCAGGTTGGCCGCCGCCTCGACAAAGTGGAAGGGCAGAAACAGCGTGCCCGCCGGCGAACGACCGGTCACCATCACCTGACACTCGACCTGGCCACGCCGCGAGCTGATGCGCAGCCAATCACCGGATACGACTCGCAAAGCGCCGGCATCGGCCGGGTGCATCTCGACGATGGGCACCGGAAAAGCGTCTTCCAGCCGCGAACTGCGCGTCATGGTGCCGCCATGCCAGTGAAAGAGCACACGTCCGGTCGTCAGATGATAGGGATATTCCTCGTCAGGCAACTCGCTTTCGGTGCCGTATTCCAGCTCCCAGAATTTGCCTTTGCCGCGCGGAAATTCTTCTTCAAATAGATAAGGCGTGCCGGGATGGTCGGGCGCCGGGCAGGGCCAATGCACGCCGCCTTCTTCATCCAGCCTCTCGTAGGTAATTCCGAAAAAGTCCGGCGTGACGCTGCGCATCTCTTCCCAGATTTCTTCGGCGTTGCAGTAATCAAAGCCGGCGCTTTGCTCAACGCCCAGTTGCGCTTCCATCCGTTTCGCCAGGTCACAAATGATCTGCCAATCCGGCAGAGACTCGCCCACAGCCGGCAGCGCCTCGCGTACCCGCTGCACTCGTCGATCACTGTTGGTGAAGGTGCCCTCTTTTTCCGCGAAGCTTGCCGATGGCAGAATCACATCCGCCATCTCGCCGGTCTCATTCATGAAGATGTCGATGCAGACCAGCAGGTCAAGCTCCTCGATAGCATGTTGGGCATGTGACAGATTAGGCTCGCTCATCATCGGATTCTCGCCCATGACGATCATCGCCTTGATCTGTCCAGTCAGCGCGCCATCGACCATCTCGGTCACCGTGAGTCCAGGCTCGGGGTTGAGGCTGGTATGCCAGGTTGATTCGAATTTCTGCCGAATCTCTGGATCCGCGACTGACTGATAGGCGGTGTACACATTGGGCAAGCCGCCGCTATCCGAGCAGCCTTGCACATTATTCTGCCCGCGCAAGGGATTGAGCCCGGTGCCCGGTTTGCCGGCGTGCCCGCACATCAGCGCCAGATTAGTGAGCGAGAGCGCATTGTCCGTGCCATGCGTGCTCTGGCTGATGCCCATGCCCCAGTAAAAAGCAGCCCGCTCGGCCGTGGCGTACATCCTCGCTGCCTGCCGAATGTCATCAGCCGGTACACCACTGAGCGCCTCCGCCCATTCCGGCGTGCAGTTCTCCAGCGATTCGATATAGTCGTCGAAGCCTTCCGTGCGCGCCTCGATGAACTCGGGATTGAAAAGGTTCTCCGTGACGATCACATTCGCCATCGCTTGAAAGACCGCGACATCAGTACCGGGCTTCTGCCGCAGCCAGAGCGTGGCGAAATCAGTCAACTCAATCTGCCGCGGATCTATGACGATCATTTTGGCGCCATTCTTGCGCACCGCCTTTTTCAGGAAGAGGCTGATGACCGGATGCGTCTCGGTCGTGTTGCTGCCGGTGACGATGAAGGTATCGAGGTGCTCCATCTCGGCGATGCTGTTGCTCATCGCACTGGAGCCGATAGCCAACTGCAAACCGGTCACACTGCCTGCGTGGCAAAGCCGCGCGCAATGGTCGATATTATTCGTCTTCATCACGGCGCGCACCCACTTCTGAAAGACGTAGTTGTCTTCGTTGGTGGCTTTGGCGCAGGCGTAAGTGGCGACGCTGTCGCCACCGTGTTTCGTCACAATCGCCGATAGCCGCTGGCTGACGAAATCCAGCGCCTCATCCCAGCTTGCTTCGCGGAAATTGCCGCGGGCGCCGTCGCGAATCAGCGGCTTCTTCAAGCGCCGCGGATGGGTGGCGAAATCCAGACCAAAACGCCCCTTGACGCAGAGATTGCCGTAATTCGGCGCACTGTCGAAAGGCGCTTCCACACGGTAAATCCGCTCGTCTTTGATGTGCAGGTTCATCTGGCAGCCGACGCCGCAATAGGGGCAGGTAGTGCGGACGGTCGTATCGGGCTGTAATGAGGTCATATAAAACTCTCCAGGGAACTATCCCTGTTTTCATTATAGCCGGCGACTATGCCCTTGCCAACAACGCTGCCCGACGCAGAAATCCCTCCACCATTATGCTGACGATCGGACATGTTTGAAGCGAGTAGGTGCGATAGCAAAGGGTCAGCCACCGGCTGACCCCTACAAGTATCTATATGCTGAAAATTTGGGGGCGAACCCGCGAGTCGCCCAGATGTTTGCCACTCAGCCCTAAATGGAGGCTGAGTGTTTTGCGTTTTCGGTCAGCAACGGACCCAGGGTTTACGTCTAGCCCTGCAGGACCTTGGCTTCCCAATCCGCTTCGATCAGCGCCTGATATTCGGCGGCGATGTCGGAGACGAGCGAGGCCGCCAGATCGGCGGGGTCAGCTGCGGCTTCACCCAAGCTGCTAATCGCTGCTTCGAGCGCCGCCAGATCAGCTTCGTCGGTGACGCGGCTGACATCAATGCCGAAAGCCAAGCCGATCATGGCCGGTTCGTGGCCGCTGCCGTTGCCGATGACCAAGCCGACTTTGCCAGGCGCTTTGGGTTGGGCGCGCACAACCAGACGCTTGTCACTCAGGCGGACGATATCGCTGTAGGCGGCGCAGAAACCGGCCAGCATCTCATCGACCAGGTCTTCTGGACGGTTTATCAGTTTTTGAACGCGTGCCGTCATGTGGCCTCCTTCATTTATCCTAGCTGCAGTGGTCTCAAAGCAATGGACACCTGGCTGCGACGGAGTCCGCGCCGGTGGCGGCCCCCAGGTCGCCCACCGGCAAGAAGCGCGACGGGCCCGTCGTGTCGCCTCTCAGTCTCCCCCTTCGCAGCCAGACCTCCGTGTCCCATCACAACGCTAACCAGCGCGCTAACGAACGGCGTAGCGAACGCGCTGGGGCGGTTCGCCGCTGTAGCTCTGATGAGTCTGTCTAGCCCGCAGTACTTGGTCGGCGCCATTTTTCCAGCCGATTGCCAAGTCGTCCATTGTAAGCTTTGACTAGCACTTTTGTTCTATTTGCACAACTTGTCGATGGCCTGATACAAAGCATACTCCTTTTGGCAGACGTCCAGGTTAGCGGGTCCACGACAAACCTCCTCTCAAGCCACTCCCGAAATGCAGTGTCTACGCCCAGCTAAGTACTGGCGAGCGGGAGCTAAGGCGGAAAAGCGCACGATTGCTCTACTGAACGCGAGGTCGCATTTATGACTTACGCCACATGGTTGATGAACCATGCCCGCTGCACTTGCGCCTTTCAGCCTGGCACGAAATACATCAAATGAATCGGATGCTGCACAGACTCATCGCTGTATGCGACCCGAACGCGCAGGCCACGCTTAACTTGATCGGCCGGCGCTTTGAGCAGATGCGGGAAGAGCGTGTCGGCGCCGTCAAGCAGCACGTATGCCAAGACGAATGGCGTCTCCAGCGCGCGGACATCAGCATTGCTGCCCGGCGAAAAGTGCAAGACCGACCAAGTCTCGACGACGCCGACTCCCGACAATTCGATCCAGCCAGTGGGTTGCAAGCAGGCGGGACAAAGCGGCCGCGGCGGCGCATACACTTTCGTACAGGTCTCACAGCGCGTCGCCAGAAAACGACCGTTCTCCAGCTCGATGAAAAAGCGCGAGTATTTGCCCAGGCTGTATTTGTAAGCTTGCGTCAACTCAAGCGTAATGCGTTCGACCTGACGGAACTGCGCCCAGGGGTCAGCCGCCTTGCTCTCCTCGGTTGTGATATCAATTTGGCTGCTGACTTTATCCGACATACTTAGTCCCGGCGCTCGAAGATATTGACGACGCTGATACTGGCGATGCCGGCGTGCGTGTCGGTCAATCCTCTGCGCGCGTCTTTAACTTGACGGCGTGGATCGACCGTTCCCCAAAGCTGCTGCGTGACTTCAATCGCCTGCAAGATGCCGGTGGCGCCGCCGCCTTCAATGCGCACGCTCGGTTTGGGCCTCAAGCCGAGCGTATCCTGCAAGATCGCCCCGAGCGTCATTTGCAAGTTGAAGTGATCACTTTCGTAGCTGGCCATGCCATGTTCGACCGCGGAAAGGTCATCCAGGCCGGCGTCCGCCAGGCAATTCAGGACCGCTTCCGCCATCAAGTCGCGGGCGTTACAGCTGCGGTGTTCAGCGGCGATGCTGGTGGAGCCGACAGCGGCGACTACGGGCGCTTTGGGTATATTTCTATCGCTTTTTGGGCGGATTCAGAGTGGGCTTGCTCGTCATGCAACGCGGCGCAAACCCTTCATTATCTAATGTTGCCTTGAGACATACGGCGAGGATAGCCAAAACCACGAGCCAAGTCAATAACTGCCGGTTTGCGCACTCTAGCGATCCTCCTGCCTGGATCGCTTTACATAAGATATACTCCGTTAATCTGAAACTAAACACCAGTCGCGGCTTTCTAAAACGATGGTTGCGAAGGTCTGCAATGAGCTATATTATGCCTAAATCAAGTTCACCCGCTATGATACAGTACCCATCCCGCCGCGAAGTGCTGCAGATATTCGCTGCCGGCGCCGCTGGCGCGGTCGGCACGATTGCGCTCAACCGGGCTGGCGCAAGCGGCGGCGGCACACTACGCATCGCCTGGCTGACGCCCGCCCAGCTTGACCCGCGCTCCATCTCCGGAATGAGTGAAATCGCCGTATTAAACGCGCTCTACGACTACCTGCTTGAAATCGATGCAGAAATGGCTGAACGTCGATCTGGGCATCACATTCTGGGGCGACCGAGCCGTGCCGCAAATCTACCTCGACCTCGCCTATCGCAGCGGCGCGACCTGGAACGAATCGCATTACAGCAACGAGCGGCTTGATGAATTGATCGATTTCGCCGGTTCGTCTCTCGATCAAGAAGCGCGCAGGGACGCTTACAAAGAAATGCAGCGGATCTTCCTCGAAGAGGGACCGATCATCGTGCCCTATTTCTACGCGCAGTTCATGGCAATGGCGAGCCACGTATCCGGTGTGGTGATGCACCCCTTCCCCGGACGCACCAACTTCCACACCGCGATAGTCGACTGAGTCCTTTTCGTTCCGAAGCTAGGCGAATGGCACGAGGCATATCGAATATTTGTGTTTCCATTCAGCGACATCCTGTGCAATAATGCCTCTTCACCTTGCCGTCGAATGACGGAAGGGTCTTTTGGAAGGGATGGCGATGTCCGCAAGTCGTGAGTTAATTCGCCAACGTTGTGAACGTCCGCTGGCGCCACCGCGGCACTGAGCTATGGTCTTCGCGTTGGCAGCTTGCCTTATTGCCGTCCTCGCCACGCAACAGCATTTTGTATACAGCGTAAAGGACAAATCCATCGTGAAGAACACAAGCAATATCCCCGCTAATGAAGTATCCCGTCGAGAATTTCTCAATATCTTTGCCGCTGGCGCTACGGCTGCGGTCGGCACAATTGCGCTCGCGCCCCTGGGCGGCATCGTCAGCGCGCAAGACAGCAGCACGCTGCGCCTGGCTTGGCTGACGCCGGCGACGCTGGATCCGCGTTCGGCATCGGGCGATAGCGAAATCGCCGTCTTGAACGCGCTCTACGACTACTTGATCGAGACCGACGCCGCCGCCAATCTGGAGCCGAGGCTGGCATCATCCTGGGAACTCAGCGATGACGGCTTGGTCTATACGCTGCAGATTCGCGATGACGCGACTTGGCACGACGGCAGCCCGGTCACCGTCGACGATGTGCTCTGGACGATCCAGTGGCATCAGGAGTCGGAGAGTACGGTAGCCAGCTTGATCGCCGCAGTCGAATCCATCGAAGCCGCCGACGGCAACAAAATCGCCATCACCTTGAGCGAGCCGAATCCCGACTTTCTCTACAACTTGACCGACAACAAGTTCGTCATTCTCAAGGCGGGCGCGGAGAATGTCGGCATTGACTTCAACGGCTCCGGACCCTTCGTGCTGGACGAGATCATTCCCGGCGACCGCGCCATCATGAGCGCCAATGCGAATTACTGGGGTGGCGCGCCCAGCATCGACCGCCTCGAATTCATCTTCTTTGATGACCAGCAAGCGGGCATCGCCGCCGTCCAAGGCGGCACCGCTGACGGCATCATGCGTTTGGACAATTCCAGTTTCCTGGGCTTCGCCGCCGATGCCAACTTCCACACGACCGACATCCCCACCAGCGGCCATCATCTGACACGCTTGCGCTCCGACCGGGCGCCGGGCAATGATCCGCGCGTACGCAAGGCGTTCAAATTGGCGACCGACCGCGATGCCATCTGGGAGCGGGTGCAATTGGGCTATGGCGCAGTAGGTAAAGATTCACCGATTGGACCCTCCTTCGGTCAATATTTCCTGGCGGAGGCCGAGGCGCCGGCGCGCGATCCGCAAGCGGCCGCCGCCCTGCTCGCTGAAGCCGGCTATGCCGATGGTCTGGATATGATCTTGCATACGCCCAACAGCGGCTCATGGCCCGATCTGGCGCAAGCAGTCGCCGCCCAATGGGAAGAAGCCGGCATTCGCGTCGAAGTCCAGCTTGAAGACGAGAATACCTACTGGGCGGAAGCCTGGATGGAAGTCGACCTGGGTGTGACCGGCTGGGGCGCGCGGCCGATCCCGCAGCTCTATCTCGACCTCGCCTATCACTCGGAAGCGCCCTGGAACGAATCGCACTATAGCAACGCTCGTGTCGATGAATTGATCGACATCGCTCGCTCGTCGTTGGATGTAGATGCGCGCGTGGCCGCCTACAAAGAGATTCAGCAGATCCTGCTGGATGACGGTCCGGTGGTCGTGCCCTATTTCTTCGCCCAGTTCATGGTGCTGGCGGGCAACGTCTCCGGCGTGGAATTGCAGCCCTTCGCCGGCCGTACCAATCTCAACAAGGCGGTAATCGGCTAGCTTGACATTTCAACCCCGGCCCAAGACACGCTTCGTTTATGACACCCCTTCCCTCCCTGAGTGGGAAGGGGCTGGGTAATGGGGGCGAATGCAGCCCGATGCCGTCAAGCCAATTCACCCGCAGCTTCGTCAGCCTGATACGCACCCAGCTGCGGCATCCGCAATCTGCGCTGGGCACCGTGTTAGTCCTCTTCTCCTTCTTTCTCGCCCTCTTCGGTCAGCAATTGGCGCCCCACCCTAATCCGAACGATCAGAGCCACGATGTCCGTGTGGCGCCCACGCTGGATATCGGCGCGCTGCAGCTGGGCGAGCATCCCTTCGGCACCGATCGGCTGGGGCGCGATGTCTACAGCCGCGTCATCCTGGGCGCCAGCAGCATCTTCCGCATCGCCGGCCTGGGCACCTTGACCAGCGTCCTGCTCGGTTCGGCGCTGGGTCTGTTCATGGGCTATTCCGGCGGCTGGGTCGATGAGATTCTAGGCAGAGTGATCGATGCGCTGCTGGCGATCCCGGCGCTGCTGCTGGCATTGGTGCTGGTCGGCATCATCCGCAATCTCGATTACGAAGTCGGCAGTTGGCAAGCCGGCCTGGCGGACAATGTCGTTCTGCTGGTCATCTCCCTGCTTTATATCCCCATCGTCGCCCGCGTCGCCCGCAGCACCACACTCGATATCAAGACCCGCGAGTTCGTGGAAGCAGCTGAGATCCGCGGCGAAAGCAAGTTTTACATCATCTTCCGCGAGATCCTGCCGTCTGTCATTCCATCGCTGGTGGTGGAAGCATCGCTGCGCTTCTCTTACGCCATATTCTTGGTCGCATCGCTGGGATTTCTCGGCTTTGGCGCGCGCCCGCCGTCGCCGGATTGGGGGCTGATGGTCAACGAGAACCGCGGCGGCTTCTACCAACTGACGCCCTGGGCGCTGGAGTTTCCCGCCTTGGCGATCGCTCTACTGGTCATCGCCGTGAATCTGATGTCCGATGGCATCCGCCGCGCCGTGCAGAAGGGCTCATAACAATGACCGCTGCGCGTGCGCATCTGCTGGACGTCGAGAACCTGACGATCAGTTATCGCATCAATAGAAGCTGGCTCCCGGCGGTTCGCGACTTCTGTCTGCAATTGCAGCCGGGGCAGATTTACGGCTTGGTGGGCGAGTCAGGTTCGGGCAAGTCGACTGTCGCTCTGGCGCTGATGCACTATCTCAGCAGCAACGGTCGGGTAGAAAGCGGCAGTAGACTGCACTTTGCCGGCGAGGACTTGCTGGCGAAATCAAACGCCGATATGCGCCGCCTCTGGGCGAAGCGGATAAAGTTCGTGCCGCAGAATGCCGCCGCCGCCCTCAACCCTTCGATCAAAATCGGACCGCAAGTCACCGAGGTGCTCAAAGCCTCGGAGGGCCTCGAAGGCAAAGC
This sequence comes from Phototrophicaceae bacterium, assembly GCA_965223515.1. Lineage (GTDB taxonomy): Bacteria > Chloroflexota > Anaerolineae > Aggregatilineales > Phototrophicaceae > UBA6055. The sequence continues at coordinate 2,827,572 of CBDCWK010000002.1, forward strand.
CGCTTATGACGCCATGATGCGCATGTTCCACGATGTCAACCTGGTCGATCCGGTGCGGGTCGCCGAGCGCTACCCGCACGAACTCAGCGGTGGCATGCAGCAGCGCGTCACCATCGCCATGGCGCTGATCAGCAATCCGGAACTGCTGATCATGGACGAGCCAACCACCGGCCTGGATGTCACCACGGAAGCCGTCATTCTTGACCTGGTTCGCGGCTTGATCGCCGAGCGCGATACCGGCGTCATCTACATCACGCACAACCTCGGCGTGGTCGCCCAATTATGCGAGCGCGTCATGGTGCTCTACGCCGGCGAAATCATGGAAGAAGCGGACGTCCACGATCTGTTCGAGCAGCCACATCATCCTTACACCCTGGGGCTGATCAGCAGTGTACCGAAACCGGGACAGAGCAAACACACGGCGCGCCTGCAATCGATCGAGGGCAATCCGCCCGCGCTCACGCAGATGCCGAGCGGCTGTGTCTATGCCGAACGCTGTCCCTTGGTTATCGATATCTGCCGCGCTGAGAAGCCGCCGCTGCAACGCCTGCCCGGCGCGCGCCAGGTGCGCTGCCACCGCTGGCAGGATGTCACCTCGTCTATGGAATCTCAGCCCGCCCAGAAAGAGACCGGTAGGGGCGATCTGGTGGATCGCCCGCCCCAGCCCATCCAAACCGCCGACACCCTCATGCGCGTCACCGACTTGAGCAAACATTTCCCGGTCGCGCCGACTCTGCGCGAGACGCTGCAGCGGATTGAGCCGACGCCGATTCGGGCGGTCGACGGCGTCGAACTGCGCTTGCAGGCCGGTCAGACCCTTGGGCTGGTCGGCGAAAGCGGCAGCGGCAAAACAACCCTGGCGCGGGTCATCATCGGCTTGGAGCAGCGCAGCGGCGGCGTACTGGAGCTGCTGGGCATGGACGTGCGCAACAGCGTGCGCGCGCGCAGCCCGGATGTACTTTCATATTTGCAGATGGTCTTTCAGAATCCGCAGAACTCGCTGAATCCCTATCTCTCCGTGCGGCAAGCGATACACCGTCCCTTGGTCAAATTGCGCGGCATGGCGCCGGCTGAGGCCGATGCCGAAGCGCTCAAGCTGCTGGAGCGCGTCAATCTGCGCGCCGAATACGCCGAACGCTACCCCGATGAATTGAGCGGCGGCGAGAAGCAGCGAGTCGCCATCGCCCGCGCCTTCGCCTCCGACCCGGCGCTTATCATCTGCGACGAGCCGGTTTCAGCGCTTGATGTATCGGTGCAATCTGCCGTGCTCAATCTGCTGGCGCAGTTGCAAGAAGAACATGGCAGCGCCTATCTCTTCATCTCGCATAATTTGTCAGTGGTCGGCTACCTGGCAGATACCATCGCCGTGATGTACCTCGGCCAATTATTCGAAGTGGGCGAAGCGAGCGAGCTGTTTCAGCCGCCCTATCACCCCTACACCGAAGCGCTGGTATCAGCGATTCCAGTGGCGGATCCGCAGCACAAAACCGAGCGAATCTTTCTCAGTGACAACCTGCCCAGCGCGCAGAACTTGCCTAGTGGCTGCCGCTTCCATACCCGCTGCCCGCGCAAAATCGGCGAAATCTGCGAACAGGAAGAGCCGCCCTGGCGCGCAGGCGAAGCCGGCCACCTCATCCGCTGCCATATTCCGCTGGACGAGCTGACCACCCTGCAAGCTGATCTGCTGCCGGCGGAAAGGGACGCTTAGCCGACATGCTACATTTCCTGCGCCGCAGATTTCTTTTCTTCTTCTTCACCTACCTGCTCAGCTCACTGATGATTTTCTTGCTGCTGCGGGTATTGCCGGGCGATCCGGCGCGGGTCATCGCCGGCGGGCGCGAAGCCACGGCCGAACAAGTAGAAGAAATCCGTGAAAAGCTGGGCTTGAACGCCCCCATGCCGGAGCAATATGTGACCTGGCTGGGCAACTTTCTGCGCGGCGAATGGGGCGAGACGATTGCCTTCCGCGGCGCCGACAATCGCGATCTCATCCTCGAACGTACTGTCAATTCCACCCGCCTTGGCGTCGTGGCGCTCTTGTTATCAGTGCCGATTTCGCTGGTCTTGGGCGTCATCGCCGGACTCAGCGAGAACAAACTACCCGATATCCTGATCTCGCTGCTGACGCTCTCGGTCGTCAGCTTGCCCGAGTTCGTCACCGGTCTGTTTCTGATCAACATCGTGGCGCTGCGCTGGGGCCGGAGCGAACTGGCGGAGACGCTTGGCTGGTGGTTCCCGGCCAGCTCCGCCGTGCCAGCTAATGCATCATTCGGCGAGATGCTGCCCGCGCTCTGGCTGCCCGCCTTCGCCGCCACGCTGGTGATGCTCGCTTATATCTCCCGCCTGACCCGCGCCGGCGTCATCGAAGAGCTGAAGCGCGACTACGTGCGAACCGCCGCGCTCAAAGGCATCGCCTGGCGCACGGTTGTCTGGCGGCATGTGCTGCGCAACGCCCTGCTGCCCACCATCACCGTCATCGCCATCAGCATCACCTGGCTGATCAGCGGGCTGGTGGTAATTGAGTTCGTCTTTGGCTTCCCCGGGCTAGGCAGCCTGCTGATCTCCGCCATTGAGCGCCGCGACTTGCTGCTGGTGCAAGCCATCGTGATGGTCACAGTGACCATCATTCTCTTCGCCAACCTCTTCGCCGATATGGCTTACGCGCTGCTCAACCCGCGCGTCGAGCTGGAGTAGTCTTTTCTCTATTGGGGAACCTTGTAGGGGCGAGCTAATAGGTCGCCCACAAATGATCACCTTGGCATCGACGGGCGAGCTATCAGGTCGCCCACAAATGATCACCTTGGCATCGACGGGCGAGCTATCAGTCGCCCACAAATGATCACCTTGGCATCGACGGGCGAGCTAATAGCTCGCCCCTACATGTCTGCCCGTTTGCGACGGTACGACGCGGCGCGTACATTTTATTGTGTGAGCCAGGTCGTGACACTTGCGAGTGGCTGTGGCAATTCGCGGGGCGGTCTTGGGTCCTAGTCAGCCACCTCGACGAATTGACGCTCATAAAGCTCGGAGTAGAGCCCGCGCTGGGCTAGCAGTTCTGAGTGCGTACCCTTCTCGTGGATGCGCCCTTCATCAACCACGCAGATCATATCGGCATTAACGATGGTGCTTAGCCGGTGGGCGATCACGATGGCGCTGCGCTCAGATAGCAGCTTGCCAAGGGCGTCCTGAATCAGCGCTTCGGTGACCATGTCCACGCTTGAAGTCGCCTCATCCATAATCAGGATGCGCGGGTCAGCCAAGATAGCGCGGGCAATCGAGATCAACTGCCGCTGCCCAACCGAGAGATTGGCGCCGTCTTCATATATCTCAGTCTCGTAGCCCTGCGGCAAATCGCCAGCAAATTCGTCGACATTCGCCAAAGCCCCCGCGGCAACCACTTCCTCCATGCTGGCCTCAGGTTTGCCGAAACGGATATTATCGGCGATGCTACCGGCGAAGATGAAAGGATCCTGCGAGACCAAGCCCATTTGCCGCCGCATCGAGCGCTGCCTGACCTCGCGGATATCGATGCCATCGATCAGTAGCTCGCCTTCGCTGACATCGTAGAAACGCGCGATCAGATTGGCGATCGAAGTCTTGCCGGCGCCGGTCGGTCCCACCAGAGCTACCATTGTGCCCGCCGGAATCTCCAGATTGATATCGCGCAAGACGGGCAATCCCTGGCTATAGCCGAAGTTCACATCACGAAATTCGATCCGGCCGTCAATCGGCGGCATCTCACGGGCATCGGCCTGGTCTTTGATGTCCGGCTCGGTATTCAGCAAGTTGATCACGCGTTCGCCGCCCGCCATCGCCGTTTGCATGGTGGCGTAGAGCTGGCTGAGTTCCTGCACCGGCAAGAAAAAGCGGTTGACGTAAGCCAGAAAGGCGATCACCGTGCCCAGCGTCAAATTGCCCTGCGCCACGTTGACGCCGCCGAAGAGCAAGACGATGCCAGTCGCCACCATGCTGAGAAACTCGACCGTGGGTATGAAGACGAAGGACAGCGACATCGCCTCGACATGGGCATCGCGGTTGGCTTGGTTGACCTCATCGAAGCGCTCAGAGGTGCTGTCTTCATTGGCGAAGGCTTGAATCACGCGGATGCCGCTCAAGTTTTCCGCCAGGTCGCCGATCATATGGGCATTGCGAGCGCGGGTCTTGCGGAATGCCAGCTTCGCGCGCCGGGCGAAAATCATGGTCGCCAGCACAATCACCGGAATGATCGAGAAAGTCACCAGCGCCAACTGCGCATTCAGCGAGAGCATCACGATGATGATGCCCGCCAGCAGGAGGCTGTCGCCTGTCAGTGTAATCAAGCCCTGCGACAGCAATTGATTGATCACGCCAACATCGCTGATGACACGCGAAATGGTCACGCCGATGATGTGATTGTCGTGGTAGGCCAGCGGCAATTCCTGCAAGTGGCGGAACAGCTCCGAGCGCAGATCCGCCAGCACTTTCTGCCCAACCCAACTGAGCAAGTAGCGCTGCGCCATCGATGCCAGGTACAAGCCGAAGAAGGCGAGCAGCATCAGCAGGGCAATTCGATTCAGTCCGGGGACATCGCCACCTGCGATCGGACCATCTATCGCCTCTTTCACCAGATAGGGTGTGTATAGCGTCAAGCCGGTGACGGCCAGCATGGCAAAAAAGGCGCCGATCATGCGCAAGGCGTAGGGGCGCACGAAGACAAGCAGGTACCAAAGCACGCGCAAGTTGAATGAGCGCCCCTCGACCTTGTCGGCGAAGCCTTCCAGGGTGCCGCGCGGTCCACCCGATCGAAGTCCTGCTGTGCCGATTGAGAAGCCGATATTAACCTCCGTCCCAATGCGCCTCACTACGGCGGCGGATATGTACATGAGCAAAAATCAGTGAGCGCGGCAAGCCAACATGTTAGAGGGCGCACTGCATTACTCATGCGAACGAACATCGCCCTCAGCGCAAAGTGCGCGCGTGGCGCAGCGCCGCCGGGCTTGACACAAACGACTGGATGCTTGACGTCGTTAGAGTGACGAAAGTCAAGCTACTGATTTACTTACCGACTAACCGTCGGCCAATTCTCATCTTGACTTGGTCTTTGGCGGCGTCTTCGGAGCACGCCGCTTTGGTGGCTTTGCATCCTTATCGTCGAGACGCCGAGGTTCAGTCGGACCACGCTCGATAAGGACGTTCTTTGCGTCACCACATATCTCAAAAGCTGGCTTTGACATAACTGAATATCTCCTGCTTGTTCATGTATTGTTAGGCAAGCTCGCCCCCACTCGCCGACAGAGGCAAACTCATCCAAGACTACGTGAAACTCATAAGTGCCGATACCAATAAACGTCATGTCCGGCACTCGATGAATCATCCGGAAGACCCTCGTATTTCTCAGGTCAAACTCCAGCTTATCTTCCCGCAGAACACGATCGCCACCTGGGGCCAAGAACTGCATACTCCCGTGTGCACTTTTTTGTCGGCATCAAACTCCGCTGACCACTGCGAAACTAACCATACCGGCTGATCATCAAGCGAAAGGACGATATGGTCGCTGCCGTCCGGAATCTCTCAGCGACCCTCAAGGCTGAGATGACATCTCCCAATTCAATGCTACCCTGAGGCGGATACTTCACTTCGGCGCATAATAACGTCCAATCATGTCGCATTCTATTACAACCATTCGCCTCTGTCTCAGTCAGGATATAGTTTAAATGATCAAAGAAGCAGGAGCAAGGCAAAGCGCCAAGTCCCGCATAGGGCAATCATTCGCGCAAGTTGCGATAATAGATCTCAGCATATAATCCCGATGAGTGCAGCAGTTTCTCGTGCGTGCCGGCCGCGGCGATGCGCCCGCCTTGCAGCACCAGCACCTTGTCCGCCATCCGCACCGTACTCAGCCGCTGCGCGATGATGAACGATGTGCGCCCCACCATTAGCCGTTCCAGCGCAATCTGAATCAAGCGCTCGGTTTCGGTATCGACGCTCGAAGTGGCATCGTCCAATAGCAGAATGCGCGGGTCTTTCAACAGGGCGCGCGCGATGGCAATCCGCTGCTTTTGCCCGCCGGAGAGGGTCACACCGCGTTCGCCGACCGCCGTATCGTAGCCGTCGCTCATCTCTAGGATGAAGTCATGGGCTTGCGCTGCCTTTGCCGCTTCGATCACCTCGGCGTCGGAGACATTTTCCAAGCCAAAGGCGATATTCTCCCGGATGCTGGCCGCAAAGAGTACCGTCTCCTGCAAGACGATCCCGATCTGACCGCGCAGCGAATTCAGCGTCACATCGCGGACGTCGTAGCCGTCCACGCAGATCCGCCCAGCGGTGACATCGTAAAAGCGCGGAATCAAGTTGACGATGGTCGATTTGCCCGAGCCGGTCGCGCCTAGCAAGGCGACGACTTCGCCCACTTCCGCTTCGAATTCAAGGCTCTTCAATATTTGCCGCTGATTGAAATAAGAAAATGAGACATCCTCAAAGCGGACGCGCCCTTCTATCTGCGGCAGCGTAATGGCGTCTGGCGCGTCGACTACCTCGGATTGCGCATCCAGAATGGTGTAGATCCGCTCGCCCGCCGCCGACGCCATGGCCACCGCCGGGACGATTACGCCCAGCCGCCGCACCGGTGATATCAATTGCCCGACATAAGTAGTGAAAGCCACCAACTCGCCAAGCGTGAGACTGTTCTCGATCACAAACCGGCCACCGAGCCAGATGATCGCCACCGTGCTCAGGCTGGCGATGAAATCCAGCAGGGGCATGTGCTGCGTTGTTACCTTGACCTGCTCCTGCGCCAGATCGAACCACTTGCCATTTTCCGCGTCGAAGCGCCCAATCTCTGCATCTTCCTGCGCGAAGGCTTTCACGATCTTCGCGCCGCGCAAGTTCTGCTCCAGCACCGTTGTCATCTCCGCCAGTTGATGCTGCAAATCCAGCGACAGCGGCCGATAGATTCGCCCAAAGCGATAGGCGACATAAGCCAGCAGCGGAATCAGAAACATCGACAGCAGTGCCAACTGCGCGTTCATCAGCAGCAGCGCGATAAAGGTCAGCAGCATCAGCGTCGAATGCTGGAAGAGGCGCACGATCGCCCGCCCGGTCAAGAAGCGAACCCGCTCCACATCCGAGATTGAGCGCGCCAGCAACTGGCCCGTTTGCGCGCTGTCATGATAAGAAAACGAAAGCGAGCTTAACTTGTTGTAAATCGCATTGCGGATATCGTAGGCGACGCCTTGTGAAGCCACTTCAGTCCAGCGACCCAGCACAAAATCAACCAGCCCCTTGGCTACTGTCAGCAGCAGCAAACCGAGCAGAGATGTCAGCAAGATATTCATATTCTGCTGAATGACACCGGCATCAATGATCCAGCGGATCGTCTGCGGGATGATGACGGCGAATCCATTGGTCATCACGGCGAGCAGGTATACGCCAACGGCGATATTTCGGTATTTTCTGAGGAAGGTGAGACTGCGAAGCAGGGAACTGCCGTTCGCGGCATCGTGAGACATGGGAGGTTTCGTGGCGATTTTTACCATAAGTCTAAGGGGTCGAGCGCTTTACTCCTTTGCTCTTAACGAATAACTCCACTTACCATACTGACTTTCCGCTCTTCGAGAAAGTCTGAGTTGGTTAGATCTGGCAAATTGATCCAAGCCTCGCTCAACATAAAACGGGACGATCGTTAAGACCGCCCCTTGGCCATACCAGGTTATGAGCGGCTGCTCAATAGCGGCGCGGCAGCCAGACCGTCATCTCGTCGATGCCGCGATTGTTCCAGGCGTAATAGGGAATCAGCCTGATATCAAGCTCCTCTTCTTTCTCGTTACCCGCTTCCAGGTAAAGCGCGCTAGACCCGTTCTCCTCGTAGCGGCGGCGGGCTGCGCCCTCAATCGTCACCACGCCGCCGAGCAGATCGCCCTCCATCGACGCTTCCAGTCGCATGTCGTCCGGCGCGTAGACTTCAAGGATTGAAACGTCATCTGGCAAGTCTACCCCTTCCAGACAATAGACGATTGGTCCGCGCATGATGGCGACGTGGTTGCGGATCTCTTCCGCTTTGGGATGCGCCTTGATAACCCGCGGCGTCTGCGGCAGGCACAACTCAATCACATCGCCCGCGCGCCAGCTGCGTTTCACTTCGACATAACTCTGTGGCGTCAGCGTCAAGCCACTCTGCTCGCCGTTAATGCGCAGAGTCGCCGCGTCCGCCCAGTCGGGAATCCTCAGCATCAAGGCAACATCGCCCGCCGGCGCCTCGTCGATTGTGATGCGAATCTGCTCGTCCCAGGGGTAGTCGGTCTGCTGCGTCAGCGCGAACGTTGATCCATCAGACATCGGCGTATTCACACTGTTGCTGCCATAGAGGTGAACCCAGAGCCCCGCGTCGGATTGACTGTAGAACCAGTTATGCAACAGCGCGATCGTGCGGGCGGTATTGGTGGGACAGCAATAACAGCGTGAAATATACCAGCGCTCGTAGGCGTCTTGACTGAGCAGCGGATGTTCCGCGCCATACCAGCGCAGCGGATTCGTGTAACAGAAAGTAATGCCGTCCAGGCTCATCGACGAGAGCATGCTGTTGTAAATCACCAATTCGACGATATCGGTGTATTTGGCATCGCCCGAAAGATTCAGCAACCGCTGATTCCACATGGCGTGGGCGATATTGGCGCAGGTCTCGTTGTAGGCTGTCGCGTTGGGCAGGGAGTACTCGTAGCCGAAGGCCTCGTGGGCTTCGGTGGCGGCGCCGCCAAATTCGGGCCGCTGCGAAGCGCCGTGATGCTGCGCCGAGGTGCCGCCGGTGATGTACATCTTGCTGTAGACAGCATTTTCCCAAATCCGTTCCAAGCCCGCGAACAGAGCTTCGTCGCCGGTCTCCGCAACGACATCTGTCGCCCCGCAATACAGGTACCCGGCGGTGACGGCATGCCCGACTGCTCTTGTTTCTTCCCGCAAAGCCACCAACGACTGATTCAAGTCTCCGCCGCCAGGTTGTGAGCCGCGCATGTCTACAAAGCACCGCGCCAGTTCCAGGTATCTCTCGTCCCCGGTGACGCGGTAGAGGTCAACCGCGCCCATCGTATTCGAGGGGTTGAAGCCAAAATGCGCCAGCTCCAGCGACCGGGGCAGGAATGTGTCGCAGAGATGATCGGCGAGTTTCAATGCGATATCAAGAAAGTTGCGTTTGCCGGTTATGCGATGATGCACCGAGGCTGCCGTCAGCAAATGCCCCATATTATAAAGTTCGTGGTCGCGCAGATTAGTCCAGTATTCTTTATCGTCGCGCAGCTGCATCGGCGTGCTGATATAACCGTCAGCCAACTGCGCCTGCGCGATCACCGCGATCAATTCGTCGAGTTCATCGATGATGGCATCCTCTTTGGTGGCGCCATAAACATGGGTCATGGCTTCCATCCACTTGTAGCAGTCGCCATCGCTCCACATCGTGCCTCTGCGCTCGCCTTCCTGCAAGCCGGCTGCGATATAGAAGTTGCTGAATACAGCGCCATTCTCCGGCTCATCCAGCGCGCGGCGCATACTCGGCAGCACAGTCTCGCGGCAAAGTTGGAACAAGTTGCCCCAGAAGCCGTCATTCCAACTGACAGCGTCGTATGAAAGCGGGAACAATTTCTGATGCGGGGATCCATTTTGCATTTGTTGTAACTTTCTTTCGTTATCCTTTTGCGAAATAAATCTTAAATCGGATTACTTGTAGCCGGTGAAGACCACACCCTGAATGAAGTACTTCTGGGTGAAAAAGAAGACGACGATCAAGGGCAGCATCACCACCAGCGACACCGCCATCAGCGAGTTCCACTCGGTGCCATAGGTACCCTGAAAGAAGCGCAAACCCAGCGCCAGCGTATATTTGTCCTGGTCAAGCAGGAAGATAAGCGGACGAAAGAAATCATTCCAATGAAACTGGAATGAGAAAATCGCTACCGCCGCCAGCACCGGCTTGGACATCGGCAAGGTGATGCGCCAGAAGACGCCAAAGCGCGAACAGCCGTCGATCACCGCCGCCTGATCCAACTCGCGCGAATGCGTCAAGAAGTATTGGCGCAGCAGAAAGATATAAAATGGATTGCCGAACCAGGACGGCAAAATCAGCGGCCAGAATGTATCGATCATGCCTAGCTGTTTGAAGATGATAAACTCCGGTATCAGCGTGACCTGCCGCGGCAGCATCATGGTCGCCAGCACCACAATGAAGAGCGCGTTTCGTCCGCGCCAGCGCAAACGGGAAAAGGCATAAGCCACGATAGACGAGACGATGACTTCACCCAGCAAGCAGAGGATCACAATGAAAAGCGTATTGCCGAAGTAAAGGTCGAATGGCAGTTGCGTCAAGGCATCGGGATAATTCGACCAGATGACCTTCTGCGGGAAGAATTCAGGCGGAAAGCGAAAAACATGGGACAGGGGCTTCAGCGAGGTCGAAATCATCCACACGAGTGGCAGCAGAATCACGGCCGAGCCGCCGGCCAAAAGCAGATAGACGATTATTTTGCCGACGATTTGCCGCGTGTTCAAGCCAACGCCGCTGCGCATCAGTTATCCTCCGCCGACTCTGCTTCATAGTAGACCCAGAACTTGGCTGAGGCGAAGAGTATCAGCGTAAGCAGCAGGATAGCCAGGAAGAAGACCCATGCCAGCGCCGAGGCGTAGCCCATCTTGAAGTTCTGGAACGCCTGGCGATAGAGGTAGAGCAAGTAAAAGAGTGAGGCATTCGCCGGTCCGCCATTAGTCATGATGAAAGCCTCTGTGAAGATCTGCATCGAGAAAATGACGCCGGTAATCAACTGGAAGAAGATGGTCGGGCTTAGCATCGGCAAGGTGATGCGGAAGATGCGCTGCCACCAATTCGCGCCGTCGATCTCGGCCGCCTCGTAAAGATCAGTCGGGATAGCCTGCAAACCCGCCAGATAAATCACCATTCCGCCGCCGACGCTCCAAAGACGCATAACGACAAAGGCAGGCAGCACCCAGACCCTGCTTCCCAACCAAGCGGGACCTTCGATCCGGAAAATGCGCAGCGCCGTATTCAGCAAGCCGAAATCGGAAGAAAAGATCCATTGCCAGAGGATCGCCACCGCCACGCCTGACAAGATCGCCGGCAGATAATAAATCGTGCGAAAGACCGCCAATCCGCGGATATTCGTATTCAATAGCATCGCGATCGCCAAGCCGAAAACGATATTGAGCGGGATGGAAGCCAGCGAAAATATCACAGTGATCTTCAGCGAATGCATCGGCAGCGGGTCGGTGAAGAAGAGCTTGTTGTAATTGGCCAGGCCGACCCACTGCGGCGGCGACAAGATATTCCACTTGAAGAACGACAGCGCCAACGAAGCCACCATCGGGAAAGCCGTCAGCAAGAGGAAACCGGCAACCCAGGGCGAAACCATCGCCCAAGCCAGTACCGTTTCACCGCGCTTGTAGCCGACGTTAATATTGGCTAAGCCGCCCTGTTTCTTGACGAACTGCGCGAGGCTCATCTAGACCTGCCAACTTCGCTTGCTAAGCCCCCCTCCCTGATGCTTCGGGGAGGGGGTTGGTTGCATCAACCCGAACGCCATTGTCCTTCTTGAATCAGCGGATTGACTTGCCGCACGATCTCGTCACAGACCACCTTCGCATCGCGCTCCTCACCGATCATCAGCAGGTCGATCTGCGCTTGCATGATCTGCGAGATCTCGCCGAAATTGGTCAGCAAGGGATCAGGCGCGACGAAATGCTTGGCCGCGTCCAGCATGACATGCTTGTTCGCCGGCGGCAGCGGATCGGTGATGAACCACTTCTCCTGCTCGGCAAACGAGGTGCCTTGCAAGCCACCTTCCCTGATGATCGTCTCCATCGCTGGACCGTTGAAGAATTTCAGCAGATTCCAGGCGCATTCAGGAACTTGCGTCGTCTTCGGTACTACCAGCGGATAGTAGTAGACGTAATTGGCGCGCCCGCCAGGACCTGACGGATAGTGACCCAGTGCGATCGTAAAGTCCGACTCGCGGTAGTTGGGGAAAGCCCAGCTGCCGCTATAGAACATGCCGAGGCGGCCCGTTTGCATCAGAGCGCCGGTGCCCATCTCCGCCAGCGCTTCTGGACGTGGCGCAAAGCCGTGTTCCCAGCGCAAATCGGCGTAGAATTGCAAGCCTTCGACAGCGCTCGCTTCGTTCAAAGTGCACTCGGTGGGGAAGAAGGGATCGTCGACCAACTGCCCGCCGAAGATGCGCACCCAGGTCTGCCAGACTTTATCCCAACCGGTGACATCGCAGGCGTAATGCGTCGTCCGGCCGTTGGCATCGACCTTGGTCAGCTTCTCGCAGGAACTGAAGAAGTCATCGACCGTCCAGGCTTCATCGTCCCATTGCGCGGTCGGCAGCATTGCGCCGGCTTCTTCGAACAAATCCTGGTTGTAAAAGATGGCGATGGACGCCACATTGTCGGGCATGCCGTAGATACCGCCTTCGTGGGTGTAGGCCTCGATGGCGAGATCGGGGAATTGCGTGAGGTCGTAGTCATCGGCGTCGATATACGGCTTGAGGTCAAGAAGCAGGTCATCATTCAAGAATTGGGGCAGCAGGCCGATCTCGATGATGAAGACATCCGGCGGAATGCCCGCTGCCAGGCTGGTGAAGAGCTTGTCGTTGTAGCCCGAGTTAGGACCACCCGGCACCGAGGTGAAATTAAGCGTGCAGCCCGGATAGGCGTCATCGAAGGGCGCCAAAGCCTTCTCGCGGATGCCAATCAATGGCGGACCATCCCAGAAAAATATGCTGACTTCCTGATCATCCTGAGCGAGTACCGAGCCAACGCCCGGGATACTATATACGCCAGCTGCCAGCGAACTCATGCCAGCCATGCGCAGAAAATCGCGGCGGCTCAAAGTAACTTTTCTTGACATTTTACTTTCTCCAAAACTCCAGTCGGACCTATAAACATTTGCTGGCGACCACCTGCAATCGCAGATAAGCCGCCCTTTGCACTTGTATCGATAATGCCCCCTCCCTCTAGAACCGCTCTGCAAACGATTCAGTGTAGGATCCTGCAGCTAGGGTTTGCGATCCCAGGCTTCCAAGGTGCGCTGCATTGTATTACGCAAATGGTCGTGCAATGCTGCCTGCGTCGCCTCTACATCGCGTTCGATCAGCCGGTCGAGAATCTCCAGATGCTCCGGGAGGGCATCAATATGCGCATTTGGCCGATACCTGGCGACAATGTGGTGTGCCCAAGTGATCAAATCTTGCAGTTGCCTGATGATATTGACCAAGAGCGGATTCTCAGAGTAGCTGATGATCAGATCATGTAAGAGATTATCGCATTCAGCGAGCTTAGACAAATCTCCCGTTTGCTTGAAATACTCGCCGCCCAGCTGATACGTTTCCCGCGCTCCTACGATCTTCGCCGCCGGGATACCTGCGGTAGCCAATTGGACAGCCAGACACTCCAGCGCGATCCTCACTTCCATCGTGTGTTGGAAACGCGTCTGGTCAAATTCTTCCACATAGACACCGCGGCGTGGCACCACTTTCAAAAAGCCCAGACCGTCCAGGCGCCGCACTGCGTCCCGCACTGGCATGGCGCTTACCCGGAGACGTTCGGCAATCTCATCGATGGTGAGGCGCTGCCCGGGCGCCAAGTCACCCGCCATGATTTCTCGCTTGACCTGCGTCTCGATTTTCTCGCTGAGAGACGATGTATCCAGCATTGAACCGCAAATCTTTCTAGCCGACCGATAGCCAATATGCGAAATCTAATATCTAAAATATCACACTCAACTGCGTCTCGCAAGTTTTTCGACCGATATCGCCATGCTGCTCTTCGTAGTTTCCCTCCACACGCGCTGCGCTGGCTGTGCTAAAATCGCCTGATTGAGAACTCCAACCCTGAGGTATCGCGGCGGCGGGGCTATTATCGCGAAGGATTGTCATCGAGGAGCACCCATGACCGACATCATCGTCATCGGCAGCGGTGTCATCGGCTTAAGCGCCGCAAGCATCCTGCAGCGAGCCGGATACCAAGTCCGTATCCTCACGCGCGAGATGCCGCTAGATACCACTTCAGTTGCGGCGGGCGCGGTCTGGTCTGGCTCGGACCTTGATAGCAGAAGCCGACAATGGGCGGCTAGGTCATTGGAACACTTCTTCCGGCTCGCCAAACAGCCCGGCAGCGGTGTCACCCTGCAGCGCATGCGCGAAGTCTACGCCCAACCTGTCCCTGATCCCTGGTATTGCCACTTGCTTCCCTCATTCGCGCGGACGCAGGCGGAGGACCTACCCGCTGGTTTGGCTGACGGCTATCTGATGGATGTGCCGATGATCGCGCCGCCGCTCTATCTGCCGAATCTGCACGATCAATTCGTCGCCGCTGGAGGAGCTATCGAGGAGCGCGTCGTCGAATCGCTGGGCGAACTCGCCGGAGAGGCAGCCCTGCTGGTCAATTGCAGCGGCGTCGGCGCACGTGAGCTGGCGGATGATAATGCAGTCTATCCCATCCGCGGACAAACCATGCTGATAGAAGCGCCCGATATCAGCCTTGGCTATATGGACAACGACGTGGTGAATCATATTTTCCCGCGGGCCGACGGTGTGCTGATCGGCGGCATCAAGGTAAAGGGCGATTGGAATCGCGAGCTTGACGCGGCCGTTTCTGCCGATATTATCGCGCGCACCTCCAAGATCGAACCCGGTATCGCCGATGCGAAAGTCCTGCGGCAGTTTGTTGGTTTGCGGCCCGGCCGTCATGAAGTGCGCCTGGAGATTGAGATGCTTTCTGAAAGCTGCCCGGTCATCCACAACTACGGTCACGCCGCCGTCGGCTACACTTTGTCCTGGGGCTGCGCTGAAAACGTGCTGGGGCTGGCGCAAAGCGTCCTTTGAAAGCTGGCAAATATCTCGTATAAATGAGACGGTCGGGGCGATAGAGCGGTTCGCCCGGCGCGGGCGACCAGCTACGGCTACTTCAACCCGGTGATCGCCGTGCTGCTGGGCGTTTCGCTGCGCGGGGAGAGCATCACTCATGTTGGCATCCTGCAGATTATGGCGGGCAAGAGCCGCCGTGTCAATTAATGCATATCGAAAACAGCGGAGGCAGCATGGGCAGACAGAACATCTCATCGGGCACAGAATACGAGAAGGTCGCCGGTTATTCGCGGGCCGTTCGGCTGGGCAATAACGTACAGGTCTCCGGCACCACATCGACCGAAGGCGCGGACAGAATCGTCGGCATCGGCGACAGCGCAGCGCAGACGGACTTCATCATTCGCAAGATTGAAGGCGCCTTGCAGCAAGCGGGCGCCGAACTGAAAGATGTCGTGCGCACGCGCATCTACCTCGCGCCGGGCGCTGATTGGGAAGCGGTCGCGCGCGTCCACGGCAAATACTTCGGCGACATCCGCCCAGCCAATACGCTGCTCTACATCCACGCCCTGGTCGGCGAGGACTACCTGGTCGAGATGGAAGCCGAAGCCATCATTTCCGCAACTGACTGATGAAATTCAGCCTGCGCTTCAATAACGACTTGCCAGTCCGCGAATACGTCGCTTATGCCAAGGCGGCGGAAGCGGCCGGCTTCGATCAATTCTGGGTCAGCGACGATCTCTTCCTGCGCAGCGCGCCGGTGATCTTAACCGCAGTGGCGCTCGCGACCCAGCACATTGAGATCGGCACCTGCATCCTCAACCCCTTCACCCTGCACCCGGCCGAGATTGCCATGTTCGCCGCCACCCTGGACGAGCTATCCGACGGGCGCTTCAACCTGGGTATTTCCAGCGGCGCCGAAGATTTCGTTCGCTGGCTGGGCATGGAATACCGCTATCCTCGCACTCGCATTGTCGAGACGGTCGCCGCCATCAATAAGCTCACGTCAAATCAAAACGCCGCTATGGACGGCAAGGCTTTGAAATGGACCGAGGAAGCCTGGCTGCGCTTTGAAGCGGGACGGCGCGTGCCGATATACCTCGGCGCGATGAGTCCCCTCATGCTCGAGGAGATCGGCGCCATTGCCGATGGCGGCTTGCCGCTGCTCTTCCCGCCTGAGCACTACGCCACAGTACTGCCCTACATCAAAAAGGGGCTGGCGCGCGCCGGGCGATCGCTCGCCGATATCGACCTGGCAGCTTGCATTTGGTGCTCGGTCTCGGCGGATCAGCACGCGGCCGAAGCGATGCTGGCGGACAAAATTGCGTACTACGGCCATGCGATGAGTCCGCTGATTTTGCAGAAACTTGGCTTGAGGCGCGAAGATTTCGAGCCTATCCGGCAAGCCTATCATGTTGCCGGCAATGTGAAGGCGGCGCGACAGTTGGTCACGCCGCCGATGATGCGTATCGGCATCGCCGGTACCAGCGAAGCTCTGATTGCGCGCTTGGAGAAGCTGGCGGCGCTCGGTGTACGGCATATGAGTTTCGGTCCGCCTTTGGGACCGAATATTCTCGCCGCCATCGATACGCTCGGTCGCGATGTCATCCCGCATTTTGCGCAAGATTGACTTGCCACCCGCTTCAGCACCGGTACACTACTGCCTAGCTACGATTGCCCTGCGGCACCTGCATCTGCGCGATTCTATGCTGTATCATAGCCACCTAGAGGCATGCTGCGGAAATGAAAGGCTAGGAATTGACCCGTCTCGCGATCATCGGCCTGATCTTGTCGTTGAATTTCATAATGCCCTTGCATGCGCAGGACAACGCGCTGCCTCCCTGCACGCGCGCCGAATTCCTCGATATTTTTAACCTGGCAGCTGAATATCAACTCGAGCTTGCCAGCGACATCAATGGCATTGACAGCTTGCTCAGCAACAGCCGATTGCAGCGCGACAAACGTCAGAACAGCCTGTCTCAGCTGCCGGCCTGCGCGGACGCAATCGATTATCAGCGGCTGGTCATAGAACTCACCGGCGACTTTATCGGCCGAAACGCGCTCGATATCGCCAAGATCCCGGAAGCGGAGAATCCATACCGCGTAAATCTCGCCGGCGATCAAGAACGGATCGAAGAATTGGTATCGGCCATGCTCAGCATTGACCGTTCCCAGGTGGCTACCGCGACGCAGCGCAGCCTGCCTCATTGCGACACCGACGAACTGGCGGGCCTGGGCGAATTGGTCGAAGCGCTCCTGAAATTGCTGGATACCAGCGACGCCGGCGATGACCTTGGCTATCACCTGCTCGCAATTGATGCGCGCTTGCAATGGCGCGAAGACCAGTTGCAGCAAGTGCCCGCTTGTGCTGAGGGGGTCGAGCTTGCCCTGCTCATGAGCGCGGCCGCCACCGAATCAGCCACAAGCTTTGCCATCGCCAGCATGGCCACCGACAACGACAATCCTTACACTGGCATCGCAGCCGAAAGCATCGCTCGCCTGGCAAATTGGCAGGATCAGCTTGCGATCGACCAAGCCGAACTAAGCCAACAATCTTTCTCATCCAATGGCCTGCCATCCTGTACGCTCGACGAGCTGTCTCTTGCCTTTGACAAGCTGATGCCAGAATATTCCAACCTGCTGGAAGACGCCCGGCAGATGACGAGCGCCACCGACTTGATGCGCTATAGCGAAGACTTCTTCCGCTTCCGCGCGACCAATCTCGCGCAATTGCCGCTTTGCGCCGAAGCTTACACTGTCGGATGGGAAGTAAGGCAATTGCTCGGCGACCTCGTGCCCGCGTCCGCCCTCGACCTAGTCGATTTAGCCGGCAGCCGCGACCCCTTCACCGAGAATCTCAGCGACGGCACAATACGTGTAGCCCACCTGATCGATGGCTTGGCTAAACGCCTTGAGGGCGCCAACGGACCGTCATCGTCCGCGGCGAACAGTAACGCGGCCGCTTGTAGCCGGACTGATATCCAATTCCTGCAATTCTATCTCTTACCCGACTTCTATGAATTAAACGAAGCGGCGCTCTCGATGAAGACTTGGGAAGCCCTGTTTGACCTGGTCGACCTCTCGCTCGGTTTCCGCGACCTGCTATGGCGGGAATTGCCGCGCTGCACTGAAGCGCTCGAACTTGGCTTGGTCATGCGGCGCATCGCTGCCGACTTTGTTGCCCTGGTCTGGCTGGAAGTCGCGGGCCTACCAGCCGTCGAAATCCCTCATCTGCAAACGGTAGTGAAAGACTTGAACTGGTTTTCCACGCAGTCGGACGTTCTGTTTGCCGAGTTTGAAAGCGTCTCAAGCGCCGGAAATTCTTACTACATCATCGCTGAGCGCGGCGTCAATATCCGCGCCTGCGGCTCCACTGAGTGCGCCATCGTGGCGACAGCGCTTCGCGGAGATACCATTCAAGTTGTGGACAATTCCGCTTCATGGTATCGCGTCAACTTGCCCGATGACCAGGTCGGTTATATCGCCAGCTTCCTGGTAAGCAAGACGCCGCCCGGCTCCTAACCCGCCAGCATCCTACTCATCTCAGCCAGCGCCGCCCCCAATTCAATATGGCGATTGCTGCCGCTGCCGCCGCCGATATGCGGGCAGAAGATCACGTTGTCCAGGCTGCAAAGCGGGCTGTCCGCCGGCAGCGGCTCATAGGTGAAGACATCCAAGCCCGCGCCGGCAATGCGATCTTCTTGCAGCGCGTCAATCATCGCCTCCTCGTCGACGATGCCGCCACGAGCGATATTGACCAGAAAGGCGCTTTCCTTCATCATGGCGAACTGCGCCGCCCCAATCATACGCTCCGTCTCCGGTGTATGCGGCGTGGCCACGCAAACGTAGTCGCTCTCGCGCAGTAGATCGTCCAGGTCGGCGTAAGTCGCGTCAAATACGCCCTCTAGTTCAGCGGAAAGCGGAGTGCGCTTATAGTACAAGTTTCGCATGCCCATCACGCTCGCCCGCCGCGCCAGTTCACAGCCGATTTCGCCCATGCCGATGATGCCCAGGGTCTTGCCCACCACCTCGTGCACGCGCGTGTTATGCATCCAGTGGAAGGCGATCTTGCGCTGCGAAGTTAGCTCCGGCTTCATCCCGCGATAGCGATAGGCAGCCAAAGACACCGATTCGTTGGAGATGATGAGGTCTTTGCTCAGCGCCATAATCAAGGTCAGCGCCAGTTCCGCCACGCAATTCGGTCCCTTGCGCGGCACATAGCCAAACTGCAATCCGCGCTGGCGAACGCCATCGACATCAATATTGAAATAACTGCGCCCCAGCTTGAGCACGGCTTGCAGATTGTTCAGCTTGCCCAGCAATTGCTCGTCTACTGCAGTTGTCTGCGCAATCAAACCCGTGATATCGTCCGAAGCCAGTGACATGACATCGCCCGATTCGTCCGGGCAGATGACACTTATATCCGGATAGTCCGCCGCCAGGTCAGCCGCCGCCGCCTCGTAGCCCGCATCCGCAAGCAAGACCTTGTGTTTAGTCCCCATTTGATTCTGCCCCTTTTATTGATTATTCGCGCCCAGCGCGATCTGATTCCAGCCTTCGGTAATTTCATCCGCCTGGAAGCTAATATGCATCTTCATCAGGTGGACCGCTTCTTCGGCATCCTCATCTTCGATAACCTGAGCGATTTCGCGGTGATTCTGCGCAATCTGACGCAAGTCACCCTGCTGCTGATTGCTCAATGACATGACTTGCTGCACCCGCTGCGCCACACTGCTCCACAAGACGCCCAATAACTGATTGCCGCTGTGGCTGATCAAGGCGTCATGAAATCTGCGATCGATACGATTAAGCTCGGTCAAGCTATCCAGGTCGGCCGCCACCTCCATTTCAGCGCAGATTTCGTAAAGCCCATTCACCGCCGGCGAGACCTGCCCGGTCGTCACAATCTGCCGAATCGCGTAACTCTCCAGCATGCTGCGCACACTAAAAAGATCTTCGATATCTTTCTTCGAAAGTTGCTTCACTGTCGAGACGTGATAGGCGACCGTATCCACCAGGCCTTCCAGGCTGAGCGCGTAAATGGCATCGCGCAGCGTCGCCTGGCTGACGCCGATCTGACTCGCCAGCTCGGTGCCGACCAGTGGCTGCCCGGGCAGCAACTCGCCGCTGATGATGGCATCGCGCAGTATCGTGATGACGCGCTCGCGCAGTGATCGGGATTGGATGGGTTCCATGATGTCGCCTTCAGTTCCGTGTCTGCTCGCGATTGCCTCTTGCGAGTGCTTTCGAATGGTTACAATCGTTTCGCGGGGTGCCTCGATTATAAGATTCCACTGAAACGGTGTCAAGCAAAGCGACCCTATGCGGTTAACAGACCCTGTGCATGGTCCGCGACAGATCGATCCCGTGATCAAGGGCATTATTTGTATTTGCGTCCTCGATATGTTACATTCAGCATCGTTCCAGATTGTCGACAATATTGCCAGCTAGCCAAGTCTGAAGCAGTGAAGCAAAATTATCTTCGTAATAGCAAAATAGTTTTATGAGGAGGATTCTATGGGATTAGCAACCAACGCCGACCAACTCGTCGAGATGGCTGTCGTCGGTTATGTCAGTCAGCCCAGCGTTCGCGGGTACATCCCGCATGCCAGTGGCGAGGCGACCATACTGCCCGGCATGTCCGGCTTTATCTACAATGCCCGCGTCGGTGATGCCGCCTTTGGCTGGGCAGCCGACCACCTCGAACCCGGCGCCTCCATCGCCCATCCCGATCTCGATGCCGATTACGCCATGCACTATCTGACTTGCATGGGCAACCAGGCCTTCTTGATGAGCGGCTTGGCAAAAGGCACGGAAGGCATCGTCACCGGCGAACATGCGCGGCTGCTGGTCGACTTTCCGCCGGAAGCGGCCGATTTGATCGCCGTCGGCGATGCCGTGCAGATCCGCACCAAGGGACAAGGCCTGCAACTCGCCGATTACCCGCATATCACACTCAAGAAGTGCAGCCCGCAACTGATCGAGAGCCTGCCGATCGAAGCGGTCGACGAGCGCACGATTCGCGTCCCGGTCACCATGGAGCTGCCCATCCGCATCATGGGCTCGGGCGCGGAGCTGAACCCCGACTTCGTCGACCAGGACTTGATGTCCGGCGACCGCGAATTGATGACTGAACTGGGCATCGACCAAATGCTGCTCGGCGACCTGGTGGTCATCGACCATGCCGATCATCGCTATGGGCGCGGCTACAAACCGGGCGCGGTCACCATCGGCTTGTGCATCCATGGCGACTCCATCATGACCGGTCACGGACCCGGCATCTTGACGCTGATGACCTGCGCCGAACCTTGCATCGAATGGGTGATTGACCCTAAAGCCAATATTGCCAATTATCTGAATATTCGGAAGGAATCATGAGCGCAAAAAACAATGCCCAACGAGTCATCAGCGTTTCCGTACAGGGCGTCATCACGCCGCCGCGCATGCCGCCCCTGCCTGCCATGCCCTACTCGCTCGCAGCCGATGGCACGCCCTTCCTGCTGCCCGCCTATGGCAGCATCGTCTATAACGTCTCAGTAGGCGATTCAGCTTTTGGCTGGCTGGCCGATTGCGTACATCCCAGCGTCAGCGTCAAGCTGGAAGATGCCAGCGGCAATCGCGGACTCAACGTGCTGTCCTGCGTCGGCAACACCGCCCTGGTCATGACCGGCAATGCCCAGCGCGCGCGCGGCACCGTCACCGGCAAGACCGGGCGCTTCTCCGAACACGTCATCATCCACTTCGAGCAAGAGCTGCGTGAGCAGATGGCGATCGGCGACAAGATTGTCATCAAAGCCAAAGGCGTCGGCATGGCATTCGACGATCACCCCGATATCAAGCTCAAGGGCTGCTCGCCCGAACTGGTCGATGCGCTTGAAGTAACGACCAACAGCGAGGGCAAGCTCTCGGTTCCTGTGGTCGCCAGTGTGCCGCCGCATCTGCTGGGAGCGGGCTCCGGTCTCGTCAGCGATGGCGGCTCGATCCACATCCAAACCGCCGACCGCGACGCGCTGAAGGAAGCCGGTTTGGACGGGCTTCGGCTGGGCGATGTCGTGGCGCTCACCGATTACGACAGCAGCTGGAATCACGGCTACCTGCGCAACGCAGTTGGCATCGGCGTGGTCGCGCAAGGGGATAGTCCCCGCGCCGGCTATGGACCGGGCATCACGCTGATCATGACTTCCGCAGGCGGCAATATCGCGCCCATGGTCATGCCTGGCGTGAATCTGAAGGACTTGCTTTTGTAAGTCAAATTGAATTGTGCAGGCGACTAGCAGAGTCGCCCTTACGAAGTCAAATCATGCAGCCAGCCGTAGGGGCGACCTAGTAGGCCGCCCGAAACGATAAAACTAATCTCAGGAAAAAATAGACTATGACTTACATAAAACACATGGCATTTGCAGTCAGCAGCGTTGACGACACCCTGCAGCGCTATCAGACCATGCTCGGCGTCGGCTTGGATGCCAAGGTAGTCACCGCCGAGAAGGCGCGCATCAAAGTGGCGCTCTTCAACGTGGGCGATATCGAATACCAACTCAATGAATCCCTCGACGCCGACGGACGCTTCAGCCAATGGATCGCCGAGCGCGGCACCGAAGGACTGCACCACATCTGCTATGCGGTCGAAGACATCGACGTGGCTTTGGACCTGGCGCAGCAGCAAGGCGCAACGCTGAAGGAATGCAGTTCCTGCAAGGTCAGCGGCAGCCACCCGCACCCGGAAGGCTATGTCGCTTTCCTCGAGCAAGAAACCGGCGGCATCGAGCTCGAACTGATGCAGGTTTACACCGAGGCTGAGCTCGAGCAATACAAGTCAATCCGCGGGATCTGACAGCATGACCATTGACATGGCGCGGGTCGACGTCGACGCCCTGGAAGACTTCGCCCGGCGCGCCTTCGTCGCCATGGGACTCTCTGCCCAGGAAGCGGAGCACTGCACCGCCGGCTTGATGCAGAGTGAACTGCGCTGCCTGCCGGGTCAGGGACAAGGCGTCGGACGGCTGACCGGCTACTACGACCGTATTTCCAAAGGGCAGTACCAACCCGGCGCGCAGATGAACATCGTCAAGGAATCGCCGGCGCTGGCGCTGATCGATGCCAACATGGTCATGGGCTCGGTCGTCGGGCAAGAAGCGATGGCGCTCGCCGTTGACAAAGCCAAGACTTGCGGCATCGGCGCGGCTTTCGTCTTCAACAGCACACACTTCGGTTCGTCCGGCTTTCATGCGCGGCGGGCGCTGGCTGACGATTGCATCGGCATCGCCATGACCAACGCCGGCGCTGAGATGGCGCCCTGGGGCGGACGCGAGCCACGCGTCGGCACTAATCCCTGGGGTCTGGCAGCGCCCACTGGCGGCGACTTTCCCGTGGTGCTAGACATCGCGCTGACCACCGCCGGCAAAGGCATGATGCGCTGGTACGAACGCGAGGGCAAGAAGATGCCGCGCGATTGG
Organism: Phototrophicaceae bacterium; assembly: GCA_965223515.1. GTDB lineage: Bacteria > Chloroflexota > Anaerolineae > Aggregatilineales > Phototrophicaceae > UBA6055. The sequence continues at coordinate 2,850,862 of CBDCWK010000002.1, forward strand.
GCGCTGACGCCCGACGGCTACGAAACCGATGAGCCGACGGCGGCCATGGCGGGCGCGCTGCTCGGCATCGGCGAATACAAGGGCTACGGCTTGTCGCTCTTCACCGATGTGCTGACCGGCGTAATCACAGGAGGCGGCTTCGGCCTGGCGCCCTTTGCCGATCGCTCGCTGACGAAACTTGATGTGGCTCATACCTTCATCGCCATTGACATTGACTTTTTCATGCCGATCGAGGACTTCAAAGCGCGCATGGACAGCTTTATCGCCGAAATCAAAAGCAGCGCTATTCGCCCGGGCTTCACTGAGATCCTGGTGCCGGGCGAGATCGATTACTTGCGGGAGACAGCGTATCGAAACGATGGCGCCCAATTGGACGCGAATGTATACGAGCGCCTGCGCTCACTCGCGGACACTTTGGAGATTTCTTTTGACATCTAGTCACTTTGTCGAAACCTGTAGGGGCGACTCTGTGAGTCGCCCGCGATAACAAGGACATATGCATGAAATCACCGCTAATTTTGAGTCGGCCTCTGGCACAGCGCATCGCCGGACTGGATGACTTTCGTCCGCCATCGACGGACAACCCACCCATTTCGTCTGACGTGATCGCGGCGGCGGAAGCGGCACTGGCGCGCGGCGAGACCCATTACACCGACCGGCCCGGCATCCCCGAGCTGCGGACTTGGGTCGCCGACCATTTGCTAGAGCGCTGGAATGTGTCCGTCGATCCCAGCGAAGTCACCATCACTTGTGGCTCGACCGAAGCGCGCTACGTCACCATGACGCTTCTGACCGAGCCAGACAGCGCCGTTCTCTGTCCCGGCGATGCAGCAGGTATCCGTGGAGCATTGCATTTATTGGGCGCAAGGATCGTTGATGCGATACAGGATGATATCAGCCTGCTCTACATCACGCCGGATGTTTATCGTGAAACCGTCACCGAGCTCTTGCAGCGGGCGGAAGATACCGACTGGTGGATCGTCTACGATCTCAGTTTCGCCAAGTCGGCATCAGCATTTCACCCGGCGCAGATACCGCAACTGGCAAAGCGCGTCGTCACCATTGATTCCTGGTCCGATCGCCTGCCGGGCTGGCGGCTGGGCTGGATGGCGGGCTCGGAAGCGGCGCTGCGCCTGCGCGCAGGCAAGCAGGCGATCACGATCTGCACGACCGCCGTCTCGCAGTGGGCGGGGCTGGAGCTAGTGAGGACGGAGGGCGCATGATAACCGCGAACCCCAAGATTCCGGAAGCCGTCCGCGCTGTCGCAGCCGATGGCACACAACTACGCTATGCCCTCATGGAGATGGCGAAACAAATGGAGGACATCATCGCGCTGGGCCGCGGCGACCCCGACCTGCCCACTCCGCCGCATATCGTCGAGGCGGCAAACCGCGCCATGCGCGACGGACGGATGGGCGAAACGCCAGTTCAGGGCATGCCCCAACTGCGCCAAGCCATCGCCGACCACATGCGCGAAGTCAACGGATTGCCCATCGATGCCGAAAATGTCATGGTCACCACCGGCGGCCAAGAAGGGCTCTTCCTGGCCGTGCAAGCGCTGATTAACCCGGGCGACGAAATCTTGGTGCCCGACCCGCGCTACAGCTCCTACGATGACGCGATCCGCCGGGCTGGCGGTGTCATGGTCATGGTGCCGACCAATCGCGAGGACGCCTTTAACCTGGAAGCCGAAGCGGTCGAAGCCGCCATCACACCGGCGACAAAAGCCCTGCTCATCGTCACACCGAGCAATCCGACGGCCGGCATCGTCAGCGAGGAGCGCCAGCGCGCCATCGCCGATGTCGCCATCCGCCACAACCTGATCGTCATCGTCGACGAGATCTACGGCAAAATTGTCTTCGAACCCTGGCGGCATTTCAGCATCGGCTCGCTGCCCGGCATGGCCGAGCGCACCATCACGCTCGATGCCTTCTCCAAATCCTACGCGATGACCGGCTGGCGCTGCGGCTATGTCGCCGCCCCGGCGGATGTCATCGACGCCATGGCGCGCATCAAACAGGTGACCACTGGACCGGTCGCCACCGTTTCGCAGTGGGCGGGCTTGGAAGCAATCAGCGGACCGCAAGACTGCGTCAGCGAATATCTCAGCATTTATACCGAACGCCGGCGCGTCCTGCTGGACGGCTTGGATCGCGTGGGTTTCGCCTATGGTGAGCCGCGCGGTGGTTTATTCGTTTGGGCGGATAGCTCGTCCACCGGCATCCACGCTGCCGAGCTTTCTTATCTGCTTTTGAAAGAGGGGCGTGTGCTGGTCTTTCCCGGCACCGCTTTCGGCGAGAAATGGCGCGAGTACGTCCGCATCACGATGCTGGAGCCGATCGATGTTCTGCGCGAGGCAGTGACACGCATGCTGCCGGTTATCGAGCGCTATCGTGTATGACCGGAGAATCGGCGAGCGCCATAGTTTAGTCGTTCCGCATCTTCAAGTTGGTGCATTGCTGGCGCGGATGCGGTATATTTTGCGAAATGGCTTTAACAGCCAGAAAGGAGCGCACTATTCGAAACTTGGTCTTACACCGCAAGACAAATCCAAGAGTATAGGAGTTAAAAATGAATAAGAAGATTCCGTTGATGCTCACATTGCTGCTGATCGTAGTCCTCGGGCTTGTGCCGCTAATCAGCACCGCCCAATCAGTCCCGACGCCGGATGACGACACCCTCGTTATCGCGATTAATGGCGAACCAGGTTCGTTGGATCCGTCCCAGGTTGGCGGCTCGACCGGCGGCAGCAACTTCCGCATCATGATGCACACCTTCGGCTCGCTCTACGAGCTGGGGCAGGCTAGTGGCGCCATTGATCCCTATCTCGCTCACAGCTTCAGTGTCTCCGATGATGGCACGGAATGGACCTTCCACCTGCACGAAGGCTTGACCTGCCACGATGGCGAGCCCTTGACGGCGGAAGACGCCGCCTACAGCTTCAACCGCATGGCTGACCCGGCCAACGGCTTCACCGGTAATTCGGCCGGCTTCGTTGTCGCCTCGACCGGTTTTATAGAAGCCCGCGCCGACAGCGAGCTGGATGTCACCATCGTCGCCCAAAAGCCGCAGAACCGCGCCATGCGCCTCGGCCTCTTCGCCGAAATCTTGGTGCATTGCAAAGATTCCTACGAAGCGATGACGCTGGAAGAAGCGGCGCGCAATGTGGTCGGCAGCGGTCCCTACTCCTTGACCGAGTGGGTGCCCGGCGAGTACATCAGCATGCACAAGGTCGAAGGCTTTGAACTGCGCGATTCCGGCTTTGAAGAGATCGTCTGGCGCTTCATCCCTGAGCCGTCAACGGCGGTGGCGGAAGTCATCACCGGCAATGTCGATATCTACAAGGAATTCCCGGCGACGCAGGCCGACGCCATCAGCAACTCCGGCGTGGCGGAAGCGCGTTTCTTCCCCGGTACAACCCGCACCTACATCGGCTTCAACCTGAACCCCGATGCCCCATTCCGCGTGAATACACCGAGCCTGGGCGCCGACGCCATCATGGAAACCGATGTGCGCGTCGCCTTGCAATACGCCATTGACGTGCATGCCATCTGCGAGAATCTGCTGCTTACCACCTGTGAGCGCGCCACCAGCCTGGTCAACTCGCCCAACGATCACCCGACCTTGGAGCCCTATCCCTATGACCCGGCCAAGGCGGAAGAATTGCTGGACGCGGCCGGCTATCCGCGCGGCGATGATAGCGTACGTTTCTCGCTGGAGATGAAGTCGCGGCGACTTTCAGGAGCGATGGCCCCCGAAGTCGTCTTGGCGACGGCGCAGATGCTGACCGATATCGGCGTGCAAACCGAAGCCATCTTCCAGGAATCTGGCGATTGGGTCTCAGAGCTGATCACCCATGACCTTGGTCCCCTCTACTTTGGCAGAACCGGCGGCAGTGAGTGGAGCGCGCAGTACGACATGGCGGATATCCCGGGACATGCCGCTGGCGGCGCGGCAGCCGAGACCAATTACACGCATTGGAACAACGATGTCTGGTTCGATGGCTGGGATGCGCTGCCCGACTTGACCGCCGATCCCGAAGCCGAGCGGGCGCTGGAAATCGCAATGCTGGAAGAGTTCTACCGTGACCCGCCCTGGCTGATGCTCTTTGCGGGTCCGCGCACCGAGGCGGTCAGCAACCGCATCGAATACCAGTCGCGCGCCGATTACTTCATCACCGGCTATGCCGCACGGCTGAAGGACGATATGTAGGAATGCCCACTCGGGGCTAAGTTGTAGGGGTCAGTCCGCGTAGACACTGCACTTCGCCATTGGCTGACCCGCTTTCCGATTGTTACATACGGGCGACCCGGTGGGTCGCCCCTACAAATAAGTGCAATAGACTGACTTAAGGCGGGGCTGGTTTTCACCAATGCATAAGTACATTATTCGCCGGCTGCTCCTGACGATTGTGGTGATCCTTGGGGTCACGCTCCTGACCTTCTTGTCCATCCACATGGCCGGCGACCCCACGATCTTTTTCGTCAGCGAGCGCGCCAGCGCCGAAGAGCGCGAGGAAGCGCGCAGGCGCTTGGGCTTCGACCGGCCCCTGCACGTACAGTATCTGGATTTTATTGTAAACCTGGCGCGGGGCGATACCGGCAATTCGCTGCAGCATCGGGTGCCAGCCTTTGATGTGGTCATGGAGCGCATGCCGGCCACGCTGGAATTGACCATCGGCGGCTTTCTCTTGTCCACCATAGTGGCCTTTCCCATAGGCGTTCTCGCGGCCACGCGGCGCGGCACGATGACCGATGGCACCTTGATGGTGGGCGCGATGCTGGGGCAATCGATGCCGAGCTTCTGGCTGGGGTTGATGTTCATTCTATTCTTCGCCGTGACCCTGCGCTGGATGCCGGTGTCGGGGCACGTGCCCTTTCTCAAGCCGCTATTCGAGGGAAGAATCGACGAGGCCCTGACCAACTTGCCCAACGCCATCCGATATCTACTCATGCCGATGGTCGCGGTATCCGTGTATTCCATCGCGCGCAACTCCCGCCTTATTCGTTCTGCCGTTCTGGAAGTGCTGCGGCAGGATTATGTCGTCACCGCCCGCGCCAAAGGATTGAACGAGCGTACTGTGCTGATCCGACATGCCATCCGCAACGCCCTCATTCCCATTGTGACTGTGCTGGCGCTGCAGTTTGCCTTCCTCTTGAATGGCGTTATCGTGACCGAGACCGTATTTTCCTGGCCCGGCGTCGGGCGTCTGGTCTTTGATGCCGTTAATCAGCGCGATGTGCCCCTCGTGATGACCGCGGTCGTCCTGCTTTCTTTCCTCTTCGTCGGCGCCAACTTGATCGCCGACCTGCTATACGGCGTGCTCGATCCACGTATCCGGCTGGAGTGAGTGAAAATCGATGAGCGCCTCACAGGAGCCAAATCCTGCGATGTCCGAGAGCCGCATTTCGGCGCTCGACCACCAGATCGACGAGATGTACACGCCGCAGACGTTCGTACAGCGAGCGACTTCCAGCATGGTTCAGGCGCGCTATCCGGTGGTCGCCGTCTTCTTTCTGACGCTGATTGCGCTCTGTGCCATATTCGCGCCGCAGCTGGCGCCCAAAGATCCCAACCGCGTCGAGATTTTCGTCGTGCTGAAACCGCCTCTGAGCTATAACCCGCAGGGCGAGCTTGAGCATATACTGGGCACGGATTCCACCGGGCGCGATGTGCTCTCGCGGGTGATTTTTGGCGCACGGATTTCTTTCTTCGTGGGCTTGGCGGCGGTCGGTCTGGGTGGCGGCGCCGGCACGATTCTCGGGCTGACGGCTGGTTACCTTGGCGGCCGCGTCGATGACGTCATCATGCGCCTCGCTGACATTCAGCTAGCTTACCCCTTCATTCTCTTCGCCATCATGATATTGACAATTCTGGGAGAAGGCGTTCTAAACCTGATCCTTGTGTTGGGGATCGGACAGTGGGTCACTTACGCCCGCATCGCCCGCGCCGAGACGCTGGTGCAACGCCAGCGCGAATACGTCGAAGCGGTGCGCGCCCTGGGAGCCACCGAATGGCGAATCATGTTCCGCACCATCTTGCCCAATATCCTTACGCCCTTGATCGTCATTGCCTCTTTCAACGTCGCCGGTGTTATCCTGGCGGAAGCGTCGCTGTCGTTCCTCGGTCTCGGCGTGCCCGAAAGCATACCCACCTGGGGCGCCATGCTGGCCAACAGCCGCAATCAGTTGCTCAGCGGCTCCTGGTGGCTGGCGGTCTTTCCCGGCGTCGCCATCATGTTCACGGTCGTATCGCTTAACATCCTGGGCGACTGGCTGCGCGATTTTCTCGATCCGCGTCTGCGCGGTTCGGGGCAAGGTCTCTAGGAGGCATCAATGCTGGGTGGACAATCTGCTGTCGTCACCGGCGCAGCGCAGGGGCTCGGATACGCTATCGCCAAAGCCTATGTGGCCGAAGGCATGCGCGTGGCGCTAATGGATGTCCGCGCCGACTTACTGGGCCAAGTTGCCGCCGAGCTTACCGCAGAAGGTGGCGACGTCCTGCCGATTACCGTGGACCTATCCGATGCCGCAGAGACACAAGCAGCCATCGACGCCGCCCTGGCGCATTTCGGCACGCCTCGCGTCCTGGTGCATAACGCCGCCTTGCTGATCACCCGCTCGATGCTGGAGATCACGTTGGAAGATTGGCGGAAAGAAATCAATATTATCTTGCAAGCCGCCTTCATTCTCAGCAAAGCCGTCTGGCAGCCGATGATCAAGGCCGGCGGCGGCAGTATCGTCTACCTGTCGTCCGGTTCTGGCTACAGAGGCTTCATCGAAGAAGTCGCCTATAACCCGGGCAAGCACGGCGTCGAAGGTCTGATGAAATGCCTGGCGCTGGAAGGCAAGGCATTCAATATCGCCGTCAACGCCGCCACCCCCGGCGCGCCCATCAATACACCCATGTCCGATTCCAACTATACCGAAGAACAAAAGAAGAAGTGGGTCGATCCTGCCCTGCTGGCGCCCGCCTTCGTCTTTCTGGCGCAGCAAGATGCAAGTGGCGCAACGGGCCATCGCGTCGCCGCCCGCAGCGACGGCTCCTGGGATGCCATCGACTTGCTTTAGTTTTGCCACAGATGTAATTCCAGGAAAGTAATGAGTAAACATGGCAAAGTGAAGAGTTGGGAAAATAACGGAAGTATTGTAGGGGCGACTCTGTGAGTCGCCCGCCCGCGCCATCCATTACTGGTCACTTTTTTGCATGACTAAATTGAAGCACCTTCTGTGCCTCTGTGGCTGATTTTTCGAGTTTGAGGAGTATGACATGGCAGAACATTATCTCGACGACAGCGTCACCCAACCCTTCTGGGACAACTCAGTCACGCCCCGCCTGACCATCGATCCGGGCGATACGGTCGTGATCGAATGCGCCGAGCCGGTGGGCCAGCTGACACCCGACTCCGACTCCGATGATCTCGCTAATATCGACTTCGACTTGGTGCACGCGCTGACCGGTTCCATCTATGTGAATGGCGCCGGCATCGGTGATTCCCTGGAAGTGGAAATCCTCGATATGCAGCATAAAGGCTGGGGCTGGACCGGGCATATTCCCGGCTTCGGCTTGCTGCAAGACGACTTCGATTACGCCTATATTCACCATTGGGAGCTGGACGGCAATCAGTGCCGCTTCGGCCTCAACGACATCACGCTGCCTTTTGAGCCTTTCCCCGGCTGCGTCGGCGTAGCCCCGGCTGAAGCGGGCCGGCTGACCACCATCCCGCCGCGCGTCAATGGCGGCAATGTCGATATCCGCGATCTGGTCGTCGGCTGCAGATTCTGGCTGCCAGTCCTGGCCGAGGGCGCCCTCTTCTCCACCGGTGATTGCCACAGCGCGCAAGGACAGGGCGAAGTCAGCGGCACCGCCATCGAATCCCCGATGACCGTCACCATGCGCTTCAATGTCCGCCAAGATCTGAACATCCGTGAATTGCAATTGCAGCGTCCCAGCCCCATGACCAAAACTGACAGCGCCGGCTACCACATCACCACCGCGCATGGACCCGACCTGATGGAAGACGCCAAGAATGCCGTGCGTTATATGATTGAGTGGCTAGTCGCCAATCACAGTTTGAGCGAGAGCCAAGCTTACTGCCTGTGCAGCGCCGCCGGCGACTTGAAGATCGCCGAGATTGTCGACGTGCCCAATTGGGTCGTCGCTTTCCACATGCCGCTGAGTATCTTCGGCTGAAATCATATAGCTGAGGTGATGCTTCACACTCATTGAACTGACATGGTGGCGGGCAATTGCTCTCGGCGAGCAGCCTTTTCTAACTTCTTGATTTTCGATTTTGCCTTTGCCAGCTTCTTGCGCGCCTTCTTGCTACCGGGCTTTTTGGCTCTTTTGCGTTCCGTCTTTTCCGCCTGCTTCCGCATTGACATTAAATCACTACGGGCTTGATTCAGTTCTGCTACAGTCTCTGCCAACTGCCCTTCTGTACGCTTTACGCGTCCGCGCAGATCCACCATTTCAGTCTCATGTGAGCGCAATTCGCCGCGGGCTGCCTCCAACTGCTGACGTTCACTTTTCAGCTCCGCTCGCTGCTCCTCAATCTCAGCCGCCAGCGCTTGCAGCTGCTCGCGCTCTACCGCGAGCTTGTTCCTTTCACGCGTCAGCAAGCCACGCGCCGTCGCCAAACGCTTCCGTTCCACTTTCATTTCATCCACAGTTAGCTGTTCTTTCTTGCTCATAATGGCTGCGTATCCTGTTACATTAAGCGAACTTTAACACTCTTAACATTAACATAAAGATGTCCGCCGCGCAAATTGTCTGCATCGTCATGCCCTTGCCAGCACCATCAAGCCGCGGGACGTCCCACGCCTGCTATAATCATCGTCGTCCTTGTGAGCAAGGCGCAACGACGGCTTGCAGCCGAGCGGACTTGTATATAATACCGAAAGCCATGACCAAATGACAAATCGCGAACTGAGCATCGCCTTCCAGACCGACAAGCGCGCCATCGAATATGTTGACCTGGCGAAACTGGTGGATCAATACGCCTTCGACGCGGTGACCGTTTATTGCGATGCGCCTTACCACCCCAGCTATGGACCGCTTCTGTTGATGGCGCCGCATATCAACAAGGCGCGCCTTGGTCCATCTGGCATAGCGCCATCGCGTATGCACCCGCTCGACATCGCCGCCCAGACCGCTCTGCTCGCCGACCTGGCTGCGGGCGGTGTTTACATCGGGCTGGTGCGCGGCGGCTGGCTCTCTGACCACGGCATAAAGGAACTCGATCCGCCGATTCGCGCCATCCGCGAAGCCATCGACATCATTCGCAAGCTGCTGGCGGGCGAATCAGCGGGCTACGCCGGCAAGATCTATCAGATCGCCGAACACGTGCGTGCGCCTTATCCTCTGCCAGACGTCGACATCCCCCTGCAGATCGGCACCTGGGGCGCAAAGCTGGCGGCCCTCGCCGGCGAAGTCGCCGACGAAGTCAAAATCGGCGGCTCAGCCAACCCCGATGTGATTCCCCTGATCGCCAGCTATATCGCGGTCGGCGAGATGCGAGCCGAGCGGCCAAGGGGCAGCGTCAAGATTGTAATCGGCGCCGTCTCCGTCATAGATGAAGATCGCGACGCGGCACGCTGGATGGCGCGGAAAGCCGTATCGCTTTACTTGCCGATCGTCTCCAAATTGGATACGACGCTCGAAATCGACCCCGAGCTGATGAGGCGCATTCAGTCGCACGTCAACGCCGGCGAAGACGAAGCCGCTGCCCGACTCATCCCCGACGACATCCTCGATCGCTTTATCTTCGCTGGCAATCCCGCGGACATCATCGAGCAAGGCGCTCGCTTATACGACGCCGGCGCCCAACGCATCGAACTGGGCACACCGCATGGGGTGCAACAAGCCGCCACTGGCATACATCTCATCGGTCGTCAAGTCATTCCCGCGCTCAGCGAATACCTCTCTCACTGATTGGAAAGCGCTCGCCAAGCTTGTTACTTCGGCAGCGATCTTGCCGTCCTAGTCAATACATCTAGCCCCCGCCCTCTGATTCTCTCGCCGGGCATTCTCTTTCCCAGTCCATGCCAAGGCGCTTATTGCTCTGCGGCTCCGCAATCGTTATACTACGCGTCACGAATACTTACGTATAAATACAGACAGAAGGGAAACAGGTCATGCACAAGAAGTGTCTAATCGTATTTCTCATCGTCATGATGGTGGTCATGCTGGGCGTAAATGTAAGCGCCCAAGACAACATGGAGACCTACGTGCTCGGAGTCGCTCTGCCGTTCTCCGGCAACCTCGGCACCTTCGGCCAAGATTTCGAACGCGGCGTACAACTCGCCGTCGCGCAAGTCAACGCCGAGCTGGAAGCAGCCGGTTCATCCATCCACTTCGAGATCGCCAGCGCCGATACCGAGAACACACCGGAAGGTGCCGCTCGCGCCGTGCAAACTGTCGTGCAGACCACGGGCGCGCAAGTATTCGTCGGTCCATTAACCACCAGCGAAGTCCTCGGCGCCAAGCAATTCGCCGATGAAAACGGCGTGGTCATCGTTGCGCCAGCTTCCAGTGGCGCGGCCGGCGCGATCCCGGGCGACAGTATCTATCGTGTCATTTATCCGCCGGATGTTTTCGCCTCCAAAGCCTATGCCAATATCGCGCTGGAACGCGGCCACGAAAACATGGTCGTGCTCCACCTCGACGATCCCTTCGGCAACGGCATGAACGAAGGCTTCACCGCTAATTTCCAGGCTGGTGGCGGTGGCGAGGTCGCATCCTTTGCCTATACGCCGGGCTCCACTGAACTGTCTAGTGAAGCCGCAGCCGTCAGCGCCGCCCTCGCCGGTTTCGGTGACAACGCTGGCTTCTTCTGCGTCTGCTTCCTGTCCGGCGCGCAGGCCTTCCTGCAAGTCGCGCAGATTGACCCGACCTTGACCTCGGTGCAATGGATGGGCAACGAAGCGATGACCGCTGAAGAGATTCTCGTTGATGCCGGGCACGCCCAGACGCTGGCGAATGCCGACTTCATCACCGTGTCCTTCTCCAGCGAATCCACGCCGCTGACGCAGATCTTCATCAATGACTTCAACGCCATGTTCGACAAAGATCCGGGCATCTTCACCAACTACGCCTTTGACGCGGCAAACATCGCCATGCTGACCATGCTGGCGGCCGGCAATGATGGCGCCGCCGTCAAGTCGATGCTGCCCTTCATCGCCAATCACTACATCGGTACTGCTGTGCAAGCCTTTCTCGACCACAACGGCGATCAAGCCATAGCGAGTTACGGTCTCTACCAAGTGAGCGACGATCTTTCGGAATTTGACGAAGTCGGCGCTTACAACGGCAATACCGACACGATCACTTACAAATAGCCGCCAAGGCAATTACGTAGGGATCATCAAGAATCTTAATCCCTCCCAAAGGTTTCGGGTCGCAACGATTCTGACTTACGGGAGGGATTTCATCTATCAATAGCTCGCGGAACCTGCGCGCCGAGACTGCTATGCCACCAGCATTGCTCACTACGTCGCTCGTCAATACGATTCAGATAGGCAGCCTCTATGCCCTGATGGCGCTCGGCATCACACTGACCTTCAGCGTGATGAAACTGCCCAATTTCGCCCATGCCGAATATATCACCGTCGGTGCTTTTGCCGCGCTGATCGTGTCTTTATCCGGCGAAGTCAATCCGCTTGTCATCATGGCGGCCGCCTTTGTCGTCGGCGCATTGGTCGCGCTCGTCAGCCATTTGGCGGTTTTCAAACCGCTCGAAGGGCGTAAAGTCTCTTTCTATACCCTTATTCTGTCGTCTTTCGCAGTCGGCTTAATCCTCCGCTATATCCTCTTCATGATCGCTGACTACTACAATCTCTTCGATACGCGGATTCGTATTCAGCTGCAGATTGTCTTCCGCGAAGGCTCCCTGATTCTGACCAATATATTCGCCTGGGTCGTGCCGAGCAGTATCTTGCTGGTCATCGTGTTGACGCTTCTGCTCAACCGCAGTCCGCTGGGCCGCGAGATGCGCGCGCTAGCGAATAATACCAGTCTGGCGCGCGTCATCGGCATCCCGGTCGAACGCGTAAAAAACTACAGCTGGCTGCTGGTCGGCGGCTTGGCTGGGGTAGCCGGCGCTTTATGGGGCTTGCAAACCGCCGTCAGCCCCTTGATGGGCTGGGTGGCTATCATATCCGTCTTCGCCGCTGCCATCCTGGGCGGCTTGTCGAGCTTCACCGGCACCATCCTGGGCGCCTACGTAGTCGCCTTTTCGGAAAATACCGTCATGCTCTTCCTCAATTTTAACTTCGGCCTCGACCTCGCGTACAAGCCGGCGATTCCCTTTATCATTATCATCGCCGTTCTGCTGATCCGCCCCCAAGGCTTCACCGACTTGATCAAGCGCGCCGGCGACTTGCAGCGATGATCAATATCGACATCGGCGCCACCGCCATCGCCGTTCTGACCCTCTTCGGCATTTACAGCTTGATGGCGATCAGCCTCAATCTGGAATACGGCGTGGCCGGCGTACCCAACTTTGGGCAAGCGCTCTTCGTCTCAATCGGCGCCTACACGGCCGGCGTCACCTATACGCGCCTGCTGCCGCTTCTGGCTGGCATGGAGAGCGTGCACCCCTGCGGGACAACCATGGGGCAAGCGCTGCAACTGCGCTCCGAAGTCATGGCGACGCAGCCCATCGCCGGCTTCATCAACCTCGCCTTCACGTTTGTAATCGCCGCGATCATCGCCGGCGCTATTGGATTCGCCGTCTCATACGTCACGTTGCGGCTCAAAGAGGAGTGGTTTCTGGCGCTGGTGCTGCTGGTCGGCGGCGAGACCGTGCGCATCGTCGTGCGCGGCGCCGATGATCTGATCTGCTCGCATAATGGCATTTCCGGCGTGGCTCAGCCCTTCTATTTTCTGGGCGATGCGCGCAGCAGTTCCCTGCTTTTCATGCTGCTCGCGCTCGCCTTGGCGCTGATCGCTTATCTATACAGTCGGCGTTTGGTGCATTCCCCCTTTGGCAGGATGCTCAAGGGCTTGCGCGAAAATGAAGATGTCACGCGCGGCTTGGGCAAGGGCATTTCACTGGCGCGCGCGCAGATTATGCTGATCGGTTCCGGCATTGCCGCGGTCGGTGGTGTACTCTTCGCGCTGAATACCGGCTTCGTCAATACCAACGATTATGTTGTCACCTTGACACTGGATATCTGGGTCATGGTCGTGCTGGGCGGCGTGGGCAACAGTCGCGGCGCGCTCCTGGGCGCGGCCATGATAGCCATCATGGATCGCTTCACGCAGGTAGCGGCGATCGCGCTAAATATGGGCGGCTCCCCCATCGAATTCAATTATGTGCGCTTCATCGCCTTTGGGGTCATCCTCTTGCTGATGCTGCGCTACCGGCCACAGGGACTGCTGCCCGAATCGCCACTGACGACCAATGCCCATGAAGTACTGCAGCAGCGAAACTGACAATGATGCTAATGTGAGCACACCGTTATGCAGCTGGACTTCAAGGCGACGGCGCAACTAAACGATGACGAGGCACAAGCCTTACGGGCATTGAGCGCTGCCGTCGATCCGCCGCAGCCAGGCGCGGACCAAGTGACTTCGCGCCTAGGATGGGCGCCTCTAGAATGGAGTATCTTGATACGCGATGAGGACAATCAGCTAGTATCTTATGCTGGCGCCTTGACGCGACTTGGCTTGTGTAACGGCGAACAAGTACTAATCGGCGGGATTGGCGGCGTGGAGACACACCCGGCGCAGCGCCGCAAAGGCCATGCCGGGGCCGGGATCCGACGAGCGACCGATTTCTTGCGCCGTGAGCTGGGGGTTGATTTCTCGCTGCTGGTCTGCCAAACGCACCTGCTGAGTTACTATCAGCGCTTTGGCTTTAGCGCCTTTACCGGGGATACTTTCATGGAGCAGAACGGTGTAACGACGGCTTACACCTCGAGCAACGTCATGGTGATGCCCGGCAAGAAAGCATTGCCATCATGCAAGGTATTGGATCTTTGCGGTCTTCCCTGGTGAGCTCGGCATAATTTCGCCGGCAGCCTGCAATATAGAAAGGGAGGCTGATGCCTCTGCTGGAACTCAAGAACATTCGCAAGGACTATGGCGGCTTGCGTGCGGTAGACGATGTCTCCCTGCAGGTGCCCGAAGGCGCCATTATCGGCTTGATCGGTCCCAACGGCTCAGGCAAAAGCACGCTGATCAACCTGATCGCCAGTACCGCCGATATCACCGCCGGCCAAGTCATCTTCGCCGGTGAAGACATCAGCGCCTTGCCACCGGATACTGTGTACCAGCGAGGCATCGCCCGTGGCTATCAGGAGCCGTCGCTAATTTTCAAAATGACCGTGCTCGATAACCTGCTGCTGCCGGTAAAAGACCAGCGCGGCGAACATCCCTGGTACGCGCCTAGGCGCAAAAGCTGGCAAGCCGAAGAAGCGTCGCACGCCCGGCGAGCTGCCGATGTGCTTGATCAAGTGCAGCTCTTGCAGCACTACGACACCCTCGCATCAGACCTTTCCGGCGGGCAGATGAAACTGCTGGAAATCGCCCGCGCGCTGATGGGCAAGCCCAAACTGCTCTTGCTGGACGAGCCTACTGCCGGCGTCGCGCCCAAGCTCGCCTACGAAATCTTCCGGCAGATCGCCCGGCTGCGCGACGACCACGGCATCACCTTTCTCATCGTCGAACATCGACTGGACATCCTCTTCGATTTCGTCGACTATGTCTACGTCATGCACCTGGGCAACCTGATCGCCCAAGGCATCCCCGCCGACATCGTCAATGACGCCACCCTGCGCGAGGTGTATTTTGGAGAGTAGTGCGCGCCTTCCCAAGCCCATTTCTGTTGGCAACCCGCCCACCCCAGGCAAAAGCTGTAGGGGCTGATCATGATCACAGTAGACGCATTAACCGCCGGTTACGGCAAACTGGAGATTCTGCAAGATCTCAGCCTGAGCTTCGCCGCCCAGCAATTCAGCGCCGTGCTGGGTCCCAACGGCTCCGGCAAAAGCACCCTGATGAAAGCCATCATGGGCATCAACACCATCTTCGGCGGCTCGATCCAACTGGACGGGCAGCAACTGGTCGGCATGCCCACCGAAGCCATCTCCCGCCTCGGCATCGCCTATGTGCCGCAGCGCGAGAATATCTTCGACGAATTGACCGTGCTGGACAATCTGCAACTGGGCGCCCGCAGCCTGCCGCGCGAAAGCCGCGATGCCGCGCTCAATGAACTGCTTGAGCTATTCCCCATCCTCGGACGCCGCAAAGCCCAACGCGCCGGCCTGCTCAGCGGCGGCGAACACCAGATGTTGGCCATCGCCATTGCCTGGTTGAGCCGCCCGACGATTATGCTGCTTGATGAACCGAGCGCCGGCCTGGCGCCCGCCATCGCGATAGAGGTCTTCCGCGTCTTGCAGGAGCTAAGCCAACAAGGGATTACACTTATCGTGGTCGAGCAGAATGCGCGCCGCATCCTGCAGTACTGCGATTACGCCTTCGTGCTGCGCGAGGGACGGCTAGCGTTCCAGGGCACGGCGGAGGCATGCCTTGCGGACGAAGAGACGATCAAGGGTTATCTGGGTCTGCACTAATCGAGCAGCGCTTCCATCGCCTCGCGCAGCCGTCCGCTAATCCGCAATGGCTCCCGCGTCAGCCGGTCAACGAAGACATGCACAAAATAGCCGACCGCAGCCGGCTCTTCGTCGCCCGTCTTGAAGATGCCAATCTCATAGCGCACACTGGAATTGCCGAGCTTCGCTGCGCGCAGGCAGGCATCCACCACCTCGGGAAACTGTACCGGCTCGAGGAACTGGCAGTGCGTCTCGACCGCGAAGCCAACTGACTCGCCGCCGCCGAAGTCCAGCCCGCCGGCTTCCATCAAGTAGCCGTTGATGACGGTGTCGAAGAATTCATAGTAGATGACGTTGTTGATATGGTGGTAGACATCGTTATCGCGCCAGCGTGTGGGAATCTGAAGGCAGTGGCGATAGTGCTCGCGGCGTTCCTCCTTCGGCTCTCGCATAGCCTTGCCGATCCCCATCCGCGCAACGGTCCCCGCTCAGTCTTCCTTCAAGTCAAGCGCCAGCGAATTGATGCAATAGCGCAAGCCGGTCTTGTCACGCGGTCCATCGTCAAAGACATGCCCGAGGTGCGAATCACAGCGATTGCAAACCGCTTCTACGCGCCGCATGCCGTGACTGCGATCTTCGCGCAAGCTGACATTGCCCTCGTCGACCACATCCCAGAAGCTGGGCCAGCCGCTGAAGGAATTGAACTTGGTCTTCGATGAGAACAGCTCCAGCCCGCAGGCTGCGCAAGCATAAACGCCGGACGCCTTCGAATTGACGTACTCGCCGGTGAAGGGGCGTTCAGTCGCCTGCTGCCGCAATACCCTGTACTGCTCCGGGCTGAGTTCCTTGCGCCAATCTGCCTCAGACTTCACGACCTTCTCGATCATTTTCTGTCACCCTTTCACTAATCGCGTCAGTTTCAAGGTATCCGGCGAGTGTGAACAGAATCTTGCGCCGGCATCATAATTATAATAGAAGGGCTAGTTGTTGTCTGCTATTGCGTCACTGTGCTCAGCAGGCTTCAAACTGTACAATAGAATAGATCGCTTTGCGACACAGTCAGAGGCACTCATTCATGGCAACGACGGAACATACGATTAACGACGCGATTGCCGCACTTCTGCGCAAGACACGATATGCGTGGCGCGGCGAGCACGTCGTATTATCGGAGACGACGCGATTGCTAGCCGAATCCGGCGGACTCCGCCCCGACATTGTGATTAAAGAACCCTTCACCGCGGCCGTCATCATCGAAACGGAAGTGATGCCAGCGCAAACGGTCGAGCAGGAAGCTTTATCGCGAGTGGGCAAAGAACTCAGAAAACTTGGGAAAATAATCCATTCCTCGATTGCTCTACGCTTGCCACAAAGACTCGCAGAAGCTAGCGGCCGCAAGCTAAGAAACGAACTCGCAAAAACGAAAGACTTTGAATTTGCCCTTTATTCCGGCGAGAACGCGGAAACGTACGACCGCTACCCCCAAAGCGGCTGGCTAAGCGGTGGCATCATTGACCTGTCCCTGCTTGTGCAATCCGCGTCGACTCCGCCTCTTCTTATCGAGCAAGCCGCAGATTCTTTAGAAGCGGGAGTCAACCAAGCAGCAGGATACCTAAATGACATAGCAAAAAGACACCCGGCCGCCGTACAACAAATCGCCGAAGAATTGCATCAGCAAGATAGTACGCAAACACGCCGCATGGCTATGGTGATCTTGGTGAACGCCTTCATTTTCCACGAGCATTTGGCGCGCGGCCATGGCGAATTGGGGAAGGTGCGTACGCTGAGTGAACTGGAGTTTGGCGAGACGGGCTTGCAAATTCCTGCAATACTCGAAGATTGGGACAGAATCCTGCAAGTGAACTATTATCCCATATTTGACATCGCTTGTCGCATTCTCAAGGCAATCCCTAGCTTCCAGAATAACGAATTCATCAGGCGTTTAGCGCGGACGGCGGAGGCATTGGTAAGCAACGGATTGATGCGCTCGCACGATCTGACTGGCACCGTCTTTCAAAAGCTGATTGCCGACCGCAAGTTCCTGGCTGCTTTCTATACCAAGCCAGCTTCAGCCGCGCTCTTGGTCGGCTTGGCGGTCAATGAGGATACCCTTCTCACGCATGGCGATTGGTCCAGGTCTGAAGCAGTCAAAAGCCTGCGCATCGCCGATTTCGCCTGTGGCACCGGGACGCTATTATCAACAGCCTATCAGCGCATCAGCCAAATCTATGAACTACATGGCGGAAACACGGAAATAATTCATCCGCAGATGATGGCGAGGGGCTTGGTCGGTTGTGACATACTGCCGGCCGCGGCGCACCTGACAGCAACTGCGCTGGCCGGCGCGTACCCACAAGCGCAGTATGACGAAAGCGCCATCTTCACCGCACCCTACGGCGTGGAGGCGGACGGCGAAGTCAAGCTCGGTTCGATTGACCTGCTTAGAGATATGGCATTGCTGGAAGGCTCGCAGATCACGGCGAAAGCGATTGAAGCGACTAGAGCCACAGAAGTAGATATTTGGCGATTCGCCCCGCACGAATCTTTTGACATGGTGATTATGAACCCGCCTTTTACCCGCCCAAATAATTTTGAGCGCAGAATACCGGATACGCCCAATCCTAACTTCGCCGCTTTTGGAGCGACCGCAGCCGAACAAAAAGCGATGGCAAAAGCCGCAAAGGAACTAACTAAAGGAACAGCTGCCCACGGCAGTGCTGGCGAAGCATCTACATTTCTGGCGCTTGCGGATAGGAAGCTCAAAATTGATGGTACGCTGGCTCTTGTCATGCCTGTAACGCTTCTGAGTGGCTCATCATGGGAAAAATGCCGCAATCAGTTGCGAGAGGCTTATGATGACCTCATCTTGATTTCAATCTCCGGTAGCAATAACGTAGTGTCTTTTTCAGCCGATACCGGCATGGGTGACTGCCTGGTCATCGGTCAGCGAAGCGGACGCCGGCAGTTCCGGGCAACTTTTGTCACTCTTAACGAAGCCCCGAATTATTCGATTTACGGCTTGGCGGTAGCCCAGCAAATCCGTCAGATGATGCGAGATAAGACGCTTCGGCGACTGGAAGACGGACCCAGTGGCGGCAGCGTTATCTATTTTGGCGAAGAAATTGTAGGGCAAGCGATTGACGCTCTTTTACCACCCGCTGGCGGCTGGAAGCTGGCGCGCATTACCGACCTTTCGCTAGCGCAGAGCGCTTACCAGTTGGCAAGCAGAGGGCGACTTTGGCTGCCTACTCAAATCGAAGCGAACGCGCTTGAACTGCCAATCACGACCGTTAAGGAAATCGGCAAAATAGGACCCTATCATCTGCAAGTCAGCAGAGGCTACAGCGATGGGACGCGAAGGCCATTTGAATTGAGACCGCTGCAAGGGAATGAAGTCCCAACCTACCCCATACTCTCGGCGCATGATGCCGACCGCGAAAGAACCATGATATTCGAAGCCGACCACGATGGAATTCCCTACCGCCCCAAAACTCAAGCGGAGCGGGCGCTTGCCGACAAAGAAATAGCCAATGTTTTCGCAACAGCCTCGCACTGTCATTCCAGTCTGGACTTTCAATTCGACGCTCAATCTACGTCGATACAATTCACCGAGCGCAAAACCATCGGAGGCCGCGCATGGATATCGATTCAACTGCCTACCCAAGCGCATGAGAAAGCCTTAGTCTTGTGGGGAAACACATTACTCGGAATGTTGATGTTTTGGTGGCACTCATCAAAGCAGCAACGAAGGCGGGGCATACTCACTAAGTCCACATTACAAACTCTGCCCATCCTCGACGTAACCGCCCTCGACAATAGTCAGCTTAAGCGGGCAGCGCAAATCTTCGACGAAATGAACCAATTGCCGCTAAAGCCCCTGCACGAACTCGACATCGACGATAACCGAAAGACCCTCGACCGCCGCTTCTATGGCGAAGTCCTCGGTCTGCCCGATTCCATCCTCGCAGACGGCGGACCGTTGGATATTCTCCGGCGTAAACTCTGCCGGGAACCTTCAATCCGAGGCAGCAAGAAATAGTCACTATAGTTGAGGAACCCAAGCATGCCCAATCAAATCGCCATAAGCGAAGTCGCCAGCGGCTTCCGCTTCCTGCTGACCGAAACCTTCGAAAGCGTACAGGGCACCTACCTAGACAAAGGCGCCTCCCTATTCGAGACCCTCGCGCAGATCTCCGCCGCCGATGCCTCCCAGCCGACGGGCAACTGCGCCACCATCGCCGCCCATGTCGAGCATACCCGCTACTACCTGCAAGTGCTGGAAGACCGCATGTTCGGCCGTGACCTCAGCACCGTCAACTGGGACCAGATCTGGCAAGACGTCAGCAGCGTCAATGAGGCCGAGTGGGCTTCCATAATCGCCGACTTGCGCACGACTTACGAGCGCGTCAAGGGACATCTCGATAGCGCCGACGACTGGACGGGCATCAACGAATTGTCATCCATGCTCGGCATTATCGCCCACAGCGCCTACCATCTCGGCGAAATCCGCCAGATGATGTGCCACCTGGAAGCGTGACCCATGCATCAAGCGACGATCTACCGCGAGCCGGGACATTTCGCCGGCTGGCCCGCCAATTATGGCATCTGGAATTGGGGCAATGAGATCGTCGTCGGCTTCACCGTCGGCGCTCACAAGACGGTCAAGCGCGGCCATTCAGTGGACAAGAACCGCCCCTTCTTCAATATGCAAGCGCGCAGCCTTGATGGCGGCGGAAGCTGGCAAATCGAAGAATTCAACGGACTACTGCCCGCCGGCCGTGGACTCTCCGCCGATGAGCACATGGCTGCCGGCCTGCGCCTGTCCGAAGTCATGGACGCGACCACTGCCGCAATCCCATCCGAGCCGCTGAACTTCGCCCATCCCGATTTCGCCCTGATGGCGGCGCGCACCGGCCTTTCGCGTGGCGTCCATTCCTTCTTCTATACCTCGGCCGACCGCTGCCAGAGCTGGGCGGGTCCATACAGGCTGCCGATGTTCGGGCAGACCGGCATCGCCGCCCGCACTGACCTCCTGATACAAGACTCACAGACCGCCCTGCTCTTCCTTACCGCCAATAAAGCCGATGGCAGCGAAGGCAAGGTCATCTGCGTGCGCACGGCCGACGGCGGACAATCCTTCCAACTGCTGTCCGAGGTAGGCGAAGAGCCAAGCGGCGAAGGCGACTTCGCCATCATGCCGTCTTCCTTGCAGTTGCCGTCCGGCCGCCTCTTATGCGCTCGTCGCTGCCGCTTAGGCGCGACACGCCGCAGTTGGATTGATCTCTTCACCTCGGACGATCAAGGACATTCCTGGCGCTACCTCAACCGACCGGCAGAGTTCCAACAAGCCGGGCACAGCGGTAATCCACCCTGCCTGCTCCAACTGCCGGATGGGCGGCTCGCTCTGGTCTATGGCAATCGCGACCAGCCCTACACCATCTGCGCGCGCCTCAGCGACGACGAAGGCGAGACTTGGAGCGGAGAGATCACCCTCCGCAGCGGCGGCGCAAATGGCGATATGGGCTATGTGAGGGCGATCGCGCGCGACGACGGCGCGGTCATCGCCGCCTATTACTTCAACGACCGTCCCGATGGCGATGGCGAGCGCTTCATCGAGGCGACAATCTGGCAGCCATGAGCGCTCGCGCCTTCCTTAACCGCACACTCTGCCAAGGCGACAACTTGCCCTTCCTGCGCGCCATGCCGGACGAGTCCGTGCACCTGATCGCCACCGACCCGCCCTTCAACAAAAACCGCCATTTTCTACAGTACAAACGCCAGCGCCGGTTTCCGCGACAAATGGTCATGGGAAGCCGATGTGCAGGCCGAGTGGATCGACTGCATCCGCCGAGACCAGCCCGCGCTATGGGCGGTGATCGACGCCGCCCGCCACACCCACAGCGAGAATATGAGCGCCTACCTCTGCTGGCTGGGCATTCGCCTGCTGGATATGCGCCGCCTGTTGCGCGCCGATGGCAGCCTCTACTTGCATATCGACGGCGCCACCCACGCTTACGTCAAACTGCTGCTGGATGCCGTCTTCGGCGTCGACAAATGCCGCAACGAGATCGTCTGGCTCTATAAGACCGGCGGCGTGAGCAAGCGCTGGTTCAGCCGCAAGCACGATACCATCCTCTTCTACAGCAAGTCCGACGCCTACACCTTCCACCCTCAGCGGGAGAAATCTTACCTCTCGCATAAATACGGCTTCTCAAATGTGGAGATCGAACAAGATGCGCAGGGCTACTATCGCATGGCGGCGATGCGCGATGTCTGGGATATCCCCGCCCTGCGCGGCAACCAGCCGGAAGCCAGCGGTTATCCCACCCAGAAGCCGCTCGCGCTATATGAGCGCATCATAAGCGCCTCCAGCAACCCGGGCGATATCGTGCTCGATCCCTTCTGCGGCAGCGGCACGACCGCCGTGGCTGCTGAGCGCCTGGATCGTCAGTGGCTGGCGATGGATGTCTGGGACGGGGCGTACGAGATGCTGGTCAAGCGCTTGGAGGCAGAGGGGCTGGATGCAATGCAGCTACGCCGCTGCCTATCGCCTGCCAGCTAACGGCAAATGCTTTCACACGGTACACCGTCATTATCGTGGTCACGCTGACCGCAGCCGCAGTTGTTGAGTTGAAAGTACGCTTCCGTGCACGAAGACATCTGCGTGCAGGTCTTGCTGCAATTGCAGGAATATGCCGGTTGTTGCTGCGCGGGCTGCTGTTGTGCCGGTTGCTGCTGCGTGGGCTGCTGTCTCGGCGCGGGTAGTGAATTGTGAACTAACCAACTTGCCACGAAGGCGTCTCTCCCGTTGTGCTTGACCAGATACCAATCGCCGCTTTGACCCAAAACTTGCAGGCTCGCACCCGCCCCGAGTGCTCCGATCCGTCGGTAAGATGTGCCGGGACCGCTTCGCAGGTTGAGTGCACTGTGCGTGTATTTTCGCTGGGGAGATGAGAAACTGCGCACATTTATTGTAGGTGTGGAAGTGCGACGCACAACTGGTGTCGCAGTCGGTAAGTCATATGTAAGCCAGCTCGCGATAAAGACTTCGCGTCCATTACGTCGAGTCAAGTACCACTCTCCGCTCTCGCCGATAATTTGAATTGTTGTATTGCCCGGCACTGAACCGACCTTCTCGTATGAGGTACCGGGCCCCTGCCGCAGATTTACAACGTCGCGAGTCTGCCTTTGCAACGGAGGCGAGATTCTATTTACTAAGAATCGAGGTTGGGTCGGCGGCACAGGCGTCGAAGTCGGCGGTACAGGAGTCGAAGTCGGCGGCACAAGAGTCGAAGTCGGCGGTACAGGCGTCACAGTCGGTGGTACAGGCGTCGCAGTCGGTGGTACAGGCGTCGCAGTCGGTGGTACAGGCGTCGCAGTCGGTGGTACAGGCGTTGACGTCGGCGGTAGGGGCGTCGCAGTTGGTGGAATCTGTGTTGGAGTCGCAGCAGATGGTACAGATGTGGCCGTTGACCGTATCAGTGTTGCAACCGTTGATATTGGAATTGCACTCGCCGGTATAGATATCCTTGTAGACGGTGCCAAAGCTGCGCCACTCTCAAGCGTCGGTGACTCCACACGCGCAATTGTCGCTATTCTCAGAGCCAGTCGCGCAATGTCGCTCCGGTCGACCTGACTCATCGCATAAATAAGAACCACAACTATTACAGCCATTATGACCAAAATGCTACATCCACGCATTGCCTATTGGCTCCCGCTTGCATAGAGCTATGACCCGACCAAGATCGGTAATGTTATCAGTATGAAACAAGCATTTCAATGCAGGGCCGACTGGCGGTCTGTGTCTACGCGACCCTGTGAGTCGCCCGCCTGTGAATCAATTCGTTGTAGGGGCGGCTAATCTAGTCGCCCCTTTTCTTGCCTAGTCCTCGCCTAGCGGCAAATCCACCCAGCGCCGCTCCCGATGCGAAATCTCCACCGCATTGATGATCTCCTGCACCAGCGCGCTCTGGGCGAAATTCCCTTGGTTCTCGCCCGTGTCGTTGACGATCTCCTCCATGAAGTTGTGCACCAGATTGGCGTAAAACATGGCCGGCCAAGGCTCGCCCGCTGTATACCCCGGCGGGAAGTAGCTGTCGGGGATCGCCACTTCGACATACTCGACCTCGTGCGCGTCCGGGCTGGTCGATTTACGCAGCGCCTCTTGAGTCTCCAGCTCGGCGCCCAGGCGACACAAGAGCGCGCCCTGCGAACCGTACATGCGCGCCTCAAGCCCAGGATAACTGTTGACCGTGACATAACTCGACTGAATCGTGCAGAAGCCGCCGCGGCTGTACTCGCCGATATAGACATCGCCGTCATCGATATTGGTGCGGATTTGCTGGCCGCCCGGCATCGTGCGATAAGGCACAAAGTTATACAGCAGCCCTACCAGGCTTTTCAGCGGGCTGTCCATGAACCACAAGCTGAGGTCGATGATCGGCGCGCCATAACCCTCGATGGACGATACTTTGATCTCGTCCCGTTCCGTCTCCGGGATCAGATCCACCTTGGTCACCGGCGCAGTCGGACTGATGAACTGCGAATTCTGCTCGTAGCCATTGAAGATGAATGGCTCGCCGACGAAACCGTCCGCAATTAAATCGCGCATATACTGCATCGAGGGAGCATAGCGGAAGGTCAAGCCCACCTTGGTCTTCAACCCTTTGGACTGGGCAATCTCGTGGGCGCGCCAGGTGCTGCGAAAGTCGTGCGCCACCGGCTTTTCGCAGAGGCAGTGCTTGCCCGCCTCTACCGCAGCGAATGCCAGTGGTTCATGGTTGTTCTTATCGCCGATGCCGCCGCGCGTGCAGACATCAATCACATCAATATCGTCGCGCGCCAGCATTTTCTCGTAATCGGTGTAAACCGTTTCGATATCAAAGCGGGCGGCCGCGTCACGCGCCATGTCCTCGTTCATGTCGCAGATCGCCACCACATCGCAATGCGGCGAGCGCTGATAACCGGGCAGGTGCGCGCTCTTCGACCAGCGCCCCGCGCCGATGACGCCTACTCGTAGCTTGTCAGGCATATCTCTCTCCTTTTAGCTCAGCGCTTACAGGGGTTGCGCCACGACATAGGTCATCGCGCCCGCTTCCAATTGCGCCATGAATGGACGAAGTAGCAGCAGCGCCGTCTCGTCGTAAGGCGCGCGAAACTCCTCAAGCACGGCATACGTCGCCGGATGCAGCATACGACCCAGCAGCGCGCCCTTTTCCACGACCGTACCGATCGCGCCGGCATCCACCGTGGGTTCAAATATTCCGCCCTGTTGGGGTCTCAAGACTGTACTGCCAGAAACCGGCAGCGGTGGCTCCATCGGAGACGGCGCCAATCGTTCATCAACGATGCCGACCTGGCACAAAGCGCGTAGCAATCCATCAGCGATCAAGCCCGCCCACCGCCCCTCGAATTGACTGCGCCCGCCCATCTCGACCGCCGCAACCGTCTTGCCTTGCGAACGCGCGTAACCGGTCAAGCCGACGCTGCGCACCGGCGCTTTCATGATAAATGGGGCGGGAAAGCAGAGCGAAAGTTCACGGCCGCCTTCCATCTCAAAGACAAAAGCGTTGACGCACCAGCTGCCTCCGCCGTGCAGGTCGATCACAGTGTCGATGTCTTCCAGCGCTTCATTCGCCAAGATATGAGCGAGCCGCTCTGTATAAGAACCATTGAGGTCGCCAGGGAATACACGATTGAGATCCAGTTGATCAATCGGCGCATTGCGTTTGTCGGCTTGCATCGCCAGCGGATTCGCCAGCGGCGCCACACGGATGAGACCGTGAACATCGCTCTCGTTGAGGCGGCGCAGCAGCTTGTTGATCGCCCAACCTCCCCAAGGTCCTTCATCGCCGTGTATGCCCGCCGTGATCAAGATGCCGGGACCGCCCGCGCCGAACTCGCCCAGCAGCAACTCCCCCGTGCTCCAAGCCGAGGTGACGCCGATGGGGATGCCGCGCCAGCGCATCGCTTCAAAAACGGTCGCCATAGAATCCGTCAAACCTGAATTTCTTGACAGTGTTCTGCAGAAAATCTATACTCTTGTCACTTAGCTCTATGGTCGGCAATTGCTCGTATCCCCGCCGATTCTAACGTTTCGCTCGGGTTCTTGCCAAAATTCCGCCTCGCCGCGACAAGGAGTTTGCCGTGGCTCCACCTCCGAAAATTCGTTTTGTGAACAGGGGTTTATTATGAACCGCCTCTCCCGTATTGCACCATTAGTACTTGCCGCTTTTCTGCTGCTGACACTCCTCATTGCGCCTCTTTCGGCGCAGGACGAGGTCACACTCACCTTCGGCATCAGCAGCGGGGTGGACACCCTCGACCCCACCGCGACTACCTTCTCAAGCGTCGAGATCATCGTGGGTCATGTCTTTGACACGCTGGTCAAACAGCAACCGCTAGGCGTCTATCATCCTGGCTTGGCAACTGGCTGGGCGGTCAACGAGGATGCCACCGAATACGTCTTCGAACTACGCGACGATGTCACCTTCCACGATGGAACGCCCTTTAATGCCGAAGCCGTCAAATACACTTTCGACCGCATCGTCGATCCCGATACCAAATCACAGATGGCTTTCAGCTTCATCGGTCCCTACGCTGAATCTGAAGTGCTCGGCGAGCACAGCATTGCCGTTCGCTTCTCCTCGCCAAACGCCGCCTTTTTGGACGGCGTCTCGCATCCGCAGCTGGGTCCGATCTCACCGACAGCGATCGAATCGCTGGGCGCGGATTGGGGCTTCTCCGGCATCGTCGGCGCCGGTCCCTTCGTTTTCGACTCCTACATCGTCGATTCCGAAGTCGTCATGGTCAAGAACCCGGATTACGCCTGGGGCAATGAAGATGTCTTTGGGCGCAGCGGTCCGCCCGACCTCGATCGTCTGACCTTCAAGATTCTGACCGATCCCGGTACACGGCTGGCAGCGCTGGAAAGCGGCGAAGTCGATATGATCAACGGCGTCCCGGGCTTGGATGTGGCGCGGCTGGACGAGAGCGAGGACTTCATCGTCACGCAATACGACCAGGCCGGTCACGGCTATTCCTTCATGTTCAACCAGATCAAATCGCCCACCGATGAATTAGCCGTGCGCAAAGCCATCGCCCAGGCGATTGACATCGAGATTATGCAGGACATCGTCTATGACGGCTTGGGCAGCAAAGCCTGCAGCGCCTTGACCAAGTCGATGTTCGGCTGGACGGATGTTTTCTGCCAGGTCAATCCCTACGATCCGGATGCCTCCGCCGCGCTGCTGGACGAAGCCGGCTGGCTCATGAACGACGAAACCGGCATCCGCGAACGAGACGGCGTGCCGCTAACCATCGCGCACTGGTCGCCCGACCGGCCGTTGAGCGCCGCCACCGCCCAATTCTTGCAGGAAGATCTCAACGCCGTCGGCATAGACTTCCAGATCAACCTGTCGGATATCGCCGCTTACCTCACCGTCGTCCGTGCCGGCGAGCATAATACCCAGCAATGGTGGGATACACAGACCGATCCTGACGGCGTCTTCCGCACGCTCTACCACTCATCAAATGCCGGCGGAGGCACTAACCGCAACAACTACCGCAACGACGACACGGACGCCATGATTGACGCGGCAGTGGGCATCGGTGATCTCGAAGCGCGCGCCGCCGCCTACGCCGACATTCAGCAGAAGCTGGCTGACGAAGTCGTCATGGTCTACTTCAACGACCCTGTCGTCCTCTACGCCAGCACGCCGGACGTGCATGACGTGACCATCCTCGGTGGCGGTTTCGTACCCAACTTCTATTCCGCGAGCATGGGCATGTAAGGCGATATAGCGTCAAAGAAGTTAGCGGGCAGGGTCAGATCTTCTGTCCCTGCCTTCTTTTGCAGTGCGGTCGGTTATACTAATTGTGCAGGCTTGATGGAGTCAGAGTCCAATTGGACACGCCAACCAAAACCGTATTTGATGTCGTCACAGACTTCCTTGCGTCCAAACCGTCGGACGAGGAAGTATTGGCTTATCATATACCGCCGGACTTGCAAGCGCGTTTGGATGCTTTGGTGGAGATCAAGACCACCAGTCGGTTGACAGCTGCACAGCGAGAAGAGCTGGGCGATTTTCGTTTCGCTGGCGACGTGATGACGCGCCTCAAAGCCAAAATCAAACTCAGGCTGAAGCAGAAGGATAGTAACGATTGCGGTGCTGCCAGCGCAGTCAGCGACGGTGGAGCAGCAAGCGCTGACGCTGCCGAGACGGAGGAGAAGGGATCGTGATAGACGTACCGGTACGCGCCGTGAATGACGCTATCGCCGATTTCCTGGCGACCAAGCCGACGGACGAGGAAGTGCTCGCTTGCCGCATGCCACCCGATTTGCAGGCCCGTGCTAATCTCTTGCTGGACCTCAACGGTGAAGACGAGTTGACTGCGAAAGAAGAGCTGGAGCTGGATGACTACATCAGAGCTAACGGATTCGTCACTATTCTAAAGGCTAAAATCAGAAGGCGCCAGCGGCTGGGCAAGCTGTGACAATCAACATCGTACAGGTGCGCGAGATTCAGCGGCTTTCCGGTGGATGCTGTGAATACTGCCTTCTCGCCCCGGATGGTACATTCGCCACCTTTCATATTGACCACATCATTCCAGCAAAACATGGCGGTGGCGATAGCTCAGACAATCTCTGTCTAGCCTGTGCAGATTGCAATTGGTCAAAGGACCCAATGTCGCTGCGCTTGATCCGAAAACAGACGAGCCTACCCGGCTTTACAATCCGCGTCAACAAGATTGGGACGATCACTTCACAGTGAATCATGATCTAACCGTAACTGGGCTAACCCCAGAAGGTCGCGCTACGATTGCGGTGTTACGAATGAACCTGGCGCGGCGTGTCCTTGAGCGCTATGAAGCTTGGATGCGAGGCGTGTATCCTTGTGAGAAACCCTAAAATGTCTCGTTTGGCGTCCAGACTGCAGATGTAAAGATTCACTCTTTGCTCGACTACGTGTAGCCCCTTAAATGAGCAAATACCTGGCCAGCCGCTTGCTGCAAACCATCCCCACCGTCATCCTGGTGACAGTGGCCGTCTTCCTTATGCTGCACCTCACACCCGGCGACCCGGCCGAGGTCTTCCTCGGCGACAAGCGCAGTACGCCCGAACTGCTGGAAAAAGTGCGCGAAGACATGGGCTTGAATCGGCCGCTGCATATCCAATACCTCAGCTATATGGGCGCTGCGCTGCGAGGTGACCTGGGTCGCTCGCTGCAGACCAATGTGCCGGTCATGGAGCAGATCCTCAATCGTCTGCCCTGGACCATCGAGCTGGCAGCCGCCGCCCTGCTGATCGCCGCCAGCGTCGGCATCGCCATCGGCATCATCGCCGCCCTGAATCACAACACCATCATCGACACCCTGGCCATGGCGCTGGCGCTTGTTGGCATCTCAATGCCAGTCTACTGGTCATCGCTGTTGCTGATCCTGCTATTCGCCGTGCGGTTGCGCGTTTTGCCCGCCATCGGTCAAGGCGGCATCGAACGGCTTATCCTGCCTGCCACCGCATTGGCGTTGGTCTCAGCCGGATCCCTTGCGCGTATGGTGCGCTCCAGCATGCTTGAAGTGCTAAACCAGGACTTCGTACTGACCGCCCGTTCCAAAGGCATCACCGAGCGGCTGGTCGTCATCCGGCACGTCCTGCGCAACGCCTTGATCCCGGTGGTGACCATTCTGGGACTGATGCTCGGCAATTTGCTCAGCGGCGCCGTCATCACCGAGACTATCTTCGCCCGGCTCGGCATCGGCCAGAAATACGTCGAGGCGGTCCTGCAGAAGGACTTCACTATGGTGCAGGGCACCACCCTCTTCATCGCCCTGATGGTCGTGCTGGTCAATATCGTCGTTGACATGGTTTACGCCTTCGTAGACCCCCGCATTCGCTATGTCTGACCAGCCTGCCGCGCCCGCCGAACTTGAGCTGTCGCGCTCGTCGCAATGGCTGCGCTTCGTCAAACGCTTCCTGCGCTCGCGCAACGTCATGGTTGGCTCGACTGTCCTCTCGGTCGTGATCCTGCTGGTCTTGCTGGCGCCGTCAATCAGCCCCTACAAGCCGACCGAGCAATTCCGCCGCCACCGTTTGCAGCCGCCGAACGCAGAATTCCTGCTGGGCACAGACAACTTGGGCCGCGATATCTTCACACGCATCCTTTATGGCGGGCAAGTCTCGCTGCAGGTCGGCATCGTCTCGGTCGCCATCGGCGCCACACTCGGCACCCTGCTCGGCTTGATTGCCGGTTACTTGGGCGGCTGGGCTGACATGCTAATCATGCGCTTCATCGACATGATGCTGGCTTTCCCGGGCATTCTGCTGGCGCTGGTCATTATCGCCATGCTCGGGCGCAACTTGCAGAATGTGATGATCGCCGTCGGACTGTCATCGATCCCGGTCTATACGCGGGTGGTGCGCGGCAGCACCCTTTCGCTCAAGCAGGTGGACTTCATCGTGGCGGCACAGGCGCTCGGCGGCTCCTCCTGGCGCATCATGACGCGGCATATCCTGCCCAATGTTATGGCGCCGATCATCGTGGTGGCGACCAACGGCGTGGCCGGCGCCATCATTTCCGGCGCGGCGCTGAGCTTCCTCGGGCTGGGTCAGCAGCCGCCCGATCCGGAATGGGGCTTGATGCTCAACGAGGGGCGCGAATTTATCCGTGTCGCCGCCTGGGTCACGACCTATCCCGGACTGGCAATCATGGTCACTGTGCTTTCGATCAATCTTCTGGGCGATGGCTTGCGCGATATCCTCGATCCGCGCTTGAAGCTGTGATCGTCATTCCCACAGCATCGAATACAGCACAAAATCACTGGTCGTTATGCCACGCGGCAGGGACACCACCGTCTGCGCCATGTCGGCGATCGTCTCCGGCTGCACGAGAATGGATTTGTCGATGCCCGGTGAGGCTGCATCGCGCATCGGCGTATCAGCGGGTCCGGGCGATATCATTACCACGCGGATGAAGTCCGGCCGTAGCTCAACTGCCAGCGAGCCCGTCAATCCCTTCAAGCCGACCTTGGCCGCCGTATAAGCGCTGACCGTTGGCAGCGAAATCGAGGTGACGATGGAACCGATATTGATGATGCTGGCATTGTCGCTGCGCCGCAGATTGGGCAGCAGCGTGCGTGAGAGAATGTAGGGCGCGCGCAAGTTCACGCGCAAGATGTGATCAAGCTGCTCGTTCGTCGTATCTGGCAAATACGATATCAGCCAATCGCCGGCGCAATTGACCAAGATGTCCACGGTCCTGCCATCCAGCTCAGCGCCGAGTGCTGCCAGCGCCGCGTCATCGGTCACGTCAAGCGAATGAACGCTGGCTTCACCGCCGCGATCAGCGACCTCATCAGCGACGCTTTGTAACTTACCTTCGGTTCTACCGACAAGCAGGGTCTTTACGCCATCCGCCGCAAAGCGCAGCGCGATGGCACGACCCATGCCCTGCCCCGCGCCTGTGATGACAGCAGTTCTAGTCGACATTTTCTCGCCCCCTCTGTACTCAGCTCAATTGCCGCCGTCAATCAACTCACGCAGCCGCGCGATATGAGCCGGACCGACCTCACAGCAACCGCCGACAATCGACGCGCCAGCGTCAATCCAGCGCGCCACATCCGCCGCATAGACCGCCGGCGACAAATCGGTGCGCGTCGCTATCTGCGAGACTCCGCCTGCCTCATCCCAGCTATCGGGAATCTCCACGAAGCCGTTGGCGTAAGCGCCGAAGGGTAAGCCGCTCGCTTGCAAGATCGGCAGGGCGCAGTGAATGCTAGCGGGCGTGCAGCAATTGATCAGCAGAGCATCGGGCAAATTGTCGCTCAAATCCCCGATCACTTGCGACAAGCTTTCTCCGCCACGCAAATATGTCGAGCCATGATCGTCCAGCGTCAGCGAGAGCCAGGTGGTCTTGTCGCGCGATTGCGCCGCTTGCATAAAAGCGCGCGCTTCAAAACTGGTGGACAGCGTTTCGCCCAGGTAGATATCGACGTAGGGATGGAGCAGGTCCATCATCTCGCCATATTGAGCGCTGGTTTCCTCGAATGAAAGCGCGAATTCACTGACGTAACTCGCTTCCAGCGGCGGCAAACTGGCAGCGATCCTTAGGCCGGGTCTGCCACTCTCCGCGCGCGCCGCAACCGCCAATTCGCCCGCGACTCGCATAAACGCCTCGAAGCGGTCTTCGATGTCCATGTGCTGCAAACGTGTACGCGTCGTGCCGTAGGAATTAGTGGTGATGACATCGGCGCCCGCCTCGATATAGTCGCAGTGGATTTCTCGCACCAGGTCGGGATTCTCGTGCAAGGCAGCCAGCGCCCATTCGCCGAAGCCGTCTTTGCCGCCGCGATTGACGATCTCTTGCCCCATGCCGCCGTCAAGCAGGATAGGCTTGGAATATGTTGTCATGGTTTCATGTTCCGCTTGCCTAGCAGTGGCGAGATTCTAGCATGTCTGTCAAATACAGCGGTAGTGGAACATGGAGTATTTTGGCGAAATAGAATATATTTGCTACAATATCCGTAAGATACTTAGTTTCAATTGTTGTCGTACTTGAAGACAAATACATTGCAAGCAATATGTTGTTCCCACGCAACAGACTTGCATGAAACCTTCTAAATCTTGAAGAAGACGGAAGACTGGGGTCGGCCATGGAACAAATGCCATTGACCTTTGCGCAGCAAGAACTTGCCAAAGTAGAGAAGGCTAATTCCGCAGAAATCGAACCGCGAGAGACCGTTAAGCCCAGAGGCAAACTGATCGTGGGCAATTGTGTTGACGTCATGCGCAGTTGGCCCAACGAAATCATCCAACTAACCGTCACCTCGCCGCCTTATGACAAATTACGCGACTACAAAGGGTATGATTTTCCCTTTGAAGATATCGCCGACGAACTTTATCGCGTGACCGCAGAAGGAGGCGTGGTCGTCTGGGTGGTCGGTGACCGAATCAATGGCGGACGTAGTCTCACATCATTCCGCCAAGCCATCTACTTTCAGGAGATCGGATTCTCCGCCCATGATGTGATGATCTATCAAAAGAAAAACACGCCCTTCATGCGCAGCAATGCCTACACGAATGCCTTCGAAATGATGTTTGTCATGTCCAAAGGAAAGCCGGCGACCTTCAATCCGCTCAAAGTTCCGACACAGCGCAACGGCTACGAAATGCTGCCACACAACAAACTGTCCGACGGCATCAATAAGAAGAAACTCGGCGAGCTCAAAAAGGAAAAAACTCGCACAAATATATGGTCTTACGCCGTCGGGCTCGGCGGCACAACATCCGATCGCATCGCCTTCCAGCACCCGGCCATATTCCCGGAAAAGCTGGCGCTTGACCACATAGAGTCATGGAGCAATCCGGGTGATTTGGTGCTTGACCCGATGTGTGGATCGGGCACGACCGGTAAGATGGCGCTACTGCAGGATCGAGAGTTCATAGGCATCGACATCTCGGCAGAATATATCGACATCACCCAACAACGTCTCGGCGATTGTGGCTTGGCGGTGGAAGTCGAGGCGGCCACATAAGTCCGCAGCGCACGCCAACGCCTTGCGCGACCATATACCCGCCTTCCAAAGCCGCATCCCCGCTAGGCTGACCTCACCGCGCCTTAACAACCGACGCGCTCGGCTAACCAAATTGCCCACCGTCACTTTGCGGAATGATACGTTTTATGAGACAAAAAATATTTCGCTCTATCATGAACTTATCAATAAATTATCAAATGCGCCGGTGCCAGCGCTTTGTTCCCTTTGCCAACGCCAGCGAAACCGCTACAATACCTGCCACAGTTAGATTCCGAGTGAAGTGAGCGCGACCATGGAAAACGTATCCATCCCGACCCTCTACCCGGTCAAACAAGCATTGCCCAAAGGCGATCCCGTCGACATCGACCGCACCCTCGACGCCGAATGGGAGCGGCTCGGATTGGCGGCGCAGGTACGTGGCCAGCGAATTGCGCTCGGCTTCGGCAGTCGCGGCGTCGCCAGCATCGACCGCATCGCCGGCAAATTAGTCGCGCTGGTCAAGGCCTCCGGCGGCAAACCCTTCATCGTTCCGGCCATGGGCAGCCACGGCGGTGGCACGCCTGAGGGCCAGATCGAGGTCTTGGACGGGCTGGGCATTAACGAGGAGACCATGGGCTGTAGCATCCACGCCACCATGGAAGTCGTCAACACCGGCGTCACTAGCGTCGGCATGCCCGCCTACCTGGACAAGAATGTCGCCGAAGCCGACGGTCTCATCATCACCAACCGGGCAAAAGTCCACACGGACTTCCACGGTCCCCACGAAAGCGGCCTGCTCAAGATGCTCGCCATTGGACTCGGCAAGGAAACCGGCGCCCGCACCATCCACCAGCAAGGCACGGTCGGCTTGCGCGACTACATGCCCACCGTCGCCAAGCACCTGCTAAGGCATAGCAACTTCGTCGCCGGCTTCGGCGTGGTCGAGGACGGCTACCACGCGGTCGCGCAGCTCGAAGGCTTTAGCGCCGATACGATCGTCGAGGGCGACCAACGCCTGCTGCAGCGTTCGCGCGAGTTGATGCCGAGCCTGCCAGTGGATGACATTGATGTTCTGATCATCGACGAGATGGGCAAGGACATCAGCGGCGCTGGCATGGATACCAATATCATCGGCCGCTGGATGGTCGAGGGCCAGCCCGAACCGGCGACGCCGCGCATCAGGCGCATCGTCATCCTGGACTTGACGCCGGCTTCCCACGGCAACGCCACCACCTATGGGCTTGCCGATTTCATGTCGCGCCGGCTATTCGACAAAATCGATTTTCCCATCACCATGAAAAACATGTTCACCAGCGGCTTTCTCTTGCGCTGTCGTATGCCTCTGGTCTTCGAAAGCGATGAGGAGACCATCAAGGCGGCGCTCTTTGATGCCTTCCGCAGCGACCCGTCTGGGTGCGTCGACGCTCGCGTCGTGCGCATCAAAAACACGCTCGCGCTGGAGAATATGTGGGTTAGCGCCAATATCGCTGACGAACTCAATGGACGCGCTGCCGTCTCCATTGGCGAGAGCGCGGCCGAGCTGGCTTTCGCCGGCGGCACACTGGTCTAGGAGCAGTCAGCTCAAGCCCAACGCCCGCAGATTCCGGTAGCTGATGGCCAGGCTCTCAAAGGGGTCGCGCTGGCAGAAGTCCTGCTCGACCGCATACCATTCGACACCGGCTCGCTGGCAGGCCGCTAGTATCGCGGCGAAATTCATATTGCCCTCGCCGATCTCAGCCATCGCCTGCTGCGGGCGCAAGTCTCCCCTCTTTATGGGGGGAGATTTAGAGGGGGGTGGCAACATCACCATGTCTTTGAGATGCACGACCGGCATCCGCCCGGTCACGCGCTCGATCCATTCGATCGGGTCGGCGCCGCCGTGCTGAATCCAATAAGTATCCAACTCCGCCTGCAGGTAGCGCTCGTCGCTCTCCGCGAACAATATGTCCAGCCCGCTGCGTCCGCCGAACTTGACGAACTCAAAGCTGTGATTGTGATAGCTGAAGCTTAGGCCCGCCGCCGCCAGTTTTTCGCCGATTCCGCTGGCAATCTCGGCGAAGCGCCGGAAGCCGTCCTCGCTCTCACGGAATTCCGCGGGCATGCTGCCGATGGCGACGTGGCGGCAATCCCAAAGTTGATGCTGCGCAATGACGGCGTTGATGTTGTTCAACAGGTCGTCATAGGCGATATGCGTATTGCAGATGGTCAAGCCATTATCATCAACGATGCGCTTGACCGTCACATCCGGGCTATCGCCCAGCGCCGAGGTCTGCACCGCCCGATAGCCGATGTCGCGGATTTTCTCCATGCTCGCCTCGAAATCGGCGCGGGTCTTAATATGGTCGCGGATGGTGTAAAGCTGCGCTGCCAATTGCGTGTCCGGCATTTCGTTTTCTCCTATTCGATTTCCTTCACTTACCCTCTTCAATGCCCGCCGCCGCCATCAACTTGCGCAGCGCGCCGACCGCCATCGCCATGCCCTCAGCGCCGCTAAAGCCGCTTGAATGCCGCGCCTCCAGCAGATGCGGCTCCAGCGAGAGCACCCCCTCGTAGCCGCTTTCCCGCAAGCGCGTGAGCAACTCCGGCAACTGCCCATCGCCATCGCCGGCCACCGTCACCGACTTGTCAGCCAGCAGCGCATCCTTGATATGGATGTAACCGATATACGGACTTAGCGCGTCCCACCATTCGTCCACTTGCTCGGCGGCGCCGCATTGCACGAAATTCGCCGGATCCCAGATGAAGCGAAAATGGGGAGAGTCAATCGCCCGCATAATCTGCAGACAGCGCACCGGCACATCGCCGACGACGCCCTTCTCATTTTCCAGCAGCAGCTGCAAGTCATGCTCGGCGGCGATGTCGGTGAGCGTCCCCAGGCGCTCTATCGATTGCTGCATGGCGGCATCGTCGGTATCGCCGTCCGGGTAAAAGCTGAAGAGGCGGATATTGCGCGTGCCCAGTTGATGCGCCGTTTCACCGATGCGCTTGAGCCGCTCGCCTTCGATGTCGATCGCGTCTCCAATCGGCGATTTGCCGATGGGACTGCCCATACACGCGACTCCGATGCCGTATTGCCCGCAGAGGTCCTTGATGCGCCCGACATGCTCATCGGTGAATTCCGAGCAATTGACACCCCAAGCGGCGCGAATATCGATCAGTAGAATTTCCAAACCTTGAAGGTCCTGCAGTTGCTCTTCAAAATCGACAGCAATTTCGTCGCCGAAGGCACTGATTCTCATCATATTGTCTTCGTCTCTTTCCCTACTGGTAGTAGCTCAGCGGCATTGTATCGCATGGGTACGCCGTCGGTATTGTCGAGATGAATGGACGGCTCAAGGCGCGTAATCGCTGCCCAGCGCGCGCAGCAGATCTGGCAGGTGGGGCGGGTCTTGGAACAGCAAACCATCGTCTCCGGCTGGATCGGGAAAGGTCGGCGGATCATAGGCGCGCCAGGCGCCGTCTTTCACCGCCCGCTCATAGCCATCGATCTCGAAGCGTCCGATGAGCCTGCTTCGCAAGTCACGCAGGCAGCCATCATAACGCGGATTACCGTCGAAGCTTTTCGTCTCACCCGGGTCGATGCGCAGGTCGAAGAGCCATTCCTTTTGGTCGGCTGCCGAATAGACATACTTATGATCCCGGCTGGCAATCATGTAGAGACCGGTGTTGCCTTCGCTGAATTGACTGTAAACAAACTCGCGCTCGCTCTCACTTGCCGCAATCGTGAGTAAATCCTGCCCCTCCCGTGAGGGCGGCGGCGCGTCCGCGCCGGCAGCAGCCACAAACGTGGGGAAGATATCCAGCAGACTGACCGGCGTATCAATGCGCTGGTTCCCCTGCGAACCATCGGGCGCTCGTAGGATCATTGGCACTTTAGCCGCCGGGTTCAACATCGTGCGCTTGCCAACGCTGCCATAGTCGCCCAGCAGCTCGCCATGATCAGAGGTGTAGACGATAAGCGTATTTTCGATCTCGTCGCCCAGGGCTTCGAGGATCCGCCCCAAGTTAAAATCGATGAAGGAAATGCAAGCATAATACATCGCCCTGATCGCGCGAAAGAGCATTTCGTCATAGCCCTTGTCGCGATATTTGTAGCGATTCTGATGGTGATTCCAATAGCTGAGCAAGCGCTCGAAACCTTCAGGGCGATTGGGCGGCAGCATGTCGGCGGCGCGATAGAGCTTGTTCCAGGGCACCGGCGCTTCAAAGGGCGGATGAGGCTTGATGAAACTAGCCCAGAGGAAAAACGGCCGTTCACGATCCCGCTCTGCCAGAAAGTCAATGGCGCGGTCCGCCACCCAAGTCGTGTGATGATGGGCAGCCGGGAGCTGGGACGGCTGCGGAATATAATACATTTCGCTGCGCATGCCCTGCGGCTCCAGCACATGATCGAATCCGTTTGCGCTCAAGTAGTCGTGGAAATCATTGCGGCTGCGCGGCCTGCGGGCGCCTTCTTCGGAAATGTCGCGGCTGTCAAAACCCCAAAGCGCATCTACAGCAGGATTGAAGTGCATTTTGGCGATGCCATGTGTGCGATAGCCCTGCGACTGCAAGACTTGCATAATGCTCAGCATGTGCAGCGGAGACTCGTTGTTGGACGTACAGCCGTTCAGATGGGGCGGGACGCCTGTAATCGTCGCGCTGCGAGCAGCGACACAGACCGGCGACGGCGTATAACAGTTGGGGAATGCAGTGCCAGCTTCAACCAGCGAGTCAAGCGCCGGCGTGCGTATCGCCCGATTGCCCAAGGCGCCGATCGTGTCGCTGCGCTGCTGGTCGGTCATGATGAAGAGGATGTTGGGTCGCTGGTTCACAACTTTTCATTTCTCGTCGTTTTATCCAAAACGCGATTTCAATTTCAACTACGCGTCCGCCACGATCTGCATCACGACTTTACCAAAGTGATCATGTTCTTCCAGGATGCGATGTCCCTCGCGGATCTCGCTCAGCGGCAGGACGCGGTCGATGACCGGACGCAGTACACCCTGATTCGCCAGTTCCAGTGCCGTCCGCAACTCGTTGTAGCTTGCGCCGTTTGCGCCGAGGATACTCAGTTGACGATGGTAGATCTGCGGGATTCGCAAGTCGAATTGCTTGCCCGAATGCGAACCACAGACGACCATTCGCCCATTACGCGCCAGCGTCCGCAGCGAGTCCGCCCAAGTCATGGCGCCCACCAGATCCTGCGCCACATCGACGCCGCGGCCGCCCGTCGCCGCTACCACCTGCTCAACCCAATCGGCTTCGCGATAGCTGACCACATGATCGACGCCCAGCTCACGCGCTTTCGCCATCTTTTCCGGCGTCGATGT
The DNA here is from genome assembly GCA_965223515.1 of Phototrophicaceae bacterium. Lineage (GTDB taxonomy): Bacteria > Chloroflexota > Anaerolineae > Aggregatilineales > Phototrophicaceae > UBA6055. The sequence continues at coordinate 2,889,239 of CBDCWK010000002.1, forward strand.
GCTGGCGATCACCGTCGCGCCGGCATTTTTGGCGATCTGTATGCCCATTGACGCCACACCACCTCCGGCGCCGGGAATGAAAACCGTTTCGCCTGCTTGCAGCCGCGCGATCGTGATTAACATATGCCAAGCTGTACCTGCGACTACGGGCAACGCTGCCACCTCGACATGGCTCAAGTTCTTCGGCTTGGCAATCAGATTGCGTGCCGGCACCAGCATATACTCCGCCAGCCCGCCGTTCATATGCTCGCCGATGATCTTGTGCTGCGGACAGACCGTGACCTCGCCCGCACGACAGAACTCGCATTCGCCGCAGGTAACCAGCGAGTACATCGTCACTTCATCACCGACGCGCCAACTCGCGACATCCACGCCGACCGCATCAACTACACCGGAAATATCGACGCCGGTGGTCAATGGCAAGGGGATGGCGCCGAATTGCGGTCCCCGGCGGATACCGACATCCAGCCAATTGAGGGCGCAAGCATGAACTCTAATCCGCACTTCATCGGCAGCCGGCTGCGGCAGCGGCACCCGTTCCACTTCAATTACATCGCGTTCGCCATGCTCATGTATGACTGCCGCCAACATGGTATTCATAAGACCTCCACCCGTTCCTTTATGCCGTTGCGCCTTGCCGCAGGTTCTAGCGGCGCCTTCGCAACGTATTATGATTCCACAATCAAACTACCCAACGATACGCGACCGTCAAGCCAACGCTGCCCGTCCGCGTCTTTCGCAGGCACTCGCTCCAGATCTCGCCGACGATAGAGCCCGGTGAAGACATGGTAGCGCCCCGGCGCAAGATCAGAGGGTAACCGCACCTGCCAGACTTCTACATCAGCAAGACCGCTGTACCAGAGCCGCGTTGGCAATCGAGCACCCAGCGGAAACTGGTCATGACCCCAATGGACGCCGCTCTCTTCGTGAATGAAATGTAGAAACTGTGTATAATCCTCTTCGCTGTCCTTATCGCTGTGCCACGCAATTGCAATGGTCAGCGTCTCGCCAGCTTGGGCGCGTTCCGGCAAGTCGACTGTTTCGAGCGCGAATCCGTTGTCAAATACCGCCAGCGGTACGGTCGACGAGGCGGCAGAATCGTCCCGCAGCACCAATTCGCCCAGCACCACTTGCTTGTCATCCAGCAGACGGTGATCGCTCTCGAGGATCTTCTGGCGATCAAATTCTCCGCCTTCTTCACGCCAATGCGTCAGCACGATCCAAAGGGCGCGGTTGACCGGAGCCTGCGGCGGGATCTCAACTTCCACACTCTGACGATAAATAGGCCTATAGTCGTGGCTAAGGTCCGAAACTTTATCTTTGCGATTCAAATACTCATTACGGCTGGCAGTAGAGTCGCCACTGACTTGGTCTATCAAATGAATGGAATAGCCCGTCTCAGAATCTATCGCTCCGCCCAGCAGATGGATAACGACGGAAGAGTGAAGCCCTCCGTTGTCTAGCTGGTAGCCGTAAATCTCTGTTCCTGACTCGAACTGTACTGATGCCGGCCGAGCCCAATTCGGGATGTTTACGGAATGGATAGGGTGAATAAGAACAATCATGAGAATCCATAGTGGCGGCAATGCGTACAAGATCCGCTGAACGTTGGGCTGTAGCGGCGGCGCCGCGTCAGAGAAATGGCCGAGCGTGGCAAGCAGCGCAAGCCAGATACCTACAAATTCCAGCGGTTCTTCAAACGGAGTATCACCCACGCATCTGCTAAGTTGAAATATCCCTACGCCGCAAAATTTCAGGTTCAGGAACTGGTCCAGCGCAATGGCGCCAAACGCAGCCATAGCCAGGCCAGTCAGCAGGCATACGTGCCATTTCAAGGCATGCCTAGGCGATCGTAGAGCCACAATCCCCGTCGCCGCTACCACGACCGCGCCGAAAGCAGCGTAGTATCTCCCCCAATCCTGAATCGATTCGTGTATACGTGTAAGTTCATCCCACGCCATAAACAGGAAAAGCAGACCGATAGCGACCAAGTAGAGGCGCCGCCAAGCGGGCCGCGCCCGGTCAAGCCAGGCCGTCACCAGCGCAACACCGGCCACCAGTGCCAATTGCGTCGAAGCAAGCGTGGCAGGGATATTCCATTCTTTACTTAAATCCCAGAGCCACCGATCGAAGTCGGCCGTCGGTCGGATTTCCAGCGACACCACGATCACAAAGATCTGCGCCAACAGCATGCCGATCGCCAACCGCTTGGCCGTTAGCGACAGGCGGGGCAACAGAAGCCTATACGATATCAAGCCAACCGGTGCATAAAGCAACAAAACAAAGGCGCGGATTAATGCCTCTGTGGAAATAACCAATTCACTGCTCCCCTACAGCTACCAATTCCATTGCGCATCCGCGTTCCGTCCTCTGCTGACCTCTCCACTTTACCAATGAGCCACATCAAACGACCCTACGGGCTCATCCCGTGTGCCCACTGGCAATTGCACTCCAAGATCAAGCTGCCCAACAACACACGACCGTCAACCCAGGCCACGCCGTCTGCGTCTTTCGCCGGAACCCGCTCCAAATCTCGCCTACGATAAAGCCCGGTGAAGACATTATAGCGGCCAGGCTCAAGATCAGCAGGGAGTGGCACCTGCCAGACCTCACTATCGGCGAGCCCAGCATACCAGAGGCGCGTAGGCAAACGATCACCCAGTGGCTGTTGGTCATACACCCACCAGTCGCCGCTCTCTTCATGACCCAAGTGCAGAAACTGCGCGTGACCCTCTTGACCATCTTCATCGCTGCGCCAGGCAAATGGGATGCTCAGGGTCTCGCCAGCCTGGGCGCGTTCCGGCAAGGCGACTGCTTCGAGTATGAAGCCGTTTTCAAATTCGGCCAGCGGGATGGTCGACGAGGCAGCCGAATCTGCCGGCAGCACCAATTCATCCAGCACCACTTGCGTGTCACTCAGCTGATTGTGATCGCTAGCAAGGATTGACTGATACTCATAATCGCCGCCTCTCTTGCGCCAAATCGTTAGTACCACCCAAAGCGCGCGGTTGACGGGCGCAAGAGACGGGACTTCTATCTCCATCATTTGCCGGTAAACATACCCATAGCCGGGAGCCAATTGTACGTCAAATCGACGATGCAGATGCTCGTTGCGTCCTGCGATAGAGTCGCGACTGGCTTGGTCGACAAGATGAATGGAAAAGCCTAGCCCCGATGCGATCTCATCTTCTGGTACGTACATAAAACCGGAGGAGGGAAGTCCATCGCTCTTCATTTCATATCCATATAAGCGCACTCCCGACTCGAATTGTACCGCTGCAGGTTCAGCCGGGAGCTGGATCTCTAAGCTGCGGACAGGATTGACTAAAACAAGCAAGAGAATCCAAAGCACAGGAAATACATAGAGTGTGCGCCGGATACCGAGTGACGGCGTCGGCACAGCATCAGCAAAGTGGCCCAGCACGGCAACCAGCGCCAGCCAGCCGCCCACGAGCTCTGTGACTTCTTCTAAAGTCGCGAAATTAAGGCATCCGTCAATGCGAACGAATCCGAGATTGCGACAGTTATTCGGCACTGCATCGAACTCAATGCCACCTATCGCAATGAGTGACAGACCAATTAATAGGCACAGGTGCCATTTCCAGGTATGACTGGGCGACAGCAGAGCTGTAAGCAGTGTTGCCACTACAGTCACGGCGCCGATTATCATGTAGCGTCTCTTCCAATCCGACGCGAACAGTTTCCAGGAGAAAAACTCGTCATGCCCGATCAACAGGAATACAAGAGCGACCCCAAACAGATACAGCCGTTGCCAAGCAGGCTTTGCCCGGGCAAGCCAAGCCGTCGCGAGCGCAACACCGCCAACCAGAATCAATTGTGTGGACTCAACAAAAGATGGGATGTTCCATTCCTTATCCACATTCCAAAGCCACTCTTCAACAAGAGAGTTTGGCTGTATTACTTGCGCCAGCACGATTATCAGTACCTGCACAGCCAGCATGCCGATCGCCAGCCGCTTGGACGTTGACGAAAGGCGCGGGAGCAGCAGCCAAAAACTGAACAGGCAAACCGGGAAATATAGCAAAAAGACAAAGATCCGGTTCAATACACCGGCGGACATAACCAGTTCGCCACCATCCATTGATTTCCCACTCCTCTTACGGCTGAATTTCGCGGGCCGCCTCTAGCAGAACTTGCCTGAGTAAACGTGCACCGTGCAGGCTCTTGCCGTCCGCTCTCAAGCATTCATCATTCCATCATTAGAATGCCCAGCGAAACACGGCCGTCGAGCCAACGCTGCCCGTCCGCGTCTTTCGCAGACACTCGCTCCCGATCTCGCGTACGATAGAGCCCGGTAAAGACTTCATATTGCCCCGGCGCAAGATCAGAGGGTAACCGCACCTGCCAAACTTCATTTTCGCCAAGACCACTATACCAGAGGCGCGTAGGCAAACGATCACCCAGTGGCTGTTGGTCATACACCCACCAGTCGCCGCTCTCTTCATGACCCAAGTGCAGAAACTGCGTGTGGTCCTCGTGACCATCTTCGTCGCTAATCCAGGCTAATGGGATGCTCAAGGTCTCGCCTGCCTTAGCACGCTCCGGCAAGTCGACTGTTTCGAGAGTGAACCCGTTGTCGAATACCGCCAGCGGTACGGTCGTAGACGAGGCGGCTGAAGTGGCTGGCAAGACCAATTCGCCAAGCACAACCTGCGTTTCATGCAGTTGTTTATGATCGCTGGCGAGGATCTTCTGGCGCACAAAGTCTCCGTCGCCTTTGCGCCAAAGCGTCAACACCACCCAAAGCGCGCGATTGGTCGGCGCATTCAGCGCAATTTTGACTTCCATCCACTGGCGGTAGGTAGGTACATACTTGGGACCGAGCAGCCAGACGCCGTGCTGACGATCCGCCCATTCGTCGCGGCTGGCAACGGAATCACCATTGACCTGGTCAACCAAGTGAATGGAATAGCCCAATCCCATATAATTCTGTTGGCTGGCAGATGCATAGAGCCGGACAATGTAATCATCAGCTCGTCTCTCTATATGGTAACCATGCAGGTGTATTCCTGTTTCAAATTCTACACTTGCCGCATTTGCCAGGAAGGCGATTTCAAGGCGCGGGACAAAAGCGTTGAGGACGAGTACGAGAATCCAGAGTCCCGGCAGCATATACAGGAGGCGCCCGACACGAGGCTTTGGCATCGGCGCCGCATCAGAGAACAAGCCAAGAATGGCAACCAGCGCCAACCAGATGCCCAGCAACTCGCAGGACTCTTCCAGAAAGAAAAACTCTAGGCAGCCGTCAAAGCGCAAGAAGCCCATGCTGCCACAGGGAATCGGCAGCGTGTTGAGCACCAGAGCGCCTGCCGCACTTATGCCTAGACCGGTGAGCAAACAGAAGTGCCACAGCCAAGAACGTCGTGGGGAACGCAATGCCACGACAATTGTCGCCACGACCACCGTTGCGCCCAGTGCAATGTAGCGAGTCTCCCAATCTGGTATAAATTCGTGAAGGGCAAGGAATTCGTCCAACGCGAGAAACATGAAAATCAGCCCGACAGCAACAAGATACACGTGAAGCAAAGCTGGTCGCCCTCGGGCGAGCCAGGCCCCCACCAAGCCCAGGCCTCCGACAACTGCCAACTGCACCGACGCAAGGGTCGCAGGGATATTCCATTCTTCATGGAAATCCCAGAGCCACCTTTCAAAATCAGAACTTGGCTGACTTCCCAGCGACGCCACGATCACCAGGACCTGCGCCGCCAACATGCCGCTCGCTAACCGTTTCGCGCTCGGCGACAAGCGGGGAATCAGCCTCCAGTAACTTGCGAAAACAACCGGAACATAGAACGAAATTACAGAAATTCGAATTAGTTCGCCGGTCGAAATGTCCAATATACCGCTCTCCTGAAGCTCCAACTTCGCTCTGAAGCCGAATTCTGCCCTCTTCCGCCGTTTCAATTTCCCCTATGAGCTACATCACATGACGGGCCAGCTCAGCCGGACTGCTAGCATGAAATCTTCATTCTATGATTAAGTTGCCAAGCAGCACACGACCGTCGAGCCAGGCCACGCCGTCCGCGTCTTTCGCCGGAACCCGCTCCAGATCTCGCGACCGATAGAGTCCGGTAAAGACTTCGTATCGCCCGGGCGCAAGGTCAGGGGGCAGCGGCACGTCCCAAAGTTCAGTATCAGCAAGGCCACGATACCAAAGTCGAGTCGGCAAACGATCACCCAGTGGCTGCTGGTCATACACCCACCACTCGCCGTTTTCAACGTTTCCAAAATGCAGAAACTGCGTGTGGTCCTCGTGACCATCTTCGTCGCTAATCCAGGAAAATGGAATCCTCAGGGTCTCGCCAGCTTGGGCACTTTGAGGCATTGCAACTGCTTCGAGCGCGAATCCGTTGTCAAATGTCGCCAGCGGAACCGTTGACCTAGCAACCGAACTAGCCGGCAAGACCATTTCGCCCAAGACAACTTGTGTATCACTCAGCAGTCGGTGGTCGCTAGCGAGGACCTTCTGGCGCGCAAACTCTCCTTCGCCTTTGCGCCAGAGCGTCAGCACAATCCAGTAAGCGCGATTGGTAGGGGCACTCGGTGGGACGTATATCTCAAATCTCTGGTGGTAAATGGGCTCATTCTGCAGCCAGTCAGGGTAAATGCGCTCACGTTTACATTTTCTTGCGCAATTTGGTCCATCGACTTGTAAAATGCTCGGACAGCACCAAATCTTATCTTGACTGGCAATCGATTTGCCACTGTCCTGATCGACTAAATGAACGGATTGGCCCAATCGGTGGGTCAGGCTTAGGCCAGCAGATGAATATAGCCGGACTGCAGTAGCCTCATTATCGACGTTGATAGTGAAACCTCGTAGATGGATGTCTGGCTCAAAGTGGACAGCGGCCGGGGACATCTCACTCAATGCGTGTCTGACGGACAGACGCAGGGGAAGATGACGCAACTCGTCAAACCCATAACTGAATGCCGCGGAATAAAGCAGCAAAAGTAGAAAAATTATTGCCGGGGCTATATGCGGATAAACTGTATGACGATGAGATAGTTGCGGCGCAACGTTAGAAAACAGCCCCAGCACAGCCACCAGCGTCAGCCAGACGGCCAGAAGCTCTACAAGCTCCTCAATCCAATGTAGGCCATAGCATCCCTCAATGCGCAGGAAGCCATGGTTATCGCAAACTAATGGCCAAGTTTCGAAATCGAAAACGATAGTGCCCAAGCCCACCAGCGCCAAACTGGCTAATAAGAAAATATGCCCTCCTTTCTTTGACGCTGACGAGCGGACGCCGCTACTAAGACTGCCCCAATTAACGGAATACTGGGGATGATATAGGGAAAATGCGAAACCTCTAAATAATCATGCATAATTGTCTTGTAAAAAATGAAAAACTCATCCAGCGCCATAAATATGAAGAAACAGCCTAGTGAAACGAAATAAAGTGGATGCCAATAGGTTTCTTTCCGGGACAACCAAGCCGACAACATGGCAACAACAGCGACCATCAACAGCTGCGTGCCAGCAAAAGCTGAGGGGATATTCCATTCATATTCCAAGCCAAAAAACCAAGTCGCAAAGTCGGACGGCGGCTGATACAGCAGCGCCACTACTATCACCACACCTTGTGCCGACAGCATTCCTGTGGCGAGACGCTTCGCGCTAGGCGTAAGGCGTGGAAGGACTCTCTTGAATGTGAACCATCCAACCGTGACAAAGAGAAAGAGGTGAACACAGAGGTTCACCGCCTGGACTGTAACGACGAGTTCGACGCCGTCCATAAGCTCCCTACTCCGGAGTGCAGCCGAATGTCACCCGCCGCCTACTCCACGGCCCGCTTGAGCTTTGGCGAATCACGGTGCTCGCCATAGAGGTGGCATTGTGCCATGTGGCCGTCTTCACCGGTTATCGCCGGTGGACGCACGCTCAGACAGGCCTCCATAACATCGGGGCAGCGCTGGGCAAAGGGGCAGCCGATGAAGCGCTCCGTCGGGCGAGGCACACCATCCTGAATGCGCAGTGGCGGATTCTCCACAGTCGGGTCGGGCACCGGTACGGCGGCGATCAGCGCCTGAGTGTAGGGGTGCTGCGGGTTGTTGATGACCTCTTTGCAGGGACCGATTTCGACGATTTCGCCGAGGTACATGATTGCGATGCGGTCACAGGTATATTGTAGCAATGACAGGTCGTGCGAGATGTAGACGGTCGCCAAACCCAGCTCACGGGCGAGACGGCGCGTCGTATTCAGAATGCCAGCGCGTACCGACACATCGAGCATAGAGACCGGCTCGTCAGCCACCAAGAAATCGGGATGCAGCACCAGCGCCCGTGCCAGCACCACGCGCTGCAACTGCCCGCCGGAAAGCTGATGCGGGTATTTGTCGAGGAAGACCTCGGCCGGCCGCAAGTTTACCCGGTCGAGCGTCTCGACCACCCGTTCAAGGCGCTTGTATTCATCTTTCCAGCCGTGGATGATCAAGGGCTCGGTCAAGGACCGGTAGAGGGTGAAGCGCGAATTCAGCGCCTCGAAAGGATTCTGGAACATCAGCTGGGAACGGCGGCGAAAGGCGAGCAATTCTTCCCGGTCAAATTGAGCCAGGTCGTTGCCATCAAAGAGGATCTCGCCATCGCTGGCATCAAGCAGTTTTACCAGCAGCTTACCGGTGGTCGATTTGCCGCAGCCGCTTTCGCCCGCCAGCCCGAGGCTCTCACCCCGCCTGAGGGTGAAAGAGATATTGTTGACGGCATATACCGTCTGCTCCTTGTCGCCGCGCAGAAGCCCCGCCAAGCCACCGCCGATCTTGAAACGCTTTGATACATCCCTCATCTCGAGAAGAATGTCGTCGCCATTTTTCTCCCCCCGTTCCCCGGACCCGTCCCCCGCCAGTAGAGAAGGAGAGTCGCTTTCCGCACTCGGAAGAGGTGGTGTAATCCCCTCCCGCTTTATGGGGGAGGGGATTAGGCTGGGGGCTACCTCCTGCACCACCTCGACCTGCTGCCAGAGGTCAGGGTCTTCCGCTTGAACGCGCAACTCCTCCATTTCGCTCGACCGCAGGCAAGCCGCCCAGCGATCTGACCCAACCAGTTCCAACTGTGGATCGACCCCGTGACAGGCGTCCTGCACGAAGGGACAGCGCTCGGCAAAGCGGCAACCTGTTGGAGGCTCTCGGAGGTCGGGCGGATAGCCCTCTATTGATACCAGTACATCGCGCGGACGCGCCAGATTCGGGAATGCCTGCTGCAAGCCGAGGCTGTAGGGGTGCGCCGGCGCATGGAAGAAGGGCTGCGCCGCCGCCTGCTCAACGATACGGCCAGCGTACATCACCGCCACCGAATCGCAGACTTGCGCCACCACCGATATGTCGTGGGTGATCAACATGAGGGTCAAGTTGAGTTCTCGCTCGAGCTCACGCAGCACTTCGAGGATTTGGTGCTGTACGATGACATCGAGGGCGGTAACCGGCTCATCGGCGATCAGCAAGCTCGGCTCAAGCGCGAGTGCCATGGCGATCACTGCACGCTGTTTCATGCCGCCGGAGAATTCATGCGGGTAGTGCATCAAGCGCTCTGTATCGAGACCGACCAGGTCGAAAAGATCGACGGCTCGGCGGCGCGCTGTCCTTTTGTCGTAGCCGCCACGAACGGTGAGCAACTTCATCAGTTGGCTGCCCACGCGCTGCACAGGATTCAGCGAATCCATCGAGGCTTGCGGGATGGTGGCGATTTCGCGCCAGCGCAATTGGCGCATCTCGGCCGGGGCAAGACTCAGCAGATCGGTACCTTTGAACTTGATTTCGCCGGCAACGATGCGACCGTTGCGCGGCAGGACACGCACGATAGCTTTAAGCAGGGTGGTTTTGCCGCAGCCCGATTCGCCGATCAAGCCGAGGTGCTGCCCCTCATCAATATCGAGCGAGACGCCGTCCACAGCTTGGACCGTGCCGTCTTGCGTGGCGTAATCAACCTTGAGATCGCGGATGGAAAGGATGGACACGTCCGGCTCCTCTACATCCGCCGCAGACGGGGAAACAGCACTTCCTCATACCCACGCCCGATGAAAAAGCCAGCCATCACCGTCAGCATAATGCAGAGGCCCGGCGGGATAATCCAATAGAAGGCGCCGCGAGTTAGCGCCAGCGACAGGAAGGCGTCCTGCAGCATGAAGCCCCAGCTAATCGTCTCCGGATCGCTGAAGCCGAGGAAGCTGACACTGGCTTCGGTCAGGATCGCCCAAGCAATTGCGAAAGAGCCGTAAAGAAATGTAAGCGGCAAAATGCTGGGCGCGATGTAGACAAAAATAATACGCAAGTCACTGGCGCCGGAGACGCGCGCCGCGCTGACGAAGGCTTGCTCCTTGATGACAAGCACTTGCGAGCGGATCACTCTGCCCGTGTCTCGCCACAAAAGCACCGCCATCGCCACCACCACGTTCCAAATGCTGGGATCAAAGAAGGCTGCAATCACGATGATGAAAGGGATGAAGGGGATGCCGAAGGCGACATCAGCCGCCCGCATCAAGAGCGTATCCACCCAGCCGCCATAATAACCCGCCAGCAAGCCGACCACCGTTCCGATGATCGCGACTGCCGCCGCTGCCGAAAAACCGACCAGCAAGGCGGAACGCGCACCGTGAATCAACTGCGAATAAATATCGCGCCCGATATTCGTCGTGCCCAGCAGGAATTCGTTGCTATAGCCCTCCGCCGCGTCCTCCCCCGCTTCGGCGAGCCAATAGGGCATCGCGTCCTTGATCCAATCACCTTTATCGTTCTTTAGCGGTATCAGCGGGTCGTTCGGGGCAATCAGCGGCGCCAATAGCGCTACGATGGCGAAAACCGCGAAGATGACAAGGCCAAACAGCGCCAGCCGGTCTCGCTGAAATACCTCCAGGTTTGTCTCCCAGAGCTGGCGGATAAGCGAGCCCTGGCTGAATTGCGCCGCCGTTTTGCCGGGCTGCCCGTCCCGAACCAATGCTTCCTGTTGCATGGCCCTACCTCCGAATCAAGAGACCTGCGCCTGCGCCGATGCACCCACTCGTGGGTCCAGCAGGCTGTATAAGATATCGGCGATGAAATTCATGAATACGATGATGAGCGCGATAAGGAAAAAGGCCCCCTGCGCCAGCGGATAGTCCGCCTGCTGGACCGCCCGCACCAGCGTCCGACCCAGGCCAGGCCAGGAAAATACATTCTCAATCACCACATTGCCGCCGATGCTATAGCCGATGCCCAGGGTCAGCGCCGTCAAGACAGGCAGCATAGCATTGCGCGCCGCCGTCTGAATCATCACCCGCCACTCGCTGTAGCCGGCCAGCCGACTCATCGTTACATAATCCTGGTCCAGCACTTCGAGCATGTTCGAGCGCATCAGCAGCAGCGGCAGCCCGTGCAAATACACCGCCAGTGTAAAGGTGGGCAGGATCATATGCCGCCAGAACACCGGCGACATCAACTTGTCCCACTCCGTCTCCCAGCGATAGCGTATGAGCGCCGGACCGATACCGGCAGACGGTAGCAATTTCCACTGGAAGGCAAATAAACTCAGCAATAACATCCCCACCCAGAACGATGGCGCGGCCCGCGTCATCAGCGTGAAAATCGTCCCCACGCGTTCAATCTTGCTGCCGCGCACAGCCGCCATCGCGATGCCCCCCAGCACCCCCACGATATATGCCAGCAACAACGAACTCAACGTCAGATACATCGTATTCGGCAAATCCGCGCCCAGGATATCCAGCACACTCTTTCCGGCATAACTGAAGGTTTCGCCCAGGTCTAGTTTGATCAGGTTGAATAAGTAAATGACGTATTGTTCGTGCAGCGGCTTGTCGAGGCCAAAACGCGCCAGCAGCGCCGCTTCCTGCTCTTTGGTGAAGGTCGTGTCGATATAACTGGCCAGTGGATTGCTAGGCGCCAGCCGAAACAGCAAAAAAAGCAAGGTGACGATGATCCAGAGCACCATCACACTTTGCAGAAAACGCGCAAAGATGTAATAAAAGACGCCGCGTTTCATGCGTGCCTGCCTTAAGTTCCAAATGAGTGGGAAGGAGCCGCAGCCCCCTCCCACAGCTTAAGCATTCTTTTTCGGAAGACTCATTCCCCCGGGTATTGCAGGCGTCCGTCGTCATCCCAGCTGTAACCAGCGCTCTCGAGCAGCCCGCGCGCGCCCTCGATGCTGTAATCGTAGGTCGGCAGATCTTCACATTGGCGCCAGTATTCCAGCGCCGCAGAGACGAAGCTGTCCGCCGGCGCCGCGAAGCCGTTGTAGATGTTGTCGATGATGAACTGCTGCGGGATCACCTTGGCGACGGCCTGACGGAAGGTCACATCGTCGAAAGGCGCATACCGCACGTTGAAGGCGAAGTAGTTCATGCCAATGCTGATCGCCGAGAACAGTTCGAGGTGCTCGTTGTCACCCACGATTTGCTGCAGTACACCCGGGTCACCGGGCCACTCCCAAAGGAAGTTCATTTCGCCAGATTGAATCTGACCCAGCGTCGCTTCCTGGTTCGGCAGCACGTTCATAATCCAGGCATCGATCTTGGGACGCGCCCAGTGATCATCGAAAGCCTCCAGCAGGACGAATTCGTTGACATCAAAGGCCACATATTTGAAAGGACCAGAGCCGATCGGAATTTCTTCCTGGATCGAATCGACATCGGCATCATCTTTCGTCAGCAGGTCGTTGATGATCGGTTCCCAGATATGCTTCGGGATCAGGTTCAGCTTGGCCAGCGAACTGGTCTCGAAGGCTGCCGACGGCGTATGCAGCGTGTAGCGCAGCGACAGGTCGTCGATGACCTCGATATTGGCGACATTGCGGGCGAAAGGATGGTAATCCGGCGCTTCTGGACGGAATTCTTCGTTGCCATCCTCGTCCACCTGCGTAGTGCCGGCCAGCGCCGCTTCGAAGGTGTAGGCGGCGTCTTCGGCCGTCACCGGCTCGCCATCGTGCCAGGTCATGCCCTCGCGCAAGGTGACGACGACATTCAGCGGGTCTTCCCAGACGACGCTCTCGGCCGCCCAGGGCTTTGCCACGCCGATCGGGTCAATGCGCATCAAACGATCCCAGGTCATCTCCGTGACGCGGCTGGGCGCGTCGCCGGCGATCTCCAGCGGGTTGAAAGAATTCAGGAAGGAAGTGGTCGAAGTAACCAGCGTCTTGTCGTCGCCTAGCGGATCGATCCCAATCCAGGTCCAGAAGTTGTGCACGCCGATACCGGCCTGCGTCACCACGCTATCCGCCGCGAAGACATCCGTATTGACGACTTGCGGGGTCAGCGGGTGCACGAAGTAAGCGTTCACCATATCGTTGCGGATCACTTGCTGCGCTTCGCAGATGAGCTCCAGACGCGCTTCCTTGTCAGCCACTTCCACGCGCTGCGCTTCGGCCAAGGCGTCGTATGTTTCGTTGTTGTAGCCGACGAAGTTATAACCGCCGTCGCGCACGCTGGAATGGAACAGGTTATAGGTGAACTCGTCCGGATCCGAGCGCTCGGGCCGGCCGACCATGCGCCAATAAGTCATTTCCCAGGCTTCATCGCCGGTGCGCGTGTACCAGATTTCATCAATCAGCTGTGCCCAGGGGATGGCGCGGTGCTCGACGTCCAAGCCCAGCTCGCGCATGTTCTCGACGACCAGGCGCGTGGTTTCATATTCGATTGGGCGCTCCGCCTGCGTGACCGAGCGTACGATGATCGTCGGGACAGCTTCCCCCGCCATCTGCGATGATACCGGTAACGCGAGTACCAGCATCATCATCGCCAGGACAACTAAACTTACAAGTTTTCTGCTCATGGTTTGCTCTTCTCCTTACAATTCACATGGCAAGATTAACGATAAAGCTTCCGCGTTTGAAACTTTGCTGATTCTAACCCACCTCCGTCAACAAATGACCTGTCAATTTAAGATAGCAAACAAGTATGGCTTTTACCCTAGGACAATTGCAAATGCCCCCTGCCATCGCGGAAACAGAGGCTCGCATTGGGCGACATCTCATCCAGCCGTTCGATCAAGGCTTGCGCTTCATCGCCATGGAGCAGTTGCGGATTTCCCGTCTCATCCAGCAGTACCGGATGCAAGTGGTAACACAGATCCCCGTCTTCATCTATTTCCGCCATGACAATGACCGTTTCCGACCAAATGCGATTGCGCCTGTCCACGCTTACGCTATAAGGCGCATTGCGGCTGACAATGGTCTCTCTGATCGGTCCCATGTTAAGGTGAAAGATGAAATTTCCCAGACTGTAAAAGATCGGCTTGCCGCGATAGACCTCCACTTCCTGCAGCGAATGTGGATGATGCCCGACGATGACATCAGCGCCGGCATCTATCAGCGCGTGCCCGACCTCGATCTGATAGTCCGCCAAGCCATCCTGAAAGCGCGAGCGCCAGAAGGGTGGCACGCCCCAATGCAGCGCCAGCACGACCAGATGCGCCTCACTGCGAACCGCGTCGATAGCAGCGACAGCTCGCTCAACATCCTCGCGCCAGGCGCGGGTGAAGACGTAAGGCGCGCTGCCGGGCTGCTCCATAGTAGAGGCGAAATCGACATTGTAGGACTCCGAAACGTGAATCGGCGCCACGCCGGGGCTGCCCTCTGCCGCAGCGGAACCCGGTCCCAAAGTCGAAGCCGCGCCCAGGAAAGCCACTTTGATTTCACCAACGCTGACGATCTCAGCCCGCCAGGCGGCATCGATATCCGCGCCCGCGCCGACAACCGACAAGTCGCGCTCGCGCATGTGACCCAGTGTGTCGTAGAAAGCGACTTCGCCGTAATCCATCATGTGGTTGTTCGCTAACGTCAACACATCAAAGCCCAGGTCTTTGACATCGGAAAGCAAGTCGGGCGGCATGCGCATATTGATCCATTTTTCCGTCGGCCTGCCGCGCGTCGATACCGGCGTTTCCAGGTTGCCGAATACGACATCGGCCGAGCGCAAAACAGCGCATACCTCTGCAAGCTCCTGGCTATGTGGCAGTCGCTGCTGCAAGAATATGTCACCAACCATCGCTACCCTTACCATCGTCCTTCCAGCAGGCTCCTATACCTTTTTGCCGCCCTTGATAACGGCAGCAATATCGCGCACGTTGCGGATATCCACCAGCGGGTCGCCATTGATCAACAGCAGATCGGCGAATTTGCCCGCTTCCACCGTGCCAATCTCATCTTCCCAGCCCAGGATTTTCGCATTGTTGCGCGTGGCAATGCCGATGGCGTCCATCGCCGTCAGGTCATTCTCCACCAGCAATTCCAACTCGCGCGCCATACTGAAATTATGCGGCGCCAGCGGATTGCCGCCTGCGTCAGTACCGACGCCCAGGAAAACGCCCTTCGAGCGCGCCAGAGCGATAGTCTTGCGGATCTGTATAACTCCCTGCTCGATCATCGGTTTGCGCCGCTCGGCATCGGCTTTCTGCACCGGCGACAGCGGATAGCCCTCCAAATCGGGATTGCCCGCGCCGAGGGTCAGAACCAGCGAGGCGCCATTCGCCACCATCATATCGGCGGTTTCTTCATCGAGATAAGTGCCGTGCTCAATCGAGTCGACGCCGCCCAGCATGCAGTTGCGGATGCCGCCCGTGCCATGGCAATGCGCCGCCACCGTGCGCCCCATCATATGCGCCACTTCGGTGACCGCCGAGATTTCTTCAACCGTGAGCTGACTCGCATGGATGTCCTGACCCGGTGTGGCGCTGCCGCCGGTCGCCATTAGCTTGACTAGATCGGCGCCGGCTTTGATCTGCTCGCGCGCCGCTTTTCGCATCTCATCGGGACCATCGGCTTCACGGGCGATAAAGTGAGCATGCCCGCCCGTCATCGAAATGACGCGACCCGAGAGCTTCATGCGCGGTCCATCAATGAATCCGCGATTGATGGCATTGCGCAGCGACATTTCGATATACTTCGCCAGCGGCATTGCGCACCGTTGCCGACATTTCGATATACTTCTCGCCGCCGACATCACGGATCGTGGTGGTGCCGTGGGAGAGAACGCGCTTGCAAATGTCGACCGCTTCCAGCACCAATTCATCGCGCTGCTTTTCCAGCAGGGCGAAGGTGCTTTCGTGCTTTTCGCTGCCGTTGTAACAGATGTGAATATGCGCGTCGATTATGCCGGGCAGCAACCACTTGCCCGAAACATCATACTGCTCAGCATCCTGCGCCTCAGCCGGCAAATCCGCCGCGCTGCCGACCCAGGCAATGCGACTCGCCTTTGACGTGAACCGCCGCGTTCGCCAGCGGCTCGCCACCGTTGCCGTCTATCAGGGTCGCGCTAGTAAGTACGTAACCCATTTACTCCTCCTAATTCTTGTTATGGTATAGATCAGCTGGCGGCGAAGTCGCCTGCCCCGAAGCCATCTTCGGCGGTGTCATATAGGCGCGCTTCGAATGGCTGATGCCAGAACCGAGCATCGCTTCCAGAAATTTCAACTGCACGCGCGCCGGATTCAAAAAGGGCACACCCAGCTCAGCTTGGCAGGCTTCCGGAATCTCGAGAAAGCCCATACTCATGCAGCCGACGATCAGCGTATCGGCGCGGTCTTCCTCGATCGCCCTGCGTCCTTCTTCAATGGTGGCCTCTATCGCCTGCTCGCGGTCGCGGTGCAATTCCAGCACCGGAATATTCACAGCCCGCACACTCGCCAGTTTGTCGCCGCCGCCACTATTTCGCATCGTCTCTTCCAAGGGACCGATGACGCTGTCAGTCACCGTGATGACCGAGTAGCGCCGCCCCACCGCTGATGCCATCAGCGCCGTCGCTTGGCCGGCGCCGACCACCGGAATATCAA
This sequence comes from Phototrophicaceae bacterium, assembly GCA_965223515.1. Lineage (GTDB taxonomy): Bacteria > Chloroflexota > Anaerolineae > Aggregatilineales > Phototrophicaceae > UBA6055. Next base: position 2,906,012 of record CBDCWK010000002.1, read on the forward strand.
CGATCTCGCGCAGCGCGCCCAAACCCGGGTCGCCATAACAGCCGAGCAAGATGCCATCCCAGCCATCGGCTTGCAGTTGGTGCGCCTTTTTGACCGTCTCCGGAATGGAGAGATATTCTTCGTACATGCTCTCAATGGAACCCGGTCCCGCCGGGATATCGGTGACATCCACCTCGGTATCCGGCGCTGCGTAGCGCTGCAAGTACTCGCGCCGCCGCCCCAACTCCGCTTGCCCTGCCGGCGTCCGTCCCATCGGACCGGAAACCAGGTAAATCAGCTTCATCGCCTGCCCCCTTTATTGGGCGATCCAATGAACCGCCCCGCCATTCGTCTGTCTATCAGCCATTGATCTTGTCAAGCGCCGCCCGCACGATATTCGCCGACGACTCGAATGCCCAAGCCACGCGATTGACGCCGCGCAAGAGATGCGTCCGCGTCACCCGTCGCATGTGGTGATCCGCCTCAGCCAATTCCAGCGCCGGCGCCAAGTCCGGCAGCTGCGGCACGCGCATCGCCGGCTCGTTGCGGAAGCGGCCGTGACGCGTGAAGTTGATGAGCACCAATTCGCGCGCCAGCGCCAACAGCGCGTCGTTATAGGCGCGAACACCGGCATCGCCAACAGCCCCATCAGCCAAGTCTGCCGCCGTCCCGTACAGATCCGCCAGCGCCGCATTCAGCTCTGCCAGCGCATCATAAGCCGGCGCGAAATTCACCTCGTCGCCAGCCGCAGTCGCGTAGTTGTCCAGCGTCTCTTTGAATTCGGCCGTCAGCTTGCGGAAGTCATATGGATGCAGCGCATTGTTCAGCAGGCGCTGCAGCGAGGTCGCGTAGACCCGCAGGTCGCGCATAAGGTTGTCTTTGTCGGCGATCTCGAGGGTATCGTTTTCGGTGTGCCAGGCGATATTGGCGCCGCAGCCGCCAACGCTGTAATAGCCGAGCTCATCTAACCGCTCCTGTGGCATTGACGAAAGCAGCATGAACAAACTAGAGATACCAATATTGTTGAAGGAATAATCGCCCGCTTGATGGGGGCGCTCGCCACTGAAACCAGCGCCGGTGGAATCATTGACCGTTTGCGCGGCGAAGTCGTGGGCTTCGCTCATCACGGTCACACCGCGATATTCAGTTGCCTCGCGACAGCCCGGCGAGTCGATATTCATCTGCGCCACGCAATTCCGCGCCAGATCCAGCCCGAATGTATCGGCGTACCAGGTGGAAGCGCCGTAGCGGCCGGTAGAATGCCCCGACCACCAGGCCACGCGCAAGCTGCGCGCCATTTGATCGCGGTTATTATGATAGATGCGCGCCAGCTCCAGCAAAGTCGCATCGCCAACCGCATTATCGCCGATGCCCACATCCCAGGAGTCGACATGCCCATGCACCAGCACAAAGCGCTCCGGCTCGATATTGCCCTTGATCTCCGCCACCAGGCAGGGGCATTCAAACCAACCCTCTTTCAGCAGCGAATGCAAGGTGGCATCAACCCGGCCCTTTTCCATTTGCGCCAGCAATTCGTTACCATCGGGTCGGTTGATCGACACCACCGGTATAGTCGGCTGCCGCTGATAGGTGTCCAGGTCAGGCGCGCCCCAGATGGTGGTGCAAATTCCCCAGTGGATATCGACGCCGGGATTGATGAAGATCGCGCCAATCGCCCCTTGATTCTCGAAATACCAGACCGGCGGCGGACCGCCAAAGCCATCCACAACCACTATCTTTCCACGCACATCCACCTTTGTTATCGGCGTAAAGTCGAAAAAATCTGCGCTGCGACCCGCGGCGAAACCCTCGATGCGCACCGTCTCCCCGCTGATGCCACCCGCCGGCGTGCTGATGGAAAATGCCGGTGTCTTGGCGCGATAAGACTTGCCGCCCACCACCAGCGATGCCCGCACCGGTACACTGAGAAACAGCTCGGGCATATGCAGCTTGTGGGGGACGCCCAGGGCGCTCAAGCGCTCGGCGAGATAGTTGAAGGCGGTGCGTTCATCCTCCGACGGGGATTCGCGGACAAGGCTAGTGAAGCGCTCAATCATCGACCAGGGTTCATCCGGCGAAAGCGACTCCAACAAGGCATCTTCCAATCCGGCGTTCTTGCTTTCATAAAGTGTCTGCATTTCGTGCCTTTCCTCCTTCTCCTGTGATTTATAAACCTGAATAGGATACTCTTTCAGAATGCCGTGCCGCATTGGCACAGACTTTGGGATTGTAGCCGACACTTTGCAAAATAAGTAGCAATAGACCTGCGATTGTAACAATGGCGCTGCGGAAATCAAAAACTCGCCAGTCCAGCAGTCAAAAGCTAAGCTTGAAGCAGTGCCCTTGATTGTCTACGAGTGCAAATCAAAAATGGATATATCTCACATTTCCGCTGCCATTGAGCAGGCGCAGCGGAACCAGCAAAAACAAGTCGAAGGATTCCAGACCTTGCTGCGTTTCCCGTCGATCAGTCTGGATACCGCCTTTCAGCCACAATTGAACGCCTGCGCCGACTGGATCACGGCGGAAATGCAGCGCATCGGACTCGAAAACGTGCAGAAACTGCCAACCGAAGGCAATCCGATCTTATTTGCCGACTGGCTGCATGCCGGCGCCGATAAACCGACCATCCTCTTCTACGCGCACTATGACGTGCAGCCGGTCGGCGAGGCCTCGCTGTGGCAATCCCCGCCCTTTGAGCCGACCTTCATCGACGATCGGCTGGTGGCGCGCGGCGCTGTCGACGACAAATGCGGCATCTGGATCAACCTCAAAGCCATCGACTCGATTCTGACCGCCTGTGGAGCGCTGCCGATCAATGTGAAGCTCTTCTTCGAAGGCGAAGAGGAGCTGGGCTCCAAGCATGTCGGTCCCTTTGTCGCGGCGAACAAGGAGCTGCTGGCTGCCGACGCGCTGATCATCTCGGACGGACCATTCTCGCCGCAGCAACCGGTCATCGGCTATGCTGTGCGCGGCACGATCATGGGAGAGGTGCGTGTCCACGGACCGCCGCATGATCTGCATTCCGGACGCTACGGCGGCGCAGTCAAAAATCCTGCACATTACTTGTCGCGCATCATCGCCTCTTTCCACGACGAGAGCGGCCGCGTTCAGATCAAGGGATTCTATGATGATGTCATCCCCCTGACGGATCGTCAGACGCGTGATTTGAACCAACTCTGGAAGACGATGGGTCCGCCTCTCCAGCGCGCCGCAGGGGTAGACGCCTTCTTCGGCGAGCACCTGGGCGTATTCGCCGAGCGCACCACTTCGTTGCCAACGCTCGATGTCAACGGCATCAACGGCGGTTATCAAGGCGAGGCGACGCGGGCGATCATCCCGGCGGCAGCCGGCTTCAAAGTGACGATCCGCACGGCAGCCGGCCAGGACTCGGAGTTGATGTGGGCGCGCTTCGTGGAACACGTCGTGGCTTTCGCCGAACCTGGCATCACCATCGAAACCGAGCTGCACAGCATCGCGCATCCCTTCCTGATGTCCGATGAGGGGCACCTGATCAGCGCGATACAGCGGGCGCTGAAGGCTGCCCTCGGCAAGCAGGCGCTGCTGATGCGGCACGGCGGTTCACTGGCGATCGGCGGCTTGCTGGCGCGGGAGTTGGGCATTCCGGTGACGATGTTCGGTTACGGCTCGGGCGATAATTCTCACGCGCCCAATGAATTCATAATTCTCGATGATATCAAAGTGGCGACCGAGGTGGCGATACATCTGCTATTTGAGTTGGGCGCAGAATCCTGAAGCGAAAGACGCAACGCAAGGGCAGCGTCAGCCAATGATGGGAATACGCGAGCGAGCGCACTATAATGTGTCCGCAGCCAGCTAAAGGAGATGCCCGTCGCGTGAAAACCATGTCCTTCGACTTCAAGTCGCGCCGCTCAATGATCAGCGCCCGGCGCGGCATGGTCGGCGCCAGCAATCCACTCGCTGCCCAAGCTGGCCTAAACATCTTGCGACAGGGCGGCAACGCCGCCGATGCCGCCATCGCCACGTCAGCCATGATGAACGTTATGGATCCCGGCTCCTGCGGTATCGGCGGCGACTGCTTCGCGCTCTACTACGATGCCAAGACCAAGCAAGTCACCGCCCTCAACGGCAGCGGGCGGGCGCCAATGGCGTTGACCCTGGACATGGCGCGGGCAATGGGCTGGGAAAGGATGGACCCCCACCATGCCCACTCGGTGACTGTGCCCGGTGCCGTACGCGGCTGGCATGACTTGCTGCAGCGCCATGGCACGATGTCGCTCGCCGATGTCCTGACCGACGCCATCCACTACGCCAGCGACGGCTATCCTACCGCGCCGGTTGCAGGCTACCGCTGGGAGCGATCCGATGCTTTCATCCGCAACGCCGCAAACGCCGAGGACTATCTGCCTAATGGCGCGACGCCGAAAGCAGGACAGGTCCTGCGCTTGCCCGGCTTGGCAAATTCGCTGCGCGCCATTGCCGAGGGCGGACCCGATGCCTTCTACAGCGGTCCAATCGCCGAAGCCATCGTCAATTCTCTTAAGCAGCAGGGCGGCGTCATGACGCTCGACGATCTGCGAAACCACCGCTCCACCTGGGACGAGCCGATCCGCACTGATTATCATGGCGTGACCGTCTACGAATGCCCGCCAAACGGTCAAGGCTTGACGGCACTGATCGCGCTGAACATCGCTTCGCAATTCGATCTAAAGTCACTGCCTTGGGATTCGCCTCAGCGCCTGCACCTGATGGTCGAGAGCATGCGCCTGGCCTGGGCCGATGCGCACGAGTACATCGCCGACATGCGCAAAGCCGATGTGCCTATCGATAGCCTGCTTAGCAAGGATTACGCCGCCGGACGCGCCGCTCTGATATCGAACTACTATGCCATGGAACCGCCCCCGACAGCGGGCGACCTGCCGGGCGGATCCGACACCATTTACCTCAGCGTGGTTGATGGCGCCGGCAACGCCTGCTCCTTCATCAAGAGCCTCTATATGGGCTTCGGAGTCGGCATCGTCGCGAAAGGCACCGGCATCTGGCTGCAGAATCGCGGTGCTGGCTTCTCCCTGAAAACGGGCCACCGCAACGCACTGGCGCCGAGCAAACGCCCCTACCACACCATCATCCCGGGCATGGCGCTGAAAGACAGCGAGCTCTGGGCGAGCTTCGGTGTCATGGGCGGCTTTATGCAGCCGCAAGGCCATTTCCAGGTGATCAGCGCAATGGTTGATGACGACTTAAATCCGCAAGAGGCGCTGAATCGCCCACGCTGGCAAATCAAAAATGGCGACCCGGGTGGCGAGCTGTTGATCGAAGAAGGCACGCCCTTCAAGACTATGGCGGATCTCGCGCAACGCGGGCATCGCATTCAGCCGGAAGCCGGCTTGGGACGGGGCAACTTCGGGCGCGGGCAAATCATCCGCTACGATGCTTTCAGCGGTGTGCTGCACGGCGGCAGCGAGCCACGCGCCGACGGGCAGATCGCGGCTTTCTAGCGTATGCTGACCAGCCAGCCAATCAGTACTCGGCAGAGAAGCGTGGCTATATGCCAGCCCAGCGTGCTGAAATGCACCAATATTCCGTACAGACTCCGTCAGCGAATGCATTGGTCACAAGCAAGCCTGCCATTGCCAGCCACGCCGCCGCCATCCAGATGAAAACTACCATCTGCCAGACTAATCTTCCCAATCGTTCCTTGTCACGTGCGCTGAAGAAGTAGAGGGGTGCCAAGTGATTCACGATCGCCTCGCTTTTGCCAGATAAGTCCTGTCTTCAGCATGAGCAATCGTCCTCTGAACAACATGAAAAGCAGGTGACGCCAAATGCAGAACCACAACCTGCAGCGAGCCGCGCGCCGACACTATATAGACAAACTCAAATAATTGTCCTTGACAGAATAAATGGCTCGTGTATATCATTTATACGAATAAGCGAATTCTACACTTTTGGAAGACGATTAAGTTAATGCCGAATGAGTTCACGCTCAACAAGCGTCGCGTAACCCAAGCGGATGTCGCCCAGCGTGCCAAGGTTTCGCAGGCACTCGTCTCCTATGTCGTCAATAACCATCAAGGCGTCTCGATACCGTCCGCCACCCGGCAGCGCATCGAAGTCGCCATGGAAGAATTGGGCTATATTCCCAACATCACCGCCCGACGCCTGCGCACCAACAAGACACTCACCGTCGCCGGCATCATCACCGATATCACCAATCCCTTTTATCCGGCATTTGAACGCGGCATTCAAGATACGCTCGACGACAACGGCTTTGACCTGGTTATGTACAACAGCGATGGCGATCGCTGCAAAGAAAAACGTTATGTTGAGTCGCTTCTGCAGGGGCGGGTAGATGGTGTCATCGGCGTGTTCTTCCATCTCAATGCCCGGGATTTGCTGCCGCTGATCGAGCAAGGGATTCATGTGATCCGCCTAGAAGCGGTTGCCAAGACAGCAGGCACGCTGCCCCTCGACAATATCTACATCGACAACATCGCTGCATCTCGCTGCGCCGTAAAGTATCTTATCGACAAGGGACATCGTCGTATCGGCATGCTCAGCAGCAAAGAGGGACCGGCACGCTTCCGTGAGCGCGGTTACCACGATGCCATTCGCGCCTCCGAGCTGCAGTCGGGGCCTGAGCTGACCGCGACGGGAGCCTACAACCAGGATGGGGGCTACACTGCTATGCAAGATCTCTTATGCCTGGATTCGCCGCCGACCGCGGTATTCGCCGCCAACGATTTGATGGCGATGGGCGCCATGCTCGCCATTCGTGAAGCCGGGAAGCTAATCCCCGATGAGGTCGCCGTCCTCGGTTTTGATGATATTCCCAGCGCAACGCTGGTTTATCCGGCGCTTACGACCATTCGGCAATCACAGCGCCGCATGGGACAGCATGCTGCCGAATTACTGTTGGAACGTATACGAGGACAAGCTCCGTCACACGGACGTAGCATATCGATGCCCTACGAGCTTGTCATTCGCGAGTCAGCATGAGCGAGGAGGTTGAATATAGAAACATCCGTTGAGCAGCTTTTCCGATGGCACCACTATCGATTTGAAAGGACACATTATGTCACACCGAAAGACTCTGAAAATCCTCTTCATCGCGCTGCTGGCGTTGATGATCCCGCTAGGCAGCGTCGGCGCGCAAGATGTCGCCACTGTCTCCATGTGGTTGGGTGAAAGCGAAACGATGGAATGCTGGGCGGGAGTCCTGAACACGTTCAATGATATCGACGCGTCAATCCAGTTGGAAATCGTGCCGCAGGCCGATACCTGGAATACCACCCGCACCGCTGTTGCCGGCGGCGGCGGACCGGATATCGTCCGTACGCCAGGTCCGTCTTTCGTATACGAAATGGCGCAGCAGGAGTTGATCCTGCCTATGGACACCTTCGCTGACGAAATGGGCTGGCGCGAAATCTTCTTTGACTGGGCGCTTGACCTCGGCTTGGTCGATGGCCAGCTTTACAGCCTTTCCGATGAGCTGGAAACGTTGCTCATGTATTACAACACGACGGTCTTTGAAGAGAACGGCTGGACGCTGCCCGACACCATGGAAGATCTGAACGCGCTCGGGGAGATGGTTGCCGCGGCCGGCTACACCGTATTCTCGCACGGCAACGCCAGTTGGCGCCCCTCGAACGAATGGTTCGTCGGCGAATACATGACGCAAATCGCTGGTCCCCACAACGTCTACAAAGCGCTGACCGGGCAGATCTCCTGGACTGACGAGAGTATGGTGGAAGCCATGGAAGTCCTGGACGACCAGATGAAGGCCGGTTGGTACGGCGGCGGCGTGGACCTCTACTTTACCAACGAGGGTCCGACCCGGCGGACGATGCTGGCCGGTGGCACCGCGGCGATGAATATCGAAGGCAGTTGGGCAATCCGCGACATGCAAGAATACTTCGGCGAATCGGAGGGCCATGATTGGGATTGGGTACCCGTGCCCAGCAGCGACGGCACCGATTATTTCACCATCGGTATGGGCAACACCAGCTCGATTAACGCTAACAGCCCGCATCCGGAAGCGGCTGCGCAATTCTTGACCTGGTACTTCTCGCCAGCAACGCAGGGGCAGCTTCTGACTGCATGTCTCAAGGGACCGGCGCCGGTTCGTTTGGCAGAGGAAGTCATGCAGGAGCTTGACCCGCGCATTGCGAGGGTCTATGCCGAACTTTCGGACGCTTCCGCGAACGATCGCTACGGTTATACCACCTGGACCTTCTGGCCGCCCAAGAGCGATGTCTACATCTACGAAGAGGTCGAGCGCGTCTGGACGGGCGAAATCAGCGTCATGGACTATCTCGAAGGCTTGGATGAGATCTTCGCTGAAGAGCTCGAAGCCGGTGACATTCCACCAATTCCAACCCGCTAACCTTTAGTTTTCCGGCGCTGGCTGCCTTTGTGGCGGCTGGCGCCTTCCTCCCTAGACAGGAAAGGTTTAGATTATGGCGGTACTCTCCCAGAAGAAGCCCACGACCGTTTTGGAAAAGCTGGGCGACGAAACCTGGCGCTACAGATTCATACGCAATGTGTTCGTTCCCTGGCTGTTCATTCTGCCGCTCCTGTCGATCCACGTCTTCGTTGTCGCCATACCGGCGGTGCAAGGCATTTATATGTCCTTGACCGATTGGTCGGGCGTGGGGAAAAACGCCGAATTCATCGGGCTGGAGAATTATCGAAGACTATTTTTTGAAGACGAAACCTTTGGCAAGGCGATAGTCAATACTTTCCAGTGGATGGGATTCTTCCTGACGGTGCCCTTTATCCTGGCGCTGTTCTGCGCCACCGTGCTCGGACAGATCAAGCGCGGTGGCATGATCTACCGCAGCATCCTCTTCGTTCCCTATGTCTTGGCGAGCGTCGTGACCACGGCAATTTGGCGCAACCTCTTGAGCCCGAAACAGGGCATTGGCGCCGCCTTGGCCGATTTGGGCATACAAGGCTTTGACATCGCCTACTTGGGACGCACGGAAACCGCCTTGATGTCCATCGCCTTCATCGACAACTGGCATTTCTGGGGCTTTTTGATGATCCTGTTCCTGGCGGCGATGCAAGCCATCCCGCCCGTACTATACGATGCCGCCAAAATAGACGGCGCCAATCGTTGGCAGGAATTCCGCCATGTCACCTTGCCGGGCATCCGACCGATCGTGCTCTTCATGTACATGATGGTAGCAATTTGGTCCTTCCTGGCATTTGATTATATCTGGCTGCTGACACAAGGCGGTCCGAGCGGTTCGTCTGAGATGATCGCCACCCAACTGTATAAGAACGCCTTCTTGCGCTTTGAAGGCGGCTATGGCGCCGCGCAGGGCGTCGTCATCAGCATATTTTCCGGATTCATCATCATGATATTTGTCACCTTGCGCCGGAGAGGATGGGATATATGACCGCTTTTGGCAAAGTATCGCTTCGCGACAATTTCCTGCAACGAGGGCGCAGCAAAGAGCGCAGCAAGCTGCTGGTCTTCAACCATGCTGTGCTGCTGCTCCTGACCGCCTTCGCTGTGATGCCGCTGCTGGTATTGGTTTTCAACTCGGGCAAGACGAACTTCGAGATTGGGCATAACCCACTGGGACCGCCTTCCGAGGTCATCACCGACAACTTCATCAATGCCTGGGAGAAGGGCAACTTTGCCACCACGATGCGCAACAGCGCCGTTTATGTGGTGGTCACTATCGCAGCCGAGCTGGTGCTCGGCGGCTTGGCGGCTTATGGCTTGGCCAGAAAGAAACCGCCCGGCTCCGACCTGCTCATGCTCTACTTTCTCGTGGCTTCGACCATCCCAGTCTGGATGTATATCGTGCCGCTCTACACGCAATTCCGCATTTGGAAATTGGTCGGCACCATGCACGGGCTGATCCTGATCTATATCGCCTGGAACGCGCCGCTGACGATCTTCCTCTTGCGCTCCTATATGGTAGACCTGCCCGCCGAATTGGAGGATGCCGCGCGCGTCGATGGCGCCAACGAATTCCAGGTCTTGACGCGCATCGTCTTGCCTTTGACCAAACCCGGCTTTTTGACGGTGGGCTTGGTCGTCGGCCTGGGCGTCTGGAACGAATTCTTGCTGGCTCTGATCTTCATCTATGACCCCAACCGCGCCCCGGTGACGACCAGCTTCTTCAAGTTCGTCGACCGCTTCTCCCGAGATTGGGCGCTGACCAGCGCCGGCGCCATTATTATCATCTTTCCTGTGATGGTGCTCTTCCTGGCTTTGCAGCGTCAGTTCATTGAAGGCTTGGCGGAAGGCGGCGTCAAGACTTAAAAATGATAATTACCCGGTAGATAAACCAAGGAGCAAAAAATGACTCTTCCGTCCGACTATCTTGAACGCGTCTACGCCGGTGTGCTGGGCAAAATCATCGGCGTCTACCTCGGCCGCCCCTTTGAAGGCTGGTCCTACGAAGCCATCAGCGAGAATCTTGGCGAGATCAACTATTACGTGCACGACCGCCTCAATGCCCCGCTGATCGTCACCGATGATGATATCTCCGGCACCTTTACTTTTGTACGCGCCCTGCAAGACTACGGCTACAATCGTGATCTCACGGCTGCCCAAATCGGCCAGACCTGGCTCAACTACCTCATCGAAGAGCAGACCGTACTCTGGTGGGGCGGCATGGGCAATTCCACCGAGCACACCGCCTACCTGCGCCTCAAGCAAGGCTACGAAGCGCCGGAAAGTGGCTCAGTCGACTTGAATGGCAAGGTAGTCGCCGAGCAGATCGGCGCGCAGATCTTCATCGACGGCTGGGCGATGGTCGCCCCGGGCGATCCCGAATTCGCCGCCGATCTCGCGGGACGCGCCGGCAGCGTCAGCCACGGCGGTGAGGCGATCTACGGCGCGCAATGCCTGGCGGCGATGGAAGCGCAAGCCTTTGTCGAATCCGATATCAACAAGCTGATCGACACCGGGCTTTCAGTCATTCCGAACGATTCAGTCATCTCTTACATGATCAACGATATCCGCGAGTGGCATGCCAAAGAACCGGACTGGCGCAAAGGGCGCGAGCTGCTGGCGGAGCGCTATGGCTACCACATCTATGGCGGCAATTGCCACATGGTGCCCAATCACGGTCTGATGATCTTCTCGCTGCTTTATGGCGATAACGACTTCCAGCGCACACTGATGATCGTCAACACCAGCGGCTGGGATACTGACTGCAACTCGGGCAATATCGGTTGCTTGCTGGGCATCAAGGACGGGCTCGCCGGTCTTTCCACCGGACCCGACTATCGCGGACCGGTCGCTGACCGCATGTACCTGCCCACTGCCGACGGCGGAAGGGCGATAACCGACGCCGTCAGCGAGACCATTGAACTGGTCAATGCCGGGCGCGCGCTGCAGGGCATGGAGCCGGTCGCGCCAAAAGACGGCGCCCGCTTCCACTTCGATCTACCCGGCGCTGTACAAGGTTTCATGAACGACGATTCAGTCGAAGCGCGCGATGTCGTCTCAATCAGCAATGTGCACGCGCCCGATCTCAGCGAAAGCGGCAGCTACGTCCTGGCGCTTGATTACGCTGGCTTGGCGCCCGGACGCTTGGGCCGGGTTGAGACTCCGACCTTCGTGCCCTCCGCCGACGTTTCCGCCTATTTTGACAAGCGCGGATACCGTCTGCTGGCCAGCCCCAAACTCTATCCCGGGCAGACCATCAGCGCGCGCGTCATCGCCGACGCGGAGAACAACAGCGCGGTCGATGTCGGCCTTTACATCAAGCACTACGACCAGAAAGACGAGCTGCAATTGCTCGCCGGCGATTCAGCCAGTCTGGCTGCCGGTGAATCGGCACAGCTTAGCTGGCAAGTGCCCGATCTCGAGGGCTATCCCATCGCCTGTGTAGGGATTCAGATCAGCGGAGAAAGCGGCGCCAGCGGACGCGTTTACCTCGATACGCTCGATTGGGAAGGTACGCCTGACATCCGCCTGAAGCGCCCCTATAAGCGAGATTACTCACGACTGGGACGCGGCAAAGGCGCCCAAATGTGGAAAAAAGCCTGGGTCAACGGCATGGATACCCGCGATCGCCTCACCGAACTTGATTTCTGGCCCGAGACCTACCGCCTCATCCAAAACCAGGGACGGGGACTTTTCATGCACGGCAGCCGCGACTGGACCGATTATCAGGTCAGCGCCAAGTTCACGCCGCATATGTGCAAAGCCGGCGGCCTGGGCGCCCGTGTGCAAGGCATGAAACGCTACTACGCCCTGCTTTGTGATCAGGAAGGCGTCCGCCTGGTCTCCACGCTTGAAGGCGAAGACGAAGTACTGGCACAGTCGAACGGCGGCTGGACGCTCGGAAACGCGCACGAGCTTACGCTAAAGGTCAAGGGCAATAGCCTGGCCGGCTACGTCGATGGCAAGCTCGTTGTCAAAGCCGACGACCCCGACGCCCGCTTCAGTGGCGGCGGCATCGCGCTGATCAGCGAGGAGGGTCGCATCGGCTGTGAAGATGTCGAGGTCCGCCCACTTTAATACTGCGAACCTGATAAAGGGGCGGCGCAATGGGTCGCCCTCTTGCATACCAGATTATCGACAACAATATGACCATCCTCTGCTACGGCGAAGTTGACCTTGACATCTATCTGGCGCTTGACCAGTTGCCGACCTTCAGCAAATCCGGCAGTGTCACTGACGAATTCGACAACGTTGGCGGCGCCGCGGCCAACAGCGCCCTATGGCTGGCGAATTGGGGCGTCCCCACGCGGCTGGCGGGCCACGACCTTGGCGACGATGCCGCGGGCAAAGCAGTCATGCAGGTATTCAATGCCCATGCGCAGCTCGATGCGCGCTTCATCGCCATTCATCAGGATTACCGCACGCCGCGCTGCCAATGCCTGGTGACACCCGATGGCGAACGCAGCTTCATCATGCATTGGCTGGACAAAGTGCGCATCACTGCGCCATCAGCCGCGATGCTGCAAGACGTGAAATGGGTCAATCTCGATATGTCGGGACCACTGCCGCCACGCCTGCAGATGGCAGAGATGGCTTGCGAGCGAGGAATCCCGATACTCATCAATGACATTTATAAAGCTGACCACCCGCTGCTGCCCCTGGTCGATGTGCTGGTCATCTCGGCCTCCATCGTCCGCAGCCGATTCGCGGCAGCCGATCCGCTCGAGTTGGCGCATGACTTGCAATCGGCCGGCGACTGCGATGTCATCGTGACCGATAGCCGCGCGAACCTGACCGTGCTTAGGCGCAAGGGCGAACGCCAGACGATCACGCCACCCGCCGTCCAAGCCATCGACACTACCGGCGCCGGCGATATCTTCAAATCGGGTCTGCTTTACGGCTTATTGCAAGACTTGCCACTGCCGCAAGCCGCCCGCTGGGGCGCTGCAGCCGGCAGTCTGATGTGCCAATTCGCCGGCGCCACCAAGACCCTCGCGCCGCTCAGCACAGTAGAAGAACTGATGGTTTCTATAACCTAGAGCAATTGAACCTACGCTATTGCTTTGCTTCCACCCATATCGGCGAACTCCAAGCCCACTGCCCATTGCGCAAGCGCACACGCAGGTAATACCACTCGCGTACTCCGCCGGCGGACTCCAGCGTCAGTGAAAACTGATGCCGGTACTCGGCTTCGGGCACGGCGCGATGGAAGACAAAACTCGGCGAGACGAAGCCACTGGTATAGAAACTACGCGATCCATGCTCCAGCTCCGCCAGCGGCAGTCGGACATCAACGCCGTTGATCGCTCCGCGGATTTCGGTCTCAGACGTCCCGATCACCTTCAAAGTGATCGCTTGCGTCGACGAGCTGGTCACGCTGGCATTCCGTGGGCTTTGCGTCCGCAGCTCAACTCGATTCCCGCCGCCGTACGCCAAGTGACTCAGACCACAGGGCGTCACGTCGTCAATGACTGGAATGCCAATATCGTGGCCGCGCAGATGCGGCTCGATGCTCAGCAAATCGCCGGCCTCTATCGACACTTCTACATCCCAGTCGGTTAACGTTTCCAGTTCACCCCAGCCCATCTCCAGCCGCACCCTCAGCGGACGGCTGTAATCCGGCGGCTGCTGGTATACCGATGCTCGATGCACGACGCGGTTGTTGTGCAAGACGTCGATAGTGTCGATCGCCGATGCAGCCTCGACAGCCACTTGAATCTGTCTTGCTTCCGCGAAGGGGATGACCGCGCCCATTGGCCTGCCGTTGAGGGCGAATTGCAGCGCGACGCGGTCGCCGGTGATGGCGTAGGCACGGCGCTTTGTCACGGCATCCCAGATCGCCGCCCGTGACAAGTTCTCCGCCCAGACCGCCACCTGCCCGTAACCGTAGCTGCCCGGATGGGCGCTGTGATGATCGGTCGAGCCGATGAAGCCGAAGACGTGACCTTGCTCCAGCGCGTACTGCACCGTGCTGCGGTAATCACGCGGACCCATCGCGTGCAGGTATTCGGGCGCGGCGTCGCTGTGCTCGGAGGCGCCATGAAAGGACATGATCTCGACGACAGGCGACAGCTCCGAAGTGAACTGCGACCAGTTAATGCCGCGGAAACCCTGCTTGTAACCGATGTGATGGGGGATGAGCAGGCTCGGATGCGGATGGCGGCGCAAGCGTTGGCGCAACTCTTCGATATGCGCCACGTGAAAGATCTCGGGCGTGGCGACATCACGGAAATAGATACAGTGATCGCCATAGCGCATCGAATGCCATTCAAAGCTGGGAAAGGCTACGAACTGACCGTCTTGATTGGCCGCCGCGGTCGTCGCCAGATAATCGCCAAAGTTGGCGCGCGCCCGCTCAAAGCCTTGCCGGTGATAATCGACCAGGTAGCCGAGCCGCGGGTCGTCCTGCGGCATATCATCCCAGTGGCCGTGCAGGGTGACGCTGACAAAGTCTAATTGCAGGCGGGCGTTGTGCAGCGCTTCGTCGAGGCTGCCTTTGCCATAGCTCAGGTTGCAATGGTTATGGATATCGCCGTAGTAGACGTTTAAGCCAGCGTAGGCCTTTGAGTCTTTCATCTTGCGTCCGTCTCGATGCATAGCTGTCGCCGGATTATACTGCTGCGGCTAAAGCGCACCAACTCGTCTTTCCCGTTGAGAATCACTTTCAAACTGCTACAATGACGCCGCGCATTTGCAGCCCTCAAGGAACCGGAATGGCGAGCGAAATCAACTGGCGGATTATTACCGATCTCGAAGAAGCGCGGGAGAGCGTGCTCAAGCGTTTTTCCTTGCGTGATTACGAAGTACCTGAGCAGCTCGTTGAGCGCTCGGTCGATCTCTTCGGCGAGCGCCTCATGCCTGAGGACGCAGTCAAGCGCATCATCGGCAGCGTCCGCGCCGACGGCGATCAAGCGCTGCATGAGTGGAATCTTACGATTGACAACACAGAAACTGAAGAGCTGCTGGTGGTGCCCCAAGCGCTGCAAGCGGCGCTCGCGGCCATCCCGACTGATCTGCGCGCCGCCCTGGAATTGGCGGCCGACCGCATCCGCGGCTTCCACCTTAAGCAGCCGCTGCACAGTTGGATCGACGCCGGCGCCGACGGGTCGCTGGGGCAATTGATCCGCCCGATCGATTCGGTGGGTATCTATGTGCCCGGTGGCACGGCGCCCCTGCCCTCTTCCTTGCTAATGAGCGTCATCCCTGCGCAGGTGGCGGGCGTGCCCGAGATCATCGTCTGCACACCGCCCGGCAGTGGCGACGGTGAAATTCACCCTGCCATCCTGGCGGCTGCTGCCATCGCCGGTGTCGAGCGCGTCTATCGCGTCGGCGGGGCGCAGGCCATTGCGGCAATGGCATACGGTACGGAGAGCATAGCGCGGGTCGCCACGATAGTCGGCGCCGGCAACCTCTTCGTCACGCTGGCAAAACAGCAGGTCTACGGCGATGTCGGCATAGACGGCTTGCTCGGTCCCACGGAAACGCTGGTCATCGCTGACGAAAGCGCCGACCCCGCGCTGGCCGCCGCTGATCTGCTGGCGCAGGCCGAGCACGATGTGCTGGCATCGGCGATTCTGCTTACGCCGAACCTGGAATTGGCGTATGCCGTGCAAGCTGAAATCACTCGACAATTGGATTTCCTTTCGCGCCGCGACATCATCTGCGGGGCGATGCTCAACCGCAGCGGCACCGTCATCACCCGCGACTTGGCGCAAGCCTTCGAGCTGGCGAACGACTATGCCGCTGAGCACCTCTGCTTGCTGGTCGCCGATCCCTGGTCGTGGATCGGGCAGGTGCGCAATGCGGGTGGCATCTTCCTCGGCGAACACTCCTACGAAGTGCTCGGCGATTATGTCGCCGGTCCCAGCCATGTGATGCCGACTGGCGGCACGGCGCGTTTTGCCTCGCCTCTGAACCTGCTGAATTTCGTCAAGATCACCAGCTTGATCGCCCTGGATAAAGAGAGCGCTCGTGAACTCAGCGCAGCAGCACAGATTCTCGCCAAGGCCGAGTCTCTGGGCGCCCACGCCGCCGCCGCCAAGCTGCGAGGCGCGCCATGAGCGAACAAGTCCGCATTCGCCGCGACATCAAGTCGATGAGCGCTTATACGCCAACGACTTCGCTCGATGTCTTCGCCGAGCGATTGGGCATTGCGCCTGGCGATCTGATCAAGCTGGACGCCAACGAAAACCCCTTCGGTCCTTCGCCACGCGTCATTGAAGCGCTGGCGACGCTGCCCAATATGCACGTCTACCCCGATCCGGAATCGGGGCGCCTGCGAGAGCTGCTGGCAGATTACACCGGCGTCCCTGCCGAGCAAATCCTTTGTGGCGCCGGCGCTGATGAATTGATCGAAGTCATCTTGCAGCTCTTCATTGAGCCGGGCGATGCCATCGTCAATACGCCGCCGACCTTTGCCATGTATGGCTTTGACGCGCCGCTTTATCACGGCAAAGTCATTGATGTCTACCGGCGGGCGGATTTCTCGCTTGATGTGGCCGCGGTCGAAGCAGCCGTAAGGCAGTACAGTGCCAAGCTGGTCTTTCTCTGCTCGCCCAATAACCCGAGCGGGAATATCATCGCGCCGGCTGAGATCAGGCGCTTGCTTCAACTGCCCGCCACCATCGTCGTCGACGAAGCCTATATCGAATTCGCCGAGGGGCAGAGTCTGGCAGCGCAAGCCGCCGACCAACCTAACCTGATTATCCTGCGCACAATGAGCAAATGGGCGGGATTGGCGGGACTGCGGGTCGGCTACGGCATCTTCCCGCGCGCGCTGATGCCGCATCTCTGGAAGATCAAGCAGCCCTACAATATCAACGTGGCAGCTGATATCGCGGCGCAGGTCTCGCTGCAAGATGTCGACTTTCTGCTGGAGCGCGTGCGTCAACTGGTCGAGCAGCGGAAGCGGCTGGAAATGGCTTTCGCCGAATTACCCGTTCTCTCGCCCTACCCCAGCCAAGCCAACTTCGTCTTGAATCGTGTTAGTGGCATGACGGCGGCGGCCTTCCGTGATCGCTTGGCGCGCGCCGGCATCATCGTGCGCTACTACAACAAGCCGCGCCTGCACGACCATATCCGCATCAGCGCCGGTACGCCCGAACAAGTCGATCGGCTGCTGGATGTGCTGCGTGGTCTGCAAACGAGTTGAAGCCTGGGAGTGGTCAATATCAAAGCGATTCGATTCCCCATCCCCCAAATAGCGTCGATGTAGGGGCGAGCCGTCGGGTCGCCCATTCTCAACAAACTATGCTGAACTGTGGGCGAGCCACCGGCTCGCCCCTACAAAGCTCCTGCAGAAAGCAAGCAGAGAGATTTCTTCAGAGTCAAATCGGAGTTGCATAACATCAGCGTTTGCCACTCGCTGAAGGCTAGATACCCTGTTCTCTCCGCCGAGTTGTGTTATCTTTTGTGCGAGGATAGCTATCATGTCTGAGCGAAAAGCGGAAGTCAAGCGGGACACCAAAGAGACCAGAATCGAACTGAGTCTCAATCTTGACGGCGCCGGCAATGCCGATATCAGCAGCGGCATCGGCTTTTACGATCACATGCTGCAGCATATCGCCCTGCACGGCAAGTTTGACCTGATTCTGCGGGCGCAGGGTGACTTGCATATCGACTCTCACCACTGCATCGAGGACATTGCCATCTGCCTGGGACGGGCGATTGACGAAGCGCTGAATTCACGCGTGGGCATACAACGCATGGGCACAGCCTACGTGCCGATGGACGAAGCCTTGGCCCGGGTTGTCATCGACCTCAGCGGTCGACCCTACGCCATCATCAAAGCCGACTTTAGTACGCCCATCATGGGACAGATGCCGACCGACCTGGTGGCTCACGCGCTGGAGACGGTCGCCGCGCACGCCAGGATGAATTTGCATGCTGAAGTCCTCTATGGGCGCAACGACCATCATAAAGCTGAAGCGCTCTTCAAAGCCTTCGGGCGCGCTCTGGCGCAAGCCGTCTCGCTTGATCCGGGGCGGCAGGGCATACCCAGCACCAAAGGCACATTGACGGAGTAAGGACTCATGCGAGAGTTTGTCGATTTCAGCAAAGAACTCGCCCGTGCCAGCGGCGACATTATCATGCGCTATTTCCGCAGCGGCGTCGTCGTCGAGACCAAGGCGGACGCATCGCCGGTGACCATCGCCGACCGCGAAGCGGAAGAGATCATGCGCGAGATGATCATGAAGGAATTTCCCGACCACGGCATCATCGGCGAGGAGTTCGGCAATCACAACGACGGCGCCGAGTATCAGTGGGTGCTGGATCCGATCGACGGCACCAAGTCTTTCGTCAGCGGCACCTTCCTTTTCGGCACGCTGATCGGCTTGATGAAAGGCGGGCAGCCCATCGTCGGGACGATCAATCATCCGGTCACCTCGCATATGCTCATCGGCAGCGGCAATGAAACACGCCTCAATGACGACTTGGTGCGGGTCAGCGGAAAACGCAGCCTGCGCGAGGCCGTGCTCTGCTACTCGGATTTCATCGATGTCGGCAAATACCAAAATGGCATCGCCTTCCAGCAATTGCTGGGCATGACGCGCTATAACCGCACCTGGGGCGACTGCCACGGTTACTTCCTGGTGGCCACCGGCTATGCCGATGTCATGCTTGATCCCATCATGCACCTCTGGGACATCGTCGCGCTCATCCCGGTCATTGAAGGCGCCGGCGGCAAGATCACCTCTTGGAATGGCGGTCCGCCGCTCAGTGGCAAGGGCATCATCGCCAGCAACGGTCCGCTGCACAGCCAGGTCTTGCGGGTGCTGACTGCCTGAAGATCGCTATTGACTTTGCGGCGCATTCCACAGATCTGATTCATAGCCGGTCCCCGTTCGCCCCACCGGGCTGGGCATATTGAATTTCGCGCCATTCAGAATCTCGCTTACAGTCAGCATTTGCAGGCGCGGATACTCCCGCTCGCCAATTCGCACATGCCCGGCCAGCGCCATCGTCTGCTGGAAGTTCTTCGCTTGCTGGCTGCCGGGCGCGTTCAGCGCAATCAAGCCCGCCAATTTAATGTTTTCAAATTGCAGCACGCTGTTCAATGAGCGCACATGATTGATACTGAGGTTTTCGCCGCCCTTGACCTCCAGCGCCATGCTCTGCAATACCTTCTCGTCAGGCATATCAAAGTATATGCGTCCGTCAATGCCATCGTCAGCCGTTTTCTTGACGTTCACAAAACCCTCGACCAGCTCGACGCACCACTTCTGGAATTGGTAGGTGTCCTGCCGCCACAGTTGCCGCGCGCCTTCCCAATCTCGCGGGACGCCGTCGATGACGTAGTCCTCGCCTTCGATGAGGTGCAGGCGCTCTTGCAGGCGGGCGCGAGCCACGCGGCGGATGGCGTGAATGGTGATGTCGATGCCTATCCACTGGCGTCCCAGGAATTCAGCCGCCTCAATGGTGGTGGCGCAGCCGCAGAAGGGATCGAAGACGACATCGCCGGGGTTGCTGCTGGCGCGGATGATACGTTCAAGGAGGGCGAGGGGTTTCTGTGTGGGGTAGCCGAGTTTCTCATTAGCCCAAGGCATTAACGAATTATGATGCCATACATCGTCCGGGATTTTCCCCTTCTTGTAATCCCTTTCTGAGCCATCAGCTCGTTTCTGTCCTTTGTCCCACTTGTGAGCTGTTCGTACAGCGTCTACATTGAAAGTCCACTTGATACCATTCTTCGAGAAAAAAAGAATGGCATCGTGCTTTCTTGCCCATCGTTTTTTGGAAGCTCCACCTCCAGAGTAGTACCAAATAAACTCATTCTGAAAGTTCTTCTCTCCGAAAACCACATCCATGACAATTTTCAGATAATGGCTGGCAGTTGGGTCGCAGTGCAGGTAGATGCTGCCAGTCGACATCATCACCCGCTTTATCCACAGCAGGCGCTCGGTCATGTAGGCTAGATAAGCTGCCATATCCGGTTGCGTATGCACCAGCCCGCTGATGAAGTTCGCCAGAAAATCGGCGCTATGCCCGTCTATGCCGTGTTCGCGCAATAGACGCGGCAACTCCCTGATAACGCGCATCCGCTCGGCATCCAGCAGCCAGGTATCGTTAAAGGCTTCCACTTGTTCGGGCAGGGGGCGTCCAGTATGGTCTTTGTAGATGGCGTTGTAATCGCGCTTGGAGTTAAATGGAGGATCGAGATATACCAAGTCCACGCTTTCGGGACTCATCTTGTCGCGCATGATTGTCAAGCAATCGCCGTAATATAGTTTATTAAGTGGGGGGGGGGGGGGGGGGGGGGATAGAATTACTGTTCATTACGGTATGCCTGAATGTGATTTGCCGATGCCCTATAATATAGGAACATTTTATCATTTCACAATCTGCAAATTAGGGAGCGGAAATGACACTAGCAGGCAAAACTGCCATCGTGACCGGTGGCGCGGGCGACCTCGGCAATGCCATGGCGCGGCAACTGGCGGAGAATGGCGCACAGGTCGTCATCTGGGACATCGTGCCCGAGTCGTCCGCCCAAGCTGCCATCGAACGTGTCCGTACTCACGACCCTACAGTTCAGTACCGCGAAGTTGACGTACGCGATCGGCAGGTTGTTGATCGCGCGATCGCCGATTTAGCGCAAGTGGACATCGTTTGCTCCAACGCGGGAATCGTCAATGCGCAGCCCTTCCTCGAGATCAGCGGAGAGAATTGGCAGAACCACCTCGACATCAACCTGACCGGCTGCTTTAACGTCTGCCAGGCGGCGGCGCGCAAGATGGTCGCCGATGGCAGAGCCGGGCGCCTCATCCTGACCTCGAGTTGGGTGGCAGCCATCCCCTGGCCCGAGATCACCGCCTATACCGTGAGCAAAGCGGGCGTCAATATGCTGGTCAAGCAGATGGCGCGTGAACTGGCTGTTCACGGCATCCTGGTCAACGGGGTGGCGCCGGGCATCGTGAAAGCGGGTCTGGCAGGCCGGCAATTGCAAGAGGAGCCGCAATATGCCGCGCGCGTGGCCAAGGTGATTCCACTGCTGGAGCCGGGCACGCCGGAAGAAATCGCCAACGCCGTGGTCTACCTCGCGGGACCGCAGACGGCTTATATGACCGGCAGCATCCTGACGCTCGATGGCGGCTGTTCGCTCTTTCAATTCGACAGCTAGGGCCGCGCCTGCTCGCGCGTGATCCGCCGCAGCAGGCTTTGAATCGTCTCCAGCAGCAAGCCCCGCTGTTCATAGCCGCTTTCGCTGAGTTCGCTGAAGCCGAGGTAGACGCCCTGGCGGCAGCGGCGTGTCAAAGCCAGCAGCAGGCGGCTCAACGTCTGCCGGCTCCATTCCTGTTCGTCCTCCTCCGTCCAGAGGGCGCCCGCCTGCCAGCTCAAACTCAAGACATAGGGATGCGTCAGTGGCTGATACAGACGGCGCGACCAGCCTTCGCTGCCGATATTGAGCCAGAATTGATAATCGACCGCGCGATTATTTAGCAAGAAGGTGTATGCCGGCGCGATGAGCACGCTGTCTTCGCTCTCCGCCACCCAGTCGCGCAGGTAGAAATTGGCGATGACGCCGCGATCCACCATCTTCACGTAATCCAAACCCAGGTCGCTTTCTTCGCCATAGCGGCTCATGAAATCGAGCGACCAGCGGAAGTTGCGAGCGGAATCGACCAGATTCATGCTGATGTTGCCGGCATCGATATTGCCGTGGAAACCGAAGCCGGTGCGCGAAAGCAGCTCGCCGAAGATGCGCTTGAAGAAGATGTCAATGGCATCGGCGCCGTCCTGGTCAAGGTAACGCTGGAGCCAGCGGCAGAGACGGTCGTAGCGCTCGCCCAGCTCAAAGGTGATGCGGTCTTGCATCGCCGTAGACTGTACGTTGGCGAAGGGCAGCAGCGTGCCCTGGCGATAGAGCATCTCTGTCAGCAGTTTGGCGCGGATCAGGTCCAGCCCGTCGATTGCGGTCATCAGCGCAAAGGCGATATCAAATTCGGTCGGCGCCATATTCCAGTGCGGATGCGCCAGCCGCGCCAGCGTCAGCAGTGTACGGGCGGCACGCTCATCGCGCAGTGCCCGCGAGGGGCGATGTGAGCGCGTTTTGATCCCCCGCTTGCGCAAGCCTTCATTCAAGCCGAAGCGCAAGACATCGGAGAGGAAGGGCGCCAGCACCACGATCTCGTCCGGCGGCACTGCCTGCTCATGGACGAGCGCGCTGATCTGATCGGCCGCCCAATCAACCATCTGTGGATGATAGCGGTGGGCTTCGGTGATTAACGCAGGACGCGGATCCTCGCCATTCTCTGAGGCGTCGCCTGCGCCGAGCTGCTCCGCCAGTTGCGAGCCCAGCGCTTTGACCGCCGGCTGCATGACCAGGCTGTCGCCCAGTGACTCTTGCAAACCACAAAGTTCACGCAGGCGGCGCGCATGCTCCGGGTCTGCGCCCAGAAAACGACGGAAGCCGGCATCGCTGTCGAAGATGATCAATGCCGAGGCGCAGGTCTCCAGCAAGTCCGCCAGGACGCGGTGCGAGGCCGGGTTGTCTTCTTCCACATCATCGACGATTAGATGTTTGAAGCGTCGCCGCAGGTAGGCTTGCGCCTGCGGCAAGGCTTGAACGTGATCACGAAAGAGTTCCAAATAAAGGGAGAAATCCAGCAGATTATGTTTCAGGCAATACTCGCGAAACTCCATGGCGCAGGTCTGCGCATCGTCAAAGATATGCGCCTGCTCTACGCCACCGCCCAGCGCCTGCTTCAAGCGCAAGCCGATTTCGCTGATAGGAAAGCCCACCAGCGCGGCTTTGTTCATATTGTCGACGATTTG
Organism: Phototrophicaceae bacterium; assembly: GCA_965223515.1. Classification (GTDB taxonomy): domain Bacteria; phylum Chloroflexota; class Anaerolineae; order Aggregatilineales; family Phototrophicaceae; genus UBA6055. The sequence goes on from CBDCWK010000002.1 coordinate 2,929,164, forward strand.
ACTGAATAGCCGCGCTCGATCAATACGTACGCTGTTGAAATAATCTCGTTGATTGACCAGTGGCTCGATGGCGCGGGTCATGAAGTATTGCACCAGCTCCAGGCTGAGGAAGTTCGGCAGGTCCTGCGGGTGCTGGAAGCCGGCGCGCTCGGCGATGAGAAACCAGAACATCTCGACCATCTGCAGTGAGAGGCTGCCGATCGTATGGACCGTGACCTGTCCGCCGCGGTAAGTCGATTGCTCGCGCAAGGCAGTGATATAAGGTTTCGCCAGCGAGCGCTGCGGCACAAAGATCAAGATAGATTCGGCCGGTATGCCTCGCTCCAGCAAGTACAGAACACGTTCAACACCGACAGTTGTCTTGCCGCTGCCGGCGATGCCCTCCAGCCAGATCTTGCGATTGAGGGGCTGCCGAATCAGGCCGGACTGCGGGGCGGTAAGTGTCATGCTCTCTCTGGTCATTTACCTATTATAGAGCCAGATCTTAATTGCCTTTATCCCAAAAGTGGCGAGCACGTCGGAAGTGTTGAACTTCAAGGACTTAGGACGCATACCGGGTTCCGCACAGGGGATTCACCACAGAGGCACAGAGGACACAGAGGTTATTTTGGATGGCAACGTCGAAGTTGTCATGCAACAGAATTCAGCACTCCCGCGCGTCTGTATGAGTTGGTTTCCTATCAAACCGCTGTTAGAATATCATTATGGTTCCACTTCCCCAGGAACTGCAATGGATATAACAAGGAGAAAATGAACAATGAACAGGCTCATCCGTTATCTAACTGTGGGCGCGCTGCTCGTCTTCGCTATGACGCTAATGGCACCGGCAGCAGCGCAAGATTTCGGCAGTGGCGGTCCCATTATTGAACCAAATTTTGGTGATGACCCGACCACGTTTAACCCTATTATCGCCAACGATGGCACCTCTTACGATGTCATCAACCGTATGTTCCCAGATTTCATCGGCGTCGATTCCTTGACCGTTCAGTACATAGGCGGCGCCAAGGGCGCGCTGGTTTCCAGTTGGGATATCGCCGAGGATGGCGTTACTTACACCTTCCACCTGCACGATGACATGGCTTGGAGCGATGGTGTGCCCATCACGGCAAAGGATGTCGTCTGGTTCCTCGATGCTGTCCTTAGTGGTGAAACTTCATCGCCAAGGCAGGAACTGATTGACCGCGTCGCCGGCTACGAAGTCGTCGACGACCATACTCTGACGATCATCTTCAATGAAGCCAATTGCACGCTGATCGACACGCTCAATCCGGTTTACCCGGTGCCGGCGCATGTTTATGAAGAAACCTACGGCGACGACTATGCGGGCATGGACGAAAACGACTACAATCTGAATCCTGGCGTCACCGGTGGCGGAGCCTTTGTCTTCTCCAACTTCCGCCCGGGTGAACAAACCACCCTGCTGGCCAATGGCGATTTCAACGAAGCCGAGTTGGGCGCGGTTATCCCACAGGGCTGGGTCTATAAGGTGGTCACTGATCAAATCGTGCAGATGGAGCAATTCTTCGCTGGCGACTTGACCTTCGTCGCCAGCGTACCGCAAGCCAACCGCGATGATGTCAAGGCGCGCGCGGACGACGGCGAATTCCAAATCTTCGAGACGCCCGCCGGCACCATTCGCTTCCTCTCCCTCAATACCGCCGATCCATCCAACCCGGTAGATGGTATGGACGAAGATGGCAATCTGATTGACCAGGGCAACCATCCCATCCTCGGCGATGTACGTGTACGCCAGGCGCTGAATTACGGCATGAACTTCGAAGAAATCAACGAAGGCGCCTTCTTCAACACCGGCGTTCCGGTCGCCTCACATGTCCGGCCGACCGACTGGAGCTTCCCGGCCGGCCTGGAGCCCTATCCCTTTGATGCGGAAAAGGCGATGTCACTGCTGGATGAAGCCGGCTTTACCGACAGCGATGGTGATGGCGTGCGCGAGTGCAACGGCTGTATGTACTCGGAAGAGGGCGCGCCCCTCGCATTGTCGGTCAAGACCAATGCCGGCAACACTTCGCAAGAAGCGCTGTATACCATTATGCAAGATCAATGGAACGAGCTCGGCTTCGATATCAACCTGGAATTCGTCGAATTCGGCACGCTGGTCAGCGAATTTACCGCGCAGACTTACGATGCGATCGGCGTCTTCTGGGGTTTGGCAACGCCAGCCAATCCCAACGGCATCGCCGATATCTTCCTGCCGGCAGCCGATGTTGTTGGCGCGGGTTACAACACCCAGTCCTACAGCAATCCACGCTTGACGGAGTTGATCGAAGACGCGCGCAACCTGCCGGGCTGCGATGCCGAAACGCGCAAAGCTATGTACGGCGAAGCCTATCAGATTTTGCGTGACGAATCGCCCTGGATTTGGATAAGCACGGGCAACGTCTTGCTGGCGGCGCAGACCAACGTCGAAAACTGGGCGCCGCGCGTCGGCGGGGCGCGCTGGAATATCGACGCCTGGACTATCGCAGAATCGTAGCACCGCTCTGCCAATGCTCTACCAGTCCCCTCGCAATGACGGGGGGACTGGTTCATGTGAGGCGTCATGACCAAGTATGTCATCCGCCGGCTTTTGCAGGCGATTCCCATCATGTTTGGCGTTACCTTGCTTGCCTACTTCATCATTTCGCTGGCGCCGGGCGGACCGGTGGAAGTACTCGCTTTCAACAACCGGCTTAAACCGCGCGAAAAAGAAGAGCTCAAATACATACTGGGGATCAATGACCCGATGCCGGTGCAATATCTGCGCTGGCTGCTGGGCGATGATTGGATGCGCTGGGACAGCAATGACGATGGCTCGGCGGATGGCTCGGTCTTTTTCGTTGACCTCTATGCGCCCAAGCTGAATGAAAAGGGCAAACCCCTGATTGATGAGGCGACTGGCGAGATCATTCTGCAGCCCCTGCCACCGGGAAGACGGCGCGGCTTCTTGCGTGGCGACCCCGGCAATTCCATCTTCTATAAGCGCCCGGTAATTCATGTGCTGGTGGAGCGCTTGCCGGCAACCGTAGAGTTGGCCACGCCATCGCTCATCATTGGTTTCGCGCTGGGAATCGCTATTGGCGTCTTGGCTGCCGTAAATCGCGGCGGATGGTTCGATCAGTTTACTCGCGTCGCCGCAGTTCTCGTCAACTCGATTCCCAATTTTGGTTTGGGCTTGCTGCTGCTGCTGCTCTTTGGCTCCTTCTGGCAAATTCTGCCCTTGGGCGGGCGCTGCCGGACCACGCTGGATCCGAGCTGCGTACCGCTGCCGGAGCGAATGGAGTATCTTATTCTGCCGACGATAGTGCTGGCAGCCGGCACCGTGGCCGTCGTTTCCCGCTTCATGCGCGGCGCAATGCTGGATGTGGTATCGCAGGATTATATTCGTACCGCCCGTTCCAAAGGCTTACCGGAGCGCAGCATTTGGATGCGCCACGGCTTGCGCAACGCCTTCATTCCCATCGCCACTTTTTTGGGTCCCTCCATCACCTTCATATTGATCGGCGCAGTCATCGTAGAGTCAGTCTTTTCTTGGCCCGGTGTCGGGCGGCTGGTGGTACAAGCGCCGGGCCGGCGAGACGTGCCGATCGCGATGACCGTGGTGGTGTATGTCGGGATCGCCAACATTATTGGCTATTTGCTGTCTGATATCCTCTACGCCGCTTTAGACCCCCGCATTCGTTACGATTAGGCAGAGCCCAGGCAGACATCATGACAAGCCGCAAATTGAATGCCGAACTTAAACAGGGAGAGGAGCTGGTCGTCAGCAAGTCGCTCACGCGCAAAGCGCTGCGGTCGATTTGGCGCGACAAATTGACGCTCGTCGCCTTGAGCTATATTCTGGTCTTGGCGGTCATTGCCTTCCTGGCGCCGTTCATCACGGATTCGCTGATGCAGGTGGATCCCAATGAACCTAATACTCCCGACCGATTCACGCCACCGATGACCAAGGGCTATCTCCTGGGCGCGGACGATATTGGTCGCGACCAATTGGCGCGGCTGCTGCACGCCAGCGGCGTGTCCATGGCCATCGGCTTCTTCGGCACCACCTTTGCTTTGACGATAGGCGTCGTATTGGGGATGGTCGCCGGTTATTATGGCGGGATTCTTGATGATTTCCTCAACTGGCTAGTCACCACGATTGACTCGGTACCGGGCCTATTCGTGCTGATCCTGGTTTCCTCCATTTTGTCTTTCTCAGCCCAGTCGCTGATCTTTGTCGTCACCCTGATAGGCTGGACGGGCACTTACCGTCTAATCCGCGGGCAGACCTTTGCTATTCGCGCCACAGAATATGTCATCGCCGCACGGGCTATGGGCGCGGGTCCACTTCGCATCATGTTTCAGCATATCTTGCCGAATCTCATGTCAGTAACCGTCATATCGATGGCGCTGGGCATCGCCGGATTAATCCTGGCAGAATCCGCACTCAGCTACCTCGGCTTGGGGGTGCAGCCACCGCAGCCGACCTGGGGCAATATGCTGACAAAGTCTTTTCACTTCTTCCGCCTTGGTCCCCACTTGATCATATTTCCAATCCTGCTGATCTCGGTAACAGTGCTTTCCTTTTATATCATCGGCGACGGCATCCGCGATGCCTTTGATCCGACCCTACAGCGCTGAGCGCAAAAGCAGGCGCTGCGCGCCACCTTTTCAGCGCTCCCAATCCGTCCGAACATTGGCAACCTCATTCATTGCGTGTTACACTCCATCTCCTTCTATAGATCGAGAAGCACATCGCGACGCCAAGCAACATTTCAGTATCCTTGACTTTTCCTAGATTTGCCGGGAAACCCCATCTTGAGCTTGCTTTAATATGGTTAACGCGCTATAGTTGCGCAGTATCTATACTGTCTAATGATGGAGCCCATCTCCATATGTCGCAAGACCATCGGCCGCGTTCCCAGACACGGCAATTGATGATCAACATCGTAGCGCAAAGCGAACGTCCGCTGACGCGCACGGAAATCGTTAACCGGCTCAATCGGAAGAAAACTCCTCATCTCATCAATATGATGGATGCGCTGGTCGAAGATGGCGTATTTCTCCGCAGCATTGCCACCTTTAATAATGGTGTCACTGGTTATGTTTATACTGTAGCTCGTCAGTTCGTGCGAGAATAGGTAGCATGTCATGAAGATCATCACACTCCTCAACGAAAAAGGCGGGGTAGGCAAGACCACCCTCGCCACTCATCTCGCCGCCGGCCTGGCTATTCGCGGCAAGCGGGTCATCTTGGTGGACGCCGACCCTCAAGGTCACGCTACCATCGCCTTTGGGCTTTCCAAGGAACCCGGCTTCTATGACTTGATCGTGCGCAATGCGCCATTTCAAAAGGTCTTGCGTCCGGTGCCGGCCGAACGTTTCAATGTGCCCGACGAGGCGCATAATACGCGCGGGCAGTTGCTGGTCGTACCTTCAAATATCGAGACTCGCAGCATCGCCGGCAACATCTCTGACGCCTTCACCGTGCTGAAACGCTTCAATCAACTGCGAAATGCCATCGACTTCGTTTTCTTCGATACCTCCCCCACGCCATCGCTGCTGCATTCGTCGATTTATATGGCAACCGATGGCATCATTTATCCGACCAAATGCGAAGCCTGGAGTTTCGATGGCTTGCGTGAGAGCTTAAATCATAAAGATCAATTCAGTCCGATACGTCAGCAATACAATTTGAATGATATTAAGGTGCTGGGCGTTGTCCCCACGATGTACCGCGGTCGTACGCTGGAACATCAGGACAATCTGCGACGCTTGCAAGACACATTTGGCAGCCTCGTTTGGAAACCCTTGCCAGTCAGAACGATCTGGACAGAAGTCGCTAGCGCCCGCCGTACAGTCTTTTCTTTGGCGCCCAGTAGCGGCACAGCGGAAGATGCCTGGCGGCTGGTTGATCAGTTGGAGGAGCGGATCTATGAGCAGCCGTGAGCGCCGCCGCAGAATACAAGACGAAGAGAACCTGCTCTCAGCCAATCCCAATTCCCTCGACCCCAAAACCGCCGATGCGATCGGCTTTGGCTTGGGCGAATTAGCGCTGGAAATCGCGGCCGCCGATAACGAATTTCAGGTGATTGAAGCGGTCAGCATTCAGGAAATTCATCCCAATTCGATTCAGCCCCGCTACAGCATTCCGCACGACCTGACCGATATCTTTGCCTTGCATCCGCGAAACATCGTCGACATCTTCGAGCGCTGGATCATTGAAGTCCAACTGGAAACCGGGCAAAAGAACTTTGACATCCTGCCGTATCTTCGGGGCCATGCCACCGACCGGGGCAAGCAAGCAGAAAACGACGACGCAGACAGAGGAAGTGGCGAGCAGCTGCAATCTGGTAAAGAACAGGCTTTGATGAAGATCATCGATTTGGCTGCCAGCATCCGGCGGGATGGCTTGTCAAACCCGATTAGCCTGGTACGCCATGCCGACCACTTCGAAATCGAAACTGGCGAACGCCGCTGGCTTGCCTATCAAATCCTCTATTGGAAGTTCGGCGATGGCGACAAGCGTCCGGATGGCAGCATCGTAAATTGGTCACGCATTCCCGCCCGCATCGTCAAGCAAGTCGACGTTTGGCGCCAAGCCAGCGAAAATAATGCCCGCGACAACCTCAACGCCATCAGCCGGGCGCGCCAACTATCGCTCTTGCTCATGGACCTTCATGGCTGGGACAATTTCGTTAAGATCGATGCCAGTGAGAACGAACAGTCCTTCTATGCCCAAGTCGCCGACGGCGCCGCCTGGCGTATACCACGGGGACAAGGCGAGCGCCTGCTCAACGCCATGGGATTGTCGGACGCGGGCCAACTGCGACAGTATCGCGCGCTCTTGCGCCTGCCCGCCGACCTCTGGCGGAAGGGCGACGACGAAGACCTCACCGAAGGCGAACTGCGCAAAATGAAAGCCGCCCTTGATAGCGTTACACGAGTAACGGTAAGCAAAACCAAGAAGAAGAAGGACCCGGTCGCGCGCCTAGCCGCCGACGCCACCCAGTGGCGAAACAAACTGCGCAAAGAGATCAATGCAATCGATCCAACCAACAAGCCGAATATCCGCAGGCTAATTGAAGCAGAGATCAGGCAGCTTATGCGTCTCATCGCTGATATTGACGAATCCCACCCCTAGCACTCACCGGTCAACCTTCACTACAAACAAAGATACCGGCGCAATGCACGCCCGCGTCATCACTCAAGACCTTTTAGCGCTACACATGTAACGGTATCAACCACAGCCTATACCGCCACACGTACCAACACAACAACCACAGCCCTATATCAACGCGCTCGCCAGCAGATTCCAACCAGGCCTGCCAGCGTCCGTCCGCAACTCATGTCGCGCCATCGCCACCAGCAGCTCGCTGTACGAATCACGCAGCGCCAAGAATACATTCCCGTTGCCAAACTCTTTCAGCATCCGATAAGCCACTCCACGCCGCGCCGGTCGACGAGCCTGCTTACCGAATTCATCATACGCATACAGATAGCCGCTGATCGTACCGGCCACCTTGTCATCGGCTATCACCGCATCGACGCAGTCAAAGGCCAATCGCACCTTGTCAAACCGCACACGCGAAGCTCGCTTACCCAGCTCCTTCACAAATGCCCTCGCTCGATCCAGAACGCTGACACTATCACCGTCCCCGTCGCGCAAAACCCGCAAGCGCAAGAATTCCTCCGTAGACAACTTCTGGTAGCGCACTGGGTCCCGCATCTCGTTATCGAGACTCAACACCGACGGACGCCGGATACACACCTGAACTGGCGCTCCACCACCCTTAAGCAACGCAGCGCCAATGTGACGCCAAGCCGGAAATCGCGCCGACTCGCCAACCTCAAGCCAATACCCCTCAGTCGAGTTCTTTTTTACACCGCGCCGCTTCTGCGGCAGACATGCCAACGACTCAAGCGTCAGGCCAAAACGTCCGATACAGGCTGTCGACTGCACAGCCAGATCAGTGTTATAGCGCCTAATCGTACGGGAACTCACACCCAAACGCTCCGCCAAAACCCGCATCGGCAGCTGAGGAGAAAGCCGCCGAATATACTCCCGGTGAACCGCGCGCCGATATGCGGCACCCGACCTAATGTCTTCTCCGGCGATCTTGTCAGAGGGCGACCAGCTCACATTGAGGACCCAAACTAATCGCGCTGCGCTCGGCACCTGAAACATCAACTGCACGGGCCTACCGCGCTTTCGCATTTTAAGTCCCTCAATGTCCAGGTATTCTACATATCTTCTACTGATAATATGCCGACCGTTGAATGAACAATGCTCTCCGGTCAAGGCAGCCATGACACTTTTACGATCCAGACCGTACGTCAATCCCACCTCGATCGCCTCACGAAGGCTGAAATAGCCATCCGCCTGCCAACACTCCAACCACAAAACATCAAGAAAGCGCGCCAGTACCGAAGACCCCTGCTCCCTCAATAAACGCTCACGCACTGAATTTGGCAAACCCGACCGCTCACTACCGACACCGCCGACACCTGCATACGCACTCTTGATCGTCGCCCGCGCCTCCCGCAACCGTGCGTCAAAGCTCTCATACTTATGGCCCGCACCAGCAGGCTCTTCCATATGAGGCAGGATTAGACGCTTTTCCACTTCATCCTTACGTATCCCACTCTCACGACCCAAGGACGCCGAGCGGAACAATGCATTATTGCGCCCAATCTCTCCAGCCAACCGGCGGTAAACGCTCAACACATCCACATCACCTGCAGCGCGCATCACCTTCCCAGGCACGATGTGGACCGAAGAATCCAGATGGAAATAATTCAGTATGCGATCCACAGCTAACTTATCCAGTTCCATCACTTCATGATCACCGACGGATCGGTATTGAAAATTAGCAATCACAGATGGCGCCGCGACAACATAAGATCCTTCGCCTTTGATATCTCCACCGTCGAATTGATGACTTGGAACCTTGTCACCTGTACGGAAGTAAAGATGATAGCCACGCCTAGTCTTAACAGTGTAAGTACGGGAAAACTGAACAAGATGCCGGCAGAAGCGACGGAACCGCAGATGATCATCAAAATCGATCACCAACAGCCGCGACACCTGCCCACAGACGACACCTAGGGCCCGGGCTTGATCATCAAACTTGGCAGATAGCTCTGCAGCGTTCGCGATTCGCTTTTGATATGCCCGCCACTTTATTGTCGGCTTCTTAGGCTCGGATGCGGCGCTATCGCCATGAACCGGTATCACGGAGTAACCGGCATTCGCCAAATTCTTTGCCCGTCGGAGCAGCTCTTCCCGCAGCGTTTTTTGAGTACTTTTCATCTCATTTCTCCTGAGAAACCACAGCAATTCCTTGCAATTACAGGCATAAAGCGCTAAAATGAACACAAAGCGGACATCCCAAAAACAAGGGATGACGCGGATGCTCGGTGGATCGGCGCTTGCGCTAACATGAACCGATCCGCCTGCGAGTACAAAGGGTATGACCGCAGTACGGTCACTAGCGAGGAGAGGCGGCCACCTCTCCTCTGCCTTTGGAGCCAAGCTTAGATTATGTTGCTAGATTCAGGCTTCTATTTGAGGCCAAAACGGACCGGATTCGGAAGTCATTTTGTCGTAAATCACCGCAGAAAAACCGTTCTGTACTTTCAGCAATCATGATCAGGCCGCTGGAACTAGAAGTAAAACGCGCAGCGGGCTTGTGGCTCGTCTTAAGGTACACTCGCTATATTTATACAGTGTATAAG